>NZ_PIPO01000009.1 GCF_003986975.1 Aliidiomarina soli | reverse complement strand
GAGGAATTTCGTAGGGAAGCAGTACGCCGAGCGGATCAGCCCGGCAACACGGCAGCATCCGTCGCCAAAGAATTGGGATTGCATCCCGGTCAGATCTACAACTGGCGGCGACAGTTCACCCGGCTTTCCGAGAAGCAGTTCAACTCCGTCGATGGCGTCGACTATTCAAAGAAGGAATCAGAAGAGGTGCGGCGTCTCAGGCGTGAACTGAACGATGCTCGCAAGGAAAATGAATTCCTAAAAAAGGCTGCGGCGTACTTCGCGAAGCTCCAGGAGTGAAGTACGTGGTCATCGCAGAGTATTTGGGGCAGTACCCGATTACGCTGATGTGCCGGGCTCTGACCGTATCGAGGTCAGGGTTCTATAAGTGGCACAAGCGTAAGCCCTGTGCCACGCAGCTACGACGCGAGCGGATTGAGAGCAAAGTGGTTGAGCTGTTTGCCGAGTACAAGGCGCGCTACGGTGCGCCCAGACTGGCGCATGAGCTGAAGGATGCGGGTCTGCCCTGTTCAAAGAACTTTGTCGCCAACATCATGCGCTATCGCGGTATCCGGGCGCGAAATGGCAAGGGCTTCCACTACCGTCCGGCCAGTCCGACGATGATCAATGTGGAAGAGAACCGATTGCGTCGTCGCTTTCACGCAGAAGCCCCAAACCAGAAATGGGTAACGGACATCACCTACATCTGGGTCAAAGGCAGTTGGGCGTATCTGGCCACCGTCATGGACCTCTATTCTCGAACCATAGTCGGCTGGAAGCTCGATACCTCCATGACGGAGAAACTGGTATTGGATACGCTCACCATGGCCTTCTCGCGTAGAGAGGTTAAGCCTGGACTGATCATCCACTCAGACCGCGGAGTTCAGTTTCGCTCGGTGAAGTATCTGGATCTGGTCAGATCAAGCGGTTGCCTAGCAAGCATGAGCCGGCAGGGTAACTGCTGGGATAATGCGGTGATGGAGTCATTCTACAGTCGGCTCAAGGTAGAGCTGATCTACGCTGAGCAATATGGCTCGATGGAAGAAGTCCGATCAGGTATCTTCGAATACATCGAGATCTTTTATAACCGCAAACGACGACACTCTGCTCTCGGCAATATCAGTCCAGCAGAGTTTGAGCGCAAATGCGCATAACAGTGTCTACTTTTTGTGGGTAGGACCA
>NZ_PIPO01000008.1 GCF_003986975.1 Aliidiomarina soli | reverse complement strand
AAAAAGCTACTTCGGTAGCAGATCTCAACCACAGGCTTGTCCTGCAGGTAGGGTCAAATTTGCTCTTGAAATGCTGGTGACCATAAGATTCAAGTAATTAATTACTTCTATTTTAGAAGAACCAACGATTCATTGAGCACTTGCAAAAATCAAAATCTTTAATTGAAGAGTTTGATCATGGCTCAGATTGAACGCTGGCGGCAGGCCTAACACATGCAAGTCGAGCGGTAACATATCTAGCTTGCTAGATGATGACGAGCGGCGGACGGGTGAGTAATACTTGGGGATCTGCCTGATGGCGGGGGACAACCACTGGAAACGGTGGCTAATACCGCATAATGCCTACGGGCCAAAGTGTGGGACCTTCGGGCCACATGCCATCAGATGAACCCAAGCGAGATTAGCTAGTTGGTGAGGTAATGGCTCACCAAGGCGACGATCTCTAGCTGGTCTGAGAGGATGATCAGCCACACTGGGACTGAGACACGGCCCAGACTCCTACGGGAGGCAGCAGTGGGGAATATTGGACAATGGGCGCAAGCCTGATCCAGCCATGCCGCGTGTGTGAAGAAGGCCTTCGGGTTGTAAAGCACTTTCAGTGGTGAGGAAGGGGTGCTAGTTAATAGCTAGTATCATTGACGTTAGCCACAGAAGAAGCACCGGCTAACTCCGTGCCAGCAGCCGCGGTAATACGGAGGGTGCGAGCGTTAATCGGAATTACTGGGCGTAAAGCGCACGTAGGCGGTTTGTTAAGCAAGATGTGAAAGCCCAGGGCTCAACCTTGGAATTGCATTTTGAACTGGCAAGCTAGAGTTTTGAAGAGGGTGGTAGAATTTCCAGTGTAGCGGTGAAATGCGTAGATATTGGAAGGAATACCAGTGGCGAAGGCGGCCACCTGGTCAAAAACTGACGCTGAGGAGCGAAAGCGTGGGGAGCAAACAGGATTAGATACCCTGGTAGTCCACGCCGTAAACGATGTCAACTAGTTGTTCGTGTCTTAAGACGTGAGTAACGCAGCTAACGCACTAAGTTGACCGCCTGGGGAGTACGGCCGCAAGGTTAAAACTCAAATGAATTGACGGGGGCCCGCACAAGCGGTGGAGCATGTGGTTTAATTCGATGCAACGCGAAGAACCTTACCATCCCTTGACATCCAGAGAATTTTCTAGAGATAGATTAGTGCCTTCGGGAACTCTGAGACAGGTGCTGCATGGCTGTCGTCAGCTCGTGTTGTGAGATGTTGGGTTAAGTCCCGCAACGAGCGCAACCCTTATCCTTAGTTGCCAGCACGTAATGGTGGGAACTCTAGGGAGACTGCCGGTGATAAACCGGAGGAAGGTGGGGACGACGTCAAGTCATCATGGCCCTTACGGGATGGGCTACACACGTGCTACAATGGCGCGCACAAAGGGCAGCAAGCTAGCGATAGCAAGCGAATCTCAAAAAGCGCGTCGTAGTCCGGATTGGAGTCTGCAACTCGACTCCATGAAGTCGGAATCGCTAGTAATCGTGGATCAGAATGCCACGGTGAATACGTTCCCGGGCCTTGTACACACCGCCCGTCACACCATGGGAGTGGGCTGCACCAGAAGTAGATAGCTTAACCCTCGGGAGAGCGTTTACCACGGTGTGGTTCATGACTGGGGTGAAGTCGTAACAAGGTAGCCGTAGGGGAACCTGCGGCTGGATCACCTCCTTAACGATAGCTCAAAAGATGTGAGTGCTCACACAGATTGAATTGGCTTTGATACATGGTATGCCTGTATACGTTTTTGGGTTGTATGGTTAAGTGACTAAGCGTACACGGTGGATGCCTAGGCAGTTGGAGGCGATGAAGGACGTACTAACTTGCGATAAGCCATGATAAGCCAGTAAGAGGCATTTGAATCATGGATTTCCGAATGGGGAAACCCACTGAGCTTGCTCAGTATCGTTAACTGAATTCATAGGTTAACGAAGCGAACCCGGAGAACTGAAACATCTAAGTACCCGGAGGAAAAGAAATCAATTGAGATTCCGTTAGTAGCGGCGAGCGAACGCGGATCAGCCCTTAAGCTCATTAAGGTTTAGTGGAAGGCTCTGGAAAGTGCCGCGATACAGGGTGATAGCCCCGTACACGAAGAACCTTAGTAAGTGAAAACGAGTAGGTCGGGACACGTGTTATCTTGACTGAATATGGGGGGACCATCCTCCAAGGCTAAATACTCCCAACTGACCGATAGTGAACCAGTACCGTGAGGGAAAGGCGAAAAGAACCCCTGTGAGGGGAGTGAAATAGAACCTGAAACCGTGTACGTACAAGCAGTAGGAGCACCTTCGTGGTGTGACTGCGTACCTTTTGTATAATGGGTCAGCGACTTACATTTTGTAGCGAGGTTAACCGAATAGGGTAGCCGTAGGGAAACCGAGTCTTAACTGGGCGTCGAGTTGCAAGGTGTAGACCCGAAACCGGGCGATCTATCCATGGGCAGGTTGAAGGTTGAGTAACATCAACTGGAGGACCGAACTCACTAATGTTGAAAAATTAGGAGATGACCTGTGGCTAGGAGTGAAAGGCTAATCAAGCCCGGAGATAGCTGGTTCTCCCCGAAATCTATTTAGGTAGAGCCTCGGATGAATACCACTGGGGGTAGAGCACTGTTTGGGCTAGGGGGTCATCCCGACTTACCAACCCCATGCAAACTCCGAATACCAGTGAGTACTATCCGGGAGACACACGGCGGGTGCTAACGTTCGTCGTGGAGAGGGAAACAACCCAGACCGCCAGCTAAGGTCCCCAAGTCATGGTTAAGTGGGAAACGATGTGGGAAGGCACAGACAGCTAGGAGGTTGGCTTAGAAGCAGCCATCCTTTAAAGAAAGCGTAATAGCTCACTAGTCGAGTCGGCCTGCGCGGAAGATGTAACGGGGCTAAACCATGCACCGAAGCTGCGGATTGTTGCACATCACTTAATTCGATTTGAGTTACGCTTACGCGTAGCACAGCGAAGCGAAAGCGTTCCTTAAACAGACGAGGATGCTGAACGTAGCGCGATAAGTCGCATTAAGGATGTGCAACAGTGGTAGGGGAGCGTTGTGTAAGCCGTTGAAGGTGAATCGAGAGGTTTGCTGGAGGTATCACAAGTGCGAATGCTGACATGAGTAACGATAAGGGGAGTGAAAAACTCCCCCGCCGGAAGACCAAGGGTTCCTATCCCATGCTAATCAGGGTAGGGTAAGTCGGCCCCTAAGGCGAGGCGGAAACGCGTAGTCGATGGGAAACGGGTTAATATTCCCGTACTGCTGCATACTGCGATGGGGTGACGGAGAAGGCTAGGCAAGCGCGGCGTTGGTAGTCCGCGTGAAAGTGAGTAGGTTGGTGGTTTAGGTAAATCCGGACTGCCCTCTTTAGTGAGAAGACTGAGACACGAGACGAGACTCTAAGGAGTCGAAGTTGTTGATGCCATACTTCCAGGAAAACCCTCTAAGCTTCAGGTATGCAGAACCGTACCCGAAACCGACACAGGTGGTCAGGTAGAGAATACTAAGGCGCTTGAGAGAACTCGGGTGAAGGAACTAGGCAAAATAGTACCGTAACTTCGGGAGAAGGTACGCCACTGTTGGTGACGAGCTTCGCGCTCAGAGCTGATAGTGGTCGCAGTGACCAGGTGGCTGGGACTGTTTATTAAAAACACAGCACTCTGCTAAAACGAAAGTTGACGTATAGGGTGTGACACCTGCCCGGTGCCGGAAGGTTAATTGATGGGGTTATCTTCGGAGAAGCTCTTGATCGAAGCCCCGGTAAACGGCGGCCGTAACTATAACGGTCCTAAGGTAGCGAAATTCCTTGTCGGGTAAGTTCCGACCTGCACGAATGGTGTAACCATGGCCACGCTGTCTCCACCCGAGACTCAGTGAAATTGAAATCGCAGTGAAGATGCTGTGTACCCGCGGCTAGACGGAAAGACCCCGTGAACCTTTACTACAGCTTGGCACTGAACATTGAACCTACATGTGTAGGATAGGTGGGAGGCTTTGAAGCATTGGCGCTAGTTGATGTGGAGCCATCCTTGAAATACCACCCTTGTACGTTTGATGTTCTAACGTTGGTCCCTTATCGGGATTGCGGACAGTGCCTGGTGGGTAGTTTGACTGGGGCGGTCTCCTCCCAAAGAGTAACGGAGGAGCACGAAGGTTGGCTAAGTACGGTCGGACATCGTACGGTTAGTGCAATGGCATAAGCCAGCTTAACTGCGAGACAGACACGTCGAGCAGGTGCGAAAGCAGGTCATAGTGATCCGGTGGTTCTGAATGGAAGGGCCATCGCTCAACGGATAAAAGGTACTCCGGGGATAACAGGCTGATACCGCCCAAGAGTTCATATCGACGGCGGTGTTTGGCACCTCGATGTCGGCTCATCACATCCTGGGGCTGAAGTCGGTCCCAAGGGTATGGCTGTTCGCCATTTAAAGTGGTACGCGAGCTGGGTTTAGAACGTCGTGAGACAGTTCGGTCCCTATCTGCCGTGGGCGTTTGAGAATTGAAAGGGGTTGCTCCTAGTACGAGAGGACCGGAGTGAACGAACCGCTGGTGTTCGGGTTGTCATGCCAATGGCACTGCCCGGTAGCTACGTTCGGAATCGATAACCGCTGAAAGCATCTAAGCGGGAAGCGAGCCTTGAGATGAGTTCTCACTGGAGTGTAATCTCCCTAAAGGGTTGTTGAAGACTACGACGTTGATAGGCAGGGTGTGGAAGCGCAGTAATGTGTTGAGCTAACCTGTACTAATTGCCCGTGAGGCTTAACCATACAACACCAAAGAC
Organism: Aliidiomarina soli; assembly: GCF_003986975.1. Taxonomy (GTDB): domain Bacteria; phylum Pseudomonadota; class Gammaproteobacteria; order Enterobacterales; family Alteromonadaceae; genus Aliidiomarina; species Aliidiomarina soli. Next base: position 52 of record NZ_PIPO01000008.1, on the reverse strand, counting down.
GTATGACTCTGCACGAGTGCGTGTTGAGGGTATTACTGACAGAGATTTTTTT
>NZ_PIPO01000007.1 GCF_003986975.1 Aliidiomarina soli | reverse complement strand
AAAGCCGGGTGAACTGTCGCCGCCAGTTGTAGATCTGACCGGGATGCAATCCCAATTCTTTGGCGACGGATGCTGCCGTGTTGCCGGGCTGATCCGCTCGGCGTACTGCTTCCCTACGAAATTCCTCAGTATATGCCTGCCGTTTCTTGGTCATGAAACACCTCCTGCTAGGGGCTACCTAACTATAGAAGGTGTCTACTGTTTGTGGGTAACTCGGGTTGTTAACGCTCAAGTGTGCTTCTGGTTCTTCTATACAGCACAGGTTGAATGTATCACCACACGACTTGTAGTAAGCAAACAGGATGAGTATGTAGATAAGGTTTCTTTGTCCCAAGCCTTTTTGGTAGAGAAATTCATTACCGTATTTCAAAGTGATGTTCGACAAGATGTTCTTCAAGTTAGGCAGGTTAGGAGTACACTCAAGCTTCTTTATTATATTGTCGTAGTTTTTAAAATCCTCATTATTTCCAATGATTTTGTCGAATGTTTCGGTCTTTTCAATAGCACTAAAGAACTCAGAGTAAGCGGCATTAATCTGACCTTTGTCATCGTCGTCTAATGTGTTCATAAGTAGCTTTGTAAAAATGCTATTGGACTTCATTGAACTGCTTTCTGAGAAGTCATCTCGTTCCGCATTGATACTATGGATGCTGACGTGTTTTAAGTCACTGTATGCGATAGGCTTTTTGTTGTTCACAGATACGATTTGGTAGTCGTATAGCTCAACGGGTAAAGTAAACCAGTTAATATCATCGAAAGTCTTACCAGCGAGTGATTTCTTCACGACCTCAAGCAAGTCATTGTCGTCTTTAGGCTTAAAGTCGTATCTGATTTTGTAAGTTTCTTCATCACCATCAGCAACAATCCACTTAGCCAGCATTGCTGTTTCATAAGCATCTTTCGGATCAGCAAACTCTACGGTTACTGACACTTTAGGGAGCTTTTGAAGCTGATTTTCTTCAGTATCTTCGTTGACTACAGACGTCAGAAAATCAATAACGGAATCTTTGTTGATGTCAGAAACACTCAAACGCTTCTGGTTGAAGTCTACTTGGTTGCCGCTTAACGGTAACGAAAGTGCGGTCAAAAAGTTCGTTTTACCGGTATCGTTTTCACCAATGACCACTGTCAGCTGTTGAAGCTGGGCTTCGAAAGAGCGGAAGCTACGGTAGTTGTTGATCGTTACCTTTCTGATGTACATAAGAATTTCCCTAAAAAGCATACAAGCGCATATGCCACTAATGTACTACAAGTCATGTGGTTACTGTATTGATCTAGTACTTGCCGATGCATTGTTTCTTAAATCAGTGAACTATCTGTCTCACGACGGTCTCAAGGACCAAGTGCAGCACCTGAGATAGAGTGTTGCCATGAAAACCTATACGCACATTTAACCACTGACGCACGGGTCGCCTTGATGGTGATGCGAGGCCAAGGATTGAGCCTACGCTCCATCAGCCGTCATCTGAACCGACACATCAGCAGTCTTAGCCGTAAGCTCAAACGTAATCGTACGGCCCACTACTATGAAGTCATCCAGGCCTGCGCTCTACGATGGCGTCAGTCAATGCTCGAAAGTCCTCATGGGTGATTTCGGTCAACTTCTGATTGCCGAATTTTGTTTCCAGCTCTCTCGCATAAACCGAGCGAAGCATATCACGAGTAGAGTCGGCCATCTGGTAGCCACGTAGCCATTTTTCCGCCCAGGCACCAAAGGTTTCACCCCCTTTGACACGCGCCTTGTCCCGTTCCTTCTCCTTCGCTGGCGACTTTCCATCTGCGACCATCCGCTTGGATTCACCAAGCCGCTCACGGGCTTCTGCCAGAGTGATACCACCAACGCCGTAGCGGCCAAAGGTGATCGTCTCTTGCCTGCCATTGACCTAGTAGTTGTAACGGAATGAGGTGGAACCGGCAGGGGTGATAGCCACATAGAGGTCGTCCCGGTCATTCACCTTGTAGAGTTTATCCCTCGGCTTCAGGTTGCGCAGCTTGGTATCGGTCAGCAAGAGTCTTATCCTTCTTCGATTCCGATACCATGCTCAAGCGGTGCTTCCCGCTGCCATCAGATGCCAAACACTGCCAAGCATAAAAAAGCCCATGAAAACATGAGCTTAAATTTTTTCCAGTTATTACCAGCCAGTACCTAACGCGAGATCATTCCCACTCAATCGTTGCTGGTGGCTTGCCAGAAATGTCATACACAACCCGTGAAATCCCATTAATTTCGTTAATGATACGGTTTGAGACGCGTTCCAGCAAATCATACGGCAGGTGAGCCCAGCGCGCGGTCATGAAATCGATGGTTTCCACTGCACGAATGGCGATAACCCAGTCGTATTTGCGCGCATCACCCATCACGCCCACAGAGCGAACCGGCAGGAATACCGCAAATGCCTGACTGACTTTGTCATACCAGCCCGAGTTGCGCAGCTCTTCGATAAAGATATGGTCGGCGCGGCGTAATAAGTCACAATATTCTTTGCGCACTTCAGCCAGTACCCGAACCCCTAAACCCGGGCCAGGGAATGGATGGCGGTACAGCATGTCGTATGGTAAACCGAGCTCAAGGCCTATCTTGCGCACTTCGTCTTTGAACAGCTCACGCAGTGGCTCAACCAGGCTTAACTGCATGTCTTCGGGCAGGCCACCAACGTTGTGGTGCGACTTGATGACATGGGCTTTACCAGTTTTAGAGCCCGCCGACTCAATCACGTCCGGGTAAATGGTGCCCTGCGCCAGCCATTGCACGTCTTCGATAGACGTCGCCTGCTCGTCAAACAATTCAATGAATACGCGACCGATGGTTTTACGTTTTAGCTCTGGGTCGCTGACACCAGCAAGCTCGCTTAAGAAGCGATCTTCTGCATCGACGCGCACAATGTTGAGACCAAAGTGATCACCAAACATTTCCATCACCTGGTCACCTTCATTGAGGCGCAATAGCCCATTGTCAACAAAGACACAGGTTAATTGTGTACCGATGGCGCGGTGCAGCAGCATCGCCGTGACGGAGGAGTCAACGCCACCGGACAGGCCGAGAATAACTTTGTCAGTGCCGACTTGGTCGCGAATACGTTCAATCGCATCATCAATAATGGTTGCTGGCGTCCACAGATTTTCACAGCCACAGATGTCATTGACGAAATGCTCAAGCATGCGCAGGCCCTGACGGGTATGGGTCACTTCCGGGTGGAACTGAAGACCATAAAAATGACGTTTGGTATCCGCCATCGCCGCATGCGGGCAGGTTTTGGTACGCGCAACGGTTTCAAAACCAGCTGGGATTTCAATCACCTTGTCGCCGTGGCTCATCCATACATCAAGCAGCGGTTTGCCGTTTTCGCTGACCGCATCTTCAATGTTCTTAAACAGTTCACTTTCGATCACGCGTTCAATCTGCGCATAGCCAAACTCACGTTCATCTGAACCCAGCACCCGTCCGCCGAGCTGAGCGGCCATGGTCTGCATACCGTAGCAAACCCCAAGCACCGGCACACCTGCCTCGAACACGTACTCTGGCGCGCGTGGTGAACCTGGTTCCGGCACGCTTTCCGGCCCACCGGACAGAATAATCCCTTGCGGGTTAAAGGCTTTAATGTCGGCGGCATCCACATCCCATGCCCAGAGTTCACAATAGACCCCGATTTCACGGATACGGCGGGCGATTAACTGAGTATATTGCGAGCCAAAGTCGAGGATTAGAATACGATGCTGGTGAATGTCAGTGGTCATTGGTTCTCTCGTGTTGGTTGCGACTGGCATAACTAACATGCCATAGATACAAAATGCCTGAAGGCAGACCCTGCCTGCCCTCAGATAATGCGCGATGGCATGCAGTGCATGCCCCAGGGGTTAACCTAAACGGTAATTCGGTGCTTCCTTGGTAATCTGTACATCATGCACATGGGACTCACCCATGCCAGCAGACGTGACCCGGACGAATTCGGGTTTAGTGCGCAGGGTCAAAATATCGGCGCTGCCAGTAAGCCCCATCGCCGAGCGCAAGCCGCCCATCTGCTGATGGATAATGGTCGCCATCGGTCCTTTATAAGCAACCCGGCCTTCAATCCCTTCCGGGACCAGTTTTTCCGCCTGGTTGCTGCTTTGGAAGTAACGATCTGAAGAACCATGGCTCTGGTTCATCGCGCCGATGCTACCCATGCCGCGATAGGATTTGTAGTAACGCCCCTGATACAGCTCAACTTCACCTGGCGCTTCTTCAGTGCCAGCCAGCATACTGCCGACCATGACACAACTGGCGCCGGCGACAATGGCTTTGGCAATGTCACCGGAGAAACGGATGCCACCATCGGCAATAACCGGGATGTCGCGGTCTTTAAGTGCTTCAACTGCATCCGCAATAGCAGTAATTTGCGGCACACCACAGCCGGTCACAATCCGTGTGGTGCAAATAGAACCTGGGCCAATACCGACTTTAACGGCATCGACACCGGCGTCGGCCAGCGCCAGCGCACCGGCTTTGGTGGCTACGTTCCCAGCAATTAATTGCACATCAGGGAAATTCTTGCGAACCCAACGAACCCGCTCAAGAACCCCTTCAGAATGGCCATGGGAGGTGTCGACCAGAATCACATCAACACCTACGTCAACCAGTGCAGCGACCCGTTCTTCAGTGCCTGCACCAACACCAACCGCAGCACCGACCCGTAAACGGCCCTGCTCGTCTTTACAGGCATTGGGTTTATTGGCTGCTTTTTCGAAGTCTTTCAGGGTGATCATGCCAACCAGCGTCTGCTTGTCATCGGTGACCAGAATCTTTTCGATCCGATGCTGATGCATCAAGGCCAGGATTTGTTCGCTTTTGGCGTTCTGTTTGACCGTGATAAGGCGCTCTTCCGGCGTCATCACATCGGCGACGGTAGTATGGCTGCCGTCTTCAAAGCGGGTGTCGCGACCGGTAACAATACCAACCAGGCGCTTATTATCGACTACCGGAAAACCCTGGAAGCCATGTTCTGCAGCCAATGCTTTTACTTCGGCAATGGTCATCGATGGCGTCACAGTGACCGGGTCTTTAACAATCCCGCTTTCGTATTTTTTAACCTTGCGAACATGTGCAGCCTGTTCGCTGATACTCATGTTCTTATGAATAAAACCAACGCCGCCTTCCTGAGCCAGCGCAATCGCCAGATCAGCTTCGGTCACCGTATCCATCGCCGATGAGACCATTGGAATATTGAGTTCAATGTTGCGCGTCAGACGCGTGCGTAAGTCCGCGGTATGAGGTAGTACAGTAGAGTGACCGGGAACGAGTAAAACGTCGTCAAAAGTCAGGGCTTCTTGAGCAATTCGTAGCATGGCAACATCTCTCTTGTGAAAGGTGGGAGCTGGATCAATGTTGCGGCGGTATTTTACTCACAAGCATGGCTCCAGTAAACTAGTTTTTATCAGATTCTCAATAAGGCCTCATTGTGTTTGCACCCGAACAAGCTGAATCCAGCCCGCAGCGCACTATTTACAGCGTTTCTAAGCTAAACCTGGCGGTCCGTCGGTTACTCGAAGGTCATTTCGGTCAAGTCTGGCTGGTCGGCGAACTGTCGAACTTTTCAGCACCGGCGTCCGGACACTGGTATTTCACCCTCAAAGATAGCAAAGCGCAGGTACGTTGCGCGATGTTCCGAGGCGCCAACCAGCGGGTTATGACTCAGGTGGGCAATGGCAAACAGGTCATGGTGCGGGCCAAAATAGGTCTCTATGAGCCACGTGGTGACTATCAGCTCATCGTCGAGCACATGGAAGACGCCGGCGCCGGGTTACTGCAACAGCAATTCGAACAACTTAAAGCCAAGCTTCAAAGCGAAGGTTTGTTTGACCCCGCCAGTAAAAAAGCACTGCCCACCGATATCCGTCGTATCGGTGTGGTGACCTCTGCCAGTGGCGCCGCTTTGCATGATGTGCTTTCAGTCCTTAAACGTCGTGACGCCAGTGTTGAAGTGATTGTCTACCCCTCACAGGTGCAGGGTAGTCAGGCAGCTGAGAATCTGATTAGCGCCTTGAATACAGCCAACCGGCGCAATGAAGTCGATGTTATTCTGCTCACCCGCGGCGGCGGTTCATTAGAAGATTTATCCTGTTTTAACGACGAGACCCTGGCCAGGGTGGTATTTACCAGTAAATTGCCGGTCATCTCTGCGGTGGGTCATGAGGTGGATTTTGCGATCACCGATTTCGTCGCCGATTTGCGGGCCCCGACCCCCTCTGCAGCCGCCGAATTGCTAAGTCAGGACCGCAGTCATTTACGCGCTCAACAGCAGCACCTCAGCCAACGCCTGTGGCGTGCCTGGCAACATGCACTGCATCGGGTTCAACACCGCCAGGCCTTGTTGCAACAGCGGCTAACCCCGCTTCACCCCGCCCAGCAACTGCAGCAACAAGGGCAACGGCAGGATGAACTGCAACGTCGGCTGCAGCAAAGCGTAAATGCACTGTTACACCACTGCAATCAGCAACAGCATCATTTGCAGGCGCGCCTTAGCCAAATCAAGCCGGACGCCCACCTCGAGCGCGCCCGACAGCAACACCAGCGTGCCGAGCAACAGTTGCAACGGGCGATGCTACAGGTACTGAAGCAGGCTCAGCAACGCACCGCCGCGAACGCCCACTCATTGCAGCTGGTGTCGCCGTTACAAACCTTAAGTCGTGGTTATAGTATTACTCAGACTGATACCGGTGAGGTGATCAAAAACGCCGGGCAAGTCGAGCCCGGCGCTGTGATTACCACCCGCCTTGGCCAAGGCGAGCTGAAAAGTAAAGTACTCGACTAACCGTGGTTGGCGTGCTGCTTGTCAGCGTCACTGCCCGCACTTGGAGACACCGTTGAAGCGATTCGCAGCGGACCTTCGTCGCTGCCGCCCTGATGCAAATGGACGTCCATTTGCGGGAACGGGATGCCAATACCGGCTTCATCCAGCTTGAGCTTAATGTTTTCCATGGTGTCCCAGTAAAACGGCCAGTAGTCTTCACTGTTAACCCAGGGGCGAACAATAAAGTTAACCGACGAATCCGCCAGCTCGTTCACAGACACCCGAGGTTCAGGCTCTTTCAGCACACGAGGGTCATCGTTAAGGACACCCATCAGCACCTCTTTGGTCTTTTTCAAGTCAGCGCTGTAACTGACCCCAATCACCATATCAACGCGCCGCGTCGGGTGCTCGGAGTAATTCGTGATCGGATTTGAAGTGATTTGCGAATTAGGGACCACCACTTTTTTACTATCTGGTGTTTTCAGAATCGTAGTGAATAGCTCAATCCCGATCACAGTGCCTGCAACACCGCCCGCTTCGACATAATCGCCGGACTTAAATGGGCGGTAGATCATGATCAGCACCCCAGAGGCAAAGTTTGCCAGCGAACCCTGTAACGACAGGCCGATGGCCAGACCCATAGCACCTAAGATGGCGATAAACGAGGTGGTCTGAATGCCCACATGGGAGAGCGCCATCATAATCGCCGCAGCGACAATAATAGCCCGTACAATGCCGGCCAGAAATGAGACCACGGCATTGTCGATTTTACTCTTATCAAGACGCTTTATCATGCTACGGCTGATAATACCGGAGAGAATAAAACCACCCAGTAATATTGCCAGGCCAATCGCAAAGCGCACTGCATACATCGCCAGTATACCTTGGTTTTCTTCCAGCCAGAGCCACATCTCGTTCATGCTAATTCCTTATTCTGTCAGACAATATTGTATTAGCTTAATGAAAAGCCCGGCAGTTGCAAATTTGCGCGTTGAGCAAGCTATTGGAAACGCACACTAAAACGCTGTTGCTGACGTGCTTGCTCAGGCAGCAGTGATATCAGGTTACGCACTGAACGTGGGGCATCATTGCCCGGATTGAGTTGAAAATGACCTTGCGCCATCTGCAGCGAGGCCTGCACTGACGCCGACAGGCCAAGGTCGTTAGGTTCATCCAGTTCGCCATATACCTGACCGTCGGCGCAACTTAGTTGCGCCTGCAGCATGCCTAATTCTTCCCACTCGCGACCAACCTGAACTGCCGCCCCCTGCACCCGGATCTGTCCCTGCAGTTCGGTACACAGTGGTTGCCCCCAGACGAAATGAGCAATAGTCAGTTCTACATCACCGCGCAGCGGCAATGGGCTGGGCTGAGGAGCAAACGCCGCCATGTCAGTTAGCCGCGCTTGCAACTGCAGGTTATCAACCTGTAACTGCCCTGAAGACGTTTTTACCACCGCGCCGCCGACCAGGATATTATCCACATGGTCATCAACTTCAATCACCGCCGCCAGTTGACCACGTAGCAACGACAACGGCTGCAGGCGCCAGCTAACCTGACGCAACATAATATCCTCAACGCGCAGTGCATCGACACTGCCAGACCAAAGACTGCCCTGCACACCCCCAAGCTGTACCTGTGCAGGAAGCTGCACAAATTGCAGCGCAAATCGTGCTGGTAGTAAGGCCACCAGCGCGCACAGGTAAGCCCCGATCAGCGCGAGCACAATTAACAGTTTCTTCATTCGGCCTCCGCCCTGACTTCCAGTCGACGAACCCGGACCATCCCTGGTTCATCACCTTCGGCAATATCGACCGCATTCACCTGCACTGCACGAGATTCCAGCTCGGCGATAAAGCGTAGGAGCTGATCAAAGTCAGCGTCATTAAAAACCACTAGCAACGAATCGCTCTGTGGCTGCAAGCGCGACACCTGTAAATTAAATTCAGTGCTGGTACGGCTAATAAAGGCGTTAAGCTCGCCGCTGCGCACCGGTTGCTCCGCTGACGTGGTGGCCTGCGACCCTGATTGCTGACGCAGTTGCTCAACCCGGGCCGCATTCTCTTCGACCCAACGCAAAGTTTCCTGTTGCGTCGCCAGGCGGTTTTCGGCCCGAACTATATTGCTTTGCAGCGGCTGCCAAAGGCCGTACCAAAATATAAAAATAACCAACAATGCGGCTAACACGACCAGCAACTGCCGTTCCCGTGGCTCACGTTTCTGCCACCACAATCGGGCCTGCTGTTTGTACTGCTTGAATTGATCCATTTATCCTCCCTGAACGCGGACTACCATGGTTCCGGCGATACGCCCACCACGACTATTCAGTTGGCCTTGTTCGACTTCCAGTTCCTGCTCGCGCGCGAGTTGAATAAAACGTTCAAAGGTCATGAAATCCTCTGCTGACGCTTGAATGCGCAATTCGCTGCGTCCAGAATCAAACTGCAGCAGGCTTATATCCAGTTCAGTGGCCGTAAACGCTGGGGTAAGCTGCTGCAACAGCGCTAACAACTGGCTGCCCTGACCTCCGCCCTGCAAGCGGCTCAGATGCTGACCCAATTGAGCCCGCACGTTTACCACCCGCGATTCCTCAGGAAAGGTATCGCGATAGCGCTGCTCGGTCGCCGCGGCCAATTGCTGCTGTTGCTGATTCAGCTGCCACAAGTAGCTGCTGCGATCGACCAATAGCAACGCCAGCAGGACCCCTGCCGCCACCGCTGGCCAACGCCAGATACCAAGGCTGGTTCTACGCTTGCGTTTGAGCGCGAACTCCCCTTGCAGCAGGTTAATTGCTTTGCTGTTACGCTGATCAAGGTGACGAGCCAGGGCCAGAGCTGGCTCCTGCGCGGACTCGTCTGCCGTCTCGGCCTGTACCAACTGCGCCGGTGCCTGCGGCCACTCAACCTGACCCCAGCAACGAATGCGCTGCGGCGGAGGTAAGGCGTCGCTAAACAAACCTGAGAGTTCGGCAAATAAGGTTTGCTCAATGGCAAATCCGCGCCAGGTCTGGTGGCGCACTACAATATCATGATCCAGCTCCATTGCTGACCATTCGTCAGCTACCACAGGCAGGATAAATAAATCCGGGATCAAAGCCTTATAAGTCAGGCCGGCGTTATCCAGCCAGTCACGCCAGGTCGCGACCTGTGCCTTGGCGACCACCACCACCGGCAAATGCTCCTGCTTATCAGTCGGCAATTGCCAGGCGAAATGCAGTTCGCTGATATCCTGTGCCAGTTCCTCTTCCAGCGCGTAAGGTACTACCTGCGCTAAATGGCGACGGGAGCCCGGCGGCAACTCGAGTTGATGAAAGCCAACTTCGGTACTGCTCACCAGCACAGTTAACTGCGCATCAGCCGCCTGGCCTGCCAGTTCATGCAATTGCCCAGAGTGATCCAGAACGCCCTGCTCCAGGGTCTGCGCCGTTTTTCCATCCGCTGCATCCTGCCACCAAAGCCAGGGAATACTGCCGTCAGCTTGTCCGGGCAGGCGTATAATCAGCTGCTTAGTCATCCCAGTCATATCCTCTTCTTGAACGGTGCAAGATCCGAACCTCGCCTCCGCGCGCCTGCACAATGGAGGTCGCAAAAAATTCTGTCTCGCCGAACCTGATTGCCGCTCTCAATTCAAAATACTCACTGGCAACGGTCAATGAATCACCGGCTGGCAGGTCCTCTTCGCCCTCCGGAATAATACCTTGCAGCTCTGCCAGCTCCATGATCTCAGCGACGTCTTCATACCCAGTTTCGGGCCAGCTCGCGAGCAGGCGACTGGCCTCATCAACGCTCAGTTCACCGAAAAAGATAGCGCTGAGTAGTTCTGCCTTGGTTTCATCCATAGTGTTGATATTAAATGCCAATGTCGAGCTTTGCGGAATCACGCAGACATAGGGACGGATGCGCTGGTAAACTTCCTGCGTGTAACCAATAATCTGCCGCGTTTCCGAAACATGGCTCATCAACCCATTCGCCGCCTGGTACGGCTGCGGCATCGACTCATAATCAGCATCTTCAGCACCATACTGATTAATCAGTACGGTGTCGTCGTCTAGCCAGTCAAGCAGGGTCGCACTCAGCTGCTCGACGGTAAAATCATCAAACTCCAGCGCCCTCAATAACGCCTGATACTGCTCTAGCGCGAGGCTGGCAGTGTCATTGCCATCGCCCTCAGCGCCCGGGTACAGTGCATTCAAATTAAAGCAGCTGTGTAAATCACGTATTGTCCCGCCAATTAGCCCGCCGGCGACCGGATACGGCCCCTGCTCTTCGGCCCAACTCTGTCCGCCATGGGCGTAACCGTCATTTTCCAATTCAACATGCAGGAGCTGCCGCACCAGCTCTTCAGCGCTCAGCCAGTGCCAGTATCCCTGCTCCGCCTGTTCCATTGAATGGGCCCTGGTCACCTGGCTTTGCAGGCGCCCGCTCATGCCGACCGCTATGACCGTGACCAAAGCAACCACCAATAGCACGGTAATCAAAGCGACGCCCTGCTGTTTCCCTGAATGGTTCACTGTAGGCCCCCGCCCTGAGGATTGCCCTGCTCATCTGCTGCACCCAGCGGCCCCTCACCGCTGGTCAGTAACCAGCGCTCGATGCGGCCATAGCTATCGGTTTGCAAGCTAATAATCACCACGTCCGGCAACCGGCTTGCGACATTCCATTCTTCCCGCCGTTCGCCGTTGGCAATAAATTCAACACGAAAATCAGTCACATTATGGAGCAGATTCTGAATCGCCGGTTCAGCACTGACATCATCGACATAACTGTGGCTGAGTCGCTGTAAAACGCCGTCCCACAGGCGGTAAACCACAGGTTGCAACATCGACCGCGGCAGCATCGCATCCGGGTTACTCCAACCCGCACGGACAAAGGCCAGGCCATCAGCATCTGAATCGGTGTAGCGACCATCACTAAACAAATAAATGTTACGCTGCTCGGCTGGCACCTGACGCACCGGCCGCATCACCATCTGACGCACATCACGCTCCAGCAATAGCAGGCTGAATTGCAGTTGCTCCAGCTCTTCCCGCCGCTCTGTGGCGCGTGCATCACTGCTTAGCATCTGATTCAGAACGACACTGCTGGCGAGACCGATCAAGGCAAATATAAACATTGCCAGCATCAGCTCAACCAGGGTGAATCCATTTAATTTTTTGCTCATCAGCGACGCCCCAGATAGCCGCTCAGGCTCGCTGACTCATCACCGTCTTCCTCGGTGCGCACAATAATGGTGACTTCACGCAGTCCGTCAGTGACGGTTTCCACCACCTGTTGCTCCCAAAACCAGTTACGCCCAGCCATCTCCACCTGTCCACTGGCGCCATTCTGCGGTGGCCACTGCTGCAGGCTGTGCAGTTCAGCAAGACGGTTCGAGGCGACCATGGTCGCCAGCGTGTGTTCCTCGATGAGGGATATATTACGGATATGTCCACTGGCAACCTGCAATGCAGCGAGAGCCGCCAGGGTAAAAATGCTCAATGCCAGCATCACTTCAATCAGAGTAAACCCAGCGCTGGTTTTGCCTCTCATGGCTCCATCTCCTCCACCCGTAAGTGCAGGCCATCGTTGCCATTGACAAAATAGGCTGCTCCATTCAGAAGATGGCGAAATTCCACCACGAAAGGAACAAAGTCGGTACTTTCAAAAATCAGCAGTCGCGGCTGCACTGGTGCTTCATCGTCGTCCCGTTCCGTCGCTTCGCTACGAAATACTGCTGAGCGGTCACCATCAATAATATTATCGAGCAGCGCGAAATCACCGAGGTTTAAGTCAAGTTGTAAATCGGTCAGTTCGACGCGTCGTAAAGCCGGGTCGGGCAGCGCCTGCCAACGTCCCTGCTGCCAGTAATAAAAAGCATAGCTATGCTCCTCAATGTCGACCCCGATCACCCAGTTACGAATGAGCGCCATTTGCCGCGCATGGCCAAGCTTTTCTTTAAATACCACTGCCGCCGTCTGCGCATCGTCGCGGTCCCCCCGCGGCGTGATATTAACTACAGCCGTCCCCGCAATCAGGGCCAGGATGAAAGCAACGATAAGAATTTCGAGCAGGGTAAAACCCCGCTGCGCTGATCCTCTGTTGCAATTCTGACCTCCGGACTCCAACGCGGACAACGGACAAGTACGCATAGTGCTTACTGATAATCCTGCAGGTTCCAGTTACCCATATCGTCGTCGGTACCGGGCTGTCCGTCCGGACCATACGAGAAGATATCGTACCGCCCATGTTCACCCGGGTTTAACAACTGGTATTCATTGCCCCAGGGATCTGCCGGCAAACGCCGAATATAACCGCCTTCGCGATAACGACGCGGCTGTGGCTCAATGCGTGGTTCATATACCAGCGCCTCCAGCCCTTGCTCGGTCGAGGGGTAAACGCCATTGTCGAGCCGGTACATGTCGATCGCATTTTCCAGTGCAACAATGTCAGAAATCACTTTTTGCCGTTCCCCATCGTCGCGGCTACCCATTACGTTTGGTACCACCAGACTGGCAAGAATACCCAGAATTACCAGTACCACCATCAATTCAAGTAGTGAAAAACCACCTTGCTTCACAGTTTTCATTTTTTAAAGTCCTACCTGTTGGTTAAGCGCCATAATCGGTTGGATAATGGCCAGTACAATAAATAACACGATGCCCGCCATGGTAATGATAAGCGCCGGTTCGAAAATTTTCAGGCTGACGTTAACCATATTGGAAAACTCATTGTCCTGATTGTCTGCACAACGTCTCAGCATCTGCTCCAGTTCACCACTTTTTTCACCCGACGCTATCATATGCAGCATCATCGGTGGAAATAGCTTACTGTCCGCCAGCGCCGCCCTTAAACTACTGCCTTCACGGACCCGGTCACAGGCCTCGTCGACCACTTCGCGCATCCGCATATTGCTCATTACCGAGGCGGTAATTTTCAGACTCTCCAGTAAGGGAACTGCAGAGGCGGTCAGAATACTCAGAGTTCGCGCGAAACGCGCGGTATTAACACCCCCGATAATACGCCCGACAAAGGGCATATAAAGCAATTTACGATGCACTTTGTAGCGAAATGAGGCTTTGTTCATCATCCGCTTAAAGGCGACTAGCAGCACTACAATAAAGAGGCCAAGGAAGAGCCCGTAATCACGCACAAAGTCACTCAGTGCAATCAAAAATAAGGTAACGCCCGGCAATTGTTGACCTTGATCAGCAAACTGACTGACGATTTCCGGCACCACCGATGCGAGCAGGAAGATAATCACTGCCACCGCCACCAGTGTCAGCACCGCTGGATAAACCGAAGCCTGCTGAATTTGACTGCGGGTTTGTTGACGTTGTTCCGTATAATCGGCCAGTCGGTCGAGGACTTCGTCAAGATGACCGGACTTTTCACCCGCCGCGACCATCGCGCAATACAGGTCATCGAAAATTTGCGGAAAATCGCGCATACCTTCAGCCAGGGTGTAGCCTTCAACCACTTTGCTGCGCACCGACATCAGCATTTTCTGCAAACGTGGTTTATCGGTCTGTTCTGCAACTGCTAAAAGGCATTGTTCCAACGGTAAACCCGACGCTACCAGGGTAGAAAGCTGGCGTGAGATTAACGCCAGATCCGAGACACTGACCCGGCCCTGAAATAAGCGGCTACCAGAGGAGGGTCCCTTGTCCTTACCGGCTGCTTCCTCAACGGATAGCGGGATCAGCCCTTTTTCACGCAGCTGCTGGCGTATCTGGCGCTCGTTGTCCCCTTCAAGCACCCCTTTTTTACGTCGCCCCCTGGCATCCATGGCCTGATATTCATATGCTGCCATGGCTTACTCCTCGCGGGTTACGCGCAACACTTCTTCCAGTGTTGTAATCCCAGCGAGCACTTTATCGCAGCCATCCTGACGGATGCCCGGGAATTTAGCTCGCGCATACTTTTCTATCGCCTGTTCACCATGACCATTGTGAATATGACTACGGATCACTTCGTCGACCACCAGCATTTCATGAATGCCGGTACGCCCGCGGTACCCGGTCTGATTACACTCTGGGCACCCTACGGCGCGGTAAATCTTTGTTGGGTCCTGCTCTGTGATGCCAAGCAGTGCGCGCTCATCAGCATTAGGCTGGTAGGCTTCACGGCATTCACTACAAAGGGTTCGCACTAAACGTTGTGACAACACAGCCAGCAGACTGGATGACAACAGAAACGGCTCGATGCCCATGTCTTCAAGACGGGTAATCGCGCCGGAGGCGGTATTGGTATGCAGAGTGGACAATACCAGGTGGCCGGTCAAACTCGCCTGGACGCCAATTTTTGCGGTTTCCGCATCGCGGATTTCACCCACCATGACCACATCCGGATCCTGCCGCAATATCGCCCGCAACCCTCGTGCAAAGGTCATATCAACGCGGGGGTTCACCTGCGTCTGGCCAATCCCGTCGATGGCATACTCAATCGGATCTTCCACCGTCAGTATATTGCGGTCTTTCGAGTTAATTTCACTCAGTCCGGCATACAGGGTGGTACTTTTCCCGGAGCCCGTCGGTCCGGTGACCAGTATAATGCCATGCGGTTTGTGAATCAGTTCGGCAAAGATGCTGCGGTTGGCTTCCGTCATGCCCAGCTGAATCAGTTGCAAACGGGCGTTGTTCTTATCCAGCAAACGCAGTACCACCCGTTCGCCGTGGTTCGATGGCATGGTCGACACCCGCACATCCACTGCTCGTCCGGCAATTAACAACGAAATACGACCATCCTGCGGTAGCCGCTTCTCGGCAATATCGAGTTGCGCCATGACTTTTATCCGCGACACCAGCAGCGATGCCAGTTTACGATTCGGCCGCAGGATCTCCCGCAACACGCCGTCAATCCGAAAACGGATCAGCAAATCCTTTTCAAAGGTTTCGATATGAATATCCGACGCACCTTCTTTGATCGCCTCACTTAACATGGCGTTGATCAGCTTGATAATCGGCGCATCGTCTTCGCTTTCCAGCAGATCCTCTGTTTGCGGTAATTCATCGGCCAGCGAAAACAGGTTTACTTCATTGCCTATGTCTTCCATCAACTGCTTTGCTTCTGACGAATCGCGCTGGTAAGCACGCGTCAGCAAGGCTTCAAACTCGGCTTCGTTATGGCGTTCAACGCGGTAGGCCCGGCCCAGCAGACGGCGCACCTCATGCAGCGCATGCGGGGTGACCGTTGGTCGGCAATGCACCACCAACTGATCATCCACTTGCATCAGTACCACCCCATTACGCTTGGCAAAAGCAAACGGCAAGCGGGTAAAGACAGGGGTTGCCGTGTCACTCATGCGCTACTCCCCGTCATCCTGTGGCGGCAATTCATCCTCACTCGCTTCAGGTTCAACGTATGGTTCGAAGCCCGGCGGCAGCAGTTTATGGTCTGCCCACTCCGGTAACACCGGAATGCGACTGTTCTGGCGCAATGACAGGCCGCGCTCGCGTTGTTCAAGTTGCTGCGCACGAATATAGCTGTACTTACGGCTGCTTAACTGGTCCATCCGTGCGTCATCGCGAATAATGGTCGGTCGAATAAAGACCATCAGGTTACGCTTGCGGGTGGTGACACTGGTCGATTTAAACAAATGACCGATGATCGGGATGTCACCTAAAATTGGCACCTTGGATAAGCTTTCCTGGACATCTTCATCGATCAGTCCGCCCAGCACAATGGTTTCGCCATCACGCGCCAGCACTGTGGTCGACAGCTCGCGTTTGTTGATAGTGATATCCACACTGGTGGCACCGGCCAAACTTGAGACCTCTTGCTCGATAACCATTTGCACCGAATCGCCTTCATTGATCTGCGGTGTGACCCGAAGCCGAATACCGATTTCCTGCCGTTCAACGGTTTGGAACGGATTGTCGTTGTTGGACCCCGCCGTTGATCCGGTCAGCGTTGGGACATCCTGACCGACAAGGAAATTTGCTTCCTGATTATCCAGCGTGGTGATACTGGGGGCCGACAGAATATTTGAATTGGTATTCGTCGACACTGCCTGCACCACAGCCCCCCAGCCATCCTGCACGGTGCCGAACATCAGCCCGTTGGCCTGGCCTAACAAGTTCGCCAGCAGTGAGTAGTCGCCACGTTGGTCCGGTTCACGGGTGGTCACGACCTGTCCGGTATTCGGGTCAACCCGTTCAAACTCTGTCCCTGGCTGGTCTCGGGCCGCTTCTGCCGCGACTCCTATCTGTCCCAGAGGGACCAGATTGCCGTTATTATGCTGCATCAAGCCAAATTCGTCGCTGGCCCACTGCACACCGAAATCAATCCCATCGCCTTCATACACTTCGACAATAATCGCTTCAACCAGGACCTGAGCGCGGCGGATATCGAGCTGACGCACGACCCCTTCAATCGCCCGTATCATCGACGGTTGCGCGGTTACCACCAGCGAGTTGGTACTTTCATGCGCCTGGATACTGACTTCATTGCCGGTCTGTCGGCGTGCCGCGTTGGCGCTGCGTTGCTGGCCCCCGTTACCCTGCCCCTGGCTTTGCCGCTCTTCTTCGGCCAGCATGGTATCGGTCATGCCTCGCAGCACCTCGACCATGTCTTCGGCTTTGGCATAGCGAAGATAGAATACCCGCGTATTACCGCTTGTCTCGAGTTCAGAATCCAGTTCGCGGATCAGCCGTGCCACCCGCGCTCGTACCCGGGGTTCCCCACTGACCAGAACGCTGTTGGTCCGTTCATCGGCAACAATCCGCGGGACCAGTAATTCAGGTGTATTGCCCGAACTCTGTGGAATAAATATGGCACTGGCGATGCGCACCATTTCCGCAGCCGATGCATGTTCAAGTTCAATTTGTTCAACGTCCTGGTCACCAGCGCGGTCTACCCGGCGGATAATTTCAACCAGCTGATTCACCACCGACGCACGGCCGGTAATCATAATCACATTCGAAGGGTCATAGCTGACCACGTTACCGCCGCCTGACTGGTCGTTGAGGCCGCGTAGCAATGGCGCCAGTTCACGTACCGACACATTTTCTACTGCGACCACCCGGGTAATCATCGCTGCGCCGGTCTGGCTATCGTCATCCACCACCGGCAGTGCTGTGTTACGTGCATCACGGTCACGGATCACGCGCAAGGTGCCATTGTCAGACTCAACCACGGCATAGCCGTAGACTTCAAGTACATCGAGGAAGAACTGATAGTACTGAGTTCGGTTCAGCACATCGTAGCTGCGAACATTAATCCGCCCACGTACCTCTGGATGAACCACAATGGTCTTCTCCAGGTTACGACTGACGGTCTGGATGAACTCATTGATATCAGTATTGTTAAACGAGGCCGAAAACTCACCTTGCTCTGCCTGTTGCGGCGATGCCTGCAACGCCTGGGCAACCGGAGAAAGTGAGAGCCCGGCAACCAATAAGGCTGAACTCAGGCCCACGGCGATGGTTGTTGTTAGAATACGCATTCCTGTACCTGTTACCCTAAGGAACCTGCAGTTCCAGGTCGATGATATTATTGCCTCGCTGCACCTGCACAATGGCGCGCGTAGCATCTTGTAATTCATTCATAGCAGCCAGAGCTTCGGAAGGCTCCGTCAAATCAAACCCATTAATAGCCAGCGCGATGTCACCGGGTTGCAGCCCGAGGGCATCAAATAACGCCCGGTTTTGGCGCGGCGACAGCCGGTAACCAGTCAATTGCTGGCCATTGCGAACCGGCGACACATTAATAATTTCGAGTAATTCTGACGGGTTCTCACGGACGTTACTGACTGCCTCAAGCAGCTCCTGGTTGGCACTAAGATCCACTTGCTCCGAGCGTGTCGACTCGCTTTCAGACTGGTTTGCCTGCGCCGCCGGAGACGCTGGCATTCTAAGCTGCGCTTCGGAACCGTCCCGCCCCTCGATATAGAGGGCCTCTCGGCGCCCGCCGTTGTCGAGTATAACCCGGTCCGGAAATACCGCATCCAGCGTCGCTCGGCTATTGCCAATGCGTTCGCCGATAATATAGGTACGCTGAGTACCGGACTGTTCAATAATAGCCGCTGAGCGTTCCGGATCCACACTTGCAACCAGGCCGACCAGGCGTACGTTAAGCGTTGTTTCCGGGGCATCTAACACCTCAGCTTCTGCCTCCGCTGCGGCCACCCGGTCACCAAAAAGATAAAGCTGCTGAACAGCGACCAGGGCGTCACCTTCGACGTTCCCAACGCGCTGTTCAAGCGAAATTGGGGCCACCACCACCTGTTCGGCAGGAGTCAGCACGCGCCAGGTTAACTGCGCCAACCACCATATGGCAATCAAGCTAAACAGCCACGCCAGACTCAGCGCTAATAAACGCTGTCTGGATGGAGTAAAATGTTGCTGGATTCGGGATTCTATTAGCTGCACATCTGTTATCGTTTTTATATATCGTTTAGCGTGACATTCTAGCCTGCCAGGCAAAAGCATAGCAACAAATTGTCAACAGCGGGTTTAACAAAGACTCTATGTTACACTTTAACTAAGACAATCGTCCTACAGTCGCCCGTTTCAGACTCGGAGTCCCGTTATGAGTTCCTTAAAAGCTGCTCAGTCTAAACAAAGCACCGCCAGCGTGCGGCTCGATAAATGGCTTTGGGCGGCGCGCTTTTTTAAAACCCGCGCGCTGGCCCGCGAAGCCGTTCAATCCGGTAAAGTAAGTTACAATGGTCAACGTAGCAAGCCATCCAAAGCAGTCGAAGTCGGTGCCACAATCGTTATCCCCCGCGGGTACGATCGAATGGAGGTCCATGTGCTTGAGTTGTCCGAACGACGCCGCGGCGCGCCCGAGGCCCAGCAAATGTATCAGGAAAGCGAAGCCAGCATTGCAAAACGTGAAGAAAATGCGTCTGCACGCAAAGCCAATGCATTGTATAATCCCCACCCGCATGGCCGCCCGGATAAAAAGCAGCGGCGTGATATTATCAAATTCAAGAATCAATAGAGGTGGTCGCAGTGCAGTCAGCCGATAGTCTAATTCGTTATACCTTTGCCAATGCGCCGGTGCGTGGTGAACTCGTGCAGTTACAGCAAAGCTACCAGCGTCTGGTAGAAGGCCATGCCTATCCCGCTGGCGTGCAGCAGTTACTCGGTGAGTTAATGGCGGTGACCAGTTTACTGACCGCGACACTGAAGTTTGACGGCCATATTAATTTGCAAATACAAGGCGATGGCGCGCTCAATTTTGCGACCGTTAATGGTAGCCATGACCAGTTATTGCGTGGCGTTGCTCGACTCACCGCCACTCCGGCTGATGATAGCTTTGCCGCTCTGATGGGCGCGAAATCGTACCTGATTATTACCCTCACGCCGAAAGACGGTGAGCGGTATCAGGGGCTGGTTGAAGTGCGCCGCGATGACCACAGCCTGAGTCAGGTTATTGAACGCTATTTCACCCAGTCTGAGCAGCTCAACACCCGAGTCTGGCTGCACACCTCGGCTACCCAGGTTGCGGGTTTACTGCTCCAGGCGTTACCAGGTGAAGACGATCCGGAGCGTGGTTTCGAGCATCTCGCCACGCTGACCACCACCATGACCGCCGACGAACTGCATACGCTGGAAGCGAACGTTGTCCTACACCGTTTGTACCATGAAGAAGACCTTCGCGTATTCGAACCGGTGCCGGTGCGCTTCTTTTGTGGCTGTTCGAAAGAAAAAAGCATGCACGCATTGTACAGCGTGCCGATTGCAGAGCTTAAAGATATATTACAGCAGGACGGCGACATCCGTCTGACGTGTGACTATTGTCTGACTGAGTATGTCTATGACGAAGAGGACGTGGCCGCCGTGCAGGGATACCAGCAAAGCGGCGTGCAATAAAAAAAGGCAGCTCAGGCTGCCTATTTTTTTACGTGACGTAACATCCGTTTGCGCTTGCGTTGTTGCGACAACGTCAGCTTATTTTTCTTCCCTTCATACGGATTCGCGCCTTCACGGAACTCAACTTTTATCGGCGTCCCCATGACTTTCAGAGCCTTACGGAAGTAGTTCATCAGATAGCGTTTGTAGGTATTCGGCAATGACTTCACCTGATTGCCGTGAATAACCACCAGCGGAGGGTTATAGCCACCAGCGTGGGCGTATTTAAGTTTAACCCGTCTGCCACGAACCAGCGGCGGCTGATGTTCATCCTGAGCCATGTCCATGATTTGCGTTAATTGCGCGGTACCAACCCGTTGGGTCGCTGACTTATAGGCTTCCTGAACGGAGCCAAACAGATGGCCCACGTTAGTGCCGTGCAACGCTGAAATAAAATGAATTCGGGCAAAATCAACGAACCCAAGGCGGCGGTCCAGTTCCTGCTTTAACCAGTCCTTCGCGTCCTGCTCCAGTCCGTCCCATTTATTCACCGTGATGACAATTGAGCGTCCGGCGTTCAGGGCGAAGCCGAGTAAACTCAGGTCCTGATCACTAATCTGGTCTCTGGCATCGATCACCAGCATCACCACGTTGGCGTCTTCAATGGCCTGCAGAGTCTTAATAACGGAGAACTTCTCCACCGCAAGATCAATCCGGCCACGCTTACGCACCCCGGCGGTGTCGATAATCACATACTTCTGATCATCGCGTTCCATATCAATATAAATACTATCCCGCGTGGTTCCGGGCATATCAAACACGACCACCCGCTCTTCACCGAGCAAACGATTAGTCAGTGTTGACTTACCTACGTTCGGGCGGCCGACGATGGCTATTTTAATCGGCTGATCCGCATAGTATTCAGCCTGCCGAACCAGGGTGTCTTCGTCTTCGTCGCGCTCTTCTTTCGGCGGCGTGATCACATCCGGGTAGGTATCCCGAAGTGGTTCCAGCGTCCGTTGAAGGAGTTGTTGCACACCACGACCATGAGCGGCGGCGATATGATAGACCTCACCCAGACCAAGCTGATAGAAGTCGGCAACGGCAGAGTCCGCATCGAGACCGTCAATCTTGTTGGCAACTACCCAGACAGATTTGTCCTGGCGGCGTAAATGGTCAGCAAGTGCGATATCGGCTGCAGTTACCCCTTCGCGCGCATCGACCATGAACAGAACAATATCGGCTTCGTCAATCGCCTGCAGTGACTGCTTCGCCATGTGCAGGTCAATGCCTTCCTCATTGCCTTCGATACCACCGGTGTCAATGACAATAAACTGATAGCCGTCATAGTTCGCCTGGCCATACTTGCGGTCACGGGTAAGGCCCGGGAAATCAGCAACTAAGGCATCCCGGGTACGTGTTAAACGATTAAAGAGTGTGGATTTGCCGACATTCGGGCGTCCCACCAGTGCAACCACCGGAAGCATTCTATTTCCTTTCTAAAACTGAAAGCGCTGACTAGTCAGTCAGCGCAACTAGACGGCCGTCGATGGTCATTACAATAACCTTATCGCCCGCCCGTATGGGAGCTACCTGGATAGGGTCATTTGCTTCGTAGCGCCCAATAATCTGGCCACTATCGCGGTCCAGCCAATGGACGAAACCAAACCGATCGGCTACCACCAGTTGACCCGAAAGCACAGCTGGCTCTGTCAGACTACGTCCGTAAAGGTCAGCCAAACGCCAGCGTTCGTTGCCGCTGAGGCGATCAACAGCCACCACGTGGCTCTCACTGGTGGTCAGGAAAATACGACTGCCTGCCACCTGTGGGGTACGATGCCCCTGGTAATCACGCCGCCAAACCACTTCACCGGTGCGTAGTTGCAATGCGACCAGCTCGCCATTAAACGCCAGCATATAGACCTGGTCGCCACGTACCACAGGTGTTGCGTCAATATCGACGATACGTTCCAGGTCACTGCCACCGGACGGAGTCGCCACGCGTTCGTCCCAGGCCATTTGGCCGCTTTCCAGCACTAATACCGCCGCGCGTCCATTATTGGTACCCAAAATCACGCCACCGGCTGATATCACCGGAGATGAACTGCCGCGCAGAGTCAACGCAGGCACTTCCTCTTCGTGGCGCCATTGCTCTTCGCCATCAGCTGCGTTCAGCCCCACCACCATGCCGTTGCCAAGATGCAGTACGACATAGCCTTCACCGACCGCCGGGGCTGAAATTACTTCACCCTCGAGCTGGCTCTGCCATTGGATCTCGCCGTTGTCTTTATTGATAGCATAGAGCATGCCGCTCTCGTTACCCACATAAAGGGTATCGCCATCCAACGTCAACCCACCAGCCAGTTTTGCCGGCGGCCCTTTACGGAATAGACGCCATAACGAGAATCCCGTTGCTGGAGTCAGGTTCTGGCGCCACAAGCGCCGACCGTTATCTGCGTTCAAGGCGACGACGTTGCCATGCCGCTCAGCAGCGAAAACCACACCATCGTCATAGACTGGCGTTAAGCGGGAATAGTGTTCGTCAGACCCTGGCCCTACATTGGCCTTCCAGGCAACGTTTACACTTACTTGCTCTTCGAATGTTTGCAGCTCGGCATAATCAGGCTCTTCGGTGCTGGAACAGGCTGCCAGGCCAACACTTAACAGAACGCCACTTATCGCGACTCGCCAATTCAACAATCGCACTATAGTTCACCTGCCAGGTTTTCAAATTTAAATTGCAGACCAGGAGACGACTGTGCGCCACCTAGATCGACGGCGGCTTGATAGGCTGCGCGGGCCTGCTCAGGGTTACCCTGAGCCAGATACACGTCACCGCGGATCTCTTCTACCTGAGCAGTAAAGCTTTGCGGTAAAGACTGTTGCAAGCTCTGCAGTGCTGCATCGTACTCGCCCAATGCCAATTGCACGCGAGCTAAGCGGGTGGTAGCTAAACCACTCACCACACTGGAACCGGCTTTTTGCTGGGCACTGTAGAGATGATCTGCTGCACTACTCAAATCATCTGCATCCACTGCCTGACGCGCCAGCTGGAGGTGAGCTAAGGCGGCCTGACTGGATTCGTCCAGTTGACTCAGCACGTCTTCGGCTTGCGCCAGCGCTTCCTCGTCACCTTGTTGAACCTGTTGTGAGATTTGCTCATAGGCTGCGGTGCGCTGCTGCTGGGCTTCAATCTGAGAGGCATCATAAGCACGCCAGGCAAATAACGAGCCCAGTCCAATAACGACGCCGGCACCAATCCAGATGCCGTATTCGCGCATAAATTGCTTTATCTGTTCGACCTGTTGATCTTCGTGTTCCACCTGCAAATCCTCTTCAGTTCTTAAACTAATTCGTTCACGGTCGCGACTATCTGCTCCCAGCTCATTTCTTGCTGAGGCTTGTCTTCGCGTAAAAACTTAACACTGACAACGTCACGTGCCACTTCGTCCTCACCCATAATCAGGGCCAGGCGGGCACCAGACTTATCCGCTCTTTTTAATTGCTTCTTAAAATTGCCACCACCACAGTGCTGCATCACACGTAGCGTCGGAAACTGGTCTCGAAGGCGTTCGGCAACGTTCACCGCCGGAAGTTCCGCCGCCTCACCCATTGCCGAGACATAGAGGTCGACTGCTTGCGGTAAGGTCACAGCATCGAGCTGCTCAAGCATCAGCACCAGCCGTTCCAGCCCCATCGCAAAACCCACCGCCGGGGTCGCTTTACCACCCAGTTGTTCAACCAGACCATCGTAACGGCCGCCCGCACAGACAGTACCCTGAGCGCCGAGGCTATCGGTCACCCATTCGAATACCGTACGGTTGTAATAATCCAGACCACGCACCAGTCGCTCGTTATGAACATAGCGAATGCCCAGGGCATCGAGGCGCTGGCATAACGCAGCAAAGTGGCTGCGTGATTCGTCATCCCAGTACTCTGAAAGCTTTGGTGCCTGACTGAGCATGTCGCTCATCGCCGGGTTCTTGGAGTCAAGCACACGCAGTGGGTTACTCTGCAGACGACGTTTACTGTCTTCGTCCAGTACCGCCTCGTGCTCGGTCAGATACGCGGTTAAGGCGTCGCGGTAGTCTGCCCGCGCCTCGTTCGAGGCCAGTGAATTAAGTTCCAGCGTAAGGTACTCGCTGAGCCCTAATTGCTTCCACAATCGCGCGGTCATGATAATCAGTTCGGCGTCAATGTCCGGTCCGTTAAGGCCAAACACCTCAACACCAACCTGATGAAATTGGCGGTAACGCCCTTTTTGTGGGCGTTCATGGCGGAACATCGGGCCCATATACCATAATCGTTGCTGCTGGTTGTATAGCAGGCCGTGTTCATTGCCAGCGCGGACACAACTGGCAGTCCCTTCGGGACGCAAAGTCAGGCTGTCGCCATTGCGGTCCTCAAAGGTATACATTTCTTTTTCAACGATATCGGTGACTTCGCCAATGGAGCGTTTAAACAAGTCGGTTTGCTCAACCACAGGCATACGGATTTCTTCATAACCGTAGCTTGCAACGATACTGCGCACTACCTGCTCTATATACTGCCAGCGACGGCTTTGCTCTGGCAGAATGTCATTCATGCCACGAATTGCCTGGATTTGTTTGGCCACGTTAGTCTTTTCCTGCAGTCAAAAATGTCGGCATTATAGGGGCTGCTTGCTATCGCCGTCTACCGTTCCATCTACCATGGCGATATCGATAGGTTGTTCAGCATCGCGCTTCTTCACGGCGGCCCGGATACGTGCTTCCAGGGTATCCACCAGATCGTCATTGCGTAAACGTTCTTTCTGTCGAACACCATCGACATATAAACCGGATTTAGTCTTTGCCCCGGCCAGGCCGAGATCTGAAACCAGCGCTTCACCCGGTCCGTTCACCACGCATCCAATAATTGAGACATCCATCGGCGTGGTAATATCTTCCAGACGTTCTTCCAGCGCATTGACGGTGGCGATAACATCGAACTCCTGGCGTGAGCAGCTCGGGCAGGCAATAAAGTTGATGCCCCGTGAGCGAATGCGCAGCGACTTCAGAATGTCGAATCCCACTTTGATTTCTTCGACCGGGTCAGCAGCCAATGACACCCGCAGGGTGTCGCCAATGCCTTCTGCAAGCAACATTCCAAGCCCGACCGCCGACTTCACCGCACCAGCGCGAGCGCCACCGGCTTCGGTGATACCTAAATGCAGTGGCTGGTCGATTTGTTTGGCTAACAGACGGTAAGCATCCACGGCCAGAAAAACGTCAGAGGCTTTGACACTGACTTTAAAGTCCTGGAAATCATATTTTTGCAGAATATCGACGTGGCGCATGGCTGATTCAAGCAATGCCTGCCCCGTAGGTTCGCCGTATTTTTCCTGCAAATCCTTTTCTAATGAGCCGCCATTGACGCCGATACGAATCGGAATATTGTGGTCACGAGCGCAGTCAATTACCGAACGAATCCGCGCTTCATTGCCGATGTTGCCAGGGTTAATACGCAGGCAGTCGACACCATATTCAGCGACTTTCAACGCTATCCGATAATCAAAGTGAATATCGGCCACCAGCGGTACTTTCGCCTGTTGTTTTATTAATTTAAACGCTTCTGCCGCATCCATAGTGGGCACGGACACCCGCACAATATCAGCACCGGCATCAGCCAATCGGTTAACCTGCGCAACGGTGGCCGCTACGTCAGTGGTCAGGGTGTTGGTCATAGACTGCACCGCGATAGGTGCACCGTCGCCTATTGGTACATTGCCGACGTAGATGCGACGGCTGGGGCGACGTTTTATCGGTGATTCTGGGTGCATGATAACTATTACTACTCGTCTGCAGGCAGGGTCATTCGAACAACTCGACCAGGCCGATAGCCTGACAAGTCAACCAAAGTTCCCTGATAGTACATTTCAACATTTTCCGGAGCGCCCAGAGTAACCTGGTACGGCCCCTGATCATTCAATTCGGTAATATGACCACTGCCTTTCACCCCAAATGCGACCGCATCGCCGTTGTTATCCTCGATCCGGATCCAGGTGTCATCGGAGAAACGTAACACCAGTTCAGCATCCGGCAACGGCAGTGGTGCCTCTTCGGGCTCCGCCTGAGTTGGTTGCGGTGTCGCTTGTCGGGCAGGCGTTGGCTCAACCGGTTCGGCAGTCGTTGCAGATTCATCGACAGCTTCGCTTTGCGCGCTATTGGCGGGCTCTGAGGTTGCTGACTCTGCATTATTCTGGCTGCTACCCTCAGCGACGTCGCGATTGGCTTGATCATTTTCAACCACATCAGTACTGCGGGGGGTGTTACCACTCGCCACATCGGTCTCACGATTCGCGCGGTCTGCTACCACACTGGCGTCAATAAAAATGGGGTCACGGGTAGCACTGGTCGTTTCGACTTCGCTGGAGGCAGGTTCAAGCTCGACGCTGGCATCCTGTTCAGACACCATGCGTTCGGCCATACCCTGGGCTACAGGTTCTACCTCACTGTCTTTATTTTGCAGCCAGAATATAACCGCTGAACCAATAATAACGGCGCCGATTATATAAGTGACCAGCATCAGCCGATTATCGTTACTTTGTTCACGGGCACGTTGGGAAAAGCTTTGCATGGTCTGATCAACCGGCTCTTCGATACCCTGCGACGCATAGGCCGCGAGAACCTTTTCTTCATCCACGTCGACTAACCGGGCATAGGATCTCAGGTAGCCACGGGTAAAGGTGCCCGCCACATACTTACTGAATAAGTCCCCTTCCAGATCAAGAATAATCTGGTGCCGCAGTCGCAAACGTTCTGCCACTTGCTGCGTTGTTAACTGAAGGCGCTCGCGCCCTTCTCTGAGCAGACGTCCAGGAGATTCCGGCGCAGGTCGCTGCACCGCATCTTCCGACACGTCCTGGTGCGGTTGTTGATCCGTCATGCGTATATTGGCCTCACGTGAATCACACGCTCTTGATGGCGATGGATTGCTGTTGTTGTTGTTTTTTTAGCAAACGTTTGGTTCTGTCGACCACGTCGCCGACTAACTGCCCACAGGCGGCATCAATATCGTCGCCCCGGGTTTTTCTAACCATAACGGTATAACCGTGTTGCATCAATACCTTTGCGAAGCGATCAATTCGTGAATTGCTCGAGCGCCCGTATGGCGACTGCGGAAAGGGATTGAACGGAATCAAATTAATTTTGCTCGGGGTGTCTTTTAACGTTTGTGCTAGTGCATGCGCCTGATCCGTTGAATCATTGATATGATCCAGCATGACATATTCAACGGTGACCTGTTTCTGCGCTTTAGACTGATCCACATACGCCTTTGCCGACGCGAGAAATTCTTTAATCGGATATTTTTTATTGATAGGCACTATTTCGTTACGTAATGCGTCATCTGGCGCATGCAGTGAAATCGCCAGGGCCACGTCAATTTTCTCGCGCAGCATATCCAGCGCCGGCACTACCCCTGAAGTACTCAGGGTCACCCGCCGTTTAGACAGACCGACCGCTAAGTCATCAAGCATAAGCTCCATCGCTGGGACGACGTTCTTCATGTTGAGCAATGGCTCGCCCATTCCCATCATGACCACGTTGGTCACAGCTTTGACATTGGTTTTGCCAAACGGCCCCAGCAGTTGGTTAACCCGCCATACCTGACCAATAATTTCGGCCACACGCAGGTTACGGTTAAAACCCTGATAGCCGGTCGAGCAGAATGTACACTCAAGCGCGCAACCAACCTGCGACGAGACGCACAATGTGGCACGGTCATCTTCCGGGATCCAGACCGTCTCAACTTCCTGCCCGTCGAACAGTTCCATGGCAAACTTAATGGTGCCATCAGATGACTGCTGTTGACGTTTAATCTTAGGTGCACGGATTTCGGCGATCTCTTTCAACTTAGCCCGCAGGACCTTGTTGAGGTTGGTCATTTCATCGAAATCGTCAATGCAATAGTGATGCAACCACTTCATTACCTGTTCAGCACGGAACTTCTTCTCACCCAGTTCGGAGAAGAAATCGTGCATCCCTTGCCGGTCTAAATCCAACAAGTTCACTTTTTCGTTTGTGGTCGCCATGTGCACCTCCGCGGTTTGACTTCAACCGTCACTGCCGTCGCAGTTATATCTCTACAACAAAAATTTATAAAAAAAGGGCCCCTGCTGCGCCCTTTTTAATTCCCTTACGGGAAGTCCTTTCTCTGTCAAAGTGGCAACGCCCTGCCAGGCTGGACGTTGCTTGGTCAGGCAACTCTTAGCGAGTGCGTGAGCACACTTCTTCATCAGAGAAGAAATAAGCGATTTCACGAGCCGCAGACTCAGGTGCGTCTGAACCATGCACCGCGTTCTCGTCGATCGTTTCAGCGTAGTCAGCACGCAGCGTACCGGCAGCCGCTTCAGCTGGATTCGTTGCACCCATGATTTCACGGTTCTTACGTACCGCGCCTTCACCTTCAAGTACCATCACTACGATAGGACCAGAGGTCATGAATTCAACCAGCGCGCCAAAGAAAGGACGTTCGCTGTGTTCTGCATAAAAACCTTCAGCCTGTTCCTTGCTCAGGTGCATCATTTTTTGACCCACGATGCGCAGATCCGCAGATTCAAAACGGTTGACGATTGCGCCGATCACGTTTTTAGCAACTGCATCAGGTTTAATGATTGACAGGGTACGTTCCAAAGCCATGCTGTAACTCCAATTCGATTTGCTGAGGGCCCGCGTCACGCGGCACCACCTGGATTCATAAATTCGCGCGAATTATACGCGAATAGGTCGCTAATTCCCAATAAAACTTTCTTAAAAAAGGCTTTTCATCCTGTCGTTACCGATCTAATATAGACGTCTATACGCCCACCGTGATGTAGCGGTGGCCAGTCGACAATGTGCGACAACGTACATCTTCGACATACGCGCCAAAACCAACAGGAGTTCCACGTATGACCGATCTAGTTTCCAGTAATTCCAGTGACACCCCGGAACTGGCTCATGCCACGCTTGGTGGCGGCTGCTTTTGGTGCATTGAATCTGCGTTTAAAGAAGTTCAGGGCATTATTGATGCGGAATCAGGATACGCCGGCGGCCACATTGAAAACCCAAGCTACCAGCAGGTTTGCAATGGCGACTCAGGCCATGCAGAAGTCGTTCGCCTGAGCTACAACCCGAATCAAATTAGTTATCGGGAATTGCTTGAGATCTTTTTTGCCCTACATGATCCAACCCAACTGAACCGTCAGGGTAACGATATTGGTACTCAGTACCGGTCAGTGATATTTGTTCATGATCAGCAACAGCGTAGCGAAGCAGAAGCGATTATTGCTGAAATGGGTGCCGACCAAACCTGGCCGGACCCGGTGGTTACTGAGGTCGCACCGTTGCCGGTTTACTATCCGGCCGAGCAATACCACAAGGATTATTACGCTAACAACCCGCAGCAACCATACTGCGCGATGGTAGTCGGTCCGAAACTGGCGAAATTCAAGCAAACGTTCGCTAAACGCCTGAAACAACCAGACTCGGCGTCTGCCTAAATCAGGTCAACGCTGGCTCTAACGCCAACTTGCTTACCAGGGGCTCGGTTGCTTACGCAGCCGGGTCACTGCCTCACTGACCACCTCAATACACTGAGCAACTTCGTCTTCCGTCGTAAAGCGACCGACACTGAAGCGGATCGAACGGTGAGCCTGATCCCGGTCCAGCCCCATTGCGGTTAACACGAACGACGGGTCGACGCTGGCAGAATTACAGGCCGATCCAGTCGACACCGCCAGGTCTTTCAGTGCCATCAGCAACATTTCGCCATCCACCTTGGCAAACTGTAGATTCATAATACCGCCAACGCGCTGAGTCGGGTGGCCATTCAAAGTGACCTCACCAATAGCGCACAGTCCGTTGTACAATTGCTCCCGCAGCCTTTCAATGCGTGCCGATTCATCTGCAAGTCCAGCCTGCGCAATAGCCGCTGCCTTGCCGAATGCCGCAATCTGGTGGGTCGCCAGGGTACCTGAACGCATCCCCCGCTCGTGCCCACCGCCGTGGATTTGGGCATGCAGCATGACCCTCGGGCTACGACGTACAAAAAGTGCACCTATCCCTTTCGGGCCGTACATTTTATGGCCCGATATAGATAACAGATCGACATCTAGCGCGCGCACGTCGACCTTTAGCTTAGCGACACTTTGCGCCGCATCGACATGCAACAGTGCACCACTGCGGTGACACAGCGCTGCAATGGCTGCAATATCCTGCACCACGCCGGTTTCATTATTGACGTGCATCACACTGACCAAAGCCGTTGGCCGTTGCAGTGCCTGCTCCAACGCAGCCAAATCAAGCAGACCGTTGTGCTGCACATCCAGACAGGTTACTTCAACCCCTCGCTGCTGCAGATCATTGCAGGTATCCAGCACCGCTTTATGTTCGGTCTTCAGGGTCACCACATGCAAAGGATCATGACCACCCTGTCGCTGCAGATGTTCAACCGCCCCTTTAATAGCCAAGTTGTTCGACTCAGTTGCGCCGCTGGTGAAAACGATTTCGCGCGGATCCGCATTGATTAAATCGGCAAGATCTTCGCGCGCCGCGTCTACCGCCTCTTCCGCCTGCCAGCCAAAGCGGTGCGAGCGCGAGGCCGGGTTACCGAAAACACCATCGGCAGTCAAATAGCGGCATAGGGTTGCGGCCACTTCAGGGTCCATCGGTGTAGTCGCTGCATAGTCAAAGTATAAGGGCGTTTTCATTATCTAACCTTTGGTTTTATCACTTAGCATACGTTTGTCATAGGTCGACAAAATGCCACGTAAGATGTTCAGTTCGTTCTCATCGGGCCGTGCCCGGTTAAATAACCGACGTAACTTATTCATGACCAGCCCGGGATGCTGGCGGACAATAAAGCCGGACTGCGTCAGACTTTGCTCTAAATGCTGGTAGAAACGCTCGAGATCGTCGCCCCGTGGGTACGTAGATGGCTCCTGTTGCACGTCCTGCTGCTCGTTCTCACTGGCCAGCCAGGCCATGCGCACTTCATAGCTGAGTGTCTGCACAGCCATCGCCAGATTCAATGAACTGTAATCAGGGTTCGCCGGAATATGTACATGGTACTGACTAAGCTGCAGTTCCTCATTGGTCAGGCCGCTATTTTCACGCCCAAAGACCAGCGCGACTCTGCCGCGAGCGGCTTCCTGCACCGCCTGCTTCCCCGCTTCTCGTGGGTCCAGCATCGGCCAGTCGAGTGTGCGTGAGCGGGCACTGGTCGCTAAGACCAAGTGGCAGTCCGCAATCGCTTCCTGCAAGGTCGGAACGGTACGTGCCTGAGCCAGAATATCGGTTGCACCAGCGGCCAACGCCGAGGCGTGACTTTGTGGCGCTTCCACCGGGTCGACCAGAACCAACTCGGAAAGGCCCATGGTCTTCATGGCACGGGCGGCAGAGCCAATGTTGCCCTGATGGGACGTGTTAACAAGCACAATGCGTAAATTGTCTAAAATTGCGGCTGACATGACGATCTCACAAACCTGGGGTTCGCTCCCACGGGATTGGTCCATGAGAGTCTACAAAAAAGAGACCTGGATTCTAACACAGGGCCGCCCTTTCGGTCATATTCGGTTTACGTTGGGTGCTGCATCACGTATAATGCGCCGGCGTTTTTTGATGAAAAAATGCTCACGTTCTTTAGCAACCAAAAGGTAATCACCATGCATCCGATGCTTAATATCGCGGTGCGCGCTGCGCGCGCGGCCGGAAAAGTAGTCATGAAATCAGTGGCTCAGGGCGAAAAGCTGATCATTGAAGGCAAAGGCCAACACGATTTCGTCACTCATATCGACAAAGCGGCGGAGAGCGTCATTATTGATACCATTCGCAAGTCCTACCCCAACCACAGTATTCAGGCTGAAGAGTCTGGCGACCAACAGGGTAGTGACAGTGATTACCTTTGGGTCATCGATCCCATCGATGGCACGACTAACTTCATGCGTGGAATCCCTCATTTTTGTATCTCTATAGCGCTGGTCGTCAAAGGTCAGGTACAGCAAGCCGTGGTTTTCGATCCGGTGCGTGATGAACTCTTTAGTGCAAGCCGTGGTGCCGGTGCTCAGCTCAATGGCTACCGCATTCGCACCGGCAAAAACAAAGATCTGGACGGCACTATTCTCGCCACAGGCTTCCCCTTCCGCATGAGGCATATTCTGCCGGAGTACCAGGCGGTGTTCACTAAATTCTTCGAACAGGCGGCAGACGTCCGTCGCATGGGGTCTGCAGCGCTCGATTTAGCCTATGTAGCCGCCGGACGATACGACGGCTATTGGGAAGCAGGCCTGAAACCCTGGGATCTGATGGCTGGTCAATTATTAGTTCGCGAAGCGGGTGGCATGGTCAGCGACTTTGCTGGAGGGATGAATCACGAAACCTCCGGTAACATTGTTGCGGCTAGCCCAAAAGTATTGCAAATGATGGTTACCCAAATGCGTACACTGCTGCCTGCCAGCCTGCGCAAATAGTAAATCTGCGTTTAAAATACCGCGCCAACCACGCAAGCCCAGCCCAGTGCTGGGCTTTTTCATATCTGTAGACGACTATCAGTTGTACCCTCCCGCACCTGCACTACGAGATATGTTAATAATTCTGCAACAAAAGAGTTTTACAATAGGCTCAGATGTGGTAAAAGGTTAATACGTTAGCATTTTGTTAATGATTCGTTAGACAAAGGGGGTGCCCAGTGGACCATTCAGAAGAACTAAAAAACGTCACTGAAAAAACCAGTAAGTCTCGTGCGAACAAGCGCAAATGGCGTGAAATCGAAGCGTTGAAAGAACGTCATAGCTTACGCAAAGAGTTGATGGACATCGACTACTGCTTCGATTGCGAGCTCGAAGAGCTTGAACTCTAGTAGTTGTTAAAAACTCAAACATTAAAACTTACCACGCCAGCTTTTGCTGGCGTGATTGTTTTTGCCCTGGGTCAGCAGGCTGCTGATCCGGTGATGGCCGCATAACGCTGCACCAGTCCACAGCGTCTCTTCCCTGTTGCAGCAGAAATTGGTTACTCTGGCTAAAGTGGCCACACTGAAAAAACCCGCGATGTGCCGATAACGGTGACGGGTGTACGCTGCTTAATTTTAGATGACGTGAGTCAGTAATCACCGCGGCCGCAGTCTGCGCGTGTTTACCCCACAATAAAAACACCAGAGGTTGCGGGTGCTCGTTGAGGCAGCGCAATACCTGCCCGGTAAATTGCTCCCACCCCCATTTTGCATGAGCATGAGGCTGGCCTTCAGTCACTGTCAGTACCGTATTCAGCAGTAACACACCCTGTTCCGCCCAACTGCTCAAATCGCCCTGCAATGGCGCTTCGAAGCCTTCAATATCCAAAGCCAGCGCCTTGTATATATTGCGCAGTGACGGTGGCAGCCTGACGTCTGCTGGCACCGAAAATGACAATCCCTGAGCCTGGCCAGGCTGGTGATACGGATCCTGCCCCAGAATGACCACCTTGACCTTGGCATAGGGGGTCAACTGAAACGCCCGAAAGACCTCAGCTGACGGTGGATAAACCGGTAGTGGACCACGTCTGGCCTGGTCCACTTTTTCACTCAGGGTCTGGAAGTAGGCCTGCTCCGCTTCGTCAGCCAGCAGTGACTGCCAAACCGGGCAGGTCAGGTCCGCCATTTGCATCAGTTGCTTTCACCACCATTAGCGCGAAAACGATCAAACCAGTACACCGCATAGGCTGGTTTCGCCATCAAGTTACTCGGACGCAGGTGCAAGGCATGTGATGCACCCGGAACACGAACCATCGCCGATTCCACCCCACGTAGTTTGAGAGCCTGATAATATTGCTCCGTTTCACTGATTGGAGTGCGGTGATCCGACTCTCCTGTGAATAACAGGACCGGCGTATTGACCTTGCCGACATGGCTAATCGGTGAATACTCCATATAGTGTTCAACATTGTCCCATGGCAAACCGGGGAACCAGTACTGGCTAAAGTAGGGGTACATATCTGCAGTTAAGGTAAAGCTAATCCAGTTTATAACCGGGTTCACCACCATAGCCGCAGCAAAGCGATCAGTATGAGCGATACTCCATGAGGTCAGTACGCCCCCACCACTGCCACCCATGATAAAGAGTTCCTCTTCATCAACAAAGCCGCGCGAGACCACCAAATCAACCGCATCCATCAAATCATCGTAGTCATTGCTTGGGTAGTTATGATGGATCAGATTGGCAAAGTCTTCGCCGTAGCTAGTACTGCCGCGTGGATTGGTGTACACCACCACATAGCCTTGCGCCGCCATCAGCTGCAGCTCCATCGCGAACACAGGGCCATAAGCCGCATGCGGACCGCCGTGGATCTCAAGAATCATTGGGTACTGTTTGCTTTCATCAAAACCTGGCGGATACATGATCCAGCCCTGAATCCGGGTGTCGTCTACCGACGATTCAAGCCAAAACTCCTCCACCTCACCGACGCTGAATGCACTAAGGAAATCGCGGTTAAGCTGAGTAATCGGGCGGGTCTGACTGCCCTCCAGGAAGGCGAGTTCGGCAGGACGGTTACTTGCCATTTGGGTAAATACAAGTTTGCCATTGTCGGCGACCGAGAACTGACCACCAGTGTACGGGCGACTATAAGACAGGCCGCCTACACCATCGGTCAGGGTTTCAGCAACACCGCGTAACGTATGCAGAGCCAAATGACCTTCACCCTCGTCATCATAGCTAAAGTAAATACCACGGCCATCGCGGGCCCACTCAAAGCTACTCACACTGCGGTCGAGATCTTCGGTCAGATTACGGATCTCAGAACCATCCGTATTCATTACGTACAGGCGGTTTGCCTGATGCGCCAACTGACGGTCTTGATAACCGACAAAGGCTATCTGACGGCCACCAGGCGACACTTTTGGCTCGCTTGCCGGACCATTGGTATTGGTTATACGCTGCACTTCTGCCGAATCGACTTCGACCCGATAAATATCCGAGTTAACTGGTTCTGCGACTGGGTTTTCGTTTTTATTAGCACTGTAATAAATAGCCTCACCGTCATGGCTCCAGCTTATCGTTCCACGCACATCATAGTCGCCCTCGGTCAACTGCCGAGGTGTCCCCCCTTCGACGGGCATCACGTACAGATGGGAGTTCCCCTGCGGTGAATAGCCAGCGCCATCGCGGCGGTACTGGACACTGTCAATATAGGTCGGGGCCTCAGCCCATTCTGCGCCTGCTGGCTTGCCCGGAAGTTGCACCGGGGCCTGGCGTGACTCAGGGGTAAACATGGTAAAGGCAAACCACTCGCCGTCCGGGGACCAGCTCAGGCTACCCGGGCTAAACGGAAGCGTGGAGACCAGCGAGGTATGTCCGCTGTCCTGCCAGCGAATATGGATTTGCTGACTGCCACTTTGATCAGACACATAAGCCAGCCGTTCGAAGTCTGGTGACCAGCGTGGACTACTTTCATTGCCCTCTCCTGAGGTCAGCGGACGCAGGTTTGAACCGTCAGTAGCCACCTGCCACAAACGTCCCACCATGCGGTCTGTCTGGCGGTCCATGCTGCGCCGAACAAAGACCACGTGATTGCCATTGGCATGGACCTGCGGATCGGCTGCCAGCTCCAGCGCGAAGACATCGTCATACTGCAGTGGGTTAACCTCACTCTCCGCTGCAGACGCCGGCCATGCGAACGCTGCCAGAGCTGCCGACGCCGTCAGTAAATAATTTAAACCTGGTTTCATACCATGCCCCTATCAATCGATCAGATTGAATCCAACAAAAAAGCCAGCATAAGCTGGCTTTTTAACATATTCAAGGTGTTAGCCGGGCATCTGCCCCTGCTTTAAACCCTTTGGTCGTTTTCGTGTCCCGTTCCAGTTAGAACGAGTACGCGAAGTTTACACCGACGTGGTTACGGTCCTGTGCAGGATCGTAATCAGCGCCTGTGTAATGGTTGTACGCTAACGACAGGCGATATTTGCTCTGGTAGCTCGCATCCATCAACAGACCTACATTCACGCGCCCTTCAATGAAGTTAGGGTTCGGTGAATAGCCATGAACGTCGTGGTTAAATACCAGTGTTGGATTCAGGTTCCAGCCCTTGTATACGTTGGCGTATTCAAACACGAAGCGTGCACGATAACCGAACGACAGGTCAGTGACAAAACCTTCACAGTTCTGGTCGTTGAAGTCCCCGGCACTTGCTCCCGGATTACCCTGCAACTGTGCAATAGTTGCCTGGTCCTGTGATGTCAGGCATTTACCGTAGACTGGGTTGCGACCGAAACGCTGTTCATCCAGGCCTGGTAAATCAGCGACATAGTTGGCACCAACTTCGCCAATAAAGGTCATCCGTTGAGAGCCCCACAGGCGGTCAAAGAAGTTCACAAAGGTCATTTGTGCCTGATACACCTCAAGCTCTTCATAACCACGTGCATAAGCACCGACTGGTGCATCAACATCACCGCCACGAGCTTCTGTAATACGGCTTCTGAAACTACTTGGTGCTGCCGGTTGTAAACCTGCTGTGAGGATCTCGGTAGTATTGATTTGCACCGCCTGATTTGGGCGATAGCTTACTTCACCGGACCATGACCATGCACCCAGCGTCGTACTGAAACTGGTACCGAAAATTTGGTTATCTTCCGGCCACTCAACAAAATATTGAGGACCAATAGCAGCTACGTTTGCTGTGCTGATATCACCTGTCTGCCAACCGCTAGGCGCGGTTTCAGTAGCGGTGTCCCATGCCAGCGTATCCCAGTCATAAGCTGAAATAATCGGCTGTGTATTGTGTACATTGATAAAGAAGAAACCGAATTCAGTATCAAGCGCGGTCGAGTAATAACGCGCCGCTAAACCATACTGGCCGCTGTCACTTGCGTCACGATCAGCGGCACGGGTGATGTAAGCGCCTGCTTCTACAGACTCCTGATCGCTAAGGAAGCGACCCGGTGCAATTTGCGGGTTCAGGGTTACTTTATCGCAGCCTGGCCCACCGATAATGTCGACCGTAGAGAAGAAGCTACCACACCCATCCAGCTTGGTGTTGTCCCACTCAAAGGCAGTAAAGGCATCCAGACTCCATCCGGCATTCAGGCCGATAGACGCGGAGACCATACCAATCGGCAACAAGGCTTCACGAACTTCGGCGCCAGGGCGACGGACCGCGTTGACATCGGCAGGGTTGATGGAATTAATACCGTTCTGAATAAAGGTGCTTTCACCCCAGCTCAGAACCTGACGACCAATACGTAAATCAACCGGCATCTGACCAAGGTCAAAACCAGTGTAGAAAAACGCATCCAGCAAATTAAGACCGCTGCCAGCTGAGTAGTCATCAAATGCGTTGGTGTTCAGACGTGCATCTGGGTAGTAATTCGTTGCGGCGTGACCATGATAGACGTTTTCGTTTTTCAGAATATCGTCATACCAGTAGTTAAAACGAACAAAGAAGCCATGATTACCACCGTCGACTGCGACGTCGTGGATGCCACGGAAAACCAAAGATGTCAGGTCACCTTTCTCGAAATTCAGGTTACCGTCGTCGGCAACCCCCGACTGGCCTTCACCTCCAGCCATGTTACCCGGGTGGATAACCCGCATGTCTGGATCTTCAGTGCGCATCGTGGCACCAATGGATAAGGTTGAATCGACACGCACATTGTAACGGCCGAGATCAAATTCAACAGCTTGGGCTGGCAATGCGAGTGCCATAGCAATCGCAGAGGCGAGAGGTAATTTTTTTATCATAGTTGGATTTCTTTTCATTGTTGTTGCCACCTATCCTGCGTACCCCACAAAACGTGAGAGTCCCTGGCGTTATTACTTTATCGTCGACCAGACATTGATCCAGTAAACGTTTATTTTTTGTAACTATAGCAAGCAGGTTAGCAGAGGACTAACCTGCTTGTCACTAGTTGTTATCAGATTAAGATAACGCCTTTTCTAACTCTGGCAAAGCCTCAAATAAATCCGCCACCAGACCATAATCAGCAACCTGAAAAATTGGCGCCTCTTCGTCTTTGTTGATAGCCACAATCACCTTTGAGTCTTTCATTCCCGCCAGGTGTTGAATCGCGCCACTGATACCCACCGCGATATATAACTGTGGAGCGACAATTTTACCAGTCTGGCCGACTTGCATGTCATTTGGCACAAAGCCAGCATCGACTGCAGCGCGCGACGCACCGACCGCAGCACCCAGTTTGTCTGCCAGACTTTCCAATAGCTTAAAGTTCTCACCATTTTGCATACCGCGACCACCAGAAATCACCACAGGTGCTGAGGCAAGATCCGGGCGCTCTGATTCAGCCAGCTGTTCACCAACAAACTCAACTTTATCGCTGTTGAATACATCGGCGATAGCTTCTACAGAGGCGCTGCCACCGGATGCATTGGCGGCGTCAAATGCAGTACCACGGACAGTGATTACCTTAATACTGTCGCTGCTTTGCACCGTGGCAATCGCGTTACCAGCATAGATAGGACGCTTAAAGGTATCTGCGCTTTCCACCGCAACGATGTCTGAGATCTGACCGACATCAAGGAGTGCTGCTACCCGCGGCATCATATTTTTGCCTGTGGTAGTCGCAGGCGCCAGAATATGGCTGTAGTCAGCACCGACTTTCGCCACCAGCTCACTGACATTTTCCGCCAGTTGATGCTCATAAGCAGCGTTGTCCGCAAGCCGGACGCGTTTGATCCCTTCAACCTGGGCCGCGTTATCTGCGACACCCTGGGCATTCAGCCCTGCTACCAGCATATCCACATCACCGCCAATCTGCTGCGCGGCTGCAACTGCTTTCAGAGTAGCCTGGTTCAGGCTCTGATTATCGTGTTCGGCAATCACTAAAATGCTCATAATACTTTTGCCTCGTTCTTCAGTTTATCGACCAGTTCTGCGACATCTGCTACGCGAACTCCAGCGCTACGTTCAGCCGGTGGCTCCGCTTTGAGAAGCTTGATGTTGCTGCTGACTTCGACACCCAAATCAGCTGGCGATTTGACCTCCAGCGGCTTGCGCTTGGCTTTCATAATATTCGGCAGTGACGCGTAACGCGGCTCATTGAGACGCAAGTCAGTGGTCACAATAGCAGGCAAGGTCAAACGCAGGGTTTGCAGACCGCCGTCCACTTCGCGGGTGACATCCACTTTGCCGTCTTCAACTTTCACTTCAGAGGCGAAGGTACCTTGCGGCATGCCAGTAAGCGCACCCAGCATCTGGCCAGTCTGGTTGTTATCTGAGTCGATAGACTGCTTACCTAAAATAACCATGTCTGGCTTTTCTTCGGCAACGACTGCTTTTAACAGTTTAGCCACTGCCAGCGAGTCTGGCATCGCATCGGCTTCGACATGAATGCCTCGGTCGGCACCTAACGCCAACGCGGTGCGAATTTGTTCCTGGCAGGCTTTCGGGCCAATCGAAACCACCACCACTTCTTCAGCCGTGCCCTTTTCTTTCAATCGCACGGCTTCTTCGATGGCAATTTCACAGAAAGGGTTTAATGCCATTTTAACGTTCGCCAGATCCACGTCTGACTGATCGGCTTTCACACGGACTTTGACGTTGTAGTCAATCACGCGCTTCACCGCGACCAAAATTTTCATAACTTCAATCCTTCTTTACGTCGTAAAGATTCAGGTAAATTCAGATAATCCGTGCGGCATTATGTAAAACCCGCCTGCATCAAACAAGGCTTATGGGTATAATATCGGCGAATTTCCATTAACTTGCTGTCAACTTATACTGGCAGCGTTCATTATTTGTTCACATCGAACTGGCTTGCGACACCTTATGACAATTTTGCCTGCAGCAGCTGACAGCCTGCGTCAGCAACTTCTTGCCCAGGGTAACTGGCAGGAAACCTACCGGGTTCTCTTACTGGCCGCCAAAACCCAACCCTCATTGGACCCGGCTCAGCGCACCCCTGCCAACCGTGTGCATGGCTGCGAAGCTCAGGTCTACCTCAGCGTAGAAGGGACTCAGCAGCATGTGAATTACCGCTTTCACAGCGATGCACGGATGGTGCAGGCACTGATCTACGCCTCACTGTTACCCCTGCAAGGGCAAACTGCAGAGACAGCAATGCAATTCGACGCCAGCGCCTGGCTGACATCCTGTGGTTTGGAAAGGCAGTTAAGCCCGTCGCGCAGCAACGGCTTGTATCAGGTTATTAAAGCCGCTAAAGCCGCGGCACAGACCTTGCCTCCGACCTGAACCCACTAGGCCCCAGGCTTAGCTTGCGGTAACAGACGGTTCAGCAGTACCGCTGCGGCCTGCAAGCCAAAGCTTGCAGTCACCATCATACTGGCGCCAAAACCACTACTACAGTCCATACGACCACTTTGCGTACCAGGTTTGGCGTAGGAAACCTCGCCATCGCCGGCCGGGTAACGCAATTGCTCAGTGGAATACACGCAATGGATGCCAAATTTACGTTTGGGGTTGGTGGTAAAGTTGTAGTCCCGACGCAGTTGCGAGCGAACCTTGGCCATTAACGGGTCCTGACTGACCCGCGCCACATCGGCAACGGCAATCTGGCTCGGATCAATTTGTCCGCCTGCTCCACCTGTGGTCACAACCGGTATTTTCTGCCGCTTGCACCAGGCCAATAACGCTGTCTTTGCAGCAATGCTGTCGATGGCATCGAGTACCCCATGCGGCCGATTAGCAAAGACCTCAGCCAGGTTAGACGGCGTAACGAAATCGTCGACCAGATGCAGCGTTAAATCGGGATTTATCTGCAACAACCGTTCGCCCAGCACTTCGATCTTCGGCCGGCCGATGGTATCGGTTAGCGCATGTGACTGCCGATTCATATTACTTAAGCAAACATCGTCCATATCGACCAGAGTGAGTTCACCGATGCCACTGCGGACTAGTGCCTCAGCAGCCCACGACCCAACACCGCCAACCCCGACCACTGCCAGGTGCAAGCTGCGGATCACTGCGCTATTTGCGCTCCCGTATAAGCGCTCAATGCCGCCAAAGCGACGTGCAAAATCATCCATACTGCCTTCGTTGATTGATTGTCGGTTGCCGGGTTGGCCTCAGATAGCGATCGGTGCCTTGATGTGCGGGTGCGCCTTATAGTCGACCAGTTCGAAGTCATCAAAGGTGAACGCAAACAGGTCTTTCACCTCTGGGTTCATGCGCATGGTCGGCAACTGATACGGCGTTCTGCTCAACTGCTCGCGCGCCTGGTCGAAATGGTTACTATACAAATGCGCGTCACCAAAGGTATGCACAAAGTCGCCGGGCTCTAACTCACAGACCTGCGCCAGCATCATGGTCAACAGCGCATAGCTGGCAATGTTAAATGGAACCCCAAGGAAAACATCGGCACTGCGCTGGTAGAGCTGACAGGACAACTTGCCATCAGCAACGTAAAATTGAAACATGGTATGGCACGGTGGAAGTGCCTGCAGACCCTTGGCCGCGTTTTCCTTGGGGCTTAACCCTGCTTGCGGTAACACCGCAGGGTTCCATGCACTGACCAGCAGCCGACGCGAGTCCGGGTTGGTCTTTATTTGGTCCACTAGCGCCTGAATCTGGTCAATATGACCGCCGTCCGGGGTCGGCCAGCTACGCCATTGCGCCCCATACACGGGCCCCAAATCACCCTCATCGGTGGCCCATTCGTCCCAGATACTGACCCCATTTTGCTGCAGGTAGCTGATATTGGTCTCACCACTGAGAAACCAGAGTAATTCATGAAGTATCGAGCGTAAATGGCACTTTTTTGTGGTTACCAGCGGGAAGCCCTCAGCCAGATTAAAACGCATCTGGTGGCCAAACACACTGCGTGTGCCAGTACCTGTGCGATCACTTTTGTCGACCCCATTATCAAGCACATGCTGCATCAGTTGCAGGTATTGTTTCATGACTTGCCTCCACGCTTTTTACCCTTCGTTTTGCTCTCTTTGTTTGCCACTTGCTGGGTGTAACGTGGCTTAAACACGCCGCGATAAGCCAGCAGCAGGAACAGAATTCCCACTAGCACCATGGGGATCGATAACCACTGCCCCATCGACAGTGACGCCGCCAGCAAACCGAGGTGAGCATCGGGTTCACGGAAATACTCGGTGAACAAACGTGCGCAGCCGTAGCCAATCAAAAATAACCCCGCAACGGCGCCGGTCGGACGCGCTCGGCGGCTAAACCAAAACAATAAAGCAAACAACAGCAGGCCTTCAAACAGCGCCTGATAGAGCTGTGATGCGTGCCGCGGGTCAGGCCCTGCCGCCGGGAAAATCACTGCCCATGGCACGTCTGTGGAACGTCCCCATAGCTCGCCATTAATATAATTGCCTACCCGCCCTGCACCTAAACCAATCGGCACCAGAGGGGCAACAAAGTCACCCACCGCCATAATCGAGCGACCTTTAACTTTGGCATAAAGCAGGATCGCAACAATCGCGCCAAGCAAGCCACCGTGGAACGACATGCCGCCCGAGGTAATATCAAAAAGGTACAATGGGTTGGCAAGGAAAGCACTGAACTGATAAAACAGCACATAACCAATGCGGCCACCAATAATCAGCGCCAGAAAGCCCCAGAACAACAAATCGCTCCATTGCTCACGGGTCCATACTTCACCGCCGATGGCCTGCCCCTGCAAAGAGCGATCGGCCTGTCGATTGCCCCACCACCAGGCAAATGCCAGCCCAACCAGATACATCAAGCCATACCAGCGCACATCCAATGGACCTACGCTAAAGAAAATCGGGTCAAACTCCGGATGAACGTAATAATCTCGAGTCATTGCTTCTGCAATCCTTGTTAATGGTCGTCAGACAGTGACGAAAAGATGCACTGATACCACAATCAGCAGCAAGGCGAAGGCACGCTGTAACCAGCGTACCGGTAATATCCGCGCCAGTCGCGCGCCGACAGGCGCCATCGACACCGACATCACGGCAATCCCTAACCACGCGGGCACGTAAATAAAGCCGACCGCGCCCTTAACCACCCCTGCACTCAGCTGCTGACCCAGTAACGCGTAGGTGATGGTACCAACAAAGGCCAGCAGAACGCTACACACAGCAGCCACTGCCACTGCATGGCGCATGGTAATCTGGTAAAAATGCAACAGCGGCACCACCAGGGCTCCACCACCGATCCCCACCAGCGACGAAATAACACCAATACCGACGGACCAGAGCCGCACCGGGGTGCGCCGGATTCGTTTGTCTTCGGCGCGCGGCTGCATCTTCCAGATCATCCGCGCTGCCAGCAGTAACAGAACGGTGGCAAAAATCCGCTGCAATAATTGAGGCTCAATCTTAACTCCGAGCATGGCCCCCACTATGCCGCCGGCGACCATGCAAGGGGCAATCAGCCCCACCCAAGGCCACAGGATCATACGATGGCGGTGATGCGCATAGGCGCCTGACAAGGTGGTCACGACAATAGTGGCAAGGCTGGTCCCAACCGCCATCGGTACCACCAGCGCCGCTTCAATTCCCATCAGTGGCAACAGATAGATTAACAGCGGGACGACCACAATACCGCCGCCAATGCCGAGCATGCCCGACAACAGGCCAGCCAGTACTCCACCCAACGCCAGCAGGAAAAAGCTCAGCAGCATTTACTTGCCCGCCCGGATAAAGCCGCCCAGGCCGAGGCTTTCCAGCTTATTATTCACAATTCTGCGCACCTGCGAAGGATGCCGTGCTTTCAACGCCTGAGTCAGCAACACCTGCAAGGTGCTGGTGTGCACATTACGGATAATCCACTTCACTTTATCCAGGTTGTGACTATTCATGCTCAGGTTGCGGTACCCCATCGCGATAAGTAACATTGCGCCGCCCGGATCACCGGCAAATTCGCCACACACACTGACCGGTCTGTCCAGACGATGGCATTCTTCGA
This sequence comes from Aliidiomarina soli, assembly GCF_003986975.1. GTDB lineage: Bacteria > Pseudomonadota > Gammaproteobacteria > Enterobacterales > Alteromonadaceae > Aliidiomarina > Aliidiomarina soli. The sequence goes on along the minus strand of NZ_PIPO01000007.1, from coordinate 121,511 downwards.
TAATATGCATCAGTGCCCGCAATACGGCTGGGTGATAGGGTTCATACAGGCTCGCTACGCGCGGGTTGTTGCGATCCACTGCAAGTAAATACTGGGTCAGGTCATTAGTACCGACCGAAAAGAAATCAACTCGCGGCGCGATCATTTCCAGCTGATATAAAATACCCGGCACTTCGATCATCACACCGAGCTCAGGTCGCGCCAGGGTCGCCCCCGGCTGTTTTTGCACCAGCTCATTGCGCACTTCAAAATACGCCTGATTGAGTAAGCGTGCCGCTTCTTCGACTTCTTCCAGCGACGAAATCATCGGCAGTAGAATTTTCAGATTACTGCGCCCAACATTGGCCGCCAGCATAGCGCGAGCCTGCACCAGGAAAATCTCAGGGTGATCCAGGGTCAGCCGAATACCACGCCAGCCCAGAAAGGGATTGTCTTCGTGCAATGGAAAATACGGCAGCGGTTTATCGCCACCCACATCAAGCGTGCGCATGACCACTGGCAGATCACCAAAACTCTGTAACACCTGATGATACAGATCGGTCTGCTCCGCTTCCGTAGGAAAGCGGTCTTTCATCATGAATGGAATTTCGGTGCGATAGAGGCCAATACCGTCATAATGGCCGTTGTGTTCAACCCCATGCTCGATATTCAGACCAGCGTTAATTTGCAGGGTTACCGCCACCCCATCCTGAGTTTGCGCAGGCAAATCACGATCCCGCGCAACAATTTCAGCCAGTTCCTCTTCTTCCAGCTGCAGCTGTTTATACTCGTCCAGGACCTGCTCAAAGGGGTTTACAAAAAGCTCCCCCGAATACCCATCAACTATCAGAAACTGGTCTTCAAGGTATTGCAACGGCACATCTTCAATACCCAGCACCGCCGGCACGCCCATACTGCGGGCCATGATCGCTGCATGCGAGTTGGCACTGCCTCGTAATGACACAATGCCCTGCAACTTCTCTCGCGGGATTTCAGCCAGCATACTGGCAGTGACTTCTTCAGCCACCAGGATGCAGTGGTCCGGGACCACCTGATCACGACTGCTGCGTTGCTGCAGATGCGACAGAATACGCTGGCCGAGGTCACGCACATCGACCGCCCGCTCTTGCAGATAGGGGTCCTCGAGATCTTCAAACTGAGCTACATAGTCTTCCACGGTCAGCTTGACCGCGGTTTGTGCCATCCAGCCTTCGCGGATTTTGCTTTCAACCGCGTTGCCTAATGAGGCCGCATCAAGCATGCCCTGATAGACATCAAAAATAGCCAGGGTGTCTTCCGCGACATAGCTTGCGACCTGCTTGGCCAGATCCTGCAACTCACGGCGGGTTTGCATCACCGCTTTGCGAAATAAACGAATATGGCGCCAGGTTTTCTCGGTTTTTCTTGGCACCACTGCGCTGAGGCGGGCAGCGGGCTTGCCAATGAATGCACGCCCAATAGCAACCCCCGGTGAACCCGGTACTGCATGCAAACTACGTAACCACGGCGCAGTATGACTGGCGAGCAAGCCCTTGGCCTCAGCGTGAGCTATGACCGAGGCTAATTGCGCGGCCAAAGTCACCACGAAGGATTCTTCATCTGCAGAAAATGCCCGGGCCGCCGCTTGCTGCACCGCCAGCACACCCATCACCCGACGCTGGTGAATAATAGGCGCGACCAGCATGGCCCTGAAGCCTTCTTCTTCGACTTCATCAACCAATTTAAAGCTTGGGTGCTGTGCCGCATTGGCGAAGTTAAGCGGCTCTTCACGTTGTGCCGCGAGGCTGATAAGGCCTTCACCGAATTTCAGTGTGATCCGCTCACCCTGATTCATGCGCAGGCCATCTGAGGCAGCGAGGACAAATTCCTCAGATTGGTAATCAGCAATATAGATGCTGCATACATCCGTTTGCAGAGCAGCTTTAACCCGGGTCACCATGGTACGCAGGGCAGTATCAAACTCCGGCGCCTGATTTACCGCCTCAACAATTCGATGTAATTTTGCCAGCATCACCATAGGTTATCGCCTGCGCTTACGTTTAGAACGTTTATGTTGAAATGGCATGGCGATAGCCGCAAATTCTTTCATTACACGGCGGTATACGTCCCTTTTAAAGGACACCACCTGACGCACCGGATACCAGTATGACACCCAGCGCCAGCCATCAAACTCCGGATGGCCGGACTGCAACACATCGACATCTGATTCCGGGCAGGTCAAACGTAACAAAAACCATTTCTGTTTCTGTCCAATACACACGGGTTTGGCGCCTTTGCGCACCAAACGTTTCGGTAACTTGTAGCGAAACCAGTTACGGCTGGTATAAATAAGTTCCACTTGCTCGGGACGTAAGCCCACTTCTTCGTATAACTCACGAAACATCGCCTGTTCCGGCGTCTCGCCTTCGTCAATACCGCCCTGTGGAAACTGCCAGCTATTTTGCCCATAACGTCTGGCCCAGAAGACTTGCCCGTGCTCGTTACATATCACTATGCCGACATTCGAACGATAACCTTCGGCATCAATCACGCGAGCATCTCCATACTATTCATCTCTGACTTTGATTCTTCCATAAAGGCCAACAATGGGCAAACATTACCTGTAACTGGTAACATACCAACAGACCTTATTTCACAACCGATAACGACCCCGATGTCCGACTATTTGCAGTTGCCACAAGTTCCCTCTCACCCGCCTGCCGACGAACAGCAGCTGCTAACCCGTGCCCGCGCTCTGGCAGGTATGCCGCTGGGCTGGCTGGCTGAACAGGCAGGCTGGGTCACACCGGATACTCTAAGTAGAGCAAAAGGCTGGAGCGGTCAGTTGATTGAACTTTACCTTGGCGCCTCAGCGGGCTCACGACCGGAGCAAGACTTCCCTGAACTGGGTATTGAGCTGAAAACCATTCCGGTTAATAGCAGTGGTACGCCACTGGAAACCACTTATGTATGCATTGCCCCGCTACTCGGACTGAATGGGGTCAGTTGGCAGCAGTCCAATGTCCGTAATAAGCTGCAAAAAGTACTCTGGGTCCCGCTGGATGGTCGACGTGAGGTAAAACCCGCCGACCGTTGCATCGGTATGCCCTTCCTCTGGCAGCCAGCCGCCGACGAAGATGCACTTTTACGCGCCGATTGGGAAGAAATCACTGAGCGCATTATTCTGGGCCAGATCCAGCAAATTACCGCGCGTCATGGGCAAGCATTGCAACTACGCCCAAAAGCTGCAAACAGTAAAGCCTTAACCGCAGCCATCGGGCCAGAGGGCGATACTATTCAAACACTGCCCCGCGGCTACTATCTGAAAACTGATTTCACCGCACGGATTCTGCAGCGTGCCTTGCAAAACAGCTGGTAACTCAGCATGCTGAAACTATGACTAAGAAAATCAAAAGCCGGTTGCGCCAATGGTGGCAAACCGACTGTGAATACTGTAAACGAACCCGCCTGTTGCTGATCTGGTGCATTGTACTGTTGCCCTGGATTGCCTGGTGGGTTATTAGCCTTGGCGAGCCGACTCCATGACTGAACTGGTCCGCAGAATACGTCCGCATACAAAGCGCAACGGCTCATTTTACCTGCTATTAGGGGCCGGAGGTCTACTACTGATTGCACTGGTGCACGGCCAAACCGAACTCATTCCCTGGCCAGTGCGGCTGTGTCTGGCATCATTTTGCTTAATCACAATGGCGCTGGGCATCGGTAAGCTGGTTGAGCCGGATACCAGCCTTGAGATCACCCCGGATAAAATACACTACATTCATATTCGTGGGCGCTGGACATTAGCCTGGGACGACATTGTCCGCTACAACGTGCCTACGGTGCAGTATGGTGCCAAACGGCAGTCACTGGCCTTTCTTGGGATTCGTTTACGCCATTATGATGCCTTTCTGCAGCAGCTGTCACCGCGCCTTGCGGTGCACCTGCTCCATCAGCAGCGAGCGCTGATGACCCAGGCCATACGCAGTGAAATGCCGCCGCACCGCCAGTACACTGATTATTTTGAAGTGCCCGATTACTTTGTCAGTGAAACCGGTAAACGGTACTCCGGTGTCCTGGCCACCTTTGCCGTGCGCATGCAGCTGATGCGCGAACTGCTTGGCTACGATCTCTATATTCCGCAAAATGCGTTCGACCGGCCGTTACTTGACTTTGTCGCTCACCTTAAGGCATTGCAGCAAACTCGTAGCCAGTACCTTTAAATTCGAGGACAAGAGGCGCAAGCAGTTAGCGCCATTCAGGCATAATGGCGTGTTCAAGGGCTGGCCGGGCGAAGTAATACCCCTGCTGCAGTTTCACCCCCGCGTGTTTAAAAAACGCGTGTTCTTCTGCCGTTTCCACGCCTTCAGCAATAAGCGTTATGCCGAGTTCTTCAGCTACTTTTGCAATACCCGAGAAAATTGCCTGTTTAACCCTGTTCTGGTCAATACCCCGGATCATTTTCATATCCAGCTTCAGCAGATCCGGCTGGAAGTCAGCAAGCAGATTGAGTCCCGCGTAGCCTTCACCAAAATCATCGATGGCGGTCATGAAACCATGCCGCTGATAGGTTCGGAAGACATCGACCAGTAAATCATGATTTTCCACTTTCTCGTGCTCGGTCACCTCGAAAATAATATTTTGATGCGGGAAGTTAACGCGCTTTGCAGTTTGCAACGTTTTAGCCAGGCAGGTTTCCGGATCATAAATGGCATTCGGCATAAAATTGATCGATAACCTGGCAGGTAGTTTAACGGCGGCGGCTGTCTCAATCGACTTGACCCGGCAGGCCTGGTCGAAACTGTACAGATTGTCGGCATTGACTCTGCCAATCACTTCTCCGGCCCCTTCACCATGTTCGCCACGCACCAGCGCTTCATGCGCAAATACGCTGCGCTGTTCAACATCGACAATCGGCTGAAATGCCATGCGAATGGCGAAATCCAACGGCGTATGGCAATGACAGTCTGTACATTTAGGCATTCAAATCGCCCTCCTCTGAACGTTTACAACTTCTCGACTTTACGGATAAAACGAAAAAAGCGATGATGGAACCCGCATTTATTTCTATTAAGTTAGCGTATCATGTTGCAAGCCGTCGAGGCCTTTCAGTTACCACCAGGCGAAGCAGTGTCAATTGAGACCCATGAGGAGACATTGTTTATCCAGCGTCAGCCGCAGCAGTGGGTTCTTGCCCGGGTCAACCGTGACGCGCCCGCCTGCTCGTTGCAACGTGCGCTTTGCATTGAACGTAACGTCACCATGCCAGACCAGGCCAACACCTGGCAACGCTGGAGCAATGCAGAACAGGAAAGTACCCTGCGCATTGTCCCCTGTATGGCTGATAAAAACCTGGTTGCCCGCCCGACTCAGCCAATCCTGATCCCGAATGGCCGCAAACCATACTTTTATGTCAGCCTGCCGTTGATGTACCAACTTTATATTGGCAACAGTAAACGCCCGTTGATTGAGTTTTTTGTCGAGAAATTGCCGCTGACCTGGTTTGGCAGTAATACCCGCCGGGGTGAGTTATGTTATGAAATTGAATCCGGACTGGTGCAAAGTATTGACGAGCTTCCTCCGGCGCCGCACAGAGCGATTCTTGAGGTCCGCGTGCATAACCGCGATCCCGAGCATCTTAGCATCGATAAGCTCAATCTGCCGGCGCAGTTTCTCCCTGTCTACCGGGTCGATGGCCAGCATTACTGGACTTGCCCATTAACCATTACCAATGAAAAACTGACCGATGAACTCAGCCTGCATTATGGTAAGTCCGTGCCCTGTCGGCACGAACAGCTGCAACTCATCAGCGAACCTCGCATGCGCAGTGAAGCGCGCACCATTTTACGGGCACTGGAAGCAATTATAGGATAAGGACCAGCGTGGATATTCTTCAACAAGTTCTGCAACCCCTGCAAGGTGCTGATGGTGGTGCCTGGTTACGTGCGCTTGGCTACCTGTTGCTCGGTATTGTGCTGCGTAATATTCTGATCCACGGTATGCGCAAGTACGTCGATACCCATACCAGCCCGCACAAGGCGATTTTGTTTCGTCGGGCGATGTCTTACAGCATTGTCTTTATTTTCGTCCTGATTGCGCTCAGTGAACTCGGTTTTCATAGCGGTGTACTGTTAGCCGTAGCCGGTGTGCTGTCGGTGGCCATAGGTTTCGCTTCGCAAGCATCGACCTCAAACTTTATTAGTGGCCTGTTTTTACTTGGCGAAAAAAGTTTCAAAGTTGGTGACGTCATAGCCGTCAATGCAACCCGCGGTGAAGTCGTCAGCATTGACTGGCTGGCGATTAAAATTCGTACCTTCGACAACCTCTACGTTCGGGTTCCCAATGATGACCTGATAAAAGGTCACGTGATCAATTTCGCCAAGTTCCAGATCCGCCGTATAGATCTCAATTTCTGGGTCGATCTGGGCACCGACTGTGTCCAGCTTGAAGAGGTTCTAACCCGGCTAATCCAGCCCCACACAGACTTCCTTCGTGATCCAGAACCTGATTTGTTTCGTTTAGGAATAGGCGTACTTGGTTTACAAGTACAGTGGTCGGTCTGGACCCAAACTGAGGGTTTTTTTGATGCCCGCTCAAAACTGATTGATTTAATGCTGCCTGCTATGCAAAATGCCGGCGTTGTCATCACGCAAACCCCAAGCGTGGTTCAGGGGCAAGACAGTTCCTACCGGATGCCCTACCCTTAATGACAACCGCTGGCTCAACGCCAAACACTGGTCTAACACGGAATGGCGTTAGCAGTGCTAATCACACAGGAGAAAACAGTGGCAGCAACTACAACGCTAGGCTGGCGCGAATGGGGCGCTTTGCCTGATCTGGGTATCACCAATATCAAAATGAAAGTGGACACAGGGGCGAAAACCTCCTGCTTGCATGCTTTCCAGCTCGAACCATTTGAAAAGAACGGTGAACAATGGTTACGAATATGGGTCCACCCTCGCCAGGGCAGCAACGAAGAGCACATGTGCGAAGCGAGGATTAAAGACCAGCGAGCTGTCACTGACTCCGGAGGACACCGTGAGACACGTTACGTGATCGAGACTACACTGGTGATTGGTGGGAATGCCTTTAAAGTCGAGCTAACTCTGACCAATCGTGACACCATGAAGTTTAGAATGTTACTCGGTCGCCAGGCTATGAATGGCCGTTATCTGGTCGACCCGCAAGCCTCCTATTTAACCGGGGAACTGAAATGAGAATTGGAATTTTATCGCGCAATAAGAATCTCTATTCGACGCGCCGCCTGATTGAAGCCGGCGAAGCCCGCAACCACGAAATGGTGGTCCTGGATCCGCTGCGCTGTTATATGAACATTAATGCTAAAGAACCCAGCATTCACATGCGTGGTAAAGAACTCCCTGAGTTCGACGCTATCATTCCGCGTATTGGCGCCTCAATCACCTTCTACGGTGCTGCAGTGTTGCGTCAGTTTGAAATGATGGGAGTTTACCCGCTCAATGAATCAGTCGCGATTAGCCGCAGCCGCGACAAATTGCGCTCACTGCAATTGTTGTCACGCAAAGGCATCGGCCTGCCAGTGACCGGGTTTGCCAGTAAGCCAAGCGACATCCCTGATTTGATCGACATGGTCGGTGGTACCCCGTTGGTGATAAAACTACTGGAGGGAACTCAGGGGATTGGCGTGGTGCTGGCGGAAACCCGGAAAGCGGCGGAAAGCGTGATTGAAGCCTTTATGGGTCTGAACGCCCACTTTATGGTGCAGGAATATATCAAAGAAGCCGGCGGTGCTGATTTACGTTGTTTTGTGATCGGCGATCGTGTCATAGCCGCCATGAAACGTCAGGCTAAACCCGGAGAGTTCCGTTCCAACCTGCACCGCGGTGGTAGCGCGACGCTGGTTAAGCTCACTGCATCTGAACGTGCCACTGCAGTGAAAGCAGCGAAAACCATGGGCCTAAGCGTTGCTGGTGTCGATTTACTGCGTTCCAACCATGGTCCATTAGTCATGGAAGTAAATAGTTCACCTGGCCTCGAAGGCATCGAAACAGCGACCGATAAAGATGTGGCGTCACAAATTATTAGCTTTATCGAAAAAAATGCTGACAAAGCCAATCGCACCCGCACCAAGGGAAAAGGCTAATTAACCCACGCAAGCAGAAGGCGGTTAGATGAAAGCGTTTCAACTGCATGACCATTTTATTGCGCCAGGCAGCCGCGCCAGTATTCACCTGCCAGCCGCCCGGCTTTATAACGACGCCCCCTTAGATCTGCATGTTGAAGTCATGCATGGGGTTAAGAAAGGCCCGGTGGTATTAGTCTGTGCCGCTATTCATGGCGACGAGATGAACGGTATCGAAATCTGCCGTCGGGTCGCCGCTCAAGTCGATCCGACCAAGTTGCACGGCACCCTGATGGTGGTGCCGGTCGTCAACATGTTCGGTTTTATTCAGCAGTCCCGCTACCTGCCGGACCGTCGCGATCTTAACCGCTGTTTCCCCGGGTCCGAACGTGGTGCCCTGGGGAGCCGGCTGGCCTATTTGTTCAATACCCAGCTCGTCCAGCGTGCGAGCCATATTATTGACCTGCACACTGGCGCGATTCACCGCAGCAACCTGCCGCAAATCCGCGTTAACATGGACAACGCTGAGGCCTGTTTGATGGCTGAAGCCTTTAACTGCCCCGTGATTTTAAACGCCAAAGACCGCGACGGGTCGCTCCGCGCGCTGGCCGCTGAACTCAACATCCCGCTGATCCTGTATGAAGCCGGTGAAGCTTTACGTTTCGACTATACCGCCATCGACGCGGGCGTGAATGGCGTGACGAATGTTCTGAAGATGCTAAAAATGCTCAAAGGTCGGCGCACCCGCAAAAAGGTCAAGCCGGTATGGGCACTGCGTTCGTTGTGGATGCGCAGTGACAGCGATGGGCTGGTCATTAAGCTGGCAGACCTCGGACAGACCGTCAGTCGTGGACAGATCATTGCCCAGATAGCGCCGCCCCACGGTGGCAACACCAGCGAAGTGAAAGCTGCCGTCAGCGGGATTATTATCGGTGCCAGCAATATTCCGGTGACCAACGAAGGGGAAGCTCTGTTTCACCTGGCCTGCTTTGACAGCAATGAAGCCCCCCTGGCAACCGCAATGGTAGACACCTTTGTTGAGGCCTACCCGAATCAACCCGCACCACTAAACGATTAAAGAGAATGCAGTTGGCGCCGATAGCTTGAGTATTCGCAGTTAATGCATTGAGGATTACCATGTCATTTGCACGTTCTGGCTTTCGCTATCTGGCGGTGGTTGCGACTGCCTTTTTGATCAGTTCATGCGCCAGCTCTACGCCGGTTGCCAGTCACAATGATCGCAGCCTGCAAACTCATACTGAAGAGCTTGCCGCCTCCCTGTTCAGCACCCACTCGCGCCGTTCAGTGGCACCGCGACGGATAGCGGTGGGCAGCTTAGTGCCGGTTCAGGACCTTCGCCAGCAAGGTGACGGCCAGGACCGGGTTATGGTGCAGCAGATCCAGGAAGGCCTAATTGGAGCCGTGACGCAACGCGGTGCACAAGTCATTGAATACCGCACCAGCCAGCAGCTTAGACTGGAAGACAATCAGGAACTAATGCTGAGTCGCGAACTGCAGGAATTGAGTACCCGCCAACATCTGGATTACTTCCTTACGGGTACTTACAGCGAAGTGAGTGGTGGCTTACTGGTCAATATACGCTTAGTGGCACTGGCCGATAACAGTGTGCACAGCGCAGCGACCCACTTTTTCCCCTGGAGCGCTCTGCATGGCAGTGGCCAGCAAAGTGAACTGCGCCAGGGACGTTTATACCGTGAAGCGGTCCCAGCCGAAGCAGCGCAGGCGCGCACTCAGCGACACCGCACGATGTTTAATCAAGGAGCTCGCCGATGATCAACTTTACTAACAGAGCCCATCAGCTACTTGTTGCCGTACTACTCAGCCTGGTACTAGGCGCATGTAGTCAGTTCCCTCAACCTGTAGCGAGTCAGCCTCAACCTGAGTCGATTCGCGACTATGCGCATCAACTGAGTACTCAGTTAATGGACTCGGGAAAGTATGTGCGTGGCGGACAGCGCATCGCGGTTACCACACCGGCGTGGCTCGAAGGCAACCTTGACCATGGCAGCCTGCTTGCGTTGCAGTTGCAGGAGAATCTGGCCGCTGAGTTGCATAGCCACCATATGCATGTAATTGATTTTAAACTGACTGATGGTATCCGGGTTACTCAGCAAGGCGATTTTGCACTGAGCCGCAACTATCTTGAATTACGTGAATTGCAGTCGGCGGATTATATTCTTGCAGCCACTGCGGTGGATCGCAGTGACGGTATCACTATTAATGCACGCCTGATTGAATTCGACAGCCAGATAGTCGCAGCCACGGCGGAAGTCACTGTACCTCGTGCACTGGTTGAGCAATTGCGCTCAGAGCAAGGGGTGGAGCTGGTTGCGAGATGACCTCCAGCCCGTTGCTGGACGTTGACTATGGGCTGACGGTCTGTCAGCACAAACAGACACTGTATCATTCTGTTTTAGAAAGCTTCGTCCAACAACATGCTGCTTTACTCAGGTGCGAGACCCTGACTGGTGAACAGGCGCAGGAACTCGCTCATAACTGGAAAAGCACCGCACCAGCCTGTGGTGCTCGCTCGTTAGCTGACCTGGCAACTTCGCTGGCACCTCCGGCGCCCCTGCCTTCAGCCGGTCAAAGTCAGCAGTTGCTTGAGCTGGCACAAGATACCCTGAAGCAGATTCAGGCACAGTTAAATAGCAGTAACAATGCAGTAAAAACAACTTCATTGACGAAGGAGTTGTTACAAAAGCTTGAACAGCATAACTTAAGCGCAGTAACATTGTTGAATTCCTGGGCATCTTGCGATGCTGCTCACTGGCCGGACGACGACCTCGCAGATATCGAGTTAGCACTGCAGGCATTCGATTTTGAGCGTGCTAAACAACTCGTTATGCAAGGGCTGATCAGTCACCAGGACGATACCAACAAAGAGTGACAACGCGCAGCGTGCTCACAGAGCCCGCTTAAAAAATAATTATAATTTTGTCAGTGGGTGGATCATGAAAGGCATCGATTTCGTGCTTACCGATCAAAACCTGTACCTGTCTCTGGACAGTACCGCAGAGCGTGCCAGCCTGAATAGTAAAGCGCTGGATACCCTGTTTCAGCAATCCGATATGCGTCACTGCGTTCTCGACGACAATGCATTCATTAATGCCTGTCAGCAACTGGCCGAGAATGACGATTCGCTGATCCGTATTGGCCAGTGTTTGCCCGCCTCGATAACCTTGCAACTGAGTGAAGATCAGATGCAGGCCCACGCCGAGGTGGTTGCGCCTCAGGGCGGTGCGGCCCTGACCATGAATCAGATCCTGAAAACCTTGCGCGCCGAGGGCATCACCGCCGGTATTCGCCGTCAGGCCATGGAAAAGCTCGTCTTACATAGCATGAATGGCGAACCCGGGACCTCACTGACCTTGTTAATAGCACGCGGCCGCCCTCCTATTGATGGCGACGACGCGCGTTTTGAGGCGCTCACCATGGATGCCCGCGAACGTGTTCTGCAACCGCAGGAAGTCGATGGCAACAAGGTCGATATGCGCGATCTGGGTGAAATTATTAGTGTTGAACCAGGCACTCCGCTGCTGCGTAAAATATCCCCCACCCCTGGCAGTCCCGGGTTTACCGTAAAAGGTGTAGCAACCCCGCCAATCCCCGGCAAGAACCGCGACCTGCACGCCGGAAACGGCACCGAAGTTAAACCAGACGACCCCATGATACTGGTGGCCGCGCGGCAGGGGTTACCCAGACTGATTGACAATGCAGCCCATGTGGATGATGTGCTGACCATGCGCAAAGTCGACGCCACCACTGGTCACGTTAGTTACGAAGGGTCCGTTATCGTTAATGGCAACGTTGGCCCCGGCATGAAAGTCGTCGCCGGAGGTGATGTCACGGTATCGGGCTATGTTGACTCGGCCATCATTGAAGCTGGCGGCAACGTAACCATCACCAAAGGGGTTATTGGACAACAATCTGAGGTCCACGATGAGGGGCATGAGGTCAGCGATGTGCCGGAACATTCTGCTCAGGTCACTGCCAAAGGGTCGCTTTGGGTCTCCTACTCACAATACGCAACCTTGCATGGTGAAACCGGAGTCATCGTCGACAAACAGTTGACCCATTGCCACGTTGTCTCTGGTGGATCGATTTGCCTTGGCGGCGAAGGTAAGGAAGCGCGCGGTAAATTAATCGGCGGTACCGTGGATGCCGCGAACCATATTTACGCGGGGCAGATTGGCGCCCCCGCCGGCACCAAAACCCACGTGGTTTTGCAGTCACCCAAAGCCGATCCCGAATATCTTGCTGACAAGTCGCGTCTGGCGTCTGAATTAAAGGCCGAGCTTGTCCTGATTAAGCGCTTTAGCCGCGCCCGCGATCGGGCCCGCTATCGGCTCGAAGCGGCACCACTGAAAAAGTTTCTGCATACCCTCGATCAAAAGCTGGAAAATCACCGGCGCAATGCCACCGTGCTGCGTATTCAGATTCAGGAGCTGCAGAAACGTGCGCCTGAGCGCCAGATGATCGTGGTCCATGCAAACCGCGTCCTGTACTCAGGCGTGGTCTTTCACAGTGACTATGAAACCAAACGGATTGATGAAAACCGGGGTCCTTCATCGCTTATTCTGAAGAACGGGAGCTTCAGTTATCAATATGTTGGATAACAGCAGTCAGCTTTTGCTGCGTCACCAGCTGGTCGACAACGAGACCTTACTGGTTAACGCCCCGGATGCCTTGGCACGCGAGGCCAAATGTCTCGCCCATTTTTATTACTTCAATCTTTGGCATCGTTATGCGCTGCCAGTCCATCAATTTGGCGCTGTGCTTCAACAACGGGCGTCAGCGACCGTGCTCTATGTTCCGAAAGAAAAGAATCTGGCGCGAATGCTGCTCGCAAACCTGGCCCATAACCTGGTTCCAAGCGATACGCTCTATCTGGTAGGCGGCAATAAAAGTGGTATTAAAGCACTCGCCAAGCAACTCGGTGACGACTGGCACCCGGCACAAAAAGTTGCCAGTGGTAACCATTGCCTGCTCTACCGAACTCAGCTCAAAGGCGCCAAAGCCGGCCACTTTGAACTGGCAGATTATCGCTCCACCTATCCGTTAGGCCAACCAGCGATCACAGTAGTGAACCTGCCCGGTGTGTTCAGCGAACAAAAGCTGGATGCCGGCACCGCGCTGTTACTGCAACACCTTCCCGCTGAAATGCAGGGCAAGGTGCTCGACTTTGCCTGTGGCAGCGGAGTCCTTGCTGCCAGCATTGCCACCCGCTTCCCTGCCGTCACCCATATTAGCGCAAGCGATGTAAATGCGTTTGCCATTGAAGCATGTAAACAGACGCTTAGTCAGGTCAATCCGGCAGACAGTCAGGTTATCGCCAGTGACGGATTAGATCAGGTCGACGGCAAGTTCGACTGGATTATCAGCAACCCGCCCTTTCATACCGGACAACGAACCGACTACAGCATCGCCCGTGACTTCATTCGCTCGGTCCCGACTCACCTGACCAGCAAAGGTCGTTTAATGCTGGTGGCAAATAACTTCCTCGGCTACCCGGAGCTGCTTCGTGAACAATTCCGCAACGTACGCGAAATCGTCAACAATGGGCGCTTTCATATTCTTGAGGCTAGCCAGCCATGTTGAATTCATTGCGCAAAAGCTTTCTGGTTACCACGCTGTGCGTCACCTGCCTCAGCACCGGGCTGGCTCTCGCAGGCTATACCTGGGTTAATTACCTGCAGGCCCGCAGCACAATGCTGGAACGAACTGAGGACTATAGCAAGGCCCTGGCGATCAGCGTAAACCAGCAGCTGATTCATCATAATGAGGATTTCGCCCAGTCGTTTTCCAGTTTGTTGAATGAAACGCGGTTTATTCTCAACGCTCATGTCTACCTGTACGACGACGAGGGCCAACTGAACTTCCTCACCAGCTACAACCGCCCGGGTATTCAGCCAATAGCGGCGCGCCAGGATTCGATTAGCGCACTGCAAAGCCCGCATTTGACCAGCAACGGCATCGATATCATGGTACCCGTGGTCGCCTTACAATCAGCAGCAAACGGCGACCAGGACCCACGCGGGTATGTCTTCGTTCGGACCAGCATACAACCGCTTCAGCAAGTGTTACGGCAAGCCGGTGTCACTGCGGTTGGCGCAATCCTGTTTTCAGCCCTGCTCTCTTTGTTGCTCGCCAGTCTGGTCAGTCACTATTTCGGACGGCCATTGCGACGCCTGATCATGGCAACCCGGGAAGTAGCACGAACGCGAGATTACAGTATCCGCGCACCCAACGGCCAGTTTTCAGAATTCGACCTCATCGCCCACAATTTCAATACCGTGCTCGAGCGCATCCAGCAGTACATCCGCCAGCACGACAAGTCAGAAGCGGCGGCGCAGCAACTTAACGCCGAACTTGAGCAGCAGGTGCAGGAACGCACCAACGCGCTGCGCAATGCCAATCAGGAACTGCTCGAGACCCTTGAGCAGTTGCATCAACACCAGGGACGTCAGGTTGAAGCACAAAAGATGTCGTCACTATCCGAGCTGGTGGCCGGTATCTCTCATGAAATTAATACCCCGCTTGGCCTCGCGGTAACTGCCGCATCGATGATAGAAGGCAGCCTGCGTGAACAGCCGATACGTACCGACGAAGCTCATGAACAAATGCAGCTCCTGCAGCGCAACCTGGACCGCGCGGTTGAACTGATTAATAACTTTAAAAAACTGGCGATTGAGCATGCTGGCGAAACAGCGACTGACGTCGAACTTAGCCAGCTAATGGAAGACATTGTTACCAGCGCCAGAGCCTATATCGCTGACGCCAAAAAACTTGAGGTCACCATTCATAGTGACATCCCTGAGCTGGTAAAGCTGAAAGTAGGTGTGTGGCAACAAATTATTAGTAGTTTGCTGGAAAACTCGGTCATTCATGGCTTTGCGGGTAAAGACAGCGGCCAGGTTGATATTTACTTACAAAATCAAAACGGGCATCTGGAAGTTCGCTACAAAGACAATGGCTGTGGTGTCCCGGCCGATATTTTGCGCCGTATTTTCGACCCCTTTATTACCAGTAAACGTGGTCACGGCAATAGCGGCCTGGGTATGCACCTAGTTTACAATTTAGTCACCCACACCTTAAACGGCACCATAAACTGCGTCAGCGCTCCGGATGAAGGCTTTGAGGTCATCATTAACTGTCCGTTGGAACTAGTAAATTCAGCTTAAACCGTGCAAATACTTGCAATCAACCCGTTAAAAAACTTATCCTTACAACTTGATCTTCCTTATGTTTGCTAAATCGTTTAAAGACAGGACTTAACTATGAGCGCCAAACTTCTTATCGTTGAAGATGAAGTCGTCACCCGACAGACTCTGACCCGCCTCTTCCAGCAGGAAGGTTATGAAGTTTTTGACGCTGCGGATGGCAAGCAAATGGAACACATTATGGCGCAGCAGCCTGTTGACCTCATCATCATGGACGTCAACTTACCAGGCCAGAGCGGCCTTGAGCTGGCTGAATCATTACGCGAACAGAACAACATCGGGCTGGTCTTCCTGACCGGACGCGATAGTGACGAAGACCGTCTGCTTGCTCTAGAACTTGGTGCTGACGATTACCTGATTAAGCCTTACAACCCGAAAGAACTGACTATTCGGGTGCGTAACCTGTATCGCCGTATTCAACATAGTCAGCAACCTAGCGAACCTAAAGTGGAAGGTTCACGCGAATTCCACTTCAATGGCTGGGTATTGGATTGCGATAGTCGCTGCCTGTATTCACCGGATAAGAAAATGTTCCGTCTGCCGAAAAGTGAATACCGGGCAATGGAACTGTTTCTGACTCAACCAGGTAAAATTCACGACCGTGAAACCCTGGTACGTAAAATGCTGGACCGAGAGTTGCGCCCCAATGACCGCACCGTCGATGTTGCAATCCGTCGTATTCGCCGTCATTTCGAATCGCACCCTGAAACACCTAATCTAATCACCACCATTCATGGTGAAGGTTACCGTTTTGTTGGTGACGTCCGGGTTGAAGTTTCCCAGTAGCATTCAAGCAATAACTGACAACACCTACTGACCAGAATAGATAGAAAAAGCTGAGCTACCCTGCTCAGCTTTTTGCTTTCAGCCACTGCCGGGCTGTCTCCTGGTCTTCGGCTAACCATTGCCGGGCATCAGCAATAAGAGCGGGGACTTCAGACCACTGCCAGTGGTCTTTTTCCAGATACTGCATCAGTGCACCTAAGCGGGCGAAGCCGAGCGAACGACAGCCGCCTTTTACTTTATGCGCCTGACGTCGAAAGTCATCGTCCTGCTGCGCCTGCGCGAAGCGCTCAAGCTCGGCGATATACTCTGGCATTAAACGGGCAAAGGTATCCAGGCTCTGGGTTAAACCCTCTTCGCCCAGCAGCTCATGGTATTGTGAGAGCAGTTCTTTATCTAATGATTCGAATTTATTAATAAAGGTCATTTGTTTTTCCGTCTTGGGCTTTCAATCCAAAATACGTATGCTCGCGTATAAGAATTTACAAATTGGCCGGTCGCTGGTTGCTTAATAAGCAACGGTAGTTAAATAAACAGCACAAGTCAGATATAATATCCCGTCAATTTGTATTTTGACACCAACCATTTTGACAGCCAACACGCGGAGTAGTAATTGCATGCCGACCTCAATGCCAGATATCGCTAATCAAGACAGTGCCCAAACGATGGGGACACTGGACTGGGTTGGCATGAGCAATATCGAAATGCCACTGCTGGTTACCGTACCTGGTCAGCCAGACCGCCAGGTCAGCGCTAAGGTAGATGCGTTTGTCAGTCTCGATGACTCACAAGCCAAAGGTATCCACATGTCACGCCTTTACCTGGCGGTCGACGAGTTATCTGCAAGTGGCAGTCTGCAGCCTGCGCAGCTGCACACCCTGCTGAAAACCTTTATCAGCAGCCATGCAGATCTCAGTTCGCAGGCCATGGTGCGTTTCCATTTCGACTACCATTTGCGCCGCAAATCGCTGATTAGCAAAAAACAGGGTTGGAAAGCCTACCCGGTTACCTTGCAGGCGATATTAAGTGACCAGGGGCTGGATATTGAGCTTGGCGTTGCCGTCCCCTACTCGTCCACCTGCCCGTGCTCAGCAGCACTAGCCCGTCAACTTATTCAGGATGCGTTTAACCAGCGTTTTGATGAGGACAGCATGGACAAAGAATCTGTGTTGGCCTGGCTCGGCACCACCGAGGGTGTCCCAGCAACGCCACACAGTCAGCGTTCTATTGCCGATATTAAAGTGAAGTTGCAGGCCGAGCATAACGACTTGCCGATCGAAGAGTTAATTGATGCCATCGAGAACACGCTGAAAACGCCCGTTCAGGCAGCGGTCAAACGTGAAGACGAACAGGAATTTGCCCGTCTAAACGGACAAAACCTGATGTTCTGTGAAGACGCTGCTCGTCGCGTCAAACACACTCTGAATCAGAATTCTCACATTCGCGACTTCTGGATCCGCATCAACCATTACGAATCGTTGCACGCCCACGACGCCGTAAGTATCACCACCAAGGGCATCCCCAACGGCTACTCCCCGCGTTAGCCGTCTTGGCTGCGGCTGGTATAAGGCATCTGACTGCCTTATACCAGTGCCAAGGTCCGATAATTCCCTAGCTTCAATTATATTCCTCACGATTAACAAAACCTGGCACCTTGCTTGCATTAAAACCTTACAGAACAGTTAATGGTTTTTGAACGAGGTGTTCAATGGAATTTGTGCTAATTGGTTTTATTGCGGTTTTAGTATTGGTGGCAGTCTTGGCTTCGCGTCTGACGGAGCGTTACTCGCCTTACCCTTATCAGAAGCGCCAGGAGACATTCTTCTCCGCAACAGAAGAGCAGTTCCTGAGCCTGCTGGAACGTGGGCTGGGCGACCAGTACCGCGTCTTCACCAAAGTTCGCCTGGGCGACGTGGTGAGCGTACGAGACAAAGGGCTGTCGCGCGCCGCTAAACGTGAAGCACACGGCAAAGTGGCGAACCGGATGTTGGATTATGTGCTCTGTGACCGTCTCAACGGTATGCGCGTAGTGGCAGTGATCGAACTCGAAGCGGCAGAAAGTAATCAGCACCAGGCAAAACGCAACTGGTTCCTGAAGAACTCCCTAACCGCAGCGGGTGTACCTTTCCTCCGCTTTAAGGCTAAATCAGGCTATCGTGCTGACGAGCTGGGTCGCTTTATTCTGTCCAAACTCAACCAGTCTGACTTTGTGCGTGCTGCACGTCCAAAAATGCGTGGTGCCGATGGCCACTCTGCCCCAATGGCAGCCTGAGTTTTATTACTGGCTGTTACTCACCTTCGTGATCGTGCTGGAGCGGTTTGTGCCGCTCCCACGCTCCGCACACCCATTCTTTCTCCTTCATCAGCTTGCTGCTGGCATGGCTCGCAAGGTTCACCGGCCGGACAATAGTCGCTCACAGCAACGCATTTCCGGGCTGATGGCTACCCTGTCATTGACTCTGCCCTGGCTGGCGATAGCCGCCGTTATCTACTGGGTTGCTGAACTGGACTGGCTGTTTGAAGCCCTAGTGCTGTTGCTCTGTTTACATAGTGGCCGCGCCTTTAGCGATTACCGGCAGGTGCAGCAGGCACTGGCTAAAGGTCAGAAGCAGTTAGCCCGAGAGCGCCTGGCCCGCTATCTTGCACGTGACCTGACGCCGTTGTCCGAACTCGGTCTGCGAAAAGCGGCAATGGAATACCTCAGCCGCCAGCTCATGCTTGGTTGGCTGGCAACATTATGCTGGTTTATCATCGGCGGTCCGCTGGCGGCACTGGCGTACCGCATGCTCTTCGAACTTAGCCAGGCCTGGCCCGTGATGCAAAAGCGCTGGCGTGATTTCGGCTTTGCTGTTAACTGGCTAATGCGAGGGTTTGCCTGGCCTGCCAGTGTCCTGCTATGGCTCTTGCTGGCAGTACGCAGCCTGCTTGGCGGCAACATCTTGCCATGGCGGTTTGCCCCGCAAAGTCATATGCACAAACAGGATGGCCGACTCTGGCGCGCACTGGCGGTGCGCTTAAAATGCACCATGGGCGGCGCCATCAAACTCGATGACCAGCGACAGCACCGCCCCAGGTTTACCCCGGGACCAGAACCCGAACCACACCATTCAAAACGCCTGCCCGGTATTCTGACCCGTTGCCAGTGGGTGGTCTGGATGCTGGTAAGTCCATTATTTCTGATTGGACTGCTTGCCACCTGGTCTAACTGAACATGGCATCGATCCCGACGCCATGTTCATATATAATGCCTGCCTTAATGTCGTTCGGATTTATTACCCATGAAGAAATACCATGTCATTGGTCTTGGTAACGCCCTAGTCGATCAGGAATACAAGGTCACAGACGACTTCCTTGCTGAGCAAAGCCTGGAAAAAAGCATAATGACGTTGCTCGACGAATCGCAACAGGATGCCTTGCTGACTCAATTAAACAAAAAATTTGAGTTAGAAAAGCGTGCCGGTGGCGGCTCAGCAGCCAATAGTCTGGTTGCACTCAGTCAGTTCGGCGGCAATGCATTCTACTGCTGCAAGGTTGCTAACGACGAAGCCGGGGCATTTTATCGCCACGATCTTGAGAGTGCGGGGGTCAATACTCACCTTAAAGCACAGGACAACGACGGTTTAACGGGTAAATGCGTAGTAATGGTGACGCCGGATGCTGAGCGCACTATGTGCACCCACCTTGGTATTACCATTGATTTCTCGGTCGAGGAACTCGAACTGGATAAAATCAGTGAGTCTGAGTACCTCTACATTGAAGGCTACCTGGCCACCTCAGAAATCGCCCGCCATGCCGTTCAGGAAGCGCGCCAGATGGCACAGAGCCACGGCACTAAAATAGCGCTGACGTTCTCTGACTCGTCCATGGTGAAGTACTTCAAAGAAGGATTGCAGGAATTTCTTCAGCCCGGCGTTGACCTGCTATTCTGCAATGAAGACGAAGCGCTTGAATACACCGAGACCACCGATTTCGACAGTGCGATGCAGCATTTATTACGCTTTGCCAGGCAGGTGGTAATTACCCGTGGGCCTGCCGGTGCTGTGATCGGAGAAGCAGATAAACGCGTACAAGTACCAGGCTTTAAAGTAAAAGCCATCGACACCAACGGCGCCGGTGACATGTTTGCAGGTGCGTATTTGTACGCAATTACCCAAGGGCTGGGTGCAGCACAAGCCGGTACGCTGGCAAGCCGCTCTGCCGCTGAGGTAGTCAGCAATTACGGACCGCGCCTGGAACCCGGCACTCAGCAGGCTATTTTAGACGAATTAGGCTTGCAGCCTGACGCTGCAGCCGTAAATGCATAAGCAGGAAGGTACTAATGACTGAACAGACCGATTACAAAGTAGCAGATATTTCCCTGGCCGATTACGGCCGTAAAGAAATCGCCATTGCCGAATCAGAAATGCCAGCACTGATGGCGATTCGCCGTAAATATGCCGCCAGCAAGCCATTAGCCGGTGCTCGTATTATCGGCTGTATTCACATGACGATTCAAACCGCGGTGTTGATCGAAACCTTACTCGAGCTTGGCGCTGAAGTACGCTGGTCATCGTGCAATATTTTCTCTACTCAGGATCACGCTGCTGCAGCGATGGCCGCCGCTGGCGTTCCGGTATTTGCCTGGAAAGGTGAAACCGAAGACGAATACGTCTGGTGTTTAGAGCAAACCTGTAAGAAAGACGGTGAATTGTGGGATGCCAATATGATCCTGGATGACGGCGGTGATCTGACCCTGCTTATCCACGACCAGTACCCGCAAATGCTGGACAAGGTTCATGGTATTACCGAAGAGACCACCACAGGTGTTCACCGTTTACTTGAGATGCTTGAAAAAGGCACCTTGAAAGTACCAGCCATTAACGTTAATGACTCAGTCACTAAATCGAAGAACGACAACAAATACGGTTGCCGTCACTCGCTTAACGACGCTATCAAGCGTGCCACTGATCACCTGTTGTCCGGTAAAAAGGCACTGGTCATTGGTTATGGCGACGTGGGTAAAGGCTCTGCTGCCAGCCTGCGTCAGGAAGGCATGATTGTTAAAGTCGCAGAAATCGACCCGATTTGCGCTATGCAGGCCTGCATGGACGGATATGAAGTGGTTTCACCTTATATCAACGGTGAAAATCATGGCGATGGCAGCAACCTGAATAGCGACCTGCTGCTAAATACCGACTTGCTGGTCACCACCACTGGTAACTTCAATGTCTGTGACCGTTACATGCTGGCAGGCCTTAAAAAGGGTGCTGTAGTCTGTAACATTGGTCACTTCGACAACGAAATTGATACTGCGTACATGCGCAAAAGCTGGCGTTGGGATGAAGTGAAGCCACAGGTTCATCAGGTCTTCCGTTCAGAATCTAATGACGACTACCTGATCCTGTTAGCGGAAGGTCGTCTGGTTAACCTGGGGAATGCCACCGGACACCCTAGCCGTATTATGGATGGTTCCTTTGCGAACCAGGTACTGGCACAAATGGATTTGTTCGAGCAAAAATTTGCCGACATGAGCGATGCTGACAAGCAGAACGCGCTGTCAGTCAAAGTCCTGCCTAAACAGCTTGACGAAGAAGTAGCGCGCTATATGGTAGAAGGGTTTGGCGGTACCATGACCCGTTTGACCAAAGAACAGGCAAGCTACATTCATGTCAGTGTCGATGGTCCATTTAAAACGGATGCGTACCGTTACTAAGAATAGCTAACTGCGGAGACTGTATGACAAGTCAACCTTGTCTGCACTTTCGACCCATGACGGCGGCAGATTTTGCCGCCGTTATTGTATTGGGGAACAAAGTGCATGGTGACAATTACCTTACCGAAACGAACGTTGCGGAGTATTTTGCGCGCGGCCAGAAAGACGGTCGCAATCTGCACTGGCTGGCCTTTGCCGATGATAAACTGGTCGGTCTGCGGCTTACTTTTGCACCCGGCAACTGGCCGATTGACGACTATTGCTCACCCAGCGAATGGCCAGTCGAGCCGACCCGAATGTGTTACTTCAAGTGTGCCGCTATCGATCAGGACTTCCAGGGCTTAGGCATTGGCAAAAGTCTGCTCCAGCATTCCATCATTGAAGCGTCTGCATTAGGCTGCAAAGCGGGTCTTGCGCATATCTGGCGCCAAAGCCCGAACAACAGTGCCTTTGAGTACTTCTCCCGGTGCGGCGGCGAACTTATTGACGACTACCCGGACCGCTGGTATCTGGCCTCAATTGAGGATGGTTACTATTGCCCGGTTTGCGACGGTATCTGTCGTTGTATCGCGGCCGAAATGGTGCTCCCATTCAGCAAGATAAATCTCGCCTGACCCACTTATGGCCAGCCCCTATGCAGTCTATGACCCACTTTGCAGCCCGACTACAGCACGCAACCATGACCGTGATATCAGCAGTTACTGGCAACATAATGGTCCGCTGACAGATACCCCTGGTAGCGCCGGGACTCCTTGCATCAGATTGCCGCAACATGCCGAGTTCGTTGTTGTCGGTGCTGGCTATACCGGCTTAAATGCTGCGATAGAACTAAGCCAACGCGGTCATCAGGTGGTCGTACTCGAAGCTGGGGACGTCGCTGCTGGTTGCAGTAGCCGTAATGCTGGTTTCGTCCTACCATCCAGCGGGCGCCTGAGCCTGCACGACTACCGTCGTCACTACGGGGCAGAGTGCGCCGACAATGTTCTGCATGAATTTAACCAGGGTGTGAGGCATGTCGAGTCACTGGTGAAAGCGCACCAAATCGAGTGTGACTGGCAGTCGGCGAGCTATGTACGGGTCGCCCATACTCCCGCCCATGCTGCAGCTTTGCGAGCGCTTGCTGACAACGATGCCGCCTGGCCGCGACACTACCTGGATAGCGCTCATATGCAACAGCGCTATGGCGGTCTGCGTCACGCTCATGGCGCACTGCAGCAACAGCCCGCTGCACGAGTTCATCCACGGGCGCTGGCACAAGGATATGCCAATATAGCATTACAAGCCGGCAGCCTGATTAAGACCAGCTGCCCGGTGACCGCGTTGTCAGCTAAAAAAGGCGGCTATGCACTGCAAACCGCCGAGGGGGAGATACAGGCCGATAAGGTATTGATGTGTAGTAATGGGTATTTGCAGCGCTCTTTACTACCCGCGCTCAGCCGCTGCCAGTTACCCGCCCTTTCCAGTATTATTGTAACGGCCCCATTAAGCGACGGGCAGCGCGAAAGTATCGGCCTGACCGACCGCGAGCTGATGATGGATACCCGCTTACTCAAGTACTATTATCGCTTGTTACCAGACGGACGCCTCCTTTTCGGCGGCCGCGGCGCAGTTCAAGGCAGTGACGCTAACCATCCGCGATATCAGCAGGCGTTGCGGCAGGCGATGTATACCAGTATGCCGGTGCTCAAGGGCATTGCTGTGGATTACAGCTGGTGCGGGTGGATTAGCGTATCCGCCGATAGCATGCCCAGAGTCTGCGAACTGGATACCAACTTATTCGCCAGCTTTGGCTATTGTGGTGCAGGTATTTCGTTTTCCAGTCTGGCTGGCAAACGCCTGGCTCAACGTGCATTGGGCGACCGGCTGGCAGCGCTGCCTTTCTACCAGTTACCACCCCGCTCCTTCCCGATGGCCCGCATGCGTCGTTTGGGGCAGCGCTTGTATTACCAGTACGCTCGACTACGCGACGCCTGGTAACCGAAGTGAAGAGCGAGAAACAGACATAAAAAAGCCGCGCTTAAGCGCGGCTTTTACTAAAACGTATCTTAGTCTTCGGTGCGTTCACGAATAGCTTGCGCTACTTCTGAGTCACCGTGTCCATTTGCTTCGGCCCACTCTAAATCGCCGTTACTGGCCAGCTGTGATGCTGGCAACTGGCTGACCATAAAGGTACCAATGTCAGCAGAACCGCTTGCCATTGCAAACTGAATAAGACTCATGTTGTTACAAAGAATGCCGTCATAAACAGAACGTAAACGTAAACGGTCTTCCCGCATACGTTGACGCATACGCATTCGGTCATCACCCTGTACATATGTGCACATGTTTAATGCCAGATCCTGCGCTTGCGCCGGCTTAACTACAACTAAGTTAGCCCCGAAAGCGACCGCCGCAACGGTCAATGTACTAGCAACGAACTTCAACATTTTTGCCCCCAACTATGTGTTACTTTGACTTCACTGTCATATATAAAAATATATATTAAAGCATACCTACATCATACTTTTTCAGTATGACAAATTTATAAAATCACGCTTATTTTATCGACACGTTATCATTTTTCTCCAGTAATTTCGCTTGAAAAGCTGGAGTATTTTGGTCTTCTGCATCGATATCTCTGAGAATAGTACTAGACCATTCATCCGAGTTGAATTCAGGAAACCATGTATCGCCGTCGACCACAAGATCAATTTCGGTCAAATACAGGCGGGTTGCGACAGGCAGAAACTGACGGTAGATTTCACCACCACCGATGACCATAATCTCATCCACATCGCCGGCTACCACGAGTGCTTCGTCGACACTGCTAACCACACTAACCTCATCTGGTAACGCCGGGTTACTGCCACTGATAACGATATTATGTCGCCCCGGTAGCGGCCTTCCTATCGATTCATAGGTGCGCCGCCCCATCACCACTGGCTTGCCTAAGGTTATTTCTTTGAAGTACTTCAGCTCTTTTGGCAAATGCCATGGCATTTCACCGCCTTTGCCAATCACTCGATTTGCCGCCATCGCGGCAACCAGGCTAATGTGCATGTGCGTTCACCAGTTATTCTTTGGTGTAAATAACTTCAACGTCATAATCGTCGTCGTCATCATCATCCAGATCATCGTCATCCTCTTCTTCAGCCATTTTCTCAAGCTGACGGTCATGATAATGATCCCATTTGAAGTCGACACTTTCTGCTGTTTCTTCCGGCTCCTGTTGCGCTTTAGGCAAGCTTTCCAGATACTTCATAATATCGAAAATCAGTCCGTCACGGGCATTACCCTGCAACGCCGAGATCTGATACACAGGACCTTCCCAGCCAAGCGCCTCAACTATGTTCGCAGTTTTCTCAGCAATCTCGTCTTCATCAAGCAAATCCGTTTTGTTCAGTACCAGCCAGCGAGGCTTGTCTGCCAGGGCAGCACTGTACTTTTCCAGTTCGCCGATGATGGTCACTGCCTGCTCTACCGGGTCGCTGCCATCGAAAGGCGCCAGATCAACTAAGTGCAATAGCAAGCCACAGCGTTCAAGATGCTTGAGGAATTGAATGCCAAGCCCTGCTCCTTCGGCCGCACCTTCGATCAGACCCGGGATATCTGCAATAACAAAGCTCTGATGCGGTGCCGGACTGACAACACCCAGGTTTGGCACCAGGGTAGTGAAGGGGTAATCGGCTACTTTCGGTTTGGCAGCTGAAACCGAGCGTATAAAGGTCGATTTTCCTGCATTTGGCATCCCCAACAGGCCCACGTCCGCCAATAACAAAAGCTCCAACCGCAACGGGCGAATTTCACCCGGGGTACCTGTGGTCTTTTGTCGTGGTGCACGGTTAGTCGAGCTTTTAAAACGCGTGTTACCTAAGCCGTGGAAACCGCCTTTGGCCACCATTAGCTTCTGCCCGTGTTTGGTCAGGTCGCCAATGATCTCATCAGTATCCATATCACGAGCACGGGTGCCAACTGGCACAGGGATGGTTAAATCCTGGCCGCGCTTACCGGTGCAGTTACGGCCCATGCCGTTCTGACCGCGCTCCGCACGGTGAAAACGTTCAAACCGATAGTCAATCAAGGTATTCAGGTTTTCATCCGCAATCAGCCAGACGTCACCGCCATCGCCGCCGTCACCGCCATCTGGCCCCCCTCTAGGGACATACTTCTCACGACGGAAACTAACGCAGCCGTTACCACCGTCTCCGGCTTCTACACGGATATCTGCTTCATCGACGAACTTCATGCCTTACCTGCCTTAACTGTTAAAACTTTCAGCCTGCTACAGAACCTGTAGCAGACAAAACAAAAAACCCCGCGACAAACGCGGGGTTTCTGTTTCGCTATACGCGCGATATAAGTGAGTAAAACTTACTCAGCTACAACGCTTATAAACTTGCGATTGTTCGGGCCTTTGACGTCAAAAGAAACTTTGCCGTCAGACTTTGCGAACAAGGTGTGGTCGCGACCAACACCAACATTGTCCCCAGCGTGGAAACGAGTGCCGCGCTGACGAACCAGGATGTTACCTGCTAATACAGATTCACCACCATAACGCTTCACACCCAGACGTTTAGACTCTGAGTCACGACCGTTCTTGGTTGAACCACCTGCCTTTTTATGTGCCATGTGTCGTTACTCCTTAATTAGGCGCCAAAACCAGTGATTTTCACTTCAGTGAACCACTGACGGTGGCCCATCTGAGTACGTGAGTGCTTACGACGACGGAACTTAACAATGTTCACTTTGTCGTTACGGCCATGGTTTACAACTTCAGCTGTAACCTTGCCACCTTTCACGAAAGGCGCACCAATAGTCACATCGTCACCGTTTGACAGCATTAAAACCTGATCAAACTCAACTGTATCACCAGTTGCGACTTCTAACTTCTCCAAGCGTACAACTTGGCCTTCAGCGACACGGTGTTGCTTACCGCCACTTTGGAAAACCGCGTACATAATTCTTCTCCACTGCCCCGACAGGGCGCTCAAAACTCAATTCAGGGCGCGAATTTTACGCAAAATATGCCACTAACGCAAGGGCAAATTGGTAAAAAATCAAGCTTTTGCTAACTAACCATCAGAACACTGGCGAAATTGCAAGGATCCTGTAAAATCTGCGCCAAATCGTGACCTGTGAGACAGAACCGAAATGATGGATCTAGCGGCGATCAAACGCCTTTCTGAAGCTGATATGAACGCAGTTGATACTCTTATTATGACGCAGTTGCGCTCTGACGTCGCGCTTATTAATCAATTGGGTCTTTATATTGTCAGTGCGGGTGGTAAGCGTTTACGTCCTCTGCTTGCGGTGCTGTCGGCACGAGCATTTAACTATCAGGGAGACCACCACCATACGCTGGCTGCGGTAGTTGAGTTTATTCACACCTCAACCCTGCTGCATGATGATGTGGTGGATGAATCCGACATGCGTCGGGGGCGTGAAACCGCGAATGCCAAGTTTGGCAATGAAGCCAGTGTACTGGTTGGTGATTTTCTTTACTCACGTGCCTTCCAGCTGATGGTTTCGATGCAGTCGATGCGGGTGATGGACATTCTGGCTGACGCCACCAACGTGATCGCCGAAGGTGAAGTCATGCAGCTGATGAACTGCAATGACCCTGACACCACAGAAGCGCGTTACTTTGCGGTTATTTACAGCAAAACGGCCCGCCTGTTTGA
Source organism: Aliidiomarina soli (assembly GCF_003986975.1). Lineage (GTDB taxonomy): Bacteria > Pseudomonadota > Gammaproteobacteria > Enterobacterales > Alteromonadaceae > Aliidiomarina > Aliidiomarina soli. The sequence continues at coordinate 94,073 of NZ_PIPO01000007.1, read as the reverse complement.
AGCCGCGACTCAGTTAGGGGCGGTGCTTAGCGAGCAACCAGCAGAGGTGGAAGAAGCCATGGCAGCCTACGGTCGTCACCTGGGTACAGCGTTTCAATTGGTCGACGATATTCTTGATTACACCGCCGACGCCGAAGCCATGGGCAAAGAAGTCGGCGACGATTTAGCCGAAGGTAAACCCACCCTGCCATTGCTTTACGCGATGTGGCACGGCTCTGATGAGCAGTCAGCAATGATAAAGCAGGCTATTGAGCAAGGTGGCCAGCGGGATAAGCTATCCATGGTCATGCAGACGATGAAAGAAACCGACGCGATCGGTTACGCCCAGCGTAAAGCGATTGAAGAAACGGACAAAGCCATTGACGCGCTTGCTCTGGTGCCTGACAGCGACTACAAAGAGGCACTGCTCGCGCTGGCCCGAATTGCCGTTAAACGAGTAGCCTGAAGATAGTTCGATCTATTAGATTTTGTAATCAGTTGATCTTCTCAATCATGAGCGGACCGTCACCCTGCGTGACCTGCTTTGTTAAAACTGTACTGATATTAAAGCATTAGAAAATAGCGAACACTTACACTCGAAAAATGAAACTATCATTCGCTAATTTACCCCGCATTTTTTTAGGCTGAGCCCTATTCCCCCCAATCTCACGCATTTATTTCACTCACAAAACCATCTATTATCATTTTGTTAATAATAATTAAAATACAAATGGACCTGCATGAAGGGATTAGTCTGCTGGCTCGCTCTTTGTCTTTCGTTGTTTTTAGTTACCACAACTGAAACCTTAGCGAATGATACAATCAGAATCGAGCATTATTCAGTCCATCACGGGCTGTCACAGAATTCGGTCACCGGAGTCCTTCTGGACCATGATGGTTTCTTGTGGGTTGCTACCGAAAATGGCCTGAATCGCTTCGATGGCTATCGCTTCCAGTCAGTCAACGGCCCTGACAACCTGTTCCAAACCAATTATATATCGATGATCGCACAGACCGAGGATAATACAATCTGGGTGGCCATTCCGACCCAAGGCGTGTTTAGTCTCAGCCCCGGCGACCGCGAGTTTAAAAAGCGTATGGATGCAGAGGTGTCTGATGACTGGTGGTTCGCCGAAGTCACCGATATTTTCATCCATCGCGACCGGTATTACCTGGTCACCGAAACCAGCCTACGCCAGCTCCACACAGATGAAATGGACAGTAGCCTGCTCTTCGAAGTGGCGCAGAACAGCGAAGACTACTACGACCTGTTACGGCATGCTCTGGCAATCGACGAATTCGTCTTTCTGGCCACCTCCAGTGGTCTTCAGGTCTACCATACGGAAACCGGACAACATCAGGCGGTCAACCATTTGCCTGAGATGCAAGACGCACATGCCGATGAATTGAACACCAAGTTTCTTTACCAATTCGACGATGAACTCTATGTAGCCACTGTGCAGGGATTGTATTCGCTCGATCTGACTCAGGTTCTCAGCGCGTTACGCACCAACTCACCTATGCCAACGGCAACCGTGCGTGACCCCGTACAGAATGTATGGCAAATAATCGACCACGATGGTCAACTGCTGCTAGCAACCCAGAACGGCCTCTATACCTACACAACTGATGACCCTCAGGCCAGCCTGTTACTGCGTTTTGAGGATACAGAACGGGCAATATTCGACAACAGCATCCACCATCTGACCCTTGATGGACAAGGCAACCTCTGGCTGGGAACCGCCTTCAACGGCCTCTTTCACTGGCGCCCGTCAACACGTCAGTTTCATATCATAGCGCAGGGCATGGGCCCTTACCCCGACCTAAGCAGTAACCAGGTCTGGACCTTAGCTCAAGACCTCGAACAACGACTCTGGGTGGGCACCCAGAATGGCCTTAATCAGCTCAACCCGGATGGCTCTCATGAGGTCCATTTCCATACTCAGCATGACTCGGCGTATATTCATGAAGGAACCGTCTACGACATATTCCCCGACCCACATAACGCTAACCATATCTGGCTCTATCATGCTGAATATATGTACTTATTTAATACTGAAGAGGATTCGTTAACGCCACTACAAGAGCTCGTCGACAATCCGGCTGACGCGACCCTGCTGGAAGACTACTTCTGGGGTTACAATCTGATTGGAGATCGTCTCTGGTTTGCCAATGCCGAAGGGCTCTATGTCTTTGACACTCAAGAGTATCGACTGCAACGCTACACCGACTTCGACCATTTGCAGTTTGACCTGATGAATGTACACACCATTCTCGGTAGCCCCAGAGACAACCCGGATGCTCTTTTCCTTGGTTTGGCCAGCGAATTGTGGCTGTTTAACATGCAGGACAATTCATTGCGTCGCCTGTACCGCCATGAACCCTACCAGCTCTATTCACTTATTTATCCGGAAAGTTTTGTCTACGACGACCAGGGACGGATCTGGTTTACCATGCTACGCCACGGTCTGCTGGCGTTGGATGCGGAGACTCTCAAGCCTGAAGTTAACCTGGGTATTAACGAGGGCTTGCCGGCCAGTTCTCTCTATCAGGGGCATCTCGATCAATATGGCTACCTCTGGTTCAGCTCGATGCAGGGTATTATTCGCTTCCATCCGCAAACCCTCCACCACGAACGCTTTAGCTATATGGATGGCGCCAGTAGCAACGAGTTCAATGCCAACGCCAGTGTCAGACTTGACGATGGCCGCATCGCCTACGGGTCGATGCGGGGCCTCACTCTGTTCAACCCAAGCGATTTGAAACCTGGTCAGCGTACGCTTAATACCCGCATCAGTGGCGTCAACTTCATTACCAGTGGCGAGCGTCTGAACTCGCCGCTCGCCGATCTCAATGGTTCGCATATAGACCTCAACTACAACACACCTGGGATCCGTATCGACGTCTCTACCAATAGTTTCGAACGGCCCCATATGGTGTTTTATTCATATCGCCTGGAAGGCCCGGAGCCCGTCTATATTGCGCGTACCCAGGAGGCCAGCATTTCCTTTCCCCGACTGCCCCCCGGTCACCATACGCTCACGGTTCGCGCCATCGATCCGCGCAATGGTAACTACGCTAAAACTGCCACCCTAACCATACAGGTGGCATACCACCCGCTGCTTTCGCCGACCGCCTGGGTGAGCTACATCCTGATTGTTTCCCTCGCTCTGGCCTCCTTCCTTAAATACCGTTACCAGCAGCATCAGCGTATCATCGAAAGTAAAGCACGCGCTGAGCGCAGCGAAGAACGTTTGCAGCTGGCCATTGGTGCCACCAATAGCGGTATTTGGGACTGGCATTATGAAGGTGACCGTTTATTTGAAACCCGCATGCAACTGGAACTCGGCTATAGCGACGATGAGCCGGATATGACGATGGCCATCCATCAAAATCGCATCCACCGCCGTGACCTTGACGATTATCTGCAGTCATGGCAACAATTACAGCGTGGGCAGCGCAACGACTTTTCCTGTACCTACCGTTTACGTCACGCTGACGGACGCTGGCTCTGGTACCGCGATGTCGGGCAGGTCACCCGCCGCAACCGCGACGGCACTGTAGAACGGGTTACCGGTGCCTTCCAGAACATCACTCACGAACGCAGCAACGAGGAAAAAGCGTTGCTGTTCGGTAAAGCCATTGAGCAAACGAAGGACTGGGTCTTGCTGCTGGATGGAGACCAGATGCCATTGACCGCTAACCGCGCGTTCTGCGATGCACTTGGTATTGAGAATGACAAAATAGACGACTTTAATTTTATGAACCTGAGTGCAGAGCGCCTGCACTACTACCGCGAAATTATTAAGCAATTGCGTCCGGGTCAGCAATGGCGCAATGAAGATGTTATCCGCCTGGCAGATAACGATGAGGTACCCGTTATTATTAATATCAGTGCAGTGGCGGACGATTCCATTGGTAGCCGTGCCTATGTCATCGTTTTTACCGATATCAGAGCGCAAAAAGAAGCCGAGCATCAGCTCCGCAGGCTGGCCAACTACGACGCTCTGACCGGTTTGCCGAACCGGGCTCTGCTCAACCAGCGGATTGACGAGACCCTGGCACTGGACGAGAAGAAGCAGGTAGCACTGATGTTTATGGACCTCGACCGCTTCAAACAAATTAACGACTCGCTGGGGCATAGTATCGGCGACAAACTTCTGTGCGTGATTGCAGAACGGGTCCAGCACTGTCTGCGCAGTGTTGACACAGTCGCGCGACTGGGCGGCGATGAGTTTATTATTCTGCTGCATGCCAATAGTCTGCGCGCGGTTGAAGAGACCGCACAACGCGTCCTGCACACAGTTAATGAGCCCCTTGTCATCGATAAACATCATATCCGCGTCTCACCCAGTATTGGTGTCGCCCTGCACCCGCAGCACGGGCAGACTCGTGAGGAATTGCTCAAGCATGCCGACGTCGCTATGTACCACGCCAAAGACGCAGGCCGTAATTGCTATCGCCTGTTTAAGGATGAAATGGACACCAGGGTACGGGCACAACTTAATCTTGAAGTAGAGCTTAAGCATGCCATCAGTCAGCAGTTGCTAACTAATAGCTACCAACCCATCGTTAACGCCGCGCGTAATCAATGCGTCGGTGTCGAGTTGCTGATGCGTTGGCAACATGAGAACACCAACATCAGTCCCGACGTTTTTATACCCGTGGCCGAAGAGCTCGGGGTCATTGTCACCATGACCAATGTCGCTCTGCGCCAGGCCTGTCTCGATCTAAAAGAACTCCGCGCGCTGCAGCCAGACTTATACCTGTCGGTGAACCTCTCGGTACGCCATCTTGAGCAGGATGATCTGATTGAGCAGTTGCAAAACCTGCTGCAGGACTTTGATCTGCCGCCCTCTGCGCTGCGGCTGGAACTGACCGAAGGTGTCCTCATCGAAGAAACACTGCGCGCCAGTCAGATCATGAACCGATTGCGTGACTTGGGCATTCAGCTGATGCTCGACGACTTTGGCACCGGCTACTCGTCGCTACGCTACCTCAAGGAGTTTCCGCTTAACGTGATCAAAATTGATCGCACCTTCACCACCGATATTGGTTGTGACCGTTCCGACGAAGCCATCATTGAGTCGATTCTGGCGATGGCCAGCAATCTGGATAAAATCTGCATTGCCGAAGGCGTCGAGAGTGAAGCGCAGCGCAGCTGGCTGTTAGCCCGCGGCTGTTATTTAATGCAGGGCTACCTGTTTGGCGGGCCAATGCCGATTCAGCGTGCACTCAAATGGTTTAGCGAACCCTCCCGCTAGTCTCTTTGAGCCATAAAAAAAGCCCCGCAACTGGGCGGGGCTTACTCTATAGAACCTAACCTGGTTACTGGTTACCAGTTACTGGTTACTGGTTACTGGTTACTGGTTAGCGAATTCAATACCAGTCTGAATATCACCTTTCAAACCATCTAACATGTCCGCTTTGGCTTTCGCTTCAAAGTCGCTTAACTGGCCATACGGCAGGATTTCAACTACACCATCTTTGCCTAGTTTAACTGCTTGTGCGAAAAATGGTGCATCGCTTCCGTCGCCTTCAACATAGGCGTATTCAGTCACAGCTTCGCCTTGCTTGGCGCGTGCCAGCGACAAGCAGAAACGTGCTGCAGCCTGACCCATGGATAAGGTTGCAGAGCCACCGCCCGCTTTCGCTTCGACCACTTCAGTCCCAGCATTCTGGATACGGTGCGTTAGTTGCTCAACTTCGTCCTGGCTGAACTCAATGCCTTCAACCTGAGATAGCAATGGCAGAATCGTGGTACCGCTATGGCCACCAATCACTGGTACATGGATATCCGCTGGGTTCTTACCTTTCAGCTCCGCGACAAAGGTCTCAGCACGGATAACGTCCAGAGTGGTTACGCCAAACAGTTTGTTTTTGTCGTAAACACCTTTTTTCTTCAGCACTTCAGCGGCAATCGCAACCGTGGTATTAACTGGGTTGGTAATAATACCGATGCAGGCTTCAGGGCAGTTGTCCGCACAGGCTTCAACCAGGTTCTTGATAATGCCAGCGTTCATGTTGAACAGATCAGAGCGGTCCATTCCCGGTTTCCGCGGTACACCAGCTGGAATCAACACGATATCAGCACCTTGCAGTGCAGTAGCTAATCCATCTTCACCGTATCCCTTGATGCTAACGGCAGTCGGAATATGGCTCAGATCGACAGCGACACCCGGGGTTACTGGTGCGATATCAAATAAGGCTAAATCAGATCCCGCAGGTAACTGAGTTTTTAACAATAATGATAACGCCTGACCGATACCGCCAGCGGCGCCTAACACTGCTACTTTCATGATGTACTCCATTTAACTTGGAATTGAGAGGGCTAAAACCTTACTGGATTTGGGTCCAAAAAACAACCGAAAGGCGCAGTCTACTAGGCGTTTGCAGATGTCTCAGGTACACTTACAACTAAGTTGAACCAGTTAGAAGCGACTATGGCAAACTCACAGCAGGATCAGTTAACTGAGCAATTTAAAGCGCTCCTTAAAGAAGAACGCTATGGCTCACAAACCACTATCGTTGACGAGCTAAAAGCGCAGGGCTTTACCAACATCAGTCAGTCCAAAGTGTCCCGCATGCTAAGCAAATACGGCGCGGTGCGCACCCGCAATGCGAAGCAGGAGATGGTCTACTGTCTGCCCAGCGAACTCAGTGTCCCCTCGGCGAAAAGCCCGGTACGTCAACTGGTGCTTGAAATCGAGCACAATGATGTGATGGTCATTATCCGCACCTCGCCCGGAGCCGCCCAGCTTATCGCCCGCCTGCTCGATTCTGTGGGCCGTAAAGAAGGTGTGCTGGGAACCATTGCCGGCGACGACACCATCTTCATTGCACCGGTCAAAGTAGCCAACATCGACTTTACTCTGACCAAAGTGCAAGAGCTGTTTGAAGGGGTTTAAAAAACCGATTTAAGGTGTTCGAACCAGGGTAACGGCGGCACAAAAAAAGCAGCGCTTAACAGGTTGTCCTGGTAGTCCAGGATTGGGTCACGAAAGCCATCTTCATCGTCTTCAATCCGCTGAGCTAACCAATGATGAGCGGCATCAGGGGTATTACTCCAAAGCAGTTCGAGGTGGCTTTGTTCATTCATACTGGCGATCGGCATCTGATGCCAGAGTAGCGCCTGTCCCAGATGCTCCTGGACTTTGCTGAAATGGTTCGGGCGGTCAGTCAGGATCGGCTCGCCGCTTAATTTATTCCGCCCTATAAGCTGTTCCTGTTGCTCTGGCTTTAACTGTTGCCAGGCCTGATCCGCAATTCGCTGGTGCTGCAAAATAAGGTAACTACCCTGGTCCCATAACGGCTCATGCTCAGCCTGCAGGGCAAGTAAATTACGCCGTTCAGCCCCAAGCAGGGTATCGCGCCAGCATTTAAAGCCGAATAAGTTGCGGTTATCCAGATAATGAAAGAAATTGTAGTCGGCCAGCATCTCAACATCAGCGGCAAACCATTCGGTTAACACGCGGCCGGCGAAAAAACAGCTGTCATATCGTTCAGAACGGATAATCAGTGCGATATCGATGGTTGTTACGTTGAGTGACGCCGGACTCTGATCGAAGGATGGTAAGTCGGAAAAACGATGAGCCGGAGCCAGAGCGCCCAGTTGGCGGAACGCATCTTCGCCGAATGCGGCGGTAACAGTTAGCAACGACTCTGAAAAACGCTCATCAAGGCTTGCTGCCAGCGACGGCAGTTTGGCCAGCTTCAGGCGTAGTGATGCCAGATGCGCAGGTTGCACCTGGCACAATAAAACCAGGCCATGAATGCTGCCCCGGTTTGCTACCCCTGCTTGTCCCTGTGACTTCATAGTCAGCCCTGTCGTGTGTTGCGAGTCGAGCGTTGCGAATTAGTCTTCTGTTTTATTGCTATCGTGGCGCTGACGGATACTCTGACGCATCGATGTCATCGCTTTGCTGCCATGGTAACGGCCTTTTTCAATATGGCGAATACGGTAAATGGATGGTACCTCAACGGTCTCGCCGTGGGTCCCCATAATCCAGCGATATGCCCTGTCTTCAAAGGTCTTTTTCCAGCGATCTGTAGGTCGCTGATACGCCGCCACATCATTACAATAGCCTATTTCCCGACAAACATCGCCATGCACGATCTGGTAAGCGCCGACAGCACGTTCTAGTTTGCGTAGCTTAAAATCGGATTCATCCACCTGCACGACTTTGGGTTCCCGCGCCGCCTGCAGCATCGGGCTGTCGCCACTTAACAAGGTCGTAATACGTTCTTCAGCCGGAAAATAGAGCATTCCACTGCAACCTTGCAGAGAGTCGGCAAGGCCGTCCAGACAGCCTGCACCGAAAATAAGGTCACAGTCGGCAAACCAGACCCAGTCCGCTGTTGTCGCCAGCGCTGACTTGTTGCGACCTATAGCGCGACGGAACAGTTCGGGCGCCGGGAGCCGTTGCCAGTTCCAGGTCACGTTGCTGACCTCTTTAGTGGCAAAAAAGTCGAGCAGTTGCGCCGTTGCCTGATCTTCGTCTGCGTAATACACAGTCATGGTCACGTCCACATCCTGTGGCGGATGCTCGACCAATGAACTCAGCTGATACGCATGCAAATGCGAGTAGCGCCAGCAATGGCTGACGATTTCAATCTGCAATCGACCCTTGCGTGCTGCGCGTGTACTGGCAGGCTTTTTATACAGAAACCTCATCGGCAACAGCTTACTCACAGCCGCACGCAACGCAAATTCCTGCAGCCCCTGATACCAGGGTGTATCTACCTGAAAAACCGGTGCTTCACTGGTCGCCTTACTCATTCCGCTTCCTTAATTCTTTATAAGCGCCAGCTGGGCGCTTCGACGATGCCTTTCACATCCATCACCACAGGGGTAGTCGCAGACATACGCTGGTAATCCGCCTGGGTATACTGGGTAAATGCCTGATGCGCGACGGCCACCACTACTGCATCATAGCCCGATGACTCAGCAAAGGGATCACCACAGACGTTGAAATCATCATGCTTCGCCAGTTCCTGCTGGTCTACAACCGGGTCGAAAACATCAACTCGTACCCCATACTGATTCAATTCATCGATAATATCGACCACTTTGGTATTGCGTGTGTCCGGGCAGTTTTCTTTAAAGGCATACCCAAGAATAAGCACCCGCGACCCTTTGATGCGGGCGTCGTTCTCAATCATCTTCTTGATCGTCTGCTCGGCCACATATTTACCCATGCCGTTATTAATCTGCCGTGAGGCCAGGATCAGGTTTGGTTTGTACCCCAGTTCTTCAGCCTTGAAGGTCAGATAATAAGGGTCAACACCGATGCAATGACCACCGACCAGACCCGGAAACAGCTTTATAAAGTTCCACTTGGTCGCTGCAGCCTCGATCACTTCTCGTGTGTCGATTCCCATTTGATTAAAAATGAGCGCCAATTCATTGATAAGAGCGATATTAACGTCGCGTTGGGTGTTCTCTACCACCTTGGCCGCCTCAGCGACGCGGATGCTCGATGCGAGATGGGTACCGGCAGTTACTACGCTGGCGTATAGTGCATCAACGCGCTGTGCGATTTCAGGCGTTGACCCTGCAGTCACTTTTTTGATCGTTTTGAAGGTATTCTGTTTATCACCCGGGTTGATCCGCTCAGGTGAATAGCCGGCATAAAAATCCTGGTTATAAACCAAGCCTGAATTGGTCTCCACCACCGGGATACAAACCTCTTCCGTCACCCCTGGGTACACTGTGGATTCGTAAATAACGATATCACCGCGTTTCAGTGTTTGCGCCACCAGTTCAGAGGCACTTACCAGCGGCCGCAAGTCCGGCCGGTTGGCACTGTCAATTGGCGTCGGCACGGTAATAATGTAGATATTACAGTCAGCGGTATCCTCGATCGAAGCTGTCAGCTGTAAACGCCCAGCAACATTCGCCAGTTCATCATCACTCAACTCACCAGTTACGTCCTGTCCCTGTTTTAACTGGTCAACGCGGGTCTGATTGATATCAAAACCAACCACCTGATACTGTTCAGCAAACGCAGCGGCCAGTGGCAAGCCCACATAACCAAGACCTAAAACACAGATTTTATCGTTCATAAGAAGCTTCCAGTAACAAAATTAGGGGCGTGCATACGCAGGCTCGACTGCTCGTTTGGAGAGGCAGAAAAACACAGTAGCCAACCCGACTGGCAGGCTATCTGTGTTCCATAAAGAAGCGCTGTAGGATGAGAAAACTGCACGGCGTACCCGAAAAACCAGTAAAGCGCGCAGTATAGCGTGCTTTAACTGTCGTGCCTATCCATCGCATCAAACATGGCAAACAGGCCGCCAGCACGACTATTCTGCTGGTCACTGTCCTGCACCTGCTCTTCCAGCATGGAGAGTATATTGACGGGTTTCTGACTGTCGCTATTCAGCGACTGTAAGGACTTCTGCCCTTCACTGAATAATGCGCGTAAATCGCTGGCTTCTAACTCAGATATCAAGCCCTGCTCTTCGAGTTCGCTGGTCAGGTTGTCAAAATCGTCTGCTGTCAGATTCTGCACATCAAAGCGACTGGCCAGATCGCGCTCCCGTTGCGCCATCGCCTGACCCTGTACACTCAAATCGGCACGGGTTTCCTGCGCCGGCTGAGCAGGGATCTGAGCCTGTTGGTTTTTCTGCTTATCATCTTCATCAATACGCTGGGTCTGCAAGTTACTTACACCCGGCAAACTGGTAACGTTCATAGTGCCTCCACGAGGGTTGCATGGGGTTTGAGAGCCCGCCTAATCCTTCCTGTAGCGGCACTCTCGCTCAGCACTACCAATGCAAATTGTGATCCAGCCTGTCATCTGCAATTTTCGGCAATGGCTTGCCGCTCTGCTCTGTTGCAGAAACAGGCATAAAAAAACCCGGCAACTCAGTGCCGGGTTTTTATCGCGATGCTTTAGTTAAGCAAGCAGGCTATTAAGCAACGTTAATGGTTGGAATAATAGTCTGTTTCGCGTTGTCTTCAGCCTGTTTAAACTCAGGCATCTGATCAAAGTTAAGGTACTTGTAGACTTCGCCAGCCATCGCATCGATGTTCTGCGCATATTCCATGTACTCTTCACGCGTCGGGATTTTACCCAGAATTGCACCAACCGCTGACAGCTCAGCAGATGCCAGATACACATTGGCACCATCACCTAGACGGTTAGGGAAGTTACGCGTTGAAGTCGACAGTACCGTAGCACCCGCTTCAACCCGTGCCTGGTTACCCATACACAGCGAACAGCCTGGCATTTCAGTGCGTACACCGTTGCGGCCGTAGATGTTGTAATAACCTTCTTCCATCAGTTGCGCTTCGTCCATCTTGGTTGGTGGCGCAATCCACAACTGAGTTTTTAATGCTTCAGTATTCTGCTCAAGCAGTTTACCAGCGGCACGGAAGTGACCGATGTTGGTCATGCACGAACCGATGAATACTTCATCGACCTTGTTACCGGCGACATCAGACAATGTTTTCGCATCATCCGGATCGTTCGGGCAGCACAGGATTGGCTCTTTGATCTCGTTCAGATCAATTTCCACCACTTCCGCGTACTCCGCATCCGCATCCGCGCTCATCAGTTCTGGGTTCGCCAGCCACTCTTCCATCTTACGGGCACGACGTTCCAGGGTGCGCTGATCGCCATAACCTTCGTTGATCATCCAACGCAGCATGGTGATGTTTGAACGCAGGTATTCAGCCACGGACTCTTCTGACATCTTAATCGTACAGCCAGCAGCTGAACGCTCGGCAGACGCATCCGACAATTCAAATGCCTGCTCAACAGTCAGGTTATCGAGGCCTTCGATTTCCAGAATACGACCCGAGAACGCGTTTTTCTTACCACGCTTCTCAACGGTCAATAAACCTTGCTTGATGCCATACAGCGGAATGGCATGAACCAGATCACGTAACGTTACGCCCGGCTGCATTTTGCCTTTGAAGCGCACCAGTACCGACTCAGGCATATCCAGTGGCATCACCCCGGTCGCGGCGGCAAACGCCACCAGACCAGAGCCTGCTGGGAATGAAATACCAAGCGGGAAACGGGTATGTGAATCACCACCAGTACCTACGGTATCAGGCAGTAACATACGGTTCAGCCAGCTGTGGATAATACCGTCACCTGGGCGCAATGACACACCGCCACGGTTCATAATGAAATCAGGCAGCGTGTGCTGAGTATCAATATCAACAGGCTTCGGATAGGCCGCCGTGTGACAGAACGACTGCATCACCAGATCCGAGTTAAAACCAAGGCAAGCCAGATCTTTCAGCTCATCCCGGGTCATCGGACCGGTGGTGTCCTGTGAACCTACGGTCGTCATTTTCGGCTCACAGTAGGTTCCTGGGCGCACACCGTCAAGGCCACAAGCCTTACCAACCATCTTCTGCGCCAAGGTATAGCCCTTGCCGCTGTCACCTGGTTGCTCTGGGGCACGGAACAGATTTGCGTTGCCAAGACCCAGCGATTCCCGCGCTTTGCCTGTCAAACCACGACCAATGATCAGGTTGATACGGCCGCCAGCGCGTACTTCGTCGAGGATAACCTCGGAGCTGTATTCGTACTTAGCAACGATATCGCCAGCGTCGTTGGTGATTTTACCTTCGTACGGGTAAATATGGATCACGTCGCCGGTGTTCATTTGGTCAACGTCCGCTTCAAAAACCAGCGTACCGGTATCTTTCATGGTATTGAAGAAAATAGGCGCGACTTTACCGCCGATGCAGATACCACCGGTGCGCTTGTTCGGCGTACCCGGCATGTCTTCACCGATATTCCACAACACAGAGTTGGTCGCAGACTTACGTGAAGAACCCGTCCCTACTACGTCACCAACAAATGCAACCGGGTGACCTTTTTCTTTCAGTTCAGCGATTTGCTGCTCAGCGTTGGTAACACCTTCGCGTGGCATCTTGTACATCGCTTTTGCATGCAAAGGAATATCAGGGCGCGACCAGGCATCAGGCGCCGGAGACAGATCATCGGTGTTGGTCTCGCCAGGTACTTTAAATACGCTCGCGGTAATTTTTTCTGCTAACGCAGGGCGATTGGTAAACCACTCGGCCTCTGCCCAGCTTTCAACCACGGCCTTGGCCACAGCATTGCCGTTTTTCATTTTCTCTTCAACGTCATGGAAGGCGTCGAACATCAAAATCGTGTGCTTCAGCTCTTCACCGGCTAACTCTGCCAGTTCGCTGTCGTCGAGCAAATCAACCAACGTCACGATGTTGTAACCACCGTGCATATTGCCTAGTAATTTAACGGCTTGTTGCTTGCTGATAATCGGTGAGCTGTCTTCACCTTTGACGATAGCGGCCAGGAAACCTGCTTTGACATACGCGGCTTCATCTACGCCTGGAGGCACGCGTTCACTGATCAATTCAAACAGGAAGTCTTCTTCGCCTGCTGGTGGATTCTTTAGCAATTCAACTAATTCTGTTACTTGCTCAGGGCTAAGTGGCTTCGCCGGGATGCCTTCTGCGGCGCGTTCGGCCACGTGTTCACGATACTGTTTTAACACTACTGCTTCCTCTTATTTCAGGATCTGCTGCCAAACTCAGTTTCAAACGGCAACAGCTCATTGGAAAAACATTGCGCATTATACGGGAATTCGCCTGCCATTTGAACGCAGCAGCACCAGCAAAGACGGATTTCCGTCATTCACCATGCTTATGGCTTGTAGTCAGAAGGAAAATAGCGGGGCAGTATGGAGACGATGGAAGAACAATATAAACAGAATCGAGGCCGGCCTAGACCGGCATGGCGTGGATATGGCGGTACAGCGTAATTGCCCGCTCGGTGAAAGTATAACCCTTCGAAGATGCACTCAGCGTGGACCAGTTAGGTGCCCCCTCAGAGCGTGACCATTCGGCGCTTTCCTTGGTTTGGTTCGACGCCCCTTGTGTGGCAGCGGTGTCGCTGGCGGCAGCAGGTGCAGTAATGGCTTGATCTGAACTGGCTTCAGCCAGCTCGCGAGCGACGCCTGCGGCCGCTTTCTCTTCGCTGAGAATTTCAGGATTAAAAGGTTTACGCCCTTTCTCGCCTTGCGATGTCTGTGCCTGCAGACCGACCGTCGGTCCAGGCGCAGTATGAACTCGTCCTACATCAACCATAGTAACTCTTTATTGTTCTTTGGATGCGATGCATCTCTGCTTCCTACCTGAGGCGCCGATAGTTTGACAGCCTCACCCCGAATTTCGTCCTGGTCAGCGCTTTTTATGTGCTTTAGCGTTTTATATTGAAAAAGCATTCAATATATGTGCCACATTCAATATGTTTGTCACAAACTGATTACTTGCGCTCGAACTGCCGAAAATAGTCCCATACCACCTGGCCCGCAGGGCCAAGGACAGTGCTCGCAAGTTTAACCAGATGCACCTCCGCGCGAATGCGGTCAAGGAAACCGTCAATATTAAGTTCCACCAGTTCACCCTCTGCTATCGAGTCAGCAACCAGTTGCCGCGGTACGATGCCCCACCCCATGCCAGCTTTAATAAAGGTCAGCAGTGTCGAAACGTCATTCACTCTTAACCGTGCGACACCGCCTACCCGGTAGATCTGCTCAGGGTCGATGCCCATATCCATCTTCTGTGGCAACACATAAGGAAGCGTATTTAACAGTTCACGTGTGGGCCGCTCCGTGCCTGGCACCAGGTCACGCGCTATCACCACCGTCAGCTCAAATTCACATACATACAAGCTCTCAAAATCAGCGCGCTGCTGAAACACAGGCAGCCAGGGTGTCAGCGCAAGTGCGACCTGATTGTCCTGCACCATTTTTAATGCATTCAACTGCGAATATCCGTTTACGATGCATTCAGTGCCAGCAAACTGTTGCTGCACCAGCTGCAAAGCGGGTGTCAGTAAATTGGCGTTGCAGGTGGCATCAAACGCCAGCTCCAGCTCAGCTTCCGCGCCACTGGCCAATAACGCACTGAACGATTCAAGCTTGGCATGCTGCCGCAGCAGCTCGTAGCTATGCCGGGTAAACTGCTTGCCGCGCGGGGTCAGACGAAGGCGATAGCCCTCGCGGGTGAACAAACTGAAACCAAGTTCCTGCTCCAGCTTACTTAAGGTCATACTCAGCGCGGGTGGCGTGCGATGCAGACGTGCCGCCGCCAGCTGCAAACTGCCGTCATCGACGATCGCTTTAAATACCTGCAACTGCCAGATAGTCATTAAGAAATCCTTAATAAAAGCAAAAAATTTATTCAATATTACTTTAAAAATAAATTGACTACACTGCTTTATCAGAATACTGGTCCACTACAAGGTTTTAACATGTTACCTGTGCGCAATTTAGTCCTCATACTCCCAGCACTAGCCGTGCTGCTATCTGCTTGCAGCGACCCCTCTCAGCCAACTGCCGCAGAGCAACCGAGGCCAGTTCATCTGTACCAGGTAAGCGGACATAGTGAACATCAGATCCGGCGTTTCCCGGCCATTGTCGAGG
Organism: Aliidiomarina soli; assembly: GCF_003986975.1. Taxonomy (GTDB): domain Bacteria; phylum Pseudomonadota; class Gammaproteobacteria; order Enterobacterales; family Alteromonadaceae; genus Aliidiomarina; species Aliidiomarina soli. Next base: position 78,656 of record NZ_PIPO01000007.1, on the reverse strand, counting down.
CAACCCAAACCGCAGAACTGGCATTTCGTGTCGGTGGCCAGCTCGAGCTGCTGCCATTGCGACCAGGGCAGTCGGTAAACCAGGGCGACTTAGTGGCGGCACTTGACCCAACCGATTACGAATTAGCGGTTGAGCAAGCCTCAGCTCAGGCAGAGCTAAGTGAAGCCCAACACCAACGGAACCAGCGAATGGTGGACGAAAATATGCTGTCACAGGCCGCATTCGACCAATCCAGAGCCGACTTACGTGTCGCCCGGGCCAACCTGCAAGGTGCCGAAACCAATCTCGAGTACACCCGTTTAAAAGCACCTTTTGACGGCGTCATCGCCCATTTGCACGTGGAAAACCACGAGAACATCGCCCCCCAGCAACCCATTCTGACTTTGCAGGTAGACGGATTTATCGATGTCAGCATCCAGGTTCCGGAACGCCTTTTCGCACGCGTGCGCCGGGATCTCGAGTATCAGCCTGACGTGACATTTGATGGCATGCCGAACCACTTTTATCCCGCTACTATCCGCGAATGGGATCGTATCGCTGACCCAGCCACCAATACCTACCGTGTGGTGTTCACGCTGGCAGCGCCAGATAACGTCAATATCCTGCCCGGCATGACGGCCACTGTGTTGATCGATACCAACCGCATGACTCAGGCACAACCTGAGGTGGTGGTGGTGCCAGCGTCGGCTGTATTCGCCCCGGAGCAACAACCGCTGCGCGATGGTCGCGCCTATGTCTGGCTGTATCAGCGGCAGTCCGCCGAGGGCGATGAAATCGGCAGCATTCAGTTGCAGGCGGTGCAGATTGGCAATATGACCAATGACGGTGTCGAAATAAGTAGTGGCCTGCAGGCGGGAGATTTGGTGGTACAGGCTGGCGTTCACCACCTGCGTGATGGGCAGACCGTTAAGCCCTGGCACCGTGAGCGGGGGTTATAAGCAATGGATATTGCGCAGTACTCAATTAAAAACCGCACCAGCAGCTGGTTACTGTTACTGATTTTATTGATTGGCGGTGCGTTTGCGCTGGATGGACTCGGCCGGCTTGAAGACCCCGAGTTCACCCTAAAGCAGGCGCTAGTCATTACCAGCTACCCGGGGGCGTCAGCGCAGCAGGTTGAAGAAGAGGTCACCCACCGGCTTGAAAGTGCAATCCAGGAACTGCAATACGTTCGCCATATCACGTCGATTTCCAAACCTGGCTTGTCGCAAATAACCGTTGAAATGCAGGACACCTATCGCGCTCGCGAGCTTAAACAGATATGGGATGAATTGCGGCGTAAAGTCAATGACAGCCAGCACCAGCTGCCACCGGGTTCCAATCCGTCGCAGGTAATGGACGATTTTGCTGACGTTTACGGTGTACTGCTCGCCCTGACCGGTGATGGCTATAGCAACAGAGCGCTGCACGACCACGCGCGCTATGTGCAACGTGAACTGGTCAGTATTCCCGGTGTTGCCAAAGCAACGATTTCCGGGGTTCAGCAAGAGCAGGTGGTGGTTGAAGTCTCGCGTGCACGTCTCGCCAACCTGGGGATTTCACCGCAGCGTATCTACGAGTTGTTATCGACACAGAATACCGTATCCAACGCCGGACAGGTCATGCTTGATGACGATGCGGTGCGATTTGCCACCAGTGGTGAGTTCAGCAGTGTCGAAGCAATGGAAATGCTCCTTATCAGCAACCCCGGAGCTCAGGAGCAGCTTTATCTGGGTGATGTCGCTCGAATTTATCGCAGTCCGGAACCCATTCCTGATCACATTCTGCACTTTCAGGGCCAGTCTTCAGTCTGGCTCGGTGTGTCATTCGCCTCTGGAGTCAACGTGGTTGAAGTCGGCGAACGGGTGCAACAGGCACTGGACGATATTGAGTATGCGACGCCAGCCGGCCTTAACATTGATGCCATTTACAACCAACCGGCCAAAGTTGAAAGCTCAGTCAACGGCTTCCTGATAAACCTGGCGCAAGCGGTTGTTATCGTCATGCTGGCCCTGTTGTTGACCATGGGCATGCGCTCCGGCTTTATTATCGGCTTCGTGCTGCTGATTACCGTACTCGGCACCTTCATTTTTATGTCGCTTTTCAGTATCGAGTTGCACCGGGTCTCGTTAGGCGCATTAATTATTGCCCTCGGCATGCTGGTCGACAATGCGATAGTCATTACCGAAGGCATGCTGGTCGGCGTGCAACGAGGCCGTTCAAAACTTGATGCGGCGCGTGACGTGGTCAAACAGAACATGTGGCCATTGTTAGGCGCGACTGTCATCGCGGTAATCGCCTTTGCCCCGATAGGGCTGTCCGCTGATGCGACCGGTGAATTTGCTGGTTCCATGTTCTGGGTGCTGCTGATTTCCTTGCTATTGAGCTGGTTCACCGCCCTGACCCTGGTGCCTTTCCTTGGCGAGCGCTTGTTAAAAGCACCGCGCCTCTCATCCGAGAGCAGTAACCCTCGTGAGTCCGACGCTGACCATGATGACCCTTATCGTGGTGCGCTTTACCAGTTTTACCGCACCCTGCTCAAATTTTGTCTGCGCTTTCGCGGCCTCACCCTGGTCGCGATGGGCGTATTACTAGTCACCGCGGTGATTAGTTTTGGCGCGGTCAAACAGAGTTTCTTCCCCGCCGCGAACACGCCACTCTATTACGTTGAAGTCTGGTATCCACAAGGTACTGACATCCGTGCGACCAGTGCTGATATTGAGCAGGCAGAACGCTTTCTGACTGAACACCCGGACGTTGATCAGGTAGCCACCACCATCGGCCAGGGCGCGTTACGTTTCACGCTCACCTATGTGGTCGAGAAAGCCCACGATAATTTTGCCCAGCTGATTGTTCAGGGACGGGATATGGACAGCCTGCAAGGGCTGATGGAAGATACCTCGGAGTACTTTGCCAGTCACCATCCACAAGCCAGAATTAAGCTGCGGCGGATGGAAATTGGGCCTCCTTCAACCGCCAAAATTGAGGCGCGCTTTAGTGGGCCGGATCCGCAGCATTTAAGACAACTGGCGCACCAGGCAAAGCAGCTACTTGAAGACGACCCCGACGTTGTCAATGTGATGGATGACTGGCGTGAACGTTCGATGGTGTTGCAGCCACAGTTCAATGAAACGGTCGCTCGTCGGGTCGGAATTACCAAAGCAGACGTCGACGAACTGCTACTGGCCAACTTTAGTGGCAAGCATGTTGGGGTCTACCGCGACGGCACTGACTTATTGCCAATTGTTATTCGCGCACCGAGTGAAGAGCGTCTCGACCTCGACAACTGGCAGGATCTGCAGGTCTACAGCCCGGTTTTGAATCGCTATATTCCGTTGGCTCAGGTCGTAACCGACATGCCGTTGGCCTGGGAAGATTCGCTCATCAAACGCCGCGATCGTAAGCGAACACTTACTGTAATGGCCGACCCTGATCTCTTTGGCGAACACACCGCCGCCGACGTACAACGCCGGATTCAGCCGCTGATTGAAGCGATTCCACTACCCCGTGGTTACACCCTCGAATGGGGCGGTGAATATGAAGCCTCGGGCAATGCCCAGGCGGCGCTCTTTACCTCGTTACCCTTTGGCTACCTGTGCATGTTTGTTATCACCGCGCTGCTTTTCAGTTCAGCGCGTAAAGCAGCTATTGTCTGGACCACAGTACCACTGTCGATTATCGGCGTGAGTATGGGCTTACTGATCACCGGTCAGCCATTCAGCTTTATGGCATTGCTTGGATTACTCAGCTTAACTGGCATGCTAATCAAAAACGGCGTGGTGTTACTGGAGCAGATAAAAGCAGAAGAGGACAGTGGCAAAAGCGGTCATGTAGCGTTGTTCGACGCCTCGGTGAGCCGGGTCCGCCCGGTCAGCATGGCAGCCGTTACCACCATCCTTGGCATGATCCCGTTGTTATTTGACGAGTTCTTTGCCGCGATGGCGGTGACCATAATGTTTGGTCTTGGCTTCGCTACTCTGTTGACGCTGATTGTAGTGCCAGTGATGTACTCGCTGGTCATGCGCATACCACAAACAGAGTAACCGCTTCACCATACCCAATGGCGCATGCGCAGCAACAGCCGTTCGCCGGCACTTAAATCAGCCCGCTCCTGCTGAACTTCACTCAGCAGCGCGGGCAGATCGGTAATTATTCCATCCACACCCATGTCCATATAGCGGTGCATGTCACTACTGTTGTTTACTGTCCACACATGCAGCTGATAACCACCGCTGCGCGCCGCTCGTAGTTCCGCTGGCCCGGTGACGGCGTCGCGTAAACTCAGAGCATCATAGGGTTGCCGGGTAAATGCGCCGATCGCCGTATGCACCAACAAGCTGGTACGCAGATCCGGTTCCAGCTCACGCACCTGATCCAACACCCGCGGCGACAAGGCAGCAATCAGGGTGTCATCGACAAACTCAAGCTGCTGCAGCGCCGCAACGGTATCCTCGACCAGGGTTGGCATCGCGGGTGAGGTTTTCACTTCGAGGTAAAGCCTGGCCCGGCCTCGCATTAATTCAACCGCCTCAGCCAGTGTCGGTACCTGCTCTGCGGCAAACGCCGGCGCAAACCAGCTGCCGGCATCGAGCTGTGCCAGTTCAGCATAAGAAATATCCCAGATAGCGCGCTGGTCACCTGCGACCCGCAACAAGTCACGATCATGCAGCAGGACTAACACGCCATCAGCAGTTTGCTGAACATCCAGCTCAATGTAATCAGCGCCCTGCTCGATCGCCTTTTCAATCGCGGCCAGTGAGTTTTCTGGTGCGTCAATGGACGCACCCCGGTGGGCAATGTTGAGCACCTCGGTACGGGTATCGAAACTTTGCGCCACATAGGTCAGTTGACCCAGCGCGAGAAGCGCCATCACCAGTTCAAACGACCACGCCAGGGGGGCGGTCGCTCTGGGCTCGAACTCAGCAAACACCTGCGGAGTATGGCCGCAGCTGCGCAGGTATAGCTTTAACAGCAGCAGGCTGTTGGCACTAATAGCAATAAATGACAGCACTACCGCCAACAACACGTAGAGCACGATGAGTAGCCCCATCAGGGTGACCTGGACCGCTGTCGGACCCGGTAACCAGGCCATCAATGCCGCACCAATGGCCTCAAAGGTCAAAGTAAATACAATCGGCAAGGACAAAGTCAGTATGGCAATCAACAAAATTAACCGTGCCGCTTTGAAGCGCGCACCTTTCACCAGCTGCCAACTGCGGGTCAGCGCCACCCGTGGCTTAAAACCGTCCAGCAGCATGGCTGGTAACGCCATTGACCAACTGACGTAAAGCAACCCATTGCCCAACAGTAAAGCAATCAGCAACATGGTGGCCAACGGCAGGAAGTAGAAAAGCTCAGTCGGATGAACGTTGACCACATAGTAAATATCGTAGTCACCCAGCAACCACTGAAAAAGCCACAGAAGCAGAAGCAGGCTAGGTGCGGCGAGCAATAAATGAGAGACCACCTGCATCGAGGCGAGTTTAAACAGATCGGTAAAGCGTTTGAGTACACGCCACAAGGCGTTGCTCGCAGTGTGGAATCGGTCATCCTGATCACGTGCAGCAATCAGAATCATCCCCGCCGACTGAAAAAAGAGGAAAAAAGCCACAAATGAAGCGGCTAGCAGTACCCAGGCGATACCCGTTGGGGTCAGCAAAAAACGCGCTAAATCCTCATTGCCCAGCATCGTCGACCCACTAAGCTGGACCAGGCCAGCCAGCGTCCAGCCCGCTAATGGACTTAGCACAAACAATGCCAGTAACGAAAAATACAAATGGAACGCCAGTAAGGGCCGTTTATGGTAGGTAATGGCTCCCCAGACCTGGCTGGCGTACTCGCGAATTATAATCATGCCGCTACTATAGCCGCCGCTCCCCGCGCCAGCAATACAACTTTTCTTACATTTTGCCCACACCATTTGTTAGACAACTGCGATACAATGGCAGGGTAAACCATAACAACTAGATGCCAACACTGACGATACACACTGATAGGAAATTTTATGCTAACAGTACGCAAATCCACCCTTGCCAGCCTGATTGCGATGAGTCTTGTACTGACGCCAGCCTGGGCTGAAGAAGACGCAGAAGAAAACGGTGATAAAGGCTATGCCGAACTCATCGCCGAACTGACTGCGCAGGAAGGTCTTTTTAATTTCTACCGCAACGAAGAAAACGGCGAAACCATGCTGTCGTTATCAAACGAGCAATTGGATACGCCATTTATCTATTTTGCCCAAACCATGGATGGCGTGGTTGAAGCCGGCCATTTCCGCGGTAACTTCCGCCAAACCAACCTGATTGAATTCCGTCGCCACTTTAATCGTATCGAAGTGGTGACCTGGAACCCACGCTACACCTTTGACCAAGACAGTCCGTTAAGCCGTGCTGCTGACGCAAACCGTAGTGAAGCGGTCCTCGCTGTGCTTGATATTGAAGCCGACGACAATGGTCGGGTGCTGGTCAAAGCGGATCCACTATTTAAAAGCCAGGCGTTGCACCGGGTTGCTCCGTGGGCGAATCCGAATCAGTCTGGCCCGGCGTTCTCGCTCGGCCAACTGAATTCTGACCGTTCGCGCATTGCCCGCGAACGTGTGTACGAAAACAATATGGACGTCGTGGTTGATTACGTTTTCGTCAACGAAGAACCTGTCGTATTTGGCTCAAATGCCATTGCTGACCCTCGTTCAATTACTATCAGCCTGCAACATTCATTTATTGAAATGCCGGAAAATGATTACCAACCACGCCGTGACGACCCGCGCGTTGGCTATTTCACCCAGGAATTTGATCAAATGACCAACCCTGAGTGGGCGCCGTGGGGTGATGTCATCAACCGCTGGAACCTGGTAAAACAGAATCCGGATGCTGAGTTGTCTGAGCCTGTCGAACCCATCGTTTGGTGGATTGAGAACACCACTCCGCACGAGTGGCGTGATGCCATTCGCCAGGGTGTAGAAGACTGGAACATCGCCTTCGAAGCCGCTGGCTTCAAGAACGCGATGGAAGTTCGTGAGCAACCCGACGATGCAGAATGGGATGCCGGCGATGTGAATTACAATGTGTTGCGTTGGACCTCTTCACCACGCCCTCCGTTTGGCGGTTATGGTCCATCACTGGCTAACCCGCTGACAGGTGAGTTAATCAGCTCCAACATTATGCTTGAATATGTGTTTATGTCGAACCGCTGGACCTTAGGCGAGCTATTCTCGCAAGGTGCTGCACATTCGGATCTACATACCAATGATGACGCAACGATGCTGTGCAGTTTGGGTCATGAGTTGCATATGGGTCAGATGTTCGCCCGTTTAGGCTCCGATAACCGTATGTACGATGACATCGAGAATGACCCGATTCTGGTGCAGGGCTTACGTCATTTGATCATGCATGAAGTGGGTCACACTCTGGGTCTGAACCACAACATGAAATCGCATAGTTTATGGGATAACCAGCAGGTTCATGACGCTGAACTCACTCAGGGCGTTATTGCCGGCTCAGTCATGGACTACAACCCGGTCAACCTGGCACCAGTGGGCGGAACCCAGGGTGATTACTACAGCTACAAGCCGGGTCCTTATGACTTGTGGGCAATCGAATACGGCTATTCGCCTGCACTGCAGGACCCTGAGGCCGAAGAAGCTCGCCTACAGGCTATCCTTAATCGGTCTCACGAGCATGAGCTGGCATTCGGCAACGACGCCGACGACATGCGTGCCCCGGGTCGTCATATCGATCCGCGGATCATGACTGGCGCAATGACCTCCGATCCGGTTGCCTATGCAGTGGACCGCTGGGACTTAGTAAATCATGAGTTCGGTCAGTTGCTGGACAAAGGCCGTGAAGAGGGTGAGTCGCATCAGCGTGTTCTGACCAGTGCCAATATGCTCTATGGTCAGTATGCAGGCCAGGCAAACGTGGTCAGCCGCTTTGTTGGTGGTGTCTATGTGGAACGTGCGTATGTCGGACAGGACGATGATGTTCGTCCGTATACCCCGGTACCACGCGAAACCCAGAAGCAAGCCATGGAAGCATTAGCTGACTACGTGTTCGCCCCAAATGCATTGGAAAGCATGCACCCGGTACTAAGTTACATGCAGCAACAACGTCGTGGCTTCAATCACTATGGTGATAATGAAGATCCGAAGCCGCATCAAATGGTACTGAACATTCAACGCAATGTGTTTAACCACATTCTGCATGAGAATGTTCTGCAGCGTCTATCTGACAGCAGCTTGTATGGCAACGAGTATCGTTTAAACGAGATGATGGCCGATTTGACCAGCGCCATTTTCCCCAGTGCCGATCTGACCACTACCAGCCAAAACCTGCAGGTTGAGTACATCAACCGCCTGATTGGTATTGCCGGTCTGGGAACTGGTTCGAGCTACGACAACCTGAGTCAGGCTAGTGCCGTGGGTCAGTTACGTCGTATTCGTAACATGAGCATGCCACGTCGCGCCAGCGATGAGGCCCGTACTCATTATAACTACCTGCATCTGCTAATTGACCGCGCGTTTGAAGCCTAAACGCCGATAGTGACCTCAGCAGCCGCTGAGGTCTTAGCGAACTAAAAGAGCCAGCCCGCTTCACGCAGACTGGCTCTTTTTTATTGGTTTAGCGGTGCATCAGGCAACCCTAATTACAAGCGCTTGAACTCTTCCCGCAGCTGATAGGATTTATCCGTCACCAAAGCTTCCAGCGTCGCTACCCGTTCTTTCAGGGCCTCCACTTCCTCCCGTAACGCCGGGTCAGTCTTACTCTGTTTGGCATTCTGACGTTTGACGTAGGTACGGTATATCTCAATGGCACAACCACCAATAATAGCAATGGCAGCAATTTCAAATGGACCCATAGTAATCTCCTTGTTCTTTTTCACGCTACGCTGACAGCGACAGTGTTGTTAGTTAAATAAACCCATGTTTATGGTTAATGCTTATGCAACACGCGAGCCAACAATTATTCACTTAAAATCAATAAGATAGAAACAGTCTACCGAGAGCTAATTTGCACTATGACCACTATGTAGTGCACCTTACCGCCATCTTGGTCTGCTTCACTACCCCATTCAGCCAGCCCAAAGGGCCAGCCAGATACTGCGCCCACCCAGTCCACAGGCGACCACAAATACCAAGCCGCCAAGCAGGTTCTGCCACCGCGAATTGGCGTATTGACCAAGCTCACTGCGGTTCACCGCTAACAGCAAAAACGCCGTTATCAACGGCAACAGGATGCCATTCGCGACCTGCGCAAACAGGATCAGGGTTACCGGCCTGACCCCAAGTGAGGCCAGCAGCATACCTATCACTATGATAGTGAGCCAGGTTAAACGAAAACGCCAACTGCGCATATCCGCCGACCAGCCGAGCACCCCACTTAGCGCATAAGCCGAGGCTAAGGGTGCCGTTACCGATGAGGACACTCCGGCAGCCAGCAAGCCGAGTGCCATCAGGTAAGTCGCTGCAGAGCCGAACACTGGGTTCAGAGACTGCGCCAGATCGGCGGCGCCTTCAATGCTGGCCGTCTGGCCAAAGAAAGCCGACGCGGCCGTCGACACAATCGCCAGGGTAACCAGCCCACCTAACGGAATTGAAACCAGGACATCACGCCGGGCCGCGCCTACCGCCGGACCTGGCGACTCCCCCGCAACACGCGGCCAGCGTTTGCTGGCACTGGATGCATGCAGAAACAATGCGTATGGCACCACAGTCGTTCCAATCAATGCCATCATGGTCAGGGCGCCACCTGCCGGTATCGAAGGCCGCACCAGACCAGCCATCAGACTACTCAGATCAGGCCGGCTAACCACAAAGGTGGTCAGAAAGGCCAGTGACATCAGCAGCACCAGCACCACTAAGACGCGCTCGATGCGTTTGTAGTGACCACTCCATAATACAGCTATCGCAATCAGCCCCACCAGAATCGCCCATAGATTCACCTGAGTCGTCTCCTGCACATGGTGCAGCAGCGGAATGTCAGCGGCCAACGCATCTGCACCCAGGGCAGCCCCGGTTAGGTTACCACCCTGGAACGCGCTATTACCGACCACCACCGCAGCCAGCACCACCGTTATGAATGCGGGTCGACCCAAGGGGTGCACCACCAGCGAGCGTAAGCTTTCACCTAACCCCTGACCGGTAACGACCCCAATACGGGCGGCCATCTCCTGCAAGACCATGGTTGCTGCGACCGCGAACAACAACGCCCAGAGTAAATCGTAGCCAAACTCAGCGCCCGCCAGCGACGCGGTGACAACTGTACCTGGGCCAATAAAAGCAGCAGCCACCAGGGTGGCGGGACCAAAGGTTATATAATCTCTAAATGCCATAACCGTCTCTCAGTAGCAGACCTGAATTTGGCCATAAAAAAGGGGCTTGCGCCCCTTTTTTATACCTGATTATTTAATCACAACCGGTATTACCAGATCCGTGCACGCTCATCTTCCGGGATGAACATACCGTCACCTTCTTTCACGTCAAAGGCTTCATAGAACGCATCAACGTTCCGCGGCGCGCCCATCGCACGGTACTTAGGTGGAGCATGCGGACCACGGGCAATCTGCTCGCGCATGGCATCGTCACGCATCTTCATTTTCCAGACCTGGGCCCAGCTCAGGAAGAAGCGTTGCTCGCCGGTGTAGCCTTCCAGCACCGGAGAACTTTCACCCTCAAGCGATTCCTGATAAGCACGGAATGCCGTGGTTAAGCCCACCAAATCACCAATGTTTTCGCCCAGTGCAACTTCACCGTTAATATTTAGGCCTGGTAGCGGTTCAAACGCGTTGAACTGATCAACAAGCACCTGTGCGCGGCTATCAAACTGCTCGCGGTCTTCGTCAGTCCACCAGTTGTACAGGTTGCCGCCGCCATCATAGCGTGAGCCCTGGTCATCAAAACCGTGGCCGATCTCGTGGCCGATCACCGCACCGATACCACCGTAATTGACTGCATCATCCGCTTCCATATCAAAGAAAGGAGGCTGCAAGATACCAGCCGGGAAGACAATCTCATTGGCCGTTGGGCTGTAATAGGCATTCACGGTTTGCGGTGTCATACCCCACTCTTCACGGTCAACCGGCTCACCAATACGTCCAACCATATCGCGGTAAGCCCACACTGAAGCGCGTTTGGTATTGCCGATCAGGTCATCTGCAGCAATGCTTAAATCGCTGTAGTCTTTCCATTTACTTGGATAGCCAATCTTCGGAGTAAAAGTCGACAGTTTCTCGAGGGCCTGCTCTTTGGTCTCATCTGTCATCCACGCCAAATCGTTAATAGAGTCTTCAAACGCCACCAGCAGGTTGTCGATCAGCTCTTCCATCCGTGCTTTCGCTTCTGGCGGGAAGTGACGGGCAACATACTCTTCGCCCAGCACTTCTCCAAGAACGCCGTTGGTCGCCTGAACGGCGCGCTTCCAGCGCTCCTGTTGTTCAGGAACACCGCTTAAAGTGGTCTGATAGAAATCAAAGTTGAGGTCAGCAAATTCGCTACTCAGACGTGAAGCAAAGCGGTTTACTGTACGCAGTGTCATATAGTCCTGCCAGGTTTGCAGATCAGTTTCACTGAAAATACCAGGCAAAGCTTCAAAATAAGACGGCATCCGCACTACCAACTGTTCAGCGCTATCCAGCTCTGCTTGTGAGGCATACAGCGAGTAATCAAAATCACCCATAAGTTCAGCAAACTCGTCTGTACTCATCGGGTTATATGTTGCTTCAGCGTCACGGCTCTCAGCACGTGTCCAATGGTGTTCAGCCAACTGTGCTTCGAGTTGGTAAATTCGCTCTGCGGCGTCCGCTGCATTGTCATGTCCGGCAGCAGTAAGAATGTCAGCAATGTATGCTTTGTACTTCTCACGGATGTCAGTAAATGACTCGTTGTCATTGAAGTAGTAGTCGCGGTCAGGCAGACCTAAACCACCCTGTGACATGTAAAGGGTATTGTAATCAGGGTTACGCGCATCGGCCCAGGCATAAAAGCTGAATGGTCCACCGATCCCACGCATTTGCAACTGCGCCATGACAGCGGCGAGCTGACTATGGTTGCTAACGCCGGAAATCATTTCCAGTTCTTCTTCAATCGGAGTAATGCCAAGCTCTTCGATGCGTTCTTCATCCATAAAGCTGGCGTAGAAGTCACCCAGCTTCTGATTGTTTGAACCCGCTTCGACGTCGTCTTTTTCCATCGCATCTTCAATAATGCTATGCAGACGTTGCTCGTTTTCTTCATGCAAAATACGGAATGCACCGTAGCTCGACATATCACTTGGGATTTCAGTGTTTTCATACCAGCTACCGTTCACATATTGAAACAGGTCGTCCTGCGGGCGAGCGGTGCGGTCGAAATCTTCGAGAAACAAGCCTGCATGCAATTCAGGCTCTGCAGTGTTGGCTTGGGTTTGTGGATCTGGCTGATCCGGAGTCTCCGGTTCATTCGCCGGGCTGCATGCAAGCAGCCCCAATGCCAGTGCTACGCTGCTGGCGACTAAAGTGAGCTTTTTCATTTGTTATAATGTCCTCGTGGTGTCACGGAGTAAAAGTCGGTGACACCAGTTTAAGCTCCTTCAGCAGGCACTGCAAAGAGCAATAGGACTAAATTGTAAGCAATTACAACAAATGGCCGAATTTCTTCGTTTTGGTCGCCAGATAATGCTGATTGTGCGGGGACGCAGCAACCTGATGCGGAACCCGTTCGACCACCTTAATACCGGCATCCGTCAACGATTGTACTTTATCGGGATTGTTCGTCATCAGCCGAATCTCCGCCACACTCAACGCCTCAAGCATCGCAGCGGCGACTCTGTAATCGCGAGCGTCCGGCAAAAAACCAAGAATTTCATTGGCTTCCACGGTATCCAGGCCCTTATCCTGCTCAGCATAGGCGCGCAATTTGTTAATTAAGCCAATGCCTCGCCCTTCCTGACGCAGATACACAATAATACCGCGCCCCTGGTCAGCAATTTTCTGCATCGCCGCTTCCAGCTGTGGGCCACAATCGCAACGTTGACTGAACAGAGCATCACCGGTCAGACATTCTGAATGAACACGTGTCAGCACCGGTGCACCGTCGGTATAAGAGCCCATCGCCAGGGCGACATGTTCTTGCCCTGACTCAGTTTCAAAGCCAATTAATTCAAATTCACCGAACGGAGTCGGAAGTTTCGTCTTCGCCGCAATTTTAACCTGCATGTCGTTCTTCACCACATCATCACTTCAGTTAGATAGCTTGTGTTGCCATTTTGGGGTACTGCCCATATGGGGGGCAATGTGAATAAACACAATGATACCAAAAGAGGCGCCGCAGCGCCTCTTCGTTGTAATACTATAACAAGACTGTCAAGCCATCAGGCTTCTTCTATAACCGTCGCACTCTGGGCGGTCTGCTATGCCAGTCTCCACGTTCGCTTTCTAACATTCTGTTACCACGATCATAGATTTCCAGCGTTCCGTTTTCATATAGACGGTAACGAAGTTCAGCATCGGAAAACTGATAGCCCATCAAACCGCACCGTGCGCCCGGATGAGCACAAACAGTATGCAAGGTGCGACCGTACATGGTGCTCCGCGTCCCGCGCTTTTTATCGGTGAAGACCACTTCGTACGCATCACAGGCCACATCACCCTCAATGCACTGACGCTCTAGCTCAACCACATAATTACGTGAAACCCATGTCTGGGCCATTGAAGGTAAGCTGACTCCCAGCAATATAAGAACCAAGAATCCTCTTAGCATCATCCCTATCCAACTCCTCGTTGCCACACCCAGACGTTGTATCTAAGTTAACTTGTTGTTAACTCTACCGGAAGCGTCTGATAATTTCGATAATTTCCACACTTCACTAAAACCACAGCGCGAATTAGCCGCCGACTTTACTGTGCAGCTATCTATCGACCTCTCACCCTAAAATCTTAAACTAAGGTTCAAACTCTGCCAGTCCCGCGTCAGCAACAAGTTACAGATATTTTATCCAGGCCTGGCTACTATTACGTTTATAGCGATTAAAAGCCCGTGATTTGTACCTCAAACACTGACCGCTAACGTATACAGTAACAGCAGAACGTAGAGATGTAGAATATAGAAGAACATCGGCAAGCCGCCGTAGCTTGCAAGTCTTTCATTGAAGCGGCTGTTAGAGCGCCTTAATCAGTCCCCGCAGCGGGGTAAACCCGCCCTTGTGCGGTATCAATAAAAAAGTGGTCGCTGATTAAACCGTCCCTGAAGCCGTCAAAAATTACCAGCAGCTGCGCCAGTTGCTGGCCGAGTTCTGAATCTGTCACCGCCGCCAGTTGCTGAAGCTGGCTGTACTGGCGGATCCGCGCAGCTGGGATATCCTGCAATCCCAATGTTCCTGCATTGCGCAAGCGGTAGAAATCAATGGCTAAGTCGAGCCCCTGCCAGCTTTCGAACTGCTCCATATCGATATCACCCGAGTCGATGCTGACATGGTCTGGTCGTAGCATCCTGACTAACTCAGCACCATTGGCCTGTAAAATGCTTTCCCGCAATGGCTGAGGCCACTCGTTTGGCAAAAAACGCTGCCGAGCCAGTTCGTGCAAATGCCATTCGGTAAATTCAGCATAACTGCTACTCTGCAGCACCTCTTTCTGCCACCTCGTCTCACTACCCTGCTGCCCGGTCATATACGCATGTTCGCGCTGATACAGGCCAAAGAAACGGTCGAAACCAGGCACGTCTGACAGCACAGGCGTACTCACTTCAACCCGATTCGGCCCGTGCAGGGTCAGTAACTTATAGGCAGGCTGATAACCGGCGATAGACGGAGCCTGGATATTTACCAGTCGCTGCCCGTCACGGCCCTCAACCACACTGGTATGGTTAAAATGCATATGACCAGCGACATGCAGCTGCAATCCGGTATCAGCCAGCGCCTGACTAACGTTGCGGGTTGGTTCACGTGCCATCTGGAAGCTTTGTGAACCAAACAGCTGACGAATATGGGGTGACATCCCACTGTAGAACTCTGCCATCGGATAGTGGCTAAAGGCGATCAGCTGCTTGCCCTGTTGCCGCGCCCTCAGCACCACATCGGCTATCCACTCCACTACCTGTGGTTTATGAGTCAACAGCATGTTGTAACCCGCATTGCCGGCGCCTAAAAAGTCCTCAGCCCGGTTCAGCTGTTCACGCGGCTCGGCCACTGGCTGGTATATATTGGCGTCGATCGCAAGCAACCACAGCCCTTCAACCGGCTCAACCAGATAAGAAGCGTCACTCACCGAGGTGCAATTGGTCAGCGACTTTTCGTCTTCCGGTTGGCTTGGCGCACCCTCACGGCATATACGGTAGTGTCGCTCAGTCAACGACGACGCCTGCTGCGCGTCACTCAAACTGTATTCGGAATAGGCGTAGGAGGAGTAAGGAGTTTCCCAATAAATATCTTCAGTCTGCGGCTGCAAACCAAAACCACCCATGTAGTCAAAAATTCCCGCATAGCCGAGCTCGGTCAGTTCATCGCTGCAAATTACATCCGACGAGGCTGGCTGCTGGCACAGCCCATGCTGATGGCTATATATAGCGAGCGGCGCCCCATCAGGTCCGAGAAAATCCGGCTTTCCTGACGCTAAGTCATAGGGTCGAACCGGATCATGGTTGCCGGTAATCACAAAGAACCGCATGCCATGCTCTTGCTCGTAGCGCTGCAGCAATTGCTGCAGACCACGCAAATGCAGTGGCTGACCGTCGTCACTAAAGTCACCGGGCAAAATAACCAGTTCCACCCCCTGCTCTGCCAGTTCGTCTAACGCTGCATGCAGCGCAAAGTAGTTTTCATTGAACAGACGGGTAGAGTAGAGCTGGGCCTGCATGGTGCGCAATACAGCCTGCGGCTGATGCGCATGTTCGCCAATCCCGGCGAAAGCCCCATCACTGAAATTTGCATATACATCATGGAAATGAACATCCGGCAAAAACGCTATCCGGGTGCCGGTAAGCGCTGGTTCCTGGCTGCTATCAAGCGCAAGGATGTGGCCACAGGCGGCGAGCAGGATCAGTCCGCTCACCGCCTTGCCAAGTTTCCTCAACGCCATCAAATATCTGCCCGGATACCCAGGCTGATACGACGCCCTGAGAACTCATTCATAACCGGGAAACGAGGGTCGATGGTGTAACCGCGGGTCGCTTCATCGCTCATATTAATGCCTTTAAGCGTCAGTCTGACCCGCTCACTCAACTGGTAGCCCAGCGCTATATCGACCTGACCATAGCCTTCGCGATAGACCGGATACATATTACGTTCGATAACTTCCACGTAGTCATCTTTGTAGTTGTACGAAACCCGTGCATCAAAGCGATCATTCTCAAAGTACAAGGTGGCGTTGTACACTTTGTCCGCTAAGCCTTCCGGTGGGGTCGGAATGTTCAGCGTTGATGCCCCAGTTAATGAATTATCCAGCATCGTGTAGTTGCTGTTAATGCCGAACCCTTCCAGTGCTGGGTGAATCGCATCGAATGGCAAATGCGCAATCAATTCAAGGCCGGAAATGCTGTAAGAACCGTCCGCATTAATCGGCTGATAGACATCAAAGTCGTAATAACCATCCAGGGTGCCGTTAGCATTCAGCTTCTCCACGTCTTCCACGATGCCGGTCAGCTCCTGGCGTACCACACCCTCAATGCGTTTTTCAAAATAGGTCGCGGCAAACAAGCCACCGTTATCAAGGTACCATTCGAGACCCAGATCCCATTGGTCTGCGTAGGTCGGTTCAAGGTCCGGGTTGCCATCACTGAAACGGAATTCGTTCCAGCTGACACTGCGCCGGTAGGCAATGTCAGTCAGCGCAGGACGCATCAGGGTGCGTGACGCCGCTCCGCGCAACACCACCTGGTCAGTCAACTGCGCCGTCAGGTTGAGGCTGGGCAGGAAGTCACGGTAGCTTCCATCGCTGGACACCGGTGACTCGGTATAACCGGTCGACCCATCAGGATTCTGAACCTGGTGAAAGCCAAAGGAATTAACCGACGTATCCACAGCACGCACGCCAGTATTTAAAGCCACAGGCACACGCCCCACATCAAAACCGAAATTGGCCATCAGGTAACCAGCCAATACCTCTTCGTCCACGCGATAGAACTCACCTGGCTCAAAGTCCACCGCAAAACCCGGGTAGCGGAAGGTGCTACGCGCGTACGCATTGGACGGTTGCATCCAGTTAATGTCATTGGGCCGATACCCGCCGCCAGGGACAATATCCGTCACATACTCGAGCTCGCTTTCGGTCAACAACCGCGTATTGCTCCAGGATGCATCCCCTGCAGCAGGACCACCGACCAGGGTGTCACCAAAATTACGCTGCTTCGATTTATCGGTGTAACGCACCCCAAAGCGGATATCCATTAATGCAGGTAACCAGCCCAGCCGCATGTCACGGGTAATATCCAGTTGTGCCGCGTACTTATCATCGTCAACTTCTTCCAGATTCACCTGATACGACTCAAATACGTACTGCTCAACGTCCTGATACATATCGAATCCGGCACCGCTTTGGCTGGGAATGGTTTCACCGCCGCGTTCGGTATAACGTGTGCGTGAAGGCGCAAATGCCACATGTTTGAGGTTGGCAAAGTCTTCCAGTTTGCTGGCACCTGAGTACCCTACTAATCCAGATACACTCCATGGGCCCTGTCGCCAGTCGAGTGATAAACTCAACTGGGAAAAGTCGGTATCGCTAACCGTTTCTTTACTTAAAAACTCATGCTGGGTCGCGGTATAAGACGCGTCCGTCAACACCATAATGCCGTAATCAGCCAAGGTGGTGTCATCATAGTCGTGGATCTGCTCCAGGGTACTAATACTCGACGCCGAATAAGCTGCCGCATCGTACTCATCTTCCGTGGTGTTATAGCCACCGAGCATCGCGTCCAGGGTCAGACTAAAACTGTCTGACGGGCGGTACTGTAACGCTGCAGTGGCGCCCCACTTTTCCTGATCATTTAAATAAATACGGTCGCCCGCCTTATTCAGGAACACTACCCGCGAGGTTTCATCACTGTCAAAGCGGTCATCAATGACCCGCCCTGTATCACGTTCAACCACGTCAACCGCCTGCTGCCCCTGGGCGTCACGTTCTGCACTGCCTGTGCGTGCCGCAAAACGTTCCAGCGGGCGGAAGTCGACCCCTGAGTTGGAGTCTGTGCGATTGGTCCGGGTTGCAAACGACAGCGATGCCAGCCCGCCCCAGGGACCCGATGTCGTACTGGCCAGAAACGAGACCCGTGGGTCTACTTCACCGGACATCGAATTATGAGCAGCTTCCGCACTGGCAATAAAGCGCGACTCGGAATAGTCGAACGGACGCGCCGTGGAAATCATTACTGAGCCAGCTATTCCGCCCTCTTCGTCCGCTGCAGTCGGGGACTTCTGAATCGTTACCTGCTGAATAATTTCAGAAGCAAAAATATCAAATTCAACATCACGACCACCGCTACCTGACGCTGTGGCCAGGCCGTTAATCGAGACATGAGTGAATTCTGTAGGTAGGCCGCGCACGTTGACCCGGGTTCCCAGGCCTTTGTCGCGCTCAATGGTAACCCCGGGGATCCGTTGCAGAGCTTCAGCCAGGTTCTGTTCCGGAAAGTCAGCAATATCAGTCGCGACCACTGAGTCAGAAAACCCTGTGTTATAACGCTTCAGATCATTTGCCTGCTCCAGGCTACGGCTGTAGCTACCGGTCACCGAAATAACTTCAATATTCTCTTCGGTTTCCGTCGCCTCGTCCTGTGCCAATGCAGAGCTCATTCCCGCACACAGACCGGTCGCCAGTGCAACCTGAATACAAATAGCTAACGGCGAACGCGCCGCACGGCCAGAACTAAGACAACCCTTGGATACACCCATGACAACCCCGCAAAATAGTGTTTGTTATAAGCACTCAGAGCAACTGAGCACCTTGCGGAGAAGTACATTAGCGCCGGATTATGACAGTTTGACTGAATAATTTTTGCGCTTTAATGAATAAACATGCAGGCACCTGCTGCCCTGCTATAGCGCCTTTTCATCCACTGCAGCGGCTGCCAGATGCTCGCAATGCGATGCCCGAGCATTCAGGAAATGGCCCGTGAACAGCAAGCAGCCAGCTATTAACGCAAGCACCACCTCCAGCCAGCCATGTACCAGCAA
Source organism: Aliidiomarina soli (assembly GCF_003986975.1). Lineage (GTDB taxonomy): Bacteria > Pseudomonadota > Gammaproteobacteria > Enterobacterales > Alteromonadaceae > Aliidiomarina > Aliidiomarina soli. The sequence continues at coordinate 59,544 of NZ_PIPO01000007.1, read as the reverse complement.
ACTGATAGTCATCAGCATCAGGCCTGTCCCGGCAAACCAGAACGGCCGCTGACGGCCATACTTTACAAACCCCGGTACGATAGAAATAGCCACCAGCAATGCCACAGGAACTATCAGCACCAGATGCACCCACTCGCCCGTCAGCCAGTTAAGCATTAAACCAGTTCCGAGCCCAACCACCAACAGGGGCGAAAGCACACAGTGACAGATACAGAGTGCCGACAAACACATTGCAATTTTATCTTTGCTTAATTTGGTCATTGTTACCACCTCAATTAGGGACTAGCCGGTGGATATAATATGTTATAACATAACATTTGTCGATTGGCAGTTTGCTGTTTTGCCGCCCTGGTGGCCACGAACGTCGTTTTGAGGTGATTCATGAAAACAATTCAATCTGTGCTGTGTATTTTAACCTTGTCATTACCGACTCTGGCAGTCGCTCATTCAGATGATACCCACCATCGCCAGCACGGCACACATGTTCACGGAGAAGCACAGGCTAGCCTTGCCAGTATCGAGCTGGAGGTGATGCTGACCCTGGTGGTTCCTGCTGGTGATATTCTGGGTTTGGAGCGGGCCCCAGCAACAACCCAGGAAGCAGAAGACATAACCTCGCATCTTGACTGGCTTAAACAAGCGCGTTGGCTCGATGAGGAAACAGCGAGAACCTGTCAGGCGACCCAGCGGCATGCGTTTACCCCACTGCTGAACTCCGAGCATTCGGGGCATGCAGACATTGAAGTGGAAATACACTGGCAATGTGAAGATACCCGGCCGAGGCAACTGGACGCATCTGCTTTTCTGGCTCGCTACAGCAAAATCGATCGTATTGAACTGCAATGGTTAACACAAACTAACCATGGCCATTCAAGCTTAAATGCGAGTCAACCAGGCTTGCGCCTTCATTCGTCAAACTGATACTGGTACAGCTCGATAGTCTGCATTTTCACCCGGTAGGCAGCCGTACCTAACTCGTGCGAGTTAATTTCCAGACTAAGCCGCCCTGTTAACCAGTATGCCGTGTACATATCCTCCACCCGTAAATTAACCTCGGCCGGTACCTCGTCGACATAGATCAGCTGATTTGGCGGTGGCGGAGGTACGTGAATACATGCACCAAAATATGGCACCAGAAAAAAACTCCGCACCCGCTGCTTATCATCGATATCCAGCGGCACAATATACCCGGGCAGGCGAATAACAGTATCGGCGTAGCGGGTAACCACTTCGGTAGATGTCAGTATGTCATTCCAGGCGTCTGCGTAGGGGTCGTTCCATTCATCGGTAAACGGATCGACCGCATCATCACTGTAATCATGCTCAAGCATCGGCAAGTTATCGAGCGCCTCAAGGAGGTGCTCGGGCATCAATTCAACCCACTCTATTGTTACTGGCGTGTCCGCCTCTACATCAACAGCTGAGATCATTAACCCGGCAAGTACTACCCATTGACTAACCCGCATAGAACACATTGGCACCTCCAAAACCATATGTTATAACGTAACAATAAATTACCCCTCTGGTGCCTTTAATGCAAGTAAACGCAGTCGCTATTAACCAGCTTACGTTCGCCTGGCCAGGTCCCGGCACCTGGCGTCTATCTATCGAAAAGCTGCAGATCCGCCGCGGCGAGCAGGTTTTTATTAAAGGGCCATCGGGCAGTGGCAAAAGTACGTTGCTTAGCATACTGGCTGGTATTACAGCAGTCCGCGACGGTGAAGTCTGGGTCGGCAACCATCCACTGCACCGCCTTTCCGCCAGTCAACGCGACCATTTGCGCGCAAACAGTATCGGCTTTGTATTCCAGCAACTGAACCTGATTCCATACCTTAATCTGCTGGATAACGTTCTGTTACCTGTCCACTTTGCCGGCCATTCGTTGCACGACTATAAAACACGCGCAGCTGAGCTTCTGGGCCGGCTTGATATCGCGCAGGATTTATTTCATCGCCCCGCCAGCCAGCTAAGCGTGGGTCAGCAACAGCGTGTTGCTATAGCCCGGGCCCTGATCGGTAAACCAGCGTTGCTGATTGCCGATGAGCCGACATCTGCGCTGGATGCCGATAACCGTGACGCGTTTCTCAAATTACTACTCGAGCAAAGTAAAGCGGTGCAGACAACTGTTCTGTTTGTTAGCCACGACGACGCGCTAAAGCAGCATTTCCCACGCGTGCTGAGCATGCAAACTGACCAGGGTAATGTCACCACATGCTTATAAAAATTGCCTGTCGGAGCTTATGGAACCGACGCATCACCGCCTTGATGACCTTGCTGACACTGACCATCAGCCTGAGTTTATTATTCAGTATTAACCATATCCGGCATCAGGCGAAAGAGAGCTTTACCAGTTCAGTCTCTGCGGTGGATCTGATTGTTGGGGCCCGCTCCGGACAACTGAACTTGCTTCTCTACGCCGTGTTCAGGGTTGGCAACCCTACCAATAATATCTCCTGGGAAAGCTATCAACACATTCGTCAGCACCGTCAAATCGAATGGACGGTGCCCATTTCACTCGGTGATTCTCATCGTGGCTATCGCGTTATAGGTACCAGTCGCGACTATTTTCAATACCTTCAGTTTGCTGACCGTCAGTCACTTCAATTCTTGGAGGGTCAACCATTTACCGCGCTATTTGATGTCGTTCTGGGCGCGGAAGTCGCGCGAAAACTGAATTATCAGCTCGGCGACAAGGTTGTAATCAGTCATGGCGCAGGGTCGACCAGCTTTATCCATCACGATGAGATGCCCTTTACAGTGACAGGTATCCTTGCCCCCACCGGCACACCTGTTGACAAGAGCTTGCATGTCTCACTTGAGGCGATCGAAGCAATTCATCTTGGCTGGCAACATGGCGTTCCTATTCCGGGACAGGAGGTCAGCCCGCAACAAGCCAGCGCAACCGATCTGACCCCAGATGCCATCACCGCGTTTTTTGTCGGTATGAAATCACGAGTAGCCAGCTTTGCAGTGCAGCGGCAAATTAATAGCTACCGCCAGGAGCCGCTCACCGCTATTTTGCCCGGTGTCGCATTGGGCGAGCTGTGGCAGATGATAGGCGGGGTTGAACGCCTGCTACTCCTGGTCAGTTATTTAGTCCTGTTTGCCGCATTCGCCGGCCTGATCACCACTTTACTGGCGTCAATGAAAGAACGGCAGAGGGAAATTGCGGTGCTTCGTGCCACTGGTGCCCGACCGGCTCATGTATTCTGGTTATTGCAGGCGGAAGTGGCAATCATCACCCTCACGGCCATTGCCCTTAGCTGGGCTGCGGTGCGCGGCCTGATGGTTTTCGGCCAGCATTATATAGCGCAACGCTTTGGCGTCTTTATCAGCCAGCAGGTATGGCAGGATAATAGCGGGCTCTTAAGCTTGACCATCTTTGCCATTGCGCTTCTGGTCGGCTGCGTACCAGCCCTGCTGGCTTACCGGCAGGCACTGAGTAGCTCACTTGCCCCCAGAGTGTAGCCTGCGCTACGCCTAAACCTGCTGCTGACTGCGTTCATGCTCAAGTAGCCAGCGCTTGCGCTCGAGCCCACCGCCATAGCCGGTTAAGTTTCCATTGCTGCCAATCACCCGGTGACAGGGCACCACAATAGCGACCCGGTTATAGCCATTGGCATTGGCGACCGCGCGCACCGCAGTGGGTCGTCCCAGATAGTCTGCCTGTGCCTTGTAGCTGCGGGTCTGCGCGTAGGGGATAGTTTGCAAGCCTTGCCACACCTGCTGCTGGAAATCGGTTCCGGGCATATCCAGCGCTATCGAGAACTCGCGCCGCACACCAGCAAAATACTCCTCAAGCTCAGTTTTGGCTTGCCGGATATGGTCATTTTCACCCAACATAACGGGAGCTTTTAATAGCCGCTGCAGATCTCTGAATTCGGTTTCCAGCATCCGTCGGTCAACAAATTCGAGCAAACACACACCTTTTTCAGTCGCCCCCAGCAACATGGGTCCGAGTGGTGTTGTAAGCCGGTCAAGTAAAATGGGTTGCGTCTCTGCGCTCACCGAGGGTTTCTGCCCAACCAGTTTTTTATAGGTATAGCCAAACCCACTAAGCGACTGATAGCCCGTCTCATAAGCGCTGTCTATTACTGCCCGGCCATGCTTTAACTCTTCCAGCGCCTGATTAATCCGGTACATTCGCTGAAACGTCTGGAACGTCATTCCATAGTGCTTTTTAAACCATCGTCGCACCGTTTCCGGGCCTATTCCCCGTTGCCGCAACTGCTCGTCGGTCACTTTGGTTTTCTCAGCATTGCGCACCATGTCGATTGCCTGCGCTACAGCCGGTGGCGCCTGGCAGGCATTTTCGGTGGGCCGGCATATCTTGCACGGCCGGTAACCGTGGTCGAGAGCATCTTTATAATGGGTAAAAAATTCGACGTTTTCCGGCTTGGGTTTGCGCGCACGACAACTGGCGATGCAAAACACCGAGGTCGTTTTCACACCGGCATAGAAAATTCCTACGTAGGACGGGTCTTTATCAAGCAAGGCCTGATAGTAGCGTTGCTGCATCTGTTGATCAGTTATTCGCATCGGATTAATCCTTCGGTTAAAAACCTTTGGTAGGCTAAAGTTAATCTCAGTGCGTGACTGTCAGCAACCGAAAACTGGACAACTATTTTAGCCGCATCTGTCAGTTCTGATACCAACTTGGTATCATCCACCACAGATCATCGATGAACGGAAAATCAGCAGGCGAGCCCATGAGTAAGAAAAAACCAGAATCTATCGTATTAGAAACCCCAACCGGTTCTGATCATGTACTGCTGCATTCATGCTGCGCCCCCTGTTCCGGGGAAGTAATGGAACGCATGGCTGACGCTGGTATCCGTTTTACTATTTTCTTTTACAATCCCAATATTCACCCGGAAAAAGAGTACCTGCTGCGTAAAGAGGAAAATATCCGTTTTGCTGAAAAGCTTGGGATACCCTTTATCGATGCGGATTACGACAGCAAAAACTGGTTTCAACGGATCAAAGGGCTGGAGTGGGAACCTGAACGCGGTGAACGCTGCACCGTCTGTTTCGACATGCGCTTCGAGCGCACCGCACTCTACGCCCATGAACATGGTTTCGATACCATCACCAGTTGCCTGGGGATTTCCCGCTGGAAGAACATGGAGCAAATTAACGACTGCGGACAACGTGCAGTGGCTCGCTACCCTGGTATGCATTACTGGACCTTTAACTGGCGCAAACAGGGTGGCGCCGCGCGGATGGTCGAAATCGCGAAGCGCGAACGGTTTTATCAACAGGAATATTGTGGCTGCGTCTATTCCTTACGCGACACCAACCGCTGGCGAATGGAAAACGGCCGCGAACGAATCCAAATCGGTGTTGAATACTACTCGCCGGAAAACTGAATTCCTGAAAGGTAATACCCAGGCCTGTTTATTCATTGGCTGCCAGATCACTGGCGGCACACTCCATCAACAGTTCTCGGACCACACACTTGGCGCAGTTATTTATGCATTTAAAGTCACTCGCCACCAGATAGCCATTGCTCATTAAGAACCGTAGACGCGAGCGGCTGATGCAGATCGTTACCTCTTCATCCGCAGCGGAGTTCTGAGCGCCGGGCTCAATGATATAAGGGTGACGGGGTTTGTTTGCCATCATTGTGCCCTCCCATCGAGCTGTGCAGACGTGACAACGCACAGGCGCTTTGATTCGCTCTAATCAGTACACACTGGTAGCGCCGAATAAGCGTTCGAGCGTCACTTTCGGTGCTGCTTGTATAGAGTCGATTCAGGGTATGCAGCGACTGGCTAAAGTCATTTAACGCGGCGGCTTGCTGGTGCATGCGCAGTCTAGTCGCCGCCAGCAAAATAACCGCCTTGCAATAAGCTTCCAGGTTAGTATCGCTGGGGGGCTGCTGGGTCACAAACGAGGTCGCCAGCCGGACACAGCGCGCCAGCGAAACCTCAGCCGCTTTATACAGCCCGCACTCCAGCTCCTGGGTCGCAATTCTGAGAAAATTTGTGTAACTCACTTTACCGTTGTTCATTGTGATGACTCCCATGCTGTCCTCAAACTTTAGTGTAATTGAGAATCATTATCAACATGGCTGATTAAGTTAGCTTGTTATCTATCCCTTTTTCGCACTGATTAGTCGCTTCGCTGTCTAATCCAGGTTGTATTTCTTACCCAAATAGGGGAAAGTCTTTACGTTTTGTTCGAAGTAACTATCAGGAAGCTCTTATGTTTATGCGCAAAAAGACTCTAACCGCTATCGCGGTCAGCGCAGCGTTAACACTCGCTGCATGTTCAGACCAGGCAGACAATGCGTCTGCCGATACTGGTTCTGAAAATACTCAATCCCAGGTTGCCGGCAACGACACGGCTCAACTGGATTCCAGCAACCCATTCGCTCAACCGTCAGAACTTCAGTACGAAGCCCCTGACTTTAGCATCATCGAAGATGACCATTTCTTACCTGCCTTTGAACAGGGCATGCAGGATCATATGGCCGAGATTGAAGCTATTGCGACCAATCCAGAGCCTGCAACCTTTGAAAATACCATCGTCGCGATGGAGAAAAGCGGTGAGTTATTAACCCGTGTATCGCGTGTCTTCTTCAACCTGACTGGCACCGACAGCAATGAACAGCGCCGTGACATTCAGCGTACGCTGTCACCGAAACTGTCAGCGCATTCAGACGACATTAATCTGAATGCTGACCTGTTTGCCCGCGTTGAATCACTTTACAACCAACGGGACGAACTGGGTCTGGACTCTGAAGCTGAGCGCTTACTTGAAGTCTACTATGACCGTTTTGTCAGTGCGGGCGCGAAGCTCAACGAAGAAGAGCGTCAGCAAATTCGTGAGCTGAACGAAGAACACGCTAACCTGACCACTCAATTTGCGCAAAACCAACTAGCTATTACCAGCGATATTGCTGTAGTGGTTGACTCCGAAGAAGAGCTCGACGGTCTGTCAGCCAGCGAAATTCGCAGCGCTGCAAATGCTGCCCAGGACGCTGGTCACGAAGGTAAGTACCTGCTTAGCATCACCAACACAACCCGCCAGCCGGTGCTGTCTTCGCTGAATAACCGCGAACTGCGTCAGCGTGTGTGGGAAGCGTCTGCCTATCGTGGTACTTCAGGTGAATTGGATAACCGTCCACTGGTGAAGCGCCTGACCGAAATCCGCGCTGAACGCGCTGAGCTTTTGGGCTTCGACACCTGGGCTGATTACCAATTACAAGACACCATGGCAGAAAACCCTGGCAACGTACTGGAAATGCTTAGCAGCATGGTGCCAGCAGTTGTGGCCAACACCGAGCTTGAGCAGGCCGATATTCAGGCCCTGATCGACCGTGACGGTGGCGACTTTGAGGTCCAGCCGTGGGACTGGGCTTATTATGCTGAACAGGTGCGTCAGGAACGTTATGACTTAGACGAAGAAGAAGTACGTCAGTACTTTGAATTTAACCGTGTATTGCATGACGGCGTCTTCTACACCATGAACCGCCTCTATGGTTTGACCTTCGAAGAGCGTGATGACCTGCCTACCTACCACCCGGACGTCGAAGTCTACGAAGTATTTGATCACGACGGTACCAGCCTGGCTATTTTCTACGCGGACTACTTTGCCCGCGAAGGTAAGCGTGGCGGCGCCTGGATGACGTCTTTTGTTGGCCAGTCGCACTTGCTTGAGAAAAAACCTGTGGTTGTGAATGTTATGAACATTCCAAAAGGTCCAGAGGGTGAACCGACGCTGATTTCCTATGACCATGTCACTACCATGTTCCATGAACTGGGTCACGGTATCCACGGTATGCTGTCAAACGTGAACTATCCGTCGTTAGCTGGTACCTCGGTCTCGCGTGACTTTGTTGAGTTCCCGTCTACCTTTGAAGAAGACTGGGCAGCCTACCCTGACGTGTTAAGCAACTATGCTAAGCACTACGAAACTGGCGAACCTATCCCGGACGAACTGCTGGAAAAAATCATGCAGTCGCGCAGCTTCAACCAGGGTTTCGATACCCTTGAGTACATTGCGGCAGCTTTCCTCGATATGGAATGGCATATGCTGGATGCAGACGCTAACGTCGACGACGTAGAAGCGTTCGAAGCTGCAGCGTTAGAGAAGCACGGTGTGAATATGCCGGCAGTTCCACCACGCTACAAGTCGACCTACTTTAACCACTCCATTGGTGGTGGTTATTCAGCAGGTTACTACGCGTATATGTGGAGTGAAATTCTGGCTGCGGATGCCTTTGCTTACGTACAAAGCAGAGGTGGTCTGTCACGCGAGAACGGTAACCTGTACCGCCGCGCTATTCTGGAAACCGGTAACTCTCGTCCACCAATGGAATCTTACATTGAATTCCGTGGTCAGGAGCCAACTACAGAAGCACTGCTAATTCGTCGTGGTCTGAAAACCAACGTCGAGTAAGTTAATCTACTGTCTAAAAAGCCCCGGTAACCAAGGTTGCCGGGGCTTCTTTTATCATCCACTAAAACAAACCGTTGATATCAAAAAACAGCTTCAATCTGGCTGAGCAAGTTCAATATCAACTGTGAACGGCACCGTTTCAGTCTCACCTCGATACCAAATCTCGACCGTGTTCGGCTCGCCATGGAAATAATACACATCGACCGGCTCCCCATCCCGACGAGGTAACGTCAATGTAGCAATTTCCGCCAGATAGCCATGCTCGTCCCGAGTGAAGACCTGGTTTCGTCGCTCAACCATGCGTTCGTTCATATCGGCAACTTCCCGGGGGGTGAATTCAGCATAATCAATAATAAGCTGGTTCCCATTCAAGCTGAGGCCCGCTGGTAACTGGTCCTTCTGATAACTGTCTTTAACAATCCCAGGGGCGGTGAGAACCGGAATGGTCGCCTTCAACCTGGTCGGCGTGACCGCAAAGCGAGCGGGATCGTATTCTATTCGGCTGACCATAAAACTAAACGGCAGGCTGTCCGCACCATCGTCATCAGCCTCGACAACCTCCACCCGCTCTCCACTTGCAGCAAAAAAATGCACGTCACCAGCATTCGGCTTATTGTAGCGCTCAAAAATAGGGATAAAGAGGTCACTTTGCACCACTGGGTAATGGAAGAATACCTGAGCGGGATAAGTAATACTCGGATCTGATGCCTGTGAAATACGACGCTGGCGAATTTCGATCTGCTGCGACATCGCTGCTGCATCCAAATCGCTATATTCAGCACGCACTTCCTTACGATGGTTATAAACTGGCGGGGTCAGAGGAAGCTGCGGCAACGACGTCAGGTTGACCTGCTCTGCTGCGCTCGGTGAAGTGAATGAGTACACCGGCAGCTCAATCGTCTGCTTTACCTCACGCCGCTGGTGTTCGCCAGCCAGCAAGGTCACCTTAGCCGTCTCCACCGGACCATGGAAAGCGTACGCGTTATACAAGGAAGCGCCTTCATTCTGTTCAATAGACTGATTAAATGTTTCTAGCTCAGCCTGAGCATCCTTTACGCTCAACTCACCGTCAGCGGCCTTACTAATCAATTGACCAAGCAGTTCACTCATTCGCGGCTGCCGATCGCCACGCTGGCGGCCGGTAACCCGTCGCTGAATATATTGACCACTTGCAGTAATGGCTTCGCCAATCACCTCATCCTCGCGCAGCCCAGTAGGCTCACCGTCAGTGCTCTCAATTTCAATTGCATACGAGTAGTTGTTCAGTTCAAGCAAGGTCACCACGTACCCGTTCTGTTCAACTGGCTGCCCAATATTCGCTGCGGTCAGTTCGAGTTCAATAACATCCTGTGGCAACTGAGCATAAAACTCGGCTGTCGCAGAAACAGCTCGCGGGGCATTCTCTTCGCGTGGTTTGGTAAAGCAATAGCCGTCCCGCATACGGATAATATCCGCTGTTTCTTGTTGGCTACTGTCCTCATCCGCTACCTGCAGTAACTCTCCGCTTTCTAGCTGCACACTCTGCAATCTGAGACGATGTGCCAACGGCAACGAGAACCCTTCATGCAGTGACAAGCCCTGCCCGTTTGAAGAGCGAAAACACGCTCGGGAGCTTGACTGGGTACTCACCAATAAGCTCCCCAGATAAGCATCGGTCATCGACTCGATGCTCGCGTAATCACCCAGCCGATGCATGCGCGGCTGGGCATATTCAATTTCATAAGGTTTTGAGTCAAAAGCCAGCGTTTCCAACGCCCAGTAATAGTTCTGCTGTTCGGCCTCCCACAGTAACCGGGCCAGTTCCTGATCATCAAGCTGACGCAGAGCATCATATCGGCGCTCATTCAACTGCAAACGTTGCTCGATTTGTTGTTGTACGGTCATCTCCGTCTGTGGGCTACACCCCACGGCTAGTCCCAGCAACAGGGCTCCAGCTACTACCTGCATTGCTCTAACGTTCATCGGTCCGTTCACTCCTTCTACGGTGAGTATTTCCTTCTGTGAAGTAAAGAGTACCTGTCTGCGATTCGTTTGCACATTGGTTTAGCAAAAAAACCATACCTACAATCCCGGACGTTTCCATTGTATTCTCCTTACCTGGCAAAACGACAGTTACCGTTGAGGCGTCTATGAAGTTCGACCATTTTTACCAGCTCGCGATCGAGCGAAAAGGCAGTAAAGCAGCAGTTCGTGAGCGTCTTCCGCATGTCGCAAACGCCCGCGAATTAACCGAATTCGGCGATGACCGCTACCTGGCGGCACTGACTAAGTGTGTCTTTCGGGCAGGTTTCGTCTGGCGCATTATTGAAAATAAATGGCCAGGCTTTGAACAGGCATTCAGCGGCTTTGTACCAGCCTACTGGCAACAGGTGCCGCCCGAGCGGTTAGAAACACTGGCACGCGACGAGCGCATTGTGCGTAATATGCAGAAAATTGCCACGGTACCGCGTAACGCCTTTATGATTATGGAAGCAGCAGAAACCCATGGCAGCTTTGGTAGCTTTCTCGCTCAATGGCCATCAAGCGACCAGGCAGGCTTGCTGCTCTGGCTCAAGAAAAACGGCTCGCGCCTGGGCGGCGCCAGCGCTCAGTATTTTTTACGCATGGTCGGCTATGACGGGTTCGTTCTTTCCGCAGACGTGGTGACTGCGTTGCAAAACCACAACCTTATGGATGCCACGCCCGGTACCCAAAAAGGTCTCAAACAGGCACAGCAGGTCTTTAACCAATGGCATCAGGAGACAAAACTGCCTTATGCACACTTGTCTAAAATTCTGTCGCTGACCCTCGATGCACGTTAAGGCAGGCAGATAGCCCGCCGGCCTGGCTTAGTGTTCAACCTCGATATTAAAACGCAGGGTGAACGGCATGGTCACAGGAATCGCTTCGTAGCATTCCCCCATGATGTCATCCACATAGCAATCCTCATCTGACTGATCTTCAGTCTTCTTCGTCAGTTCAGTCACTGTACCCGACCAGGTACCGCTCAGGTACCCATCTTCAAAAGCGTTGAGGCTAAGTTCAAATCTGGACGTGCGAAACACATCCGCGTCAAAATTGAGCTCCCGAAGCGGGTTTAACGGCTGGAAATAAACCTCACTATTACCAGAGCTAAGCGATGGAACCTCGATGCGCATCGATGCATAGTTGAAGTTCTGAATAATACTGGCGTAGGAATAATTCCCCACTAACAGTGGCGAAAATGACATATACATCATCAGGTTCTCGTCACTAAAGCTGTGTGCCCGATACGTAAAGTCCCTGTCACAGGTGACCCCTGACGGGCATGCAATGTTGAACTGCCCGGCATTTGCCCGACGAACTTCATAGGCTTCGCCGTCAAGCTCATACTCAAGTACATAGCCTCCGCTCGCCAGAATTTCTTCATCCGTTTTCGAGCTATCACAGCCCACTAACAGCGCCAGCGCAATACAACTAAACACCAGATTCCTTTTCATCAGCATAGTCCTTTAAGTAAGATTTTTATTTTTTACCCATCACTTTCTGTCGTTCCCGCTCATACTGCGGATACGATTTATCAACCCGCTGACGGCACTCGTCATAATCCTCAATATTCCCGTTACGGCACTCCTGCAACTGACGCGAGCGAATCTCTTCATACCATGCCTGAGTCGTGCAGCCAGTCAGGCCTAATGCCAGAAAAAGAATAATTAATTTCATAAAAAAGTCCTGTTAAAGCTCTATATGTAGAGTCAACGCTAAGGCTGTATATCAGCCAGCTCATTGTACTCCAACTCCCCAACTATGCTGCCGTCAGCGGTATAACTGAGGAGTAGATAACTATGTCCTGGCGCCAGATACAGCGGAAAATGCTCGCCGGGATACAATAAAACCTGGTCGTAAGCCACCTCATCCGTGTCATGCTGGTAAGCTCTGACCAGGACTGGCTCGTCACTAAGTCGCAGTTCATCTGCAATAACCACCGGGTTGCCCAGAGTCTGACGATAGAATCCTGTTTTCAAACTGTCCGACCCAGGCAACGGAAGATGGATCTGAGCGTCGACAAGTCCTCGGTACTGACCAGTTACCCGCGCATGATTGGTATCATCTACTAACACCATCCCAGAATTTGCCAACGCAGAATCGCTGCCAGCATATCCACAGCTGGTAAGGTCGATAGTGAATGGATCAATAGCCGACCGTTCCTTTAATCGTGCTGCCATCCAGCGAAGTTCGTCGGGCCCCTTTGCGGCTTCCGCAATATGGTCCCAGCCGGCGAAGATTACGAACCGAGCGTCTTCGTTCGCTTGCTCAATTTGACTGAGAATATTTGTTGCTTGGGTTCTTTCACGCACCTCGAATGCCGACTCACCCTCGGCTATTGCTCTCGTCGATTCATAGCTAAATACCTGAAAACCCATAGCCTGTGCCTGACGTATCAACGCTGAAAACGTCGGTTCCTGAGTGTAAAAACCATGTGCCGGAGAAAGCTCTTCACTATCCGCCAGATCCGCCTGAAATGCCTCAAAACCTATATGAGTGAAGCCCGCAGACTTCAGCATTTCAAGCTGACTGGCCACGAATACTCTTGCTTCGATGCGAAAATGGTTTTCATTGAACATTAACACCTTATGATCAGCAACCACGTCACTTAACCACGAGGATGCAGGGGTTAATCGAGTGGTTTCATCGTCAGTAAGACAAGACTGCGACTCAGGTATATCCTGTAAAGTAGCAGCCAGATCCTGACGACCAACAAAGGTATAGAAGGTTGCCTCCATCTGGTTACTCAGCCCAGCGGGTTCGAGCGCTTTTATTCGTTCATAGCTCACACCGAAAGCACCTCTCTCCAACAAGGGAGCCATATAGTCGGCCGAGCTTTGAGGACTCACAAACAGCGTTGCCATCATTACTGCCTTAACCATCCTTGGCCTGTTCATCACCGCGACGAAACCAGATGAATGATATAGGCCGGACTGGAGACCCCAAGCGCTTTGAGAGCGGCCACAGAATCCCGCCACAATACCTGACCGCCAAACGCAAATGTTGGTGTCGCATCGGGCGTAAATATAAGTTTCATTAGGTATCTCCAGTCAACGGCTAATGCAGTCAGCAGTTGATAATAATCAGAGATTACGAGCACAACAAAATATTTACAACAATAAATACTACTTAGCTGTATTGGGCTGCGAACTCTGCAGAGGGCGGTATGACCTGGATTACATCAATCAGCACGCCGTTTGGGTCTGCAGTAATAAAATGGCGTTGGCCGAAGTCCTCGCTTCGAATCGGCTGGTGCATGGTTAAACCTGCCTCGCACAAGCGTTGGTAGTGACTGTCTGCATCATCCACTTCAAAGTTAAGTAGTAAGCCACCCGCCAGTGGCTGACGAAAACTCTCAGGTAATGTCGGGTGCCCTGCTTGCAGCAACGCCAGTTCAAAGGGTTGCCCCTGCCCCGCGCGCAGGCTGACATACCAGTCGGCTTCGAATGTCACTTCAAACCCAAAGTAACGGGTGTAAAATGCTTTCGACGCTGCCACATCCTCGGTCACCAGCACTGGGTAAACACTGTTAAATTTCATATTAACCACCTCAAGTCAGAATAGAGTGCTTATTGTGGTCAGCGGGTTGGTTGGTGTCTTGTAAAAATGCGACATCAGCACGTGCCTTCGAAGGTGGCAGACCATGAAATCCGACGAACTCATGGGTGAAATGGCTTTGGTCGACATAACCCAGGTCGAACGCTATGTCGGCCAGCGACAATTGAGAATGAGTCAGCAAGCGGGTTGCTCGCTGGACACGGATAACCTGAGCAAAATGCTTAGGCGACAAGCCCACTATCTCGATGAAGTCACGTTCAAACTGACGACGGCTTTTACCGTACGTAGCAGCCAGTCGTGCTACCGAATGGGGGCTTGCGGCATGCTCTTCTTTGCAGGAAAGGGCCTGAAAGCTACTAAGTTGACGAATCAGGCTATCAAGTTTGCTCTGTTGGGGTGAGCAGTGGGTTAAATGCGTGCTCAGAATCCGATCCAGGTGAGCAAAAATAGAGTCGCCATCAATGCATTCGCTGGCAACGAGAATATCGTTGACCAGCTGCCCGTGCGCCGGCACAGCAAGGTTCGTTAACTCGGCTGCCGTGGCATCAAGAAAATGCCTGCTCTGCCCGGGTCTAAAGCGAATGCCCAGATACTCCACGCCGAGCTCAAGCAGCAGTTGAGTCCGACATCTGCTGGTGCCAAACATGTCTGCGCGCTGACGGCCTGAACCCCCAGTCACTACCACTAGGTCCACGGCTCCATCGGGCAGCACCGTATGTGTCGGCGAGGTATTGTTACGACTCAACCAATAATGACTAATGAATGGCCGTAACGGAGCTGCTGGTAACGACGCCAAACTTGTTGCCTGGTGTTCCATTCGCAGTTCCTCCGTTCTCGCCACGGCTCGCTCGCTACTGTTTTCCAGCGAGGGATTGCATGGCATTCGTGAGCAAGGCTCTACGACCCGTAAGCCTGTTTCTCAACTCTGAAAAACACCCCGTCCCAGAGTATATACGCTGCATCGCTACCCGCCTTGATCATTTTTGAACCTGCAGCAACCCAGTTGTCAGGGCAGCCAACTTCAACAATTTCAACCTGCTCACCGGCTATTCCAAGTGCCTGCAAGGTGGCTCTGTAGGATGCGTAAAATTCACCCTCGGTCAGTGATGAAGTGGTAAAGGTCGGGCTGTCACAGCGCTCGTCACGAAAGGCGACCTTGGCTGCGGTATAGGTTAGTTCTGAGCCAAACCAGGTTTCGGCCTGCTCCATTCCCATCGCGCTCATGCCCGGAAATTCAGCGCCCGACACCTCCCAGGTACCGAGATACCAGTCATTGTCCGCTGCAGCGCAAGACAAGGTAAATAAGCAAAGCAGTAAACTAATATATCGCATTCAGGGCCTCGTGTAGGGTTGATAGCAGACGGTCGATGATGGAATAAAAAAGGCAGTGCCAGCACTGACACTGCCTTTTTAGCATGAACCTGTCGCTGCTTACCAGGCGTACTTCACGCTCAGCTGCACATTACGCGGCGCGCCAAAGAAGCCCTGGTTGAAGAAGTCGATACTGGAATAGTATTTTTTATCAAACAGGTTATTCAGGTTCAGGTTGAGATCCCAGTTCTGGCTTAACTGGTAGCTGGCCATTGCGTTCACCACGGTGTAGCTGCCCTGGTTAAAGGTTTCTCCATTCGGCCCCACCCCAGGGTTCGAAACCTCACTTTGCCAGTTCGCATTGACGCCGAAGCGGAACGCATCGTTCCACGCATACAGAACGCTCGCTTTGATCATATTTTCAGGCAAATAAGGTGCATAGGCTACACCATTGGCATCTTCCGATTCAGTATGGGTATAACTAAAGAAAATATTCAGCGAATCAGTTGGTTTACCGGTCAGTTCAATCTCATAGCCGTCGCTTTCAGCCCCAGCTATTCCAATGTGTGGGAAATCCACGCCACCGGGCAGTAACTCAGTATTATCCGGGTCCGGCACCGCCAGGTTGTCTTCTTTTACTTTGAACACGGCGAAACTTGCGGTTAACGCTTCATTGAAAAAGTCACCTTTTAAGCCCGCTTCAATATTTGACCCCTCGACCGGACCGACAAGGCGGTTATTGACATCTTTTGCCGCCTGCGGCTGAAATATCTCGGTGTAGCTAACGTACCCGGACAGTGTGTCAGTCAGGTCATAGACCACACCAGCATACGGCGTGTTGACGCTACTGTGCTTATAAATACCAGTGGTGCCATCGATATCATATTCACTTAAACGATTCCCCAGTATGACCGTCACGTCATCGTGCACATTCAGTTGCGCGGCAGCGTAGACACCGGTCTGTGTCTCAGTGCCGTAATTTACTGCCGGTGTCTGGCCAAATACAGGGCGCTCAATGCCAGTTCCCCACTCAAACAGATTACCAACTTCAATCGTGCTCTGCGCATAGAACGAATCCGCCGTGATCTCCTGTTCTGAACGCAGTGCACCCGCCGTTAACTGGTGCTGGCGGCCAAGAAATTCAAACGGACCCGACGCCAGTGCTCTGAATGACGTCTGTTCGCGGTCAGACTGGTATATCATTGACGAAGCACCCAGCCCCAACCCGGTTTCACGGTCCGGGAAACCAAACAGGTAAACCAGATCCGCATCCATCTCATCCTGACGGTGTTCAACGTCTAGTTGCACGTCCCAGCCATTGTCGAAGGCATGCTCTAACTGAACAAACCCATTGATGCTTTCACGGTCCCATTTGCTCCATTCAGAAGCAGTGGTCGTACTAACGGGCAAATCATCGGCCTGGCTGCCGTCCGCATAGAACAGCGGTAACGCGCCCCACATACTCCCTTGCGGATTGCGCTGACTGTAGTCAGCACCCAGGGTCAACCGTGTGCGTGCAGATAAGTCAGCGGTTACTACGCCGTATAACTGAAGGTTCTCTTTTTCCGCCAGGTCAGTGAAGTTCTCGCCTTCTTCATACGCCATGGCAACGCGGCCTTTGACATCACCGCTGGCCGCAAGAGTCTGCGAATGATCCAGTTCCAGCCGGCGGTTGTTCCAGGAGCCGAACTGAGCATTGGCGTAGCCACCATCCTCGACTTTTGGTCGTTTACGGATCAGGTTAATAGCAGCAGAAGGTTCACCGGCACCAGTCAGTAAGCCCGTCGCCCCCCGCACGACTTCAACACGTTCAAACATGACCGAATCATTCACCGCTTCACTGAAGAAGCTGTCATAACTGATGGGAACACCGTCGAACTGGAAATTGGTAATATCACGTCCGCGAGCACGGAAGAAAAAACGGTCCGTTTCAGCCTGTTGAGCGTGAATACCCGGCGCAAACTGCATCACATCAGCGACTGAGTTTAAGGAGAAACTATCAATAAAAGTGCGGTCGATAATCGAAATTGATTGGGGTGTCTGACGCAGGGTGAGCGGCAAACCGGTAGCGGTGGTCGCCTGGTCAAGCGAACTGCCAGTAACTTCAATTCGTTCGAAAATTTTCTCCCGCGTTTCACCCTGTGATTCAGTCTGTGGTTCAGACTGTTGCCCCGCGTCCTGTTCGACCTGTGCCAGCGTGGCTGACGTAAACAGTGCTGAGCTTATCGCCAGCGCTAAAACACCTTTATTGAAAACCTGCATACCTTTCCCCTGCCCTTCTTCGCTAACCAAAATCACAAATGAGAATTATTCTCAGCACATTCTATTTGATAATGGTTCCCGTTTTCAATATCATTCCCGAAAGTTTTCTTGGGGACTCAACATGACACAGCGACAATGGTTTAAATTACACGGGTGGTGCTCGCTGCCCATCTGGATGCTGTTCTGCTTCATCTGTATTACCGGCACCATCGCCGTCTTCAGCCACGAACTAACCTGGCTGTTCAACGAAAATGCCCGCGCTGTTAATCCAGATGGGCTTGCAGCTATGCCCGTTTCAGAGCTTGTTGGCATCGTCCAGAGCCAGTTTCCAAACGCGCATATCACCACGGTGATGACGTTTGAACCCTACCTTATCAATGCAGTGATGTTTTCCAGCGACGAGATCCCGGTCGGCATTGCCTATGTCAACCAATACACAGGGGTGGTGCAGGAAGTAAACCAGGGCATTACCTTTATCAACTTCATGCGTTCGCTGCATAGCTGGCTGTTGTTCCCGTGGCAAAACGGCTACAGCATTGGCTACTATCTGGTGTCTGCGATGTCCTTTGTGATGATAGGAGCCCTGATTACTGGCCTGGTCATTTACAAGAAGTTCTGGCGTGCTTACACCCAGCCCAAAATACGCGTCAGCAAAGGCAAAAAGTCATTACTTACGGATCTCCATAAACATGGTGGCGCCTGGTCTATTTGGTTTTTGATTCTGATGAGCGTAACCGGCCTCTGGTACTTTACCCAGCAAGTGTTCTGGCATGCCGATATCGACATCGAAGGCCATCCGCCGCTGGTTGAGACCACCGACATTCCGCTTGGCGAACAGGCTCAGCCGCCGGTGTCCTTTGCTCAGGCACTGCAGATCGCTGAGCAGCGTTTTCCCGACATTCGCCCTAGTTTTATCATGATGCCCGAGCACAACCGCGACATGTTTAAAATCATGGGGGGCGGCGATTTTATATTCTTTGATCAGTATTCCTACCGCCTCGATATTAACCCCTGGAACGGCGAAATCGCCCGGGCTGTGTCGCCGGATAGCATGGGTACACTGCAAACCATTCAGCATATTGTCGACCCCCTGCACTACGGCACTATTGGTGGTCTCTGGACCAAAGTCATCTGGTTCATCTTTGGCCTGATCCTGTCTGCCATGTCCATCACTGGCTTTTTACTCTGGGGCTCACGCACCGTGAAAGCGTCCAAAGCGCGACGCACGCAAACTCAGGACCAGTTGCACCACCCGTTACCACAAGAGGAAGCCCGCTAATGGCACGTCGCAAAAACACATTCTGGAACCGTAATAAATTTAAATTCAGTGGCCTGATTCTGCTCCTGCCTATTTATTTCCTGTACCAGTCGCTGCAACCGCCTGAGTTTCCGCCGGTGTGGGATGAGAAAACCATAGGCCCTTTTAAAGTCGCGATACAGCCACTGAATAATGAGCCTCCGTACGCTCACCATGACGACTGGGTGAAAGACTTTTCCGCCTACGTTAACGAAGGGGAAGTCCGCGATATTCGCCAGGGGTACGTTAACATCGGCACCAGCGCTATTCCGTTGCAGGAGCTTGAGCAAGACGACGTTGGAATTCTTCATGGCAGTGAACTATTGCAGCATGTGCACGCTATCGCACCGAAAACTTTCAGCGCAGAACAGCGAGTTTGGGTCACTTTACAAACCTGGGATGGCGATGTGTATCAGGGAAACTGGGAGCTTCCGGCGGATTGGTTAAAATAAAGCTTTAAATACGAATCGTTATCATTTACGATCCCCTCAAATTAAAACAGCACAGTGCTGAGGGGACCGATGAACTTTCAAAAAACCTTACTCGCGGCTGGTATTCTAGCCGCTTTATACAGCTCCGGCTCTTACGCCCAGGCTGATACTCAGAACCACCAGCCAGCTCAGGACGAGCAAACCCAGGCCGACGAGGACGACATTGAAGTCATTACCGTCAGCGCCCGCGGCTTAATTTCCTATGTCAGCGCCACAGGAGCCAAGTCAGATACGCCGATTACGGAAACCCCCATGTCGGTGTCGGTGCTGACTGAAGCCCGGATTGAAGACTTAGGCGCCGTTACCGTGCAGGACGCTATCGGCTATGTAGCTGGCCTCTATAATGGACCCTATGGAGTAGACACCCGCGGCGACTGGGCGCAGATCCGCGGCGTTGCACCGGTGCAGTATCTGGACGGCTTAAAGTCACTGTTCGGTTACTACAACAACGTGCGGGTGAACCCGTACTCATTGGGTCAAATCGAAATCCTCAAAGGACCAAGTTCGGTGCTGTACGGGCAAGGTTCAACCGGCGGCATTATCAACCTGGTCAGCAAGCGGCCAAAGGCTGAAACTGAGGGCCAGTTCTGGGCTCAGGCTGGTAACTATTCACGTACTCAGGTCGCTGGCGACATTACCGGGGCACTGAATGATGACGCCTCGTTACTTGGCCGTTTTGTTGGCTTGTACCGCGACAGCGATACTCAGACTGACTATGTCCCCGACAACAGTCTTTTACTGAACCCGTCACTAACCTGGCATGCCAGCGACGACACTCAGATTACCCTGATTGGTAATATTCAGCGCAATGAATCAGGCTCCAGCACCCAGTTTTTCCCCTGGCAAGGTACCCTGCTGCCGAATGAATTTGGCCCGATAGACAGTTCAACCTTTGTCTCAGAGCCAGGCTTCGATGCCTATGACACCGAGCAAAACTCGTTAACGGCGATTATCGACCACCGTATCAACCTCGACTGGCGTGTCCGTTTGGCGAGCCGCTACAGCGATAGCAATTCAGATTATCGCACCATGTACGGTTGGCCACCTGTGTTTCAGGACGACAACCGCACCGTATCCAGAGTTTCCTATCTTGCGCTTGCAGAGTCACAGGCATGGACCACTGATTTTCAATTGCATGGATCGCTGTATACCGGACCAGTCGAGCATGAGTTAGTGTTTGGTGTGGATTTCCAGGACGCGTACACCGACAATGACTACGCCTATGGTGCCAATAACCCGCTTGATCTCTACAACCCGGTCTATGGCGAGGCCACAGGCCTGCCCACCGAGGCTGATATTGTCGATTATCCGGGTAGCACCCTGTATCAGTTGGGCCTCTATGCGCAAAATAATATGCGTATTAACGACAAATGGCTGGTTTCCGCGGCGATGCGTCGCGATCGGGCCACAACCAATCCGGAAGGTGGAACGGCTACCGACCAGTACGCCACCACCGGTCGACTTGGCTTCATGTACCTGATGGATGGCGGCGTGTCGCCCTACTTAAGTTACAGCGAGTCCTTTTCACCGGTGTTGGGCACCAATGCATTTGGCAACCCCTTTGTCCCCAGCGAAGGGCAACAATGGGAAGCCGGAGTCAAGTTCCAGCCCCAGGGCACAGAACACCTGCTAACCGCATCAATCTATCAGATCACCGAACAAAACCGCACCACTCAACTCAGCGCTGAACAGGCTGCCGACCCGACGGTTGTCAACCCCAACGGCCAGGTTCAGACCGGTGAAGTTGAAATTGAAGGTATCGAGCTTGAAGCCCAGTTGGCCTGGGATTCATTAGATGTTTACGCCAGTTACGCCTACACCGATGCAGTGGTAAGTAAAAGTAACAACCCGACGGAGCAAGGCGCTACCCTGGTTGCAACACCGGATCAGCAAGCCTCAATTTGGGCGACCTACCGGCCACAGCACTGGAACGGTTTCAAAATCGGTGGCGGCGCGCGCTATGTCGGCAATACTATGGACGGCAGTGCGTATCTGGAACAGGATGGCACCGTGGTAAATGACCCGTTAGAAACCCCCGGCTATACGTTGTTTGATTTTATGATTGGTTACGAATGGGCTAACTACAGCCTTAGTCTGGACATCGACAACCTGACCGATAAAACCGTACTCAGTTCGTGTCTGGCTCGCGGCGACTGTTTCTACGGTCAACAACGCACCGTGATGGCAAACTTCCGCTATAGCTTTTAGCCCTCCATGTCTGAGGTGAGCCCCCGTGCTCACCTCAGTTCATCACATTTCGCCCCCTACTCATCCAAGCGCCTAAAACTGTCATAGTCCTGTTCTAGCCTGTCCAAAACACAATAAGGAGCAGGTTATGAGCATTTCAAGACGTCATTTTTTAAAATTATCCGGCGCATTGTCGCTAGCACTCTCGACACCTATTCTGGTCTCCAGAGCCAGGGCCGATAGCGCGTCCGTGAACGTCCCCGTCACCGACGTCGATTTTGATTGCGGCATTGCCAGCGGCGATCCGGGCTGCGACCGGGTGATGCTATGGACGCGGGCAACACCCAAAGCGGAAACCTCCAGCGTAACAATTGAATGGGACATTGCGACCGATCAGGATTTCCGCCAGATTGTCCGTAGCGGCAAAGCGACAACCTTCCCCCACCGTGACTACACAGTAAAAATTGACGTTCAAGAATTAGCTGAGAACCAGGTCTATTTCTATCGGTTTAAAGGGCAAAACGGTTACTCGGCAAGCGGTAAAACCCGCACCCTGGCGAAGCGCGGTATCGACCACTTAAAGCTCGCCGTCTTTTCCTGTTCCAATTACCCGGCCGGGTATTTTCATGCCTACCGCGAAGCAGTTAAAAACGACGACATCGATCTTACCCTGCATCTTGGCGATTACATTTATGAGTACGGCAGCGGTGGCTACGCCACAGAACAGGCGGCGGAACTGGGTCGGTCGCTGGCTGCAGACAATAACGGCGAACTCTTTACCTTGCAGGACTATCGCAAGCGCTATCAACTCTACCGTCAAGACCAGGACCTGCAATTAATGCACGCTGCCGCTCCCTGTATAGCGGTATGGGACGACCATGAAATCAGCAATGACACCTGGATTGCAGGGGCCGAAAATCACGATGCCAGTGAAGGTGACTTCTTCGCCCGGCGAGCAGCGGCTATCCAGGCCTATTATGAATGGATGCCGATCCGTCCACCTGAAGGTGAACAGTCATTACGCATATATCGCAGCTTCGACTTTGGCCAACTGTTTAGTCTGCATATGCTTGATACGCGGATTATTAAGCGAACCCAGCAACTTGAATACCGCAATTTCATGGATGCTGAAAACGGTCACTTTGACGCCTCAGGCTTTCAAACCCGAATGGCCGAATACCGGGCCTTGCTCGGCCACCAACAACGCGACTGGTTACGCCAGCAAATTGAAGCCTCACCGGCCCACTGGCAAATTATCGGTCAGCAAGTACTAATGAGCCGAATGCAGCTCCCCGCCGAGATGATGGCCAACCAGGATCTCACCCGGGTGCCGCAGTTACTAGCTGATTTGGTGCCGCTCAAGCAGCGTGCCCTGGCAGGCGAAAGCCTGAGCGATGAAGAACGCAGACGCATCTCGCAGGTGATGCCCTACAATCTCGATGCTTGGGACGGCTATGCAGTCGAGCGGGAAATGGTTTATCGCGACTGGAGTGCTACGGGCAAGCCTGTGGTTGTGCTGGCTGGCGACACCCACAACGCCTGGCACAATGTACTGCGTAACCAGCAAGGTGAGCAGGTTGCTGTTGAGTTTGCCACCTCGAGTGTTTCCTCACCCGGTATGGAGTATTATCTCAAGCTTGATCAGCAAAATGCGTCGCAAACCGCAGCGGCGATGCAGACCCTGATCGATGACTTACAGTACTGCAACCTTCATCAGCGGGGCTTTATGACCCTGAATATCCGCCCTGATACCATTGACGTAGAATGGGTCTTCATCGATAGCGTACACCAGCGTGACTACAGTGTTGCAGGTCGCCATGCACTGACTCATCGTAGCTAAGGCAGCGCTGACTAAACAAAAAAAGGGATTGCCTCAGGCAACCCCTTTTTTATTGCTCTCTGAACTTTTAAAAGCCAAATTGCTTATGAAACTCAATGCCTATCATACGCGGAGAGCCTGCAATAAAGGTTGGATTGCCAAATGAACCGCCGGTGTTGCCGGCATCAACCAGATACGACTTATCGAACAGATTGTTGGCATAGAGTTTTACCGACCAACGCTGTTCCGGGTGTTCAATACCAATCCGCAAGTTAGTCAGCTGGACGGCGCCCTCTGCGATATCCAGGCCCATCACTGGCTCATTATCCGGATCAAAATAGATATCAGAACGGAAGCTGTATACCAAAGAGCTGGTCAGGTTGAGCGTGGAGGTCAACGGACGCTGATGGAACAAACCTGAACTGAATGTCCATTCCGGCTGCATGCGGAACCGGTTGCCCGCCAAATCACCGTTACTGCTGTTACGGTCAATGCGCGCATCTATGTAAGCCATATTGCTAAACACCTGAGTGTGGTCACTCAGGCGATAACGTAGATCAGCTTCAAAGCCGACATTGCGCGCCGCACCAGCGTTATCAGTGTAGAAATTTCCGGCATCATCCTGCAAAGTGACCTGAAAATCTGAGTAATCCTGATAAAACACGGACGCGGTATAGTTCATCGCCCGGTCAAATAGAAACCCCTTCACCCCAGCTTCATAGTTCCAGATAATTTCCGCCGCTACTTCGGTTACATCCGGCACCACCGTGCCCTGTTCCGACTGCGCAGAACTAACACTGAGCACCTCGGCACGGCGGCCTTTACCGATAGTGGCATACAGGTTCATTTGCGGGTTAATCCGGTACAAGGCGTTAAAGCGCGGGAGCCAGTCATTGTAAGAAGCACTGGCAGTAAAGCGCTCACCGTCGGTGCTCGCGATTGGCAGCAAGGGTATGCCGGCCAGAACAGAGGCCGGTAACGCAGAGCTGTAACCGCTTTCCTTTGATTCATCGACGTAACGCAGGCCAGCAGTCAGCTCCAGCGTCTCAGACACATCGTAGGCGATATCAAAGAACGCCGAGTAGCTACTGTTGTCGCCAAAGTTCGTGTATTCAGCCTGATACGGCAGTACCTCGGCAGCGCCCCCGGTTAACAGCGGCGTCAGCAGGTTGACCGAGCCATCTTCATTTACGCACGGTAAACCTGAACCGAGCATTCCCATGCAATTGAGGAAAATTGATTCTTCTGTGCTGAACGGCACGCGCTGTGACCCATCTTCGCTGAAGTAATTTACCCCGAATAACATGGTGCTGCGGTCACCCATTTGGGTAAAACGAAACTCCTGACTGAACTGGTCGCCCTCAGCGTCTTCTGCAAATTCAAGGAACCAGGCCTGGGTACCATCAGCATCGAACACCTCCAGCGAATCGAAAGAGCGCAAGCCACTGATCGAGGTAAAGGTTAAGCTGTCATTCAGCTCCCAGTTCACTGTCAGGTTAAGGTCGTCCAAGGTTCGATCCAGGCCCAGCTTTTCCCGCCCAAGAACCTCTGCCGACAGCGGACTACCTGACATTTCGACGAACGAATACGGGCTGGTGTCACCACCGGTTGGAGCAAACAGCCCGTTTTTAAATGAGGTCCCCGTATCTTCGTTGCGCTC
Source organism: Aliidiomarina soli (assembly GCF_003986975.1). GTDB lineage: Bacteria > Pseudomonadota > Gammaproteobacteria > Enterobacterales > Alteromonadaceae > Aliidiomarina > Aliidiomarina soli. The sequence continues at coordinate 34,549 of NZ_PIPO01000007.1, read as the reverse complement.
ATAGGTGTACACCAGGTCCACAGTCACATCGTCTGTTGGCAACCAGCGCAACGAGGGTCGCACCCCGAGACGTTGAATACCGTTCATATCATCCTGGCGAATACCATTGGGATTCTGCGAAGCTTCACTACCTGCAATGTTGTTAATATAGCCGTCACGCTCACGGTAACTCAACGCCAGCCGCCCCTGCAGCCTGGAGTTGCCCCCGGTTACGAAACCTTCCGTCGAACGGGCGTTGTAGTTACCAGTGGAGGCACGCAGGCTGGCGGCAAACTCTTGCTGCGGCTTATTGGTTGAAACAGCCAGTGCGCCCACCGCTGCTGCCGTACCGAACAGAGTCGACTGCGGTCCACGAACCACTTCAACCCGTTCAATATCGAACAGCTCGAAATAAGACCCCCGTGATCGGGAGATATCGACCCCATTATAGAAAATAGAAACCCGTGGCGCAGCCTGCGCGCTACCGCTATCTGAGGTAATACCGCGGATGACAAAACCCGGGTTATTCGGACTTTGCTCCTGAATAACCAAGCCCGGTGTAATATCAGACAACACATCCAGTTCGACAATCCCAAGTTCCTCCAGCAGCTCCCCCGAGTAGGCGCTGATAGTTGCGGGTACATCCTGTATCGCCTGAGTCCTGCGCTGGGTTGTTACCATAATGCGCTCTATTTCTTCCGTCGCTTCGGGCTCGGTTTGAGCCTGGGTAGTCGGTGCATAGAGCAGTGCCGCAATGCACGCACTGAGCGTGGTATAAGCAAAGGGTAGTGATTTAACTATCATTATTATAAGTCCATATTATGTGAAAGTTATGAGAGAGCTATGTGAGTAATACGGACCTAATTTAGGACTAATTAGCGGCAGTTTTATGATAGAAAAATGAATCTAAAGTTACGCAACTTTCACGAAAATGTAGCAAACACCGAATAAATGTCATTAAAGTTAAAAGAACATAGGCTAAGCTGGTTTTAGTCCTGTGCTGACACCGACCCTGAGGATCTTTCTGATGCTAACCACTCGCACGCTGCTCTTACTGCTACTGATTTTTTTATCGTTACCAGCCATGGCTGCGAATGAGTCAGATAGCATCAACATTCAGGTTGGAGAACGTCCGCTGTATTTAACTGACCGCCTGCCTCAGGGCCCTTTAAAGACCAAGCTGCAGGCGTGCGACCTCAACACCATTGCAGCGCAACCGTTTTCTATTGCCCATCGTGGTGCGTCCCTGTTCTATCCCGAACATAGCGAGGCCGCGTATCTGGCAGCGATTCGTCAGGGCGCCGGCGTGGTCGAATGCGACGTAACCTTTACCCAAGATAAAAAGCTCGTGTGCCGCCATTCCCAGTGTGACCTCCACCACACCACCGATATTCTGGCGCGTCCAGAGTTGGCTAGTCGTTGCCGGGTCCCCTTCACCCCATTTGACCCACAAACTGGCGAGGCCGCGCAAGCTCAGTGCTGCACATCCGAATTCACGCTGGCTGAAATTGAATCCTTATGTGCTGTGATGGAAGGCTTTGACGACACCGCGACCACAGCACAAGACTATCTCCGTGGCGGTCCAGCATGGCGCACCCAGCTCCATGGGCAGTGTGAAAAACCAATGTCCCATGCATCCAGCATAGCGCTGATAGACGAATATGGTCGTGCCATGACACCTGAGCTGAAAGCTGCTGAAGTAGCAATGCCCTTTAACGATTTTAGTCGTGCAGATTTCGCCGATGCAGTCGTCGAGGCCTATATAGAAGCAGATATAGAACCACAGCGCGTCTTCCTGCAGTCATTTCATCTCGAGGACATTGAGCACTGGTTAGCCAATTGGCCGCAGTTTGCAGAGCAGGCAATTTGGCTCGACGGTCGCCATACCCTGCCCGACTTTGACCCCCAGCAACCGCAGAGCTGGCAGATTTCAATGCAGGAGTTGTATGACAAAGGAGTGCGGTATCTGGGCCCACCGCTATGGATGCTGGTGACGAGCGAGGACGGGAACATTGTTCCGTCGCTGTATGCCCAGCACGCCAAGGCCGCCGGGCTGAAATTAATTGCATGGACAGTGGAACGTTCCGGGACGCTGTATGACGGTGGTGGCTGGTACTACCAAAGCATCAGCGAGATCACAGAGGACCCATCGATGGTGCTGCAGTTACTGGACGTACTGAAGCACGATGTCGGCGTCGAAGGCGTCTTTTCCGACTGGCCTGCGACCACCACCTACTTCGCGCATTGCACAGCAGAGTAGAGGCTGCGGGGCCACTGTTGGTTGAGCAAAGCGGGTCTGTTACCAGTCTGATTTTAGTTTATGGAGTTTACAGATATAAATAGCCAGCAAGATATCGAAAATATCGATATCGAAGCCAGGCGTAAAAAATTCGCTGCCAAGCTTTATAGCCAGGTACAGGTAAGCGAAAATAAGGCCGGTCAGCCGCCCTAGCGTGCGTCCGCGAACCACAGCGTACGCACTAATAGACTGAGCAATCCAGAAGGATGTTATCAGCAACGGCTCGAGCGCCAGCGCGGTTCCTTTATAAGACCAGCCGAATACAACCACAACGGTCAGGTCATCATAATAAATTGCATTCGCGTATAAACCCAAAGCAAAAAGTCCAGAGAGCATCATCCACCAGGCCGGCACCTTAATCCATAAAGACAGCAATTCCATGCGCCGTTTTCGTTCCTCGAGTACCTCGTCAACCACAAAAACCCCTGTCATACAGTTTTACACTCCATTGCAGCTATATTTCATTCACTTTATATCGTAAGAGTACCGAACCAGACTCAAACGAATCAACGCCCAACAGGCTAAGACCAATTCGTTGTTTTATCGCCGTAAATGCTCGCGGATCAGCTACGCCAATATAGGGTTGGGCAACAATATGAAGTTCATTCACCAGCCCTTCGTTTAACAAGCTGCTGGCAAGGCTGGGGCTACCGAAAATAACCACCCGACCCTGTATTCCCGCCAGCGTTTTGCGAATGCTCTCAAGACCAGGCTTAATCTGTGAAGTATTATGCCAGGTCAAGGCTACTGACGTACCCGAGACAACCAGCTTAGGGATAGTATGAAAGGCTTCCGCCAACGCCAGCGTGCCCGCTGGCAGGTCAGTGCGGCTAGCCGCTTGCGGCCAGAACTGCATAAATAATTCAAAGGTATGCCTGCCCAGCAACATGGCAGCGGCGGAACGCGTAAGTTGAGTCGCATACTCAAGGTGTGCGTCACCAATGCTGCTATCCTGATGGTGACACAAACCCCCTGCAGTCACATTGATTGAATGGATGACATGTGCCAATTGCAAACTCCTGTCCAGATCTGTTTAGCCTGCATGCTAGTCGGATCGGGACTACGTGTTTCGACAACCCACAGCGTGCAAGCTGCCACTCAACCCCGGGTAATCCTGTCAGTCAAGCTGGACGTTCTGGATTGACTGGTCCAGAGCAGAGGGTCTGGTTGACAGGTAGGCAATCGGAATCAAACCGCCAAGCGCACCAATAAAGAAACAAATTACTCCCGCCAGGGCAATTAGCAGCAAGGTAGGAAATGAGTTCAATAGTCCTTTGCTTTTAGCAATTAACAAGCCCAGCACCAGGGTATAAACCACAGCCACAATAGTGCCTGTTCTGGCACCCGCCTCAAAGGCATTCTCACTGCCGACAATGGTACCCGCGATTCCCCCTGCTATGGCGCCAATAAGAACACCCAAAATTACGTACGCCAGGTAAAAACCAAAGGCCTGCTTAGCAGATCGCTGATAAACGAAATTGGTCAGGTTTGAAAACATAATGTATCCCTCGTGGTGTCGCTGATAGCGTTATTATCTTATTGACTTTACAAGAGTTAATACGGGCGGACAAGCGCGGATATATGAGCCACTGCAACTAGAGGGTTACACACTCGGGCTACCCAGCAAAGACCGTAAAGCTCAGTCCCACATAGGCCGCGTAGCCTAACAGAAGCAGGCCACCCTCCAGTCGGCTGAGACGATTCCCAGTATAAAGAAACAGTAGCAGAACCAGTGAAGTGGCCAGCATCACCCACTGATCAAACTGCAGAATTCGGTGGTGAACCGGCAGCGGTTGCAACAACGCAGAAATACCAAGGATCCCAAGCAGGTTAAAGATATTGCTACCCAGAATGTTACCGATAGCAACGTCCGCATGGCGGCGGAACGCAGCGATAACTGAAATCGAAAGCTCCGGCAACGAGGTTCCCACCGCAACCAGTGTCAGCCCGATGACCGCTTCGGACACACCGAATGATTCGGCAATACCGACCGCTCCCCTTAGCAGTACCTGAGAGCCCACAATTAAGAGCAGTAAACCCAGTATTATTGCGGTGATCATCCATAGTACGGTTCGTGGCAAGGAGGCCACTTCCTCTCCTTCTGCCCTATGCAGCTCAGCGGACGGTGCCGTGCCAAGCTGCTCCGTCCGGTAGGCCCAGGTGAGATAAGCCAACAGCACAATTAAGAGAATCGCAGCATCCCATCTTGCCAACGCACTGCCGCCGACGAGTATCAGAAAGAGGATACTTGCGGCCACCACGGTAATTGCATCACGCCGCAGTACAAGCGGCCGCACAGCAAGCGGTGTTATCAGCGCACACAGCCCCAGTATCAGCAAAATATTCCCGATATTACTACCAACCACGTTACCAACAGCGATATCCGGCCGCTCGCTTAACGCCGCATCAATAGAAACCACCAATTCCGGAGCGGAAGTACCAAAACCAACGATAAGCAGGCCACTTAGCAGCGGCGACACTCCCAGCCGCTGTGCAACCGCCAGTGCCCCTCTGATTAGCGCTTCACCCCCAGTGGTTAGGAGTACAACCCCGATCGCCACCAACAATAAATTCAACACTCGTTAGCCCCCTGAAAATATTCCATGCGTATTCTCCTTTCGTTACATCGCGCCAGTCCCTTGTAAGCGACGCGAATATTCATCAAAACTTGTCTGCCAGCTTGCTCGCTCATAACAGCGAGCTAAATATGCCGTCACCTTCGGATAGGTTTCTAAAATAGTTGTATGCTGAATCTGACGCACAGCCAACGCCATCAGAATGTCCGGGTACGTGAAAACGCTTCCCAGTAAATAGCGCGTCTTGCCAAGCGTGTCACTTAAAACTTCAAGGCGTTTATGCGCTAACTCGACCAGCGCCGGCCGACGAAGCTTGGCCCACTCGGCCTCGGCATCAAACAAGTCAATGGAGGCAATCTCCGTTAACGGCCCCTCCACAGTATCCAGCGCCGCAAAAGCCCATTGCAGAGCTTTTGCCCGCTCTGCCGCAGACTCCGGCATAAGCTTTCCTGACTTTTCTGCCAGATAACTGACTATAGCCCCTGATTCAAAAAGAATTAAACCATCGTCATCGATAGCAGGGACTTTTCCGAATGGGTTGAGGGCGAGAAAATCAGGACCATGCAACTCATCTGCGAAATCATCCAACCCTCGCACCTGGTATTCTAATTCACATTCCTCAAGTGCCCATAGCACACGCAGGTCGCGTGTAATACCAATCACCTGCGGCGCTACCTTGCCAAATCCGTACACTGTAATCATCATCGTTCTCCCAATCGCCGTTTTCTTACAACTGTAATAAGTAAGGCTGCGGCCAGAATGGCCGAGCCATCCTTAGTCGTCTCTGGTTGGGTTAATTCGACGATTTACAGGTGTCCTGCGGTGGCGGGAGTATCGGGTGAACCAAACGCTGTCTCAGTGTGCTCCTGCGCAGCCATAGCGGTTCCCCCCTCGTTACAAGCGGAAACTGGTTAAGATGTCAGAAAGGAGTATAGGTCCACTGGTCAAAAATGCGACAGGGCGGCGCGCAAACTCTGGGTCAGATGCTCTGGGTAAGCCTGGGTCAGCGATATCGAGTCACAGTTCTGGAAGCGGCAGAACTCCGTCACGGCATCGGCAAAGGCTGCAATAACAGCATCATGATCAAAGTTATGAGGTTCAAAGTGCAGTGACTTTATTTCCAGGTGGCTTATTTTTCGGTGGGCTTTGCAATCCATACGGCCAACAAACTGGTCGCGGTAAAGCAGGGGCAGGCAGAAGTAGCCAAACTGGCGTTTAGCGGCGGGGACATAGCATTCTATCTGGTAGTCGTACTGAAATAAGGATCTTAGACGGTCGCGCTGGATCACACTGTTGTCGAATGGCGACAAAATCTGTAGGCGGTTATTCAGGCGCGGCAACGGCCTTTCCAGGCCTCCGGCTTGCAGCAAGAAAACCTCTCCGTTGCCAAGCAGAACCTGATCTAAGCTACCCTGCGCCAGCCTGTCGTTGACCAGAGTTTTCATCGTTTTGCGCAGCTCAGAATTACGCCGCAAATAAGTCAGCCCTTTCAGCGACACCAAGCCATGACAACGCAGTTGCTGCTCTAACATATGGGCTGCCAATTCTTCTGTAGTGGGCATCTGGGTATTAACGTGCGCTGGCAACACCCGCTCGGTCAGGTCATAAGTTTTCTGAAAACCTTCACGGTCACTGACCATCAGATCACCCTGCATATAGAGCTGCTCAAGTGCTTTTTTGGCGGGCTTCCAGTCCCACCATCCTGCTCGTTTGGTGGGGTTGTTTTCAAGATCACGCGAACGCAACGGGCCGTCGGATGTAATCCGTGCCAACAGCTCAGCCATCAGCTTGTGATCCGGGTTTCGATTCCAGTGGGTCTGACCGCTTTTAATCGCGTGTTTGTAAGGTAGCGAAAAACGAAAATCATCGATCGGCAGAAACGCCGCCGCGTGGGACCAGTACTCAAAAATATCACCGGCCCGCAGCATCTGATTAGTCATCGACGGCGTAAAACCGGGCACCCGGGAATACAAAACATGGTGGTGCGCTCGTTCCACCACTGAAATGGTGTCGATCTGCACATAGCCGATATGGTTAATTGCCTTGCGCGCGCCTGATACCCCGCGACCATAAGGCTTAGCCTGCACCAACCCCTGTGCAGCCAAAGCAATGCGACGCAGCCGCGTCAGCTCGTTGCTAGACGACATATCTGGCCCCGGCATGGTGATGCAATGCCGTGTGGCAATGGTTAAGGCCGAACATTGTTCAGTAGCTTAACCAGTTCGCTAACCACAAGCTCAGGCTCGTCATCCTGCACAAAGTGTCCGCTTTGGCTGGTAACCACCGCCTCGCCCCGGGGAAACTGGTTTACCCACTCGCTTTGTATTTGCCCCCAAAGCCGACGCCCCTCTGCACTTTCAAATGCAGTAGAAGGGTCTTCAGGTACTTTCACCCCAGCAATTAAGGTCACCGGTATATCACCAATCTCGGCAAGGCCAGCGGCAGGTGATTTGTCCCACATCATATCCAGGAAGCACCATCTACCTTCGCCTGCGGCGTAATCGTTTTGTTTAACCATCTCAATTTCCGCGCGCCCCTCTTCAGGGTTTAGCTGATAAACAATATCAATGTCACGAGGGTTTTCCGGATCAACCATCAGCATGGCGGCGACGTCTCCCTGATGAATCGCGGCGAAATTGCGAGCGGTGGTGCCGCCAAGCGAATGCCCGACATACACAATTGGCCGCTCAACATGCAAAGCGTTAAGCAGTTGATCGACTTCATCGACGTAATCTGCCGCGCTACGTTGCCCACTGCAAGGTTTTGAATTACCTTCGCCTAAGCGGGAAAACCTGACCGCAGTAATATTGGCGGGCAGGCGTTCCCATATTGAGTCCCATCCCGCCATTCCGGATAAAGCACCAGCATCGAAGAGCACAACCCTGTCGCCGCCCTCTTTAACTTCATATTCTATCGACCCTCCATCAAGCTCAAGCATGGACGAAGCCGCGACTTGAAAGTTAACTAAGCCGGCCAACAAAACACTAAGCGCTTTCAACAAAAAATTTCCTTATGTCTATGAATTCAGACCTTAACCTTGTACCCAGTGCGGAACACCCACCAGATTATCACAAGGAAAAGCGCTAAGAATGAACATATCATAACCAGGCTCCAGACAATGCTGACGTCTGCCACCCCATAAAAGCTCCAGCGAAAACCACTTACCAGGTACACCACCGGATTAAACAAAGTCACCTTTTGCCAGAAATCAGGCAGCATGCTAATCGAGTAGAAGGTTCCACCGAGAAACGCCAGCGGCGTGACCACCATCAGTGGGATAGCCTGCAGTCGTTCAAAACCATCTGCCATCACCCCAATAATGAAACCAAGCAGGCTGAAGGTAACAGCTGTCAGAAACAGGAATAAAACCATCCAAAACGGGTGCATAATCGAGTAATCAACAAATACCCGAGCAGTTAACAGAATAATGACGCCGAGAATTAATGACTTAGAGGCAGCCGCCCCGACGTACCCGACGACAATTTCAAACGCCGACACCGGCGCCGAGAGGATTTCATAAATCGCGCCGGACCACTTCGGCATGTAAATACCGAAGGAAGAATTCGACGTACTCTCGGTCAGGACCATCAGCATAATAAGCCCCGGAACAATAAATGCGCCGTAACTGATGCCATCAATGCTGGCCATCGCCGAGCCGATTGCCGAGCCAAATACAATAAAGTACAACGAGGTGGACAACACTGGCGAGGCAATGCTCTGCATCGGGGTACGCCAGGTGCGTGCCAGTTCAGATAAGTAAATCGCTTTTATCGCATACCAGTTCATGCGCGTGCCTCCACCAGGTTGACAAAAATCTGTTCGAGTGACGTCTGTTCTGTACGTACATCACTCAGCATAATATCCGCCCGATTCAGCGCTCCCAGCACCTCAGTCACCCGGTTTTTCTGGCTATTGCTGTCGTAGGTATAGGTCAGCCGTTGCGCAGCAGCGTCATAATCAATCTCAAAGTCGTCAAACTCAGGAGGTAACGACGTCACGGGTGTCTGCAAGTGCAGAATAAGCTGCTTCTTGCCGAGCTGTTTCATAAGCTGGTCTTTGTTCTCGGTCAGCACGATCTCCCCACCACGAATGATACTAATGCGGTCAGCTATCTCTTCCGCCTCTTCGATATAGTGCGTAGTGAGAATAATGGTGACGCCCTGGCTACGAAGCTTAGCGATCAGCCGCCACATATCGCGGCGCAACTCCACGTCCACACCCGCCGTTGGTTCATCCAGAAAGAGAATTTCAGGCTCATGGGCCAGTGCTTTGGCAATCAGAACCCGTCGCTTCATACCGCCGGAGAGTGACTGCAATTGTTCATCCCGTTTGTCCCACAACGTCAGCGAACGCAACACCTCTTCCAGGTAATCATCGTTGGCCGGTTTACCAAATACCCCGCGGCTAAAGCGCAGGGTATTCCAAACCGTGTCAAACATATTGATAGAAAGCTCCTGCGGCACCAGCCCGATTTTGCTGCGGGTTTTACGATAGTCACGCACCACGTCATAACCATCCACGGACACCGACCCACTGCCGGGGTTTACCAGCCCACAAATAATACTAATCAGCGTGGTCTTTCCCGCACCATTGGGCCCTAGCAGCGCAAGAATTTCGCCGCGCTCTATGCTCAGACTGACATCGTTCAGAGCCTGCAGCCCGGACGGATAGCGCTTGCTTAAGTTTTTAACTTCAAGAATTGTCGTCATTGAGTTCTCCAGAATGTTATCCAGCAACTAATCGATACAGCTCCGCGTAAATCAACCAAAGCTATCGATTAATTCGTAACGCCGGCAATGCTAATAGTTGAAGTTAGGTTTAGGTCAAGAAGTTTTCGGTGGGGTCGCATGAATACGGCGAGTCATTCCAGCATAATGCCAGAAACCTGGTGCGCTACCCTCATACTGCAATGAGTTTGCGCCTGCTCGTCCTCCGATTCACAGGCTTGCAGTAAAGGATATGCCAAATCGAACTCCAGGGAAGATTCTGATTCCGGATAATGATGCAAAAGGTAGCAAACTTCCATCCGGTATGCCGCGTGAACCAGCATATCAAGAGGTTCCGGTGTTGAATAAACTTCATCTAAAATGGACTGCATGAGCAGTCCCGCCCAGGGCAGACGAGACGCTACCGATGAAATATTCCTTTCAAGATACACCTTAGACTCTCCTCGGTGTCGTGCCCGAATCGCTTCCTTAGTCATCTCTATAGAAGCTCGCATCCCATCCGGTAGCGGGCACATAGACTCCGCCTGGCTAACAAGTGGAAACGTTAGCGCCGACAGAAAGGCTACGTAACTGACAGCTACTTTCAATGACCTTCCTACTATCATGATCCGCCCATTCAATAACTTAAGGGAGCGTTTTAGTTGGCACGGCGCCGGGCGTCAAAGAACATTGACATCAGATAGCCAACGCTTTCAACTATTGGGCGATGAATGAATAATTCCTAATCTCGCCACGACTATTCGCTCGTAAAACAAAACTACGTCGCAGGTTACCATTGTAATCGGAAAATCTGATGCTATAACCGCCATTCCCAGTTCTGCGAACACTGTACTTACTGCTTATTTTACTCGTAATTGCGTGCTCAGGAATTCGTCCTTCTACGACCGGACTTGATAACGTAATACTCGTAAGTTCATTTGAAGACAAGTCATCAAATGTCAGAATATAATAGTGTTGTTCGCCCAATATGGAATCGAGACGGTCCGTGCTCATACTGTGCTCAGTTAATTGAGCTTCAAGAGCTTTTCTCCCGCTGATGTTACCCTCTGAATAATAGTAGCCATTAGTTTGAATTAGAGATTCGAACTCAGCTTCTGCACTCTTGGGGAGAACGGCACAACTGGACAGCGCGACCATCGCTAAAGCTATTATTGTGGAATTTTTAAACATTAGATACCCTTTTTATTTTTATACACAGCTGTTCAGCTGCGGAGCTTATACTTCAAAAACAGACCAAAAGTTCGTGCGCTATTTACATTGGCTAGGCTTCTTTTTCAACGCCTAGCCCACCCATTTTGGCTCGATCAATGGCAAGATCCTGCAGCTTGCTCAGCTTCACTTTCGACATTGAAATAGCAATTCCAGCGCATACAGGCGCCAATAGGTATAAAAGAGGATTTAACTGGAGTAGCCAGCAACCCGCAATATGAAGAATCATCGCAATAAGGCCTATCGGCAGACGTACTTTCAGTCGGTAGGGAAACCCTGTATACCTGGCAAACAGGCCAATAACCACCGGCGGCAATAACAGCATAACTGCAAGAACACCGCCCATTTCACCAAAGAGTAAATAAAGTGCTGCCACAGGTAACGCGCCGCCTATTGCGCCAAAAAAAGCGGCAAGTGGACGCTCTTTTTTATTGAGTTCAGCATACGCATGCTGCATTTCTTCGATTGAATACTTCATTGTTGATTCCTTACATTTATTATTGCTGTTAGCGGAAGGTGATGTTCTGATTGCGGGGTTATATCGTAATGCCCGCCCCTAACTTCATCATGGAACCCATTACAGATCTTTAGCTTTTCAGCGCGATTCCCCGACAGCAATGTATCGGCCATCTTAGCCCCGGTCCGAACTGCGATTTCAGCCAGTTCTGTCAACGCTGCTGCACCTGCGGCTTGTCCTTTTTCCTGACCGAACTCTTCCTCTGTCTCGCGTCTAATACTTGTCACTCTAGCCGCAGTCCAAGTCCTACCAGCATTGACGTACTCGCCATTATTGATTTCCCAGTCATCAACTATGCCATGCGTAAATTCATCGTCTCTTCCAAGGAGGTCACTGCACCTACTAGCAACTGTACGGACGGAAACGTTGAGTGCGAGAGCGTATCCTGCAGCAGCATTTAGCGCCCCCATTGCATCACCACCCGCCGCCGAGTCATCATCAACAGATGTTGTAGCGCAGGACGTTAAAAACATTATTTGCAACAGGAAACATGTAACTATCGATATTTTATTTAGTTTCAAAATCCTCTCCGATACCTTTGAAACACTGCTAACAAACGCTGATTTATATAGAAATCACCAGAATTTCCACCAAGGCTTCTTTTCTTTAGTTCCATCACCAGGGAATATTATTTCTCCGTTATCTGCACTGACATCGAAAAAACCTACAGAATGTTTTATCGCCAACTCCCGCACTTTAGGGTAAGCCTCTTCAACTACAGACCATGAAAAGGCAGAATAAATGACATTCTGCCCTATGCTATAGTCCGTTACTCTGGAGTCATCCGAATCCTCGTTTGCCAGCGGGCCATTCATCGCCGGAAAATGCTCTACCATTTCCTGAAGCCACGCCTGCAGTCCTGGTGAAGATACGGTGGGATTCTGATAGCCATGGTCTTCTGTCCATTTTATTTGGTGGGCATACCATGCCATGAACTCTTTTCTCTCTTTCGGTGCAGCTGTCGGCTCAAACACCATCAAGTCATAACTCATACTCTTCCCTTTCGCGGTACACAATGGCTATCTATTGGTTTTTAGTTAGTGGCAGGGAGTCGGGCATTGATGCCCAGGCTTCAAATGCAGCCTCCAGTGCTTCCATCGAGCCAGGAAGTCCGGCGTCCGAGCCAGCTTGAGCCAGCCATTCATCGAATGACTGCCCGTTCCTCATGGTATCGGCCATGTCTCCAAGAATTTGAGGGTTTCCAGTCTGTTGCAGCAAATAGTCCAACCAGCCACGAGTTTGCGCGTAAAAGATTCGTCCTTCAGCAATTTGCTCTGCACTCACCGACGCCGACAGCACTGCCGCGCCTTCCTCAGTCGCTCTTTCCCGCGCTTCTCGCATCAACTCACGCAGGTCACTATTGTTGAATACCGGGTGAGTCATCGACAGGTAAGAACCCAGCGACACCAGTTTCCCTTCTCGCGCCAACTGCCGAAATTCCGTACGTCGCCCTGCCGTCATTTCATTAGATTCAGCCGCAATTGCAGCTGCCTCGTCAAGCCAGTCAGGCGCATCGCCGCCATACTGTGTTCCGCCTGGCCGGGTCGATGGCCAGACGCCTTCTATAAATAACTTGTGCGCTACTTCATGCCGTAACGCCGTGGGCTCAAGTGTGGTGGCTGGTGATGCCGCAGCTGGAGGATGTTGCGCCAGCGCCCTCTCAACCAGCCTTTCAACTTGCTCTGGATCTGGTGTTCTCCCAGCGCTGGATAACTGGGCCTCGATCTGCTCGCGAATCGCCTGCGTACGAGGGTCGGTCGAATTGTCACTAGCAGTGTCGTCAGCAAACCGCCAGGGTAAAGCCCATGCAGAACCGGCTGCACGAATCGAGGCGAGCGCTGGTGCATGTTGAACATCGACGATGGCACCGTCCAAAGGCGTCCTTGCAAAGTAGTGAGTAAAGGCTTCAAAAGCCGCTTCTCGTTCCCTCGCCGCCTCCACTGCCTGACACTGACTTGGCGCTACCACCCACCCTTGCGCCGACCTGAACCAGTGCTTTCGCGGAATTGACTCCACCGGGACCGCCTCGTCATCCGGCCACGACTCAAACCCCTCCGGCTCAGGGCCACAGTCCGCAAACGTCATCGAGCTAAGAAACGCCAGCCCCAATGGCCAAAGGCGATAATAGATATTCATGGCAAACCTCCGACTGTATGATTATTAATCAATCGTAAATATAACCAGGATATTTGAGCCGGGGCAAGATTTCAGGGAATGTATGCAGTGGGATTTCAAGAATGGAAAGAGGGAAGTGAGGAAAGTGAGATAAACAAAGCCTGCTAACAACTTAGTCAGCAGGCTTTAGAACTTGCCGCTAGCGAGGAAGCTCGAAACGGTATTCGTGTCGCTCCAGTGGTCCTTCCACGTCAACCTGGAACGTCTCTACCAGAACTTCATCATTATCGAAAATGCTGAACACCCGATACATCGGCGTGTGCCGCGTTTCGTCAGGTATTTTGGTCCGCTCTAGCGCCGGAATATGCAGGTAGTGTACATGGTCGATGCGTTTTGAATGCTCAACCCGCTCCATGTCCATATGCAGATCACCCGAAATCACCGCAGCTAAGTTCGGCTGGGCAACGATATCTGCGAACCCTTCATGGGTAATGCCTTTGTCCGCATTCTCTGGATAGACGCCCGTTTGCGCACCATGAACAATGAGAAGAACTGGCTTCGGCGCCAGGTTGGTAATCTGCTCATGCATCCAGGCAATACCTTCGTCACCAAAATCGCGGCCGAAGTCAGGCGAGGCGAATACCAAAGCGACAGAATCATGCTCAAGTACGTAGCTTGGCTGTTCAATAGTAACCTTGCCCTCATTCCACAGGTTAGCGTAACGCATGTAACGCTCTACACTCTCACCGTGCTCTTCGTTACCCATAATCGGGTAAAACGGAAGTGTCAGGCGTTGCAGGACCGGCGTCACATTCTCATATTGAATGGTCGTGCCTTTATGGGCAATGTCACCCACGCCAGCAACAAAATCGAAATTGCGCTGCTCATTTAATCGATTAACTTCATCAACTGCAGCTGACACGCCAGGGAACTCCGCCTCTGGCTTGGGTTCGGCATCCCCCAACACCGCGAAACTCAGTACCACGTTATTATCAGCGGTATCAGCCTCAGCGCTGTCAGCACAGCCACTTGTTAAAGTAATGGTCCCGATAAGGGAAATAGCAGTAAGAATTCGAATCAAAGACATATAGCCGAGCCCTATTGTTAGTTTTTTAAATAAGCCTGAGTAAATAGCAGGGCGAATGCTAGCTGAAGAATATGTCAGATAGATGACAGTCCGGTATCGGGCAGCGCAGCTGCTGTTGCAGCCAAACAGAGTTCTCAATCACCATTGCCTTACCTTCGGCATGCGCACAGCCAGGTAATTCCAGGTCGGTACAACTCTGCCCGTCTCAGCCTTGGTTGGATACCACGAGGGAGCCGCAAAATGCCTTGGGACGTACATCCGTTATGATTCCTTTTTAAATAACTCGCAAAGCCATCCTAGCGGCTTTCATTCCTGGCCTCTGCTCTGGCTCTTGATTCTTCCAATGCAGGCACAGACCATTCGGCACGCTGCTCGTCAGTAACAACGTCGGGCTCAACGTCATACAGATACCAATCACCCGAGTCATCGACGGTGAACTGCGTGCCATACCATTGCGGTTGCTCGAAATACATCATCAGGCGATCCCAGGACGCAGCCTTTAACCAGGTCGCGCGTGAATAGCCTAAGGTAGCAGAGATAGTGGCGAATGAATGCGCCAGACGGATATCGTCTACCGTTTCGCCGTGCTGAAAAATCAACGCGGCGTTGAAATAATCCAGACCGGTCTTAATTTCACCTTCAGCAAGAAGCGACAACACCGCTTCTCTGCGCTCAGCGTCTTGCCTGCTCACCTCGTCCCAATCCAGATCCTGGCTGCGCCGCGCTTCCTGATCCGCATCGAACATCTGCTGGAGTTCAACGTTATCCTGGGCAACTGCACTGTTGGCGGTAAGTGTCAGTGCTGCAATAATTACCAATATAACTGTATTCATTTAACAATCCTTATTATGAAGTTGTGGGCTACTCGCTGTTATCTGAGCGAGCTTTTTAGAGTACAGCATGTGAACAAACAATATGAGAATGGCTACTGGAAAGGCCATGACAAACCAAACAAAAATCGACTGAATCTCCGGCGGTAACGCCACTAAGGCGATAAGCGCCAGTGCTTCAACAACCCCGGCGAATATGGCAATTATTTTTAGTGGATTAGTGTCTTTCATGAAACTTTATTTTCCTCAGGATACAGGTCAACAGCGCAACTACGGATGCCACCACAGAAAACTGCCCAAGCATCAGCATCGCTAGCTTAGGCCAGAAGTTAATTTCTTCGGTAAACAATGGATGCCAGACCCACACGAGGGTCAAATTACCGGGAAACAACAATATCTGAACGCCCGGCATCGGCCCGCCCCATGTATCCCACAAATTCCAGCTGAGAGTAAAGGCTGCTAAACCGACGACTAGTGCGATAATGCCAGCGTAAAGTGCGATGGTGTGGGTTTTAAGCTTTTTCATATTATTCCAGTTAAAGATCGCACTGATTGACGCGAATAGGATTTGGATTTCTAATCCTGTCTGGCATTTTTACAGCTTAGCTTCGGCCACTCCTGGTAAGTGCCTACAGCAAAGCAAATGCCAATGGTTAAACATAGTGCTGAACTCAACACCCAGAACGTCAGGCTGTTTTCCGGAAACATCGGCATCAGTGCGACGAACGAGACACCGCGAAACAGAAAGATGCACGCAATGATGCACAGGGCGGTCCGTAACAACGGTAATCGCCGGATGACACCTGCGCCAGATAAAGCATAAAACGACCAGAGCGCGAGTACGATCACAATGACCGAGGTCACAGCAGCTGGGTACCAATGCCCCTCTTCGGACATCCGTGCCATCTGCTCACCAGCACCGAAAAACCGATACCAATCGCCACCAAATAGAATGCAACCCAGATGGCCCAGCGCCGCCAGAGCGCAGAACACCGCTGCTGCCATCAGATATTTGTTAGTAGAATGCATAGCTTCTCCATGAGTGTATTGGACATTTGTTAGTGAACCTTCACTAACCAGCTGTGGAATACATGGTGTCTCTTTCCTATACTCAGGAAACAATTGATTGTTTTTTAAACGCCCTGGAGCCCCTGATGCCTGAAACTGACTGTCTTGCTTTGCTTGCCAATCCGCATATACGTCTGTCGGGCTCTGTTGATCAGGAGATGTATAGCAGCTTCCGTCAGCAGCTGGAAACCTGCCCCGCGGGGCCCATCGTTATTTCCATCACCACACTCGGTGGTGATCCCGAGGTAGCGCGACTGATGGGCGACGATGTCCGTTTACTGCGGGAACAAGACGGACGCGAGATAATCTTCCTCGGTAAGGTCGCGGTTTATTCGGCCGGCGCCACGTTCATGGCAGCTTTCCCAGTCGATTGTCGTTTCCTGACCGAAGAGACATGGCTAATGATCCACGACCGCCAGATGCACAAAACCATCCCCCTCGACGGCCCTCTGCGTAGCTGCGTCGCAGTGCTTAAGGCCACACTTCACGAAATCGAACACTCGGTTATTATTGAGCAACAAGGTTTCAAGGAGATCATCAAAAACTCAAAGGTGGATTTCGACACAGTTTGCAAGCGGGCTCACGAAAACTGGTATATCAATTGCCGCGAGGCGGTCAAACTTGGGCTGGTCCATAACGTGATTTAAGCCGATCTATATTCCCAACGATGGTAGCAATATACGAGACCCTGCATTTTCACGCCGCAGCTAGAAGCTTACTGAATAGGAATGGCGAGTCTTGCAAGTCGCTCTCTTTCACCTGAAAATGAAACAGCAACTGAAGACACTTTACCCATCACACGATTTTCATCAACGAATCCCCAAGCGCGTGAATCCACACTGTTGTTCCTGTAGTCGCCCATCACGAACAACTTCCCGTCAGGAACAACAACGCGTCTTCCTGAGGGCGGAAAGCTTCTGCCCTTAATTACTTTAAAAGCATGCTCGGCTTCAAAAAGAGTCTCGGTGCCGAGAATAATATCATCCGTCGAATGGGTCACGGACTGCTCCAGGCGATGATTATTTATATAGATGGTATTGTCTTCTATGTAGAGACTATCGCCGGGTACACCCATGACCCGTTTCACATAGAGCACATCTTCATGCGGCGGAATGAAAGTAATAATGTCGCCACGCTCAGGCTGGTCCCATGTAAAAAGCCGCTTATTAAAATAAGGGAGCGATGGACCAAAGCTGGTCTTATCAATCCAGATGACATCCCCGGGAAGAATCGTCGGCTCCATAGAACTGGTGGGAACATGCGACCAGTCTGCATAGGCCGTGCGGAAAAACAGCATCAGGAAAATAACGAGTAAAAATGATTTGTATCCTTTGACGACGCTTTTTACTTTATTCATTTGTATCACTCCTAAGAATGGCTAACACATACCGTAGTTATCTTTCCGTTATCTGTACCATTCTTTGCAACTGAAGATAACGGTCTAACCGGGGAGTTATGTCATAGCGTCCAGTGCTAACTTGATCCGCAAAGTTATTGCAGCTTTCTAGCTGGTCATTATGACTCCCGGAAAGACGGGCATTGACCATCCGAGCACTATCCCTCTCTATCGCAGCACCAAACTCCGCAGCCTCCGCGCGCGCTACAGTGAATCCCTTTTCCTCCCCTAACTTTGCCTGTTTTCGTTGCATGTTAAGGTAGGCATGCGCCATGATTAACTTCCTACCAGCGTTTATATATTCTCTATTTCTGTTTTTCCAGCCATCACCTATGCCATCCATTGTCGCGTCGTCTTGTCCAAGGAGATCCGTGCAGCTATGAGCTACTGTGGCTATAAAAAGCTCAAGGACCCTCATATATGCCGCTGCAGTCAGTAAGTTTCTATACTCATCCTCAGGCGTCGTCGCCTCATCTTTATCCGCCGTTGAGGCACAGGATGCTAGAAAAACTACTTGAAGCAAAACACATAAGGTTCGCGATATTTTCTTATATTTCAATGCCTTCTCCGTGTTCCGATAGTAAATGATTTCTTAAAGGTCATTTACGGGCTTCAATTGACTCAGCTTCCAGTGCTTTATTCTTGCTGGAATCAAGAAAAAACCAGCCAACAACCACCAGAATCAATGGAGCTGCGTAGTAGCCAAGTTTAATGCCGATAGCACCATTGAATGTAGAGGCAGATGAAGTATCGAGTGAAGAAAGACCAAATATTTTCATCAATATGTTTCCAGCAGCCAGTACGAAAAATATGATCGCAATGTTTCGTCTTGTAGTAGCCTGTTTTCTGGCTTTATTCATTTTTATTCTCCCTGATTTAGAATGCTCGGCTCACCGAGCTTTTTTCGAAACTACACGGGCCGCAGTTGGTTATCCCCCACTCATAGCGGCCCCTACTCACAGCGGATGGTTCTCGAGCCATTCGCTGTCCTCTGCTTTTTTGGTGAAATTCCAAAGGCTGTCTTTATCAATAGACGAACTAATCAGCAGCCGTGTATCCGACACCCGATCAAACTCCACGTCGTAAAACCGTAAAACATGCTCCACCCGGTCTACATGCTCTTTAGTAAGCAACGCAGGGTCTTCAACTATGCCCTCCCGGTTATCCAGGACAAGCGGCATATACTCCTGGCTTGCAGGAGCCTGACTGCAAGAGCCAAGGAAAAGAGCGAGTATTAGGATGCAGATAATTTTATGCTTCATGGAGCGCCATGTTATGCCCTACCCGAACCAAGCCATGAGCGGAGTCGGGAGCCCCATTTTCTCTCATAGAAAGGTTTGGTTTGATTGATAAAGTAGTCGCTCACCCCCGACTCATTCTCATTAACCGGGTATAAATCAACTGGCTCACCGTCAGGTGCGGTATCACCCGCCACGTTGCCAGCCTCTCTCATCACCTTCTCAATATCACCTTCTGCTTCAATGCCCACTATTAGATGTGGCCTTTCATCAACAGAGGTATCGTGCATGAGCGCTAAGTATGCTTTTTTAACATTACTGTGCTTCGCTAAAAGCTGGGTAAGAGAATCAACCATTTTAGAGGGATAGTTAGACGGCTGGCCGAGTAGCACCTTGGTTTCTTTCTCAACCACCCTTCGAGACGGCGCCCGACTAATGCCGATAGATAACAGCTGAGCAACTTCTTCGGGACTAAACTCCTTGCCATACTCCGACATAGGGTTGAGAACCAGTCTGGCCCCCTCGGTCATCTCAAATAAAGAACGGGCCGGCAAAGCCAGGAATGATTCTTCGCGCTCAATCGATTTCTGCAGAACTTCCAGCGATGAAAAGAACGGGATGACAGGTGACGCATCGGCCTTTTCCCAGTGTTTGATCTGGATTTTACTACCAGCCTCTAAAAAGACTTCTCCGTCAGCATCTGCCTTTGCGGTCGCTCCGAGTACAAATACCTTCGAACTCAGCAGGACTTCACAAAACTGCGGCCGATGAGCCGGCTCCCCCGCCGCCAAGCGTAAAATCTCTTCCAGTTGATTTTCTTCAGTTATTTCCACGAGTTTTCCTTAACGCATAGCGCGGCAAGCTACGCCAGCTTGGACTTGTTATACGCGGTTCTAAGTTTCACCGGCCCAATAACATACCAAGTCTAGCCGCCATGAGCTTTGCTATAAACTTCAAAGGGTACGACTTGAATTCAGGTACCTTGCTTACAACAGAGCTGTTATCAGGTCTGTACTTAGTTTGAATTCGGACCTGTATTGGTGGCGCGTCACTTCCGAATCTGGCGCGGAAGAAAGAGAACCAATGCCCCTTCTGAAAATCGACAAACATGGCGGAGTTACAGCATGTCGCAACAACTCTTCGAGTGGGGGAGTCGTCGTTGATCCGGTAGTCGCGTAAGAGAGCGATACCCTTTGAGCATTGCACGCGGTCTTTCCGGAAGAGTAGTAGATCGGTTCCGCCATCTGGACCCATAATCGGAGAGGCGCCCGGCAGGGCTTCAAGCTGACGCGCTCCTTCCTGGCAGTCGTCACAATAACAAGCTGCACCGAGGATTGGCACACCGGCGACTTCAATCTCGACGCTTCCGCAGGCGCATTGAACAATCGTGTGATCAGTATTTGGCATCAGCGTTCCTATTTTGGGGGCGTATCAAACGCCGTATTCAGCGGCTTGTCCGCGGCAATGCTTGGTTAAATGCTTTATTTAAGGATACCAGCATTAACAGCGCCCTCTAGTTTGCCGCGCATAACAGACCACAGATCTTTGCTACCGGCCTCTATTCGCTGATTTACTGAGAACACCTTTTCCTTTGTGACACCATGTGTTCTCCAGCTATGGCCGTCGCCGTGAATGTTGTGAAGCAAAGGTGGCACCCTATCTATAGCTTTCGCAAAGCAAGCATCCGCCGTTTCTCCCGCCTCAAATTCACGCCATAGTTCTATGAATTCATCGGCCATAAAACCAGGCAGGATGCTTAAGAGCCGACTAATACCTGCCTCCTCCTCAGCTTTGTACTCGGTTGTCTGGCCTGCGTAAACAATGGTATCACCAGCATCAATCTCACCAAGATCATGAATAAGAAGCATTTTTATAACGCGGTTGATGTCAATCTCTTCATTAGCGTAGTCTTTCAACATCAGGGCGGTAAGACAGACGTGCCAACTGTGCTCTGCTGAATTCTCAAATCGCTCAAGACCCACTGGTTTTGTTTTTCGCTGAACGTCTTTAAGCTTTTCAATCTCAACAATAAATTCGAGGATTTTTTCTATGTGTTCCACTATTCCCCCTGGGCATTTAACGCCGCCAACACGCGCAGCTTTGCGGTGAAGGCGAAGCCGCAACGAAAAATCTGTCGCCGTGCTTGGCATCGTTAGGAGTTCTTTGAGTAACGCAGCGATACTCCATTCAGGAGTCGTCCTCGAGAAATGTCTTTAACGTCCGGAGGTCTTTTTCAACTGCTTGCGCATCCTCTACGAATTGCTCTTCGGACATTCCAGGTTGCCGCAATAAGGTGAAGATGAATTCGCTCCCATCACCGTTCGGTACGACTCGCATTGGGTTGTGAACTACCACGCCCGAATCAAGCTCAACATCATGATCCATGACACCAAATGCGTTAGCCTGCACAAACCTGATCTTTACCTTTCCGAATGGTGCGTCAGCAACCCATACATCCCCATCTTTTTTGACCTCAGAGCTGGCTAATCCCGCCGCCCAGATCGGCAGGTTCTCAGGGTTCGAAGCAAATGCATAAACATCTTGCGGGGTTCGATTAATATAGGTGCTGAGATGTTTAACATCGAGCATCGTAAAAGATCCTCCATATTTGGCCATGCACAGGACTCACGCTTTCTGGCGCATAACGCAGTGCTTAGCGGCCGTCGTGAAGCGATTGCGGAACGAAAGTCCGAGCGCAGCGACTACAGCACATTGTTATGCTATCGCTAAACCTAAGAAATAATTCACTAGATGTGCTGACGCATGTGCGATTATCGCCGCCTCAAGGCCGTAGCGCCAATATAGGTAGCCGAATAAAACGCCGAAAACGGTATTAGCGGTTACAATGAACACCACCACATCGGTCGTTAACTCACCGACGAGGGTTGCTGCTGCGGGCAAATGACCCGCTCCGAATATTAATGCACTCACAACAATGGCAAACCAAGTATAGATTGGCCGTGGACTCCCGCTCCGGTGTTGCAGAAACCTCCATGCCAGCCATACCAAAGCTGTCAGTAGACCCCATCGTAAAAGCAGTTCTTCCGTAATTCCGCCGTAGAGCACGCGGGCAAGAATTGACGGCGAGAATTGCTGCTCCACTTCAGCTAGAGCTGCCGGAGAAAAGTAACTACCAATTGCAAAGAGTCCAACGCCGCCTAGCATGCCGCCGACAAGACCAGGCAGAAGTAGCGGTCGCAGAGCGGACTTGATTGATCTGGTAGTCACCGCAGCCTCAAAAACGGTAGCCTGAAGCCCGACTTTCGGCGCAAGCACAACGCCCACCCATACTGCAAGCGCAAGTAATAGAGCACTCTGTGCAATGCTTGCTGTTAACACCAACCAAAGTGGGGCAGAAATTGGCCCATCAGCCAAAAGCTGTGGGACCACCTCGGCCAAAAGCACGGCGACACCAAGCATGCCTGCGATCCACATGTATAGACCGAGCCGGAGTCGTGGAGTATTAACGGAGTGTGTAGTAGTCATCGGTGCGTCCTTCTGCATAACGCCCAAAGCAGCTGCGCGGGACGCGTCGGCTGCCTTTGCTTGTTAGCAGCCCTCACAGAACTTGCGCGGCTTGGCAAACCCGAACAACGCCACGGCTGCTTGTATTTAAAAAGAACTGACAAAAAGCCTTGTAGGATCAATAGTCAATTGTACTTACTGATTTTCCGGCAACTTAGAAACCAAGGCTAATATTAAAGTAGCAAACGGCCCCAAAATTAATGAAATGAAAAACCAAGCTAAACCGCTACGATTTTTACCTTGGACGAGCACTGCATTAATTAACATTAATGTTCCCCAACCCATATAATATTGACTACCAACCTCAATGTACTCTGGATTCAAAAGATTCTCCTTTTTCTTATTTTCTGCTAACGCCCGGCTAAGGGGTCGACAACGCACCGCCGAACTTAAAAAAACACATTGTAAGCACTGAACTTCAATTTTGCACTAAAGCCGTCACACGTTGGCAATCCCTCTTGAGCCGTTTGTTATGTGCGTGCTACTTGGTTCCACTGTTTAGCTGTAGTAAATCCCATTTGTTGCCATACAGATCTTCGAATACCACTACAGTTCCGTACTCTTCAACTCGAGGCTCTTCATTAAACACGACACCATTTACCTTCATTAACTCATAGTCTCGCCAAAAATCACTAGTTTGTAAGAACAAGAAGACACGACCACCTGTTTGATTTCCTACAGCTCGGGATTGTTCAGGAGTACTCGCTTGAGCTAAAAGCAAGTTCGTTCCGTTGGAATTAGGAGGAGAAACTTGAACCCAGCGTTTACCGTCACCTAAGTCAGTATCTTCAACCAGTGTGAATTGAAGTTTTTTAGTGTAGAACTCGATAGCATCATCGTAATTTTCAACGACTAGAGCAATACACCCGATTTGCTGTTGAACAGATTTAGACATGCTAGTTTCCATTGAATTAAAACGCTGAGTCTACACTATCCTGTAGTTTTTCGAGAAAGCACATAACGCTTGCAGCACGCGCGCCCATGGAATGGAGCCGAAGGCGCAATGTAATGGGCGTCGCCGTGCCTGCACTTGTTAGATCTCGTCACTGGACAACACCGTATTTGCAAAAGCCACTGCCCCCGAGTCTTCTAAAGACAATAGTTCCACCTGAGACAACAGTGATTTACTTAAGTAACGGCATAGCAAGCGCAAAACCAATGCCAAGTAGAAACTTTCAGCGTCGTTCTCAAGCCCTCGGCCTCTGGTGTTAGATTGCGAGTTCGTCGCCATCGGGGAGCCATGAGCCTGTATAGAAAGCAGCCGATAATAAAACCCAAAATGTTCGTCAATAAGGCCAGTCAACTTCGCCACTTCAGCATCAGTGAGGTGCATATCCGCATTCCCTGAGCGAACCTTTTTCGCCATGTTTTTATCCAGACCTCTATATACCGAGGACGAGGTGATCTCCGCTTTGGCTTTTGGCAGATTTTCCTCAAAACTTTTCAGTATCTCGTGATCCTGTTTTTCTGAGTAGAGCCGATACTTCTCACAGTTGATGCGGTAGAAATGAAGCTTCCGTCTGAAATCAGATTCCTCGGAGGATAAACTAGGCTCAATCAGGTACAAGTAACGGTGCGTTGCCTCCATCAAAGACCTAGCTAACACAGCTACGGATGAGAAGTCCCATAGCTGTGAGTGATTGACTTGGTTTCCAGGAAGAATGAAACCAATCGTCATTGCACTAAGGACCAACCGTGTATAGATCTTGGTACCTTCAATACCTAGGGTACTGGTGTAAACGCCACTAGATCTATCAGATACGCGAACAAGATGCGGAATAAGCAGTTCGTACTGACGAAGTGCGTCCGGATACGAAAATATTTCTTCGTTCTGAGGAGATGTCATAGATAAATCTAACCCTGAGGCAACCGACGCCGGATCGCCAGCGGAGGTAACCAAAAGCGGTACGCTTTTGGCGTCAGGTTGACCGACTGGTTAGATTTCACTCTACCCCCCACGCTTCCTTTTCGCTGTCGGTCACAGATGAGCAAACCTCGCGGAAGGTATCACTGAATTCGGAGCTGACGTTTCCATGGGCTCTATAGTTCGTCAGCAAATATCGTTTCACGGTATTCGGCCACTTACCTACACTATGAGCATCATTAATGATTCCCTTCGCATCATGATAGCTAGCACCTTTCCGGACCTCGCCAAGTCTGCGTTCGAAATCTGCAAAGGTCCACTCATCAGATCGGGTCTCAAATTCATCCAGAAGTTTTTCTTTGTACTTCGCCATTGGCATGCTTCCCTCCTTATCCGCGAGTAAATCTAACGCCCCAAGCAGGGGAATATTTTGCGTTTTGAGCGCAGCGAAGCAAAATATTTCCGCTGCCTTGGTTTGTTAGAAGCCATTACTGAGATTGTAAAATTATGCAAGCAGCCGCAACCTCCGATACACGCATGCTATCAGCCGTTCCATCTCGTCCCGTCGCTGAAATGCAGCGCTCTAGGTTTACCGCTATAGGTCGAAGTTCATCCATATTTCTCAAGTTCATATTCTGCTGCCTAGCAGCAACGGCGGCAAAATCAGCACTTGATGCAAGCCTATCCCTTGATGAGCCACTCCGCCACTCGGAAAGCGTGGCTTGCTGTAGTGTTCCTCCTGAATACCGTTCAGGGCCACTTGATGCCTGAGGTCGTGTCCCGTCTGCCGAGTTATCACTACACCCAGCTACTCCCAATAAAAGGATGGCGCTAAAAATTTTTATGTATCGCATGAACTCTCCTGTGGCTTCTAACGCCCCGCTAATGTGCGCCGCTTGCGGTGTCACTTTTTAGCGGCTTGTTAGCAGCTTCAGCTCGCAAACGCTCCACCAGCCAAACTTTAATAATTGATTGGCGAGTAACACCAACTCGAGCAGCTTCACGATCAAGCGACTCAACTACCCAAGCAGGAAAGTCTACGTTAATACGTTTCGCTTCCTGGTTTACCCGCCGTGCGCTCTTAACGTCCAGATCATCAATAATGTCATCTGCACCTTCATCAAATTTCGTGTCAAAATCTTTAGCTTTCATACAACTCTACCTCTCTCTTGCGCGAGCGTCGTACCGAAATAAGACGAATCTTCTCACCTCGATAAGTGATAACAGCAGACCAGTGCTTCATCCCTATAAGACCAATAACCAGGTAACGAGGTTCATCAGATGATTTCGCCCGAACTTCTAGTAGGTCTTGGTCTTCCCATAGCGCTTGAGCGTCATGGAAGTCGATTCCATGCTTATAGCGATTCGCCTGACTTTTCTTGTCATCAAACTCGAAAACGTTCATGAGTATAAATTATCCCTTTTTTACTCATTTAGCAAGGTAGGTGGAGGGAGCTGCTAACGCCAAAAGAACCCGCGCCTACGGCGCCGGGTTGCTCGCCTTGTTAGGCTTAGGTACTTCAAAGTAGCTGAGAACTTCAAATGCAAGCCTGCTTTCATTAAGTGGTTTTTCGTATTGAAAAAAGCAATTCCAATAGCTGGTGGCCCTTTGCCTAGTGAGATGTATAAATCCTGGATTTTCGTTAAAGAACTCAATATACATATCACGGTTTAACTTACCTAAATTGCTATGGATTATGCTGATAATCTCAATCACATACTCTCCACATAGCTGTATTACAAAGGGAACAACATACGGGCTATTGGTATGAATAAATTCCCTCAAAAATCGCTCCCTTACGAAACCGTCTGACATTCTTGAATAAAGGCACGACCATACTAATTGCTGTGCGTCAGAGCAGTTCAAAGGTGGTGGAACGTCACCATATAGCCGCGAGGGTATGCTTATGTTTTCTCCCTGCACTATCACATCAAATGTATGCTTCGGCATGCCTAGGTTACGTGACAAGAACCTAGGAACCATTACCTTATGTTCTTCTATTAATTTTCTCATTTCTGGCATGATGTTCAATGGTTTTGAAGCCTAACGGCAGCCATAAGCGGCGCCCTGACAAGGGCGTCCTGTGGAGGGGCATCGGCCCGGAACAACCTTAGTGGCCTTGTTATAAGACGGGTTCATACTCTGCGGTTGCCGTGACGTATGGGTTGGTGCCACATGAATACATGAATTTCTTCCCGTCCAGTTTCTGTACTTTATCGATATGGCTCGAGTGGGCTTTGGTGCCCTTCTTGGCATAGCTTTTTATTATTTCGCCTTCCGTCAAGGCCAGTTTAGCGAACAGCACTTGCAGTAGGTTTCGTAGCTGATTCTCAGTGATTTGCCCGACGTAAATCTTATGTTCAAAGAGCGTTTCGAACCCTTCACGGCCCACAATCTTCCAATATTGTCGCCCTTGTTTCGGTTTCATTGCTCTACCTTATAACGCCCGCAACACCGGACAAATTGAGGCGAAGCGGAAATTTGTTCCGCGTGCTTGCGATTGTTAGGCATCTTCATCACGCTGACGATCAAAAAGCTCTTGATAAAACGCATTCACATTACCACCCGATGCTTCCAATAATTCCATTGCCTTCGATATAGGATACGATTTCTCATCTACATCATAGTAATATGACCCTATCAGTACTGTGCGATCCCATTGATATATCTCATCATCATCATCCGAAAAAGATATCCGAACTTCAGGTAGATTTTTAATGCTTTCTAAAATCGTTGATATTTGTTCGTAGGTAAGATATCTACCTATGGATACCACAAATTCAGGAATCCAGTGCTTGCCACCAAACTCTTCCGTGATAGGGATGCCGCTTTTCTCAAGGTTAGCGCGAACTTCATCGGACAGTTTTAAGTGTGGGTTGAACATGATTTTTACTTTCGACCAGATAGAGTCATCATCAACGTTATCTTCTGTGGCTTCAGTAAAATGTACTATCTCAGGGCTCTTCAATTTATCCGTAACATTACGACCGAGCTTATCCTTAATATACTGACTGTAATAATGATCTTCCTGTATCTCTGGCCTGAACTTAGTTTGCAGTAAAAATAATGCAGCTAAGAATAAAGGAACATTAACAATTGATGCTATTACTAATATCGCAGCGAGCCATTCTGTTGAATTAAAGGCTTGAGCAGTTATCAAAAAAGTACCGTTTACGAAGATCAGCCCGACCAGCCATGCAGCCAAAAGCTGTATGGGCTTTGTAATAGCTTGGGCATTAATGCCTTCTTGTTTCCCTAAACTCAAAGTACATCTCCGATATTGTCTTAAGCCTAACGCCGCTCAGCACGCGCGGTTACGGAATGGAGGCGAAGCCGCAATGCAGTAGCCGTCGCCGTGACTGGCCTGGTAGGCATAAATTCGTCGCTGCAGCTCATTCTCCCGCTACGTCTGGGTAGTCAGTCCAGTCACACACCCCACAACTCGAGAAGTATTCACCATCGTCACCGATGGAAATATCGAAATGGGTTCTAATGTTCCGTGATTTACAAACCGGGCACTCCTCGTTCTTATCAATCCGGCTCCTTTCCAAAATCTGGATGAAATGGCCAATCACCGTTTGGCAAGAATGAATTGCTATAGAAGAGGCTGTCTTATTGGCATTTCTAGAGTGCGTGAGCCAGTTCACCAGCTGCCACGATTCTTTCGCGACACTCTTCAAATGTTGCCTTAGATTCTTATTGCTACTCCCAGGGCACAACTGGTTCATCAGAACGTTTGACCAGTCAATAAAATTGGCATCTTGCGGCCGCTCTATTTCCTCTGGTATCTCAGTTCTACGCCTTAGCGCACCAATCAACGAAATTAGTGCTTCCCTTAGCAACATTCCGACTGTTTGGTAATCCTCAGCCTCAACAGCAGTTTCATGCCTGTGGGAAGCCTGCTCTTCGCGGCGAATCACTTCATCGAATGGACTGGGCTCGCCTGCGTCGACATTATCCGATCGGCTTCTCAGACGCATCATAAGCCCAATATGAAAAGACAGAGTGTAATCAAGGCTTGGAAAATGCTTTTGGGAATAAAGGTTGGTGAGATTCGTTATGACCCACCAACGGTCACTATCGGTGGTTACACCCCACATTTCGTATGTATCACCTAGCACAACCTCTGTTTTTATTCGCTCAACGTGTTGAACTTCTTCATCACGCGCCTGGCCCTCAACATAGCTTGCTATATCGGCCTCAGAATAAGGATCTCGGTCGACGCTATATCTAGCGAGCTCTTCTGGTGGAACAGGGTGAGCATGCACGACACAGTCGTCAGTCACTTCCTTTTCATCGCGAGGTTTGATCACGTCAACTCCTGCCTAACGCCGCGCACACCGGCGCGAGCTTGCGAGCGTCCGACAGCCGAAGGCTGTGTAGTGCTTGCGCTTGGTTATGTGTTTTACGCACGGTATACAATCTTATGTACCGTGCTTTTGATTTTAGAAAGCGCCAGACTTTGCTGCGGAGAAAAGCTGGCGCCATATTCTTGCTTAGCTGAATGCAAATGCTCAAGTAAATAAGCCCAACCATCTGTGAGACCATTTAAGCCCGATATACCCTTCAACATTAAAGCGCTCGCGTCTGCTTGACCGGACGATGCCAGATCTTCCTGCAGGCTCTCAATGGCTTTAAATAGCTCTGTATTTGTTTTGAATTCCATACTCTCTACTTACACATAACGCCAACAGCACGCGCGACTGCGTAATGGAAGCGAAGTCGCAATGGAGAAGCCGTCGCCGTGACTGTTCTTGTTAGGCTTTAGAGTCATTCTGTTGCAGCCATTTTTGAGACTCTTCAACAAGTTCCATAAAACGAAACCTCAGATCTCCTTTGTACAACCGGAGGGGGTTTTCGTCTGACTCATTGTCTGCCAGATGTACCTTATCCTCCGGCACCTCTGGCTGCTCCCCGTAGCTCTCGGCAAAGAGCCTTACTTTATCTATGATGACCAACCATTGAAGCGCATGCTCTGGCGATAGATTGACTGCCAACACCAAGGCATTCCTGAAGTCATCTAGGCGAGTGTGCGCAGTCTGCATGGCCAACTTCAGCGGCAGAAATTTGGCTCTTCGATCCTTTATGTCGACGATCACCTGCTCCAGCCAATCATCCTCTAGAACATGCCTCTTAACATGAGGTAGAGCCGTTTCGTGTCCGAAAACACGACATCGATCATAAGAATCTAGCACAGCTGCAAGCAACGAATTGAGTACAAAAATCGACTTGGCTTCCTTGGCTGACCGTGGGAAGTAGTCAATCAGAAGATAGAAGACATACGCCGCTACAAGGCTAACCAGAACCCCGGCACTTATGGTGCGTGCAGCACCGCTTAAGAGAAGTGGTTCAAGAACCGTTCCCGATAAATTCACTGGCAGAGGAAGTCTTGCCTCGATTAAACACAACAGAAGAAAAGCTCCTGTGGCAACAATTAGAAGCCTGCGCTCTCTTCTGTCGACCAATAGCCTCGCAGTGATCAATGCTTCTCCATGCTTATAGAGCCTAACGCGGGCCATAAGCGGCCGAGTGAAACGAGGTCCGGCGCACGAAGTGCGCGAACTTAATGGCTTGGTTAGGCTTTAGCGCTCCCAAGCGATTCTAAAAACTGTACGCAGAATATCTTTCACTACAATCTCATCAGTTCCGCGGACAAATCGCCATTCTTGTTTTCCTTGGTCAAATACGTCAGCGGTATCTTCCTGATATTCCAGTTCAACGTTGATACCGTATGTATCCTCGAGGTACTTCCCAATTTCAGGGTAAGAGCCAGTGCTGTGCTTTCCTGATGTATTTAAGGCGATACGATTTCCCGTGGATTCCTCAATCGCATCCCAAGCTATGTAACCATCACGATTTACTTCTTCAACTTTGAACTCATAAATTGCCATTAGATAAAACCCCTTCAGGTGTAGAGTATACGGTTTTCAAAACGCCTAACGCCCGCAGCACGCGCGGTTTTTTAGTGAAGGCGAAGCCGCAACGAAAGAACCGTCGCTGTGCCTGCGATTGTTAGGTGCTGATTCACGGAATTGGCTCATAAATCACCTCAAAACTCGCCCCGAGCTCTGCTTGCAGTTTTGTCCGCATGGCCAGTGCGGCCGCCTCAAACTCCTTGAATTCCGCCTGACTCCAAGGACTTGGGTCAGGCGGGTATTCCCAATTAAGTGCTTTATCGTGCCAGGTAGATAATGTGTCGAGTTCTTGAAGCGTGACCTCTGACAGCGATAGCTTTTCTTCGATAGGTCCAACATCAAATCTTTGGAGTGCAGCATCATTACCACACCAGATGGAGCCACCACCCCACTCGAACATAAGTCGTACTTTGTAGAAAGTTTGCATAAGCACCTAACGACAAGCTTTGGGGTGGCTGGAGCGAAGCGTAAGCCGTCCCAGCCGCGATAGCGGCGACAACAGCGCCTTGTTATGTTTCTGGTGGCAACCCAAGAAGCCTCCTTATTGCGGCCTGAACTTTATGAGCTTGATCGTATTCTCGCGTATTGGAATAGCCGATAAGATGTTGCGCTGCCTTAGCGGGATCAAACTTGTGATGCTCCAACCACCATGTATACCAAGATGGTAACTCTAGATATGCGGCAGATAGCTCGGTCGACGCCTTTCTATTTGCGAGGATACGTTCTCGATACATCTTTTGCATGTCTTCATTTAGGCCATCTGCATTAACAACCTGAGCGTAGTAAATGAAATCCGAATGTACCCTGTTTCGAATTGAACGATAACGAAGGATGGGTTGCATCCAGAACATAGCTATCCAGTAACCTGCAGCGCCAGCCATGATGCCAATGAGTGCAACAATCAAACTTACGTCCAACTAGACACCTCCCTCGGAAACATAACGCCCGCAGCACGGGCAAAATTGTAGCGCAGTGGAAATTTTGTCCCAGTGACTGCGATTGTTAGGTGTATGATCTCAATTTATGAGATTTCAACTCTTTCCCTGTGCATTTCTTATACAAAATCGATAGATGCTCATATGCTTCATCAATTTCTTCAAGTGCATACTCGCAAAAACCAGCCATAAAATCATGAGCTATATGATCATCTTTATTAGTAATATGCTCAACCAAACTGTTACTGACATGCTTAACTTCAGCCAAACTTTCGTAAGCATTTTCAGCTAGTTTGAATAAAGCCTCATCTAATACCGGAAGCTCAAATACCACTTTATCAAATACTGTGGTAGAAACTTGAAAAAGAGGTGAATATCCGCTGCCGCCGTCATTTCTCTTTTCTTCAATACGATACCCGCTTTGATGTGTGCTAACGACTACGAATTCACTTTCATGCCACCCATCCTGGACGCTTCTTAGGTGTCGCCGCAAGGACTTTATAACCCAGTTGTTTTTTTCTATTTCACTGGATAATAGTCTTTTTATAGCAGATGACTTTCGCTTGTCAGCCATAATTCTGCGATACAACTCGACCATTTCTTTTATCAGAAAAAGAGAGATTGCAGCGATCACTGTTATCGGAAATAAATTTGAATCCATATAGACACCTAACGATAAAGCTCAGCCGACGCGAAACCGCGCGGCGGGCGAGCGGTCGGCTGGAGCGACTGGTTATACGGTTCCATCGCGACACCGTGACAGCGCATCGTCTAGTCCTGAAGCGCCGGTCTTCCGCATAATTTCCTTTTCGTAGCCCGACATCAGCGGCGTTGAGATTCCTTGTCGTTTTACCGAAATGAGATAGCTGATACCGTCCTTTCTATTCCTCCCCGCTTCGGACTTGGCGCTTTCAATAGCAAGATCAGCTAGCTTCTCGGCGTTGATATCAGAGATGTTCACGCCAAGCTTCGTGTAGAGCACAACATCGATTCCTTCGAAATCCCGAAGTGTCTTCACTACCATTCTGTTCGGACTTGGCGTGGTCGGCGGGGAGTAGTGCTTATCAGAACACTCATTCCTCGTCTCTCGTCGCCACAATAAATCCTCAGCCTTATCCAGGCTGACGCCTGCCTCCAAGACAAAAATAGTGGCATAGACGGGGCAACCGCCGCTTTCAACGGGCACGACGGTAGGTGCGCCATCGCGCGTGGAACTCGAACGGGCGAACTCGATGGAAAATGGCGTTTCGATGCGTTGTCGTCGCTCAAGAATGATCGGCTCAATCTCCTTGCCTGGCTCCTCGATCAAAGATCCGTAGGCGAGAATTCCAATGCTGCTCATCGACGAATCTCCTGAAACGTATAACGTTTGGTTAAAGGGCGGGCTTTAGCCCGTCCCAGTGAGCGCAGCGAACGATTTGAACCACTTGTTATGTTTTAAATTGTGCAAGAAAGTCCAAGTCTGACTGATCCGTAAATACGCAAAGATCTTTACTGAAGCCCTCATACGCAATATCGTGCCACCTACACATTCGCACCTCAAATCCATTTAGATTTTCTGCGCCTACCGATGCAAGTGCCAGCCCCTTCAGGTGATATCTAATTTCTTTGCCAGTTTCGCAAAATCTAAGTTTTCGCAAGAGCACAATCAGCTGATGAATCAGCATTGATGTTTCGTCTCTACCTACAAGCTCAAGATATTTGTCTTTGGATAGCTCCTCATAAACCCCAGTCTGCTCTAAGGTATACATGAAGTTATTTTGGCTTAGCGGGATTTTGATTAATTCCTTGAGCTTTTCACACAAGTACAATCCATGCTGGCGTGATGTTTGAAACCTCTGCCAATCCATTTGATCGACGTGTATTACTGCTTGCAATCTTAGCTGCCGGTATATCATGTACAAAGTTAGTGCCGAGAGTATCGGGGCATATATCCCTCCCAGTGCGCTCCCCATCTTTGCCCAGTCATCATGGGTGGGCCAAATCCCTAGGCCGAATTGATAAGTGTAAATCGCCAGCGGTATAAACAAAATTATCCCGAAGATAATAAATGTTTTCTTTATTCCTAGCTTTCTAAGTGACAAAGAAATTCTCTCCTACAGTTTCAAGTTGTCGTTTGGGGAGGAAGGTGGTTGGTGGTAGAGCACAGAAACATAACGCCCCGCTTAGGGGCTAAAATACGCAGGCTAACACTAGGAGCGGAGCGACTGGAAGCCTGCGTATTTTTGTCCCAGTGAGCGTTAGCGAACGACTACAGCGGCTTGTTAGCTCCACCTTTCAAGATTTTCACCTTCGTGCTCTAAAGCTACTTCATTTAGCTTTGTTAGTATTTGAAAAACATCATACTTACCTTTTAATAACGTAATGACTTTATCAAGTGCTAAAGCATAGAAAGCCACAGATTTCATCCCTAGGTACACTGACATAGAAAGATTCAAAGCCTTAAAGTTTCTAAATACATGTGGTTTCAACTCATCAGGATAGTTTTCTATAGTACAAAAGTTATATACATCTTCTGAAAGACTGTGTATGGAGTCAGAGCTCATTGAGTATAGGGTCGCATACTCATCTTCTAGGCCTAAAGCTTCAAATCTTCTAAATGGATTAGGCCATTTACCAACAGCGCGTTCATATAGTCCTGAATGACCTTTTTTTAGCTCTTCAAGAAGGTTTAACTTTTTTAGAGATATTTCACTAGCTACCGTATCTCCTCTACTTCTTGCAGAGTTATGCCAGTTCTCAGATTTATCTATAGTTGTCTCAATATAATGCTTAATTAGTTGCTTTGGTCGCTCATTTTCTTTACTTTCAGCTATATACATTACATTTACCGCGTGCTCCATTACAACTCTAGCAAGCGGATCTACACCTTCATACAGCTTTGAATCCAGTAGTGTAATTACAGAAGATACCATTTTAGTTAAAGCATCAAGAATAACTCTAATTTGGCTTCTTTGAATTCGATACTTTATCCCTTCACCCTCTTCAATATCTAATTTTGAGTAAATATCTTCAAGTTCTTCGTAGACTTCTTTAATTATTTTAGTATGACCTGCGTGAGATTCTTTCACTTCAGCTGCTTTGGTTATTTGTTGAATTGTTTTTTCCATGTTCCTAGATGCTTAATGTAACCGTGTGGAGTGGTCCTACCCACAAAAAGTAGACACTGTTATGCGCATTTGCGCTCAAACTCTGCTGGACTGATATTGCCGAGAGCAGAGTGTCGTCGTTTGCGGTTATAAAAGATCTCGATGTATTCGAAGATACC
>NZ_PIPO01000006.1 GCF_003986975.1 Aliidiomarina soli | reverse complement strand
GAATTTTGAACTTTTTCTTCAGCCCTTGTGCTCGACTAATTCGTAATGAACTCAGGAGCTTCAAGGGTTGTCTGTGCGCTCAATGTGCCCTGACAACGGAGGCGAATTATAGAGATCTTCTCGCTGCGCGCAACCCCTTTTTGGATCTTTTTCCAATAAATAGGATCGAACGAGTAAATTTCACCCAAAACGACCATTAATTGAACTCATTTTGTACGACATTGGCTAATCGTTCAAAAAACGAGCAAATAAGTCTGGCTAAGAGCACACATAAATGTAACATTAATAAAACATGGATGTTGCGCGCTGCAAGGACGCTCCAGCGCACTTTCATTAGGACTATCCTGAACTACTTATCCAGAACTAAAAACATAGACATAAAAAAACGGGGTCACAAGGACCCCGTTTTTTATGAATAAAGCCTAAACCTTATTCTTCAGCTGCTTCTACAACAGCTTCTTCTTCAACTTCTGGACGGTCAACTAACTCGACGTACGCCATAGGCGCTGTGTCACCAGTACGGAAACCACACTTCATAATACGTGTGTATCCACCTGGACGCTCTGAATAGCGTGGACCTAAATCGTTGAACAGCTTACCTACTACTTCTTTATCACGTGTACGTGCGAAAGCCAGACGGCGATTTGCAACGCTGTCTTCTTTTGCCAATGTGATCAAAGGCTCGATAACGCGGCGTAATTCTTTAGCTTTTGGCAACGTAGTTTTAATAACTTCGTGGCGCACTAAAGAACTAGCCATATTGCGGAACATCGCTTGACGATGACTGCTGTTACGGTTGAGTTGACGACCACTCTTACGATGGCGCATAACCTATACCCTTCTAAATAAAACTCTATACCAAGGTTATACCTGGTACGAACGATTAATCGTTGTCGATCAGGCTAGCCGGCGGCCAGTTTTCCAGGCGCATACCCAGAGACAGACCACGCGACGCCAAAACGTCTTTGATTTCAGTTAACGATTTCTTACCTAAGTTCGGAGTTTTTAACAGCTCCACTTCGGTACGTTGTACGAGGTCACCAATGTATTGAATCGCTTCTGCTTTCAGGCAGTTCGCTGAACGAACTGTCAGTTCCAAGTCATCGACTGGACGCAGCAAGATTGGATCGAATTCTGGTTTCTCTTCTTTCTCTTCTGGTTCACTCATGTCGCGTAGTTCGACAAAAGCTTCCAACTGTTCAGCCAGGATAGTCGCAGCACGACGGATAGCTTCTTCTGGATCTAGAGTACCATTGGTCTCCATATCGATCACAAGCTTGTCCAGGTCAGTGCGCTGTTCAACACGCGCTGAATCCACTGTATATGCGATACGCTCAACAGGGCTGAAAGAAGCATCAACCAGCAAGCGGCCGATTGGACGATCTTCATCCTCGTCATTATAACGAGTATTCGCAGGCACATAACCACGACCTTTCTCTACCTTGATTCGCATTGACACTTCAGTGTCGCCAGTCAAAGTACAGATAATGTGCTGTGGATTACAGACTTCAACGTCACCGTCAGTGGTGATGTCGCCTGCAAGTACAGGACCTGCGCCGGATTTAGTCAAGGTCAACGTAGCCTCGTTTTTGCCGTCCATTTTAACGGCAAGGCCTTTAAGGTTAAGCAGGATTTCAATAATGTCTTCCTGAATACCCTCTTTCGTGCTGTATTCATGCTGCACGCCGTCAATCTCAACTTCCGTGACCGCACAACCGGGCATCGAAGAGAGCAAAATACGACGCAGCGCATTTCCTAGCGTGTGACCAAATCCGCGCTCCAACGGCTCAAGGGTTACCTTGGCATGGTTGGCGCCGACTTGTTCAATATCTACTAACCTTGGTTTTAAAAATTCGGTTACAGAACCCTGCATTGTGTCCTCTCTTTATGCTTAAGCCTTACTTAGAGTAAAGCTCTACGATCAACTGTTCGTTAATTTCAGCAGATAAATCTGTACGCTCTGGAAGACGCTTAAAAGTCCCTTCCATTGCTTTATTATCTACTTCAACCCAAGTTGGCTTTTCACGTTGCTCTGCCAACTCAAGGGCCGCTGCAATTCGTGCCTGCTTTTTAGCTTTCTCACGAATGCTGACAACATCTTCTGGCTTCACGTTAAATGAAGGAATGTTGACCACTTGACCGTTAACGACTACAGCTTTATGGCTGACCAACTGACGCGCTTCCGCACGAGTTGTTGCAAAGCCCATACGGTACACAACATTGTCAAGACGCTGCTCAAGCAATTGCAGTAGGTTCTCACCTGTATTGCCTTTGATACGTGCAGCTTCCTTGTAGTAATTACGGAACTGCTTTTCTAACACGCCGAACATACGACGTACTTTTTGCTTTTCGCGTAACTGAACGCCGTAGTCAGACAGGCGACCGCGACGGGCACCGTGCTGACCAGGTGCAGTTTCTAACTTACACTTGGTGTCAATTGCGCGAACGCCGCTTTTCAGGAACAAATCGGTTCCTTCGCGACGACTCAGTTTGAGTTTTGGACCCAAATATCTAGCCATCTTCTTTCTCCAACTATCGTTTCACGCCAATTAAACGCGACGTTTCTTAGGCGGACGACAACCGTTGTGAGGAATCGGTGTCACGTCAGTAATGTTAGTGATTTTATAACCAACAGCGTTCAGAGCACGAATCGATGATTCACGACCTGGACCTGGGCCCTTCACAAACACTTCTAAATTCTTAACGCCGTATTCCTTCGCCATTTCACCAGCACGTTCCGCAGCTACCTGAGCAGCAAACGGTGTAGATTTACGCGAACCACGGAAGCCTGAGCCACCTGAGGTTGCCCACGACAGAGCGTTGCCCTGACGATCGGTAATAGTGATAATGGTGTTATTGAAAGAAGCATGGATATGAGCCATGCCATCGGCGACTTGCTTTTTAACGCGTTTCCGAGAACGAGTAGGTTGCTTAGCCATTGCTCAATTCCCCCTTATTTACGGATTGGTTTACGCGGACCTTTACGAGTACGAGCGTTTGTTTTAGTACGCTGTCCACGAAGAGGTAAGCTACGACGATGACGAAGGCCACGGTAACAACCGAGGTCCATCAAACGCTTGATATTCATAGAAACTTCACGACGTAAATCGCCTTCTACAGAGTAGACGGCAACAGCTTCACGAAGTTGATCCAGTTGTTCTTCTGACAAAGAACCAATTTTAGTGGTTTCTGCGATACCAGTCGTTGCAAGGATTGCCTTCGAACGAGTACGGCCTACACCGTAAATCGAAGTCAATGCAATGACTGCATGCTTATTGTCAGGGACGTTAATGCCAGCGATACGGGCCACTAACACATCTCCTATAGTTAAAGGGTCATCGGGTAAAAAGCCCGTTAGGATACTCAACCGATTGACTCAATGCAAATAAAAACCGAGCCCAGTGCCATTAGGCACTGGACCGATTCACTTACTTAACCCTGCCGTTGCTTATGCTTAGGGTCACTGCAGATTACACGTACAACACCGTTGCGACGGATAACCTTACAGTTACGGCAGATCTTCTTAACGGAAGCACGAACTTTCATTGCTACTCTCCGTAACGCGCGAACTTATCGGCCGTAGCCTTTAAGGTTCGCTTTCTTCAGCACAGACTCATATTGATGAGACATCATGTGAGTTTGTACCTGTGCCATGAAATCCATGATCACGATGACGATAATCAGCAAAGATGTACCGCCGAAGTAGAACTGAACGTTCCACGCAATCATCATGAATTCAGGAACCAAACAAATAAAGGTAATGTACAACGCACCTGCGAGTGTCAGACGAGTCATTACTTTATCGATATAACGCGAGGTTTGCTCACCTGGGCGAATACCCGGAATGAACGCACCAGACTTCTTCAGGTTATCTGCTGTATCGCGAGGGTTAAATACCAACGCAGTATAGAAGAAACAGAAAAAGATGATCGCGGCTGCATATAGCATCACGTAAAGCGGTTGTCCAGGTGATAGCGTTAAGGCTACTTCCTGAAGAATATTCGCAATACCAGTGTCACCCTGTCCAAACCAGGTCGCTATTGTACCTGGAAACAGAATAATACTCGATGCAAAAATTGGCGGAATTACACCAGCCATATTCACTTTAAGCGGCAGATGCGAGCTTTGTGCGGCAAAAACCTTACGGCCTTGCTGGCGTTTCGCATAGTTTACCACAATGCGACGCTGTCCGCGCTCAACAAATACTACAAAATAAGTGATGGCCAGAATAATTACGGCAATTAAAAACAGCAGTAAGACATTCAAATCGCCTTGACGTGCCTGCTCAATCGTTTGACCGATAGCAGACGGCAGGCCAGCGACAATCCCGGCAAAGATGATAATTGAGATACCGTTTCCAATCCCACGCTCGGTAATCTGTTCACCTAACCACATTAAGAACATGGTACCAGTAACCAGAGAAACAACCGCAGTAAAGTAAAACGCAAAACCCGGATCAATAACCAAACCTGGCATCAGGTTTGGTAAACCGGTCGCGATACCAATTGACTGGAACGTAGCAAGTACTAACGTACCCCAACGCGTATACTGACTGATCTTACGTCGTCCAGCTTCGCCCTCTTTCTTAAGCTCTGCCAACTTTGGATGAACCACAGTTAACAGCTGCATAATAATCGAGGCCGAAATGTACGGCATAATTCCCAACGCGAGTATGGAAGCTCGCTCCAGAGCACCACCAGAGAACATGTTAAACATGGCCACGATGGTGTCCTGTTGCTGGGAAAAGAGTTCAGCCAGAACGGCGGCATCTATACCAGGAATAGGCACAAAAGAGCCAGCACGGAACACGATGATCGCACCGAGCACGAATAGCAAACGCGATTTGAGCTCAGACAAGCCGCCCTTTGCGCTGGAGTTCTCCAATCCTGGTTTAGCCATTTATCTCTTATCCTTCGATTTTACCGCCGGCCGCTTCGATAGCTTCGCGCGCGCCTTTAGTTACCTTTACACCCTGAACAGTGATAGCACGATTGATTTCGCCAGACTTAACCACTTTCACGAACTGAATGTTCTTTTTGATTAAACCTAGTTCTTTCAACGTTGCTACAGAAGCAGTATCACCGTTCACTTTCGCCAGCTCTGCCAGAGTTACTTCAGCAGTTACCATCGCTTTACGCGAGGTAAAACCGAACTTCGGCAGACGACGTTGAATTGGCATTTGGCCGCCTTCAAAACCTGGTTTCACGCTGCCACCTGAGCGAGACTTTTGTCCCTTGTGACCACGACCACCAGTTTTACCCAGGCCAGAACCAATACCGCGACCTACACGCTTCTTAGAGGTTTTCGCGCCTGGTGCAGGAGTCAATGAATTCAAGAACATATCTTAACCCTCCACCTTAACCATGTAATTTACCTGGTTAATCATACCGCGAACTGAAACTGTATCTTCCAGCTCAACAGTGTGATTAATGCGACGTAAACCTAAACCGCGAAGAGTCGCTTTGTGCTTAGGCAAACGCCCAATTGCACTTTTAGTTTGGGTTACTTTAACTGTCTTTTTAGCCATTGTTCACTTACCCCACAATTGAACCAACAGGCAGTCCACGTTTCGCAGCAATCTGCTCTGGAGAATTCATAGCTTCCAGGGCTTTGATCGTAGCGCGGACTACGTTGATCGGGTTGGTTGAGCCGTATGCCTTAGACAATACGTTGTGAACACCAGCCACTTCGAGTACTGCACGCATCGCACCACCGGCGATGATACCAGTACCTTCGGAGGCAGGCTTCATAAATACCTGCGAACCAGAGTGACGGCCTTTAACAGGATGCTGAAGGGTGTCCCCATTCAACTGCACAGTCACCATGTTGCGACGTGCTTTTTCCATAGCTTTCTGGATAGCGGCAGGAACTTCACGTGCCTTACCGTAACCGAAACCTACTTTACCCTGACCATCTCCGACCACAGTTAATGCGGTGAAACTGAAAATGCGACCACCTTTAACCACTTTTGATACGCGGTTAACTGTGATCAACTTTTCCATGAACTCACCGTTTTGAGCTTCTACATTTGCCATGTTCGTCTCCTAGAACTGAAGTCCTGCTTCACGGGCAGCATCTGCCAGTGCAGCAACGCGACCGTGGTACTTGAACCCGCTACGGTCAAAAGATACAGACTCAACGCCTTTCTCTTTTGCCCGCTCAGCAATGGCTTTACCCACTGCTTTAGCTGCTTCAACATTACCGGTTTTGCCAACGCCTTCGGCGATAGCTTTTTCAACCGTTGAAGCGGCCGCAAGTACTTCAGAACCATTTGGTGCAATCAGCTGTGCGTAAATGTGCCGTGGGGTACGGTGAACCACAAGGCGCATTGCACCCAACTCTTGAATCTTTTTACGAGCGCGAGTGGCGCGACGTAAGCGAGCTGTTCTCTTGTCCATCGTCCTACCCTACTTTTTCTTGGCTTCTTTACGACGCACATGCTCATCGGCATAACGTACACCTTTGCCTTTATAAGGCTCTGGTTTCCGATATGCGCGAATGTTAGCGGCAACCTGGCCAACTAACTGCTTGTCTGCGCCTTTCACTAC
This sequence comes from Aliidiomarina soli, assembly GCF_003986975.1. GTDB lineage: Bacteria > Pseudomonadota > Gammaproteobacteria > Enterobacterales > Alteromonadaceae > Aliidiomarina > Aliidiomarina soli. The sequence continues at coordinate 283,739 of NZ_PIPO01000006.1, read as the reverse complement.
GATCTCAGTCTGAGTCGGACATTCCACAGTAATACCCTCTGGAACTTCGTACTCGACCGGATGTGAGAAGCCTAAATTTAGGTTTAATTTCTTACCCTGTGCTTGTGCGCGGTAACCGACACCTTGCAGTAAAAGCTTGCGCTCATACCCTTGGGCGACACCTTGCACCATGTTGTTCAACACTGCACGAGCGGTACCAGCTTGTGCCCAACCATTTGCAAAACCATCGCGTGGAGCGAAAGTCAGCTGCTGGTCAGCACTGGTTACTTCAACAGCGTCGTTAACAACGCGGGTCAATGACCCTTTAGCACCTTTAATGGTTACTTCCTGGCCCTGTAACGTAACTTCTACGCCAGCAGGAATAGCGACAGGTGCTTTAGCAACGCGTGACATATCCTACCTCCCCGTTACGCTACATAACCGATGATTTCGCCACCAAGACCCGATTTACGGGCGGCGCGATCGGTCATTAAGCCTTTAGAAGTTGAAACCACAGCAACGCCTAAACCACCCATAACTGATGGTAAATCGTTGCGCTTTTTATAGATACGCAGACCAGGACGGCTAACACGTTGAATTGACTCGATGACAGGTTTGCCTTCGAAATACTTCAATTCAATAGTCAGCTCAGGCTTAGCGCCTTCTGCTACGTCGAAGCCAGTGATGTAGCCTTCTTCTTGCAATACTTTGGCAATCGCCTGTTTTTGCTTAGAAGCTGGCATGGTCACGGCGACCTTGTTCGCACCTTGCGCGTTGCGAATGCGAGTGAACATATCCGCAATTGGATCTTGCATGCTCATATTTGCTATCTCCCGTGATTCGTGGCTTACCAGCTAGCTTTTTTCAAGCCAGGGATTTCACCGCGCATTGCTTTCTCACGTACCTTGATCCGGCTCATGCCGAATTTACGAAGGAAACCGTGAGGACGACCAGTCACATTACAGCGATTACGCTGACGTGCACGACTGGAATCACGAGGAAGCTTTTGTAGCTCTAGAACCGCTTCCCAACGTTGCTCGTCTGATGATGAAGGATCAGAAATAACTGCCTTCAGTGCGCTGCGCTTCTCTGCGTATTTCGCTACAAGCTTGGTACGCTTGAGCTCCCGCATTTTCATTGAAACTTTTGCCATAACTCTACACCTTACTCTTGAATGGGAAGCCAAATGCAGCCAGCAGTGCGCGTGCTACTTCATCATTCCCAGCATTAGTGGTGATAGTGATGTCCAAACCTCGAACCTTGTCGACCTTGTCGTAGTCAACTTCAGGGAAGATGATTTGTTCACGGACACCCATGCTGTAGTTACCACGGCCATCGAACGACTTAGCGTTCAGACCACGGAAGTCACGAATACGAGGAATTGCGATTGAAATCAAACGCTGCAGGAAATCCCACATTCTCTCGCCACGTAGAGTTACTTTACAGCCAATCGGAAAGCCTTCACGGATTTTGAAGCCAGCAACAGATTTACGAGCAACAGTGCGAACTGGTTTTTGGCCTGCAATGGCCTCCAGGTCACTTACTGCGTTATCGAGAACCTTTTTGTCGGTTAACGCTTCACCAACACCCATATTTAGGGTGATTTTTTCAATCCGAGGGACTTGCATGACGCTGTCGTAGCCGAACTGTTTCATCAGCTCAGGAACTACAGTCTCTCTATAATGTTCATGCAGTTTCGCCATCGTATACTCCAATGTTTAGTTAAATGATTTCATTGTTAGATTTGAAAACGCGAGATTTTTTACCGTCTTCAATCTTGAAACCAACACGATCTGCTTTTTCAGTCGCTGGATTAAAAATCGCTACGTTAGAAACATGAATGGAGGCTTCTTTTTCAATAATGCCACCAGCCTGGTTCAGAGCCGGATTTGGCTTCTGATGTTTCTTGATCAGGTTTACACCTTCAACGATTACACGATCCTTCTCGGCTAAGACAGACAGCACTTTACCGCGCTTGCCTTTATCTTTACCGGCCAGGACTACCACTTCGTCATCACGTTTAATTTTTGCCGCCATTGTTTACTCCTTACAGTACTTCCGGCGCCAGTGAAACAATCTTCATGAACTGCTCAGAGCGTAGTTCACGAGTCACTGGTCCAAAGATACGAGTACCAATTGGCTGCTCATTTGCATTAAGCAAAACAGCCGCGTTGCGGTCAAAACGGATAACAGAGCCGTCTTGACGACGGACGCCTTTCCGGGTGCGTACGACCACCGCGTTTACTACATCGCCTTTCTTCACCTTACCGCGAGGAATTGCTTCCTTAACAGTAACTTTGATGATGTCGCCAATGTTAGCGTAACGGCGGTGCGAACCACCTAGAACCTTAATACATTGTACGCTACGCGCGCCGGAGTTATCGGCAACGTCCAGCATAGTTTGCATTTGGATCATCTCAGTGCTCCGCTTGAGTTAAATTACAGGCCCAAATTGGACCCTCTCCCACATCCTTACTCTGCTTTTTAACGAGCATTATAAAGACGTCCCCATATTAAAAGGGCGGCGAATTGTAACAGAAAAAAAAGCCAGGGAATAGGGCTGAAGGGAATTAAAATAATAACTGGGCCAAACCGTTGCGGCCCAGTCCAAGGCAAGGAGTCTTGCCTGTCGCGTAGTGTACTACAAATTAGAAGTAGTAGCCAAAATTGATGTTAAAACGAGTATTCCAACCAGTGTCTTCACCCGCTATCGAACCATTCGCGAAGGGTTGATTTTTTGCGCTGACTAAATCGAAGTAGGTATAAATACCGCCGGCAGCAACCGCCATTCCCGCTACATTCATCACGGTGTCTTCCTGATAGCCACGTTTGTCAGTGATCAGGCTGGTATTGTTATAGAACTGGAGTGACTCAACCGGACCAAAATCGACCGGATAATTGTAGGCTACATTGGCGGTGTATAGGTTCGAGCGGGTCGGAATGGTATCAAAGTAGGCGTAGGCACCCACCACCACGCCTTCGTTTTCTATATCAAGGTCATAGTCATAATGAGTCCATTGACCATGAAATTCCCAGCGCCCAGTGCTATACGCAGCATGCAGCCCCAAGGCCTGCTTGCTACCCACTGAATCAAGGCCATCGTCGATATCGCCATACTGACCCGATACACCAATTTCGAGTTCGTCGTCACCGAATGAAAACTTGCGGGCAATGCGGGTAATAAAGGTATTGTTTTCGCTGGCAGTACGCTCAGGCTCGGCGTAAATATCCTCACCCGGCAGGCGAATTCCACTGACATTGTAGTTGTAGCTGTCCGCGCGGCTGCGCACATCGCCGGTGCTGCCACCAAGGTCATCGTTGAGGATCAGGGCAAAATCGAGATCCCAGTCATCGCTACGCTTGGTAAATTTTATCCCGGTACCAGGGTTATCTTCAAAACCAATATAAAAGTTCGAACTAAAGAAGTAGCTATGGGAATTGTAGGGCATCACACCCCAGGGCTGGATGACCACCCCAACCTGGCCCTGCCACTCGTCCGTAAAGTTATAGCCAAAATAGGCATGACGCAGCGCGTCCATGTACTCAAACCAACGATACTCGGCGGACAGAATAGCGCCGTTCATTTCGCCATCGAAATTGAGGCGGAACAAGTCAAACTGCATATCGCCGCCGCGATTTTTCTGACCTTCATCGTAATCAGCCAGCACGTACTGGAAACGCACCGCGCCACCAAACTGAATACCGTTACTGTCATCGTCCCGCGCAGTGACGGTCTCAGCAACCTCTTCATTCTCGCGCTGAGTCTCGCGTAAATCGCGTCTGGCTATGGCCAGTTCCTCTTCCAGCTCACTCAATCGCTGCTCCAGTGACTGCAGACGCTGTTCTTCTCTATCGGACGCAGGGTTTTGCTGCGCTGCGACCGAGGTACTCATTAAGCCACAGGCAATCGCTATTGGAATCACTTTCAACACTGTGTTGGCAGGCATCCTTACTCTCCGTTTTGCTATTATGTAGCCCAAGTATAGTTACCTTTAACTTCTTAACAATGTGAGTTAAATCAAACGGATAAAAAAACGGCCCCGAAGGGCCGTTTTTTAAACCTTAAAACTATCTATGCAAAATAGACAATTAAATGGTGTTCGCTTTCTCAACAACGTCAACCAGTGTCCAGTTTTTCCCTTTCGAGATAGGACGAGTTTCGCGAATAGTCACGAGATCGCCCTGGCCACATTGGTTAGACTCGTCGTGCGCTTTGATCTTGGTAGTACGAGTAATGTACTTGCCATAGATTGGGTGTTTAACCCGGCGCTCGATAGCAACAACGATAGACTTGTCCATCTTGTCGCTAACTACACGACCTTGCAGAGTACGGATAGTTTTAGCTTCGGTCATTACGCACCCGCCTTCTGGTTGATAACAGTTTTCACACGTGCAATATCACGACGCACTTGCTTCAACATATGAGTTTGGTTCAGCTGGCCGGTGGCAGCTTGCATACGCAAGTTGAATTGCTCGCGAAGCAGGCCAAGCAGCTCTTCATTCAGCTGTTCAACGCTCTTTTCATTAAGTTCGCTAGCTTTCATTACATCACCGTCCGAGAAACAAAAGTGGTTTTGAATGGCAGTTTAGCAGCCGCTAATTTGAATGCTTCACGTGCCAACTCTTCAGGAACGCCGTCCATTTCGTATAAAACACGACCTGGCTGGATTTGGCAAACCCAGTATTCAACGTTACCTTTACCTTTACCCATACGCACTTCAAGCGGCTTTTGAGTAATTGGCTTGTCTGGAAATACACGAATCCAGATTTTACCTTGACGCTTGACGTGACGAGTCATCGCACGACGTGCGGCTTCGATTTGACGAGCAGTCATACGACCACGCTCTGTCGCTTTCAGGCCGAAAGTACCGAAGCTAACTTTGTTACCAGTCTGCGCCAGACCGCGGTTACGGCCTGTATGAACCTTGCGAAATTTCGTACGCTTAGGTTGTAACATATCGGTTCTCCTTACTTACGACCTTTGCCGCGCTTAGCAGGTTTAGGTTGCTGTTGCTCTTCCTGAACCGGCATGCCACCAAGGACTTCGCCGCGGAATACCCAAACCTTCACGCCGATGATACCGTAGGTCGTGTGAGCTTCTGAGGTTGCATAGTCAATGTCCGCACGCAGAGTATGCAGTGGAACACGACCTTCACGATACCATTCGGTACGTGCAATCTCAGCGCCGCCTAAGCGACCGCTAACTTCAACCTTGATACCTTGAGCACCCAGACGCATTGCGTTCTGTACCGCACGCTTCATAGCGCGGCGGAACATCACACGACGCTCTAACTGACCAGCGATGTTCTCACCGATAAGCTGTGCATCGAGCTCAGGCTTACGAACTTCTGAAATGTTGATCTGTGCTGGAACACCAGTCAGTTTAGAAACTTTCTGACGCAGCTTCTCAACATCTTCACCTTTTTTACCAATAACAACACCTGGACGAGCAGTGTGAATTGTTACGCGAACGCTCTTTGCAGGGCGCTCAATAACAATCCGGCTCACAGACGCGCTTTTAAGTTCTGTTTTCAAGAACTCACGCACCTTGTGATCACTGTGCAGGTTGTTGGCGAAATCCTTGGAATCCGCGTACCAGGTAGCATTGTATGGCTTGGTGATACCTAGGCGAATACCATTAGGATGTACTTTTTGACCCATAATTTATCTCCTAGCTATCTGACACAACCACAGTAATGTGGCTGGTACGCTTCAAGATACGATCGGCACGACCTTTAGCACGAGGCTTGATGCGCTTCATAGTAGGACCTTCATCAATCATGATGGAGGATACTTTGAGCTCATCGATGTCAGCACCTTCATTATGCTCCGCGTTGGCGATAGCAGACTCTAAAACTTTCTTAACCAAAGCTGCCGCTTTCTTCGGGCTGTAACCCAAAATATCAAGCGCTTGTGCAACCGATTGGCCTCGAATTTGATCTGCAACCAGACGCCCCTTTTGAGGGGAAACGCGGGCAAATTTATGTTTAGCAATAGCTTCCATTGTATTTACCTCTTAACGTTTCTTCGCTTTCTTATCCGCAGCGTGGCCGCGGTAAGTGCGAGTCGGAGCAAATTCGCCTAGTTTATGACCAATCATTTCATCAGTAACGAATACTGGAACATGTTGACGGCCATTGTGAACAGCGATGGTCAATCCAATCATATCTGGAATGATCATTGAACGACGAGACCAAGTTTTTAATGGTTTCTTGTCCCCGCTTTCCATCGCTTTCTCCACCTTTTTCAATAGGTGAAGGTCAATAAATGGACCTTTTTTAAGAGAACGTGGCATTTAATGAATCCTCTTGCCTTTATTTAGTGCGACGACGCACGATGTACTTGTCAGTACGCTTATTCTTACGGGTCTTGAAGCCTTTAGTTGGCATGCCCCACGGAGATACCGGGTGACGACCACCTGAAGTACGACCTTCACCACCACCGTGTGGGTGATCAACCGGGTTCATGGCAACACCACGAACAGTCGGACGAACACCACGCCAGCGTGCAGCACCAGCTTTACCCAGTTGCTTCAGCATGTGCTCAGCGTTACCGATCTCACCGATAGTTGCACGGCAATCTGATAAGATTTTACGAACTTCACCAGAGCGCAGACGTACAGTTACGTACAAGCCTTCACGAGCCAGGATTTGAACGTAAGCACCAGCCGAACGTGCTAACTGAGCACCTTTACCAGGCTTCATTTCTACCGCGTGCACAGTACTACCTACTGGAATATTGCGCATTGGCAGAGTGTTACCTGCTTTAATCGGTGCATCAGAACCTGAAACGACGCTAGCGCCAGCTTTCAGGCCTTTCGGTGCCAGGATGTAACGGCGTTCACCGTCGGCATACAGCACCAACGCAATGTTTGCAGAGCGGTTTGGATCATATTCAATCCGTTCAACCTTTGCAGGAATACCGTCTTTATTGCGTTTAAAGTCAATCACGCGGTAGTGATGTTTGTGTCCACCACCGATATGACGAACTGTGATACGACCTTTGTTGTTACGACCACCAGACTTGCTGTTCTTTTCCAGCAACGGGGCGTAAGGCTTGCCTTTATACAGGTCCTGGCCAACGACTTTAACGACGTGGCGACGACCCGGAGATGTAGGCTTCTGTTTAACAACAGCCATTTTCACTATCCTCCTGTTTATTCAGCGCCGCCGACGAAGTCGATGTCGGCACCTTCGGTCAGGGTTACGTAAGCTTTTTTCCAATCGCTACGCTTGCCCATGCGCGAACCAGTGCGCTTGGCTTTACCCTTCACGTTCAGAGTGCGAACGCCAGTTACTTCGACTTCAAACAATTTCTCAACTGCAGCTTTGATTTCTTTCTTAGTAGCGTCTTTTGCTACTTTGAAAACCAAGGTGTTGTTCGCCTCAGCGCTCATCGTTGCTTTCTCAGAAATATGAGGAGCCAGTAACACTTTCAACATACGTTCTTCGCTAATCATGATAAGGCCTCCTCAAGCTGCTTGACCGCGTCAGCAGTGATTAGAACTTTATCGAATGCGATCAGGCTGACCGGGTCGATACCCTGTACGTCACGTACGTCAACCTTGTACAGGTTGCGTGATGCCAGGAACAGATTCTCATCTACTTCTTTAGTCACGATAAGAACATCTTTTAAGTCCAGTTCTTTCAGTTTGGCCGCTAGTTCTTTAGTCTTCGGCGCACTAACGCTGAAGTTTTCAACTACGATCAAACGGTCTTGACGAACCAGTTCAGATAAAATGCTTTTTACCGCACCGCGATACATTTTTTTGTTTACTTTCTGGCTGTGATCCTGCGGCTTAGCTGCAAAGGTCACACCACCAGAACGCCAGATTGGGCTACGGATAGTACCTGCGCGAGCGCGGCCCGTACCCTTTTGACGCCATGGCTTTTTACCGCCACCTGAAACTTCAGAGCGAGTCAGTTGAGCTCGCGTACCTTGACGCGCACCCGCAGCATAGGCAACTACAACCTGATGCACGAGCGCTTCGTTAAACTCACGTCCAAAGGTAGCTTCGGAAACTTCAAGAGCGCCTTTTGCGTCTTTTAATGCTAATTCCATCACTAATCTCCTCAGACGTTACGCTTTGACCGCAGGCTTAACGATGACGTCACCGCCAGTCGCGCCAGGGACAGCACCCTTAACCAAAATTAAGTTGCGCTCAGCGTCAACACGGACGACTTCCAGGGACTGTACAGTGACGCGCACGTTACCCATTTGGCCGGCCATTTTCTTACCTTTGAATACTTTACCTGGTGACTGGTTCTGCCCGATGGAACCCGGTGCACGATGCGACAATGAGTTACCATGCGTCGCGTCTTGCATGCTGAAGTTCCAGCGTTTAACAGTACCGGCGAAACCTTTACCTTTAGAGGTACCGGTTACGTCAACCATTTTAGTATCATTAAAAATTTCCACTGTCAGCTCAGCACCAACCGCGATCTCGTCGCCCTCACCTTCACCAAGGCGGAACTCCCAAAGACCACGACCCGCTTCAACGCTTGCTTTAGCGAAATGACCCGCTGCAGCTTTGTTGACACGGTTAGCTTTTTTGCTGCCGGTGGTCACTTGAAGCGCACGGTAACCGTCAACGTCCAGGTCTTTAACCTGAGTCACGCGGTTTGCCTGCACTTCGATCACAGTCACAGGAACAGAAGCGCCATCTTCTTGAAAGATGCGAGTCATTCCGACTTTACGACCGACTAGACCAATAGCCATTGTTAAAACCTCTTATCCAGAATCCTAGTGCTCTTAGCCCAGGCTGATTTGTACATCAACACCAGAAGCTAAGTCCAAACGCATCAGTGCATCTACCGTTTTTTCAGTAGGTTCAATGATGTCGATAAGACGCTTGTGAGTGCGGATTTCGTACTGATCACGAGCATCTTTGTTCACGTGAGGAGAAATCAACACAGTGAAACGTTCCTTGCGTGTAGGCAGTGGAATTGGACCACGAACCTGTGCACCGGTACGTTTGGCAGTATCAACGATTTCCGCAGTAGACTGGTCGATCAGACGGTGATCGAACGCTTTCAAGCGAATTCGAATTCTTTGACTAGACATAATCAAAGCCTCATAAAAAAGAGCATTTAAAAAAGAGCATAAAAAAACGCGCCTCTAGCCCGGCATTACTGCCGTCAGAGGACGTTTTTTTAACTACACGTTTGCCCCCCAATCGGGGGCATTGTTGCCGGCAGGAAGAGAAAACTCTACCTACCTTGGCGCGAGATTATACAGCAGCCAAAGGTGAAGTCAACTGCTTATCACGACTGTCAGTACGCCTTCGCTTAGCTATGTTCCGCCGCGTATGCCTCTACTGCACGCCATGCGCGAACCGTATTCTTATACAGGATCTGATCTATCTCATCTTCACTGTAACCGCGGTCCAGCAAGCCCTGAATCAGGTTCGGAAAGGTGCTGACATCTTTCAAACCTTCAGGCAGGGTATCGCCAACACCATCAAAGTCTGAACCAATGCCAACATGGTCAATTCCGACTAATTCAACAATATGGTCAATGTGGTTAAGCACGTCATCGTAGGTGGCATACGGGAACTGGTTCTCTTCCTCCATACGCGCAATGGCGGCTTCGGCTTCAGGCGTCCCCTCGCCGTGTTCTTCATTAATAGCAGCGGTCAGACGCTGGATGCGGGCACGGAACTGGTTCGCCTGGGCAGTAACAAAGGTCGAACCAAAGGTCACCTGAATCACCCCATTGTTCTCTGCCAGGGTCTCGATCATCTCGTCGCTCATATTTCGTTGCCACCCCGGCGTATAAGAGCGCGCGGACGAATGAGTCGCGATAACCGGGACCTGGGTAATCTCCATAACGTCATAGAATGCTTTATCACTAACATGGCTGATATCCACCATCATTCCGATCCGGTTCATCTCCGCGACCAGCTCTTTGCCAAACGGGCTCAGGCCACCCCAGCGCTGACGGATATCGTACGAGGAATCACTGATATGATTGTCTTCAGAATGAGCCAGGGTAATGTATCGCACCCCACGATCATAAAAATGCTGCAGGTTTTCGAGTTTGCCTTCAATCGGCGCACCGTTTTCCATCCCCATCGGCAATGAAATCAGGCCCTGCTCGACCTGCTCCAGAAGCTCGTCCACGCTGTGTGGAATTGCATACTGGTCCGGTGCCCGGTAGACCATGGATTCGACAAAGTCGATCAGGTGGTTGGCGAGCGTATAGGCGCCATTGTCTTCATAGCTACTCGGAACGTAAATCGCCATAAAAGGCGCATTCAGCCCCCCTGTCACCGCTCGTTCGTAATCAAAGTCACCACGTTCAGCGGCACCGGTCATATCTTCCCAGTCATTCATCAGCCGCCATGGCACGTCAATGTGAGTATCGATAATCAGGGTTTCCTGGGCGATCTGTTGTGCCCGTTCGCCGGCAAATATCTCGGTTGCCGAAGCCGAAGCCATGGTGCATACGCTAGCCAGCGCTATGCTCAGGATAGATAAACGCATCAAAGGTCCTCATCAGGGAAATTGCAAATAGAAGAGTAACCAGATTATCAGAGAAAGGACAGCGCGACGAGTTACGACTCATATACTCGTCGCGGGTGACGATTAGTCCGTCGCGACCAGCGGCTTACCAGTAGTGTCAGCAAGCAGGTTAAGGTAATTGCTAGTATTGGCAGCAATATCCATACAATGCCCAGCCACACCCACATTAGTTGCTCTCGGAATCGGCAGCGGCTAGAACCTCTGCTTGCTCAGTATCCACGTCATCTTCGTCGAAGAAGCGAGTACTGGCTGAAATACCTTCACGGACCGCTGACTTAACCATCGAGCTTACTGCGTTAACATCGTCAACCAGATAACTACGGATTTGCGCTTTCACTTCGTGCAGATTAAATGACATGGTGTCTGCAACTGGTGCTGGTGACTGTAGAGAAAATAAGCTGACAGTGATTAATAAAGTGTTCATGATTTGTTTCCTTCTTAAGTAATGAGTCGTTCGTTGCGAAGTTTTACTTCACTTCGTACCTAAGAGATTACAAACCTTGTGCCAACTTCTACAAAACCTATAAGATATTGATATTTAATGTTTTTATATAAACCCGAGAGATTATGCAAATGCTCGACTTAGCGAGCTTTACCATTCGCTTAAAAAAATCGCTAATCTTTAGTTTTTTACGCCACTGCCTGTCCAAGCACTTTTTCCGCTGCTTCATATAAAGGTGCAGCAGACTCCGCGCGGGGCCCATTTTCACTTAAATGACGTCGCCACTGACGGGCACCAGGACGATTTTGAAACAAGCCGAGCATGTGCCTGGCGACGTGCCAGAAACGGCCCCCTGCCTCAATGTGACGCTCAATATAGTCAGCCATCACCGGCAGCACCTCTTCGGGAGCCTGCCACTTCGTTGGCTGCCCATAAAAAGCTGAATCCACCGCTGCCAGCATCCAGGGGTTTTGGTACACCGCCCGTCCTAACATTACGCCATCAACAAACTGCAATTGCTCCTGCGCCTCGTCTAGACTCTGCAAGCCACCGTTTAGCAGCACCTCAAAATGGTTTAAATCGCGTTTGACCTGATGCACTCGAGCATAATCAAGGGGCGGAATATCTCGGTTTTCTTTCGGGCTCAGGCCGTTCAGCCAGGCTTTGCGCGCATGCAGGGTAAGGCGGGATACACCCGCTTTATCCACCGCCTGCAGTAACCGCATCAGAAACGAATACGAATCCTGATCATCGATACCAAGGCGCGTTTTAATACTGACTGGCACTGTGCCCGCAGCGTCCTGCATTGCTTTCAGACAATCACCAACCAGCTCCGGCTCAGCCATTAAACAGGCCCCGAAGCGCCCATTCTGGACACGATCCGACGGGCAACCGACGTTTAAATTAATCTCATCATAACCGCGTTCGACCGCTAGCCGGGTGCAGGACGCCAGGTCTGCCGGGTTGCTGCCACCGAGCTGCAACACAAGTGGATGTTCATCCTCGTTGTAGAGCAGAAAGTCATTTTTGCCGTGAATAATCGCCCCGGTCGTCACCATCTCAGTATAGAGAACAGCCCGCGTACTTAGCTGACGATGAAAGTAGCGACAATGACGGTCAGTCCAGTCGATCATCGGCGCTACCGCAAAAATTTGTGACATCAGTTTCCTCGGATTCGGGTAAAATAGCGCAACATTATACAACAGCTTTAAAATGCATGCATTCGGCTACATTCTCATGCTAAGCTAACACCATGAACAATAATAATACTGAACAATTACTTTCTCGTGCAGAAACACTTTGCGTGCATCGGGGTGTTCGTCTTACTCCCGCGCGGCGTGAAGTGTTTGCGCTATTAAGTCAGCAGGAAGGTGCCATTGGCGCTTATGATCTGCTTGAACAGTTAAAAGAAGTGGTGCCAAACGCGAAACCACCAACTATATACCGGGCGCTGGACTTCCTTCAGTCGCAAGGGTTTGTGCATAAAATTTCATCGTCGAATAGTTATGTTCTCTGCTCCCACTTTGAAAAACAGCATCCAGTGCAGATGTTGATCTGTCGGGTCTGTGGTAGCGTACAAGAGATTCATTCTGATGGAGTGCACGAACAGTTCATTGATCAGGCACGAGCTGAAGGTTTCGCTGTGGAGCAGCAAACCGTCGAAGCTTTAGGAGTTTGCGCTCAGTGCGCACACAAGAGCAGTTAGTCGTAAATGGAAACTTGGTATGAATGCTGATTTTATAAATCCTTTTTTGACCGCAGTACAAAATGTGTTGTCGATGATGGCACAAATCGAACTTAAGCCAGGAAAGCCGCAGATCAAGAAAGACGATGTGGCTCGGGGCGACGTCTCAGGCCTTATCGGAATGGTTGGCCCACAAACCAAAGGCTCATTTTCAATCTCCTTTGATGAAAACCTGGCAATTGAGATCATGCATAAAATGCTTGGTGAGCGTCCGTCCGGCATCAATGAAGAAGTAACCGACATGGTCGGTGAAATTACCAATATGGTAACCGGTGGAGCAAAGCGTACCCTGGGTGAAAAAGGCTACGAATTTGAAATGGCCTCACCAGTCGTGGTAACAGGTACAGGTCACACCATCCGTCATAAGTCGGAAGGCGCCAAACTGATCATGCCGTTTGAGCATGAAGCAGGCAAAGCCCATATCGAGATTTGCTTCGATAAAATCAGCTAGTCGGGTCAAAACCAGCACCCTCGCTGCAAAACAAAAAAGAGAGGCCGCACACGTGCGGCCTTTCTCATGCTCATAAAAAACCATTAGACACTGTCGTAATCAAGCACCACCCGGTGGGCAACATTGCACAAAAGCTCATAGGCGATGGTACCTACATAGCGTGCCACTTCTTCCACTGGTAAATCAGGCCCCCACAACTGGCCTGTATCTCCGACCTCTACATCGCTGTCAGGCCCAACTTCCACCGCCAGCATATCCATCGACACATGGCCAACAATTGGGTAACGCCGTCCGTTAATAAAAACCGGCGTTCCGTCCGGTGCCGTTCGCGGATAGCCATCGCCATAGCCGATTGCCAGCACCGCAATCCGGGTCGACTTCGACGCATGCCAGGCTGCGCCATAACCGACTCCTGCCCCCGCACCTATACTACGCACCGAGATAACGCTTGCCTGCAATTTCATCACCGGCTTAAGGTTAAGCATCGCCCCGGTTTGCTCAGCAAAGGGTGACACACCATACAGTGCAAGCCCCGGACGTACCCAATCATCATGCTCAGCAACAGCAGCCAACAAAGCCGCCGAATTAGAGAATGATACAGGCGCCTGCAACTGTGCTTGAATCGCGGCAAAGGCCTGACGTTGTTCTTCGTTCTGGACCGTTTGCGGGCAATCAGCACTGGCGAAGTGCGACATCAGCACCGGCTCTGACTGAACATTCGGGCAGGCCTGCAGTCGGCGGTAAAAACCCACAGCCTGTTCCGGTTCAACGCCTAACCGGTGCATACCTGTGTCCACTTTCAGCCACACTTTAAGTGGGTTAACCAGGCCTTTGGCCTGCTCCAGTTGCAGCAACTGATACTCGCTGTGGATAACCGGCTGCAAACCACTGGCCGCCAGAATCGGCAACTGCTCCGCAGCAAAGAAACCTTCCAACAAGACAATCGGCTTCACTACACCTGCATTGCGCAACGCCAGTGCTTCGTCCAGGCGCGCCACCCCGATCGCATCAACCCCATCGAGTTGCTGCGCTATTCGGGTTAACCCATGCCCATAGGCATTGGCTTTAAGAATCGCCAGTATGCGCGCACCCTTAGCGAGCTGCTGCAACGCTTCCAAATTATGCTGTAATGCCGCTAAATCAATCGCGGCCCAGGCCGGGCGCATTAATAGTCGTCCTCTGTATCCGCGCGGGCGTAGTTATCAAAACGAGACAACGCACCATGGAACTTCAGCTCCACTGAACCGATCGGTCCATTCCGCTGCTTACCTAAAATAATCTCAGCCAGTCCCTGCTTATCCCCGTCCGGATGGTAGACCTCGTCACGGTAGATAAACATGATCACATCGGCATCCTGCTCGATCGAACCTGATTCGCGCAAATCCGAGTTAACCGGGCGCTTATCCGAGCGTTGCTCGAGTGACCGGTTCAACTGAGAAAGCGCTACCACCGGGCATTTCAGCTCTTTCGCCAGCGCTTTTAATGAGCGTGAAATCTCCGCAATTTCCAGCGTCCGGTTTTCACTCATTCCCGGTACTGTCATCAACTGCAGGTAATCCACCATGATCATACTGACCCCGCCGTGCTCACGGGCAATGCGCCGTGATCTGGAACGTACTTCTGTTGGTGTCAGACCCGATCCATCATCAATGTACATGTTGTTCTTTTCGTTCAACATGCCCATGGTCGAGCTGATCCGCGCCCAGTCATCATCATCCAGATTACCAGTCCGAACCTTGGTCTGGTTAACCCGGCTCAGTGACGCCAGCATCCGCATCATAATCTGCTCAGCCGGCATCTCCAGACTGAATATTACCACCGGTTTGTCTTCGTTCAGCGCCGCATGCTCCGCCAGGTTCATAGCGAAAGTCGTGTTATGAACCAGAATATCCTCGGCCACGAAGTTGTGTGTATCGGGAACACTAAGATCGTACACCTGCTTGCTTCCAAGCGGCTCTATTTTGACCACTTCGTCCCAATACAGATCGCTACTCGCCAGGTTCTGCAAATACTCATCATCCAGCAACCTGGCATACTCTGCCGCTTTGTTTCTTGAAATACGACGCCTGGACCCGGCACTCAAGTGAGGATTGAAGCCATTCGGCATCACCTCGCCTTTTTCAGTAAACAAAGATGCCCAGCTACGGCTCCCTTTTCTCGCTCGTATATAGTCAATCGCGGAATCAGGCAATGAGTCCAGATTATGGCTTTCCTGCAGTTCACCGAGTACCGCCCGGGCAGTTTCAACCCGCTCTTCTTTGCCAAAAATACCAATTTCGTTAATAAAGGTATTGATACTTTGGCGATGAGTAATCACCAACTCACAGGCGCTTCGGAACGACCCTTTGTATTTGACCTGCTTCTCTCGAAGGCGGGCCAACACACCGAAACGAAGTAGCAGATGCTGTACATCCCGCGCTAACGCCTTGCTCGAGCTCGCGTACGACAACGCAACCTGACGCTTATTCTGCACAAAAATACTGCCATCACAGCAAAACAGTCGGTTCAGGAACAATGCCAGCTGTGCTCGGGGAAGCTTGAACACATCTTTAGGCACAGACTTATGCAGTGCGCTTTTTGCCATCACCTGATGCTGTTGCAGCCAGGCAGTAAAACGATTTTTATCATTCTTACCTGCGCTGTCTCGCCCACCCTGCAGTAAGCCCTCAGCAGTCACACCTAACCCATCGCTAAGACGTTTAAACGCGTCGCTATTTGGCAGGCTTTTGCCTTGCAGCCAAGCCGTTGTCGCAGACGGCACCACGCCACTTAACAGCGCGACCTGACGCGCCGTCAAACTAAGAGCCTGCATCGACTCACGTAAGCGTGTCGCGAAAATTTGGCGGCGCTCAAGCAGGCTTTTTTCACAAGCTCTAACTCGAACTGAAGGTGTGCGGTTGAGTGATAAGCTTGAACTACAGCGTACCCCTCCAAATTGCTCTACACAGTGTCTGAATTCATCGAGAACGCGAGGGTTACCATTGGTAAATTTCGGGTTGGTATCGGTCGTGCCGCCATCCGCCAACATATAGGCCAATAGCTTAATTTCATGCTCAGGTAACGCTGAATTACCGAACGCATCTAGCTTTCGGGGTACCGCTACGCGTTCGCCAACGTCGATATGAGCTAAAGGCTTCCAGCCCTCTCCGGTTAGAAAAGGATGCGTAATCGTAGTTTCAATCTCGCGGCCCAACGCCGTGGTAACACGGAATACAGGCTTATAACCATCATCAACAAAAGCACTTGGCCGGGTTGACCGAAGCTTAAAATCATTGTTCAGCGAAAATACATTTGCCTCGCCGTTCTTCACCAGATCATCAATAACATGTAGGGCTCCGCTCTGCGGGTCCATTACCCGCGAACCAGCCACAATGCACTTACCCATTGAAGGCCTGGCCGCCACAATAATCAGGTCGGAAGGCTGCAAGCCCGTGGTCATGCGGTCGAGATCGTGGTAACCGGTAGAGACGCCGGTGACGCCATTGTGATTGGTTTGCGTGCTTAAAAATTCGATGCGATCCAGCGTCCGGTTAAGAATATCGCCGATCCCTTTGGGACCATCGTTGGCGTTGGTGCGTTTCTCTGCAATTTTAAAGACTTTCGACTCTGCCATATCAAGCAGTTCGTTACTGCTACGGCCCTGAGTGTCAAAACCTGATTCCGCAATTTCATTGGCCACACCGATCATTTCGCGCACGACCGCACGTTCACGGACAATGTCTGCATAGGCAAGAATATTGGCTGAACTGGGGGTATTCTTCTGAATTTCGAGCAGGTACGGGAAACCGCCAACCTGTTGCAGCTCACCAGTCTGCTCCAGCAGCTCGGACAGGGTCACCAGATCAATTGGTTTCTCGCGGGAAATCAGTCCCTGCATCGAGCTAAAAATAATCCGATGTGAGCGCAGATAGAAATCGTCTGCGATAACCCGTTCAGCAACGTTATCCCAGGCCTCATTGTCCAGCATCAAGCCACCTAATACAGATTGCTCAGCTTCAATAGAATGCGGTGCTGACTTAATAGCGTCGACTTTGGCGTCTTTGGGCTTGGTGTTTAACTGTGCCACGGATGCTCCTCTTATAAGCGGTAACGATGCTCGAACAGGCTAAAAATGATACCTTAAGCACTCTTCAATGTCGCTTATATTACCCTAAATAATAGCGTTCCTTTACAACATCCTGGAAACACTTAAACGGCTAAGCCTCAGGCAAAAAAAAAGACGCCATGAGGCGTCTTTTTTAAGCGGTTCAGAAATGCTAATTACTTAGCAGCTTCAACAACCAGCTTCACTTGTGCAGTTACTTCAGCATGCAATTGCAGCTCAATATCGAACTCGCCAGTTTCGCGAATGGTGCCGTGTGGCATCAGGATTTCGCTCTTCTGAACTTTAACACCGGCTGCAGTAATAGCATCAGCGATGTCACGAGTACCGATAGAACCGAACAGCTTGCCTTCGTCGCCCGCTTTAGATTCGATAACCACTGGCTCCAGTGCGTTAACTTTCTCAGCGCGCTCTTCAGCAGCTTTAAGATCGGCAGCAATTTTAGCTTCCAGCTCGGCGCGACGTGTTTCAAACGCTTCAACGTTTGCTTTGGTCGCAGGTACTGCTTTACCGTGCGGGAATAAGAAGTTACGTGCGTAGCCTGGCTTCACAGCAACCTGGTCGCCTAAGCCACCCAGGTTAGCTACTTTATCTAATAAGATAATATTCATGAGTATGTTACCCCTTTCGAATTAGTTAAAACGAACCGACACTTACTTATGCAAGTCAGTGTAAGGCAACAAACTCAGGTAGCGTGCGCGCTTAATAGCACGAGCCAGCTGACGCTGATACTTCGCTGAAGTGCCAGTGATACGGCTTGGTACAATCTTGCCGCTTTCAGTTACGTAGTTTTTCAACGTAGCGATATCTTTGTAATCGATTTCTTTAACGCCATCTGCTTTAAAACGGCAGAATTTGCGACGACGGAAAAAACGAGCCATGGTGGTCTCCTGTTAAATCTTCTTTAGTTGCTGGGCGTGTAATACCAGTTTAGCGACACCGCTACTGGTCTCATGGCGATTTAAAAAACCAGCCACTTCTACCACACTCCCGACAGTTAATTGGTTTGCCAAGTCCTGTGCCCCTTTGCTGTCAGTGAAAACATCACCGGCAGCGGCACCGCTAGCTACAACCTGAATACGTAAAAAGCACTGTCGCGCCATTCCCGCTTCCTGTTGCTGCGACCTGTGGTCAATGACCAAATGCAGGTGCGCAATACCAGCAGGGCTCTTGCTTACGCGTGGAGGTTTAACCACCTCACCTTGCAGAACAAGTCGGTTAAGCACAGAGACGGCAACTGCTAACGCTACTCAGACTCAGACTCTGTCTCAGTTTCTGTTTCAGCATCTTCAGTTGCTTCAGTGCGTGCGTCAGACTTGCTGTCGCGACGCTCTTCTTTCGGCTTAGCGAAAGGAGAAGGCTCAGTTACACCTTCGTCTTTACGCATAATCAGATTACGCAGAACGGCATCGTTGTAACGGAAAGTGGTTTCCAGCTCTTCCACAACTTCTGCAGTCGCTTCAATGTTCAGCAGAACATAGTGTGCTTTGTGCAGCTTGTTGATTGGGTAAGCCAGTTGACGACGGCCCCAGTCTTCTAAACGGTGAATAGCACCACCGCCTTGCTTGATCGTTTCGCTATAGCGCTCGATCATGCCTGGAACTTGTTCACTCTGGTCAGGGTGAACCATAAATACGATTTCATAATGACGCATTGCTGCTCCTTATGGATGTTAAGCCTCGATCAGATCAGCCACACTGACATGGAGGCAAGGAACTTAAAGTAGTTTAAAGGCTGATTTAAGCTGGCGAATTGTACGGGATTTAAACATTGGGGGCAAGCACTAGGCTTGCTCGAGGGTGCTATTTATTAAACTAAAGAGTTTTGCTGACAGGCTCGATGCAGCTCCGGCAGGGCCATTCACTTCGATCGGCTGGTTATCCACCAGTGCGCGTAAGTATAAAGTGCCTGCTTCCTCGTTCAGTTCAATAACAACATCGTGCAGCAGGTACTCTTCAGGAATAACCATATTCTCAGTTAGCAGACGATAGCCATGGTGGGTATTCATCCGGTAACGAAGGTCATCCGCCACCTGAGCCAGACGTCGGTTGCCGCTGTCGTAACTGATTTGCACATCCACATAAGGGCGTTGCTGCATCGGCAGCTGTTGCCCCGGTAGCCAGGCCAGAACCAGCAATACCAGCGCCCCAGCCACGACCAAAATCGGGATCTTTAATGAGTTTGCACGAGGTTGTTCAGATGATTTCATGCGCTTTGTCGCTGACGCACGACTTCAAATAAACACACCCCCGCAGCAACCGACACATTGAGGCTACTGACCGACCCAACTAAAGGAATCGCAATCAACTGGTCGCAATGCTCGCGGGTTAACCTGCGCATGCCACTGCCCTCTGCACCCATCACTAAGGCCACCGGCCCTTTGAAATCCGCCTGATACAATGAGTCCGTTGCTTCACCCGCGGTACCTACAATCCACACGCCCAACTGCTGCAGTTCGCGTAAGGTCCGGGCCAGGTTTGTGACCACAACCAGCGGCATGGTTTCTGCCGCTCCGGATGCCACTTTACTCACCGTACTGGAAATTTTGGCTGACTTGTCTTTCGGCACGATGACCGCGGTCACTCCTGCCGCATCGGCCGTGCGTAAACAGGCCCCCAGGTTATGCGGGTCAGTGACATTATCCAACACCAGAAAACAGGCTTTTGCTCCAGCCTTTTCGTACAACCCAGGCAGATCGTTTTCCTGATAATGTTTAGGCGCAGTAACCACCGCAATCACGCCCTGGTGATTCTCACCCTGAACTTTCTGGTCCAGCGTTTTACGCTGACACTCCTGCGCCCGTACACCCGCTTTACGCGCCTGCTGCAGAATGGTATCCAGCGCTTTGTCACGGCGTCCCTGCAATACAAATAGCTCAACCAGTCGTTCCGGGTTGTTCTTCACGATCGATGTCACCGCATGAATGCCGTGTACTAAATCTTTTTTACTCATGCTTTACCTATTTCTGGGCACGCTTAGCTTGTTTCGCTTTGCGCGCTCGATTCCCTTTGCTGGGTTTCTTCTTGTCTGTTTTTTTGCCTGGTTTAGTGCCCGACTTCTTCACTGGCTTTTTGCCTGGCCGACCCGCTTTGCCTCGGTCACCCTTCTTCGCGCCTTTGCTGGCAGCCATGCGTGCAGTCATCTTATCGGCATCGCGACGCGACTCGACCCGTCCGGCACTTTCAATATCAGCCAGTTCAAAGTCGATCTTACGCTCATCCAGATTGACCCCTTTGACTTTCACCCGCAGGTTATCGCCAATCCGGAAGACCCGCCGCGAATGCTCGCCAATCAGAAAATGGCGCTCGGCATCAAAGTGGTAATACTCACTGGAAAGGTTAGAAATATGCACCAGACCATCGATCATCAGGTCGCTGAGGCGGACAAAGAAACCGAAATTGGTCACCGTTGAGACCACGCCGTCGAACTCGGCACCCACATGATCCTGCATGTATTCACATTTCAGCCAGTCATCAACCTGACGGGTCGCATCATCGGCACGGCGTTCGGTGCTTGAGCAATGTGCGCCAAGTTCAGCCATGTGTTTTTCACCGTAATGAAAGCCACCGTCAAGGCCGCTCAGGTCACGCTTCAATGAGCGCAAAATGTACTTAATCTCGCGGTGCAACAGCAGATCCGGATAACGTCGGATCGGTGAGGTGAAATGCGCGTATTCATCCAGCGCCAGCCCGAAATGCCCTTCATTGTCCGGCGTATACACAGCTTGCTTCAGCGAGCGCAACAACAAGGTCTGGATCAGTTCATGGTCAGGCCGTTCAGCAACTTGCTGCAGCAGGTTAGTAAAGTCTTTTGGTTGCGGTTCATCACCGCCCCCCAGTTGCAGACCCAGCTCACCCAGGAACGAGCGGAAACCTTCAAGACGGTCGTCATCGGGCGTTTCATGCACCCGATACAGGGTTAAACCCTGATGTTTTTCAACAAAGCGTGCAGCGGCCACATTGGCCATGATCATGCATTCTTCAATGATCTTATGCGCCACATTGCGGTGTACCGGCACAATCTCGTCAATTTTGCGCTGGGCATTGAAGATAAAACGCGTTTCCAGGGTTTCAAATTCAATCGCGCCGCGCTGTGCCCGTGCCGCTTTCAAAATGTCATAAAGCGATTTTAAGTTCTTTAAATGCGGCACCTGTTGTTCATATTGCTGCTGTAACTTAGGGTCACCTTCAAGGATCTTAAATACCTTGGTATAGGTCAGCCGGGCCTTCGAGTTCATCACCGCCGGGTAGAAATCGTATTTCTGCAGACGACCGCGGCCATCAATACTCATTTCCGCGACCATACACAGGCGGTCCAGATTCGGGTTCAGCGAACACAGACCGTTGGACAACTTCTCCGGCAACATGGGCACCACATTATCAGGGAAGTAGACCGAGGTACCACGGGTATGTGCTTCATCATCTAAGGCGGATTTCGGCGTCACATAATGGCTAACGTCGGCTATCGCCACCCACAGACGAAACCCTTTTCCGTCAGGCTCACAGTAGACGGCATCATCAAAGTCGCGCGCGTCCTCACCATCGATGGTCACCAACGGCATGTCCGTTAAGTCGACCCGACCCGCTTTGTCGGCGTCACTGACTTCCTCAGCGATGCCCTCCACCTGCGCCAGCACTTCGCTATTCCACTCATAGGGAATGCCGTGCTCACGAATCGCAACCTGAATTTCCATGCCCGGCGCCATGTGCTCGCCAAGGATCTCAGTCACGGTAGCCACTGGGCTACTGCGTCGGCTCGGCCGTGACACTACTTTTGCTACCACCATCTGGCCGTGGCGGGCGCCATTTACATTTTCCGCCGGGACGATCAGGTCCTGGCTAATGCGGCTATCGTCCGGCACTACCACCGAAACGCCTTTCTCGACAAAGAAGCGCCCGACAATTTCCTGGGCCCCAGCTTCGACTACACGTACCACACGTGCTTCAGTGCGGCCGCGTTGGTCAGTACCGCTTTCTTTAACCAGTACAATATCGCCATGCAGAACCAGCTGCATCTGATGATACGGTAAGAATAAGTCCGCCCCGCCTTCCAATAACTGGACAAAGCCAAAGCCGTCACGGTGGCCGATCACGCGACCTTTTTTCAGGTCCATGCGCTCGGGCAAGCCGTAGGCATTTGCTTTGGTGTATACCAGCTGACCGTCCCGCTCCATCGCGCGTAAACGTCTTTTAACGCCTATATGCTGGCGTTCATCGTCAAGCTTAAACTGGCGGAGAATGTCGTCGTAGGCGAGTGGTTTTGCCTGAGCCTCAACGGCGGCAAGTAATTCGTCACGAGTGGGTATTGTCACTTCGTATTCGGGCTGATTTGCGCCCTGCTCATCTGTCATTGCGATGATTGTTTCCTGCTTAATAAATGGTTTAATTTCAAATTTGGGTGTCACCCTGTCCCGGCCAGCGCCTGGCGGCCTGGACCTTTCATTACTACTTTTAAACTGAGTATAACAGTCGCACCACTATCATGCTATGTTGTTGCTTGCACGACTTTTTTGCCCCATCCCAAGGGCTGGAGCAGCAAATAAAGAAAACAATAACAGGAGTCCATATGCATAAGTCCATCCTTGCCGCGACCTTGCTGGCGTTACTCGCCGGTTGTCAGGACGCGCCCGATACCAGTTCAGCCCCAGCCGGCCAACAAAACGCTCAGGACCATGCCGAAGCAGGAAGCGAAACAGGAAGTGAAGCAAGCAGCGAGGCACAAAGCGACCAGAGCGCCAGCGACGCAGAAACAGCACGCCTCAATAGCTGGTTCGATGAAAAATTCGAAGAGCAACTGCAACAAAGTCCGCTGCGGTTAACCATGCTAGGGCGTAAGGACCGCTATGATGAAATTGACGATGTCAGCCGAGAAGCGGAGCGCGAGCAATTTGCCTGGTTAGAAAGTACCGCCGAGGAACTACAAGCCAATTTTGACTATGACCTGCTCGACGACGATGGCAAAATTTCCTACGACCTGTGGATGTTTCAGTACGAGTTAGCCCGCGATGGCATGCCGTTTCTTGAACACGGCTATTCCTTTGATCAAATGCGCGGCGCCCACTCGTTCTTACCGCAAGTGTTACTGGCCTACCACGGGGTAGATAACCAGGGTGACATGGAAGCATACAACAGCCGTATCCGGGGCATCGGCGGCGCAATTGAAGAACTGCTAAGCCAGGCCCAGGCAGCCGCTGAAGACGACCGCCGGCCACCACGCTTTGCCTACGATCACGTGATTCGTCAAAGCAAAGCGCTCATTGACGGGGCCCCGTTCAGCGACAGCGACAACGAAGCACCTATCTACGCTGACGCCAAACGCAAAGTTGACGAGCTGCGAGAACAAGAAGAAATTAGCGCCGAGCAGGCTGACCAGTTGCTTAGCGAAACCCGTGCAGCGTTGACCGAAGACTTTGCGCCGGCCTATCAGTCACTGATTGACTGGCTTGAAAGTGATCGAGAAAACACCGAAGTCAACACCGTTGGTGTTAGCCGTCACGCGGATGGTGAAGACTACTACAACTACATGTTGCGGGTCTCTACCACCACCGAACTGACTGCCGATGAAATCCACCAGATCGGGCTTGACGAAGTCGACCGCATCACCGGGGAAATGAATGCCATTCGCGAACAGGTCGGGTTCGACGGTGACTTACAGGCGTTCTTTGAATTTATTCGCACTGACGAACGATTCTTTTTCCCGGACACCGACGAAGGTCGCGAAGCCTATTTGCAGCAATCCCGTGACTTTCTTGACAACATTGCCGATAAACTACCTGAATTCTTCGGTCGTTTACCCAAAGCAGACCTCGTTGTCCGTCGTGTTGAGCCTTATCGTGAACAGGACGGCGCGCCGCAGCATTACTACCCGGGATCACCGGATGGGTCGCGTTCAGGGGTCTACTACGCGCATTTGAGTGACATGAATGCGATGCCTAAAAACGAAATGGAAGCCATTGCTTACCATGAAGGTAACCCTGGTCACCACATGCAAATCTCTATTGCGCAAGAGCTTGAGGATGTTCCTCAGTTCCGTACGCAGGCACGCTTTACTGTTTACAGCGAAGGCTGGGCTTTGTATTCAGAGCCGTTAGCTAAAGAAATGGGCGGCTACGAAGACCCGTACTCTGACTTTGGTCGGCTGGTCACTGAAATCTGGCGCGCAGTGCGCCTGGTCGTCGATACCGGTATGCATGCCAAAGGCTGGACCGAAGAGGATGCAGTCGAGTACTTCTCGTCGCATACACCGGTTCCAGAAGCCGCTGTACGCTCTGAAGTTCAGCGCTACCTGGTTATGCCAGGTCAGGCAACCTCCTATAAAATCGGCATGATGAAAATTCAGCAGCTACGTGCCTGGGCAGAGCAGGAGCTGGGCGACGATTTCGATATTCGCGGCTTCCACGACACCGTATTAGGCGGTGGTGCACTGCCATTGCCGTTATTGGAACGTCAGGTGCAAAACTGGGTCCGCGAGCAACAAAGTTAAAACACGCCGCGTCCGCGTTACTCGTTAAAGCCCTGCCACTGGCAGGGCTTTTTTTATCCCTGTTTTACACCACTGTGGCTGGCAAGCCGCGTCAGCCTTTCTATAGTTAGGGGTATCCGTAACAAAGATGGAGGCAGTATGTTTGAACCTATCGGACTCGGTACCTTTCGTATTCAGGGCAAACAAATGACCCAGGTGGTCACTGATGCGCTTGAGATTGGCTATCGGCACATCGACACCGCACGCATGTATGGAAATGAAAAAGATATAGGCAAAGGCCTGCAGCAAAGTTCATTGCGGCAAGAGCAAGTTTGGGTAACCAGCAAGGTCTGGCATGAAAATCTCGAGCATTACGCTCTGCTCGACAGCCTGCGTAAAAGCTGCGATGACCTCAAACGCGACTACCTTGATCTGGCCCTGATCCACTGGCCGGATACCTCCGGGGAAGTCCCGTTGAAGGAGTCACTGGATGCACTACAAAAAGCAAAGCAGGAAGGGCTGATAAAACATTTTGGGGTCTCAAACTTTAACCGTCAGCTGTTAAAAGAAGCAATTTCTCACGTCGGTGCGGACAATATTCTGACCAACCAGATAGAAATGCACCCTTTCCTAGCCAATCTGCCAATTGCCAACCTGTGTGACCAGCATGACATCCGGGTGACCGCTTACATGCCACTGGCCAAAGGCGAAGTGATGAAAGAGCCGACGCTGCAACAAATCGCTGAAGATCACGACACTAACCCTGCAGCGATTAGTATTGCCTGGTTGCTGCAGCACAAACGCACAGCCATCCCGTCATCCACTAAGCTCGAGCATCTGCGTAGCAATTTTGATGCTCAGCACCTTCACCTGTCACCGCAGCAAATGCACCAGATAGACAGTCTGGATAAAGGCATGCGACTGATCGATCCGGATTTCGCTCCCGACTGGTCCAGTTAGTCAACACCGCTCAGGCATAGGTGCCATTGCGACATCACCCTGAGTCGGGCAAAATAGACCCATAAGCCCGATTCCTGATGTATTCAAAAGCGAGTGGACCTATGCCGTTACCTGTTCTAATCTGCGACGACTCCGCCATGGCTCGTAAAGTGATGGCTCGATCGTTACCAGGTGACTGGGATATCGACGTCAGCTTTGCCTGTGATGGACGAGAAGCCATCAGCGCGATCGAAGCGGGTCGCGCTGATTTACTCTTTCTCGATCTAAATATGCCGGTGATGGACGGCTACGAAGTCCTGCAGACCATTCGTCAGCGCGATTTGCCGACGATGGCGATTGTAGTCTCTGGCGATGTCCAGCAGGCCGCCTATGATCAAGTCATGGCATTAGGTGCCCTTGATTTCATTAAAAAGCCAGCCAACAGTACAAAGATTGCCGATATCCTGCAGCGTTACGGCATCGTTGAGAAACCTCAACCACCGTCAGAGCGTATCGTCGACAGTGTCGCCGACACCCCGACCCTGGCAGTCGCCTTACAGGACCTGATGCAGGAAGTCGTAAATATCGCAATGGGCGAAGCAGGTGCCAGCCTAAGTAAATTGCTCAATACCTTTGTTAAATTACCCGTACCCAAAGTAATGTCCTGCCGCTATGACGAACTTCATCGTCATATCGCAGCAGCCAACTACACCACCCTGAGTGGTGTCACCGAAGGTTTTATCGGTAACAACATCACTGGCGAAGCCATTTTGCTGATTGACGAGCAAAGCTTTGGTCGTTTATTCAAACTCTTTGACTACGACCAGCGGCTGCGCAAAGTCAGTGACCTTGAAGTACTGGTCGACTTATCCTCGGTAATCACTGGTGCCTGTCTGCAAAGCATAGGCACCCAGCTGGATTTACAATTAAGTTATAGCGCACCCGTCATGCTGGGCCGGCAGCAAAATGCCAGCGAATTACTCAATAATGCCAACAAAGCACAACAGGTCCTTGCCATCGAAGTAAATTATGCGATTCCCGACCAGTCAATAGACTGCGATTTGCTGATTGTGTTTACCGAACAATCAATTGCCGAACTGGAAGACAGAGCCGGGTGCCACCAATGAACGAACAAACGCAAAACATGCACAGCCTGTTACAGATGCTGCAAACCATCGAAGCAGGCTTAGTGGTATTAGATCGGAACAACCAGGTCCAGGTGTGGAATAGTTTCATGGAGAACCATAGCGGTATCCGTGTCTCCAAGGCTCGCGGCAGCAACCTGTTCGAATTATTTCCCGAGCTCCCCGAGCGCTGGTTGCAGCGTAAAATTGATTTTGTCTTCGGCCTTAAAAGCCGCGCCTATTCAACCTGGGAACAGCGCCCTCACCTGTTTGATTTCAGCAGTGTGCGTCCGCTCACCGGCAATACCACGCTGATGTATCAAAACCTGACTATCAACCCGTTACTCGGACCAGATGGCGAGGTCGCTCAGGTGTGCATGCTGATCTACGACGTTACCGACACGGCGATGAGTAAACTGGCGCTGCGCAGTGCCAATCAGGCCCTGGAACACTTAAGTCAGACCGATAAACTAACCGGATTATTTAACCGCGGGCACTGGGAAGAATGTTTAATTCAGGAATTCCAGCGCCTCAAACGCTATTCCGGCGACGCCTCATTATTGCTCTTTGATATTGACCATTTTAAAGCAGTCAACGACAACTATGGCCACGACGTCGGCGACGAAGTGCTCCGCCAAATGGCCAACCTGATCCGGGCTAATCTGCGTGAGACCGACATTGCAGGCCGTTTTGGAGGTGAAGAGTTCGCCATTCTTTTGCCCAACACACAGGCTGAAGCGGCCATGCAGTTAGCCGAACGGTTACGGCAAAAAGTGCGCGAATACCCCATGCAACATACCCAGGGTAACTTTCAGGTCACTGTCAGTCTTGGCGTAGCCGACTTCGATAGCGACCAGACGTCGCATCAGGAGTGGTTAAAACACGCTGACAACGCACTTTATGAGGCGAAAAATGCAGGCCGTGATCAGGCGATCCTCTTTAAAAAATAGCTGAAATCACTCGACCTTGGTCGTAAAAGCACTACTTTGAGCGTAAATTATGTTAACAATATAAGCACTTAATAATTATAACTAATAGGTGCTCTCAATGGCTCATATATGGATTTCTGCTATTGTCCTGCTCGGTATTGTGGTTCTGCATACGCTGTCACTCAGCTTTAACATGCCAGCCTGGTTAAGCCTGTCGCCGATGCTTGTCGCTGCCTGCGGCCTGATCATCCTGTTAAGCCGACAACAGCGCGCTCAAGTCGACCAGACACAGACCGACGCTGGCGATGAACTGGATGTCGCTGCCATTACCGATGCCACCTCGCGGCTTGCAATTGGCTCTGCCGAGGTATCTTTTTTTATTGACGGCCTCAGCCAGCAAATTCACCACAGCAGCGATGCCAGTCGCGAGCTCGGCTCCGCCAGTCAGAACCTGTCTGATACCAGCCGACACCTGAATGACAACCTGCAGCAAATTGCCGGCAATTTGCAACAAACCTCAACCGCCACAGCCGCCGCCGATCAGCGTATTAAAGGGGTCGTCGATAACCTCAACCTGTTGGCCACCTCAGTCACCGACACCAGTAACCAGCTCCAGCAGCTGCACCATAGCGCCGATAACATTCAGCGTATTACCCAGGTCATTGAACAAGTTGCTGAACAAACCAATCTACTGGCGCTAAATGCCGCTATCGAAGCAGCCCGGGCCGGCGAGCAAGGCCGCGGGTTTGCTGTTGTAGCTGATGAAGTGCGCAGTCTTGCCGCCAAGACCGCAGCGGCCACGCATGAAATCACCGACATGCTTTCCACTATTCGCCAGCAAAGCGCCGACAGTGCTGAAGCCATGCAGCAACTGCAACAGCAGAGTACGGCAGTGCAGCAGGATCTCAACACCACCGCCGCCGACTTCAACGACATCACCGGTCAGGTTAACACCGCAACCGAGTCGGTCGGTCACCTCGAAACCCTCAGCGATACCCTGCAGAACACCAGCGAAAGGGTCAATCAGTCCGTCGAGGAGTTAACCGGCGCATTGCGCGACGTCGAGCAAAAGAGTTCACAGATTGCTCAGCAGGCGGTGGCCCTTTCAGAACAGACTGAAAGCATTTACAGCAACCTTAGTGATTCAAGTCACGAGAGCTTTTACTCCCCCATTTTCGTCGCTGCCAAAGAGGCGGCCGCCGCGGTCGGGAGTTGCTTTGAAAAGGCCATTGCCAATGGTGAACTGAACGAGTCTGATGTGTTTAGTTACGACTACAAGCCGATTGCCAATACCAATCCGCAAAAATATCAGACCCCGTACGACAGCTACACGGACCGCCATTTACCAGCCATTCAGGAGCCAATATTAGAAACCCTGGGCAACGTTCTCTATGCAGGTGCTGTGGACCGTAAGGGCTACTTTCCGACTCACAACAAAAAGTTCAGTAAGCCGCTGACCGGTAACTACCAGACCGACCTCCTCAACAACCGCAGTAAACGCATTTTCGATGACCGTACCGGTAGTCGCTGTGGCGACCACCAGCACCCATTGTTACTGCAAACTTATAAAAGAGACACCGGCGAGATCCTGCACGACCTCTCGGTACCGATTTATGTCCATGGTAAGCA
Source organism: Aliidiomarina soli (assembly GCF_003986975.1). Lineage (GTDB taxonomy): Bacteria > Pseudomonadota > Gammaproteobacteria > Enterobacterales > Alteromonadaceae > Aliidiomarina > Aliidiomarina soli. The sequence continues at coordinate 254,416 of NZ_PIPO01000006.1, read as the reverse complement.
CTGGGGTGGCTTTCGGGTGGGATTTAAAGAATAGGTAAGCGACCCAGAGCCAGAATTTACGCACCGCACTCCAGCGTCTAATTCAACTGCTGGATTGCCTGAGTGATATGTTCTGCGCCCGCCTCTATTTCTGTCATCACACTCTCAACTAATGAAATACTGCTATGACTCTCCTGCGCCAGCTCCGCAATGGACTCGGTGCTCGACGATATTTCATTTGCGATATCACGACTTAATTGCATCACCCTGCCAATATCATCGGTCGCCAGAGTGGTTCGCCGGGCAAGGTTTCGCACCTCGTCCGCGACGACTGCAAAACCACGTCCCTGCTCGCCCGCTCGCGCCGCTTCAATAGCCGCATTTAACGCCAGCAAATTGGTTTGCTCAGCAAGACCATTAATCGTTCGCACGGTTTCTTCGATGTTCTTAGTCTGCCCCTGCAAGCGCTCAACGACCGTACCGATTTGATCACTCGACTGATTAACCAAGGTGCCGGTAGCCACGGAAGACTCAATAGCGCTTTTCACTTTAACAATAAGCGCAGCGGTTTGCCTTGAACTCACCAGGGCCATTTCTGCCACTTCCCGGGTCCGCTCGGCAGCAATTATTCGCTGGGTAATGTCAGTTGCGAATTTGATAACTTTAATTACCTTACCCTGGGCGTCCAGAATCGGGTTGTAGCTTGCTTCCAGCCAGATAATCTCGCCATCCCGGCGAAAGCGTTTAAACTGACCCGTTTTGTATTCGCCTTGCGCCAGCGCTTGCCAAAATTTCGGGTGGTTGTTGTAGAATTCATCATCACAGAAAATTCGATGATGCTTACCCACAACCTCTGACTTACTGTATCCCACCGCATTAAGGAAATTATCGTTCGCCGAGCGTATGTCGCCATCCGGACTAAATTCAATAACCGCCATGGAACGATTGATGGCGTCACTAATTGCCCGCTCCTGCTCCAGCGCGTGTACGTCCTTAGTAACCTCATTGGCGATCTTCATTATCGATGTCACCCGACCACTTGCGTCGCGAACTGGAAAATAGGTCGCATCCAACCAACAAACTGAGCCATCGCCCTTTAAGCGCAGGAAACGTCCATGCTGAACCTCACCTGCGGCAAGTTGAGACCAGAATCGGCGATAGTTCGGTGACTCGCGTTCTTCTTTGCTACAAAACATACGATGATGCTTGGCCTGCACGTCACTCAACTGGTATTGCATACCGCGAAGAAATACCTCGTTCGCAGTAATAACATACCCTTCAGGAGTGAAATCAATACGCGTCACATTCTCGTCAACTGCCGCCATTTGCTGTTCAAGCTGTTCGACTCGCTGACTCAAACCTGCCAGTTGAGAACGCCTTTTGCTACCAAACATATACCCATATCCATTGGTCAAATTCAAAGCAGAAAGTATAAAAGAGCATCATTCGTTCTCAATATCTCAGGTGAGATAGCTAAACAAGCAAAGGTTACTGTAAGTACACTACAATTAAACTCACTCCAAACTCGCTAAATGTGTATCCAAGATGTGTCATTCCTGAAACTTTTAGCAAGCGTTTCAAGCCGAATATCAGCACAGTGAAAGCACGTAAAGCTCGCCAGCCAAACGTGTACTATTTGCTAACGTAAACAGGCCGCGCGTTTTTACTTATTTTTCCAGAAAAGCCTGCTCTACAACAAAATCCCCCTGCCGCCGCGACGTGGCCTTCTGAAACCCCCGTTCGGTCAATAACCTCATGCAATCTTCAAGCATATGGTCGTTGCCACATAGCATTAGTCGGTCATGCTCAGGGTTTAATGCCGGCATATTAAGTTGCTCTGTCAGGGTATTGGTTTCAATTAAGTGAGTAATGCGGCGTTGGTGCACCTCAGTACGAAAGGGCTCACGCGTAACCGTTGGGTAATAGAGCAGCTTGTCGCGGACCCAGTCACCAAAGAACTCATTGCCAGGCAGTTCATCGCAAATTGTTTGCTGGTAGGCTAACTCGGTTATGAAACGTGCGCCGTGAACAAGAATAACCTTGTCAAACCGCTCATAAATATCGGGATCTTTAATAATACTCATGAAAGGCGCTAACCCGGTCCCCGTCGCAAGCAAATACAAGTGCTTGCCGGGAACCAAATGGCCAGGAACCAGGCTCCCCGTGGGACGAGTCGACAGAAGGATCTCATCATCAACCTGCAAGTGTTGCAGTCTGGATGTCAGCGCTCCACCCGGTACTTTCACACTCAAAAATTCCAGTTCACTTTCATAGTTTGCACTTGCGATGCTGTATGCCCGCAGCAGTGGCTTACCCTCAACGCGTAAACCAATCAACACAAACTGCCCGTTCTCAAAGGTAAAGGTTGGCCGCCGGGTCGTCTTAAAACTAAATAATGTGTCGCTCCAGTGATGAACCTGAGTCACCCGCTCAGAAACTAAATTGCGCATAAACACGTCCCTTCTGCCACCTAACAAATCTACCTGGATGATGCATCCGCACCAGCTGCTCACTATGCGCCTTCTGACCGGTATTCGCGAGCTATAAGCACGGCAAAGCCAGGCCGGATTACGCTGGGCTTAACTGGAAGCCCAAAGTGAGATTAGGCGAGGTTAACATGAGTGACACCAGCAACCCTAGATCAGCGCCTGGGGATTCGGTGCGTGAAGAGTGAAGAGTGAAGAGCGACGAAAACGTGGGAGGCTAGTGACTAAAGAAAAAAAGCGCGACTTTTACAAGTCGCGCTTTTAGAAGACCTGATTATCTTTTGATACTAACCTTAGGCAGCTATTGCTTTTGGATTGCTACCATATTTATTGTCTTCGGGTTTGCTGTCCTGAACTAAAAATATAAGCAGTACGATCGCACCGATTAACGGAATGAATGCGATTAAAATCCACCAACCTGACCGTCCTGTGTCATGCAGTCTCCGCACCAGAACAGCCAGACTTGGAATAAATATTGCGAGTGCATACACACCGCTGAGTAACCCTAGCCCAGTTTCCGCATTGAAAGTACCTATGCCAGCATCAATAAAGCCAAGAATAATGCTTACAATTAAGTTGAAAAGTACAAACATCCAGTATTCTTTGCGGCGTGCCCGCCCCTGAAATACTGCATACTGTTGTAGCACTTTTAAATACCAGTTCATATAGTTTCCTTATTGTGTGTGATGTACCTGATAAAATTTAATTAGCTCTTGATTTAATAACCATAAAAACATAAGCCGTCTGCGCCGCAGCTGCACTGTCCAGCTCATTCGGATCAAAGTTAAGTTGATTAGCATAGGCGGTTTGTAATTGCTCAACCGGTTCCTGCGAGTCTTCGAATGAAGTACCATCCGCCCATGTTGTTCTTATTTGAACATTATCAATTTGAAACGTCTGATCTCGATTTATCGTAAACTGGAAAATTTGTAAATTTGAATCAATATCCAGGTGGTCAGCGTCTTCTAACTCATTTTCTGGCAATAAGCTCTTTGTGCGGGAAATAAACTGATCGATCTTATGTTGACAGGAAAACTGAACAACTTGCACACCATTATCGGTCTCAAATTCTTCCCACTCTCTTCTTTCACAGCTTTTCCAGCTATCCAGAGCTTCGCCAACGGTAATAGTCCCATTGAAATCCATGGTTCCGTTTTTCACAAAATCTGTATCACTCACGCAACCAGTTAAAGCCAAAATAATAGGCGCGCCGAAGAGCAACTTCTTCATACTCTATCTCCATTAGTTATTGATTCATCCTATGCGAAGTCATGACCGCGCATACAATGACATTTGCTTTCTTGCAGGATATTTGAACGACGAGTACAGAGGGGGTGTGAGTCAATGGAAGTAGTGCTGTGAATTGACACGGTAAATCCCTTTACGTTCTTTTTACATCCCTGAGTAGACCGTATCAATGTTCTCGATTTTCATCAAGCAATTAGTGATCAACGCTTTAACTCGAACAGACAAATCAAGTCCTGGCGCACTTAACCGCGGTCTTGTAAGGAAAGAAACGCAATGAGATGAGGCCAAAAACCTTACTATGTAACACGTTATATATAACAGAGGAATCAAACGATATGGTGCCTAGGGTCGGACTCGAACCGACACGGGTTTAACCCCGGCGGATTTTGAATCCGCTGCGTCTACCAATTTCGCCACCCAGGCTTAGGAGGGCTGCCCGACTGCGCTAAAAGTGCCGTCAAAGCGAGAGGCATTATACCCGCGCACTGAGTTGAATCAAGGGGAATTTCACAGAAATTTCATGTTATCATGCGTCCCCGTTCAAGTTTTAAACATGAGACTCGGTTATGTCCGCAAACCCCGACCACACCGTCTTTCCCCGCGCCGGATTTTTCCGTCGCGTTGGCGCATGGGTATACGATCTTCTGGCGATTACCGCTATCCTGATGCTTGCTTCCGGGCTCGCGCTGGCTTTTGTTGCTATATTGGTTGCCAGCAACCTGGTAACACTTCCGGCCGACACCGACCATGCCAGCGTTCTGGAAGGCAATCTGCTGTTTCAGGCTTATCTGATAGCTGTGGTGTTTTGGTTTTTTGCCGGGTTCTGGGTTCGCGGCGGTCAAACCATTGGCATGCGCGCCTGGCGAATGAAGGTACAGAATACCGATGGTTCCGGCATTAGCTGGAAGCAAGCAACCATTCGGCTGCTATTAGCAGCGTTCGGTTTAAGCAATATCGGCGTGTTATTTTCGCGGGAGAAGCTGGGCTGGCATGACCGGGTCGCAGGCTGTGAGGTCATCGAATTAAGCGCCGAAGCCAATAAATTACGCAACTGGCGGCGCCTTAAATAACCAACAACCTAAGTAACATATATAACTAACATATAGACAAAAAACGCCTGCTAGTCAGGCGTTTTTTTGTCGGCTAAACCCGTTGTCGGTGCAATATATAGATTGCCGCACTGGCGAATAAAAGGCTCGGTAACACCGCCCCTAACGCTGGCGGCAGATTATAGACCTGGGAAACCGGCCCAAACACTTCGTTCGACATATGAAAGACGAAACCAGTAATGACCCCTAACAGAATCCTTGCGCCCATGGTTACCGAGCGCAGTGGGCCGAAAATAAAAGACAAGGCCACCAATAACATCACCGCGACAGTCAGAGGCGCCAGCGTTTTGCGCCATAACGCCAACTCATAGCGACTGGCATCCTGGTTATTGCTGTGCAGATAATTGACATACCCACGCAATCCCCGGATAGGCAAGGCTTCTGGGTTAACCGTTAACACCCCAAGCTTGTCCGGGGTCAGGCCTGAGCGCCAGACCCAACTCGCCAGCCGGTAATTGTCAATCGCATCTTCCTGCATTTCGGTATAGCGCACATTGCGTACCCGCCAGCCGTCATCAGCATACTGAGCACTTTCACCACGAATGACCCGTTCCAGTTTGCGTTGTTCTGAAAACTGGTAAATCGTCACGTCCAGCAGCAATCCCGTGTCCTGCACTTCACCAATATTGATAAACTGGCTGCCGTCCCGTGCCCACTGCCCTTGCGGGCCGCTGATCAGGCTACCGCCCGATATCGCCTGGGCACGCAACTGACGCGCCTTACTTTCCATCTGCGGCGCCACCCACTCGCCAATTGCGGTAATCGCCAGCATCATAATAATCGCCGACTTCATCACTGAGCCAACAATATCAAGCCGCGATCGGCCAGCCGCCATCATAACCACCAGCTCACTGTTACTGGCCAGCATGCCCATCCCAATTAAGCCCCCCAGCAGTGTTGCCATGGGGAAAAATTGCTCCACATCACGCGGTACGCTAAGGAATACAAACGCCAGCACGTCCATCATGTCGTAACTGCCGCGGCCAATACTACGCACCTGCTCAACAAAGCGGATCAAACCGCTTAGCCCAGCCAGTACCGCCAGGCTAAGGGCTGTGGTGGTTAACACGGTTTTACCGATGTAACGGTCTAGAATACTGAACATCAGCTACGCCCCCTGATTCTGGCCACCACTTTCTGCCCCGCGGAACGCCCTTTAAATACCAGTAAGAATCCAAACACGGCCAGCGCCACATGGATCCACCACAAGCCAATCACGGGTGAAAACGCACCATCACCCAGTGCCCGTTTAGCAGCCATGAGTACCAGGAAATACCCCAGGTAAATTAACAATGCAGGCCCCATGCGGGCGAATTTCCCCTGCCGCGGATTAACCCGCGATAGTGGCACCGCAATCAGAGTAAGCAGGGGCATCGCCAGTGGAATGGCAATGCGCCACTGCAACTCGGCTTGTGCCTGGTAATCGTCGCGACCGGCCAGCTCAAAAGTAGGAATCGCTTCTAAACGTCGCCGCTCCTGATCCACTTCCTGCTCGCGGATTTGCATTTGATAGCGGTCAAACTGCATCACCTGATGATCGAGATCGATCACATGTTGTGAATAACGCCGTCCGTTTTCCAGTACCAGAGTCTGGGCCCCGGCACCGTCCGAATTGACCGTGCCCGTTTCAGCCATGACCACACTCGCCCGTTCACCGCGCAGCTCTGCACGTTCCGGCAACTGGGCGACGAAAACCCCGCTCAGAGTGCCATCCGATTCCTGACGTTCAACAAAAATGACCGCGTTCTGACTCGCCGCCTGCTGAAAGCGTCCGGTCTGAACCGCGCTCAGTCCGGCTTCCATCCGCGCCCGTTCTGCAATCTCATACTCCTGACTCAGCGCCCATGGCCCGAGCCATAAGGTAAGCACCGCGGTCATACATGCCAACGCAGACGAGAGCACCAGGGTGACCCGGGTGACGTACCATTCGCTGACGCCGCAGGCATGTAACACCGCCATTTCATTGTCGGCATAGATACGCCCATGAGCCATCAAAATGCCCAAAAACAGGCTAATTGGCAGGATCAGCGCCGCTAACGCAGGCAACTGCAATCCCAGCACCTGGAGAATGAGTCCGGCTGGTATACTGCCTTCTGAAGCATCAGCCAGCACAGAAACAAACTGCTGGCTTAGAAAAATAACCATCAGCACGGTAAAAACAGCGAGCTGGGCTTTGAATGTTTCGCGAGTTAAGTAACGAAAAATGCGCACGTAATAGTTCTCTTAACCTTGCTTTTCACTGGAAATAAGCGAGTATTTAGGTAAACTTGTCGTTTTCATAAGAATAGCCCTGCAAGCCAATATTCAGCATAGGCTCGCGTCATGAGTTCGACCCATGGATTCGACGTATAATGCCATGCTTGTTTGGAATTCACCAGAAATGGGAGTCACCATGGAATTTAATGTAAAAAGCGGCAGTCCCGAAAAACAGCGTTCAGCCTGTATTGTAGTCGGCGTTTTTGAGCCGCGCCGTTTATCTCCCGCTGCCGAGCAACTGGACACCGTCAGCGACGGCTATATCAGCAACCTGTTACGCCGTGGCGATCTTGAAGGCAAAGCCGGACAAATGCTGCTGTTGCACAATGTGCCTAATATCCTTAGTGAGCGCGTACTTCTGGTTGGTTGTGGCAAAGAACGCGAGCTCGATGAGCGTCAGTATAAGCAAATCATCAGCAAAACCATCGCCAACCTCAATGAAACCGGCTCGATGGAAGCCATCTGCTTCCTCAGCGAGCTGCATGTCAAAGGCCGTGATACCTACTGGAAAGTACGTCAGGCGGTTGAAGCCGCCCACAGCAGCCTGTACACCTTTAACCAGCTTAAGACCAAAAAAGAAGAGCCTCGTCGTCCGTTGCGCAAGCTGGTCTTCAACGTCCCAACCCGCCGCGAGCTCAACCTTGGCGAACGGGCTATCAATCATGGCCTGGCCGTATCCAAAGGGGTTCACCTGTGCCGCGACGCCGGTAATATGCCACCGAATATCTGCAATCCGGTCTGGCTTGCAGAACAGGCAGAGAACGTAGCGGAAAATTACGACAATCTGCGTGTTGAGCGGGTTGAACGCGAACAAATGGCTGAACTTGGCATGAACGCCTATCTCGCCGTGTCGGAAGGCTCTGCCAATCCACCCGTGATGACCCTGATGCATTACCAGGGCGCTAGCGATGACAAAGCCCCTATCGTATTAGTCGGAAAAGGGCTGACCTTTGATTCCGGTGGTATCTCAATCAAACCGTCTGAAGCGATGGATGAAATGAAATACGACATGGGTGGTGCCGCCGGTGTCCTTGGCACCATGCAGGCACTGGCTGAACTGCAGTTGCCTATTAATGTCATCGGTGTTCTTGCCGGCTGTGAAAACATGCCTGACGGCAAAGCCTATCGCCCCGGCGACGTGCTCACCACCATGTCAGGGCAGACCGTAGAAGTTCTCAACACCGACGCCGAAGGGCGCCTGGTACTGTGCGATGCACTGACCTATGTTGAGCGCTTTAATCCAGAGTCCGTCGTCGACCTGGCAACCCTGACCGGAGCCTGTGTTATAGCTCTCGGTGCCCACGCCAGTGCAGTCCTCAGTAGCCATAACCCGCTCGCTCATGAACTGATCAATGCCGGTGAACAAAGCAGTGACCGCGCCTGGCGCTTACCCTTGTGGGATGAGTATCAGGACATGCTCGACAGTCCGTTTGCCGACATGACCAACTTAGGCGGCCGTCCGGCGGGTACCATTACCGCCGCCTGTTTCCTCTCGCGCTTTACCAAGAAATACCAGTGGGCGCATATGGATATCGCCGGTACCGCCTGGCAAGGCGGCAAAAACAAAGGCTCAACCGGTCGCCCGGTTCCTCTGTTAACTCAGTTCCTGCTCAGCCGTGCTGGTGCCGAGGCTGGCGAATAACATGGCTCACGCGCGCTTTTACCTGCTTGACAGCATCGGCGACGACAACCTGTTACCTTTCGTCTGTCAGCAGGTTAGCGACGCGTTCCGGCAGGGCCGTCGGGTGCTAATAATGGCAAGCGACAAAAACCAGGCCGAGGCTATCGACGAGTTGCTCTGGCAACTACCGGCGCAGGCCTTTGTTCCTCATAATTTAACCGGTGAAGGCCCGCCCTCAGGCTGTCCGGTCGAGGTCAGCTGGCCGGCTGCTAGTCAGGGCAAACCCTGGCCATTGCTGATTAACCTCAGCCAGCAAGTACCCTCTGTCGCGCAACGCGCCCAGCAGGTCATAGATTTTGTTCCTCAGGACGATTCGGCGCGTGCCCTCGCCCGCGAACGCTATAAGCAATATCGTCAGTTTGGCATCGCTCTGCATACCGAGCAGGCCACCCTGACCGCCAACGATTAATTGAAGGATATTATGGATAAGACGTACTCTCCGCACGCCATTGAGCAGTCCATGTATGACACCTGGGAACAGGCGGGTTACTTTAAACCCAGTGGGCAAGGCCAGTCCTACAGCATTATGATCCCACCGCCGAACGTAACCGGCTCCCTGCACATGGGGCATGCATTCCAGCACACCATCATGGACACCCTGACCCGTTATAAGCGGATGGATGGCAACAACACCTTATGGCAGGTTGGCAGTGACCACGCCGGTATCGCTACGCAGATGGTGGTCGAGCGCAAACTGGCGGCCGAAGGCGGCCCGACCCGGCACCAATTAGGCCGCGACGCCTTTATCGATAAAATCTGGGAATGGAAAGAAGAGTCCGGTGGCACTATCACCCAGCAAATGCGTCGTTTAGGCGACTCAGTCGACTGGGAACGCGAACGTTTTACCATGGACGAAGGCCTCTCCACAGCGGTGCAGGAGGTCTTTGTTCGCTTATTTGAAGATGATCTGATTTACCGTGGCAAACGCCTGGTCAACTGGGATCCCAAGCTGAAGACCGCTATTTCAGATCTTGAAGTTGAAAACATCGACGCTGACGGCAGCCTGTGGCATTTACGCTACCCGTTAGCCGACGGCGCCACCACAGCCGAAGGTGCTGACTACCTGATCGTTGCCACCACCCGCCCTGAAACCATGCTCGGTGATGTTTGCGTTGCGGTTCATCCGGACGACGAGCGATACCAACACCTGCACGGCAAGTACATCACGCTGCCATTAGTCGGCCGTCGTATTCCGATCATCGCCGATGACTATGTCGACCCTGAATTTGGTACCGGTTGCGTGAAAATCACCCCGGCCCATGACTTCAACGACTATGAAGTGGGTAAAAAGCACGGCATGCCACTGATCAATGTACTCAATGACGATGCCCAGTTGCTGGCTGCTGCAGAAATCTACAGCAGCAACGGCGAACCACTGACTGATGCTGACACCAGCCTGCCGGGTGAGTACGCTGGTCTTGACCGCTTCGTGGCGCGTAAAGCCATCGTTGAGGCATTCGAAAGCAAAGGCTTGCTGGAGAAAATCGAAAAACATACCAACAAGGTTCCTATGGGTGATCGTTCCGGCGTGGTGATCGAACCCTACCTGACCGATCAATGGTACGTCCGCGTTGCCCCACTGGCCAAAGAAGCCACCTCAGCGGTTGAAGACGGTCGTATCGAGTTCGTGCCAAAGCAGTATGAAAATATGTACTTTGCCTGGATGCGTGACATTCAGGACTGGTGTATCTCGCGCCAGCTATGGTGGGGCCACCGTATCCCCGCCTGGTACGACGAAGACGGTAAGGTCTATGTCGGCCGCGACGAGGCTGAAGTACGCCAGAAGCACAGTCTGAGCGACAGCGTGGTGCTGAAACAGGACGACGATGTTCTGGATACCTGGTTCTCTTCCGCCTTGTGGACTTTCTCTACTCTGGGCTGGCCAGAAAACACTGAGGATCTGAAGACCTTCCACCCGACCGACGTTCTGGTCACTGGTTTTGACATCATTTTCTTCTGGGTCGCGCGCATGATCATGATGACCATGCATTTCCTCAAAGACGAGCAGGGTCAGCCGCAGGTACCATTCAAAAAAGTCTATGTGACCGGGCTGATACGTGACGACGAAGGCAATAAGATGTCCAAGTCGAAAGGCAACGTGCTTGATCCACTGGACATGATCGACGGCATCAGCGCCGATGAGCTGGTACAGAAACGCACCGCCAACATGATGCAGGGCAAACTGGCAGATAAAATAGCCAAACGCACACGCAAAGAATTCCCTGAAGGCATTACCGCCCACGGCACCGATGCGCTGCGCTTTACCCTCACCGCACTGGCTTCAACCGGGCGTGATATTAACTGGGACATGAAGCGTCTCGAAGGCTACCGTAATTTCTGCAACAAACTGTGGAACGCCAGCCGCTATGTACTGATGAACACCGAAGAGCATGACTGCGGTGTGCATGCCGCTGACGCCGATCTTGAGCTGTCACTGGCCGACCATTGGATTATCGAGCGCACTAACAAAACGGTCGCGGATTTTCGCAAAGCACTGGACACCTATCGTTTTGATCAGGCCGCCAGTATTGCCTATGAGTTCACCTGGAACCAGTTCTGTGACTGGTACCTGGAGCTGACCAAGCCAGTGCTCTTTAACGGCACCGAAGCCCAGCAACGCGGCACCCGTCGCACTCTGGTGCAAACCTTAGAGAAGCTGCTGCGGATGCTGCATCCAATCACACCTTACATCACCGAAGCCATCTGGCAACGTGTCGCTGTGGTCGCAGGCATCGACACCAGTGCCCGCCAAAGCATCATGGTAGAGCCATTCCCGATGGTTGAAGCAGAACGCTTCCCGCAGGCAATGGCTGATCTGGAGTGGCTTAAGCTGGTCATCGAAGGCATTCGTAACGTGCGCGGTGAAATGGATATCTCACCGAACAAAGCATTGCCGTTGCTGATTAAGCATGCCGATGACACCGCCAGCCGTCGTTTGAATGACAACGCGAGCTTCTTGAAAGCGCTGGCAAAACTGGAAAGTATTGAGTTCCTCGGTGCCGGCGACGAAGGCCCGGCCTCAGCAACTGCGCTGGTCGGCAAACTGGAGTTGCATATTCCTATGGCTGGCCTGATTGACAAGGACGCCGAACTGGCGCGCCTAGATAAAGCCATTGATAAAGCACAAGGCGAGATCAAACGAGTTGAAGGCAAGCTCAACAACGACAACTTTGTCAGCAAAGCACCGCCTGCGGTGATTGATAAAGAGCGAGCCAAACTGACTGAGCAACAGGAAACGCTAACCACGCTGGAGCAGCAGCGGGCGAAAATCGCCGCCATGTAAGCGGCGCCAACCCTGTCCGTAGCCACCACGGTGGCAGGCACAAAAAAAGCCTGAAGCAATCAAAGCTTCAGGCTTTTTTATTCGACTTAAACTCGAACGCTGAAAATCACCGCTAGTGCATCACCGGCTCGTCATCGTCTTCGTATTCGTCACCATCCAGCTCAGGCAAATAGGTGCCCCAGCCATCGTACTCAAGGTCAAACTTTACCACCAGGCTGAAAATTAAATCGGTTTGCTGGTTAATTTCGTCCTGTTGCAGCACGCTTTCTGTCATCACATCACAACAATAGCCAGTGCTGCCATCTTCCATTTCCACTTCGTCGGCATCTTCGACTTCGAAGCCCTTCTTAGCCAGCTCAACCACGGCCTTTTCCAGCTTATCAAAATCCACGCCGAATAAATGATGCTCAATCAAATGTGGCTCATCCATATCAGCGCCCACTTCTTTCAATTCAGCCAGGGTTTCACGGGTAAACGCTCGACAGGACTGTTCACTGTCCAGTACGTCGTAGTCGGGTTCGGCCATGGGGCACTCCTATTTTTTTCGCGGAAGGTTGTTATCCAGTGACGCCACTTCAGCGTCCAGTTCGGCTATTTTAGCACTCATTTGCTCATGCGCGGTCTGCATTAACGCACGCGCGCCTTCTTTTTTTAGGTGAGCTGTTTCTATCGGCGGTAAAAACTCGAGAATCACAGTGCCATTGTGCCAGCGATTAAGGTTCACCTGATTATGAGTGGTCGACATACACACCGGCACCACCGGTACCTTCGCCTGCAGTGCAGTATGAAATGCACCGGTTTTAAACGGCAGTAAACCACGACCATAGTTACGGGTGCCTTCAGGAAACATCCACACCGACAGCTTGCGCTGACGAATAGCCGCTGCAGCGGTGCCTATAGTGCCATGGGCGCGCCCTTTGTTTTTACGGTCAATCAGGATATTACCGGATAGCCAGTAAAGCTGGCCAAAGAATGGGATCCATTTCAGGCTTTTCTTGCCAATGGTTACCGTGCCCGGTAACAACGAACGGCTCATGGTAAAAATATCATAGCTGTTCTGATGGTTGGCAATGAAAACAAAAGGCCCCTGCTCTTGCAGGCCTTCTGGGGTGCGAATAATAAGTCGCAAGCCAAATAAACGGTGCATGCGGCCAAAAACATGCGAAACAAATGCAGTGTTATTGCGGTGAAAAGGTCGCAAAATGCAGAACAAACAACCCAGTACACCCACTACTACAAAAAATACGGCCAGAATTAAAAGTCGAACTACGGCTAACATGAAACCTTCTCAAGTCGCGAAAAGGGCACAGTATACACCTGTACGCTGAAAAAAACTGCCTTCAGCGTACAGGTGTGACCTTTTTATTCCACTACACCTTCATCCGGCTCGTTGTCCGCCTGGATCGACTTATCACCCGCTGGTATTTCAGCAAATAAGGCATCCACTCGTTGCAGACCGCGAGGCAGTTTATTGCCCCGGCGTCCCCGTTCGCCTTCGTAGTGTTCCAGGTCGCTGGCTTTGAGCAATAATTTGCGCTTGCCAGCCATCACCGTCAGCCCTGCGCCCTGCGGCAGTATGGTCATGGCACACACATACTCTTCACGCATTTTCGCCCGGGTAGAGGGGATACTGAGCATTTTATTGCCCTTGCCTTTACTCAGTTGCGGCATCTCACTGAGCGGGAATACCAGCAGACGGCCTTCATTGGACACAATGGCCACCCGGTCGTGCTCAATGGTATGCACCGGCACTGGCGCCAGAACCTTGGCAGCACTCGGCAGGCTAAGCAGCGCCTTGCCGTTTTTGACCCGGCTCTGCATATCACTGAACTTAGTCACAAAGCCGTAGCCCGCATCCGAACCGACCAGATAACACTGCTCGTTAGCACCCATCAGGACCCGCTCAATCGACTCACCACTGACCAGCGAGAAGCGCCCGGTCACCGGTTCGCCATGGGTCCGCGCTGACGGCAAGGTGTGTGCTTCACAGGCAAAACTGCGCCCGGAAGAATCAATAAAGACCACAGGCTGGTTGCTGCGCCCTTTCGCACTGGCAAGAAACTCATCGCCTGACTTATAAGCCAGCGCTGCACCATCAACGTCATGGCCTTTTGCCGCCCGCACCCAGCCTTTCTTCGACAGAACCACCGTCACTGGCTCTGAAGGCGCCAGTTCACGCTCACTGAATGCCTTGGCTTCACCACGTTCAACCAGTGGTGAGCGGCGCGCATCGCCATATTTCTCGGCATCAGCCTGCAGTTCTTTTTTCACCAGCGTTTTTAAACGACGCTCGGACCCTAACAACTTAGCCAGATGCTCGCGCTCTTTTGCCAGTTCGTCCTGCTCACCACGTAGCTTATGCTCTTCGAGCTTTGCCAGGTGGCGTAATTTCAGTTCCAGAATCGCTTCGGCCTGAGTATCCGTTAGCTTAAAGCGCTCCATCAACACAGGTTTAGGCTTGTCTTCGCTGCGGATAATCTCAATCACTTCGTCAATGTTCAGAAACGCAATCAGCAAACCTTCAAGAATATGCAGCCGCGCTTCCACTTTATCCAGGCGATATTGCAAGCGCCGGGTAACCGTCTGAATACGGTACTGCAGCCACTCACCTAAGATAGTGACAAGCGGCTTAACCTGTGGCCGGCCATCCAGGCCGAGCATATTAAGGTTAACCCGATAACTTTTTTCCAGATCGGTGGTCGCAAACAAATGCGCCATCAGCTGGTCGGTGTCGACTCGGTTCGAACGCGGCACAACCACCAGCCGGGTTGGGTTTTCATGGTCTGACTCGTCACGTAAGTCTGCTACCAGTGGCAGTTTTTTCGCCTGCATCTGCCCCGCAATCTGCTCCAGAATACGTGCACCTGAAGCCTGATGCGGCAGCGCATCGATGACAATTTCACCGTCTTCCATTTTGTAGCGCGCGCGCATCCGGACCGACCCTTTACCAGTACGGTAAATCTGGGCAAGGTCTTTGCGCGGTGTAATCACTTCCGCGTCGGTGGGGTAGTCAGGCCCGTGCACGTGCTCCATTACTTCATCCAGATCAGCCGTTGGCTTATCCAGTAACAGCGAGCAGGCACTGGCCAGTTCGCGGGCATTGTGCGGCGGAATATCCGTCGCCATGCCGACCGCGATGCCAGTTATCCCGTTCAACAGAATATGTGGCAAACGGGCTGGCAACACCTTAGGTTCATTCATGGTACCGTCAAAGTTCGGTACCCAGTCCGATGTGCCCTGCCCCAGTTCAGACAATAAAACTTCACTGAAGCGTGACAAACGGGATTCGGTATAACGCATCGCCGCGAACGACTTAGGGTCATCCGGTGAGCCCCAGTTACCCTGGCCATCGACCAGCGGGTAGCGATAGGAAAACGGCTGCGCCATCAACACCATGGCTTCATAACAGGCGGAATCACCGTGGGGATGAAACTTACCCAATACGTCACCGACGGTACGCGCCGATTTTTTATACTTGGCCAATGCCGACAGGCCCAGCTCAGACATGGCGTAGATAATACGCCGCTGGACCGGCTTCAGACCGTCGCCAATATGTGGCAACGCCCGATCCATAATCACGTACATCGAATAATTCAGGTAGGCATCTTCAGTAAAGCGATGCAGTTCCATTTGTTCTGTGCTTTCAACCATAGTACTCATTGTTTAGGCAAGCTCCACCAGGTTTCCTTTTGACTCCAGCCAGGTTTTGCGATCACCTGAACGTTTCTTCGCCAACAACATGTCCATCAGCGCATCGGTCTGTTCGTTATCTGTCACCGTCAACTGCACCAGGCGCCGGGTATTCGGGTCCATGGTGGTTTCACGTAACTGCAGCGGGTTCATCTCACCGAGACCTTTGAAGCGCTGCACGTTGACTTTACCGCGCTTTTTCTCCGCTTCAATTCGATCCAAAATGCCTTGTTTTTCACTTTCATCCAGTGCGTAGAACACCTCTTTGCCGACATCCACACGGTACAGCGGTGGCATCGCCACATAGACATGGCCCGCTTCCACCAGCGGTCTGAAGTGGCGCACAAAGAGCGCACAGAGCAAGGTCGCAATGTGCAACCCATCAGAGTCCGCATCGGCGAGGATACAAATTTTACCGTAGCGCAGTTTGGTCAAATCAGCGGCGCCCGGGTCGACCCCTAAGGCCACCGAAATATCATGAATTTCCTGCGACGCCAGCACCTGATCCGGGTCTACCTCCCAGGCATTGAGGATCTTTCCGCGCAGCGGCATCACCGCCTGGAAATCACGGTCCCGTGCCTGCTTGGTGGAACCACCCGCCGAGTCACCCTCGACCAGAAAGAGTTCGCCGCGCATGGTGTCCGAGGTCGAGCAGTCGGTTAATTTTCCCGGCAAGGCAGGTCCTGAGGTCACTCGTTTGCGCACTACTTTTTTGCTCGCGCGCATGCGCCGCTGGGCATTGTTAATACAAAGCTCGGCAATCTGTTCGGCTAAATCTGTGTGTTCGTTGAGCCACAGGCTAAAGGCATCTTTTACCACGCCACTCACGAACGCAGAGGTCTGGCGGGAAGACAGGCGCTCTTTGGTTTGTCCGGAGAACTGCGGGTCAGCCATTTTTATCGACAGAATAAAGCTGCAGCGCTCCCAGATGTCCTCCGGCGTCAGCTTGACCCCGCGCGGTAACAGGTTACGAAACTCGCAGAATTCACGCAGTGCTTCGAGCATCCCCTGGCGTAAGCCGTTTACATGGGTACCGCCTTGAGCGGTCGGGATCAGGTTGACGTAGCTCTCATGCAGACCTTCGCCGCCCTCAGGCAACCAGGTCACCGCCCATTCAGCCGCCTCTTCGCGAGCACTAAAAGTACCGATAAAAGGTTCTTGCGGTAAACGTTCAAAGCCATCCACCGCTTCGCATAAATAATCCTGCAAACCGCCTTCATACAGCCAGTTTTCTTCCAGGCTCTGGTTATGGTCAATAAAGGTAATTGCCAGCCCCGGACACAATACTGCCTTGGCGCGCAACTGATACATCAGGGTGCGCACCGAAAATTTAGGCGAATCAAAATATTTTACATCAGGCCAGAAGCGCAGCGTGGTTCCACTATTACGTTTACCCACGGTACCGGTCACTTCCAGCTCGCTGACCTTGTCGCCGTTCTCGAACGCCATCTGATAAACCTGGCCATCGCGCTTAACGGTCACTTCAACCCGCAACGACAACGCATTCACCACCGAGATCCCGACACCGTGCAGACCACCGGAAAACTGATAGTTTTTGTTGGAAAACTTACCACCAGCATGCAGCTTGGTCATGATCAGCTCGACCCCGGGTAAACCTTCTTCCGGGTGCACATCGACCGGCATTCCGCGTCCGTCGTCAATGACTTCCAGCGACTGGTCGGTATGCAGAATGACTTTAATTGATCGCGCATGGCCGGCAAGCGCCTCATCCACACTGTTGTCTATTACTTCCTGCGCCAGATGGTTAGGCCGCGAGGTGTCGGTGTACATGCCCGGGCGACGTCGCACAGGCTCAAGGCCGTTGAGGACCTCAATGGCATCTGCTTTATAATCTGTCATTAGTATTGTTTACCTGAGTTATCTTTTTACCTGAAACTCGAAAGTTGTGCCGCTCGTAGAGATAGCTACATCATGCCAGTGTCCGCGGTGAAAACAAAGCCGTAACCAGTCTGCCAGAAAATGATTAATCTGCCGTTTCTCATCGCGCTGGTGCATCTGCGGATTTGGCTGTTCATAAGTCGCTGCAAAACGCTCCAGGCCCTGGCTGGAAATCATCTCCGCCAGTTGCATGTCATGATACAGCCGCACCACAAAACTGGACTTAAGGTAGTCCGCCGCCGCACTCTGCTGTTCAACCTTAATGTCGGTTGTGTAAGGCGCGGCGGTTAATATGGTAACGCTAAAGTTAAGCCCTTCGCCCAACGTCAGCTGCCGCACGTCGCCCTGCTGATACTCGTCCGCCAACAAACCACAGGCCGCCGCATAATTGCGTTCGGCCAAACTTTGCAGCTCACGTAAATCAGGGACGTAGCGCTTCTTATTCATACTACTCCTGGGTTGATAACCCGGTCTACTCCTGTGCCCACTCGTTGCACAGCGTTTCTTTATGCAAGGCCAGCCATTGTAACGCAATGACCGTCGCTGCATTATCTATTTTACCTTCATCCAGCAATTGCATCGCATCGGCCCGCGTGACTGCCTGCACCCGGATATCCTCATGCTCGCTGGCCAGGCCTCCGTACTCACTGGCTCGCCGGGCATCAACCCGCGCCATGTAAATATAAATCCGTTCCGTCAGCCCACCGGGGCTGGACAGGTAACTTAGCGCAAAACGCAGCCTGTCACTGGTTAACCCCGCTTCTTCGTCAAGCTCACGCAACGCCACCGCCTCCACGGTTTCGCCCGGCTCAGTCATGCCAGCGACCAGCTCCAGCAACCAGGGCGTTTCGCTGGTAGCGATAGCACCAACCCGAAACTGCTCCAGCATCACTATCTCGTCGCGTTCCATGTCATAAGGTAACACTACCACCGCGTGGCCGCGATCCATCACCTCACGCTCAATGGTTTCACTCCACCCGCCGCGAAACAGCTTATGCTGCAAACGGTACAACGTGGTCTTAAAAAATCCTTGATGCAAAGGCTTTTTTTCTAATACCTTCACATCACTGCCAGAAAACTTTACTCTCATCAATGAAGTCACCGTAGATTCTATACCTGTTAACGATTCGGCCATGTTTCATCCAAACATTCTGTTACACTTGGCCGGGCTCAGAAAGTGCGTTTAGCATACGCTTTTCTATAAAAACGCGCTAACATGGCGGCAGTTTCAAAAAAGCAAACAACAAAGCAAAAGAAAAAACATACAAAGCGAAAACCAGCGCAACGCGGTGTTTTTCAATACTACTTTGAAGGAAACGATCGATGAAAATCAAAATCCTGTCACTCGCGCTAAGCTTAGGGCTTGGCCTTTCCGGTTTGACAGCCAACGCCACAGACTTGACCGATATCTATCGTATGGCGCTGGAAAACGATCCTCAGTTATTGCGTGCATCCGCTGAGCGTGACGCCGCCCGTTCTGCTGTTGATGTGTCACGAGCCGACTGGTATCCACAAATCGGATTCCGTCTTGGTTATAACTACAGCGACTCAGACAACACCGCTAATGTGGTTGACCCTGATGACCCCGAAGGAGAGCCCGTTACTGCGATCAACGGTAGCAGTTCGCGCACCTTCAACCGTGAATTAACCCTTAGTCAGGAAGTCTTTAACTTGGGCACCTGGCGTGCCACTGGCATCGTTGAAAAACAAGCCTACCAGGCCGAAGTCAACTACTTACTGACCCGTCAGCAACTCATGCTTCGCGTCACCGACGCCTATTTCTCGATCCTCGCTGCTCGCGATAATCTTGAATTTGCCCAATCGGAAAAGCGTGCCATTGAGCGCCAGCTGGATCAAACCCGTCATCGCTTTTCGGTCGGTCTGACTGCGGTAACTGACGTGCATGAAGCTCAGGCACAGTATGATCAGGCTCTGGCCCGTGAAATCCAGGCTCAGAACTCGGTTGAAATTGCTTATGAAGCATTGCGTGAAATTACCGGACGCCAGCATCAGAACGTACATGTACTGAATACCGATTTATTCGAACCCGTCACGCCACAACCTGACTCACCACGACGGTGGGTCGATTTAGCACACGAACGTAACCTGCAGCTGCTGATCAGCCGCAGTGGCCTTGAGATTGCCGACCAGCGCATCGAACTGGCTCGCTCCGGGCACTATCCAACCGTTAGCCTGACTGCCAGTTATGGCAACCGCGATGTAAACTATGGCGGTGGTCGCAGCTATGACGGGCTTGACTCAAGCTCCATCGGTTTGCAACTGAACGTGCCGCTGTTTAGTGGTGGCCGTACGGTCGCCAGCACCGAAGAAGCGCGCAGTGACTATGTTGCCGTAAGTCAGACTCTGGAAGAAAACCGCCGAGCCGTTGAACGCGAAGTGCGCAGTGCATACCTTGATGTAGTCGCCAATATTTCCACCATTAGCGCCCTTGAACAGGCTGTGGTGTCTGCCGACAGTGCACTCAATGCCACCCAGGCTGGTTTTGAAGTAGGTACCCGCACCATCGTCGATGTGCTCGACAGCACCCGCAACCTGTTTAACGCTCGTCGCAACCTGTCTGAAGCCCGCTACGGCTACATTCAGGGTATTCTGCAACTGCAACAGGCCGCCGGCACTATCAGTGAAGACGCACTTTTTGCTATCAACGACGCGTTGCGTCCTGCCCCGCAAGACGACTAGCCAAAAATCAGTTACCATAAGCCGGCTTCGCGCCGGCTTTTTACTATTTGTTCCTCATTGAGTGCCTGTTATGGATTTATTGCACGTTATAATTCTCGCTATTATTCAGGGTCTTACCGAGTTTCTACCGGTTTCCAGCTCAGCTCATTTATTACTGGTTCCGGTTGTTACCAGTTGGCAGGATCAGGGCCTCGCCTTCGATGTTGCGCTGCATATTGGTAGCCTGAGTGCGGTTGTTATTTACTTTCGTCACGAAATTGCGCGCATGTGGTGGGCCTGGATTCAGTCCTTACGCACCCGCCAGGTCGACGAAGACGGCAAGCTGGCCTGGGCGGTTCTTCTGGCCACCATTCCAGTGGCAGTAGCAGGTTTACTTTTCAACGATTTCATCTCCTCGACACTGCGTTCACCTCTGATCGTTGCCGCCGGGCTGATAGGCTTCGGTATCGTCCTTGGTATCGCAGACTGGCGCCATCGTGGCAACCGCAGTGAATACCAGATGTCACGCTGGGACGTACTCTGCATCGCCCTCGCTCAGGCGCTGGCTTTGATCCCCGGCACCTCACGGTCAGGCATTACCATCACCGCCGCGCTTTTCCTCGGACTGTCCCGCGAAGCCGCCGCTCGTTTTTCCTTTTTACTCTCGATCCCAGTGATTGCCCTCGCCGGCGGTTACGAGACGCTGGGGCTGGTTCAGGCGGACACCGAGGTAGATTGGCTCGCGTTGGTAGTGGGTGCAGTTCTCTCTGGCCTGAGTGCCTACCTGTGCATCCATTATTTCCTCGCCTTCATCCGTAAAATCGGCATGCAACCATTCGTGGTCTACCGTATCTTGCTTGGTTTGCTATTAATTTGGTTCTTCTGGTAAGTTCTGCTGGAAAACATAAGGTATTTGAATGAGCACCACTGAAGACAAGCGCGCAGTCCGGCTGCCCCGTTTTAAACTTCGCTTTCTACTGCCAACCTATTGGCCTACCTGGTTGATGGTCGGCTTTCTGTACGCGCTGTCATGGTTGCCTTATCGCCTGCAACTGGCAATGGGCAAAGCCGTTGGCCGGCTACTGATGAAAGTCGCCCCAAAGCGGGTAAAAGTAGCTCGTCGCACCCTCGCACTGTCATTTCCGGATATGCCGGAGGACGAACGCGAACAGCTGCTCAAAGAAAATTTCAAAAATGCCGGCATCGCCTTGTTTGAAACGGGTATTGCCTGGTGGTGGCCGGACTGGCGGCTAAAACGGAAGATCACGCTGGAAGGCTGGGAACATGTGCAGAAGAACCTTGATCAGGGCCGCGGCACCTTTGTCCTGCTGTTCCACTTTCTAAATCTGGAAGTACATGCCCGCTCCGTCGGACTGTTCGAACCCTCAGTAGGGCTATACCGCCCGCACAACAATCCGCTGATGGAGTATCTGCAAACCAAAGGGCGCAGCCGCAGCAACAAATACATGGTCGACCGCAAAGACGTCCGTGGCATGATCGGGGCGTTGAAGGACGGCGAAATTGCTGGTTATTTGCCGGATCAGGATTACGGCCCGCGACGCAGTGTATTCGCCCCCCTGTTCGATGTTGAAGATGCCTGCACCACCACCGGCACCAGTATTTTTGCCAATGTCAAAAACGCAACAACGATGATCTCGGTGCTGCAGCGTCTGCCCAAAGGGCGCGGTTACCGTCTCATATTCTACCCGCCAGAACAGGCTATCCCCAGCGGCGACAGCTTTCAGGACGCCTGCAACGTGAATAAGGAAGTTGAACGGGCCGTTGCCATCCAGCCTGAACTTTATATGTGGATGCACCGTCGCTATAAAACCCGGCCAGCTCCAGACTTACCCAGCTACTATCACAACTTAAGCTAACCGTCTGGGTTGACTGAACCGGCTCCCAGCAAGCGCTGCCAGATAGCACTTACCATGGCCGTGTGCTGGCTAAAGTCGTGTTCAGTCAAACCGCCCTGCTCCGCCAGTGCCAGCCGGTGCACTTTGGCCCGAAACACTTTATAGCTGCTGATTAACGCCGCGGCATCGTCGTCGCTGATTAAGTCATGCTCCGCCGCTACCTCAAGAATCCGTACGTTATCGGTAAACTCACATAACCGAGGGTATTGTTGCGCATACCCCAGCACCAGATACTGAGTAATAAACTCGATATCGGTCATGCCCCCGGGCATCTGTTTAATATCGCTATACCCCGGGCGTGACTGCCACAGGTGGCCGCGCATTTTTTCCCGCATCGCGCAAATATCACTGCGTAATACATCCAGTTCTCGCGGTTGTTGCAGTCGCTCCGCACGGATCGAGGCAAACCGTCTGGCCAGGCCATCATGGCCAAAAACCATCCGCGCCCGCACCAGTGCCTGTAACTCCCAGGTCCATGCATCGTCCTGCAGATAACTGGCATAGGTACTCAGCTGCACCACCATCAAGCCGGAGTTACCGGACGGCCGTAAGCGCATATCCACCTCATACAGCACGCCGCTCAGGGTCCGCGTCGTAAACAAGTGTAAAACACGCTGTGCCAGCCGCAGGTAAAACTGCTGTGCATCAATCGGTTTAGCTCCCTGGGTCTGCACCTCGGGGATCTCATCACAGACAAACACCAAATCCAGATCCGATCCATAGCCAAGTTCGATACCGCCCAGCTTGCCGTACGCGATCACCGCGAAACCCGTATTGTGGGTATCCCGCCCCGGCGGTGCACCATGGCGGTCAGTCAGCTGCTGCCAGGCCATCCAGACTACCTGCTCAATGACCGCCTCAGCGAGGTAAGTCAGATGATCGCTCACCTTCATTAAAGGCACAGCATCGTTCACATCCGCCGCCGCGACTTTAAGCTGAAAGCTCTGTTTAACCTGACGCAGGGCCTCCATTTGCGCTTCCATATCATCCTGTGGAATGCGGGTCAGAAATTCCTGAACCTGAGCCCGATAACTGGTCAGCACAGGCAGGTCATACAGTTGCTGCGGGTCAATCAGTTCATCCAGCAAGTGTGGATAACGCTGGATTTGGTGCGCTATCCAGGGGCTCGCTTTACACAAAATCACCAGCTGCTTCAGCGCTCCCTTGTTGCTGGCCAGCAAATCGAGATAGGCGGTGCGCGAGGCAATCGTCTGCAAAATGGTAAAGACCCGTTTTAACAACTCACTGTTGCCGTCGCACTCAAGCACCCGTTCAATGAGCCGTGGCACCACGGTAGCCAGCAACTCGCGGCCGCGCACACCCGGGCTTTTTTTGCGCACATCGCGCCGACAATCACTGATTTCCTTCCACCAGCCTTCCACATCACTGACCCCAGCGTCTGCCAGCACATCCTGCGCCGTCGCATCGTCGAGTAGATCCTGCCACAGAATGGCGAGTTCACTGTCATCTTCATCCTCCAGATCATCTTCGCCCCCCACCACATTGAGGAAGTGACCGTGAACGCACTGCATTTGTTGTTTAATCACCTCCAGCAGCGGCTCAAAGCTGTCAAAGCCACAGGCCACGGCGACGCGCATACGATCCGTGTCATCCGCCGGCAAAGTCTGGGTCTGTTCGTCACGCAACTGTTGCAGCACGTGCTCAACCTTACGCAGCAGCAAATAGGCATAATGCAGCTCGGCAACGCTGTCCTCATTGAGTAAGTTCAGCTTTTCACATACATGCAGCGCTTTTAGCAGTGAGCGTGTCTGCAAATCGATGTCGCGGCCACCCCGAATCAGCTGAAAGGTTTGCGCAATAAACTCAACCTCACGGATACCGCCCGGGCCCAGCTTAATATTGGCACTGACGCCGCGGCGCCGCGCTTCCTGGTTAATCAGCAGTTTCATTTTGCGCAACGCTTCAATGGCGCTGTAATCAATGTAACGGCGAAATACAAACGGCCGTAACAACTGAAAAAGCACTTCCTGCAAACGCTCAGTGGCGTTCAGGTAACGCGCCTTGACCATCGCATAGCGTTCCCAGTTCCGCCCCTGCTCCTGATAGTAATCCTCCAGTGCGGAGAAGCTCACCGCCATCGGGCCAGACTGACCGAAAGGGCGCAGGCGCATATCGACCCGAAACGCCTGACCGTCCACCGTTTGCTGGCCCAGCAGCTTAATCAGGTTTTGTCCCATGCGGGTAAAATACAGACTGTGTTCCAGCGACTGCCGTCCACCACGGGTTTCGCCTTCTGCCTCAAAACAGAAAATAAGATCAATATCAGAGGAGAAATTCAGTTCGCAGCCACCCAGCTTGCCCATGGCAATCACCACCAGCGGCATGACCTCGCCATGGTCATCATAGGCAAGCCCCCAACGTGGTTGATAATGCCGTTGCAGCCACTGACAAGCCTGCTCTATCAGAGCATCCGCCAGGGCACTGTTGGCTTCCAGAAAATCCGGTACACTCAGTTCGCCGAGTAAGTCCTGGCACGCCAGCCGGCTAAGCTCGATATGCCGGTAGCGACGAATAATCGCCATTGCCTGGGCATCGTCATTGACATCACTTAACAATTCAGCCAGCGACGTCTGATGGTTTCCGGGTTGGCGGCGATACACTTCAGCCACTGCCTCTTCGCCATAGCGAATCGCCACCCGCGCGACAAAGTCGCTCAGCGCAAATACCCAGGGCAGCCAACGTCCAAGGGTTCGCTCTCGCTCCACGTCAGGCTGCTGCACTTCAAGGTACGCGGCCCAATGCTGTTCAGCCTGGTCGCGCAATGGCTGGGGCAAAGTCTGCCAGTCATGTGACCGGGGAGTCAGGTGCTGCATAGCATCTCCATTAGTAAATCTGCGCTAATCGCTCTGCGCTTACTCACCGCGCGCCAGACGGAAGCCGCGTTCGGCTTTACTTTTGTTGAAATGTTGTAAATTAAAGCGTGAAGCCAGTGTTTCTCCACAATCCACTAGCCCTTGCAGATCACCGCTTAACAGCTCCATTTCCACTTCAAAGACCGGCTCCTGCTTCTCACCCGCTTGAATAACCCCTTGATCCAACACAATTTCCAGCTCGCACACTGGGGCGCTCAGGGGCCAGCCGCCATGCCAGCGACGGCGCTCAAATTCGACTTTAAACTGCATTTCAAGAGCGTCGTTTACGGCACTAACATTCAGCTTGTCGGGCCACATTGTGGACGGAAAACTTGTTAAATTGGGCTTTAGCTGCTTTCCTTGGGGTAGGTTGTATTCAGGACGCTGGTGCAGACCATCAATAATTTGTCCGGCAAGTTTGACCGTTTGCTCGGCGTGTTGTTCGCCTTCAGTAAACCAGCGTCGAATACGACAGCCAATACGATGGTGGTTTAACTGGCCATCGCTGGTATCAAAATACTCATTACTGAGTTGTAAAGTGGTCTGTGGTTGCATCTGCTGCGTAAGATACTGCATAAGCGCCACAGCCGAATCGTCAGACAGAGTGAACTTAAGTTCACTTTCGGTAGCCGAACTGTCTTGCGTCATAAAAAACCCGTTTAGTCATCAATGATGTGATGCTGCCAAGCTTATGCGCTGACGGCCCTTCACTCAAGACTTCACGCAAGACTTCTGTGAAGAAAGATTAAGCGGTATATTTTTGCCAAAATAAGTCCACCAGAGGGCTTTACCAGGCAGAAAATAAACATATACTGGCGCCGGGACAGCCCGCAGCTCCATTCAGTTGGAGCGGCCGTGTTATACAGGAGACGTAATGTTCAAAGCGAGTAAGGTGTTAGAGACACGTTATCAGGCGAGTCAGCTCGACGAACTGTGGAAAGCCATTTCAGACAACTATGTTGTGGATGAAGAGAGCTACCTCAAAGAGCTGATCACACTGGTTCCTAACGACCAGGACACCATCGACCGCCAGACTGAAAAGTCTCGCACGCTGGTAAAACAGGTGCGCAAAGATGCAGGTCGTGGTGATGGTGTGGATGCGTTTTTGCAGCAGTACAGCCTGGACACCCAGGAAGGTATTGTATTGATGTGCCTGGCTGAAGCCTTGCTGCGCATTCCCGACGGCCCCACTGCGGATGCTCTCATTCGCGACAAATTGTCCAGTGGTGCCTGGAAAAATTACATGAAAAAGAGTGAGTCCCTGTTGGTTAATTCCGGCACCTGGGCACTCAATCTGACCAACGAAGTGATCAACCCGAAAGGCCGTGACGACGACACCCCAGTGTCGCGTTTTCGCCGTCTGGTGAAACGGGTCGGTGAACCTGTCGTCCGCCAGGCCACCTATCACGCCATGGAGCTGATGGGTAAGCAATTCGTACTCGGCCGCAGCATTGAAGAAGCACTCAAGAACAGCCGTAAAAACCGTGACATCGGCTACACCCATGCCTATGACATGCTTGGTGAAGCGGCACTTACCATGAAAGATGCCAAGCGCTATCACACGGCGTACGTGGACTCGATCACCAAGATCGCGAAAGAGAACTTCAATAACGAAGAGGAAGTGCCACGGCCAACGATTTCAATCAAATTGTCAGCCTTGCACCCCCGTTATGAAGCAGCCAACCATGAACGGATCATGGACGAACTGGCGACTGACCTGTTAGAGCTGATCAAATTAGCCCAGCAGGCCAATGTCGGTGTCACCATCGATGCCGAAGAAATGGACCGTTTAGAGCTTTCACTTGAGCTGTTCGAACGGGTCTATCGCACCGGTGTGTGTAAAGACTGGCCACGCTTTGGCCTGGTGGTACAGGCATACTCGAAGCGTGCACTACCGGTCTTGTGCTGGCTCAATGCCCTCTCCAGAGAAGTCGGTGACGAGATCCCAATCCGCCTGGTGAAAGGCGCCTACTGGGATACTGAAGTCAAATTGTCACAACAGCTTGGCCTCGCCAGTTATCCGGTATTTACCCGTAAAGCCAGCACCGATGTCTCGTTCATCGCTTGTGCACGCTACCTGTTAAGTGAAGATACCGAAGGTCAGCTGTACCCTCAGTTTGCTACGCACAATGCCCAAACCATTGTCTCCATTCAGGAAATGGCGAATGGACGGCGTTATGAGTTCCAGCGCCTGCACGGTATGGGTAAAGATCTCTACAATACCGTATTGAAAGAAGATCCAGAGCGTACGGTTCGTATTTACGCGCCGGTCGGCGCCCACAAGGACCTGCTGCCATACCTGGTACGCCGTCTGCTGGAAAACGGTGCCAACAGCTCGTTTGTGCATAAACTACTGGACCCAAGTGTAGATGTAGACGAACTGGTCGAGCATCCGCTCACCAACCTGAGTAAAAAGCCGACCTTGCACAACGACAAGATCCCACTGCCAATCGATATTTTGGCTCCACGTAAAAATTCGTCAGGACTTAATATGAATATTCACTCTCAAGGCGATGAATTCTTCGACAAAATTCGTAGCTTCCAGAACAATCACTGGCAAGGTGGCCCGATCGTAAACGGCGAACTGATTGAAGCCGACCACCGTGTCGCAGTTACCAGCCCTCAGCAAACCAGCCATCAGATGGGTACCATCGGCTGGGGCGACGCTAAGCTGGCGGAAAAAGCACTGACCAGTGCCAATAAAGCCTTCCCTGCCTGGACTCGCACCAAAGCCGACGAGCGTGCGGTGAAGCTGGAAAAACTGGCAGATCTGCTGGAAGAAAACATGCACGAGCTGATCGCGCTCTGTACCCTGGAAGCGGGTAAAGGCCTGCAGGATGGTATTGATGAAGTGCGCGAAGCCGTCGATTTCTGTCGTTACTACGCCATTAAAGCACGTGAACTGATGGGCGAAGGCGAAGCACTGCCAGGCCCAACCGGTGAGAAAAACGAACTCTTTGTGCAGGGCCGTGGCACCTTTGTCTGCATCAGCCCGTGGAACTTCCCGTTGGCGATTTTCCTCGGTCAGGTCAGTGCAGCACTTGCCACTGGTAACTGCGTTATTGCCAAACCAGCCGAGCAAACCGGTCTGGTCGCGTACCGCGCCGTTCAGTTAGCGCTTGAAGCTGGCATTCCGGGTGATGTACTTCACTTCGTACCTGGTAACGGTGCAGAAATTGGTGCCTACCTGGTAGGTCAGGAAAACATCGGCGGGGTTTGCTTTACCGGTTCAACCAACACCGCTCAGTCAATCAACCGCGCATTGGCAGCACGTACCGGCGCTATCGTTCCGTTAATCGCCGAAACCGGTGGTCAGAACGCGATGATGGTTGACTCCACAGCGCTGCCTGAGCAGGTCGTCACTGACGTGGTGCACAGTGCCTTTACCAGCGCTGGCCAGCGTTGTTCTGCGCTACGCGTAATTTACGTGCAGGACGACATTGCTGACCGCGTTATCGAGCTGCTGAAAGGCGCAATGAAAGAGCTTATCGTCGGCGACCCAATTGACCACAAAACCGATGTTGGCCCGGTGATTGACGGCGTTGCTAAAACCAACCTGGAACAACACATCATTGATATCCAGCAAGCCGGTAAGCTAATTGGTGAAGCGCCGATGCCGGAATACACTCAAGGCGGCACCTTCGTCGCGCCGACCGCGATTGAAATCGACAGCATCAGCCAACTGGTGCGCGAGAACTTCGGTCCTATCCTGCACGTCATCCGCTTCAAGCATAAAGACATCGATAAAGTGATCGACGACATCAATAACACGGGCTTTGGCCTCACTTTCGGCATTCACAGCCGCAACGAGACCTTTGCCTATGACGTCGCCCGTCGTATCAATGTCGGTAACGTTTACATCAACCGCAACCAGATTGGTGCTGTGGTCGGTGTGCAGCCGTTCGGTGGCCAGGGTCTCTCCGGTACTGGGCCAAAAGCAGGTGGACCACACTACCTGTATGCCTTTATGACCGAGAAAACCTTTACCGATAACATCACAGCCGTTGGCGGTAATGCGACCTTGCTGTCGCTGGGTGACTAACGCGCACGCAAAGGCTGAGGCGCTTCGCAGCGCATTGCTCAGCCTGTGATATGCTAAAGGGCAGGTTTATCCTGCCCTTTTTTATTGGCTGCGACCGATTTAAACTTAGCGAACCAGACTTTAAATTTAGCAAACAATTCGACGAGAGACACTCATGGCGTTACATGTTATCCGACACCCGCTGGTCCAGCATAAGCTTGGCCTCATGCGCGACCAGGCGATCAGTACTAAGAGCTTTCGTGAGCTGGCCAACGAACTTGGCAACCTGCTGACCTACGAAGCGACCAAAGACTTCGAACTCGAACCTACGCGGATGACCAGCTGGAACGGTGACAGCATTCAGGTTGAACGTATTAAAGGTAAAAAAGTCACCGTAGTTCCTATTCTGCGGGCCGGTATCGGTATGCTCGATGGCGTGCTTAACCTGATCCCGAGCGCCAAAGTCAGTGTGGTGGGTTTGTACCGTGACGAGGAAACGCTTGAGCCGGTCTCCTATTTCGAAAAGTTTGCCGGTAGTATGGATGAGCGCCTGGCTCTGGTGTTAGACCCCATGCTAGCCACTGGTGGCTCGATGATAGCCACCCTCGACTTGCTGAAGAAAGAAGGCTGCACCCGGATCCGGGTATTAGTGCTGGTGGCCGCACCCGAGGGCGTCGCAAAAGTACTCGACGCACACCCGGATGTGGATATTTATACCGCCTCGCAGGACGACCGGCTCAACGAACACGGCTACATCCTGCCCGGCCTTGGCGATGCCGGTGATAAGATCTTCGGCACCCGCTAAGCGCTACGTATTTTACCTGTGACAGCTTAGTGAGACAGACGAATCCGCTCGTCCCCGGTGTCTAACCAAAGGACGTCGGTGGCGCCGTCTTTACGCTCAATGCTAAACCGCTGCACCTCGCTGAGTACCCCCAGAAAACGGTATTCAGCGCGCATCTTATCGTCTTCGCAAGCCATCTTAGTGCCTGCCAGTTCGCCGAACTGCAAACCTTCACCAGTTAGTTCATACTGACCAAAATAGCGGTTACAGGCTGCCCGCCCAGCAACACTGCCATCGGCGGCGAAACGAACAAAGACCTCGTAGTCAGCCATCGACTCATCATCAATCGCGCTAACCTGCCAGTCGACGCCTTCCAGCAAACGTTGTGGAATACCAGCACAACCTTGTAGCCGCTGCCCGGCCACTTGCAGTTCAGCCGTCTGTGGGTACGACATACCGCTCATACTGTCCTCACACAGCGTTTCATTGACCTGATAGGTCAGCCGCTCATCGCTGTCTTTAAGCTCTGCCACAACCTCTGTGCTGCCGTCCTCACGCCATTCCTGACTGACGATGCTGAAGTTCTGCTCGTCTTCGCCCATATTGCGTAATACCGCCTCACCCTGGTTGATTTCAATCAACCAGAAAGGTTCGTTGCCCCGCGCAATATGCGGCTCGATAATAGCCCCTGGTCGGGTGCACTCACTGTATGCTCGACTGCCAACCTCGAGTTGCGCGCGTTCTCCTTTACTCCAGAAAACCACGTTGTGGTCAGCATCGTCATTGCTATAGCGCGCACCTGAAGCTGCCTCTACCTGGCTCAACTGATAGTGATCGTCGCCCAGGGTCAGCGTGACCTGCTCACCATGCGTCTCGACCTGCACCGGTTGGGCACCACAATGGTAAACTGCGATGTCCGCCTCCTCTGAACCTGAACAGGCCGTCAACAGCGCCCCGCTCAGCGCACCGGCCATGACCATCCCAGTGGCCTTTAACCGCGTTTGTAACTTAGCGTGTGTCATTCTGTACCTCTCCTTTGAATTTCAGCTTTGTCCGCTTTACTCATTACCTGTCTGTTCAGGATCTAACTGGCGTACTCCCGGTCCTGCCAACACTGAGCGTCCAGCGGCTCCAGCCTGAACCTGCAATTGCGTGGCAATGCGTTCTTTCAGCGAGCCTACATGGGATATCAGGCCAATCATTTTTCCGTCCTGGCGCAAACTGGCTAAGGTATCCAGCGCCTGATCCAGCGCTTCCTCGTCCAGGGTGCCGAAGCCTTCGTCCAAAAACAGCGAGTCAACCCGCACCTTGCTGCTCGCCATTTGCGCCAGCCCAAGTGCCAGTGCCAGACTGACCAGAAAACTCTCGCCGCCCGACAGGTTGCGGGTCGAACGGATTTCACCTGCCTGATAATCGTCCATCACGTTCAGTTTCAGCGGCTCAGCCTCATCACGAACCAACAGGTAACGCTCAGTCATTTTTCTAAGCTTTTGATTCGCATAGTCAATCATAATCTCGAAGGTCAGCCCCTGGGCAAACTTTCGATATTTTTTACCATCCGCTGAGCCTATCAAGGTATCCAGTGTAGCCCACTCATCGGTCTTTGCCTGTTGTCGCTTCACCGCATCCAGCTTATCGCGTTGCTGCCGGCGCAATGTCTCGTCTGCCTCCAGTCGGGTTTGCAATGCGCCCTGGCGTTGATGCAGGTCTGCCAGCATCGCCTTCAGCCGCTTCAATTCCAGCTGGTTCGCCGCAGCGTCTGCCGGTTGCTGCGCTTTCGCTTCGCTCAATTCCCGTTGCAGCCGCTCTGCTTCTGTTTTCAGCCATTGGCTGCTGGCATCCAGTTCCCGTGCCTGTTTACTCAGGCGGGCTTGAATTGCATCATCAAGCAATGCCTGTTGCAGCGACTCAAGGTCGTCGAAACCGGCCTCGTTTAAACCCGCTTCGAGTTGCTTCCCTGCGCTGCGTTGTTCCTGTTCCAGTTCCTCGACCCGTTGCTGCAACTGCTGGCTGCTCAACTGGGCCCGTTCAAACGCCTGTTGCGCCTGCTGCGCTT
The DNA here is from genome assembly GCF_003986975.1 of Aliidiomarina soli. Classification (GTDB taxonomy): domain Bacteria; phylum Pseudomonadota; class Gammaproteobacteria; order Enterobacterales; family Alteromonadaceae; genus Aliidiomarina; species Aliidiomarina soli. The sequence goes on along the minus strand of NZ_PIPO01000006.1, from coordinate 222,456 downwards.
GTTGCTCCAATTGCTCCCGGCTTTGCTCCGCCTGACCCAGGCGTTGCTGCCAACGCTCAACCACTGCTGCAACCGACTCGCCAGCCAGTAACTGCTGGCGTTGCTGCTGCAATTGCTCACGTTCCGCACCAGTTCGCTCAACACGGGTCTTTAATTCAGCGCTCAGTCGTTGCTTCTCGGCTCGCTGTTCCTGAACTCCTTCTAAACGAGCACTGAGGCTGGTCAGTTCGCCGCGCAGCCCTTGCTGCTTTGCCAGTGTCGTTTCATAACGACCGCGCATAGTTTGTAACTGGTGCAGCATGTCGGTCTGCTTTGCCGCTGAAACATCATCTACCTCAGCCTCATCTCCCAGCCATCGTGACACCCGTGCCTGCCAGCTTTGCAGCAACTCAGTATAGCTCTGTTGCGCCCGCTGCAAGTGCTCTTGCTCACGTACCAGCGCAGCCTGTTGCGCCTGTTCCTGCTGCACGCGCTCACTCGCCCCCACCGCCTGCTCAATTTCAAGCTGCTGCAATTGCTGCTGGGTTGCCACCAGTGAGCGCTCAAGCTCAGCCAGCTCGCTGCGTTTTGTTTGCAATGTTGACTCCACGCTGGCATCACTGTGCAATGGCGCTGGATGTTCCACCGAGCCGCATAAAGGGCAGGCTTCGCCTGCTACCAGTTCGTTGCGAAAATCCGCCAGCTTTTGCTCCAGCAGGGTCTGGCTAATCATCTCCTGCAACGCCTTATAACGTTCTTTGTCGACACTGAGCTGTTTCGTCAGCGCGTCCTGTTGCTGCGCCAGTTGCGCGCTGCTTGGTTTGGACTGCAGCGCCTGCAATGTCTCTCGTTGCTGTTTCAGCGACTGCTCTGCAGCGACACACTCGGCCTGGCGTTGCTCAAGCTGAGTCCGTTGTTCGCTCAATAAAGGCAGCTGATTCGCCAAATTACCTTCATTCGAGTGCGCTTCCAGCCAGTCTGTCAGCGACTGTAATTCATCCTGTTGCTGGCTAAGTTTCTGCTCCAGTTCACTGACAATGTCAACCAGCGCGGTCTGCTCGTGGTACGCCTTTTCCTGCTGCGCGCACTCACTCTGGTAGCGCTGCTTAATTAGCTGCAAACTCTGGTCCAGCGTTCGTGCTTTGTCGATCTCCGGTTGTAGCGTCGTCCATTGCTCTTTGCTTGTAGCAAGTTCGTCGCGGGCACGCTGCGCCTGCGACCCGGTTTTTTCAGAGCTCTCTTTAAGCGTTGGCAAAGCAGCCTGCTCGGTAGTAAACAGCTGCTGACTCCTGGTCAGTTGCTGTTGCAAGTAACGCAAATGATTCAATGCGCTGGCAAAAGGTCGCGCCTGAGCATCCTTTTCCAGCTGCTTGCGTTGCTCCGAAAACTCGGCAACCTCCTTGCTATGGGCGGCCTGACGTTCGGTCAGCTGGGACCATTCATGCTCCAGTTTAGTCAGGGTTTCAACCCACTGCGCCGAGCGCTCGCAAGCCTGATACTGCGTGTCCGTTTCGTCGACCTGCGCCTTAACCTGATTAAGCTCTGTCTTAATTGCGTCACGTTCATCTTCAGCCAGCGGTTGAATAGTCCCTAGCTCATCCTGCAAACGCTGTAATAGATCCCGTTGCATCTTGTATTTGCTATGCGCCGCCTGCGAAATCCGCGCATAAATTTCACTGCCGGTAATTTGTTCCAGCAGCGCACTACGCTCGCCTTCATCGGCATTTAAAAACGCAGCAAACTGGCCCTGCGCCAGCATCATCGAACGGGTAAAACGGTTAAAATCGAGTCCGCTTAACTGCTCTACAACCGCCGGTACCTGGCTCACCTTCTCTTCCAGTAACTTGCCGGTCGCCGCATCAATCAGTTCATGCCGCGGGTGCTGAAGCGCACCGCCAGCGTGGCGCCGTGCCCGGTGCTGATACCAGAATGCGCGATACTCGCCCTGCTCAGTGGCGAAAGTGACTTCGGCCATGCACTCACCCTGGTGCCGCGACATTACGTCGTTGTCTGACTTGGTTATTTTGCCCAGCCGCGGTGTTTGTCCATACAGAGCCAGGCAAATTGCATCCAGAATAGTGGTTTTACCCGCGCCGGTGGGGCCGGTTATCGCAAACAAACCTTCATTCACGTAGTCCGGGTGGGCAAAATCGATTTCCCAGGTGCCATGCAACGAGTTTAAGTTCTGCAGTCGCAGCTTAGTGATCCGCATTCGGGTCCTCCTCCGCCAGTTCCTGCAATAACTGGGCATGCAGCTCAGTCAGTCGCTGCCCTTCATCGCCCTCTATCTCACTGGCTTCAAGGCGACGTTTAAATACATCTTCAGTGGTCAGTTGCTGCAAACTTTCTTCGCTCATCGTCCGTTTCAGGGTTTTCTCCCGTAGCGCCGGGTTACGCACCCGTAACACCTGTACCTGGGTATCCGCCACCCATTCTGTCAGCCGTTGGCGCAGGTCACGAATGTAATCCGTGCCGCTGTACTCCACTTCCACCCAAATCGCTTCATCTGCCTCAATTAACTGCTGCAACGCTGGCTGCAACTGCTCAAGATCCCCTTTTATCCGTTCCATGCGCTGAAAAACTGGTATTGGCAGCGTCGACACTTGCGCCTCACGGCCCTCAAAATCAATCAACACCACTTCTTTCTGCTGCCCCACTTCACCAAAACCCATCGCAATCGGCGAGCCGCTATAACGTCGTGTAGGGTCTTTCGCTACCAGTTGCGGAACATGTAAATGACCAAGGGCCAGATAATCAAAGGCATCCGGAAACGCCGACGCTGGTACTTGCCCCAGCGACCCCACATACAGGTCACGTACACCATCGCCCTCGCGTAATTCGCCACCCACGGTGAACAGGTGCCCCATGCCAATAATCGGCAGCTCGCGCTTGCCTCGTTTAGCCACTGCGGCCTCGGCGGTTTGCGCATAGTGAGCTTTCACTCCCTGCTGCACCTTACGTTCTTTGTCAGCAATGCCTTCGCCGTCCTCGGCGCTGCGCAAATCACGTTCACGCAGGTAAGGAACCGCACACACAATCAGCTCTAATTCGCCGTTGTGCTCAAGACACAACACTTCCTCTGCCGGGTCTTCACAGGCCTCGCCAATCACGTGTACATTCAACGCACTTAGCAACTGCTGCGGTGCATCCAGAAACGACGGTGAATCATGGTTGCCGCCAATCACCACCACATGGCGACACTCCGTGGCAGCAACCCGGGCCAAAAACCGGTAGTACAGCTGCTGGGCATAGTTGCCGGGGGTGTTGGTATCAAAAATATCGCCGGCCACCAGCAAGGCTTCAACCCGCTGTTCGTTGATAGTCTGCAACAACCAGTCGAGAAAAGCGGCAAATTCATGATGCCGTTTTTGCCCGTAGAGCACCCGACCCAGGTGCCAGTCAGACGTGTGAAGTACTCGCATCGACAACCAGTTTCCTTGTGTCCGAAAAACAAAAAGAATAAAAAAAGCCCCGCAGTTTTTCACTGCAGGGCTCAGTCTAGCACGGACTCAATCTTGATTACTCGCGCTCAAAAGGCACCGGCTGTGGCGTATTTTCAGTCGACGGTGGCAGTTGCGGCAGCGTAATTTGTGGCTGTTCGCCAGTCAGCGTGCGCATAAAAGCGACCATGTTATCGATATCCGCTTGCGGCAGTTCCCGCCCTAGCTGCAAATAGGCCATAATTTCCGTTGCCTCTTCTAAAGTCCACACTGCTCCATCATGAAAGTAAGGGTAAGTTCTTTCGACATTGCGCAACGAAGGCACCTTAAATGAAAAACGGTCACTTTCTTCACCAGTGGCTTCAAAACGCCCCTGCGACGGATTCTCGGTGAGGTACTCATGAACCAGCCCCATGCGATGAAAGTCTTTCCCGCCCAGCGCTTCGCCGTAGTGGCAGGCGACACAGCCTATAGATTTAAACGTCTCATAGCCTGCCAGTTCATCTGCAGTTATGGCGCTGTCATCCCCTCGCAGCCATTGGTCAAATCGCGAGTTTGGCGTGACCAGGGTTTCTTCAAACTCCGCAATCGCGTCCGTGACATGGTCAATCCCGATCTCGCGGGTGGCATAGACGGCTTCAAACATATCCACATAGGCCGGAATCGAACGCAACACCTCAATCGCCAGGGTGTGGGTGTAAGCCATTTCCATTGGGTTATCGATGGGACCTGCCGCCTGTTCCTGCAACGTCGCCGCACGACCATCCCAGAACTGCGCCATATGCAGACCCGCATTCAACACCGTCGGCGAATTAATTGGCCCTTCCTGCCAGTTATGGCCAATCGACGTTGGCAGGTTATCCGTACCACCACGGCTCAGGTTATGGCACGAATTACAGGAAATAAATCCGGAACGCGACAGTCGGGGTTCGAAGAAGAGCTTTTTACCTAGTTCAACTTTTTCCGGGTGCTCACTTTGGTAAGGTGCAATAGGTTGCACCGGTTCATTGGCAAGTCGTTCGCTCGCATTGTAAGTACTGTCTTTACTGCTCGTATCGGCAGCTGCCGTAAGCAACCAGCCGGTCGCTGTTGCGCTCACCGCTAGCGCTACTAACATTCGTTTAAACATGGTCTCGCTCCCCTTTCCCATTCGGGCCAGTTATTCAGCATAGCGGGTGGCGGGTAAACAAACTTGACCTGAGTCAAACAAGCCGCCTATAAACAGGGGGTTAGTTTAGTCTGCGCGGCTCGGTGCGCAGGGTGGTTTTAATACCGCTAATTTTAATAACAATAGTGAGACCCTATGTTTTCAAAATGGCAGTGGCTTTGGTCAAAAATAAAAACAACCCTTTGGATCCGCGCTTGTCTGTTCGGCACCTTCGGCCTGGCCGCGGTGTTACTGGCCAGTTTCGCCGACACCTTTAGCGAATTCGATCTACCTTTTAAAGCGCCACAGGAAGCAGTCGACCAGATCCTCGCTATTCTTGCCAACAGTATGCTGATGGTGGTCACCTTTTCCCTCAGCGTGATGGTATCTGCTTATATGGCAGCAACCAGCAACGTCACACCGCGTGCCACCCGCTTAATTCGCCAGGACGTCACTACGCAAAACGTGCTGGCTACCTTTATTGGTTCCTTTATCTTCAGTCTGGTTGGCGTGATCGCCGTGAATACCGAAGTCTACAGTGCCAATGGCCGTTTCGTGCTCTTCATTTTCACCATGCTCATGATCGTGCTGGTGGTCCTCGCCATCTTTCGCTGGATAGAACATCTAAGTTTACTCGGCCGGGTAGGCTCGACCTCGAATCAGGTCGAAAAGGCCACCGCGGACGCCCTTGCCTTCTACCGCGATAACCCCTGTCTTGGCGGCCATTTGCGTACAGATGATAGTTTACCGCCGGAGGCCGAGTACCCACTGCTTGCCGAAGAGGTTGGCTATGTTCAGCACATTGATATGGCGGCACTGCAAAGCTGTGCCGAGGACATGGACGCCGAGCTTTATCTGGACACACAACCCGGCACCCTGGTCCACCCAACCCGGGCCTTGCTGACCAGCAATAAACCGATCACGGAAAAAATACAGCGCGAACTACGCAAGGCCATTACCATCGACAACGAGCGTTCGTTCGCTCAGGACCCACGCTTCGGCTTTTGCGTATTAACCGAAATTGCCCAGCGCGCCCTGTCGCCCTCGTTAAATGACCCGGGTACCGCGATCGATATTATCAGCCGCCACCTGCGCTTGCTCGCTCCCTGGCGTGACCTTAGCAGTTACGACCTCAGTACCTGCCATTGCCCCCGCCTGCACGTGCCTGCTTTGCAACTCGACAGCATTCTCGACAATGCCTTTTTGCCTATCGCCCGCGATGCCGGTGACATGCTCGAAGTGCACATTCGCCTGCACAAAGCATTAAAGGCTCTGAGCCAGCAGGACTCCCCCGAACTGTACCAGGCGACGGAAAAATGTTCGGCAAAATGCCTTGAATATGGCCTCAATGGGCTCCATCTGCAGAAAGACAGAGAGCATTTACGTACATTGGTGAACACACCTTAGGAGTCTGCTTTGAAACTGTCAGTTCTGGATCTTGCGCCGGTAACCGAAGAAACCTCCGTCAGCACCGCATTGCACAATGCCGCTGACTTAGCCGCCCACTGCGAACAACTTGGTTATCACAGGTTCTGGATGGCAGAACACCACAATATGACTGGCATCGCCAGTGCCGCGACCGCCGTGGCTCTGGGGCATGTGGCAGAGAAAACCTCGACGATTCGCGTCGGTTCCGGCGGCGTTATGCTGCCCAATCACGCCCCTTATGTGGTCGCTGAGCAGTTTGGCACCCTCGATGCGCTGCACCCCGGCCGCATCGACATCGGCCTCGGCCGCGCACCAGGGACCGATGGCCGCACCATGCGTGCATTGCGGCGTAAGCCGGAAGACGCCGAACACTTCCCGTCCGACGTCAAAGAATTATTAGGCTACCTTGCCGAAGCCGACCCCAGCGACCCGATTAAAGCGGTCCCTGGCTATGGCCAGAATATTCCCGTCTGGCTGCTTGGTTCCAGCCTGTTTAGTGCCCAGTTGGCTGCCGCGTTAGGTTTACCTTACGCTTTTGCCTCGCACTTTGCGCCCGATATGTTGCATCAGGCGCTGAAGGTGTATAACAATGAGTTCACCCCATCGCGCTATCTGGACAAGCCTTACAGTATGGTCGCGATGAATGTTTTTGCTGCAGACACTGAACAGGAAGCGCGAACATTGATGAGCTCGATGCAATTACAGTTTGTCGCATTACGTCAGGGGCGAACCGGGTTCCTGCCCAAACCAGTGGACAACATTCAGGCGGTCTGTGACCCTTATGCTCTGGCCGCGGCCAATCACGCTTTAAGCTACACCGCATTCGGCACTGCCGAGCAGGTTGGCCGTCAGATCCGTAATTTTGCCGCCGAAACCGGCGTCGATGAAGTGATGCTGACCAGCCACGCCTATGACTTCCAGGCGCGCAAGCGTTCATTTGAAATCGCTGCAAAAGCCATCTCCGCTGAAACCCCCTCTACAGAAGCAGCAAAGGATGTTTAGTCATGTTTTACTTTGCCTACGGCTCAAACATGTCAAGCCGCCGACTACTGGCCCGGGTACCTAGCGCCCGGGCTGTTGGCGTCGCTCACCTTAGTGACTACGTCATGACCTTTCGCAAACATAGTCATGACGGTTCCGCCAAGTGCACCATAGAGTCTCAGCCCGGGGCCGGCACCCTGGGAGTTGTCTATCGCATCCCCGAGGACCAGCGTTACACCCTCGACCGCATCGAAGGCCAGGGCTTTGGCTACGCCGTTACTGACGTCAAGGTGGTGCTCCAGGAAGGCCGCACATTGCCCGCTTTTACTTATGTCGGCACCGATATCGACGACACCTTACAGCCCTATAGCTGGTACAAGTACCACGTCCTCACCGGCGCTCTCGAACACGGCATCGTTCAGCAGTACGTCGACAACATCAAAGCCGTCAGCGCCATCGAAGACCCCAACCAGGGCCGCCACAGCTACGAACTCTCCATCTACCAGGAGCTCAACCACTACCTCCTCCAACCCACTTGATTCAACATTCAAGCGCGGGGCTTGAATCTTGAATCGGTAAATTCGATTCAACGTTCGGGCGCGGGGCTTGATCATTGAATCTGCTCAGCTTAGCTATATACCTAAGGAATCAACCAGTGACTATCAGCATCACCACCGCCACAGCGACAGACATCCCAGCCATCGCAGAGCTTGAGCAGCACTACTATCAACAGGAAGGTTATCCGGCGGGGTTTCTGTATCAGGCGTTGCGCCAATGGCCAGCCGCTTTGTGGGTTGCTCAAAATGAAAATCAGTTAATGGGGTATGCGCTTATAGCGCCAGCACAAAGCGAACAAGGTTCCGCTGCCGAACCTTGGCTGATGGCGTTATTGGTGGCCGCTGCGGGACGTGGTAAGGGTATCGGCCGTAAACTATGCGAAGCTGCTATTAACCATTGCAGAGGTCAGGGCCAACAAGGGCTATGGCTTAGTGTCGCCGAATACAATCAGGCGGCGATGCAGCTCTATCTTAGCCTGGGTTTTGAAACCATCGAGCTGCGTAAAGACTTCCTCGGCCCGGGTGAGGACCGCCTTCTTATGCGCTTAGCGCTGCAGCGCTAATTCAAGCTGCGGAACTGAATCCCGGCTCAACATTGCATTGCCAGGAAAGCCTGAGTTTCAAGTTCAACAGGGCCGCAAACGAATAGTCCCTTCAAGGTAAGTCACCGCACGCCCCTTCAGTAAAACCCGTGCTGGCTGCTGTTCGGCAAGCACCTCACACTCAATGGACCCGCCACGCGCAGACAGCTGCTTCGCGGTAAGCTTCGATTTGCCGAGCCGTTCAGACCAGTATGCCGCCAGTTCACAATGTGCTGATCCGGTCACTGGATCTTCGTCGACCCGAAGTTTAGGGAAGAAACAGCGGCTAACAAAATCACAATCCTCGCCCGCGGCTGTCACCAATACACCGCGTCCGTCCAGTTCGCACAAGGCACTAAAGTTCGGCTTAAGCGCCCGTACTTCGGCTTCGCTATTGAGCACCGCAATATAGTCAAAGTCTTTCAGAACCTGCATCGGCTCCGCACCAATTCCGCGCATTAAACTGGCCGGAAACGTCACTTCCTTTAACTGACTTAACGGAAAATCCATCACCAGCAAACCATTCTCTTGCTGAGCCACCGTCAGCACACCACTGCGGGTTGCAAACGACAGTGTAGAAGCGTCCACATCACAATGTTCGAACAGCACATGAGCGCTCGCCAGCGTGGCATGGCCACACAAGTCGACTTCTGCCGCCGGGGTAAACCAGCGCAACTCATAGTCCGTTTCTGCATCGCTCGCAGCCACCAGGAAAGCCGTCTCCGACAGGTTGTTCTCCTCAGCTACCTGCTGCAACACCCCGTCATCCAGCCATTCATCCAACAGCACCACCGCCGCCGGATTGCCAGCAAACACCTCATCACTAAACGCATCCACCTGATACAACCGCATACCACCCCCATTCAACAATCGAGCGCGGGGCTTGATCATTGAATTGGTAAAACCAATTCAAGATTCAAGCCCCGCGCCTGAACCTTGAATGTAAAAAAGGCCACCGCAGCAGCCTTTTAATAACACTAAAACATTACCACCAGTTGGTGGCGCACGCCTCTATCGAACGGCAACGCAAGGTGACCTGGGGCAATTGGTCAAGAACCAACGCTCCCTCGTCTTCAATAAAGGACCATTCCAGCACAAGCACTTCAGTGCCATTGTTGTCACCGACAACTTTCCAGAAAATCCGGCGTCCGGCAAGGTCAATCGAAGGCTCAGCCGCCGCATTCAGCACGGCCACATCAGCCAGCCCTGCACTCTGTTCGAGGTCCCATTCAATCGCCAGACTGTCGGGTCCCTCAACCAGAAGGCCTGTGCCATTGCTCTGCAAACGAATAGACGCGTCAACCTCTCCAATAAAGCCAGTTCGATGCCAGGCGTTAATCGCGACAAAGTCGCGCAAAGACGCCAGCGCACTGCCTGTAGCCTGAGGTCGAGGTTCAACGTCTTCCAGCACAAAACCAGAGCCCACCATCAAAGCGGCCGATTCAATATTCTCAACCAGCACTGAACCAATTCCATCATTGTTCACGCGCCGCATCCGATACCGTTCGCCGTTATCGCCAGTAAGCGCTAACACCTGATTTTCCTCAGATAACTGGTAGCTACCAGTGGTAACAATCTGCGCGCCCAACTCATCGACGTGCGACGTACTAAAGCTGCCATTGCTAAAACGATAGACAACCTCCGCTTGGGTATAGCCTTCGTCTGCAACCGGCAGTGCAGGCAAAACCCAGTTCTGGCTCAGATCAAATGCTAAGGACAAGCGCTGCGAATACTCTTTGCGCTCAAGACGAAACGCTTCACCCTCGCTCCATAGCACTAACTGAGAATCGTCACTCGCCAGTACATACAGTTCCTCAAAGGGGGCCAGAGCGTCGTTAACACGTATAAGGGCTCCATTCGTCGTGTAGTCCGATGTGCGAAGTTGCTGATCGCCATCCAGCCAAAATATGCTGTCAGTCTCCACTACCCAGCTTCGCTCGGTACTTTGTGGCCACCACGGCACCTGGCCTCCTAACTCAGTAAAACGTCCTTCCACATCACCATTCGACAACGATGGCATCAAGTCCCGATTAGCGAGCATAGTCTCCAGCGCCGGCGCTAAATCATCAGCCTGCCGAGCTTCCTCTACAGACGCACTAAGCGCCTCCAGCTCTGCGCCTAATTCCCAGGTCGTTTCATAGCCTTCAGGCATCTTATAGCTGCTATCTGTCGCTAACAGGTAAACCCAGCCAGCCGTATTGGCCAATCGATTACTATCGACAGCCCGACCATACCAGGCAAGCTCATCTTCATTCAGCTGCAACGCCTGAGCAGACGCGCCGTTTAACAACATGCTGTACGCCGTAGTTAACGCATTAACTCGCAGTCCAGCGACGCCAGTATCAGTCACGCGATTGTCACCAGAGCGCGCCGCATAAACACTTTGCGTTCCCGGCAACATGCTGTGCAGCGTCAGCGGGCTACCATTGCGAGTACCAGCGACTGTCAGCAGGCTACTTTTATCACTCTCAAGACTAAACAGCCGCAGCTCTATTTCAAACACGCCGTTTGCAGTCACCTCACCTGTACCGCCCACGTCGTCCCCACGAACGTTGACCTCAGGCTCAGTCATCCAGCCATGCGGAAAACTTCCTTCAAGCGTCAGTCGTTGGTACACACGCACCGACACATTCACTTCAAGCTCGTTGAATCCATTAGTAATTCGATAGCTGAAAACGTCATCGCCAATGGCTTCACGGTCAGCAAGGTAGGCTAACTCATTCGGGCGATCTTCCGAACGATACACAATGCCTTTTTCACCATCCTGCCAACTATCAGCCACCAGCTGCAAAGTGCCACAGCCGTTGGCACTGGCATTCGCATCTTCAAATACATCGACAAAGGCGATCGAACCACGCGACACCTCAATTTCAAAGGCCTCCGCCGTTGGCAATCGTTCTTCGCATGGCCCCTGCGGCGACTCTTTAACCCCTGATGACAGGCACCCCGCCAGAAAAACCGTCGAACAGACCGCACTAAATAACGTTCGTAAGCGCATCGAACACTCCGTGTTTATAAGAATTATTGCGCTAAATCATACCCACAAAGCAACCGCCCGTCACCACCATTCAACGATCGAGCGCGGGGCTTGAATGTTGAATCTAAGACGAAATTCAATGTTCAAGCCCCGCGCTCGATCGTTGAATGTTCGATATTTGCGCAAATGGTTGCGCTGCAGCGAATTTTCCCTTGCCTGAACAAAGGGGGCCAGTATAATGCTCTGCACCAATCGGCAGGGGTGTAGTTCCAATTGGTAGAACAGCGGTCTCCAAAACCGACGGTTGGGGGTTCGAATCCCTCCACCCCTGCCAACTTTCATGCTAGCATCAGAACCATGAACGATTCTCCCGAAAAGCCCGCAACGGCAACCAGCAAATGGACCAGACATCAGCTCGAGAGCCTTCAGGCACTTGGCATTCCGCTGTACTCATTCGTCCAACAATCAACAACCAGTCAAGAATTCAATGATCAAGCCCCGCGCCTGAATGTTGAATCGGAGCCGGAATTCAACGATCAAGCCCCGCGCTCGAATATTGAATTTCACTATCGGTTAGGGGGGTGGACGTTGCGGACGGCGGAGCGTTTGCCGGTGGAGCTGTATCCGTGGCTGAAAGATCTCAGCAGTCATTTGCAGCAACAGCTGACAGAAATAAAAGCCGATCCACAGCAACCGCACCTGGATGTTACCCCCTGGTGCAAGACCACATTAAGCCCGGAAGAAAAACGCGACCTATGGAACCAGCTGAAACTCTGGCTAAACTAATTGCCCCCTGCGACATCAGCGCCCCCGAATTCTATCTGATTGAATGCGCGGCCCATGGCGCGCCCTGGTCGCGCACCTCATTCAATGACTGCACCGGCAAGTACTACCGCACCCAGGCGCTGTACGTCGACCAACAGCCTGTAGGCTTCACCATTTGCCGCCTGGTCGCCGACGAAGTTACCCTAATGAATATCGCCGTCCACCCGGACTATCAGGGCAAAGGCTACGGTGCATTGTTGCTAAAAGATGTGCTCAACTACGCCAGCGACAAACAAAGCCGGCCGCAGTACAAAGTGTTTCTGGAAGTGCGCGAAAGCAACCGAAGCGCCATCGCTCTATATAGAAAGTACGGTTTTCAGGACATCGGGCGACGCCCCGGCTACTACCCCCCCATTCCTCCGGCAAGCAAGAAAGAAACCGCCATCGTCATGCGCCGCTAAAAAACGCTGTTAAAAGACGTCGCTCACCGACACCACTACCCCTCCTCAACCACAACAACCTCCGGCAACGGCCGCACCAGCATATAAGCCATCAAAGTGCGCGCAGCATGGGTCGCTATCAGGTCAATTAACATCCGGTCGCTGTCATCAGCCACTTCATAAGTTACCGTGTGGGTGCCATGGGTATCCGCCATGTACTGTTTGAAATTGCCCTGAGCCGGGTTGGCAGCGGGTATCTCGCGCACCGGATTCGGTGCCACCGCAGCAGCCAGCATATTTAGCCAGTCAAAACTAAAGTCTGGTTCTTTATCTAGGTAGTCACCCGGCGTGGTGTAATAAACATCACGAAAAGTCGAGTGAAAATCAACCCCGTAGACCAGCTCGCCTCCCTCATCAAGCAGCTCCCGGATAAAGGCATCGACCGCCTGCGTTTCCGCCTGTTCCAGGCTAAACCAGTCCCGGTTAAGGTCCACCCCATTCGCATTGTGTCGCCAATGTCCGCCCGCCACGCCATCTGGATTCAAGTTCGGAGCAATCAATACATTGTAACGATCAAGAAACGCCTCACTAAACACCGGCGTATCCAGCAGCGCCTCCACAAAGGTCCGCATCGCCATCGCCCCGGTAATCTCCGGCGGGTGTTGTCGCCCCAATAACAGCAACCATTCGTTGCCCGCCCCGTAGTGAACCAGCGCCGGTAACTCGCGGTCCTCTACGCTGCGGCCAAGCTGTATCCGCTGCAAATTCTCATACCGCTCTTCAAGTTGCGCCAGCCAAACCTGATAGTCATTGTTATCAAACAATTCCTGCCCGGCAATCCATACTTTCTCAGGCCCCACCTCAACCGTAAAAAACTGCGAACTGCCCTCTCGTTCGAAATCCATGACATCCCAGGTCGTCCGATCAAGGCTGATTTTAGGGCGGTAACGAGTACGTGCATGCTCACTTCGGATTTCAATTTCAATCGTGCGGGGTTCATCAGATTCAATCGTAAAAGCATGCCAGGGGCTGGGGTTTATCGGCATACTTTCCGGCTCCAGATGGAGGATCAAACGCCCATCGTCACCACGTTCACAACGGCCAAAACGACCTTGTGGAAACTCAGCACTAAAACGGACATCTGAGAAGTCGCAGCTGACCCAGGTGGTTGGTTCATCACTCGCTTCCTCATCTTCCTCAGAACCCTCACCTTCCTCAGGGCCATCAGCTTCAGCATCCGCCCTCTCATCTTCATCTTGCGAGGACACTGCTTCAGCTGCACCATCATCAACCGCAGCCAATTCAGCCCCAAACCCAGCCACAACCGAAGCGCCAACCCCCACCGAAGGCACAACCTCCTCCTCCGCAGCCAAACGCTCTAACGCCACTTCAACCGGAACCCCATCACTTCCGCCAGCAAACATCAAACACACCAACGCTGGCACGCAATAAGGGTCAAAACGCAATGCTGTAATCCAGATAAACATACCGCCCACGATTCGAATGCACATCTGAAATATAGCCGAAACTGGCGCTGGCAACAGGTGGCGCCTCATCAGTCAGATTGCGCACGCCAAGGCGGATACGACTCTCATCCAGCCAGTTCGCGGCACGGATCCGGTAATCAGCAAACACATCGTAGGTCGTCATACTCGGAATAGGCATCGCCTCTCCGTCGTCGTTGGTCACACTGGTATTGTCAAAATCACTAATATAATTAACCCGTAACTGGGTTCCCCATTGGCCGTATTCCCAGCCCACCGACGCAAACCCACGCCATTCAGGGTTGCCGTTCGAACGGCGCAAATCACCCGCCCCCAACACCGCAATGTCCTGCGGCAATGCAGGGTTTCCCGCCGCCTGCTCCGCAATCACCAGCGCACTAATAGGATCCGGCGTTTGCTCAAACTTGGTCAGCTGAGCCGCATTAAGGTTAAAGCGGAAAGTACCCATGTCCGTCGGCAGGCTATAACTCACGCTCACGTCCATCCCCTCCGTGGTGCGCGGGTTAAGGTTGCCGTACTGGTTCTCAATATAAAGCACCTCACCCGCGTCATTGCGCACAATCGCCTCGTTCACCGACCCCTCTGCACGCAGCAACGCGTCGTACAGCAAGTGGGTCTGGCTATTCAAAATCCCCACCGTACCGACCTGCTCAATGTTCCACCAGTCGACCGTAATCAGTAAATTCTCAAGCGGCGACAACGCCACCCCATAGGACAGGTTTTCACTTTCTTCCGGCTCCAGCTCCACGTTGCCGCCGCGCACTTCCGCCACGCCATAACGCATATCCAGCAAGGGGTCATAACGAGTATTCGAACGCGTCACACCCTGTTCCACCACTTGCGGCAGGTTCGGGGCGCGAAAACCTTCGGTGTAAGCCGCCCGAAACTGAACCCAATCCGTAGGCCCCCAGGCCAGTGCCAGTTTAGGTTTGAGCACACTTCCCACATCCGAAAAGTCCTCATAGCGAGCCGCCAGCTGCATATCCAGGGTTGCGTGCAAAGGCACTTCCAGTTCCGCATACGCTGACATCACGTTGCGGTCACCATCCGCCGACGGCGTTGAGCTGCTGCCTAATGCCGCGCTGTCCGACAAAAGCTCGCCTGTTACCTGGTCGACAAAAGGCAATTCACCACTTAACAGCGGGTCCCGTTCGTCTTCATAGGCTTCGTAGCGGTACTCAACGCCCACCGCCGCCCCAATCGCGCCCGCGTACCAGTCAAACACAGCAGGGTTGGACAGTTTAAAGTCCCACAGCGCCAGCTCGCTGGTACTTTCCCGAAACACATCCACGGTAAAGGTATCAATCACCGACTGCGGGTTACGCCGCCCCGGATCAGCCGAGGGACCCGAGTTCGGACTCATCGGATCGCCACCTAAAAACGGGTTATAGGCCAAATCAGGGTCGGTCTGGTTAATCGCATTTTGCAGTGCATCGCCGCGAATACGGTTGTAATCCATATCCAGCGTGGTAGCCCGCGAATACAACACCGCACTTTCCCAGTCCCAATACCCAAACATGCCACGCAGCCCGGCCAACGTACGGTAACTGTCATCGTCGACAACAATCCGCCGTCCACCCGCATCGACCGCACGGTAGTTGCGTAACAGCACATCTTCACCAAAAGGGTTGTACGCCGCATCCGCAGCAATGGTAAAACGTTGCGCCGCCAGGTTGGCGTTCTGTTCACGCAAGCGAGTCGACTCAGCCGTGTACCACAGACCTTCAGCAAAAAACTCCAGATTGTCGTTAATCTGGTGGGTCAGGTAGCCAAACACATTAAAGCGATCCACATCCGAGGTCATCGACTGATCCTCAAGTGCCGGATCATAATACCAGTCACGATCCGCGGTGCCGCTCGCCGCACACACCTCATCGTCGACCACGTACTCACAGTTTTCACTGCCCGCCGGCTGAATATGCACAGTACCAATCGAGTCGCCGATAAAGTGCCCCCAGGGGCTCGCAATCAACCGATTATCCAGCGACGGATTGCCTTCAAACCCCGCCGGAATATCCGGATGAAAACGCAAATCACTGTTGCCGGAATAATCCCGCTCACTGGCCATCATCCCGGTACGCGTATAATACGCCGCGGACAAACTAAGGTAAGTTTGGTTGTCATTAAACGTACGTCCATGCAGCGCGGTCAGAGTCAGTTGATCAAACGAGGTGCCATCCGACCCACCATAATTCGCCGCCACCTGAGTGCCATCCACGTCATCCTTCAGCACATAGTTAACCACCCCAGCGACCGCGTCCGAGCCGTAAATCGCAGCCGCCCCGTCACGCAACACTTCGAGCCGACTCAGTCCGCGTACCGGCAAAGTATTCGAATTCACCGTCGTCACCGGCACAAAGTTTTCCGTTTGCGTCCCGGGGTGCAGCACCAGCCGCCGCCCGTTCAAAAGGGTCAGCGTATTGCCGGTGCCAATCCCGCGCAGGTTAATCGACGCCACATCGCCGCGAGCGTCGTTAACCCCACCAATGGTGCGTTCGTTATTGAAACTGATATCACCAATCTGCGGAATCGAGCGCAGCAGCTCATCACCAGTCGCCGCCCCGGTCGCCCGAATATCCTCCTCGCTGAGTACCGTCACCGGCAGGTTACCCGCCGCCCGCGCTCCGCGAATATTTGAGCCAACCACCCGGATGCGTTCAATCGCAGGTTCAGCAGCCTCTTCCTCTTCAACATAACTTTGCTGTGCGTACACAGGGCTGACCAACACGCCCCCGCCTAAAGCAAGAAAAAGACAGAGACGCAGATAACTGGGCTTACTAACAGAATTGAGAGCACGACGTTCATATAAGCGCACAAGGCACCTCCGGCAACGGGTAGTAGTTAACAAATACTAAACAATCACCCCGCTCTCACCCTCCGTTTTACATAATTTTTGCTAAGCCTTTGCTACCAGAAGCCGCGTAAAACACAGCCTTTCTTTGAATATACCCGCAATGTTAGCTATACCTTGAAGCATCGTAAGGCATACGCTGCCTGCCACTAAATGACTCTATGCAGTCAGCACCATAACCAGTAACATTTCGAGGAACATTAAAGGATGCCCGTTATGAAGAAATATACATTAGCCATTGCCCTATTAACCGCGCTCGGCTTAACTGCCTGCAGCGACCCGGATGATCAGCAAGGCGACCCAACCAACCCAACCAACCCAACCCAACAGACTCAGCAACGACAGCAAGCCAATGACCAGGACACCGACCCAGCTGGCACCGCAGGTGAGCGCGACGCAGCCACCATGCGCAGCTCGCAGCCAGCGCCAGCTGACTCAGAACTCAGACCCGAGAACGACATACAAGGGCGCAACCAAATGGAAGAATTCACCCAGCAACAAGCCGAAGAACACGCTGAACTTCGCACCTACCTCACCTCGTACACCCGCAATAACCAAGCAGACAGTCAGGACCAGTGTGCCTTCTTTGCCCTCGGCGACAAGCCCTGCGGTGGTCCGGAAAGCTATGTGGTGTATTCACAAAAAGACCTCAGCGACGAGGACATCGCTAACCTGGAAAAGCGCGCTCAACGCTACCGTGAGCTGGATGCCATGATGCACGCCGCAGAAGGGATGATGAGCACTTGCGACATAACCCCGGAACCTCAGGTCACGCTTGAAAATGGCCGCTGTGTAGCACGCAATTAAACGCATAGCTCTGAATTAACAACCCTTAGCTAGCAACACATAGTTAGCAGCCCTCTGACAGCGCGGCACCAACAACAGCATTGCGCGTCGCGCTCCCTACCCTCCTCGTATAGCAACAAACTACCCCCCTACCAATCCAATATGCACTTCCGTATACTTAGAAAAAACAATAATAAAAAAACACCTTGTTTATGCAAAAAACAATTCATTATCGTTATGACATTCAAGGCATACGCGCCATTGGCGCTGTCCTCGTTTTAGTCTTTCATATCTGGTTTAACAAAGTATCCGGCGGCGTCGACGTCTTCTTCGTAGTCTCGGGCTTTTTAATGACCACGCTGTTGCTTCGCATGCAAAGCCAGCACAAGCGCATCCATTTGCGCCAGTTCTGGAACAAAATCATTAAACGCATTGCGCCCACCGCCTACGTCGTCTTAGTAACCACTGCCCATGCCAGTTACTTCCTGCTCCCGGCTCCCTTACTGCGCGAATTCACCAACGAGCTGTTAGCCAGTGCACTGTTCACTCAAAACTTCCACCTAATGGGTGCCAGCGTCGACTATCTTGACGCCTCATTACCCGCCAGTCCGGTGCAACAGTTCTGGGCGTTGTCGGTACAAATACAGTTTCTTATCGCCTTGCCCTTGCTGATAATCACGCTGCAAGCCGCAGGCAAACTGAGTCACAAAATGTTCAACCCAACCCAGGCCAGCGCCGAGGCACATAGCAGCCGCTGGCTTGCACTTGGTTTCGTAGCCCTTGCACTGGCGTCATTTGCTTATGCCCTGCAACAGGTCCAGCTCAATGCTGTTACTGCGTATTACAATACGCTGGCGCGCGGCTGGGAGTTTCTGCTCGGTGCCCTGCTGTGCCTGTTTGCGCCATCGTTGGTTCAGCTATTAACCTCAGCATGGCGCTTAGCAATCGCGCTTGGCGGTTTGCTGTTGCTGTTTGCTGGCGCCTTTTTACTCCCCGACGGCGCTGCGTTCCCGGGTTTACCGGCGCTAATCCCGGTCAGCGGCGCTTTGTGTCTGCTAGCCGCTGGCTTTAATGGCGGCAGCGCAGTCAGCCGCGCCCTCAGTCATCCGGCACTGCAATTTCTCGGCGGCATTTCGTTTACCCTCTACTTATGGCACTGGCCAGTCCTGATCTTCTACCAGCATTTCACCCATAACACCGCTGTCAGCTTCGCCGGTGGAGCACTTATCATCGCCCTTGCTTTCATATTCTCCTGGTTTACCCACCAGCTGCTCGAGCAGCCTCTGCGCACACTCACACTGCAAAAACGCAGGCACGCAGTCGCCATGACCATCGCCTTTCTTGTCCCCCTGGTACTTAGCGTTGCCAGCCTGCGCTATCATGTATTGCATCTTCACCATCAGTTCGAACAACTATCGGCTTCACGCATGAACAGGGTCTATCAGGGCGGCATTCTGCAACCCAACAATAACCAGCCTGCGGTGACCGACCTTGAACTTGCCGCCGCCCGCGAATACCTGCCTGAGCCCTATCGGCGGGACTGTCATCAAAACCGCCACGATCCGACGATAGAAAGTTGCCAGTTAGGCGACCCGGACGGCGATTACACCATTGTACTAACCGGTAGCTCGCATGCCGCCCAGTGGGCACCAGCGCTGCACCTACTGGGCCTCGAACACGGCGTAGAGCTGATTACTATTACCAAAAGTTATTGCACGCTAGGTGCATTGCAAGATGCCGATCCCTCATGCCTGGAATGGAATAACAACATCATTGAACACATCATTGCATTAAAGCCGGAGCTGGTTATCACCCCCTCCACCCGCTTTGGCGAACAAGGCGAGCGCATAGCACCAAGCTCCATCGAGCAATGGCAGGCACTCCACCAGGCCGACATTGAAGTAGTCGGTATTCGTGGCAACCCAAGATTCAGTTTCGATCCCACCCTCTGCCTAAGCCATTATCACCAGCAGTCGTTAAAGTGCTCAGTCCCCAGGCAGGTATTCTTCCAGGCCGACGACCCGGCAAAAGCCTACAGCGACCTCATTACGCCGGTCGATATGACCCATATTTTCTGCAGCGACAGTGTCTGCCCGACCAGCTACGACGGCTACCTGATGTACAGCGACGAGCATCACCTGCACGTGCCCTACGTCCGCTATATGAGACGCGAACTGGCTGAGGAACTGGCGGAGTCTCTGGGCCGGCATTCACCGTTCAGGCTCGCTGGTTTGTGACACTGCAACCAGCAATGTATGAACTAGGCGCTATAGCAGATGGCCTATTCTTTTACGCGGCGTATTTGGTTACTATTTGACGCCAAATTAGACGGATTTAATGCATGTCAAAACAGTCGCTCCTTAAACCAGTCCTTGCATGCGCGTTCACTGCCGTGCTTACTGCCTGTACCCATTCAACGTCAACCCATGCCGCCGAACAGAGCATCCATTTCGAGCCAGTCAGCGAAGCCCATGGTATTCAGCTCAGTGGCGTTTTCAATGCGCCAGACGAGTGGCGATTGCATTTGGCCACCCCATTACTGCAAGCGTCGCAAGCAGCGACTGAGAATAACCCTCCTGGTAACCATAACGAGTACTGGGTTCGCATTAACGACACCAGTGAACGTCTGCCGGTTGCGGTCAGCGACATATCAAAGGGCCCAATGCATTTTTCTGTAGACGTCAGCCACAGTCAGTTACCCATTCAGCAGCTCACCCTGTATCGCAATGATCGCCAACTGCAGGTCATAAACAACGACCAACCGCTCCCGGCCACCGGGCAATGGCTACCGATGGTAGAACTCGCTTCAGAGGACGGCGAACAAGGCCAGCTGTGTGTAACCTGGCCAGATCAGCTTTTCGCGCAGGCGGCATTACTGACTGTCAGCGACCAGGGCCGATTGCAGTTACAGCAGCAATCCACCTCCAGCCCGGTATGTATTGACGCTACCGACGAAAGCCATGCGCAGCTGCGAGTTAACCTTCGCAACCCTATGTTTGCAGTGCAGCTCAAAACGAACCGTTAAGCGAGGCAGTATGTTTCCAATTAAATCTTTACTAGGGGCTATCCTGGCTCCGGCGCTGGCCCTTTCGCTCGCCGCCTGCGGTGGTGATTCCACCAGCTATACCGTCACTACCTCAGCAGGCGAAGGCGGCACTATTTCCCCCACGCAAAGAACCGTAGGTGCTGGCAAGTCCACCAGCTTCAGTATCAACCCGCTGACCGGTTACCGTATTAGCCAGGTCAGTGGTTGCAACGGTCAGTTAAGCGGTCGCAACTATGAAATAGCGGAAGTAACCCAGGACTGTCAGGTCAATGCATCCTTCGAGACTCAGACGTATACGGTGACCACAGAGTTTAATTTTGGCGACCAGCAGCCGGGCGAGGCGATTCTGCCGACCATCAATCCCCAGTCAGTCGAGGTTCTCTACAACCAGCAACAAACCTTTGAACTGCGCCTGCCCGATGACAAATGGACCTTCAACACCGCCACAGGCTGTCCCGTCAGTATGTTTCGGATCCAGGCAGGCACCAACATCAGCATTACCACCAGACCCATTTTAAGATCCTGTACGCTTGAACTTGATATCACACCACCGAATGCGAATACGTCCTACGAAATCAGCGCCGACATCGCTAACGGAAACGCTTATCTCGAGGGGCCTGAACGCCCCAGCGACTCATTTAGCTACGGTGAACAAGTGCACATTGACCTGCAGCCAATCGGCGAGCGTGAACTGATTCGTTTCGCCCCCTCGTCAACGAGCTGCGAGTTCCAGCAGGACGGAACGTCCGTCACCATCACCGTCCTTGGGAATTGTCACTTCTCCGCTCTTTTCCTCGCAGAGGACGAGCACAATTTCGCCAGCAACTCTCTACTGAGAGCGTTCCGCGATGCGCAGGACCTGGCACCAGAGGATCACCTGACCGAAGCACTGGTAGCGGCAGTAGAATCTATTGACCTCTTTACCGATGAATCAGTGGTGCTCAATCTCCAGGGTATCCAGGCAGCCCAGAGTCTGAAATCACTCGCTTTTCGCACTGTCCAGGCGGACCTTGCACCTTTAGCCTCGCTTCAGCTGACAACACTTAAAGTTGAAAAAGTAGAATACAACGGTCCGCTTAGTCTCGAGCCGCTGCAGACGATGCCCCTGCGCCATCTGCAACTGACTTTCTTCGAGGCAACCCAGCAGGACTACGATCTGCTAAGCGGGTTAAGCGACCTGAGGTCCCTTAATTTAAGCAGTAACCGAGGCCTCCAGAAGATCGATTTCGTTGAACACCTCTCCAAGCTGGAAACATTGACTCTTAGCCAAAGCGGCGTGGTTGATATTCGGCCAGTGCTGCAGTCAGGCCTGCCGCTCCATCCGGGAACTGCCCATTTTGCCGTCAATGGCTGTGCCAGCCTCGAACAGCCGGTCACCCAGGACGTCATCAACGAGCTTGAAACAAACGGCGTTAGTACCTCTGTCGGTAGTAATTCAAACCTGAGCCTGTGCCCGGATTCGACCGACTACTATAACGGCACCCTGACTGCCGATCTCAGTACTGATCAACTGACCCTGGACTGGAGCTCTGATGCCGACGACGTTGTCTCATGCGCTGTCTACTACAACCTGCATGCGCAGCAGCCACGTGTCATGGATGCCGAAATCGCCCCATGCGGGGTAACAGGCTCCGAGACACTGAGCGTCGACCTCGAGGTGCAAAAAGTTGATCTCTATATCAACGACGGACTCTTTCCTGTCCCGGTAAAGGTCGCATCCACGCTAGTGAACAGTACCAACGACAGCACCCAATTGCGTTTAGCTGCTGTGGACTGGGGGCAAACCACATTTAAAGCCAATCCATACCTCGTGCCTGGCCGCAGTGCCTTGCTGCGCGCCCACGTGATTGCCGATAACAGTCCGACCTTGCCAGTAGTCAGAGCTACGCTGCGCTTAAACGGCTCATCTGAGACTTTGAATCTCGATCCACCGGGCGCGATCCCTGCAGCGCCTGTTTTTGACTCACTGAATGGCAGCTATCAATTGCCAATCCCGGCTGAGTTCATGCAGCAAGGCCTCGCAATCGATATCAGCATGGACGGTGACCTGCTCTATACCGTTGAGCCGAGCTTTGCCGATCCCAACACCCTCTACCTCACAGTAGTACCTATGGTTGTCAACGGCGTGGCGCCGGACATCCCCTCCAATGCAGAGCTTGCGCGCACCATTAAAGAATACTGGCCCATCGGGGAGGTTGTGATTGAACGCCGCAGCCAGTTTGAAGTAGAAAATTCAAATAGCTTAGTCGGCGCGCGCGATTTGCTGTACATGTTACGCGATCTGCACGCCCAGGAAGGTGCTCAGCATTATTACCACGGTTTCTTCAATATCGACGCCCTGGATATAAGAGACGCTGCAGGTGTCGCCTTCCGTCCTGGCCGGGTAGGCGTCACCTGGGATTCATCCTACGGTTTAGAGGGGACATTTGCCCATGAACTCGGCCACAACTTCAGCGTTGGCCACATTGATTGCGGCGGACCAAGCAGCGTTGAAGTTCAGTACCCTTACGCACCTGAATACATGGGCAGTATCGGCGTCAACCATGACTTTTCTGAAATTTATGGAAGCGAGCAACGGGCTGATGTCATGAGCTATTGCGACCCCAGTTTTACCTCAGACTGGGTTTACGAAAAAGCCCAGGACCACCTGACCGCCTATCCGCCGCGCCCATTTAATGAAGCTAAGGCGTTCGATGCGACAGTCCTGTCGCAACCCACCTACAGCACCTACATCAGTGGTGTAATTGATCAGGTAGAGGGCAGCAGCCGCATACTCAGCCACTTCGAGCTGAACCAGGCTGCCGGTCGCGAAAACTATGGACCCTTCCTGATGATCGCCACCGACAGCAATGGCCAAAAAATCGAGCGCAACTTTGCCATCGAGCAAATCTCTGAAAGCACCAGCGAGACCAACGGCTACTTCAACGTCCGTCTGCCAGCGTACGACATTCGCGACGTGCAAATCCTTTATCAAGGCAAAGAAGTACTACGCGTCCAGCTGTAGCCACCCAACCGCAAATTCAACATTCAAGCCCCGCGCTTGAATGTTGAATTCAACGATCGAGCGCGGGGCTTGAATGTTGAATCGCGCTTTATCTTGAATTCAACGCCCTGGCGTTAACACAAAATTTACACTTCACTGCGAAACCTACTAGGTTCCCTTAGTTCCCGTGGGCTACGAGCTATAGCATAAGAGCTATTCTTTTATCGGTGGCATTTGGTTATTATCTGAGCCTAAATTAAATGGAATTAATTCATACCTACACAAACGACTCTTAAAGCGATCCTTGCCTGTGCGTTAACCGCCGTGCTCACTGCCTGTACTCATTCCAGCCCAACCGATGCGACCGACCAGAGCAGCGATTTCGCGCCTGTACACGAAGCCAACGGCATTCAGATCAGTGGCGTTTTTAATCCACCTGACCAATGGGACTTGCATCTTGCTACCCCATTACTGGAAGCCTCGCAACCAGCGACTGAGAGCGATTCAAATAACGGTAATAATGAATACTGGGTGCGAATTAATGACGCCACGGAGCGACAGCCAGTCACTGTCAACGAGGTGGCAACAGGCCCGTTGCATTTTACCCTGGCGGTTGCACAGGCTGACTTACCAATTCACCAGCTCACCCTATATAGAAACGACACCCAGCTGCAGGTCATAGGGAACGACCATCCACTCCCTGCAATCGGGCAATGGCTGCCGACGGTAAAACTCACAACTGAGTCAACCCCCGCGCACAGCGAACAAAACCAGCTTTGTTTAACCTGGCCTGATCAACTTTTTGAGCAGGCCTCACTACTGACCGTCAGCGAGCAGGGTCGACTGCAGTTACAGCAGCAATCCACCTCCAGCCCGTTATGTGTCGACCCTATCAAAGAAAACCACGCACAACTGCGAGTTAACCTTCGCAACCCTGTGTTTGCAGTACAGCTCAAACCTAACCGCTAAGCGAGACCTTATGTACACAACTAAACCTTTACTGGGAGCCCTACTGGCTTCGACGCTGGCCCTTACCCTCGTCGCTTGCGGCGGTGGTGGAGACGATGATGGTGGTTCCACCAGCTACACCGTTACAACCTCTGCAGGCCAGGGTGGTTCTATCTCACCCGAACAACGCACCGTTAACGCGGGTCAGTCCACCAGCTTTACTATTGACCCATTGACCAGCTATCAAATTGCCCAGGTTTCAGGGTGTAACGGCCAGTTAAGCGGCCGCACCTATAACATCGCGGAAGTAAACGCTGACTGTCAGATCACGGCATCATTCGAGACCCGAACCCTTGAACTGACCACAGAATTTGACTTCGGAGACCATCAGGTCAGCGCTGATAATATGCCCACTATCAGCCCCGAGTCAGTAACCGTTGACTACAACAAAGAACAAACCTTCGAATTAACCATGCCAGGTCCTGGCTGGACCCTGAACAGCAGCTCAGGCTGCAAGATTGATACGGCAACCGAACAGAATAACATTAACTTTACCCTGACCACGGCACCGATCTTAAAGGACTGTAATCTGGTTCTTACTATTACGCCTCCAGGGTCCTCTGCCGGCTACGAAATCAGTGCAGACATCGTCAACGGCCGGGCTAAGCTTGACGGCAACTACCGCAGCACAGACGCGTTCAGCTACGGCGAAAAGGTCACGGTTAACCTTGAAGCATTTGGCGAGGGCCGTGACCTTGTTCGCTTCCAGCCGTCTTCAGCAAGTTGCGATTTCGAACGGGACGGAAATTCAGTCACCATTACCGTCTTCGACAACTGTCACTTTTCCGCTCTGTTCCTCGCCGAAGGTGAGCATAGTTTTGCCAGCAACCACATGGTCAGAGGGTTCCGCGACGCGCTGAGCATTGAACCAGAAGAGCATATGACCGCAGCAATGGTAGGTTCAGTAGAGTCTGTCGATCTGCTTAACAGCCCAGCCGTAGTGCTTGACCTGGATGGTATTCAGGCGGCCCTCGGCCTGACCTCACTCTCGTTCCGCACCCTGGCAGCAGACCTGGCTCCGTTAGCTACGCTGCCGTTAACTACGCTGAAAATCGAGAAAATTCAGTACAGCGGCCCGGCAGATCTCGAGCCTCTCAAAGCGATGCCACTGCAACATCTGGAATTAACCTTTTTTGAAGCATCGCAGAGCGATTACGAGAGCGCCCTGAGTCCGCTGTCTGAGCTTAGAACCCTGAATTTAAGCAACAGCCGGGGCCTTGAGCGTATCGATTTCATGCATACGTATAGCCATCTGACTACGCTAAACTTAAGCAATACAGGCGTTCTTGATATTCGCCCGGCACTGGATTCAGGGCTCGTCCACCGGCCTGAAGCGAGCTTTAGCGTAAGTGGCTGTGCCAGTCTCGAGCAGCCGGTAACTCAGAACGCCAAAAATAATCTGGAAGGCTTCGGTGTTCATACCAATATCGGTAGCCGTTCAAATTGGGACATGTGTCCGCTTCCTGATGATTACTATAATAATCTCGGTGATCTTTTCAATGCCACCCTCAATGCCGACCAGCTTAGCGTAGATTGGATGCTTTTCGATAATCACGGTGATGTCTCCTGCGAGCTTCACTACAATCTGCACAAGCAGCAACCGCGTATTGCTGATGCTGAGATACCGACTTGCGGTACGATTGGTAATGAAACCATGACTGTCGACTTTGACGTGCAGACGGTCGATATGTACCTCAATGACGGGCTCTTTCCTGATCCGATAAAAGTTGGTCTTACCAAGGAAGTAGTTAGTACGAACGACAGCACGCAATTGCGCCTGGCCGCCGTTGAGTGGGGACAGACCGTCTTTAAAACCAACCCATATCTGGTACCTGGCCGCAGTGCTATGCTGCGGGCTCACGTGATTGCCGATGGCGGGCCGACTGCGCTTCCTATGACTGCAGAGCTACGCCTGAATGGTTCACCTGTTGCAAACGGTAATTTCACAACACCTGCATCAATTCCTGCCGAACCTGTTTATGAGGACGGAGGTTCTGGTTATCAACTGATAATCCCGGCCCAGTTTATGGAAGAAGGCCTGGAAATCGATTTTACTCTCGACGGTGACCTGATTTATACAGCTGAACCGGCCTTTGCCGACCCGACGACTCTCTCCATCACTATCGTACCAATGGTTGTAAACGGAGTCGCTCCAACTATCCCGTCTGACGAAGAACTGGCTGAAACCATAAAGACATACTGGCCGGTCGGCGAAGTGGAAATTGAACGCCGTAGCCCGGTTATCGTTTCAGACGCCGGCGGCGATATCGCTATCCTGGATGTACTCTACAACTTGCGTGATCTTCACACTCAGGAAGGCGCTCAGCACTATTATCACGGTTTTTTTGATATCGAAGCCCTGAATAATAAAAATGCTTCAGGCGTAGCCTTCATTTCCGGACTGGTTGGTGTTAGTTGGGACTCAAATCTTAGCACCTTTGCTCATGAACTAGGTCACAACTTTAGCCTGGGCCACATCGATTGTGGCAGCCCTGCACAGATTGAGATTAACTACCCCTATCCGACAGACCAAATAGGTAGCATTGGTATTAATTATGACCATAGCCAACTCTACACCCCTGATCTCGCCAAAGATCTCATGAGCTATTGCTCGCCTCGCTTCATCTCTGACTGGGTCTACGAAAAAGCACAGGACTACCTGGCTGCCAATCCACCAAGCCCGTTCACTGGAGCTCAGGCGTTCGATAGCACAGTTTTATCGCAACCAACCTACAGCACCTACGTCAGTGGTGTCATTGACCAGGTGAACGGCAACAGCCGGGTACTCAGTCACTCTGAACTGAGCCAGCCAGCCGGTCGTGAAAACTACGGACCTTTCGTAATGATCGCCACCGACAGCAACGGCCAGACATTCGAGCGCAACTTTGCCATCGAGCAAACGTCTGAAAACGACAGCCAAACCAACGGCTACTTCAACGTGCGTCTGCCAGCCTATGACATCCGCGACGTTCAGGTCCTGTATCAAGGGAAGGAAGTACTGCGGGTTCAGCTATAGTAGTTAGCTTAAAGACATGACATAACGTCAGTCGAAATAACAAAAAGCCCCTGGTATTGCTACCAGGGGCTTTTTTTTGTTTCAGCGAAATTACATACACACCGGGTAATAGTTGACGTGTACAGTATTGGAAACAGGCTCACAGTACCCATCCGAGTCGCAGGCTGCAATGCGATAATCAGCGCTAGCTGACGCATTCACCTGTAAACTTCGGCTTGTAAGTAGCCCACCGATATTGCCCCACGAACCATAAGAGACACGTCGTTGCACACGATAAGCGTCTGCTGCTGCCGCTTCTGACCAACTCAGCCGGGCTTGCCCCTGACAATAAAAGCTTTGAGCATTCAGATTCACTGTCTGAAATCGGTCGTACATGCTGACTAATGATGCTTTATCATTCGAGGTCATTACATTCCCCCCAATAGGACCACTCGGGTTATCTATGCGCGAAATGGTACGAGAGCCGTTTCGGCTAAAGGAATGTGAAAAATAATGCATGATTGAACGATAATCGTACGGACCAGAGTCAGTATGAGAGGCGTTATCGATGATATCAAAGTTACTAATTCTCGCCGGTATAATGTTTTCCTCATGAACAACGATATGCTGCTCCCGATCACTACGAGAATGAGTGTGCCGGAACCCAAGGACATGAAGTAGTTCGTGCGTAATAGTTCGCTCAGTCATACAGGAGGGCGGTAGATTCATAAATTGCTGCCCACCTCTCATACCAGTAGTTGCAAAACATCGCGAGGGGTCAGCGTCGTTAATAGTTACGTAGTTTGCCTGCGTAGTACGAGGAACAAAGCGTACACCGCTGACAGAACTAATCCGCGCCATGCCGGCAGTAATAGACGACTGGTAAGCTGAAAGGCTCGGGGCAATTTGATAATACACAACCCCATTAGTCCATCGGTAATTAGTTCGAATAACATTTTGTACTGCAACGTCACCCTCCCCTTCCTTAGTCTCGAACTCCGAACCGTATAGCTTTATATTCCCGTTATCATCAAGATACCCGACGAGAATATCACCTTCCCAAAGTGCGAATCCGTTTACTACCTCAACCGTAATAGGAACTAAACCAATCTCCCCGTCGCTTTTTTCGATCGGATAATCAATTTGCCGCAAGTCGATATCCGAAGCTGCGGCCGTGTATGTTGAAAGTAAAGCGGTAAGTACTGCGCTGGTTAAAATTTTCATAAAAAAATCCCTCTAAAATTAAGAAAATCGTCGACTTAAAAAGCACCGTCGCGGCACCTACCTCTACATCCAATCGACATATAACTGTTAACATAATGTTTAAAAACTGTACACATTTAATTTTCCCCGGGAGGGTATTAAGCTATCGCGGTCTTTGCCTACCCAACGGTCAGCTAAGCTATAGATACAAAAAACCCGCCTCAGCCGAAGAGCTGAAGCGGGTTTTAACTTGCGCCAGAAGGCGTTTTATCTATGGTAGAACGGGTTTCGATCGTCCGTATAGCCAACCAGGTCGGTGCGCCGCCATAGTGGCTGACCGCCATCTCGTGACATCGGTGACCAGCTGACACTAACCCGCTGTCGGGTAGGACGTACTCCGATCAAATCAAAAGGTATCGATATTGAGAAACCGTGCGTGAAGCTACCTTCGCCGTAATCTTCACTCGACACGTTGGTGAAGCTAGCATAAGCGGCGACAACAACACCCGAATCAAAACGACGATTAAAGGTAATTCCAACACCATCATCGCCAGCCAGGAAGCGTCCCACGTCCAGACGTAACATCGAATCCTCTAACCACGGCATTTGATACACTAGGCTCACGTGGCCGGTGGTGGTCTCATACTCAAGATGGTCAAACCATCCTTCATAGTCACGCTGGCGAACCCGGTTTATGTTAAAACCAAATGCCCACGGCGAATCCACCCGCCGATACAACCACTCCGCACCCACGCCACTGAAGAAGCGCTCTAAGTACCCACCATACACGGCGCCATAAGTATTTTCAGTTAACCGTTTAAAGTAGGTCAGCTGCAGGCTATCAACCCACGCATCATTATTCGAATGCAAACGGAAGTCTGTCCGCACTCGCGGCAACGGCAAGTCAAATGGGTCACGCTCAAAATTGAACTTGTCGTAGTTGTTAGCGATATTAATACCCATCTCACCAAATACATTAATGTTATCGGTCAGCCAAGTCGCCGCAAAGGCTTTCACCCCCAATTGGTAGAAATGGAAAGTTTCCGGTGCACCGAAATCTTGTTTAAAAAACGGGTTCAGACCGTAACCAATGCGATTAGAACGCTCAAAGTTGTGCGCCCATTCATAATCATCAAGTTCCATTTCAGGCGTTGAGCGGGTAAACAACTCAGCAGTTTCGTCCGGGCTTTTATCTGCATCCTCGTTCATAATGCGGCGGCGGAACGGTTCTGCATCAACCTGTGCCAGCAGAACCGGCTGGTTAGCCGCTTTTAGCTCAAATTCGTAGTGTTCAACCGATTCCGGCATTTCATCCGCCAGAATGCGTGCACTGCGGTCTAAAAGCTCGTTAGGGTCACGATACCGTCCAGGGTGAGAACTAACCCGCACTGTGTCATCGCCAGACACTAAAATACGCGGGTCAGAAAGTGTTCCATGCCGGCGGAAACGCCAGGAAACATCCGCCCAGTCAACTTCATCCAGGCTCGCTGGCCGCTCCTCATCGGGGCTCACCCGAGGCTCCTCCACCCGTACCTGGCGCATCGTATTGAAGTTTGTCCGCAACACCACGTTAAACATAAAGGTATCGCCACGTTCGTAACTAAACTGAGTATCCAGCCAGTCGTAAGGTCGATAGCTGACACCGAAATTCCATGGGTTGCTTGCATCAATTCGGACACCAGCCTGGTCGCGGGAATAGTCGTTGCCGTTGTACTCGACCTTTATCCGCAACGGATCCCACGGAGTCTGGTATTCAACCCCGCCAAACAGCGATGCTGGTCCTTTAAAATAGCGATCAAACTCTAACTGGCTGCCTGTTCCTGATGTTTGATTAGGCCGGGAACAAAAACTATCCCGTAATTCACAAAACGGATTATCAATAGTATTCCTGGCCCCTTCTCGACCAAAACCTAGTCCCAGACTGAAATCAAAAGCCCCAAAACGTTTATTGGCTACCAGATACTCGCCATCGAAAAGACCTGTCCCGGCAAAATCGCGCAACCCCAACGCCAGTGCTGGGAACCAGTATGACTCTTCACGCAACCGGAATTTAATATCAAAGCCTTTATCAGTGAGTACACTATCACCGCTAAAGTCAGGATTTGGGCTATACAGTCTATTCGGAATCCGCGTGTAAAATGCTGAGGCTTCTAACCAGGACAGTACCTGCATGCTGACCGTATAACGGCGATACTCTTGCATATCCGCATACATCAATACCGTTTCACCCTCAGGGGCCATCCGCGCGGTCGAAGTCTGCAACAGGCCGACGCCTCCATAATGGTTGCGTGTTGGGGTCAAATCCTGCCGCTCCCAATTTGAGTAGCCAGGTGGCTGCATGAGCTGGTCAAACCGTGAGCTCTGAGTAGTATCGTTCAAGCGTTCATCATCGCTATCTATGTTGGTACCGTTGCTGTTGTCACCAATCCAATGCTTGAGCAGCGACGTCAGTTCAGTCTCCAGCTCTCGGTACTTTCGTGGAAATAAGCCTGAGTCAGGGCTGACCCAAAGTAACTCACCAGCTCGCAGTTCGTCCCCAGCCGCATTGAAATAGCTCCACGGCAGCACACGATTTTCTGCGGACACTCCAATCGCAATTACGTGCTCCCGATCATGACCCGCCAGCAAGTGGTCGTTATCCGCCAACGCCTGCATATAACCACGAACCGTTTGTCCACTAACAAAAGGTAAGTGATGACCAGAGGACGCCCCGTACACAGCAACGTTGCGCGGACGTTGAGGTAACATCAGCTGGTATCGGCCGGGGTGCAGCAACGGGTTTGCATCTATAGTCTGTCGTGAACGCTCAAAATCCAGCTCTGGAAATGGCTGGTACCCCAGTCGCCAGCCAAGTACTTGCTCCCTTAGCGCTTGCGCCAACTCAGTACGTTTTGCGTGCCCACGATGTTCCCAGTAGCTCGCTAGCTGGCCAAGTTGATCTGCAGCAGTCTGTTGTCGTTCAAGTAGCTCACTGCGCCCTGTGGTATCAACCAGCCGTGCCGCTGGCCAGTAAACGTCATCTATCTGGCCCAATTGCTGTGCATTTGACAGCGCATGTGTCATTACATGACGCAGACGAATGGGCTGCTCCCAGCTGAATTCAAAACCCTCTTGCCCTGGTCTTTCTTGCCCCAGTCCTTTTTGCTCCAAAGGAATCACATGCACAGTAACTTGCTGACTTGTGCTGCCCTCGCGGCGTTCTTCACTACCTTCATCAGCGTGGGCCGGTTGAAACCCACCAGCCAGGTTGACCACCGCTAATGTCAGTAGGGTTCCAACCATTCGCGGGGTAGTCAATAAATAACCCATAACGTCCTTATTCATAACTACGACCCACCCATTTCACCTGACTTATCTCGACAGGGCTCTGCTTTGGAGCGAAATATTGAATACTTTTCACCACATGACCATCTGCTTCAAGCCAGAATACATTCTCTTGCCTTTGTTGGGGGCCTACTTCAGAGGACGCAAACGTCTGAGTTTCGGTAACGCGTATGGCGCTAACCTCACCAAAAGGAAGGCTAAGCCGTTCAACCGCGCCCATACTAAATTCGCTGGTCACTTCTATCGAATACGGCTTGCCCTGCTCTTCAAGGTCTAGTTCAGAACGCCACTGCACCTCGCATTCTGTACTCGACGAGGTGAACCCGGAATGAGCAAGTTGTCGCTGTATACAACGCAAGGGGTCAGCAGCTAAACCAGAACGGCCAATCAGTTCCGGCTCAATTTCACTAGTTTTAATCAGTCTGCCATGGCGTGTTACCAGCGTTTCGGCATCTGCCGTCACCCAGCTGTAATTGGCAAGTTCGTCCTGGCCATCAATATAACCAAGCACCACCAGTGCACGCGGGCTTTGCCCTCGTCTTACGTAAACGGCAGTATAGGGAAAAGCCTCAATTTCATCGGCCGACAAGGTCGCATCGTCCTGCTGCTGGGTTGCATAATCCCAGGTTGCATAAACATCAGAAAAAACGGCAGTGCAGGAGGTAACTGTCAGGGTAAGGAAAAACGCAAACGCAAGCTGAAGAACTGGGTATCGCATTATTTTTGCCAAAGTTATGGGTGCCAAAGTTACGAGTGTTCTAATTATCGTAGCCAATATTCAAGGCCGGAAAATAAAATACCGCCCGAGGGCGGTATTTGTCTAACTGACACGACACTCGTGCTTAACTAATAAATTAGCCAGCAGTTGGAGCTGTAGGCGCTGTAGGCGCTGTAGGGCTCGTAGGAGTAGTCGGTGGGTTTGGATTTGTAGTGTCTTCTTCGTCAGAAGAGCTGTCAGCTAAAACCGCAACAGCAACAACTGCACCGGCACCGATAGCAACCATCGCAGTAGTGCTCAGACCACCAGTACCAGAAGTAGCGGCTTCGTCACCAGCTGTACCAGCATCTTGAGCCATAACTGGGCTCATTGCCAGACCTAATGCAGCAGCAACTGCAATTGATAATTTTTTCATATTTAAATACCTCACTCTAGAGATTACAGATACATGTATCGCTGATTACTTACCGTGTGGACCTTGAACTCATCCAGTGAGCCAAAATCCGATCGATTCATAAACAACTAGCACTCATACTATGGGGCTACCCCAAAAAGATCAACCTTTTTTTAATAAGGCCTTCTAACGCTTTCAAAGAAGGTATTAGAAGCGAAATTCCCATGCAGCACGCATAGTTAAGTCGTTTTCAGTAGTAGCAATCAGGTTATCGGCAGCGCTGGCGCGGGTCTTAATCTCATCCCGCGAAAAGGTACCAGCAAGGGTAAATAAAGTCTCGCCTAGTGCCGTCTGGTAACTAATATCAAGTTGCTGTCGATTTACTTCAAACATATCGTTGGCAACTGTACTCTGTTCCGCATGTTGCACCGCCATTAAGCGATTGCTGTAACCAAAATCCTGTTGCCGTAGCGTAATCCGCCAGGAAGTGCCGTCAGCCTGCTGAAAGCGGTAACCCAGGCTTATTGAACTCACGTCCTGATCCTGCCCTGCTCCCATACTTGCCTGCCAGCGACGATAGCCCTGCGGGTCAACCTCGTCATCATAAAAGTAGGCGGGCACGTCCGCGTATTCAAGGAACAACTGGTGTAAATTATCGCTAAAGGTCAGGTAATGGTCTACCCCAAACAGCATGGCCGCGTCAGACACCTGTTTTGAATCGCCTGCCCGTCGCGCCACTTCGCCATAAAGCGCCACTGCATAAGGCAGTGCAATGCGTGCATCAGCAGCGACTAATTGATTGCGCTGCTGACCGTAATCAACATCGCTGTCTGCACCGGAACTTCCAGCGAAATTCCCACCAGAGCCGCCCCATTGTTGGGTATAACTCATCCCCAGCTGCAAGGCTGAAAACGGACGTGTGGTTAACCGCGCCCCGGCTATTTCGTTATCACCCAAGGGACCAGCGGACTGAGTACGCCCGATAAAGGCCGTCGCATGCCAGTGTCCGGCCCAGTTTAAAACGGGCAACTGAAAAGGGTCATCCTGCAACCGGTTCATGCGCAGCGCCTGAATCGGTTGCGCATTGGTGGACAAAGCCAATGCACTATCCTGCCCCGGGCCCCACCAGATCGGCATCTGGTCTATGCTTATCGCCCAATTACCCAGAGTCGTAGCGAGGTAACTGCCCTCAAAGGCATAGTCTTTACCATCACTGCTGCCAGCCCGAAAGCTGGTGCGCAGTCGTGCCGCACTGTGCGCATTGACGAAGGTGCGTGAAAATTGCAATGCGCCGTTTTCACGGTAGGTATCAGCAAAACTCTGCTGGCGATATTCGTCACTGTTGGCGCTCAGCTTAATCCCGTTAACACGCGGCTGCTGAGCGAACTGCAACGCCGAGCGAATGCGATAATAAGCAAGCGTCTGATCGGCCGTTAGCCAGCTAACGTCAATCTCGCTCATATCACGGGCAATGCCACTCCACATCAGGGGGTAGGTCGTCACATGGCCACGTAAAAAGCCGGCGTCCGCCAATTGCTGAATACTGGCGCGCAAATAGACATCGTCAGCGTCAATCCAGGGCCCGGCGTGGGCAGAAAAACTGCCGCTCAGGCCTGCGAGTATAACAGCCATCAACCCATTACGAGCGAACTTCATAGGACAATCCCTGCCTCAACCACTAACATACTTACTGCCATTCTGACTAACAAAGCCAGGCCGCTTAAATACCATTGATAGCAGCAAGAGCAACCGCCGAGTTATAAATAATGCTAGTCACCTGTGACCACAATTCGAGGTTCTCGGTATAGGTGGTATCCAGCGGTACAACAATTGCGTCACCTGGTCTCAGCTGCGCTGAGCCACTGGTGCTGAACCAGCCACGGCGCTGACGGTGCGGTTCAAGCGACCCGTTTGCCCGCACTACATAGATGCGATCGGTATCTGCTTTTTGCTTGGTACCACCACTCATATTAATGTAATCAGTCACAGTCAGGTCACGGTCAAAGCGGTACGATGTTGCCATCTGTACTTCACCCATAATGCTGATCGAGTCCATCCGCGACGGCACATGCAGCACATCCCCGTCTTTCAACTGGATGTCGCCCGCCTGGCTTTGACCGTTAAGAATTCGCGGCAGGTCAACAATCAAGCGACCTACTGGTTCAACAGACATTAAGTCCGCCAGCAAGGTCCGCATCTGGTCATAGCTTTGGTTACTGCCCCCGGTGCCAGTAATCGAATTGCTGGCAATCTCACGCTGCAGCTCTTCAGCCAGCATGGTCATCCGGCGGCGTTCCTGCTCTCTTAACTCTTGACGGGTAAATACTGCCCCTTCCAGAAAGGCAAAGTCCGTAAAACCACCGGCGCGCTCAATCAAAGCGCTTAAGTCCTCGCCACGGCGAATGGCATAAGTCCCTGGGAACCTAACCTCACCGCGCAAAGTAACCTCATAGGTGTTCTGCCACTCAGGAATGCTCAAGACGTTTAATCGGTCACGCCCCTGCAGTTCAATATCGCGGTTGCCCAGAATCACATCCATCAGATCAAAGGCTTTGTATTCAGTTTCTGCTTCACCAGCGTCCAGGTTAATCCGGGTGATTTCTGCACGCTGCAGATAAGCAGAATCACGCAGACCACCAGCAGCAGCCACCAGCCGTCGTGCTGTTGCATTTTGCACCAGCGGATAGACGCCCGGGTGGTTTACCTCACCGGCCACATAAACGAACGGCGTGTTACCGCGCTCAGTGCGCTGGCGTTGCAGGCGTTGCATCAGTGGTTCCAGCATACGGTCGCGCGAGTATTCAGCCAGCTCATCCGGGCTGATGGCATCGTCATCGTCCGGGGTACCAAAGAGTTCACGGATCGGCACTTCTCCGCCGTTTCTGCTGCCGTTGTTGGCAGTTGTACTAACCTGGGTCATCCCCTCAATGTAGGCTTGGCGATATGCATCCAGGCTGCGACGGCGTTCGGCTCGGCGACGCTCGTCCTGGGTCAGTGACAAATCTGAAATATTCTGCCGTTCTTCCTCTTCAGTCTGGTAACGACTGAAAATCAAAACGTAATCACGTTCATTCAGCTCAAGGTCATCTTCTGCCTGACCTTCTATCGCATTGGCCACGTCAAACTGCCACACCTGCAGCCGCCGTCGGGTGCCCTCTTCACGAACCACCAGGCCATAGCTTAAGTCAGCGTATTCGAGCAGGTCATGGCGACTACTTTTCAGCATGTCACTAATGCGCATACCCGGCTGCCATTCATAGCGGCCCGGGCGGTTTACCGCACCAACCAGCATCACTGCATCATCCACGGTTTCCGGGGTCGTCCGCAGCACAATATGGTCACCGCCCTGAACACCTGCCTGCAATGTCGACTCGTCACTTAAGTCCAGGTTGCGCACGCTGCGGCGGCCTTCTCGTACCCGGCGTACAGTCACGTCGCCCATATAGGCGTCAGGCTTGGTCCCTCCTGCAAATTCGAGCAGGTCGGCAAAGGTTTCATCGCCTTTAATTTCATAGATCGCCGGGCGGTTTACTTCACCTTCAACCGCGACCGTATTACCGCGTGGCGGAATAAAGATCACATCGCCATTCTGCAAAATACGATCAGCCGAGCTGTCGCCTTTAATCAATAAGTCATAGAGGTCAAAATTGGTGACAACATTACCGCCGCGAACTAATTGTACGTCACGCAGCGACGCAATATCTGAAAAACCACCGCTCACGTGCAAAGCTTGGCTTACTGTGGCGAAAGAGCTGACCATATAAGCTCCCGGCTTATAGGATTCACCCACAATGTAAACCTGGATTGAACGGGTAGCACCCATCGATACGGCGACCTGCTGGCCAATTGTCCGCTCATCAATTGTATGCTTTATCAGTTCCTGCATCGAACTGTATGTAAGCCCTGCGACCTGCACCTGACCAACATCAGGAATAATCAGATAACCTTCACGGTTAACCGCAAGGTAATGGTATACAGTGCGCTGACCAAACAGCTGCACCCGCACCATATCGCCAATGCCAATAATATAACTGGACGGCACCGGTGTTCCTGTCACCGGCGCAAAGGTACTAGGCTCGCCAGCAAACATGTCATAACCAAAATGCTCAAGTTTGCTTTCCAGGGAATCAAACTGGGCTTCGACTTCGTTTGGTAACAGCGCTCCGCGTACTTGCCCTTGTTGTGTGCTGCGGTCTTGGGTAACGGGTTCGTCGTCTGCTACAGACTGCTGGGTATCACGCTCATCCTGCCCCAGGTACTGCAGTGCTTCAGCATCAATACCAAACTGACGCGCCAGTTGCTCCTGCTGTTCTCGTGGTAACGCCCGCAGCTGTTCGATTTGCTCCTGACTTGGCATCGCTTGCGCATGGGCAGAGAAAGGCAACAGCAACCCTGAACCAAAGGCTCCCAACGCTAACGCAGCAGTAATTCCAACCGCAGCGATAGTCTTACCTGCCGCTCCAACTAAATATCCAAACTTCACCTGCATGCTCCCGTTCCCATGTTCAATTCCCGTGTTCAAATTCCATGCCTAAATAACAGTACCAGCAAGCTAGTCCTGTGCCAGCCAAAGCAAATCGTTGATCCCGCTTGAAGGCGTAAAGCCCAGCGGGACTCGTTGTAATAAGTCGTGAATGTCGCGTATTTTAAGCGTATGACAATAACTGTCCAGTAGTTCCAGTATCTCTTTTACATCCGCCCAGGGTAAGTCGGCCTCGCAGGCCGTCATTATCCGAGGATGATCAGTCGGTTGCACGTTATCGCCAATCAGTAATTCTTCATAAAGCTTTTCGCCGGGGCGTAACCCGCTGTAGGTAATCTCAATATCACCTTCCGGATTATTTTGGTCTTTAACCTCAAGGCCCATCAGGCGGATCAGTTTGCGTGCCAGGTAATCGATTTTAACAGGCTCACCCATGTCCAATACGAATACGCTGCCACCGTTGTTTTTCAGCTCGCGTGCAGTCAGGCTGCCCATGGCGCCGGCCTGAATCACCAGCTGTGCGGCCTCAGGAATAGTCATAAAATAGCGGGTGATCTCAGGGTCGGTCACCGTCACCGGGCCACCGTTGATAATCTGTTCCCGAAACAGGGGCACTACGGAACCGGATGAGCCCAGCACATTCCCAAAACGGACCATCGAAAAAGTCACATGGTTCCCCTCTAGCTGCTGGTCACGTTTGCTTTCTTCTCGTTTTGCCAGAGCCTGTAAAACCAGCTCAGACATACGCTTGGTAGCGCCCATTACATTGGTCGGGCGCACCGCTTTGTCCGTTGATATCAGAACAAAATCCGACACCCCCGCGGTCGCTGCCGCCTCAGCAGCGTTCCAGGTCCCAAACACATTGTTACGCACGCCTTCGACAATATTGTATTCCACAATAGGTACGTGTTTATACGCCGCGGCGTGGTAAACCGTATCGATCTTGAAAATCTGCATCAGCTCGGTCAGGCGTTTGCGGTCCTGCACTGAACATAGCGCCGGTCGTAGCTGAACCATCAGTTGCCCCTCGGCAATAGCCTGAGAAAGTTCACGCTCAATCCGGTACAGATTAAATTCTGACACTTCCGCCAGTACTAAGGTCTCGGGTTCACACCGGATAATTTGCCGACAAAGTTCGGCCCCTATCGAACCGCCTGCGCCGGTCACCAGCACCCGTTTACCACGAATATTGGTGTTCATCAGTGCTTGGCGCGGTTGCACCGGGTCACGTCCCAATAAGTCTTCGATATTGACGTCCTGAAGGTCATCTATTGAGACATTGCCGTCGACCATATCTGCCATGCCCGGCACGGTTTGCACCTGAACTTTTAACGGTTCAAGAAAATCAAGAATTTGTTTACGCCGAGCACGTGAAATACGCGGCATAGCCAGCAACACCCTGCCCGCTTCGCACTCGTCGATGCAGTGAGCCAGTTCATTCGGGCTACGCACGCGAAGGCCGAGCATGGTTGAACCATGCAAGGTAGTGTCATCATCAACAAAACAAACCGGGTGGTACTCGGCCCCGTTGCTAATAGCCTGTGCTAACTGTCGGCCTGCCGAGCCGGCACCGTAAATAATCACCCGCTCTTTGCGCTTATTCGCGTGTTGTTCATACAGAGCGCGCATTAACAAACGAAGGCCGCCAATCAGCACCAGCGACATTAGGGTGTAGTTAACTATCACACTGGGAGGGACCGACGCGCCAAGCACATACACTGCCAGGGCCAGCACCACACTGGAAGAAACCACCCCAAAGAAAACCGTCATTAATGCGGAAAGTGCCATGTAGCGGACAACCGCTCGGTAGAGCCCAAACTTAGCGAATAAGCCCAGCGAAACTACGATCGCTATAATAATTGCGCCCCATACATCAGCATCGGGCGGCAAGTACCAGGTTTCATAGCGAACTGATAACGCAAACAGGTAGGCGAAGAGCAGCGCAAGGACATCAATAACCAGCGAGACTACACGTTTGGTCTCGCGTGGAAGCGAAAAGAGGCGTCGTATCATGTTATTTTTTTTCTGCCTGATTCAATACGTCGCGAATAACATCGCACGTTTTATTAATTTCCTGCTCAGTTAACGTAGGATGCACTAAAAACATAAGGCTCGTCTCTCCGAGCGCTTTAGCATTCGGTAATGGCTGTTCAGGTCGCCATCCAGTGCCGTCGAATGCTTTTTCAAGATATACTTCTGAACAAGAACCTTGAAAACAAGGGACACCAGCAGCATTGATTTGTTCCACAATACGATCACGTGTCCAGCCATCAGCTAAAAACTCAGGGCGCACAAAACAATAGTGTTTATAACAGGCGTGCTCCATATATTCAGGAACGTCTGGTGTGCGAACAACCTGAAAACTGTTGCATACATTAACAATGGCCGCAGCATTTGCTTGCCGCTTTCGTGTCCACTCTGGCATACGTGTGAGTTGAATACGACCTATCACAGCCTGCATTTCTGTCATCCGCCAATTCGTGCCAAAGCTCTCATGCAACCAACGAAAACCCGGTGGGTGTTCCCGCTCATAAACCGCTTCGTAACTTTTACCGTGGTCTTTATAAGACCACATTTTACGCCAAAGTTGTTCGTCATTGGTGGTGACCATGCCGCCTTCTCCACCAGTGGTCATGATCTTATCCTGACAAAACGACCATGCACCGATATGCCCGATAGAGCCAACGGAGCGGCCTTTGTATTTGGCGCCGTGGGCTTGAGCACAGTCTTCTATCACATAAATACCGTGCTTATCAGCGAGTTCCATTATTGAATCCATATCCGCTGGTCTTCCAGCCAGATGAACCACAATAATGGCTTTAGTGCGGGGCGAGATTACGGACTCAATCGATTTAGTTTCAATATTCTGACTATCAAGGTCAACATCTGCAAACCTAGGTCTCGCACCTGAAGAAACGACCGTCGAAATAGAAGCGATGAAAGTTCGAGGAGTAACAATGACTTCATCACCATCCCCAATAGACAACGCTTTTAAAGCCACGTCAAGCGCCAGTGTGCCATTCCCTAAGGCGACCGCGTACGTTGAGTCTGCCCATATCGCAAACTCCTTTTCGAACTCTCTGCACTCAGTACCAGTCCAATAATTGACACGGTTTGATAACAACACGTCGTGAACAGCCTTACCTTCTTCTTCTGAATACGAAGGCCAAGCGGAAAATGGGGTGTTTAGCATAAAGCGCTAGAGTCCTTATTTAACATTAACTGATTTTGAATTTCATTTAACAAGGAGCGTGGCTGGATTGCCGACAACAGTCGTGGAGTCAGCGACGTTCTTCACAACAACTCCACCCGCTCCAACAATCGCGCATTGACCTATTACTATCGATTGTTTGACACATGCACCTATTCCGACCCACGAAGAACAACCAACTTTTACGGCACCTGCAAGAGCCACCTGAGGGGAAATATGAGCAAAATTTTCAATCACACAATCGTGGTCCACTATCGCGCCAGTGTTAATAATAACGCCGTCACCAATCTTACAATCTGCATTAACAACTGCTCCGGCCATCACTACTGAGCCTTTACCAATCGCTACAGAAGGACTAATAATCGCTCTAGGATGAATAAGAGGATCGCATACTAATGGTAACTTTGACTGAATTCGCTCCCGCACGCCGTTGTTGCCGATAGCAACAACAGTTAAAGAGTGAAGCTCCTGATTAGCTAAATATTCGGCAACGGTACCTTCAACTTGCCACTTGCCGATATTTCGTAAGTTCGGAAATTTATCATCGTAAAACCGAATATCGCTAAATCCATTATACTCCGCAATCTCGGCTATCACTTTGCCGTGCCCACTTGCTCCGATAACGATTAAACTCAATGTTTTTCACTGCCTTTAAATTTAGAAGTCGTCACCTGACCTGAAGCAGAAATCCCCTCTCGCACAAATACTTTCTTCACAGTTAGGAAAAGTATTTTCATATCAAGCCAAAACGTGCGGTTGTCTACGTACCAGACATCTAGCTTAAACTTTTCTTCCCAACTAATAGCATTTCGACCATTCACCTGAGCCCATCCCGTTATACCGGGGCGAACATTGTGCCGACGTGCCTGCTCTGGTGAATAAAGCTCGAGATACTCCATTAGCAACGGACGGGGTCCCACCAAGCTCATGTTACCTCTAAGCACATTCCAGAGTCCCGGTAACTCGTCAAGACTCGTTGAGCGAAGAAGCATACCGAACTTATTCAATCGTTCCGAATCTGGTAACAGATTCCCTTGGGGGTCTCTTTTATCCGTCATTGTTCTGAATTTAAGCATGTTAAAAGGAATACCGTGAAGTCCAGGACGTGTTTGTTTGAACAATACAGGGCTGCCAAGTTTGAACCTAACCAGAACAATAAGCAGTAATAATATCGGCAGCAGCACGATCAGTGCTATCGCCGATACAAAAACATCAAAACCTCGTTTTACCATTGTATAACGCTTCACACTTTAAAAAATTCCCGATACCAGGCAACAAATTTATCTATCCCTTCCTGCACTGGCGTCGCTGGTTTGTAATCCATGTCTTCAACAAGATCAGTAACATCTGCATACGTAGCTGGCACATCGCCTGCTTGTAGAGGCATTAATTTCTTGGGGATCTCTTTACCAATAGCTTTCTCAATAGCTGAAATAAAATCCATCAATTTCACTGGGTTGTTGTTGCCAATATTGTAAACTTTGTAAGGAGCTGACGAGGTCGAAGGATCCGGTTGTTTACCACTCCATTCACTGCGACCGATTGCGGGGTTATCTATCACCCGAACAATACCTTCAACGATATCGTCAATATACGTGAAGTCCCGCAA
Source organism: Aliidiomarina soli (assembly GCF_003986975.1). Classification (GTDB taxonomy): domain Bacteria; phylum Pseudomonadota; class Gammaproteobacteria; order Enterobacterales; family Alteromonadaceae; genus Aliidiomarina; species Aliidiomarina soli. The sequence goes on along the minus strand of NZ_PIPO01000006.1, from coordinate 180,045 downwards.
CATATTGCCGTTGTTAAATACTTCAATTTCCCGGCCTTCTAAAGCAGCTTTGGTGAACAGGAACAACGCCATGTCTGGCCGACCCCAGGGTCCGTAAACCGTAAAGAATCTTAGCCCTGTAGTGCGGATCCCGAACAGGTGGGAGTACGTATGGGCCATTAATTCATTAGATTTTTTACTTGCTGCATACAGACTAATGGGGTGGTCCACGTTATGGGACGTTGAGAAAGGCAATGACTCATTTAGTCCATACACTGACGAGCTTGAAGCATAACTCAGATTATCGACACTGTAGTGGCGGCATGCTTCCAGAATATTCAAGAACCCTACAATATTTGCATCAATATACGCTTGTGGATTTTGCAGGGAGTAACGAACACCCGCTTGCGCCGCCAGGTTGCAGACGGCGTCAAACTTCTCTTCAGAAAAAAGAGTATCAAGCGAGCTCTTGTCTTCAAGTTGAAGCTTAACAAACCGATAGTTCGCGTGCTGACTCGACTGAACTAACTTTCCATATTCAATCACATCTTCGTTTATGCCAGCACGTTCGAGCCGACCATACTTAACGCGCTGATCGTAATAGTCGTTGATGCTATCCAAACCAACCACTTCGTCACCGCGGGCAACCAGGCGCTTAGCCAAGTGTGAACCAATAAACCCTGCCGTACCGGTAATTAATATCTTCATGTTCGTTGCTAACCTTTTTTTGAAACCTTACAAGCGCAGATCTGCTATGTCGCGGGGCAATACATATTTTAAGTCGTATAGAACCGACTCACTTCTTCCTAGCGACTGAATCTCGTCTACACCCATGCTCTTAAATTCATCATGTGCCACGGCCAAGATAATAGCGTCGTATGCGCCGTTCTCAGGAGTTTGAGTAAGATTGATTCCATATTCAGCTGAAGCTTCGTCAGCCGAAACCCAAGGATCGTGTACATCGACGTTAACACCAAATGAGCTTAATTCTCTGACAATATCTATTACCCGAGTGTTTCGTAAATCCGGGCAGTTTTCTTTAAAAGCAAAGCCCATAATTAGCACTCGGCTTTCATTCACATGAATACGTTTCTTCAACATGGCCTTGACCAGTTGTTCAGATACGTACTCACCCATACCGTCATTAATTCGTCGCCCAGCAAGAATCATGTTCGGATGATAACCAATTTCTTGTGCTTTATGGGTTAGGTAGTAAGGGTCTACACCTATGCAATGACCACCAACCAGACCGGGGCGGAACGGTAGGAAGTTCCATTTCGTACCAGCAGCTTCAAGCACTGCTTCAGTATCAATGCCCATCCGATTAAAAAGCATCGACAGTTCGTTGATAAGCGCAATATTCACGTCACGTTGAGTGTTTTCGATGACTTTTGCAGCTTCTGCAACTCGAATACTGTCGGCTTTATGGGTTCCAGCTGTAATTACGGATTTATAGAGCTGGTCAACAAACTCAGCAACCTCGGGGGTAGAGCCTGAGGTTACTTTCAGAATACTGGCGACCCGATGCTCTTTATCTCCGGGGTTAATACGTTCTGGGCTATAACCAGCGAAGAAGTCGACGTTCAGTCGCAAACCAGAGACTCGCTCAAGTACTGGTACGCAGTCTTCCTCAGTCGCACCAGGGTAAACTGTACTTTCATATATAACAGTGTCATCCTTTTTTAAGACCTTACCAATGGTTTCACTAGCTTTGAACAACGGTGTTAAATCAGGTTGCTTATTTTTATTTATGGGTGTGGGAACAGTGACTATATACACATTCGCGTCATGTAGGTCATCTATGCTGCATGTATAGGAAAGATGGGTAGCCTCTGCGAGCTCTTCAGCTGACATTTCAAGGGTAAAGTCGAAACCATCCTGGAGTTGGCCAATACGCTTTTCATTTATGTCAAAACCAACGGTGTTAAATTTCTTTCCAAACTCAGCCGCTAGTGGCAAACCAACATACCCAAGGCCAATGATGGCAATACGGGTAGAGTTTATATCCTGATGCATGATTACTCCGCTTTCTGAATTTTTTAACAATACTAATCAATACCCATCGCTTTAAACATCGATAGGTTAACTTTATGGACATCATATTTTTCAACGACGATTTCCCTGGACCGAGAACCCATCGACTCTATTAGCTCTGGACTGTGAATAAACTTTTCCATCGCTATAACTAATCTATTTACCGATCGAACGGGAACTAAAAAGCCATTATCACCTTCGTAAACCGTCTCTCGACAACCAGGTGCGTCCGTTGTAATGACAGCTCTGCCAATTGCCATCGCCTCTAATACTGTTCTAGGTGTCCCCTCTCTATAACTAGGCAACACATAGACAGAACAATCAGTTATGAAAGGCCGTACATCTCCTTGTGCACCCCACCACTTCAGAAATCCGTTCTCAACCCATTCAAGTATCTCGTCTTTTTGGAGCCCAACTGGGTTTGGGTCTAGCCCACCAACGAGATGAAATTCTACATTACTATATTTGTCCTGAAGCACCTTCGCAGCCGCAGCATACTCTCTGACGCCCTTGTCAGCTAATAGTCGAGCAATCATTAAGAACTTCAAAGGGTCAGGATTGACTGGTTGTGGAGCGAACCTGTTAGTATCAACCCCGGAACCGTTCACCACTTTAATTAATGAGTTTGAAGGAAGCAGACCAAGGGTTTCAAAGTCTGCTTTGTCATCTGGGTTCTGGAAAAAAATACAATGAGCCCATCTCAATGACTGTCGATACAAGTTACAGGCAATGCCTTTAATCAGTTTTCTTTTACCTTTTGCCTCACCGGTGAACGCATAACCCAGGCCTGTAATTAAAGCGACGCGCTTAGGGACTTTACATGAGGCAGCGACGAGAGTACCCCAGATAACAGGTTTTATAGTATAACTAAACATAACGTCGGGCTTTACCTTGTTAATTAGCCCCCTAAGCTTAATAGCCCATATGAAATCAGAAAATGGGTTGATTCCTGTTCTCGACATAGGGATATCATGGCAGGATACTCCTCTAGCACACAACCAGTCTAACGCTCCAACATCCTGGGAAAGTCCGGGAGCGCATGAGTGAACTTCATATCCAATATCAATTAATTTCGTAATCAATTCGCCTCTGAAGTTAACAAGCGACCCTGAAGAAGATGCTAGGATAAATATTCTCTTTTTCATATTTACGACATCACGGAAAGATAGAGTGAATGATATTCATCAGCCATTCGCTTAGAAGAGAATTGAAAAAAAATAGTATTTCGATTTTCCAACCCTATCTCTTCTCTTTCTGCTTTTGTAAGACTTATCATTCTTAATAGACTAGCAGACAACTCAGTGGGGGCTTCTGGAGATGGAAGAAACTGAGTGTCAGAGATAAGAAGGTTTGAATCACCCACATTTGTGGAAACACAAGCCACTCCACAGGCCATTGCTTCAGCCAAAACATTCGGGAATCCTTCTGATTTTGAATGTAAACAGAAAACATCAAAAGAAAACATATAATCTTGAACACACTCTTGCTCACCAACCGTGTGTATCCGCTTTTTAACCGAATCATCCAGGCACGTGTATAAATCGAGTTCTTTTATCCGTTGAGTATCACGCCCGACTAAAACAACATTAACCAGTTCATTACTCCTCAGAATAGGTGTAATCGCCAATATAAAGCCTGGGTGATCTTTAATTTCATGATACCTGGCTACACTTCCGACTACTATACACCTAGGTGAGATACCGAGGTCATTTCTAATACGCAGAGACTTTTCTTCCTTATTTTCATCACAAGGAATCTCAAAACCATTTGGTACTACACATATTTTTTCTTTCGAGTAGCCGATTTTCTCATGGACTTTTTTTGACTTTTCAGCCGCGCAAACTATAGAGTCTGGAATAAAACTAGATAATAACGCGCACAGCCTTCTAACAATCAGCGTAGATTTAGACCCGCCTTTGCTAATGTCTGTGCTTCGTATGCACCAAATAATGCGTGCTTTACTAAATAACTTAGCAAATAAACCACCAATAAAATCACCATGATACATCCACGTATGAATAATGTCAGGTCGACGAGAGCGAATAATAGGTATTAACTTGAAGACATTAAAAAAAGACAGAAAATTTTTTTTCACACCAAGGCTTTCTACTCGAAAGCCCTTTTCCTGTAACTGCCGCCCCACTACTCCAATATCAGTTAAGGAAATTACTGAATGGCTAGTATCCTTATAGCTGTCATTATGCAACTCAAGAAGTTTCTTTAAAGTTAACTCAGCTCCGCCTGGATTTAAACCAATAATTATGTGTATAACATGGCAACTTTTCATTCTACTAGTTTTCTCGCACGAGCAGTCCAAGTCAGGCTATCTGAAAAAATAGCTGAAGCTCTATTCGCTAGTTCGGTTCTCAGACTGTTATTTTTTAGCTTTTCAATAGCATCAACCCATGCATCCACATCATCAAACTTTACAAAAAAAGCGACCCCTTCCGGAACTACCTCCCTGATAGCGGGCAAATCTGATAAAACTAATGCCTTACCGGACGACAAGTATTCAATAACCTTGATAGGATTCATATACCCGCTGGTGTCCCCCTTCCCCCCAGATACTGCAACTTTACCTGCTTGATAAGGAGCTACCAACACATCGCAGGCCTCCCGGTAAACATGCAATTTACCGGGCTGAATGAATCCATGGAAAAAGACATTCTTCGCATTTTCTATTTTCGACCGCCAAAACTTTAGGTCTTCCGGCGTTCCCCCAAAAAAATGGAAATCAACATCCGGTAATGACTTCGAAACATCTAACAAAACATCGATTCCTCTGCCCTCATAAAGATGGCCAGTATAGCCGACTTTTAAAAAAGCGCGTCCAGGAAGTTCGGGAATCTCACCATTTTTTACCTTGTGTTTGGTAGCTCCGTTAAAGGCAGCAATAATTGGAGCAAAAATGGGAGCAAGATTAGCTTTCTCGTACATCTCTTTCAGCTTTCCAGAATTTGTTGTAACTCGCTTAAGGTACCGACTCTTTCTTAATAATTTGTACGCTTGGTATTCAATGAAGTTTTTCTCCCATACCGGGCCATGGGTATCATAGACAGTCGGTAAAAACCTCTTGGCGGAAAATAGGCTTGGAATAGATGAGCGGCTAATTACGAGCTCGGCACCATTACACTTGGCTAGGCTGGCTGCCCGATAAGAGTATATAACTCTGTCCGCTTTCGGTACTATACCTTTAACAGAGACTAACTTAAAACGATTCAGAACACCGTAGAACTCGAGTATCTCTTCTTCTACAATTTCAGAGTTACCGATACAAAGGGTAACGTCATTCCCCATAAACGCTAAAGCTTCACACATTCGAATCATATGAATGCTACTTGCGCTTGTAGATGGAAACTTTGTTGCAAATGGCGCTATATAAAAGATCTTCAAGAAATTACCCATATATTTAATCAAATAGATAGGTTAGTTATTCAGCTAACTAACCGTCATATTATAAGGTTGAGATCGGCGGATATTTCTGATCAGAAACGGGCTTGTATTGCTGAATAAACCACATTAATAAAATAAACTTAATCAATATAAATATTGGGTACACAAACCTGATTTGCATTCCTAACAAGGCGATCACCACCGCCAAAAATAAAACCAAACCACCAATTAAAAGCATACTGAATCGAGGAATGTTATTTTGCAGATTCGACTTTCTAAATGTTCCGAAAACCACGCTAAATGAAATTACAAACCACAAAACGGCTTGACCAAAGAAAGCATAATTGAAACCAGCGAGGAAACGCACTAGGCTTTCAAGTCCAAATATACCAAGTATCGTGGCAAAAAATGCCAAACCGGAGGCCTGTATAATCTGAAAAACTGCGGCAGAAACCAATAGCGTCATGAGGAAGAAAATTCGCATATCAAGTTTTCTAAATGCATGAAAACATAAAAGAACAAAAACTAGTGTCAGCAATATTAATTGAGGTCTAAGAAAAAACAAAAAGAGAAGAGAAGCCGCCAGTACTGGAATGTACTTGGAGCCAAACCTAAAGTAGCAATATGTCGCTAGCATCGACATGACAAAGAAGCTGTTCGCTAGTCCCTCCCTTAAAAACCTCGCCACCCAATACACATCAGTAGGAAATAATATTACAGCAAAGAACACGAGAAAATATGCTAGGGTGGAAAGTTTATAGCCGGATATCGATTTTTCGAGTAAATTTAAATTAATCAGCGCACAAAAGAATATAAGAAGACATGAAACAGAGTAGTAAAACTGATAAGAGAAATCCAATGCCAAAGGATTAAAAACTGAAAGCAAAGCTGGAAGACCAAATTTTGGTGTGGTTTTATAACCCTCAAATTCACCGGAGAACTCGTTAACAAAAATTGTTTTTCCAGAAAATAGCTGAACCTCTTCATAATATCGATAACTGTCAGGTGACATCATCGAAAAATAAGTAGAACCAAGATATGAAGAAAATATTCCAGATACGGAACCAATGTACACTAGTGATAAAGCAATAAATACTAGAAATGCTGAAATCAAAAAGCGCTGAGAAAGCACGACTTTCGGTTCCGCTGACATCAGACCTAATAGCCTTACGTAAATTGATAGTAGAATTGCACTAGTATACATTAATTTAATTAGCTCTATTTAATGCCTGGAAAGTTTCTTGCTTTACTGGATTAATCTCTACTCGCTTTTTCTATACCAGTAATAACTTTAATCATACTCACCGCACTAAAAATTTTTAGATAGTAAAGAATAAAAAAAGCAGCCATTTTCTCTTTACCACTTAAATCACTTCGTTTTCTAAGATCTGAAAGTGCAAACATTGGAGGTAAAAACCTTCTTAAAATCTCTTTCTTAGAAACTTTACCAATACTTGCAACACCTCCGCTAACCCGCTTCTTCTTCTTTTTCAGCAACTCCATTGAATGTCTGGCTGGGTGATATACCACGCAATCAGCAGCATAAGTTAGTGAAATGCCTTCACTCGTTGCTAATCGATTCCAGGCCATATCCCCTCCTGACATTAGTGTCGCATCAAAAGGCCCTACACTTTCAAAAACCCAACGTCGTACAAATAAATTAGCAGTTACAGATCGACCCTCGCTTACATTTCTTTCCTGTCTGAAGGCAAATGCTTTTTCATACATTTCAGCAAGAGATAATTTCCCCTTTCTAAAATACAAAGTTACCTTACCCGCGACTCTATCAACTCCGCTCGTTAAACTTTTCATCCCATTCTCTATCCAATCACTTGCAGGCGTGCAGTCGGAATCGGTAAAAGCTATAACTTCGCCCTTAGCTATATTCAATGCCGCATTTCTCGCTGCATAGGACCCTGGAGCTTCAACTTCAATTAAGCGGGCGTTAGATGGCATAGATAAATTTTTAGGTAATTTATTATCCGGATTATTGTTAGCAACAATAATTTCGAACTCATTCAGAGGGTATGTTTGTTCTTCTAGAGCTTTAATGCAACGAGAAAGGTCCTCCCAATCATTATAAGTCGGTACTATAACTGTTACAAAAGTATTCACACCCTCGTCAGTATCATGAGATTTCATTTCAAATCACCTAAAATTTTCTAACAATTAAAAAATCTATATAAAGATATTCTGGGGAGGAAGGTAAAAACATTTAGATATTCTATTCAATTAAGCTTGAGAATAGAATCTATTTTATCCCACATTAACGCTATGTGCTGCTTCTGAGAGATAGCGCTTTTATTTAGCTTTGCTTTTATAGATTCCGCGTTCTCTTCTATACAAACCCATTGTAGCTTTTTACTTATATCTTGAAGGTCTTCTACCATCATCTCTTCAACGTTATAATCGTGCATAAGTTCCATATATTTATGCGACCACCCGGTAGCTACTGCCGGAACTCCTTGACTTAACGCGCTTACTAGACCATGAAACCGAGAACTCACCACAATACAAGACCGGCTAATTATTTGTTTTATTTCTTTAGGGTCAGAAGCACCCAGTATTAAAATTTTATCATCAACCTTAGCTTTGATTTCCTTAGCTAAGTTCATGTCTTTTATTCCTTCGTGTACAAGTAATGTTACTTTGTATCCATTCTGATAAGCCCAACGTGCTGCTTTAGTCATTTCTGCTTTATAGCGTTCGCCATCGTCACGCATTTCAATCATTTTAGCGTTTGGAATAAAACAAATGCCGTAATTCATATCATTATGAACTGAATGCTCTGAAGGAAGAACAAGCCCGGTAAAATCTGGGAACTGCTCAATATTCTCACTTTTACCCACTATAGAGGTCAAATGCTGATAAGATTCCCGGTCTCTTACACAAATAAGATCAGCATGTTCTGCCAAGTCTTTAAGTGCAGACTCAAAACCTGCATTCTTGAATGGACCGAACGCCTGGGGCATCAAAATGACTTTAGTGCCATTCAGCTTGTATTTTTTTAAACGCTTGGAAAGCCGACTAACCAGTTTGTCAACTCCCCACTGGTCTCCATAAGCAAAGCCCGAAGCATCCAGAATTACGTTTATTTCTCTATCAAGTACAATTCCATATTGTTTGCGTAGACGAGCAGGGACCAAACTCCAGATCCAATCCAAACGTATCCCCTTGACTGCAAATGACGCTCTTTGATATAAACCGTAGCGTGCGCGATTGAAATAATCAGTATAAGGTTCGCTCACAAACTTTACGTCGGTTCCCTTTTGGGCGAAATGCTCCATCAATGCTACCAGCATTAACTCCGCCCCTTTATTAGGGATCCCTATTCCTTTTACTTCTATAAAGATGCTCATGAGTTTAGCTATTCTCAATAATAATGTTTATGTAATAAATTGGCTAATTTAAAAATTCAGCCAGTATTTCTTTCGGTTTTTTCTGAGAGTACGGGATTCCTCCCTCTAAATCAGGATAACCCACAGCGATTAACATTACAGGTCTGAGATATTTAGGTAGATTCAATGTATCTTGCATTGCTTGCTCCCTTTCCTCGATGTCCGGCCAGTTAATTGGACATGTTGCTAAACCCATGGTTTCTAAAGCTAACATAAGCTGCATACTAGCCAAAGACGAATCTATATAGATACAATGACGATCTCGTTCCAATGGATATGCACTTAAATCACCCACAACCACAATAAGCGACTGAATATTATCGGAGAATCCTGAAGTCCCCATTGCCAGTTTAGATATTTTCTGAGCCGTCTCCGGATGGGTACAAATTTTAAAGGAGTACGGCTGCCTATTACAAGCTGACGGTGCCGTAGACGCCATTTCAATAGCGCGCAGAAGCGAGTCACTTGGTACCGGCCTAGACTCAAACCAACGAGTAGAACGTCTGCGCATATAGAGTTTACTCAGCTCTTCGGTCGTAACTTCTAAATCTGGAAGATCTTTTGACGGATAAGGAATAAAATTCTCAGTGTCGCTCGCGTTATCTAAAATATCTTCTTTAGGCTTTTCATACTTTCTCGCCTTGTTAAAACGAAAGCGAAGGGGAGCGGTTATAGAAGTCGACTCTATAACCTCAAAATACGAAACAAGAACATCAGTCGCCCATTTCAATTCATCTAAGCATACATTTTCATTAGATGCAGCTGTCTCGTAACAATCGATAGTCTCTTCAATATAATTAAGCGCAAATATCGGTCTACGAGGCTTCATAATAAGGCCTTTTTCAAGTCTATGAATATTTCGACGAAGCAAATAACTTGTTCTAACATCTCCCTTCAACGAATCTCCATAAGCCAATCGACCTAGAAGAACACTTTGATGCTCCCGATAAAATCGTCTATTAAAAAAAGCATAATGAAAAGAAGTAAGGAAGGCACTTTTAGAACATGCTTTAAGCAAAAGATAGCCGAGAGTTGCTTTAAATCTTAATAATGCGACGACTAAAATGCTCGGCACTAGCTTTCTTAAAAGTTGTTTCAACTATAAACCTCCATACCTTCTAATCCTAATTAAACGCATAAAGCAATCATTCGCTAAGTTCGTAGAGAATATATATATCTAGCGGGAAACAAAAAAGATTTTGTCATCATCCAAAAGATTGGACGAGTTCTTTTGTTAAACAATAATGCAAAATAAGACGCGGCTCCGTACGACACTAAGGTTGCAATGGCAGCTCCAGTTGCACCGTAATAGGGAATAAGTAAATAATTGAGAAAAACATTCATTAATGCACCACAACCTTGGGTTATGAGCGAAAATACTAACGCGTTTTCAATTAAGATCCACTTTGAGAACGCGGCACGCATAAAGATAAAAACTCCGGCCCAAATATGAATTGCGAGAACATTCGAACTTTCACTATAGGCCTGACCATACAAAGTATCTACAACAAAAGGTGCTAACAAAGTGACAACAACAGCGACGGCTACCGCCATCATAAAAAGTAAATCAAATAGTTGTTGAAGTCTTTTGTAGAAAATCCCTTCATCCTGCTCCCTTAACTTAATTAGTTTCGGGAAGAGTGATGCCACTATAGCCGTGGGTACAAAATACCATGCCTCAGATAGTTGCGCTGCAACAGAGTATACCCCCGCACTTTCAGCACCAGCTATAAGTTTGAGCATTACCATATCTATTTTCATATAGATAACAGCAAAAATTGCACCAGCAAAAACCATCCAGCTTTGTTTTAGAAGTGTTATAGCTCGGGCAAAATTGAAACGCCACTGTGAGACAGTGACTGTGGCTTTATGCCGATACAAGATCAGCAATACCATCGCACTCACTACTGCTTGGACCACCCCAGATAGAGCAAAATAAACGAGCCCTAAACCAGAAAAAACTAGCAGAAGTTTATAAAAAGATGAAACTAGTAAGCCTACTGTTCGAGCAATAGCAGAGTATTTTGCTTGAACCTGAGACTGAAACCAAAAGTCAATAACATTTACTGGCTGGATTAACATAGCCGATGCGGCTATTAAAAGCATATAGAATACTTGCGTCCCAGGCGTTTCTATTATAGATGCATAGAGGAGAATTAAAATAACCCCTATCGCCATCCCGGCTAGCTTAATTAAATATGTGGTACCGAGAACTTCACCACGCCCGTTGGGGTCTCTCACGATTTCTCGAATTACAAGACCACTCAACCCCATGTGACCGGCCACCGAAAAAAGTGTGGTCAATGAGATTACATACCCGAGAACTCCGTAATTTTCTGGTCCTAAAAAGCGTGCAACGACAATTGAAACAAGAAAACCAACAATAACCGTGATGCCTTTTTCACTTAACAACCATGAAGTATTCGCAATGTATTTTTTAATTTTTTTGGGTATCACTTGAAGTATAAACTCTTAATTCAAAGTCATTGGACTTTTTGGTCTAGACAGTAAGTATAATAAGCATTCATCAATCACTATTAAACAAGTCCCGAGTATACACTTTATCGGCTACATCGACTAACTCCGAAGACATTCGATTGGATACTATAATTTGGCTTTTCACTTTAAACAAATCTAAATTTTTAAACACCTCTGAATTATAGAAAGAGTCTTCATCTAATTCTGGTTCATAAACAATAACTTTAATACCTTTAGCTTTGATTCGCTTCATGATTCCTTGGATAGCAGAGGCTCTAAAGTTATCAGACCCAGATTTCATCACTAACCGATATATCCCAACCACCTCTGGATTCTTGGCTATAATCGCGTCCGCTATAAAGTCTTTACGAGTATAATTAGCGTCGACAATCGCGCGCATAATGTTCTGCGGTACGTCTTGATAATTTGCTAATAGTTGTTTCGTATCTTTAGGTAAACAGTATCCGCCATATCCAAAACTAGGATTATTATAGTGGTTACCTATTCGTGGATCTAAACATACGCCTTGAATAATTTCCCGGGTGCTTAACCCATGTACTTCAGCATAGGTATCAAGCTCGTTGAAATACGCTACTCTCATAGCAAGATAAGTATTAGCAAAAAGCTTTATGGCCTCTGCTTCCGTACTATTAGTAAACAATACCGGAATATCGCTTTTCTCAGCTCCCTGCTGGAGTAACTTCGCAAAGACTCTAGCTCTAGAACTTTGCTCTCCAACGATAATTCTAGAAGGATGTAAATTATCGTAAAGAGCTTTCCCTTCACGTAAGAATTCCGGTGAAAAAATTATATTCTCGGTACCAAACTTTTTTTTTAACGCTTGAGTAAAGCCAACAGGTATTGTTGATTTAATAACCATAAGCGCGTCCGGGTTTACTTCCATTACCAACGATATAACGTCTTCTACTGATTTTGTATTAAAGTAATTAGTTTTTGCATCGTAGTCTGTAGGGGTTGCAATTACTACCAGATCAGCATTTTTATAGGCTTCTTTTCCGTCTGTAGTCGCCCTTAGGTTCAGTTTTTTCTCGCTTAAAAATAACTCTATTTCATTGTCTGAAATTGGAGACTTTTTATTATTTAGTAGGTTGATTTTATCTTCTAAAATATCGACCGCTATAACTTGATTGTATTGCGCTAACAGTACCGCATTTGATAGTCCGACATACCCAGTTCCTGCTACTGCGATTTTCTGCATCTCGACCTCTTATCGCTGTTTTTTGACCACGTGAAGTAGTAAAACTACGAATAATGATAATAACCCGCCTAAGAATGTGCCAACCATAGCTATTAGCGCACGAGAGGGCTTTGCGCGCTGCTCTGGTACCACGGCAGGGTCGACAACGCGATAGATGTACTCAGGTCTAACATTTGCCAGCATAATAGTTTGAGTTTGCTTTTCCATCAGCCCTGAAAAAATTTGTTGAGTGCTCCGTAGCGTAGCATTCACCATTTCTTTCTCGATATACTCAATACTTCTCTGAGCTTCTTCAATATCGCGCTCTCGCATTTCATCATTTATGTCTTCTATTAGTAAATCCAGCCATCTCTTGGCCACTATTGGCGACCGATGCTCAATTCGAATCACAGTAAGTGGAGATCCTTCTCCCGATTCTACACTTAGATGAGATCTAAAAGCACCAACCAACTCCCAAGCAGTTGGTTCCTGTTGTCTTGGGGAGCTAACCTCCCTCAACCACTTTTTGCTATCTGGATTATAGATCTCACGATTAAATAATAGTTCACCTGAACTCTTATCCCACTTCTCGACGGCCAATAACTCTGGAGCAATATCATGACGTTCAACAAATCCAGCAATAAATTTGCGTGAACGTAAAATTTCCATTGCTAGCATCGCGGGGGTTATCTGATTAGCCCCCATATTTAGACCCGCTAAATTAGCCAATCCGCCTAGTTGCCCCCCCATATCACCCATGCTACCTCGTCCTTGCGCTTCTTCTGTAGGCGCTAGTTTGGCTTCTGCAGCATAGATATCCGGTAAACTAAGGGCATAGATCACTGAGCCAACTGCAAAAAGAAAAGTAATGGATACAATTATCCATTTGCCTTTCCAAAGAATCATAAATAATTCGCGTAAGTCAATTTCATTGTCAGCGACTTGACGGTTTATCGTTTGCTGCTCAGTCATCGTATTTCTTTCCATTAATAATTTTACTATTTGCACTCACTTGACTACATATATGCTGAGTTGGCAAATTAAACATTTCTGCTGATTTAGTGATTCTAAACTATCGATCAATATTACTATACTGCGGCATATTTCTTAAGCGATAGATACGCTACCGCCCTTAGGTTACGGCTCCCAATTAGCCATCAAGGTTTTGCGTAATCTTTCAGAGGAAATATATCTCCACTCGTGTAACGTAAAAAGCCTCCGCGCACCAATACGCCGAGGCCTTTATGTCTTGTTAGTTATTGGTTACTTCGCGCGCTGACATACGGCAACAACATCCTTATCAGTGGTTTAGAGCGAAAAAGAAGGCATGTATCGGAAAACGGCCCTAAACCAGCGACTAAGTGTAACTTAACAGTCAGTAAACCTTCAATACACAAATGTCGCTTATAGCCCTATAAATAATTTCAGTTGCCCTGCCCTGCTTGCCGCAAAAACTCGCCAGCGATCCGACGTTTTCTAAGGACCGGCCCGCCCCAGTAAAGAGCTGCCGACCACTCGCTCGATCTCTTTCTCCAACAGCGTCTGATGATTCCGCGACTGCTCTGCTTATTCATTCAAGCCCCGCGCTTGATCATTGAATTACCGTTGAAGCAACCAATCTGCCAATGCGGCATATGCAGGTAAGGACGTGGGGTCTATCAGGCTGTTGCTAGCCTGGGGGAAGGAAGCGAAACGCACGATCACCATTTCAGCGGTGGGGTCTACGTAGATAGTTTGCCCGTGTACGCCACGTGCGGCATAGGCTCCGTTTTCATTGTGCAACACCCACCACATGCTGCGGTAACTGGCGCCAGGCAAGGTACTGTATTCAGCTTTGGCAAAGGCTTCCTGGTTACCGCCGCCCTCAATTGACGCTACCACATCAGCCGGGAACACCTGGCGATCGCCTGCTTGGCCTTGATTCAGCATCAACTGACCGATTCTAGCCAGGTCGCGTAGTCCTGCACTTAAACCACCGCCAGCAAACGGGGTGCCTAGCGCATCCACTGTCATGTAGGCGTCTTGTTCTGCGTCGATATGCTGCCATATCCGTTCTGATAATAGGGTGCTGACAGCGTCGCCACTCGTACGGGAGATAATCCAGCCCAACGCGTCTGAGTTTACGGTCCTGTAACCGAACGCCTCGCCGTGTTCGCCGTCTTTTTCTACCGTTTGCAGATACTCAAAATAGCCATTCGGCCCAGTGTAGTCAGCAGGCTTCGGCAGTGGACTTGCTGCTCGCGAATACTGCCAGATATCGGCATTAGGGTCGGCGTAGTTTTCGCTAAACTGCAGCGCCGTTGTCATATCCATTACTTGCCGCACTGTGGCGTCACCAAACGCACTGTCCGCAAGTTCCGGTACGAATGTGTCGACCCGAGCAGTATCATCCAACGTACCCTCGGCGACCAGAATCTCCGCCAGTAGCCCGGTTAGCGATTTCGTCATCGACATCGCTGCGTGCTGTCGGCTTTCATCCAGGCACCCTGAATAGTACTCATACACCACCTGCCCCTTATGCATGACCAGGAGGCCATCGGTGTAATTCGCATCCAGCGACTCGCGCCAGCTCATTTCAGTTTCGCTGTTGAGTGGGGTAAAGGTCAGGTTATTGATTTCATCGCGCAACATGGAGTTAACCACGGCCCCCACGTCGGATCCGGTCCGCTCTTCAGCAGCGTCTGGCATTGCGTAGTCCAAAGAAGAGGGCGCCGCTAATCCGCGTGACACTTGTGTGGTCGGCATCAGTTCACGAATGTGGCACACCGTCCAGCGCAATTTAGGAAAACTAAAAAAGTCAGATTCCGGCTGCATAATGCGTTTATCCACCGGCGGCGGGAACCCCTGCATCCAACCAAGCTCTTGTGGGTCCGACTGCTGCGCATCCATCTGCTCCGCCAATGCCACTACCGCAACACCACTCGCCAGCATCGTTCCAACCACCCAAGCTAATCGCTTCATAGTCTTCCCCTAATATCATCACCTACTAATGATAATAGACCGAATTCAACGATCGAGCGCGGGGCTTGATCATTGAATCTGCCGCCTGGATTCAACATTCAAGCCCCGCGCTTGAATGTTGAATCACAACGTTTGCAGGAAGGCTAGCAGTGCCTGCTCTTCGTCGGGGGTTAAAGGGAATGGTTGCAATAGTTCGGAGGTGACGGGGAACAGTGGGTCGTCCACCTGCTCACCTCGTGGGCGCGGTCTTGCTCCACCGTGGCTGTACATGCGGATAATGCCAAGCAGATCGTTAAACAGGCCGTTGTGCATAAAATGATTGCGTTCACCCAGGTAGCGTAAGGACGGGGTACGGAATTTGCCGACGTCGCTGGCTTCGCCGCTTATCAGGTAATGGCCCAGATCTTCGTGCCGTCGGCCATAGTAAGTCAGGCCGATATTGTGCAGTCGCTGATCTGATAGCAAAACCCCGCTATGGCATTGCACGCAGCCGGCTTTACCACGAAACAGGTGCAAGCCTTCTATCTCCTCAGCGGTGAATACCTCAGTAGCCGCCGCGTAGTCCGAGGCATCCACAGCACGCATAAAATGGTCGAACGGTCGCTCGGGCGCTTCAATACTGCGCATAAACTCCGCTATCGCACGCGCAATATGCCACCAGCTGACGTCTTCGCTGTCGGCATTATTTGCTTCAGCAACATGACCTGAACCAACATCGCCGAAGGCCACTGCCGCAAACTGCTCAACATAACGAGGTTGACCACGCACATACTCCACCGCCGCCTCTGTACTATTGTTCATTTCATGCGCCGCGGTCAGTGGCTGCTCCACCAACGCTTCCAGGCTATCCACCCGAGCGTCCCAGAACAGCACGTCCCAGTGTTCAATTAAACGCAGCATCGGCGTGGTGCGCTTGCCTAATCGTCCTTCGACACCGGGCGACAGCTTGTCGCTATCGGCAAAGTGCTGCTCAGGCCGGTGGCAACTACCGCAGCGGACGCTGCCATCGCCTGATAGCCCCGGGTCAAAGAACAGCTGCTCGCCAAGTTCCGCTAACAACGCATCAACCCCCGATGAATCGGGCACTGCCTGCACATCATCTAAAGCCTGCGGATGCAAAGGCGGCCACGCATCCTGAGCCTGCAGGTAGTCTGCGCTGCTAAAGCCATCTGCAAACTGCCGTACATCAGCACCATTAGCACCAATGTCAGCTTCAGCGGCAACCGCCCCCGCCAACACCCCAAGCAACGCAACACCACAAACAAACCGCCTTACCACCGTACATTCACTCCCAGCCAGAACTCCCGGCCCACTTCGATTCCGGCGGACCCCGGTGACACCAGGTGAGTACGCTGGTTAAACAGGTTATTGATTTCCAGGTTCAGCGCCGCGCTCCAGTCCTTACTCAGGCCTAAGCGATACTCCAGCCGCGCATTGGTGCTCACCCGGGCAGGCCTTTCGTACTCGTCGAACAACGGGTAGGTCAAATTCTGCAAATCACAGTCGTCACACACGACGTCGCCGCGCGACATCTCGTACAAAATGCCGGTATCAATGACCGATTCAAACTCGCCGACATAGGCCAGGCTCAGTGTTGAGCTGAATGCCTCCAGCCAGCTCGCGTTCCACACCAGGTTTGCGGTTAACGGACGGCTAAAGTCCATCTGCCGCCGGGTCAGGTCGTCGTAGCTCATCAACTGGTACATCGTCCCCGCTTCATCACCCACTTCAATTTGCCGCCGCAACACCACCAACTCGTCTTCGGGTACGCCCAGCACCGTGTCGTCATACGACTCTGCACTGCTTTCATTGTCGGTGTAATTAATGTTGAACGTCAGCGAATGGTTCTGCCACGCCTGGTTAAGCGACAGTGACACCCGGTCATGCCGGTTCGAGCCTTCATTGGTCTGGTACAGATAGGTGTAACCATCAATATACTCCTGCGGGCCTCGGGTGATCTGGTCATAACCCCGTCGCTGCACGTAGCGCAGCGTCAGCATAGCGTTGTGCCAAAGCCGCTGGTTAATGCCAACACTCACCTCGTCACTGTAGGGAGTGCGCACATCATCGAACCGATAGCGATAGCGGGCCGCCGACGACGAGGTAATCCAGCCCGCTACCTCACCGTTGCTAATAGGACGATACTGGGTCAGGTAAGGCCGTTGCGCCTCACGTAACTGATAAGTCACTAAATTGGCCGCATAGTAACGATTGAAGCCGGCATTCAGCCGCGTCATGTCGTTGCCAAACAGATCCCAGGAGGCACGGGTTCGATACGCCAGGTTAAGGTTCTCAAGAAAATCGTCATAGTCACTACGACCACCAAGCGTCAGTTGCAGGCGCGGCCAGTCAAAATGGTACTCTGCATAGGCGTTCGCTTGATTCAGTATCACTTCGATGTCTTCGCTGAGGTACAGCCGCCGGTAGCGCATGAACTGACCACGTGTCAGTAAGTTATCTTGATACGCCTGAATATGGTCAGGGTTGCTAAAATCAATTTGCCCGCCCAGTTCTGCCGCCAGTTCGTCCAGTGACATACGGTAACTTTGCTCGATACAGTCCAGGGTCTGCCCGCCACACTGCACACTGGCGTCGCGAAACGGAGCAGAATAAACCGCCGATGTCTGTGGCCGCTGGCGACGCAGTAGCATACGCTCAACACCGAGCCCTAGTTCAAAGCTGTGCCGCGCCCCTAGCCACTGAGCATCCAGCTCGCGACTAAAGTCCGTTGTCGCCGACCAACTGGTCTGGGTTTTATCCAAATCGCCGTAACCGCCTTGCATGCTAAATGGCGGCGACCCCTGATCGATGCCCCAGTCTTTTCCCGCTGCCCGATACCAGGGTAAAAATACATTCGGCGCCTGACGGCTATTTTCGCTCTGGCTCCAGGCCAGTTTCGCCTGCCACTGCCCACCCCACAACGAGTTCCATGCGCCCACACTTGCCCGCATGCCGCCGCCGTCGAGATCGAATTCTGAGTCCAGGACGTCTTTGATCAAATGACGGCCGCTATAGGGTGAATAGCCCAGATTGAAGCGCAAGCGGTCAAATAGCAGGTCGTCCAATTGATAGCTAAGCGATGTACTGACTGACTCGCGCTCGGTTTGCACCGCTTCATTTAAACTGATGTCGGTAATGGTTGAAGTGGTGCGGGCCACCGACAGCATTAATGACTGCCGGTCGCTGAGCTGGTGGCTCAGGCTGAAGGTCAGGCTTTCCTTATCGAATTCGGGTTCACGCGGCCAGTCTATCTGTTGCGCAGCTGCTTCAGCGTCTTCGTTGTAGCGACGGTCGTCAATGTAGTGATAGCTGCCCCACCCGCTGTTCGAACGCCGGTAATCAAGGGTAAACGTCGGTGCCGACTGCGCATAGCGCAACTCCATATCAACAACGCCGCCGTTAAAAGCACCGAATCGCGCAGGCACGTTGCTGTCATACAGGGTGACGCTGCCAATCAGCTCATGGTTCACAAAGGACGCTTCTGGATGCCCCTGAACATCGTTAATCGCCGTCACGGAGCGCCCGGAACTACCAGGGTCGAGGTACGAGTTGTTGTCCAGCCCGTCAAGCACAAACGAGGTCTGCCAGGGTTGTGCCCCGGACACTGAAATCAGCTGGCTTTTGATTTCGCCTTGCCGATCTGCACTTAACGCCCCTTCAGCACCCTGCACGCCCGGTAAAAATAACAGCATATCAGTGACATTGCCGTTGCCTTTCAGGGCGTTGTCGAGAAACTCACGGCTGAGGGTAAAGCTGCCCTCAGCTGTGGTGGTCTCCGGCAACCAGCGTCTGCCGCGTATTTCAATCCGTTCGATACGTGGGTCTGCCTCAGTGTCCGCTTCCGTCGCACTGTCACTGGTTTGCAATGCCTCTACCTCAGACTCTTGCTCTGACTGCGCCAGCAGCGTACCGCAAAACATCCATGTCAGCGCCAGCAGCGAGGCTCTAACCCAATGGTTGCGGATCATTTTCATCCCTCACCCCATCGCCGTCTGCGTCGTCATCCAGTTCGATATCGGTCTCTGCCAGTTGCTCAGTGGTAGCCGACACCGCGAAGAAGTTGGCGCGGCCATCCACATCCGTATCCACCGTTGCGATTACGCTAGCCGGGAAATCATCCTGCACTGCCTGAATTTCCGATATCAGCGCATTTAGCTGCAGGCGTTCTGCATCACCCACTGCCAGCGACGCCGCGACCTGCTCGGCTTTGCTATACAGACGGGCTGCACTGAGTGCCTCCACCAGCTCCTCGCTGAGTCCTTCATGTTCCGGGTCTGGTTGTGCCATCACCTCAGCAGTCAGCGTATCCAGCAGATTCCCGCTAAGCTGGTTCAGCTGTTGCATCCAGCTTTGGTACTCAGGCTGGGTATAGGCGTGGGAGCGCAGCTCCACCATTAGTGAGTTAGTGATATTGTAAATACTGGTCTTCTTGGACAGGCCCGATACATTCTCCAGCTCCGTCAGCACCGCCTTGATCTCACTCGGGGTCGTTGTGGGTGCCAGGCTAAGCTGGGCGAAGCCCTTTTCAGCAGCTTCCATCGCATGCTCGTAGCTTCGTGCCCGCGCCATCAATTTCGCCAGATAAAACCAGTCACCAGCTTTACTCAGTGCGCTTTCTTCACTGATATCTAGCTGGTAGATGGCCTGAGGATACAGACTAATCGCATCTTCTACCCGGTCGACCAGCAGGTAGGTGCTGATCACGTTGTGGATATTCGCCACACGTTGCGCTGAAGCTCTGCCAAGCAGGTTTTCACAGGCTGCAGCGCGCTCACGCGCCAGCTCCGCGCTTACATCACGATGGATAATATTAATCACTTTGAAGCAGCCGCTGGAGCCGGTTAAATACTGCGCCGAATGCCCTTGCTCTGTAGCAAACAGGTTTGAGTTAACAATATCAAAGGCAGCATCTACCGCCGCGTCCGCCTGCACGCTGTAACCGAACCGGCGCAGCAGGCTGCCGAAGTTAGGGTTGCTCGAACCGGACTCAGTCAGCATTGCTATCTGGTTGCGGGTGCTGCCGTCGTAGTAAGCCAGTAAGTCGTTGATAACAGTCGCTACCGGCTCGCCTTCCATGGTTCGCCTGAGGAACTGCATATCCTCGATCACGGCCAGCGCCCTGTCATATTGATTTGAGTCCACTGCTTCGAGTATATCGAGCGGGACATTATTATCGGCATCCGGATACAGCAAAGCGAAAACACCCGCCGCGTCTTTCAACGGAATGGCATAATCGCGCAGAGTAATATCAGCATAGGGGAGTGCGTCGAACTGATAATCCGGGTCGTAATCGGTGGCCTGATAAAACGAGATGGTATAAGCGAGCTGCCGCTTAGCCGATTCACGGTCGCCGATAAAATAGTACAGCTCTGTCGCCCAGCCGCTATAAAGCGGTGCGATTTTGAACAGGCGTTCGTCGTCCCGGGTGGTTTGGTAACCCGTCTGGGTCACCGTATACGAGATTTGGTCAATAGCCGCTAATGCGCTCTCGTAATCACTTGACCGTCCACTCGTCAGGGCGTCTTCAGTACTACTTTGTGCCGCTGCGCGCAGGCCCTGAATAATATAGCCACTCGCCTTCATGTATTCACCACCGCCGAGAGCGTCGACATATGACCGGGTTTGTCTGTCAATCCGCTCAGCAAGTTCGTCATCACCAGCTTCGAGCGCTCGGATGCGTAAAGTCCAGTAAAAGCTGCCGTTGCTGTTGGTCATGTTTTCGATGCCGTTGTCGAGCACCATTTGAGCGTGAGTCGTTAAGGCCTCGCGTCTGAACTCAGCGGCGTGTTCCGGCTCGTTGCGTCTGTTGTAAATGGTAGCCAGATCAGCCAGCGTATAGGCCCTATCCTCCTGGCCTGTAATCCGTGCGTCGAGCAGGCGCTGCATTTCACCATCCATGCTCGCATACAGATAGCCCTCGGCCAGCCGCTGGTAGCCGCCGACCGTATCCCGGTCTGAATTGATTTGCTGCAGACGTTGCTCCGCCTGGACCAGATGGGAGTGACGCGAGTGATAGTAATACGCCGCCTTTTCCTCATTGCTGCTATATGCCGGCAGTAAGGTGACGGTTTCAATAACCGGGTCATTCACGTTGTCTGAAATAGACACAGTGAAGGAGGCATTGGGTAGCGCCAGTTCGCCAAGCTGGTAGTCGAAACCACCGCTGTTGTTGAGGCTGAAATTCCCCTGCTCTGGTGCTTCGATAACTTCAAACTGAATCGGGTCGTCATCCTGGTCGTAAACCTCGAGCTGACCGCGGATCTCACGATGGGCGACGACTTCGATTTGCGCGTTGAGTAGTTGCGGCGGCTGATTAACCGCCAAAACGCTAAACGTCAGCGAGTAGATTGCGTTGCTGCCTTCCACCCGCGCACTGTCGGTGCCACGGAACGAAGGCTCCGGCGTATAGGTCAGGCTGTCGCTGGCTACCTGCAACTGACCATGTTGCGGGCTTTCTATGACACTGGCAAATTGCCCCAGCGCCAGACTTTGCTGCCACTGCCCGCCCTGGTTCAGCTCGGCACTGATAGCCTCTTCACGTAACCCCGAATCGTCAGAGTTACAACCAGCTAGCACCAGCAACGCCGCTGCCGTTACCCATACCATTCTTATCATTTTCATTATCGATCCATCCGCGTTTTAAACCCAATATGAACAGGCCACGGATCTTATCGATAATCATTCTCATTATCAACACCTAGATTCAACATTCAAGCCCCGCGCTTGATCGTTGAATAGTTGTGCATTGGTGATGCTGAGCAGAGAATATCTGGTCGATATTCTTGTTGAAGAGAGGATTTGTTGAAGGCAGGATTCTGTCTGCTGAAAAAGCGCCTGCAAAGCTGGGGCGACGGCGACGATAAATAGGCCGTTTAGCTGACCTCGATATTAAATTTTTCCCGTAGTGCCGCGGCCAACGCTTGTTTGGCATCCTCCTCGCCATGTACCAGCCGCACCTCCCCAACCCTACCCTGCTCAGCTGCGGAGCCAACAAATTCGAGCAATTCATTTTGGTCGGTATGTGCTGAATAACCGCCCAGGGTGTGAATTTCAGCGTTAATATCGATTCGTTCGCCTTCCAGCATGACGTAGCCGCCGCGCGGGCCGTATTTTTGAATATCAGCACCGGGTGTGCCTCGCGCCTGATAGCCGACAAACAGCACATCGGTGCGCGGGTCGGACAGCAACGCTTTGAGGTAATTAACAATTCGCCCGCCTGCGCACATGCCGCTGGCAGCAATCACAATGCAAGGTGCTGCGCTTGAGCGCAGGTAGCCGACCAGATTGGCATGCTGGTCGTGGCTGTCGATGGTGTGCAGCCGTTCGAAATCCAGTGGGTGACGGTCGCTGGCCAGACGCTGCTTAGCTTCGTTGTCCCACAGTTTGCGCATTCTCTGGTATTGCGAGGTGAATTTAGCTGCCATGGGCGAGTCGAGAATGACCTGGATCTCTTGCCATGCGGGATGACTGTCGCCCTGGCGATGGATAATGTCTTCCAGTTCGTAAAGCAGCTCCTGCGTGCGACCAATGCTAAACGCCGGAATCAACACCGCGCCACGGTCCTCAACACAATGCTCGATCACCGCTTGCAATCGCTGTTGGCGCTCGGCGCGCGCCTCATGATTGCGATTGCCATAGGTGCTTTCCAGGACCAGCAGATCCGCTCGCTCCAGTGGCGTCGGGTCAGGCAACAAAGGCGTGTTTTTGCACCCTAAGTCGCCGGAAAACACCACTCGCTGGCCATCGCTCAGCTCTATTTCAATATAACTCGAGCCTAGAATATGTCCCGCTTGACGAAAGCGCAGCTGCACCTTGTCCTGCTCAAATTCAATACTTTCCCAGCGGTCGTAGGCCACCGGCCGCAGCTGGCTGGCAATGCGGTTTTTCACCGCGCCAATTAACTGACCATTGCGCGTCATACCTACCTTTAGCGCGTCTTCAATGACTAGCGGCAACAAATGGGCGGTAGCCTCGGTGCAGTAAATAGGCCCCCGGTAGCCCGCAATCAGCAGCCATGGCAACCTGCCCACATGATCAATATGGCAATGGGTCAGCAGCAAAGCCTTTATGTGGGCAATCGGAAACTGAATGCTCTGGTCATCGGCAATGCCGTTCGAGCGTTCTGTATTGGTGGGAGCGGTGCGAGTCTTGTCATCGGGGATGGCGCCAGGAGTATCAGCGCCCTGAAACAGGCCACAATCCACCAGCAGACTGCAGCTGTCGTTAACCTTAAACTCGTGACAGGATCCCGTCACGCCATTAAAAGCACCATGATGTTTAAGCCGGCTACTGAGCATGCAATCTCTCCCTGACAGACCCCCTCAGTGTAGCCCAATTCAACATTCAAGCGCGGGGCTTGATCATTGAATCCACCCTTTTCAACATTCAAGCGCGGGGCTTGATCGTTGAATCCACCCTTTTCAACATTCAAGCCCCGCGCTCGATCGTTGAATTAGCGGCGGTGGCGTCCGCGCTGGGCTTCGACGCTCGCTGGGATGCGGTAGCCTTTCTTCATTCCGGTGTAGCCGATACCGAAGCGGAACATCGGCTCAACACCTTCCAGTGGTGTCTGAAAGGCAAAGGTCAAGCCGAAGCCACCGCCAAAACTGAAGTGAGAATTCAGTTCCAAAAACGCGTAACTATTAAAGGTGCTGTCACCTGGCAGGCGCTCCCAGGGGCCACCCGGCTCCATCTGAATTTCAGCCCGGCTTGCATCGTCCCAGGAATTTACTTCCGCGGCGTAGTTAACCGTCACCGATGACACTATTGAATCGTTCCAGGCGCTGTACCAGAAGCCCGCACCCGCGGTTGCCACCAGCGCGTCCAGTTCCAGTTCCACCGGTGGGCCGATGCCATCCCGATCGATGCGCATGCGGTGACTGCGCGTCCCCGCGCTAAACTGGGTACTGAAATTAAGTCGGTTAAAGTATCGCTGAATCTGCAGCTCGAAATCTCCGTGCGGACTCACGTAATCAACAGCCCGCACGCTATCAATAGCTCGCAAATCGCCGTAACCAATGTCGCGCCCCTGCACCCATGGGATCTTGAAACCGTCTTCAGGCTGGCCGCCGCTACGCGTTGACAATAGATTAAAACGCCATCCCTCGTGAAACGGACTGCGATAAGCCGGCGCCACATACTGATGCTCGACCAACCCATCCTGGGTCACATGAAATCTGTCTTCAATCAACTGGTAATCCGGATCAAACGTTTCGTCGCGCTGTAAATGCCCGATCCGCACCAGGTACTCACCCACTTCAAAATCCTGGTTCACCGCATTGCTTTCGGTGGTGAGCTCAAGTTGACCATTGCGATAAATTTTAAACCGTCCGTCGCGCCCTTCGGTACTCAGACTCATCGCGCCGTACTCACGCTCCTGCAAGCGGAAATCAAGAAACACGAAAGCCGCGCCCTTAGGCACTTCCAATAATTGCTGCTGGCTACGGTGGGTATTCAGTTCGGCAGAAACTTTATACGTGCGCCCACTCTCCACTTCTAGCACCCGTGGCGCAGCCTGGGATCTGCCATCAAGGATAATGTTGGCGTCATCCGGATTTTTATAAACGTACAAAGTGGCGCGCGAGCTGCGTTCCAGCGCACCTCGGGCAAACCGCGCATTGTGCATTAACTCAAGCTGTGGATGCATCCACAGCACCGTATCTTCGTCGCGACCATAGCCGAGGATATGGACGTCAAACGCCTCGCCCAGGTCATCACTGCTGATAGTCTCTGTGATCCCCGAGGCATCGGTGATCACTTCCTCACCGTTGATCAGCATTGCTGCGCCCGGCTGAGGACGATGACTGGCATCGTCAATCACCACAAAGCGGTAGCCATTGCCGCTCGCCTGCAGTAAAGGAAGAACGCGCATCGCCCGCACACTAGTCTCAACCTGCGCCTGGAAATAGTTGCTAAAGATTGCGGACTGCCCGTCGGCGGTGGTGAATGTTTCCGCCCCCACGCTATCGCGCGCTACCACAGCCAGACCTTCAAGCGCCCGGCGCAGACGCCGCAACGGCTCATCCGCGGCCGTGCGTTCTAACTGCAAAACCTTGTCCAGCGCCGGCGCAATGCGGTGCGCCCGCTCTATAGAGCGACGCAGATCGCGGTCGGTCATACTCATCCGCGCATACCAGCCATCGCCATGTTGCTCGGCAGTATCGATGCGCACGTTTTCTAACTGCACATTGCTCCACGAGAACACCGCACGGGTGAACGACGCGCTTAAACCTTCATCACCCTCGCGAACACGCTGCTCGGATTCACTGCGCACGCTCACCAGAACCTGTTCAGCCAAGCGGTAACGCGCATTTTGAATGGCTTCTTCCTGATCCATGCCGACGCCATGGCCATAGTTAAAGCCCTGCTCCTCAGCGAATCGTTCCATTTGCGTACGCATATATTGCTCGGCTTCAAAGGTCTCGCTGGGCCCGGATGCGCAGGCACTGAGGGTGACCACCGCGGCCGCCGCTAGCAGAGCCCGGCGCAGTTTAGGTACCGCGACCGCGACGCTGGCTATTAGCGCAACCGCTAACAACCAGGGCATATGCAGCGCCAGCCAGGCAAACCCAATCAGCGGCAGTAGTAACAGCCGGATGAGCGCGGCCAGCCAGCCGTGCTCACGCACCTGATCAGCAACCGGCGGCGAGAGTTTGTAGTAGCTGGCAATAAAGGCATCGCCCACGCGGTTGCCACGCAAAACATGGTCGCGAAACTCGCGTAGCACGCTGACTTTCGGGTCCAGTAGAGAGCCAAAGGCGGCGGTGGCAATAAAGCATGCATCCACTTCACCCTCGTCAAACCTGTCACCACCACGAATGTCGTAGCCTGCATTGCAGCCTGT
Organism: Aliidiomarina soli; assembly: GCF_003986975.1. Taxonomy (GTDB): domain Bacteria; phylum Pseudomonadota; class Gammaproteobacteria; order Enterobacterales; family Alteromonadaceae; genus Aliidiomarina; species Aliidiomarina soli. Next base: position 153,761 of record NZ_PIPO01000006.1, on the reverse strand, counting down.
TGTGGTTAAGTCACTGAAATCTGTGGTTAGTGAAAAGCCTTCTAATTGCGCTGTCACGCTGAGGTCGAAACTGCTTTCGCACTCCAACTGACTGATCAGTAGCGCCTGGTTGCTTTGATCGTAACTGACCTCAACCGGTTGCCCTTGGCTACTGCCCTGATAGTAAACTTCGGCACTGAAATCCGGGGTCACATCAAGAAACTTTTCGATGTCGACATAAGCCGCCACCTGGCTGCCGCCTACTTCAGGCTCGCTTAACCAGGCGCTATCACAGCTAAGCGTCGCCACCTCGCTCACCCCGGAATAGTCAACGTCGCCGCCAGTGCGGTTGCGCACAGCTATCCGGGCTTGGTAGCTGGCGCCGCAACTTAAATCCGCCAGAGTGTGGCTGAATTCATACGGCGCGTCAGTCACCCAATCCACCCGTCCTGCAGCCTGAATCCAGTTGGTGTCACCGCCATCAGCACCGGCCCGCCGCGTTTCCAGCCAGGCATCTGACGAGCTGTCGATACGATAAATGAGTGATTCCAGGTTCAATCCATTGAAAAAGGCTGGGGCCACTACCGGTCTGCTTGTTAACGACAACTCTCCGGCCGGCAATGATAATTCAGACACCTGAACCACTGCTGCCTCATGCGCGCTGCTCGCTTGCCAGTGCCAGCGCAACTCACGCCGAGCCGTTTCTGTTAGTTCTATCTCAACTCGTTGCGTTGGGCTGCTCAGCTGTTGCGAGTCCCATAACATTTCGTCGTTGTCATACAGGGTAAGGGTTCCCGCCACCTCATCTTCTGCTACGGTAAACGCAAGTATGCCACCGGCGTTGAAGGTTCCGCTCACACTAAAGCTGGCTTGCCCGCCAGCTTCCAGAGCTGGCACCGCCAGATAACCCTTGCGCTGTCGCCATTTCGGCGTGGATGATCCGGAGTCCTCTCCACTCTGCAACCGATGCAAATGCACGTAGTACGGCAGATCTCTGTCAGCCAGCGCGGTTCGCGAAAAACCATCAGAAAATATGTCTTCGCTGCGCAACACAACCGGCAACGTATGCATAGATCGATCTGATTGCGCCAGCATGTTGTAGTTCAGATCGTTCTGCCCCCAGCCAAAAACCCGCTGGTCATCCACAACTGCATAAGCACTGCGATAACCCAGCTGCAACTCAATGGGGGTGATGTTTTCAAAACGCATTTGCACAGCATCGCGGCTGCTGATGGTAGTGCCGTTTGCCAGTTGACCGTTGCTATTGTGACCAAGCGCCCAAAAGGTGTCGTCGGCCCGGGCCATAAACAAAACGCCATACTCAACGTTAACGGTTCCGCGGGCATGGATTGATGTAATGTTATTTAATTCCGGATCCGTCAGCATCGCGGGTGCGCCACTGCCCGTTCTCCCCAGCGCACTGATATCATTGCCCCACGACCATACATTGCCATTTTCATCCAGTGCGTAACTGGTGCTGTAGGCCGCAGCCACCTGCACAAAACGTCGGTCGGTCGGAAGTTCTACCTGGACCGGATCAGCTTGTGGATTGGTAGCCGCGACGTTGCCAAGTTCGCCATGGCTATTACTACCCCAAGCCCAGGCAACGCCATTTTCATCCAGTGCCAAACCGTGGCGGTAGCCGGCGGCAATATAGGTAATGCTGGCGGCTTCAGGCGGAAACTGAATCTCGCCCCAGGCGTCTGCGGCGTTTGCACGCTGGTTCGTCGCATTGTAACCGGTTGCTCTGACCGTGCCTGTGTCAGTCAGTAATAAGCCAAAATGGTGCCCCGCTGCGATTGCGACGACCTTTTCGCTATCGGGAAGAATGGCTTCAACAGGATAGTTACGGGTCGAAAGGGTGCCGTCGCCAAGCTGGCCGTAGTAGTTGTTGCCCCATCCTAGTACGCTCCCATCGTTAAGCAGCGCATAGCTGTGTTCGCTGCCCGCACTGACATAGGTGGCGCCTGATGGCCCAATAATAGGTTTGAGTTCGGTGATATTCTCGGAGCCCTGCCCGTGTCGGATACGCCGGCCAATCGACCAGAGGCTGCCGTCATCACGCACCACCAACGTATAATGCTGACCACCGGCCACTTTGGCCATGTTATTGGACATTGGTGTTGCATTGTTTTCAGCGACCGGCGCTGCAACAACAGACAAAGAGGAACCACTCAGACACGCAAACAGCGCAACCCGAGCAAAGCGTGACAACAGCTTGCTCATAATTATTCTACCCCAGCGCCACGACCTGATACCGCGCGCAACATCCTGATATGTGTGTTTATTCTTATATTACCGCTATTCTAAGCAACTCCCACCAAAAGACAACGAATTCAACATTCAAGCGCGGGGCTTGATCATTGAATTTGTCAGCCCATTCAACATTCGAGCGCGGGGCTTGAACGTTGAATTGTTTTATTTACTTAAGGAGGATTTAAGCTGTGCCTGCCACGATGGGACAAACAGACAAAAGTTATCTTCAGCTTTTTGTACACTAACGGAGGTGCCAAGGCTGACAACTTTTGAGCTCGGCTCTTGCTGCAATAATTGCGGATTATTGTATTGCATGCTGACTTCGCGGAAAAAACGCTGCCAGTCAGCACTGCCTTTACTACAGAGGTTATACACGCCGGGCACAACTTTAAGCACGCGGCGGTCAATCCGGTTCAACGTACGTACCACGGTACTCGCCACGTAGCGGACCGAAGTCGGAGCGCCGACCACTATAGGGTCGGGTTTTGTCTGGGCGTGCTTTGTAGCGTCGCTATACAACGAACAAAGCCTGAAAATCAGATAGTTAGAACAGTTACTTACAATCGACTGTTCGCCTTGCAACTTCGTTTGGGCATAAATACCTAACGGATTTGCCTGATCATCCTCATGGCAATAACGCTCGCGCTGATTCGGCTTACCGTATACATCCACACAAGAGAAATGGACCAGGCTTGCATTAGGGCGACCGCGCACATATCGGGCAAGCACACGTGGAAGTTCACTATTCAAGCGCATTGCAAGTTGCGGCTTTTCTTCATTTTTCTTCGTCCCGGTGAGGCCCGCAGCATTCAGTATCAAGTCGGGTTGCCGCTGTTCCAGGTAGGTTTCTACACTTTCAAGATCAGTTAGATCGAGTTCGTGGCGGTTCGGTGACAATACTTCCCGAACAGGCTCAAGTTCACGCAGCAATGCATGTCCCAATTGGCCTGACGCACCCAATAGTAGTGTCTTTTCGATTGTCATCTAAGCGTCCCGCTTACTGTGTTAGCGCTTTTTAAGTGCAGCTTCTTTTAGTTCTAGTTGCTGCTGTTTACCCATCATTTCCAATAGAACCAGGCAACGATCATCGCCCTTACTTATTTTATAAACCGCTGGCAACCCGGCAAACGGACCCTCCGCAATTTCAACTTCGGCACCTGCTTCAAACTGCGCCTGAGGATCTGTCTGTTGACCCTCCAATGCCTGAAATTGCTCAATTACCGACTGCGGAATTTTACTTGGTATACCGCCAAACCGAACAAAGCCGTTGACCCCGCGGGTACTGCGGATGGAATTGAAATTGGCATTTTCCATATCTATTTGAATAAACAGGTAACTTGGAAACAGTGCTTCTTCAACCACCTGACGCTTTCCGCGTAAGGTTTTCTGCAAACGAATGGTAGGAAGGCACGTGGTATAGCCTTGATTTTCTATGTGCATTTTCGCTCGCGCTTCCTGCCGCGCCTTACAATGCAAAAGATACCAGTCCGTCATATAACTCCCTTTGAAACCGACATACCCGCACTAATCGTGTATGAGAATCATTCTACATCTGATGAATACCAGATACCAATTCAACGTTCCGGCGCGGGGCTTGAATGTTGAATTGACCTGTTTGCAATACCTGAATTCAATGTTCAAGCCCCGCGCTTGAACATTGAATCTGCGCTTAGCGCATCAGCCAACGTAACCAGCGTGGTGCAGCTGCACGTTGTTTTGCCTTTTGTTGAGCCTCGGCTAATGCGTCCGGACGCGTTTTCTCCAATAGAGTTAGCGCCTCTTCGACGGTCAGACGTTTATGATCATAGGGGCTCACGTATCTTGAATATTCCACCAGGTACGCATATGTCAACTGAGCAACTCCCGCTTCCAGTGCACTCCGCCGGGCTGGCGCCGGTAATCGGTCATCAGTCAGCCCCCAACCTGCGTAAAACGGCATACCACTCACATGGACCCGTTTCCCCCACAGCAGGGCCTCAAAACCAACCGGCGAGCTATGAGCAAAAACTGCGGCGGCTTCTGAAATCGCATCCGCAGCGTAATCCTCAGCCTGCACAATAACGATTTCATGTCCGGGATAGGCTTGTCTCGCTTGCTCACACAGGCCCACGGTTGCTTGTGCACTGGCGCGGAAATCAGCGCCTTTGTTGACGGGTTCAGCGAGTACCGCGACAAATTTCTGGCCGGGTAAATGAGGTCCAGTCGTATGATTGCAACGCGAGGCACGGGTGCTTTTCCATTGGCGAATTATCTGCTCCGTGCGTTCTAACTGTGCCGCATCCAATGGGGTTTTAATCAGCCCTTCAAGGTGGGTTTCACGACTTGAGTCGTGGGCAAAGCCTAGGTGATCGAAGCCCATCGATAACGACTCATGGGCTTTATGGCGGAAGCTTTTTAATGCTCCGAAATCGGTATATAGCAACGGCAACTCAAGCGCAGTACTTGCCGACTGAGCCTTGCGGGCAGCCTTCCCTCCGCCGTGAATAATGACCGCACATGCATTGTTGAGCATTAAAGGCGAATGAGTGACTTTGCAGCCAAGTAGTTCGTCGAGCGTTTTAATCTCGGATATGGACGTCGTGACACACAAAACCCGGTGGTTGGGGCCTGCCTTGTCGCGGATGATGTCGTGGATGTGGCCTACTGGCTCTGTTTTTTTCAGCATCCGGGCATCATAGCAAAACTCTACCTGCCGCCGCCATATTCAACATTCAAGCGCGGGGCTTGAATGTTGAATTTACGTAGCACGACGCAGACGGTCGATGGATGCACACCCAGGTACCTCGCAATAGAGGCCTGACTATGCCCCGCCTCAATGTGAGCTGCTGCGATGAATTGGTTTCTATCAGGGTAGGACTTTTTGAGATCCCTCAATGTAATTTGAGGTGCCCGCGCTAACGCTTTGGGCAAACTTTTTGGAATTTTTTTAGGTAGATGAGTACGCACAAACTCATCGCTCCCAAGAAAAACCCCATGCTTTATTCGATGCCAAAGATTTTCATAATCTCGTTCATTAATAAAGCGCACGAACTCCTGTTTACCATCCAGCCCGTTTATAGATCCCTGTTTTTCAAAGGCGTTTAGCAAATAATCCCTTGCGAACCATTCAGCTACTGGTTCAAACCCCATTGTCATACGATAGCTGCAGAACTCGTACCACCGGGGATGCCCAATCATCATCGCGCGCACTGGGTTCTGCATAATGTAGCGAACGACTGTCAGATAATATATTTGTTCTTCAATTAGTTGGGAGTCGAACCGCCCCTGAAAGACATGCCCGACCCGTTCATACTTCTTATTTATAAAGCAGGCAAAAGCGGACTCAAATTGCATCACCGCATAGGATAAGTTAGCTTCAGGGGTTTCTAGCAGCAGATGGTAATGGTTAGACATCAGGCAGTATGCATGGACTTTTACATTGCTGCGAACGCAGGCGCGAGCCAGATACTTGAGGAAGAACTGCATGTCCCCCCGACTTCTATAAAGCACTTCCTTATTGTTGCCACGATTGGTCACATGGTAAAAACCGCCCTTCCGGGGCGCGCGATACTTTCGACTCATAGGCCTGAACCCGATAACCGTTGGTAAGTTATCTAACCTTAGCCTCCATGCATCTGTTCGCTCTGCCAGCTCTGTGCGCCATAGCTTAATTCAACATTCGAGCGCGGGGCTTGATCATTGAATTTGCGTCATTAGCAAGTACCGAATTCAATGATCAAGCCCCGCGCCAGCCATTGTTGAAACAAAAAACCCGGCGCAAGGCCGGGTTTCTTATACGTTCAGACAATTAGAAGCTGTAGGTCAAACCTACGCGTACTTCGTTGTCAATGCCGCTAGTGTTTACTCGGTAACCTACGTCACCTGACAAACGGTCGAGGAATTCGTAACGGAAACGAGCACCTACTGAAAAGAAGCCATCCAGCACTGTGTCGTAACGCGCATCCACGATAAAGCGTGAATACTGGTCAAATTTAGTAGTGAAACCCGCACCGGCGTACACGCCTGTGTCGTCGCCTCCTGAGAAGCCAGGACCATCGGAGAAGTCGTAGTGACTAACACCCGCCTGAATAAAGGTTTCTACATCCTGGCTTTGACCAAAATCAACGAAGTACTTACCGCCAGCGTAAAGAGAGAATTCTGCGGCATTAGTGTACTGAGCACTTAATACCAGGTTAGGATTAAGGCGCATTGAACCTTCAAGGTAGATATCGCTATCGCCAAAATCATAAATACCACCACTCACATAGGTGAAGTCGTCAGCCTGTGCTGAGCTTACCGCGCTTGCCATTAAACCTGCTGTTGCAAGTGCAATCATAGACTTTTTCATCGAGTTACTTCCTTATCTACAGTTGTAGAACCAATTGGCTTAGACACTTAATTATAGGCATCGACTCCTTTATTCAAGGATACCCCCTCCTGATTTAATGTTTCTTTACTTAAATCAGATAATTATTAATCAATATGTGTGGTTTTCAGGCAGCCTGATTCAACGTTCAAGCCCCGCGCCCGAACGTTGAATTCAAGATTCAAGCGCGGGGCTTGAACGTTGAATTTGATTGTGTAACCGACCGTAAATACATAAACTAGGCGCGCAACCATATAAATAAAACGGACTAATTCTATGCTATTTACTCGATCGACTCTCGCATCGCTGATTGGCCTTGCGCTTATTGCCTCGCCTGCGCTAGCTAACGACAACCGTTCTCACGCCATGGGCGGTTCCGGCGTAGCCAACGGTAAGTACTTCCAGTCAGGGTCATTAAACCCGGCGCTGGCCGCCAATTTTGAAGAGCGCGACCATTTCGGCCTTATCCTGCCCGCTGTTTACTTTGAAGCAGCCGATCAGGACCAACTGACAGACCGAATCGATGATTTTCAGGATAGCTTCGACCAGTTGGAATGGCTGCTGGAGCAAGTGGATATGGGTGTTCCAGTGAATGAACAACAACTGGAGCAAGCCCGGGGACAACTCGCCGACGACTTCACTAATATACGGGGCACCGTTATCGCTGATGTGGGTGTTCACGCATCGGCATCTATTCCTAACCGTTTCGCCGCCGCTTCATTCTTTATAAATAGTGATTTAAGTGCATTCACCTCAGCCAAGCCTGACGAGAATGATATAGAGCGTATTCTGAATGCTCAGAGCGACAATGAGCTGAACGAATTAACCTCTGAAGGCTACGTGGTTGGTCGCTTGATTACCGATGTCGGCGTCGCGTTGGCGCGCGATTTTAATCTTTTTGGCCGTAATCTGACGTTCGGTGTTGCACCGAAAATGCAGCAAATAGAGAGCTTTACCTACTTTTCAGCACTCAGCGACATCGACACCGATGACTTCGACGCAGACGAGTACCGCTCTTCTTCATCAGCCGTCAACGTCGATCTGGGCATGACCATGGATCTCAGTGAACGTATGAGCTTCGGTGTTTCAATGCAAAACCTGATAAGCCAGGAAGTAGACGGGCAGCCCATCTACTCTCGCCAGCTAAATGATTTGGTATCACTGGATTACGAGATAAAGCCACACGCAGTAGCCGGTCTGGGTTACAACACTCGTCGCATGTCGTTGAGCCTGGATCTGGATCTAACCAAGCAAAACTACCTTGGCTTAAGCCCGGAAAGTCAGCTGCAAGTGTTCGGTGAAAGCCGGGAAACCCAATTTGTGCGGGCTGGCTATGAGTACGATATCGCACGCTGGATTCAGGTGCGTGTAGGCTATCGCCACGATATGCAAGACAGCTATGAAAGCGCAATCACCGCAGGCCTTGGTTTCTCGCCGTTTGGTCGCATGCACATCAACCTGTCAGCCATGTACGCCGACGACCGAAACCTTGGCGCCGGCGCCCAACTAGGTTTCACATTCTAACTTTCAAGATTCAAGCGCGGGGCTTGAACGTTGAATTGGCAGAAGCAGCAACGCCAAATTCAATGATCAAGCCCCGCGCTCGATCGTTGAATCAGCGCGCGTCAGCCAATAGCGCTTCGATGGAGTCGCGTGTCAGCTGGTGGTAGTCTGGTTTGGCTTGTTCATACAGCTCAAAAGCTCGCGTCGGATCGGCTTCCAGCAACGCGCTGTAGACAGGTATTAAATAGGCCAGTCGCCCCATCCCTAACGCCATTTCCTCTACCCGATGCAAGGCGGGTTCGTAATCATGGCGAATCGCAATCTCAAGCCAGTTCGTTAATACCGCGTTATTCTGAGTGGATGTCAGCCCAAGCTCACGGTCAAGGCGCGCTAACTCGTCATCCGACATCCCATTCGGCAAATGACGTAAAAAGTACAAGCGTTCGTGAATACTCCACTGCGACATATCAACCGCCGCTCCTTCAAGCCAGGCCTGGCGTGCGTCATCAACCTCGGAGAAAGCATCAACTTCAACCGTCACCATGCTTTCCGGCAAGCCCGGCTGATACAGCCATTGCTGCACATCCTCACGGCTCACGTTGTCGTTTGAATCCACCAGGTTGTCATATAAATACTGTTCAAACTCTTTAGTATTCAAACTCTTAAACGAATAATCGGCGAAGTACTGGCGAACAAAACTGTCGAACACATCGCGTCCAACCCGTGACTCGAGGAAGAAAAGAAACGACGCTGCTTTGTCGTAGGGCACTGAAGTGAAAATAGTTTCCGGGTCGCGCTGCTCAAGCTCCAGATGCAGCACTTGCTGACGTTCGGTCAACGACTCAATTGAGCGCTTAAGACTTTGATCTGCAAGCATACGCTCCATCAGAGCCCGCTCTTCACCATACACCGCTTCCATGATCCGATTCTGCACGTACGAGGTAAAGCCCTCGTTTAGCCACAGGTCACGCCAGGTGGCATTGGTCACTAAATTTCCTGACCAGGAATGCGCTAACTCATGCGCAATCAGGCTCACCAGACTTTGATCGCCTGCAATCACCGTCGGCGTAATGTACGCCAGTTGCGGGTTTTCCATTCCACCGAATGGGAAGCTCGGTGGTAAAATCAGCTGGTCGTAACGGTCCCAGGCGTAAGGACCAAACATCGACTCAGTCACTTCCATCATATCAGTGGTATAGGAAAACTCATTGACCGCAGCTTCGAGCACCGAAGGTTCTGCGTAAATGGCCATCCGCTCGTTCAGCGCGTGAAACTCAAGGTCACCCACCGCAATCGCCATCAGATACGGCGGGATAGCCTGTTCGCTGGCCATTTCATAAACACCGGTCCGCTCCGGGTTCGGTGGGTTATTTGCCCCCATCAGACCAATCAGTTGCGGTGGTGTCGTCAGACGCGCACTAAAGGTCAGCCGCGATGACGCGGTATCCTGTATTGGCACCCAGGTACGCGCATAATGTGGTTGCGACTGGCTATATAAGTAGGGGTGCTCGCCACCGGCAGTACCCGCGGGTTCAACCCAGTCAAGACCTGTCGCCGTTGGTGACGAGGTGTAGTGAACACGCACTTTCGTCGGCTGATCAGTCAATTCAATTCGAAGTGCAGCTCCCAACACGGGGTCGTCCTCGCCAAGGCGAAAGCTACCGTCCTGCCAGCCTTCGCCATCGCTTAACTCAACCCGATGAATATCAAGGTCATCCGTATCAAGGACAAATTCAGCCGCCTCGCTATTGATATACTCCAGCTGATATTCGGCGAACCCCGATAAGGTCTTCTCTTCAAAGTTCACATCAAGTTCTAAATGCAGGTGCGGCGCGCGCACGTCGTTGGTATTCGCATAGCTATGCAAGTCATCCGTCGGCGTTTGCACCCGGTAATGCTCTGAAGGGGAAAAGTCAGTAACCGGTTCAGGCGCAGGAGAACACGCAAGCAACCACATTGGCGCGCTTACCAGCAGCGTCGTTTTTATTGTTTTCATGATGATATCCACACTGTTGTTGGGGTCAGATATAGCTACTCTATCACAGCATTCAATGATCGAGCGCGGGGCTTGAACGTTGAATTGGCGGAAACAGCAACGCCAAATTCAATGATCAAGCCCCGCGCCCGAATGTTGAATCAGGTGTCGCAGTAGCCGGCGTGAAACAGCACCAGGTGATCGAGGTTCATTTTCAGCCGGATCTGGCTGCCAACGTCATACTGATAATGCGACGGGGCCATGCACAGCACCTGTGCGCCGTCCGCCAGCTCGGCTGTATAAAGGAAGTGCGAGCCTCGGAAACCGCGCGAGACGATAGAGGCTTCCTGCTCACCAGCACTGTCAATCACAATGTCATCCGGGCGGATAAGCACATCAACCACTTCACCAACACCGGCACTGCCAAAATGCTCGCCATGCAAGCATCCGAGCGGCGTTTCAACGCATCCATTTTGATTAATGTGGCCGCGCAGCAACACACCATGACCAATAAAATTGGCCACCAGGTGGTGTGACGGTTGGTGGTAAAGCCCGTATGGTGTGTCCCATTGCAGCAGCCGACCACGGTACATCATGCCCGCTTTGTCAGCCATCGCAAAGGCTTCCTGCTGATCATGAGTGACCAGCAATGCAGTAATATTTTCTTTTTTAAGCACCGCCCGAACTTCCGTGGCCAAGGATTCACGCAGCTCAGCATCAAGCGATGAAAAGGGTTCGTCCAACAGCAGGAGTCGCGGCCGCGGTGCCAAAGCCCGAGCCAGCGCCACACGTTGCTGCTGACCACCGGACAACTGATGCGGGTAACGCGGCCCGTATCCCTCAAGACCAATGTGCTCAAGCAACTCTGCCACCCGGCTCCGTTTTTCAACCGTTGAGGCGCCACGCAGTCCGAAACTGATGTTATCGGCCACGGTCAAGTGTGGGAACAAGGCCACGTCCTGAAAGACCATACCGACCTCCCGGTGTTCCGGCTCAAGATGCACCTCTTCACCAGACACCCGCTGATCCGCAAGGTAAACAGCACCACCGGCAACTCGTTCAAAGCCTGCTATCGCACGCAACAAGGTGGTTTTGCCGCAGCCGGATGGCCCCAGCAAACAACCAATTTCGCCACGCTCAAGGGTTAAACTGACATGGTCAACAATGGTATGGCCACCCAACTCAACTTCGATTGAATCAAGCTTTAACAGGCTCATAAATATCCTCAGGCTTAGGTTCAGCAGCGTTCGCCGCTTGCTCTGCTTCGTTACGACGACCCATAGCGCGACTCAGTAAAATGACCGGAATCAACCCGGCCAACACAATCATCAGGGCCGGAGGCCCGGCATCCGCGAGGCGCTCATCGCCCGCCATTTCGTAGGCTCTGACCGCAAGCGTATTGAAATTAAACGGCCGCAACACAATTGTAGCGGGCAGTTCCTTCAACACATCGACGAAGACCAGAATGGACGCGGTTAAAATACTGGTCCGCAACAGCGGAAAATGGATCCGTTTTAGTACTTCCCGCGGGGACAGCCCCAGCACCCGAGCACTTTCATCCATGCTGTGGCGAATTTGGCTTAGCCCGCTATCCACAGTTTGAATCGAGATCGAGAGGAAGCGCACCGCATAGGCAAAAATCAACGCCACAATAGTACCCGACAAAATCAGCCCGGGGTTCCAGCCAAATAAAAATTCAGTGATATCAATGAACCTGTTATCCAGCCATGCCAGCGGAACCATAACCCCAACTGCAATCACCACCCCGGGAATAGCATACCCAAGCGTCGCCATTCCAACACTTCCGCGAACCATCCGCGTTGGCGACCGACGTTTGCCATAACACAGCCACAGCGCCAGCAAGACAGTAACAAACGCGGCGATAGTAGCCAGTAGCACGGTATTCCCTACCAGGCTCCAGAATGTCGGTTGCAGCCATATTTCGGCCCGTTCCAGTGACCACCAACCGAGCTGAATCGCGGGGAACAGGAAGCCAAATAAAACCGGTAAAAAGCAGGCTAAGAAGGCACCTGCAGCTTTCCAGCCGGTAAGTACATGAGGTCGGGCCCGAACCGAAGAGCGCCCAGCACCATGGTAGCGAGAACGCGCCCGCGAAATGCGTTCAACCACCATCAGCACCACCACGAATGTCAGCAACATCGATGCCAGTTGCAGGGCGCCGATCTGATCGCCCATGCCATACCAGGTGCGGAAAATACCTGTGGTAAAGGTAGTAACCCCAAAATAGTGCACGGTGCCGTAGTCAGCCAGGGTTTCCATAAGCGCCAGAGTGACCCCGGTGGCAATCGCCGGCCGCGCCATCGGTAACGCGATGCGCCAGAAGCTCGCCCAGGGCCCTAACCCCAGCGTTCGCCCCGCTTCTATCGCAGCACTGGACTGCTCGATAAAAGCCGCCCGGGTAATCAGGTAAACGTAGGGGAAGAAGACCAGGCCCAACATCAGCACAGCCCCCCCAATGGAGCGTATTTCCGGGAACCAATAGTCGCCAAAGCCCCAGCCGAATGCACTGCGCAATGCGGTTTGTACTGGCCCTTCGAAGGCTAATATACCCGTATACGTATATGCGGTTATGTAAGCAGGCATTGCCAGGGGCAACAATAATGCCCAGCGTAACCAGCGCACGCCCGGGAACCGACACGCCGTCGTCAGCCAGGCCGTAGACACGCCGATTACCACCACCATGAAGCCAACGCCAACCAGCAAAATACCCGAATGACGAACGTACTCGCCAATCACCGTGTCCCATAAATGAGCCAGGTTGGCGCGTTGTTCTACAGAGAAAATACCAAGAAAGAATGCCGCCACCACGACTAACAGCGGCAGGCAGATGATCATCGCCACCAGTGGCAGGCTAAAACGCGAAAGCCGTGAGCCCGACAACGTCGGGTTCACGGCTTGTGTGCTTGACTGAGACAGCTTAGCTTCAGTGTTCACCTTAAATAGTCAATCCTTAGCACTTTGCCGCTGCCGCACTTGTCAGCAGCGGCTATTCATTAACGCCAGCCAGCACGGTTCATTAAGCGTACCGCGGCTGCATTGTTTTCACCCAGTTCGCTGACCGGTAATTCGTCCGCTTTGAACTCACCCCAGGCTTGGGTAATTTCACTGCGTGGCGCGTCATCGCGTACCGGATATTCCTGGTTACGCTGTGCATACGAACCCTGCGCTTCCGGACCAGCCAAAAACTCAATCAGACGAATTGCGTTTTCTTCGTTTTTCGTGTGGCGTAGTACACCAATACCGCTGACATTCACGTGCACGCCCTGTTCACCGGCACCTTGAGCTGGCCAGTGAATTGACAAGGCTTCAACAGTCGCCTGATCATTGCCATCGTCACTCGCCGTCAGGCCGCCGAAGTAATAGGTATTAGCAATCGCAATATCACACTGACCATTGGCCACGGCATGTAACTGGTCACGGTCGCCGCCAACCGGGCTGCGCGCGAAATTAGCTACCAGACCACGTGCCCACTCTTCGGTCACTTCCTCGCCATGGTGCGCAATCATGCCTGCTACCAGCGACTGGTTGTAAACATTGTCCGATGAACGAACACAAATACGACCACGCCACTTTTCATCGGCCAGGCTCAGGTAGTCACTCAGCTCGCTTGGATCAACCCGGTCATGGGCATAGAAAATTGGACGAGCGCGCAGGCTCAGGCCAAACCACTGATTATCCACATCACGCAGGTGAGCCGGGATAGCGGCTGCCAACTCAGGGGATTCAATGGCCTTAAATAATTCCGCATCTTTAGCGCGTTGCAGACGTCCCGCATCCACGGTAATAAACACGTCGCCCGGGCTGTTTTCACCTTCTTGCTGCAAACGGCTAAGCAGTGCATCACCAGAACCCGTTAACAGGTTGACCTTGATCCCGGTTTCATCTTCAAACTGATCCAACAATGGCTTGACCAGGCTCTCAATTCGAGCTGAATACACAGTCACTTCATTGTCATCGCCATTGCGGCTGCTAAAGGCCAGAATAATTGCCAGCAAAACGCCAGCCACAATGACCACTTTGAGTACGTTCTTCATTCCATAAATCCTTAGGTTTTCTACCGCTCATGTTAAGACATGGAGTTGATAATCACAATGATTATCAGGCGCTATACCCTACCAGGCAGCGGCTGGCTCCGTGGGAGAGCCAGCCGCTGCCATAGCTAAAGAAGAGAAGCGATGCTAACTCCACACCGACCGAAATGATAATGGTTCTCGTTCACCCGGTCGAGTATACACCGCCCAAAAGCAGAATCAACCCTTAACGCACCACGTGCAAGAAGTGCATATGTTTCTCATATTGGTCGACAATATCGGCGATAACCTGGTCTTTACTCCAGCCGTAGAGGTCATAGTCCTGACCGCCTTCGCGCAGATGAACCTCGGCGCGGAAGTATTTCAGCTCGGCATCGCGTTTTTTACGGATATCGCGCATCACAAAGCTTGGCGGACTATAGGCGCGTGGCCGCACCGAATAGAAAAAGTCCATTTCGTCGCCGTGCTCAGTCTGGATCCAGTAGCGTCCGTCTTCATCATCGCCAAGCAGGACACGCATATCCTGTGCTTTCAGCTCTGCGGCAACAGACTCCATGGCTTCCCGCACCGTGCCCTGAATAAAGTTGATCACTTTGTCCTGCCGCGGATGATCAACAATTTGCTTCAGACGTGCCTTCCAGTGTCCGGTGTCGGCAACCGGTGCTAGCGTGGCCTGGCGCAGTGACACTTTTTTCACCACTTCTAAGCGCAGTGCGCGGATTAACCCCCAACACATCAACAGCATCACCACCGTAAACGGCAACGCCGAGGCAATGGTCGCGGTCTGCAGTGCATCCAGCCCCCCTGCTATCAGCAAGGCAATCGCCAGTAAGCCTTCCAGGCCTGCCCAGAAAATGCGCTGCCACACTGGCGAGTCGTCATCGGTACCGCCGGAGGTCAGCATATCCACTACCAGGGAACCTGAATCCGACGAGGTCACGAAGAAGGTAATAACCAGAATCGTGGCAACCACCGAGGCAATGGTGGAGAACGGCAGATACTCGAAGAACTGGAACAACGCACGGGATTCGTCGGCCATGACCGCGGTACCCAACTCGCTAATGCCCTGTTCAAGGATCATATTGATACCTGTGTTACCAAAAAAGGTCATCCACATAAAGGTGAAGCCCATTGGTACCAGCAGCACGCCCGTTACAAACTCACGAATGGTGCGCCCGCGTGAAACCCGGGCGATAAACATACCGACAAACGGCGACCAGGCAATCCACCAGCCCCAGTAGAACAGCGTCCAGCCACCCAGCCAGTCGTTTTGCTCGTAGGCATACAGATTGAAAGTCATATTGACGATATCTGAGGTGTAGGCGCCGATGTTCTGCACCAGCGTTTGCAGCAGATACACCGTCGGTCCGGCAATCAGGACGAAGGCCAGCAATGCCACCGCAAGAATCAGGTTAAGCTCGGAAATACGGCGGATACCGCCATCCAGCCCCATTACCACCGAGCCGGTTGCGATAATGGTGATACCGATAATAAGCAGCACCTGCACCCAAAGCGAAACCGGCACTTCAAACAGGAAGTTAAGCCCCGCATTGACCTGCATTACCCCCAGACCAAGTGACGTCGCCACCCCGAACAAGGTACCGACCACCGCAAAAATATCCACTGCATGGCCAATCGGCCCGTAAATACGGTCTCCGATTAACGGGTACAGCGCCGAGCGTATTGTCAGCGGCAAGCCATGGCGAAACGCGAAGTACGCCAATGACAAGGCTACCACCGCATAGATCGACCAGGCATGCAGGCCCCAGTGGAAGAATGTCACCTTCATCGCTTCGCGCGCGGCGTTCACCGTTTCAGCATCGCCAGTCGGTGGTGCCACATAGTGCATGACGGGTTCAGCGACACCAAAGAACATCAGGCCGATACCCATACCGGCAGAAAACAGCATGGCAAACCAGGAACCGTAACTGTAGTCAGGCTCGGAATGGTCCGGCCCGAGCTTGATCCGCCCGAACGAGGACAGCGCCAATACAATCACGAAGATAAGGAAAATGGCGACTGACAGGATGTAAAACCAGCCTGCTTTTTCTATCACCCAATCCTGAATCATTTCAAACCAGGCCTCGGACTTATCCGACCATACCATCGCAACGATAACGAAAATCGCCGCAATCAAACCCGAGCCAATAAACACTGGCGGATTCATCACCAGGTTCGGTTTAATTATTAACCCCTTTTGGGACTTTTCCGGATCATGCTGCATTTTTCCCCCTTTCAACATTCCAGCGCGGGGCTTGAATATTGAATTGGCTATCCATGTGTGCGACCAATTCAATGATCAAGCCCCGCGCTCGATCGTTGATTTACTCAACAAACAGTTGATTTTATATAGGTTCGTTTTAGGCTTTACAGTATAGTTAAGGGCATATATTAGTAAACCAATGGATTATTATGTGGATTCCAATCGCTGCAATTATCGTCGGTCTGGCATTACTGGCCTGGAGTGCCGATCGATTTGTTGACGGCGCCTCATCGACGGCTCGTCACCTTGGTATGTCGCCATTACTTATCGGTATGCTGATTATTGGTTTCGGCACCTCGGCCCCGGAAATGGTGGTCTCGGCAATGGCAGCGATAGACGACGCGCCTAACCTTGCCCTGGGTAATGCCTACGGTTCAAACATTGCAAACATCGCATTGGTACTTGGCGTAACCGCAATTATTCTTCCGATTTCAGTGACTTCCGGTGTTCTTCGCCGCGAAATTCCACTTCTTTTTGTGGTCATGCTGGTCGCTGGCTGGCAGCTGCAAAGCGGCATCATCACCCGCTGGGAAGCATGGATACTACTTGGTTTGTTTGCCGCATTTTTAATCTGGGCGATTCGTTTGAGCAAACAGGGTGATGATATTCTGAGCAACGAAAGCGAAGCTGAACTCGACAGTCACCCCATGCCATTGGCTAAATCAATTATCTGGCTTGTAGTCGGCCTGGTACTGCTGGTACTTAGCTCACGCATCCTCGTCTGGGGTGCGATAGATATCGCTGAAGCCTTTGGCGTCAGTGAGCTGGTTATCGGTCTGACTATAGTGGCGGTTGGTACCTCGCTGCCTGAGCTGGCTTCCTGCATTGCCGCCGTACGCAAAAACGAACATGACCTGGCACTGGGCAATATCCTCGGCTCAAACGTCTTTAACACTCTGGCGGTGGTCGGTATCGCCGGTGCTATCACGCCGATAGAGTTCGATTACGATGTGTTTACCCGCGACTGGGCGACCATGATGGTACTGACTGCATTGCTGCTGATTTTCGGCTTAGGCCGCGGTGGCAAAGGACGCATCAACCGCGTTGAAGGTGCCGTGCTGCTACTGCTTTATGTTGCGTACATGGTCTGGCTGTTCACCTCTCAGGTCAGTAGCTAACCACGCTGAATTATACAGGACCCCACTATGAATGATGTCACTCAACAAACCGCGATTCGCCTTGCCTGGACCGGTTTAGCGCCTTTTATTTTGCTCGCTGCGCTGGGCGTTGTCGGCATTTATCAGGGGCTGGCGTTGCAGGCGTTTCTTGCCTACAGCGCTGTCATACTGTCATTTCTGGGTGGCATCCATTGGGGTCTGATCATGGCCGGCGAAATGGAAAAACCTCAGGGCCGCTTACTAATTTGCATGCTACCTTCACTGGTCGGCTGGCTTGCCGTCGCCTTTGCACCGGCGCTAGTTGCCTTGGTTGTATTGGGTTTATTCTACATCCTCTGGCTGCGCTATGATGTCGAAGCGGTAACCCAGGACTGGTATCAGAAAATGCGCCGTCCGATTACTTTTGTCGTTACCGGCACCCACTTCCTGTGGTTTATTGCCATCGCATCCGAGCGAGCGGTCAGCTAGGTAGTTGCTGCCGGTTCCGTTGGCGCCGGATAAAGAATATTGGCAATCCGGATTACCCGTTTCGCGCTGTCTTCGCACAGCGCAATAATAGCCAGATACTCGGTTACCCGGATTGCATTCTGAGTGCCATTCTCGATCTCTGCCAATAACTGACGCCGGGTCAGCTTACGAACACTGGCAATGTCGGCGAGTGCTTGCTCTCGTTGATCGCCGCTCAGTGCCTTTAGTTGGCCACTGCCGAGTAAATCTGAAAACTGCAACAGTAACTCAGAGGGTATGGCACTGTGCAAACGCTCAAAGGGACGTTTACGCAGCTCGTTTAAATTCAGTCTGAGTTCACGCAATTCCTGCTGCGCCCAGCTTAAATTAAGAAACGTCTCGGCACTTCCTGCCAGATTGGCCTGGCTGGTCAATGCTTCACCAAACTCCTCGATTCGCTCAAGCAGCGCCAGCGTATTCACTTCATCGTGACCATCGCGCTCGTCTTCGCTTAACTGCAATATATTGCGAGCGCGCCGCAGCAACTGTTTAAATACACGCTTCAGCTCAGAGTGCATCGCTGCTACGCCCATTGCGGGCGACGACAGCACCGTTTTATCCAGATACCTGGGTTTGTCTGAACTCAGTTCCGGCTGTTTGATCCAGCGTTCCACGCGCCGAAACAAATACTCAGAAAACAGCCACATAAGGAGCACGCCAAGGACATTAAAGAGGGTGTGGAAAAGCGCCAGCGCGGTGGTGATAGTACCGCCAGTGTGATCAGCAATGTAATCGACTAACAGCCACATCGGCCACAGCAGAAGCAAGGCAATAAGGCCGGTAAAGGCCTTCTGACTGACATGAACCATCGCCAGACGTCGGGCATTTGCAGTCGCCCCAATTGATGCCAGCAGCGAGGTGCCAGTGGTGCCGAGGTTGGCCCCGATAACCAGTGAAGCCCCCACCATGGGAGTAAACACACCGGTCACCGCCGCGGTCAGAATAATCGCCAGGGAGGCGGAGGACGACTGCATCAACACCGTCAACAGCGCCCCACCCAGAACGCCGAGTACAATACCCCAACCGCCCGCAGCGGCAATCTGCTCGACCGGGATCACATCAGCAATGTTATCAAACGCGTCGCGCAGAGTACCCAGACCAAAAAACAGAATACCAAAGCCCGCCAGCGCGAAGCCAAGGTGCTTCAGTCTGCCCTGTTGCAGAAACAGGTGGAGCAACATGCCCACGCCAATCATCGGCAGCGCCGCGGCATCAACCCGCACTTTAAGTCCGATTAAGGCAACGATCCAGGCGGTGACTGTAGTGCCGACATTACTACCAAATACCACCCAGGCGGCTTTGCGCATGGTCAACATACCAGCGTTGGTAAAGCCCAGCGTGGTCATAATCACCGCGCTGGAGGATTGCACCACCGCGGTCAGCGTAAAACCAGTTAGCAACGCACGCGGCCGGGTCTGGGTCGAGCGCTCGAGAATACTGCGCAGGGAATCCCCCGCAGCCGCTTTCAGACCCTCGGTCATCATTGCCATTCCCAGCAACAAAAACCCAAGCCCGCCCAAACTCATTGCCCAGTCCGTAAAACTCATCATCCCCACCTTTCAACGATCGAGCGCGGGGCTTGAACATTGAATTGTAAAAGGCAGATTCAACGATCAAGCCCCGCGCTTGATCATTGAATTTGTGCGATGCGTTTGACCAGGTCGACGACGCGCATGGAGTAACCCCATTCGTTGTCGTACCAGGCGTAGACTTTTAGCTGGGTGCCGTTGATGACCATGGTCGACAATGCATCAACAATTGACGAGCGTGGGTCGGTTTTGTAGTCAATCGAGACCAGTGGCCGCTCTTCGTAGCCGAGGATGCCCTCCAGTTCACCGGCGGCGGCTGTGGCAAACGCGGCATTGACCTCGTCGACTGTGGCTGGCTTTTCTAGCTCAAACACCATGTCGGTTAACGATGGGCATTCCAGTGGGACACGCACCGCATGGCCATTAATTTTACCAGTAAGCTCCGGAAAAATAGCGGTAATTGCCTTGGCAGACCCAGTGGTGGTCGGGATTAGCGACATACCGCAGGCGCGTGCCCGGCGTAAGTCTTTGTGGGGGGCATCGAGTATAGTCTGGGTGTTGGTCAGCGCGTGAATGGTCGTCATGCTGCCGTGCTTAATGCCCCAGTTGTCTTTAACCACTTTCACTACAGGCGCCAGACAGTTAGTAGTGCAAGATGCTGCAGTGACAATGGTATGCACTTTTGGATCGAAGTCCTCGTCATTCACGCCGACCACAATGTTAGGCACCCCATCCGACTTCACTGGCGCTGTTACCACTACATGCTCAACGCCTTGATCCAGATACGCCTGCAACACGTCAGCCGTTTTATTGGCGCCTGAGGCTTCAATTACCAAATCACAGCCGGACCAGTCGGTCTTCTTAATTTCTTTTTCCGCCGTGCAGTGTATTTCACGGCCGTTAATTTTAAGCGTGCTACCGGCTCCTTTCACATCGTGTCCCCAGCGCCCATGGACTGAGTCAAACTCGAGTAAATGCGCCATGGTCGCCGCGTCCGCACCAGGGTCGTTAATCTGCACAAACTCGATATTATCCGCACCAAACCCTGCCCGCAGCGCCAAGCGGCCGATGCGTCCAAATCCATTGATGCCAACTTTTACAGTTTTCTTGCTCATATCACTTTCCTTCTTGTTGGTGGGCGCGGCGATCAGTTGCCGGCGCTAATTTATTCATCAGATATACCAAAGATAGCATTACTGGCACTTCTACGAGGACACCCACCACAGTGGCAAGCGCTGCCCCCGAGGTAAGACCAAACACAGAAATGGCCACAGCAACCGCCAGCTCGAAAAAGTTAGAGGTGCCAATCAAGCATGCGGGTGCTGCCACGCGATGCGGTAAACGCAGCAGATAGGACCCCACATAGCCGATGCCGAATATTAAATAGGTTTGTATAATCAGTGGAATAGCAATTAACACAATAACGAACGGCTGGCTGATCAAGCTTTGCGCCTGAAAGGCAAACAACATCAGTACCGTCAGACAGAGGCCGCCGGTAGCTAATGGTTTGACCCCATGCTGAAATTTTTCCAGCGCCTGCATACCACCACGCTTAAGCAACCAACGGCGTACCAGCACACCAGCCAACAGCGGTAGCACTACATACAACACCACAGACAGCAGCAGCGTATTCCACGGCACCGTCAGATCGGTAATACCGAGTAGAAAGCCTGCAATGGGTGCAAAGGCAAAAATCAGAATCACGTCATTGACCGATACCTGCAGCAAGGTATAAGACGCATCGCCGCGGGTTAGCTGGCTCCAGACAAAAACCATGGCGGTACAGGGTGCCACACCCAGCAGGATCATCCCCGCAATGTATTGACTGGCATCATCAGCGCTGACTAAGTTGGAGAACAAGCCGCGGAAAAACAGGTAGCCGAGCGCAAACATAGTGAATGGTTTAATCAGCCAGTTGACCACCAGCGTTAACACCAGCCCGCGCGGTTGTTTGGTTGCCGCCCGCAGCGAACTTAAGTCAATCGCCGTCATCATCGGGAATATCATCGCCCACACCAGTACCGCGACAATCAGGTTCACACTGGCGAATTCGAACTGCGCCAACGCCTCAAACACCTGAGGAAAACCCACCCCCAAGGCGACGCCTGCTGCAATGCACAGTGCCACCCATAGCGACAAATAGCGTTCAAAAAGTCCCATTAAGCAAACTTCCCTAATTCAATAATTAACAACAACGCTCAGGGCGTGACGGCATCTGTTCAACCCGCGCCATTTGTTGCCAGGTTTGTGGCTGATACTGCAAACGTAGATTGTCCAGCAATTGCGCTGCCCAATCCGGAAGTTCCTGCGCCCAAGCGTAGAACATCCATTGACCCTGGCGTCTGTCGCAGATCAATCGGGCGTCTTTTAACAGGCGTAAGTGGCGGGATATTTTGGGCTGAGACTCGTCCAGTGCAGCGACCAATTCACAGACGCAGAGTTCTTTTTCTGTCGCGAGCAGCAGCATAATCGCCAGCCGGGTCGGATCAGCCAATAGTTTAAGGGTCGCTGCAGGGTCCATAATGAGTTCCTCGTATACGGATATATAGATATGCGCATATGCATTTAAACATATATGCGCATATGTGTATATCTGATCACAAAGGAACTATAGCCCCTCCTGATGACAACGCAATGACGCCGCCCTCAAAGCCTGCCCCTTAAACCGCAATATCACGAGCAATAGGATTCTGCAGCGATATCAGCGTATCCGTGGACTGGATTTCGTCAATCGGCTGAATACGTTCGATCAGCAGTTGCTGCAGATCATCAATACTCTTCACCATGACTTTAATAAAAATACTGTACTGCCCGGTGGTATAGAAGGCTTCCGTCACTTCCGGCAAGGCCTCAAGCTTTGCCAGGGCTTTCGGATAGTCGCCCGCCTGCTTAAGAATAATGCCAATAAAGCAGGTTACGTCGTAGCCCAGTTTGCGCGCATCGACTTTTAGTCGGGTGCCTTTAATAATCCCCGCATTACGCATTTTCTCCACCCGCACGTGAATCGTCGCCGGGCTAACCTGGTTCTCTTTGGCAATTTCTGCGTAGGAAATGCGCGCGTTGCCCATCAAGGTGCGCAAAATCGCCTGGTCCAAATTGTCGATCATTTAAAATCTCTCTCCATTAAACGGGTTAAATTAGATATAAAACACAAATAACGTCATTTATTAACAAATACAAACAACCAAAACGAACTTTAATTAAACACTATTGAATAAATCCTCGCCATAGACAATGCTGAATCAGAACAACATTCAAACCCAGCAACCAGCGAGACGACCCAGATGAAACGCAAATTCCTCCATCGCCAACAACAAATTCGCTATATCAAACAGCTTTTTACCGAGCTTTTGTGTGACGAGCTCAACCTGACCGAAGTTCAGGCACCACTGCTAACGGATCCTCGTGACGGCATTCAGGACACCTTATCCGGTCACGAAAAGGCAGTGGCCGTTGATGTGCGTAGCCTGCAAACCCGCTATGAAGTGGTTCATTCTTTAGCAAAATGGAAGCGCCACACGCTGGCTCGCTATGGTTTTGAGCCAGGCGAAGGCATTGTCACCCAAATGAAAGCCCTGCGCCCTGACGAAGAGCAGCTCAGTGCGGTGCATTCGGTGTATGTCGACCAATGGGATTGGGAGCAGTCGTTGTGCCCCAGCCGACGAACCAGTGCCCAATTGAAACAAGCGGCCAGTGCCGTTTATCAGACACTGCTGAAAACTCACCGCCAGGTTAAAACTATCTACCCAAGCCAGCTGCAATTGCCTGAGTCACTAACCTTTATCAGCACCGAAGCTTTGCTGCAGAAGTACCCTCAACTTTCGCCCAAAGAACGCGAACGGGAGTTTACCCGGAGCCATAAAGCAGTCTTTATCAGCGGGATTGGCGCCGCTCTAAGTAACGGTCAGCGCCACGACGCCCGCGCCCCTGACTACGACGACTGGACGACGCTCGATGAAGACGGCGAACAAGGATTAAACGGCGACATTCTGGTCTGGAGTGACGTCCTTGACGACGCCATTGAACTGTCAAGCATGGGGATCCGTGTGGATGCCGCCGCCCTGATTAAGCAACTCGCATTAGCTGGCCGCGAAGCGGCTGCGGAGCAACCCTGGCATCAAGCATTATTAAACGGGCATTTACCGGCATCGGTCGGAGGTGGGATCGGGCAGTCCCGGGTGTGTATGTTTCTGATGGAGGAGGCCCATATCGGTTATGTTCAACCCGGTGTCTGGTGCGAGAAAACCCGCGCCGAGCACACCGAGTTGCTTTAACCAGGACCTGGAATCAGGAACCTGGCACACCAGCAAACAGAAAACCTATAGCTGCGCCTGCAGGTAAACCTGCTCGCCAAGTTTCTCCATCAGCTCAAGCTGCTGGCGCAGCCAATAGGCATGATCTTCTTCAGTATCAGCAAGAATTTCAACCAGCATACGCCGGGTGACAAAGTCTTGATTTTCTTCACAAAAAGCAATCACCTTCTTCAAGGTGCGTGCGTTATCACGTTCCAGTTCAAGACCAACCTCGAGCATCTGGCGTACGCTTTCACCGACCGGGTACTCGACCCGGGTACGCATGTCAGGGGTACCACCAAGAAAAATAATCCGGTCCATCAGCATCTTTGCGTGATTGCGTTCATCGTCGGCTTCATGCGCAATACGCTCATGCAGTTTACTAAAGCCCCAGTCATCAAACTTTGCCGCATGGGCGGTGTACTCATCGATTGAAGTCAGCTCGTAGGACAGTAAGCTATTCAGTAATTTAACCACTTCCTCGGGTTGCTTCATCGCGCCATTCATTGTGTTCGCCATACTTCCTCCTAAAACCAGACTGCGCAAAACTTACAGTTTGGTCTGCAAATATTTTTCCACGCCCAACGTCGTAATCAAGTCCTGCTGCGTCTCTAGCCAGTCCTGATGCGATTCCTGTTGTTCCAGGATTTCACCAAGCTGATCACGGGAAACATAGTCCCGGTGCTCTTCACACAAAGTCATCGCTTCGCGTATCGAGGCGCAATCATCGGTCTGCACTTTTAAGTCGAGCTTGAGCATTTCCGCAGGCTCTTCACCAATATAAAGTTTACCCAGCTCTTGCAGGTTGGGCAGCCCTTGCAGAAAGAGGATCCGCTCAATGACCACATCAGCATGCTTCATCTCAGCGATCGAGGCTTTATAAATGGTGGAATTAAGTTCAGAGAAACCCCAGTTTTTATACATGCGTGCATGCAGAAAATACTGGTTAATTGCGGTTAACTTGCGGGTCAGTACGCGGTTTAACGCACTGAGAATTTCGGGATCGTTTTGCATCAAGCGCTCTCCTTAACAACTTTCTGTTAAGGATAGCATACGCCTGAGCCAGTACCTGTGACAACCGTTACCGTTGCCTCGGTGACTGGTGCTTGTTGTTGCAGTGCGTCGTCAAGGACCTCTTTAGCATGCCCGGCACAGCGGCCACACTGGGATGCAACCCCATGTTCCTGGCGCAGGCAACGCATACTGCTCGCCCCCGCTTGCACGGCGCGCTGAATGTCTTTGTCGGTGACTGCTTTACATAAACATACATACATGGCTGAATTTAAGCACAAATACGAATCGTTATCAAACACATTTCGCAAACTGAATTTCACCGTTACTTCAAATTACGCTACGCTTAGCAGCTAACTGGTTGAAATTTAAGTATCAAGGCGGCTATGCATTTTTTCGTATCGGTGCTTTTAACAAGTAGTTTGTGGTGGATCCTGACCGAGGGAGCGCAGGCCTGGTGGATTGGCGGCCCGGCCGTATTGCTGGCCAGCTATGTCGCCACGCGTTTGCACCACACTGATAGCCAACGAATCAACTGGTTACAGGTTCCGCTGTTTGCACTGTTCTTTCTGGCCCAGTCACTCAAAGCGGGGGTCGATGTAGCAGTGCGCACGCTTCGTATCCGTCCTGCGATTAATCCTGGCACCCTGTATTATCGAACGTCACTGCCGCCAGGCACCGCACGCTACCTGTTTGGCTCCATCGTAGGTTTGTTCCCCGGTACTTTATGCACTGACTTTGACCACGATCAGGTCATTTTGCACGTACTCGACACCAACGCCGATATCGCTATGGACTGCCGCAAACTCGAGCGCCGCATCGCGCGGTTGTTCTCGCTTCCTCCGACACCAGTACCGCCCACGTCGCGAAACAAGGAGACTCAGTCATGACTGCATTCTGGTGGACGGTCGCCGCGCTATTGCTGGTGACCTTGTTAGCGGGCCTGATCCGTATCTGGCGCGGGCCAAACCCGGCTGACCGCATGCTCGCCGCACAATTATTCGGTACCACGGGCGTCGCTATTTTACTGGTCCTGGCTCAGGCAATGCAGACGCCGGCGTTAAACGACGTCGCCCTGGTGCTGGCGTTACTCGCCGTGGTCGCCATGGTTGCATTCGTGCGTCGCGCCCGCCCTGAAACGGAGGAGCCTGAATGATTTACCTGCAATACCTGTTGGTGGGTGCCGGTTGCCTGTTTTTTATTGTCGGTACCTTAGGTTTGTTGCGTTTTCCGGATACCTTTACCCGTATTCACGCCATCACCAAGGCTGACAATCTAGGCCTCGGGCTACTCATGCTGGGACTGTTGCCAAGCACCCAGAGCGTGCCGCAAGCGCTCAAGCTAGTCCTGATTTGGTTATTAGTGCTGGCAGCCAGCGCCACCGCCAGTTATCTGATTGCCCATTACGTCAAAGCAAAATCCCCGGATGCGCTGCCGCATGCCGCTGAAACCGCAAGCGAGGAGCAGGACTGATGCAATTTGCCTTCGATAGTATGCTCGGCCTTGGACTTCTGGCATGCGCCGCTGGCGTATTCTGGTCACGCGACCTGTTCCGCTCCGTGGTTATGTTTATTGCCTTCGGGCTGTTACTGGCACTGACCTGGGTTCGGCTTGAAGCGCCTGATCTTGCCTTGGCCGAAGCGGCCATTGGCGCAGGCCTGACCGGTGTATTGCTGTTAGATGCGATTGGCCACTTACGTCAGCATAAAGAGCACAGCCCCCGTAACCACTGGCTATTGCCTTTACTCTGTTGCATTGCACTTGCTCTGCTATTAATCCTGAGCCTTAACGCGCGCCCGGAAGCAAGTATCTCATTGCCAGAACTGGTCGCTGAATCACTGCCGGAATCCGGAGTTGAGCACCCAATTACCGCTGTATTGCTCAACTTCCGTAGCTACGACACCCTGCTTGAAATCGCCGTACTCCTGGTCGCCGCCGTTGTGGCCATGGCATTAAATGATGGACTTGCAGCGACCGCTCGGACAAGCGCTGAACAATCAAGCCGCGACCCCGTCCTGGCTGGATTCACCAGTCGCTTAGCGCCGGTTATTCTGCTGATTGCTGTCTATGTACTATGGGCCGGTTCGTACATGCCTGGTGGCGCCTTTCAGGGCGGCGCCATTCTTGCGGCAGGCCTGGTGCTGCTGAAACTGGCCGACTTCCATATTGAGCGTTATGCGGAATCACTGCTGCGTCTGGGTTTGGCGCTCGGCTTCCTGGTTTTCCTTGCGGTAGCCACCAGTGTCATGATCGGCGGCCGTCCATTCTTAACCTATCCGGAAGCCTTTGCCGGGCAATTTATTTTGTTTATCGAGGCGGTATTAACATTCTCTATTGGTCTGATTTTATTCAGCTTATTTAATCAAAGCCCAGGTCAGGAGGTGCCCCATGACAACTGATTTCTGGTTCGCCTGCATCGGTGCGGTGCTCATCGCAATGGCGCTGTTCACCTTTATCCGTCACACCCATTTGCTACGCCGTATTTTAGCCTTCAATATTATGGGCTCCGGGGTATTTTTAATCTTGGTTGGGCTGGCTCAACATCAACGCCAGACCGATCCTGTGCCGCAAGCTTTGGTACTAACCGGCATCGTCGTCGCCGTTGCCGCTACCGCCCTGGCCTTGATTATTTTTCGTCGTTTCTATCAGCTTAGTGGACGTACCGAACTGGATGAGGATCAGCAATGAATTTAATCCCGCTGTTGCTGGTTATCCCGCTCGCCTGGGCCTTGCTCAGCTTGTTGCTGCCTCGGTTGCCACTTGGCTTACTGGCGCTGGCAGGTATTGTGTTACAGCTGGGCACTGCCGCCATGCTCTGGAACGATGTACAAATACATGGTGCCTCCCGTTATGCCATCGGAGACTGGGTTGCGCCGCTTGGCATTACCCTGGTAGCCGACGGCCTGACCGTGACCTTGCTCGCCATGACCGCGTTGATTGCGGTGGTTTGCGCTTTCTATGCAATTTTTTACCTCAGGGCCTATGAAAAAGAGCGGCGCTATTTCTGGCCGCTGTTCTGGTTTTTACTGGCTGCCTTGAACGGCATCTGGTTGGCCGGCGATCTGTTCAACTTATATGTCGGTCTTGAACTGGTCACCCTGGCGGCCGTCGGCATGGTGACCTTAAGCGGAGAGCGCCATGCCCTCGCTGCCGGGTTACGCTATTTATACGCTGCCTTGCTGGGCTCGCTGGCCTATCTGCTCGGGGTAGCCCTACTCTACGGCGCCTATGGCACACTCGACCTGGGCCAGCTGAGCAGTTTGCTTGAAGCCAATTTAATTACTCAGCTCGCCCTGGCATTAATGACCTTCGGTCTGCTAATGAAAACTGCGGTGTTCCCGTTGCATAGCTGGTTACCTCCGGCCCATGGCGGTGCGTTAGCCCCAGTCAGTGCAATCTTGTCTGCGTTGGTGGTGAAGTCCTCGTTCTATATTCTTGCCCGTATCTGGATGGATGCTGGCAATGCGCTGATGCCAGTCAGTGCTGCTCAGTTGCTTGGTGCCCTCGGCGCACTGGCTATTATCTGGGGTGGCTGGCAGGCATTCAGGCAAAGTGAAATTAAAATGTTGGTCGCTTACTCAACCGTCGCCCAGCTCGGCTATTTAATGCTGCTCTTTCCGCTTGCCATCGGACAATCGCAGCAGAGCGCCATACTCGCCTGGCAAGGCACCATGCTGCATCTGCTCTCGCACGGCTTTGCCAAAGCCGCGATGTTTCTCGCCGTGGGCACGCTGGTGCTAGCGGTAGGAAAAAAACGAGTTGTCGACATGGCCGGAATTTCCGCCAAAATGCCGCTCGCATTGTTCGCTTTCGGGCTCGCCAGCGTCAGCTTAATGGGGTTGCCGCCAAGTGGCGGTTTTAATGCCAAATGGTTGCTGATGCAGAGCGCTATTCAAAGCGGGCAATGGCATTGGGTCGCGGTATTGCTGGCTGGCAGCCTGATTACCGCGAGTTATGTATTCAGGGTTTTCAGTGTGTCATTTCAAAAAGATGCCGACCCACAGATCAGACCCACCCACCCGGCTTTGGATCTGAGCGCTTTGCTACTCGCCGCCATCGCGATTGCACTCGGCTTCGGCGCTGCCATTCCGGTTGAATTGTTAACCTTGCCAGAGGAGATGTTATGAGCTTCTGGTTACCACTCTTAGTACTGGCGACGTCGCTGGTTGCGGCGCTGTTCATTTTCACCCTGCCGGAAGAACGTCATGCCCTGCGCGGCAGTTTTAACCTGCTTGCCGCGCTGGTTAAAATCGCCCTGGTCGGGTGGATGATTATAGCGGTGGCCAACCAACAAACCTTTGAGACCCGCTTTACCCTGATTGGCGACATTGACTTTGTGTTACGTGCTGACGCGCTCTCCTTGCTGTTCGCCGGGCTGTCATCCTTACTCTGGTTATTTACCACTATCTATGCCATGGGTTACCTCGAAGGGACGCCTCAGCGCAGTCGTTTCTTTGGTTTCTTTAGCCTCTGTGTGGCCAGTACCATGGGCGTTTCCATGGCCGGCAATCTGTTTACCTTCTTGATTTTCTTCGAAATGCTCACCCTGTCGACCTATCCGCTGGTGGTCCATAAGGGCACGGCCGAGGCGCTCCGGGCTGGACGCACCTACCTGTTTTACACCATCGGTGGCGGTGTCGCCCTGCTCGTTGGTATCGCCTCGCTGCATGCGCTGGTTGGCCATACTGAGTTTATCGAAACCGGGGTACTGCGTGATGTATCGCCCGATCTTTACCCTGCGTTAACCGCCATCTTTATTCTCTTAATTGCCGGGCTCGGGGTTAAAGCGGCCATTGTGCCGCTGCATGGCTGGCTACCTGCGGCCATGGTCGCGCCAGCACCGGTGAGCGCGCTGCTGCATGCGGTGGCCGTGGTGAAAGCCGGCGCTTTCGGCGTCGTGCGGGTGATTTACAATGTGTTCGGGGTCGAGTTTTCCTATCAACTGGGGGTGCTGGTGCCGCTGGCTGCAGTGGCGTCGTTCACCATTATCTGGGGATCGATACAGGCGCTGCGTCAGTCTGACATCAAAAAGCGGCTGGCTTTTTCCACCGTGTCCCAGGTCTCCTATATTATTCTCGGGCTCAGTCTGTTTGGTCCGATTGGCACCATGGGCGGGCTGGTGCATCTGCTCCATCAGGGCATTATGAAAGTTACCCTGTTTTTCTGTGCCGGTATTTTTGCGGAAACTCTGGGTATTACCAGAATTCGCGATCTCAACGGAGTGGGTAAGCGCATGCCGCTGACCTCTGCCGCCTTTACCATTGGCGCTTTCGGTATGATCGGGATACCGCCGGTAGCCGGTTTCATTTCCAAATGGTACCTCGGCTGGGGCGCGATGGAAGCCGGACTGCACTGGGTACTGGGCGTGCTGTTAGTCAGCTCGCTGCTCAATGCCGCTTACTTTCTGCCAGTTATCTACCGACTTTGGTTTGCCCGCCCTGCCCCTGAATGGCCGGATGAACAAATCCCAGCAGGCCGCTTCGAAACCAATCCCTGGCTACTGATACCGACGGTTATTACCGCCGCCTTTAGTCTCGGTGCCGGCGTCTTTGCCGCTGCGGCCTGGAGCCCACTGAGTTGGGCTGAACTGATTGCTGTACGGGAGTATTTGTCATGAGCTGGATACTGATTTTAGCGACCTTAGTACCACTGGCTGCGTTCTTCTCCGTCGCTCTGTGCAACTCGCCTCGCGTCGCGCCCTGGTATGCCTTGCTGACGCCTTTGCCCGCGCTGCTGATTGCGCTTTTCGCGCCGGATCTAACCATGCAGGCGCCCTATATCCTGTTTGGCGTGGTCTGGGAGCTGGATAGTCTGTCCCGTCCGCTGCTCGCTATGACCTCGATCTTATGGCTGTTTGGCGGCTTGTTTATCCGCGATTATCTGCGCGATGACCCGGCGTTACGGCACTTCCTGCTGTTTTGGCTACTGACCATGCTCGGCAATCTGGCACTTATTATGGCACGTGACATCGCCAGCTTTTACACCGGCTTCGCCCTTATGACCTTCGCCGGGTATGGTCTGGTGGTACACAATGCCAGCCGTGAAGCGCTGCATGCTGGCAAGGTGTATTTAGTCATGGCGCTGATAGGTGAAGTCCTGATCCTGGCTGGTTTTCTGACCCTGCTGCCGGGGCTGGTTGAACCTATGCTTCATTACGTACCACTTGCCATCGCGACCGAAAGCTATGGCCTTGTCGCCGCTACGCTATTGTTTGCTGGTTTTGGGGTCAAAGCCGGGGTCCTTGGCCTGCATATGTGGTTACCGCTGGCGCATCCGGTAGCACCTACCCCAGCCAGTGCGGTACTCAGTGGCGCCATGATCAAAGCCGGTTTACTTGCCTGGATGCAAATGCTGCCGCTGACCGGCGACGCGGCCGAATTGATGCGCCTGGATACCTTTGCTATGTGGATTATTGCGCTAGGTCTTGGCGCCGCCTTTCTTGCCGGTGTGGTTGGCTCATTGCAAGCCCAGGCAAAAGCCGTACTGGCCTATTCCAGTATCAGTCAGATGGGGATTATGACCACCCTGGTCGGGGTTGCTCTATTACGACCAGAGCTGTCCCCTGCGCTGACTGGTGCGCTTATCGCTTATATGGTCCATCATGGTCTGGCCAAAGGCGCCTTGTTCCTGACCGTGGGTCTGGCCCAACACCCCGCCGGGTTGAGCCGCTTAACAGTGCTGCTGAGCGCCTTGTTACCCGCGCTTGCTCTGGCTGGAGCGCCGCTAACATCAGGCGCTGCCGCCAAGTATCTGATGAAAGACAGCCTCTACAACCAGCAACTGGATCAACTGATATTTGCCCTGACTCTGGCCGCGGTCGCCACGGCATTGCTCATGCTGCGCTTCCTCTATTTGCTTGGGCAGCAAAAGGCAAGTGACAAAGCCATGCCGAGCGTGACGCTGGCAGTAGTCGGATCGGTCATATCAAGTCTGCTGCTAATCTGGTGGCTACCGTTGCAATTGCCCTTCCTGGCCCCGATTAGTGTCTCTGCACTATGGGATGCGACCTGGACCCTCGGTCTGGCTGTCCTCATTGCCGGAGTTGCTTATAAATCTCAGAGTTTTATTCAGCTGAGCATCCCAGCAGGTGATATTGTCTGGCCACTGCAACGCATGTTGCGTCTAATCGCCCGCCTTTATCCGCCACTTCGTGACAGCGCCAGTTGGCTCCATCAGCGTTGGCAGCACCTCATCCTGGGTGGCAGCAAACTCAGTCTGCTTGCCGCAACCCATATCTTCAGCCGCCTGCTCAGCGAGCGCACCCTCCAGCGCAACATCGCCCTCGCCGCCGCTCTCCTCCTCATCACCTTCACCCTGCTTTCAACATTCCAGCGCGGGGCTTGATCATTGAATCCACCCCTTTTCAACATTCAGGCGCGGGGCTTGATCGTTGAATTCGGGCAATTGGTAAGACCAATTCAAGATTCAAGCCCCGCGCTTGAATCTTGAATGGTGGTGATGCAGCTATGGTTGGGGTTACACCAGGACGTAGACCACGGCGCTGGTGATGACGCCGAGAATGATGTTGAGGTAAAAGCCCTCGCGGCTCATTTCTTTGATGCTCACCATGTTAGATGAGAAAACGATGGAGTTAGGTGGCGTCGCAACCGGCAGGCAGAACGCGCAGCTGCAGGCAACGACTGCCGGGATCATCAGCAATTCCAGCGGAAGATTAGCGGCGATCGCAGTGGATGCCAGGATCGGCATCAACAAGGTGGCCGTCGCTGTATTGGAGGTAATTTCAGTTAAAAACGACACCGAGAGCGTCAACAGCAACACCAGCAAGAAGGTCGGCAGCACTGTCAGGTTTGCCAGCGCGCCACCAATAGTTTCACTCAGCCCGCTTTGCATAAAGCCCTGCGCCAGACAAATACCGCCCGCAAATAACAGTAGTATTCCCCACGGAATATCGACCGCGCGCTCCCAGGTAAGTAAACGTCCGCCTTTGCCGTCGGAGACCAGGAACATCGCAACTACGCCAGCCAGCGCCACTGTTGCATCGCCCATCATAGGCAGGCTAAACCAGTTCATCCAGCCGCCAAAAGGTTCTGAGCGAAACACCCACAAACCGACCACAGTACCAAACACGGCCAATGCCCGTTTTTCCTGTACGCTAAACTCACCTACCTCTCGCAAATGCACGGGTTGGTCCAGATGCAGACCACGAGTTAGCCAAAGCGCCATCACCGGCAAGCCAATCATTACAATCGGAACCCCGTAATACATCCAGCGCAGAAAGCCAAACTCCTCGCCATTAAAGGTCTGATAAACCGAGGCAAAGATCAGGTTAGGCGGACTACCAATCAACGTCGCCACACCACCCAGCGAGGCCGCGTAGGCCAGGCCGAGTAATAACGCGATTTTAAACCTGTGGTTGTCGGTAGCGCTGGCGATAGCAACGGCCACTGGTAACAAAGCCAGCACTGACGCCGTATTGGAGATCCACATCGACAAAAACGCCACCGCCGCCATAAACGAAAACACAATCAGCTTAGCGTTCTGCCCCCCAAGCCGACTAATCAGCCCCAGAGCAATACGTTCATGCACCCCAGACGCTTCGATGCCGCGGGCCAGCATAAACGCCGCCATAAAGAGCACAATAACGTGGTTGCCCAAGGACAAGGTCGCGTCCTGATAGGACATGATGTTGCCAAGCGGCAACAGCACAAAAGGCAACAACGAGGTCGCCGGGATCGGAATGGCTTCACTGATCCACCACCAGGCAACCCATACCGTCACCCCAAGGGTCCAGGCTGCTGGTTGCGGCATCCCACCCAGCATAGCCGACAAGAAAGCCACTACTGCCACCACTGGCCCGGCGATTTGATGAATAGTTTTTGTCATGTTGTTCGAACCGCTCTTCTTGGTATTCGTGGATGCATTCGTAACGGGTGCTTTAGTAACGGGCACATTGGTAATCCGCAAAAAGATACCGCAGCGCGGTATTGTAAGCCATCACTATAGCAACCCCTGACCAGTCACCGACATAGCCATGTCAATAAATTCAATATAATCTTAACAAATAGCGCTTATGCGTCATGCTTGTATTGCCAAGTTGTACAACTGCGCTTATGTTGAATAGGTTAAGTTTAAGGGGGACGTTATGACGTTGTATCAAGCCGACAGTCGGGCCAATGACGAGCGCGACAATTGTGGTTTTGGCTTAATCGCCCACCTTGACGGTGAGGCCAGTCATCGTCTGGTGCGTCGTGCAATTGGCGCACTCGACAGAATGACTCACCGTGGCGCCATCGGGGCAGACGGCAAAACCGGAGACGGCTGCGGTATTCAAATGCAGCTGCCGGAGTCGTTTTTCCGCGATCTGGCCGCCGAAAACGAATGGAATTTAGGCAAAAAATACGCCATCGGACAAATATTTTTTAGTCTTGATAGCAAAGCCCGTGCCACAGAAAAGGCAGTCATTGAAGAAGAGCTGAGCCGTGAAACCCTCAGCCTGGTCGGCTGGCGTAACACCCCGACTAATCCGGATGTACTCGGCGACACCGCACGCCAGAGCATGCCTCATTTAGAGCAGGTGTTTGTCAATGCGCAGCCCGGTTGGCGTAAAAAAGACCTCGAACGCCGCCTATATATGGCGCGACGGCGCATTGAAAAGCGTCTGCAAGAGCATCCCGATTTCTATATCGCTTCATTGTCCTGCATGGTGATCGTCTATAAAGGCTTAATGATGCCAGCTGATCTGCCTGGTTTTTACCCGGATCTGGCTGATATTCGTCTGCAGACCTCTATCTGCGTGTTCCACCAGCGTTTTTCCACCAATACCATGCCGCGCTGGCCGCTAGCTCAGCCTTTCCGTTTCCTTGCTCACAACGGCGAAATCAACACCATATCCGGCAATCGCCAATGGGCACTGGCGCGAAGCTATAAAATACAGTCCCCTTTATTGCCGGACTTAAAAGACGCCCAGCCCTTTGTCAGCAGCCGCGGCAGTGACTCTGCCAGCCTCGATAATATGCTCGACATGCTACTAGCCGGCGGCATGGACTTATTCAGAGCCATGCGTTTGCTGATCCCGCCTGCCTGGCAGAACGACCCAACCATGGACCCCGAGTTGCGTGCGTTTTACGAGTTTAACTCGATGCACATGGAACCCTGGGACGGTCCAGCCGGCGTGGTTATGACCAATGGCCGCCATGTCGCCTGCTGCCTTGACCGCAACGGCCTGCGTCCGGCACGTTTTATTATTACCCGTGACCGCACCATCACCGTCGCCTCAGAAGTAGGTACCTGGGACTATGAGGCGGACGAAGTCCTGGAAAAAGGACGCCTAGGTCCAGGCCAGATGCTCGCCGTCGATACCTACAACGGCACCCTATGGCGCAGCCATGAAATCGACCAGGACTTAAAGGCACGTCACCCATACAAAGAATGGCTGGGCAAACACATTCGTTACCTCAAGCCGTTTGAGCAGTATG
The DNA here is from genome assembly GCF_003986975.1 of Aliidiomarina soli. Taxonomy (GTDB): domain Bacteria; phylum Pseudomonadota; class Gammaproteobacteria; order Enterobacterales; family Alteromonadaceae; genus Aliidiomarina; species Aliidiomarina soli. The sequence goes on along the minus strand of NZ_PIPO01000006.1, from coordinate 118,495 downwards.
AAGAAACTGAAATTGGTGACCGCCTGTTTGACGACACCCGCATGGCGATTTACCACAAACAGTTTTTCTACAGCACCGAAGAAATCGAGCAAATTATCAAGGTGCTGGCCAAAGACGGTCAGGAAGCCACCGGTTCGATGGGCGATGACACACCGATCGCAGTGCTGTCGTCGCAGCCGCGGCTGCTCTACGATTACTTTCGGCAGCAGTTTGCCCAGGTCACCAACCCGGCAATTGACCCAATTCGCGAACGCCATGTGATGTCGCTGTCCACCTGCATAGGCCGCGAACAGAACCTATTCAATGAAACCTCTGGCTACGCTGACCGGGTCCTATTTGACTCGCCGGTACTGATGTACACCGACCTCGATCAGCTCAAAGACTTCGATGAGGATCACTACCCGTGGCGCAGTTTCAGCCTTTATTACGCGCCGGAAAAAGAGAGCCTGGAAACAGCCGTCGAGCGCCTGACCAATGACGTAGAAAATGCAGTGCGCGACGATAAGATTGCGATTGTCATTCTCTCCGACCGTCATATCGAGAAAGGCAAGCTACCTATCCCGGCCCCCATGGCCGTCGGCGCAGTGCAAACCCGGCTAGTTCATGCCCAATTACGCTGCGACTCCAACATCGTGGTCGAAACGGCGTCCGCCCGTGACCCGCATCATTTTGCGGTGCTGATTGGCTTAGGCGCCACCGCTATCTACCCCTTCATGGCCTATGAAACGGTCGAACAGCTGGTAGCCCAGCAACGAATCAACCTGACCCCGCGCGAGGCGGTGCTTAACTACCGGCAGGGCATTAACAAAGGCCTGCTCAAGATCATGTCGAAGATGGGCATTTCGACCGTCTCCAGTTATCGTTCTGCGGGGCTGTTTGAAGTGGTCGGCGTGTCGCGGGCTATTTATGAGCGCTGCTTTCCAACCTGTACCCTACGCCTGGCCGGCGCTGGCTGGACTGATTTCGAACAGGACTTACAGCGCTTGCATAAAGAAGCCTGGTTAGCCCGTAAGCCTGTGCCCCACGGTGGCCTGCTTAAATACGTCCATGGCGGTGAATACCACGCCTACAACCCGGATGTAGTCACCAGCCTGCAGCAGGCGGTGGAAACTCGCGATGAGCAAGCCTACAAAGCCTATTGCCAGCATGTAAATTTACGCCCGATTGCGACCTTGCGCGACCTTTGGCAGCTCAACCCACCGGCAGACGTTGAGGCAGTTGAACCTGAGCCCACCAGTGCTATGTTCAGCCGTTTCGACACCGCCGCCATGTCAATTGGCGCACTAAGCCCGGAAGCACACGAAGCCCTTGCCGTTGCGATGAACCGCTTAGGTGGGCACTCGAACTCCGGTGAAGGTGGCGAAGACCCGCGTCGTTTCGGCAACGAACGTAACTCCCGTATTAAGCAAGTCGCCTCGGGCCGTTTTGGCGTCACGCCGCACTATCTAGTCAACGCCGATGTGCTGCAAATCAAAATTGCTCAGGGCGCTAAACCCGGCGAAGGCGGCCAGCTGCCGGGTGAAAAGGTCACCGCAGAAATTGCCAAACTTCGCTATTCGGTGCCGGGTGTGACCTTAATCAGCCCGCCGCCGCACCACGATATTTACTCGATTGAAGATCTCGCTCAGCTTATTTTTGACCTTAAGCAAATAAACCCAGAGGCAGTGGTTTCGGTAAAACTGGTGTCTGAACCAGGCATCGGCACCATCGCCACCGGGGTTGCTAAAGCCTACGCTGACCTGATTACCGTATCCGGTTACGATGGCGGCACCGGCGCCAGCCCGCTGACCTCGGTTAAATACGCCGGTAGCCCATGGGAGCTCGGCCTGGCTGAAGTACATGAGGCATTAACGGTCAACAACCTGCGCCACAAAGTGCGTTTACAGGTCGACGGCGGCCTTAAGACCGGCCTGGATGTGATCAAAGCTGCGATTCTCGGCGCCGAAAGCTTTGGCTTTGGTACTGCTCCTATGGTCGCGCTGGGTTGTAAGTATTTACGTATATGCCATTTGAATAACTGCGCCACCGGTGTTGCTACCCAGGACCAAACCCTGCGCCAGCAACACTTTCATGGCCTGCCAGAGAAAGTCGAAAACTACTTTCACCTGCTGGCCGACGAAGTGCGCGGCTACTTACGCCAACTGGGAGTGGTCAGTCTGACTGATCTGATTGGCCGTACCGATTTACTCACCACGGTGGATCGCCTAACCACAGAGCGGCAACAGCACCTTAATCTGGACGCTATTCTCGGCGCAGCGGCGGTCAGCAACGACTACCCGAACCACTGTCAGGAGAATAATCCGCCGCACGATCCGGCCCGCCTCAATCAGGCGTTACTGGAACGTTGTGCGGAGACCATACAGCATAAACACGGCGGTGAGTTTAGCTTTGAAATCCGCAACGACGACCGCTCCGTGGGAGCGGCACTGTCTGGTCTGATTGCCCGCCAGCATGGCAACCAAGGCATGGCGTCGCGGCCACTGCGACTGAAGTTCCGTGGCACCGCCGGACAAAGTTTTGGGGTCTGGAACGCCGGCGGTCTGCATCTCGACCTAGTCGGTGACGCCAATGACTATGTCGGCAAAGGCATGGCCGGCGGACGTATTCATTTACGCCCGGCCAAAGGCGTAGCCTATAAGTCGCACGAAGCCATTATCATGGGCAACACCTGTCTTTACGGAGCCACTGGCGGCCGCTTGCATGCCGCAGGCTGTGCCGGCGAGCGCTTTGCGGTGCGCAACGGCGGTGCGGTCGCTGTAGTCGAAGGCATTGGCGACAACGGCTGTGAATACATGACTGGCGGCGTGGTCGTCGTACTCGGTCGCACTGGCATTAACTTCGGTGCCGGTATGACTGGTGGCCTGGCTTATGTGCTCGATGAAGACAACGATTTTAACCAGCGTATTAATCCCGAACTGGTTGAAACCCTGGCGGTGGACAAGCCCATTTTACAAGAACATTTGCGTGGTTTTATTCATGATCACTATGAAGCCACCGGCAGTCAGCGGGCATTGGATATTCTGACCAATTTTGATCAGTACGTTGGTCATTTTGCCCTGGTCAAACCTAAAGCGAGTGATATCGCCACCTTAATTGGTCGTCGCGCCCAGTCTGCTGCAGAGCTGCGCGTGCAAGTGATGTAAAGGAGAGCGAGCAATGACCCGCAACGTATATCAGTTTGTTGACGTGCGCCGTGTCGATCCGCCGAAACGGCCCATCGACGAACGCCGCATCGAGTTTGTTGAAATTCAGCACCCAATGGAGCAGTCCCAGGTCAGTGGCCAGGCAGACCGCTGCATCGACTGTGGCAACCCGTACTGTGAGTGGAAGTGCCCGGTGCATAATTATATTCCGCAATGGCTGGAACTGGCGGCCGAAGGGCGCATTATCGAAGCCGCTGAGTTGTCCCACCAAACCAACAGCCTGCCCGAGGTCTGTGGCCGGGTTTGTCCGCAGGACCGCCTCTGCGAAGGCGCCTGCACTCTGAACGACGACTTTGGCGCAGTGACCATTGGTGCGATCGAAAAATACATCAATGACAAAGCCTTTGAGATGGGCTGGCGACCAGACATGAGTGCCGTTCAGGCAACCGGTAAGAAAGTTGCCATCGTTGGCGCCGGACCTGCCGGGCTTGCCTGTGCCGATGTGCTGGCTCGTAATGGTGTGCAGGCTGTGGTGTTCGATAAGCACCCGGAAATCGGCGGATTGCTTACCTTTGGCATTCCCTCGTTCAAACTGGAAAAGTCGGTCATGCAGCAACGTCGCGAAATTTTCACTGACATGGGAATTGAGTTTAAGTTAGGTGTTGAAGTCGGACCCGACCAGCCTTTCGATGAGTTACTGAACAATTACGACGCCGTCTTTCTTGGCCTTGGTACCTATAAAGGGGTCGATGGTGGCTTACCCGGGCTCGACAGCCAGGGGGTCTACCCTGCCCTGAGCTACCTGATTGGCAATACTGCCCGCATCGCCAACTACCAGATGCCTGACTACCCGGCAATTGATTTTCAGCAGCAGCGGGTGGTGGTGTTAGGTGGCGGCGATACCGCCATGGACTGTGTGCGCACCGCCATACGGCAGCAGGCTGAGCATGTTATTTGTGCCTATCGACGCGACGCCCTTAACATGCCCGGCTCACGCAAAGAAGTCGAGCACGCCAAAGAAGAAGGGGTCGAGTTTCAGTACAACGTACAGCCGCTGGAAATTGTCGCCAACGACGAGGGCCAGGTGACCGCCGTGCGCTGCGTTAAAACACAACTAGGACCAGCGGATGATGCTGGTCGCCGACGCCCGCAAGCGGTTGAAGGCTCTGAATTTGAACTCGCCTGCGATGCGGTGGTACTGGCCTTTGGTTACCAGGCCAACCCACCGCAATGGCTCAAGCAAGAGGACGTCGCGCTGAATGACTGGGATCTGGTCAATGCCCAGGAAAACAGCGAGTTCGCCATGCAAACCTCCAATCCCAAAATATTCGCTGGCGGCGACATGGTGCTGGGTGCTGACCTGGTGGTTACCGCCATCGCTCAGGGCCGCAAAGCCGCCAACGGCATCATGGACTACCTCGACCTTTAACCATATTCAACATTCAAGCGCGGGGCTTGAATGTTGAATGGTAAGACCAATTCAATGATCAAGCCCCGCGCTTGAACGTTGAATTGGTTTACTGGGAGCGTTTTTCGGCTTTTACCATTTTCACGTAGAAATAAATGGCATAGAAAACGCACATACCAATCACTATCGCGAGACCAGTGAACGAAAAGAAGATTACCGGATCTCTGAAAAATTCCTGCCATAGACTCATGCCTGTTCCCTCTCAATTAATACACGATGGAAGTAGCCTAGAGCTTTGCAGCACCGCGCAGTATGACCGGGATCAAGATTTTCAGCGCAGTACAATACGACAACACAGATCCTTGCGCTATATCAAAATTGATGGTGACGTTTTCTTTAGCTTGCTTTACTATATCCGCAACAACTTTATAACAAAAAAGGAGTTTATATGTCCTCAACACATAAAACAGGGATGGGATGGCTTGCGCTGCTTACCAGTTGTTTTCTCTTCCTGATGCAAAGTTTAGCCTACGCATCCGATCCGAGCTCTGCACCGTCATTGCAGGATTACGCCCGTCATGCGCAGTTTATTAACATCAAAATATCACCCCAGGGTGATTACCTCGCAGCTTCCACCCGAGGCGACGATGGCAACGTCAGGTTGGTCGTGCTCAACATGGAAACCCGTGAGGTTATGTCATCCATAGCCGGACATCGGGAGGATTCGATTGGCTCATTCAATTGGGCCAATAACGAACGTCTTGTGATCAGTCTGGTACGTGAAGTCGGTGCATTCGAAGCACCGATCATGACTGGTGAAATATTCGCTATAAACGCCGACGGGTCTCGTCGCCAGGCATTGACCGGGCCGAATTCGCCGGATCAGAATTATGTAATGGCGGAAGTGTTTGACTGGTTACCCGACGACCCTAACGGCATCATGATCTATGAATTCTCACTGCGCCGGGCTGAACCTTTCCTACAGGTATCCCGCGTTTTACTTAACTCGGGGCGGAAAATTCCCGCAGGCCGAATCCCGCTTCGTTATTCGCGCGAAGGTGGCGTTCAGATCATTAGCGACGACCAGGGCGTACCACGAGTGGTGGTGGGCGTCGATCCCGACGACAACAGCAAACGTCTGACCATGGTCCGCGCTTCTGAAGATGATGAATGGGAGCGCCTGCGTTCTCAGGATGATCTGGATTTTGGCTTTGTTCCCCTTGCCTTTTCGAATGACCCTAATAAGGTTGTCGGGCTGAGCCGGACACAAACCAACACCACGGCAATTTCGTTAATGGATCTGCAAACCGGTGAGGAAGAGATCCTTGCCTCTCACCCGGATACCGATCTGATGCCGCTGATGGGTCTGAAAGACGGCAAGCCGCATGATGTGATTGGTGCCGCCTATGAGCTTAACTCTCTGGAAACCGTATTTTTTTCCGGCTCCGGGGATGAGGCCTTTGTGCAGACTGCGATGGGGTTACAAAATGCATTTCCGAACCAGACACTTCTTGTCACCTCAGCGACCTCAGACAATCAAACCCTGGTCATTCGCGTAGGGTCAGCAAACCAGAACGACACCTTTTACCTGTACAATCGTGAAGACAATCATCTCGCTCACCTTTCCGCCGCGGCTCCCTGGCTCAGCGATGCACTGATCCCACAAACCCGCAGTATCGTTTATGAGGCACGGGACGGACTGGAGATTCATGCGCTGCTCACCGTACCACCAGGCATTGACGAGGAGAACCTGCCACTCATCATGCTTCCTCACGGTGGTCCTCATGGTGTTCGCGATAGTTTGACGACCTTCGACCGTGACGCCAAGGTCTTTGCCTCACATGGTTATGCAGTGTTACAGCCAAATTTCCGTGGTTCAGGCGGCTTTGGTGATGACTTCGAACAGGCTGGTTATCGCAACTGGGGCACCAGCATGATCGATGACATGACGGACGGAGTTCAACATCTGGTCGACGAAGGCATTGTCGACCAGCAACGGGTGTGTGCTTATGGGGGCTCCTACGGTGGCTATGCGGCGCTGCAGAGTGCTATTCGCGAGCCTGATTTATATAAATGTACGGTCGGCTTTGTTGGTGTGTTTGACCTCGACCTGATGCTTGAAGAAGGTGATATTCCCGAGCGTGAGTCCGGTCTTCGTTATCTCGCTCAGGTGCTCCCCCCTGAGGGCGAAGAACGTGACGCTCAGTCTCCGATTCGTAATCTGGACAAATTAAAAGCCCCGGTATTTCTAATCCACGGCGCGGAAGACTTCCGGGTTCCTCAGATTCAGGCGGATAATTTGAAAGCCGCATTAGAAGCGCGTGATCATCCGGTCGAATGGATGGTGAAACGCACTGAAGGGCACGGCTTCCTCAACCCGGACAATAACGTCGAGCGCTGGGAACGGATGCTGGCTTTCTTTGACCGCTATATCGGCGAGGACGCTGACTAAGAACCGAACCATACTGCTCTTACAGCTATAAAAAAACCGCCACAAGGGCGGTTTTTTGCTATTTGGCGGAGAGAGAGGGATTCGAACCCTCGATACGTTGCCGTATACACACTTTCCAGGCGTGCGCCTTCAGCCGCTCGGCCACCTCTCCAGAGCCGCGTATGGTAGGGAATTTCTCTCGTGTAATCAAGTAAAAAGGGCCATAACGGCCCTTTTCGATGATTTACTGAGCATTGCAGGATAATTTGCTTAGCAGTTATAGTCCGCTTTTTGCTGCAATTCGATTCCCGCTTCCATCATCCGCTGCTCAAACGCTTCTAAACGCGCCTGTTGCTCTTCAGATAATTCGTCCGAGTCACTTAACTCCAGTTCCTGCGCTAACGCCATGAACTTTTCGCTACCGTCAGTGAACACCGCTTCCATTTCCGACAAGCACACGGATTCGCGTTCTGTCAGCGCCTCAACGTCGGCGACGAAGCTTTCCATTTCCTGCAGCATCTGGTCTTCCGGGCTGCTATTACCGCTACAGGCAGCAACAGAAAACGCTAACAAGACTGCACTGGCAGCCAAAACCACTTTTTTCATGTTTGATAAGTCCTTTATAAATAACTGCTTTATTAGCTACTTTACCATTCCCTAGTTTGCCGGTTAAGTCAACTTAACTGGTCAGATTCTAGGACCGCCGACAATTCGTTCGCTAAGTGCCCGAATCCGCGCTGCACCGAAAAAGACCAGCAAGAAGGCAATCGGCCAGGCAAGATAAAACGCACGCCACCAGCGGGCAAAGAAGTCACCCTCCACGCCGGTATTGATCCAGGTGATTAATCCAGTCATTAAAAACGACATATAAATTGACATCAGCACCGGAAATACAAATCGTCGCGGCCATTTAAAGTCCTTCATAGCCTTCCTTCCAAGTTGGGAAAATGAAGCGATACCCCGTTTCCTGCAGTCGCCTATTATTACAACGCTTACTGCCCCTGGGCCCAATCTGGTCAGTTTCTGGAAGGGTGGTTGGGTCCAGCCCCAGGTACGTTGCCAAACCAGTCGCAAACTCCGCCTGACGGATTGGTAGGTTGTCACTGCTAAGATAGATTTCGTCTACTTCCAAACCCTGGTCATAGCGGGCAATCAAATGAGCGATAGTGCCGACGCAATCACGCACATGGACCCGATTTGTCCAGGCCGGTGTCAGGGTTACTTCACCACTGATTAAACGAGCGATCATGCCTTCCCGTCCCGGTCCGTAGATTCCGGAAAAACGCACAATGGTATGCGGATATCCGGATTGGCATATATGCTGTTCAGCCTCGAGTATTCGCTTACCCGCGAAGCCAACCGGATTGGTATCGCTGGTTTCATCAACCCATTCGCCCTCACGATGCCCGTATACACTGGTACTGGACACAAAGACAATAAATGGCCGGTAGTCAGGGTCACACTCCGATAACGCCAGGGTCAGCGCCTCAGTCGGTTTTACGTAGCCCGTCAGGTAACCTTGATCACTGTAATCCGACGGTGTCAGCGTTATCACTATCACCGCAGGTTTATGCGCCAGAACCTTAAGCCAGTCATCTACTTTACTGGCATCCGCCTGCACCAACTCAAAGTCTGCAGCGGACTTCGCCGTGCGCCGTGCGCCGACAACTTCATACCCTTGCGTTTTCAGCAACGGCGTTAAGCGGCTTGCCAGATCACCCGCCCCCATTAATAGTGCCCATTGTTTCATCTATCAGTCCTCAATCCAGACATCCAAGGTCAGGCCGTGTCGAGTTGTCAGCCCGTTAAGCAATATTATCAGACCACTTAATAAAAAGGGGCCCACGGCCCCTTTTTCAGTAGCTACCTGCTTAACGCAGGGTTTTAGCAAAATCGAGCATTCGGTTGAGCGGGATCATCGCTTGCTTACCCAGTTCCGGGTCAACCTGTATCTCATGTGCTTTACCGCCAGTAGTCAGTGCATTCTCAATCGCGGCCAGCCCGTTCATCGCCATCCACGGACAATGCGCGCAGCTGCGGCAGGTTGCACCATTACCACCCGTCGGCGCTTCAATAAATGTCTTGCCGGGTGCCAGTTGTTGCATCTTATAAAAAATGCCCTTATCAGTCGCCACAATAAAAGTGTCATTGGCCATGGTTTGGCTGGCTTTGATAAGTTGCGAGGTCGACCCCACCGCATCAGCAAGTGCAACCACGTTGTCCGGTGATTCAGGATGAACCAGCACCGCCGCGTTCGGGTATTCCTCTTTCAGCTGCTGAAGGGCACGCGACTTAAACTCGTCATGCACCACACAAGCGCCTTGCCACATAATCATATCAGCGCCGGTTTGCTTGGCGATATAGCCACCAAGGTGACGATCAGGTCCCCACAGTATTTTCTTGCCCTGTGCGTCCAGATGCTCCACCAGCTCAAGCGCCATGCTTGAAGTAACGACATAATCAGCTCGCGCTTTTACCGCCGCTGAGGTATTGGCATACACAACCACCGTGCGCTCCGGATGCGAGTCACAGAACTCACTGAACTTATCTGCCGGGCAGCCTAAATCCAGCGAACAGGTTGCTTCCAGCGTCGGCATCAGTACCGTTTTCTCAGGGGTCAGTATTTTTGCGGTCTCCCCCATGAACTTAACCCCGGCCACAATCAGGGTATCGGCGCTATGTTCAGCACCAAAGCGCGCCATTTCTAACGAATCCGACACGCAACCACCGGTTTCTTCTGCCAGTGCCTGAATTTCGGGATCGGTATAGTAGTGTGCCACCAGCACCGCGTTATTCTTCTTTAATAACGTCTTAATGCGCTCGTGATGTTGCGCTTTCTGTTCTTCGCTCAGAGGTTTGGGCTTCGCTGGGAATACGTAATCCAGGTTATCCACTGTGTCTATTTCAATCATACTGCCTTCATCTAGCTATGCTGTGTAGCTTTACCAATACGCGCAGAGTATACGCAAAGTTTACTCACTGGTCATCTTTTGACAGATGGGGGCATCACCCGTTCAATTCAAGCTGGATACAAAAAACCCGGCGCGAGGCCGGGTTTCGGTATAAATGGTGGGTCGTGCTGGATTCGAACCAGCGACCAATTGATTAAAAGTCAACTGCTCTACCAACTGAGCTAACGACCCACTCGGGGGTGTTGCGAATTTAGAGGAATTGGTGGGTCGTGCTGGATTCGAACCAGCGACCAATTGATTAAAAGTCAACTGCTCTACCAACTGAGCTAACGACCCACATTGTTCCTGTGCAACGGCGGCATATATTACTCAAATCCTGCCGGCATGCAACCAAAAATAGTAAAAAAAATGCCTTTCGCTCAAAATTGCGTCGAATCGGTTATTTTCGACGCTTATCTTAACAAACTGCTAACTTGAACGCTGACTTACAGATTATTGAGGCGCGAACGAGCCATACCGGCTTCGGTACTATCCGGGTACTCATTAACGACCTGCTGATAGCGTCGTTCCGCGGTCGAATTATCATCCTGATTCTGCGCAATAATGCCCAGTTTCAACATGCAATCCGCGCGCTTATTTGAATTCGGATAGTTATCAACCACCTCACTGAAATGCTGTTGCGCATCGCTGTACTCATTGCGTGAGTAAAGCAATTGTCCCAGCCAATAATGGGCATTCCCCAAATAACTGGAATTTGGGTAATTTTCGATAAAGGCACGGAATTCTGGAATGGCATCATCGTAACGTCGCTCTTCGAGCACCATCGCGATAGCACGGTCATAGGCTTCATTCTCACTCAGATCATCTGAGTAGTTCACCGCCGCCATGTCGTCGCGTGTAGGCACTGCCACACTGCTGCTAGTCCCAGAGGCCGAAGCGCCGGCACCATTGCGAACTTCGCTAACCCGGCGTTCAATTTCCTGATAGAGATCGCGTTGCCGCTCCAGAACTTGCTCCAGCTGATGTGAATGCTCTTCGGTAATGCCTCTGAGCTCACTCACTTCCCGCTGCAGGTTGCTTAGCTGCTGCCCCATGCGAGCTTGCTGCTCGCCGCGAGCCTCCAGCATCCGCTCCATGCGGTCAACCCGCCCTTCCAGCGAATCCTGCGCATTGGCAACACTAATCACCGGTGCCGGACTTTGCGCTAAAGCAACGCCGCTGACGGTTAACGCCAGCAACAAACTGGTCATTCTCATAATTCCCTGCCTTTTCCGCTTAACACCTGCCGACCAAATTGTCGGCAGGTGTCATCAGATCACATCAACGCGATTAGTATACTAATACAGCGCGACGGTTCTGAGCCCATGCTTCTTCGTTGCTACGACGAACCACAGGCTTCTCTTCACCATAAGACACAGTCGACAACTGCGACGACAGAACACCCTGGTTTTGCAGGTGGTTTACCACTGCATTCGCACGACGCTCGCCCAACGCGATGTTGTACTCAGGTGTCCCACGCTCATCAGTATGGCCTTCAACCACGACGTTTACGTTCGGGTTGTTAAGCAGGTACTCAGCGTGAGCATCCAGCACTTCAGCATATTCGCTGGAAATGTTTGAGTCATCGAACTCAAAGTGGATGGTGTTTTCCTGACGCAGCTCGTCCATACGCTCACGACGCTCTTCTTCAGGAGTCATTTGACGGTCTGCAGAACCTGTCTCAACTCCACGTTGCTCTTCTTGCTGAGTACGTTCCTGAGTTGCACGACGCTCTGCTTCGCTGTCTGCAGTAGTATCTTCAGTTGAGCTACAAGCGGCCAAAGCGAGAACCGGTAGCGCAAAAACAAGGGCTTTAACGAGTTTATTGATTTGCATTGTTATATCCTTAAGTTTTTAACCATAGGCTCAGCTTGACCGTCAACGAACCGACGCAAACATTGCCATCGAAATAGCCTGTTTATATAAATGGCGACCAGGCCGGTGCCTTTACTTCCCCTTCTCGCGAAGGAATTCGAGCTCGGAAACGGCCATCAGTTGACACTAACGCAAGTACCTGTCGATTACGATACTTTGTACTATATATAATCATACTTCCGTTCGGCGCCAAACTCGGCGACTCGTCCAACTGCGTTTCCGTTAGAACCTGAAAATTCCGCCCAGACGGAAAATCCTGCTTTGCAATATGATAACGACCGTTAGTACGGTTTACCATAATTAAATGGCGACCATCCGGTGTCACCGACGCGCCCAGGTTTGATTCACCCTCAAAGGTCAGGCGGCGCACGTTACGGCTACGTACATCGACGTGATATACCTGTGCCCGTCCACCCCGCTCAGAGGTGAAAACCAGCCCCGAGCCATCAGGTACCCAGCTTGGTTCGGTATCAATTCGCCAGTGCTCGGTCACTCTGGTCAGGCGATCTGTTTCCAAATCAAGTACATAAATATCAGGCTGACCGTCTTTCGACAAGACCATTGCAAGACGCTTGCCATCTGGCGAAAAAACAGGATTTCCGTTAATCGCCGGGAACGACGTGACCTGGCGGCGCTCGGTGCTATAAATATCCTGAATATAAATTTCTGAACGGCGATTCTCGAAACTAACATAGGCAAGCTTGCTGCCATCCGGCGACCATGACGGCGACATCAGCGGCTGCGGTGAACGCAGCAAAGTGCGCTCATTATGACCGTCGTAATCTGCCACTACCAGTTGATAAGGCAAATCCGAATCAGGTTCCACGATGACATAGGCGATGCGCGTCATAAAGGCTCCACGCTCGCCAGTCAGTGCTTCATACACCACATCAGAGATACGATGCGCGTACTGGCGGAACTGGCCGTCATTCACCACCGACGAGCGTGATTCGATAATATGATCCTGACTATGGACTAATTCGCCATTTTGCAGGCTTTGCGACCCGCCACCGGTAATTTGTCCACGCAATACATCAATAAGCTCGTAACTTACCCGGTAGCGACCAATACCCTGCGACTCAACATGGCCGACCAGAATCGCTTCAACCCCAGAACGTGCCCAGGCGGAGTAATCCACATCTCCATCACTGGTCGGCTGGCCCGGCATATCATCAACCGCAATCGGATTAAATCGGCCGCTGCGGCGCAAATCTGCCGCTATTACCTCGGTAAAATCATAGGGGGCTTCACCATTGCCACGCCACTCAAACGGAACCACCGCCACCGGGCGTGCGCTGTCGATACCTTCTGTAATTACAATCTCTAAGGCTGCATGAGCAGACGGGCTTTGCAGCCCGAGGCCGGTCAGCAAGGTGGTCAACACCAAAAAGGTGTATACGCGTATGTGTTTCATTTGTGCTTTCACACCTCTTAGTTAAATTCAGGCTCAATCCGCAGGCGGATTTCACTCATTTCTTGATACACTTCGGCGTCTTCTGAAACTGGCAGGGTACCAGCTCGTAAGGCCGCAGCCCGGCCCGCTTCACATACCGCGCGGTCGCCTTCATCGATCTGCACATTGGTCACAAAACCGCTGCGTGCAAGACTAATAACCAACACACAGGACTGTCCCCGCATCGACGAATCAACCAGCAAATTGCGTTGAATAGTCTCACGTATCAACGCCTGGTAACGCTCAACTTCACTCAACACCCGTTGCTGACGGGCCGATTCGCGTCGGGCCCGCTCTTCTGCCAGTTCTTCCTGCAGTTGCCGTTCACGTTCCGCCCGCTGTTGCTCTTCCGCTTCCCGCCGCTGACGTTCTTCTTCCTGACGCTGACGCTCGGCTTCTTCAGCACGACGACGTTCTTCTGCAGCCGCTTCCTCTTGCGCTCGTCGCTCTGCTGCTTCTTCAGCACGGCGCTCTTCGGCTTCCGCCTGTTCACGCAAACGCTGAGCTTCAGCCTCCGCTTCTGCCCGTTCACGTTGTGCCTGCTCGCGAGCGCGCTGCGCCTGCGCTTCTTCCTGCTGGCGGCGTCGTTCGGCTTCCTGCGCGCGGCGCTCTATTTCCGCCACTCGCTGTTCTTCAGCGCGTTGTGCCGCTTCACGTTGCTCGCGAATGCGCTGGGCCTGGGCATCAACCTGAGCCTGGTCCACCGCTGTTGCCTGAACAATCTCTACTTCCGGTGTTGCCATTTGTGGCTGACGATCACTTTGCCAAAACTCAAAGTTAGCACCGACCACAAAGATCAAAAGCAACCCAACATGCACAGCGAGCGCCTTAACCAATGCGGTCTTCATGCCTGTTTTCACCGCTTCTGCCTGTTTCGCCACTTATTTCTCCGGAGATCGCGTCATTAAACCCACTGAACCGGCACCCGCGCGTTGCAGCACTACCATTAACTGAACCACGTCCGCATATGGAACTGCGCCATCACCGCGCACCACGACTGGTGTTTCCGGTTCCAGCTGCAAGTGAGCAGCGACCAGCGTTGCCAGGTCAACCGCCGACATAGGTTCCTCGGAACTATCACCGATGTTCAGGTAATAGCGGCCTTCAGCGTCGACCGACGCCACCAGTGGCTGCATATCGTCTGAATCAATCGCCTGCGCTTCTGCCTGCGGCAAATCTACGTCAACCCCCTGGCTCAGTAACGGCGCCGTGATCATAAAAATGATTAACAACACCAACATAACATCGATGTAGGGTACCACGTTAATTTCCGCTACCGCACGGCGCTTGCGCCGGCTAGGAAAGACTTGCTGCATATCAGGCTCCGTCTTGACTGGCTGTCGCCGAACTTGCTGAGGTTGCCGTTGCCGCCGTACTACCAGCCCCACCATTACTATTATTCAGGGTCTGACGCTGGAGAATGCCGGAAAATTCTTCCATAAAGTTGATGTAGGCTGAGTCGAGCAGTTCAACCCGGTAACTAAACCGGTTGTAAGCGACCACCGCAGGAATCGCGGCAAACAGACCAAGCGCCGTGGCAATCAGGGCTTCTGCAATGTCCGGTGCAACCATTGCCAGGGTTGCCTGCTGCACACTTCCGAGCGAGGTAAAGGCGTTCATGATCCCCCACACGGTACCGAACAAGCCAACATAGGGGCTAATAGAACCTATGGTAGCAAGCCAGGTCAGGTGAGTTTCCAGTTTCTCGATTTCCCGCGAGTGGGCCACTCGCATGGAACGTTGGGCCCCAGCCAGAACTGTTAGCGCGTCAGCATTAGGGTTCCCGCGCAAGCGCGCGAATTCACGAAACCCACCGTGGAAAATCCGTTCCAGACCAAGCAGATTAGCACCCTTAGCAGAAAGCTCTTTATACAAACGGGCCAGATCCACCCCCGACCAGAAACGGTCTTCAAACTTAACCGTTTCCGTCGCGGTACTGTTAATCAGTTTGCGGCGCTGGAAAATAATTGCCCAAGAAACAACTGACATCAGCACCAGCAGCACCATCACTGCCTGTACTAGTAAGCTTGCCTCTAACAGCAGATCCCAAATTGACAATTCATGTTCCACGCTTAATTACCTCTGCTATCGCTGCCGGAATAGCCACCGGCTTCATAAGATGAATATTCACACACGCCGCTTTGACGTGAGCGCTACATAATAGTTGCTCATGCTGATTAAAAATTTGCTGTTCAAAACGCACGCTGGCTCGTTTTACATCCGTCACCAGGGTACGCACACTGAGCAAATCGTTAAACCGCGCCGGCGCCTTCAAGTCCATATCCACGTGGCGCACCACAAAGGCAGTCCCTTCGCCCAGCCAACCATCCTGTTCAACACCCAGCTCACGCAGCCATTCAGTACGCGCCCGCTCGCAAAACTTCAGATAATTGGCGTAGTACACAATGCCGCCCGCATCTGTGTCTTCATAATAAACCCGAACAGGCCAGCTAAATTCGCTCACACCGAGCCCCCTAACGTTAATTTGCGTTAATTTACTATAACCTGGCCAGGAGACCAATTTAAAGGCACCTTCAAAGCTCGGTAACGGCGTAAAAACTACGTAAATACGGCTTTCATACGGTTTTCTGCCATCGATTGTTAACGCTTTGTGCTTTCCAGACTTTTATTTATCGTTTTATTTTTAGTCAGTTATAAACTAATTCTTAAAAAACAATGAATTAACAAAATTATCGACGTTTAATTGGTTAATAAACAATCTCAACAAGCCACTAACAGATTAATTTAAGTAATCCGAAGGTGGGTTAATTCTCGTTTGAAACTGGTCTGCCCACGGTTATAATACGCACATGTTTTGGGGGTTAACACTGGAAACAAGCCAAAACACCTGTTTTTAAGAGATTGTTGTCGCATCTCTTACGTAGTTCCCTGGATTTATTCCTCCTTGTTGTTGTTTTTGCCCGCTCATTGAGCGGGCTTTTTTTTGTTTACCATTCCTCCATTCAACATTCCAGCGCGGGGCTTGAACATTGAATCCGGCTAACCGCAGAGGGCAAATTCAACGTTCAAGCCCCGCGCTCGCCTTTATTGAATTTTATGATTTTGTCAGGCCGAAGTGGCGGTACGCATGATTGGTTGCAATGCGTCCGCGCGGTGTGCGCTGCACAAAACCCTGCTGAATCAAAAACGGTTCCAGCACATCTTCTATGGTGTCTTTCTCTTCACCTATAGCGGCAGCGAGGTTATCCAGCCCGACCGGTCCACCCATAAATTTCTCAATAATAGCCAGAATCAGCTTGCGGTCCATGTAGTCAAAGCCAGCTTTGTCGACATCGACCATATCCAGCGCTGCCGACGCCACCTCAACGTTGATAATACCGTCCGCACGTACTTCAGCGTAATCGCGCACCCGGCGTAGCAAGCGATTGGCAATTCGCGGCGTACCCCGTGACCGTGCTGCTACCTCATGGGCCCCCTGCTGATCCATATTCAAATTGAGAAAGTCTGCGGAGCGGCGCACAATGGTGGTCAGTTCCTCTACCGAATAAAACTCCAGTCGCTGCACAATGCCAAAGCGGTCACGCAGCGGCGAGGTTAATGCACCGGCACGGGTAGTTGCGCCAACCAACGTAAACGGCGGCAGATCAAGCTTAATTGAGCGGGCCGCGGGGCCTTCACCAATCATTATATCGAGCTGATAATCTTCCATCGCCGGATAAAGAATTTCTTCCACCACAGGGCTTAAACGGTGGATTTCATCAATGAAAAGAACATCGTTCTCTTCAAGGTTGGTCAACAGAGCCGCTAAATCGCCCGCCTTTTCCAGCACCGGCCCGGACGTCTGCTTAATCGCAACATCCATTTCGTTGGCAATGATATTGGCCAGCGTCGTCTTACCGAGGCCCGGCGGACCAAAAATCAACACATGATCCAACGCATCTGAGCGTTTGCGAGCCGCCTCGATATAGATACTCATCTGCTCGACCACATGCTTCTGGCCAGTATAGTCCGCCAGCATCTTGGGTCGGATAGCGCGGTCAATCAACTCATCTTCGTTGGTTGCCGACGCCTGTATCATGCGATCTGCTTCAATCATCTGAATGTCCTGTTGCGCTGCCATTCAACATTCAAGCGCGGGGCTTGAATGTTGAATTGGCATCACTTGCAAGAGACCAATTCAATGATCAAGCCCCGCGCTCGATCATTGAATGTGCGCTTAATCATGGGAGGTATGGTTATACCATCGATTTTAGCGCCTGGCGGATGATGGCTTCTGAATCCATATCGGCGGTGGCCACTTTTTTCACAGCTTTTTCTGCATGAGCAGGCTTATAGCCGAGCGCCAGCAAGGCGCTTAACGCATCGTCCAGTGGATTATCCATCGCCACCATCATTGCCGGTTCCGGGCTCTGCCCGCCGTTTTCCAGCGGACTGGTGCCAGCGAAGTCTTTTAGCCGGTCACGCATTTCCACCACCAAACGCTCAGCGGTCTTTTTGCCGACACCGGGAATTTTTACCAATGTCGAGACATCACCCTGCTGTACGCTGGCCACGAACTGATTGGCTGACATTCCGGACATAATCGCCAGTGCCATTTTCGGCCCCACACCCTGCGCTTTTATCAGTTGCCGGAACAACGCCCGCTCGTTCATGCTGTTAAAACCATACAACAGCTGTGCATCCTCGCGCACCACAAAATGGGTCCACAAACTGACCTCGCTGCCGACCGCTGGTAACTCAAAGAAACAGGTCATCGGCAACTGAATTTCGTAGCCCACTCCTTGCACATCGACCAGTAGGTCGGGAGCCTGCTTGTAGACAATAGTGCCCTGAATACGGCCTATCATAATTTATCCTGTTCTCTCGGTCATAATGTATGTACGAATTATTGGCAACGCCGCTTGGCAGCGAAACGACACTTAACGCAACCTGCCTCGAACCGTTTTCCGCGCCGCCCCCGCCATTGAAACCAGGCTTTGCCGGGTATGGCAATGGCAAATCGCCACCGCCAGCGCGTCCGCCGCATCGGCTTGTGGTCGTTTCGGCAATTTCAGCATTTGCATCACCATATGCTGGACCTGGGTTTTATCTGCGGCGCCACTACCCACCACCGATTGTTTTATCTGTCGTGCTGAATACTCGGCCACGACCAGATCATGCCGTGCCGCAGCGACGATTGCAGCGCCTCGCGCCTGCCCAAGCTTAAGTGCGGAGTCGGGATTGCGCGCCATAAACACTTGCTCGATAGCAAATTCATCCGGCTGAAACTGCGTAATCAATTCGCTAACCCCATCATGAATGATGCGTAACCGTTCTGCCAGCGTTCGTTCTTCGTCTGCGGACCCTGCCCGCACCACCCGGATGCAGCCACTCCCCAGATACGTCAACGTACGCCCCTGCTGCTGGACTAAACCATAGCCTGTTAAGCGTGAACCCGGGTCAATCCCCAGTACAATCGCCATTAGTCCCAGGCGCTCTCAGGTAATTCAGCGTTGTGGTAAACATCCTGCACATCGTCGAGATCTTCCAGCGCATCAATCAGTTTCGCGCAACGCACGCCATCCTCGTCGTTCAGTTCCGCTTTGGTCGAAGGCACCTGCGTCACTTCCGCATTGTCGGCGGTAAGGCCAGCCGCATCTAAGGCATCTTTTACTGCACCAAACAGCTCGGGTTCACAAAACACATCAAGTGAACCGTCATCATAGGTTTGCACGTCGTCGGCGCCGCCTTCCAGAGCCGCTTCCATAACCTTCTCTTCCGAAGAGCCGGGCGCAAAACTGATCACGCCACGCTTACTGAACAAATACGCAACTGACCCATCAGTCCCTAAATTACCGCCCAGCTTGGTAAACGCATGGCGCACATCAGACACTGTACGGTTGCGGTTGTCGGTCATGCAGAACACCATAATAGCGGCACCACCTGGGCTGTAGCCCTCGTACGTGAGTTCTTCAACTGCATCGCCGTCGAGTTCACCGGCACCGCGTTTGACCGCGTTATCAATGGTGTCGCGCTTCATATTGTTCGACAGTGATTTGTCGATAGCGGCGCGCAAGCGAGGATTGGTCTCAGGATCAGCACCGCCCTCACGGGCGGCCACCGTCAACTCACGGATGAGTTTGGTAAAAATCTTGCCACGCTTAGCATCCTGCGCCGCCTTGCGATGTTTAATATTGGCCCATTTCGAGTGACCCGCCATGCGTACCTCCTCGTTGTTACGTTAAGAGTTTCGGCTTCGGCTGGCTTTGGATGGCGGTTGACAGGTACTTTGCCAGGGACGCCGTAAATACGTCCCTGTAGGCTCGACGGCTGCATCCCTGCAGCCGACGCCCCGGCAAAGCACCATATCATCCGCCACCCGCCAGCTGCGTGCTCGGCCTCGCAACGTCCTCGTTCGGTTAGTTGACAAAACTCAGCCTACAGGGACGTATTCACGGCGTCCCCATCAAGGTATATGCCTCCCCCCACAAAAGCCAGCGGCTCAGCCTCGGCCTCAGCCCTAATCTTTCTTCAGTTGCACACCCAGCTCAGCAAGCGCATCCGGGTTGGCGAAGCCTGGGGCATCGGTCAACGGGCACGCTGCGGTGGTGGTTTTGGGGAAGGCAATGACGTCGCGAATAGACGTGGCGCCGACCATTAGCATCACCAGACGGTCTAAACCGAAAGCGAGCCCCGCGTGGGGTGGCGTGCCATATTTCAGTGCGTCTAATAAGAAGCCAAATTTTTCACGTGCTTCTTCATCGCTGATGCCAAGAATACGGAACACCGCAGCCTGCATGTGTTGCTCATGAATACGCACTGAACCACCGCCGACCTCGACACCGTTCAGCACCATGTCATAGGCATTGGACAGGGTGCCTTCCGGGTTTGCTTCAAGCTCTTCGGCACTCACCCCGACTGGGGCAGTGAACGGGTGATGCAGCGCAAACAAGCCCTCGTCAGTGGCTTCAAACATGGGGAAGTCGACCACCCATAGCGGGCGCCAGCCATCTTCAACCAGGCCTAAGTCTTCACCCAGCTTAAGACGCAATGCACCTAACGCTTCAGACACTACAACGCCATTGTCGGCACCGAAAAACAGAATATCGTCGTTTTGCGCATCGACCCGCGTCAGCAGTGCTTCAACCGCATCATCCGGTAGAAATTTCAGGATCGGTGACTGCAGCCCTTCACGGCCAGCTGCCACGTCGTTCACTTTCAGCCAGGCAAGGCCTTTAGCACCGTAGATTTCAACAAACTTGCCATATTCATCAATGTTTTTGCGGCTTAACTTAGTCGCAGCGCCTGGAACCTTAATCACCGCGACACGCCCTTTCGGGTCGCTTGCCGGCCCGGCAAATACTTTGAACTCGACATCTTTTAATATGTCTGCCACATCAACCAGTTCTAATGGGTTACGCAGGTCAGGTTTATCTGAACCAAAGCGGCGCATGGCTTCGCTGTATGGCATGCTCGGGAAGTCACCAAGCTCTACCTCAAGCATGTCGTTGAACAGCTTACGCACCAGTTGTTCGGTCACCTCACGCACCTGTTCTGCGCTCATGAACGAGGTTTCGATATCGATTTGGGTGAATTCTGGCTGACGGTCGGCGCGTAAGTCTTCGTCACGGAAGCACTTAACGATCTGATAGTAACGATCAAAACCGGACATCATCAGCAACTGCTTAAACAGCTGCGGCGACTGTGGCAAGGCAAAGAATTTGCCCTTGTGAGTGCGGCTCGGCACCAGATAGTCGCGCGCGCCTTCTGGGGTCGCCCGGGTCAGCATGGGCGTTTCAATGTCTAAAAACTGATTGTCATCGAGGAAGCGACGCACTGAGCTGGCTACACGGGCACGAAACTGCAGACGTTCGTTCATCAACGGGCGACGTAAGTCGATGTAGCGATAGCGCAGACGCTGCTCTTCGCTGACTTCACTGTTAAAGTCGATGGGCAGCGGCTCGGACCGGCTTAAAATGGTCAGTTCAGTGGCAATTACTTCGACCTTGCCGGTTTTCATGCTGTCGTTGACCTGGCTGGCAGGGCGCTCTTTCACGTTACCCTGGATCTGGATGCAGAATTCCTGGCGCAGACTGTCGGCATGCTCAATCGCAGCTGCCTGCTGCGGGTCAAATACCACCTGCACAATGCCTTCACGATCACGCATATCAATGAAGATAACACCACCGAGATCACGACGGCGGTTAACCCATCCGGCTAAAGTGACATTTTGTCCGCTCAGGGTTTCATTGACTTGTCCACAATAATGGCTGCGCATGCTGATAGTTCCTGTCTTTTATATGGCGATGTATCGCAAGCTGCGATAAGGGTTTCAAAGTAGGCGCATAGTATATCGGACTGCGCCTAAATGTCATCCTTCGCGGGCCGCGCATCGCCATTCCCTGTCACCAGCATCACCCCATTTTTACCCTGGCTTTTTACCTCATACATCGCTTTATCTGCGCGGCGCATTAACGTGGCTGCATCGTCTCCATGCTGCGGATACATAGCAACGCCTATACTCACGCTCACCTCAGCTGTTCCCCCATGGCCGCGACTGTCTTTTAACTGGTAAGGTTCGACTATCAGCTTGACCAGTTTTTCAGCCACCTGCGTGCTTTGTTGCGCCGACTGTTGCTCAGTCAGCACCACAACAAATTCGTCGCCACCAAAACGACACAAAATATCCTGTTTGCGTAAATTTTTACGCAAACGCGACGCCACTTGTTTTAGTAATTCGTCACCTATGTCGTGACCAAGTTCGTCATTGATTGCCTTAAAGCCATCCAAATCAAGAAATAACAAGGCAAACTGTCGTCGGTAGCGCTCATGACTGGCGAGCGTCTGCTGCAGGCTGTCACGCAATAAATGGCGATTCGGTAACCCAGTCAGTTCGTCGTGGCGGGCGAGATAACGCATTCGTCGCTCGGCGCGCATGCGACGTCGCACTTCACGACGGAGCTGACTGTTCCAGAACCAAAAGGCAGCGACCACGGCAACAAAAATCAACGCTCCCCAAATCAACCAGCGGCGCATACGCTCAAAGCTCAGCCCTTCCTCATACTGCACATCAAACCAGCGCTCGGTAATCGCTGCGCGATCATCATAAGTCAGAGTATCAACCGCCCGTTGCATCACATCGCGCAGCACTGGCCAGTCGTTGCGCACCGCAAAGTTGACCTGATCTCCGGGGTAGTCGCGCAGAATAGACAAATGCAAGGTTCCGGTATGCTGTTCCCGCATTCGCTCAACCAGTAGCGGCAGGCTGTCCATATAGGCATCAGCTTTCCCCTCAAGCACTGCCTGCAACCCCTGGCCCGGCGCATCAACTAAGACCACCTTAATCCCCTCGGTTTGCGCTATCTCGGCATTGTTCACATACCCCCGGGTTAAGGCCAGGGTCTTACCCTGCAGTTCATCGAGGTCATTGGCATCGACCGGGTTGGCGTCGCTGGAGGCCAGGGCCCAGGGGGTCTGCCAATAAACGGAGGTAAATACGGCGAAGTCACGACGTTCCGCGGTATCGCTTAGAAAACTCAGCACATCAATCTCACGGCGGGCCAGCGCCTCAATGCACTGTTCCCAGGTACCACAGCCCACGTAGTTAAAACTGAGTGGTGTTCGCGACTCAATCAGGCCAAGAAAGTCAGCATCCAGACCCACAGCTTCCCCATGCCGATTAAAATAAAGTACGGGCGTAGAGTCATCCGGCACACCTACCCGGATGCTCTCCCGCTGATCGAGCCAAATCAGTTCATCCAGTTGCACCGAGACTAACCCCGTCAGGCCACTATTAGCCCGAACGTGGAGCAAGCGTAATTGCTCGGTACTGGAGAATTCCAAGGCCGACTGGATCATAGCGAGACGCGTATCAGCATGGCGCGCGGCTAAATAGCGCGGTTCACTAAAAAGCTGAACTCGACGATCGAGCGGAAACTGCGTCAGTAGCTCGCTTAACTGCCCCTGTTCACTCAGGTCAAAATGGCTGGCCAGGAAGACGTGCAGTTCGCCCGCCAGTGCTGCCGCCAGCATCGACTCTGCATCGGCAAAACGGCGTGTGGTCTGTTCTGTATGATGCGCGCTGACCCAGCGCGCAGCACTACTGTTAGCAACAACCCCCAATACATACCCGGACGCATGACCGAGATCAGCAACATGGGGCATGCTGCGACGACTGAAAATATAAATCGCTTCTTCCAGCAATACCGGTCCAGCGACGAATCCATGTTGCTCAATCTCGCTTTGCCGTACCCCGGCGAACCAGTCGATCTGAGTATCACCAGGGGCTGTCAACGCGTGACGGAAGTCCGCACCCGGCAACACGTAAAGTTCTACCTCAAGGGCAGACTGCTCTGCGCCAACCAGGGTAATATCCCTGAGTAACTGGGTATAAGGAGGTTTGCCTGCTTCGACCGCAATTCGTATGGTGGTTTCAGTGGGTGCAGCATGGGCCGCCCCCGTCTGAAGGAGCAGCGCTAGCATTAGCCAAATCAATCCCCGACGCACTTGTTTTCTCATTAACGTTCTTCTCAACTGGTTGCCAAGCGCCGCATCAGTTACAATTCAGCTCATTCAATGAGGCTTATTTTCTCACCACTATGACTGATACTGCAAACAAAAAAGTAACAAATCACGACGCTATCTATGCCCAGCCCCATGCTGAGATCCAGGATTTCAGCTTTGACGAACGCGTAGCGGACGTATTTCCCGATATGATCAACCGGTCAGTTCCCGGCTATGCGACCATCGTTCATGGTATCGGCCGACTTACGGCACGCTTTGCCCAGCCAGACACCCTGCTCTACGACTTAGGCTGCTCACTTGGTGCTGCGACGCTGGCGATGAAGCAAAACAATCCTGCCGCAAATAGTTTGATTGTTGGCATCGACAGCTCCACGGCCATGGTCGAGCGCTGTCGCAAGCACGTTAATGCGTTTCGTGGTGAGACCCCCGTCGAAATACGGCTGGGCGATATCCTTAATCAGGACTATCAGCCTTGCTCGGTGGTGGTACTGAACTTCACCCTCCAGTTTATTGAACCTGCGCTACGCGAAGCATTACTCAGCCGTCTATATCAGGCACTGACCCCAGGCGGCGTGTTAATACTGTCCGAAAAAGTGCGCGACGAAGACAGCCGTTGCAACGATCTGCTGATTGACCTCCATCATGAGTTCAAACGCGACAATGGTTACAGTGAACTTGAAATAAGCCAAAAACGCGCCGCTATCGAGAATGTTATGCAGTTGAATAGCCTGTCTGAACATCTCGACCGTTTGCAGCGCGTGGGCTTTAGTCACGCTCAGGCATGGTATCGTTGCTACAATTTCTGCTCGATCTTTGCTATCAAGCCTGACTCAACCAAGGACACTCATGATTGATTACGGCCCGTTTTACGCACGTCTCGCGACCAGTCCTCTGGCTCCATGGTTGCGTACGCTACCGGCTGAGGTTCATCGTTGGCAAACAGAGCAATTGCATGGTGACTTCGCTAAATGGCTTAAAACCCTGAATACCCTGCCTGATGCCACAGCGTCCAGTGTTTCCCTCGACGCTGTCGTGCGTTTTGGCGAACCCGACGATCTGAGCAGCGGACAACGCGCCAAACTGGAAGCATTACTGAAGCAATTTAAACCCTGGCGCAAAGGTCCTTTCGATTTATTCGGATTAAATATAGATACCGAATGGCGCTCTGACCTCAAGTGGCAGCGAGTACTTCCTCACCTTGACGATTTAGCGGGACGCTACGTGCTGGATATCGGTTGCGGCAGCGGATACCACCTGTGGCGCATGAAACAGGCGGGTGCGAAAATGGCAATCGGGATCGATCCGAGTCAACTTTTTCTGATGCAATTCAAAGCAATCCAAAAATATGCGCCAATT
This sequence comes from Aliidiomarina soli, assembly GCF_003986975.1. Lineage (GTDB taxonomy): Bacteria > Pseudomonadota > Gammaproteobacteria > Enterobacterales > Alteromonadaceae > Aliidiomarina > Aliidiomarina soli. The sequence goes on along the minus strand of NZ_PIPO01000006.1, from coordinate 93,414 downwards.
AATCTCGCAAATGACGTGGAACTGCTACCTTTAGGGGTGGATGAGCTGCCAACATTACAAGTTTTTGATACAGTTTTTACTATGGGCGTCTTGTACCATCGTCGCTCTCCTGTCGATTTCCTTAAGCAATGTTGGCAACAACTACGCCCGGGAGGTCAGCTAGTACTGGAAACCCTGGTTGTAGAAGGTGATAAATACACCGTCCTGATGCCTGAAAACCGCTACGCACAAATGCGCAATGTCTGGTTTCTGCCAAGCACTGACGCCCTTTGTTTATGGTTGCGTCGGAGCGGCTTTAAGGACATCGAAGTGGTCGATTTAAACACCACAACAACCGAGGAACAACGGCCAACGGAGTGGATGGAAAACCAATCTCTTTGCGATTTTCTTGATCCAAATGACCGTTCTAAGACTATTGAAGGTTACCCCGCACCATTGCGTGCGGTCATTACAGCTCGCAGAATCTAAATTCCATCTCTGTGGGCTGTGTTAAAGCCTCCGATTCAGGATGTGTAAGGATTTTATAGTGAGCATTTACAGACCCAAAACCACAGTAGAGCAGTGGCGCATATTGCAAGCCGTTGTCGATTTTGGCGGCTATGCTCATGCAGCGGAACAGCTGAATAAAAGCCAGTCATCATTAAATCATGCGGTGGCTAAACTACAGCAGGTACTTGGAGTTCAACTACTCGAAGTGCGGGGTCGAAAGGCCTACCTTACCGATATTGGGGAAGTGATGCTGCGCCGTTCGCGCCAGCTTACCCAAACCGTCACTGAGCTGGAACAGCTTGCCGACAATCTTCATTTTGGCTGGGAACCCGAGGTTCGCCTGGCCGTCGAAATGGTCTGTAACCGCTCACCATTACTCCCTATTTTCGCTGACTTTAACCGTGAAAGCCGCGGCAGCCGCCTGATCATTGATGATACAGTGCTGACCGGTACGCTGGAACAAATTGTCGAGCAGAGCGCGGATGTGGTGATTACCCACCACCTTCCCAAAGGTGTACTCGGCGAACCCTTTGCTGAGTTTCGCATGGAGCTGGTATGTCACCCACAACACGAACTGGCCAAATTACCTCAGCCAATTAAACAGTCCGATTTGCTCAATCATTTGCAGGTTGTCATTCGCGACACCGCCAGCAAACCAAGTGAAACCTCAGGGTGGCTAAAAGCGGAACAGCGCTGGACAGTCAGTCATTTTGACGAGGCGTTACGTTTGATTAAAAGTGGTTTGGGCTTTTGCTGGTTGCCAACCTACATGTCTGAGGAATCGGTCACTCGTGGCGAGTTAACCCGACTCACTATCGACGGCAGTTCACATCGCAGTGGATTGCTTTATCTGGTTCTGCCAAAAGGCGAGAAAACCGGCCCCTGCGCCAAGCTGTTAGCAGATAAACTCCTCGAAAGCCGCAGTTCGAATCTATCCCCTGAAGTGCTGGCCGGGTCACTGTCGTAGACTAGTTTCCCGGCCTCAGAACGTAAGAAGGGCAGGTTAATAACCTGCCCTTCTTACGTTTACCTGGTCTCAGATTGAGGTCTGAGGGTTACCCTTGCAACCATGCATTAAACTCGGCACCGAGTTCAGAATGGCGCTTGGCATATTCAACAAATGCCATGGCGTAGCCTAACTTGTTACCACAGTCATGGCTTTTGCCCTTCATGTAATATGCATTGACCTGCTGCTTGTTTAACAGCATCGCAATCGCATCCGTTAACTGAATTTCGTCACCCGCCCCGACTGGCGTCACGGCCAATAACGGCCATAGCTCGCGGGTGAATACATACCGCCCGACTACAGCCAGATCCGACGGCGCAGACTCAACCGGCGGCTTTTCTACCAATTGACTGATCGGCGCCTGTTCACCCGCCTGCAGCGTCGCGCCACCAATATCAGCAACCCCATAGTTGCTGACCAGTTCTGCCGGAACTTTTTCCACCATCACCTGACTTACACCCTGCTTAGCAAAGCTCTGTACCATTTCGGCCATGTTGTCTTTACTAAGATCAGCCGTCGACTCATCTAACAGCACGTCCGGCAGGACCACCGCAAAGGGTTCATCCCCAACCAGAGGACGAGCAGTCAGAATCGCATGACCAAGGCCTTTTGCTACACCCTGACGGACATGCATAATGGTCACGCCCGGCGGGCAAATGCTCTGGACTTCATCGAGTAACTGGCGCTTGACCCGGCTTTCCAGAGTCGCTTCCAGCTCAAAGCTGGTATCAAAGTGGTTTTCAATTGAGTTTTTACTGGAATGGGTGACCAGGATAATTTCGGTCAAACCAGCCGCCGCGCATTCGTTAACAATGTACTGAATAAGAGGCTTATCAACCAGCGGTAACATTTCTTTTGGGATCGCTTTGGTCGCGGGTAGCATGCGAGTGCCGAGTCCGGCTACCGGGATGATGACCTTACTGACTTTCTGGCCTTTATTGGTTGACGTCTTCGTCATGCGTCGTTGTCCTTAATGTCATAATACACTGCGTCAGAGTTTACCATTGTCAGCGACGAAAATGATATGATCAGGCCAAACTTAGCCAACCCCAAGGTCATTATGAAATTGTACTGGAGTGCCCGCAAAATCCCAGAGCTGGCGCCGTTTCGGGCTACCGAGCGTGCGCAGATTATTCAGTTAGCGGCACACACTATGCCACTACCTCGACGCTATCTGACGAACTTTCTGAAGCTACTGGTACTGGCTGCACTATTCTGGCAGCTGGTCACATTAGAAGGCTGGGGGCTGCGCATTGTCGCCTTACTCGCCGCCGGCTTGTTCTATCCGCTGTTGCTACACCCGTTAACACTGAACCTGGCACGCCCTTACCTGAAGGATGCAGCAGAGCAGTTTCAGCAGCAAGCCGCAGCGACTGGAGAGGAGGAGGATACTAAGCCGCCGACACCGCCGCCGGGCGCATAATCGATAGCATGGTGCGGTCATTGCCGATGCTTAGCTTGCCCTCATCGGCAACCTGCCCATGATGGGCTTTAAAACTCGCGTGAGCCCAGATCCCTAATGCCAAGTCTGGCTTACTATCCATGCTGATGCGCAGACTGTCACCGGCATGGCCCCAGTGAATGGCCCCACTGTCGCCATCAAGCCAAAGCAGAACCATGTCGAAAGCAGATTTCATTTTCGAATGACACAGCTCAGCATTGAGCCGCTCTAGAATTTTATGGGGGTTGGCCAGCATCTCTGGGTGATTGGTCGTCGCGGCACGGACTATGGGGTTAAAGATCGTTTTAAGTACCAGTAACGATAACAGACTTTGACCTGCCAGTGCCTGCGCGTTGGCCATCACCGCAATTGCTTTGTTATCGGGTAAACGATGGTAATCGACCCAGAATGCATCGCTATCCTGATCATCCAAATGATGAGTAATTTCGAACGGTCCGATTTGCAAAGGTTCGTGCGGTGTCAGATCGTCAGACAATTGCTGCGACATTTTATCGCTGTCAAAGAGCACATCGATATGGTCATCAAGTTCCCAGCGCTCATGCTCCCAGCTCGCTTCCAGCGAGTTACGATGCAGGCAGTTCTGAATCGCTACATCGAGAGTTTCCAAGTGTTCAACCGGCTTAACCAGATAATCCCAGGCGCCCAGGCGCACAGCCTCGCGGATGTCCGACATCCGTTCCGATGCTGATATTACAATCACTGGCAACTGAGCATAGCTATGTAACAGGCGCTCAAGAACCTCAAGCCCACTAAGCCCCGGCAGATTCAGATCGCACAGCACAATATCGAACTCGCCTTGTTGTACTAAGTTCCAGCCCTGCTCACCGTCATCTGCACAGGTGACCTGATATCCGCGCTGTTCAAGAAAACGCTCGACGAGCTGCTGAAAAACCAGATCATCTTCAATCAAAAGTACCCGTGTATTGAGCATCTACGCCTCCGCTTTGCTCATACTTTAGGGTTAATGATTATTCAGCATTGCCTATTCGTCAATACAACTATTTGCACCTGTTCTCAGTTTGCGCGCTTAATTGTCTGCCAGGCCTGCTCATCTTCCCGATCTGACCAGCTGGCATCGCTGGCAGAATCCTCTACCCAGCTATAGTCGTCCCAGTTATCCCAGTCGTCCAGGTCCTGATCCCAGCGGTCTTCACGCGGCGGCTCGCCATCATAGACTTTGTCCCGCCAGTAGGAAAAATAAACGTCACGTACAAACGCGTATTCATCCAGTGAGCTTTCCAGCATGGGTTCCAGCTCTCTGACTTCCAGGCGCTGCTCGAGGCCGCGAATAGCATAACGTGCCAGGCTGACGTAGAAGTTAAAATAGTTGGTTGGCGAGTACAGGTCATCGACAAAGTCACCACCACGGTCAACCACCACGGTAGGCCCTATGCCGGGTAACATAATATAGGGCCCATCCGGGCTACCCCAAACGGCCAGGGTTTCGCCAAAGCTTTCTTTATCCTGCACAAGTCCCATCGGGGTGGCAACATCAAAGAAACCAAGCAGGCCAATGGTGCTATTAAGAACGAAACGTCCTACACTGACTGCCGATGACTTGCCTTTACCCTGCAGTACGTTATTCACCACTGAGGCAGGTTCTGTCAGGTTTTCAGTCATGTTATACAGACCGCTGCGCACCGGCTTAGGAATATAAGACCAACCTGTTGCCGCTGGAGTCACAAAAAATGGATCAAGAATATTGCGATTGAAACTCCACATCCTACGGTTGAACTCTTCCCAGGGGTCGCGATCATCGCTGAAGTCAAACTCGGGTTCACCAGCATCCTCTGGTTGCGGGGTATCCTCTTCAGCGCTGTCGGCAGTTATTGCGCTATCAGCAGCGTCCTCAGCGGGAGTGCTGGAGCAGGCAGACAGGGTCAGAACCAGTGCAGGTACCAGCCAAAAAGACCAGAACGTCTTGTGTTTCATTAATGCATCTCAGTAATCGTCAGGTTAACTTGCTGACCTGACTCAGTTTCCAATAAACGTGGGCGTGCTTCCATAACGCCAGGGCCAATTTCGATGGTTTCCGCTGTCGTCAGACGCGCACTAACCAGCCAACTTTCGATGGTTGCCAGTGTGTGGCCGTCTACCATGGCGTCATTTTCAGTTAATGTCAAAGTGACCGGAAAGTCACTAACTGGCTGCCGAATAACCGCTGCCGGGGCCCTGCTACCGTCCGGGTCGCGAACAAACACAAACAGATTGGCCTGGGGTGGCATTTCATTGCGCAAGGTTTCACTAATATCAACGGTAACGGTCAGATATACCAAATCGCCGGATAGTCGTGTTTCTACCTGAGCCAGTGAGGTCTCAATGGCGGCATAGCGTGGATCATTACTATCCAGCAACTGCAGGGTAATCTCCCAAGCCTGCTTGGCCTGGGCGTAATCACCGCGCTCAAAGGCGACCACACCTAATAAACCCAGCGCTTCTGCATTCATCGCGTCCGCATCAAGTACCTGACGGATATTGCCAGCCGCACGCGCCAGGTCATTGTCACTGCCCATCATAATCAGGGCTTGCGCATGGGTAATAAGAGTTGCAGTGCGATTGGGATCCAGCCGTAACGAGCGCTCATAGGCTTCGATAGCCTGCTCAATTTCCCGCATCTGCATCATCACCCGCCCATATAACAGCCAGGCTCCTGCGTCCGGCTGTTGGTCAAGCCGTTGACGCAGTCCCAAGGCGAAGGTTTCCACTTCTTCCATACTCGGCTGTTCACTGCCATTACCGAGAATACGCTCGCTTAGTTCGGGTAACGCCAGCATAGCGTCGTCCGCCTGGCGCTGAAGTTTCCAGCTGTCGCCAACCACGAAATACAACACCAGCACCAGCGCCACCAGCAAACCTGCTGGCAACCACATATTGGCGGCTTCTTCCCGTACTGGCTTCTCGTCATCGTCGTTTTCAGCAATAAAGCTCTTCTGCAACTCGAGCAACGCATGATCATAATCGCTCTCGCTCAGAGTCCCTTCATTACGCTCGCCCTCGAGTTCACGTCGACGGGCTTCGTATAGGGTTCGATTTGACGCCTGAATACTATAGGCGGCGCTCTGCTGACGTCGCACCCACACCAGGATCAAAACGGCGACTACTAATAGCGCCGCTAATACTGCATACCACATCATCGGCGTTGCTCCTCAGATTGCTCGTCGCTTTGCTCTTCTTTCAGCAAGGCATCCAACCGCTGCTGTTCCTGCACCGACAGGTTCAGTGCTTTCTTTTGCCGCTTCGCCATCACCACAATGGTCAGCACCCCGATAATCAACACCGTCGCCGGACCAAGCCAAAGCACCAGCGTACTGGCATTAAGCGGCGGCTTATAATGCACAAAATCACCGTAGCGCACGCGCATAAACTCGATAATCTCGCCGCGGCTCTGCCCTTCCATGGTCATCTGATAAACCCGTTCGCGAAGGTCCTGAGCCAGCGGCGCATCGGAATCGGCAATGGTCTGATTCTGACATTTAGGGCAGCGTAGTTCGTTGATGAGCTGGCGATACTGACGCTCCTGGGCGTCGGTTTCGAAGGTATAGGTTTCACCACTGGCGCTTGCCACGGGTACCGCGATCAAGGTCCAACTTAGTAACGCAAGCAGGCTCAACCATGGTAGTACTTTATTCATCACCGCCTCCCTGCTCACTGTCGCGAGCTAAATGACGGTACGCGTCAGGCACGCTTAGACCCGCCTGTAAACGCGCCCGGTAAAAGATTGGCGCCACCGTTTGCTGCCAGACCCGCTGGTTCATATCACCCACATGACGGTGTAAAATAATGCCATCGGCGTCAATCACATAGGTTTCCGGCGCACCATAGACGCCAAGATCCAACGCCAGCATGCCGGTTTGGTCAAACAGATTGATTTGATAAGGATCATCCAGTTCCTGTAACCAGTTAACCGCGGCGGCACGGGAGTCGTCTTTATAATTCAGACCGATAATATAGACGCCCTCTTCGCGCAACGTATTCAAAAATGTATGTTCGGCATAGCAGGTCGGGCACCAGGTCGCCCACACGTTTAGCAGCATGGGCTCACCCCCCAGAATACTCTGGTCATGAGTCTGGTCCGGATTATACAAATCCGGCAATTCAAATGGCGGCACTTCGCGCCCGACTAATACCGACTCCAGCTTGCTCGGATCCGAAAACAGACCACTGTACAAGAAGCCCGCCAGGCCAATAAACGCCAGCAGCGGTAATAGAAAAATCAGCGTTTTAAGTTTCTGGTTCATACCGACGTCCCTTTCGATGTTTGTCCCATAACCCGTGCCGACTGCCTTTTTAGTCGATAGCGCTTATCAGAAATCGACAAGGCACCACCGAGCGCCATAATTAAAGCACCCGCCCAGATCCAACGTACAAAGGGTTTATAGTGAATACGAAACGCATAGCTACCATCGCCAAGCTCGTCGCCGAGGGCAATGTAGAGGTCGCGGAAAAAGCCAACCTGGAGCCCGGTTTGTGTCATTACCTGGCGGCGCACATTGTAAAAGCGTTTCTCGGTAAACAGGGTTTCAACGTCACGTTCATTACGGGTAATGTGGATAACCGCTTTATCGCTGTGATAATTCGGCCCTTCGATGGCTCGTAACTCTTCGAAGTGGAAGGTATAGCCATGTTCGCTATAACTTTGCCCCGGGGACAGACGCACGTCGCGCTCCACTTCATAGTTTTGCACCATGGTTATACCGATCAGCGTCACCGCGAAGCCCAAATGGCCAAGCACCATACCCCAGTGACTCGGACCCAGTTTAACCAGGCTGCTAAGAATGTTATCCCGCTGCGCGAGGCGCATTTTGATTTCAGCGACAGAGGCAAACACAATCCACAATGCCAGCAACAGACCTAATACCGCCAGTCCGCTGACCCGTTCTGCAAAGATAGCCGGCAGTGCCCATCCCAACAGTACCGCGAGCGCAAATGCCAGCAACACCGATTTTTGAATATCAGCCCACTTTTGTCGCCGCCAGCGCACCAGCGGCCCAAGGCCGACCATAAGTGCGAAGGGTATCGTCAGCCACAGAAAGACCTGGTCAAAGAAGGGTTCGCCGATTGATATTGAACCCAAACCAAGTTCCTGATGCACCAAAGGTAATAAGGTTCCGAGCAGGACCACCATAGTCGCTACCACGAGCAGCACATTGTTCCCCAGTAGCATCACCTCGCGGGAAAATAATTCGTAGCGCGAGTAGCTGACCACCTTCGAGGCGCGTAACGCATACAGCAGCAACGAGCCGCCAATGACCACACCAAGGAACCCGAGCAAAAAGGTCCCACGGGCCGGATCAGTGGCAAAGGCATGCACCGACACCAGAACTCCGGAGCGAACCAGGAAGGTGCCGAGTAAACTTAAACTGAACGCAGCAATCGCCAGCAACACGGTCCAGGATTTAAAGCTACCGCGTTTTTCCGAAACCGCCAGCGAATGCATCAATGCAGTACCCGCCAGCCACGGCATGAAGGAGGCGTTTTCTACCGGGTCCCAGAACCACCAGCCACCCCAGCCGAGTTCGTAATACGCCCACCAACTACCCAGGGCGATACCCACGGTCAGAAATATCCAGGCCGCAATGGTCCACGGCCGCGACCAGCGCGCCCAGGACGCATCCAGTCGCCCGCCTAACAGAGCGGCGATAGCAAAAGCGAAGGCCACGGAGAATCCGACATAACCCATGTACAGTAACGGCGGATGAATGATCATGCCGGGATCCTGCAACAACGGATTAAGGTCGTGGCCATCCACCGGGATCAGTGGAATGGTGCGGTCAAACGGATTCGAGGTCAGCAGCATAAAGAAATAGAAGCCGACCCCTATCATCCCCATTACCGCCAGTACCCGGGCGGCAAAAACCAGCGGCAAACGCTTGGAGAACAATGCCAGTGCAGCCGCCCACCCAGCCTGAATCAACATCCACAGCAGGAACGACCCTTCATGAGAGCCCCACACTGCGGTTAGTTTGTAAATCGCAGGTAGCTGGGTATTGGAGTTTTGTGCCACATTAAGAATACTGAAATCGCTGACCAGAAAGCCCCAGCACAGGGCGATAAACGAAATCAGAGTAAAGAAAAACATGCCATAGGTAAGTGGCCGCGCCATCGCCATTTGCCCGCCGTGACGGCGGGCAACCCCGAGCAAAGGCACCACAGTCAGCAAGAGCGAGAACGCACAGGCAATGACCAGTGAAAAGTGTCCAATTTCAGCGATCATTGGTATCCCCCTGAGCCATTGTCGCTCTCTTCCTGCTGTCGATTTGCTGGCGGCACATGCTCAATACCTTTCAGTGCTTTAGCAAGCTCCGGCGGCATATACTCCTCATCGTGCTTGGCTAACACCTCGCTGGCACGGATCCGGGTTGCTGAAATCAACTCGCCCTGCGCAACAATCCCCTGCCCCTCGCGAAACAGGTCCGGCAGAATACCGGTGTATTCCACCGTAATCTGTGCCGGCCCTTCGTCAATCAGGTCAAAGGCAATGGTCAAACCGTCATCAATCCGTTCTACACTGCCCGGCACCACCAGTCCTCCAACGCGCAGCCGCTGGCCAACCTCAGGTTTGACCTGAGCCGCACCTTTGCCTTCCACCAGTTCGGTCGGGGTATAAAATAAATCGATATTCTGTGACAGTGCATAGAGCACCAGCCCGGTTGCTGCGGCCAGTGTCACCAGAATGATACTGACCATAGTCAGGCGGCGTTTACGTCTTGGGTTCATAATGCTACATCTTCAGTGGCTAAATTTAATCGTTACGGGTAGCGCGGGCAGCTTTTGCCGCCCGGGCTTTCTCAATTCGTTCAATGCGTGCCAGTTGTTTCAGTGCTTCGCGACGCAATGCTTTACGTACATAGAGGGTGTGCCAGGTTAGTATGCCGAGACAGAAAAAAGTTGCAGCGAAGGCACTCCACACATACGCGGCGTAACCGCCCATAGCCATAAACTCGGCGAAGCTGTCAAAGTGTCCCATTTACTGACCTCCTTTGAGAATAGCGATAGCCCATGGCCGACGTACTTCGCGGCGCAAAATCTCATTATTCAGGCGCATGATAACCAGTGCCGCACAGACACCGAGGAAACCAAACAGGTTTACCAACAGCGGCCACAGCATCTCCGCTGGCATAGTAGGCGCTTCCAGCCGGGTCACCATCTGGGTAATCGTCGACCCCTGATGCAGCGTATTCCACCAGTATACGGAGTAATGAATGATGGGAATATTAATCACCCCAACCATCGCAAGAATACCGGCCGCCTTGGCGCCGGTGCGCTGATCTTCGAATGCCACGTACAACGCCATCACTCCGAGATACAAAAACAGCAGAATCAGCTGTGAGGTCAGTCGCGCATCCCAAATCCACCAGGTCCCCCACATCGGGTGGCCCCAGATAGCGCCAGTGAACAAGGATATAAAGGTCAGCACCGCGCCCACCGGGGCAATCGCCATCAGTGCCCATTCGGCGGTGCGGATCTGCCATACCACAGCAATTAAAGCCGCCACCGCCATACCAACATAAAAGCCCATGGCCCACATCGCGCTCGGCACGTGAATAAAAATAATCCGGTAACTGTCGCCCTGCTGATAGTCAGCAGGCGCGAATACCAGCCCCCAGACCAGCCCCACCGCGAGCAGAACAACGCCCGGCCAGGCAAACCACGGCAGCAGTTTTTTGTTCAGACGATAGGTCGCCTCAGGTTTTGCATAGGGGTGTAACCAACGCCACATATTAATTCACACTCACTTGTAAGGCCGCTTTCACTGCCAGCGGCGATAAACCCAACGCCAGCACCAGAAACGCCGCCATCATTGCTAAAGGGCCAGCGGCTGACAGGTTGTATGTCGCCGCTTCCAGAGCTGCCGTTGCAAAAATCAGCAGCGGAATTAACAGCGGCAACAGTAATAAACTCAACAAAGCACCACCGCGATTCAGGCTCACCGTGAGTGCCACGCCAATGGCTCCGACAGCACTTAATACGGGCGTGCCCAGCAACAGGGTCACTATCAATATCGGCAATGCCTGCATTGGCAGACTTAGCAACAACGCCAGCAGCGGCGAAATGAGCAGCAGCGGCAGTGCTGTCAGCAGCCAGTGCACGATGACTTTACCCAACACGGCCAACTCAACCGGACAGGGTAGTAACAACATGTGCTCCAGGGCGCCATCACGAAAATCATCGCGAAACATGCGTTCCAGACCGAGCATCGCAGACAGCAATGCGCTGACCCAAATAACCCCCGGTGCAATGCGCGCTAACGTATCAGCAGCTGGGCCAACCGCCAACGGAAATAAAGTTATCACCACCAGCAAAAATATAATGGGATTCAAAAACTCACTGCGCTGGCGCAGCGCCACCCTCAGGTCGCGACGAATAAGCTGCAGCAATAGCGTTGTATTTGAAACTCGTGCCATCACCAACTGTACTCCAGTTGCAAACGAACCAACGAACGCCCGGCCCAGTCCAGTGGCTGATGTGAAGTCAGAATAATCGCTCCACCTGCTTGCAGATGCGCATCAAAACGCTGGTGCAATAAGGCGATCCCCGCCACATCCAGAGACGTAAAAGGTTCATCCAGAATCCACAGCGCCGCACTGGACACCCACAGCCGCGCCAGTGCAATACGACGTTGCTGACCGGCGGATAAATTTGCCGCCGGGACATCTTCCAGCCCGACCAGGCCCAGTTGAGCAAGCAACTCAAAGGGGGGTTCTGCGCAGGGCTGGCCCTGCGTGGCAGCAAAAAACTGAAGATTTTCCAGCGCGGTCAGCTCCGGCTTAACCGCCGCTTTATGGCCGATAAACAGCAAGTCTTGCAGAAACTCGCGACGCACATGTTGACGTAGCTCACCTTTGTACAGGATGTCCCCTGACAGAGGCTGCAAAAGGCCGGCAATGATCCGCAGCAGACTCGATTTGCCTGCGCCATTGGGCCCTTCAATCTGATACAAATGCCCGGGATGCACGGCAAGGTTCAAATCCTCGAACAGAGTCCGCTCACCGCGTACCGAGGTAACTTGTCGAGCTTCGAGTAACGCAGCACTTTGCGCCATACGGCTGTTGTCCCATTTGCCATCGCTAAATGGCCGGCATTTTACCATAACTACAGACAATTTCGCGACTTTACAGGGGTCGTTGATCGCGGCACTATGCAATGAAAGGAGCAAACCATGGACACATCCCTTAGCAACCTAAAGCAAAGCCTGCTGCAACACCTGCTGCGCAATGCCCAGGGTAACAGCGCCGAGAACGTCACCGCGGCAAAACAGGCAGCCAGACTCAGTGCCTTAACCGCGATGCCGGGCACCGCGCGTAGCGACGCTGCGGCTGCCAATCAAACCCGCATCACCTTGCCACCGACCCTGCGTCAGTTATTTGCTCAGCATCAGCAGGTACACAACCTGCTGCCAACTATCCAGAACAGCGCAGTAGCCTCAACCACCAGTGGCGACAGCGCCGCCATGCGCCTGGTTCAGGTATTTGCCAGTCAGCTCGCAACTAACCCACAGTCATTAACGCCCGAGGCGATAAAAACACTGGTTAGCCAATGGTTCTCAACCAACCCGGCGCAGGCGTTAAGTAGCGCCCCCGTCGCCAGCTCCGCCAGTTGGCTGCAAAGCCTTTCACCCATGTTACTCCTGACATTGTTACAACGTCTGCCCGACGGCCCCGTACGCCAGTTGCTGAGCCAGCTATTCGGGCAACAACCCACTCCTGCGAATTCCGCCCAAGCAGGCGCTACCCCAGTCCAAAGCCCGCTCCTAAACCTGCTAACCAATAGTGGCTTAAGCAATCAACTGCAGGGCAGCCTCAATGACATACGCCTCAGTCAGGTTCTGCTTGCCGACAGCAGCGCAAACCAACAACCCGACTACTACCTGGTGCTACCCTACCAGTTACAGCAACACCCCAGACATCTCGAACTCCTGCTGCGTAAACGCTCGCGCCAACACAACCAGCAACAGCAAACCTACTGGCTGTTCAGCATGCGCTTTGAAACCAGCAATGCCGGCCCTATTCTCGCCAAAGGCCGTTACCAGCAGCAACAAAACGACGAACAGGCACCAAGTGCCCAGCTCCGCCTATACACCCAAAGCGAAGCACAACGAGAGACCGTACAGCAACACCTCAAACGCCTCGACAGCAAACTCAAGGCAGCCGGCATTCAGCATCTCGACAGCGAAGTCCACGTCGGCCGGGTACCACAAACCCTCGCCCCTCAACCCCACGAACTCGTAAAAGTGGGAGGCTAAGATGGCAGATAAACCAGAAAAGCGCGCCATAGGCCTCTACTACTCTGGCAACAAAGGACCTGCCAACCATGACCCCAGCGCCGCCCCAACCGTCATCGCCAAAGGCTTCAACGAACTCGCCGACGAGATCATCCGCCTCGCCAAAGAGCACAACGTCCTTGTCCACGAAGATCCCGAACTCGCCAACTTCCTCTCCCGCCTCGACGTCGGCGACGAAATCCCGCGTGAACTCTACGTCATCATCGCCGAACTCATCGCCTTCGCCACCTGGCTCGACCTCAAAGCCTGACCCGCCGGGCTCATGCTTAAGGGCTCCGGGACATTTGGCTGTGCGGGGGAGGAATGGGCCTGGCCAAGTTGGCTTTGCGGAGCATCAGACATGTGTTTGCTGGGACGCCGTAAACCCGTCCCTGGGGGCTCGGCTCGCGCATCCCTGCGCGAGACGCCCAGCAAAGCACATCGTCTGATACTCCGCGCCAACCTGGCCACGCCCATTCATACTCGCATCCAGGTAACCCTAGAGCACTTTATATTCGAGGATTGCAGGGAAAACCCGCTAGGCGCTAAGGCACAGTGACATTTGGCGCGGGGGAGAAGGAGATGTGCTTTGCCGGGTGTCGGCCGCAGGGATGCGGCCGTCAAGCCCCCAGGGATGGGTTTACGGCGTCCCGGGAAACACTCACCTTCTCCCCCGCACAGCCAAATGTCACTGTGCCGTGCGGACCCGCGTGCGGGGTTAGTCCCGGCGGTGGAGGGAGATGAGTAGTTCGGCTTCGTTGCGGGGGATTTCGCAGTCTTTCATCAGGTCTTCGACACTGGCGCCTTTTTCGACCAATTTCGCGGCGCGTTGGTAGAAACGGCTTTCGGGGGTTTGTTCTTCGACGTCAGCCTGGCGTTCTTCCAGTGAGTTTTGCATATCCTGCAGCGACTTTTGTTGCGCTTGCAGTGCTTCCTGTTGTTGGCGTAACTCAGCGAAGCTTTGTTCTAATGCCTGCTGAGTTTTCTCCAGCGCACTAAACTGCTCATCCAGTTTTTGCTGGGTTGCAATGACGGGCTCTGTAGCGGTTTGTGTTTCTTTTCTGGCTGCGGCTTTGGCCGCTTTCTCGGCGGCTGTTTCGGCAACGGCTTTCGCCGATACCTGGGCAGCATCGGTAATCGCCTGGGCGGTCCGCACCATATCATGGCGCTGTCTAACCAGCGCTATTACGACAACAATAACGCCGGCCAACGCGGCCAGCGCAATGCTCATACTCAACCAATTAGCAAATAACAAGTGCATGATGTCCTGTGCTTACGGGATCGCGATTAAATACGCGAGATCTCATCCCACTCTTCGTCAGTAAGTAGCTTATTGAGGTCGACCAGAATTAATAGTTCGCCATCGCGATTACTTACGCCCTGAATAAACTTAGCGCTTTCTTCGGTGCCGACATTTGGCGCACTGTCGATCTCTGAGGTGCGCAGGTACACTACTTCGGCAACGCTATCGACAAGGATGCCAATAACCTGTTGCTCTGCTTCGATAATAACCACACGGCTATTTTCGGTCACTTCGTGAGTTGGCAGGCCGAAACGGGTGCGGGTGTCGATGACGGTTACCACGTTACCACGCAGATTAATGATTCCCAGCACGTAGTCAGGTGCTCCAGGAACTGGCGCAATTTCGCTGTAGCGAAGCACTTCCTGGACCTGCATTACATTAATGCCGTAGGTTTCCTCTTCTAAACGGAAGGTCACCCATTGCAGGATCTGGTCGTCGCCTTCTTTGGCGGTCTGGTTCTTAAGACTGCGATTATCGTATTTGTCGCTCATAGTGCTCACCGTTACTCCATTGAGTCAGGCGCTTAGTCCTGACTGTTTAAACCTTTTTCCAGCATGTCTACCATAGCATCGACGTCGAGAATGGCGCACATTTTTTCGCGCACCACGCCCGCCAGCCAGGGGCGCTTAGAGCCTTCGCCTTTGCGCCACTGAACGTCTTCTGGTGACAACGACTCTGTCGTCACCAGGGTTTCACATGCTAGCCCCCACTGGCTTTCGCCAAGCATAATAAGGTACTGATAATTAATTGATTCTGCCAACTCTGCTGTGTATTTCTCTGGCATGACCCAACGCGCGGTATCGACTACATTGAGCTTTTCGTCGCGGTTGGTCATGATACCAAGGTACCAGTCCGGCTTGCCAAAAATTGTATTCGCTTCTTTCCACTGGTGAATACCACCCAGACTTTTCAGTGGTACTGCCAGCTTGAGCCCGGCGACACTAAAAAACAGCGCCTGAAAATCGCCCTGTTTATAGTTTTCCATGTTGCTAACCGGGGGCGGCGGCACATCTATTAATGCTTCGCCCTGCGTTTGCTCAGCCTGCTTCTCAAGCTGCGCTGCCATTTCGGCCTCTTGCTGACGTTCCAGTTCAAGCAGTCGCTGCTGTTCGGCCTGCTTTTTCGCAGCTGCGGCCTGTTCAGCTTGGGCTTTCGCCTGGACCTGCTCTTGTTCTTGGTCACGCAAGGTGGCCTGAGCCAGCAGCCGTTCGAGCTCAGCTGTGTTCTTCTCTGCTACTGGGGCCGACTCGGGCTGACTGGCAGGCGTTTTTTCATCAAACAGCAAAGCGTCAAGGTATTCATGCATTGCTAACTTTTGGTCGCGGCTCATGCGGAGACCTCCTGACTTAGCAAGACCTGCAACAACCCTTTATACGCAAACGCCCCCCGACTGCCTTTTGCATACATCGAAATCGGGGTCTGTGCGGTACTAGCGTCACGGAACTTGGTGTCGATCGGGATCATGCCATTCCACACTAACTTGCCATGCTTGCGTCGCAGTTCCTGATAGGCTTCCAAAGACGCCTTGGTACGTCGGTCATACATGGTCGGTACTATGGTGATATCGTGGGTCAGGCCCTTTGAATCCTGCACCATGTCCAGCGTACCCATCATTCGGTCAAGGCCTTTCAGCGCCAGGAACTCGGTCTGCACTGGTACAATAACCCGGTTTGCAGCCGCCAGTGCGTTGATCATAAGGACGCCCAGTACCGGCGGGACGTCGATTAAAATAAAGTCGAAATCATCTTCAAGTAATTTACGCACGCGGCGCAATAACAAACCCATTCCGCTTTGCGGGCCCAGCTTACGGTCTAAAGTAGCCAGTGCCATACTCGCTGGCATGACCGATAAATTTTCAAACCGGGTCGACTGTATAACCTTGGTGACCTGTTCTTTATCCACTTCTTTACCGTGCATGAACAGGTCATAGAGGGTGGCACTGCCATCCTCGCCGTCTATATCGAAATAATAGGTTAGTGACGCATGCGGGTCGGTGTCGATAAGTAGCACTCGCTTACCTTTTTCTGCCAGCATGCCGCCTAAACTGACCGTGGTGGTGGTTTTACCCACACCGCCTTTCTGGTTTGCTATTGCCCATACTATCAAGTGACGCTCCTATGCATATCCGACTTCACGCAGAATCTTACCGGCCATCTGGTCCAGTGAATAACTTTGTGTAGCAATACCGGCCGCGGTCACTGCTTGCGGCATACCATAGACGACACAGGATTCCTGATCCTGTGCCCAGATAGTCGCACCTTGGTCTTTCAGCATCCGGCATCCCTCGCGTCCATCAGCGCCCATCCCGGTCAGGATCACGCCAAATACGTCACCACCGAACACCTTGCTCAACGAGGCAAAGGTCAAGTCCACGCTGGGTCGATAGGTGATCCGCTCGCTGTCATCAGCACGAATACGCAGCCGCGCCTGACCGGCGCGACCATCGGCCAGCATTTGCATGCCGCCGGGCGCCAGGTACGCGGTGCCAGGACGCAACACATCGCCGTCCTCAGCCTCTTTCACGGTAATCTTGCACAGACCGTCTAAACGTTGCGCGAAGGCTTTAGTAAACGAGGCGGGCATATGCTGAACGAGCACTATCGGATACGGGAAGTTCGCTGGAATGCTGGTCAGAATTTTTTGCAGCGCCACAGGCCCCCCGGTCGAGGTGCCAATGGCAAACAATTTGTATCGTGAGTTTGCTTGCAGCTGATTTCCAGGCAAGCCCTCATCTGCACTGCCTGTTGAGGGCTTGGCGGCAGGGCTTACAACAGCACGCTGAGGACGAGTGACCGGTGGTACAGTGACTGTACTGCTTCGCTCACGCAACGACGTCGCCGGTTTTTCTGGCCGTCGTACAGGCGTGCTTGCTGACCGGCGCATCCCTGGTTTGCGTGCAATCTCACGTACCCGCTGCTGCAACACAGCAACCGCATCATCACGGTTACGTGCTATGTCTTCGAATTTTTTCGGTAAGAAATCAACCGCACCAGCCTCAAGTGCATCCAGGGTCGCCTTGGCGCCTTCGTGGGTCAGCGAGCTGAACATCAGTATCGCGGTCGGTGACTCGGCCATGATTTGACGCACAGCACTAATACCATCGAGTACCGGCATTTCGATATCCATGGTAATCACGTCGGGTTTCAACGACCTGGCTTCGCGCACTGCTGCGGCGCCATCTGCGGCGGTACCTATGACTTCAATATTGTCATCTGCATTGAGAATTTCACTGACCCGGCGACGAAAAAAGCTGGAGTCGTCTACAACTAAAACACGAACCGTCATGCGCTGCCTTACCGTCTTGCGTAATGTTTCAGCAGATTTGGTGTATCCAGAATCAAGGCAATACCCCCATCGCTGGTAATAGTCGCACCGGCCATGCCTGGTGTACCTTGTAGCAGGCGGTCAAGCGGCTTGATCACCACTTCTTCCTGACCAATCAGGCCATCGACAACAAAACCTACCTGTTGGGTGCCTAACTGAACTACGACCACATGCCCTACCGTAGGCCGCTGTTTGCGGTCAGCTCCGCGTCTTAACCAGTGCTCGAGGTAGAACAATGGAATCGCTTTCTCACGCACTATCATCGTACGCTGGCCATCGACGGTATTAATCAGTTCCTGATCAAGGCCGATAATTTCGCTAACCTGAGCCAGTGGCAGCGCGAAGGTTTGCTTCGCTACCAGTACCATCAGGGTTGGCAGAATGGCCAGGGTCAATGGCAGTTTAATCTGCAATATGGTGCCGCGGCCTAATTCAGAGTCAATCTTAACCGAGCCGTTGAGCTGGTTTATTTTGGTTTTCACCACATCCATGCCCACACCACGGCCGGAGACGTCGGAGATCTCTACCTTGGTCGAGAACCCGGCTGCAAAGATAAGATTGTAAGCCTCTTCATCGCTCATTCGAGCGGCCGAGTCTTCATCCAGGATGCCTTTGCTAATCGCTATGCTCTTGAGCTTTTCTGCATCCATACCAGCACCGTCATCGGTGATGGTAAGCAGAATATGATCACCTTCCTGTGAGGCAGCAAGCTTAACGTTACCTACCCGTGGCTTACCGTTTTTCTCCCGCACATCAGGGGTTTCAATACCATGGTCGACCGCATTGCGAACCAAATGCACCAAGGGGTCCGCCAGTGCTTCAACCAGGTTTTTGTCCAGATCCGTTTCTTCGCCTTCAAGTTCGAGGCTGATTTCTTTTTTCAATGTACGTGCAAGGTCACGAACCACGCGCGGGAAGCGGCCGAAAACTTTCTTCACCGGCTGCATACGGGTCTTCATCACTGCACCTTGCAGATCACCAGTCACTACATCCAGGTTGGCGATGGTTTTGCTCAGCTCTTCATCGTCAATATCCTGCTTACTATCCAGACTCAGCAGGCGGTTACGCACCAATACCAGCTCGCCGACCATATTCATGATGTCGTCTAAGCGCTTGGTATCCACCCGCACCGTGGTCTCGGCAGCTGGTGCAGTCGGCTTCGCCGGGGCTTTTCCAGCACTGCTCGCGGCAGGCGCTGGTGCTTTTGCAGCAGCGGTTTGCTCTGCTGCCGGTGCTGGCTGTTTGGCTTCAAACTTACCTTTGCCGTGCAAATCATCGAGCAAGGATTCGAATTCATCATCGCTGATTTCATCGCCTTTAGCCTTGTCATTGCCGGATGCAGCTGGCTTAGCAGGTGCCTTGGGCGTTTCTTGCTGAGCCTTTTGCGGAGCTTTGCCACCACCGTGGATTTCATCCAGCAGTGCTTCAAATTCATCGTCGGTAATATCATCATCCGACGCAGCCGGCTTCGGTGCTGGCGCTGCAGTGGCTTTTTTATTGCCGTGCAGTTCGTCAAGTAGCGATTCAAATTCGTCTTCGGTTATTTCGTCAACACCGCCGTCACCTTCGACTTTCGTGCTTTTTTCAGCTGCTGCTGGCGCCGCTATTGGTGCCTCATCTTCGCTTTCCGGACGACTCAGGGCAGTTAACGTCTGCAGTAATTCCGGCGTCGCAGGGATCGGTTCTTCACGTGCCTGGACCTGAGCAAATTGGGCATTGATGGTGTCAAGTGACTGCAGAATAACATCCATAAGTTCTGCAGAAACAGAGCGCTGACCATTGCGTAGGGTATCAAAGACATTCTCGGCACCGTGGCAGGTGTCAACTAACTCAGTTAGCGACAAAAATCCGGCACCGCCTTTAACAGTATGGAATCCGCGGAAAATTGCATTCAGCAGATCGCGATTTTCAGGGTCGTTTTCAAGCTGCACCAATTGTTCGGACAACAGCTCAAGGATCTCCCCCGCTTCAATCAAAAAGTCCTGTAGAATATCTTCATCTACATCAAAGCTCATGCGCTCGGTGCTCCTAGAATCCTAAACTGGACAACAAATCATCAACTTCATCCTGCCCTTGCACCACATCCTGGCGTTCATCAGGGTTTATCACCGGGCC
The DNA here is from genome assembly GCF_003986975.1 of Aliidiomarina soli. Lineage (GTDB taxonomy): Bacteria > Pseudomonadota > Gammaproteobacteria > Enterobacterales > Alteromonadaceae > Aliidiomarina > Aliidiomarina soli. Next base: position 73,454 of record NZ_PIPO01000006.1, on the reverse strand, counting down.
TTCAGCTCCGATAGGATCAGCTTTTTTCTTATTGTCTGTGTTGCTTCGCTCTGCTCTGGCGCGTTCCTGATCGCCAAACACTCGTAACAGCTCTATCAGACTGACTTCTACTTCATGCACCAACTCGATAACCCGGCGGATAACCTGCCCGGTCAAGTCCTGAAAATCCTGAGCCATTAGCACTTCAGTTAACAGGCCTTGCAGATGTGCAGAGTCGCCTCTGGCTTGCTTAATAAACTTATCGACCTGATGACAGAGAGCTTTAAATTCGCTTAGCTCGATATCACGGCCCATCAGTTTATCCCAGGCCGGTTCAATCGATGCTGTCTCCGTGGCCAGCTTATCCGCTAACGGTAAACTGGCTTCGACCGCATCCATAGTTCGGTTTGCAGCATCTTCAGTGCGCTGCATCACGTAATGTAAACGGTTCTTAGCATCAGGAAGATCATCAGCAGTCATCTGTTCGATACGTGGATCAAGTTGAAAGTCTGACAAGGAGTCATGCAATTGACGCGTCAGCTTACCAACCGAATTGAAAAGTCCTTCACTTGACTTGTCTTTCAAGCGCATGAACATCTGGTCGGCCTGCGCTTGCTGACCACTTTCAAGTAAAGTGACCAGCTCCTGCGCCTGTTCGAGTGTGATTGCTGGAGTTTGAGCCTGCGTTGTATCCCCCATCGCCGCTTAACCCAACCGCTCGAAAACTTTATCCAGCTTTTCTTTCAGTGTCGCTGCAGTAAAAGGTTTTACTATATATCCATTGACGCCGGCTTGAGCTGCCTCAATGATTTGTTCACGTTTAGCTTCTGCCGTTACCATCAGCACCGGGATTTCTTTCAATCCGTCATCGGCGCGAATCGCGCGTAACAGATCAATACCCTGCATGCCCGGCATGTTCCAGTCAGTCACCACGAAATCGAAGTCACCGGACTGAAGCATCGGCAACGCGGTGGTACCGTCGTCAGCCTCTTCAATGTTGGTGAACCCAAGGTCACGCAACAGGTTTTTTATAATGCGACGCATCGTGGAGAAATCGTCCACGACCAAGATCTTCATACCTTTATCCAAAGTACCCTCCACTGAGGCATTTGTAATTAATGTTATTTTTCGGATACGTCATCATGACACACCCGCACCTTTATTTGAATCGTTTGCAAGGTTGCGTGGCAGCCTTACGACGTCCAATCCTGCATCCGTGACTTCAGCCGCATCATTGCCTGACTATGGATCTGGCTGACCCGGGACTCACTGACACTCAGTACTTCACCAATTTCTTTTAGGTTCAGTTCTTCGTCATAATACAGTGACAATACCAGTGCTTCGCGTTCAGGCAAAGTCCGAATTGTCGAGGACAGCGCATTTTGGAATGCGTCTTGCTCAATATCATTGAAAGGTCCGTCAAACGAAGCGTCCTGTTTATCTGACAACAGCACGTCGTCGGTGACCCCCAGATCTTCGATGCCAATCATACGACCAGAGCGGACATCATTCAAAATTGAATGGTACTCTTCGAGCCCCATATCCAGCCTTTTCGCCACATCTACATCGCGCGCGTCGCGGCCGGTTTCAGACTCTACGTCGCGGATCGCATCGGCAATCAGACGTCCGTTGCGGTGAACCGAGCGCGGGGCCCAGTCGCCACGCCGAATTTCATCCAGCATGGCACCGCGTATACGGATACCAGCAAAGGTTTCAAAACTAGCGCCTTTGCCGTGATCGAAATTACCCGCCGCTTCCAACAGCCCTATCATGCCGGCCTGGATCAAGTCATCTACTTGCACGCTGGCTGGTAACCGCGCCACCATATGGTGAGCAATGCGCTTCACCAGATTGCTATGCTGCTCAACGATTTGTGTGCGGTTATCGACGGTTGTAGCGTAGCCTGTCGCTTTATTCATTGGCCACCCCTTTGTACATGCTGGGTTTCTGAACCAGTTGTTCAATGAAAAATTCTAAATGGCCGCTCGCCTGAGCCTGCACCGGCCATCGCGCGGCTCGGTGTGCCAGCGCTTTAAATGCTAATGAAGACGGTGACTTCGGCGCGGCCTGGACGATTAACTGTTGGCGGCGTACACATTTACGCAGATTCTCATCGTACGGCACAATGGCCGCCAGCTCCAACGCTACATCAAGAAAACGATCAGTCACCTTGGTCAGTTTGTTAAACAGCACCTGCCCTTCGCGCATGGTGCGAACCATATTTGCAATCACCTTAAAGCGGAATACATTGTGCTCGCGGCTAAGAACCTTGACCAGCGCATAGGCATCGGTAATGGAGGTCGGCTCGTCACAAACCACCAGTACCACATCCTGCGCAGCGCGGGAAAAGCTGAGAACCATCTCTGAGATACCCGCTGCAGTATCCACAATCAATACATCGAAGTCATCCTGCAAGGTGCTGAATGCGCGGATCAGCCCGGCATGTTCAGCGGCAGACAGTTCCACCATGTTTCGCGACCCCGAGGTTGCCGGCACAATTTTAATTCCAGCAGGGCCCTCGACCAGAATATCTTCCAGGTCACATTCACCGGCGAGTACGTGAGAAATATTTTTCCGCACCCGCAGGCCAAGCATGACGTCCACATTCGCAAGGCCTAAGTCGGCATCCAGCACCAGCACGCGCTGACCCTGTTCAGCCATCGCTACCGCCATATTCAGTGACACATTGGTTTTACCCACACCGCCCTTGCCACCTGTCACAGCAATCACTTTGACCATGCTCTGTTTCATCATTTTGCGTAAACCGCTTGCTTGATCCATCACATTCTTCTCTTATAGCTGCTGCGACGCGTTGGCCTGGGGGACAAAAGGCGCTGCTTCGGCGTTAGTGGTCATATTCTCTGCAGCCTTACGCACCAGCGTTTTCGCGTCTGCAATGTGAATATCCTCAGGCACTTGTTGACCATCGGTCAGGTAGCTAATTGGTAAGCCGTTGTTAATCGCTGTACTAAGTACCTCGCCCAGGCTCAGTGATTCATCAAGCTTGGTAAAGATACATCCGCATAGCGGGATCTTCTTGAACTGGCGCACAATCTCGTTTTGTACCGGGGCCTGCGCAGTCGATGACAGCACCAGGTAAGGCCGGATTTTAAGCCGCGTATTGTCCATCAATGTCGCCAGCTGCTCACTCAGGCGCAAGTCTCGCTGGCCCATGCCGGCGGTATCAATCAGCACTAACTTGCGTTGCCGGAACTGCAACAAAACCGCATTTAATTCTTCTGCATCTTTGGCTACTTTAATCGGGCAACCAATGATCCGCGCGTACGTCTGTAGCTGCTCACTGGCTGCTATACGGAAGGTATCCGTGGTAACCAGCGCCACGTCGTCGGGACTGTGCATCTGCGCATAGCGTGCCGCCAGCTTGGCAATGGTGGTTGTTTTGCCGACCCCTGTAGGGCCTACCAGGGCAACCACACCACCCTGACTTAAAATGTCATTTTTGGTGGTGCCTATCTGTCCTTCAATCAGATCCAGCGTTTGCTCCCAGGCTTGCTCATCATTCAGTCCCTCAGGAATAAAACAGCTAATCTGGTCTGCAACCTGTTCCGTAAACCCAAGTCGCATCAGCTTTTTGATCAGCATGGCGCGGGTTGGTTCGTTGCGCTCAATTTCCTGCCACATCAGGCCAGAGACCTGCTGTTCAAGCATTTGCCGGATTGCCGACATGTCCGATTTCATCGCACTAATGGTGGCATCGTGGTCTTCCAACGGCCTCATTTTGAAATCTGTCGAGGCCTCAGCATGTTTGCCTGAACTGCTTCCATTGGTGCGCTGCTGACCATTTGCTGCTGACGGCTCGGCACGCTGCGCCTCGTCATTCGTTTCTCCGCCAGCCGCCTTCGTGCCTTCTTCCTGCCGCGCCAGCAATGCTTCGAGTGAATTGGCAATCGCCTCTTTCTTTTCCTCGCCGCCTCTGATCGCTTTGCCTTTTGTCGCGTTGCCGTTTTTGCCCTTGGGATCAGGTTCCTGGTCAAAGGCCGCCATAATTTCAACGCCACCATTGACGCGTTTGTTCGACATGATGACAGCATCCGGCCCTAAGGTTTCTTTCACCTCTGCCAGCGCTGAACGCATATCCTTGCCAAAAAAACGTTTAATCTTCACTTAACTACCCCCAATCCACTACTGGCCGATCGAGCTCATGATGCGAATTTGCTTGTCGTCCGGGACTTCCTGGTACGACAACACATGCATGCCCGGGATGGTGTTGCGCACAAAACGCGACAACGTGTTTCGCAACACGCCGGATGTTAATAACACCGACGGCTGGCCGTTCATTTCCTGACGCTGATGCGCCTCTTGCAATGACTGCTGAATCTTCTCTGCCATCCCCGGCTCGATACCGGCACCTTCGTTGCCGGCGGCCTGCATGGACTGATGCAACATCTGTTCCAGCTCAGGCGCCAGGGTAATGACAGGCAGTTCTTCAATACCACCAGCCGCTTCCTGCACAATCAAGCGACGTAGCGCTATGCGCACCGCCGCGGTCAATACATCGGTATCCTGACTCTTGGCACCGTACTCAACCATGGTCTGAGCAATGGTTCGGAAATCCCGTACCGGGACCCCCTCGCTTAACAGGTTCTGCAGCACTTTAACCACCGCAGCCAGGTTCAGCGTATCCGGCACCAGGGCTTCAGACAGCTTCGGTGTCTGTTTACCCAGCATATCCAGCAGCTGTTGCCCTTCTTCATGGCCAAGCAACTGCGATGCGTTATTGGTCAGGATCTGGCTCAAATGGGTTGCAATCACGGTTGCCGAATCGACTACGGTGTAGCCCAGTGTCTGCGCGTGCTCACGATCTTCCCGTCGGATCCAAATCGCTTCCAGACCAAACGCCGGGTCAATAGTCTTCTCACCTTTTACTTCACCAAAGACCTGGCCTGGGTTGATTGCCATTTCCCATTCAGGGCGGATCTCAGCTTCACCAAAAGTGACCCCCATTAAAGTAATCCGGTATTGGTTCGGACCCAGATCGAGGTTGTCGCGAATATGCACTGCTGGCACCAGAAAACCGAGTTCCTGCGAGAGCTTTTTACGCACCCCTTTAATCCGCGCTAAAAGCTCACCACCCTGGCTTTTGTCGACCATAGGGATCAGTCGATAACCCACTTCCAGACCAATGGTGTCAACCTGATGCACGTCGTCCCAGCCAATTTCCTTCTGTTCGTGTGGAGTCGCGTCGCTGATCTGTTTCTGTTGAGCGACCAGCTCGCCAGATGCTTCTTCTTTCACCGTACGAATACGGAAATAGGCCATCGCAGCGAGGATTAATGCCATGCTTAAGAACGCGATATGCGGCATTCCAGGCACCACGCCCATAACAAAGAGAATGCCAGCAGAAATAATCAGGATCCGCGGGTTTGAAATAAGCTGCAGGCTCACCTGCTCGCTCATATCTTTGGAATCATTTTCCCGGGTGATTACGATCGCCGTGGCCACGGACAGCAACAACGCTGGTATCTGAGCCACCAGGCCATCACCGATACTTAACAGGGTGTAGACTTCTACCGCATCGCCGAAACTTAAACCATGCTGTGCCATACCAATGATAAAGCCGCCGATCAGGTTGATCATCAGGATCAAAATACCGGCAACCGCATCACCTTTAACAAATTTACTGGCACCGTCCATCGAACCGTAGAAATCGGCCTCGCGGGTGACATCCTGACGGCGCTGCTTGGCGTCTTCCTGGGTGATTAACCCCGAGTTAAGATCGGCGTCGATCGCCATCTGTTTACCGGGCATTGCATCCAGGGTAAAGCGAGCGGTCACTTCGGAAATACGCCCGGCACCCTTAGTAATAACAACAAAGTTGATGATGATAAGGATCGCGAAGACCACTAAACCAACCGTGTAGTTACCACCAATTACCACGCTACCAAAGGCTTCAATCACGTTACCGGCGGCATCCGCGCCTTCATGACCATTGAGCAGCACGACCCGGGTCGAGGCGATGTTCAATGCCAGTCGCAACAGCGTTGCAATCAGCAGAATCGTTGGAAACATAGCAAAGTCGAGCGGGCGCTTGGTGTAAACTGCGACCAGCAGTACGATCATCGACAATGTGATATTGAACGAAAACAGAGTATCCAGCAGAAAAGGGTGCATTGGCAAAATGACCATCGCCAGAACGGCGAGGACAAAGAGCGGTGTGCCTATTCCTTTAACGTGCTGTGAATTATTCTGATAAAAGCTTTTCAGCGCACCAAACTGCTGCATTCGATTAGCAACCTCAAAACTGCATGACTGAGCAGCTCAGTCAACAAGTTGAAACTTCAGGAAGTGTCAAGAAAGTGTCAACGTCCCCCATCCTATCTAACTACTATTCAATTATCAGGCCAGCTTGATCAGGGACGTCCTTTTCACATTGAAATAGCTCTACGCGCCTTGTGTAATAAGGCAAAGGTTGATCTAACTGACGTTGATTGAGCGTCTGATAGCGATCGGTCAGATCATCCAGCTGTGGGTACCAATGCAAAAATAATGTAAAAACTGCCAAAGTTCCGACGCCTGCGATACTGCTTGCAATGAGCACCTCGATTAGGCTGGTGCCGTTCTCTGCTCTAGCGCAGGCCTGGGCGCGTCCGGGGAAATACAGGATCATCAGGTAACTCCTCATTCGGCGGCGGGATAGTACTGTCCAGCGCCAGACTTGAAGCACTCGCATACCAGTAGGGTTGGCTGCAGCTCTGCGCCGGCCTCAATAGTAAGCGCTCACGTGCTACGTTATTCCGTCGGTCCGTTACCCGAACGGACCAACATTGGGTTGTGGTTGGGTAAGGGTGGGGACACTCGCCAGGCATAACCGTCCCGTCCAGTTCATTATTTTTATAACTGTCAGTTTCAAAACTGCCAAGCGACGAACCGCCCTGCCCCTCATTTAGCTGCTGTGCAAACTGATTGAATAAGGCTTCAACCTCGTGCTGACGCGCGATCCCAGCCTGCTGCAGATGAAGGTGCATAAACTGCCCCATCATTTGCTGACTGCTCAACGCCAGAGCAGCCAACGAAAAACTCAATAGCGCGAGCACAAACAGTAGGAGTGCAACACCGCGCTCAGTAGGAAACCGATAGCTGACCATCTATTCGCACCTGCCAGTTAAGTAAGTCATCACCGACCCGACCCGCGACTGATACAAATGCCTGGGGAGTTGGCTCCGCGGTATTCAGCGTAAAAACAAAGGACTCAATATAAGCATGAGCGGATTCATTTAAATTGGACCAGTAGCCATCGCTGCAACTTCTGTCTCCACCCCGCCATTGCAGATGCCCGTCACGTAAACGAAGGCCAAGCTCATCCCCCAGAAGAAGGCACTGTGTGGCAGCACTCCATTGCCAGTTTATTTGTCCTGCATCAACGGTGCGTCGCAACTCGCCATCCAGCCATCCGGCCAACTGATAAAAATGCTGAACCCGTCGGGCATGGGTGAGTCGCTGGTCGAGTTCGATCAGGGGTCGGCTGAACACCGGCACCCAGACCAACATAAAGACGGCGCTAATCAGCATCACCAGGCTGAGTTCGAGTAAACTCGCTCCCCGTTGCTGTCTGCGCTGCTTAAACACAGGCGGGTATTCCGCTCATGGCCGGCGACGAGCAACCTCGTATCCGGCCCAGCGCACTTACTACTATCGATATTTCCTGATCCTGCCTGCCCGCACGAAGTCTCAGCGTGCCCCCGTTTACGCTGCTAAATCCGCGTCCTGCGCTAAAACTAAAGATGCGCGGGTTGTGTTTGCTCGCTCTGAAATTAAATCCCTGGCGCAGTGTTCCTTTTGCCAATGCACAGTCGCTTTTGTTATCACCCTCAAACCAGGCACACCATTGGTCATTTTCAAAGTGAATATGACTGGTGCGTTGCTGCGCAATGGCCTGCTCGCGGGTTTCACTTATCTGCATGAGCAGAATTCCATGCAGTCGTCGCAGCATCAGGATATTAAAGCTTTGCTGTATCTGCGGAACCGTCACCGCCCCCAAAAGACTGATCAACGAAACCACCAGCATCAGTTCGAGTAAGCTGAATCCACGTTGTTTGCTGCGCATATCCATAGTCATTCCCCCGCGTGCCATACCGAGAGTATGAACCCAGGCTGTCCATTTGCCTGTCAGTTGCGCAATCACGCACAAAAAAGCCCGCCGTGGACGCAACACCAGGCGGGCTTTTTTAAATACATACTGAAATCAGGAAACCTGGGTAACCCTTAATTCGGGTGGAATTGAGAAGGTCACATTCTCTTCGCGACCGCTGCGTTCCTCGACTTCTCCACCACCCCACAGCTGCAAACGTTTCACCACGTTATGAACCAGAATATCCGGTGCAGATGCGCCTGCGGTGACACCCACATTGCGCACATTGGTAAACCAGTCTTGCTGCATGCTATTTTCGTCATCAATCAGATACGCCGGGGTGCCCATTTTCTCAGCCAGTTCGCGCAAACGATTCGAGTTGGAACTGTTGCGCGCACCGACCACCAGCATCACATCCACTTCGTCAGCCATCTCGCGAACCGCGTCCTGCCGATTCTGGGTGGCATAGCAGATGTCGTCTTTACGTGGCCCGTTAATCGATGGAAAACGAGCGCGCAAGGCATCAATCACATCTGCAGTATCATCCACCGACAGTGTAGTCTGGCTCATGTAGTGCAGATTTTCCGGGTCCTTGACGTCAAGTTCGGCAACGTCGGCGACCGATTCAACCAGGTAAATACCGCCTTCGTCGTTAAGATACTGGCCCATGGTCCCTTCTACTTCGGGGTGTCCGGCGTGCCCAATCAGCACACACTCATGACCTCTGCGACTGGCGCGGGTGACTTCCATATGCACTTTGGTGACCAGCGGGCAGGTTGCATCAAAGACTTTCAAACCCCGGTTCTGAGCCGCCTGACGGACAGCTTTTGAAACCCCGTGCGCAGAAAAGATAACGATACTATCGTCTGGCACCTGATCCAGCTCTTCAACAAACACTGCTCCACGGTCCCGCAATCCATCCACCACATATTTGTTGTGGACCACTTCATGGCGCACATAAATAGGCGGCGAGAACATCGCCAACGCCTGCTCGACAATGGTGATCGCACGGTCAACACCGGCACAAAAGCCGCGCGGGTTAGCCAGGATTACGTTCATGCGTCCTCCACACTCAAAATTTCAACCGCAAAGATAATACGCTGACCGGCCAGTGGATGGTTAAAATCGATGGTCACGGTATTACCTTCGACGTTACGCACTATGCCGGGGACTTCTCGCCCGTCAGGCTGGTTAAAGGCAATAATAGAGCCCACTTCCGCCGGCGCATCATCACTGAACTTAGACTTATCAAGATGGTAAATGTTCTCATCGATCGGCACGCCGAAGGCTTCTTCAGGTTCTAAAGTGAATTCGCGCTCGTCACCAGCTTTTAACCCCAACAGGTGTTTCTCAAAATTGGGGGTCAGGTTTCCGTCGCCGACCCGGAAGCGCGCGGGCTTTCCGTGCACTTTCGAACTATCCGCCGCACTGCCGTCTTCCAGCTTAATCGAAAAATGCATCACTACCCGGCTATTCTCACCGATGACCGCTAACTCACTCATATCTACCTCTTCGTTTTCAACCATCGAGCGCGGGGCTTGAATGTTGAATCGGCCCGCTCTATGGGGACCAATTCAATGATCAAGCCCCGCGCTTGATCATTGAATTCACGTTTGCGATTATCGATTTCGAAAGCCGTCCCAAATCATCAGGGCAGCGCCAATGACAATCGCGCTGTCAGCTACGTTAAATGCAGGCCAGTGATGGCTACTGTCGCCCAGACGAATATAGAGATCTAGAAAATCTACCACGTACCCATGCTGCAACCGATCCAGAACGTTACCCAGCGCGCCACCAATAACCAGCGCGAATGCCCAGTTTAAACGCCATTCCTGACGCGACTGACGACGCATCCAGAAAGCCAACACCGCCGATATAACCACCGCCAGCAGGGTAAAAAACCAACGCTGCCAGCCACCGGCATCACTTAAAAAGCTAAATGCGGCACCGTAATTTTGTGCATGCACAATGTCAAAAAACGGCAGCACGTTGATTCGTTCATACAGACTCAAGGTCGCCAGAATTGCCTGCTTGGTAAGCTGATCAAGAACAATAATCAGCAATGGCACCCACATCAGGCGCCAGCCACTGTCCTGCCAACGCGCTGGCCGTTGTGTTTTCATCAGGCGAAACTCCGTTGCTCACCGTCGCCATCCACGTTGGTGACACAGCGCTGACATAGCTCAGGATGCTCTTTGATAGTGCCAACCTCTTCACGGTGATGCCAGCAGCGAGCACATTTGGTATGCGGTGATTTCAGGACCACCACTTTAAGCCCCTCAACGTCGGTGGCAATGGCATCATCTGGGATCTGACTCAACGGCGCTGTGTCAGCGTGCGACGTCAGCAACACAAAACGTAGCTCGTCTTTAAGTTTAGCCAACAGCGCTTCCAGCTCGTCACTGACATAGAGCATAACGTTGGCTTGCAGCGAGCCACCAATACGGTCGTCACGGCGTGCCTGCTCAAGTGCCCGGTTGACTTCACCGCGCACCACCAACAGTTGTTGCCAATCGCTGTCACTCAGCTGACTCTCAACATCCAGCTGTGGCCATGCCTGATACCACTCCGCCGTAAACACATAAGTCTGACGCTCCTCAACTTCAGGCATCAGTTCCCAGATTTCCTGTGCGGTAAAACTGGTAATAGGCGCCATCCAGCGCACCAGCGCTTCGACAATATGCCACAGCGCGGTCTGGCACGAGCGTTGTGCAACACTGTCTTGTTTCGCCGTGTACTGGCGGTCTTTAATAATATCCAGATAGAAACTACCAAGTTCAATCGAGCAGAAGTGCATCAGTTTTTGGGTCACACTAAGGAACTGATAGTTGTCGTAGGCATCGATAATTTCACTTTGCAGTGTCCGCGCCCGGCCGACAATCCAGCGATCCAGCTCAACCATATCTTCAGTCGCTACCGCATGCTCTGCCGGGACGAAGCCATTCAGGTTAGAAAGCAGAAAACGCGCGGTGTTACGAATACGGCGATAGGCATCGGCTGAGCGTTTAAGGATTTCGTCTGACACTGTCATTTCAGCGGTATAGTCCGTTGAAGCAACCCACAAACGCAGAATGTCACCACCCAGTTTGTTCATTACTTCCTGCGGTGAAACCACGTTGCCAAGCGACTTGGACATCTTGCGTCCATCCTGATCAACGGTAAACCCGTGGGTCAGTACATGGCGGTACGGGGCCTTCCCTTTGGTCGCAACGCCAGTCATCAGCGAGGACTGGAACCAGCCGCGGTGTTGATCCGAGCCTTCCAGATACAGATCCGCCGGCCAAGCCAGCTGTTCCTGCTGATCAAGCACACAATAATGAGTGACCCCGGAATCAAACCAGACATCCATGGTGTCGGTCAGTTTGCGATACTGTTCTGCTTCATCGCCCAGGAGTTCTGCGGTATCCAAATCAAACCACGCCTGAATACCGGCCTGTTCAATTTTACCTGCGACCTGTTCCAGCAACTCAAGCGTGCGCGGATGCAGTTCGTCGGTTTCGCGATGAACAAATAAAGTAAGCGGCGTGCCCCAGGTGCGCTGACGCGAAATACACCAGTCAGGACGCCCTTCTACCATGCTGGCGATGCGGTTTTCGCCCCACTCAGGGACCCAGCGAACCTCTTTGATCTGTTCCAGCGCATCGCGGCGCAAGTTTTCTTTTTCCATGCTGATAAACCATTGCGGTGTAGCACGGAAAATAATTGGAGTTTTATGCCGCCAGCAATGCGGGTAGCTGTGCGGATAGGCTTCGTGGTGCGCCAGGTTGCCTGCATCTTTAATTGCTTCGGTAATGACATCGTTGGCTTTAAATACGTGCTGACCGGCAAACATCGGGGTGTCATCTTTATACACACCACGGTCATTAACCGGATTATACACCTCAAGGCCGTACTGCTTACCAACCAGGTAGTCATCAACACCGTGCCCGGGGGCTGTATGTACACAACCGGTTCCTGATTCGGTGGTAACGTGGTCGCCCAGAATCAGCAGAATATCACGCTCAAACAGCGGGTGATTCACTGTCATTTTTTCCAGCGCCGCGCCCTTGCAGAAGCCAAGCTTATGATATTTATCGATACCATACCGAGCCATCGCATCGGTTACCAGATCAGACGCCATGATCAGACGTTCGACTGGTTTATCACCATTCCCTGCTTCAACCTGGACCAGGGCATACTCCAGATCACCGGCTAAGGTGATCGCCTGCGAGGCCGGAATTGTCCACGGGGTCGTGGTCCAGATGACCACGCTAACCGGGCCGCTGCCTTCGTGCCCTTCCGGGTGTTCAAAAGCCGCCACCAGTTCAGCTTCGTTCTGGGCCGGGTATTTAACGTCAATCGCCGGAGACGTTTTGTCTTTATACTCAACCTCAGCTTCCGCCAGCGCCGAACCACAATCGGTACACCAGTGCACCGGCTTAAAGCCTTGTTGCAGATGGCCACGCTCGATCACTTTACCCAGCGCGCGAACAGTATTGGCTTCCTGTTCGAAAGCCATCGTCATATAGGGCTGGTCCCACTGACCAAGAACACCCAGACGTTTAAAGTCTTCACGCTGCCCCTGGATCTGGCTGAGGGCAAATTCACGGCATTTTTCACGGAACTCTGCATCGGTTAATTTAACGCCCGGCTTGCCATGCTTTTTCTCAACCACCAGTTCAATCGGTAAACCATGGCAGTCCCAGCCTGGAACGTAAGGGGCGTCAAAACCACTTAAGGTCTTCGACTTCACCACTACATCTTTAAGGATTTTATTGACCGCATGGCCAATGTGGATCTGACCGTTAGCGTACGGAGGGCCGTCGTGCAGAATAAACTTGTCGCGACCTGCACGCGCATTGCGGATCTCGCCATACAGATCGGCGGCGTACCATTGCTCAAGCATTTTCGGTTCGCGTTGCGCCAGGTTGCCGCGCATAGGAAACGGCGTTTCAGGTAAGTTTAACGTGTGCTTATAGTCGCTCATGCCTTTCTAATTTCCGTCGCTTTATGAATTATTACCCGAATTCAAGATTCAAGCCCCGCGCTTGAATCTTGAATTCATGACTGACCTAGCGGTTTGCGTAGGCCTGAGCCTGCATTACATCCAGGTGAATTTGTTGTTTTAGCTCTTCCAACGAAGCAAACTTCACTTCGTCGCGAATTTTGTGCAAAGGGGTGACGACCATCTCTTCACCATACAGGTCGCCGGCGAAGTTAAACAGGTGCGCCTCAAGCTGGACACCCTGGCCATTGACCGTAGGCCGCCGGCCAATATTGGCAACCCCGTTGTAGCGTTTGCCTGCTACTTCGACCTGAACCACAAACACCCCCTGCAAGGGTGAACGCAATCGCTTCAGTGGAACATTCGCGGTCGGAAAACCAATGGTTCGCCCTTTCTTTGCGCCATGGCTTACTTTGCCGCGCAGAGTAAAAGGTCGGCCAAGCATCTCCTCGGCATCGGCAAAATGGCCCTGCTCCAGTGCTTCTCGGATTAACGTCGAGGAAACACGTTGGGTATCATGGCGATAGCTTTGGGTGTCAACCACCGCAAAGTTATACTGCTCACCCATTGCTTGCAACAGCGCGAAATCACCAGCGCGGTCTTTACCAAAACGAAAATCATCACCCACCACAACCAGCTTAACGCCGAGTTTATCGACCAGCGTGGTTTTTACAAAGGTTTCTGCAGCCTGGCTGGCAAATTTTTGATTGAACGGAGTACACAGCATGCGCTGGATACCCTGACTTTTCAGTAACTGATACTTCTCGCGCCAGGTGGTCAGCCGTGCCGGAGCAATTTCCGGGCGAAAGAATTCAAGCGGCTGCGGCTCAAAGGTCATCACTACCGCCGGTAGCTGTAATTCAGCCGCACGGGCTCGCACCCGCTGCAGCACCGCCTGATGCCCGAGGTGAACGCCGTCAAAATTACCAATGGTGAGAACACAGTGGCGATGGGACGGAGTAATTGTGTGTAAACCGCGAATAAGTTCCATAAGCGCTCGATTATACCCCAAACCCCGCCTAGGTTTCACCCACAATTCAACTCGTTTATTGAATGCTTAGTGAGGCGTGCGCAGGTGGCGCAGGCGGCCGCCGAGGAGCAGGAAGCTGGCGCCGTAGACCAGGCCACCAGCGCCGATCAGGCCCCCAAGCCAGAGGCTGCGGAGCAGATTACCCTGCTCCAGCCAGCTTGTGATTGGCGGCGACAAGATTAGGATCACGGCCACCATGGCCAGTGTCGCAGCGATAATTCGGGCAAAAAACACTAAGGTGGCCCTTGGTAACGCCAGCACTCCTTCGCGGTACAACACGCCCGCCAGCAACAAGGCATTTACGGTTCCAGACAACGCAGTGGCGATGGCCAAGCCAACATAACCAAAAGGAATCGCAAAAATCACGTTGAATACCATGTTCGCTGCCATCGCGATAATGCCGTACTTCACCGGCCGTTTGGTGTCCTGGCGCGAAAAGAACCCGGTTGCCAGTACTTTAACCAGCATAAAGCTCAGCAAACCTGCACCGTATGCCATCAGACTATAGGATGCCATCCGCGAATCATCGACGCTAAATTCACCGCGCATAAAAAGCACCATCAGCATCGGTTGAGCCAGCACAATGAGTCCTGCCATCGCCGGTAAACCCAGCATACTGACCGCGCGCACTCCCCAGTCCAGAGTTTCGCGAAAATGCGCCAGTGACTGGTCTACGTGCCGCGCTGATAGTGCCGGTAAAATAACCGTGGCGATGGCGATGCCGAACAGCCCGAGCGGGAACTCAAGTAAACGGTCGGCATAATAGAGCCAGCTGATCGAGCCGGTCATCAGGAAGGAGGCAATCAGAGTATCAAAGAGTAAGTTTATCTGACTGACTGACACCCCAAAAATTGCGGGTAGCATCAACAGCCGGATACGTTTGACCCCAGGGTCGTTCCAGCCCCAGCGTGGGCGGACCAGAAAACCGGCGCGCTTTAAGAACGGCAGTTGAAACAAAAACTGCACCAGACCACCAGCAAAGACGCCAATGGCTAACCCAATCTCCGGCTGTGCCAGGTTCGGAGCCAGCCACCAGGCCGCGGCAATAATAGCCACGTTGAGAAAAACCGGGGTAAAGGCCGCCACCGCAAACTTACCTATGGTATTCAGAATCGCACCGGCTAACGCGGTGAAAGTAATAAACCACAAATAAGGAAAGGTAATTTTTAACAACAGGCTGGCAAGCTCAAACTTTTCAGCGTGCGGCCCGCCCTGCCAGTAATCAAGAAACCAGCCGAAGCCAAACATCGCAGCCACCACTGGCGAGCCGATCACCGCCAGTATGGTCACCACAGTAATAATGGTGCCCAGGGTGCCTGCGACCCGGGCGATCAGCAGCCGCGTTTCATCCAGCGACCTTCCGCGGTGATATTCCGTTAATACCGGTACAAACGCCTGTGCGAAGGCGCCTTCGGCGAACAGACGGCGCAAAAAATTGGGAATTTTATTGGCAAAGAAAAATACGTCCGCCGCCTGACCAGCCCCTATCAGAGCGGCAATCACAATATCCCGTACCAAGCCGAGGACCCGTGAAATAAGGGTCATCGCGCTGACCACCAGCCCGGAACGAACCAGACGGGGTGACTGCTTTGGAGTATCCACCTGCCCCTGAGGTTCAGACGGGGTCGACGGTGAGGGTTCAGTTGTGCTCAAGGCAACGTCCTGCGCTGTTAATCCGAATACAGGCTATAGTACGGGATAGCAAAACGCAGGCATAGACCCTAAAACGCAAAAGCCACGTTCAGATACTAACCAAATAACTGTTGCCCTCAGGCCAGCAGGTCGGTAGAATACGCGCACAAATTTTATCAATGTCATTCACAATGGATTGACTTTTAGGTCCGAATTCGGGTATAGTCCGCGGCCTTAAACGTTAAGACAGCAATGTCAGACACAGCTTACAGAATTTAGGAGTTTACCTTGGCTAACATCAAGTCTGCTAAGAAACGTGCGGTACAATCCGAGAAACGTCGTCAGCACAACGCGAGCCGTCGTTCAATGATGCGCACGTACATGAAAAAAGTTAACGCAGCTATCGCTGCTGGCGACCAGGAAAAAGCATCAAACGCATACGCAGAATTGACGCCAATCCTTGATCGTTACGCGAGCAAAGGCCTGATTCACAAAAACAAAGCGTCTCGCCATAAGAGCCGCCTGAACACACAAATTAAAGCATTAGCTTAATTCGTGTTGTTTAAGTGAATCGCGCCACGCGCAGATCAAAAAACCGGCTACTCGCCGGTTTTTTTGTATCTGGATTTTGCCGAGCCTACAAACCAAGCCCTTCTTTCTCCGCCCAGTTGCGCAATGCGCGTTCCTGCGCTGTCGTCACTAGCTGTCGCCAGGCAGCCAGTTTGCCAATTGAATTCAGGTAGTGAATACCAGCCCGGACCGCCGCTTGCGCTGTACAGTCCTGCGTAGTCTGAGCGAATTCAGCCTGCTCCTGCTCACTCAGTTGACGTTCAACCAGCAAGCCCATCAGCTCAAATTCATTGAGCAAGTCATCCTGTGCCGGCACGCGTACGTACTTAGTCGCATCATCCAGATCCGCAGGGATCTCGTCGCCATCATTGAGCTCAATATTATCGATGTGAATAGCGCCATTGGCACGTTCTATAAATGCATTCACATCCAGCCCCGAGCCTTTCGCTGACACCAGCATGTAGGCAAGTTCTAACTCTGAATAGGTCAACGGTCAAACCCCTCAAAAAAGTCCTGCAACGAATCGTCATCCAGGGTCAGCTCGTCACTGCTCTGCTGAGTTTCCTCGAAGGCGCGCTGCAACATTAGCTGCATAATCATATGGTAGTCACTGTGCGCCAGCGCCTGGTACTGCTCCGGCAGAGGCTTGTCGGCGACAATGGCATGCAGGAACTCAAGCAGTTCCTGAGTCGCATCCGCCTTTTCCGTGCTCAGGCGGTCACTTTCCGTCCACAAGCTAAAGCCAGACAGGAAACCACCCGCCCACGGCACTAAACTGTTGAGGTTCTCGACCGCCACGGATTCATAATAAGGGGCAGCTTCGCCGGCTAGCAGCGAGTCTTTTACTTCCGAGTAGTAGGTGGTCAGCTGATCAACGCTCTCTTCGCAGATGTCCTCGCTGATATCTGCCAGCGTTTCGTCCTGCAACAGGGCCAGCCATAACGACCGGGCGACTGGCGTTGGGCTCAGTGCCAGCGCATAGAGCAAGCCATCGAGCTCCGCCATGGTACGTAATCCGCTCCCCTGGCGTCGCTGAAACTTCGTTTCCAGTGCCTGCCGGATCTCATCCAGTTCTTTGGTATGCATAAACTGCTCAAGGCCAGCTTCAAATGCAGTTTCCGGGGTTAATAACGCCTCTTCAACGGCGGCGGCGCTGGCATACTCAGCACTTGTCACCAACTCTTGTTGATAAGCACGTTGAATAAGTGGAAGCAGCTCTTCGGCCTGCATACTGACACAGGTTTCAACCAGTACCCCATTTACCTCTGCCGGATTAGCCGTAAAGTCCTGCAGCCGGGCACCGACCACTTTGGCCACGCGACCATAGTATTCCGGGTGCAACGCTGCATACTGCTGCAACAACCAGGCAGCAAAGACACGCCGCTCATCGCTGTGCTCGCTATTTCCCATCAGCGCATCAAGCAAGCCAATTAACGGCGCGTCACAGTATGGCAGCGCATAACTGACGATGTACTCTTGTTGCGCATGCAATAAACCTTCATCCGCAGCCCCTAACGCCCGGGCGAACAAACTGTCATCGTGGCATTGCAGCAACGCCAGCAGTGCATGGGTCGCGGCCAGGGGATGCTGGATAAAATAATCCGTCCCGATCAGCTCCACAGCTGCGTCAATGTCCTCAGAGCCAAGCTCATAATCGGGCAATTGATGACTATCGAAAGTATCCGGCTCTGCCAGTTGTGAAAAGCGCTCAAGCAGCTGCGCCGTACTGTGGGACATTAAGGACACTCCGGGATTAATGGAAAGCTGATAGTTTAAGAAAAATTAACACTTAATGGAAATAGTAACGTGCCGGCCGCTGCCAGGGTTCCAGACATTCCCGGCAATGTTCCTGCAACGTCCGTTTAAATAGTTTACGTTCCGCGACAGTCCGTTGTGATGGTGCCAGTACGTCCACCCGCACCAGTTCACCAAGCACCGGGTTAGGCATACTCGATGCCTGTACGTCAGCCACGCCAACCACCTGCAACAACGCTTGCTCAACCACTTCCGGCTGCACGCCGCGGCCGCCTACCATGAGTTGGTTGTCTTGATGGCCCAGTAAAAATACCCGTTGATCCTGTTTAACCGCGAGGTAGCCGGTATGGATTGTGGCGCCGCTGCCGGTAAAGCGAATATCCAGCTGGGCGTCATTGATTTCGAGCTTCAGGCCATCGTCGTTGGCGGCAAAAAGTGAGACCGGCAGCCCTGGTTCACGGTCATCAATCAGCCAGCTCACCCCTGCCCCGGTGTTCGAGAAGCTGTGCGCCAGCATGGCATCCGGGAATAAATTCTCCAACCGCTGCAACGTCGCCGCATCAACGATACCACCATTGACTAAAGCAAAGTGCAGTGCCAGTCGAGTGATTTCTTCCGACGCGGTCAGGTTACGCCATAAGCGAGGCGGCGCCGCTATTGCGTTGACTTCAGCATGAATAAACATATCAGCCAACGCATTTAATGTGTCCGCTTGTGCCAGCACGATGTCTTCACCATGCCTTAGCGCCCGTAACCACACCAGAAGCCCGGCCAGCTCGGCCGGTTCCTGCATGACGCCCCAGCGCAGTGGATGCTGCATGGAGTCTTGCTGTACCAGGTCATTGTTCGCCAGTTCATCCAGCGAATAGCTAATCACGTCACCGTGCTCGTCCAGCAGTCCCCACTGGGTCACCACTGGCAGATTGTCGCTGCTATAGTCGTTCAGGTCGCGCAGCTGCCCGCGCTCGGAAATATGGAAATGACAGCCTTTCGGAACTGCGTGATCAACTGGCAGCAAAATCAATTCAGCGACGAAACCATCCAGAGCCACCATGTGCACTAACGCGTCAGCCGACGCGGTCAGGGTGAGCGCCAGACGCGAGCCTGCGACGGCTGCATACTGATTGCGCAAGGCTTTAGCCTGTTTGGCCACAGCCTTGAAAGTCTGGGTGCTTTGGACGTTGGGGCCGTAATTGTGGACCCGCGGTTGCTTAGAGTCGGTAAACTGAGAAAGGTAGCCTAATAAGGTGCTCATGATATCCGCTAATCCTGGCGCTGGGCCTTATCCGTTGATCGTTTTACGTAGCTTGCTAGCGCAAACACTAGTAACGAAATACTACCTGTTTGCAATGGCCAGGTACATAGCCAGCCGCTTCAGTTTTCAGATTGTTTACGGGTCTTCAGGCTGTGTTAGAAGTGGTTCGATCAAAAAGCGCGCAGGCTAGTAAGCTTTGCGCGCTTTTTTTGATGTATTCAGGGTAATTAAACGCTCTTTGACGTCACTTTGTTCAGCCTGACAACGCTGTAACAACGTCTTGGTGTTCTGGTAAGCCTGACGAAAATACGGTTGATAAACATCCAGCGCAACCTCGTCATTGTCTAATGCTGCCCCCATTTTCTGATGCAGCGTCTCGCGCTTTTCCAGTACCGCACTTAACGCATCATCATCCAGCTCTTCGGCATCGGCAAGTTGCTTTAACTCAGCTTCCAACGCTTCCGCCTGAGCCAGTAAGTCGGTTGGTTCCGGCAAACTCTCGCTCAAGTTATCCACCTACAGCCATCTGATCACGCTGAGCAAAGGCCTGGTTGCGGGCCTCAACCGGAATAGCATCCCAGCCTTCTTTCAGGTTGCGCATCACTAACAGACAGTTATCCACGGCCTCAAGCTTGTTCTCGCCCATGGCCTCGATGATCTGACGCTTCATGTAGTCATACAAATCAAACATGTTATTGACCACTTCACTGTCAACGGTCATATCCAGACCTTCCTGCAGTGCACTTACAATTGACAGCGCCTTAGTCAGGTTTTCCGATTTGGTCTCAAGGTCTTTCCGCTCCATTGCGCCTTTGCTGATAGCGAGCTTTTGCAACGCCCCATTCATCAACATTTGAATCAGCTGATACGGGTCCGCTGTTGTCGCCTGATCGCGACCACCAACGCTTTGATACGCATTCACACCTTTCTTATACATAACAATACCTTTTCGGTTTTACTATCTGTTACTCAAAGTATCGGCGCCAGGCGCCGATACTTTATCGCTATTTAGCCGCCGCCGCCCCACTGGGTCAGAAAGTTCAGACTAGAGGACATCCGTGCAATGTTCTGATCAAGCGAGCCAAAACGCTGGCGCAGGTTGGATTCATACTGCTCCATATAGCGCTCGAATTGCTCACGTTCGTTGTCGACCATTTTCTTCTGACTTTCGTAGACGTTGGTACGACCATCAAGTAACCCCTGCGACTGGGTATACTCGCGGGTAACCTCACGCAATTGAGTAGCGATACCGTTCTCACCGGAAAGCAACTCAACCATGCCGTCAAAGTTCTGCGACAATGCTTGGTCGAAACGCTGAGTACCGGTACCACCGCCAATATTACGCGGGTCAAACTCAATCTTACCATCGTTGTCAGTTACAATACCCATTTGATAAAGGCTATTGAAATCACCGCCGCCCTCGATTGGGGTGGAGATAATCGACGCCATACGACTACGAATCGAGCGCACCATAGAGTCACCGATTAACGGACCGCTCTTGCCCTCAGGCACATACTCAGTCAGCTTGGCAATTTCATCGACCAGACCGTTATACGCCGATACGAAATCATCCACCATTTCGCGAATACTTTCTTCGTCCACCTCTACCGTTAGCTTGGGTGCGTCATCCACACCTGTTTCACGCTCCGCGGTAATAGAGACCCCTTCAATGGCGTTGTCAAAAGTATTCGAGTCGCTGCGCACTTCAATTCCGTCAACGGTCATGATCGCGCCTTGCGCTGCCTTACGCTCAGTCAGGTTGGCATCGGTTAAACCATCCAGGCCACCGACGCCGTTGGCCGTAACCGACAAATCATTACCATCGCCAGTAACGGTAGAATCAAACACCAGAAAGCTCTCGGTACCTGTATTAATAACACTGGCAGTGACACCAAAATTGTTGTCTGAGCGATTTATCGCATTCGCAATATCACTCAGGCTGGCGCCGTCTTCAACATCGACATCAAAGGTATTATCGCCACCGGCACTGAAGGTAAGCGAGCCCGCGCCCGTTGCCTGTGGATCCGTCGAGTTGGCAAACGATGCTGATTGCATCCGTGACCCTGACGCCACCTGATTTATCTGGATATTGTAATTACTGGTCGCAGCACGTTGGTTCGCGTTGGCGGTAAAGAACGGGTTGTCTTCATCCTGACCCTTGATGGTTGCCGTGCGTGCCGTTAGGTCGCGTTCACGACTTAAGCTATCCAATGAGTTAACCAGTTCGGTCATTGAGCTTTTCAGCTTACCCACTGCAGAAATATTACTATCTGCGGCTTTGCTACGTTCAACCAGACGCGATTCCTTGCTCTGACGCTCTATCTGCACTAACTGACGAACCATGCCGTCCAGGTCAATCCCTGAACCTACACCTAATGATGTCATTGCCATGGGAAAATCTCCCTTTTATATTTCAAATACATTAAACCAGGCTATCGACTAGAAAGCCTGTCGCGCTGTCAATTTCAGGTTGGGTACTTTGCCCCTGACTGGCACTAAGTTCCCGCACCCGCTCTGCTAAGCGCACAATTTCTTCAGACGGAATCTGCCTTACGGTTTCACCCGTATTGCGGTCAATCACCGTAATCACGGTTTCGTCAATGTCTTTGTTCACCGAAAACTGCAGTTCTCTATTCAAAGTTTGCGCCACTTCGACAAATTGTTCTGCTGTTTTTAACAATTCGTCCTGACTCATTTCACGCTGCTCTGAATTTTCTGTGCGCTGCTCCCGAATGGCCTCGCGTACGCTGTCTATCGTACGCGGATTCAATTCGTTCGCTTCCTGCGCCTGTGTCTGCTGCGCCTGAGTCCGGTTTTGCTCACTGCTGTCTATACGTGGCAGTGAGTCTGAATTCATCGATTCTATACTCATAACCTACTCTCCAACCTACCTTTTTTTGCTACCTGTACAGCTTATTCAGGTATGCCCCTATATAACTATCGGCCAGTTCACCGTTTTACTTTAACCCTAAAGTCTATTTTTTCACCAGCCTGGTCTGCTATCCACACTACCCTAAAAGTGACAAAACCAACGATGGACTCTGGTTTGCCTGGCCGAGGATGGCAATAGTTGCCTGTTGCATGATCTGAAAGCGGACAAGTTTTGCCGTTTCTGCGGCAAAATCCGTATCCATAATCCGCGACCGGGCAGCACTGACGTTCTCTACTACATTGCTTAAGTTCGCAACCGTTGACTGCATCCGGTTCTGTTTCGCCCCAAGACCAGAACGTGAGCGGCCAAGGTCTCGAATGGCGTTATCCAGTGACTGCAGCATATCCTCGGCCGACAGTCCTGACCCTTCGCGCACGTCAACTTCAGTCTGGGTAATAGCCAGATCCGTGGTGCTTGCGCCAGCAATAGTCAGGCTAATCCGCTCAGCCGCATGCCCAGTTGAACCGACTAAAAAATTCAGTCCGTCGGTGGCAAGACTGCCGTCCAGCAGTTTTCGTCCGGAAAACGCCGTGGTCTCTGCGATGCGATCCACTTCTGTCTGTAAAGCGGTAATCTCACGCTGAATCGCCACTTTGTCTTCCGCGGCGTTGATGCCGTTGTCTGACTGAATAACCAGTTCGCGCATGCGTTGTAGCATGTTGCCGACTTCCTGCATCGCCCCTTCTGCTACCTGCGCCACCGAAATACCGTCATTGGCATTGCGAACTGCCTGGTTCAAACCAGTTATCTGCGACGTCATCCGGGTGCTTATTTGCAATCCGGCTGCGTCATCGGCCGCACTATTGATCCGAAAACCCGATGACAAACGCTGGAACGTCTGGTTTAACCCAAACGACGACGTCATTAGCTGACGCTGCGCGGTCAATGACGCAATATTGGTATTTACATAGAGTGCCATACGACACCTCAATAAACGGGCAAAGCCCGATCTACAACCTGTTTAGCCCGCAAAACATGACACGGACTACCCCACCTCAGTTAGTTATCGGCTGAACTAAATGAAGCTTGAGTGATTTTTGTGCTTTCTACATTAATTTATTCTAAACTATGCAAATTGACGCGCATGGCTCTGCCGTAAAGCGGCAAAGTTCGCCGCTCTGGCGAGAAATGGCCGCCCTCAGGCGAATTCATTCCTTTGGGCGATTCCAGAGCCAGTGCTTTGCCGAAATAATCAGGGGTCTTTTAGTCGTTAAAGCGTTCACTAACAGGGTCAGGCTGGTGAATAGACCGGCTGAGCGGCCATTTTTTTAGCTATCTGCATTATTTATCAGGATTTTAAAAAAGTTGGCACAAGCTCTGCATTATCCTAATCGTGAAACGGTTTAACGACTGTCTGCCGGCTGAGTTGGATGCCCCCCTACAACCTCCTTTTCCAACTCGGCCGGTTCTTTCACAATGACTGTCTGTCGGCTGAACTGGATGCCCCCCTACAACCTCCTTTTCCAGTTCAGTCGACTCTTTTTTTGCCCTGCGTTCACCAATTTCTCTTAATTGGCTTCCAGCTCAGTCAAATTATTCAGCCGCAGAAATAACAAAAGCCAGGCATATGCCTGGCTTCTGCGTTACTGGCTGTAAGTAGGGGTATGGAATTACAGCAGTGACAATGCCGCTTGAGGACGAGCGTTCGCTTGACCCAAGATAGCAGTACTTGCTTGCTGAGTGATCTGGAACTTAGTTAAGTTCGCAGTTTCTGCAGCAAAGTCAGTGTCCATGATGCGTGAACGAGCACCAGAAACGTTTTCAGAGATGTTGCTTAAGTTAGAAATAGTAGACTGGAAACGGTTCTGAGTGGCACCCAGTTCAGAACGTGCTGTACCTACAGTTTCGATAGCGCCATCAATGGCAGTTAAGAAAGCTTCTGAGTCGAAGCCAGCTGCTACGGTGATAGTTGCAGCGTCAACACCCAGAGTAAGCGCGTCCATGTTACCAATCGCGATACCTACTTTCTCGTCAGCTAAACCTTGTGAACCAACCAGGAAGTCAGCGTCAAAGTTACCGTCTAACAGGTTCTGACCAGAAAACTGAGTAGTACCAGCGATACGATCGATTTCGTCAACCAGCTCACCAATTTCTTGGTTGATAGCCGCCAGATCTTCGTCGTTGTTGATACCGTTGTCTGCCTGAACAACCAGTTCACGCATACGTTGCAACATGTTTGAAGATTCCTGCATGGCGCCTTCAGCGGTTTGTGCAACAGAGATACCGTCGTTCGCGTTACGAACAGCCATGTTCAGGCCATTGATTTGCGAGGTCATACGGTTAGTGATTTGCAGACCTGCCGCGTCATCAGCAGCGCTGTTGATACGGAAGCCAGATGAAAGACGCTCGAAAGCGGTATCCAGGCCGCTGCCTGAAGTCATAAGTTGACGTTGTGCGTTCAAAGACGACACGTTCGTATTCACGTATAGTGACATACTATTCTCCTTTACAGGTTTTCACCTGTTGCCTAGTTATTGTGTTATGCCACCCAACCACAAGTGACAAAACCTTCCCCTACATCAAGGGTTTCGGCCTTGGAGAAAGAACCTTTAGGATTATTTTACGTTTTTTTTGAAAAAAACGTATTTTCCTTTAAAGCCCCATAGCGCACGGGGCTTACAGAGGCATAAAAAAAGGTGAAATAAAGCCAGGTATAACGAAAAAATGGAAATCCGGATAAGAAAAAACCAGGCAAAAGCCTGGTTTTTGATGAGGTCTGCCAGCCAAACAGGGTGCCCCAAATTCCCCTTTCCCTGAGTGGCTGGCTCTTTCCCCCGCGCAGCTGGCAAAGCCAGGAGCGCTGGAAGTTGGATTAGCCCAGTAGCGAGAGTGCCGCTTGAGGACGCTGGTTCGCCTGTCCAAGAATACTGGTGCTGGCTTGCTGCGTAATCTGGAACTTAGTCAGCTGAGCAGTTTCCGCTGCAAAGTCAGTATCCATAATACGTGAGCGAGCGGCTGATACGTTTTCAGAGATATTGCTCAGGTTAGAAATCGTTGACTGGAAACGGTTTTGGCTAGCACCCAGTTCTGAACGCAATTCACCCACGTTTTCAATACCGGCATCAATTTGGCCTAATACCGTTTCAGCGTCGAATCCTGCAGCAACACCTACCGCGCCACCAAACAACTCTGCTGAGCCCATGCGGTCAGGAATATCGATAGTAACCTTTTCTTCCGCTAAGCCCTGGCTACCAACCAGGAAATCTACTGCGGTAAAAGAACCATCAAGAATGTTGCGGCCAGAGAACTGTGTGGTATCCGCGATACGGTCGATTTCATCCTGCAACTCAACCAATTCCTGGTTAATAGCAGCGAGATCTTCATCATTGTTAATCCCGTTATCTGCCTGGATAACCAGCTCTCGCATCCGTTGCATCATATTAGTGCTTTCCTGCAACGCACCTTCAGCAGTTTGTGCTACTGAGATACCGTCATTGGCGTTACGCACAGCCATGTTCAGGCCGTTGATTTGCGACGTCATGCGGTTGGTGATTTGCAGACCGGCAGCATCGTCAGCAGCGCTGTTGATACGGTAGCCAGATGAAAGACGCTCAAATGCAGTGTCAAGACCGTTACCTGAAGTCATTAACTGACGTTGAGCATTCAAAGATGATACGTTGGTATTTACATATAAAGACATGGGGCGTCTCCTTTATAGTCGACTTTCTTTAGCCGCTTGTTTCATTGTTAGTTAAAGCGTCAATGCCTTGTCTGCAGTGCGCCTTGGTTACTTAAGTTATCGGAGGGATGATTTTTTTCTTTAGCAGAAATTGCTATTTTTATTGCTTTCGCCTGATAACGCCGTCCAGATACAAGAAAACCAGGCTTTCGCCTGGTTTTGCAGAGTAACAACAGCTGGCCCAGCGCCCCTCCGGGCCAACCGTTGTTGAAGGCGGGCACTTAACCCAGCAGTGACAACGCGGCCTGAGGACGTTGGTTTGCCTGACCCAAAATGCTGGTACTGGCCTGCTGAGTGATCTGGAACTTGGTCAGCTGTGCAGTTTCTGCAGCATAGTCCGTATCCATGATCCGTGAACGAGCTGCTGATACGTTTTCAGAGATGTTGCTCAGGTTAGAAATGGTTGACTGAAAACGGTTCTGTGAAGCACCCAGTTCTGAACGCGTGGTACCCACTGTTTCAATCGCTGCATCAATTGCACCCAGATCCGTTTCAGAATCGTTCACGGTTACATCCACTGTACCTGAGGTAAGTTCTGCTGCACCCATTCGCGCTGCGATATCAATAGTGACTTTTTCGTCAGCCAGCCCCTGGCTACCGACCAGAAAGTCAACGTCGGTAAAGGTTCCATCAAGAATATTGCGGCCTGAGAACTGAGTGGTATCAGCGATACGGTCAATCTCATCGTTGAGCTCGCCAATTTCCTGCTGAATTGCTGTCAGATCTTCCGCGTTATTAACTCCGTTATCAGCCTGCACCACCAGCTCTCGCATACGCTGCAGCATGTTGGTGGTTTCTTGCAATGCACCTTCAGCAGTTTGTGCTACTGAGATACCGTCATTGGCGTTACGTACCGCCATGTTCAGACCATTGATCTGAGAAGTCATCCGGTTGGTGATCTGCAGACCGGCGGCATCGTCAGCTGCGCTGTTAATGCGAGAGCCAGAAGACAGACGCTCAAACGCGGTGTCCAGGCCATTGCCTGATGTCATTAACTGACGCTGAGCGTTCAGTGACGAAACATTGGTATTTACATATAAAGACATAATCAAACTCCTGCTTGCTGTCGCTTTTTTAAATGGCGCATCGCACCATGCTTACCCCTGCTAACGGCGACTTGGCAGCAGACTTTAACCCGGCTTTGCTATTTTTATTTAGAAAATCGCTATACCTACTGACATGCAAGGGCTATAGCGTTTTAAGTTTTTTTTGTAACGGACACAAAAAAGCCGGGCAAGCCCGGCTTTTTTAAGCGTTCGGAGTGAATTAACCCAGCAGTGACAACGCTGCCTGAGGACGCTGGTTCGCTTGTCCCAGGATGCTGGTACTGGCTTGCTGAGTGATCTGGAACTTAGTCAGCTGTGCAGTTTCTGCTGCGAAGTCAGTATCCATAATCCGTGAGCGAGCTGCTGATACGTTCTCAGAGATGTTGCTCAGGTTAGAAATGGTTGACTGGAAACGGTTTTGGCTAGCACCCAATTCAGAGCGAAGTGTGCCAACGCTTTCAATCGCAGCGTCAATAGACGCTAAATCTACGTCTGAGTCGTTTAACGCAACATCGACCGTCGCTGATGTTAATTCAGCCGCTCCCATACGAGCCGGGATATCGATAGTTACTTTCTCTTCAGCCAGACCTTGTGAACCAACCAGGAAATCAACCCCGGCAAAGGTACCGTCCAGAATGTTACGACCTGAAAACTGTGTGGTATCCGCGATACGGTCGATTTCGTCATTCAACTCACCGATTTCCTGCTGGATTGCAGCCAGGTCTTCCGCGTTGTTGATACCGTTATCAGCCTGAACCACCAGCTCACGCATACGTTGTAGCATGTTGGTAGTTTCCTGCAATGCACCTTCAGCAGTTTGTGCTACAGAGATACCGTCATTGGCGTTACGCACAGCCATGTTCAGGCCGTTGATTTGCGATGTCATGCGGTTGGTGATTTGCAGACCGGCAGCATCGTCAGCAGCGCTGTTGATACGGTAGCCAGATGAAAGACGCTCAAATGCAGTGTCAAGACCGTTACCTGAAGTCATTAACTGACGCTGAGCATTCAACGATGATACGTTAGTGTTTACATATAGTGACATGGTATTTCTCCTCGCCGAACCTCGGCAATCTAGTTAATAAACGCAAGTCGACTTGCTTGACTTATGTAACGGTCACCTTTGGCAAAACTTTAACTATTTATTCATCTATTTATTCGTCAGCGGCTAAATTCTCTTCATTTTGCGGCCATAAAAAAAGCCTGATAACGGCCAAGTGCCGGTATCAGGCTTTTCGTTTGCATGAGCTGCGTTAATGGCAGCTCACTGAGTCAGTCAATTAACGTAGATAGTCAAATAAGCTTAGGCGGGTAATTCGGGTAAAGGTCGCCTGAGCTGCCTGCAGCGCTGTATCCTGCTTGGTCAGTTCAGTCATCGCTTCAGCGTAATCCACATCCTGGATTTTGGCCCGAGTATCTTTATTTGCAATTGAAAAATCAGTGTTCGTTAAAACCGCGGTCTCGGCACTGTTCATCCGGCTACCGGTTCTGGCCCGAGCTATACCCAGCGAGGTTTCGACTGAATCAAGGTTAGCAATCGAGAACTCAATCCCCTGCCCCAGTTCGTCTTGTAGCGCATTAGGGTCATTCAACAGATTGATCATGTCATTGAGCATGGTGGCGGCGCTCTGTTTTGGCTGACTTAACCGAAATTCAATCTCATCACCAGCCGCCGGAGTGCCCTGCACCCGCATTTCCATGCCATTAAACACAACCGGATCGCCTGGTGTATAGGCCCCTGCATCCAGCACGTTATTCGCTGCATCCAGAACTTCGTAGTTACCAGCGTTAAACTCAACCCGATAGACGTTATTGGCCGCATTGTCTTTGTCGTAGTTGGCCTGGTGGAACGTATCCCAGGCCCCCCGATCAGCAATAAAGGTATTACCACCAGTAATAGCACCGGTATAATTACCAACCCTGGCCATCAATTCCATTGGCGACTGCTGAAATACTTCTGCCCCCGATGATGTCGACTGCAATTGCTGATTCGCCGTGACCTGAACCTTGCGGTTGCTTGAATCACCATTGTACTCATAAGTACCAGTGACCGGATCTAAGGTAAAAGGACGCACTTCAGACTGACTGCCGGAGAACAGGTAGTCACCGTTTTCATTCTGTGCGTTCATCATATCCAGCACATTGTCGCGCAGAACCTCAAGTTCCAGCGCTACCGACTTGCGATCCTGCTGGCTCAATGCACCATTACCTGCCTGTACAAACAGTTCTTTAGCCCGGTGCAGTGAGTCGGTCACATTCGACATTACCGACTCCTGACGCTGCAAATCATTTAGCAACAATTCAGCATTTTTCCGAAACTGATCGTTCTGTGCAATGCGCTCGGTCAGCGACAGTGCCTGCGCTTTTCCGGCGGGGTCATCGGCAGGCGTCAGAATTTTAGTTTCACGCGCCATTTGATCCTGCACTTTCAATAGTTTCGATGTGCGTTCAGTGACCGAGTTCAAGCCACGGTCGTACATCATGCTTGTCGATATACGCATATCTTAGCTCCTTCCGTTAACGCGTTGAGCTTAGCAAGGTGTCGAATATCGTTTGTGACACCGTAATAATGCGAGCTGCTGCGTTGTACGATTGTTCGTATTTGAGCAAATTCGATGCTTCTTCATCCAGGTTGACCCCAGATACCGATTCAAAGAAACTGGTCGACTGCTCAAGCAAAGACTTGGCGGCTTCATCGGAGGTACGCGCCTGGGAGACTTTATTACCCACGTCGGAGACCATCCGGCCATAGCCTTCATTAAAGCTCATCATGTTCTTTTCACCCTCTACGATGGGGTTACGGCGCAAGGTTTTTTCCCGCTGTAGCTCACTCATCGCGAGGCTGTTGCTGTTATCTGCAAAGCCGTTGCTATTGTATTCAATATCAAAGCTGTCACCCGCATCCGGATTGCCGCTCAGACTAACATCATAGTCTGGAGTAAAATCATACAATGTCGGAGTCGTAGTCATATCCGGGAAGGCACCTACGCCGTTCCATTCCACTGCATTATCCAGAATGTTGTCCATGTTGGTTCCCTCAAAGTAACCAACCGTATTGCCGTCATTGTCAACAATACTCAACTGATGGGTATTGCCGACACGACCTTCATAGCGGATCTGCACCGGTGCATCGTTCAGCAATTCGTTATTGGTGCCGTCGAAAAAGTTATCAACAGAGTCCATACCTTCGAAGCTGATCTCACCACCGCCAGAGTTCTCGGGATTTTCTCCAACCCGAACCGGAGCAGCCAGTGCAATATCTTCCGGGCGTGTGATACCCACACCGATATTCAACGCGGCATTCTGCGTGAAATTCACTTCAAAGCGATCGCCTGGATCAAAGGTGCCGTCGGCGAAATTAAATTCCATGCCAATGCCCAGATCACCTTCCCAGTCGCCCGCCGCACCTATAGTGCCAACCGGATAATCCGTTTCGTCACCAATCATACGACCATTGGTATCGAGTGCGACTACCTGAAACTCAGTGCCGGACGGCTGGATACGTACTTCGTAGCGGTGAGCAGTCAGCTCAGCAGCTTTGCCTGCCTCAAGGCGAACATCAATCCGCTGATTGGTGCCGGTATTAGTATCAGTATGCGGCAACGCGGTCGTTTCGGTGTTGCTCAAATCAAAGAACACCCCGCCCAGCTCATTGTCCAGGTCCATGCCTAAACGATTCTGCTCGTTTAGCGCATCGGCAAAGCCCATTGCCATCTGGCCTAGTTTAAATTGAGTCGGCTCCAGCACCTCATCACGGTATGCCACCATGCCACCGATGGTGCCACCCATACGGGTCACATCCACCGGAACATCGACCAGCTTGCCGTCACTTCGGGTTTGCGTGGTCAGTTCCGGACGTAATGGATTCGGATCCCCCTTTAGGGCAATCAGATTAAAGGTACCATCTTCCATGACCAGACTTTGACCAGTGGCCAGGGTGATATTCTGGCGGCCATTCGAAAAGTCGGTGACGCGAATGTCAGCATATTCAGACAACTCACGCAGCTTCTCATCACGGTCATTAAGCAATGTATTGAGCGCGCCCTGCTTTTCTTTCTTGGTACTGGTATAACTTGAGATTTCCTTGTTCAGCTCGGAAATACTCTCAATCAGATTATTTGCACGGTCAACTTCCAGGTCCAGGCGATCATTAAACTGATCGTACTGGTTCTGCAGAAATTCTCCCATCTCGCGCATCCGGGCGGCGACCCCTTCGCCTTCAGTCAATAGCAATTCACGGTAGGTGAGCGACCCAGGGTCATTATTGGTGTCCTGCATCAGGTCGAAGAACTTCTCAATCGCCGTGGCTACAGATCCTTCATCCCGGCCAAGCACCGTATCGATACGGGTCGCCTGATCCAGATAGGTATCGGTAAAGGCAGCACGCGAGGTGTCAACCCGCACCTGGCGCTGGGTAAATTGATCAACCATGCGCTCGACTTCTAAGCGGTCAAGGCCGTAGCCAATGCCTGACTCATTGTAAACAGGACGTTCACGGATATAACCGGCCGTGTTTACATTAGCAATGTTGTTACCGGTAATCTGCAGCGAGCGCTGATGCGCCAGCGTTGCATTCCTACCCAGGTTCAATAAGTCAAAAGACATTCACTCTCTCCTTTCAAGAGTTTTTATACCGAGCGCTTTCTATATCGGCTAGAAACCAAATTTCTCGCGTACATTTTGCATCACATCACTTTGCATGATGGTTTGCAGCTTGCGTGCGTAAGACGGATCGGTTGCATAACCCGCCTGTTGCAGCTCTTCTACAAACTGACCAGCGTCCTTCCCTACTTCCAACGCACGCTGATAACGCGGGTTGGTTTGCAGGAAGTCCACATAGTCATGAAAGCTGTCCGCAACACTTTGGTAAGAACGGAAGAATGCGCTTTCTCGTTGTGGCTGACCGTTGTAATACTCGGTGGTCATGGTTTGCGCCCGATCACCATCCCAACGGTTGTCCGCTTTAATATTAAATAAGTTATTACTGCTACCGTTGTCATCGGCCACCACATGACGGCCCCAGCCAGTTTCCAGTGCGGCCTGAGCCAGCACAGATTCAGGTGCAATACCCGCTTCTTCACTGACTTGCTTAGCATAAGGCGCCAGCGTTTCGAGAAACTCAATTGGGTTGCCAGGGCGCCAGTCGGCGCGATCGGCGAGAACCATGTTGTCACTGCGGCGATTGTTTGCCGCTGCCAGCTCGTCCTGAGTGCCGCGGGCATCCTGGTAAGGTACTGCTTGATCACTCTGGCTGTGCGCTGTTTGATGTGCACTACCGTTAACACGCTGCGCTGGAAGCAAATCGGACGGAGTATGATCCGCTGTTCCAGTAGGGCTCAGCTGCTGCACCATCAGTTCAGCCAGCCCTAATGTACCTTGCTTAGAAAGCTCACTGGTTAACTGGTTATCATGCATGTCCTGAAAGAACTCGACGTCGCGGCTACTAAACGGGTTTTCGCCGTCTTCAAATACTTTGTTAGCCGCACGCATCCCTTTCATCAGCATGTTCATGAACAGTGCTTCAAACTGCTCAGCCGCCGCCCGCAACGCACTCTCGTCGTTGTTCAGGCCGCGCTGACGCAAATCATCTAACTGCTGCAAATCGTAAACCGAATTGCTGCGAGCTTGCTCTAAATGATTACTACTGAAGCTGTCCATCATAACCCTGCTCTCTGCCGAAGATTCAATGATCGAGCGCGGGGCTTGATCATTGAATTACCAATTATGTTGTGATTAATGCAAATTTAAGGCCAATTAGATGACGACCAGCTCTCCGTCGATGGCGCCAGCCTGTTTCAGTGCTTCCAGCACGGCGATAACATCGCTTGGCGCAGCACCGATCTGGTTGATGGCACTAATTAAATCATTCAGCGAAACACCCGGGTCAAACAGGAACATACGCGCGTCTTCCTGCTGGATCTCGATGGTCGTATTCGGAGTCACTACAGTCTCGCCCTGCGCAAACGCGCCTGGCTGAGTCACATTCAGGTTCTCCATAATATTGACCTGCATATTACCGTGAGCCACAGCGGCGCGATGCAGGCGCACATTGTTACCGACTACAATGGTGCCGGTTCTGCTGTTAACCACAATACGGGCCGGGGCTTCACCCTGAGTAATCTGAATATTTTCCAGCGTCGACAGGTAACTGACTCGCTGGCTAATGTCCTGCGGTGCTATGACACGTACCGATGCAGCATCCACTGGTGTCGCGCTGCCAGGACCTACCAAATCGTTGATTGCCTCAGCCATGCGCTTCGCCGTTGTGAAATCAGCACGATTCAGGTTAAAGGTAATAAATTCGCTTTGCGCAAAGCCGGTGTCGATCTCACGCTCGACCATAGCACCATTAGGAATACGGCCAACCGTCGGGGTATTAATCACCACACTGGAGCCATCAAGGCCTTCAGCACCAAGACCACCTACCACCATATTGCCCTGCGCGACCGCGTATACTTCACCGTCAGCGCCTTTTAGAAAAGTCTGCAGTAGAGTACCGCCGACCAGACTATCGGCATCTCCCACCGACGACACTGTCACATCGATTTGTTGACCTGGCTTGGCGAAGGCTGGAATTTCCGCATGCACGGCAACAGCGGCAACGTTATTGATCTGCGGACGCTGCCCCTCCGGCAAGTTAATGCCGAAATTGCCCAGCATGGTGCGAAACGTCTGGTCAGTAAACGGCGTTCGTTCACCGGTACCCGGCAAACCGACTACCAGGCCATAGCCCATCAGCTGGTTCGAACGCACACCCGCCACCTGCGACACATCTTTAATACGCTGTGCCTGCGCTACCTGCGACAACGTACTGGTCGCCAGCAACAAAGCCGACAGCCCCACTACATGCCAAAATTTCGCTTTTAAATACCACATAATCTAATCCCCTAACCCCAACGGATCGTTCATTCTCCAACCATTCATACACATTCCGTGCCAAGGTGGTAGGGCAGGCTCAGTTAAGATTGCCTGTGCGGGATAAGGCGGTATGTGCTGCTGGGCGTAGTAGCCCGCGCGGTAGGGTTGGGGATTCTGCTTTTGAGGGCGTTGAGCGCATGGATGCGCGAACCGAGCCTACAGGGATGTACTTGCGGCGTCCCTCAAAACAGAACCCCAATCCGGCCGGAAAGCGGGCTACTACGCCCAAGCCCTCGCCCAAGCCCCTTGCCTTTGACTATCCGCCAGGTACAAAAAAGCCCGCAAAGCGGGCTCTTAGCAACAGGCTGGTAGCTTTTAAAAAGGCCAGATGGGGCCGTTGAAGAAGCGGGTTAACCAGCCTTCACGCTGAGCGCTGGCAAGGCTGCCAGTGCCCGAGTATTCAATGCGTGCATTGGCAACGCGATTGGACTCAATGGTGTTATTTGAGCGCACATCCTGGGGCCGGATAATCCCGGTCAGGCGGACGTATTCCTCGCCGTTATTCAGGGTTAGCCACTTTTCGCCACGTACAATCAGATTGCCGTTCGGTAGTACGCGGATAACCGCCACGGTAATTTCACCTTGCAACTGGTTACTCTGATCCGCGGATGAGTCACCGCTAAATTCGGAGCCACCATTAATACCAGCAGAGATCGGATTGCCAGATACAGTCACATCGCGGCCAAACAAGGTTGGTGTTGGCAGATCCACGTTGGTATTACGCGATGTACCTGTACTCGCTGATTTCGACGCTGTAGTTTGTTCCTGCAGCCGCACCGTAATGATGTCACCTAAATTGCGCGCTTTAATGTCCGAATACAGCCCGTTGACATTCTGACCGCGGAACAGTGAACCGTTCGCGACCGCCGGGTCAATCTGTTCTTCAGGCATCACCGGCGCATAGTAAGGGTCATCAGGCATAGGCGTCGGTTCGGGAACCGACGTACATGCCGCCAGAGAGAGGGCAATCAGGCCCGTTAGCCGTTTTAAATTACGCAGGAACATAAGCATCACCCTACATTTACATTTGTTGCGTCGCGAAGCCAAGCATCTGGTCAACCGACGAAATTACTTTTGAGTTCATTTCATACACACGCTGGCTTTCAATCAGATTCACCAACTCTTCGGTCACATTGACGTTGGATGTTTCAAGTGAACCTTGCACCAAAGAACCACTACCGTCCAAACCTGGAACATTGACCTGTGGCTGACCACTGGCGGCAGTCTCAACGTAGAGGTTCTCACCGCGTGGCTCGAGACCAGCTGGATTGATAAAGTTGGCCACGTTAATTTGCCCAACCACCTGATTCTGCGCTTCACCGGCAAGTTTCACTGACACTTCGCCGTCCTGGGCAATGGTCACAGATTGTGCATCATCCGGAATATTAATGCCCGGTTGCAATGGATGACCGGCTCCCGGCGTTACCAGGTCACCTTCGTTATTGAGGGTGAACTGACCATTACGGGTGTAGGAAATACTTCCATCCGGCATCAGTATTTCGAAGAAGCCCGGACCATTGATCATGATATCCAGTGAGTTGTCAGTGGTCTGCATGTTGCCTTGCGAGAAGTTCTTCTGCGTCGCGACTACTTTCGAACCCGCACCTAACATTAAACCTGAAGGCAACTCAGTGTCAGCTGTTGACTGGCCACCCGGCTGGTTAATGTTCTGGTACAACAAATCTTCAAAGACGGCCCGGTCTTTCTTAAAGCCGATCGTACTGGCGTTAGCCAGGTTGTTTGATGTAATTGAAATATCGCGTTGTTGCGCGTCTAAACCAGTTTTACTAATCCACAGTGCTGGATGCATCATCCACCTCCGCTAAGGGGAAATATTAATAAATACGTAAGAGTTGTTCTTGCCGCTCGTCGTTTTCTTCAGCAGCCTTCATCATTTTCACGCTGAGTTCGTAGTTACGATGCAGCGCAATCATCTGAGTCATTTCTTCGATGGCATTTACGTTACTGCCTTCCAATGCACCGACTTCAAGCTGGGCATCAAATTCCGGCAACGGCAATTCTTCGCCATTTTTCATTCTGAACAGGCCATCAGTGCCTTTTTCAACATTTCCATTGGGCGGGTTTACCACACTGATACGGTCAATTTCTTCACGTACCTGAGATGGTGCACCCTGAGGCTGCACGGAAATCGTGCCGTCTTTGCCGATGGTAATGTCAGTGATCGGCAATGGAATAAAAATTGGACCTGCGTTGCCCATGACTGGCTGGCCGCTGGATGTTTGCAACATGCCACCCTGGCTAATTTCCAGATTACCGTTGCGGGTCATAGCTTCTTCACCATTCT
This sequence comes from Aliidiomarina soli, assembly GCF_003986975.1. Classification (GTDB taxonomy): domain Bacteria; phylum Pseudomonadota; class Gammaproteobacteria; order Enterobacterales; family Alteromonadaceae; genus Aliidiomarina; species Aliidiomarina soli. The sequence goes on along the minus strand of NZ_PIPO01000006.1, from coordinate 37,280 downwards.
CATCGAGAATGTGCAGCCAGCCCTGGCCTACTACGGCAACATCCAGGTCACGACCGGTCGTTCTTAGTGCACCTGCGGCAAAGTTTTGCCCGGCACGTTCGGTCAGTGAAAACACCCGGCTCGGATGGCCTTCGCCATACGCTTGCATGGCACGGGCTTGAGCCAAATCGGCTTTAAACGCGGTGGTATTCACGTTAGCCAGGTTATTAGCCCGCACCGCAACCGCGTTCATGTCTTCTTTGGCGCCACTCATGGCAATGTAGAGCATGTTATCCATTGTAAGCCTCAGCTTTGCGAATACTTGTTCAGTCTATGCAGTGATTAATGCACGAGCTGTGCCAACTTTGAGGAATGGACGGAAGTTAATCTGGGGAATTTTGATTTGGAGCTTAGAAAGGTACAGCAGAAACAAAAACGGGCGCCAGAGCGCCCGTTTCTTCAGTCTGTTTCCGTTATTAACGGATCTGCAGAATAGTCTGTTGCAAGGTGCTGTTGACTTCAAGTGAACGCGAGTTCGCCTGGTAGTTACGCTGTGCAACGATCATATCGACCAGCTCTTCAGTCAGGTTTACGTTGGAGTTCTCCAGCGCAGATGACTCGATAGCACCAAAGGTACCAATACCCGCTGTACCGGTGATGGCCTCACCCGAATTATTGGTTTGACGCCACTTGGTACCGCCAACCTGCTCAAGTCCTTGGTCATTATTAAACTGCACCAATGCCACCTGGCCGAGGTACTGAGTTGAACCATTGGAGTACTCAGCAGCGATAAGACCATTCTCGTTAATCTCGACATTGGTCAATCGACCAACGGTGGTCCCGTTCTGTTTCAAAGCCTGTAGCTCAAACGCTGAAGCGAACTGAGTTGGCGTTGCATTACCACCTTCACTACGGAAATTGAAAACGATGTCTAACGGATCCGCACCACTGGTCGGTGTATACGTGAATTCACCCGGTTCGAAATACCCGTCTGCGGTTAAATCAGGTCCTGTAGGACGGCCACTTGCATCAAACTGGATGCGAACACCCGTATTACCACCAGAGGTTGCATCGGCAACCAGTGTTCCGCCTGGTGCATCAAAATCCTGCATCTCGCCATTCACTGTTTTATACACATCCCACTGCGTCTCGCCCGTGGCTGCATCATCACGACGTGCATAGTAAGTGGTAACAGTGTGCGCTTCACCCAGCGAGTCATACACAGTAGCAGACGTCGAATGGCTGTAGGTTGCATCATCCGTCGGATCGAACGGATCCAGAATGGCGTTCTCACGCGAGTCCAGGTTGACTGACTGATACAATTCGTCAGTGGCTTGTGGAGAACCAGCGGTAGTCGGAATTTCGACTGGACCTGTGGTACTCAACGCGGTTGAAGAATTCGCGCCTGTTTCACGATTGACCGGATAGGCTTGCAAATAGTCGCCGGAGTTATCCACGATGTAATTGTCGCGGTCCATTTTGAAGGCACCCGCACGGGTGTAGCTGTAGTCTTGAGACCCTTGCTCTGGCGCGGTCACGAAGAACCCGCCACCTTTAATGGCCATGTCCAACGAGTTTTCAGTAAAGTCCAGGGTACCCTGACTGAACTGTTGAGCCACGCGCTGAATTTGTACACCGTCACCGACTTTAGTTCGGCTATTAGTAAAGATTGATGATGCATACACATCACCGAACTCAGCCCGTGATCCTTTAAAGCCAGTTGTATTTACGTTTGCAACGTTGTTTGAAGTTGTATCCAAATCGCGTTGCGATGCAGATAAACCACTTAGAGCGATAAAGTATGACATAAGTCACCTCATTATTTTTTATGGGCTCAGCCTAATTAGCCGTTACCGTTTGTAATCTGAATGACATCTTTAAAGTCGATGCGTCCGATGGATTCCAGGTTTAGTACGATTCCGCGTTGACCACCTGTACTTACACTTTCAACATTGGCATAGGTCAGCGCCATCAGGTCTTCACTGCTACCACCGACCCGACCATTGGCGGCAATTTTGTAATCGCCGGCCGGCACAACTTCGCCGCTATCGTCTAAACCATCCCAGCTATAACGGTGTTGACCCGCTGGTAAGGTTCCCATATCGATAGTACGAACAACCTGACCGGCTTCATTCTCGATACGCAACGTTGTATTCTGAGTTGTTTGTTCGGTAGCAACCATGCCCTCTATCGGCTTACTGCCATCGAAATGACCCACATCCGACGGGATCAGCACCTGGCGACCAACCAGGCTTGATGCCTGCAGTGCCTGGTTTGAGGTCATGCTTTCCGCAAAATCTTTAAATTGCTCACTTAACCCGGTAATCCCTTCAGCCATAGTGAAACTGGTCATCTGAGCGATCATCTGGTCATTTTCTACTGGCTTACTCGGATCCTGCATACTTAACTGCTGGGTCAGAAGCTTGAAGAAATCCTCCTGACCTAAGCGCGAGTCTTCCGGTTTGGCCGCCTCAGCACTTTCTTCAGGCTGCCAGTACAGGTCTCTGAGCGGCGAGCTATTGTTGTTTACATTGTCAACCATTCTTGGTTACCTCACCTACTGGTTCTGGCCCATGCGCAAGGTACGACTCAACAACTGCTTAGTTGAGTCCGCGATCTGCACATTGGTCTGGTACGAACGAGAGGCCGACATCATGTTTGCCATCTCTTCCATTACATTCACATTCGGCTTGTAAATATAGCCTTCTTCATCTGCCATCGGATGATTCGGCGAGTACTCCACAATCAAAGGTGTCTCGTCTTCCACAATACCCATGACTTTAACTCCAACCGCTGAGTCTTCCTGCATCAGACTTTCCCGGCCAGGCCGACCCTGCATAGCTTGCTGCAGTTGAGTCGCAAAAACCGGATGACGGGCACGATAGGTCTCGCCAGCCGAGCTGCTCACTGAGTTTGCGTTTGCCAGGTTACTGGCTGTGGTATTCAGGCGCAGGTTCTGGGCGCTCATCGCGCTGCCTGCTACATCAAAAACATTATACAAACTCATCTTAACGGCCTCCGGTAATGGCTTTCTTCATGCCTGATATACGGTCATTCAGAAACTGTAAACTTGCCTGGTATTCCATAGAGTTTCTCATATACAAATTCCGTTCCACTTGTACATCTACAGTGTTGCCATCACCTGTATCTGGTTGATCTGGAACGCGATATTGCTCGCGATTATTGGCTTGCAAGTCCAGTTCAAAATGCTTGCTGTGGGTTCGGGACATACTGTAACCGGAACGACTTTGCACCCGCTGCAGCGCATCCTGGAAATTAATATCCTTTGCTTTATAGCCGGGGGTATCAGCATTCGCGATGTTACTCGCCAGCACCGTAGCACGGGCTTCTCGGGCGAGCAGCGCATGCGGGTGGATACCTAAACCTTTATCAATACCAATTGCCATAACAGCCTCGCTTATTCATTACTGCAAATACATAAGCAAGCACTGTGCCAAAGGTGGCGGCAAAGACAAACATCTGCTAAATCCCCCTTTCAACGAGGGCGAGCGCGGGGCTTGAACATTGAATTGAGCAATCAAAGGCAAGCCAATTCAATGTTCAAGCCCCGCGCCAGGGTGTGTTGAAAGACGGTTATAAAAAAAGCGGCAATTGGCTGCCGCTTAGAAAGGTTAGTTTTTACGCTGGTAAATAATACCGGGGTTACAGCGGATCATGCTGTAGTCTTCGCTAAGACCTGAAATCGATTCAGATGCACCCAGAATCAGGTACCCATCCGGGTTCAGAGAGCCACGAAACTGAGCGAGAATTTTCTTTTTCACATCCGGTGAAAAATAAATCAGCACGTTACGGCAAAATATGATGTCGAACTTACCTAACAATGAATAGCTATCCAGCAAATTCAAATGGCGAAACGAGACCATCGAACTGACTTCTTTTTTCACATGCATTTTATTATCGTCGGCAGGCTCGAAGAATCGCTTCTTGCGTTCGTCACTTAACCCACGTGCCAGCGATAAACCGTCGTAGACCGCCTCTTTTGACTGAGCCAGTACTTTGTTCGATATATCCGTCCCCACCACCTGAATGCCATGGCTGAGTGCACCCGGGTTCTTTTGTTTAAACTCCAGCAAACTCATAGCAATAGAATAGGCTTCCTGACCACTGGACGATGCAGCCGACCATATTTTTAGTGGCCGTTTTAAATTTGCAAACTCAGGAAACAGTTTCGTTTTGAGTAATTCAAACGGGTACACATCGCGAAACCACAAGGTTTCGTTCGTGGTCATCGCATCCAGCACCGCACTGCGCAATGCACGTTCACTGATCGCCATCGAACGACGCACCAGCTCTGACAATGAATCGATATTAAACTTGTTCATCAGGGGACCTAGCCGGCTTTTAACCAGGTACATCTTGTTCTCGCCCAGTACAATGCCGCACTGGTGTTCGAGAAACTGTCTGAACTGGTTATAATCCGCTATATCAAGCTCGCGATCATTCACCAATGGCTATCCCTACGTTATTCATATGATTGGTCGTGTCATTTTTCATGCGTTATTTATATCTTTTCTTCCAATTCTGCATGTTGGCTCAGTACTACGTCGACGTTTGTGCTTGTGCTGCTGGTTCATCGGTTTTCAACCATTTCTGCACCGCACCCGCCAGCTCATCCGGATGGAATTTAGCAATAAAGTCATCAGCACCGACTTTTTTCACCATCGCCTGATTAAACACACCGCTGAGCGACGTATGTAAAATGACATGCATTTTTTTCAAATCCGGATTAGCTTTGACTTCCGCCGTTAGCGTGTACCCATCCATCTCCGGCATTTCAATATCCGACACCATCAGTGGCACGTGAGGCGAAATATCGCCACCCACTTCTTTAGCCTTCGCTTTTAACCAGTCCAGCGCTTCGCGGCCGTTTTTTACCACTTCCATCTTCACGCCCAGCGAACTCAACGCGCGTTTAACCTGGTTCCGTGCCACTGTCGAATCATCTGCGACCAAAATAGTCACGTCTTCGAGTGTTTGCGGATTACTCTGCTCACGTACGCTTTCGCTTACATCGGTACTCAATGGGCTGATTTCATCAAGAATCTTTTCTACATCTAAGATCTCAACCAATTCGTTGTCAATCTCAGTCACAGCAGTCAGGTAACTGTAACGCCCTGCCCCTTTCGGTGGTGGCATCACCGCTTCCCAGTTGATATTTACAATGCGTTCAACACCTTCCACCAGGAAACCCTGCACCGTGCGGTTGTACTCGGCAATAATCACAAAACGATTATGGATATCGTCGATTGGCTTGCCACCAGTGGCCATACTAAGGTCAATGACCGACACAGCCTGGCCTCGAATATGAGCTACACCACGAATAAATGCGTTGCGTTTAGGCAATGCCGTAAGCCTCGGGCATTGCAAAACTTCACGAACTTTAAACACGTTGATGCCAAACCGCTGACGCCCGTGCAACTTGAACAACAATAACTCAAGGCGGTTCTGACCGACCAGTTGAGTGCGTTGATTTACCGAGTCTAAAATACCTGCCATGTTGCTCTCCGTGATGTGTTGCTGTGTTTTCTTGTCTAACCCTCTACCAGGCACAGGTATTGCATGCTTTTCCAGCTAATTCCTGTTACGTCGGAAGATTGACGTACACTAGTCTAGTTATACCTTTTTTTGCCCGTGTCGCATAGTGCTGTCCATTACATGCACATGATGTAACACAGGCAACCTGAACAAAACATGAGGCCTTCTGCATGAAAGCAGTCACAATGCTGACGCTATTCCTGACCATAGTCGCTGCACCCCTCAGTGCTCACAGCACCGAGGCCCTTCAGTATGGCCCAGCCGAGCTGGTCACCCTGGCCGAAGACCACGTCAAGTCGTTGATCGCCCGTGAATCCAGTGATGACCGGATTGAAGTCAGCGCTGGCTCACTCGACCCACGTATGGGGCTCCGCACCTGCCAGCAACCCATTGACGTCAACCTGGCCAACAACGCAACTCTCGACCGCCAGACCACCGTATTAATTCAATGCCATGACTATGAAGGTTGGCGGCTGTTTATTCCAGTACGTATTCAGCAAATGCGCGCCATCGTAGTAGCCGCGCGTCCGTTGTCTCCTGGGGATGTTATCGGCCGTAGTGACGTAAAATTTAACCACGTCGACATTCATCAGTTACGCGACTCAGCGCACACCAATATCGACGAGCTACTCGGCGCGCAAATAAAACGCCGTATTGGCACCAACCAGGCAATTCAGGCGCGTCATACCTGCTTTGTTTGCCGCGGCCAGAATGTTACAATCATATCCGGTTCCAATGGGCTGGAAGTTCGCGCGACCGGGGTTGCCCGAAGCGATGGCCTGATGGGTGACCGCATCACCGTACGCAATAGCCGCTCAAACCGGGACGTCCAGGCAGTGGTTTCAGGCAGCAATGAAGTACGTGTCGTTTTTTAAGCAAATTCGACTAAAGTTTATTACTGCAACGCCGATAAGGTTGGCGTAGGTTAGATTTTACTAGGGGCAAATTATGGCTATCAATAACGTAAACTCGAGTGTCAACAACACTCAACTGAACACTAAATTTGAACAACAATCACGTCCGGCAGAAGCTCAGACTACTCAGTCTGCACCTCGTCAGGACGCGGTTTCGCTGACACCGCAAGCGCAACAGCTCGCGCAATTGCAGCGCCGTGCAGAAAACAATTCTGGCGTTGATGAAGCCAAAGTCGAGCGTATTAAACAAGCGCTCGCCAATGGCGACTATTCAATTGACGCTGAGCGTCTCGCTGCCAACATTGCCAGTTTTGAAGCTGACATGTTCGGCAACGGAGAATAAGGCCCTTACCCATGGCTGCCTTGCTTGCTGATTTATTAGAGCAGCAGATTGCGCAATTGACGCAACTGGTGGAACTACAGGCGAGCGAGAAACAACTGCTAGTCCAGCGCGCTGCCCCTGCGCTGGAAACCTTGACCGATCAAAAAGAGGCATTGCTCGACCAGATCCAAACCCTGGATGAGCAAATCGCCGAGCATCCGCAAAAAGAAATCATCTCCACCCATCCGCAGCTGCGCGACAAGCGCAAACAAATCATCCAGCTGATGGAATCCTGCCAGACCAATAACGAAGTCAACGGCCAAATCGTACGCATGACACTCGGTCGCATTCAAAACCTAAAACAAAGCATTCAGGCTGCCTACACCGGCACCACAGTAACCTACACCAACAAAGGCAAAACCTCGACCGGCCCATCCGGCTCCAGCATCAAAGCCTAAACCCCGCGTGGGCGCAGAGTTACCCGCTTCACGTACGGGCAGGGGTTCTGTTTTGGGGGACGCCGCAAGTACATCCATGTAGGCTCGGTTCGCGCATCCATGCGCTCAACGCCCCCAAAAGCAGAATCCCCCACCCGTCCGCGCGGCCAACTCTACGCCCAATCCAACGATCACTTAACGGACGAGTTTAAACGTTAAACATAATTGGCCAGGCGGGTGTCGCTGGCTGCGCGGGTAAACGAAACAAGCAAGCCCGGTAAAGGTTGGCGCGGGGGATGAGGCGATGTGCTTTGCTGGGCGTCTCGCGCATGGATGCGCGAGTCGAGCCCCCAGGGACGGGTTTACGGCGTCCCAGCAAACACATGCCTTGTCCCCCGCAAAGCCAACCTTTGCCGGCTCTCCCCACCCGCCCGGGAAGCAGCCAGCGGGACCCGCCCTGCGCGCCGACGCAAAAAGCCCGCGGCGCGGGCTTTTTGGTGGTGTGTGGTTACTAGTAGTAGAGTATCCGGTCGACTTTGGTGGGGCGTACGGTTGCGATGTAGAGGTTGTGGACCTGTTCGAAGTCGAGGCGCAGTTCGGTGGCGTAGTAGTCGTCGCCGACTGGGTAACTGCGGACTACTTCGGCTCCGCGGATAACGCCACTGATTTGGCTGCGGAACTGGTCGTCGCGAAGCATCATGTCGCTGACTTCGCTGGTTCCGCTAATGCGTACGCCTTGTACTTGCTCAACCAGTTCACGGTACGCTTCAAGGCGTGATGCACGCATTGCCTGCAGCACTCGCTCCTGCTCCGTACCACCATTTTGCTTGGCGATGGGGGCGTAACCAACAGCGGTTAGCTCCGGGAATGACTCCGGGGTTACTGTGGTGTATTCGACATGCCGGTCCATACTGCTGCAGGCAGACAATAAGCCAATACTGGCGGCAATAATGAGGTTACGTAACATGCTCGACTCCTTGATCTAGTGTATTGTTACTAGCGTTTATTCTCTATCGGCACAAAAGCTGCATAGTTGAGTACAAATTTCGTGAGGAAAGACCCATGCAGAAAGTTTTCTTATTCAGTGCCCTGCTCACTTTACTTAGCCTTGCCCTACCGACGCAGGCAGAATGGTACGAGAGTACCGGTAGTGCGCCGATTGTAAACAACGACGTCAAAGCAGCTCGTTCTGAGGCCGTTACCAATGCGCTACGGCAAAGCCTTGATTTCTCAGGCGGTCGGGTCGCCAGTGTCGAGCAGGTCGTGGATGGTGTGCTAACCGGCGACTTTTTTGAATGGAGTGCTGAAGGCTCGATTGAGCAGGCAGAAATTGTCCGCGAGCGGATACGTGATAACCGTATTGAAGTCACCATCCGCGCCAATATCCGTCAGGACGAAGAACATTGCCCGGCAGCAAGTTTCCGCAAAGGGGTGTCGATTGTGCCATTTGAGCTGGCCCGGGCTGAGCAGGCGCGGCATGGCGCATTATGGGAGCTTGAACGTGCGGCTTCACAACGATTCGCAGAAATGCTGGCCCAACACAGCAATACCCTATTCCTGGAACACCGGATTGAGCGCAAAGTCGGTCTGACTGAGATGCGTACCGCCAACAACGACCAGGCGATGGCTGGATTTGCCCGCCGTATCGGCAAAGAAACGGATGCTCAGTATGTGATGGCAGCGGTGTTTGATGATATTAGCACCGAGCAACGCGGAACCAATTACACCTTTTGGACGCCAGCCAACCAGAACCGCAATATGGCGCTGACTTTGTATGTGTTTGAAGCGTCCAGTGGTGACTTAATTACCCGCGCTAACGTCCGCGGGCAGACAGTGTGGGATTTTGATTACAACGAACAAGTTGACCCCTTCGGCCAGCGTTTCTGGAACAGTGCCTATGGCAACCTGATTCAGGAACGGATGCAGGATTTGGTCTATGGTGTCGATGAACGGCTTTCCTGCGAAGAGCCTCAGGGCCAGGTCATCGCGGTGAGCGGTAACCAGGTCACCGTTAACCTGGGTGCTAATCATGGGGTCGACGAAGGACAAAACTTGCATATCTACCATCGCGGCAACTTCATTGATGATCAGGGTATCTACCGTGAGCAGTGGGTGCTCAGCCCGTATCGGTTGACTGTAGCCCAGGTTGAACGCTCCTCCGCGCTGACCCGTGTCGCCGATGACGAAGTCGGCAGTAACATTCAGGTCAATGACCGGGTGGTGGTGCGTTAAGCACCACACTGCTTACCTCGAGTAGCGCAATAGCCCTTTCAGCGAGGTCTTTTGCGCACCTACTATCTTATAGGCTTGAGCAAGAAACAACTCGGCACAGGCCACAGCGTCACTTAAGGCATGATGTTGCCGCACCGGCGGCAATCCATAGCGCTGCCGGCAAGCCGCCAGTGTCAGTTCGCCCTTTTCCAGCCAGTCTTTCTGACGCTGCAGACGGGTCTGTTCAAGTTTTAACGTATCCATCAATGCCAGTGGCTGACATGCCACCCCCTGCTGATTAAAAGCACGCTGCAGAAACTGCCAGTCAAACCCGGCATGGTGCGCCACTAACACCGCCCCATCGAGGCTTTTTGCCAGCCGTTTAAGCACCTTGGCCAGGGCTTCTCCGCCCTGAATGTCCTGTTCAGACAACTGATGAATAACCGCGCTTTGGCTAAGTGGTTGATCGCTTTGAATCACCCCGTAATCCGCCGCATTCAGCGCAATCCGAGGCACGCTTAGCGGCACCCAGCCGATAGCCAGAATCCGATGCTGCTCAGGGTCAAGACCATCAGTTTCCAGATCCAGGGCGACATAGCGGGCTTGTTGCCACCTACCCTGAAGGCTGGCTTGCCGCTCGCGGCCATCGCTGTTAATGATATTCGACTGCATCCCCTGGCCGAGCTGGCCAAGTTTATCGAGCAGGCTAATTAGCATAGGTCAGCCACCATCTTACAGCCCTCTCCCCACTTTGAAACCAACCCCTTGCTGCGCATCTTTGATCACACTAAAAGCAGCCTTCAATTGGCGTCGCTGCAGTGTGCTTAAGGTTTCCGGGTCAATGGAATTAACCGGTTCAGTGGAATCGCCCTGCAATTTTAACTGATGTGACAATCGTAGCTGGGTTAAAAATTGCCAGGCTTCAAGCAGGTTCTGATTATCTTTAGCTGTGAGCAGGTTATGGCTCTGCAAAGCCTGCAACCGCGCTGGAGTCGCTGGCATGGTTAAGCCTTCTATTAATGAGTAAAGGCGCACAATGTCGTTAATAACGGCTACGCCCTGGGTTTTAATATCAATATAGTCGCCGCCCTTTTCACTTTTCGTGCGCAAGCGGTTAAAAAGCCCCAGTGGTACATTTAGCTCACCAATATGACGGCCAATGTTGCCCAGGAAAATATCCCGTTGGGCAATTTTGCCAATGGCGTCGCGGTGTCGTCGATAGAGCTGCTGATTGCCGGCTATCATTCTACTATCGAAGAAAATCATACTGTGCATTATTGCATCGGGCGTCGGTGACTGAACCCACTTTTTAATCTGCTGTTGCCATTCCAGTGAGGTTTTGTTCCATTTTGGATTCATCGCCATGACGTCACCCGGACACAAACGAATCCCGCAGTCCGCCAGACCTGTGCAGACAAACTCCGCGAGTTTATGGAAGTACTCGCGCTGACCCTCTTTGATCCCATCGGCTAACAGCAGACCGTTGTCCTGATCCGAACTCAGAGTTTGATCTTCGCGTGCTTGTGAGCCAAAAGCCATCCACGCATAGGCAACGGGGGCGGCACCGTGTTCATGCTCATACAAGCGAATCAGCTTGCGTGTCATGCCATCCGTCAGTGAGGCCAGTAACCGACCGACCATGCCAATGTCTTTGACCCGGGTGGCGAAGGTACGCAAATAGTGCGGGATGTTCTGTGCTTCCTCGACCAACGCTTCACGGCTTTGCGCTTTAAACAGCGCATTCATTAAAAACACCGGCTCACTGCGTTGCTGCTTCATTAGGTCAGTGGTGGTGATCATACCGACTGGCCGCTCTTCGTCGTCCAACACGGGTAAGTGATGAATATTGGCCTGGTTCATCATTGTCAGTGCATCAAATAAACTCTGCCGGGTATAGACAGCTTCCGGCATCTGGGTCATCACGGCGGTCACCGCAACCCCGTAATCCATGCCCTTGGCGACAACCCGGTTACGGATATCACGGTCGGTGATAATCCCGCGAAGCTGGCCTTCATCCACCACCAGCAAACTCGACACTTTATTCTCACTCATCGAAATCGCTGCTTGCTGAATGCTGGTGTCACTGCCAATACTGATTAAAGGGCGCGAAATGACACTGCCTATATCGCGCTCAGTCCAGTCTGGGGTCGAGTCTTCACCACGATGCTCCACCAGTAATCGGCGCTCCTGCGCCTGCATGAAATAACGTTCAAAGGGTTCAGAGTAACGGCGCAGGTACGCGAAGGTAGCTGCATCCCAGCAAAATAGGATGCCATCAGCCAACACCTCGATTTGGTTAGTAATCGCCCGCCCACTGAGTAGGGCCGGAAAACCAAACACGTCGCCCGTTTCCAACCGCTCGATAAACTTGCCATGCTTATCATTCAGGTCATAGGTACCTGAACGCACCACATATAAGGTCGGGTGCCCTTCGCGCAGTATTTCATCGCGGTTGTGCTGGTTGACATACACCGCTTCAGCATGGTCCAGGGCATAGTCAAACCGGGCGTTATCCAGTGCATCAAAAGGCGGCGTTTGCTTTAGAAAATCCGCCATATCCTGTAAATCAAGAGCCATAAAAATAAACCCCCGAGCTTAACGCCCGGGGGTTCCATTGTTATCAGAGTGCATGACTAATCACGCTGTCTGAAGTTAGTGGCCTGTCGCCGCACCCGATCCTTTTGGATAGCGGATAGACTCGACCAATTCCTGGATTTCCGCTGGCGATTCTTTCGTGAACTTCAGCACAATATTAGCAACGATGAAGTTCAGAAGCATACCTACAGTACCAATTCCTTCCGGCGAAATTTGCATGAACCATTCATCTGGTCCCGCCGTTGGGTTCATGAACTTAAAGTAGATAATGTATGCCAGGGTAAACACGATACCTGTCACCATACCGGCAATAGCACCTGTACTATTCATGCGTTTATGGAAGATACCCATAATAATCGCAGGGAAGAAGGATGCTGCTGCCAGACCGAACGCGAAGGCGACCACCTGCGCCACGAATCCGGGAGGGTTGATACCAAAGTAAGCACCGATAAGAACCGCAAAGCCTGCCGCAATCCGTGCCGCCAATAGCTCCTGCTTATCAGTAATATCTGGTTTAAAGGTTCGTTTCAGTAAGTCGTGTGAGACTGAGCTGGAAATAACCAACAGTAAGCCTGCCGAGGTAGACAATGCGGCTGCTACACCACCAGCTGCTACCAATGCGACCACCCAGTTAGGCAAGTTCGCAATTTCCGGGCTGGCCAGAACGATGATATCAGCATCGACATTGGTGTTAGCACGGTCATCGTTGGAGAAGAACATTGGCTCTTCACCTGCGCGAGCTTCCTCACTGATCTGAATTAGTCCTGTCTGTTCCCAGTTATTAATCCAGCTAGGCGCATTTTCATACATCACACCTTGCTGATCAGGTCCGTTGATAGTATCCAGCACATTCACCTTAGTAATCGATGCGATCGCCGGAGCAGTGGTGTAAACCACAGCAATGAATACCAGCGCCCAACCGCCAGAACGACGGGCATCACTTACTTTAGGTACGGTGAAAAAGCGAATGATAACGTGTGGTAAACCAGCTGTACCCACCATCAGAGCCAGGGTAATTGCAAACACATCCAGTGTTGCCCGTGACCCTTCGGTGTATGCGGCAAAACCTAACTCACGAGACAAGCCATCAAGACGTTCAAGCAGGTAAGTGCCAGAGCCGTCAGCCAGCGTTGCACCGAAACCTGTTTGCGGCAGGATATGCCCGGTCATCTGGAAGGTAATAAAGACCGCAGGTACGGTATAGGCAAACGCCAGAATGCAGTACTGCGCAACCTGGGTGTAAGTAATGCCTTTCATACCACCGAGCAGGGTGTAGAAATACACCATCGCCATACCGATAAGAACACCGGCGGTGATATCAACTTCAAGGAAGCGACTAAAGACTACCCCAACACCACGCATCTGACCTGCGATGTAAGTAAAGGACACTACGATGGCACAGAATACCGCTACCGTACGTGCCGTTTGTGAATAATAACGGTCGCCGATAAAGTCTGGCACTGTGAACTTACCAAATTTACGTAAGTACGGAGCTAAACAAAGCGCCAGCAGTACGTAACCCCCGGTCCAGCCCATCAGGTAGACACTTCCGTCGTACCCCATGAATGAAATCAGGCCGGCCATCGAAATGAAGGAAGCTGCGGACATCCAGTCGGCAGCGGTTGCCATACCGTTCGCTACTGGTGGAACACCACCGCCTGCTACGTAAAAGTCGTTGGTTGAACCCGCGCGAGCCCAAATCGCAATTCCGATATAAAGGGCAAACGTCAGGCCAACGACGATAAAGGTTAATGTTTGAATATCCATCGATTACTCCTCGTCGACCTGGTATTTTTTATCCAGCTTGTTCATCTGCCGAATATAGATAAAAATCAGTACGATAAAGGTATAAATCGCACCCTGTTGTGCGAACCAGAAGCCCAGTTTAAAACCGAAAAACTGCACATGGTTCAGTACGTCAACGAGGAATATGCCGAATCCGAAAGAAACCAGCGCCCACACAAACAGTAGTTTGAGCATCAGCGACAGGTTTTCTTTCCAGTAGGCTTTGGCATGATCTGCAGATTCAAATGCCATATGAACGCCCTCCAGTTAGTTGTTGTTGTGAAAGTTATACTTATTGGGTCATTAGCGACTTTATCAGTGAATGGAGAAACGGGAATTGGACTATAGTCGTAGAAAAGGGGGCAGTACGACCAAGGTCGTACTGCCCCCTTTTCTACGACTATATCTTCACCGCAAGAGCGCGGGGCTTGAATATTGAATTAGCTCCACCAATTCAATATTCAAGCCCCGCGCTCGCCCCCATTGAACCCAACCAAACCACCAATTCAACGTTCAAGCCCCGCGCTCGCCCCCATTGAATCAGAACATCAGCGCCGGTTAGCCCGCTGCACATGCTGCATCAGTGCTTTTAGTTGCGCAGGCTTAACTGGTTTAGCGACAAACTGCAGTCCCAGTTTGCGCGCTTCTTTTTTCACCTCAGGTTCACGCACCGCCGTCACCAGTGCGCCCTGTAAGGGTTTACCCCATATCTGCAATAATTCGGCAGCCAGGGTCAGGCCATCACCTTCATGACCCAGCTGATAGTCCAATAAAACACCATCCGGTTTCGGATGACTCTTAGCATACTCAATGGCATCCTCAGCACGGGTGAACAGACTGCAAGTCGAGCCCCATTTCTCCAATAAGGCTCTCAACGCATTGAGGTTCTCCGGGTCGTCATCCACACAAACAAAGTGCATTGCAGAAGTCTGCACCCGGCTGACCGTCTGTGCTTTCTGCCGCACCACATGCACCGCTTCACCCATTGGTATGCGCACCGAAAAACAACTTCCCTGACCTAACACCGAACTCACCCGGATCGGACAGTCCAGCTGTTTAGCCATCCGCTGCGCCACCGACAGACCAAGGCCCACACCACTGGTTGAGCCTTTGTGGTAGCGAATAAAGGCTTCAAAAATTCGTACATGCTGCTGCTCCGGAATACCTGGCCCGGTGTCCCATACATTGATTTCCACCAGCCGGCCACGTAACCGAACACCCAGCACAACCCGCCCACGCTCGGTGTATTTGATCGCATTGGATAAGAAGTTTTGCACGATACGGCGCAGATAGGTGGGGTCGGTATGCACCACCACCTGTGAACGCGTGTAAGCACGGAAGTCGAGTTTACGCTGCTCCGCAAGCACCGCGTATTCGGCCACTAATGGCTGTAAAACCGTATCCAAATCGACATGTTTTAATTTCGGTTGCAGGGCGCCCTGCTCCATCTTGGCGATCGCCAGCAGGGTCGACAGCAGGTTCTCTGTTGAATCCAGCGCGTTATCGACTTTATTCAGCAACTGGTTATTTCTGCTATTCAGCTGCCCGTGATCGATCGCTTCCAGATACAGCCGGGCCGCATTCAACGGCTGCAAAATATCGTGACTGGCCAGCGCCAGGAAACGGGTTTTACTGGCGTTAGCCGCCTCAGCTTCTGCCTTCGCGCCTTTCAATGCTTCTTCCGTTTCACGCCGGCGTTCGATTTCTTCGGTCAACTCACGGTTGACCTCACGCACCTGGCGGGCCCGGCTTTCGATCCGCGCTTCCAGGTCAATGTTGGCATCTTCCAATGCCTGCTGGGTTTCGATATGTTCAGTCACATCGGTGAAACTGGTAACAAAGCCACCGCTTGGCAACGGGTTACCGACCATCTCGATAATACGCCCGTCACTGCGACGACGGATAAAGCGATGGGGTGAGCCCTGCTGCATATGCCGCAGCCGTTTCTCTACCAGTCCATCGATATCACCCGGTCCACATTCGCCCCGTTCGGCGTTGTAACGGATCATATCCGCAATAGGACGCCCCGGTTGCACCATCCCGTCGGGGTACTCAAACAGATCCAGGTAGCGCTTGTTCCAGACCACCAGACGCAGTTCCGCATCGACCACAGATATCCCCTGCGCCAGGTTTTCCAGCGAACTGAACATAATTGACTGCTGGTTCTGCAACGCCTGCGTGGTGTCATCGAAGAAGTGAACCACCTCCTCAATATTCAGACGCCGGTCATTTAACGCAGCGCGCACCAGTGAACGTGCGGTTGCCGCGCCTAATACGCCGGAAATCGCGCGTTCGGTAAAGTCGATAAACTGTTCATCAGCGACCGCATTCAGTTGCAGTTCATGGCGCTGGGTATAATCGGTAACCAGCTGTTCCGTACGCTCACGGCCGAGGAACGTCTGCATCAGCATCTTCATGTCGCGTCCACGTGCTCTGTGGTGACGAGTTCCCTCACTTTGTGGAGCTGACTCTCGCGGACGCACGTACGCCATTGCCTGAATCCGGTCAATCAGGCTCGGCACCGCAATCAGGCTGAAGACAACATACGCAATCAGATTGGCACTGAAGCTATACATGGCACCAAAACTAATAATTTCGTCAACCCGCGTCTCACTCAGATTTGCACTGCTGACGATGGGTAGAAAAATGGTCATCAGCCACACCACAAAGCCAACCAACAGACCGGCATAAACCCCCTGAGCATGCCCGCGTCGCCAGTACAAACCACCAAGTACGGCAGGAAGAAGCTGCAACACCACCGAAAATGCCAGTAAGCCCATACTTACCAGATCGAGCTGGGCCAACAGCAGGTGGTAACATAACCAGCCCATCAGCAGGATACTGGTAATCGCAATCCGCCGGACCAGCAACAGCTTGCGGTAAAAACGCCGCGCCTGGGGCATTCTGGTTACGTCACGCTTCAGAACCAGCGGCATAATCACGTCGTTGCTGACCATAGTGCTCAGGGTCAGCGTGGCGATAACCACCATCGCCGTGGCTGCTGAGATACCACCGACATAGACAAACACCGTCAACGCATCGAAGCCCTGCGACAGCGGCAGGCGCAAGGAATAATTGCCGCTCGCATCCGGCAACAGGGTCACCCCGGCAATCGCAATAACTGCGATGGCCAGCGAGGTCAGCATTAAATAGAGTGGGAATAACCAGCGCGCGGTATTCAGGTGTGACAAATGCACATTATCAATCACAGTGACATGAAACTGACGCGGTAAACACAAAATAGCACCAGCGGCCATGAACAACTGCGCCATGAACATTGGCGTCAGCGCCTGACTAAAACTCCAGCCTTCACCCAGGTTCAGGGTTTGCAACTGAGCAGTCAGACTCAACGAAGTCCCGCTCCGCAACAGATACCAGGCGACGATGGCGGACACTACCAGTGCCAGCAGCTTGACCGCGGACTCAAATGCAATCGCCAGCATCATGCCGCTGCGGTACTGAGTCACATCAATATGGCGGGTTCCAAACATGATCGCGAAGGCGGCCATCAGGATAGCCACGGCGAGTTCTTTTAATGAATAGGCGGCGGTCGGATCGTCGGTGCCCAGGATGGTGGTGAAACTGATCCCCACCGCTTTAAGCTGCAATGCGATATAGGGAATAATCGACAACGCGGCAATGATAGTAACCACCAGTGCCATTTTATGCCGCTTGCCATACCGCGAGGCAATGAAGTCCGCAATAGAGGTGATATTCTGCTGCTTACTGACCGCCACCAACTTGCGCACGATGGGCAGCGCAAATATATAAAGCAGCATAGGGCCAAGCAGAATCGGCAGAAAACTCCAGCCATTGGTAGCTGCGTTATCGATGGCACCGTAATAGGTCCACGAGGTGCAATAAATGGCCAGTGACAGCGCGTATACACTCGGATGCAGACTCCAGCGGTAGCCTCTGGTCTTGCGTCGATCACCCCAGACTGCAATGACAAACAGCAGCCCTATATAAGCAAGCCCTGAGGCAATCAGTATCCAGCTCATCTGCATCCTAGTGTTATTATTGTTAGCTTACTTTAAATTGCGCTACCTCATCTTGCAAATCCGCAGCAAGGCGCGCCAGCTCCTGGCTAGACGAGGCGCACTGATGCGCACCGGTGACAACCTGACGGACACTGTCTGCAACTTTATTCACATTTTCAGTAATATCATGAGCCACTGACGACTGTTCTTCAGTCGCGGTGGAAATCTGGATACCCATTTCGGTAACCTGTTGGATCGAGTCGTACACGCGGGCAAACGAATCACCGGCCTGCGCCGCCAGATTGCCACTCTCACTCGCCTGATCAGCCGACACTTGCATCGCTTCCATCGCCTCCCGGGCGCCACGTAACAAGCGCTCGGTCGTTTCATGAATGGTTTGCGTGGAGGCCTTGGTATTGGCCGCCAGGGTACGGACTTCATCTGCAACTACCGCGAAACCACGGCCCTGCTCACCGGCACGTGCCGCTTCAATGGCTGCGTTCAGTGCCAGCAAATTGGTCTGCTCAGCAATATCCTGAATAACATTGACCACTTTACTGATTTCGTGAGTCCGTTCATTGAGTATCTGAAGCCGTTCGCTGGTGCCAGTGACCGCGCCCTGCAGTTGCTCCATCGAGTCGATATTGCGGGTAATACTTTGCTGCCCCGCATTTGCTTCGGTCGCGCCTTTGTCCGCCGCTTCTGAAGCCGCCAGCGCATTGCCGGCAACTTCCTGAATAGCCGCCGCCATTTCGGTGATTGCCGTAGCGATCATTGCCGTTTGCTCTTCCTGATTGTGCGCAATACCACTGACTTCATCACTGACGGTACTGAGTTCCTGAGACGCCGCTGCCAGTTGATTAGATGCCGTCGCCATATTGCCGATGACTCTCTCAAAATCTTTCATCATCTGGTTGAAGCTGACTGCCACCGACGACACTTCATCGTTGCCCGCTGTATCAAGGCGTATCGACAGATCTTTGTTCACCGCAATCTGCTGAATGATGCTTTGCATGCTCAGAATAGGCCGAATAATACTTCGGCTTATCAATAAGTTAAATAAAACAACCAGTCCAAGAACCAGGGCAAACACCAACAGGATCATCCGCGACAAGTTTTGCGTGCTGCTGGCCAACGCCTGTTCGACCACCTCGCTCAACTCCTCAAGATTGACCTCAGTTTGATGAACCGCGGCTCGCATCTCGCCCATCAACCCGCTGCGCTCATCCACACCAAGCAGCTCACGTTGCCTGGCGTAGCGCGCAAATGCCTGTTGGTAGTTAGTCAGTAACGGCTGTGCAGACGATGATAATTGTGAATTCAAGGCATCAGCCTGCTGTTCAAATTCAGCACGTATAGCCGGATCCGGATTTACTATGAAACTGGTACGCAGTGCATGCAATTGCATGATAGCAACGCGTGCTTCCGCGGATGCCGCGGTATCGAGTCGATTCGCGCTTTGTAGTAACTCCGCAGTCCTGCCGTCTTCATTGGTTAAACCGAGTGTTTCTGTGGCCGCAACGACCTTTGAAAACCCCTGCTGGTACTGCCGGATATTGCGGCGAAACGATTCTAAATGAGAACGGTCAATCTGCTGCGCTTCAAGAATATCTGCAAGCTGCTGCAAGTGTGTCTGCAATGTGCTGACGTTGCTATCAAAGGTAGCCAGGTAACGCGTTTCAGCGCGCATCAAAAAGTCTTTTTCATTGCGACGCAACATCAGCATATCGGCCACGAGTCGTTCATTGAGTCGCTGCGCTTCGCCCAGTTCCGTTTGTTGTGATGCCTGGTATTGGTTCAGGCCAAGAATAATCAACAAACCAACCACTAAAACGGCGGTATTGAGGATTAAACGGTGTTTAATAGAAAGGGAGCGCATAAAAAAACTTTTCCAACTGGTTAAAATTGGCGCAATTATAAACACTTAAAACTGTAATCTTTGTTAATTCTTTGCTGTTTTTTTAAACGCTCTAAACATCAGACAAGGGTATTATCATCTGGTGGCGCCAGTTGCAGACGTTCGGCCAGGAGCACCGCCTGAGTGCGGCTGTAAACGTCCAGCTTGCGGAATATTGCGGTCATATGCGCTTTGACAGTGGCTTCGGTAATGCCAAGTTGATAGGCAATCTGTTTATTCAGCAGGCCTTCATGCACATGGTACAGCACACGGTATTGCTGTGGCGTTAACGCAGCCACCTTGTCGGCCAGCTCAATGTCTTCCTGGGACAACGCCTGCATCTGCGAGCGTAAGCTCTCCGGCACCCACTCATCACCTTCCAGAATAGTGCCAATGGCTTCAGCGATTTGCTGAGAAGACATCGATTTAGGAATAAAGCCAAGCGCGCCAAAGCCAATACAACGGCCTATCACCGCCGGGTCTTCGGTGCCGCTGATAATGGCCACAGGAAGCAAGGGGAAGTCTTCGCGGATCCGAATTAAACCATACAAGTCACCGCTGCCCGGCATATGTAAATCGAGTAGCAGCAGATCAATGTCGTCATCGTCGTTCAGCACCTCGAGAGTACTTTCGAGACTGTCAGCTTCAACAATAGAAAGGTTATCTAAATGAGTCGCGAGAGCGCCTTGCAGCGCCTCGCGAAACAAAGGATGGTCGTCCGCTATTAATAGTTTGGTCATAACGCCTCTAACCTGCGCCGTCCAAACTACTGACGGCCTTACTTATTTAGTCTGTTTTCGATTAATGACTCTACCACACTCGGATCAGCAAGCGTAGATGTATCACCCAGACTATCATGCTCGTTAGCGGCTATCTTACGCAGGATCCTGCGCATGATTTTACCCGAACGTGTTTTCGGCAACCCTGGTGAGAACTGGATATGATCCGGGGTCGCTATCGGGCTTAAATCCGTGCGCACCCATTGAATCAATTCTTTGCGCAGCTCATCAGTCGGCTCGGTTCCTTCCACCACAGTGACATAGACATAAATACCCTGACCCTTGATGTCATGCGGAAAACCGACCACAGCCGCTTCCGCCACCGCTTCGTGAGCAACCAGCGCACTTTCAATTTCAGCGGTTCCCAGACGGTGCCCGGATACGTTTAACACATCATCGACCCGACCGGTAATCATATAATCACCGTCTTCATCGACTTTGGCGCCGTCCCCGGTGAAATAGTACCCTTCATAGGTGCTGAAATAGGTCTGTACAAAGCGCTCATGGTCGCCCCACAGGGTACGCGCCTGGCCTGGCCAGGAATCGGCAATCACCAGATTGCCTTCCGCCACGCCTTCAAGCTTATTGCCCTCGTTGTCCACCAGTGCAGGCTGCACGCCGAAGAATGGCATCATCGCCGCACCCGGCTTCATATCCTTCACCGCTGGCAATGGCGTAATCATAATACCGCCCGTTTCCGTCTGCCAGAAAGTGTCCATAATCGGGCACTTGCCATTACCGATGCAGTTGTAATACCAATCCCAGGCTTCCGGATTAATAGGCTCCCCGACCGAGCCAAGAATGCGCAAACTTTCACGACTACTGCCCCGCGCAGCTGCGTCACCTTTCGCCATCAACGCGCGGATCGCGGTGGGAGCAGTGTAGAGAATATTAACCTGGTGTTTATCGACGATCTTCGCAATCCGCGTCTCATCAGGATAGGTAGGCACCCCTTCAAACATCAGTGTCGTCGCACCATTGGCCAGCGGACCGTACACAATATAGCTGTGCCCGGTAATCCAGCCCACATCGGCGGCACACCAGTAAACATCGTCCTCACGCAGGTCAAACACATACTCATGGGTCATAGAGGCATACACCATGTAACCACCGGTCGTATGCTGCACACCTTTTGGTGTGCCGGTTGAGCCTGAAGTATAAAGAATGAACAACGGATCTTCCGCCTGCATAACTTCAGCCGGGCAGTCGCTGTCGCAATTACCAATCAGCTCATGCCACCACACGTCGAGTTCACTGTTCCAGGGCACCTCTGTTTCAGTATGTTGGAATACCACCACACTACTAACCGAGGGGCATGCATTGTCGGCAACTGCTTTATCAACATTGGTTTTCAGCGCCACGCCTTTACCACCGCGACGCCCTTCGTTGGCAGTAATAACCACCTTAGCGCCACAGTCATTAACCCGATCGGCAATCGCGTTGGGCGAAAAACCAGCAAAGATAACTGAATGAATAGCCCCGAGACGAGCACAGGCGAGCATTGCATAGGCCGCCTCCGGCACCATCGGCATGTAAATAGCCACACGATCGCCTTTTTTAACGCCCAGCTTCTTCAACCCATTGGCAAACTTCGCGACCTGCTCGTGCAGTTCCCGGTAGCTGATATGTTTCTGCTCGTCGACGTCGTCACCTTCCCAGATGATGGCTGTCTTATCAGCGCGCTCGGCCAGATGACGGTCAACGCAGTTGTAGCAGGCATTCAGGGTGCCATCGCGGAACCACTCAATTTGTACGTCATTCTTGCCAAAGTGCGTATTCTTCACCTCAGTGTATGGGGTGAACCAGGTAATCCGCTTGCCGTGTTCAGCCCAAAAGGATTCTGGGTCCTGAACCGACTGGTTATACATCTCCTGGTACCTGGCAGCATCCAGGCGAGCTTCATCTTTTAGTGCAGCTGGCATTGGATAATGAGCTTGTGCCATGACTACTCCTCCGTCATTCAAATGTGGTACTAGTTGTACTCGCTAAGACCCTCAAAAACCTATTAGACCATAGTCTAGATTGACCTATAATGGCGCCTTGCCCGATGATTTACCTTCACACTCTCTCACTCTCTCTACTTAAAAAAAAGGGTTAGCAGAATGAATAAAATGAGCAACAAGAACCTCGTTTCGAGCGCTGTAGCCGGCGCCCTTCTGAGTCTAGCTACCTTAGGTGTTTCGACAAGTGCCGCCGCAGACACAGACTATCGTGTTGGTGGGTATATTAAGCTGGACGTTATGACCAGCCACTTTGACGATGGTACTTTACCCAGTGGTAGTATCGGCCGTGATTTCTATATTCCCGGCCTGACCCCTGTAGGTGGTGGGGACTCCAACACGGTTACAGATTTCCATGCACGTGAATCGCGCTTCTTCTTCGAAGCCAAGCAAACACTTGCCAATGGTGAGACCATCAGTGGCTACGTCGAGTTCGATTTCCTTGGCACCGCAGGGGGTGACAAACGTATCACCAACTCCTACAGCCCTCGCGTCCGTCATGCTTTCATTGACTATCGCAACTGGCGGGTTGGTCAGTTCTGGAGTAACTTCCAGGAGACTGCAATCATTCCTGAAGCGCCAGACTTCGTTGGGGTTGCCGACGGCATCGTGTTTAACCGTCAGCCACAAATCCGCTACACCTTTGACAATGGTTTATCAGTCTCAGTTGAAGCACCGGAAACCACAGTAACACCCTATCAGGGTGGTACCGGCCGCATCACCTCCGGCGACACCGCCATGCCCGACCTGACAGCGCGCTGGGCGACCAAGCTGGATAACGTGTATTTTAGTATCGCCGGTATCTATCGTCGCCTCGAGTTGCGTCAACAAGGTGTTGATGACACCGAGAACGCGTTCGGCGCCAGCTTAGCCCTGAAATGGGACATTGGTCCACACGACATCCGTACCAGTGTGGTGCACGGCTCAGGGTTAGGCCGTTACGTCGGTATTAATGTCGCCAACGGTGCAATTATTAATGAAGACCTCAATCTTGATGCGATTGACGTCACTGGTTTCTCGTTTGCATACCGTCATGTGTGGAGCGAGAAATGGCGCACCAACCTGATTTACTCACGTGCTGACATTGATAACCAGATGGAGCTGGCAGGTCCGGTAGCCAACGACAGTACTCAGCGTTACGCAATCAACATGATGTATCAGGTCAACGAACGGTTGGTCGTCGGCGGCGAATATAGCAGCGCCAACCGTGAATTGCTTAGCGGTGCTGACGGCAACATGGACCGGGTGCAGTTTTCAGCGCAGTATTCGTTCTAAGCTGAAACAGTTTACATAGGTCAAAACCTGTTTAGCCGCCCTTCTTAGGGCGGCTTTTTTTTCCTCCTTGCTGCCACTTTTGATATAATCGCTGGTCCATACGTTATGGATGGAGGTGCCTATGTACGACAACAACCGTTCTCAGGACGATAGCTTTGACAGCTTACTTGGCGATGACGTCGTTCCTTTAAAACATGACACGATAGGTGACATCCGTCAGGCGTTTACCCCAACGCTAGCCCAGCTTGAACGCCAGAAGGCCGCCGCAGCCGAAGCACAGGATCAACCCGCTGACGCCTTGAGCGAAATTATCCAACACTGGCTCGAACCGGGTGAAGCTATTAGCTGGCGTCACGATGGGGTGCAGGATGGAGTCTTCCGAAGCCTTAAACGAGGCGACTATACGCCCAGTGCCAGCCTTAGTTTGCAGCAACATAACGTGACCCAGGCGCGCCATGCTCTGGCCAATTTTATTCACGACTGCTACCAGCGTGGTGTACGTAATGCACTCATTATTCATGGTATGAGCAGACACAGCCAACCCAAGCCTGGTTTGCTCAGAAGTCTTTGCGGACAGTGGTTGCCGCAACTCGAGCCCGTCCTGGCCGCACACAGCGCCCGCCCCGAACATGGCGGATTAGGTGCAACTTATGTCATGATACGGAAAAATAACGCGGCTAAGATAGCCAACAAAGAACGTAACCGGCGCCGCTAGCAAGCACTCGCTCTCGGTTTTTATAGTTGTGATACATGGGATCAATGATGTTTAATAAAGTAATCACCAAGCCGCTGCTCAGCAGCCTCTTTATCCTCGCGGCGCTCACCACCGCCACCCCGGTAACCAGTTTTGCGCAAACAGCAGAATCTGGCGCCGAAACCCCGCGCAACATGATCCTGGTTATCGGTGACGGCATGGGCTTCCCATACCTTAGCGCCTATCGCTACTTTAAAGACGGCCGCGGCATGACCGACCGTGCCGACATTGAACAGACTATTTTCGATCAGTATCTGGTTGGCGCAGCCTCAACCTATCCCGCTGACGAGACTCTGGTGACCGATTCCGCAGCCGGTGCGACCACCCTTGCTTCAGGCGTCAAAACCTACAACGGCGCCATCGGTGTAGATCCTAACCGGGAACCCGTTAAAAGCATGATGGCCTACGCCAACGAACGCGATATGTTAACCGCGGCCATTGCCACCGTGCAGGTAACCCACGCCACGCCCGCCGCCTTCTTTACCCATAGCGAAAGCCGCCGTCTGGAAAACGACATTGCCGACCAGTTCGCCAGCCTTGATGACAATGGCAACTGGCGCTTTGACTTACTTCTCGGCGGCGGTGAAGACTTTTTTGTTCGCCCTGCCAGCGACGAGCATGACGCCGTTGATCACCTCGAACACTTTCGCAACAATGGCATGCGCGTCGTCACCAGCTTCGAAGAACTGGCGACCCAACAACGCCTGCCCCTGATTGGCCTCTTTGCAGGGCGCAATCTGCCAAACGTCATCGACGATCAGACACGTCTGAAAAACATGACCGAACAGAGCCTGCGTCTGCTTAACAATGCCGACAAGCCTTATGTACTGATGATCGAAGCCTCAATGATCGACTGGTGTGGTCATGGCAACGACATCGGTTGCGCCATGCACGAAATGGCTGAACTCGACGAGCTGCTCGAATTCCTGATTCCATATGTCGAAGAGCAAGGCGACACCGCCCTGGTGGTCACCGCTGACCATTCAACCGGCGGCCTGACCCTTGGTGCCGACGGTGCTTATCAGTTCCGTGCCGCAGAAGTACGCCGCCAGGGCCGCGCCCTGCGTAGCATGGCCACTGACCTCAACGACATGCCCTGGATCGACTGGGAAGGCTACATCGAAACCCATCTGCCATACCCACTAAGCACCGATCAACAGCAAGCCATCGTCGACGTCGCCGAATACCAGGCCGATGACCGCCGCAACAAAATCAACGACGTCCTGCGCGACATTCTCAACTACCACACCCGCGCCGGCTGGACCACCAGTGGCCACACTGGCGAAGACGTCCCCGTTATCGCCGCAGGCCCATGGGCCGACCGCTTCCGCGGCAGTCAGGACCACACCGACATCGCCAACCAATTCATCGAATGGATAAAAGCCCACTAAACAAAAAGCCCGCGCCGCGGGCTTTTTTCTGCCCTCGTGGTGCCTGGTGGGTGACACTGGCTGCTTTCCGGGCGGATGAGGGTTCTGTTTTGGGAGACGCCGTAAACCCGTCCCTGGGGGCTTGACGGCCGCATCCCTGCGGCCGACACTCCCAAAAGCAGAACTCCTCATCCACCCGGGCAGCCAGCATCACCCACCATTCAATGTCTGAACGCTATTTTACTGGTCTATTCTGGCTAAGCGATGAGTAATTTACTGGCCGTAGAAAGCCCGCTAAAGATTAACGCTGGGTATAAGATGATCTGCTGCGCGGGGCGTAGGAGTGGTCGCGCGGGCGGGTGGGGGATTCTGCTTTTGGGGGCGTTGAGCGCATGGATGCGCGAACCGAGCCTACAGGGATGTACTTGCGGCGTCCCCCAAAACAGAACCCCTGCCCGCCCGCAAAGCGGCCAATCCTACGCCCCCGCCCGGAAAGCAGCCAGCGTCACCCTCCCCGAGCGATGCGGGCCTTTTTGCTTAGCCGATGGCTTTGCGGGCGTTGCGGAAGATGCGCATCCATGGGCTGTCTTCGCCCCACTCGCTGGGGTGCCAGGAGTTGGCGACGGTGCGGAAGACCCGTTCAGGGTGCGGCATCATTAAGGTGACGCGGCCGTCGTTGCTGGTGATACCTGTCATACCGCCGGTTGAACCGTTCGGGTTGGCGGGGTATTGCTCGGTGACTTTGCCGTAGTTGTCGACGTAACGCAGTGCCACCTGGCCGGCCTGGCTTAGGCTGGCGGCGCCATTGGTATCTTTAAACTCGACTCGGCCTTCGCCGTGTGAGACGGCGATTGGCATGCGTGAACCTTCCATACCGGCAAACAACAGGGATGGTGATTTTTGTACTTCTACCATGCTGACGCGGGCTTCGAAACGCTCGGAACGGTTGGTTACAAAGCGCGGCCAACCTTCGGCGCCTGGGATCAGGCTGTGCAGGTTGGATAACATCTGGCAGCCGTTGCAGACGCCCAGTGACAAGGTGTCGTTGCGCTCGAAGAAGGTGGCGAATTGCTCCCTTGCTTGCTGGTTGAACAGAATTGATTTTGCCCAGCCTTCACCGGCGCCCAGTACGTCGCCGTACGAGAAGCCGCCACATGCTGCCAGTGCCTGGAATTGCTCTAAGCTGACCCGCCCACTGAGAATGTCGCTCATGTGTACGTCAATCGCTTTGAAGCCTGCGCGGTCAAATGCCGCTGCCATTTCGTAATGGGAGTTAACGCCTTGCTCGCGCAATATCGCAACCTGCGGCGCTGCACCTTTATTAATATACGGGCTGGCGATGTCTTCATTCAGATCGAAGGTCAGGTCGGCGTGCAAACCAGGGTTGCTGGTATCGGTTTTTATCGCCCATTCTTCGCTGACGCATTCCGGGTTATCGCGCAGACGTTGCATCTGGTCGGTGGTTTCGGCCCAGATTGCTCGCAAACTGGAGCGGCTTGCGCTGAAGACGGTCTCGCCCTGCTGGCGAATACGCATTTCATCGCCTGCGCTAACAACACCAAGTTCCACCACTACGTTGTCGAGGCCGTGTTCTTGGCACAGGGACTGCAACCGCGCAGCGCCGGCCGCGGTGACCTGAACCACTGCGCCCAGCTCTTCAGCGAAGAGTGCAGCCACAGCGTCGGTGTTCGCTGGCAATTCAACGTCCACGGCGCAGTTACCGGCAAACGCCATTTCTGCCAAGGTGGTAAAGAGTCCGCCGTCTGAGCGGTCGTGGTAAGCACTGAGCTGGCCATCGGCGATCAGGGTCTGAATAACATGGAAGAAGCCTTTTAAATCCTCTGCGCTGTCGAGGTCTGCTGGCTGCTGTCCGATTGAACGGTAGACCTGCGCCAGGGCGGAACCACCTAAACGGTTCTGACCACGGCCTAAATCGAGCAGGAACAGCTTGTTGTCATCTTCGTTCGCGCTGGGCTGCAACTGCGGGGTAATCGCATTGCGTACATCAGTGACCCGGGCAAAGGCGGTGATAACCAACGACAGCGGTGAGGTCACAGCGGTGTCTTTGCCGTCCTGTTGCCACTGGGTTTTCATCGACATTGAATCTTTGCCAACCGGGATGGTTAAGCCAAGCGCCG
Source organism: Aliidiomarina soli (assembly GCF_003986975.1). Taxonomy (GTDB): domain Bacteria; phylum Pseudomonadota; class Gammaproteobacteria; order Enterobacterales; family Alteromonadaceae; genus Aliidiomarina; species Aliidiomarina soli. The sequence continues at coordinate 9,288 of NZ_PIPO01000006.1, read as the reverse complement.
GGCAAAGTTCTTCACCCACTGCCTTCACTGCTTCGTACAAACCGGCATCTTCGCCGGGGTGACCAGCGGCGGCCATCCAGTTTGCTGACAACTTAATGCGTTTTAGATCACCAATGGCATTCGCTGCAATATTGGTAATCGCTTCGGCAACCGCTAAACGGGCCGAGGCAGCGTAATCCAGCAATGCCACCGGGGTGCGTTCGCCCATCGACATGGCTTCACCGGCATAGCTGTCATACGACGCGGCGGTTACACCACAGTTTGCGACTGGGATCTGCCATGGTCCTACCATTTGGTCACGAGCCACTAAGCCGGTGACAGAGCGGTCGCCGATGGTTATCAAAAAGGTTTTTTCAGCCACCGTTGGCAAGCGTAAAATACGACCTACGGCGTCGTCGACAGCAATACCCTGAGTCGCAAAGTTGTCACCCTCGGCTTTGCGGCTGGTCACGTCGCGATGCATTTTCGGTGCTTTACCCAGTAGTACGTTTAGCGGCATGTCGACCGGGTAATTATCAAAAACCTCATCGTACAGTTTCAGGTGACGCTCTTCTGTTGCTTCACCTACCACCGCGAACGGCGCACGCTCGCGCTCACACAAGGCGCTGAATATAGCCAATTTGGCTGGGTCGATGGCCAACACGTAACGTTCCTGGGACTCGTTACACCAGATTGCCAACGGGCTCATGCCAGGCTCATCGTTCGGGATTGCACGCAGCTTAAACTGACCGCCACGTTCCCCGTCATTGACCAGCTCCGGCATCGCATTGGACAGGCCACCTGCACCAACGTCATGAATAAAGACAATGGGGTTATCGGCACCCATCTGCCAGCAGCGATCAATCACTTCCTGACAGCGGCGTTCGATTTCCGGGTTTTCACGCTGCACGGAGGCGAAATCAAGTTCAGCTGATGAGGTACCTGAGGTCATTGACGACGCAGCACCGCCACCAAGACCGATATTCATCGCTGGACCGCCCAATACGACCAGCGGCGCCCCAACCGGGATCTCGTCTTTTTCAACGTGGTCTTCACGAATATTGCCAAGACCACCGGCGATCATAATGGGTTTATGGTAGCCACGCAGTTCGGTGCCGTTATGGCTTGCAACCATTTCTTCGTAGGTACGGAAATAGCCGAGAATGTTCGGGCGGCCAAATTCATTATTAAAGGCGGCGCCCCCTAATGGGCCTTCCAACATAATATCAAGCGCGGTAACAATACGGTCGGGTTTACCGAAATCTTCTTCCCAGGGCTGATCGAAACCTGGAATGCGTAAATTGGATACGGTGAAACCAACCAGCCCAGCTTTCGGTTTGGCGCCAATACCCGTGGCACCTTCGTCCCGAATTTCACCGCCCGAGCCGGTGGCCGCACCTGGATACGGTGAAATGGCAGTCGGGTGGTTATGGGTTTCCACTTTCATCAGAATGTGGATATTTTCGTTGCTATAACCGTACTCACCCGGATCGGCGCTGCCAAATGGTGCCGGGAAAAAACGTCCGGCTGCAGAGCCTTCCATCACCGCGGCGTTGTCTTTGTAGGCAGACAGGACGTAGTCCGGGGTGCTTTTAAAGGTGTTTTTAATCATCCCAAACAGCGATTTGGCCTGCTCTGCGCCATCAATCGTCCAGTCGGCATTGAAGATTTTATGCCGGCAGTGCTCTGAGTTTGCCTGCGCGAACATATAAAGTTCGATGTCATTGGGATTACGGCCAAGGGCACGGAAATTATCAACCAGGTAGTCGATTTCATCCTCTGCCAATGCCAGACCCAAATTAATATTTGCCGTTGCCAGTGCGTTACGGCCATCTGCAAGAATATCGACGGTGCTCAGCGGCGCTGGTTGCGCATGGGCAAACAATACTTCGGCCTCATCCAGAGTAGCGAATGTGCTTTCGGTCATCCGGTCGTGTAAAAAGCCTTTCGCGAGTTCCCATTGTTCAGCCGTAAAGTCACCTTGCAGATGATATAAGATGCCCCGTTCGACTCGCTTAACCGCTACCAGCCCACAATTATGAGCTATATCGGTAGCTTTCGACGACCACGGGGAAATGGTTCCCTGCCGTGGAGTGACAAAAACTTGCTGCTCACCGCCTGCTTTTTCTTCCCGGGCCGGGCCGTAGGTTAGCAGTTGCTGCAATACATGTTGCTGTTGCTCGTTAAGCGCAGGTTCAGCGGTATATAAATGAATGAACTCCGCGCTAACAGAACGGACATCAAGGCCCGCTTGTTGCATACGGTTGATCAGCTTTTGTTGACGAAAATCGGATAAGGCAGGCGCGCCACGCAAAATTTGCACTGGTCTGGACTCCGCAGGTTAATTGAGCAGGTGTCTGGTGGCTGCGATTATAAAGAAAGTGGCCATATTTTGCGACATAAATGACGATGCAGTGGAACTTTTAGCATGGTATAAAGAGGGTAGTAACGCATAGAGGATTGCATGGAAAAACCAAATATAAAAAAATCCCTGCGCTTAGCGGCTCTTAGTCTGCTAGTCGTTTCGGTCTCATTATTAACGGCCTGTAATTCAGATCCGGTTAAACAGAATTACCTGCAAGAGGTACAGCAGCGTGGTTATCTGACCGTGGGCACGATCATGAACTCATCCAGCTACCATCTGGACGGTGAGAGTCCCACGGGCTTTGAGTACGAAATGGCTCTATCCCTTGCGGACGAATTAGGGGTTGAACTCAGAGTACTCGACGAAGTGCAGATTGAGCATTTATTCGAGCATTTAGAGCACGGCCGCGTCGATTTTCTGGCAGCCGGACTCGATGTGACGGACCAACGCCGCAAGCACATGCGTTTCACCCCTTACTACCACCGTGTCGACCAACGGCTGATTTTTAAACAGGGCACCCGTCAACGTCCACGCGACTGGAGTGACCTCGAGGGTGAGCTGGTGGTAGTCTCAGGCAGCAGCCACGAAGAGTATTTGCAGGATGTCCAGGCCGAGTATCCGGACTTGCAGTGGCGTGCGACCCGGCTCTACGATGCCGACGAACTACTAGCTAAGGTCATTTCCGAAGAAATTGATTTCACCATTGCCGATACCAATACCCTGGATATCAAGCGTCGCCTGTATCCTGACCTGAGTGTAGCCTTTACCGTGCGTTTTGATGTGCCGCTGGCCTGGGCATTTCCGCTCGCCGAAGACGACTCGCTGTATGCGGCCGCCATTGAATACATCGGGCGACAACACGAACGCGGCGAAATCACTAAACTGGTCGATCGCTACTGGGGCCATGTTCAGCATTTTAATTACGTCGATACGCAACTGTTTATTCAGGCTGTGGACGAAACCTTGCCACAGTATATTGAATTATTTCAACAGTATGCAGGCAACCTGGATTGGCGTCTGCTGGCTGCAATTAGTTATCAGGAAAGTCTGTGGGACCCCTGGGCGCGTTCACCCACTGGGGTGCGTGGCATGATGATGCTAACTCTGCCGACCGCGCGCTCGATGGGCGTGCGCAGTCGACTGGATGCTGAACAGGCCATTCGCGGCGGCGCTCGCTACCTTGAGCGCTTGCACCAACGCCTGCCGGATCGGATCACCGAACCGGACCGGACCTGGTTTGCTCTGGCGGCCTATAACGTTGGCCTCGGCCATTTAAATGATGCCCGTGAAATTACCGCCCGCCAGGGAGGCGACGCTGACTATTGGGTTGACGTTCGCGCGCGTCTGCCCTTGTTGCGGCAAAAGCAGTACTACAAAGATACCCGCTATGGATTCGCTCGTGGCGACGAACCTGTCACCTACGTTGGCAATATCCGACGCTACTATGACACGCTGCAATGGTTGGATTCGCAAAACCGTATCCCCTACCCTGGAGACAATCGCCTCGTCCAGCACGAGGATCAGGCTGACGAGTCAGAGGAGTGAGGTAAATGAAACGAGGCATGCGCAATACCCCTCGTGGCAAGGGGATTATTCCCAACGAACGCCGTCGTCAGCTTTGGCGCAAGCACCGTCTGAATTTAACGGACCGCCGTACCAAATGGTTTTATCAGGATACGCAAAAAGGAAAAGCTCAGGACGAGGACGGATCCGAACCGGCACTATCAGAGGATGACTGATACGCGCGTGCCGCTTTTTTTAACGCTTTTTTAGCGGCTCTGCGCTGGCGGAAAAAGTTCGACAACTTTTCCGCACAGGGCTCGGCCATCAGCCCGGCAGTGACTTCCAGCTGATGGTTGAGGCGCGGATCCTGAGTTAAGTTAAACACACTCCCACAGGCGCCTGTCTTCAGATCCGCAGCAGCATACACCAGCCGTTTTACCCGCCCATGTACCAGAGCACCAGCACACATTGGGCAAGGTTCCAGCGTTACATAGAGCGTTGTGTCTAGCACCCGATAGTTCTGCAGGTAATGCGCGGCTTCTTTTAACGCCTGCATTTCAGCGTGGGCCGACGGATCAGCCAGGGTGATCACCTGATTATACCCACGGCCGATTATCTTGCCGTCATGCACCATCACCGCTCCAACTGGGACTTCGCCCTGAGCTTCGGCCTGATCAGCGAGTTCCAGCGCCAGCTGCATGTAATAGTCGTCTTGCATTGAGATATGGGTATCGATTGGAAAAGGTAGGTCTAGTATACGGATTTATCTGACAGAAAGAAAAAAGCCCGCATCCTGCGGGCTGGTCCCTTATCTTTCCTGCGCGTCCCTTAGCTGCCATCCATTGGCACCAATCCTTTGGCGTAGCTACATCCTGTAGGTGTCTTCCATGTGGGCATCCAGCCCTGCGTCCTCTTGCGTCTTCCCTAACGCGGTGTCCAGTACTTACGTCCCTGTAAGCCGTTCCAAGGTTTTTTAATCTGCTAATTGCTTAGCTGAAGTCGACTATGCACATAGAGTACAGTTATCTGCCTATATCTATAGCAAGAGCCGCGCCAGTTTTTCAAAAAACTGAAATCACAGGAACGATAAGGGGTGTAGCGAGGTTGAGCGATGCCCAAGGGACTGCGAACAGACGATATTGACGTCAATTGACGCCAATATCGTTTTTTTTACATCACCCAGAGGCCATAGGTGAGATAGAGCAGAATGGTGCCAAAAGCCGCCAGCAAGGCGTAGGGTAACTGGGTACGTACGTGGTCAATATGTTCTGTCCCCGCAGCCAGTGATGCCAGAATTGTAGTATCACTAATCGGCGAGGCATGGTCACCAAAAATTCCGCCTGAGATAGCCGCCGCAATAAAGGGCGCCGGGGGTAAACCCAGTGACAGCGCCAGCGGAATCGCCAGCGGCAGCATGATAGCAAAAGTGCCCCAGCTCGAGCCGATGGCAAACGCGGTCAGCGCGGCCAGAATAAAGGTGGTCGGCAACAGCACCCAAACCGGGAAACTGTCATCAATCAGGCTGGTTATAAAACTGGCGGTGCCGAGCATCCGTGTCATGTCGCCCAGTACCATCGCCAGCCACAAGATAATAGCCAACGGTAAGATTTTACGCGCCCCTTGCAACGCATGCCAGCCGAGCCTGCGCCATGACGTTTTCAGACTTACCCGCGCGCCCAATACCGCCAGCCCCAGAGCACAACTGACCGCAACCAGAACACTGGTGGTGCCAGCGCCCTGCACGATACTGCCGTTGCCCGTGATCAGTAGCATCAGCGGAACCAGCACGATCATACTCAGCAGGCTTAGCATCACGCTGCGTGCTGCAGCGGAGTTGTAATCCGCGCTAGCTAGCTGAGGCTGCGTCGTAGCCTCAGCGTTCTGCTCAGCCTGCTTGAGCGCGCGTCGGTCTGCTTTACGCATAGGGCCAATGCTCCAGCCGCTCCAGGCCACCCAAAGCGCAAGTAAAATAGCCAGAATGGCATAGAAGTTAAATAGCAGCGATTGGGCAAAAGTCAGCAGCGGGTTGGCAATGTCCTGCGCGCTGATTAAGCCCAGATTGAAAGCACCCCAGGCGTTCAGTGGGATCAGAATACAAATCGGCGCACAGGTCGAATCAATCAGGTAAGCAAGCTTTTCGCGGGACATGCCCAAACGGTCGTAGAGCGGACGTGAAGTGGTACCCGAGGTCATAATCGAAACATTCGACTCAATAAAGACCGCCACACCCAGAAACCAGGTAAACAGGCGCGCTTTACGTGGCGAGTTACCCAACCGACGGCGCTCCAGTGCAGCGACAAAGTGACCAAACGTCCCGCCCCCTTCCAGCACACCAAACAAGGCGCCGATAATCAGGGTGAAAGCCCAGATTTGCATGTTGCCCGGGTCGACCAGAGCACTACTTAAGGACACCACACTGCCAAGAAACGCGCTCAGCAGGTCGGGTGCATAGAAAAGTCCATTGGCCAGTAGCACGCCACCCAACAAGGCGAGAATGACTCGCCTGGTGAGGATGGCAAATACGATCGCCAATAATGACGGCAGCAAGCTATACCAGCTACCGTCCATGGTGACTTACCGCGTTATTCCCACTCGAATATAAATGAGAAGAAAATATATCTACATAACAACTAGTTAGAAAGGTGGATTTTCTCGATACCATCATTTATACCATACGCAGGATTTTTTTGATTTTTTGCTGCTCGTCGACGTCTTAGTCCGGCTTTGGCCCAGGCTGAGGAACCTTGCATATCACAACGGAGCTCTTGTTTTTCTTCAGCAGTAAGCATTTGCGGTCCCGATGTAATTCTATCCACCTTGTGTCTCCAACTTGTCGCTGTACATTTTAGATAGCGCATCAAAACATGAGTTACCAGCAAGAAACCTTGGGGATGTTTAGATTGTTTTTCATACACATCTTGAAAACCATTAACACTGCCCAAAGATTATACAACGAGGAATGGCCTCATTAAAGAAAGGATTAAATCATGGGTTTGAAACCAGGACCAAAACCAATAGCCAAGTCGACTGGCAAGCCAGATCAGCGTCGACGTGACAATAAAAAAACGCCAGGAAACAGTCCGGGCTTAAAGCCGAGCAAATCCTCGACCAAGTAACGCTACGTCAATATCGAGTCAGAGTAAGCGGTACTGACTCTTGTTCCTAAAACTCAAAACATACTTTTGCCCCATTTCTACTAAAATTGGTATTCGTGAACAGATATATACTAGTTGTGGTTAACAAACCCCAATGCACCTATCGAATCCCTAACTTCCGCCATGTCTTCTTTAGCGAGTAAATCGTGATCTAATGCTAAGACCAACCTCTTCTTGGCACGAGTAAGAGCTACATAGACTCGTTTCCATTCTTTATTAAACTGATTCGCTTTAATAATACCATTTTTGGTTAAGTATTTCAGTGTGCTAGAGCTCAGTATGATTACACAGATGTCGGCATCTAATCCCTTGATAGAGTCGATACTTTGGACTCTGAATTGAACGTTTTTTTTTGTGCAAGAATTGCATAGTTCATGTAGTTGGGCGAAGTGCTTTTTATTAACTTTCAATGAATGCCGAGCAATGAGTTTTCTTATGGCTCGCTCATTACTTTCTTTGATTGCATCATCCATAAAGTCAGCAAAAGCTGCTTTAACAAACAAAGTCTTGTCTTTTTTGTGGTTAGACTCACGAATCATTTCCTCAATATCTCGTGGAAATGAGTGTTTGTGTTTAGACGAAGTTGTATAGCGACCATTCTTTTTGTCGATACAAACAAGTTGCTTTGTATCTATGTAACCCGTTAGTAGCTCGTCGTATCGTCCGTCCGTCGATTCTATGTACATGAGTTCACCGACAACCTCGGATAGTGACTCTTGTTGCTGACCTTCATAACAGAAGCCATTTGAGATCACCAGTATCTCTTTGGGTACTCGTCTGGTTTGATTGTTGATCGGTAAGATATTTGCGTATTCTTTTGGAGTTACATTTTTAATGAACGTATCAAGCGCTTGAGGGAACTTGATTGCTTGCTTCGGGTCTCCAATCATGTATACGTCAATATTGTTGCTGCCTAGTACCTCGAAAAAGCGGAGAGCATCTCCATCTAAGTCTTGGACTTCGTCGATGAATATTTTGTCAAAGCAACTTCCTAGAATAGCCAAGAGTCTGCGGACCTTTTTTTTCTTAGCCTTGCTGTTGTGCTTGCTGATGGTTTCATCAATAATTTGTTTGGCGATGTTGTACACATTATCTGTATGAATGACATTTATCTTTCTAAGTCGTGCAAAAAGGCTATTTTTGTACTTAGGAGGAGGTAGCATCATTATTGATGTGTCGTTATAGACATCACCGAGAGTGAATGATGAAAACGGATAGATGATTTCGTTCAACAAAAAGCTATGGACTGTCTGTATGCAGAGATTAGAGGGAATAAAGCCATGTTGTTTGATTATCTCTTGCTCTATCTTCGCTGTTGCTGAGTTTGTGTAAGTCAAAGCAAAAGTCTTTTTATGGTTAGTACAAGCTTTGATGTGTTCTATCAAAGTCTTTGCTAAGCCATAAGTTTTACCTGCACCTGCTCCAGCAATCTGTACTTCTATCATGACAGAGCCTCAATGACCTCAGCGATGTGGGCCGGTAGCTGGATATCCAGTGGGTTTTCTTCATCCACCATCGCATCACATACATCTAGCATTCTTGCTGTTTTACCACTGATCATATGACCGGACACTTCATCGAGGTCACCAGCCATGTTGAACAAGCCATTTAGCAAAGCTAGGTTGTTTTCTGCTTCTACTAAATCAATCTCAAGTGTGTAGTTATTTGTTGTTCTTACAGTTACATTTTCGCTGGCTTCGTCATAAGTGTCGTGTTTTTCTTTAGCTGCATCTGAATCGTCATAATCACGAATAACACCGATTTTCTTATTCTGATTATCTTTGTTTAGCACGAGCCATATATCTAAGAATGTAGTGTAACCACGTTGACCAATTGGAATAATATCAATGTCGTTAAGCGCTGCTTGTTTAGACAAATAAGTGCTAATCAGCATTTCTTCAGTTGGACCCTCTACGAGAATGACCTTGTTTGCGAACAGTAGCTTAAGAATGTCGAAATTAGGTCTCTTTCTTAGGTAGTCAACCAACTTAGTTGGAGTGTCGGAGAGGCTAATTGCTTTCTCTCCAGTAAACGCCAATACATTAGAGATCTTAAGCTTGTTGATGATCGTTGGGTTATGGGTAGAAATGATAGTTTGTACAAGCGAACCACTGTTGTTTGAGCTTTTCTCGATGAAGTCTCTTACTAAACGAAGGTTGTGGTCCTACCCACAAAAAGTAGACACTGTTATGCGCATTTGCGCTCAAACTCTGCTGGACTGATATTGCCGAGAGCAGAGTGTCGTCGTTTGCGGTTATAAAAGATCTCGATGTATTCGAAGATACC
>NZ_PIPO01000005.1 GCF_003986975.1 Aliidiomarina soli | reverse complement strand
CGTTGGTTCTTCTAAAATAGAAGTAATTAATTACTTGAATCTTATGGTCACCAGCATTTCAAGAGCAAATTTGACCCTACCTGCAGGACAAGCCTGTGGTTGAGATCTGCTACCGAAGTAGCTTTTTAAGTTGCTCAATCAATGTAAGTGCCCACACAGATTGCTTGGCTTTGATAGATTGTTAAAGAACGTTGCGTACGACTTTTGCCGTAGCAGGGATGCGCATTCTACGCTTCCGGTTACTGAAGTCAAGCCCCATTCATTAAGAATTTTGAACTTTTTCTTCAGCCCTTGTGCTCGACTAATTCGTAATGAACTCAGGAGCTTCAAGGGTTGTCTGTGCGCTCAATGTGCCCTGACAACGGAGGCGAATTATAGAGATCTTCTCGCTGCACGCAACCCCTTTTCTTAACTTTATTGAAAAAACCGCTCCAAGCGCTCACTTTCCACCCAAAATGGCTGTGTATCATACGAAAAAAGGCCCCTCAGGGCCTTTTTAAATATATTACTCACTAGTAACTGCAGTGCTGACTAGGTTTTCGGTGTGTTCTCATCCTGGTCAACTGAATCATCAGCTTCTTTACTTTCGGCTTTAGCTTTTGCAGCTGCCTTCTCTTGTTCTGGCTTAAAGTCCGCGTCTGAATCATCCGACTGATCACCCAACACGTGTTCAAGTTTCAGTTTATGCACATTCTTGATAGTCAGGACCGGACCTGAAATAGCATAGGCTGTAAAGAGAACAAAAAGGACTAAAGCTGGTTCAGTAGCAACAACTACAAACACCAGTACTACCATTAAAATAACAAGGAAGTTAACCTTACCGCGCCAATCGACATCCTTAAATGAGTGATAGCGGAAGTTACTCACCATCAACAGACCACACGCAATGGTAAAGAGTGCGACCAGCAGGCTTACATTTTCAGGATCAATTTCATACTTAGCGCCAACCCAGACCATACCAGACACAATGGCTGCAGCACTTGGAATCGCCAGGCCCTGGAAGTAGCGCTTATCGGAAACCCCTAACATGGTATTAAAACGAGCCAGACGCAGGGCGCCACCCGCTACAAATATAAACGCTGCCAGCCAGCCTAGCTTACCTAAGTCAGCCAGCGCCCAGTTATAAGCCACTAGCGCAGGCGCCATACCGAATGAAACAATGTCTGCCATGCTGTCGTACTCAGCACCGAAATCACTTTCGGTGTGAGTCATGCGTGCCACACGTCCATCGAGCCCATCAAATACCATGGCAATAAAAATTGCGATAGCAGCCATTTCAAACTGGCCGTTCATTGAGGAAACGATGGCGAAAAAGCCTGAAAAAAGACCAGCAGTTGTCAATAAGTTTGGCAGTAAATAAATACCGCGTCGTTTATGACTTGCTGAATCCTGATGCTGTTCTGACATATCATAAGTCCTGTCGGAGAAAATGAATAAAAGATACTGGCACTAAGAATACCATAGACTTAAACAAGTGCATAAATACCTGCGAGAGCAGAAAAGGCTCCCGCGGGAGCCTTTTTTCAGTGCTGATAGTTACTGGTGAATGGTTAAACCATCGCCACCTGAATCGACATGGATCGTTTTACCAGGTTGCAGTTCTCCCGCAAGCAACTTATGCGCTAATGGGTTTTCCAGTTCGTGCTGAATCGCTCGTTTTAGCGGGCGTGCTCCGAAAACAGGATCAAACCCAACCTTAGCCAGTTGTTCCAGCGCTGAGTCGCTAACCTCAAGTTCAAAGCCTTTTTCCTGAAGTCGCAACAATAACCGCTTCATCTGAATGCCCGCAATTTTCTTAATATGCGTGTTACTGAGCGGATGGAAGACCACGGTTTCATCAACACGGTTCAAAAACTCAGGACGGAAGTGGCCCGCCAGAACCTGCATAATCAGATTCTTCATTTGCTGATAGTCCACTTCACCCGCTTTTTCCTGAATCAATTCTGAGCCAAGGTTCGAGGTCATAATGATCACAGTGTTTTTGAAGTCCACCGTGCGCCCCTGACCATCGGTCAAACGCCCATCATCCAACACCTGAAGCAGGATATTAAAGACATCGGGATGCGCTTTCTCCACCTCATCCAACAGAATGACGGAGTATGGACGCCGTCTGACTGCTTCAGTCAAGTAGCCACCTTCTTCATAACCAACATAGCCAGGAGGCGCACCGACCAGACGTGACACCGAGTGCTTCTCCATGAATTCAGACATATCAATCCGCACCATCGCGGCGTCGGTGTCGAACATGAAATTAGCTAAAGCTTTGCATAATTCGGTCTTACCAACACCGGTAGGGCCGAGAAACATAAAAGAGCCGATCGGACGGTCCGGGTCACCCAGACCAGCTCGTGACCGACGAATCGCGTTGGCCACCGAAACTACTGCTTCATGTTGACCAATAACCCGCTTATGCAACTCGTCTTCCATTCTCAATAGCTTATCGCGCTCGCCTTCGAGCATGCGTGACACCGGAATGCCAGTCCAGCGCGACAGTACTTCAGCAATCTCTTCTTCTGAAACACGGTTTCGCAACAAGCTCATATCCTGCATTTCAGCTTGCAGTGCAAGATCTAACTGGCGCTCCAGTTCAGGAATGCGGCCGTATTGCAGCTCGGACATCCGATTTAAATCGCCAGCCCGACGAGCCACTTCCATATCCTGACGCGCCTGATCCAATTGTTCTTTAATATGTTGGTGCCCTTGCAGAGCCGCTTTCTCCGTATTCCAGATTTCATCCAGCTCTTTGTATTTGATTTCAAGCTCACCGATTTCATCTTCCAGCAATTCAAAGCGCTTTTTACTGGCGTCGTCTTTCTCTTTACGCAATGCTTCACGTTCAAGTTTGAGCTGAATCATTCTGCGCTCGAGACGGTCCAGCTCCTCAGGCTTTGAGTCAATCTGCATACGGATGCTCGAGGCTGCCTCGTCAATCAAATCGATCGCTTTATCAGGCAACTGACGATCGCTTATGTAGCGATGGGACAAGGAGGCAGCAGCAACAATAGCGGGATCAGTAATCTCGACTGAGTGATGAAGTTCGTACTTTTCTTTTAGTCCGCGCAAAATTGCGATGGTATCTTCCACCGACGGCTCATCAACCAGCACTTTCTGGAAACGTCGCTCTAAGGCAGCATCTTTTTCAATGTACTGACGATACTCATCCAGGGTGGTCGCCCCCACACAATGCAGCTCACCGCGGGCTAGTGCAGGCTTGAGCATATTACCGGCATCCATGGCCCCGTCCGCCTTACCGGCGCCAACCATGGTATGGAGTTCATCAATAAAGAGGATAACGGCGCCCTCTTCCTGTTGCAGCTCATTGAGCACCGCTTTTAAGCGTTCTTCAAACTCGCCCCGGTATTTTGCACCGGCCAACAGCGAGCCTAAATCAAGCGACAACACCCGCTTGTGTTTTAAACCCTCAGGCACCTCGCCATTGATAATTCGTTGCGCCAGGCCTTCCACAATAGCTGTTTTACCCACACCGGGCTCACCGATCAGCACTGGATTATTCTTTGTCCGACGCTGGAGAACCTGAATGGTACGGCGGATCTCTTCGTCACGGCCGATCACCGGGTCCAGCTTGCCCTGCTCTGCTCGCTCGGTTAAATCAATGGTGTACTTGTCGAGCGCCTGGCGTTGCTCTTCGGCATTCGGATCATCGATCTGCTGACCATTGCGTATATCGTTAATAGCTTTGTCGACCTTGCCAGCCTCAACACCCTGCTTTTTCAGTAACTCACCAAGCTTACCTTTGTCTTCCAACGCCGCCAGCACAAAAAGCTCGCTGGAGATGTATTTGTCTTTGCGCTTTTGCGCATATTTGTCACACAGATTAAGCAGCGTTGCAGAGGCAGAACTCAGCTGAACTTCACCGCCGGTTCCTTCAACCTGAGGAATATCATCTAACGCCTTTGATAACTGGGCGCGAAAGGTGGGAATATTTACTCCAGTGTTCTGCAATAGCTGACGCACTGTGCCGCCGTCCTGATTGAGCAATGCGCTCATCAAGTGGATGGGTTCTATATATTGGTGGTCGCGGCCGAGCGCTAACGACTGAGCATCGGAAATCGCTAACTGAAATTTACTGGTGAATCGGTCCAGGCGCATTTACCTTCTCCTTAAAAACATCATTGCTTTTAATGTGGGTATTATTTACCCAATTTCAAGGTCACTGGTTGATTCAGGATCAACTTTTCCAAAGTAAGTTAGCCATCCGGCCAGTGGTGCCATCACGACGGTAGGAATAGAACAGTTTGCTTTCTGTATAGGTGCAGTGGTCGCCACCGCCAATAAAGCCCACTTTGCCAGCCAGTTGCTGGCGGGCTATTTCATACAAATCGGCTTTCCAGTGCATCTGGTAACGCTGAAACGCGCTGGCATGTTCTGCGTTACGCCCGATAATTAAATCACGCACGTCGTCACCCACTTCAAATGCCTGCTGGCTGATAGCAGGCCCCAGCCAGACACAAATTTCGTCGGCCGGAGCCTCAAATTGTTTCAATGCACGACCAATAATGCCATTGACCATGCCACGCCAGCCCGCATGAACCAATGCCAATTCACTACCGTCTTTTGTCGCCAGGAAAACCGGCAGGCAATCAGCGGTCATAATCACCAGTACCTGACCCGCAACATCGGTATACGCCGCATCCGCATCCGGCAAATCCTGCAACCCCTGCTCGCCGATGCGCACCATTCCATTACTGTGGGTCTGGCTCAACCAATTAGGTTCTGTCGGCAATTCTAACTGCTGACTGAGTCGACGTCGGTTCTCCTGAACTGCAGCCGGCAAATCGCCAACATGAGTCGCAACATTCAATTGACCAAACGGCGACACACTGACGCCGCCGCTGCGGGTCGTGGTTAAAGCATTCACTTCACTGGTAACAGGCCAGTCGGCTTTAAAGGTTGTAATCATCGTCCACTCCATGCGCATCCTTACGCAATAACTCGGCTATCGCTAACATGTCATCGGGCACTGGCGCTTCCCAGCTCATCAGTTCGCCACTTATTGGGTGATGCAATGCTAACTTGACCGCATGCAACGCCTGCCGCTTGAACCCGCGCAGCGCGGTCAAAAGTTCATCGCTACCGCCCTGTGGCGGACGTGGCCGGCCACCATATTGCAAGTCACCCACTAGTGGATGCCGCAGGTGAGCCATGTGGACCCGGATTTGGTGAGTACGCCCACTTTCCAAACGCAAACGCAGTCGGGTATGCAAGCGGAAACGCTCGGCAACCCGATAATGTGTTACCGCCGGTTTACCACTGCTAACCACCGCCATATGGGTTCGCTTCGTTGGGTGCCGGCCGACTGGTTCGTCAACCTGACCGCCCGCCGTCATCACCCCATTTACTATAGCTTCATATTCGCGGGTAATGTCACGCGCCTGCAATGCAGTGACTAAATGGGTTTGAGCGGCAATGCTTTTCGCTACCACCATCAAACCTGTGGTGTCTTTGTCCAGCCGATGCACAATGCCGGCCCGGGCCAGTTGAGCCGCGCCTTGATGATGGTGCAACAGAGCATTGAGGATAGTTCCGTCCGGGGTACCAGCGCCAGGATGGACCACCAGCCCGGCAGGTTTGTTCAGCACCAGAATGTGCTCGTCTTCGAAAACAATATCGAGGTCTATAGGCTGGGCTTCAAAGCGTTCTTCGCTTTCTACCTGCGCGTCCAGACGGACTGCCATACCAGGCAGAACTTTCTCGCGAGGCTTGGTAACTACCTTGCCATCCAGAGTAACTTTGCCGTCAACAATCCAGTCTTTCAAACGTGAGCGTGAATAATCCGGGAACAATTCCGCCAGCACCTGGTCGAAACGCATTCCAAAATGATGCTCGTCAATAACTGCTTCGTGAGTAATCTGTTGGGTCATAAATATCTGCTGTGAAACCTGTAGTCGCTAAGGTAGAATGCCGAATTAATCGCAAGTGTACCTGTTTTATATGGGTATGACTAAAGCAAAAGCAATAAAAGGTAGCAAAGGTTCCTTATGAAAGTTGTGCTCCTCTCTGTATTCCTGATGTCATTCATTCTGACTGGCTGTTCTTCAAATCCTGATCGTGAGCGTGAACGCCAGATGCAGGGTTCTGCTGAGCAAATGTATGAACAAGCGCAAAGCTATTTAAATTCAGGCAATTTTACCATGGCCTCGCAAACCTTGCGCAACATCGAAAGCCGTTATCCGTTTGGTGCCCATATTAACCAGGTTCAACTCGATCTGATTTATGTTTATTACCATGTGGCTGATCAGGACCGTGCGCTGACTGCAATTGACCGCTTCCTGCGCTTGAATCCAAATCACGTGGATGCAGATTACGTGCGCTATATGCGCGGCTTGGTTCACCTCCAATTGGAAGACAATGCCTTCCACCGTCTGGTTGGTATTGACCGTTCAGACCGCGATAAAAGCTATTCCGAGCAAGCTTTTGAAGACTTTCGTCAATTACTGGAACGTCACCCGGAAAGCCAGTATGCCGCCGATGCCCGCTTACGCATGATAGGGATCCAGTCACGTTTAGCTCAGTATGAACTAAGCGCTGGCGAATATTACATGCGCCGCGAAGCCTATATGGCTGCCGCGCGTCGAGGGCAATATATTCTTGAAAGCTTCCCTCAGGTGCCGGAAGTTGAGCAAGCACTGGAACTGATGATTACCGCCTACGACGCGCTGGGCTTAGAAGACCTGCGTGATGATGCGTTGGCCGTGTTACGTTTGAACTTCCCACAGCATCGGCTTGCTGGTGGCTAAAGCGGGACGTTTAAGTTCGACAGAAACAGACAAAAAGAAAGCCAGCAGTTGCTGGCTTTCTTTTTACTGAACGCGGAGGGTTTGCACTACTAGCGCCAGACCTTACACCGCATCCTCATTCTCTTCCCCGGTACGGATCCGAATCACGCGGGCAACATCCGAAATAAATATCTTCCCGTCACCAATTTTGCCGGTCTGTGCCGTTTCCATAATGGCCTCGATACAGCGATCCAACTCATCGTCTTTGACCACCACTTCAACCTTAACTTTGGGCAAAAAATCGACCATATACTCAGCACCGCGATATAACTCGGTATGACCCTTTTGCCGCCCAAACCCTTTTACTTCAGACACTGTCATACCGGCAATCCCGACATCGGATAATGCTGCGCGCACATCATCGAGTTTGAAGGGTTTGATGATGGCTTCCACCTTTTTCATGCTTGCTCCTGCTAATGTGCTTTGCTTGAGTCGACCAATTTAATCTTCAGTCCGCGCCAACATACTCTGCAAGTAGCGGCTGGTAATCGGGTAGCGTCTGTCACGACCAAAATTACGTCGGGTAACCTTCGGCCCGACAGCGCCCTGGCGCCGCTTGTATTCATTGCGGTCAACCAGAGTAACTACGCGCTTTACAGTTTCAGCGTCATAGCCTGCATTAATCATATCAGCAAGTGACTGATCTTGCTCAACATAGGCGGCGATAATTTCATCAAGTACTGAATAAGGCGGCAACGAGTCCTGATCTTTCTGATCCGGAGCCAGCTCTGCAGACGGCGGTCGGGTAATGACCCGCTCCGGAATAGCCTCCCCTAGCGTGTTGCGGAATCTGGCCAGATCATAAACACGTTCTTTATACACATCTTTGATCGGCGCGAAACCACCACACATATCGCCGTACAAGGTGCAGTAACCCACCGCCAGTTCGCTCTTATTTCCGGTGCTGAGTAGCAGGCTGCCTTCTTTATTCGACAATGCCATCAATAACACACCACGGCAACGGGCCTGTAAGTTCTCTTCTGTGGTATCACGCGGCTTATCGGCTGTCAGACCCGGAACGACCTGCATAAAGCTGTCGACCATGGGGGCAACTGGCACCACATCGAACTGGCAACCCAACCACTCGGCTTGTTGTTTGGCATCTTCAATACTGATGTCAGCCGTGTACTGGTACGGCATCATAACGGCGCGCACCCGATCCGCTCCAAGTGCGTCCACCGCCAGCGCCAGGGTCAAGGCCGAATCAATACCACCCGATAAACCAAGCAATACTGAAGAAAAACCGTTTTTGCTAACATAGTCATGGAGTGCCAGTGTTAACGCCTGATACAGCGCCGCATCGGCGCTATCGGTTCCATGGTCGACGTTATTTACCAGCTTTCCGTCATTGAATTGCGCGGTTACCACATCTTCAGCGCAATGCTTTAAGGTAATCGCTGCCTGACCATGCTCATCTACGACCATTGAATTGCCATCAAAAAGTAATTCGTCCTGGCCGCCGACCTGGTTCACGTAGACAATTGGCAGGCCACTTTCAGCCCAGCGTTGGTGCAGGACCTGAAGTCGCTGAGCCGCTTTATATTCTTCGTAAGGCGATGCATTGGTCGACAATATAAGTTCTGCCCCAGCCGCCTTGGCGCCCGCAATCGGAGCCTGCTGCCAGAGATCCTCACATATCAGCAAGCCTATCTGATGGCCTTTGAATTCGAAGACGGTGCTTCCGGTGCCCGCGGTGAAGTAGCGCTTTTCATCAAACTCACCGTAATTGGGTAATATTTGCTTACGGTAGTGGGCAATACGAAGACCCTGATAAAATACCGACACAGCATTGAAAATGGCCTGCCCATCGGTCTCCGGGTAGCCAACCATAATAGCGACATCTGTGCTGGCTGCTTTAATGCGTTCTAACGCATGCTCAAGCCCCGCATATAGATCTGCGCGATAGACAATATCTTCGAGCGGGTAACCAGTTAAAGTCAGTTCAGGGAACACCAGAATATCGGCGTCTGAGTGTCTGGCGACGGTGTCTACCACCCGATCCGTGTTCGCTTCTATTGCGCCCACCGTCAGTTTCACTTGCGCCAGAGCGACGTTTAATTGTCTAGTCATGCCGTTGCCTTTTACCACCTTATCTGCCATCAAAGCGCGCTATGATAGCATCAGTCGTGTTGCAATTCGTCCGGAATAGGTGGATTACGAGGCTCTTTTGGCCGGTTACCACGGCCCTTGGCGTATTCCTTTAGCTGGAACACATAGGCGAGGACTTGCGCCACTGCCATAAACAAACCTTCGGGGATCTCCTGCCCTATTTTGGTGCTGTAGTACACTGCCCGTGCGAGCTCAGGTGACTGCACCAGAGGCACGTCCGAGTCCACTGCAACTTCGCGAATTTTCGCCGCCACTTCGTCATTGCCTTTGGCGACGACGCGCGGTGCGCCTTTTGCAAGCGGGTCATACGTCAGAGCCACCGCGAAATGAGTCGGGTTGGTCACCACCACGTCGGCATTGGGGATGTCCTGCATCATTCGCTTCATCGCCATGGAAAGCTGCATCTGACGAATTTTACCTTTAATTTCCGGGCTACCTTCGGCATTTTTGCGTTCGTCTTTGATTTCCTGCTTGGTCATGCGTAATTGCTTGGTGTGGTTGTAGCGTTGAAAAGGAACATCAATAGCGACGATAAAGAGCATCGAGCTGGTCAACAGCAAAAACATAAAACCAAGCATGGTCAGAGCGTCCGCCAGGGTTTGTTCAATAATGCCATTGGAGAGCTGAAGGATATTAGGAAACTGCCAGCGCAGCAGAAAGTAAGCAAATACAGCGACAATACTAAACTTACCCACTGCTTTGAGTAGCTCAATCAATGCCTGGGTTCCGAGCATACGTTTAAGCCCTTTCAAGGGGCTCATCTTGGACGGTTTCGGCGCCGCTCCCTGCCAACTGAAATTGAAGCCGCCAACCACCGTATTGCCGATAAAAGCACCTAACACGACAATAAAAAAGAAAGTACCTAAGGGATACAGCAGCGCATTAAAAATGCCGGACCAGATATTCAAGGTGGCGTTGTCATCAAAAATAACCGCCCGCTCAACCGAAAAATATTGATAAAAGATACTGAACAGAGCCTCGGCCATGGCACCGCCCATCGCCAACAGGCCAATGGCTGCCGCTGCCAGGACGCCAAGGGTGCCCATCTCTTTGGAGCGTGCTATCTGCCCTTTCTTCTTCGCGTCATCAAGCTTTTTCTGCGTGGGCTCTTCTGTGCGTTCCTGATCCGTTTCAGCCATTGCCGTCTCCTAACAAGTGCCGCCAAGAATAAAACACATCCCGCTCACTGCCCGTTCCCATTGATTTTCAAAATGAACAATAAAGTTACCCACAGTCAGCCATAAGATCAACAAACCAGAGACCATGGTAATCGGAAAACCAACCGTAAAAATGTTGAGCTGCGGGGACGCCCGCGTCATGACACCAAATGACAGGTTAATCAGCAGAATCGAAACCATGGCCGAAATGGAAAACCCAAGGGCCGCATTAAACATCCACACTGCCCAGGTGGCTATATAATAGAAAGCATCTGCATCGAGCCCGACCTGCCCCACAGGAATCGCCTGAAAGCTAACAGCGATCATCTGAATCATTACCAGGTGACCATCCACAGCAAGAAATATTAACGTCGCCAGCATCAGGTAGAACTGAGCAATAACCGGCACCTGTTGGCCACTGTTCGGATCTACCATCGCGGCAAAACCAAGACCTATCTGCATACCCAACACCTGGCCGGCAAGGGCAAAGGTATTAATTGCCAATAACGACATAAAGCCCAGGGCGACGCCGATCAAAATTTGCTGAATGGTGGTCAGCATTCCGGCGGGTGAGACGGTTTCGAAAGGAACATCGATCGGTGGCAGTGCCGGGGATATCGCAATGGTGATCGCCATTGCGAAGAAAATCTTAATCCGTGAGGGCAAACCGCGACCACTAAATACAGCCATGGTCAAAAACATACTGCTGACACGGACGAATGGCCAGTAGTGTTGCGCCAGCCATTCCATAATGACGCTTTCGTAGATGTTCATTAGCCAACAACTTCAGGAATGCGCATGTACATGCCGATGGTAAAATCCATCAGCATCCGCACTAACCAATGTCCACCGAGGCCAATTGCAGTCAGAGTTACCAACAAACGTGGGAGGAAACTTAAAGTCTGTTCGTTAATTGAGGTAGCAGCCTGGAATACCGCCACAATCAGGCCCACAATCAGCCCGGGTACGATGATAAAGCTCACCAGCACAACGATGAGAAACAGAGCATCACGAAACACATCCAGAAAGACTTCAGGTGACATTATGAACCTCGCTACAAGCCGTAACTGCCAGCCAGAGTGCGCATAACCATGCTCCACCCGTCAACCAACACAAACAACATGAGTTTGAACGGCAGCGACACGATCATTGGTGATAACATCATCATACCCATGGCCATAAGGACACTGGCAACCACCAGATCGATGATCAAAAACGGAATAAACAGCATAAACCCAATCTGAAACGCTGTCTTCAATTCACTGGTGATAAAGGACGGTATCAGAATGGTCATCGGCACATCTTCTGGTCCGTCGATGCCTTCATAGCCGGAAATATCAATGAATGTTTCCAGATCGGTCAACCGTGTTTGCGACAGCATAAATGCTTTAATCGGATCGCGCGCCCTCTCAACCGCTTCAACCGGCGTTATTTCCTCGGCTATATAAGGCTGTACCGCATCTTCATTAATGGTGGTCAGCACCGGGGTCATAATAAAAAAGGTCAGGAACAGCGTGATACCGATAAGGATCTGATTGGAGGGTGAGCTTTGCAGACCAATCGCCTGACGCAAAATGGCCAAGACGATAATGATTCGGGTAAATGAGGTCATCATAATAACCGCAGCTGGAATAAAACTCAGCGCCGTCATTATAATCAGGATTTGCAGGGTTACCGAGTACTCCTGACTACCATCCTCATTGGTGGTAACGGTAATCGCATTGAGTCCGTCCTGGGCCGATACCTGAGGTGTGTAGAAAGCGGCTAACGCAAGAAGGGCGACTACTATCGCCAGTGTCCATGATTTCATAATGGAATGTTCCGCATCCGTCGGCTGTAAAGGTTAGCGGTCACGTTTTAGCGCCGATAATACCTGTTCAGCAAAAGAGGATGATGCTGTCTGTTGTGTATCCTTTACCTTAAAGTCATCAGGCAAGGTCTGCAAGAGCTGGATTTGTTGTGTGGTTACCCCAAGCAACAACTTTTGGTCACCAACGGCGACTATCACCAGACGTTCTTTCGGCCCAATAGACACTGAACTAAGTACCGTTACGGGTCCGTTCCGACCTGGCATGCGCATATTCATTTTACGGACCAATGCTGCCAGGCCGACGATAACCGCTAACACCACCAGTAACATCAACAAAGTTGCCCCTGCATCTGCCATGGTGAGAGTACCAGATTGGTTCATATGTGCCTCGTCGGTTGCCCGCGCCTGCTACGCTAGCAGGCGCCAGGCCGATACCTTAACGCAGTTTGCGGATCCGTTCTAGCTGGCTGATGACATCGGTTAAACGAATACCAAATTTGTCATTTACAACAACCACTTCGCCATGCGCAATTAAAGTGCCGTTGACCAAAACATCCAATGGTTCGCCAGCGACGCGTTCAAGTTCAACCACTGAGCCCTGGTTTAACTGCAACAGATTACGGATACTGATCTGGCTGCGGCCAACTTCCATCGAAATGGTAACCGGAATATCCAGAATCGCATCCAGCTTACGGCGCTCCTCCGGACTTTTATCCGATTCATCGGTCAGCTCTTCCAGATCAGCGGTTTTAACACCCTCATTACCTTCTGCTGTTGCTTCTGTTTCTGCTTCCGCCTGGTCTTGCTGACCAGCCATTGCTTCTTCCCAATCGTCCATTTCGCCGTTGTTTCCGTTATCGTTTTCGTTACTCATAAAAGCCTCTTGCCTATCGGCTACTATTAAACGTCAAAATCTTCTTCCAGCTGCTGTAACTCTGCATCGCCACCGATACGTTGTCCGCCTCTGGTTAACATGTGGATATCCGACTTCACGGTTTCTGGTCGTGGAATCTTCTTCGAAATCTTCAGTGCAATATTGTCGCGTGAACGGCCCATTTTGGCCCGGAACGTCGGCAGATCTTCGATATAAACCGTCAGGTTCTCTGGCATATCGACCGGAATAATATCGCCCGACTGCAGATCCATCACTTCACGTAAGGACAGCTCTGTGTCCAGTAACTTGGCTTTAATCTCGACTGGCACATCCATGATCTCGTCACGTAGTGCCTTACCCCAGCGCAGGTCGGTGTCTTCTTTATCACTCTGTACACCCGCGTCAAGCAGTTCACGTATTGGCTCCAGCATCGAGTAAGGCAACGCAATGTGGAAATCACCACCGCCGCCATCAAGCTCTATATGGAACGAGCTAATAACGATGACTTCGGTCGGGCTAACAATGTTCGCCATCGCCGGATTGACTTCAGAGTCGAGGTATTCAAAACCGACATCCATAACCGGTGCCCAGGCTTCTTTGTAGTCCTCAAAGATAAGCTTCAGCAACATCTGGATGATACGACGTTCAGTGGGAGTAAATTCACGCCCTTCGATCTTGGCATGATAGCGGCCGTCACCACCAAAGAAGTTATCCACCAGAATAAAGACCAGACGCGCTTCCATGGTAATCAGCGCGGTCCCTTTCAACGGACGAAAGCGCACCATGTTAAGACTGGTTGGGACGAATAAGGTATGCACGTACTCGCCAAATTTGAGCATTTGCACGCCATTAATTGACACCTCGGCACTGCGACGCATCATATTAAAGAGGCTTATCCGCATATGACGGGCAAAGCGCTCATTAACGATTTCAAGCGTTGGCATACGCCCACGCACAATGCGATCCTGTGACGAAAAGTCGTAATCGAGGGCATCGGACGCGGCGCCCGACATTTCGATACTATCTTCTTCAACGTCATCGACACCATGCAATAGTGCGTCAATTTCATCCTGTGAGAGTAAATCGCTTACAGCCATACTCAGCTCGCTATTTCAGTTATTCGTTATAAACCACGGCGCACGTCAGCACTACTAAAGGTCGATCGCGGCTAGTCTGTCGTTCTAATTGCTACTAGCATTACCGTTATTACCACTTATTATCAGTAAAGCTGCAATTAGTGTTCCAACTTTAAATCAACCCCTTCTATCGCGGGTTTTTAGTACCGTTGGTGACTGCAGCTGGTTACTGCAAAACCATGCCGGTAAACAGCACTTCTTCCACCACAGGGCTGCCATTGGTCGCCTCGCGCAGGACTTCACGCACCGCGTCCAGTGTCTGCACCCGCAACTCGCGTTTACCTTCAGGTGAGTTCAGGCGGTCCGCACTGGCTCGCGAGAAAACATCCAGCAAGGTACTTTCAATCAAAGGAATATTTTCCAGTGCTAAGCGTTCATTCCGCGATCCCCGAACCATCAATTGCACACTGATTTGCGCCATGCGGTCACGTCGGTCGCCTGCCACATTAAAAATGAAATCTTTCGGTAGTGGAACATAGCGCGCACTTTCCGAATCATCTGCTGCAACCTGCTCCGGTCCAACTTGCTCACTGACCGAGGGCTGGTCGCCCCCGCGCAGAAAGAAAAACCAGACAAGCACTAAAATAAGCAGCACCACCACAACGCCGCCGGCAATCAAGCCGATCTTGCTTTTAGTTTCCTGTTCCTGAACCTGATCCTGTTCTTCAGCCATGATCTACCCTAATTAAATGTCGTAAATGATGTGGGCCGCTTATACAAAGTAATCAACCCGGCCGTCACTATTACTAGTCTGTTCAAGCACGTCGACCTGAGCAATCGCTATATCGTCCGCATCCTCAGCAAACTCACCGCCAGCTCCGTTGCCGAACCCCTGGTTGTCACTAAAGGCGCCCGCCTGTTGCTGTCCGTCACTCTGCTGTTCACTGACATTGGCATCCGCCAGTTGGATTCCCTGTTCCTGCAGCAACTCACGTAAGCGCGGTAAACTTTGTTCAAGTGCCTCACGCGCCTGCGGCGTGGTTACCTGAAAACTGACCGATGCCTGTTCCTGGTTCATATTCAGACGAATACTTAAGCGCCCAAGATCCGGTGGATCAAGGCGCATTTCTGCCGCCTGGGTGCGAGTATTGAACATCACCGATATCCGTTCGCGTAATGTATTCGCTGCCCCTGTACCGAGGATATCCACTGCCTGCTGGGTTTGCCGGGCCGCTTCAAACGCACTCAGGTTAGAGCGCTCGCTGTTTTGCGCCGCTTGAGCGTCACGATTTGCGCCTGCCTGATTTAATGCCTGATTAAAATTGGAGGCGGTATTAGCATTTCCTTGCTGACCACGGCCATCGTTTGCGGTCGACGCCGGCGTCATCTCGCTGACCATGCGACGTAAGCTTTCAAACTGACTGTCTGTGGATTCGCCATCTGCTGACTCATTCTGTGCCTGCACTAAAGCTTGCAACTGGTTGCGTAACTGCTGAGCCGCTTCGCTCATCGCCATTGCCGCAGGTGGCAAATTTCTGCCCCCTAAGGTTCCGCTTTCGCCAGCCAGACCTTCACGACGGTTCTGCGGCATCAACTGTTGCTCAATATGCTCATTCAGATCCTGCATAAAGGCTGCAAGCTTACTATTATCGATGCTGCTCAGACTTACTTGCTCGGAATCAGACAGCTGCTGCAGCATACCCGCAAGACGGTTCTGTGTTTCAGGATCCTGCAGATCCAGATTTTCATCCGCTAGCAACTCTCGCAACTGGCCAAGCAGGTCGGCCACTTCACCGTCGCCCTCTTTCTCAAGTTGCTCCAACTGAGCTACCAGTTCGGCCTGAGTGACTGCCTCTTTACCGCCATCAATAAGTTGGCTGAGCTTCTCCTGCAAGCCAGCCAGGGCGGCTGAATCGAGTTGCTCCAGTTCGCCCATCAGCTGGTCAATATCCAGCACATCTTCACTTACCATTGACGAGTCGAGCTGCAGCTTTTCAAGCAGTCCAGCCAGGTCGCCATCTACGCTGTCCAAAGCTTGTTGCAACTGAGCTTTGAGATCGTCTAACTGACCTTCACTGACCCCACCTTCAGCCAACGATTTGATTTCACTAATCAAATCAAGCCAGCTTTCATCGGATACGGTATCACCCTCTTCAAGTTTCAGCTCAAGCTCCCCTAGCTTTTGCTGAACGCCAGCAACGGAAGCTTCATCCGTTTTCGTTGCTTTGCCGTTTTTTTCGCTATTCCCGGAACTCGCCATCCGACGGTCCTGTTCACCCTGTGCGTTTTTCACACTGGACTGGTGGCCGGCATTGGCCTGACTTAGCTGGCTTGAGAAGCCGCGGTCATCGGCGGCTCGCTGCGTGCCAGGCTGACGATGCTGGTCTACTGACGACTGAGTCGATGTAGCTGCTGATGGCGTCCGTCCTACGTTCATGTGTTGCATTGCATTACCTCTTCGGCCATGTCAGGGCCTGACTAATCTCTGAGTAAAGAAATGCAATATCCATTCCAACGTTTGTTGTAGAGTCTGACTAATGTTTCTGTTGTTTCAAACGTCGCATAAAGCCTTGAGTTGCATATTCGTCAGCCGTCGCCTGCTCTCGTCGATTCTGGCGTAAAGCCGCTTGTTGTCGCTTTTTCTCCAGCAAATGCTCGATGGCTTTGCGTCGCTGTTGCTTTTCAACCCAATACTGCTGACGGTCGGTCACGACCTGTTCCAGTCGCTGTAATTTAATTCGCTGTTGGCCAATACCTTCATCCAGTTTGCCAATAAACGCGTGGTAATGACCGAAGCGCATTGACTGCAGGCCGCCCTGCCCTCGCTCAAGCGCGCTGTTCAGATACTCGGTACGATACTGCTCAAGGCCAGCCAGTCGACTGCGCTGCATTTCACATTGCTGACGCGCCTGCTGTAAGCGAACTGCGGCCTGGTCTTCTCGCTTCTTTTCCATATCGAGAACCAGGTAAAGTGACTTGTCCTGCATCGTTTACCTCCGGTAGCTAGCGTACCCGCTCAGCAAGTTGAGCCAAAACTGACACGCAGTCATCGAAAGGCGAGACATCGAGCATACCCTGTTGCAGAAATCGCTCGACCATTGGCATCAACTGGATCGCCTGATCAACACGCGGGTCAGACCCTTTCGCATAGGCACCAATACTTATCAGATCACGATTTTGTTGGTAACTGGAATAAATCTGCTTAACCGCCATCGCATTCTGTAAATGCTGTGGCGAAATAACCTGTGGCATAACCCGGCTCACGGACGCCTCTATATCGATAGCCGGATAATGACCCTGCTCGGCCAGACGCCGACTAAGCACGACATGGCCGTCCAATATTGCGCGCGCAGAATCCGCAATCGGGTCCTGCATATCATCGCCTTCAGTGAGTACCGTATAAAATGCGGTAATAGAGCCCTGTCCATCACCCCCATTGCCAGCTCGCTCAACCAACGCAGGCAGACGGGCAAATACCGAGGGCGGATACCCTTTGGTCGCCGGGGGCTCACCAATTGCCAAAGCAATTTCCCGTTGCGCCATCGCATAACGGGTTAACGAATCCATCAGCAAGAGTACATTAAGGCCCTGATCACGGAAGTACTCGGCGATCTGAGCTGCGGTTTCGCAACCACGTAAACGCATTAACGGCGACTGATCCGCCGGAGAGGCAATGACAACACTGCGACGGCGGCCTTCTTCACCGAGAATGTCTTCAATAAATTCTTTTACTTCGCGGCCCCGTTCACCAATTAAGCCGACCACGATAACGTCAGCGGTTGACCCCCTCGTCATCATCCCCAACAACACACTTTTACCCACACCACTGCCGGCGAAAAGCCCCATGCGCTGGCCTTTGCCTACCGTTAGCAATGCATTAATAGCGGTGACACCAACGTCGAGGGGTTCGCGCACCGGGCGGCGCGCTAACGGGTTTATCTTTTCTCGTTGACGGGAACCACGGCGGGCTGTCTCTATCGGGCCCAGTCCATCAAGCGGGTTACCAGCGCCGTCAATCACCCGCCCCAGAAGCTCAATCCCAAGCGGAATACCTGCCTGGTCGAGCAAGGGACGCACTTTTGCACCCGGGATAACACCGTGGGCGTCATCAGCGGGCATCAGATAAAGAACATCGTCATCGAAACCTACAACTTCGGCGATCACCTCGCCCTGACTGGTTTCCACCGAGCACAGCGAGCCGATTGAGGCACGACAGCCAATGGCTTCGAAGGTGAGGCCAACGACACGGGTCAGACGGCCACTAGTTTGCAGCCGGGCTGGACGAATATATTGCTGACGAGCGGCTAGGCGACGCTCCAGTTCATTCATTGCGCCCATTGCTATCGCCTTGTGGTTGCTCCGTTGCTGCCTGCTCTGTTGCTTGCGGGTCCTGCTCGGAGTCTGCCGGTTTTTGTGCCGCAGCCGCCGCTTGTTCAGCCTGTGCCTTCTGTTCAGCCTCAGCGTGTTGCTTGCTTCGCTGTTGCTCAACGGCATCGACCTGAGGCTCAGACCGCATAGGCTGGCCATCCGAACCTTTCAGCCCCTTGATGTAATACTTAAATACATCGTTAATACGTGACTCAAGCGTCGCATCCACCCGCGTCACCGGGGTTGTCACCACACACCCGCCGCGCGTCAGGCTCGCGTCCTGTTCGATACGCCAGCCCAACTCAGTCAGCTCCTGCTCATTCCAGCGCTGCTTAATGAGCTCAATATCTAAGGGGTGCAATGCGATTTTCAGCTGACCGGCCTGTTCAGTAAGGTCTGTCACCGCGTGTTGCACCACCTGCTGAATAATACTCGGGTTGGTCTCCACTTCGTGCATACAGATCGCTTGCGCCAGCGTCGCTGTCATGGTTACCAGTTGACGTTCGACACCTTCATTGATTTGCAGTGCGGGTTGACGCATGTGTTCGAAAAGCTGTTGCCAACGCAGACTCAGTTCCTGCTGCAATTGTTCACCGGCTGCGGCAGCTTCCGCTTCACCAGCACTCTTACCAGCTAACAGGCCTTCGTCATACCCTTGCTTAAAGCCCTCTTCATGGCCGCTTTTCAGACCTTCTTCACGGCCTTCCGCGATCCCCTCCTGGCGCGCCTCTTCACGAATTGCTTCGAGCATCTCTGCTGTCAGTTGGGGAGCTTCGTCTTCCTCTTCTGCCGGTTCTGGTTCCGGCGGTTCAAACTGCCAGCGCATCGGTTTGTTCACCGCATTGCGCCGCATTGAGGTAATGTATTCGTCGCTGGTTATATCAGGATATTCCCAACGTGCAGGCT
Source organism: Aliidiomarina soli (assembly GCF_003986975.1). Lineage (GTDB taxonomy): Bacteria > Pseudomonadota > Gammaproteobacteria > Enterobacterales > Alteromonadaceae > Aliidiomarina > Aliidiomarina soli. The sequence continues at coordinate 327,116 of NZ_PIPO01000005.1, read as the reverse complement.
GGTCGCCCTTTTGAGGGCGGCGCGAATCACTCATACCCGCTCCTCAATTAGAATAAGAATTCTTCGTTGCTACCACCACCAAGCATCAGTTCGCCTGAATCTGCCAGGCGCCGTGCTGTCGCCAGGATATCTTTCTGTGCTGCTTCGACATCACTGATCCGCACTGGCCCCATCGCCTCCAGATCATCCTGTAAAAGTTCAGCGGCACGTTTCGACATATTGCGGAATATTTTTGCCTTAAGCCGATCGTCAGTACCTTTCAGTGCTTTCTGCAGTACTTCACCTTCAACTTCACGCAGCAGAGTCTGAATACCACGGTCGTCGACATCGATAAGGTTCTCGAACACAAACATAAGATCCTGAATCTGCTGACTGAGTTCTTCGTCTTGCTCGCGAATTGAATCCATCAATGGACCTTCGACTGAAGTATCCAGATAGTTCATGATATTTGCAGCTGCTTTCAAGCCGCCCATTTTCGCAGCCTGAGCGCCTGACTGGCCGGCAAACTGTTTCTCCATAATCTCGTTCAACTCCTGCAATGCAGCTGGTTGTACTTCTTCCAGGTTGGCAATCCGCATCATCAAATCCAGGCGCACTTTTTCACTGAACTGGGCCATGATTTCTGCCGACTGCTCAGGGTCGAGGTAGGATAAAACAATGGTTTGGATCTGCGGGTGTTCATTACGAATAAGCGTGGCAACCTGCTTGGAGTCCATCCATTTAAGCGAGTCCAGACCTTTCGAGCCACTGCCCATAACGATCTGTTCAATAAGGTTACCGGCTTTGTCTTCACCCAGAGCAGCGGTAAGTGCTTTACGCACAAACTCTTCACTCTTGAAGCCAATGGTGGTGAATTCCTGAATCTGTTCAAGGAACAGGCTGTGTACCGCGTTAACCTTTTCCTGACTAAAGTCTTCCAGGCTGGCCATCGCCATACCGACCCGTTGCACCTGCTTGGGTTCCAGGTGCTTTAAGATCTGTGCCGCGTCCTCTTCGGACAAACTCAGTAGCAAAATAGCTGATTTCTCAACGCCACTCAGTTTATGGACATCAAAAGCTTCGTCTTCTTCGATACGAGCAAGCGTACGACGTTTTGTTTTAACATCAACTTCAGACATCTTCGTTCAACCACGCTTTTACCACTTGTGAGGACAACTCTGGCTCATTCGCCACCAGAGCACGAACAGCTTTTAGCAGATCCTCATCTTTATGCAGATCTGGCAGCTGTAACGTGCCATCCGGCGAGAAGCCGATACTGTCGCTGTCAAATTGTTCGGTTAGCATATCGATAGTTTCATCGCCGAGATCTTCATCCCGCGCCAGCAACTCATCGATACCATCATCCGCTGTTTCGTCTGGGTAAATCAGCTTACGCAGCATCGGACGAACGACCGTCATAATCAGAACGGTAATAACCAGAACACCAGCGCCAAGTCGAACCAGACGCCAGAACCATGCTTCTTCCCACCAGGCTTCACCAGCCTCGGCGAATAATGGTTCGTTGATAAACGGAAAGGCGACCACTTCAACATTGTCACCACGGTTAATGTTGTACCCCACACCGGCCATCAGCATGCGGCGAATATTTGCCAGCTCTGCATCTGAGAAGGGTTCACGTACTTCTTCGCCGTCAGCATTGGTAGTAGTGCGATAATCCAGTGCCACAGAGACACTTAAACGCTCCAACACACCCACTTGCTGACGCGTATGGCTGATCGTCTGGTCAAGTTCGTAGTTGCGGGTTTGCTCGCGATGATTGCGTCCCGGTACCACAGCACCCGCCATTCCGGGGCCTACTTCTTCCGGAATATCCGATTCAAGGGGAGGCTGGTTACTCAAAGCACCGGGAATTCCGCCTATCGAGCTGCCCACTGTATTATCTTCAATAATCATTTCTGAACGAACAGCAGGTAAGTCGGGATTAAAGGTTCGCTGGGTTTGCTCAACCTGGGTAAAGTCCATGGTTACGTCGACTTGCGAGGTGTAATTTCCATAGCCCAATACAGGCGACAAAATGTTGTCGATCTTATCCAGGTATTCCTGTTCGCGTTGCCGCGCAATTTCGTATTCACGGCGCGCCTGAGCGGAAAGCTGGTTGCGCGAACCGGAATGTAACAGGCGACCATTCTGGTCGGTCACCGTTACCTGATTGGTTTGTAGCTGCGGAACTGCTGACGCGACCAGGTCAACCACTGAGTCGATCTCTTCGCGGTTTAACTGAGCGCGACGGATGTTCAGCATGACACTGGCACTGGGTTGCCGCTCGCGGCGCGCAAACACGTTCTCGCGCGGAACCGCCAATAAGACGCGTGCCTTATCGACCGATTGCATTTGTTCAATAGTACGAGCCAGCTGCTGTTCACGGGAATGCTTCAGTCGTTCAGACTCAAGACGCTGGGACACACCAAAGCCTGGATCCTGCATCAGGAAATCATCACCCGTGCTGCTATGGGCTGGGCCCATACCCTGACGGGTCATCTGCAGGCGAATATCCGCATAGCGGTCCGAGCGCACATACACGGTGTTGCCTTCGACCCGGTATTCATGACGGTTAGCGTCCATGAAATCCAGGGTTTCAACCAGTTCCGCGGTTTCCAGCTCACCCAGCGGACGGTAATCCGGCTCTTGTACCCAAAGCATGATAAAGATCGCAATGGCGACACATATCGCCAGCGCCACCACAATTATGATCTGACGCAACGCATCAAAGTTACCCAACCCGCTAAGAAAACCAGATTTCTGCTCTTCGTTCGTCGCGCTGTCGCCTGACCCTGAATTGGCCGGGAAATCTTGCTTGCCTGCGACCAGATCCGTGGACTCTGCCATGCTTTAAACTCCTACTTCAAACGGCCCACTTAGACTGGCATGTTCATGATTTTTTCGTACGCATCAACTACTTTGTTACGCACTTGCACGCCCGCTTCAAAGGCGATGCTGGACTTCTGAGCTGCAATCATGACTTCTGCCAGGGACACACTGCTGTCCCCCATTTCCATACGGTTACGCAACTCACCGGCTTCCATCTGCAAGCCGTTAATATTATCAATGGCTGATTTCAGCATGCCGCCAAACTCAGTCTGTGACTGATTGCCTGCATTAACACGATCGAGTTGACTTGCCTGCGGTTGCATTTCCGCCAGCATGTTTTGCATTTCACCGTATAAGTGGTCGCTTTTGATGTTCATGGAAGGTTCCCCCAAAAAATTCTTAATACCTGGTAGTGTCAATTTTTAGTCGCCCAGGCTTGTAATGCGCTTGTGATGACAAAGTGCTGCAAAATAGACGCCAACTTTACGATCAATTTACGATCTAAGGAAGATCAATTCCCTGATCACGCATCTGCGCCAGTTTGTAGCGTAACGTCCGTGCGCTAATTCCGAGTTGTTCAGCCACATCCTTGCGTTTGCCATTACAACGATTCAGCGCATCCAGAATGATTTGTTGTTCTTGTTGTTTAAGTTCACTGCCCAGGCGCTCTGGAGTTGCTCTGTCCACCGGATCAGCAAGCGAGTCCGCTGTCAGACCTGATTGCGCGGCCCTCTCCTGCACTTCACTGGTCGCCGTTGGGGCTTCGTCTGCATAAGAATCATCGAGCAACAGATCATCCGCTTTGATCTCGCCGTCGGTAAAGAGTATCAGTGCCCGTTGAATCACATTCTCCAGTTCGCGCACGTTGCCCGGCCAGCTATAATTCTGCATCTTGCGTCGCGCGCAGTCAGTTAATACCGGTGCAATCTGACCCGCTCGCTCGCAGTGCCGCGACAATAGATGCTCAGCCAGGGGAATGATGTCGCCGGCACGGTCCTGCAGCGGACGCCAGCTGAGAGGGAATACGTTTAGGCGGTAATACAAATCTTCGCGGAAAACGCCATCCGCCACTGCGGCCTTAAGATCGCGGTTACTGGTCGCAATAATCCGCACATTCAGTTCTATTGTCTTACGCCCACCAAGACGTTCCACCTGGCGCTCCTGTAATACCCTCAGCAGCTTCGACTGTAAGGCCAGATCCATTTCGGTAATTTCATCGAGCAGCAAAGTGCCACCCTGGGCCTGTTCGAATTTGCCCGGCATTGCCTGTACCGCACCAGTAAAGGCCCCTTTTTCATAACCGAACAGGGTCGCTTCAAGCATATTTTCCGGGATCGCCGCGCAGTTGATAGCAATGAAAGGCCCTTCACTGCGTGCCGACTGTTGATGAATATACTGAGACAGAACTTCCTTACCCGAGCCACTCGGTCCTGTAATCATCACAGTGGCATCGGTGTTGGCAACCCGCTTCGCCAGTTTGAGCATTTGCTCACTGTAACTGTCTCCCACCACCGGCTGACCTTTGGTCGTAGAACGGGGCGGTAAGTAACGACTTACCAGCTCAAGCAAACGCTCCGTTGAAAACGGTTTACTAAGGTAGTCCAGCGCACCAGCGCGCATTGCGATCACCGCATCATCAACCTTCGCGTACGCCGTCATCATCAGAGTTGGAATCACCAACCCCTGGCTTTGCATGCTCTGCAACAGTTGCAAACCACTCAGGCCTGGCATCTGTACATCGGAGATGACCATATCAATGGCTTCGTCTTTTAAGGTCAGTAACGCCTGCTCCGCAGAGTCAGCCGTTACGCAATTAAACCCTTCCAGCTCCAATGTATCGACAATGGCTTCCTGCAAGTTTTTATCATCTTCCACGATCAAGATCTGACGATCATCGGTCATTTACTGTTCCCCCTGATAACGAGGCAGGACAAACCTGAATGTGGTCCCCCGTCCTACCTCACTACGTACCTGTACATCCCCCTGATGGGCTTTCGCTACCGATTTCACCACCGCTAAACCAAGGCCTGTGCCCTGTGACTTGCGGGTGAAAAACGGGGTAAATATCTGTTCTAAATCGGTACTGGCGATACCCGGGCCATCGTCACTCACGCCTATATACAGCTCTTCGTCGTCTGTTTGTGCGTAGAGCACTACCCTACAGCCTGCACTGCACGCTTCAAATGCATTTATAATCAAATTTTGCAACGCGCTGGTCAAGGCCGACTGGTTGCCAAGAAAACTGGCATCCTGCTCAGCTGGTACTACTTCAAAACTTATCTGCGTGCGTTCAGCGATGACGTCGACCTGCTCGCGCACGGTTTCTAATACCGTGTTCAGTTGCAGGCGTTCAACCGGGAGTTGTTCGCCACTTTTGGCAAACAACAGCATATCATTGACCTGCTGCTCAAGATCCTGCAGTCGGGCACTTAGCTTGGAGGAGAATTTGGTTCGTTGTACCAACGGCAGATTATCGCGGCATAAATTCTGCGCATACAGCATAGCGGCGGACAACGGGGTACGGATCTGATGGGCTAGCGACGCCACCATCCGGCCCATTGCGGAGAGACGCTGCATCTGGCTCACCCGAGCCTGCAAGGCACGTGTTTCCGACATATCGGTAATCACGATTAGCTGGCCGGGATGCGGACTTAAGGCTGATATATCAAGCCGTACCCGGCGCCCGGATACCAACGACACTTCGTGGCCGTCATCGTCGCGTGGGGCAAAGGTATGCGCAATAATCTCACGCCATAGCTGACCCACCAGCTGGGTATCCAGCAATTGCACAGCGGCAGGATTAGCGTGACTAATACAGCCGCGTGGGTCGAGCATAACGACCCCATTTGGCATCGCAGCCAAAACGGCATCTAATGGCAGTTCTGAAGAAATCGCAGTTGCCTGCGTCATGATAATGTCCCCCTACAACTCAGGGAACGAGAGAATGCAACGGTTATGCCAGCTTGGGGGACTGATTTTTGACGCCAGCCTTCTACTCATCCCGTTTCAGGCTGTACTTACGCATTTTTTCTACCAGCGTGGTGCGACGCATTTTCAAAAGCTCAGCGGCTCGCGCCACCACCCATTCCGTTTGGTCCAGGGCCTGTTCGATTAAATCAACTTCAAGCTCACCCAGAAGTGCTTTCAGATCAACACCCTCGGCAGGTAGTTCGGTACGCCCGTCCTGCGCGGACAGGCCGTCGTTCATGCTGTCGTCACTGAAAAGCGCATTCAAAGCATCTCGTTCATCGAGGCCGTCGACGTACTCAGCAACAAACTGTGGCGCATCAACGTGCCGGTATTTAACCGGCAGATCATGCACATCGACCACGCCGTCCGGATGAGTAATGCTCATACGTTCAATTAAATTAGCCAGTTCACGTACGTTACCGGGCCAGTGATGCTGACACAACGAGGCCGTGGCATGGTCAGTGAACTTCAGCGTCAAGCCCTGATTGGTGTGCAGCCGCCGCAGCAGCTCAGTCACTAATAGCGGGATATCTTCCTGACGGTCGCGTAGCGAGGGCATTTCAACCGGAAATACATTGAGCCGGTAATAGAGATCTTCGCGGAACTGGCCATGCTTGATCATGTTATCCAGTTTACGGTGGGTGGCAGCAATAATACGGACATCCGCCTCAATTGGACGTGAGCCGCCGACCCGTTCAAACACCCGTTCCTGTAATACGCGCAGCAGTTTTACCTGCATCGGCATTGGCATGTCGCCGATTTCATCCAGAAACAGCGTGCCGCCCTGGGCCATTTCAAAGCGCCCTTTACGGGTACTGATAGCACCGGTGAAGGCGCCTTTCTCGTGGCCAAATAATTCACTTTCCAGCAAATCACCTGGAATAGCACCGCAATTAACCGGAACAAAAGGGCCTTCATGGCGCGAGGAGAGTTCATGGATACTGCGTGCGGTGACTTCTTTACCTGTGCCTGACTCGCCCAGAATAAGTACATTCGCCTGGGTCGTGGCGACCTGAGTAATAAGGGTACGAACCTCTTCAATGCCCTGACTTTGGCCAACTAATGCACGCATGAGTTCAAGGTGATGCCCTTCACCCAGCATACTATTGGCGGGAGTTGGCCGTTGTCGGTGATATTCATGGCAATAATGGAGTAACTGGGTAAGCTCGGAATAATTCACGCAACTACTAATCTGTCCGACCACATTGGCAGACGACAAAGTTGCGCCGGCTCTTTCTTCGGTGACCAACACCGGAACGCGCGGCAACTTTTTGGCCAATGCGGAGGCATCGGGCACGGCCCCTACGACCATGCAGAACGGAAAACCATTTTGTTTGACTTGTTTTTCTAACTGACTGGCAGCCAGTAATCGCGGACGTTCACCAATAAATTCGAACAATGATGCCAGGCGCTGACAGCGTTCGTCCGACTCATCGATTAAATAAATGGTTTTGTTATGTTGCATCCACTAGCCTTATGACGCTGGTCCAAAGTAAAATCTACAGCTTCCACTCTGTAGATAAAAACCGTCGGCTTCCCCTTTTTGTGCCGGGGTCACCAATTCAGCCCACTGATAATACACGTTTCTGTGGACGCGCGCCAAAAAACCGTCACGAATTTGAACAGCCGGTTGTTTATTATGCAGAATTAGAGGATGTGACTCGCTAAGCTGGTATCTTTCCCCAGTGTTAGTGCTTACTTCGATAGCTGATTGCGGCGTGTCGCCCACCTGCCAGTCAACCACCACAAAAGGTAAGTCTTCGACTTCAATGCGCACTTTCTCGGCTGGCGTTTTAAGGTAGTAGTCGTCGCTTTCTTTCCATAACACACTGGCAAAAAGCCGGACCAGGGCGTTCCTGGTGATTTCGCTGCCCTGATAAAACCAGCGACCATCCTGCTTAATACAGATGTCGATGTCGCCACAGAACGGGGGATTCCACTTTTCCAGTGGTGGTCGTTGGTAATCGCTGAGCGACCCCTGCAGGGTTTTAAGATCGACCATTACGCACTGAGCTTGTTTTGCCGCAATAAATACCAAAGGGTTGCTTCGGTACGGTTCGAAACCTTAATCGCTTTAAAGATGGCCGATAAGTGCACCCGAATGGTGCCCTCGGTGATGCCCAGAATATTAGCGATTTCCTTATTCGACAGTCCCTGTGCCAGCAACTGCATGATTTCTTGCTGACGGGGTGATAAATGGCGCTCAATGTCGTTGCGCGCACCATGTCCCGAGCTCGTATTGCTGGTTTCTGCTGGTAAATACTCTCGACCTTGCAGCAAGCCGTGAATTGCCAGTTTCATTTGCTCTGCTACCGAACCCTTGCACAAATAACTGCGCGCCCCCTGAACCAGAGCGTGACGAATATCTGCATTGTGCTGTCGCCAGGTGAACAGAACGATGTGACTCTGGGGCGCCAGACTATAAAGCTTCTGGGTAATATCCCGGTGATCAAGATCAGGCAAATCCAGCTCAGCAAAAATCATGTCATAGCTTTCGCCGCTGGCGAGGTAGTTTTGCGCAACAGCAAAGCTATCCGCTTCGTAAATAGAGACTTTCTCGCTATAACTGGTTAGCAGATGGATCAACCCAGAACGCGTCAAAAACTGTGGATCTAGAATAAGTATTTTCATTGTAACCAAGCTTCGCTATTGTTATTTGATGTTATCTGCAATTGGCAGAGGTCACAGCGTACATGTTGTAACCACTAAGGCATCCTGGCCAGCGCGTCAAACTCAACAGATAACGTAAAAACCCATCTGTTTAACTTTCCGCATAGTGATTAGGTCATGCTAATTTTTATTACTTTAACAAATATCCTATACCAATGTTAAGAGCTTTCGCTGTAACTTTCCTCCTCAGTGTCTTTTTATTGACCGCCTGCACGCCCCCAAATGCATTGCAGCGTAGCCATCAGCTATCGCCTGCGAGCTTAATGAATGCCAGCTTCAGCCCAATGGGGACGCTTGCAGTGGCGACATTAGAGCAAGTGGCGGTGTACAATAAACACGGCGAATTAGAGGCCTTGCTCGAACTCCCTCCAGCAGAGGGTACCTGGAATCTGGCCTGGCTCACGCCGGAGCTGTTGGCTATAACAGATGATAAGCACGTCTATAGCTGGGATTACCAGCAGGCGAAAATGGCCGGTCCCTGGGTCAGTTCGCAGCGGATACGGTTGATTGATGCTCATCAGCACCAGCTTGCTCTGGCCTTCGACGGACCGTTATTGGAATGGCTACACTTCAATGATGCTGGCCACCCGGTAAATCGTACAACGCTTGAGGTTGCCGAACGGATCAGTCAGTTGCACTTCGATAGCGACGGCGGACTGCTGGTTGGGGATGAGAGTGGCCGGTTAAGCTACTGGCAGGAAGCAGACCGCAACCCACTGTGGACGATTAAATTCGCCAATATGCACGTCGTCCAGTCTATTGCCACGTCCCCGGAGCAGGTAATGGTGGTGACTCAACCGCCGGGCGACCGTTTTGCCACCGGCAGTGGTCAGCAAATTGTACAGATTGATAGAAATAGCGGTAAAATTAACCACCGCGTTGATCCAACTGTCGATGGTCAGGTTGCCAGCCTGATAACTGAAGGGCAACGACTATGGCTGGGCAGCAGCGGTAATTGTATGTATCTGCACACGCTACAACGAACAACGAGCGCTCACTGTTATCCGCGCCCGCAACGTCTTGGTCGCCAGACTGGGCAAGTTATTGCGCTGCATGTAACGGACACTAAAGTGTACGGGGTTACCTCAGCTGGGTACCTGCAAGTTTGGCAAAAAAAGGATATAGTCTCTCAACTCTGAGGCTCAAAATATTGAAACTAATGATGAAACTTCGACATTGCACAGCCCTGCTCGGGCTCCTGGTGGCGTTATATACGCCTTTAAGCATCGCTGAAAGCCAGCTTTACCATAATTTTACCGGTTATACCTTCACCGGTGAAATGGGCCCGGAAACGAATCTACAAAGCTTCACCCACATGGTGGTTGAAGACGGCCGGGTCGCCGCTATTGGGGGTGATGAATTGCGCCAGCAGTTCCCGGACGCGCGGGCACACAACCTCGCCGGCAGAACCTTGTTGCCCGGCCTGATTGACTCGCATGGACATGTTCAGATCCTGGGTGAAAACCTTATTCAGGTGGACTTACGCGGCATCAATAACCGCACTGCCACGGTAGCTAAAGTTGCCAACTACGCGGATTCAAATCTGGAACTGGACTGGGTGGTCGGACGCGGTTGGAACCAGGAACTCTGGCCGGTGACTGATTACCCAACACGTCAAGACCTTGACGAACTAATCAATGACCGACCTGTGTATCTGACCCGCGTCGATGCCCATGCTGCCTGGGTTAATACGATGGCGCTGGAAATGGCCGGAATCAACGCAGACACACCAGATCCCGATGGTGGGCAGATTATTCGCGACGAGGAAGGCAACCCTACCGGTATTTTAATTGATACCGCGATGGCGCTGGTTGGCGACACAATCCCGGAAGTCACCGAGGAGACGCGACTGGGCGCGCTTAAAGTTGGACAGGAGCATTTACTGGAACTGGGTCTTACTCAGGTTCTCGACGCCGGTGTCAGCCGCCAGGGGCTGGATGACTTCAAAGCGATGAATGAAAACGATGAGCTGAAACTGCGGATAAACGCCATGGTTGCAGCCACCGATCCGGACCTGGATGCCATTCTGGAAGAAGGTATCTACCTCAGTGACAACCACCGTCTGCGCATTGGCAACGTAAAAATGTATGGTGACGGTGCACTTGGCAGTCGCGGCGCGCGCTTGATCGAACCCTACTCCGACGATCCCGACAACTACGGGTTGCTAGTTACCCCGGAAGAGCGTGTACGGAGTTTATTTGAGCAGGCGCATCAGGCTGGCTTTCAGATCAGCTACCACGCGATAGGTGACTATTCCAACCGTCTGGCGCTGGATGAGTTTGCCCGCCTCGCTGACGAGGAAGAAAACGGCAGCCTTGCCGCCTATCGCCACCGTATTGAGCATGCACAAATTGTTCAGCTTGAGGACATTCCCCGTTTTACTGAGCTGGGGATTATTCCGTCGATGCAGCCGACCCACGCGACCAGCGACATGAATATGGCCGAGAATCGTATCGGCGAGCAACGAATTGCCGGGGCCTATGCGTGGCGTCGCTTTGTCGATAACGGGTCTATTATCGCTGGTGGCTCAGATTTTCCGGTTGAACTGGCGAACCCCTTCTATGGCATTCATGCGGCGGTGACCCGCCAGGATCGTCATAACCAGCCAGTTGAAGGCTGGCATCCGGAGCAGGCGCTGTCGTTACTGGAAACCATGCGTAGCTTTACTATTGACGGTGCCTGGGCGGGCTTTGCCGACGAGTATTCAGGGTCGTTGCAGGTTGGCAAATATGCCGACTTCATTGTCGTTGACCGTGATCCGTTCCGCACCAGTAATAAGGACTTATGGAAAGTTCAGGTCCTCTCTACCTATGTCGGTGGTGAACGTGTATTTCATACCACCCGCTAAACCAGCAAAGGCGTCTTTTGACAGACGCCTTTTTTGAGTATGCAGACCATGACTGATACCTTTTTATTTGCTGACGAAAACAACACGTCCGCGGCAGCACCGCGTAAATCACCGTATAAAATATTAATTGTCGACGACGACGATGAAATTCATGTCATCACCCGCATGGCATTAAGTGATTTTCAGCTGAATGGCCGTGGTCTTGAGTTTATTTCTGCCTACTCCGGCCAGGAAGCACAACAGGTATTGCAGGAGCAGGATCAGATTGCCTTAGTGCTGCTTGATGTGGTCATGGAAACTGACCACGCTGGTCTTGATGTCGCCCGCTGGATCCGTGAAACCCTCAAAAACCGCCTGATACGCATTGTGTTGCGTACCGGGCAACCCGGCCAAGCACCGGAAGAAGAAATCATCGCACGTTACGAAATTGACGATTACAAAGAAAAGACCGAACTCACCTACCGTAAACTGGTCACTTTGATGTACTGCAGTTTACGTGCATACCGCGAACTCTTGCGCATTGAACGTAACCGACAGTCCCTTGAGCAAATAATTAAAGCCTCAGCAGAGCTGTTCAGCGCCTCCTCGGTACGTGAACTAAGCCGCGGTATTCTGGCGCAACTGGTAACGCTGGTAACCCACGCCGATACCGCCGCTTACTGCAGCGTGGACGGCCTGACAGCAAAAAGCAGATCAAACGGCTTCGAAGTCCTCGCCGCCACCGGCCATTATGCCGGCGACGAAGGCTCGCGACTGCAGCAACAGGTCGAACACACAGTCATAGAAGCCCTGGTGCAACGCCCTGAACCGGTTTCATTCGTTATTCATCAGCATGACTACTATGGTCTGTATAAAACCAGAAACGGTCGCTCTTACCTGCTTTTTATCGAAGGGATAGTCAAAGATGATGCACCGAATGATGAACTCAGTGAGCATGATCAACATCTGCTGGAATTATTTATGAATAATACCGCAATTGCCTTTGAACATGCCAAAGATCACAATCTGGACGGCTAGCGCCGCTTCCCTTTTGTCAGGAGCATCAAAACCATGAAACTGGATGACATTCGCCGCGATTATCAGCGCCAGCAACTGCAACGCAAAGACCTTGCTGAAGACCCTATACTGCAGTTTGAGCGTTGGTTTGATGTCGCCAAACTGGCTGAGCTAAGCACTGATCCGACCGCTATGGTTGTGGCCACCAGTGGTGCCGATGGCCGCGTTAGTCAACGGGTGGTTCTGCTCAAAGAATATGACCAGCGGGGATTTGTGTTCTACACCAACCTGCAAAGCAGAAAGGCGCGCCAACTCAGCGAAAACCAGCAATGCTCAGCGCATTTCGCCTGGTTGCCGCTCGAGCAACAAATTAGCATAGAGGGACAGGTTGAGTTTTTATCTGATGCAGAAAATGCTGCCTATTTTCACAGCCGCCCCCGGGCCAGCCAAGTTGCAGCCTGGGCATCGCAACAAAGCCAGACAATCAGCGACCGCGCCCATCTGGATGCACAATACAAAGCACGCGAAGATGAGTTTGCCAGCCACGACGAAATTCCATTACCGCCCTTCTGGGGCGGTATCCGCATAAAACCCAGCTACATCGAATTCTGGCAGGGCCGGGCCTCTCGCTTACACGACCGTTTTAGCTACCAGCGACAGCAAGACGGCTGGACACTGCAACGTTTGCAGCCTTAATCGTCCCGCACTGTCGGCGGGGTGACGGAAAACCGCTGCGCGGCGCGCTGAAGACGTCCCCAGGTGGCGTCATCTAACTTGACGCCCTGTTGCAACTGGTAGGCGCGTTTAGCCAGTGCCCGCTCGCCAGGAATGCGCACCGGAGAATCAGAGTGGAGTGGCGGACACGCCTTGCAGCGCGCCACCAGATCATCGGTCACGCGCAGGAAATCGGCTGTCTCACCAAACGCTGAGGGGTCAAGAACCTGAACGAAAAGCGCGTTGCTCTCGCCGTCACTGGCGCCGTCTAAACGACCATAATTACTGAGCGACATGGTCCAGATTTCGCTCATCAGACACAAGCCGTAGCCTTTGTAACCAAGCTCGGTCCCTCCTAACGGAAGGATGGCCGCTCCCTCTCCCTCGATATAGTCTGCCGGGTCCGAAGACAGTTGCCCGTCCGCTCGCACAATCGCCTGCCAGGGTAATGGCTGCTGACGCTCCCAGTACTGACGAATTTTACCCGCCGCAGTCATTGAGAAGCTCATATCAAGTAGCAGAGGTTTATCTGATGTGGGCACCCCAATCGCAAACGGATTCGGCGAAAAGACCGCCGCTTTACCTCCAAAGGGCGCGACGCTCGCCTGGGCCGGGGTTGAACAGAGCAAACTAATTAATAGTCCCTGCTCAGTTGCCAGTTGCAGATAGGCAGCCAGGCTGGCAACGTGCTGGGCCCGGCGAACAACAATAGTCGCAGTCCCTGCATCACGCGCCATGTCACATGCCTGGCGTACAGCTTTGGCAGCAACGAACGGGCCCGGCAGAAAGTTGGCATCCCAGCTTGCTACCGCTGCCCGCTGTTTTAGTACACTGATATCTCCCTCACCCCTGGCCTGCCCCTCAGCCAATAGTTTGGCGTTGAAATAAAGGCGTTTGTAGCCATGGGTGGAATAGCCAAGCAGGTCGCCTTCGAGCAGGTACTTGGCGGTATCAGCAGCAATCTCCGGGCTGGCACCAGCGGCGGTTAATACCGACTGGCCAAAATGAAGCAGTTGTTGGGCGTCAAAACGGGGCATAGATCATTCTCTTTTACGCTAATTGAGCGAAACTTGACTGAAAAAGCAGTGTAACCTTAAATTGGCGCTTGGTCAGCCGCACTCCATTGGTTAAGCTGTTGAGTCTACGTGTATCCTGGAAAAGTCAGTAAAAGGACCGTCCATGAAGAGAATTGCAGTCATCACCAGTGGAGGTGATGCCCCCGGCATGAATGCCTGTATTCGGGCTATTGTACTTACCGCCAGCCAACACGATATTGAAGTGATTGGTTTTCGGCATGGGTTTCGCGGCATTGTCGAGGATTTGAATCAGCCCTTGCATCCAAATGACATGCGTCTGGTCAGTCAGCGCGGTGGCACTATTTTACTCAGCTCTCGCTATCCTCAGTTCAAGGAAGTCGATGCCGCGCGCCAGGCTGCTGCCGTCCTCGACCAGCACGACATTAGTGCGCTGGTGGTGATTGGCGGCGATGGTTCCTTTCGTGGCGCCCATCACCTTGATCAATACTGGGACGGCCAGGTCCTTGGCCTGCCAGGCACCATCGACAATGACTTAGCCGGTACCGACACTACCATTGGCTTCACCACCGCCGTAGACACGGCGATGGAAGCCATTGACCGCATTCGTGAGACCGCCGAAGCCATGGCACGGGTGTTCCTGATTGAAGTCATGGGCCGCCATGCCGGGTTTATCGGTTTGCACTCAGCAATTGCAGGCTCCGCCGAAGCGATGCTGGTGCCTGAACTGGAACCTCAACCTAAACTGGCCGACCTGGCAGATAGCATCAGGCGCGCACGGCAGGCGTTTCCTGACAGCAGTTATCTGATCGTCGTTTCTGAAAATCTATGGCCTGGCGGGGTTGAAGAATTAGCCCGCCAGTTAACCCAGGCAACCGGCACCACCTGCCATTCCGCGCCGCTTGGCCATATACAGCGTGGCGGCCGTCCTAACGCGGCTGACCGTATTCTGTCGATGCAATTAGGTCAGGCCGCAGTGCACGCTGTACTGGACGGAATAAGCGGTCATATGATCGGTGTCGAGCAGGGACACGTAGTACGGGTACCATTGCATTTGACCTTTGAGCGCGATAAACAACTGGACTCTCGCCTGGTCGACTTGCAACTTGGCTTGCAACAGCTAAATTTTGCTTCAAATGTGGTGAAAGAATCCGCATAATTGCGCCCCATTTTGATGTTCAATGGAATGCTTAACCAGAAGCTAACCAAAAGGTAATACGCATTGTCACAACCTATCGACTTTAACGTCAGTCTAAGTGAACCGGTTCGCGCCTATTTTGGCGCTGACATCGCCAAACAGGTGTTTCCGGGCCACACCCATATTGTCGGCTTTGGTTTCGACGGCACCGCCTGTTTTCGTAAAGGCACCCGTCATGGACCAGACGGACTGCGCTCGATCTCTGAAGACATCGAGTCGTACTCACCCTATCAGGATTCTGATCTGGACGATTTTGTTTTCTATGACTTAGGTAACCTGGAGCTGGGCGAAAAAGCCGACGTTGAGGCGCAATGGCAGCACGCTACGAACGACTTTAACCGTATCTTTAACGGGGTAAATCTGGCCGCTGACGATGTGCGTATTATGACCCTCGGCGGTGAGCATTCTATTTCGTATGCACCTATAGTCCGCTACCTGCAGCAGTATGACGATCTGGTTCTGCTGCATCTGGATGCGCACGCCGATTTACGCGATGGCTTTGAAGGCTACCACTATTCCCACGCCTCTATTATTCGCCGTGTACTCGACCATTTTGGTCCCGGCCATCAGTTAATCCAGTACGGCATCCGCTCCGGCACCCGTGACGAGTATCGTTACATGCACGAGCATAAGACGGTGCGGACATCGCGCCAGGACTTCCTCAACAGCGTGGCGGCAATTCCGCCGGAGCAACCGATTTATTTAACCCTGGATCTGGATTACTTTGACCCTTCATTTTTGCCAGGGACAGGTACGCCCGAACCTGGTGGCGAAGACTTTCATTCGTTTGTCAGCCTGGTCAAGCTATTAGGTGAACGTAATCTGGTCGGCTGCGATGTGGTCGAGCTGTCACCGCAAATTGACCCGACCGGAAACTCCGATGTTTTCGCCGCTAAAATAGTGCGCGAGCTGTTAATAACCTTAGAAAAAGGACGCCGTCCATGACCACTGACCTGAATGAATGGAGCATCGAGCAGGCCGAAGAGCTGTATGGTGTTAACCGCTGGAGCTCAGGCTATTTTTCAATCGGGGACAACGGCAACATTCACGTCAGTGCCAACCATCGTCGGCCTGATGTCAAAATTGATCTTAAAGAAGTGATCGACGAAATGGTCGCCGAAGGCATTCAGTTCCCTGCCGTTATCCGCTTCCATGATGTCCTCCGCTCACAGGTTGAAATACTCAACGAAACCTTCCGCGACACCATCCAGCAGGCCAGTTATCAGGGTAAATATGTCGGTGTCTACCCGGTTAAAGTCAATCAGATGCGGGAAGTGGTTGAGGAAATTATTGATGCCGGCGAACCCTACAACTACGGGCTTGAAGCGGGTTCCAAGCCAGAACTCATGGCGGCGATGGCGTACAACGAAAACCCTGAAGCGCTGACCGTCCTCAACGGCTACAAAGACGAAGATTACCTGACCCTGGCGTTACTCGGCCGCCGTCTTGGACGGAAAATGATTGTGGTGGTGGAGAAGTTCTCTGAACTGGAAATGCTGGTCGCTCTGGCGCAGAAGCTCAATATTGAGCCGATGATTGGCCTGCGCAGTAAAATGATGGTGAAAAGCCAGGGTAAATGGGCCAGTTCCAGTGGTGAACGGGCCAAGTTTGGCCTTAGTATTGCTGAAATTCTGAACGCCATCGACTACCTCAAAAAGCACGACATGCTGCATTGTGCCAAGCTGTTGCATTACCACATTGGTAGCCAAATTTCTGATATCCGTAAAATCAAAGAAGCGGTCACCGAAGGTGCGCGGTTATACGCCAAACTGGTGCAAATGGGCGTGCCGATGGAGTACCTCGACATCGGTGGAGGCCTCGGCGTCGACTATGACGGCACCAGCTCAACCACAGACTCCTCACGCAACTACTCCACCGAGGAGTACATTGCCGACGTAGTTTATGGGGTTAAACAAATCTGCGAGCTGGAAGGCGTGCCCCACCCTAACCTGGTCAGTGAAAGCGGTCGTGCTATTACGGCCTACCACAGTATGGTGGTGACCAATGTGGTGGGCGAAATCAAACCCGGCGGCACTGAGTTTGATATCAGTCCAACTGAAGGCGAGCACGTGCTGGTAAGCAATATGCGTGAGCTGATCGGTGATGACAAGACGCACCCGCAGGAACGCTATAACGATGCCGCCAGTTTTAAAGAAAGTGCCTATGAAGCGTTCAAGCTCGGTGTCGTTGATCTGCCGGAAATAGCGAAGATCGATGTCATGTACTGGCAAATTCTAACCGATATTCATCATTCACTGGACCGTGACAGCTTTGTCATTCAGGAACTTGAAGCGCTGGAAAATACCCTGGCCAGCCAGTACCTGGGCAACTTCTCAGTTTTTCAATCCGCTGCCGATACCTGGGCAATTGGCCAGTTATTGCCGATAGTGCCAATTACCCGGCTGGATGAGAAACCCAGTGTCCGCGCCTCTATCGCCGACATTACCTGTGACAGCGACGGTAAAATCAGCAAATTTATCGAAGGCACTCAAGTCAGTGAGAACATTCCGTTACACCCATTGCGCAAAGACGAACCCTACCATATTGGTATGTTCCTGACTGGCGCGTATCAGGATGTAATGGGCGACATGCATAACCTCTTTGGCCGCCTGACAGAAGTGCATATTTTTGCCCACGACGAAGAGCCGGGTGACTTCTACATTGAAGAGATAGTGCCGGGTAACTCCGCCGCACGTGTGCTGGAAACCATGCAATATAATACGGATTACATGGCAAAAGTGGTCAAAAAAGCGGTTGATCAGCAAATTCGTAAGGGTGGTCTGGCTCCCCGTGAGGGCGTGCGCTGGACCGATTTTTACGAAAAGTGCCTCGATGGGAGCACCTATCTGCGCACATAAAAGTCGCAAAACGGGCATTTCCTGAGCAATCAGACGCAAAGCCTTAAAAAGCGTTTGACTTGCGCCGCCGTTTTGCGTTTAATTGCACCCACGCCCGGATAGCTCAGTCGGTAGAGCAGAGGATTGAAAATCCTCGTGTCGGTGGTTCGATTCCGCCTCCGGGCACCATTATTATGAGAAACCCGCCTTTTGGCGGGTTTTCTTTTATGTGCCCCGGCGTCATCTTCGATTATGAAATGCATCCATGCATTTCACCCTCCGGGCCAACGCTTACGCGTTGTTCAAAACCGCTCCCGGCGGTTTTGTCCGCCTCCGGGCACCACTATTTAAGGAAGCCTGTCCATTTGGACAGGCTTTTTTTTGTGCCCCGGCGTCATCTTCGATTACGAGAAACCCACCTTTTGGTGGGTTTTCTTTTATCTGGAGCTAAATTTGCTTGCAGTACATATTGGATGAACGTAGGGTGCTGGTTGGGCGTTCGTAGCCAAGAGGACTCAAGATGCACCGCCTGGTCACCCGATTTTCATTTTCTCCCTATATTGTACCCAGTGTTTATCTGCTTCTTACACTGGTTGCAGTCAGTGACGCGTTAACCCGGCAGGGGTTCGCTCATGGGCTGCTTTATATCCCCCTGGTTCTGCTCGCAGCGTTCAGTAACCAGGTGCGCCATCTGGCTTTTGTCAGCAGCCTCGCCATTTTGCTGACCTGGGTTGGTCTATGGTGGGCGCCTTCTCCATCCGCCGGCTTCAGCCTGACGTATGTGGTAGCCAATCGCCTGGCAACCACGGTTTGTATCCTGGTGGTAGCAGCTCTGAGCTATCTGGCGCTGCGTTATCAAACCCGGCTAAATCGTCTGTTTGCGAAGCTCAATAAGCAACAACGCCAGTTACGGCGCACCACCCAGTTGGCCAAAGTAAGTCAATGGAATTACAACCGCACCACCGACAGCGTGCGGATGAGTGGCGCCATCGCTCGTTTAACCGGGGTGGCAGATAATCAGTCAATCCCCCGTACCCAGTTTGCCGCCCGCTTCTTCGGCGAAGGGCGACTCATGCTTGAAGCGATGAAAGAAGCAGAGGCCCTGCCCAACGCACGAAGTTATGAGAACCGCGAAATAGAAGCTGTGTTTTTGGATAGCAATAGTCGTAAACGCTTTGTCCGTTTGCTTGCACACCAGGAAAAAGACGGCGATGTGCATGGAATTATGCAGGACGTTACCGATCTCCGTTTAAAAGAAATGCAGATCTCACAGCAAATGGAGCGCTACAGGACGATTGCCGAGGAAGCACCGATTATTCTCTGGCAGGCTGACGCCCAGGGGATGATCTACGAATCAAACGATTCCTTAACCTCAACGGTGGGGGGCGAGCGCACCGCAGTGGTCGACAAATGGGTTGATTATATTCACCCTCAGGATCAAGGTCGAACTGTTAGTCAATGGAACAAATGTGTACGCTCCGGACAACCCTTTCGAATGGAGTACCGTCTGCGCCATGAAGATGGCAGCTACGCCTGGTATCTGGCAACCGCCAAACCTGAGCGGAACGAACAGAATCAGGTGACTGGCTGGATTGGCGCCACCATCGATATCGATTATCTAAAGAATAATTCAGCCCTGGCCAGTAGCGAACTATAAAAGCTATAAAAAAGGCAGGCCCTCCTGGCCTGCCCTGTTCAACATCCATTGTTAGTAAGCAGTTTGCTTAACCGAACTGCTCTTCTTCCGTAGAACCAGTTAAGGCGGTGACTGACGAGGTGCCGCCCTGAATAACATTGGTCAGATCGTCAAAGTAACCCGTCCCTACTTCCTGCTGGTGAGAGACAAAGGTATAGCCTTTCTCGGCCGCCGCGAACTCGTTTTGCTGCAGCTTCACGTAGGCGGTCATGTCATTGCGCGCATAGTCATAAGCCAGCTCGAACATGTTGTACCACATGTTATGCACACCCGCTAAGGTGATGAACTGGAAGCGATATCCCATGGCGGCCAACTCGCGCTGGAACTTCGCAATGGTGGCGTCATCCAGGTTGCGTTTCCAGTTAAACGACGGTGAACAGTTGTAAGCCAGCAGTTTACCCGGGTATTTGGCATGAATGGCTTCGGCAAACTGACGTGCTTCATCCAGATCCGGTTTGGCGGTTTCACACCACAGCAGGTCGGCATACGGAGCATAGGCCAGCCCTCTTGAAATGGCCTGCTCGATGCCCGGTTTAACCCGGTAGAAACCTTCTGCGGTGCGCTCACCGGTAATGAAGTCCTGATCATTCGGATCGACGTCATTGGTAAGTAAGTCAGCGGCGTTGGCATCCGTGCGCGCCAGAATAAGGGTCGGCACGCCGGCAACATCGGCCGCTAAACGTGCAGCGACTAACTTTTGCACCGCTTCCTGAGTAGGGACCAAAACCTTGCCGCCCATATGGCCGCACTTTTTCACCGAGGCCAGCTGGTCTTCAAAATGAACACCGGACGCGCCAGCCTTGATCATGCCCTGCATCAGCTCATAAGCATTCAAAACGCCGCCAAAACCCGCTTCTGCATCGGCCACAATCGGGGCAAAGTAATCGATGTAGTTGTCCTCTTCGGCGTGGACCCCTTTCGACCATTGGATCTGATCCGCACGACTGAACGAATTATTAATCCGGCGTACCACTTCCGGTACTGAATCGACCGGGTACAACGACTGATCCGGGTACATAGTGCCCGAGGTATTGTTGTCCGCCGCAACTTGCCAGCCTGATAAGTAAATCGCCTGAATGCCTGCTTTGACCTGCTGTACTGCCTGGCCACCGGTTAAGGCGCCCAATGCGTTGACATAGTTTTTGCCGAACTTTTCCTGTGCTTCACCGTTAACCAGACGCCACAATTTATTGGCACCGCGTTTGGCCAGGGTATGCTCGACCTTCACCGAGCCGCGTAACCGAACCACGTCCTCTGCACTGTAAGTTCGCTCAACACCGTCCCAGCGCGGATCTGTCGCCCACTCGTGTTCCAGTTCGCGTACTGCTTGTTGAAAATCAGTTGAAGTTGCCATAGTAAAGTCCTGTTGTTGTTAGCTGCCTGAGCAGCGAATGCTAAAAGTTATTAGTTGTCGATAGTAATTGTCAGTAGAACCGGAGCTGGCTAATCAAGTAACTGATAACCAGGCAGGGTTAGGAAGTCATCCAGTTGGTCTGCCACTGTCAGGCGGGCAAATAACTCGACAGCCGGGGCGAAATTCTCCGCCTCCCAGCGTGTTTCTCCGACCTCGTTGCGAACCACCTCGGCTTCCTCAGCCAGCATGCTTTCGAACAGTTCGCGCGTTACGGTGCGCCCGTCACTCAGCAGCTGGGCGTGAGTAATCCATTGCCAGATTGAAGTTCGCGAAATTTCCGCTGTCGCCGCATCTTCCATCAGACCGTATATAGGTACGCAGCCTTTGCCTGAAATCCAGGCTGCAATGTATTGCACCGAGACCCGGATATTGGCCCGCATGCCCTGCTCAGTGCGTTCACCCTCACAAGGTTGCAGCAACAACGCCTGGTCAATGTCAGTGTCATTTTCGCGCAGCACCTGCAATTGGTTGTCGCTATCACCAAGGTAACGCTGATAGACCTCCTTCACCGTTGTTGCCAGACCGGGATGAGCGATCCAGGTGCCATCATGGCCGTTGCCAAATTCCTGCTCTTTGTCGGCTTTGACTTTGGCCAGAATACGTTCGTTTTCAGCCTCGTCTTTGCTTGGAATAAAGGCCGCCATGCCTCCCATCGCCAGCGCTCCGCGCTTGTGACAGGTTTGAATCAACAGACGTGAGTAGGCATTCAGAAATGGCTTGTCCATGCTAACGACCTGGCGGTCAGGCAATACGCGGTCGGCGTGAGCCCGCAAGGTTTTGATGTAACTGAAAATGTAATCCCAGCGGCCACAGTTCAAGGCGACAATGTGCTCTTTCAGTGCATGCAGGATCTCATGCATCTGGAACACGGCAGGCAGGGTTTCGATAAGCACCGTGGCACGAATGGTGCCGCGCTTAAGCTCAAAGTAGTCCTCGGTAAATGTGAACACCTTTGACCACCAGGCGGCCTCGCGGCTGTGTTGAAGTTTCGGCAGGTAGAAATAAACGCCGCTGCCATTTGCCAGCCGCTGCTGATGGTTATGAAAGACATACATAGCAAAGTCGAGCAGTGCCCCGGGCAACGGCTTACCCTGATGCAGAATATGTTTTTCAGGTAAATGCAGGCCACGTACACGGGCAATCAGCAACGCAGGGTTTTCGTTTAGCTGATAACGTTTGCCCTTGGCCGTATCTTCGAAGCTGATCTCGCCGCGGTTGGCATCGCGAAGATTAAGCTGCCCGTCGATAAGGCCATCCCAGGTCGGCGACTGAGCATCCTCAAAGTCAGCCATAAACACATCCACATCCGCATTTAAGGCATTAATTACCATCTTGCGGTCGACAGGACCGGTGATCTCGAGGCGTCGTTTCTGCAGGTCCCGGGGGATCTCAGCCACTCGCCAGTCACTATCACGAACAGCCGCCGTGGCGGGGTCAAAGTCGGGTAACTCACCCTTGTCATAGCGGGCTTGATCCGCTTCCCGCTGGGCAAGCAGCGGCGGTATCTCGCCGGCGAAATGCGTCGCCAGTTGGTTCAAAAATTCGACCGCGCTGGCGGTAAATATCTGCTCACTGGCTGCTGTAGCTGGTTTGGTAAACTTCAGTTGTGTATCGCTCATAACTTCATCCAAGTTGTTACGTCGTTGTTAACCTGGATTGAGCATAGCGCTGAGATTTACATCAATGAAATTTATAGTTTATATTGCAGTCATTTCTTCTGTGAATTTATAAACATCATTCATCAGACTTATAGCGCGAAAAACGAAGCTGGCTGGGGTATGGAAAGATATCGGCAACTTCGCCCTGCCGAATACTACTCTGGAGCGACTGCCAATACTCGGCCTCAAGTAAATCGGGATGTAGCTCGGTGAATATCGCCCGCAGCTTAGGTTTGGCAAAAACATAGGTTGCCAGTTGCTGTGGAAACACATCGTGTGGGCCAACCGAAACTGATTCACTATCCATTAGCAGGTCCTGTTGATCTTTCGCTTTTGGCATGGCACGGAAGTTCATGCTCGTCAGGTACTGAACTTCGTCGTAATCATAAAACACCACCCGGCGCCCGCGGGTAACACCAAAGTTTTTCAACAACATATCACCGGGAAAGATATTCGCCGCCAGCATATCTTTCAGTGCCCGCCCGTAATCATCAAGAATAGCGCGGGTTTCCTCCTCATCCGCATACTCAAGATAGATATTCAGCGGCGTCAGGCGTTTCTCGATATATAAATGGCGAATGATCAGGGTGTCCCCTTCTATTTTCATCGACTCGCCAATACTCGACTCCAGTTCTGCCAGCAGATCAGCAGAGATCCGGTTAAGCGGCAATGCCACATCAGAATACTCGATGGTATCTGCCATCCGCCCGACCCGGTCATGGCGCTTCACCAGCTGATATCGCTCAACCACAGTGTCACGCCCGAACTCTTTGGTGCTGCCAAAGCGGTCACGAATAACTTTGAAAACATAAGGGAAGGAAGGCAAGGTAAACACCATCATCACCAGGCCTCGAATACCCGGAGCCGCTACCATCTGATCGTCACTGCGCTGCAGGTGAAGCAGCAGTTCACGGTAGAACTCGGTTTTACCCTGCTTGTGCAGGCCAATGGCGGAATACAAATCGGCTTTGCTTTTGCGTGGTAACAGGCTCTGTAAAAAGCACACCAAGGCCGAAGGCGCCTGCGCCCGGACCATAAAATAAGCCCGTGCAAAACTGAAGATAACGCCCAAATGTTGCGGGTCCGTCAGTAAAGCATCGACCAGCAGATGCCCGTCATTGCCGCGAAGCACAGGCACAATGAACGGGTAAGAACGTTCTGTGGTGACAATCCGGCCAATCACATAGGCCGCTTTGTTGCGATAGAAGGGGTGCTTAAGCACATCCAGGCGCAGCTGGTGTGCCTGCAGGTTATGTTGCCGCGTCTGCTCGCTGAAGGCGCGGCGTAATCGTTCTACATCATCTTTCAGATCAGCAAAGGGCGCCGCAAAACCAATGTCCTGAATAATTTGCAGCAGTGTCTCAGGCACCCCATGTTCGACTGGAAAATAGGAACGATACTCGGCCTCGACGGGGACCGGAATGCGCCCCTCAATCGTCGTTTCAACAAAGATAAACTGATTGTGAAAATAGCGGCGGTGGAACAACTTACAAAACACTGAATTAAAAAAGGTTTCCGCTAATTCGGCCTGCGGATGAAAGCTCAACAGCCCGGTATAGTCCTGTTTCACCTGTTGCCACAGTTCACTGTCAGGCGATCCGCTCGGCAACTGGGCGGTCAGTTCCTCGACACATTCAGCCACCCGCTCGTCATAATAGGAAATACGTTCACGCGACAAATGCTGCAAACCCAGCCAGTCGCCCTGTTGGAAACGCTGACCCGCATCATCAGTCAGCTCGCCGAAGATCCGGTAGTGGCGTTGAAACCCTTGTAAAATCAAACGGGCAATGCGGTTTGCCTGAGCCATGTCAGCCTCTTTTTGTGATTGTTTTTTAGCGCTTGCTAAGGCACCCTATAATTCACTTTGCTTATGTAACTTAGCATTTAACATTAAAGAAGTTTATTGTATCTATGAACCAGTTTCGTCATATTGATCTCAATCTGCTGGTCTATCTGGACGCATTATTACGCGAGCGTAATGTGACCCGCGCGGCTGAGCAGCTCAACATTACTCAGCCAGCTATGAGCAACGGTTTGAAGCGGTTGCGCACGCTGCTTAACGACCCTATTCTGGTGCGCACCAGCGAAGGCATGATGCCGACTGAGCGAGCCCTGGAAATGCAGTCTCAGGTGCGGCAAATTCTATATAGTGTGGAAGAGGTAATTCAGCCGTCGCGCACCTTTGTCGCCGCTGAAAGTGAACGTGTGTTCCGCATTATGATTTCAGACTATGCCGCTTCGACGTTGATGGCGCCGCTGCTGGGTGCCTTACGTGAACAGGCACCGCAGGTCACTATTGACCTGATGACACCCAGTGACGTCAGCTTTCATGACGTCGAAAACGGCAAGGTCGACATCGCCGTGAATCGCTTTGACGAGCTACCGCAATCGTTCCACCAAAAACTATTATGGAAGGATGATTTCGCCTGTCTGCTGCATAAAGAGCATCCGCTGATCAACAACTACACCCTCGAAGAGTACCTCAACGCACGCCACTCTTGGGTTAGTAAAACAGGGTTTGGGGTCGGCATCGGGATGGACCCGAACGACGTGCAAAAGCTGGGCTGGGTGGATGAAGCGCTTAATCGCTTGGGCCATCAACGCCGGATCAAAGTGTTTACCCGTAACTACCATGTTGCCATGTATCTGGCCAAGGAAGGGCTCATCGCCACTTTGCCGCGCAAAGCGGCGATGCTATACGAAGACAGTCCTGACCTGGTGTTGCGCGAACCACCCTTTGCGATCCCGGAAATTGAATTAAAAATGATCTGGAGCCCGCTGTTGCAACATGACGACGGCCATCGCTGGTTCCGCCAACTGGTCGCTGAAGTCGCCGCACGCTGCTAAGGGAGCCGCGGCTCCCCAGCATGTCCACCTGACTTTCTATACCGTAAAGCGTGCCGCCAGCCCGCGCAGGCTATCCGCCACTCTGCCCAGCTCGGCACTGGCCTCTGTCATCTTCGCCGACCCTTCCGCTGAACGCGTCGACATATCATTGATGCCATTAATATTGGTCTGGATTTCCTGGGTCACACTAGCCAGTTCTTCAGACGCGGTGGCAACCTGATCGTTAATATCCGTCATCTCACCCATGGAACTGCGGATAACATCCAGCGCCGTACTGGCCTGGGCTGACTTATCCAGGGTTTGCACCACCTGTGCCTGTGAACTGGTCATTACGTTCACCGCACTTTGGGTTTCCTGTTGCAGACCCTGAATAATACTCTGGATATTTAGGGTCGAGTCCTGGGTTTTCTGCGCCAAAGAACGCACTTCATCCGCCACAACGGCAAACCCGCGCCCCTGTTCACCAGCTCGGGCCGCTTCAATTGCCGCGTTGAGCGCAAGTAAGTTGGTTTGCTCAGCAATGTTTTCGATCACTTCCAGGACGGTGCCAATTTCATGACTCTTCGCTTCGACGCCTTGCACCACACTGGCGGCGCGCTCGACTTCATCAGCAACCTGTTGAATCGCCTGGGCCGTTTCTTTAAAGGCCTGCTCGGCCTCATCGGTACGGCTTTGCACCTGTTGCGTGGTTTCAAAGGCTTTTGCAGCATTATCCGCGATTCCCTGAACCGTCGACACCACTTGCGAAATCGCGGTCACGGTTTGCTCAATCGCCTGTTCCTGTTCCTGAATCAGATCATTCGCATCGCCGGCAATGGCCGTGGTGTTATCCGCCGACCGACTCAGCGACCTGCTCGCTTCGGAGATCTCAGCCAGCAAGTCACGCAGTTTGTCTGCCATCACCAGCATAGCGCGCAGCACGCCTCGCTCATCACCCTGCGCCTCAACCCGTAAATCACCCTCTGCAATTTGCGTCGCAATTTCCTGCATTTGTGAAGGCTCACCGCCAAGTGGCCGCGTCACTGCATGGGTGACCCAAATGCCTAGTACAATAGCGAGAATAAAGGCAATCACTACAATGGTAAGAATAATCCAGAATGCCTGGTTCACCGTTTCGCGAGCATCCGTCGCAGCCGATGAGTTGAGGGAATCCGCCGCACTCTCGACGTCATCGAGAGCAAAATTAACGGCATCAACTTCGTTTACCATATCGTCGAGCGACAGGCGCACGGTCTCTGCAATTTGCAGCTGCTCTTCGTATAAATCGAACAGCAATCCCTCGGCGAACGCCAGTCGCTGCCACTCCTGCAGTAATTCTTCCACTTCAACCGCTGCAGCACGTAAGTCAGCATCATCGCTTGCCATCACCGTTTCGAGTGGAAACTCGAAAATCATAAACACCTGTTCCAGTTCTTCACGTAAAGGTCTTGCTGCCCGTACATGGGACTGACTCAGAAGGTCACGGGTCAGATACTGCACCTCCATCACCAGGCTTTGCAGGTTGACTGCGGCCGAGGTTAACTCAACGTCTTGTAGCAGTTGCTCTGCCTGATAAGAAATATCCCCCAGCTCGCCTGTCAGAAATGCTGCCGTGCGGTCAAACTCATTTAAACGTCGCGCCACGTCCGCCTCGACCGCTATCAGTTGCTGTTGCTGAGCAAACACCACCATCGCTTCCTGTTCAAAGGCCTCGCGTGCGGTCTGCGCATCTTCAAGCGATGCCTGCAGTGCCTCGTCAGTAACCAGCTCGCTAAGGCGCCGGTAACTGGTAGCAAAAACCTCGCTGGCAATCTCGAAATCCTGTTGCAGCTCACCCAATTCGCTAATTGAGTGAGTGGTCAGCGCGCGACCTACCAACGCGTTGGCTGAATACATCGCATTCTTTAGCTGAGCCGCGGTGGTTACTGTCGGTGTTGTGGTATCGCTGACGTAGACCAGGTTTTGTTCTACGTCGTCCATGAAATGGAGACCCGCCAGACCCACCGCGGCGACCAGGATAGCGACCGCAATAAAGCCTGCTATGATCCGCGCTGAAATCTTTTTCATTAACTGTTGAAGTCCCTGCATGACATCCCCTGGTTTTTATTGTTTTTAGGTTTATTTTTTTGCTTGTAAGCGAGTCGCAATGCTGCATTTTTTCCTACGCTACCCGCTGAATGCACTTTTTGTAAAGGCTAGTATATCGAATGCTTTTATCAGATGTTAGCGACAATTAACTGAATAAAACCGCAAACAAACCGCCTTTTGCGCTGCATCAAGCGCACCACCCCTGCGCTATTTTTGTTGCACTGGCTGCACCATTGAGTATGCTAAACAAATGCCTACCTATCAGGAATTAATCAGTCGATGACCTTGCTTAATCATCTGGATGATAAGCTGCTCTATGTATCACAGTCCGCTACCATCGACAGTGGCGACCTTGATGCTGCCGGCGAGTTACTGCTGAGCAGCCTGGCGGGCGGGCTGCAAATCGAGAGGGTGAGCATTTGGTTTTTTAACCGCAAGGGCACTGCCCTAACCGTCAAACTGGCACTCCACCACGGTCAGTTTAGCCAGAACGGAGCCTTTGAGATCACTCGCCAGGCGTTTCCCCGCTACTTTGCCGCGTTACACAGTGAACGCGCTATTATTGCTGACGATGCCCACCATCACCCGGCCACTCTGGAATTCAGCGACGACTACCTGCAAGCGGAAGGGATCAGTTCTATGCTGGATGCCCCCATTCGTCACCGTGGTGAAATGGTCGGTATTGTCTGTGCTGAGCACACCGGTGATGGCCGCCAGTGGACCGCCCCCGAGGTGCGCTTTGTTGCCGCTCACGCCGACCTCTACGGCCGGGCCTTGTCTGCCTGCGAACGTAACCTTTACGAGCGTCAGCTCATTCAACAGAATGCGGCCCTTGAACAACAGGTGCAGGAACGCACTGCCAAGTTGCTGGAAGCGGAAAAAATGGCGGCCCTGGGTAAACTGGTTGCGGGTGTGGCCCACGAGGTCAACACCCCCCTTGGCGTGGCAGTCACCGCTATTAGTCACTGTGAAGAAATGCGCGGCCGGCTGCAGCGTTCGTTCGACGACAAAGCGCTCACCCATACCCAGCTTAATGACTACCTTAGCGACACAGCCCAAGCATACGACTTGCTAAGCAACAATCTGCGCCGGGCCAGTAGCTTAGTGCAGAATTTTAAACGTACCGCAGTGGACCAGTCGCACTTTGAACTCTCGACCTTCTTGCTAGGCCCCTACCTACATACCATTGTGGCCAGTCTGCGCCCGTTGTTAAAACGTTATGCGCCGCAGGTGGTCATTGACTGCCCGAATGATTTAGAAGTGACGACCTACCCTGGTGCGCTGGCGCAAATTTTCACCAACCTGATTACCAACACCTGTGAGCATGCGTTCGCAGAATCCGGCCAGCTTCGCTCACCACGTATAGATATCCACTGTGAGCATGATGAACAGGTGCTTTACTGCATTTACCGGGATAATGGGAAAGGCATGTCCGGCAGTAACTTAGAACACGCCTTTGAACCGTTTTTTACTACCAACCGCACCGGGGGTGGATCTGGGCTCGGTCTGTCGATCGTGTTCAATCTGGTCCATCAGCAGTTAGGGGGCGAACTGGCGTTAAGCAGTCAGCCCGGTCAAGGGCTCACCGTTAGCATGCAGTTGCCGCTCAACTACCGTCGTGTCGCCGGTGAAAAAGCATCACATTCAGCATGAGTTAGTCCTCCGGCGTACCAGTTTCTGTGTCTGCGTTCATGTCTACATCAGTGTTTACATTAACGCCTGCCATTCGATTAATCATCTTTAGTACTGCTTCAATTTGCAGGCCATCCAGCGTGGCGTAGTCGGCACCTGTATATCCCCACCAGTCCCAGCAACCCTGTGGGTTCATTGGCTCCGTCGTAGACGGCCGCACCTGAGGGTACAGAATAACCAGCCGGTTGCTGTCTGCCCATCGGTTGAGCCCTGACTCACGGGCAAAACGGTCACCCACCGCGGCGCTATGCTGGTTGCAGCCATGGAAGCTAATATGCAGGCTGCACGCTTGCCCTTGCGCGCATTCCTCAGGGACATACAAATAGCCTTCATCGGCCAGGCTGTCGGCGAAACGGCCGCCAGCCATGTGCTGGTTAAAGGTCACCAGCGCACGCTCGCCGGAACCCGGTTCATGTAAGTAGCCATACAAGGCCGCCAGTAACTCGCCAGCCGCGTCGTAGTTGCAATTGCCGAGGTACGGGGACTCGCTGCCCGCACAATCGCCGCCACTGGTTAGTGTCGGCCACAGATGGCCAGTTTCGGCACGGGTTATCTGCTCGATATTCGCTGGCTCAACAAACTGCTGGTAGACGTCCTGGGCGCGGTTGAATATCGCGTCGCCGACAGTTTGATCGCGTTGCCCGCGAAACAGCCAGACCTGATCCTGGCGCAAATTTGCCAGTGGCTGGATCGTGCGTTGGTCAGCACGCTGTCGTATAAGGGCCAGCAATTGCTCGCTGTCCGGCGGGTTAGTGCCATTCCCCATGCACTGAGTTAACGCAGTCGCCAGACTGCCCTGAGCGCAGTCATAGGGGCCGCCTGCTAATAGTGCGGCGCCGCGCACCCGTTCGCTATGAGCAAAATGAAACTGCTGCGCCATATAGGCACCGGACGACAAGCCGGAAACGGTTACCCGAAACGGGTCGATATTCAGCCTCGGCAAGCCTGATTCATCAACTTGAGGAGGCTCGTCCTGCCCGCTACACCCACTCAACACAACGCCACATAACAGCGCCACCAGGATAGATTTTTTCATCATGGCACCTCAGCCAAACGTACCGCTTTGCGCACGACTTCGCGTAATTCTTTGTCGTCCCAAGGCTTGGTTAAGAATTTATAGATTTGTCCCTGATTAATCGCCGCGGTGACCGACTCCAGATCCATATAGCCAGACAACACAATGCGCACAATACCCGGGTACATTGACTTAACATGGTTAAGCAGCTCGGTTCCGTTCATATGGCGCATCCGCTGATCAGAAATTATCACCTGAACCTGGTGTTGAGCCAACAATTCGAATGCCTCATCAGCGGTTTCCGCCGTCAGTACGTGATACCCGTCACGGCGTAACAGACGGTTCAGAGAACGCAGTACATTCGGCTCATCATCCACCAGCAACAGTGTCGGCCGCTTTTCATCGTCTTCCGGCTCTGTCAGCCCCTCATGTAACTCCAGAAACTGAGCGACTTCCTCCAGAGGCATCGGCCGTGCGCGGTAGTAACCCTGCATTTCATCGCACAACGCGCGACGTAAAAAGCTGTACTGTGCCTTGGTCTCGATGCCTTCAGCAACCACCTTCATATTAAGGTGATGCGCCATCGACACAATACCCTGAATGATCGCCGCGTCACCTTTATTGTGCGCAAGATCAGCAATAAAACTGCGGTCAATTTTAAGGGTGTCTATGGGCAGCCGTTTGAGGTAATTAAGGCTTGAAAAGCCAGTGCCAAAATCATCCAATGACAGATGCACACCAAGTTCCTTCAGCGCCAGCATTTTGCGCACCGTAGTTTCAGGGTCTTTTAGCAGCACTGATTCAGTCACTTCAATATCAAGGTACTGTGCATCCAACTGACATTCGGTCAGCAGTTCGGCCAGGCGCTCGACAAAGTGTTCACGAAGAAAATGCAATGGGGAGATATTGACCGACACACTAGGCAAATCAGGGTCTGCTAAAACCAGCCGTTTAAAGTCCGCGGCCGCCCGGCGAATGACCCATTCGCTAAAGGGTACGATTAAACCAGTCTTTTCTGCTACCGGAATAAATTCGTTAGGAGAGACCTCCCCCAGCACCGGGTGAGTCCAGCGCGCCAGCGCTTCCACACCGGTACACTGGCCGCTGCGTAAATCAAACTTCGGCTGGTAGACCAGGCTAAACTGATCGGTTTCGATCGCCTTCGAAAGTTGATTGCGAATATTAATAAACTGCGCCACTGAGGCGTTAAGGTCACCGCTGTACCACTGGAAGTTATTACGCCCGCGTTGTTTCGCCTGGTACATCGCCAAATCCGCCTGCTGGATCAGGACCATTGGGTCTTCCACCTCGTCGGAGCTCAGGGTCACCCCGATAGACGCCGACAGCTGCACGTCCATGCCGCTGACGTTCATAGGTTCGGCTACCTGAGCCAGAATACGTTCGAGTATAATCACTACATCGGTGGCGTTCGCCAGATCGGATAACACTATCGCGAATTCATCGCCTTCAACCCGTGCCAGGGTGTCGCCGGGTCGGATCAGGGCTTGCAGCCGCTTCGCTACTTTCTGCAATAAACGGTCGCCGAAATGATGGCCAAAGTGGTCGTTGATCGGTTTAAAGCCATCCAGATCCAG
Source organism: Aliidiomarina soli (assembly GCF_003986975.1). GTDB lineage: Bacteria > Pseudomonadota > Gammaproteobacteria > Enterobacterales > Alteromonadaceae > Aliidiomarina > Aliidiomarina soli. Next base: position 295,057 of record NZ_PIPO01000005.1, on the reverse strand, counting down.
GTACACCACCGCCAGTTCCCGTTTATAACGCTGACTCAGGCGTACGCTTTGTTCCAGACGTTCTTCCAGCAGCGCCCGGTTAGGCAGGCCAGTTAAAGGGTCATGGCTGGTGTAATGATCCAGCTCTGCGCTTAAGTTCGCCTCGCGGGTCGCGTCACGGGACACCCCCATATAAAATACCAGCGAATCCTCTGCATCAAGCAAAGGCACCAGGGTTAATTCATTCCAGAACGCCTCGCCGTCTTTGCGGTAATTACGTAAAACCGCCTGCACCGACTGCCCGTTATGCAACGCTCGTCGAACCCGGGTGACCTCCTCGGTCGCAGTATCCGGCCCCTGCAGAAAACGGCAGTTTCTACCCCGGGCCTCGTCACTGGTGTAACCGGTTAACGCCTCAAAGGCGGGATTGGTATAGACAATGGGCATGTCCGCTACCTTTGCGTCGGCGATAATGACACTCACCGGCATGGCGTCAAGCGCGCCTACCATACTGGCGATCGGCAACTGCGGGCGTTGCGTCATGAGTCCTGGCTACCGCTCGTCTCAGCGGATTCAGAGGCTTCATCGTCCGGCGTCACATGCTCATCACTGGAGACATCGATATGCACCTGATAATGTTCACGTCGGGTACGCTCAAACACCATCAGCTTTTCAATCATGCCCGGTGTCAGTACGCTGCCGGCATTGAGCAACAAAAACCCACTGTCGGTCAGCAAGTTGCTCTTCACCAACATGCCGGCTTTTAACTGGTTCAGACGACAGGAAATAACACCATCCGGTAAGGGTTCCAGATCCGGCGCTTTATCATGCACCAGAGCAATAAAACGCGCTGTCATATCCGGGTCATAGACACGGTCAGCAAAAATCCCCAGGTTCTCCAGTGCATCATCCCGGTTCATTAGACGGTCCAGGATCATGCCCCGTTGCAGCTCAATAAAGTCTACCGCAAGCTTTAATAAACGTGACTCTTCAGGGATGTTGCGTCCTTCCAGTTGCCCCGGAAAGCCGCGACCGTCCCAGCGCTCCTGGTGATGCCGGATAATAATAGCGGCCCGCTGCAATGGCTCCAGCGACATCAATAAGCTTTCTCCCAGTTCCGGATAGGTTCGGAATTTGTCCCGGTCACGGCCCCGAAAGGTATCACTGGGCGTCATCAGGTGTTCGTCACTCCAGGTAACCTTACCCAGATTATATAAAGCCGCCGCCATGGTCATATCGTTGATCCGGGCGGCATCCCAACCAGACTCTTCAGCATAGGCTTTGACCAAAGCGCTGACCTTGCCGTTGGTCTGACGAGACTTCGGCAGCCGCTGGTTAATCAATGCAGCGAAGACCTCTGTCGAATTCATGTAACTCTTTTCCAGCTTTTTATACGCTTTGTCGCGTAACTGGATGGCTTTACGCAGGGCATTGGTGCGTTTAGTAACGCTAAGTTCCAATTGCTGGTTAAGGTCACGCAGCTTGCGGTTGCGTGCCTGGATCAACTTAGTCAACCGGCTCCGTTCGCGCTCAGCGTAGGCCAGGCGGGCAGCCTGGCGCAGCACGCCGCGCACTTCATCATCATTCCACGGCTTCTGAATAAAGCGATATAGATGCCCCTGATTAATACTTTTAATCAGGCTTTCCATTTCCGGATAGCCAGTCAGCAGGATGCGAATACAGCGCGGCCAGCGCTTCTGCACCAGGGTTAGCAGTTCGCTACCATCCATTTCCGGCATCCTTGAATCGGACACCAGAATATCGATTTCTTCAGATTCCATTAGCGCCAGCGCGTCTTTGCCACTCCCGGCCGTATGGATCTGCATGCTTTCGTTGCGAAGCAGGCGCTGAAGTGAGCTCAACACATTGCTTTCATCATCTACTAACAAGACTCGAATCGTCGTTGTCGCCATGGTCTTTCCTGTTCCTTTCGTTTTCGGATTAAGCCTCGGTTTGGGCTTGTTGAATGCCAGCAACCGGCAATACCACGGTAAAACAAGTTCCCTGCCCTACTTTGCTGTCGACCCGAAGGGTTCCACCATGCTTTTTGACAATGTTATAGGTCAGAGCGAGACCCAACCCGGTGCCTTCGCCAACCGGTTTCGAGGTATAAAAGGGCTCGAAGATCCGCGGCATCTGCTCATCACTGATACCGCTTCCATCATCGCGGATGGAGATTTCTACAGTATCACCTGCGACCACTGTCTCCACATAAATATTGCCGAACTTTTCAATCGCCTGCGCCGCATTGACCAACAGGTTCATAAACACCTGATTAATTTGCCCCAGATTGCAGCACACATCAGGTATATCGGCTAACGAGGTATGAACTTCAGCTTTATACTTAAGCTCGTTCCAGGCCACGCTGATGGTGGTTTCAACGGCTTTATTAATATTCGCCCGCTGCATTTCACACTCGTCCTGGCGAGAGAAGTCTTTGAGTGCGGTAATAATATGTTTTACCCGTTCAATGCCTTCTTCCGATTCCCGCAGCAGCGCGCTGACATCGGTGCGAATGAAATCGTAATCGAGGGTCTTTTTCAGCCGTTTCAGTTCGTCTACCGAGTCAACATGGTCAATCGCCTCGATAATCTGGCGCAGGTCATCGACGTATTCAGCCATGGTCTGCAGATTCGAATAAACATAGCCAATCGGGTTATTAATCTCATGAGCCACCCCTGCTGCCAGTTGGCCAATCGCCGCCATTTTCTCGGTCTGCACAAAGTTGCTATTCACGTCTTCTAATTTACGAATCAGTTCAGCCTGCTGCGACTGCCGGGCCAGTAACGACGCTTGCTCACGGGTCAGCGCCTGGGCCGACTCGCGAACCTCATTGCGCTGCGCAATCAGACTACGCTCCATATTAATCCGGGTTTCATAAGGCGTGAGGGTCAGGTGAATAACATCAGACTGTTGTTTAGCACTCAACAGCAATGAAACCGGTTCGCCGTTTTGCTGCTGCAATCGCATGCTGTATTGTTCGGCGGGCTTTCCGCTATCCAGTGCAGGCTGCACCATGTTATGCCATGCCAGCCAGTTGGCTTTATTCATCAGGTTACTGAATGACACTCCGATAAGCTCGTCGTTGCCATACCCTAGTAACGTCAGACACGCCTCGTTGACCGCTACAATGCAGTTGCTGCTATCCATCACCAGATACGGTGCTGGTACCTGTTCGACCCAGTTAAACTCAGCATCCATTAGTGTGCATCCTCTTGCTCTGCCTGTCGTTGCCCTTCCTGTAACGGAACCCGAAGCAACAGTACGCCGCCAGCGAGAAAGAATCCAATCACCATCAGCAATGCTGACTGGCGGCTGAAGATATCAGCTACAATCCCGAAGCTTGCCGCCATTAACATGGCCAGCCGGTTAAACACGCCCCACCAGCCAAACGCACTGCCACCTAAGCGGGCTGAGGTTAACTGCCCCACCAGCGAGCGGCTAGAGGACTGAATCGCACCAATTCCGGTGCCTGCCAATAAGGCCACGCCCATAAAGAGGTGGGCCACGTCGATACCGGACCAGGCGACCAGTGTCGGCAGCATATACATTGCCACAATGGCCACCAGCCAGATTGCAATCACCGCAAAAAGGGTCGGCCGGGCCCCTATCCGGTGTTCGACAAAACCAAACGCCAACGCACCGCCCATCGCACTAAACTGAGTCGCCAGAAACACGCCGACCAGATCCGCCTGAGTCAGGCCCAATTCACCAGTACTGTAGATACCAATAAACTTAATGACCGTCTGCACCCCGGCCATATAAAACACAAATGCCATAAAGAAGCGCCATAAAATAGGCTGGTTTTGACGCAACAACTGAATATTCAGGCTCGAGCGCCAACTCAGTCGCTGGTGCTTGGCCAGTACCGGCCGACGACGGTCTTTAAGCAAAATAAAGGTCGGCAATGCAAAGAGGACAAAATAAACCGAAATCGCAAACATCGACCACTGGTTCTGGCTGATATACAGCTCAGGTTGCTGCTCCGGGTTGGCCGTAACCAACACTATGGTCACCAAGACCATGCTGATTAAGCCACCAATGTAGCCCACACCCCAGCCGATCCCGGAAATCAGGCCCATCTGACTGCGCTTAGCAATATCAGGTAAAAACGAGGAAATAATGGCCTCGCCCAGCATCCAGGCGGTGTTGGTGACCAATATCAGCGCAACCCCTAACCAGACATCACCGGGTGAAACCCAAATCAGGGCAGAGGTAAAGGCGGCACAGACCAGGGTCGACCAGGCCAGCAAACGTTTCTTGCTCGCCCCTTCGTCGATACGCTGACCGATCCAGGGTGACAGCAACATAGCCAGGATGGTCGAACCAATCAGAGCCATCGACCAGTAGCCATCCTGCCAGCGGTAGCTGTCCGGAACGATGTACGTGACGAAAAACGCAGAGTAAATGAACGAAATTACGACCGTGGTGTAGGCTTGATTGGCAACGTCATACATCGCCCAAGCAAAAATCTCACGTTTCGGTGCCAGCGTTGCCATAGGGCTCCTGTGAACTCAGATTATGGGCGAGGTACTGCCGCGTTTAAGATTTTCCGCAGCAAGGTGACCACCTCCGCCGGATGACTTAACTGAGGATAATGCCCTTGCGCGTCCAGGGTGTAAAGCTCGCATTTCTGCATGGTACCGACGAGGTAATCACTCACTGCGGGCGGCACAATCGCATCATCCGCCGCCTGCATGACACTCACCGAGCAGGCAAGTTCAGCGTATTCAGCACGATAGTCCGAATACAGAATGGCACGAGCAAAGTTGAGCATAATATCGGGTCGCGCCTGTTGAAAACTGCGTACCAGGCGCTCAGCCAGCTCTGGTCGCTGCTCATTCTTCATCGCCGTGGCCGCCATTACATTGGCCCACTGAAAATAGTTTTCTTCCATCAGTTCCAGCAACGCATCAATGTCGCTGCGCTCAAAGCCCCCTTGATACGTGCCGTCATTTATATAACGGGGAGAAGGACTTACCATCAGTAAATGGCGGAAGGTTCCCGGCGCCGCTTGTTCAGCAAGAACGCCGATGCTGCCACTTGCCGAGTGAGAAAGCAGGTAGGGCTGGTCCAGGTTCAGGCATTCAACCACATCAAGCAGGTCATCAGCATAGCCGCGCAGTGTTTTATACTTCGCCTCGTTATACTGACTCAGATCAGACTCACCAGCACCAACGTAATCAAACAACACAAGACGGTAGTCCGCCGACAACAGGGGCACCACTTTGTGCCAGATCCGCTGGTCACAGCCAAGCCCATGAGCAAGCACTATGGTCTGCGAGCCGGTTCCTAGTACAACCACATTATTACGCCGCATAATGTTGCGTGAGCCACCTGTCACTGACAAACGGACCTCCTTAAGAATTATCTCAAATGTAGAGTTTGCAATGAGAGCGTTAACAATATGTTAACTAAGCGGAGAGTTCAACTTCGACAATACGATTGTGGTTAATGACAATTCGCCAGCGCTGAATAACGACACTGCCGTCGCCTTCAACGTCGCGCGCGACCAGATTAAGAACATAGCGTTTTTCCACCTGATCCTCGATAATTTCTTGATTATCCAGGCGAAATACAATGTGGGTACTTGGGTTCATGACCCGCATAATGAGGTCGAGATCTAAAATAATGCTTTCCCGTGTCTGCGCATAACCACTGAGAAATCGTGTTGGCAGCATTTTTGAGTCATTACGGTAATGCAGAATCGACTCACCACGCTGCGGGGTATTGCCCTGGCGCGCGGTGCGAATATCTTCCGGTAAATCGTCAAAACTCTGGTAGTCGATCCATTCCAGTGAACGTCCAATGGTCTGCTCAGAATTGACATCAAGATAGGTATGGCGCCATTTCGGTCGCCCTTTGCGCAGCCACAGCCATAGTTTCTGGCGGATATCATCACGGAAAAATTCACGCACCCCGTATAAAAATGCGGCGATAACCAAAAACATCGCGGTGATATCACCCACCAGCAAACGGCTTTCCAGCAGCAGAAATGAAACAAAGGTCATCACCACCGCCGCCACCGCTGCTTTCAGCCAGCGCTGCTCGCCGACACCTAGCTCCTGGGTCCGGCGCTTAAAGGTAACCGGGTACTCTATCAAGCGGCGCAGCAAACGCATCTTATTCGACATCCGGGTGGAGTCATCATTAACCGCTTTGCTGTTGTATTCCTGCTCTTCACGGTGCTTGTGTTCGCGCCGTGCGACTTTGATCAGCAAGTCTTTTAAATCCTGCTGATCGTCGGCAAAAGGCATCCGTGCAGCGAGCAACAAAAACTGCTGTTCAGTCTGCCACGAGAGGTAATTATCAATATTGACATGGTAGCGCGAGAGCGACTCGTCTTTTGGCACATTGCGCCGCAAGCGCCGTAAAATAGTAGCGCTCAGTTCGAGCAACTCACCTATTTCATCACGCTTAACCTCACTGTTGGCCAGCAATGCCCGCGCCGCACTTTCCAGCGCATTGGTATACTGGTACGCATAAAGGCTGACACTGAGACGGTATTTCGGATCTGCGCGGTCCTGCTGGCCGCGGCTGCGGCTAATCAGGCGGCTTTGCACCAAAGGCGAGAGCTGCGCGCTACTGGAATAGGTACGGCGCACATAAATACCCTGCAGGTAAAATTCCTGCTCAGGAATCAGCTGCGAATCAACGTTTAATTCACCCGGAATAAACAGGTACAGATCGAGCCGGTGTTCAGCCTTGTCACCCAGCTCGCGGGTCAGTCTTACACTCTGTTCGTCGTAACGTGCGAGGTGAATCACAGATTCAGGCTACTCCCTTAGTGGTTAGATGAATCGGACGTGCTGTCCTTGTCATGTGCGTGTAAAAAGTTCTCAACTGACTGACCTGTCAGCTTTTTCATTTGGTAAAACAAATAAAATATAGCAGCAAACATAACCAGCATGGTGGGTAACGCAATGACCGGGAAACTCAGCGCGGTCATCCGCCCAAGTTCCTCGTTAAAGGCAGTGGTGCCAGCCGGGCTTACTACAATCCAGCGCGCCAGAATATAATTGAGAGTCGCTGAAAGAAAAAACGCGCCCGCGACCAGGTAGGTTGACACACGCAGCACCCGTTCAAATGCAGGTCGGTTACCCCGTTCCTCGACAGCCTGCTCAAAACGCGCCACATTGATTACCTGGTCATTCATCAGTAACTTTTTAATCAATGGGAAACGGGTAAAATGACTGACCAACACCGCCACCCCGATTACGCCCGGCACCGCCGCTTCTTTAATCGCGATATATTGTGGATCCAGCTCCAGTAAACTGATCCCACCGGTTAAAATAACACTGACCACACCTAGCACCGAGAAACCATTCACTTTGTGGCTGCGCTTCAGGTCATACAAGCCATAGCCAATCGGGAATGCCAGTGCTACAACCACACCCAGTGCCGGCCCCAGATACTCGGGCGAACTGAGCTTCATCAGAATAATGACTGGAATAAGAATATTAAACAGCAGGTTAGAAAAGAAGCCAGCCTGCTTGGGCTGAGTCTGTGTCATGAACAAATAGGCCTGTGGTTAGGTCGTCGGTTAGGTCCGCGTAATAGCTCCCAGTATATGCCTACAGCCCATAATAAAAAAGGCCTGCCGTCATATAACGGCAGGCCTTGCAGGCTGTTTACACAGTTTTTTGCTTAAACTTTAAAATTGCCAACCAGTTCACTCAGATTAACCGCCAAACGGGCCAGTTCCTGACTCGATGCGGACGTCTGGTTCGCACCTGATGCAGTCTGGCTCGACAGGTCCTGAATTGCGACCAGGTTCTTATCGACATCTTTCGCCACCTGAGCCTGCTCTTCAGCCGCACTGGCAATTGAAGCATTGCGTTCAGAGATCTGCGAGACCGCCACCGCAATCGTTTGCAGTGCTTCGCCAGCGGCTTTCGCCACGTCCTGGGTGTGGGTTGCCTGCTCGGTACTGACCTGCATCCCTTTCACTGCATCACCACTGGATTTCTGTACCGCAGAGACCATAGTCTCAATTTCCTTGGTCGATTCCTGAGTACGGTGCGCCAGCGCGCGTACTTCATCGGCGACGACCGCGAAACCACGACCGGATTCACCGGCACGGGCGGCTTCAATCGCGGCATTCAGTGCCAGCAGATTGGTCTGCTCAGCAATACCACCGATGACATCCAACACTGAGGTAATGTCTTTCACCTTGCTGGCCAGCGTTTCTATGTCCGCCGAGGATGCTTTCAGTTCAGCAACCAGGCTTTCGATATTGGACACCGTAGTATTAACCTGCTCGCGACCAAACTGGGCCCGCTCGTCAGCGTTAATAGACTCTTCCGCGGCTGCCTGAGCATTGCGTGCCACTTCTTCAACCGCTGCGGTTAACTCGTTAACCGCCGTCGCCGCTTGTTCAAGCTGTTCGCTTTGCTGATGCAAGCCACGGGTCGAGTCCTCGGTTACTGAGTTCAGTTCTTCAGAGGTTGAGGCCAGTTGCTGCGACGAATCTGCAATCAGTGCAATTGAATCGCGCAGGTTGCTTTGCATCCGTTGCAAGGCGTCCGTCAGGCGAGTCGCTTCGTCATTGCCGTTGCTATCAATCTGACGAGTCAGATCGCCATCAGCGATGGTCTGCGCATGGCTCACTGCATCACGTAGCGGACGCACAATACTGCGGGTGAAGATAGTCGCCAGAATTGCCACCAGGGCGATCGCAGCGACAATCAACACAACCACCAGTATCTGCACTTGCTGCGCTATATTGCTGGCCTGGGCGTCTGCGGTGTCTACCAGACGCTGCTGCCAGGCTACCATCGCTTCCAGTTGGCTACGCATCTCAGCCACAATCGGGTCCAGCTGCTGGTTGCGGGCACGAATACCCTGTTCCACGCCCTGGTCCCGGGCAATATTGATCACGTCGACATGGGCTTGCCAGTAACTCTGTTCCAGGTCCTCATAGTCCTGCAACAGGGCCCGGCCACCCTCAGTTGTCATATAGGTACGTAACGTCTTCTTAAAGTCGTCCTGTATGCGGCGGGATTGTTGCAGCTCTTGCTGGTACTGACGACGAAAATCCTCGGTCGTGGCAGCGATAGCATTCATGGTATACACACGAGTACGCAAAAATTCACGATTAATATCTTGCACCTGCATCATCGCCGGTACAGCGACCTCGGTAATGTCCTCTTTTTCCCTTTCCATCTGTGACTGCCCCACCAGGGCCACAACCCCAAGCACAATCACCAAAAGCCCCATCACTGCAAAAAACAGTGCAGAGCGCACCCCAATATTTATAGTTCTTATCATTTAAAGTTCCTTGTGGGTACTCATCCTAGACCCGTTGTGTTGTAACCAGGCTGGCAAATGCTTCCTGGGTCAGCGGCTTACTAAAGTAGAAGCCTTGGAATGCACGGCAATTTCGGCGCAGTAAAGCCTGTTGTTGTTGTTTGCTTTCCACGCCTTCGGCAATCACCTGCATACGCAGCTTATCGGCCAGGCCGATAATAGCTTCAATGATTATCCACTCGCGTGAGCTATCTCCTTGGTTCGCCTTACTTATAAAACTCTGGTCAATCTTCACTTCGTCAAAAGGTAAGGTCGCTAAGTACGACAATGACGAATACCCAGTACCGAAATCATCCATCGAAAAGCGGACCCCATGCGCTTTCAAGGCCAGCATTCGCTTGACCGCTTCCTCGATATCTTCAAGGATCAGACTTTCGGTTAATTCGAGGACCAGATGGTTTGCAACCGGGCCAATTTTAGCCACCTGCTGTAACACCGATTCGACAAAATCCGGCTGATAGAACTGGCGAGCGCTGACATTCACAGACAGTGTCAGCTCTGCCAGGTCAGCCGACTGTTGCCACTGAGCAAGTAACTCACATGCCTGAGTAATCACCCACTGGCCAATCGGCACGATCAAACCGGTTTCTTCAGCCAACGGAATAAACTCGCCCGGCGAAATAGCACCAAAGTCAGGGTGTTGCCAGCGTAACAACGCCTCGGCCCCGGCAATCTGATTATTGGCATTAACCTGTGGCTGCAAATGCAGACTCAGTTGATCATCCGGATGATTAACTAAACTACGTAACGCCTGTTCAAGCTGGTAACGGTGTTCTAAGCCTGATTGCATAGCAGGATCGAATAAGCGCCACTGGTTGCCCCCTGCACTTTTCGCTTCATGCATTGCAATATCGGCGCGTTTTAATATCTCAGCCGCATCAACCTTGTGATGGCGGAACATGCAAATACCCATGCTTAACGCACATTCAAAACGATGCCCCTCAAGATCAAACTCTCCATTCAGGGTATTGAGAAGCTCAGTCGCCAGCTGCTTTGCGTGTGGTACACAAGCGTGATAACTGTCTGCCAGTTTAGCCTCGACCACCACAAATTCGTCACTGCTGAGGCGTCCGACCAAAGCACTTTCACTCGACGCTTTTCGTAACCTGGCGCCGATCTGGCGCAACAAGCTGTCGCCCGCACTATGGCCTTGCGAGTCATTGAGCCGTTTAAAACTGTCTACATCGATAAAAATGACAACCCCGCACCAGCCTTCGCGTTGGGCTTCGGCCATTTTTTGCTCGAGCTGGCGATAGATAAGCCGGCGGTTTGGCAACTCAGTCAGGGCATCGTAGAACGCTAGCTGATAGATCATTTCGTCATGCTTTTTACGCTCGGTAATGTCGGTTATCACGCCACTCCAGATAACGGCACCATCCGCGTCAGGCAAGGGTGCTGCGCTGCCCAGCAGCCAGCGCTCGGCGCCGTCAGTTCGGCGGATAACCCGATACTCCGATTGCCAAGGCTGCATGGTCCGCGCTGATTCTTCGATCCCCTGATAAACCAACGACAAATCATCGGGATGTATGATCTGCTCCAGTATCAGCGCATCGTTACGTATCTCCTCCGGAGTCACACCATAAATATCGCGCACGGCATCGCTGGTGTACGGGAAACTCATTTGAGCGCTGGCATCTAACCTGAATTCGTAGACCATACCGGGTACTCGTTCAGCAATGGTACGGAAGCGGTCTTCCAAAGCTCTCGCTTCGGCTTCCGCTGCTTTCTGACCCAGTTCGACATGCAGTAAACGAAAGCGCATCACCACCGCCAGGGATGAAATCAGCACAATAAACACCGCCACTGCCACCGCGATGGTAACCAGCGCACTATTGTCGAGCATGGCTACAGCAGGCCGCTGGTAGGCCTCACTTAGCGGCATAAAGATCGTCGCGTGCATGGCTACATAATGCATACTGGTGATCGCCAGCCCCATAAAAACAGAGGCCAGCAGGTTTAACAGCAGTGGATGCTTAAGCATCGACGACAGCAGTGGGCGCACGGACAATGACAGCGTCGCCAGGACGATGGCAACCAGAATGGACAACACAAACATAAGCGGTTGGTACAGGCGCTCGGCAGGCAATATCATCGCGCTCATGCCGATATAATGCATCAGCCCGATGCCCGCCCCCATCAGAACCCCGCCGACCAGCACATCGCGGATCTGCAGTGTCGGCTTACTAATCACGGTTAACGTAACGTAACCCGCCAGTACAGCTGGCACCACCGACAGCGCAGTACGTCCGGTATGGTAGTTAACATCCAAAGGCAATTGATAAGACAGCATGCCGGTAAAGTGCATCGCCCAGACCCCGGCACCCATTGCCACCGCACCAAGCAAAGTCCAGGAGACACGACTATTGGTCAGTTCACGACGACGGATTAGCTGAACGTGGTTAAAACTGGCAAAGGACGCCAGCATGGCAATCAGAATAGAGAACGCAACCAGCCAGGTCACATGCTCGGCCGCGTAGGCCTGGGTTAAATCTGTCTGAGCCTGGGTAAAGGTAACAACCTGCACGCATAGTCCTTAGGTTAATTTGTCGCGACGCCACATCAGTGTACCTTCTGCGCCGCAGTACACACAAATAACCTCAGCAGTGGCAGACTCCCCCGCGATGTACTATCTATTCAGGTAGAACGCTATGCAGTACCGCAGGCCGCTTAACCGAGGCTTATTTTTTATCTAAACAATCCAAACCGATTGTTACCGGCACTAGCTTATGCAAAAAACATCGTTTCGTCGCGCTAACGTATCCCCGGCCAAACTCACGCGCTGGCAGCTAGTGGTGGGGGTAATTCTTGTTGTAGCGGTTATTACTCTGGCATTCAGTGTTTCCAGCCAGCAATGGCAGGCTTTACTGCAGAACCTGCTTACTCACCAGGGTTGGGCGGCCAGCCTGACACTCATCGGGATCTATAGTCTGGCCGTTATCGTTTTGCTGCCGCTGTCTCCCTTTGCGGTCACTGCAGGTCTACTGTTTGGTTTCTGGCAAGGCGCGCTGATTGCGCTTATCGCCATCAATACCGGCGCTTTACTCAGTTTTTTAATCAGCCGTCATTTGTTAGGCCACTCGCTGCGTCATTTGCTACCTGATTTGCTACGGAAAGGGCTACGCCGTGGTCGCTCCCGCACGTCATTCCGGGCGGCCTCCATGCGCCTTCTGACCAGTAACAACGTCAAGGTTATCACCTTATTACGGATGAACCCGCTGGTGCCCTTTAGCCTGCATAATTACCTGTACGGCGCCGCCAGAACCGACCTGCGGCGTTATGTGTGGGGGACCTTGTTCGGTAGCGCCCCTTTTACCCTGGTCATGGTGTACTTCGGGGTGACAGGGCGTGTTCTCTATACAGCCGAAGCCTCGTTCGGGCCCTGGCAATACACCATGGTCGGGCTCGGGATCGTCTTCTTACTTGGTTTGCTGGCATTAACCAACTATGCCAGATCCGCCGGTCATTTAAGTGACTCTGATGATTCAAAGGACTCCCGTGATGTGGGCGACTAAGGAACAGCAATGAAAATACTATTTCTCACTTCGCAGTTAGGCTTTGGTCATATTCGTGCCGCCAACGCGGTGGAGCAAGCGTTGCAGGATCATTTCCCAAGCGTACGCTGTGAGTATCTGGACTTATGGTCGCTGATGGATGAGAAAGTCGCCGCTGCGGTAAAAGGCAGTTACCTTCGAATGACCCAGGACTACCCGGACTATTATCAAAAACTTTATGATCTGGATAAAAGTGTGTGGCAACAGCTCAGCGGCGAAACCCCGTTAGACGAAGGCATTAAACAGTTCGTCGCCGACCAGCAGTTGCACTGGTTTCCCCGCCAGACCCGCTGGCTGCCTATGAGCCAACATAATCTGGATAGTGCGCTATTAACCAGTTATTTCCGTTTGCTGCTTAACCAGGATGAGCGAAGCACCTATTCAATCATACTGCGCAGCTTATTATTGCTAATACGCACGGTGCTGTTACACCGCATGAAAGAACAGATAGAAAAGATCGCGCCTGACGTTGTCGTGGCCACCCAAATGTACCCGGCTGCGCTGTTTTCGCGACTGAAACAAAAACAACAGTTCAGCGATATCCCCTCACTGGGCATAGTGACCGATTACGGCCTGCAAAAAGTGTGGGTAAAACCAACCACAGATGACTATTGCGTACCCTCACAGGGCGTTGCCGATCAATTACTGGCGTGGGGCGTACCAGCGGGCAGTATCCATGAAACAGGAATTCCCCTGCACCGGCAATTCAATAACCCGCCGCCTCAAAGCGAGGCACGGGCAACATTGAAACTGGATCCGCGCAAACCAACGGTGCTGGTGACCGGCGGTCAGTACGGAATTGGTCTGCTGCCAACCGTCGACTACCTGTGTAAAGCGGCAAATGAATGGCAAATACTGGTCACTGTCGGCAATGCCAGCAGTGACCAATCCGCTTTGCAACGTTTACAGCAAGCCTGCCCCACTCAGCTGATCCTCTTCGATTGGGTCGACGATATGGCGCAGCTGATTGCTGCCGCCGATGTGGTGATCGGTAAACCCGGCGGTTTATCGGTCAGCGAGGCGCTGGCTTGTGGCCGGCCCTTTTTCGCCACCTGCTCACTGGGAGGCCAGGAAGCCCATAATGTCGAATTTTTAAGGCAGCAAGGCGTCGGCGATAAACTATTTCCCACGCAACTGGCCGCTCGGCTAAAGCAGCTATTTGCCGAGCCTGAAACACTCGCTGCAATGCAGGAGCGTGCCTATCTCACAGGCCACCGCAATGCTGCAGAGCAGGTAGCGATGCGAGTTATCGAGCGCCTGCCGGCTTCGTGCAGCCCAATGGCTGAGCCTAAAATTGCCCAGTAATTAGTTTCTCACTGACTTATTGCTCAGTAACTAGTTGCCCAATAATTAGTTGCCCAATAAACCAAGGATTAAGATCATGTTCAGATTATATGCCTGGCGACTTTTGAACACCTGTTACCTGTGCTACGACAGAGCTTACCGTCGCTGGCATAAACTAGAGCCGGTTGACGATTTTTTGCAGGTGAAAAAACAGCTTTACCAGGGCGAGCCTCAGGTCTTCCGCGATGGTACCCAGGTCACGGCAGGTGACGCGATCCTGGTGCTGCATTTTAACAACGACTTTATGGCGCAGTTACACGACCGCACTAAACAAACATCGTCTCGTCGCGTGGCCTGGTTTTTTGGTAAAGCGCTAATAAGTTCAATGGCGCGGCTGCATGAGAGCCTGCAGGTGCAGTGTGCCCAACAAGAAATAAAAGCCATCACCGGTGTGACCTGGTTTAAAACCCACGGCGACAAAGTGGGCTTTGAAAGCCACCCATTGCCGGAAGGCTGGCGGCGGTGGCTATTGCACTGGCACTTCCGGCTGTTGCTGTTAGCCCTTTTTCCACAGTTGCAGGCACACCAAAACCGTCAGCTTATACCCCATAGGTTCTGGCTAACCCCGGCACAACTGCGTGATACCGTCGAAGGAAAAAGCTCCTATGTGGCCCAACGGCTTTCTTAATATCACCAGCCGGGGGCGTCGGTCTAAACCGCAGGTTTATCTGACCTTCGATGACGGCCCGGACCCACGGTTTACGCCAGCGATACTGGATACGCTCGCGCAACATCAAATCAAAGCCAGTTTCTTCGTGCTCGGCGAAGCCTGTGCCGCCCATCCGGCGCTGGTACGCCAGATAGCAGAGGCCGGGCACGATATTGGTATCCACAGTTACTCCCACGCCCACCCCTGGCGGTTACCCGAAGCACAAGCCCGTGAAGAAATGCGCCGCTGCTACCATACCCTGGCCGACATAACCGGAAGCCCTCCCCGCTTGTTCCGCCCCGCTTACGGGCGCATTCGACCCGCCACCCTACAGCAAGCCAGTGCATTGCAGTTGCGTACGGTGTTGTGGAGCTGCAGCGTGATCGACTGGGGCGCATGGGGAACCTTAAGCGGAGTGAGCCGACGCCTCGCTGCTGTGAAGCCGGGGGATATTGTATTAATGCACGACGCCCGACCGGATGCCAACCGACCACAGGTTACCCAGACCGCATTGCAGAATTTTTTGCTCACTGACAAAGCCGCCAGCCTGGATTTTTGTGGGCTTTCGCAGCTGTTAACAAAGCCCGACTGAATCTAATGAGCAGATCAAACTGTTTAGTTTGACCAGAATAGTGGAGCCAGCCACGCATAGAGCCCCCAATGCACTGCATAGGAAACCAAAAATCCACATCGCAGACGAAGCATCAGCCATGGGGCCAGCACGCCCAGCAGCGTGGCGCCGACAGTTAGCCTGAAGATGATAACCGGTTCGGGATAGATAAAGACCAATAGTAGGTGGGTGCCGCCGAACAGTAACCCGACCAGGGCTGCAACTTTGGTATCGGAGAGTTGACGGGACTTCAATTCAATCGTGATTGCCGCGATCAGTAGCTGCTGTAAAAGAATCTCTGCCGATTTAGGAAGGAAATAGGCCGACGTCATTTCGAAAGGGTGCGGCGGCCCGTCAACAGAGCCCCATGGCAAACCGGGTAGGCTCGGGATGCCAATGGCCGCAATGCTAAAGAGCACGACCGCCAGCAAACCTGCTGGTACGAGATAGCGACGCATCATCTCGGCGGTGAGCCAGCA
This sequence comes from Aliidiomarina soli, assembly GCF_003986975.1. Taxonomy (GTDB): domain Bacteria; phylum Pseudomonadota; class Gammaproteobacteria; order Enterobacterales; family Alteromonadaceae; genus Aliidiomarina; species Aliidiomarina soli. The sequence goes on along the minus strand of NZ_PIPO01000005.1, from coordinate 279,136 downwards.
GAAATGTGAGCGCCGGAAGACAAGAAAAGCTATTGCCACCCAGCCAGTATAGAAGGCGGCATAGAAGACCGGTGCGTCATTAAGGCCGTCCTCTACGCCGAGAGGCTCTAATAACCAATAATAGCCCAGGGTCGCCACCGTCCAGATAGCTAACGCCACGGCAAAAGTTTGCAGCATGTGTCTCGCAGTGCGAGCAGTTGCTATAGCGATGCGCATCGTTACCCCCTCCGATCAATTCTCAACCATCCCCGGTGAAGCGGCGGGCGAAGCTTGAGACGCCGCGGTCTTACTCTGCCAGTCACCGAACATCTCGACATAGCTTTTGCCCGAAACGTCCTCTCCCTGATACATTCCGGAAAAGGCTGCGGTGGCCTCATAGCGCCCATCTCCGTGGATAACAATCTCCTGATGACGATTGCCCGTCACATCGACCGTTAAATAAGCGTCCAATGCCGGAATGCGAACCTGCCAGCGAGTCGGATAGGTATTGCCGCTTTCAGCGCTGGTCCAGCTCTCGCTCGCGCCCGCCGCGAGCGGTTCGACCTCCGCCACGACATGGGTGCCGTCCGGATACATCACCGTTGCCCAGGCGTAACTGTCAGTCGACGGACTCACCGCATCCCAAATTGCCATCACATCACCGTTCGGGAGGTTGAAACTTATCCAGCTCCAATTCGTGTCAGGCTGTGGCGTGACCGGCCCCACTGACGATCAAGCCAGGTCTGCCCCGAAACCTCATAGGTATCCCCTTCCAGGGTCAAAGTACCTGTCGTGTTCAGCTTGGGCAAAGCGAACTCGTGGTTGATGTGGCCAAACAAGGGAAAAGCACCAGTGCCGCCATAACTCATTACCGGCCCCTCGGCCTCTAATACAAGTTCCAGTGAGCTCCACGGAATTTCGAACGAGATTGTCATCTTCTCGGCATTTCCGCTCCAAGTGAGACCCGGTGCTCTGATATTCAGCCCGTCATCGCTCCACTCAAGGTCTTTCTCAGCAACCTGAACGACTTCGTATCGATAGAAGTCCGTTGACTCGTCCGTAATGGAATAGACGATCTTGCGCCCCGGTCCGTTCGGGATCGATACGACATGCAACAGGATGCCTATATCGTGGCCGCCTGCGTTCAAGCGGCTGGTGATATAGACAGAGTCAGCCCAGCCTAACTCCAGTCCGGGTGCCTGGGCAGCCAAATCTGTGGCGGGGTCGATCAGCCTGGGAAAGCTGTTGGCGATGGCTGCAGTACCGATGCTTGCGACCAGCATGGTCGCAGCGAATTTCAATGCCGTTTTCTTCAACATAGCGTTCTCCTAAAAATGGGAACCCTGCCCATTAAGTTCGCAATACGAACCTAATATTGATGCGGGATACGAACTATGTCAATATGAAATCATGATGAAAAAGCAAATATCCATTAAGCAAGCCTCCATGCCCGACGAAGGGCTGGCCGATGCTCTTACGGCGACCTCCTTTGTCACTATGGCCGTAATCAACAGGATTGCCGCCGAGCATGGCTTGTCCCTCTCCCTGATCCGTGTCTTGGGAATCCTTTGGGATCGGCGCCCGCGAATGGCGGAGCTCGCCGACTACCTGGGATTAGAGAAGCAGACAATGTCGGGACTCATTACCCGAGCAGAAAAGAGAGGCCTGGTGGCGCGTGCGCCGAATGCGGAAGACGGCAGGGCTACAGATGTTTTTCTGACAAGCGAGGGTTACGAGCTAATGAAACAACTGCGTGTCCAGGGGCAACAAGCACTGGCACCTCTTATCGAACAGCTCCCCGCGTCCGACCAGCAGCTCCTTCAGGAAATACTTCAGCGCATGCTTGAAGCCCGGAAAGGTTAGGCTGTCTAAGCTTCAGGCATGGGCCCTGAGCTATTCCAAGGCAGTCTGGGATTGCTAGATGCAATTTGCAACATGCGCTTTAAGCTCATCTTCGGACCAGCGCTCCAGTTCAAGAACTGCAGCGTAGGGTTCGCCAGAAAGTCCTATAACCCCACAAGGATTGCCAGAGGCTGATTCGCCGATAAACACATCATAGATATCTACTTTGATAATCCACCATCCTTCATTAGAATTTTAACGCCATGGGACAGGGCTGATGTTTCGATAATAGTTCTTTTCCTGTCGAAGTCTCTAATCTCGCCAGCCTCGTTAAACAGCATGATTGTTGATTAAGTGACGCATTTTTTCCGTTATCCATTCCGTGATTTTGCTGCTTGGGCTATCTAGTCGTTTCACTATGCCTATTTCAATTAATTTGTCGCTCAAAAAATCACTTTTTACCGCTTTAACTTGTTCTTTGAACCAATCTGCCCTGGCGATATGTTCTGGCACTATTGCCCACCCCTGATTTTGCGTAACCAGCTCACAGATCAGGTAATAACTGTCTAAATCCCAGTGATCGGGGCTCAATGCATTTTCGCGGTTCTCTCCTGAGCGGTTACAGAGTACAAACTGACGGTACTGCTGTAATTGCGCAAGACTCACTACGCCTTCTTTGGCAAGCGGGTGCCTGTTACCGACAATCAGTATTTTCTTAAAGTACCCTAACGACTGTAAGGTCAACTTTGCTGGCAATGCACTATTGCTGATCATAAAACCAATGTCGGCTTTCTGATTTGCAATGTTAATGGCAATGTCGTCCTGTGAGCCATTAGTAATAACCAAGTGCGTGTCAGGAAATACCTCCCCGACCTGAGAGAAAATAGAGTGGATGGTTTCCAGTGGTAATGCTTCATCTATAGCGATACGCAACGAAATAGGCTCTTCGTTTGCGGCGGCCAGGGCTCTTGAGTCTAAACGAAGACATTGGTTAAGCACAGCGCGCGCTTCAGGCAGCATTTCTTTACCCAGGGGGGTCAATGTCGGGAATTTTGAGCTGCGGTCAAATAGCTCGAAACCTAAATCAAGCTCTAAGTTCGCAATAGCGCTGCTGATGCGTGATTGCGCTTTACGCAGCTGCCTTGCCGCCGCTGAAAACGAACCCTGCTCGGCAGCGGTCACAAAAGCCAGCAACTGATCTAATGTCCAATTCATTTCAATCTCCTAAAGCGGTTGTTTTCAGCTCAACCCAACCCTCCAACCCATCCGAACAGCGGATGATAACTAACTTTATCGTATCTCTTTTTTGTATATCATGCCCGTGTTTACAACACTATGGGTATCAGATCATGCAAGGCGCAACACCAGTTCAGGAATCACAGTCCGTAGCCGGCGCATTCTGGCGCTTTGCCATTCCTTCTATCGTCGCGATGTTAGTGAGTGGTTTGTATCAGATTATTGATGGCTTTTTCGTTGGACACTTTATTGGTGCAGACGGACTTGCAAGCATCAACATGGCAATTCCGTTGCTCGGCTTCATTATGGGTTTTGGTTTGCTGGTGGGTATGGGTGGCGGCAGCCTGCTGTCTAAATACCGTGGTGAGAACAACCTGCCGGCCACTCAGGCAACACTAATCACAGCACTCTGTTTGGTCGTTCTCATTGGTCTGCTAGCCACCGCAGTGTTTATCACTTTTGGTCAGGGCCTGCTCACCATACAAGGCGCGACAGACATCACCATGGAGATGAGCTGGAGCTATGTGCAGACCATGTCCTTTGGTGCGCTTATCTCGATTGGCGCGAGTGCCATGCCGATTCTGGTTCGCAATGACAACAGCCCGAACCTTGCCACGGTATTCATTGTGGTCGGTGCTTTAACGAATATTGTGTTGGACTACGTGTTCCTGGGGCATCTTGACATGGGGTTACAAGGTGCAGCCATTGCCACCTTAATTGCTCAGCTAGCCACCTGTGTTTTGTGTCTGCGTTACTTTATGTCAGCAAAAGCCAAAACCAAACTGACGGTTAAACAATTTGATAAAACCATCGCCACGCGCATCGTGCAACTAGGCTCATCCAACCTGGTGATGTTTATCTATTTCAGCTTTGTGATGGCGTTCCACAATATGCAATTTATGGCCTATGGTGATACGACACAGCTGGCTGCATTCGCGATTGTGGGATATATCGCAAGCGCTTACTACTTCTTTGCGGAAGGTTTGGTAAGCGGTTTGCAGCCCCCGGTAAGTTATTACTTAGGCGCCAAACAGTACAAGCGCATCACCGAGACCGTCAAATTGGCTTTTTCTGTCACGGTCGGGTCTGGTATCGCTCTGGTCATATTGTTTAATATGTTTCCAGGCGTCTTTGTCGGCATCTTCACCACCGGCAACGAGGCATTGCTTGAAGCAGGGAAACACGGCATCCGCCTGCATTTGATGGCCCTGTTTTTAGACGGCTTCCTGTTCATGGCCTCTGTCTACTTTGTTGCCGTCGGCAAGAGCGGACAAGCCCTATTTGTTGCCCTGGGTAACATGTTTGTTCAGCTGCCATTCCTCTTTATCTTGCCAAAGTTCATCGGTATTGACGGCGTCTGGCTCGCCGTTCCGTTGTCTAATATCGCTTTCGTTTTGATTGTACTGCCAATGCTATTGGTTAATCTGAAAGGCCTGATGAAGATACACAGACAGCAAAATGATACAAGTGGGGTAGTGGCTGATTGCTCATAAGGTACTGATAACTCATTCTAACGCTTCGTCTTCCGCTGGTTCCCCGCATTAGGCGCATAAGATAAGAGAGCCCTATATGGGTTACATTTTTATAGCGCCATATGCAACAGCGGATAGGGCTTACCCTGGCCATCAAAAGGTGAGCGGCCTATCACTTTAAAGCCAATATGCTGATAAAAACCTAGCGCCTGTTCATTCTGTTCATTTACATCGACCTTTGATGCTCCCTGCTTTTTGATAGCATGAGCAGTTAACGTGGCACCAATGCCTTTTCCCCGCGCATCAGGTGAGATAAACAACATTTCAATGTTACCTTCATGGACGCCACAGAATCCCTGAATTTCACCATGAGCATTTTTAACGCATCTTAAATCAACTGCGTCAAAGTACTGCTCCAAAATTAACGGCTTTAACTTCTGTAAATCATCTTCCGCCAGAAAATCATGGGTTGCCCGTACTGAGGCCTCCCAAATTTCTATTAGATTAAGGTGATCTGCTTTTTCTACGATCTCAATATTCATCACTAAACCCGATTAAAATTAACGCCCGCAGCAAGGGCCACGCTGTATGGGGGTCGCTTTGCCTGCGATTGCTACATGCAATTTGCAACATGCGCTTTAAGCTCATCTTCGGACCAGCGCTCCAGTTCAAGAACTGCAGCGTAGGGGTCGCCAGAAATCCCCATAACCCGACAAATAGCGGGTTCTGTTTTGAGACCGCTTTCTTTAAGCTGCCGTATCCTGTCGATGAACTCATTACCCCCGACCTTTACAAGGCATTTCATCACCTGATAATGGCGAAATGCAGCCTGCAACTGCACTGGAGTTTTTGACGCATAGACTTCAAATAAAAACTGGTTACAGTGAAAGCGACCTAAAGCGTGATCGTTGCGTGGGCTCAGGCTGTATGCTTCATAGCCAGAATATGCCGATTCAAATTCCTCAATAAACGCTTCCTGTTCCTGATACGTACAAACGATATCTATGTCGCTTTCCCTCGTATCCAGAGAAACAAATATCGTACTAACCACTTCCGGCGAATACGACTGCAGTTTATTAAGAACCCCCGATACCTGTATCGCTTTTTCGGCACGGACGATCTTGCTGTTCACTCGCCCAGAATCCTTATTGTCTGTCTCAACTTTTCTATCGTATTCTTCTTGATTCATGCAATGATCTCGACTTGCATATAACGCTAAGCTAAGTGGCTGCAAACCAACGCTAAACCCCAAATAACCACCGTAAATACAAAATCCAATTCGAACCAAAACCGCCACGGCTTGTAGTCCGACTTAAGCGCCTTTAGGCGTTCTTTAACATGCTCTATTTACTTTTTAGCTTGCTGTAAAGAGCGTTAGAGTCTTTAAACCAAACAAGATCGTAGAACTCATTGTTTGTAAAACGAAGTTTTACCTTTGGTGTGCCAAGAAATCTAAAGTACTCCACCGACACAATATCTTTGTAGTCCCGCTTAAAGCTATAGCCTGAATCGTGTTGAAAAAATTCAAGTCCAGTACCACTTAGAATAACCGTATCACTACGATGGTTATATAAAGCACCCTCATAGTGCTTGTCGATGAACCTCAATACAGACAAAGTGACCACACAAATAACTACCCCTGTAGTGAGTGAGCCATTTACAAAAAAAATTGAAGGTTTGAAATATATAGCAACTATGCAAGGTATCAAGAACCCATAATTAAGCCACTTAAGCCATTTCAACCGCCGCTCTAAAAACTCAATGTCACACTTATACTTCATTAATCGATCCCAAAAGCCTAACGTTAAGCACACGGGCGACAAACCGCATAGCTGGTTGGAGTCCCAACGGCCGCAAGTGCGGCGCCCTGTTAAATTGCAAGAGCTCGTAACCTTGCTTGAGCAAGTATCGTTATTAAACTCTCTGACTTGCGCTCTACTTCAAAATCACCGCCCGAAGTTGAAAGTTGACGCACATTCAGTGAATCTGCACCAAGTTTTTTAAACCAATACGGCGCAAGAGAGCATTGTGCTGAGCCTGTTACTAGATCTTCAGATATACCAATTTTCGGAGCAAAGTATCTTAGGACGTAGCCACACTCACCGTCTGCAGCGGTGACGATTAAAGCATGATGGTCATTGAGCTTTCTTAGTCGCTCATCGTCTGGCAGGAAGTCCACTACCGCCTTTACCGACGGAAAAACTAACACTAAGTCTCTGGTCGAGAATACATCAACGACATCCACAGCTAAGTCCGAGATCTCTATCGGAGCTTTGCAAGGCTTACCTTCCCAGCTTGGTAATACGAGTGCGTGCAGACTATCCTTTTTAGAAATCGCGACTTCACCATGTTTACTAAAGAAAACTACGTCGTCCAACTTGTACTTTGAAAGGATCGCTGCTCCTGCACCCAAACTCCCGTGACCACAAAGGTTAATTTCGCCATCCAATGCGAACCAGCGAATGTGAAATTGACCGTCAATGCGAACAATGAACGATGTAACGGGCTGCCCAGCATCACGCGTAATTTGATATAGCTCAGCGTCAGTAAGCCAGTTATCAAGCTCTACCACTCCACAAGGATTACCAGATGCTAATTCACCGATAAAAACATCAAAAACATCTATTTTGATAATCCACCATCCTTGAATGCGAAACGCGCGCAATAAGCGGCGCGAGGAACGAGCGTCCGGTGACCGCAGTGAACGTATTTAATTGCTTGGTTAGGCCAGTTACAGTCCAAAGGGAAAAACCATATTCTCTGGTGGTGCATACAACAACGATCTTAGTATTCGGCCTTTGAAATTAGTCTTGGATTGAATATCAGCTTTCACTTTTCTAAATTCCGAGCAATCAAGCCGTGGGTCGATCATTATTTGATCAATCAAAGAGTGTGGATCAATGTCGTATTCATAGATGCTCCCGGACTTTCCGCTTTCTTTCTCAAAATATAAAAGACGCACTTCATTCTCGTGTTTGAATGCCGGCCGTTTTATCAGAAGCGTTTTTGCAAGCTCATATGCCTCAGGGTTGATTTTTCCTTTGAAAACAGTATTCGCAAAATCCATCATTTTTTTGTTATTTAGATATTTCACTTTACCGATAAAGCACTGAACGTTCTGCCAAGGATGTAGCCCAACGGCCAAACTATTTGCTAGCTTTGGAATGGTTGTTCTGATCCTTACCCCGCTTGATTCTGGAGAGTAGATTCTCCACATAGCATCAGATGCCTTATGGCGAGTCCAGCATTGACCATAAAAGTTGTCCCTAAACCCAAAATCGACAATTTTCCCATCAGATAGCCTGGCTTTAGACTTTAGGATGAAGTTCTCAAATGGGTCTTCCCATTTCCTCGGGCTGACTAATAAATTTTTCTTATTTGAAAAAAGCTCAATCAAGCGTTCAATCGAAATAATTCTATAGATGTATTGATCCTTTACCTTCAGATCAATATTAATGTAGTTATTCGTTTTAAGCATTAGCATCCCATGGGCCTAACGCCAAAATCAGCCGCGCTCTTTCTGCGTCGGCTGATTTTCATTGTTAGCTCTATACGATTCTTCGAGTTTCTCGATCAAACTCCGTTCCACTTTACGCTTAAAACTCTGACCTACTGACGTGTGAACTGAGACCTTTAGAGTTTTGATTATCTTAGGGGAGTTCTCCCCCACTATATATTTCGGAAAGCGCACGACCCAATCCTCACCCCCCCCAGAGCGCACGAAAGGAACCATAAAGCTTGCTTCCTCGCCCTCGTGAAGGGCTTTAGGTACATCATTAAACCCTGGATATCCAAAGGTTTGTAGCATGTGCTTTTTATTACGCCACCTTCCCACCTGCCAGCCCACATGGGTAACCCTTGCCGGACGAAGACCAACATTTACTACTCGTATAAAGCAATAGTCTGGGGGTTCCTTAGATCCCGGCGAAACTAGAATTCGGTGACCAGCAGACACCTGTAATTTTATCGTGTTCTGATGCAACGCAAACCAAAGGGAAGTTATCACGGCACCTACGGTGCCAATACCAGCGACCCAAGTACCGATGACTGACCAAAGTTGAAGTGTGGTAGGATCCATAGTCTTCCTTAACTAACACCGCAATCAGCGGTTCATCCGCTGCATTGCTTTGTTATGAAGAAATATCGATAGATGTAACAAATCTATCTGAAACTTCATCGTATAGGGCTAAGCTTCTAGCGACTAGCCTTTTCCACATTTTAGTTGCGCTTTCTGAACGCCCGTATTCCCCGCAAGCAGAGTATGTGGATGTTGAAGTTAGTTGCTTTTTAAAAAACATAACCAGCTCTATAATTAGAGTTTCTGCAACACCTCTGCCTACAAATGGCTCAGTATATGGCCTTTCTATATACTTGACCCATAGCAATTCACCTTCAGGCATCAATGCCATTTCAAGCTTCCCCGCTCCGACATTTTCTGCTTCAACTTCAATACATATGTTGGGAAGGCACTTAGATATAGAGACGGTGTACTCTCTAATCTCTCCATCAACACCAATACAAGACAATTTTTTCATCGACCTACTAGGTGTTGCCATAACGCCAATCTCATAGCTTTCATAACATTTTAATAGTGAGCGCCCATGCTATTCCCAATATACCGTGCGTGCACACTAACTCAAGAATGTGCTAATGCAGTCTCTGTGGTTAGTAACGACCACTAGCGTAAACGTGCCAAACACTAAGCGAAGCTAGGGACAAAATAAGCAATCGTAAGCAGCGAAAACGAATGTGAGGAGGGCTCTTCCTTGAGGAAACAACTTGAGCGGGCTCATGAGCGGTTGCATTGGCAACTGCGTTCGCTTCGCCATCATCCATCGGCGTGCGCTTTTTTATTTATAACTCTAACTTACAAGATTGCTTGGGGTTCGACAAGTAACAAAACCGGCAACCTTGGGCATTTCGAAGTTCCGCGACGGCCACTTAAACACGAGCCCGCGCAAGGTGAGCTTCAATTTCAAACGGCTGCTTCATGGTACTAACTTATCCTGCCCCTACAGTGAAAAGCGCTAGGAATCCACTCATAAATGCTCTACATATAGAACATAAGGAATCCTTAAGCTCTTTATATAGAACACTGAGTGTAGTTTCTAAAATTGACGTATGAAAGATTTTGCTCTATATGTGAGTCATTAAACATACAAATGCACTATATGTGATGCAAAATGCCAAAGTCCTCAGCAAGAACTTACTCCAGCTACACTGAAGAAGCGCTAACATTGTTGGCGAAGTTGATCCGTGCCTCAAGGCTTGAACAAAAGATGAGCGCTCAGGAGCTGGCAGATCGTGCCGGTATCTCCAGAGGCATGCTATCTCGCATAGAGAAAGCCGATCCGAAGTGCGAAATAGGCGCAACCTTTGAGGTCGCCAGAATTGTCGGGGTGACCTTATTTGAAGCAGAGCCTGGCCGACTAACGATGCAGCTAAAACAAGTCGAAGCAAAGCTTGCGCTGCTGCCTAAAAGCGCCCGCAAGGCTAAAAGGAAAGTCATAGATGACTTCTAAGAAAGACTATAAAGAAGCTTACGTCTGGATTTGGTTACCCGATGCGACAGAGCCCGTCGTGGCTGGTCGCCTCGAGCCTGACGGTGAAAAGCTACTCTTTAACTATGGTAGAAGTTATTTAGAAAGAACAATGGATGCCATACCTATTTACGAGCCTGAATTACCATTACGCCCCGGTGTACTCTCACTTCTATACGGACTAAATATGCCCGGCTGCATTCGAGACAGTGCTCCAGATGCGTGGGGGCGGCGCGTTATCATTAACCGCCGGCTTGGTCACAAAGGTAATGACATTGATACTGCTCAGCTCGATGAGCTTACCTATCTTTTGGAGTCTGGCTCAGACCGCATTGGCGCCCTGGACTTTCAGCTTTCGCCAACAGAATACGTGCCACGATCCGCAGCAAATGTCTCGATGCAAGAACTGATGGAGTCCGCTGAGCGTGTGGAAAAAGGCATACCGCTGACGCCAGAACTCGATCAAGCGCTTTTCCACGGCAGCTCTATCGGTGGCGCTCGCCCTAAAGCATTAATTGAGGAAGACGGCACAAAGTATATTGCAAAATTTGCCTCAAGCAGTGATATCTACAGTGTCGTAAAGGCTGAATTTATCGCCATGCGCTTGGCTAAGTTGGCAGGTCTCGACGTTGCTCCTGTTAAAATGACCAAGGCTGCCAACAAAGATGTGTTGCTGGTCGAGCGCTTCGATCGCGTAGACTCAAAAAAGGGCTGGACGCGCAAATCTATGGTGTCGGCACTGACGTTATTTGCACTGGATGACATGATGGCGCGATATGCCAGCTACGAGACACTAGCGGAAATTATTCGACACCGATTTACAAAGCCTAAGGAAACACTCCGTGAACTCTTTTGCCGCCTGACCTTTAATATTCTTTCTGGAAACACAGACGATCACGCACGTAATCATGCGGCATTCTGGAACGGAAAGACACTGACATTAACACCAGCTTACGACATATGCCCTCAGGGACGTACCGGAAACGAAGCTTCTCAGGCCATGCTAATTGCTGGCAATAATAAGATGAGTCAATTAGCAACGTGCCTGGAAACAGCCCACAACTTTCTATTGTCACAAGAGGAAGCTAAGGAGATCTTTGCGCATCAAATTCAGATAATTACTGATAACTGGGATACAGTCTGCGCTGAGGCAGAACTGGGAGAGGTAGATAAGCGCTTGCTTTGGAACCGGCAGTTTTTAAACCCTTATTCAATGACGCAGTAAGCCTTCCCTGGGTCGTCGAGATAAACAAGCCGTACGGTGTCCAGTACTCTTATGAACTGAAGGCACAAAACGCATTACCGAGATAGTCAAACTGGCTTTTTCTGCCACGGTCGGCTCTGGTATCGCGTTGGTGACTCTTTAAGATCTTTTTGGGAGTCTTTGTCGGGGTCTTTAACACTGGCAACGAAGCTTTGCTTGAAGTGACCTTTCCCGTGAAATAACACCACATTTTCAATAACATTTAAATTTGTATGCCGCCTGTTTTGCATACTCAGTGAGCTTTGAGGACCTTTCGCGCCAAGCCTAGAGCACCAAACACAGACGACCGCCTAGTAATAATGCTATTCAATAAGCGTTTCTCTTCATGCAAGAGAGTTAACTTTTCGAAAGACTATTAAGAAACCGATAAATTCATAGTTCAGTAATCAAGCAAACGGATAAAGCAACTTTTTCCATTAAGTGTCGAATACAATGATTGTTCAGACGTAGTCTGACAGCACGTTTTGTCCCATGGCAAGGTCGTTAACACTGCTCTCTTCGAAAATATTGAGTTCCACAGGAACCTTTTCGATTCCAGCACCTTCTTGCGCTTCAGTACTGATATATTATATCAATAACTTAACTAATTATATTTGAGTAGCCTATTCCTGATATACCGCTATTTCTGGCATACCGAGGCTATTTTTCCAAGTAGAAAATTAACTGTTTTATTCATAGTTTTTGTTTCACACAATTCCCTAAGATGACTGGGCTTTAGGCAGAGCCGCTCAAGCCAAATAGCCATCAAAAACTCTAAAGTACCTTCTCCTTGATCATTATCAAGGTTGGAAATGCAAGAGAGAATAATGTCGGTAATTTGCCTGCTATACGTTTCATCGATTGCGTAATTCAATTCAATTGGCTTTGCGGCTCTCAAAATACAAGCTTGTATTACCCCGTCATTAAAACGATCAAAACAAACAGGGCTAATTAACGTCGTATGATAACTAGTGGAAAGGCCTTTCTCAGAGCTCGCTCTTAAATCATGAATTAATGATTGAATAGTCCAATATACGTCTGCTTGAGTTGCGTTCTCGGTATCTAAATTTAATCCACTCCAAAACGCAAATGTAGGCCGTAAACTCAACTTCTTTCCAATAGGTGAATTCAGAAACAGGTCATCTTCTTTACATTCTCCGGTTAAAGACTCTAAACGCGCTTTCAATGAAGAGGGCAATAAAGTATCGCCATCAAAAACGCTATCAGCCTCGCTACGTAGAATATTTTCCTCCGCAACCCACGTGGTAACTTCTTCGTCCCTATTTCTTGGCATTGGACAATGCCTTAATACTATAAGCTCGTAGCCACCTAGCGTTAGATCTTTTCGCAATTGCTCAAATTGTTCCTTTGTTGGAATCTTCGAAAACGCTACCAAGTAAGTAATAGACGCTGTTTTAGAAATTCTTCTGAGCTTTCTAGACGCCGACAAAAGTTTTCTTCCTGACGTAATAGAGCTGGCGACAACCATAACCGACGGCGCCCCTTCTAACTCACTCTCGTTCAATTTATTAAACATTTTGACCGAAAGTGAATTCTTGGCGCTTCCACTAATTCTTTTCGCTAATGAAAGCGACGCGGCAGAATCTAGAGCAACAATAAGTTCCGTATCTTGGGCAAGGTATTTTTTTACGTTTCGCTCTAGATCTTTTCCGAAACTATCACTGTTTAGTGAGAGCACCCGCTCCACATCTATATAAAAATGCTCTACCCCTAACCCATCCCCAGGTGAGGAATCGCATTTAAATACTTTTTTAGTTGCAAATTCGTCGAAAAATTTTTGTCTTTGAACGGTAAAATCTAACTTCCTAATAAGAAGCGTTTCATGCTTCGGAGTTGCAGGCAGGAATTGCTCTCCAGAAATATCAATAACTTTTGAACCTCGTTGACATAGTCTACAATTTTCTTCTTTAACTGAGTAAATATCTCCCTCTAGTACACTGCCTATGTCAAAAACATTGTTCTCTTCGCTTTTAACACTAGAGTATAACAGTGTAATTATTTGCTCTTTCTTAAGATTTTTCTTTTCTAGTAGTTCGTTCCTTAAGCCATTACTTGTAGTCGCAGAAATGAATACAAGAGTTTCTTTACCTTCTACGAAATCAAAATCATTTACATTGTCATATGAACCAAAGCTTTCTATTGTTGGCAATTTATCTTCAAACTGCTTCGACAACTGGAGCGCAATAGATAACAAAAAAGATATGGAGGAAGTATCTACATACACTCGTTTTACATCATCATTCAGGTATTTGAGAATACCTATAGCAAGAAACGCAGTTTCAAGACCAGATGTAAATAAGTTTGATGCTCTAATGAATTTGTTACAATGTGCACCAGAAGGTTTTGCAAAATGATAACTCTCAGAGGACGTAATCAAGCCTTTTCGCTTCACGAAGACTTCCCTCGCACCTGCCTCTATCAAGCTATCTTGATATTTGTATTCAGTCTTCGCATCACCTACTGATATACGTCCGTCGCAACTGACATTGAGAAACTTCAATTTTTTGTCAACGTCCGCGATCCAACTACCTACCTCTTCCATAAAAAGCTCGTTACTCAAAAGCGCTTTTTCAAGCTCATTGATTCCGAAACCCATAATATAAAGATATTTAGGTGAGAGATTTTCTGAAACATCCGATTTTATCACTTTCGTGATCGTGCTTGAGCTTGCACTGCCGTGAACAAAAAGAATAAGAGAACTCTTCTGACTCGCTTGCTCCTTGAACCTGAATGAAAAACAATCACTCATCAGCTGTTCTCCTTTATGTAAGACTTCGCATTAAGAGGAATTAAAAGAGTGATCGCCACCCCTCTCGCTTCTGGCAATAAGGTTACATTCTCAGGACATCTTTTTTTGGTTATCCAATCAAAAAATTCGTAATCAGGTGACTTAAGTGAAAATGGTTCACTGGCAAAATCTCTGTAAACCGATAACTTATTACTTCTAACCTTTAAAAATCCATTTAGCTTGGTTAAATGCTCCATTACAGCTGTTAGCCCGTGCCCCTTATTAAATATTCCAGTTGAAGTTTTTTTAAATTCGAAGCATCGTTTTAATACTGAATATTGAAACTTTTCATCTTTTTCTAATTGCTCAGCTTCTTCAGGATTATCCGACAGCCATCTGCCACAGAAGCCTAACCCAGAATCTATAACGCTAATCTCAATAAAGTGTTGTGTAGCCAACCCGTTTTTCTCAAGAGTCTTAAGGTAAGCAGTCAACCATTCTTCATTTTCACTCGCATTGAGAATAGCGTTGTCGTTTAAATTAATACCGTATGTATAAATCAAGCGGGTAGCAGGTTTAAGCCAAGTATTTTTATCCGTGCCTCTACTCCCATGTTCATGAGTGTTGTGGAAGAGCTCTTCAAATACGCGCCCAAGATTTTTCACGTCATCGTATGGAGGTAGAGTCCCTCCCCCTGCTACTTTAGATGATTGCTCGACCATTGCTCTTATAATATTCGAAATCTGCGCTTCATTTCTGATTATGGGTTTTTTATGGGGGGAGTTAATGTAAAAATTCTTATCAAACCCTTTAGTACTATGGTCAACAAATGAGAACCAGCAAAGTCTTCCTCTTGTCTGGCCATATTGACTTTTCGACTGTTCTTCTATTTGTTGTTTGGCTGCAGTGTAAATTTTCTTTTTGAGTTCGTAATTCTCTACTTCATTAGTAGAAAAATTCCTCGCCATCATAAAGGCAGTAAACTTATGCGGGTCATGGATAAGTTCTGATGCGTCGAATGGAGTCTTAAGCTTCAATGTTGCATCATTTTCATTGGCATAAAACCAAGTGTTTACGGCTTGCGTAGCCGCAGCGTAGCCACCAAAAGCGAGTCGATTAGTACCGACCGGCAATTCCAATTGAGACGGTCTATTGGCTGTTTCTAATGAGTTCTTTATTAACTCTTCTAATTTCGTCGTATCAAGGTTTACTGGCATCCTTAACATTAATAGCTAGCCTCCATCGCCTTCACTACTTTCGTAAGTTCTAGGTCAACTTAATCTGTATCAAGCTCACCACGAGTTTTTTTGCCTGTGTCGTTTGTGTAATTTTTAATTAGTCCTTAGTACCATTATTTTTCAACATCAAATGAGAATTTTAAAAAATCCTTAGAGGTCTTATATTATCGCTTTTTCGTTTTCAAGTTGAAATTTTATAGGTGTTTTTAATACAGCCAGAGTAAACTTTTTCCTCGTTAATCAAAATAAATATAGAGTCAGTACCACCATCACAGATTTGGCTTAACACTTTTTAATTCTTCACAGCTCAGTCTATAACTTTTAAGTAACTGATTGGCCGGTTAGAACACAAGTAATTTCCTATCTGTAAATTACTTGCCTAAGTTTTCCACCTTTTCAACAAGTCACTCGTCATGTAAAAAATGGAATATTACTTGGCGATTAAAGGAGAAATATAGTCTCACTCATCGGTAATCTTGCGGGTGTCTTCTTAGTTTCAGTGACACTACATAAAATGCGCTGCTCTCACTGTCCATTGCAACTACCTCATATTTCGTAGTGGATGATTGAATCAATGGTTACCAAGCTAACAAAAAAATGCCCGCTAGTCGCTAATAATATCCTGTCTTAGTTATGATCTGCTTTGCAGCATTCAGCGCTAAATTGGTCCGCCTAAAGAAAAACCCGCCAATGGCGGGTTTTTCTTTAAATATCTAATAAAATAGTCGCAAACACAATTAAATCCACTCGCAGACTCTATTATGCTGCATACTTTTAAGATAGCTTACCGGTAGCTATCAATATCCGGGCAGCTGCACACCAGATTCCGGTCGCCATAGACATCGTCGATGCGGTTCACGCTTGGCCAGAACTTATCGATGGCTACGGCAGGTACCGGGTACGCGGCCAGTTGGCGGTCGTACGGCCGGTCCCAGCTGCTGTCGACTATATCGGCCAGGGTATGCGGCGCATTCACCAGCGGGTTGTTGTCCGCTGGCCATTCACCTGCAGCCACTTTCTCCAGTTCGCCTTTAATGCAGACCATGGCTTCAATGAAGCGGTCCAGCTCGGCTTTCGACTCGGACTCGGTTGGCTCTACCATCAGCGTGCCCGCGACCGGGAACGACATGGTTGGCGAGTGGAAGCCATAGTCCTGCAGGCGCTTGGCAATGTCGATTTCGGCGATATCCGCTTTGTCTTTCAGCGGGCGTAAATCGATGATGCACTCATGGGCGACGCGGCCGTTGCGTCCGCTGTACAGAATTGGGTAGTGCTCACCCAGCTTAGTTGCCAGGTAGTTTGCGTTCAGAATGGCGGTTTCGGTCGCTTCACGCAGGCCTGCGCTGCCCATCATCGCAATGTACATCCACGAAATTGGCAGGATGCTGGCACTTCCGTACGGTGCTGCTGATACGGCATGGTTACCATGCGCCAGCCCTTCGCCGTCCATCATGACGTGACCCGGTAAGAATGGTGCCAGGTGTTTCTTGACTCCGATAGGGCCCATGCCTGGTCCGCCACCACCATGTGGTATGCAGAAGGTTTTATGCAGGTTCAGGTGCGATACATCCGAGCCAATAAAGCCTGGTGAGGTCACCCCAACCTGAGCGTTCATGTTGGCGCCGTCCATATACACCTGGCCACCGAATTCATGCACGATGTCGCAGACTTCACGGATTTTTTCTTCGTACACACCATGGGTCGACGGGTAGGTCACCATGGCACACGACAGGTTGTCACCGGCTTCTTCGGCTTTCTGGCGGAAATCGCTGACGTCGATATTGCCCTGCTCATCGCAGTCAACCACGATCACTTTCATGCTCGCCATTTGCGCTGAAGCCGGGTTGGTACCATGCGCTGAACTTGGGATCAGGCAGATATCACGATGCCCTTCACCACGGCTCTGATGATACTTCTGAATTGCCATCAGACCAGCGTATTCACCCTGCGCACCTGAGTTTGGCTGCATCGACATGGCGTCATAGCCGGTAATGTCCAGCAACCAGTCTGACAGGCTGGCAATCATTTGCGCGTAGCCCCGGGTTTGTTCAGGTGGGCAGAACGGGTGCAGGCCACCAAATTCTGGCCAGGTCACCGGGATCATCTCGGCCGTCGCATTCAGCTTCATGGTGCAGGAGCCGAGTGAAATCATCGAATGGTTAAGTGCCAGATCTTTGTTTTCCAGCGACTTAATGTAACGCAGCATCTCGGTTTCTGAATGATACGAGTTAAATACTTCGTGAGTCAGGAAATCGCTATCGCGCTGCAGGTTAAGAGGTAAGCTGTCGTCGCCGCCACTTACTTCAGAGTCCAGTTTACCGACACTCAGGCCATGGCCTTCGCCAAGCAGAATATCGAACAGTTGCGCGACATCGGCAGCAGTTTTGCTTTCATCAAGACTGATACCAACCTGACCGTCGTGGTCCAGACGCAGGTTCACTTCAGCGGCACGCGCACGCTCAATAATGTCACTCTTGCTGGAGCGCACGTTCACTGTCAGGGTGTCGAACCAGCTGCTGTTGGTGACCGTCAGCCCTTTTTCCTGCAGGCCTGCGGCAACAATGTCGGTCAGGCGGTGAATGCGTCCGGCAATGTTCTTCAGCCCTTCAGGACCGTGGTAAACCGCGTAGAATGAGGCCATGTTGGCCAGCAGAACCTGCGCGGTACAGATGTTTGAGTTAGCTTTCTCGCGACGGATATGCTGTTCGCGGGTTTGCATCGCCATACGCAGCGCCAGGTTGCCACGTGAGTCTTTAGACACACCAATAATACGGCCCGGTAAGGCACGTTTGAATTTGTCACGAGTAGCAAAGAATGCTGCATGTGGTCCGCCGTAGCCCATTGGCACACCAAACCGTTGCGCCGAACCAAAGACCATATCCGCGCCCATTTCACCCGGCGACTTACACATCACCAGGCTCATCAGATCGGTTGCTACTGCGACTACTGCTTTTTGCTTTTGCACCGCGGCAATCACGTCGCTTAAATCAAGAATATCGCCATTGTCGGCCGGGCTTTGCAGCAAGGCACCAAAGACTTCATGGTCGGCCGCTTCGGTCCAGTCGCCTTCGATAATATCGAAACCGAACATGTCAGCGCGCGCTTTGACCACGTCAATGGTTTGCGGGAATACGTTGTTGGCAATAAAGAATGCGTTGGACTTCGACTTGGCTACCCGCTTGGCCATGGCCATTGCTTCGGCTGCGGCTGTGGCTTCATCCAGCAGTGACGCACTCGCCAGCTCCATGCCAGTTAAATCCATGGTCATTTGCTGGAAGTTGAGGATAGCCTGCAGGCGGCCCTGAGCAATTTCTGGCTGGTACGGGGTGTACGCGGTGTACCAACCCGGATTTTCCAGCACGTTACGGAGAATCACGTTCGGCGTCAGGGTGTCGTAGTAACCTGCCCCAATGTAGCTTTTAAACACCTGGTTCTTGCTCGCGATGGTTTTCAATTTTGCCAGCGCATCACGCTCTGTCATGGCCGTGCCAATGTTCAGAAAAGGCTCGCGCAAAATTGCACCGGGTACGGTTTGCGTAGTCATTTCTTCCAGTGACGATGCACCGACGGCTTGCAGCATGGCTGCGCGCTCATCTTCACTCGGGCCGATATGACGGGCCACAAACTCGTCGTGACGTTCAAATTGTTCCAGGGTTTTACCGCTCATGATTCACCTTGATTTAGCTAATGGCAATGTCGCTTACGTTGGCTAAGCGAAAAACAAGGCCCCGGCATAACCGGGGCCCTGACATTCTGACAACCTGCTTATTCGTCTTCGATTGACGCAGAATAGGCTTCTGCATCCAGCAGGTTGTTTAATTCATTTTCATCGTCTGCTTTAATTTTGAATAACCAGCCGTCACCGTACGGGTCGTTGTTGACCATTTCCGGCGAGTCTTCGAGATCTTCGTTCACAGCCACGATCTGGCCGCTAATTGGCGCGTAAATATCAGACGCCGCTTTAACTGATTCTGCAACCGCACAGTCGTCACCCACTGAGAAGGTATCGCCTTCTTCCGGCAGCTCGACAAACACCATGTCACCTAACAGCTCCTGCGCGTGTTCACTGATACCGACGGTGTAAACGCCTTCGCCTTCGTTACGCACCCATTCGTGCGACGCTGCGTATTTCAATTCTGTTGGAACGTTGCTCATTGTCTTGTCCTTTTTATATAGCTTTTTAAAAACATTGATTAACTAAGGTAGTCAGGCCCAGATGAAGCCTTAGTAAGCTTTCACCACCGCAGCGCCGTGACGAACGAAACCTGGCTTGACAACTTTTACTGTAACCATTTTCTTGCGCATTTCCACCTCAGCAGTGTCCCCCACTGGCGTCGGTACCCGCGCCATGGCGATGCTGTAACCGAGGGTTGGCGAGAAAGTCCCTGAGGTTATCACGCCTTCACCACCTTCAACCTTCACTTTCAGCCCGGCACGCAATACGCCTTTATCTTCCATCACCAGACCGATTAACTTCTCGGTCCCTTGTGCTTTTTGCGCTTCCAGAACGTCACGGCCAATAAACTTACGCTCAGCCGGTTCGAAGGCAACGCTCCAGCCCATGTTGGCGGCTAATGGTGATACGGTTTCGTCCATGTCCTGACCATACAGGTTCATGCCAGCTTCCAGACGCAGGGTATCACGCGCGCCAAGGCCACATGGCTCAACGCCATTATCGAGCAACTTGTCCCACACCGAGACGACTAATTCATTGGGGACGATAATCTCATAGCCAGCTTCACCGGTATAGCCAGTGGTGGCGACAAACAAGTCACCCAGCTGCAGACCAAAGAATGGCTTCATTTCTTTAACCTGGCCGAACTGGTCGTCACCAAGCAAAATGGCAATTTTTTCCTGCGCCTGCGGGCCCTGCAAGGCAATCATCGCAAACTCGGTGCGCTCAGTGACTGACACGTCAAACTCACCTGCCTGCTTTTGCAGCCACTGCATGTCTTTGTCACGGGTTGCTGAGTTAACCACCAGGCGATACGAATCATCAGCAAAGTAGTACACGATCAAATCATCAATCACACCGCCCTGCTCATTCAGCATACCGGTGTAAAGTGCTTTACCCGGCTGGGTCAGCTTGGCCACATCGTTGGCCAGTAAATAGCGCAAATAGGCCTTAGCTTCAGGGCCGGTGGCATCCACAATGGTCATGTGCGAGACGTCAAACATGCCCGCGCGCTGGCGTACAGCATGGTGCTCTTCTATCTGAGAACCATAGTTCAGCGGCATATCCCAGCCGTGGAAGTCGACCATTTTCGCGCCTGCTGCCACATGGGCATCGTACAAAGGAGTTTTGCTAGCCATTATGTTTACCGTATTCGCTTAAATTTAACGCGGATTATAGAGGTTTGGGCGCCCGGCAACAAATTAAAAAGGCAAATGACACTATTTATAAAATTAATAATAAGTGGTAAAAATAATCTGTCGTTATAGAAAGGTGGCCGATGAAACACATTCCGAGCGAAAATTTACGCGCATTTTTAAGCGTTTACGATCTGCAAAGCTACACCCTGGCGGGTGAGCGCATGGGCCGCTCGCAGCCGGCGATTAGTTTGCAAATAAAACGCCTTGAGCAAATGCTTAATGCGAAGTTGCTGCAGCGTCAGGAGAACCGCATTCGGCTGACCGATGCCGGCGTCGAATTGTACCCAATGGCACAGCAATTGCTGAACCTGAATGACCAAATCATCGCGTTGCATAGCGAATCCAATCTGTCCGGTGAGGTGCGCCTGGGGATACCCAGTGAATTTGCCTCGACCTTGTTACCCAGTATTCTCGGCCAGTTTGCCAGTAGTTACCCCCAGGTGGCGCTGCAGGTGACCTCAGGGCTAAGCCGCGATTTGCGTCTCGGCGCCAGCCGCCGCCAGTTTGATATTATTCTGACCGTGGCCGAGAGTGCGCCGGACAATGCCATTCTGGTCAAAACCGATCAGTTGGTCTGGGTTGCAGGCAGTCCCGACTATAAACCCTCACAGCCGTTGGCATTGGTGATGGCGCCGGAAGGTTGCGTCTATCGTCGCCGTGCGGAAAAAATGCTCAGTGGGCATGGCTATAGAATCAGCTACACCAACAGCGATCTGGCCGGTATTTCCAGTGCCTTGCGCAGCGGACTGGGGGTCACTGTACTGGCGCGCTCCAGCGTACCGGTTGAACTGCATGAAGTTAAACACCCTGCGTTGCCGGAGCTGGGCCAGATTAATATCTACCTGGAGCGCCATGGCCGCAGTGAAGACGCCGCCGAACGCCTGCTGCGTTATATCGAAGAGGCGCTACGCTGACGCGGCTTATTTGCTGGCTTACTTACTGGCTTGAGCGAGAAAAAACTGTTTTAACAGCGGCTGGCGGTTGACCAGGTTAAGGCCGCGTCCGCGAATAAAGCGCAGCAGCGGGTTGCTGCCACGGAACAGCTGATGGAAGCCTTCCATTACCGCAATATGCTGCAAAGCAGCGGCCTTGCGCGCGCGCTGATAGCCTCGCAGGGTGCGCATCAGTTCAGCCTCATCCCAGACCCCGTTTAAGGTGCCTAACGCGGCCAACCGTGCTTCAAGATCTCGCGCATCGGCCAGACCCAGGTTAGCGCCCTGCCCGGCAAGCGGGTGAATGGTATGGGCGGCATCACCAATCAAAACCTGGCGCTTGTACAACCATTGTTCGGCGTAGCGCATCTGCAACGGAAAGTTACGTCGCGGCCCTTCCACAGCCAACAAACCAAGGCAGTTGTCACTGGCGGCGGTCAGGCGATGATTAAATACCTCTTCATCTTCCACCGACCATTGCTCTGCCTGCACACTTGGCTGGCTCCAGACAATTGACAGCAAGTGCGGATCAGCCAGTGGCAATAGCGCCAGAGGTCCGCCCGGCATAAACGCCTGTCGGGCGATACCCTGATGAGGTTTTTCACTGCGAATGGTGGCGACTAAACCCTGCTGTTCATAGTCTTTGAACACCATCGGCGTGTCTGCCTGACTACGTAACGTCGACTGAGCCCCATCGGCGGCCACCAGCAACTGCGCCAGTACAATGTCGCCATTACTTAAGCTTAGCGTCACGTCCTGCTCACTGAACACCGGGGCCTCATGCTCGACCCCACTGAGTAGCTGCACGCCTGCGGCCTCGGCTTGCTGCCACAGCACCGCTTCCAGCACCGCGTTTTCAACAATATGACCGAGCGTTGTGAAGCCGGCATCGCTGGCTGCAAATTCAATTTCAGCGCCATTGTCGCGGTCCCAAACCTGCATGCCCGTGTACGGGCCAAGACGTTCCGTCGGAACCGCCTGCCAAACGCCGATTTGCTCAAGCCAGTGGCGTGACCCTTCACTGATAGCACTGACCCGCAGTTGCTGGGTATCCGGGATCACGCCTTTGTCGGTCCGCTTTTCTACGACTACCACCTGACGACCACGCTTGGCCAAGCTTAATGCCAGGCTCAGGCCGATCATCCCGCCGCCAACCACCACTACCTGTGTACGATGCAATGCCATCTGTTCAGTCTCCTGTTAACGAGCGATAGCCCATGGCAGCACGTGCCAATGGGTAAGCCAGGGGTTTGCAGCTGCGCAGGGCGAGCAGACCCATATTACGCGCTGCCCGCAATGGCGGGTAATGATTGGAGAAAGTGCGTACCAGACCGTCGGTTAAACCACCAATACGCTGGTAATCCTGTTGTCGCCTGCGCTCATAGGCAAGCAGAGTTTGATGCGACCACCCCGGCTGCGCGGGATCATGGTCAGCGCTCAGTGCCTCAACCAGATCAAGCACGTCGCGAACGCCAAGGTTATAGCCCTGCCCGGCAATCGGGTGCAGGGTATGACAGGCATTGCCCAGTAACACCGTACGGTGATACACCGCGCGATCTGCCAACAATAAATACAGTGGGTAGCTGGCTCGGGTGTCTAGCCCAATACAGCGGCCCGCCCGATAACCAAATTCCTGCTGCAGAGCGCGCAAAAAGTCTTCGTCACTCAATGTATTGTAATAATCCGCATCGCTGCCTGCGACGCACCAGACCAGAGCCATTCGCCGCGGACCACATGGCAATAAGGCAATCGGCCCGTGCTCGGTAAAGCGTTCATACGCCATGCCCTGATGGTCACGATCAAAGGTTACATTGGCAATCAGCGCGGTCTGCTGGTAGTCGGTTTCACGACCCTGAATCGCAAGTTGATCACGGATCATCGAACGGCCACCATCGGCAGCAATCAAAAGCTGGCTGTGCAGGGTTTGCTGACCAGCGGTCAATACCACGTTATCGCGCTGATGCTCGAACGCGCTCAGCGCCGTATTGTCCAGCCAGGTCAGGTTCTCTACCTGCTGGCAGGCAGCATGAACATCCTGTTGCAGTGCCTGAGCGGGGACTACCTGACCGAGCGCGTCGAGATTAAAATCGGCAGCGTGCAGGGAGGAACTTCCGGCCGCACCACGTTCAGATACATGGATATGCTGAATCGCCTGCGCCAGACGCTGGGCTTGTCCGGCGGGTTCACTGGTTTCTTTCGCTTTCCCTTTAAGCGCTGCAACCGGACTCCACAGCCCGGCCTGCTGCATCGCTAGCACCGTGGTATGGGCTAACGCCAGTGTCCGCGGATCATGACTGCCAGGCGCACTGCCATCGAGTACCAGTATCGAGCGGTCCGGCATCGCTTTGGCCAGCAATAGCGCGGCTAAGCCGCCAACAACGCCGCCCCCACTTATGGTAATGTCCACAGAATTTGCGCTCATCTTTGCTTCTTCTTCGCTGTTCAGCCGTGCATGTACCCGGGCTTAGGTAAATGCACCGGGCGTCATCAAATCTTCAATTTCTTCCACGGTCACCGGCACCGAGGCGGTCAGGTTTTCACAGCCATCCTCGGTGACCAGGATGTCGTCCTCGATACGGATACCGAGCCCACGGTATTCAGGCGGACACTCGGTTGCACTGTCGATATACAGGCCCGGTTCAATAGTAAGCACCATCCCCGGCTCCAGGGGGCGTGGTTCACCATCGATTTTATAGGCACCGACATCATGCACATCCAGCCCCAGCCAGTGACCAAGGCCATGCATAAAATAAGGGCGGTAATGGATGCCTTTAATGTTCTCAGCCACAGAGCCTTTTAACACCCCGACATCAATCAGGCCTTCGCTCAGAATTTTGGCCGCCACCTTGTACAGTTGCGGCAGCGTCACCCCAGGTTTGATCTGAGCAATCGCCGCCTGTTGTGCTTTCAGCACCCAGTTATAGAGACGTTTCTGCGCTGGGCTAAAACGGCCATTCACCGGAAAGGTGCGGGTAATATCGCTGGCGTAGCCCTGATATTCACAACCGGCGTCGATCAGGACTAAGTCGCCATTTTTGAGTTGGGATTCGTTTTCGGTGTAATGCAAAATGCAGGCATTGTCGCCACTACCGCAAATGGTGCCGTAGGCGGGCCCGGCGGTGCCACGCATGGCAAATTCGTGGTGTATTTCGGCGGCCAGCTGGTATTCATAGCGGCCCACTTTGCACATCGACATCGCCCGGCGATGGGCATCTGCCGCTATCTGCGCAGAGCGCCGCATTAAGTTTATTTCAGCTTTGGATTTAAATAAACGCAGTTCGTGAATAGCAGGTGCCAGATCATGGATTTGGCTCGGGCAGCCGTGCTTACGTGATTCGCTGAGCTTGTCCAGCCAGCGCTGACGTTGCTGGCGTTCGTCACTATCAACCTGATAACACCAGGCCACTGCATCATGACTACCAAGCAGCGACAGCACCTTGCGGTTGAGTTCGTTGAGCTCACGAACCTTGGTTATTCCGGACAGCTCAGCGGCCTTGTCACAGCCAAGCCGACGCCCGTGCCAGATTTCCTGCTCGCTATCGCGTGGCAGCACGAACAGGAACTCGTCCAACGGCTCGCCGCTGACCAGCACCAGCCAGCCATCCGGTTCGTTAAGACCGGTTAAATAGAAAAAATCGCTGCGCTGACGAAACGGATACTCGGTATCATTGCTGCGGGTAACCAGGCGGCCACCACGGATTAACAGCACCGTACCTGGTGCATAACATGCAGCCAGCGCCTGGCGGCGTTGCTTCAGTTCTTCCACTGCAATCGCGTCTTTCACCATCTACTCCTGAACTCGCTGTCGCATGACCTGTTGCATGACCTGTCGCATGACAGTGTTTAGTGCAATGTGTCTGAGCCTGGCGCTTGCGGGTGACGCAAGCCGGCTAATTCGTTGAAACACATAATGGCAGAAATTCGCACGTACTCAGTGACTTCGTAGTAAGCGCGCTCGCCTTCGTCATCCGGCTCAACATCGTCAGACAGACGTGCGATTTCACTTAAATCCTGAATTGCTTCGCGTAAATCTTCCGAGGCCTCGGCCAGGTTCTGCTGATTGACCCCAAAACCGACCAGAAATGACTGCACCCAATCGGTTAAAGCCTTTAGTCGCTCAGCAAGTGGCTCTTCATCGCCCGGCAGCAATAACTGAAAGCTCATTTGCGGATCAGAGAGGTCTTCACCCACCTGCTGGTGGACGTCGTTCAGCAGTGACTTCATGCCGACACTGAACGCCTGACCTTCATTCGCCAGATCGATCATCAGACCGTGCCATTCACTTTGCTTTAAAGGCGCGCCACTGGCGACCAGCCCGCATAGCATGCCGTGGATTTCTGCGGCACATAGGAGCATATTTTCGCGCTCAAGGTGTTGATTGAGCGCATCATATGCGCGTGCTATTGATTCTGACATATATTTTTTCCAAGCCATGTGAATGTCGCCCAAAAGAATTGCCATTATCCTAACACTGGCAGCAAGGCGGAGCCAGAAAAGTGCCAGCGCGCTGACTTTCCCCCGCTTAAGAATGCTGCAACTGAGATAGGCTCCAGTTGCATAATGATAGCAGTACAGCTATGCTCCGCCCTATAGAATCAAGAGGAAATTCGTAGATGAGCGGTCACGCAATGGACATCAGATTACTCGATAGAAATTATCGGGTTATGTGCCCGGATGGTCAGGAAAGCGCGCTTCGCGAAGCCGCTCGCCAACTTGACCAGCGCCTGAATGAAACTAAGAGCGCCACCAAGCTGACCAATGTTGAGCAGATAGCGGTCATGACCGCGCTTAATATATGCCATGAATGGATAGAAGATAAAACTCAGCAGTCAAAGCATACAGCTGCGCTGGAGGACAAGGTTCGCCTGCTCCAGGCAACGATTGAAAAAGCCATGGGTGAACAAGCATCCAGCCAGGACGGCGACGAGTACAACTAGAAGTACGCCAGATAGAAATACACCAGAGTTTTACAGCAGAATTATGCTCCCTGGGGTGTTAGCCAGTTGGTGAATGTCCCTGAGCCGATGTTTTCAGTTAAGGGTCCTGCTTGGTGGTCAGTGCGCAAGCCCGGCATGTACCGGGAAGCCTGCGACCATTCAATTCAGCACCCGCCTTGAGCCAGTGGGTTCAAGGGCTACCACGCAGCAGCGGCATCTTGGGGAGCACCCTTCTACTCAGTTTGCGGGCCGGTTTCAGGATCAAAGGTTTCCGGGTCTGCCACCCCTAAGTCAAAAATAAACTGATATCGGTCTTCCGGTGACAACAACAACACATAGCGACCTGTACCAGCGGATTTATCACGCCCGCTTGCGCGGTATTGAAGGCGCAGACGCTCTTTCGACAATGCCGGCGCCAGCGCTGCATTATGACAAGGCTCGACACCATCAATCCGGTCCAGTTCAATCCGCCAGCGAAAAGGCCCAGCGCGCACCCGCAATTCATCCCCAATAATATGGTATCGGGTCGACATCAGGATCCACATCGGTAACACCGCCGCCAACAGTAGCAATACCAGCGCCAGCAATGCCCAGCCGCTGATAGCCAGCAACGAACTGGCCAACAGCACGAACAACGCCAGCGTGACCACCAGCAGCATCAGCCAGCTATCCACTTTCGAATTATGGATCTTATCCATTGCCTGATTCCTCTTTAGCTTCCGCTACGATAGCGCGGACGTCGTTAAGCAATTCACTGGTGTCGTACAGAATCCCGTCACGAATGGTATATTTTATGCCGTTGGTCCGCGTTGGCTGATTATTTTCATCCAGCTGATAGTGGCCGGTGCCATACAAGACTTTAAAGTTGCGCAACGGGTTCTCTTGCACAATCACCAGATCCGCTTTTTTACCTGCAATCACACTGCCAATTTCATCATCAAGGCCAAGCGCTTCGGCGCCGTGCAAGGTCGCCGCCTGAATCACTTCCAGCGCATTAAAGCCTGCCTCGCGTAACAGCTCCATTTCCTGAATATAGCCGAAGCCATAAATTTTATAGATATAGCCCGCGTCCGACCCCAGCGTTATCCGTCCACCGTGGTTCTTATAGTCATTCAGAAAGCGCATCCACAGACGGTAGTTATCTCGCCAAGCGACCTCGTCGTCGGTAGTCCAGTCAAACCAATAGGAACCGTGAGCATAGCGACTTGGGGTAAAGAAGTCCCATAACGTGGGCAAGGTGTATTCATCGTGCCACACCGCGTTGCGTTGCCGTTCAAGGTCACGACTGGCCTCATAAATGGTCAGCGTGGGGTTGATGGTAAAGTCGAGTTCAATCAGTTCGTCACGCACCTGATTCCAGCGCTCTGACCCTGGTTCTGCCGCCTGCTGCCAGAGACGTCCGGCTTCGCCAAAGCGATCCTGTTCATTCTGGTAGTTATAGTCCGGTGAATAGTCCTGAATACGCTGACCGGTAAACAGCGCTTCCGGCAACCCGTACCAGTGTTCCATGCTACCCAGGCCCATGCGCGCTGAATCCAGCACATTGGTCCGCACTACATTGAGCTGGGCGTGGTGCATCATGGTGCCCAGCTGCTGCTGTTCTGCTTCATCCAGTGCCGCCGCAATTACCCGTGGCGGTGCACCAAAGAATTTAATCCCCGAGGCACCTTCGCTTTTAATCTGACGCACCCAGTCGCGAGCCTGGTCTGCAGTGATAATAGGCTCTACGCTGCCCTGGCCAAAGCCAACGTACGGAATAATGCGCGGTGCCGCGATCTCTCCCCGCTCGGCGCGCTGTGCATGCTCCAACGTCCAGTCTAAGCCGTTAAAACTGCCGGGTTCGCGAACCGTGGTAATACCATGGGCGAGCCACAGTTTGAGCACATAGTCAGCCGGGATATTATCCGCCGAGCCGCCCAGGTGTGCATGCATGTCGATAAACCCCGGTAATATGTAATGCCCACTCACGTCGACTTCGACATCATCAGGGCCTGCTTCAGGACGGCCTTCGTTGCGAATTGGCACACCCGGGTAGCCGACCACGGCCACCTCAACAATGCGATCCTGCTCGATCACGATATCGACCGGGCCTACCGCTGGCGCGCCTTCGCCATTGATCAGGGTGCCGCCACGCAGGATCATTCGCTGATAAGGGCCCTCACCATTGCTGCGATCAGAGGCACTCGGCGGCGCTGCCGATACAGCCCAACTAAAGGCTAAAATACTGCAAACAACAATCAGAGTGGAAAGACGGCGGGTTAACATGGCATTGTCCTGTTATTCGATTTATCCTGCGAGTGTCGCAAGGGTCGAAAGGACAGTCAATGGCGGAGCACAGGCAAGCCGGTATGCAAACGCAGAAAACAACCTCCTCAGAGCAGGCTCGCAGTGCGTTGCGCGAACGCCTGATCAGCCAGCGCAATGCATTGAATGCAGCGCAACAGCAAGATGCTGCCAGCGCCTTAACCAGGCAGGCTCTTGCGTTACCCGAATTGCAGCAGGCACGGCGCATCGGCCTCTACCACAGCGTCGGGGGTGAACTGAATACCGCGCCGTTAATTGACACCCTGCTGGAGCAGGGCAAGCAGTTGGCGCTGCCGGTTTTACATCCGTTCAACCCTGGCCACCTGCTGATGCTCGACTACAGCAAAACAACGCCTATGCGCCCCAACCGTTTTGCTATCCCTGAACCTGTGTTGAGCTGCCAGGCAGTGGTGCCGTTAGCGCAGATAGACTGCCTGCTGATCCCTTTGGTTGGTTTTGACCCGCATGGCAACCGGCTCGGTATGGGCGGCGGCTTTTACGACCGCACCCTGGCTCCCTGGCTGAATGGCAAGCTACCCGGCTTAACCGTGTTCGGACTGGCCCACGACTGTCAGCAGGTCGAGCAATTGCCGGTGGCAAGCTGGGATGTTCCGATTAACGGTGTGATCACCCCGGGTCGCATCTGGCGCTTTTAAGCCGAGGTGATCCAGTGCCGGCCGGAAGTTGGCGAAGCTGCCGGGGCCACGTATACTAGACAGCATCCAGCGCTCACCAAAAGAAGAAGCCAATCATGTCTGATCACGCTAAAAAAATGGCCGCAGAAGCGGCACTCGAGTACATCAAACCCGGCACTGTTGTCGGTGTTGGAACCGGATCGACGGTCAACTATTTCATCGACGCCTTAGCCAGCATGAAGCATGACATTGACGGTGCGGTATCGAGCTCCAAAGCCTCAACCGAACGCTTAAAACAACATGGTATTGCAGTCTTTGACCTGAACGGGGTCAGCGAACTGCCCGTTTACGTTGACGGTGCGGATGAAATTAATCGTCACCGGCAAATGATCAAGGGCGGCGGCGGCGCACTGACCCGCGAGAAAATCATTGCTGCGGTGGCCGACCGCTTTATCTGCATTGCCGATAAAAGCAAGCTGGTGACTGCACTCGGTGACTTCCCGTTGCCGGTTGAAGTTATCCCCATGGCACGTTCGTATGTCGCGCGGCAACTTGTGAAGCTTGGTGGCGACCCGGTGTTACGCGACGACTTTGTCACCGATAACGGCAACGTCATTCTCGACGTTTATAACCTAAATATCGGACGCCCTATTGAGCTTGAGGAAAAGCTCAATCAAATTACAGGGGTTGTAACCAATGGGCTGTTTGCTTCGCGCGGTGCTGATATCGCACTGCTCAGCGATGGCCAAACCCTGACTACACTGGATTAAGGACATAGCCTAATGGCGCCGACCGTTTCACTGGATAAAAGCCGCATTCGTATCGTACTACTTGAAGGGGTCCATCAAAGCGCCATTGACTGTCTCAAGCGCCAGGGCTATCACAATATCGACTGTTACCCCACGGCACTGTCAGGCGACGAGCTTGACCAGGCGCTGGCCAACGCCCATTTTGTGGGTATCCGTTCACGCACTCAGCTAAGTGCAGAGGTGTTGGCTAAAGCTACGAAACTGGCGGCCATTGGCTGCTTTTGCATTGGCACCAACCAGGTCGACACCGACGCCGCAAAACGACTTGGCATTCCGGTCTTTAACGCGCCGTTTTCGAATACCCGCAGCGTGGCCGAGCTGGTTCTGGCCAATATCATTATGCTGCTGCGCCGGGTTCCGGAAAAAAATGCTGCCTGCCACCGTGGTGAGTGGCCAAAAACCGCCAGTGGCGCGCATGAAGTTCGCGGCAAAGTACTGGGTATTATTGGCTACGGTCATATTGGTACCCAACTGGGTATTCTTGCCGAACAACTGGGCATGCAGGTGCTGTACTACGATATTGAGGAAAAACTCTCGCTCGGTAATGCTCAGCAAATCAATGCGCTGACGAGCTTACTTGAACAAAGTGATGTGGTGAGTCTGCATGTACCGGAAACTCGCGAAACGCAACAGATGATAGGCGCCAGTGAACTGGCCTATATGAAACCCGGCAGTAAACTTATTAATGCGTCGCGCGGCACCGTGGTCAATATCGACGCCCTGGTCGATGCACTGCAAAGCGGACACCTTAGTGGCGCTGCCCTCGACGTGTTCCCGGTTGAGCCTAAAGCTACCGACGACGAATTTGTGTCGCCACTGCGAGCCTTTGATAACGTGATTCTGACCCCCCATGTCGGCGGTTCAACCCAGGAAGCACAGGAGAATATCGGCGTCGAAGTTGCCGGTAAACTGACCAAATACTCGGATAACGGCTCGACTTTATCCGCGGTGAACTTCCCCGAGGTGTCGCTGCCGTTGCATGCCGATGCCAGCCGTTTGCTGCACATTCATAAAAACCAGCCCGGGGTGTTGCGCGAAGTAAACCAGACCTTTGCCGACTTAGATATCAACATCGCTGCGCAGTACCTGCAAACCGACAGCGAGATTGGTTATGTGGTGGTCGATATTGACAGCGACCAGGCTGACGCCGTGCTGGAAAAGCTTAAAAACATCGAGGGCACTATTCGGGCGCGGGTACTGCACTAACCGTTGCCCGAAACGAAAGACCAGCACCATTTGCCGACGTTACTTTACCGACGCAACCTTAACGACGTTAGGTTGCGTCGGCTTTTGCCTGCACTATCAGTTCAGCAGGTACCACAAAACTGAAGCGGCTTCCCTGGCCGACCTTACTGTCAATTTGCAGTCGTGAACGGTGATGTTCCAGCGCATGCTTAACAATGGACAAGCCAAGTCCGGTGCCGCCGGTGGCACTGTTGCGGTCCGCATCAATGCGGTAAAAACGTTCTGTTAACCGGCTTAAATGCTCAGGTTCGATGCCCGGTCCGGTATCGCTGATAGAAAACGCTGCCGCTAAATGGCGGCGCTGCCAGGTGAGGTTAATAGTACCGCCTGCCGGGCTGTATTTAATTGCATTGGTCAATAAGTTCATCACCACGGCACGCAATTTATCGGCACTGCCATACACGCTCAGGTGCTCGTCCAGGCTCACTTCAATGCGGTGCTGCTTTTCACTATTCAGCAATGAGACATCATGCACACAACTGCGGATCAGGGCAGCCATGTCGACTTCTTCAGTAAAACTGTCAGGCCCGCTGGACTCAATACGCGACAGCTCGAGTAGCTGATTCACCATATTCTGCATCCGTGCCGTCTGCGCGGTCATATCATGAATCGCTTTGTGCAGCTGCTTGGCTGGCAGCAGCTCCGGTTCATCCAGCATTTCCAGATACCCCTGCATCACCGTCAGCGGTGTTTTCAGCTCATGCGAGACGTTGGCGACGAAGTCTTTGCGCATTCGCTCAAGTTTGGTCAACTGCGTCACATCGCGGGCTATCAACAGGAATTGGTTGTCAGCATAGGGCATCACCCGTACCTCCACTTCCATACTGGCATGTGCCGGCGAATGCATGGTAACAGCCTGGCTGAAATCGCCTTTTTTAAAGAATTTGACGAAGCGCGGATGGCGGATCAGGTTGGTGATACGAATGCCATTGTCACCCGGCCACTGCAGTCCGAAATACAGCTGAGCCAACTTGTTGGCCCAGGTCACGGTGCCATCTTCTTTTAGCACCACCGCTGCATCTGGCATCGCTTCGGAGGCCTGACGGAAACGCTTGATCAGTGTACTCAGTGAGCGTTGGCGCACCTGATTGCGGCGCAGGGTGCGGTAAATACCGTCAAAGATATCGGTCCACACCCCTTTGCCCATTGGTGGTAACAGGGTTCGGCTGTCCCACAGCCAGCCGGTCAGGCGGTTAATGTAGTAATAGTGCCAGCAGAGCTTAAGCAACAATGCCAGCGCCAGTGCCTGCCAGACAACATCGAGGTACCAGCCTGCCAACACAAACGGCAGCAGATAAACCAGCAAACCACGGAGAATAGCGCTTAAGGTATAATTACGTCCCATTTAACGCGCCGAGAACCGATAACCAACACCACGCACCGTCTGTACCAGCCGATCATGACCCGCCCCTTCGATGGCTTTACGAAGCCGTCTGATGTGTACATCCACAGTACGGTCTTCAACAAAGACATTGGTTCCCCATACGTGATCAAGCAGCTGTTCACGGGAATATACGCGGTCCTGATGGGTCATAAAGAAGTGCAACAAACGGAATTCAGTGGGGCCCATATCAATCGCGCCATCATTGGCACTGACACGGTGCGACACCGGGTCCAGTTTAAGCCCTTCGATTTCAAGCGGCTCATCAAGGCTGGTAGGAGATACCCGACGAAATACAGCCCGCATCCGCGCCATCAGTTCCTTGGGTGAGAACGGCTTGGTGATATAGTCATCGGCTCCCACTTCAAGCCCTTTGACTTTGTCCTCTTCTTCACTGCGCGCGGTGAGCATGATAATCGGGATGTGTCGGGTGTGATCCTGGCTCTTCAGAGTTTTTGCCAGTTGAATACCGCTCCCACCGGGCAACATCCAGTCAAGCAGCACCATGTCCGGGTAG
The DNA here is from genome assembly GCF_003986975.1 of Aliidiomarina soli. Lineage (GTDB taxonomy): Bacteria > Pseudomonadota > Gammaproteobacteria > Enterobacterales > Alteromonadaceae > Aliidiomarina > Aliidiomarina soli. The sequence continues at coordinate 245,704 of NZ_PIPO01000005.1, read as the reverse complement.
GGCTCGACCACTGCATCCAGTGCTTTGTCATAGTCCCCTGCCTCAACCGGCTGATAACCATGCTGTTCCATAACGAATGCCAACATCTCCCGAATTGGAGCTTCGTCTTCTACGATCAGAATCTTGCGCGCCATGCCTAATCCTCTCTTTTGGTTAATGCAGGCATTATGGGAGTATTGTATGACACTTTTATGACCACAGCGCAATTGCGTCATGATTTGGTAAAAAACACGGGTGTCATCATTTGTTAAAAAAATTAGTTGCGCCCCATGGTCAGCTTGGTAGAGTAAACCTGCATCGACCATAAGAAGAACTTTAATCAGGTAGCCAGGGTTTAGGGCATGACAATAGATGTTTTCACGGCAGGGCTGGCCAAGTGATGCAGAATCAGCGAATTTCCCGGTCACTGCTTACTCGTGTCCTGTCGGTATATTTTTTACTCACCTTCATGATTACCTGCGTACACATCGCAGGCGAGTACTTTAATACCAAACGTTACCTTGTCGCAGAGCTGGAAAACCAGCAGCACACCTTTGCTGGCAGCCTGACCCGTGCCTTATGGGAATTCAATTCCCCACAAATCAATGCCATCGCCGAAGGGTTAATTAATATCCCCTCGATTGGCGGCGTTATTATCCGCGACGACGAAGGCAGCATCCTGGTTCAGTCAGGAACCACCTTCGAGCCTGCCCAGTTACCCAGCGAGCAGAATGAAGCGGTTAACCTGACCGAACAAAATGGTGTGTTTGGCCATTACAGCCCACTTATTTTTGAGTTCTCCGGGCAATCAACCCGGGTCGGCGATGTGGCCATTTTTTCTAACCGCAATGTTGCCATTGACCGGCTCAAAGTCAGTCTGGCGTTCCTCATCGGCAATGCCATTATCAAAAGCACTCTGCTTATTCTGATTTTCTCGCTCGCCTTCAGCCGCCTGCTTAGCCGCCCTTTCCAGCAGTTAAGCAAGCAAATCGAAACCTTTCATATCGATGATCTGGATAACTCGCGTATTCACCTCAAAGACCAGCACAACAACGAGTTCACCCAGGTGGAAGACGCTTACAACCGGCTTATCGACAACCTGCAAAGCCACCAGGCCGACCTGCACCTGACCGAACAAAAGCTGCGCCACGCCAATCAGCAACTGGACGCACAAAACAACCTGCTGGAACAGGAAGTCGCGCGTAAGACGTCTCGCCTTAGCCATCTGATGATGGACCTGGAAAACCGACGCCACGAACTTGAGCAACGCCAGTACAAGCTGGAGCAGGAAATTCGCCAGCGTAAGCTGACCGAAAGTACCCTGAAACGGACCAATCAGCGCCTCAAAGAATCACTGGAAACCTTGCAACGGGCGCAAAGCCAATTGGTTGAATCAGAAAAGATGGCCTCGCTTGGTGGCCTGGTTGCTGGTATTGCACATGATATTAATACGCCGATTGGGATTGGTGTGACCGCCAGTTCGTTCCTTGCTGACCGTCTTGAACAGCTCGCCATTGCGCTCGAGGATAAAAGCCTTACCCAGAGTCAGTTAGGCCATTTCATCGCCGATGGGCGTGAAAGTGTGCAGTTGCTGGATAGTAACCTGAACCGGGCGAAAGACCTGATTGAGAGCTTTAAACAGGTGGCCGTGGATCAGACGTCTGACGCCATGCGTGACATCGGCATATGCGAGTACGTAGACGGCGTGGTTCAGTCGTTGCGACCGAAATTAAAACACACCCGCCATGAGGTTAAAGTGGAATGCGAAACCGATGTGCGTATTCGCTGCCTGGCCGGTTCACTGGCACAGATTCTGACCAATATGATCCTGAATTCGTTATTGCATGCGTTTGATGGCATAGACGAAGGCGTTATCCGCATCCGCTTGCGGGTACACAATGACACCCTCAATTGCACCTTTCAGGACAACGGCAATGGCATGACTCAGGATAACCTTGATCATCTGTTCGACCCGTTTTTTACCACCAGACCCAACGACGGCGGCAGCGGTCTTGGCACCCATATTATCCGTAACCTTGTGTGCCAGACGCTGCAAGGTGACATCACCGCTCATAGCGCTCCCGGCAAAGGTTTACGTTATGATTTCCATTTTCCCGTTGAAGTGCTCGATCACTAGGCTACAATGCCTGCTCGCCCCAACCTAACCCTTGTTTCCGGAGTAACCCCATGTGGTTTAAAAACCTGCGCGTGTACCAGTTTACCCAACCTTTTGCCGTTCCCGCTGATTTTGACAGCAGCCTTGCTGAGTACCTTTATCAGCCGTGCCAGCGCCATCAACTGGCCAGCTTTGGCTTTGTCTCCCCATTCGGCGAGCAAAGTGAAGTGCTGCATCACGCTATCGGCGATAATATTTTGTTGTGTGCACGCAAAGAAGAAAAAGTGCTGCCAGCCAGTGCAATTAATGCGGAGCTGGATGAAAAGGCCCGCGCCTATGCTGAAGAATACGCCCGGCCTATGCCAAAGAAAGAACGCAGCGCATTGAAAGAAGACATCGTCCACCAGATGCTGCCGCAGGCGTTTAGCCGTTTCAGTACTCAATGGGCATACCTTGATGTGAAAGGACAGCGGCTCTTTGTGGATGCCTCATCAAGCAACAAAGCCGAAGACTTTAGCTCGCTGCTGCGCGGTGCCATTGGCTCGTTACCGGTCAAACCCTGGGGGGCTGAGCAGGCTGCCGAGACCTTTTTCACCACCTGGCTGGAACAGCAAAGTGCTCCTGCCCCGTTCGAACTGGGCGGCGATGCTGAGCTGAAAGGAAGCGGCGATGAACCTGCTGTGGTGCGGCTGAAAAAGCAGGAACTGGCCAGTGAAGAAATTCAAAGTCATTTGCAACACGGCAAAGTGGCGACCAAGCTTGGCCTGATATGGGATGAGCACATGAATTTCGTACTCGAAGATGACTTTGCTATTAAGCGGTTGCAGTTCAGTGATGTGGTCAAAGAAAAGAACGACGACATGGCGGGCGCTGATAAAGCCGACCAACTGGATGCAGACTTCAGTCTGATGGCACTGGAATGCAATGCCTTACTGGATGCCCTTGACGAGGCCTTGACGGAAAGTTAGCGCAAAGTTAACGCAGCAGCGTCCTGCTAGTCGCGTAACGCACTTAGAATGCTTTGGTAGTCAGCCTGCACCGCAGGCTGCTGCCAGACACCCGGACGGGTAATACAACCACTGCTGGCGTACATTTTAAGCAACTCTTTTTCGTCGGTAACCTTGATCTGCCCGGTCAGAACCCCGGCCAACTGCATAAAGCTCAGATACGACGGCTGTAAGCTGCCGATCCCTTCACGCCATTGCTTGTGTAAACGAATAATATCGGCGCTGAACTGCCAGCTGGTTAACACTTTAGTCCCCAGAGGCACTGCCAGGACCTGTTTCGCCGCATAATAATCCTCCATATCACTCAGCTGGTCCTGTTCAACCACACTGAGCAGCGGCAATACGCCAATCCGGCTGCAGCTGCAGGCCAAAGCAAGCGTATGGCTATGCAAGTCCATTTCGCCCGGATAATGATTGAGTAAGGTGACCGCGGCGGCGGTCAGATCCAGGCTTTGTCGCCACGCCTCACGCAGTTCGTCTTTGACCATCGCATCCTGCGCTTCATACAGCCCTTCCAGCGCCATCGCCAATGAGACATTACGGATTTGCCAGAATCCCAGCCGCATAACGGCTTGCGGCAGATTTTCTGCTTTTACCGGGCGCCCCAGCCAGGCACTGTTTGCGATGCGCACCAGACGCGCGCTTAAGGCCGGATCGCGTGCAATGATCCGTGACAGTTTGGGTAATGTCATCATGGGATCGGCGACCGCCTGCTGCACCTGAATCGCGATTTCGGGCAAGCCTGGCAGCTTAATACTGTCATCCTCTAACTGCTGACTAACCTGGTTCAATAAATCCGTATAAGTGTGCATAGCTACCATGTGTATTCTGGACTATTCGCAAGAGGCATAGTTTGTCGTGGATTGATTGTGAACGCAAGCATCGCCGTCGTCACAAAAACAGGATAAAATAGCCACCAATTTACTCATTGAAAGGCACCTGATATCCATGACTCCAAGCTGGCACGATCTCGACATCGCCCCGGAATTGATAGAAGCCATGTTGCAACTCGGCCATAAAATGCCGACCCGCATCCAGCAACAGGTTATTCCTGAGGCCATGGCGGAGCATGACATCCTGGCGTCGTCCCCGACCGGGACCGGAAAAACCCTGGCCTATCTGGTTCCAGCGTTCCAGCACCTGTTGGATTTTCCGCGTAGCGAACCAGGGAGTGCTCGAGTACTGGTGTTAGCACCAACCCGGGAACTGGCTGCACAGATCCACGAGCAGGCAGCGATTATCTGTCAACACACCGGCCATCAGAGCTTACTGGTAACCGGCGGGGTCAATTTCGGCAGTCACCTGAGTGCCTTTGAAAGCAATCTGGATATTGTCATTTCCACACCCGGGCGTTTGCTTGACTACCTCGGTCAGGAGCGCTTTTCCGCTGAAGATATCGAATGGCTGATTCTTGATGAAGCCGATCGCATGCTGGATATGGGTTTCACCGATGCTGTCAGCAGTATTCTGGCGGAAGCCCGCCATGTCCGCCAGCGTCTGCTCTTCTCCGCAACTCTGGAAGGTGCCGCTATTCAGCGCTTCAGTAAAAGTACCCTGCTGGAGCCTGTCTATATCGATGCCCAACCGCCAAAGCGCGAGCGTGGCAAGATCACGCAGTGGCTGCATCAGGCAGACACCCTCGAACACAAGACCCAGTTACTGCAGGCATTGCTGAATGAACATACTCAGTCGGTGCTGGTGTTTGTTAAAACCAAAGAACGGGTACTGGCACTAACCGACCAGCTACGTGCTCTGAAATACCGTGTCAGCATGCTTCATGGTGACATGCCACAGCATTCGCGCAATCAGGCGCTGGCAGACTTTTCCCAGGGCAAAAATGCAGTGCTGGTCGCAACCGATGTCGCCGCTCGCGGGATTGATGTTGATGACGTGCAACTGGTGGTTAACTTTGACTTGCCGCGCCGCGCCGATGTCTTTGTCCACCGTATCGGCCGCACGGGTCGCGCGGGTCGTAAAGGGCTAGCCGTGTCGCTGGTAGAGGCCCATGATGCAGATATGCTGGGTCGGGTCGAACGCTATCTTGGCGAGAAGATCGAACGTCGGGTGATTAAAGAGCTGCGCCCGCAATACAAGTTTCCACAACCAGGTAAGAGTAAAAAGAAGAAAGCTACGGCGAAGAAAAAGCCATCCAGCAAACAAAAACGCCGCTAATTGCGGCGTTTTTGTTTATACCAGCTGAAAACAATGAAGAAACTCAGTGCCCCGGCCATGTCAGCCACGACATCCCAGCCATCGGCACCGCGGCCCGGTATATAATACTGAATCCATTCAATCGCTACCGCGTACAGCAACAACCAGCTCAATGACCATAAGTAGCGCATACGAAAGGCATACTGCATGCTCGCTGCCAGCACAAAGAACAGCCCGAAGTGAACCACCTTATCTAGGTGAGCCACCGACGTGGGGCCTGCGGGCGGCGACTGCCAGAAGAACAATCCCGAGACCAGACAAAAAGTAAATACAAAAAGAGTTCGCGCTACTACGCTATTCAACAGTTTTCTCCGCTCGTTGATAAACCGCCACATTGGTGTAGCCAAGTTCGCGCAAATGCAGCACCTGCATTCGGCTCATAATTCCCTGATCGCAGTAAAGCAAATATTGGCGGTCTTTTGGAAGCCCTGCAAAGGCAGATTCGAGTTTAAAAAATGGTAAATGTTCAACTGAGTATTCGGTATTCTGCAACGGAGCCTGTTCAACTTCGTCATTGCTGCGAATATCCAGAATTACTTTTTCTAAGGTTGTGTCGTTAACCGCTGCCGCCAGGGACACTTTTTCCATCTGTGCGTCATGCAGTTGGCGAATGTCGATGACGTCTGCATTATAGACCTGAGCTTCAATCATTTGGTCGGTGATCGCCTGCTCGGCCTGCTTCACTTTTTCCAGATCCGCTTTGACCGTTGGCTTATTCGAAATAACGCCACAATACTCTGGCATCGCGGCGGCCAAAGGTTCAGTGCCAATGCGGCGGGCGATATCAACAATATCCTGCTTATCCATCGCGATCAGCGGCCGTAACACTAGCTTCGAGGTGACTTCGTCGATCACCGCCAGGTTGCTCAGGGTCTGACTCGATACCTGCCCCATCGCTTCACCGGTAACCAGCGCCTGGGCATTAACATAGCGAGTGGCCAGCGCTGCGGCTCGCAACATGGTGCGCTTCAAAACGACGCCCATCAGGCCATTGTCAACATGAGTGAGAATGACATCCACCAGTGGCGCAAAATCAATGCTTACGAACTTCACCGGATGGGTCGGTGAAAAACGCTTCCACAGATAGTAGGAGATTTCACGCACTCCTGCCTCATGCAAGTCGCCGCCTAAGTTAAAAAAGCAGTAATGGGTGCGTGCCCCACGCTTGATCATCTGATAGCTCGAGACTGTCGAATCAAACCCGCCTGACATCAGCGACAGCACGGTTTCCTGACTCGGTAAGGGGAACCCGCCGAGACCGGCAAAGCGCCGCTCCACCAGGAATACATCGTCCTCAGCTATCATCAGTACCACTTCTTCCTCGGCACCTTTTAACTTCACCTGAGTGCCTTCGACCCGTTCCTTCACACCACCGCCTATATAGCGCGCCAGGTCCTGGGAGGAAAACGAATGATGCCCTTTGCGTTTGACCCGGATAGCAAATGACTTACCCACTAGCTGAGCACGCTTGAAGCTGAGAACCCAGTCAAGCAAGGTCTCGAAATCCGTCAGTGGATGATACTGCACACGTTCAAAATGAAGCACGCCCGGAGTTGACTGTAAACGCTCAACCACCGCGTTCGAAAGGGCGTCAGAGGGTTGCTCGGGCAATACAACTTCGATGCGATCCCAGAGCCATTTTACTTTAATCACCGGGTCCAGCGCTTTCAGCTGAATACGCAAATTCGCAGTCAATAATTTACCGTGACGCGAGCGCACTGATTTGCTTTTTACCGTAATTTCGGCCTGCAACCGAACAATATACTTCATGGAAATACCTAACCTGGGGTGTGCACGGCATCTTAGGACAGCAAGATGCTACAACGACGATGGCCTTGTCGGTTAAACCGGCAAGGCCATCCAATGGCAGGCAATTATACAAAAAACGGGGTGAATCGGCTAGTTGCCTTGTTGGGTGCTGATTGGTTGTGACTCCATCGCACTCCCCTGCAGAATTGAAATTTCAACGCGGCGGTTGCGCCGACGATTATCATCACTGTTGTTAGGCACCAGTGGGCGCGTATCGGCCAGACCACGAACGGTCAGGCGGCTTTCTTCGAAATTCTCTACATTGAGCATTTCTTCAGCCACCGCCACGGCGCGTGCACTGGATAAATCCCAGTTTGAACTGTGCATTTCTGAACGAATACGACGATTATCTGTATGTCCTGAAATGGTAATTTCACCTGGAATATCATTCAGAACTTCACCAATGCGACGAATAACACCGCGGAACTGTGGTTGCAGGAACGCAGACCCTTGCGGGAAGGTGCCTTGTTCGCGCACCCGGATGATAATTTGCTGACCGAGGTTTTCCAGCTCTAATGCGCCCTCTTCAATTTCCTGTTCCATTTCTTCGCGGATGCGGTTGATTGCCTGTTCCGTCTGCTCCTGCATCTGCATCATATCCATTTGCTCAGGCGACTGCTCCTCAGGTTCCGCCTCACCGCCTTCTTCCTGCTGTGGGCCACCTACGTAGTCATCCTCACCGTCCTGGAAGTCCAGAGTCGACTCGGTCATGTCGCTGGTTACCTGCTGAATGGTTTCAATCGGCGTCGGCGTCGGACGGCCGGGACTGAATTCCTGGGCAATCACACTGGTACCGCGAGGAATATCTTCCACTTCAATGCGATTTTGCACACCAAAGGCGAACTGCATCGAGCCCGCAATCTGCTTGAATTTAAGTACATCCATTTCACTGAATGCCAGCAGCAGTACGAAAAAGCATAACAGCAGTGCCATCAGATCCGCGAAGGTAGCCATCCAGGGCGCCAGACCTTTCGGCGGGCACTTACGGCACTTTTTTTGCGGTTCCGGCAGAGCCATAGCTTAACGCTCCTCTTCCACACGCTTCGACGAAGCGAGATAGTTCTTCAACAGCGATTCGATAATACGTGGGTTCTGGCCATCCTGAATACCAAGCACCGCATCCAGCATCAGTTCCTGATTCAGTTTTTCCTGTTCCATACGCAGTTTGAGCTTGTTCACAATCGGCACACAGATAATGTTAGCAATGAAAGTACCGTACAGCGTGGTCAGCAAGGCTACTGCCATCGCTGGGCCGATCGCTTTTGGGTCATCCATGTTAGCCAGCATTGCAACCAGACCGATCAGCGTCCCTATCATCCCCATCGCTGGCGATACATCGCCAATGGTCTGGAAAATATTAGCGCCACGTTCGTGTCGGTCATAGGTCAAATCAATGTCTTTTTGCATGGTCGTGCGCACGACTTCGGCATCATGGCCATCCACCAGCATATCAATGCCTTTGCGAAAAAACGGGTTGGGGACTTCCGTTTCTTCCAATGCCAGAAAACCACCCTTACGCGCAGAATCAGCCATTTCCACCGCTTTATCGATCAGCTCCTGAGGCTGCTCGATACGGAACATAAAGGCCTTGACGGCGACTTTACCCGCGCCAAGAAACTGACTTAACGGATAGCTGGCCAGGGCGACAAATAATGATCCGCCAAATACGATAAAGATGGACGGCACATTCACATAGAGCCCGATGTCTCCGTTGAACAGCATCGCCATCGCAATGAAGGCGAGCGCCCCGATAATGCCGATTATTGTTGCTATATCCACACAGATCTCCCCGTTGTGTGTGTCTCAAGAAGAGGCGCTATTTTTCATCATCCGCGCTACACTAACAACCGCAATTTTTGTCGGTACTGTTAATTCATCGGCGCCCATGTCTATTTCTTTACTAACTCTTTGCAAATTACTTCAGTCGCAAAGCCCTCTGGCAGCCGTGCAGAGCACGCCTGGCAACGCTGGCAATTGAATTTAGCCTACAGGTTCGGTAAGGTTGCGAGATTAACATGGCGGCCCGTGTTGCAACACCGATGTGGCAGCATTCCGTGGAGAACATCTGATGACTGATAGCAAAGACACCTCTGAGTTAACCTTCGAGCAAGCGATGAGTGAACTTGAACACATTGTTAACCAGCTCGAACAAGGCGATTTGCCCCTTGAGCAGTCCCTGCAGCAATTTGAACGTGCCGTGGCGTTGTCGCGGATCAGTCAGCAAAAGCTGCAACAGGCTGAACAAAAAGTCAGCTTATTAGTGCGTCAGGGATCACAGGAAACCCTGCAGCCGATGTCCGACGATGAGGCCCCGTCAACATGACCAGTCAGATGACGAACAACAGCGTTACGTCAGCGACTGAGGACCCTGTGCTTACCGATAAATTACAGGCGTACCGCCAACGTCACAGTGACTTCCTGCAGATCCAGCTTACTGCCATCGATCCGGTCTGCCCTCGCCTGCATGATGCCATGCGCTATGCGGTGTTGCTTGGTGGCAAACGAGTCCGTCCATTTTTGGTCTACGCGGTGGGTGAAATGCTCGGTGCCGAGGCGAAAAACCTTGACGGAGCAGCGGCGGCGATTGAATGCATTCATGCTTATTCGCTGGTTCACGATGATTTGCCAGCCATGGACGACGACGATTTACGTCGCGGTCAGGCGACCTGCCACAAAGCCTTCGACGAGGCGACCGCCATTCTTGCTGGTGATGCACTGCAAAGTCTCGCCTTTGAGCTAATCAGCCGTCCGCTTGCGGGTGTCAGTGCCGTGGTCCAGCTAAACATGGTTCGAACGCTGGCGCAGGCAGCTGGTGCGCAGGGCATGTGTGCCGGCCAGTCTCTTGACCTGCAGGCAACCAACCGCCACGTCGACCTGGATACCCTTGAACGAATTCACCACTATAAAACCGGTGCGCTGATCGAAGCTGCCGTTGAACTGGGCCTTTTGCTTGCCAGTGAGGTTGCAACTAACGCCCGGGCAGACCAGCAGAGCTGGCTGGAGACGAGTCATCATCTGCGCCAGTGGGCCCGTTTGATCGGGTTAGCCTTCCAGGTTCAGGATGATATTCTTGACGTTATCGGCGACACTCAGGTCCTAGGCAAACAACAGGGCGCCGATGCCGAACAGCAAAAATCCACCTATCCAGCGTTAATGGGGCTTGCGAGCGCCCAAGGCTACCTCACCGAGTTAGCGCAAAAAGCGCTACACGCGTTGGATGCTATCCCGTACAATACCGAGGTATTAGCAGCATTCACCCATTACCTGATCACAAGAGACCGTTAGTTCATGACTGAAAGCACCTCTACAACACAGTACCCTGTGTTACGTCTGATTGACTCCCCTGCAGATCTGCGCGCGTTGCCCCGGCAAAAGCTCGACCAGGTGTGTAAAGAGTTAAGACAGTACCTGCTAAGTTCAGTCAGTCAAAGTTCCGGCCACCTGGCCAGCGGTCTTGGTACGGTTGAGCTGACCGTCGCCTTGCATAAAGTCTATCAAACGCCCTTTGATCATTTAGTTTGGGATGTCGGTCATCAGGCCTACCCGCATAAAATTTTGACCGGGCGCCGTGATGAACTGTCCAGTATTCGCCAGAAAGACGGCTTACACCCTTTCCCGTGGCGCGATGAGAGCGAATACGATGTGCTTTCAGTCGGCCATTCCAGTACCTCAATCAGTGCCGCCTTAGGCCTTGCCATTGCCGCTGAGAAAGAACGTCAGAACCGCCGGGTAGTCGCGGTCATTGGTGATGGCGCGATGACGGCCGGGATGGCGTTTGAAGCGATGAACCACGCCGGCGATATTAAACCGGATATGCTGGTGATCCTGAACGACAACGAAATGTCGATTTCGGAAAATGTCGGTGCGCTAAACAATCATTTCGCCCGCTTGCTATCCGGCAAGGTCTATACCTCGCTGCGCGAAGGCTCGAAAAAAATGCTGCGCGGTATGCCCACCGTCCGCGAACTGGCCAGCCGTGCCGAAGAGCACATGAAAGGGATGGTGACTCCGGGCACCATTTTTGAAGAACTTGGCTTTAACTATATCGGGCCAGTCGACGGGCATGACGTGACTACTCTGGTGGAAACCCTTGAGAACATGCGTTCACTGAAAGGGCCCCAGCTTTTACATGTGGTGACACGCAAAGGCAAAGGTTACGAACCAGCCGAAAAAGACCCGATTGGCTACCACGGTGTGCCGAAGTTTGATCCGGCGATTAATCAATTACCGGCTAGTAAACCTGGGCTGCCGTCGTACTCGAAAATTTTTGGTGACTGGCTGTGTGAGATGGCCAGCCAGGACGATAAGCTGGTCGCTATAACCCCCGCAATGCGCGAGGGGTCTGGCATGGTTGAGTTTTCACAACGCTTCCCTAACCAGTATTACGATGTGGCCATTGCCGAGCAACACGCGGTCACCCTGGCCGCCGGCCTTGCCATTGGTAAACGCAAACCTGTGGTTGCGATCTACTCAACATTCTTACAGCGTGGCTATGACCAGCTGATTCATGACGTTGCCCTGCAAAACCTGCCGGTGCTGTTTGCGATTGACCGGGCCGGTATTGTCGGTGCCGACGGACCGACCCATCAGGGCGCCTTTGACATCAGCTTCCTGCGTTGCATTCCAAACATGGTGGTGATGACACCCAGCGATGAAAACGAATGCCGTCAGATGCTGTATACCGGTTACCATCTGCAGCAACCTGCTGCGGTGCGCTATCCACGCGGTAGCGGCATTGGATGCGAGCTGGAGTCTTTGCAGGCAATGGAACTGGGTAAGGCGATCGTGCGCCGCCAGGGGACGAAGGTTGCTATCCTGAACTTCGGCACCTTGCTGCCTGAAGCCATGCAGGCCGCCGAAGCGCTGGATGCCACTGTCATCGACATGCGCTTTGTCAAACCGATGGATGCAGAGGCCGTTAAAAAAGCCGCGGCTGAGCACGACTTGCTGGTTACATTGGAAGAAAACGCGGTTGCCGGGGGTGCTGGTAGCGCCGTCGCCGAATTGCTAATGACTCAGCAACAGCCTTCCCCGCTGCTTATGCTGGGCTTACCGGACAGCTTTATCAAACATGGTTCACAGGCTGAAATACGGGCTGAACTTGAACTGGATGCTGCTGGTATCGAAGCCTCGATCCGAAAGCGCTTATAACCAGCCCATAGCGAGTACTGCGTGAATGATTGCCAGGCTCGCTAAACCAGCCAGAATGTCATCCACCATAATACCCAGGCCGCCATGCATATGGCGGTCAAGGTAACGGATTGGCCACGGTTTGAGGATATCGAAGATACGGAACAGGATAAACGCCAGCAACAGGGTGCTTACGCTCACTGGAACCGCAATCATCGCCACCATATAGCCCGCTATTTCGTCCCACACAATAGACGGGTGATCATGCTCGCCCATTGCCTTAGCGGTATAGCCACATAGGTAGATACCGACCAGGAATGCCACTACCGTGGCAATAATGAAGCCAGTAGTGCCGAGGTACGATGCCAGCCACACCACAGGAATCGCGGCCACTGTTCCCATGGTACCTGGCGCCTTCGGAAACAGACCACTACCAAACCCCAATGACAGGAAATGAAGCGGGTTTTTTAACAGGTGACGGTAACTCATCCGGGTGTCCTTATCGTCTGTTCGCTGAAGTAAAGATAAGCCAGGTTAAGCTACCCAGCTCTCAGTTGCCTTGAGGTACGTTCAGGTACTAAAGTGTAGCCATACCAAAGTGTTGATAGCCTAATCCCGAGGCAGTTACTTCGTTATCGCCATCAAAAAAACGCAACCCTGGCTGTCTGTCAATCTGACCAATACAGGTAATATCTACCCCGGAATGGGTCAAGGCGGTTTCCAGCGAGCCACGCATTTCTTCAGGAATGGTAAAACACAGTTCGTAGTCGTCGCCACCGTGCAGTGCGTAGTGACGTTTCTGCTCAAGTGACAATGTGTTGAGCGTATCAGAGTATGGCAACTGGGTCAGAAACAGACGTCCGCCAACCTCAGACCGTTTTAAAATATGTTGCAGATCGGCCGCTAATCCATCGGAGACATCAATACAGCTCGTCGCCATGCCCCGTAGAGCCTGCCCTAAGGACACTCTCGGTGTGGGGTAGAAGAGACGCTCCTCGAGCTTTTTCTGACCGGCGCTGGAGATCTCTAAATCGTCACGCTGCGCAGCAAGCGCAGCTGCAGCATCACCTAAGGTACCACTGACAAATATCCAGTCACCTGGCTTGGCGCCGTGACGTACCAGGGTTTGTCCTTCCGGCAGCAAGCCCTGAGCAGTCAGGGTTAAGGTCAACGGGCCACGGGTGGTATCACCCCCGATCAGCTGACAATGGTAATAACCAGCCAGTTCATGCATTCCAGCCGAGAATTCACTCAGCCATGTATGGTCGGCTTTGGGTAGGGTAATCGCCAGCGACAACCATGCAGGTTCAGCGCCCATTGCCGCCAGGTCAGACAGATTGACCGCCACCAGTTTGTGGCCAAGGGCGCGCGCCGGCACTTTGTCATCAAAGTGAACGCCCGCTACCATGGTGTCTGTGGTAACCGCAATTTCTGTGCCCGGCGTGGTCTTTACCACCGCACAGTCGTCGCCCTGCGCAAGTTGAACGTCACGGCGCGACTGGCCATGATGACGAAAATAACGCTCGATTAGTTCGAACTCGCTAAGAACAGACATATCGCAAACCAGTTTTATTGTCGCGCCGCACGCAGACTGTCAACCGCTTTGTCGAGCACGCCGTTGACAAAACGGTGGCTGTCATCGGCGCCAAATGCTTTGGCTAACTCAATCGCTTCGTTCATAACCACCTTATAAGGCACATCCACGCGGAACTTCAGCTCGTAGGCGGAGACACGTAAAATCGCCCGCTCGATCTGATCTAAATCCGCAAACGGCCGGTCGGTAAACGGCGACAATGAGCCGTCCAGTGAACTGGCCTGGGTTGCGACGCCTCGGATCAGATCCTGAAAGTAATCAACATCGACCTTGCTAACGTCATTGTCAGTCAAAAACTCAGCCTCAATATCACTGATACTGTTTTTCGAAAGCTGCCATGAATAAATAGCCTGAATAGCCAAGCGACGTGCTTTACGGCGTGCTGCTGGTTTCACAATGATTATCCTTACAACTGTTGCAGAACGTTGACCATTTCAAGGGCGCTCAATGCAGCCTCTGAGCCTTTATTGCCGTGCTTTACGCCAGCCCGATCAATGGCCTGTTCGTCGGTGTCGGTAGTAATCACACCAAAAGCTACCGGAATGCCTGATTGCATGGCAACCTGAGCCAGACCAGAGTTCGCCTCACCGGCAACAAAGTCAAAGTGTGGTGTACCACCGCGAATAACCGCGCCAATCGCGATTAAGGCATCATAATGGCCACTTTCTGCGGCTTTCTTCGCTGTTAACGGCAGCTCATAGGCACCTGGCACCCGAATCACGGTAATGTCATCCGCGTTGACCTGGCCGATACGCTGAAGTGTACCTACTGCACCCTCCAGTAACGCGTCGACGATAAAGCTGTTAAAACGAGATACCACGATGGCAAATTTTTTACCCGGCGCTGCAACGCCACCTTCAATTGTCTTCATCTTATGTCCTAAATACGGTCACTGACCGTAAAATACCCAGTACACCAGGTTGCGCAGACTGCTTTCATGCTCTCGGTTGCGACAAACCCAGTCTAAAAATGGCGCGTAGTTTACCACATTGCGTATCAGCGCGCACGAAACCTGTACAAAAGCTCATTGCTACTGGCATCTTCAGCAACCATTTCGAAATTGTTCTGTTCAAACTGATTGCGGGCAAAGATATTGGCCCGCGAAGTCGGGAATAGGACCGACTCGACGTCCCACTCTTCCCGTACCCACTGCGCGATATTGGCCACTAAGCGGTTGCTGTGTTGAGCGGATTGTCCCGCTTCATTTAACCAGAAGGTTATTTCAAACTGATACTCTGCCGGATCAAACCCTGGCACGTCACTGCGGTTCTGCACCCGGCTAATAAATAATGCGCCACGCAGCTGACGATGTTGCGGTTCGAGAATAACGTAGGTATAGGCTGCACCCTCGTTGTGTTGCTGAACATGGAATTGAATGGTGTCGGTATGGCTTTCCAGGGTCTGTTTAGAGGTGGGCCAGCCCCAGCCTAAGGTCTCATACAACATGCGTCGGGACGCCTGGGCGGCACCATAATAGGCAACACTGTCGTTCTCGCTTAGTACCACGAAGCGCCAGTCGTCCTGGTATTCCTGTGGAGCATCATATTGAGTTAAATCGCTTTGCCCTGTCGCAGTGAACGCCCATAACAACATGCTCAGGAGCAAGGGCCCAACCATGCTGATCTTGATAGGGGCTGAACGCTTTTCAGTCTGTTTTTCCATTAACCATTCCTCGGGTTCTTGCCCTGCGCCTGTCCGGTAAATGCCTGCACTTTTTCCAGCGCCAGCTGAATATTATCGCAAACGTCCATAGGATCACCGATCCGTACCACTTTACGGGCATAATCAAGTGCGACCGGAATAACTGGCACTTTCGCCTGACTGGCTATATGGAGAAAACCGGTTTTCCACGCGGCTACTTTCTTGCGGGTACCTTCCGGCGCGATCACCAGAATTAGCTGGTCGCGTTTGGCAAAGGCATCGCACATCGTTTCGACCACTCCTTGCCCTTTTCCCCGCTCTACCGGAATACCACCGATACGAGTGAAAAATCCTTTGAGTGGAAAACGAAACAACGAATGTTTACCCAGAAAGGCAACTTGCAAACCTAACCGAAATTTCACCATCAAACCAACCATGAAGTCCCAATTGGAGGTATGTGGCGCGATAGGGATAACCCCTTTCGCCAGGTCTGGCAATTGCCCTTCAATTCTCCAGCCACCGAGCAGACGAAGCCCAATGCCACCCAACCAGTAGAGAAAACGGTTCGCTTTTACTGGCAAACCGGCCGTTCGTTCTGTCATACGCGCCTGTACCTGTCCCTGTTAATTGAGTTCTTCGAGCCGCGCCCGAATTTCTCGCAGTTTACGCTTCACTTTGCGCTGGTTCTCAAGACCCAAACGTAGCATTTGCTTCTGCGCTGCAGGCAGAGACTCCAGCTCCGGGTCGGCAAAGGTATACATTACACTATCATCTGATAAAGCAAGCAGCCCTTCAGGCTCCGGGGTCGCCAGTAGTACATCAATGGCGTCCTGAATCTGTACCTGAAATGTCTCATCAGGGTGTGCTATTTCAGTAAAGGCCTGTTCAAACAAAGGCTGATAGGCTTCATACAGGTTCACCACCACTTCACTGTCAAGGCTCACAAACCAGTCTACCAGCTCATCGTAACGGGCAAAGCTGCGTTCGTCGATATACAACTGGTTATCCACTTCCTGCGTGGTGAAACGAGCGTCAGGGCTACTCACACCGGCGCTTTCACGGATCACCTCTCCATCGCTTAAGTTATGTACAAAAATAACCATATCACGGACCAGGTGCTCACTACGCAGAGGACGCACATTTTGCTCTCGCTCTTCGAGCTCTGCTAACAGTGGTTGCGTACTTTGATTCAGCTCAGGCAGTTCAATTTCTGGCTCAGGTTCAGGCTCCGGCTCGACGTCTGCGGTCGAATCAGGCTCAGGCAAAGGCATGTAGTCCGGTAATGGTTCAGGTTCGGGCTCAGGGTCCGGTAGCGGCTCAGGCTCACTGACCTCGACCGGCACTGACTGGCGGCTATCCGGCTCCTCATCAGAGCCTGACCACCATAAAACGACAACCACCAGTAGTAAAATTACCAGGGCAAGGGCAACAAGCGTAATAAGGCCGCGCTTAGGCGTGTTCGATTGAGCAGGATCGTGTTCACTCATGGCTAAATCCTTTAAATTTGTTCTGGACGGGTAAATACCAACTCTGTATCTGAAGACAACGCCGCATCGAATTTATATCCCGCGCTGTTAAAGGCTTTTAATGCCTGCACGTCGGCCGGCTGGTTTTCCGCGATAAAACGCGCCATTAAGCCCCGTGCCTTCTTAGCATAGAAGCTTATTACCTTTAGCTGCCCATTTTTGCTGTCTTTAAATACAGGTGTTACCAGTGTTGCTTGCAATTTACCCTTGTTAACAGCCTTAAAATACTCGTTGGACGCGAGATTTACCAACACTGTATCGCCAGCACTGGCCAGATCTTGATTCAGTTGTTCGCTAATCCGGTCGCCCCAGAATTGATACAGATCTTTACCACGGCTGGTGGTGAGTTTGGTCCCCATCTCAAGCCGGTAAGGCTGCATCAAATCGAGTGGCCGCAAAACACCATAGAGGCCAGACAGAATACGCATATGTTGTTGAGCATAGTCAATCGCGTTTGCGCCTAACGTATTCGCATCCAGCCCCGCATAAACATCACCGTTAAATGCAAATACCGCCTGTTTCGCGTTCTGTGGTGTGAATGGCCGTTGCCAGTCACTAAAGCGTGCGGCATTGAGACCGGCTAATTTATCACTGATTTTCATCAATGAGCCAAGTTCCTGAGGCGACAAAGTTCGCGCCCGCTTTACCAGTTGTTCCGCCTCGTCGAGTAACCGCGGCTGACTATAGGTCTCGGTTGCTGCCGGGCTTTGATAGTCGAGATTTTTCGCTGGGGAAACAACAAATAACATAGGTAACCGCCTCACTGAAGTTGAATAACGTTTCATGACATTTCTTTTCGTATACTACCAAGAGTTGACCCAATTTACCTCCGCAACCCGCTTTAGCCTCTTGCTGTACCAGCGTATTTTTCGAATTAAACCAATTTTTTAACCCGTTAAAATGCACCCAGTAGAATGTTTGTTTAAAAATTAATCTTGTTCTATTGGTTTGATTACTTTACAGTCAACCGTGACAGCAATATTACAAATTATTAAAAATTGCTGGTAACCGCGTTTAATAACGGGTTACGCATATTGAAAAGGCAAACTCATCGAAAGGTGGGGACGCAAAGCTACCTGTCTAAAGAATGGCAACATTCCAGGATCGAGGGGATACCAAACTTGACTGATATTTCAGTGTACTTCGGTTATGTTTTGTTCTTCTCCATTGCACTATGCCAATGAGTCTTGCGTTGTTTACTTCAATACTGTTCGGGAACCAAGCAGTACCCATGGGTATGTCCCATACATAACAATGCAACACAACGCAGGTCTTTACCTGTCAGGAGAACGACCATGAAAAAACTCGTACTAGCGACGGCCATTGCGGCCGCAACCACCATGTCTATGACTGCGCAGGCTCAGGAAGTTGGCACCTTTGATATCGATGTTAACGTTGTTGCCAGCTGTCAATTGGTCGCCAACCCAGTCAATTTCGGTGACGTCGACGCATTCGCCGACATTGATGCTATTACTGCCGCCGCACCAGCAACTCTCGATGTAACCTGCACCAACGGAGCTGGTTACGATATTGCTTTAGGTCATACAGGACAATTAACCCATGCCACTGCTCCTGCGGTAACCTATAGTCTGTTCCAGGATGCCGGCTTCCTAACGGTCTGGAATGATACGACAGATACCCTCGCAGCAACAGGTAACGGCGCTATACAAAACTATGATGTGTTTGCTCAGTTGGCCATTGATAACACCACAGAAATTGGTGCTTACACTGGCACAGTGACTGTAACTGTTACTTTCTGATGAAATCCCCTGCAACTAAGCTACAACAGACCGGTCGCACCGGTCTGTTGGTTTGCGGCTCGCTGGTATTATTGCTGGTACTTTTGCTTTTAGTCCCGGCTCACGCCACTAGCTTCACCGTACAACCAATTCGCGCCGAGCTTTCTGCCAATCAGCAAGTGTTTGCAATGCGTGTGCGCAATACCAGCTCAAGCGACGTTTCGATTCAGCTTGATATTAAACAATGGCAACAGATCAACGGCCACGAGCAATACACAGACACCGATGAACTGCTCGCAGTCCCACCTATTTTCACGGTAGCGGCGAACCAGACCCAGACTATTCGGGTCGGCCTGCGTCGGGCGCCAGATCCGGAGCTGGAACTAAGCTATCGACTCTATCTGCGTGAACTGCCCCCGGCAGACGACACTTCGAATGGGGTCAAAATGGCGCTGAATATCGGTGTACCGGTATTTGTCGAACCGGCTACCGGCAGCGCTACCCACCAACTGGAATGGCAGACCCGGCTCAATAACCAAGGCAGACAGGTTATATCAGTGGTGAATCGCGGCAACGGTCATGCGCAAATAACGCGCTTGCAAGCCAGCTCTTCAGGTCAGGATTTTAGCCGGTCACTGAACGATTATGTGTTACCGGGTTCCAGCCGCACGTGGGTTTTGCCGTCTGACTTTGCAGTAAGCGACAGCAGCGCCCTGCAATTAAGAGCGAGAGTGAATGGCAACCAACAGTCACGCACCGTTCAGCTGGACTAAATTCCTTTCAATACTTGTTATTACTGGTTGTTGCTTTCTGCCATTGGTTACCTCGCCAGTCGTTGCCAAGCCGCTTTTTAACCAACCGATTGCCAGTGCTATAAGCACGGTACGGTTAGGTGACTGGCAGGACAGAACCCGGTTAGTACTGGAAGGTGTCAGCGGAATGAGTGCAGAGATTGAACATGGTAGTTCGGCCACCGAACTGTCATTGGTATTCTATTTCCCTGAACAACACGACTTCCCCAGCTGGTTAGAACAGGTTATTCCGGGTGACCACCCAGCGCTGCAACACGTTCAGATAACCGACCTTCAAGTTAACAGTGCTCGCGTCAGATTTCATTTCCATAGTCCTGTAAGCCTCAACATATTTGATTTGCGCCCAATGGAAGGGTTCCAGTTCCGGCTGGTGCTGGACTTCTATCAACTGGCCAAGGTCAGTAGTGAACAATGGCTGGATGTCTTCATAAACAACAAAGGAGGCTTTGGCACGGTACTGGCGCTCACCACACTCGACCACGATGTCCTGTTAGCTGGCAGTGACCTTGAACGCTGGCGTATCGAGCTGCCCGCTGAGGCATATATGACGCATTACCAGCAGCCCTATTATTCACTGCGCCAGCTTGGTGTACGCTATCAGATAAACCCTCAGCAATTGCAGCTCAATATTGAGGTGCCCGCCGCCCAGTTTGCCCGCCTGCGACTACGTGGTCACGAGCGGGAACGCCCTCAACTGACGGCATCCAGTCTCGGCGCATTTTTCAACTACGACCTGAATGCCACTGAGCGCGAGGACGACCTAAGTGCGTCCGGGCTACTCGAATTGGGCCTGTTTAACCGCTGGGGCAGTGGCTCCACCCGGGTACTCGCGCGCAACGAATCCGAATACCATGAACAAGGGGTCATTCGGCTCGATACCCAGTGGCGTTATGACAACCCCGAACGTATGACTACCCTTATTGTTGGCGACAGCATCAGCCGCACTGCCAGTTGGAACCGGGCCACTCGTTTTGCCGGAGTACAATGGGGCTCCAATTTCAGTACCCAGCCCGAGATGCTGACCATGCCAACTCTGAGTTTTGTGGGGGAAGCCAGCCAGCCGTCGACGATTGATCTCTTTATCAACGAAGCATTGCGGTTCCGTACTGAGGTACCCGCAGGGCCTTTCAGCATCGACGATCTGCCCGCCATTACCGGCTACGGCGAAGCTCGCATGGTGGTTACCGATATTCTTGGCCGCGAGCAGGTCATCCAACAAAACTATTTTGCCAACCGTCGAATGCTGCGGGCAGGCCTGCATGATTACTCCATCGAGCTGGGTTATATCCGGCAAAACTTCGGCTTACGTAACGATGACTATGGGCCGGGGCTGGTCAGTGGGTTGCATCGCTTTGGCCTGACCAATAACTTCACCTCCGAGGTGCATCTTCAGGCCACCTCAGAACAGCAGCTTGGTGGGGTCGGCGCAAGCTATACCCTGCCCTGGAATAGCCTGGTTCACGCAGCTGTCGCCACCAGTTATGGTGATGACCGTAGTGGTCAGTTGCTTAGCATTGGTATGCAGTACCAGCGTCGCCGATTCAATTTTGGAATAGACGCCGAAATCGCCAGTGAGAACTTTGAACGTGTTGGCACGACCCGCTTTGCTTTTGTTCCGCGCCAGCAACTTCGCGCTTTCAGTAGCTATTCGACCGCACGCAGTGGCACCTTAAGTCTGTCCTATACCGAGCAGGATTTTCGCACCCGGCCAGGCATTCAGTTTATAAATGCCGGTTACAGCGTCCAGTTCGCTCGCTTTGTCAGTCTGCGACTCTCCGCTCTGCACTATCTGGATGACGAGGACACCCGGTTCAACCTGACCCTGAGTGTTCCACTAGGCTGGAACCGCACCAGTGCCAGCGTCTCCGCGCAGAACCGCGGCGATGACACCTCAGGCTATGCCCAGCTGCAACGTAGCCTGCCCAGCGGCACTGGGGTCGGCTACCGCCTGCGTCAGGGTTTCAGTGAGCGCGACCTAAGCCTGGCGAGCATTCAGTATCAAAACGACCATGCCCGATACAGTATGGACATTTCAAAGCGCCAGGATATAACCGCAACCCGCGCCGGATTACGCGGCGCCTTTACCCTCATGCATGGCCAATTATCAGCAAGCCGCCAGCTCAACCGAAGTTTTGCGCTGGTTCAGTTGCCAGACTTCCCGAATGTCCGGGTGTACGCAGATAACCAGCTGGTTGGACGAACCAACCACCGAGGCAATGCGATGATCCCTCGTTTACGACCGTATCAACGCAACCGCATTCGGATTGAGCAAGCCGACTTACCGCTGAACGCTACGATTGACTCACTGGAACAGGAAGTCGCGCCGTACTATCGCAGCGGGATTAAACTTGAGTTTCCGGTACGGCTGACGCGCAGTGCATTTTTCCGCATTGAGTTACCAAACGGAGAGCCGGTTCCGGTCGGAGCGACCGCAAGCAGTACAAACGACAACAGCTTTATGGTTGGACACCGCGGCGAAACCTATATGACCGCACTGCAAGAGCGCAACGAAATACATGTGCGCTGGGGGCAGCAAGGCTGCTCATTCGTACTCAGCGTACCGCTAAGCGACGACGCCCTGCTCGATTTAGGCACTGCAACCTGCCACCCTGAGGCACACTAATGGTTCTGATAAAGGTACCAACTATGACAACAACACAGCGCACTGCCCTAGCCAGTCTAGCCTGCCTGTTGGTTTCAGCACCTGCCCTGGCAGATTGCACCATTAGTGCTGAGGGGTTAAGTTTCGGTCAGTATGACGTGTTTGACGAATCGCCCACTGAAGGCGTAGGTAACCTGACTGTCAGCTGTACGCCGTCAACCAGCTATACCGTGCTGCTGAGTGCCGGAACGGGTAGCTACACTGAACGCTATTTAACGGGCGACCAGTCGACACTTATCTATAACCTCTATATAGATGCCGCCTACAGCCAGGTGTGGGGGGACGGCAGTGGCGTTTCCACCGTGGTCTCAGGGACAACCGATGGCGCCACGAACCATGATCTGTACGGACGTATTCCAGCGCGACAAAATGTAACTCCCGGCTTCTATACCGACACCATCACAGTGACCGTTGAGTTTTAAAATAAAAAGGCCAGCTTAAAAGCTGGCCTTCATTGAGTAAAAGTAGCGCTACAGCAGATTGTCCTGCTCTTCGCCCTCTTTCTCCACCTCTGGTGGCATCAAGTCTTCCCGCGAAATACCCAGCGCTACCATGATGGTAGTACGGGTAAATGTCGACGAGTAGGTACCCACTACCACACCAACCAGCATCGCCAGAGCAAAGCCACTGACCATCTGACCGCCGAAAAACAGCAGCGTGAAGAGCACCATAATGGTGGTCAACGAGGTAATCAGAGTTCGGCTCAGACACTGACTGAGTGAAATATTGATCACATCCTGCACTTCAGTGTTGCGTAGCTTACGGAAGTTCTCACGAATACGGTCTGAAATAACAATACTGTCATTCAGCGAGTAACCGATAACTGCAAGCAATGCCGCCAGAATCGTCAAATCAACTTCAATTTGCAGGATCGAGAACAATCCGAGGATCATCACCACGTCCTGTACCAAGCCAATCACCGACGCCAGCGCAATCCGCCATTCAAAGCGGAATGACACGTAGATAAGGATACAAATAGCTGCCACGATCATCGCCAGGCCACCGGCTTCTGCCAGCTCCTCACCTACACTGGGGCCGACAAACTCAACCCGGCGCATTTCCAGATCACTGTCGACTTCACTGCGAAGGAGTTGGAACAGGTTATCGCCGACTGAATCAGCGTCCGCCATTTCTGGACGTGGCGGCACCCGAACCAGGATATCGCGTGACGAACCGAAGTTCTGTACCACCGCATCACTCAGCTCGTTGTCGGCCAACACGTCACGCAGCTGCTCCAGGTCCGCGGGCTGCGAGAAACCGACTTCTACCAGCGTACCACCGGTAAAATCCAGTCCCCAGTTCAACCCTTTGCCAGCCATAGTCACTATCGCCACCAGTAACAAAATGACACTGAGAATCGCCGTTGGGGTACTCAGTTTCATAAAGTTTAAGGGGCGGTTTTCATCAACCTTTGTAATCTCAAACATTCTAATCCCCTAAATGGATAGCTTGCTGAGGCGTTTTTTACGGCCCCACGCGAAGTTGACGATGGCACGGGTACCAATGATAGCGGTAAACATCGACGTCAAAATACCTATCGCCAGTGTCACTGCGAACCCTTTAATCGGTCCGGTGCCCACTGCGAACAGGATAATGGCCGCAATCAGAGTGGTAATATTACCATCCGCAATCGATGACAGCGCGTTGTCATAGCCGTGTTTAATCGCCTGCTGCGGGCTGCGTCCTTCTTTAAGCTCTTCCCTGATACGCTCAAAAATAAGCACATTGGCATCAACCGCCATGCCCACCGTAAGCAGAATACCCGCCATGCCCGGCATGGTCAGAGTAGCCCCCGGGATAAGCGACATAACGCCGACAATCAGGACTAAGTTGGTAAACAGCGCGGCGTTGGCAACTAAACCAAACTTACGATAATAGATACCCATGAACAGCAGAACCAGAACGAAGCCCGAGACAATGGCAGTCAGACCGTCACGAATATTCTGCGCCCCTAAGCTTGGGCCTACAGTGCGTTCTTCGACAATCTGAATCGGTGCTATCAGTGCACCGGCACGCAGCAAGAGCGCCAGGTTCTGTGCATCGGCAGGCGAACCAACACCGGTAATGCGAAAGTTTGAGCCCAAACGCGCCTGAATCGTCGCCACCGAAACAACCTCTTCCACACGTTCAAAGTCGATGCGCCCGTCTTCAGTGGTTTCACCAGTGGCAATGAACTCGATGAAAACCGTTGCCATCGGATCGCCAATGCGGTCACGGGTTGCCAGTGACATCATGTTACCGCCGGCAGAATCAAGCTGGATGTTTACCTGCGCCCGATTGTTTTCATCAAAGCCCGAGCTTGCATTAACGATGTGGTCACCGGTAAGAATAATCCGGTTTTCCAGCAACTGCTGACCGCCGCCGCGCACGTCATACAGGCGGCTACCAAAAGGTACCCGTCCTGATTGTGCATCACGTAAGTCATTCTCTGTATCCACAAAACGGAATTCCAGAGTCGCCGTGGCGCCAAGAATTTCTTTCGCTCGTGCAGTGTCCTGCACACCCGGTAGCTCAACCACTATACGGTCTTGCCCCTGACGCTGAATCACCGGCTCAGCAACGCCCAGTTCATTAACCCGGTTGCGGAGAATCGTAATATTCTGAGAAATCGCATTGACCCGGGTTTCCTGCAGATACTCATCTGTCATTTCCAGACGAAGCGAATTCGAATCACCATCGACATCTGTGGTGTAACCCTGGTAGGTATTGCGCAAGGCATTGTTGGCTTGCTCTAAATCCGCAGCACTACGCAAGGTGATCCGAACATCGTTACCGTCTTCCTCAACCCCACTATAGCGAATACCTTCTTCACGTAAGCTACTGCGAACTTCAGTCACCATTTGCTCACGGATTTTCTTCATCGCTTCTTCCATGTCCACTTCCATCAGGAAGTGAACACCACCACGCAAATCCAGCCCCAATTTTAATGGCTGACCACCAAGGGCCGCCAGCCAGGCTGGTTGAGCAGGTGCCAGATTGAGCGCAACAATGTAATCGCGACCAAGCTCAGTCGCCAACACGTCCTGCGCAGCAAGCTGTGCATCATCCGAGTTAAGACGGATCAGGATCTGACCGTCTTCCATGCTAATTCCACGTGGCTCAATGCTTTCAGACCGCAATACGGACTCGACCTGCTGCAGAGTGGTGGTATTTATCTCCCCGCTGCGCGTTGCCGAAATCTGAATAGCAGGGTCTTCCCCATACAAATTAGGCAACGCATACAGGGCCCCGATGAGGACCACGGCGATCACCATCAGGTACTTCCACTTCGGGTAATAATTTAACACGAGTACGTCCTTCCAGAGCGGGCGTTACAGAGTTTTGATAGTACCTTTTGGCAGAACCGCAGCTACAGCACTTTTCTGCACTGTCATTTCCACGCCTTCTGCAACTTCAACTACCATGAAATCATTGTCGTCTGATACTTTCACAATGCGCCCTACCAGGCCACCCTGGATCAGTACTTCGTCACCTTTGCCCAATGCCTGAACCAGGTTTTTGTGCTCTTTTACTCGCTTGCTCTGCGGGCGATAAATCATGAAGTAAAAAACCAGACCGAACAGTGCCAGCATGATAATCAATGAAAATGTGCCACCTTCAGCCTGGCCCGGCGCCGCAGCATGTGCGCTTGAAATTAGAAAATCCATAGTAGTTCCTCTGTAAATTGTAATAAATTAGGGCGTCATTCCAGTGAGTTATTGGGTCCACCGGAGTGACACACAAGCATTACCGACTAAAATATTTTTAAAATAGCGCCGCATTCTACCTAAAAGCGGCGCAAATCTAAACGGTCAGGCATCGATCCCCATACTTCGTAAGCGCCTGAGCAAACCAATTCTCGACACCTGCAATCGCGTCGTCATTTGCTCGAGGTCGCCGCCACTGTCCTGATAAGCCTGCCGCAGCTCACTGTCCGGGATATCCCCAACCGCGCGCAACTGCGGATGACGTTTTATCAACTCGTACACAGAGCCCCGCGAAATACCTAGTTCATCAGCGGTCGCCTGCATGTCGTAGCGCTGATTCTGCAGTGCTTTGAGCAGCTCGTCCTGAGTAATTTGGCTCGGTTTGCGACGTTTTACTGTCGCCGGCTCTGCAACACGCCCGGCTTCGCCCGTTACCGAGCTGTGGCTTAAACTGCTCAGTAAATGCGGGTCCATTTGCAGGTGCTGGTCGCCACGGCTATCGACCACCAACTGGCGGGTTATATTCAGCAACTGGCGTACATTTCCCGGCCAGGGGGCCTGCATCACCTGACGAACCAGGTCGCAACTAAGCCAGGGCGCCTCAAATGAGACAGGCAGACTATCGCTGCCTTCAACTTTTAGCCAGTGCCCCTGCAGAAAATTGCGTAATAAAGCCGGAATATCTTCACGTCGCTCTGCTAACGGCGGCAAAAATATCTGATAACTACTCAGGCGGTGCAACAGGGGCTGTTTAAATTCATTCTCTCCCTGGGCTTCCAGATTGGCATCGGTCGCCGCGATAACCCGCACATTTACCTGGTCGGCCTCGGTCGACCCTACCGGCACCACTTGCTGACTTTCCAGTGCACGCAACAACATCGCCTGCACATCCTGGGAGGCCTCGCCGATTTCATCCAGAAACAAGGTTCCCTGATGAGCGGCCTGAAAGTACCCTTTGCGGTCCGTGGACGCGCCGGTAAACGCGCCTTTGACCGCGCCAAATAACTCAGATACTGCCAGCGACGGCTGCATGGCTGGAATATTCGCGACAATAAACGGCTTGCCAAAACGCTTTGACTGACGCCGGATGGCCTGAGCCACCAGTTCTTTACCGGTACCAGTGGCCCCGCGAATAAGAACCGGCTCATCCATCGACGCCACTTTACCGATACGCTCGCGAACCTGCTGCACGCCCTGGCTAATCCCAACCAGACCCAGATCATCCTGCAGCATAGCGGGTTCCGGCATGCACTTAATGAAAAGCATCACGTGGTCACCGAGGCAAAGTTCGACCCCTTGCTCCAGGCTTTGCTGGTCTATTCGAAGCTCGTCCTGTAAGACCTCGCCGTTCAGTGAAACCGGCGCTGAATAGTCCTGACGTCGCAATATAAACGTCAACCCACCTTCCCGCACCAGCCGCATCGACTTACGGCTGACCTGAGGTACCGACAAGCCCTGACCAATACTGCTTGTAGTGGTATGAAACTCCGGCCAATGGCGATTAATTTCCTGCTCGCCAAACTGCATTAAGCCATCCAAAGCACAAAACTCTCCGAGTCGATTCGGATCCGGGTGACAGGCAATAATTGCAACGGGCAACAGCGCATCCCGAGTGCTTTTGCACACCGCCTGACCGCGATTCGAGAACTGTTGTGTAGGCTCGTCAAAATGATTACTCACTCGCCCTCCTTTTTAAACGGCATCGCCTTGTTATTATTGCATTTGTCTAGACTGACATGAGCCCATTTTTCCATAGTAATGGCCATACTAATAACTAAAAGCGTTTGAAACCAGATATAATGCTGGCACACTTTGTTCTTTCATCACATTATCCGGGTTCTCACCACTTATATGCTGGACTGGTTTTATATTACAGATCTGCTGGGCGTTGCTGTCTTTGCAGTATCAGGCACACTGCTCGCGTTTCGCAAACACATGGACGGGTTCGGCGTGGTCGTACTGGCGTCATTAACTGCAATTGGCGGCGGCACCACTCGCGATTTAATTCTCGATGCACCCGTTTTCTGGTTGCACGATGCGACGTATTTCGTGGTCATTCTAAGCGCGGCCATGCTGACCATTGGCTGGCTTCGTTTTCGCGCTTATATTCCGGTCAACCGGCTCCTTTTAGCGGACGCTTTGGGTATCGCGTTTTTCACCGTGCTTGGTGCAGAGAAAGCCCTCAACAGCGGCGTTAGCGGGTTCACCGCCATTATTCTTGGTACCATGACCGCCGTGTTTGGCGGTATGTTGCGTGACGTCGTCGCCCGTGAAGTACCGCTGGTACTGAAAAGCGAGCTCTACGCCACGACCTGCATTGCCGGGGCCACCGCCTTCGTCCTGTTGTACCCCTACAGCGACGCTCTGGCGATGATTGTCGCATTGGTTATCACCTTCACGTTACGGATGGGCGCACTGCGCTACCACTGGTCGCTGCCGGTATTTAACGAGCAACAGGATAAACATTAACCATGTTAGGGGTTGCAAGCGTTCTTCTCGTTGCCAGCCTCTATTTGTTATTACTCTTCTACATTGCGTCGCGCGGCGAGCGTAAACCACGGGCACAACGACCTGCTCCCTGGCGTTACACCCTGGCACTCGGCGTGCATTGCACCAGCTGGGCGTTCTACGGCACAGTTACCCAGTCCGCCTATTACGGCTGGTCGTTTGCGCCAACCTATTTAGGTGCCATCGCGGTCTTCCTTTTCGCTCACGGCTTGCAACTGCGCATGTTGCGAGTTATCAAACGACGCAACATAACCTCCATTGCCGATTTTATCGGTTCGGGTTACGGCAAGTCTCAGTGGCTTGCCGGGCTGGTAGCGATGATTACGCTGGTTGCTCTGATCCCTTATATTGCACTTCAGCTGCGCGCGGTCACCGCCAGTTTCGCCGCCGTCACCGGGTTTAGTGCAGCGAGCCTTCCCTGGTTCAACGATGTCTCAACCCTGGTTGCCATTGTTATGATGGGGTTTGCCATTTTATTCGGCGCTCGCCGCTTAAGCCTGTCAGAGCAACATCCGGGGCTGATGAACATGGTCGCCTTCGAGTCACTGGTTAAGTTGTTCAGTTTTATGCTGGTTGGCGTATTCGTAACCTACTATCTGTTCGATGGGATGGCGGATTTGTTACTTCAGGCAGCGGCTGATCCGCAGGCCCGGGCGGTGCTGTCAGGAGCTCCCAATGGTGGCTATATCTTTGTCACCCATATGCTACTCGGTGCGCTGTCGATGTTTGTCCTGCCACGCCAGTTTCAGGTCACCTTCATTGAGAACACCGATGAACGCGAATTAAAGACCGCTCGCTGGGGATTTCCACTCTACCTGTTCGCGATTAACTTCTTTATTCTGCCTATTGCGCTGGCAGGCATCATGCTGACACCGCAGGCGCAGGTAACAGATACCTTCATGCTCTCGTTGCCGATTGCTGCAGAGCAGCCACTGGTCACACTCATCGCGTTCATTGGTGGCTTGAGTGCTGCCACCAGCATGGTGCTCATGGCAACCCTGGCGCTAAGTATTATGATCGCCAATGACCTAATCACGCCGCTATGGGTGCGCCACAGTACGCCAGGCAGCCGGGCTCGCAAGTTTACCTCGACCGCCATCTTGAATATTCGCCGCCTTTCAATGGTCGCAATTATTGCGCTGGCCTGGGGCTACCATCAGCTAACAGAAGCCGGGCTCCCGCTGGTTAGCAATGGTGTCATTGCCATGGCGCTATTGATCCAGCTGGCTCCGTCTATGCTCGGTCCCATGTTGTGGTCAAAAGGTACCCGCTATGGCGCCCTCAGTGGTATTCTGCTTGGCACCCTGGTCTGGGCATGGCTTCTTGTGTGGCCAGCCCTGCATAGTGTCAGTCCTTCAATCGATGCAAATTTCGAAGCCCGATTAAGCCAGGGCATCTGGCTGAGCCTCAGCGCCAACCTGCTGTTGTACATTTTTGTTTCGATGCTACTGCCAGGCCCTCGTCGCAATAGCCAGCAAAGCAATGGGCTGAACTCTGACTCAGCGTCATCAACAAGCCTTCAGGGAGAAACCGAAATTAGCTGGGGGCGCCTGCGCAGCGTACTTGCCCGCTTTGTCGACGAGAGTGATATTCAGGCGCTGGAGAACCGACTCAATACCTCGTTGCTAACTCAACCAGCCGACACCAGGGTAGCGCCAGCGCTGGTTCGTCAGGTGGAACGCGAACTGGCAGGCGCTATCGGCAGCACCGCCAGCCGGCTGATATTCGAAAGCCTCGAGCAACAACCCGATTTACCTCTTGACCAGGTTGTTAACTGGGCGACTGAAGCCTCCCGAATGTATAAATTTAACCGCGAGCTTTTACAGGCGTCGGTCGAGAATATTCCACAGGGGATTAGCGTGGTCGATAACGACCTGCGGCTGGTCGCCTGGAACCGCCGCTACCTGGAAATATTTGCCTACCCCGAGCAGCAAATTCATGCCGGCATGCCAGTGGACGAGTTGTTACGTTACAACGCCGAACGCGGACTGTTTGGCGATAAAAGCCAGCAGCAGCTGGAAGCGGAGGTGGAGAAACGCCTGCACTTCCTCCGCGCAGGCAGCGCCTACCGGTATCAGCGTGCTCATGGCACCCGCATGATCGAACTCCAGGGCAACCCCATGCCGGAGGGCGGTTTCGTCACCACCTACACCGATATAACCGAGCTGGTCGAGACCCAGCGTGAACTGAAACGGACTAATCAGGAACTTGAGCAACGCGTGGCCGAGCGGACCCGTGATCTGAGTACCGCTAAGCAAGCAGCTGAAGAAGCCCATTTAAGTAAAACCCGTTTCTTTGCGGCCGCCAGCCACGATCTAATGCAACCGTTCAATGCCGCAACCCTACTGTGTGACATGCTGTTGCAGCGGTTACAGGGAGACAATGCCAGTATCGTCAGGCAGGTCCAGCTTTCGCTGCACAATGCTGAAGAACTCCTTAGCATGCTGCTTGAGATCACTAAACTTGACTCGCGCTCAATGCAGGCACAAATAACCGAAGTCCCCTTGCAGGAAATTTTTCATAATCTAGACAATGCATTTAGCGTGGTGGCTCAGGATCAAGGACTCTCATTACAATTCCAGGCCACCAGTGCGGTGGTTCGAAGCGACCGCAAACTGCTCCAGCGAATATTGCAGAATTTACTCTCCAACGCGATACGTTACACCGACCATGGCAAGGTGGTATGCGGGGTACGCCGTCGTGGTGCCTATATAGATATTCAGGTCCTTGATACTGGAATTGGTATCGCAGAAGACAAGTTACACCTGATATTTGACGAGTTTCAGCAACTCGAAAGTCGAGGGGATAACCCAGGGTTAGGTCTCGGCCTGGCCATCGTGGAACGAATTGCACGCTTGCTCGGTCTGCCTATCAGTATTCAGTCCCAACCCGGAAAAGGGACCTGTTTTAACCTGAGCGTGCCCCTTCAGGGATACCAGAAAGAACCAGCTCCTGCGCCAGTCATCAGTTCCGTTCCCGGTGTTGATGCCTTCCTTCTGCATCGTCATGTGCTTGCAGTCGATAATGACCCCCAGGTACTGAGCGCCCTGGCAGGCATACTTGAAGAGTGGGGCGCTAAGGTTACCCGGCTAAGCGATATCAGCCAGTTAGATCAGTTGCAGCAGGCACCGGATGTGATGGTGGTCGACTACCATTTAGATAACAATACCACCGGTGTCGAGATGATTGATGCGGTTCGGACGAGATATAAAAGCCCATTGGCGGCAATTCTCAATTCTGCTGATGACAGTGAGTCTATTCGTCAGGCAGCAGCGGATGCAGATGCGTTATTCATTCCCAAACCGGTAAAGACCGCCGCCCTCAAACGACTGCTCAAACGCTTACTTAACAAAGCTTGAAGTTCAAAGCTTGAATTTCAAAGCTCGGTCACCGCCGTGTCGTCTTCTACCCGTAACATCTGGCGGAACAATATACCTGCCTGCGTCCGGTTGTTGACTGCAAACTTGCGCAGAATCGCCGACACATGCTGTTTTATGGTGGTCTCCTGAACATTCAGCTGGTAGGCAATTTGTTTATTGAGCAGCCCGTCCGCAATGCATTGCAGCACTTTGAACTGTTGCGGAGTCAGTTGTTCAAGCTGCGCTGCAAATGCCTGCTCGGCTATACTCTTCGCTGTATTCTGCGGCTGCGCCTGAAGCTCGCGGCGAATCGCTTGCGGGACCCAGGTTTCGCCTGCTAACACTTGCCCGACTGCCTCGTTAAGTGCCTCCAGCGGCACTGACTTTGGAATATAGGCGCTGGCTCCAAGGTCCAACGCACGACGAATAACGTCAAGCTGTTCGTTGGCCGACACTACCACCACCAGAATACCAGGGTATGCGTTACGCAGCGCGCCGAGCCCCGTCAGCCCTTGATTCCCGGGCATATTTAGATCTAGAAATATCAGTTCTACCTGGTCTGCGCGTGGTGTGCTTTGCAAATAATCACGCAGGCTGGCGTAACTCGACACTTCTTCAATAGCATCGCCAAGGCTTGCCGATAACGCCTGGTGCAAAGCGGCACGGAACAACGGATGGTCATCTGCGATAACTGCTTTAGCCTGATTGGTCATACGTAGTCTCCTCAACCTTTATTTTCTAGTGTAACGGCATTGCTGGCAAAAAAGGACTTTAAAACAAGCAGCGTAAAAAAAGCCACCGGAACGGTTTCCCGAGCCGGTGGCAACAGCTGAGAGCTGGCTTTTAATTATCCGACTTAAAAGCGATAGCCCACAGAGAGCGACACAGTTCTCGGTTCACCGTAATAACCAACGATAGTATCTTCACCACCCAGGCCCGGGCCTATAACATTGCCCTGATCATCGCGTGGTGCTGCGAAATTGTAGCCTGCTAAGCGATACTCTTTATCAAACAGGTTCTTGATATGTAACCCTGCATTCCAGCGCCCGTCATTGGAGTACCAGACCACGCTGGTATTCGCCAGGGTGTAGGCATCCATATCCAGTAACGATGGAACCTCAAAGATTTGCGTATCGCTGCGGTACGCGAGGTTCCCTGACCAGACAAAATCACCATACTGGCTTGGGAACTCATGAGTGATTCCCAAGTTAGCACTCCACTCCGGTGTATTTGCAAATGACCAAAGGTCAGAAACGTCATCAACCTGCTGAGTCTGCGGATTAAAGAAGGCTACCTCATCAAAGCTGGCGTCGACGAAACCTATGGTGGCATTAACTGACAACAAGTCAGTCAGGGCAAAAATACTTTCAATTTCAAAACCCTGCACCGTTGCATCGGCAGCATTCAGAACCTGCGAAGCGACACCGTTCTCAACAGCACGCTGAACGGTCACCTGCATATCCTGATAGTCACTGTAGAAAACGGCCGCATTCATGCGCATTCTACGGTTCCAGAATTCTGCCTTTATACCAGCTTCATAGGTGTCAACAATTTCCGGGTCATATGGCTCACTCGCATCCGGGTTCAGGCTAGCATCTGCGCGCATATCAACACCGCCAGACTTAAAGCCATTGCTGTAACTTGCGTAATACATCAGGTTTGAATTTGCCCGATAACGAACGCTGGCGTGGGGTGAAAAGCGACTCCAGTCGGCCTCTGTCTCAAAGTTCGAGTTTACGGCGAAAGGCTCTGCTTCATCGTCGAGGAACTTCATTCCCAGATAGGTTGCTCTAAATACATCGGCGGTTTTGTCATCCTGAGTATAACGGCCACCCAAAGTAATCGACCACTGACTGGTTAAATCATAGGTACCCTGACCAAAAATGGCCTGGCTTGAGGTATCCACACAGCCACCGTTTTCCACAGTCACACCAGCCAGTCCAAGAATAGTTCCAAACACCCCACAGGCCTCACCTTCATAAAAATAGAGCCCGCCAACGAAGTTGAAATCGATACTGCTGTAATTTAACTGAAGCTCCTGCGTAAACTGGTCATCCTCATAAATAGCCGGAACCAACAGTGCCGGATTTGGCGTCGAGTCAAAGTCGATGTTGGTATTAGTATACCCTTCACGGTAGGCGGTAACTGACTTGAACATCCAGTCGTTATTGAGTTCCCAGTCAACAGTCACTGACGCGCCTTCGGTGCGGACACGGTTGCGCACGGGCAACGCGGTATCGGAATCAAACACACTGTCATACGGCTGTTGCTCACTGACCTGGCTCGGCGTCAGCCGGTAGCCACCACGCGAATTAGAATGGTCATCGGTGCGGTCAGCCGAAAAACGCAGCTGGATCCGGTCGCTGGCGTTCCACAGGGCACTAATACGACCCGTCATAAGTTCTTTGTTGTAGTTTTCATCACCGGTGTTGCGGAATTCACCAAAGCCATCGCGGTTCAGGGTGGCAAAAGCGCCACCCACATAGAAGTTATCAGTCAGTGCCGTTTGGCCGCTCAGTTTTAGGTCGCGCTGATTATAGCTCCCGACGGTGCCCTGAATATGCCCTTCAGTATCACCGGTTAAATCGCGGGTAACATATTTCATCGCACCACCGATGGTGTTTTTACCGTACAAGGTCCCCTGAGGGCCCCGTAGTACCTCGACCCGTTCTACATCAAAGACTTCAAGCACCGCCCCCTGTGGCCGGGCAATGTAGACATCATCGATGTAAATACCTACCCCTGGTTCGAAGCCCCACAACGGGTCCTGCTGACCAATGCCGCGGATGTAGGCGGTCAACGTCGAGTTGGTGCCCCGACTTACCTGCAGCGTGGTATTCGGTAAGCGTTGCTGCAGTTCAGTAATGTCGCCTAACCCAACCTGATCCATATCTGCTGCACTAAACGAGGTCACCGCCACAGGCACTTCCTGCAGGTTCTCAACCGAACGTCGCGCGGTCACCTGAATCCGTTCCAACCCCTGTTCGTCCTCAGCGTCCGCCTGGTCCTGCGCTGACACCGACATACTGATCCCACTAGTAACCGATGCAACGGTTAATGCAATCAGAGAGCGATTAAATGTCTGCTTATTCATGAGTGTTTCCTCTAATTATTAGATATCCAGATTCTGTGTTCTGGTACTCATTCTTATGTCATGGCGGATAGACTTTAACCGAATGTTGGCAATTTGTGATCTGTACCATAGTACTATGGGGCATTATCCGAACCTGACGCACAATAGCGGCAGGTGCTCTTAACGTCATGGCAGGACTGTTAATCACTAGTTTGAGGTAACGCATGTTAAGTATCATAGGATTGGTTGGCGGCCTGGTGCTGCTCATTGTAATGACACTGAGGGGGTGGAACCTCTTCATAAGTGCACCACTGTGTGCGCTGCTTGTCGCCCTGACCAGCGGTATTCCGGTTTTTCTCGGTGAGATAAACTTCGTAGAAAACTATATGGATGGTTTCGCGGGCTTTGTTGCCGCCTGGTTCTTTATGTTTTTACTCGGCTCTATGTTTGGTAAATTCATGGAAGACACTGGTGCCGCCGACAGCGTTGCAGAGTGGATTGTTGGGCGTATCGGAATGAAAAACGCGGTGCTTGCAGTGGTCCTCGCCTGTGCCATTTTAACCTACGGTGGCGTCAGCGTGTTTATCGTCGCATTTTCCGTTTACCCGATGGCATTGTCTCTATTTAAGGACGCCAATCTGCCCCGCCGTTTTATTCCTGCCGCGCTGGCGTTTGGCTCAGTCACCTTCACCATGACCTCAGCGGGTTCACCGGAGATCCAGAACTGGATTCCGATTGCCTACCTTGGCACCTCGCCGTACGCAGCCTGGGAGGTGAGTCTGGTGGTGGCTGTATTTATGGCTATTATCGGGTACTGGTGGTTGCGCCACATGATTCTGGCGGCGATTTCCCGCGGTGAGCATTTTCAGTCGCGGGCCAGCGATCCTGAGGTAGCTGACCGTCGACGTCCACACCCGATTACTGGTCTTATTCCACTTTTAGTGGTGCTTGCACTGTCATTCTTTTTTCACGAACGGCTGCAGCAAATGGCGCTTATCGTTGCCTTATTAGGCGGTGTTCTGAGCCTGACTTTGATTAACTGGCGCTATTTTAACAATATTCAAAATGCCATGAGCGACGCTACCACAGGGGCCTTGATTGCAATCGGTAACACCGCTGCAGTAGTCGGTTTTGGTTCGGTGGCTAAGGTGACACCGGGGTTTGAGGCGGCGGTTATAGCAATGACTGCAATTCCGGGCAATGAACTGGTTGGCGCGGCCATCGCGGTGAGCGTTATTGCCGGGTTAACCGGCAGTGCATCCGGTGGACAGGCAATCGCCCTGCCGGAAATCGGTCCCCATTATCTGGATGCCGGCGTGCACCCTGACGAACTGCACCGGATTGTCTCGATATCCTCAGGTGCGCTCGACTCCCTGCCGCACAATGGTTACGTGGTCACCACCATTCGCGCCATCTGCAACGAAACCCACAGCGCCGCCTATGGTCCGGTTGCTGCGGTGACCGTCGTGGTGCCGGTGATCGGTCTGGCGCTGGCTATTGCACTGTTCAATCTATTCTAAGGGGCTCTCATGCAATCGTTTGAACCTTCATTGTCATCCAGCCAGGGGATCTCCGCGAATATGATGCGCACCCCCTTACGGATCATCGACCTGCTGCGCCATGCTGCGCGCAACCATCCACAGCAGCGCATTATAAGCCGGACTGTGGAAGGTGAGATTCACCATACCAACTACGAGCAGACACTGCAGCGCAGCGCCCAACTGGCCCACGCATTGACCCGGTTGCACATTGAACCCGGCGACTGCATTGCCAGCATGGCCTGGAATACCCATCGTCACCTTGAGCTTTATTACGCCGTCAGCGGCATTGGTGCGGTCCTTCACACCGTCAATCCAAGGCTATTCAGCGAGCAGATTGAATACATTATCAATCATGCAGAAGACACCTACATTTTTGTAGACCTCGATTTTCTGCCGTTGCTGGAACCCATTTTCAGTCGACTGCCAAAAATCAAAGGCGTGATCGTACTAACCGACGATGAGCACATGCCAGCTACCGTCTTACCCACTCAATGCTACGAGCAACTACTAGCGAAAATGCCCACCGACTACGACTGGCCCATGCTGGATGAAAACCTCGGAGCCTTGCTGTGTTACACATCCGGCACGACCGGCCACCCCAAGGGTGTGCTCTATTCACACCGGGCGATGGTTTTACATGCGCAGGCTACCGCCTCGGAGGCACTTTTGGGGCTGCGTCAGGACAGTGTACTGATGCCAATGGTCGCTATGTACCATGCTGGTGCCTGGGGTGCCCCTTATGCTGCGCCGCTGGCCGGTTGCGCACTGGTGCTACCGGGCAATGGCATGGACGGTGAATCCGTCTGGCAATTAATCCGCGACTACCGGGTTAGCATTGGTCTCGGGGTTCCCACGATCTGGCTTACCCTGCATAACTACCTGGCGGAACAGGCGATTACCGATGTTCCCTTGCAGCGGGTCTGTGTCGGAGGTGCGGCCTCGCCGATGGGCCTGGTGAAAACCTTTGACACCCGTTACAACGTCTACTGGCAACCTATCTGGGGCATGACCGAAACGGGTCCGCTGGCAACCTCAGCGCCGCCCACGGCGGAAATTCTGAGGTTACCCGATGCCCACAGGTATCAGATTCAAACCACCGCTGGACGTGCCGTATTTGGGGTCGAGATGGAAATCTTTGACAGCAACGACCGTGCGCTGCCCCATGACGGTGAAACCCGCGGCGAACTTAGAGTACGGGGGCCCTGGATCTGCAGTCAGTACTATAAACAAAGCGATCTCAGCAGCTTCCCGAATGGCTGGCTAGCGACCGGTGATATCGCAGTGATCGCAGCCAATGGCTACATGCGAGTGGTCGACCGCAAGAAAGACGTGATCAAAAGTGGTGGCGAATGGATTAGTTCGTTGGAAATTGAGGACATCGTCTCGCAACATCCTGCGGTCAACGAATGCTGTGTCATTGGCGTTCGTCATCCGAAGTGGGATGAGCGTCCTTTGCTACTAACGGTGCTAAATCCCGGCGAAAGCGACAACAAAGCCGCGATCTATAAGTTTCTCGAAGGGAAGATCGCCAAATGGTGGACGCCGGATGACATTGTCTTCGTCGAGAGTCTGCCTCACACCGGCACCGGTAAACTAACCAAGAACGTGCTGCGCGATCAGTACGCCGATTATTTAATGCCTGCCGCCAGCAAGTCTGAGCTGCCGAATAAGGAATCGTTATGAAACTAATCAACTCCGTTATCAGCGCGTTGTGCCTGGTCAGCGCACTCTCCCTGTCCGCCATAGCGAACGACCAACTGGTGAGCAAACAGGTTTATCAGGGCGGTGCATTTACTTTTTTTAACGGGCAACAAATCGATCAGTTCGAAGTCGGCTGGCAAAGCTATGGTGAACTCAACGAAGAGGCCGATAACGCCATTCTCATTACCCACTTTTTCTCCGGCTCCAGCCATGTCGCGGGCCGCTATGAAGACGGCGGCGCACTTGGCTATTGGGACGCCATCGTCGGCCCCGGTAAGGCAATCGATACCGACAAATACTTTGTTATCAGCATCGACACGCTGGTCAATCAAGAGCCGCATAACCCCTATGTGACCACCACAGGTCCCGCCAGTATTAACCCGAATACAGGTCAGGCTTATGCACTTGAATTCCCGGTTGTCACTATCCGCGATTTCGTCAATGTACAAAAAGAGGTGTTAGAAAGCCTCGGGATTGAACGCTTACATGCCGTGATCGGAGCGTCCATGGGCTCGTTGCAGGCACTTGAATGGGCTGTCGCTTATCCGGATAAAGTGGACCGTATGGTGTCTGTGATTGGTATGGCGCAAACCGATCCCTGGACGCTATTGTCATTGCAACAATGGGCCGAGCCTATTCTTAACGACCCCAACTGGGATCAGGGCAACTACTATAGCCAAAGAAATGACGACGAGACTACCAGCGTCGGTCCGCAGGCAGGACTCCGCCAAAGCATTATGCAAATCAGCTTACAGGCTATGCACCCTCGGGCAATCAACGCGATGTTCAGTGATTTTAATACTCTCGACACCGCCGCGTTGGAGGATCCCCTTGCCGTTCACCCACAGGTAGAATGGCTGCGGCAGCGAGCTTCTGAGCGCGCCCGTTACGCCGACGCCAACCATATTCTTTACCTGATACGGGCGAATCAGTTATTTATCGCGGGTATGCAGGACAACCTGGATCAGGGGTTAGCCAGGCTGCAAGCCTCTGCTCTGTTTATGCCAGCGAAGAATGATTTGTTGCTACATCCGAGTATGGCCCGGCACGCCCATGAAAGCCTGCTGCGACTTGGCAAAGAGAGTCAGTATGTCGAAATCGAAGGAGATTGGGGGCATTTAGACGGTCTGGTCTCTATTGCGACTCAGGCGGATCGGCTAAAAACCTTTCTCGCCGAGAAGCGGCAGCGTTCAGAGTAATAAAAAACCCATCGCCTGCTCTACCAGGCGATGGGTTCTGCCATATACAACTCTGCTTAACCGCCCCCGAGTCGACCCCGGATTACGTCGCGCAAACGGTTTTCTAATTCGTCCCGGGCGCTGTCACGCAAATTATCCAGCTCTTCATCAAGCATGCCCTGAAGGGTGCTTTCGCGCTCTTCAGCCAGGCTACGCAGTTGCTGGATCTGCTCCAGACGCGGTTGAATATCGCCTAATGCTTCGTCCACCTGGCCCTGTAAGCGGGCCTGTACATCAGCCAACTGACTACTGGCATACTCCTGAACAACGCCTGATAAGGCGGATGACAACTGGTTATCAAGGTCAGAATCAATCCGCAGTCGCGGTGAACCAATGCGCCCTTCAAGGCCAATATCGAGATCAAAGGCATTGATTTGCTGTAACGCACTGCCAAGCATCGCGGTCCAGCTGCGCTCTCCTTCTGTGCTCAGGTCAACCGCACTTAGGTCAGCGTTGCCACCACCACTAAAGCGACCGTTCTCAATGCGGATATCACCCCGGCTATTAATCATCGCCTCGGCCATATCAATGCGAATATCACGCTGCTCAAGCAGCGTTTGCGCCGACAACTGAGCACCTTGCAGCGCCCATTGTTGCTGACCGCTGAATTCGATGGCTTCATTAATAAAAAAGTTACCGTCTGCATTCAGACTCTGCCAGTAAGGGCTTTCACTAAGCTCAAGACGATAGGTGGTCGGGCTGCCGATACGCTCATGCTGCCAGGTAATATTGTCCCAGCGCAGCGCCAGGTCAACTTCGCCGATACGCATCGAGGTCGTAGCCAGTGCAATCAAAAATACCGGCCGGTTACCACGGTCGAAATCAATATGGCGCCCTTCCCAGCGAGTAGGCTTATCTTCCGCTTCACGTTGTAGCATAGGCGCGACAAAGTCATAAGCGACCAGTGCATAATCGGTCCAGCGCTGCACCTGCGGCCCGAATAAAATGCCAGCCATATCACTAATAGCTTCATCATCCATCGCTATCAGTCTGCGGACCCGGTCAATATCTGCCGAAGGCGCATCACGCAAACGCTGGACGTCTTCACTAACCTGCTGGTACGCACTTTCGACTGAGTTTTTAAACTCGCGTACCGCATCACGATCCGTACGCATGTCATCACGCAGTTCACTCAAGGTCTGACGCAATTCTTCGAACTCTTCTATCGAGCGCGGCCGTGCTTCACGCAGTGCATCTAACCGTTCTTCATAGCTCTCTATGCGCTCGCTATCCGGCAGCTGGTCACGACTACCCTCAACATTGTCACGGCTTTCGCGGCTGCGGGTTGAGGTAGTTTCAATAACCTCAGGGGTGCGAATTTCACTGCGCTCAAGTAACTCATCGACGTCCGGAAATTCAAAGCCAAGCTCGGCGAAGCGCTCGCCCCAGGTCGGTGTGTCACCCTCAGCTTCCCGCTCAGCAATATAATCGGCGCGAACTTTACCCCGGCTCTCGCGCTCAACCCCCATCACAATGCCATCAGCATTTAGCTCATCGATATAGATACGCCCAATCATCGCTTGCAACAGCTGCATTTCAAAGGCGACGCGATCAGCCTGAAAGCGGTTTAGCTCAGGCGTTTCAGGGTCTGTAAACTGAACCTTTTGCAGCTCCAGCGCGAAAGGTGACCAGCGTAAATCAAGTTTATCAATATTGACTTCAGCCCCGTTTACTCGGGTCAGGCCGGTGGTCAGGCCCCAACGCATCAGCGGTGCCGCAAATAAATACACCAGCAGAAATAGAACAGCAAAAAATCCAACGAATGTCAGCAGGCCCTGCCAACGAATATATTTATTCATGGTTAGCCTCCTCGTAGTCCGTTAACACGCTGATACACACTCCAGAATTTAGAGCCTTTCAGCCCCTGCACCACTCTCAGTTTCACAAACCATGCCTGGACCCGCTGGCGGTAATTAATAATCAGGTAATAACTGATAAACAACCAGACTGGTGCAAACGCCAATGCAAAAACCAGCGAGCCTAAGGTGATGGTGTGGTTAAATTGCAGCAGCCGCGCCAGCGGGTTGTCATACAGGCTGACCCAAAGCCCTTGCAAGGCATCGGCCTGAAGTAAGGCCTCACCAATCCAGTCCGCGACCGGGTCAAACAAATAGGCCACACCGGAAAAGAAAATCCAGGCCAGCAGGAAGCCGCTGAAATTAACCCGCAGCGACATGGCAAGAAATAGAATCACTAAATTATGCAGACTAAACAGCGGCGTCAGCCCCATGATCATGCCAAGGACAAAGGCCCAGGCGATTGCCCAGGGCCCCGACTCCGAGTTCAGCGCTTTGAGCAAACGGGCAAGCATTCCTAACATAGAATACCCTCGTTAAAGTAATGGTTGGTTAGTCAGCTGCCCCAAGCTCTTTGGCCCGCTGCGCGGTTTGTGTTGTCAGCGCAAGATCCTGAGGCTGCCATCCCTGTGTATTATCCAATACCAACTGCGCCATCATATCGATGTGCGCACTGTCGGCATTGAGACATTCAATGTACTGATAGGTTTCGCCGCCGGCTTCGATAAAGTACTCACGGTTCTCCTCACCAATTTCCTCAATAGTTTCAAGGCAATCAGAAGAAAAACCCGGGCAAACCATCTGCACCGACTTGACGCCTTTAGCAGGCAACGCCTTTAACGTTTCATCGGTATAAGGCTGCAACCATTCCTCGCGGCCAAAGCGCGACTGGAAG
The DNA here is from genome assembly GCF_003986975.1 of Aliidiomarina soli. Lineage (GTDB taxonomy): Bacteria > Pseudomonadota > Gammaproteobacteria > Enterobacterales > Alteromonadaceae > Aliidiomarina > Aliidiomarina soli. The sequence goes on along the minus strand of NZ_PIPO01000005.1, from coordinate 203,681 downwards.
GTTGTCATGTACTCATCTTCGCCCAAATCTAAGTATTCTGCCACCAGCCGCGTGGTTTTATAACATTCACAATGGTACGGGTCGCCCTCAAGCAGGTAACGTTTGGGCACGCCATGGTAGGAAAACAGCAGCTTGTCGGTGCGTCCGTGTTCGGCCCAATGTGCCTTAATTTTCTCGGCGACAGCGGCAATGTACGGCGGGTAATCCGGGTAATGGCTGATAAAACGAAAATCCGGTAACCAGCGACGCCGGGTAAAGTCCGCCGCAATGTCATCAAAGGTAGACGCCGAGGTGGACCCTGAATACTGCGGATACAAAGGCAGCACCACCAATTTACGTACACCGGCCTGCATTAGCCCTTCAATGGCATTATGAATAGACGGCTGCCCATAACGCATGGCGAAGGCGACTTCGACGCCATCTCCGAACTCGTCCGCCAGCTTGACCGCTAAGGCGTCGCGCTGTGCCTGAGTGTGAAACATCAGTGGCGAGCCTTTGTCAGTCCATACAGTCTGATAGGCTTTTGCGGAACGGGCTGGGCGAATACGCAAAATCACCCCGTGTAAAATAACTTTCCACAGCAAACGCGGTACTTCAACCACCCGCGGGTCGGACAGGAACTGGCCCAGATAGCGTCGTAACGCCGACTTGGTTGGTGCTTCAGGTGTGCCCAGGTTAGTAATCAGCACGCCAATTTTCGCGCGTTCACCATGTTTAAAGTCAGACCGCCCGTTGTACTTCATATTCTGTTTTCCTTTCTACAAAATTTGCGCCATTATAAACGACAATCCTGGCCATTAAGTCCGCTTAATACGAATTAGCTTAATCTAAAGTTCAGTTCGTTGACAGACTTCATACCTGGCCTGGTTTTAAGCTGAAATTGTGGGTTCATTTTTTTGGAGTAACATGCGTAATACAGCGTTGATCATCGTTGATGACCTGGCCGACTGGCAGCCCTACCACCCGAGCCAATCGGTTATGAGTGCCCGTGAATATATGCAACAGGCGGGCGCGCGACATCGCGGTACTATTATTAATTTATGTGCCGATTTGTCTTATCTTTCGACCGGCTACTATGTCAGCCTGCTTGCCGAAGCGCGAGGTCAGCGTGCACTGCCGTCGGCAGGCGTAATGAACGACCTGGCTAACCTGGATCACTACCAGCTGTTTTTACGGGACATGAGCCGCCAGTTGAACCGCTATGTCACAGATAGCATGAGCAACGCCGAGCGCGCCAGCATTCTGATTTGTTTCGGACAAACAGAGTCCAGCGAGTTAACTGAGCTGGCACGCCATTTATTTGAAGCCTATCCATGCCCGACATTGCAAGCGACCTTTATCCGTAACGGGCAGAATTGGACGATCGAGAAGCTTAGCAACCGACCGTTGAACGAGCTTAACGACGAGCAGCAGACTTTATTTGCCAATGCACTGGACGCGTTCAACAAGCGGGTCTGGCGCAAAGCCCGTGCGCGCAAAGAGTACCGCTACGATCTGGCGATTTTGCATGATCCGGATGAAAAAATTCCGACCAGTGATAAAAAGGCGCTGCAAAAATTTATTCAGGCCGCACGCTACAATGACATGGACGCTGAGCTGATCACGGCCGATGACTACAGCCGCCTGCTTGAATTTGACGCTCTTTTTATTCGCGAAACCACCCGTATAAATCACCATACCTATCGCTTTGCCAAAAAAGCGCAGGCCAACGGGCTGGTGGTCATTGACTCACCGCAAGCAATTTTAAAATGCGCCAATAAAGTCTTTTTACATGAGTTGCTGGAAAAGAATAAAGTGCCGATGCCCCGTTCCGAGTTACTTATCGACGGCGACAATCTGGACTATGCCGCAATTGGCGACAAACTTGGCTACCCGGTGGTGCTAAAAATTCCAGACGGCGCATTCTCGATTGGGGTGGAAAAGGCCAGTAACGAAGACGAACTGCGTGCCACCGCAAATCGGTTATTTGAAAAATCGACCATTTTGCTGGCACAGGAATTCATGCGCACAGACTTCGACTGGCGCATTGGGGTCCTCAATAACCGGGCCGTCTATGCCTGTAAGTACTACATGGCACGCAATCACTGGCAAATATACAACCATGCAGAAAGCTCGCGCCATCGTAGCGGCGATTTTGAGTGCATGGGCGTGCATCAGGTGCCTAAAGAAGTGATTAAAGTCGCATTGCAGGCGACCCGCCTGATTGGTGACGGACTCTATGGGGTCGACATGAAAGAAGCCCCGGGTGGCCCGGTTATCATCGAGGTCAATGACAACCCCTCTATCGATCATGGGGTCGAAGACCTGCACCTTAGTGATGAGCTGTATCGCATCATCATGGCCGACTTCGTGCGCCGTCTGGAGCATTGATGGCCGCTGAACACAGAGTTCGCCAGGCACAGCCAACTGATCTGAACGCACTCTGTGCCCTTGAGTCAGCCACCTTCAGCTATGATCAGCTGGGTCGACGCAGCTTTGCTCATTTGCTGCGCAGTCCCAGCGCTCAGGTCTATGTGATTGAACCTGCCCATGGCAGCAACGCCGGCGAGCTTGTCGGCTATGCCATTATCCTTACCCGTCGGGGCAGTCACTACTGGCGGCTGTATTCGATGGCTATCAGTACCCAGGCGCGCGGCCTGGGGCTGGGTAAGACATTACTTTGCTATTTGCTTGAGCAGGCAAAACCTCAGGCGGAGGGGATGCGCCTTGAGGTCAAATGCGACAACCAGGCTGGGCTTGCTCTGTACCGCCAGTTGGGCTTTGAAGTGACCGATATACTGCCCGGCTACTACTCAGATGGTACTGACGGCTATAAAATGCAGCTCAGCTGGAACTAGGCGTTAGTCAGGCTCTGTTAATCATCTTCTTCGAAAGCTTCCACCAGCGAACGGAATTCCTGGATACGTTTGCCGACACTTTCCACGTCACTGGCCGACTCAATCGCTAGCTGGTGGGTATCCTGTGAGGCATCATTAATTTGTTGCACACTGCTCTGTACTTCGCCCACTGCAGAACTATGCTCTTCAGCTGCCGTTGCGATCTGAATCATGCGGTCATTAATTGCCCGCACGTCGCCAGTAATGCTGGTCATATGCTTTTCAGATTCGCGACTTAACTCACCACATTCAGTCGCCATTTCACGCTGCGAGTGCATTTCCTGCTCCCATCGCTGCATGGCGTTACTCATCGACGAAATGGTATTTTCAATTTCATTCACCGCATGCTGAGTACGTTGAGACAGATTACGCACTTCATCCGCAACCACCGCGAAACCACGTCCTGACTCACCGGCGCGGGCCGCTTCAATAGCAGCGTTCAGCGCCAGCAGGTTGGTTTGCTCGGCAATCGCATCGATTTGCTGACTTACCGCACGGACCTGCTCGGAATGCCCTACCAGGGTGGCAGTTTCATCAGCCGCACTGGACACTCGGTCAACCAGCTCATTCATGCGAGTCGCGGTATTGGCGATAATGGCCGCGCTGCGGTCTATATTGCTGGTGGTTTCTTCACATACCCGGGCCGAATCCGATGCGTTACTGGCAATATCCTGCACCGTGGTCGACATCTCTTCCATCGCGGTTGCTATTTGAGTCACGGAGTCGACGCTGAACTGAGTCTTATCAAGGATTTTCTCGGAGCGCTGACGGGTCGAGTTCATGGTCGACGCAAGATCTTCCGTACCGTATTCCAGACGGGAAGTGATGGCCATGATCGAGCTGTCACGTAACGCGATCTCATATATTAATGAGCCCGCCAGATCCTGGCCGGCAAATACCTGGCGCTGAATCACATTGTGCCGCCCATCCAGCTCAGCCATAACTTTGCGCACATGGGCATGCGGCCTTAACAGCATTAGCATAATGGCAGAACATAATAATGGCACCACGCCAAGCCACCACGGACCAACACTGCTGGTAATAAGCACAGCTAACAGCACTAACGCCAGCGCGCTGTAACCTTGCCAGTTGAACAGTTGCGCCGGATTCTTCTTACGGTACAGCTGGCTGGCACGTTGCGCCAATTCTGGCGTGGCTTTGGTCAGTAACCACTGACTCCCGTTGCGCTTGCCAGCGCGGTAGGTTGGCCGGGCAAAAACATCCAGCCAGACATTGCCCCAGGCCCGTGTTTTGAAGCACAGCACCCCACGCCATGGAAGGTCGCTCTCCAGCGCATTGGCTATTTCATTCAACACAGCCTGTGGCGCTGCATCAATTAAATCGTGCAGGTGGCGTGATTTTAACTGAGTCTGGTCGCTCCCCATAAGGGTCTGAAACGACGGCAAGGCAGTCCGTACAGAGCCTTTAACGTTAAGAGAGAACACAAAAACGCTGTCGTCATTCAGTTGAGCAGAGGAGCTGGTCGTTGCTTGCATAACGTTACTGTTTACCCTGATTACCTTAAAGGCATAAGAGTACCATTATGAGCAATAGAGCGGAGAAATGAATGAAATAGGTTGGATTTATATTACAAACCAATAAAACCAGGTGTTTCAGCAGGATCTGAATAAGGAATCAACATTTAATATGGCATATAAGGGCTCTTCAGCCCCTAAATGCAACATAGAATAAACAAACCAATCCTGATTTTATAGCTTATATGGTATTTAACTAAATTCCATCAAAAAACCATCTGTTCTTATTGGTTTTTTAGAACGGTTTATCTAATTTTTATAGTTGCGCTTAACTTTTAATACCCGCTCACCGCCCTGCCGGTAGCGCTCAGTTAAACTGGCTATTGGCTCAGCGTTAGGGTTCAACTCACGACTGACCAGATAATCGGGGTTATACAGTTTTGAACCGGAGCGCTCACCAAGGTCGCAGGAAAAGGTGACAATGCGCTGGCCAGACGGTCGCTGCAGTGCAGCGAAGTAAGCCGCTGCCACGTTCAGCGCTGAGCTGCTTCCAAGGACAATACCATCCTCTTCGCGCACATAATTAGCGATGCTGACCAAATCTTGATCCGGTAGATTCAGTGCATAATCGATTTCTGCCTGACGAAAGTTCTCAACCCGACGCATGATCCCAATGCCTTCCGTCATTGAGCCGCCTTCGGCTTTGTATTCGCCGGTTTTGAGGAAGTTATAGCTGCCTGAGCCGTCCGGATCAGCCAGCCAGACTTCCAGTTGCGGGTTGCGCTCTTTGAGGTAACGCGAGTTGCCAGCTATAGTGCCGCCGGTTCCCGACACGGAAACCAGAATATCCAGCTTACCTTCCATCTGCTGCCAGATTTCAGGGCCAGTATTCAAATAGTGGGCGCGCATATTACTGGTGTTCTCAAACTGGTTCGCCCACCAATAGTCCGGGTTCTCTTCGGCCAGACGACGCGCTGTGTGGTAAAAGTGGTTGTCGTTTTTAAATGGTACCGGGTCGACCGCCATCAGTTTGGCCCCGTGCAATTCGATCATACGGGTTTTCTCAGCGGCCTGATCATTTGGCATCACCACCAGCAAGTTGAGTCCCAGCGACTTGGCTACCACCGCCAGGCCAATACCTGTGTTTCCCGCTGTGCCCTCAACAATGGTCATTCCGGGTTTCAGTTCACCTCGCGCCAGAGCGTCCTGCACCATCTGCAACGCCGCCCGATCTTTGATTGAACCACCCGGGTTCTGATACTCACACTTGACGAAAATATCACTGCCGGATAATTCAGATAATGATGAAATTCGCAGTAAATCGGTGTTGCCAATTAATTCAGCCTGATTGGTAGCACGGCGTAATCCGGGCATAATGATGAAACTCCCTAGCTGGGTAAATGCACTGATAACAGGCGTTTAGTATAAAGCAGTGTTGGTCCGGTATCACCTCTTGTAAAGGTTCGTTATTTTACGCCATAACCTACGCGATAGTGCTGAAATAATAGGCTATTTAATTTGACCAGTGCCCTATCGGATGTATACTGAGAATAGCTTGAATACCAGCTCGAATTTATAAACACGTACGATTTCCCTTCAGAAGATTCTCGTCCGGTTCTAAATAAGTCCTAGCTGCTTCCAGCTAAATCAGCCGCAAGGCTACGCAATTAATATGTTAAATTTCAGGATACATTATGTCTGACGTAATTACTGGTACCGTTAAATGGTTCAACGAGTCTAAAGGTTTTGGTTTCCTTGAGCGCGAAGACGGTCCAGACGTATTCGTACACTTCAGTGCGATCAATGCGGACGGGTTCCGTTCACTGGCCGAAGGCCAAAAAGTTTCTTTCACAGTTACCCAGGGTCAAAAAGGTCCTCAAGCTGAGAACGTCACTCCTATCTAAGGAGTCACAGAATCTTTGACGAAAAAGGTCGGCATTTGCCGACCTTTTTTTGTCTGTTGCTTTGTCTCACATCCGATCAGCCTAACGCCCTGTCAGTAAGCTCGCCAAACGCTCACTTAACCCGCTGACAATCATATAAAAGGCGGGGATCAAAAATAGCGTTAACAGCATTGAAACGCTCAAGCCGCCGACCACCGCAAGCGCAAGCGGATGCATGATTTCGGCCCCTTCACCCAGACCTAAAGCCAGCGGCAACATGCCCAGCACTGTCGTCAGTGTGGTCATCAGGATCGGTCGTAAGCGCACCCGCGCCGCACTTTGCACCGCGTCGATAACCGCCATATTCTGCTGCCGACGGCCAATTTCAATGTACTCGACCAGCAGAATCGCATTATTCACCACGATCCCTATCAGCAGCACCACACCAATTAACACCGGCGCTGACATTGCAGTACCTGTCACGCCCAGCATCGCCACCACGCCGAGCAAGGCCAGTGGCGCCGCAGTCAGAATAACCAAAGGATTACTCAAGCGTTCATACTGCACCGCCAACACCACAAAAACCAGAAACAATGCCAGCAACACCACAGTGCGTAATTCCGCGTTGGTTTCCTGAATCGTTTCCCACTGGCCAGAGTAAATTACCGCGACCTCATCCGGCATCTCGAAGTCAGCCATGCGCCTTTCAACTTCGGCCATAATGGTGCCAACATCCGAGGCTTCGGTATTAATATCGCCGTTAACCCGAACTACCCGGTTCTGATTCTCACGCTCAATATGGGCGGGCCCTTCGCCTAATGAAAATGACGCCACATCACGTAAGAAAATCGGCTCCCCCTGATGGCGAAACAAAATCATGTTACCCAAGGTCTCTTCATCAGAAATTTGCTCGCGTGGCAGCAACAGCCGCACATCATACTCATAGGAGCCGTCAATAAACCGCGTCGGAACTGCCCCTTCGACCGCGTTGCGCACCGCATTTCCGACTTCGGATACACGCAAGCCCAAATCCGCGGCACGCTCGCGGTCGACCACGATACGCATTAACGGACTGCGGTCTTCACGGCCTACTTCCAGTCCGTCCAAACCCGGAATACCTTGCAGCAAAGCCTCGATATCACGAGCGTACGAGCGCAGCAACTGCAGCTCATCACCGACCAGGGTGAGGGAGAAATCCGCTCCGCCCGGGCTAAACTGCAAACCCGAAATTGAAGGGGGCCGCACACTAATCCGCGCCCCCGGTAAGTCAAGCTGATCAAGCCGCTGCTGCGCTTCACTGACCCATTGTCCGGCCGTCATGTCAGGTCGCTGCGACGCTGAGGTTAGCTGGATACCGATATTACTGGTGCCTGGACGGGGGTTAATAATGCCACCGCCAAGGTGACCACCAACCAGCGAAAATACAGTGTCGACATGGGGCATATCCATTACCACCGCCTCTATCTGGCGTGCGGCGGCGTCTGTCTCGCCCGGCGGCGTACCACTGGGTAAGACCATGCGCACACTGACTCCACCATCATCAACCTGAGGCAGAAACTCATTGCCCAGTTTACTGCCGATAGCGATAATCCCCCACAGCGCCAACGCAGTCACCAGCAGACTGAGGTACGGCATCCGCAGCAATGGCAACAGTGCGCGGGCGTAGCCATTGCTTAACACCTGAATCAACCGGTCAAAGCCAGTAATAAGGCGGCTCTGTGCAAGTCCACTTTGCCATTTCACCTTCACCAATAGCGCCGCCAGCATAGGTACCACGGTTAATGCTGCCGCCAGCGTCGCGAGAATAGCGAATGAAATAGTCAGAATAAGCTCACGAAAGATAATTGCCGCATAGCCAGTAATCAGTAAAAACGGCAGGACCGCCGCTAAGTTGGTTAAGGTGCCCGCGGTAATGGCCGAGGTGACCTCGCGAGCCCCTTCGTGAGCCGCTTCCTCACCGCTTGCGGCACCTTCTTTGAGCTTGCGGAAAATAGTTTCCAGCATCACGATGGCGTTATCCAGTAACAAACCAACGCCCAACGCGAGGCCACCTAAACTGATCACATTTAAGGTTAATCCACTTAACCCCATCAGGCTGAATGTGGCCATGATCGCAATCGGAATCGATAGCCCGACGACAAAGCTTTTACGCAATGAACCGAGGAACAAAAATACCACCAACATCGCCAGTATTCCGCCCAGCAAGGCGGCGGTTCCGACGCTGGTAATAGCACCCCGAATAAAATAGGCCTGGTCATCCACCGCCTGATACTCAATATCGTCGGGCAGGAACCCTGAACGCTCCAGCTGTTGCATCACCTGCTGAACGGCCTCGGTCACTTCAACTGTGTTCGCCTGGGGCAATTTCGTTACCGACACCTGTACAGCGGGAACACCATTTAAGCGTGAAAACAAACGTTGTTCAGCATGCCCGTCAGAAACCTCGGCGACCTCGCTAAGGCGAATACGCTGGTCTGTGCCCGGTACTGTCAGCAACAAATTGGCGATTTCACTGGCCGAGGTCAGCATGCCATCGGTTTTGGCCATGACATCAAAGCTTTCTGAGGTCATCCAGCCTGACGCAATATCCACATTCTCTGCCGCCAACAGCTCGATAAGATCATTCATGCTGAGGTTAAAGGCGGCTAGTCGATGCTGATCCACCACCACCTGAATTTCGCGTTCCTGACCGCCGGCTGCTTCCACAGAGGCGACCCCACGAATCGCATTTAACTGCGGTGTTAACTGGTTGGTCACCCAATTATCCACCTCAACCTCACTGCGCACACTGGAACTAAACCCAGCCTGCCACACAGGGTCTTGAGACGGATCTCGTTTGTACAGCCGAGGCGGCTCAATGTCAGTGGGTAACTGGGTTTTGGCAAGCTCCAGCAAACGGCCTGCATCCTGCAACGCGAGGTCCAGATTCGTGCCTAGCTCAAAGTGCAGATTCACATTGGTGCGCCCTTCGGAAGCGCGACTGTCAATCAACACCAGGTTCTCTGCCGCCGCCATATTACGCTCAACGACACGAGTGACCTGCTCTTCCATGACTTCAGGTGCCACCCCGGGGTAATTCACCGTGATGGTAATTTGCGGGTATTCAATATGCGGTAGCAGATCGACTGGCAGGCGTTGCACAAAGAACAAGCCAAGGACAAAAATCACCGAGGCAATTGACAGGGTACCTATCGGACGCCGGATAGCTAAACTGGCGAGACCACGGCGTGGTTGTCCGTCCGGGTGCTGCATGCGCTACCCCCGGTAACCGACAATTCGTACAGCGGTCCCTTCCGCCATATCAATCGGATTACTGGCAAGCACCAGCTCATCCGCACTCAGCCCTTGTTCTATCTCGGTCCATTGGCCACGGGTAATGCCGACGGTGACCTCACGACGAACCAGCCGTTCCTCTTCCACCACATAGATATAGTGACCGTCATCCCCTTCCCCTACTGCAGCGGCGGGCACAGCAATAGTATCGGGGCGGGCGTCAATCACCATCGGGATGCGGCCTAAGTAACCCGGTCGGACGCCCTGCGCAAAACTGTCCTCGGGCAGCGCTATTTCAATCGTAACCATTCGCGTAGTCGCATCTGCCATGGGGAAAATGCGCCGAATGCGTCCGTTGAAGGTTCGCTCCGGTAACGCATCCAGTTGCACCGGAACCACCTGACCGACACGTAAATGGCGAACATCGCGCTCGGAAATGCCGGGCAACAACACCAGTTCTTCCATCACCCCAAGTTCGAACAGAGGTTGTTGCGACTCGGCCACTTCACCGGGCTCAATATGGCGGGCCGTTACCACCGCATTCTGCGGTGCCCGTACCGAACCAAAATCGACCCGGGTCTGCCATAACTGCTGCTCGGCTCTGGCTACTTCGTAGGCCGCCCGTGCCCGTTGCAGCTCGGCGTCACTAATATTGCGTGACTCCAGTAATTGCTCAAGCCGTTGATACTCTAAGCGGGCTTCTTCTTTACTCGATTCGGCGCGTTGCAACTCGACGCTTTCTTCCTGCACATCGAAGCGTGCCAGAAGCTGCCCCTGCTCGACACGGTCACCCTCTTCAGCCAGCACTTCAACCAGCGACCCATGCAGACGGCTGTTGATTGCAATCTGAAATCGAGGACGAACGCTTGCTGACAATCGCACCTGACGTGATAAGTCACGGGGAGACACCTCGTACACCGCAATTGGTGTGCGCCGTTCAGCTGCTTGCGTGGTGTCGCTGTCATCAGCGTCACGTGAACATGCAGCCAGCAGTACCACCACCGGCAACAACACGAGTGTAAGCGGACTACTTAGCCTGGTTGCATATTGCACATTACACCTACTAAACCAATTGAGATAAAAAACGCGCTAACCTTGCTAGCCCATGACGACCAGTTTGGTCTGCTCTGTACAGTCTACGCTGAAGCCGGGCGCGAGGTTCAGTTGAGCACGCTCTTTTGCATGTTTAACCCCGAGCAAAACAGCCCCTTCGGCGGCTACCGCTTGCTGCAGGGTGCGAAAATAATGTTGCCCCAGCCATTTGTGCGGCACAGGCCGCACCTGCAAACCAACCCCTTTCGGGCTTAGCAGGGTGTCATACACGGCTCGCAGTTCAGGGTAAACCGCCAGCTGCGCCAATAAGTGGCTGATAATCGCTGAGCTCTGCACCACTTCACTGCGTAACTTGTACTTGTTCGCACTAACATAGACTGCATTGTTCGGGTCGGTCAGTTCAACCACCACCTGTGGCCGTTGCTGTTCGTCATCGAGCAGTAAGTCCAGTAGCTGATTCGCAACAATACTGCGCGCATCCGCTTCTTCACCACTTTCCAGCCGGTCACTGGCAAACACCACAATACTGTCATAGGTCGACAGACTTTGCTTGCTTAGCACAGAAGGTCGTGTGTAATCCGCTTCTATCAGTTGGCAATCCAAAACCAGGGATTCAAGCTGTTGCGCGCGCTCTGTGGCTGGCATGGTCGAAATTGAGGTTAACGACAGTTGCTCTGAGGTCGCTTGCGCAATGTGCTCAACAAATCTCGGCACCCGTCCGTTCCAGCCCAGCAGTAGCACTGACCGTTGCGCCTTTGCAGGCGGATAATCAGACCAGTCCGGTGCCGGTAACTGGGGCTCCAGAGCCTCGTCAGGCGGCAGCAGTACAATATCCCGTTCAGCTTTAGCCAGCAGCACCAGGCTGTCGTCGCGGCCAATCACCAGATCATGCGCTGGCGCCAGTACCGGGAAACTACGACCCTCTTCACGTCGGATCAAGCCGCAGGGTATCGCGGCTTTATAATGTTGGCTCACCGTACGCCACGGCTGTCCCTGCAGCGCTGTGGCCGGGCTGGTATAGAACTGACAACCATAGGCGTCGACCAGCAGGTTATCGAGTATGTCGGAAACCCCAGGCTGAAGTACGCTTTGACTAAAAGCGCGGGCAATCGCGATATCGCTTGCTACCAGTTGCAAAGGTCCGCGATACGAATGGCGGGCTAAGGCTATTTTTTCTGCGCTTTGCAGTTCAACAATCGCCAACGGCAACTGCTCCGGTGGCCGTTGCGCACTGAGGTACAACAGCACTTTAATCGCTTCCGCATCGGCTGACAGCAACTCTGCCGGGGTTACCGCCGGCGACGGAATAATGACCACCCGCGCATTGGCGGCCGCGACACGGTGAAGGTGCTCAGGGTTAAGCATCGAACCAGAACGCAGGATAACCTGACGGCGCTGCCGGGAGAGTTCAGCATTGCTGTAAAACTGCGCCGTCGCACCCTCAGTAATGTCTTCAGCCAGCACCGTAATCCGGGTCTGGGTCCGCTTATCACGCTCATCCAACAGTGCCCCCCGGCCAAGTACGTCGAGTAGGATCGGTATGGTCCGCGAGGTCCAGCCCAACACCGCGATATGACGGCGCAACGACACCGGCGTCAGGCCCTGCTCCAGGGTGCGCATTTTGGCAGACAGCCATTGGGTCATAATCGCGACCAGCGTACCCATAAAGAGCACATAACCTAATACCGTCAGTATCGTGGAAATGACCCGGCGCATCACCCCCTGGTCATCGCCCAGGTAACCCGGGTCCGTCAGGCGTAGAAAAGCCCACCATATATTCTCCGCGTAAACCTCTTGCGGACCATGCAGAGCCGTTACCAGAACACCGCCGGTTACCGACACCAGCACCACCAGCATCCAGGCCACCAGCAACTGATAGAAAGCCCCTTTTGCCAGCTGGCGTTCGAGGTAAAACTTGAGGTGATCAATCAGTTTGAGGTGAAACATCTGTTGTCCTTGTTTCTTGTATTCAAGTCAGGTGCTGCTAGTCTTTACATAAACTTACGCTAATAAGTTCTTCATTTTAGGGAGTATTTGCATGGGTGCAACGTCCTCAAAGGTAAAAAGCACACTACTTTTACCGGTTTTCCTTCCTGCCATTATAGTCATTGCTCTACTCATTATTGGTACCATAAGTAATCCTGACCTGGCCGGAAGCATCTTTGAAACCACGTTAGCAGAAATCACCTCCCGGTTCGGCTGGTTTTATATGCTGGCGGTGGCAATATTTCTGGTTTTTGTCGTCGGTATAGCGCTGACCAAATGGGGACGGATAAAACTAGGCCCTGATCACGCGGACGCAGAGTACAGTTTCCCTGCCTGGTTCGCTATGCTGTTTTCAGCTGGTTATGGTATCGCCCTGCTGTTTTTCGGCGTGGCCGAACCGGTCCTGCATTATTCAACACCACCCATGGGAGCACCTGAAACCCTTGATTCCGCTAAAGCAGCGATGCAGATTTCGTTTTTCCACTGGGGTTTTCATATCTGGGCTATTTATGGCCTGACCGGTCTGGTGCTGGCCTACTTTGCCTTTCGCCATGGTTTACCGCTGTCGATGCGCTCGGCGCTCTATCCGCTTATCGGCGATAAAATTTACGGGCCTATTGGCCACACCGTCGACACCTTTGCCATTCTCGGCACCATGTTTGGTATCGCCACCACCCTGGGGCTGTCGGTGGCGCAAATTAATGCCGGGGTTAACGAGTTATGGGGGGTCCCGGTCAATACCACGGTGCAGGTGATATTTATCGGTATCATTACCCTGGCAGCGATTGCCTCTGTGGCGGCCGGCATGGACAAGGGGATTAAACGACTCTCAGTCATTAACATGACTCTGGTGCTGTTCTTACTAGTTTCTGTGTTTATTTTCGGCCCCAGCATTTTCCTGCTCGAAACCTTCCTGCAGAACACCGGCTCTTACCTTAATAACATTGTGGAGCGGACCTTTAACCTGCAGGCTTATGAGCGCAGTGACTGGATCGGTAACTGGACCCTGTTCATTTTCGGCTGGACCATTGCCTGGGCACCTTTTGTCGGCCTCTTTATTGCAAAAATCAGTCGCGGCCGCACCATTCGTCAGTTCGTGTTCGGTGTTATGTTTGTGCCAACCATGTTCACCTTCCTTTGGTTCAGTGTATTCGGCGACACCGCACTCAACCTGATTATGCAGCAGGGCTATACCTCGCTCATTGCAGAAGTACAGGCAGATGAAGCGGTCGCCTTATTCAGAATGTACTCAGCCTTGTTAGACGGCTACCCGCCGATCTTTACCACGGTGATTTCGATAGCGACAGTTATTCTGATTATCACCTTCTTTGTCACCTCGTCTGACTCAGGTTCACTGGTGGTTGACTCGCTGGCCTCAGGTGGGGTGATGAACACACCTGTCTGGCAACGTGTGTTCTGGGCCACGCTGGAAGGGGTAGTCGCCTCGGTACTCTTGATTGCCGGTGGCTTAAGTGCCCTGCAAGCGGCCTCCGTCGCCAGTGCCCTGCCGTTTGCGATCATCATGCTGATTGCAGCCTTTGGTATGTGGCGCGCCCTGATCATTGAAGGGCATCAGTCCGGCAGCCTGCGCAGCCATATGAAAGGTGCCCGCACCAACAGTGGCGCTGGCAAAGGGTCCTGGGAGCGACGCCTGAGCAGTCTGGTCGACTTCCCGCATAAGGACCAGGTGCTGCAGTATATTGAGAACGACGTCCAGGCAACCCTGGATAAGCTGAAAGCTTCCCTGGTAGAAAAGAAATGGCCAGCCGAAGTAATCTGGGACGAATCAAATCAGCGTGTCTATCTGGAAGTAAAGCTCGAAGAGCAGCTCGATTTCTTCTACGAGGTGCGTCTGCGCGAGCATGAACTGCCGGACTACGCCTACCCGATGTTGCGCCGCAACATTAAGGAAAAAGAACACTACTCAACCGCAGAGGTGTTTCTGCGCCAGGGTGGCCAGGCCTACGACGTCTACGGCTACAACGAGCGAGACCTGATGGATGATGTTCTCAATCAGTTCGAAAACTACCTCGCCTTCCTTAAGATCAGCCCAAGTACGCTGCCATGGGATATGGCGAAGCATGATGAAGAGCTGGATATAGAAGAAGATCCGGAAGCTATCTGGGAAGATAAACTGGCAGGTAGCGATGGCAACGACGGTGACGACGACAAAGAAAGCGACACCGGCAAAGACAAAGCCTGAAAACAAAAGGCCCGGTCATGTGACCGGGCCTTTGCATATCCAACATCGGGAACGGGCGGTTTAATTCAGACCCAGTACCGACTTACCTTGTTCAAAGTGCACATCAACCGGGATCTGCGCTTGCTGCAAACGGTCTAAGTCAAACTGCAGCGTTTCGCCAACATGACCCATCTCGGCAAACAATTCTCCGACACCTTGATAGTCGCCGTCACCCTGCAATTGCAGAATCAGTGCCGACAGATCATTCATGGCTGCACGCATATTGTCCATGTTCACTGAATACTGGCCATCGTCATTGCGGGTAAAGGCATCGGCATCAGCAAAGTAATTGAAGCGCACCATATTGGCCTGCCCGTGCGCGCTTGACGCACCAAAGCGCACCGAACGGAAGATACCAGCGAGGAAGGTAACATAGTAATCTTCCAGCTCACCTTCACTGATAACGCCTTCTTCAAGCAATTGCGTCACCATATACAAACCCAGAATATCTGCTTTGCCTTCTTCCAGTGGTGAACTGTACTCGCGCAGAGCCGCCCGCACCGTACCACGGCCATCAATGGTGTTTTTAATTCCCAGCCCATGGGCTACTTCATGGAACATGGTATTGGCAAAGAACGCATCAAAAGTAATGTTGTCGCGCTGCTCAGGTACAATCAGCTCATCTGCAATTGGCAGCAGGATCTCGTCAAACTTCGCCCGCATCGCATTTTTCAGCTGCGAACGCCGGGTTCCTTTGGCCAGCTGTACTTCCTCGTCATTCGGTAGGTTAACCGCAATGGTTTTGCTGCCGGCATTGGAATGACCGGCGTAGTACACAATGTCATAAGCATTTAATTGTGCATCACTGCCCGGCTCTTCCGCTTTGTACTGCTCTGGCACCGGTAAGCCACGCTGCAGGGCTGGCAGATGCTCTGCGTACACCGCTAAACGTTCACTCCACTCCAGATCTTTAATCAATACATACGATTCAAAACCTGCCTTGTAGCCGAACAGACGGTCTTCATAGACTTCAATCGGACCGATAATGACATCAACCAGGTTGTCCTCAAGGTCCATCCACTGCATGTCCGATGGCTGATAGTCACTGCTAAGGAACGCCTCAGCACGGGCGCGCAAGTAGTCAGCAAAGGGCTCATAATCGGCCAGATCCGCAGCCTCATTTAGCAGTGACGCCGCGCGTTGCAGTTCGTCTTTATAGACTTCATGGTAGGGCAATGCATACAACTCGCCCTGGTCATTGCGCCGTACCAGTGTATACAGGCTGTCTTTGTCGTCGAACTGCGCAGCATCGAATTCTTCGCGGCTCATATCAGCCGGGTAATAATTGGCGCCCAGCGGCTTTTCGCTGTAACCAGCTAAAAATGGGAGGTTATTATTCAGTCTGTCCCATGGCCCATAATTGATCTCGGCAAAGCGACGTACTTGTGGGTCGTTAATCCCATTCAGCAACTCCTCACGGTCACCGCTGTAGGCCTGCCGCCAGAACAGGGTATCCATAATCTCTGAGGCTTCGATCAGGGTCGCTACCATTTGCCGTTGATTGTCTGACAAGTGCGACAGATCCGCATCTAAGCGAACTGGCTGGTAAATATCCAGACGCTGTTCCGCGCCAGCAACCAGCGTATGACCAGCCCCGGGTTGCTCTGACGGGCTGCGTTCAGCGCTGCAGGCTGCGACGCTTAAGGCAGCCGCGACCGCCAGCGAGAGGTATGTAATCGATTTCATAGCAAAACCTTATATGACGTATTTTGAAAGCCTGATTGTATATACCAAATTCGCGCGGGTTGCGCGAATCTGGTTTATCCTGGCTTTAGTTTACGCCGTTCTGGTTTGGCTCGCCAGGCATTGGCCCGGCCGGACCGGCGCTACGCTGCGGTAGCGCGCTGATGGCAATGGTAGAGAAGAAAATCAACGCAGTAGAGATTAGCAGACACGCAAGCAGCCCCCACTGCTGATAAACCCAGCCGGAGAGTACAGTGCCAAGCAATCGGCCCGCCGCGTTGGCCATATAATAAAAACCCACGTCCAGGGACACACCATCGGCACGCGAGTAGGATACAATCAGATAACTGTGCAGCGACGAGTTAATGGCGAACAAAATACCGAAAGCGGCCAGACCAATAATAATGCTGGTTGCGACCGGCCACCCCTGCCAAAGCGCCAGCGATAACAGTAACGGACTGAGGGTCAGTAAAGCGCCCCACAATACCGCCTGATTCCGCGGGCTGGCATCCGCTTGCTGAGTGAGTCTTGGCGCAAGCCCCTGAACGAACCCGTAGCCAATCACCCACAACGCAAGAAAACTGCCAACCTGCCAGTTGCCCCAGCCAAGCTGGCTGGCCAGAAATACAGGCAAGGCCACCACAAACCAGACATCACGGGCACCAAACAGGAGAAAGCGCGCGGCTGAGAGCACATTGATAGGTCGGCTTTTCGACCAGATATCATTAAATTTCGGTTTAAACTGCGCTTTGCCAGACTCTTTTTTAAGAAACAGCAGGCTGCAAAGCCAGACCACACTAAGCATCAGCGCCATAACCAACACTGCGCCAGTAAAGCCAAGCAGTGTAAGTAGCAGGCCACCAAGGAAAAAACCTACCCCTTTTAAGGTGTTTTTCGAACCAGTAAGGATCGCCACCCATTTGTACAGCTGCTGCTGTTGGTTGTCCGGCACTAACAGCTTAATAGTGCTTTTGGCACTCATTTTATTCAGGTCTTTGGCAATGCCGGACAGTGCCTGCGCCGCCATCACCCACACTACAGTCAGCATCCCAGCCGGCACCAGCAACATCGCCAGCGCCAGGATCTGCACCCCGAGGCCAATGTTCATCGTCCTGTTCAGGCCCCAGCGAGCGCCCAGCCAGCCACCAAAGAGGTTGGTGACAATGCCAAAGAACTCGTAAAAGAGGAACAGCATGGCCACTTCAAGGGCACTGTAACCAAGCTGGTGAAAATGAAGCACCACCAGCATGCGCAGCGCACCGTCGGTCAGGGTGAACGCCCAGTAGTTACCAGTAACAAGCAGGTACTGGCGGATTGCGGGCGACAGCTGGCTGAACAGCATGGTTAACGGGTCTTGCGCACAGTTTGTTCCATATCTTCATCGCTGGTGTGGCGGACGTCCTTGCCATGCACGTTGTAAATTACGTACTCGGCGATATTCTGACAACGGTCACCAATCCGCTCTAACGAACGGGCAGAGAAAACCACATCCATGATCTTAGGAATACTACGCGGGTCTTCCATCATATAGGTCATCAGCTGACGCAGCATGCCTTCGTACTGACGGTCGATGCCCTGGTCGGTGCGGTGCACTTCCAGCGCTTCTTCAGCATCCATGCGGGCAAAAGCGTTGAGCACCGTACGCAACATGTTCAGGACTAACTGGCCAAGGTTCTCCAGCGCCGCCAGCAAGTGCTGCTGTTCGCTGCTGAAGCTCTCTTTTGCTACCGCCGCAATACGTTTCACCTCATCGCCAATCCGTTCAAGATCGGCAATGGTTTTGAAGGTCGCGATGATCTGACGTAGATCGCGCGCCGTCGGCTGACGTTTGGCGATAAGCTGAGTACAGGCATTGTCGATATCCATCTCCAGGGCATTGACCCGGGTATCATTGCTCAGCACTCTGTCAGCCAGTTCATGATCACTGGCCTTGATAGCCTGAATCGCATCGGTCAGTTGCTTTTCCACCACGCCGCCCATTGACAGGACAGCGTTGCGCACCTCTTTTAGCTCTTCGTCAAACTGCGAAGAAATATGTCTGCCACTATTTACATGTTCCATAGCTGTCTCTTTGCCTCTTAGCGTCTTAGCCGTAGCGACCGGTAATGTAATCTTCGGTACGCTTATGTTTCGGGTTGGTGAACAAGTCATCGGTCTCGCTCACTTCCACCACTTCACCCAGATGGAAAAATGCCGTGCGGTCTGAAACCCGCGCCGCCTGCTGCATGTTGTGAGTCACAATGACAATGGTAAATTTTTCTTTCAGGTCGTGGATCAGCTCTTCAATAATGCCGGTCGCAATCGGGTCCAGCGCCGAACATGGCTCATCCATCAGAATCACTTCCGGGCTTACCGCAATGGTTCGTGCTATACACAAACGCTGTTGCTGACCACCCGATAAACCAGTGCCGGGTTCAGTCAGGCGGTCTTTCACTTCTTCCCACAGACCGGCACGGCGTAAACTCGACTCCACAATTTCGTCCAGTTCAGGTTTGCGCTCAACCAGGCCATGCAATTTAGGGCCATAAGCAATATTATCGTAGATCGACTTAGGAAAGGGGTTTGGCTTCTGGAAAACCATACCAACCTTAGCCCGCAGTAGGACTTCATCGACTGAAGAATGATAGATATCCTGCCCATCCAGTTCAATGCTGCCAGTAACACGACAGGAATCGATGGTGTCATTCATCCGGTTCAGGCAGCGCAGGAAAGTTGACTTACCACACCCTGACGGGCCGATAAATGACAGCACTTCGTTGTTGCGAACATCCAGATCAATACCCTTGATCGCCTGGGTATCGCCATAAAACACCTCAACATTGCGCGCTCTTATTGCGGTCTGCTGAGACGCGATATCCGGGGCTGATTGTGAATTCTGCATAGTTTAAAACCTTTGTGATCAATATTGAATGAGTTACCAACGCACTTCGAGCTTTCTGCGCAGCCAGATAGCCAGGCTATTGAGGCTAATCATAAGCATCAGCAATACAATAATTGCCGCCGAGGTTCGCGCTTCAAAGAAGTTACGCAGTTCATTGCCCTGCCAAAGATAAATCTGCACTGGCAACGCCGTTGCCTGGTCCATCGGTGATTGCGGAATACTGGCCACAAATGACTTCATTCCGATTAACAGTAAAGGAGCCGTTTCCCCTAACGCCTGCGCCACACCTAAAATCGAGCCAGTCAGAATGCCCGGAATCGCCAACGGCAGCACATGGTGGAACACGGTTTGGGTTTTCGACGCTCCCAGGCCCAGCGCTGCTGCGCGGATCGAAGGCGGAATAGCACGCAAGGTGGCGCGGGTCGCAATAATCACCGTCGGCAGGGTCATCAGTGACAATACCAGGCCACCCACCACAGGCGCTGACATTGGCAGCTTGAACCAGTTAATGAACACAGCCGCACCAAGCAAACCGAAGATAATTGAAGGCACCGCAGCCAGATTATTGATATTCACTTCAATAATATCGGTCAGTTTATTCTTCGGCGCGAACTCTTCAAGGTAGATAGCTGCAGCCACTCCCATCGGAATAGCGAGGAAAATTACAATCAGCAGCATGTAGAACGAGCCAACGAACGCGCCCGCCAGACCTGCCGATGCCAGAGAACTGCGAGAGTCAGGGTTCATAAACAGCGCCGTGCTAAAACGATTCTGAATATGTCCATTAGCATGCAGTTCATCCGCCCATTCCCGAACCACGCTCGTCAACTGCAGCTGTTCATCCGGCAATGAGCGGTCAATGTTGCCCTTTAGCCAGACATCCACATCGGCTGAGGTTAACAATGTCAGACTACGGGTTTCACCCACAATTGACGGGTCTTCCATCACCATATCACGTAAGGCATGTCGTTCACCCGAGGTCACCAACTGCGTCACATAACGGGTTTGTGAGCGTTCAAAGTCGCTCAGCAACGGCGTGATCGAGTCGCTGAGAATACGGTTGAAGTTAACGAAACCGAGCTGCGTCTCCCACTCCAGTAAACGCTCGTCAAAGTCTTCGAACGTTTCATTGGGTTGCTGCTCCGGCTTTTCAGAAATACGGATTACGTCAGGATCAAAATAGACCTCTACCGTCATACTGGTTTGCCAGAATGCAGGAATACCTTTGGAGAAAATATTGATAAACAGAATAGCTACCAGCGCCAGGCTTACCATCACGCTGCCCAGCCCCAGAGTGCGAAACAGCTTCTCCTGACGGCGGCGACGGGTTAGCGACGCCACTACTTTATCCTGCACAGTTAAGTTTGAATTATCCTGAGACATACTAAAGCCGCCTTAGTCGTATTGCTCACGGAACTTCCGAACAATCAGAAGTGCAATGATATTAAGTACCAACGTAATCGCGAACAGCGTTAAGCCAAGGGCAAACGCTACCAGCGACTGCGGGCTGGAAAAGTCATTATCACCGGTCAGCTGGTTAACAATAGTAACCGTCATGGTCGACACCGCTTCAAACGGGTTGGCGGTTAGAACCGGGCTGTTACCTGCTGCGAGCACCACAATCATGGTTTCACCAACCGCACGGCTGGCGGCCAATAACACCGCTCCGGAAATACCTGGCAAGGCCGCAGGCAGCACCACTTTGCGAATCGTTTCTGACTTCGTTGCACCTAAGCCCAATGAACCGTCCCGCAGTGCTTTTGGCACCTGGGTCAGAATGTCATCGGACAGTGAGGAGATAAAAGGAATGATCATAATGCCCATCACCACCCCAGCGGTTAACGCCGAGGTTGCCCTGATATCCAGTCCAACGCTGGCTCCGAGTGAGGCCAGAAACGGCCCCACCGTGACCAAAGCAAAGAAGCCATAGACGATGGTCGGAATACCCGCGAGGATTTCAATGACCGGCTTGGCAATGCTGCGCAAACGCGACGGTGCATACTCAGCAAGGTAGATAGCGGTGAGCAGACCCAGTGGAATTGCGACCAATAAGGCCACTGACGCGACTAACAGAGTACCGACCAACAACGGCAACAGGCCAAACTCGCCCTGATCGCCGCCACCTACGGTGGAAAAACGCGGGTTCCAGGTGGTGCCAAAGAAGAAGTCCATGGGGCTGACAAACTGGAAGAAACGCAGCGTTTCACCGACCATTGATAACACAATGCCGATGGTGGTCAGAATCGCCACCGTGGAAGACGCAATCAGCACCCCCTTAATCACCCGCTCCATCGCATTACGCGCACGTAGCTGCGGGTTGACCCGGCGGTAACTTAGAAATAAACCGGCTGCCGCCGCGGCGCTCACCGCCGCCACCATGATCGCCTGACTCAGCGCACGCATCTCCTGATAATATTGCGCCGCCTGCATTTCCCAGTCGGCCAGTACACCAGCCGCGACGAAATTGCCCGCCACATTGTGTACACGCCGCAAGATGGCGTCCAGCTCACTACCGCTGAAACTCGCCATAGGTTCTGGCAACTGACTAATCAGCATCTGGTTTATCATCCAGGGCGAGAACCAACTCCACAACAACACCAGCAACAGCGCTGGTGCCACCGTCCAGAACGCAACTAACGCACCATGATGGTGTGGCCTGGAATGCATCGGGGGGGTCG
This sequence comes from Aliidiomarina soli, assembly GCF_003986975.1. Taxonomy (GTDB): domain Bacteria; phylum Pseudomonadota; class Gammaproteobacteria; order Enterobacterales; family Alteromonadaceae; genus Aliidiomarina; species Aliidiomarina soli. The sequence continues at coordinate 181,651 of NZ_PIPO01000005.1, read as the reverse complement.
TCTTATCGCGTGCTGCACGCGAAGCCTGCTTACTACTTTTGGTAGTACCCAGCTGATACGCCAGGCCCATCAATATAAGCAGTACAGCAATTACGGTGAGGTTACTCATGTTTGCTCCATAACTGGCAACAAGGGTTATGACATCATGATGACGAGTCTAAGACACAAATGTGACAGCAATATGACAAAGATGCATGCTTTCACTCGTTCAAATTAAAAAAGGCCACACTGACTGGTGGCCTTTGAATGGTCTATAAGCTCTTGTTACAGAGACTCTTTCTCACGAATGGTCTGGAGTACCTGGTCGCGCTCTTCGTCTGACAGTGGGATCAACCCAGCCGACTCAAGAATGCTGCCAAAGCCTGAGGTCATGTCGCTGACAAAGAACTGAGCAAACTCTTGCAAGCCCGGGATTACGCCAATGTGCGCGCCTTTGATATAGAAATATAAAGGACGCGAAACCGGGTAGTCACCAGCAATGATATTATCAATGCTTGGAGTCACTCCTGACACCGTGGCAACTTGCAGGCGGTCACGGTTGCTTTCGTAAAAGCTAAGGCCAAAGACACCCACGGTATTGCGGTTGGATTCCAGGCGCGCCAGAGTCTCAGTGTAATCACCGGCAATTTCAACCACGCGGCCGTCGGTGCGCATGGCAAGACAGGCATCATTCTGCGCTGATGAGTCTAACGCCTGAATTTGCTCGAACTTCTTACAGCCCTCCAGAATTACCTTCTCTTCATAGACTTCGCGGGTACCATGGTTGGAACCTGGGATAGCCAATACGATTTCCTGATCAGGCAGCGACGAATCGATTTCAGCCCAGCTGGAATAAGGGTTCATCACCATTTCGCCGTCTTGCGGAACACGTCGTGCCTGGGCCAGAAAGACATGCTCTGGTTCCAGCTCAAAACGGCCACCGCCAGCGCGGGAAGCGAATACGATGCCGTCATAGCCGATTTTCACTTCGATGACTTCTTCAACACCGTTCGATTTACAATTTTCCAGTTCGTTAGGGCGAATTGCCCGCGACGAGTTGGCGATATCAATGGTATTCGCGCCAACACCCTGGCAAAACTGACGTAAACCACCACCAGAACCACCAGAGCCAACCACCGGCGTGCGATAGCGGGTGAAGTTGTTACCGAACTCTTCCGCTGCAATCGAGCTGAATGGTAATACAGTCGAAGAACCAGCAATCTGAATCACATCACGTTGTTGTGCTGAAGCAGAAAAAACTGCCAGCGAAGCCGCTGTGGCGCAAGCCAGTGTCGCAAATCGTTTCATGTTCATAAGTACATCCCCTTAGGGTCTAGCAAGTAAGATTGCTGTCATAATGCCGCACCAATGTTGCAGCAATATGACAATTCGTCGGTTAGAAATTGTAAATAAACCCGAGTGACAAACCGGTCGCCTGGTTACCCACCGCAGGGGTTAATTTGACGTCCCGGCCACCACCAGATACGAGGAAATTCGCCTGGTCGTCGTTGTCCGTCAGACCTAAAATTGCGTATAGAGTGAAGTCTTCATGCATATAATAGTCGAGACCCAGGGCAACCAATGTCGCTGAGGTGTCGTCAAGGTCATTACCACTAGCCTGGTAGGCTTGGCCCATTAGCCCGTAGTCACCAAACAGGTATTTGAACCCACCACCGAACACGTCGCGGTCACCAAACAGCATGTCAGAGCTTTTCTGGTAAAAGGTTATCCCCTGCCACTGCTCCGTGAACCAGTAACTTGCCGCCAGCCGCATCGCGCTCGGGTCAAGCTCAGCACCTTCGGTCATCTCGTACGAGCCGGCCAGCCACAACCCATTGGCTTCATAGTTCAGCGCCACACTGATTGCCTCAAAGTCGTTCTCGGTTGTCGCATCTGTCTGATTGTGCGGAGAATACTGCAGGTCAAAGGTAATATTATTGAATGAAGGGCTGCGGTAATGCAGGCTGTTACGGAAACGCTGATCATAGTTTGGGTCACTATTAAGGCCAGTGGTCTGGTCATAGTTCATTCCCGGCCCCTGGGCAACGTTGCGCAAGTCACCCAAGCGGTCATTAAAGACATCCGCATCAGCGCGTAATATTTTACCTGGGGTATCAAATGAGCCCCAGCGCATCTGTCCCCAACTGCCGCGCAAGCCGGCGAAGGAGTCACGAGTCGCGAAGTCACCGCCACGCTGATCAAAGCGAACGTTTTGTTCCAGTTGAACAAAGGCTTCGAGACCAGGAGCGACCTGATGTTTCGCCCGAAAACCTAAACGGCTCGAGTTACTTGAAACGTTGAGACCATAGTCGCTGCCATCGCCTAGTATGTCGGTACTGATATGAGCACGCCCATACACTTCAATGTCAGTCGCCTGCGCTGGCATTGCGCTCGCAAGGCCAAGTGTTACTGCACATGCAGCAAAAATAGGGTTAAGTTTCACAGTGTTGTCTCCAGCAAAGTTCGAGTAAGGGGTTGCTGGAGAGATACTATAGTTACACTTTGTGACACTAAAATGACAATTTGACATTTTTATTGCGTTTATTTGACCATGCCGTGTCAGTCCTGTGTTGTTTTGATGACCGTTTTGATGACATGAATAAGTTATCCACAGCCACGCTTCCTTTTTAACCGTTTTTTCTTGTCTGCTCAGGTCTGTTTAAGGCATGGTAATGAACGTTATTCAATTCAGGAGCTTCGCATGACCGTCTTACGTCGGTGTTATCTGCAATTTTTCGCGCTGTTAGCGGCCACCTCATTAATTGCCTGTGCCTCAACAGAACCAACAGTAAAAGAACAACTGGCCTTCGCCTCAGTGGCGCAGATCCAGCAACTGTATAGCAGCAATCAGCTCAGCAGCGAGGAACTGGTCCGTTATTACCAGGCACAAATTGCCGCGAATAACGAAACGGGTATGCAGCTCAGAGCCATCATTGACCTAAACCCGGACGCACTACAAATTGCCCGTCAGCTGGATCAGGAACGGGCTAACGGCACCCTGCGTTCACCGCTGCACGGTATGCCAGTGGTATTAAAAGCGAATATCGCCACCGCTGACCGTTTGCCAACCACCGCCGGAGCTGAAGTCCTGCAGGATCATTACACCGCAAGTGACGCCGAGGTGGTCGCCCAGTTACGCCAACAAGGATTGATCGTACTGGGTAAAGCCAATCTCTCTGAATGGGCAAATTTCCGTGGTTTTAGTTCGTCCAGCGGTTGGTCAGGGCTTGGTGGCCAGGCGCGTAACCCGTACCTGCCAACTCACACCCCTTGTGGGTCCAGCTCCGGCTCCGCTGTCGCCGTTGCTGCTGACTTTAGCTTACTCTCCGTTGGCACGGAAACCGATGGCTCGATTATGTGCCCGGCCTCGATAAATGGAGTGGTCGGCGTTAAATCGACCCGCGGCAGTGTATCCGGCGACGGTATTATTCCGATAGCCTCGGCGCAGGATATCGCCGGCCCAATGGCGCGGTATGTGGACGACGCCCGCCTGCTGCTAAATGCCATGCTAACGCCCGTGGCACGCGAGCAAATGGAACAGCAACAAGGGGATACGAAGAAAGTCCTGTTAGTACGTGCCTACGATGAGCAATTTGTGGGTGTGGAAGCGATGACCGAACGTGTCGAGCTGCAATTAGAGCAAGTCGGCATTGACGTGGTCAGTACTGACCAGTGGCAGCTCCCGGACGGACTTGGCGACGCCGAACTAGAGGTTTTGCTGTACGAATTTAAGCGTGACCTCAATCAGTGGTTAAGTGACTACGATGCACCGTTGCAAGCGGCAACTATCGATGCTGTGATCGCTTACAACAATACACATGCTGATCGCGTGCTAGTTCATTTCGGCCAGGAATACTTTGAACAGGCCAGCGCCATTGATCTTGAAGCAAGTGAAGACAGCTATCTGCAAGCGTTGCAGACAGGGCGACAACTCGCCAGTGAGTTTCTTGACAACTTACTCGAGCAGCATGGCGCAGACGCTATTGTTATCCCAAGCTATGGCCCAGCCTGGCCGATTGACCACGAAAACGGCGATGGTTTTAACTTTGGTACTTCTACCGCTGGGGCGGTATCCGGATACCCCTCAGTGACCCTGCGTGCCGGGTTTGAGAATGAGTTACCGCTGGGTATCAGCCTGATTGGGCCCAACTACAGCGACTATCAACTATTGGAGCTGGCCCGCATACTCGAAGCCAGTGGCAGTGGTTTTGTTGCCCCACAAATGCAGACAGCGACCGAATAGGTCGCTGTCTGATCTTTTTTGCTGGTCTTTTTGCTAGTAAGTGTTACCGCAATTTACAGCCGGAAGCGCTTGACCATGTCCTGCAGGTGTTCGGCCAGTCGAGCCAGTGACTCGCTCGACTCAACCGACTCTTTGACATGTCCGCTCGCCTGTTCAGCGATATCACTCACCGAATGAATACTCTGATTGATCTCGCGGGTGGCCATGGTCTGCTCTTCGGCAGCACTGGCTATCTGTTGGATCATCTCATTAATTTTATTCGCAGCCATGGTGATATTGCTTAACGACTCACCTGCTGAACTGACTTTATGAACCGCCTGATCAACCGCTTCAGAACTGCCCTTCATTGCCTGGACAGCGCTGTCCGCACGGTTTTGCAGGGTGCTGATGATTTGCTGAATTTCCTGTGTTGAGGCCTGAGTGCGCGACGCCAGCGTGCGAACTTCATCCGCTACCACACTAAAGCCACGCCCACTTTCGCCAGCCCGGGCCGCTTCGATCGCCGCATTCAACGCCAACAGGTTGGTTTGCTCGGCAATCTGGCCAATGACATCCAGCACTTTACCAATTTTGTCACTGTCTTCTTTCAGGTGACCCACCACATCACTGCTATGGGCGATATCCTTCGACAGCATGTGCACCGTTTCCACAGTTTCACCCACCACGTTCTGGCCTTTGTCAGCCTCCGTGTTCGCCGCTTGCGCTGCATCCGCAGCATCCTGCGAATTACGGGCAACTTCTTCCGCGGTTGAGCTCATTTCGTTAATCGCCGTCGCCGCATTACTCAGTTGCGCGTTCTGCTCGGTAATACCGCGCTGGGTCGCGTCACTGACCTGACTTAACTGGGTCGAAGCCGAAGCCACCTGCTCTGAGTAGCTGCTGATATCGCTGATCACCTCACGCAAGCGCTGCTGCATCGCAGATATTGACGCCAGAATGCTACTATCGTCGCCTGCCTTCAGAGTAATAGGCGTGCTTAAGTCGCCTTCGGCCACTTTAGAAACCGCTGCAGACGCGTAACTGGGTTCGCCGCCGATCACGCTGAGCACATTGCGCGCAATCGCGATACAGATAGCTGCCGCTATCACAACAATAATGCTCACCACCACCACCAGTAACCAGAACATCCGGCTGACCGCAGCCAGGGCAACGCTTTGCGGTTCCTCAACCACCAGCCCCCAGCCCAACAGGTCAATGTAGTTGTACGCACCCACCACCATAGTGCCTTGCGCATTGGGGTATATACCTACGCCGTCCTGGCTGCTGCGAATCGCGCCGGAGGCCTGGGTATCGATGGCATCATCAAGATTACGAATCGAATTACTACGGGTAATTGCAGTACCGTCGGCCGCCAATAAGAATACCTCGGCATCGTCACTGACCGGCAACTGTTGGACCCGGTCAGTGACCGTATCCAGCATCACAGCGCCGCGCAGCACGCCGATTATCTCACGATCACGATAGACCGGGATCACCACCGTACTGACCCGATTACCCGAGGCTCTGGACACCAGTGGCTCAGAGAACACTTCATTGCCGCGAATCGCACTGCGGAACCAGTCTCTGTCTGCCACCACAAACTGATTTGCCTGCTGCTGCGAGAGCACCTCAGCGTTGCCATCATAACTTACAGCAAACTGACCGACGCCCCTGGTATCGACAAAGTAAATCGTGTCCCAGTAACCGTGTTCTTCGGCAAGCCTGACCAGCAGGTTTTCCATCTGTGCTTCATCCTGCTCAACAAAGGCATCCAGGCTAGCGTACAGGCGCAGTTCGTCCTGACGTGCCAGCAACCAGTCCATAAACGACTGAGCGCCGCCTTCACTGGTGCCCTGCAAACGGTTCAACGCTGCTTCGTTTGAGGTACTGCGGTATTCGTTGTATACCATCGCAGCAACAATCACCACCGAGAACAACACCAGCGCGATAATCATCGCTGACAGGCGGCCCCCAAAACCTAAATTATTCCAGAATTTTTTCATGAGTCTCTCCAATAGCTACCAGCTACTTAGGGTTAAGTCGTTACCAGAAGTTAGAAATTAAAAATCATACCTAAGGACAGCGCGGTTGCTGTTTCCCCAAGAAGGGGGGTAAGGCCGGTGTCGCGGCCGCCTGCGGAGACGCTGAAGTCAGCGGCCGGTTCGTTATCGGTTAAGCCATACACCAGGTAACCGGAAAAACGACGGGTAAAGCGTCTATCCAGCCCCACCACCCACATACTGGCCCCGGTGTTGGGGTCGTTGTTGGCCGAGGAGGTATACCACTGCGAACGCAGTGCATAGTCGCCAAACAGATAGGCCAGACCAACACCGTAAACATCACGGGGCCCGCCTTCGAGCTGCTCAGCACGCTGATAGTAACCCGTCATCATCCAGCTCGAACTGAAGCTATATTCCATGCCCAGACGCCATGCCTGCGGGGTCAGCGCAAACTCTTCGTACTCCTGATAAGCGAGGCCCAGATAGAGCGCGTCTGTGGTGTAGGTTACCCGGGCACTAAGCCCTTCCTGGTCATTGCTGACCGTCGGTCCGGTGTCATCATGGGGGGTGTACTGCAGGTCAAAGGTAAACCCCTGCAGGGTTGGGCTGGTGTAGTGAATGCCGTTACGGAAACGGACATCGAACGCCATATTGTTGCCACTGGCAATATTACGGGCATCACCAATACGGCTGTTGAACATGTCAACACGCGAGCGCAGGGTGGTTCCCGGAGGCTCAAAGTAGCCAATACGAACCGACCCCATGTCACTGCGAATGCCTGCGAAGCTGTCGCGCGAAGCCAGTTCTGAGCCGCGCTGACCGTAACGGATCAACTGCTCAATCTGGAAAAATACTTCATAGTCCTGATTAATATCGTAGTCACCGCGAAAACCCAGGTGACTGAGGTTACTGGACACATTCAGGCCGGAACTCTCGCCATCACCGAGTTGATCCAGTGACAAATGGGCCCGTCCATAAATTTCTATATCTACATCTTCAGATGTTTGTGCGTGAGCTCGCTCAATACTCAGAGCGGCCAGCAAAATTACTACGATGCTGGTTAGCAGTTTTGGCATGGTTGTTCCTCTTTAACATAGCAAACCTAATCCCTTTATTAGGTTTCTTTATCTATGTATCGGGAACAACAGAGGGGGCTTAAGGAGAATTTTTATCGTTATCGACGATTTCGCCCTCAATTACTGTACCACGGGTCTTTCCGCGCTGCTCCGATGAGCTAAAGTCAGCCGCACCAGCGCTGTTAGCCTGTCTTTTTTGCTTCTGCCAGGCCTTTTGAAAGGCCTTACGCTGGAGGTAAACACGGAGCAGAAAAACAGGCACCAACAGCAACCCAAGGATCAAAAATGCGCTCGCTACGAAGACGCCAAAGACAAGCGCCACAATAAGCAGCGCAAAAAAGACTAGTTTCTGGAGGAAGCCTGGTTTCACGATAATTCTCTATTAAGTGGAAGAAGCTTAATTACTGGCCACGATTATCGCACAGGCAGCTGGTTTGGCAACCGGATCAGCGACTCAACCACCAGTTCGGGTTGTGCCCCCCAAGGGTCAAATGCTGCGGCCGGATCACGTTTTACCCAGGCCGTGCGCATGCCCACCGACCCCGCACCAATAATGTCGAAACCATTGGCCGACACCAGCCAGGTCTGTTCGGGGTGGCTGTTCGCTTCACGCAGAAAGTGCGTATAGACCTTAGGATCCGGCTTAAACGACTTCACATCGCTTACCGACACCACGCCATTAAACTCGTTGGCAATACCAGCGTTTTCCAGCAGCGACTCCACCATCGGCTTGCAACCATTAGAGAACGCATAAATACGATGCTGCTTGCCAAGCATCTGCAACGCCTGCTGCACGTCGTCGAATAACGGCAGCAGGTTGTAGGCTTCCATCAACACCGCTTCATCGGTGTCGGTCAGTTTTAACCCATATAGCTCGTTGCAATAGCGAAGCGCATCCCGCGTACACACCGAAAAGTCTTTAAACCTCTGCATTAAGCCACGGCGAAACGCGTACTCAAGCTGCTTATGCCGCCACATCGCCGCTACCTCGGTCGCCCGCTCCGGCGCAAACGCAGCCACTGCCCGCTCGATCCCCTGAGGATCAAATAAAGTCCCGTAGACATCAAATGCCAAAGTACACTGCACGTCAGCGCTCTCCTTCCTTCATCCTGGCGTTGACTACTAAGTTTGCGTGCTTCGCGCGGATTTCGCTATTGGCTTAAAGTCTAATATGCGGCAAATTTACCTTTTCATTACAACCAGTTTTACTCGCTAACTTTTTCTCCGTCAGCGTTTTCAACCCATGCAGTAATTCTATTACCGTCAACATTGTATCGCACAACGTATTCTTCATTTTCTTCTACAGCAATGTCACTTACGGAAAAAATTGCATTTCCCCCACCGTTAAACGCGTAAACGTTTATATCTCTGACCCCTGGTTCAAGTAGGATTTGGCTCCGAGCTTGCATGTTATTCGCCGATACTGCTGCTTTAAATTTATTATCTCTAGGCCGTGGACTAATTAAAATTCTACCTACCGGTCCTTCCTCAGCTGAAACTAACGCCCATGTTTCCTTTCCTTCTCTATCTGGTGCCTCATATGCATTCCTGTATACATTCATCATTGAACATCCCCCTAACAGGAATGATAAAAAAATCACCAGAAAAATATTATAACGTTTCACTATTCTTTCCTTTTTTGTTTTTTTAGAACGCAATTCGATCTTCGCAGCCAAACTAAAGCCGTGGTGCAAATCCGACTGTACGTGCGCATGCTTCTTGGCCATGCTTACCAATCAGCATTGTAATTTAATTCGGGCCTTAATCACATCACTTTTCTCGTCATATTTTTGGAATAAACTTATGCAATTCAAGGAGTAAGGTGACTCAATAATCAGCACATTGACAGTCCCCCCTCTCGCATAAGTGTTGCAGTGATCAGTCTTCAAAAGGCGCTGCATCTTCTTAGAGGCTATTTACCAGTCACCAAAAAATTGAACGAGAAAAAATACAACCAGCGCCATCAAAGAAAAGAGTGTTCTAACTATCTGCCCCGCTTCCGAAGATTGAAAGGAATCCACTTCTCAGGCCAGATAAAATCACTTAACTTCATTCTCGTCCTTCGGGATTTCATCCCAGGTCTTTGAGTAGTACCAGGTACTTCCTCCAAATCCTCTCTTAACCCTCTCTAAGTTTTTTCCCTACTTCTCGCTGCCTTTCTAGCTTCTCTTTCTGGGGAACTGTCAATGTATCCGGGTCGTAGTAGGAGTCTGTCGTAAAAGGAGTAAGGAATTCACACATGCCTTCACCATTGGCGCAATACAACATGGATTTCCTTTTTTTCTGTCTAACATTACCGGTAGGGATAACTATTACTTCCAATTGTTGAATACGCTCCTGCGTCAAAGATACAACAAACTTATAGCTTTCGCCTCGCCGCAGTTTTGGCAGACTTTCCTTGTTAAGGGGGATATGCTCCTCTAACACATCCTCCTCAGCATTCGTCCAGACAACACCAATTGAATCAGGTAGGCTTTCGCGGCGATCTCCGTTCACTCTTTGCACGGGAAACAGCATCTCTTCGGTAAAGGCGCCTATACAACCACCGCCCCAGGTATCCCGGGTCCATATGCCTTTTTCAACACATATCATTTGGTCGCTTATGTTTTGATGTGCAATGTCATAGCTTAGGCTTGAGCATCCCGAAGCAAACAATAGTAGAGCGATAATCAAGCTAAACCTTTTCATTGGGGATTTCCTCCTGGTTGATTTGCGCTATGGCATTGGGCAGCGGCATGGGTACATATGAAGGAATATTAGAATTTTTCGGAGATAACGAATTTTTTCTTTTCCACGTCAGTAAGACTGTCAGACAATTGTCGGTAGATCTTAACAGCTGTCTGGTAGTCTTTGTTCTGCCAAGCTTTTTCAGCATCCTTTCTCAACGAACTGTTACACTGTTCTTTCAACCTTCGTCCAACCCATTCGTCTCGGCGTGTTCGCATTTCAGAATAAACGGCTGAATCCCCCCGCAGACAAGCGTCCCCGCAATTTTTTAAAAGCCTCGCAAACTCTTTAATCATAAGTTCAACACCACTCTCTGGACCTTGATGCCAAACCCATGAATGGCAGCACTCTAATAATATAAGGTCGCCTTGTTCAAAGCTGTACGAATTAGCCTGATCGTCTATTCCGATGCGCCCGAAAACGAAGTTGAGTTCAAAACCCGGCTGATCAACGGATAAATTCACATACACATCGCTCGACTGATAGCGCACGCTTCCCGTATCGTTAACTTGCTTTTCAGATATCAATGAAAAGCCATAATCATCTACAAGAAAATAAAAGTAGCGTTTAACAAGATTTACAAATTGCTGCCCATGTATCATCAGAATCAACTCTTAATTTAAAAATCAATCACTTACCGGCTGTCGACAAAACTCGCCGTCAAAAGTCCATCCTCGGTTCCAAAGAATATTCCGCTCCATCCCGGTAAAGGTTTGACGAACTAGCTCTGGGGGTCCCGAGATCATCCATCATCCCCTCGCCCTTGCCGCGCGGCGGCGAACGTCTAGTCTATGCCTTGCTGGCCATCAGCTAGGTAATAGTTGAATTCAGGTTAAAAGATTCTGTATTCAGTAATTAAAAGTCTACCGGAGACACCAACTCACCTGAACGGTACTTTTCTGCCAACGGAATTGCTCGCTCGAAGTATTCTTGCTGAATGATAGGAATGAATTCCATTCGGTCGCCACGCTTGAACGCGTCTAAGTAGCTTTGCAGCTTCTCGACGTCGCCTTTAAGAACACAGGCGATAATATGAGTAAACTGCCAACCGCCCGGGCGATTATAAATCTCGTATTTACGCTTTAACTCCGGCGCAATAACCTCTTCAGTACAGCACTTATTAAACCAATCCAGCGCCATTTGGGTAATTTCCGCTAGATGCGTTTCGGTGACTTCTCCTCCTGTTTCAATAAAAATATTGCCGTCCCCAGTAGTAAATAAATAAGAACCGCCATTATTTTGATAAATATCATTCGTTAGACACTCAAACCAGCGTGGACCCATAGCCGGAGCTACACCAATTATCTGATTACTAGGTACACCTCTTAACTTAGCGTAAAAAATACAGTAACCTGCATCATCGTCTTTAAGAGTAAAACGCCAGTCCCCTCCACCCTCATTGACTGCCGGGTAGCGACTTTTAAAATACTTTATTAATTCGGCTTTCTTCATCACTTTAACCTCCTACGCCTGCTTCTCGTTGTATCACCACCGGAATACCATTCGGGTAACCCGCATCTGCCACTGTCAGACCCGGTTGATATCTAGCACCTATCGCTGCAGCGGCCTGAGGACTCAGCACCCTGTCCGGAGGAATACGATAATCACTCTCTCCAACCCGCTGGAATATAGCAGCTTGCTTCTTGCTCAACCCTACCTTGCCGGTTTTAACTTCAATAAACCCAACTTGGCCGTCGGCATTCCGGTATACAATATCAGGTTTACAATACTGGCCGGCACATCGAACTGACCAGTGGCGATATTCAGGTTCCGACTGGCGTCCAGCGTACTAGCCTGAACTAATATGTGACCGCTTTTTCCGTCTCCGCGGTAACCGCATTAATAGTGTTACCGCTGATTGTGAACCCTACCGAACTGGTCAGTCCCTTGCTGCTGTTAGTTTTGGTAGCGGCAATGCCAAGCTCTAAACTGGCGCTAAAGCAGCAGGCACTGCGAGCCCGGCTTATTTGATTTTTAAAGAGCAATTGCAACGAGCTATGAGCAGGTGTGGCAGTTAATAGCTGAATTCGGGAGTTAGTTGCTTTTACTACGGGATTCTCCATTCCTGCTCCTGATCTCCTCCAAATCCTCTCTTAACCCTCTCTAAGTTTTTCCCCTACTTCTCGCTGCCTTTCTAGCTTCTCTTTCTGAGGATCTGTCAATGTATCCGGGTCATAATAGGAATCTGTCGTAAAAGGAGTAAGGAACTCACACATGCCTTCCCCATCGGCGCAATACAGCATGGATTTTCTTTTCTTCTGCCTAACATTATCTCCAGAAGTAACTAAAACCTCCAACTGATGAATACGCTCCTGCGTCAAAGATATAACGAATTCAAGCCGTTCTCCTCGCCGCAGTTTCGGCAGCTTTTCCTTATTAAGGGGGATATGCTCCTCTAACACATCATCCTCAGCATTGGTCCAGACAACACCAACTGAATCAGGAAGACTTTCGCGACGCCCCCCATTTAATCGTTGCACGGGAAATAGCATCTCTTCGGTAAAGGCCCCTATACAACCACCGCCCCTGATATCCCGGTTCCATATGCCCTTTTCAACACATATCATTTGGTCGCTTATGTTTTGATGTGCAATGTCATAGCTTAGGCTTGAGCATCCCGAAGCAAACAATAGTAGAGCGATAATCAAGCTAAACCTTTTCATTGGGGATTTCTCCTGGTTGACGTACGCTACGGCATGGGGCAGCGGCAGGGGTACAAATGAAGGAACATAAGAACGGCTCCTGAGTGTGTAGCGAACTAGTGGCGATTCTCGTATAACGCCTTATTGGAACCATATTTCAGCCGTAACTTAAATCTGGTAGGTCTTTGAAATTACCCTTCGTAACTAGAACGAAGTTGTCGGCTTCACCAATCTCTGGGATTACCCTTGAGACGTAGTAGTAGACCACATCATCTTCTGAAAAGATCTTCAAAAAATTAAGATCATCACCAGAAAAACTAGTGAAGTCGTCTAAATACAAGTAGAGAGTAGGCGAAACGAAATCATCGATAACATACTCATCAAAATTTGACGCAAAAGTACTTTTCTCACATGCAATAACGACAAAACAAGTAGTAAATAAAAAATTTTCGTCATTTAAAATTTGCTGAACATCTACTAGCAAATCACCGCAATCCTTCAGGGACTTGCAGTCATAACCCAGATTACGCAAGCCAAAAGACATATAGCCATGGCTTAAATCGCTATAATATAGTTGCTTTTCCTTAGCAGACGCCAAGAGAAACGCACTATACTCAGAGTTTACTCTTTCAAAAAAACTATGGTTCAAATCCATTTTGAAATCACCATAAACATAACTGTATCTATTATATTGACCATGTTCCGTAGCTTTCTACTATTCATTTGGTAGCTATCTACCTGGGCACTAAAAAGTCAACTTGGGCTTTTCTACCTTTGCATACAGTTAAAGTGAGCGCGCACCAGCAAAAAGATACTTATTTTCAATTACTGTCTCCTGCGCGTCGACGGCAGAATGAAATAAGCTCCTCCACAGAGTGACACGAATCGATATAGAGAACAGGCTGAATAAAGCCTTCCAAATCATCACTAAGCCATGCTTCATTATCTCTCAAAAGATGAAACCTCACGACAGCTCCATAATCGTCACATGAAATAATCGCCCTGATAATATTCTCCTTATCAAAGTCACGCCAGACAGAGAGCAACGTATCTACAAAGTTTAATGAATACAACAAAAAGTCGCTATCAACATAGTCATCCATATGAATGTGGTTTACGAAACACTCATAGCCCGTACCATCAGGGAAATCCTCTCTCCCAACACGGCCCATAGCATACAAAGCGCGTAGAAACACACACTCGAATTTAATAACAAAACCCTTTGCGATAATTCGATTTAATTTTTTTGGTAGCTTTACTATATCAAACTCAATACTAGATATGGCATCTACCATTTTGTCATTAGCCGAGATCAAAATACCTTTCCTCTTGCATACCGTTTCACATTACTAATAAGCTTTTTAGTCCTTTAGCTACCGGCGCTATCCCCCTGGGGTACCGTCACAGTTAATAGTTGAATTCAGGCAGCATTACTCTTCATTTGAAACAGAGCGTAACTGTGTATAAGCATCCCAATCACGAGGAGCATCTTGGCCAACACTAAACCATGGACATCCTCTTGCTATCCAAACTTTCCTCCATTCCTCATGAGAAACTTTATAATCATCATCTGTTACTCCAAATTGAAATCCACAACATTGGCAGAATTCTGTCGAACCTAACCCGAAACTGTAAGGCTCTACCTTTAACTCTGGATAGCCGCATACAGGACATTGAAATTTCTTCACTCTATTCTCCATACCTTGATTTTTGAATGTCCCATATTTTTGAAAGGCCCATTATTAGAATCACTCACTGAATGTAACGCAGAACGATCTCGGAGGAGCAGCTCTTCCAAATTTATCTTGTAACCAACGACCATTCGCTCGTTTTCTCTTTGCCAATTCATTATACGAGTAGGTGGCTTCACCGCCCACCGTGATAATACCCTCACCGAGGGTAGCCAGCGTTTTGTCCAGGCTCTAACTGTTTTCGTTCTGGTACGTGTAGTTGCTGCTGTGGCTGCGGTTGGTTAAACCGGCAACGTCTAAACTGCCGGTGACCTGAGTATGACCGTCCACATTAATATTGACCGTACCACCGGTGATACTGCTGACCACCGTTTCAGTACCCGAGTAGCGGCCACTGCTGTTTTTTATTCAGTTTTCAAAGAACAATTGCAACGAGCTATGAGCTGGCTTTACAGTTAGTAGTGGAGTTCAGGTTTAATGTCATCTGTTATTAATATTCAGAGTTACTAGTTTCCTTAACCGCCTTGCGACGGGAAAAGAGGCAGGTTCGACGCAAGCAGCTGAAACTGTTCCAACAAAGTCCAATTTCCTCTTTTCTGCAGCAGCAGAACTGCTCTGTTAAATTCTTCCGCACGCACGTACCCCTTCTCAGGAATCATTACATCCACGAATGTTAAACCTCTTTCACGGGTAATCTTAAACTCCCCTAAATTTGATTTAACTTGTGCTACTGAATTTCCAAAATCACTTTCAGAATAAAAACTTACATTAACATCAACGTTATCTGCACAAAAGTACAAAAAAACATCAAATATTTCTGTCTTAAATTTATCTACTGACATTGTTAATCACCCCTGAATTCCATATTAATTACGTCACCCATCCTCATTCACCTGTTCCGAGGGGGCTCAGATCATCCGTAGGACGTTAACGCTCTACCGAGTCCAGCGGTGGTGTTCGGGTTTAATATGCCACAACACTGAACAGAAAAGAGCAATACATTGCACACCCCTGACTGCCCACTAAATGTGCTAATAGACCTACAAATCAACGTTTATCTCTTCCGCAATACCTCTCAACTGAGTCTTCATTTTTTTAACTTGTTCGTGAGTGAATCCTGTCAATGTTGGGAGTTTTTCTCTACTCACCGCCTGAGGAAGCTCTCTAAGAGCTTCTCTGAGGAAGTTAAACTCACTTACGCTCATTGAAAGAGACACTTCATCATTTCTAAATTCAATTAATTTCATCACGAATCTCCATCCACGATTCTAAAAGGTACAGTGGACTTAGGTAAGTCATCAATATACTCGTTCTATTCTTGGGGGGTAGGTCAAACAATATCATTAATTTTAATAGCCATTTCTATTCTCACTTATTCACTCGGGCGTTGGTTAGTCTTGGGACAAAAGAGCCTGGGATCGTAAATCGAGCTCCGTGAACAACGTGGCGTTTCTAAAACCGGCACACCAGAAGCTCATCGCATCTAGGTTTTCCGCCGACAGGTATTCATTGCACAGCAACTCCACCCAGAGGTAAGCTATGACCCTGGTATTCGATTAGGACACCAAGATGACAGCTTCTGACAAGATCTTTTACAAAGCCTTGGAACAGCGTTACCCCAACTCCAGGCTACAACAACAGATAGAACAGACTGGCTCGATGCCCCCGAGTAAACAAGAGCTTATTTCCGAGATGCTGGAAGCTTTAATTGTTCGGCAAAGTGCGAGGGGATTATCATGAACATTCCCCATCAACAAGTTCGCGCTGTCTATGACGATAAAACGATTCGTGTTTACCAAGCGTATAGCGATGCTATTGCGAGTTCCGCGCTAGAACACGGAACTTTTGTTTCTCCTCCTTTTAAGATGGACCGTATGACCTGGATTAAACCATCGTTTCTTTGGATGATGTACCGCTCTGGCTGGGGGAAAAAAGATAGTGGCCAAAAACGTATTTTAGCCATTGATATTTTAAGAGAAGGATTTGATTGGGCGCTTGAGCACAGTTTACTTAGCCATGAAGCCAAGAACTACACCGACAAGGAAGAATGGCAAAAAGTTAAAAGAAACACTCCCGTTCGCATCCAATGGGACCCCGAACGGGATTTGCATTTACAACCATTGAAACACCGAGCTATACAGATCGGGCTATCTAATGAAGCTGTACCACTCTATGTTAACAAGTGGATTCAGAACATTACTGACGTTACCCTGCTCGCATCAGAGATATATTCATTTATTAAGGCCAACCAATTAGATAACGCCCAGCGATTGCTACCCAATGAACGACCTTACCCGTTGAATGAACAACTCAATAAAAAGCTAAAAAATTAATCGCTAGATCACGGGAGACCTGGATAATTTTCGCCGATAATATCTATTCCTGACGACCTCAACAACTGCTTGAAAGCATCAATCCGCTCAGGAATCATCCCTATATTTACTACGATAATGGCTTCAGAGCCAAAAGTTCTGTAACCCCACCACAGCCACCCTCTATCTCGGATCGCATCCAGCCAAGACAAGAATTCCCATGGCAGAGAATCCCATTGACTTTGTGTGGTTTCTGCAAGTAGCTTATGGGATTGCTCTTTGGTCAGCTCTGGAATGCTTTCTTTTATCCATGACGGCATTAAGTCGCGCCACTCATCATCATGGTTCAAATCCATTTTCAATCAGGCTGCTGGCCTAGTCTTCCCCATTTGACGGGAGATAACTATGTATCGAGAACAATGTCATCCCAGTCCTCGTTTGATACAACCCATTCTAGCGCACGCCGACGCTCACGTATAACTAATGGTGGGACCTTACCAGGCATAGGTCTCCCTGCCAGTTCTGCATCCCTAATCGCCCAATGCAGGCAATATGCAAGGTCCAAGGACGCGACTACTTCCTCTACTTTCCTTGCCGCCGCAGCTTCTTTAAACTCAATCGAGGGAGCCCCTTCCTTTAAGTCAGGAAGAAGTGAGCTTAGGCCGTCCGAACATGAATCAGAAAAATCCAAATTATCGTGGAAACTAGTTATCCACGTCATTACCCATAGGGATTCTACCTGCCACTGGAATAGGGGTTTATTTCCGTCAGACTTACCTTGCAGGTACCGAACCTCTGAACCTGCAAGATAACCGTAAATTCCCTCTTGCTTCAACCACTCCACCGCCCTGTCCTTTTGGAAACCATAAGAGCAGGCCACAGACGCATGTAAGCACAGCGTTCGATTAACCAGGGCATCGATAGGTCGCAAACGTTCTACCGGTTCGAGCAGGGGTAAATTGGGGTTAGTTGGATAACCCAAAGCTTTCGCTACTCGCTGGCTGGATTGTCGTATCTCACGTAAACTCATTTACTACTCCCATAGCTAAGACCGTAGCCACCTTGTCTATTTGATCCCCAATGTAACGCGTCTTGAAGCAAAGGATTTCTATGCTCGGTTCGCTGAAGAAGTTGCATTACTCCGGGACTGTCGGTCGAATGATGCCATTCGGTTCCTGGTGGATTAAGCAAGCGAACACCAGAACCTGATTGCATATGACGAAGTACATATGTACCGAACATATCATCCGTCAGTTGGCGGAATTGACTGTCTGACAACAACTCGGCGTAATTATTGTTAGCCGCATTCCGGTGAGCTGGGCGGCGAGTGCCACTGAGAGGGATCTAAGCCAAGACCTCATAATGTTTAAAGTTTGTACGGTCTTCTCCAGTTAACGGGCTTGCAATACTAGTGGTTGGGACAGTTCCACCAACATCTAAGTTACCAGGGCGCGAGAATTCTCCATGAGGGTTCGTGTGATAGAAATCACTTTCCCGACCACCATCAAACAGATCGCTATCGGAGGAACGGGTTATATTGGAGCCGCTATTCCCTCGCCGCGCGGCGGCGAACGTATCATCTATGCCTTGCTGGCCATCAGCTAGGTAATAGTTGAATTCAGGTTAAAAGATTCTGTATTCAGTAATTAAAAGTCTACCGGAGACACCAACTCACCTGAACGGTACTTCTCTGCCAGCGGAATCGCTCGCTCGAAATACTCTTGTTGAATGATAGGAATGAATTCCATGCGATCACCGCGTTTGAAGGCGTCTAAGTAGCTTTGCAGCTTCTCGACGTCGCCTTTAAGGACACAGGCGATAATATGAGTAAACTGCCACCTTGCAGGCGGTAAACAAACATTCTTTTCATAACACTGTGTTATGTTTGCAGCAATGACATCTGGCTGTATCTGTTCTTTGAACCATTCGAAGCAATAATCAATCATCATATCAATATGCTCTTCTTCCAAAATCCCACTGTCGGAATAATAGTGATACTGCTTTCCAACAGAAAAAGGGCGGACAAACCCATCTTTACCCTGAAATAACTCCAGGTACAACTTCCTGTGCCACGGTACATTCATCGAAGGCAAGGCCAACAACAGTTGACGTTGAGGGGTTCCGCTTAGTCCTACCATAACTGCGAGTTCGCCCTCGTCACTGTCACTGTCTTTAAGAGTAAACTCCCAGTCACTACCAAACTTCTCAGCTTTATATTTACTCTTTAGGTACTTAATCATTTCTGCTTTTTTCATTCTAAGCCCCTAGTCCCGGCTCTCGTCTAATCACCACCGGAATACTATTTGGGTAACCCGCCTCAGACAACGTTTGGCCTCTCTCCAACCCAAGTCCCCTCATTTTTGATAAATTGGGCTCCCATCTGGTGTTTCGTAGCCGGAGACAACTTACTCAAGCTGCCAAAACTTGATTGACACAAATATTAAACATCTTATCTCACCGAATAATACAGATCTGTCATATAGCTTTTAACTGACTCAGGTAATTTTCCCGCTCTAGCTTGCTCATTAAGCCAAGTGAAAGCTACTTTAGCATCCCCGTTGGTAACCAGTTCATCGAATTTGCCCAATAAAGAACTGTTTTCATATTCCAATTCCGATTTTATATCTAACAAAATCTTTCTCTGCATGCTATTCATATCACCCACCTTCCGCGGCACTCAGGTCCAGCCCCAACCCTGTATACGCAGAGGCTCGCTCGCTTTGCAAAAAGTCTATCGCACTATCCAGATCGACATCATACCCAAACGGCTGCTCGCGCTCATTCTTCGAATAGGCTTGTTCACCACGGTTCATCGTTGCGGCAAGCGTCCCGTCTATCCCTTGCTGGCCTTCGGCATAACTCTGGCTTGGCTCCTCCGGATTGGCCGCAGTGGCTAATTTAGGCATGACTTACTTGATAGTTGAATTCAGGATCGATTTTTTCCGTATGTAGTCTTTCTCATATTACCCCTCTTAGTTCAGGATTCTATTTCCTTACCGGTAAACATTAGCGCCCGCGATATCATATCAACAGTAATATATGGTACAAAGTCAAGCCTATCTCCTTTTTCAAAGCTGTCTTTATAACGTTGCAATGAATATACGTCATCAAATACGGATAACGACGCCAGGTGCCTCAATGGCCTTGCCCCTTTTGCGTTCGTTGGCATATTTCTATAATTTTCTAAAGCTTCAATTATATTTTGAGATAAGGCCCATTCAATTGCCTCTTTAGATAATTTATCAATATCACTCTGATCGGGATGCTTTATTTTTTTGACAGGAAAATTACTAACCACAATTGGTTCAAATTCCACATCTCGACCTATAATAAACGAAACTGCATCTGAGAATTTTTCAGTCGAAATGGAGGGCGCAAGTGAAACTCGGAAATGATCCGAACGTTTAGATAGTGACGGTATAATCTGTATTATTCTGTCATCGATTTTGGTCAAGCAGAAGACATCGCCGACTTCGTCTTTACTACAGAACCAGCCTAGCTCGATAAGAGTCTTAACTAAATCATCTGTTCTCATCAATTTGCTCCGGATCCAAGCAGCGCGGTCTAATCCATCACACTTCTCACGGGAGGAATTGCTTTCGTCCATCATAATGTTCACCGCTAACTACTTAATAATAGCTTTTTATTAAATTCAACATCGCCCTCCGCGTAGATGTGCAATACCACCTCAAAAAACGCTCTATTAAGCCGAGTATTCACACACTTCCAATCCATCATCGAGTACTTAGAAACTAGTTGCATCAAAGCTTTGGAAGCAACAAAATAAATATACATCGATCTATCATTCTGACTTGGCCCTAGGTTCATATAATGCCTGCACAAATTTTCAGGTCCTTCATAACTGAGTCCGTCAGGACAGGTATCGACTTCTAACAAACCTGATTTCAAGTTTCTGTATAGGAATTCAACGGACGCAGCCCACCAAAGGCTATTATCCTTAGCGTACTGCCCTCCCGCATATCCGCCCATAGCATCTACAACATTGAAATTCTCCAAGCATGAATAAATCAATGTACTTTGGTACTGTGAGCATAAATCAATCATATAACCATCAGCCTCTCGGAAATTTGAATCTTGACCCAGTGACGTGCGGTCGGTCACCATTCCTATAGCTCATCAATTTTATTTAAGATAAGAACAAAACAATCAGCCTCACCCACTAATTTAATATACCCTTTGTCCTCCAAGGATTGTAAAAAACCAACCTCATCGCTTCCCAATTCGCCATCGAATATTTTCTTTACATTCTCTTCAGACCATTTCGTAAAACCTTCTGAGTAAAACCTATTAAATCCAGACTTAATAAGTTGTCTTCTTTCTGTATTCAACGCTACTATTCCTTGTAAGGCCCTTTATGTTAATAAAGATAATCAATACAGTAGTTACGATCACTCCCGCTGCTAATACGATTAAGCTTCCGCACCAACGGATTCCTAAGCTTTTGCGGTCGTGATAAGATCTATCGTAGTCACGGTAGATTATTTAAATCAATGCTAGGATTATGCAGGAATTTTTCCATAACGTCTTTTTTAGAATGAAATATCCTTCCGTAATCCGAACCTGGAAAATCAGCCAGAAAATTAGTATCTATCATGCTTAACTGCTTGAATAATTCTTTCCCCTTAAATTCATTAAGTTTAAAGTAATGAGGGGGAAGCGAATTCATTTGGACGCATCTAATACCGGCACTACGGTGGAAAGACTCGTTTTTTAATGCCTCTTTAAATTCCCCTGTACTCATAATGAAATCAAAAGAAACCCCCATGTCTCTTACTTTAACTTTGTTAGGCTCAGTAACTGCAGACAATGGTAAGCATAGATCAAACCAAGGGTCCTTTTTCTCTGCCTGATAACCACGCATATCATGTATGAAATGTCGAATTACCCAAACGTAACGATATGAATCATCCAGAAAGTACTTAAGAGACTTAGAACTTGGAAAGTCAAGAACGGTTAAGCAGAAGCCATCTTCCACATCGGAAATCTTATTAATTTTTTCTTTTAATAAATCCATTTAATCACCATTATAGTTATGACGTCTAAGCTTACACCGTCGCTCACCCGGCTCGTACCCGCCCCCATACTCTCCTATGTCAGGAGGTGTATTATCCAATTCCGTCGCGCCCGGCGCACTGGATATTGGATTAGGCATTGCCGTGATGGGTGGTTCATCCGCAACCGGGTACCCACCACTGCTGCCCAGATTGCCAGAATAGAAGTCGTTAACAAACTCATTGACGGTATTGTCTATATAAGCCCTATCTTCGATTTGTGAGCGATACGGCTACTTTTTCTTATACTCAAAATCAACTTTGGCTTTGCCATCTTCACCAATGGTCAAAATGAACGCGTACCAGTCGCCACTCGTATGTTTTTTCATCTCTTCATGTAACGTAGAAACAAGAGCACCTATTTTTTTACTTTCAGGATAAGCTAAAGCTGCCGATTTTTCTTCGCCATGTCTGGTGTAAGAAAACTTTGAGCCAATCGATATGCTTCCGTCTGATGAGCTACTAAAGTAAAAACGGCAACTAAGTTTCTCATAGCCCGTTTCTGCACTCATATGCATTATTCTACACAGTTCATCTAATATACGATTTTGAGATTCAATAATATTCACAAATTAACCTCCAGGAGCATTTCGGAATTCACGTGTAAAAACTTCCCCGTTAACAATGCATTCTACATTGAGAGAGTCTGGTCTCGGCGAATCAGGGTTTGATCAATTCGATTTATACCAAGCAATAAACCCTTCAGGATCGTTATTCCAATTCAGAGTCTCTTCAATTTTTCTTAGCAAACCTGAAGACGATAACCGGTAAACCTCATCAATTTGGTCACAATTAAGCTCGAATACAATCGCCCAGTTATCTAATTTTTTCAGTAGTTGAGAAAGAAACTGCTTAAGAGGCACTTCGGCCATTACTCCATCACCTCGATTAATTGCATCTTCCCAAGCACCAAGAGCCTCCTGTTCAAGAGAGAGATAAATCCAATCAGACACATCCAAATCTTTTGGAAGATACCGAGTTATATGCTCTGGTATGGGTCGCCTGGTAAAAGTGACACTCCCTATCCCCTTATACTTAGGTGGATCTTGACTAAATTGCTCATCACCCCAACCAATAAGCTCCTCACTCAACAGAGATCCTTCATTCGTTAAAACTTCTGGAATGATCAAATCAAAACAAACTTCCATATTCCTTACAGACCTTTATTGACTAAAAGGAGATCCATATCCGCCTCGCCTAATCCAACCATTAACGCCCCAGATTAATGTTAGTTATAGGCTCAAGATAGAACGCCACCTAACGGTGGTAGGGCAACGAAATATCGCGCTTTTAAAGTAGCAAGTAAAACTATCCGTTATAGCGGAGGCAATTGCAGAAGGGGACTGGGCTAAAACCGGACCGGAGAGATTAGCTCACCTGAACGGTACTTTTCTGCCAGCGGAATCGCTCGCTCAAAGTATTCTTGCTGAATGAGAGGAATGAATTCCATTCGGTCGCCACGCTTGAACGCGTCTAAGTAGCTTTGCAGCTTCTCGACGTCGCCTTTAACGATACAGGCGATAATATGAGTATACTGCCAACCACCTGGGCGATTATAAATCTCGTATTTACGCTTTAACTCCGGCGCAATAACCTCCTCAGTATTACACTGATGAAACCAGTCCAGTGCCATCTGCGTTAGCTCTGCTAAATGCGCTTCTGTGATTTCACCCTCCGTCTCAATGAAGACATTGCCATCGCCGGTACTAAACAGGAAGCCAGCTTCCTTTGCAAGAAGAGCACTCATCAAAGTTCTATACCACCGAGGTGCCATAACTAAACTAACACCGACAATTTCTTTCCGGGTTCTGCCACGTAGTTTGGGACGCATATGAGCATAACCCACGTCATCATCTTTGAGGGTAAACCGCCAATCTCCTCCTCCCTCATTCACCGCCGGATAGCGATTTTTAAAATACTTAATCAGTTCTGCTTTTTTCATTCTAATCTCCTTGCATCCTTGGCCTTTCCGAATTCAGAACAAGTACTAACCTGAATGTTCGCGCCAGAGGGCGTGAAGTAGTCCTGCGTATTGCCGATGTGTTCGCGCACATAGCTTTCACCATCCCCGATACCGATGAGCGACACACTGCTCTCGATGATACCCATGGATGCACTGCCGAGGACTTGGGTACATTTGCCATCTTACGCTATCTGCTTTCTGCCCTCTTCACTCAGCAATTGGTGGTCGACCTCGCCAATAGCGGCCAGGGTTTTATCCAGGCTCTGACTGCTTTCGTTCTGGGCGGTGTAGTTGCTGCTGTTAAGCGCTAACTCGGCGTCACTTTGGCTCGGATCCCCCGCGTCGGCAGCATCACTTAGCCCGACACTGGCATTGACCCCGATGCTCTGGTTGCTGCTGTCGGTCTGTCCTCATGACCTTGGTAAACTAGCAACACGTTCATCTATGGAGAAACCTGGCTCGCCTCCATGAAGTTCCTCATTTACTACCCTTCGAATCTACTAGCATATGGCATGAAATCAAATCGCCCTTCTCTACGCATTAGTACATGGTGACAGTATTTGTCGATGGCTTCTACTGGTTCAATCAGCACCATTAGATTATCAATATCACCATCACGGATGTAGTAGATGACGCCATCCTGAATATGGTTTTTCACAAAGAAAACGTCGCCTTCTTTACCACTTAGTGTGGGACGAGTATCAAGAAATATCATAAGTTTATTGTATGGGTCAGATTTACGCTTAGGCTGACAATCAGGAAACCATTCATGTAACAGTTCAAGTTTCTTTTTCAGACGTAATTTACTTAAGTATCCGTCAATCGACTGCCACGGCCTCTTGATAGGAAATGGCAACAATCTCGTATAAATACCTTGTGCTGGAGACTCAGGTATATTCAATCCATCAAAGCGACCGTAGTAGGATTGGCTAATTTCGAAAGGCAAGCTTAAATGCCGTTCTTCGCAAACAGTAGGCTTTCCCCATTTTTTTGTTAAATTTACGTTGCCTTTTTCAATGTTATCTCTGTAGTTAGCATCATCCGGATTTCTCCCTATGGGGCTTCGGTATACCCCCAAGATGAAATTATTAATTTCTAGCCCGCAATTAAAATAATAATCGTCGTTGGGATTAGTTTTATCCCAACGCTCCGCTGGTCTTCCATACAGAAACAATTTACCTTTTGATAAAATATCGCCTGTCAGTGGTTGATGCTTCGATGTATATTCGAATAACCACTCAGCACCCTTTTCAAGCGCGGTCAAATAATCACCACGCCGATACCCTCCTAATCCCTGCTCTAAAATGTACAATACACGACTAGGTAGTTCTTCAGGTGTCGTCGCAATAAAACTTGAAAAATCCTCAATATCTTCAAAAGTAATCATGATCCACCGTCAGACTTAGTGCTTTTAACCGCAAGTATAAACGCTCAAGATATCATATCCACTGTAATATAACCCGAATTCACCTATAAACTCCAACACCCGCTCATAGCTCGTTGCAATTGCTCATTAAAAAATACGTCTGGCTGAATGACCAGCAAATGGCCCCCGGATATAAGTATTACAGTCAATGTGTGCTAAAAGTGATGATTACAGCCTCATGACTTACGCTTTTGCTCCTCATCTGATTCCTCTGGCACCATCACATGTTTTTTAGGTAAAACAAAATAGGCCATAAGCAAGGAAGATAAAGAAGCTAATGCAAAGAATATATGAAAAACGTTGGTTAGCTTCCACTCCACATATACATCGCCCCAAATGATAGCGAGCCACAAATGAGCAACAAAGCCACCAGTGAATGTAACTAACAAGTAGCTAAACCATGTTTTGTGAAGTTTTAATACTGAGTAAAAGACTCCAGCGATAAAGGCTGGAAAGCAAAAAAGTAAAAACCCAGAAATACCCATTAAAGCAGAAAAACTAAACACAAAGGTGACCGAGGAAACATTTGTATCCTTTTCAAAAAGAGTAATTATCCCTGCAAAAAAAACCCAACAAATACCGACTATAGCAGGAATTAATGTAAAAAAAACAATCACCCTTTTATAGGGGTAATGAGTATAACTCATGGCCGACACCCTTGGGTCTCTGAATGACCTAGAAGCTTACAACCAAACCGTACTGTTGACTCATAATTCAAAATATCAATACCCCCTTCTATAGTTTGGTCTTGAGCAGTTGGTAAAAGTCTAACTGGATTCCATGCTGCTTCACTATCTGTAAAGAAGTTACTAAGACCGATAAAGACGCTTCGATCCCCCAAGTATTTTTTATGCACTGGCTGCAAGACCTGTTGCTCATTTCTTAATTGATTAATATCCCAGGCCACCGGGTCAGTAACATCCTGGTTGTACAAAGCTTTAAAATTGTCAAAACCAGCATTCATAAGCTCGTTAGCTGCCTCGCTACGCCATTCGTATATTTCTGAGCTGGTAAACGGATTGTACGTTGATGGGAATGTAAGAGCACCCGCACCAAATGTTAGCCAAGATGCGTTGCCATGCACCCCAAGCCAATATTCTGCTTATAATGCACCGGCATGACGCAGCGCATCCAGCACTTCCTTCGTGATAAAGCAGCCGTCACTGTCCTTTGCCAATTGCTCAGCTAACTCCCGCTCTTCCGGATGCAAATAACGATGGTCTAAGGAGTCAGGGTCCTCGGCGTTGTCAGCAGCGTTATTTCCCTACACCAATGCGGCGTTACGGACCGCTTCTTCTGTACTTTCTAAAAACCTTGCAACAAGCATGCGCGGGTACTGCTGTTAATATTCAAGTTCAGGATTAGAAAGGCCTTTAGCGAAGGGTAGATTTCCTCTTTCACAGGTTACCCCCCGACTTTCTGTCGCAATAGTGCTTAAAGTAATCTCGCCGGTGGCACAGCCGTTTTATTTGGTAAAGCAAAATACGCCACAAATAGGGAAGACACCGAACCTAACACGGAATACATATTAAAAATGTAGGTCAGCTCCCACGATATATAATCAAGGCTCCAGATAACGGGCAGCCAAAAATGCGCGGCCAACCCACCGATGATCAAGATAAACGCGAAACTATACCAGGATTTTCTCAACCTGAAGGTGGCGTATATAGCGGCAGCAATAAAAGCAGGAACGCAAAAAATAGCAAAGGCGCCCAGTGAAATAAGAAATGGAACGAACACTATAATCAAAATCATATCTAACACATTGTCTAAACTTTCATACCCTTCATGGAAAACCAAACTGGTTATCATTATATAGGTACCCAGAAAATAGCCAGCAACTGCAGGACACAATGTAAATGATATAATCACTTTCCAGTACGGATAGAAGTTTTTCATAATGTACATCCCTGATTTTTTTGTGTCTTTCCTGTTGGCATTAGTCGAATAGGGTTTAAGAACTCTGAACTATCCGTGAAAAATTGAACAGTGTCAGTAAAAACTTGATTGAACCTTTTGACCAGCGATATCGAATGCGCTGGGAGCGCCAACCAGTACGACCCAGCTATTGAGGGAAGTCCACTTTCCAAGCCAGATAAAATCAATTATCTTCATCATCGCCCTTCGGAATTTCATCTGGATTCTTTAAGTAATGCCAGGTACTGATTGCATCGATAAATGTTGCAAATAACAACGCTAAGAAAAATCCGCTGGCAAGTATCCTATACCAACGCTGCTGGGGCGGGCCATATCCCTCGAAGGCCCAACCAAAATACTCATGCACTATTCGACCATATTCAACAATGTCCCACAAAACAATAGTCGCAGGTATAACAGGACCATATGTTTTCAAATTTCTAATCCAAAACGCTTTCCAGGTGTACCTGTTTTTTGTCATTGCTAACCGTTTCCATTCTCAGTCGGGTGAGGTTGCGTTTCAGGCATTCGCAAGAGTGCCGGGATATTCTGAATCACAGTTTCCGCGCTCTTACCAACGGTAGTGGCTGCAGGCAATGGTATTGCAATAGTTGCCGGAGTCTGGAAGTACGGAACATCAACTGATGAAGGCATGCCTCTCAGTGAGCTTGGAATCCAATTCGCTGCAGCAGTTGCTGGTATAGCGAAAAACCCGCCAACTACAACTGCCTGCCCCACCGACTTATTCTCATCGTAATAAAAGTTATTCGCGGCGACATTTGTGCCACTCGCAGTTGAGCCCAAAACACTGTTAAATGTCCATGACGTGCTGGCTAGTGGCGCAAAGGTCAAGGCAGTTTGCAAGGCTAATACCGTCTGACCGAGACGGTATTAGCCCGTTTATCTATCTTCGCTATCGTTTACCAGTCACCAATGAAAAGAATACCAATAAATCCAACTACGGCCATCCAAAAAACCACACTTCGAACGATCTGAATACCGATATTCCCGTCATTAAACTCTATATTTACTGGAGCCATAGGGATATCCTTATCGAACAAGTAAGTCCAAATAATTAATATAGGAATAATTCCAACAAACTGAAGCACACCACTAGCATGAAAGACAAAATACTTTAAATAAAAAACCACAACCCATAGAATCCATGCAAATATAACTACCAACACCCGAAAATTAAAAGAGATCCACTTATCTGGCCAAATAAAGTCAATTGCCTTCATCATCGTCACCATTCAAATAATTATTTAAACCCTCGCGCACGGTAGAATCATCAGGAATAAAGTCTGTGGTGTTATCATGATACCCTGATAAGTCAAGTAGCGTATTGACTCTTACACCAGAGCGCTTACCAAGCATTTCTACTAGCGCTTTCCCGTGGAGACTCGACATACCAAATTCCGCCGTCTCGTTAATCAGTTCACCATTCATATATGCGGAGCCACCCCCAGCTACTGTAGCGGTAGTACTTAGCACGAAGGCCCAAGGCCCAACCGGAGAGATTAAAAGCCCTAGATTCGCTGCACTAGAAAGGTCATCAAGGCCCTGTGCGGTAAGTGCATTGCGATAGGCCTGCCCTTCAGGTGAACTCCAATCAACATTCATCTGCTGAGACAAGCAATCGGCTGTCGCACAGGAATAATGTGGCACGCTATATATATTCCCATCCACATTGTACCCAACCTTATAACGACCTGTGTCATCTAGAGGCCTCCCTGTTAACGTATCGCGAGGTATGGATGGGTCATCTATCCGCGCCGCCGGCTCATAAAAGCTGTACCCTAAGTCCTGTTGCGTGATGTAATCCTTCGCATCGTCATTCAGCGGAATAGACTTCATATCTTTCACAATATACCGGGCATTGCCGTCTTCGCCTTGAGTCACCAAGAGCCGGCCTTCACTGCCGTCCAGATACTGAAACGTTTCGTCGGTGGCTCTTTCGATATCAAGTACCTCGCTACTCATGCCTTGCGGGTAATCCGGTGCCTCAGAGGACCGCGCATGGCGCAGCGTATCCAGCATTTCCTGCGCAGTAAAGCGCCCGTCACTGTCCTGTGCCAGTTGCTCGGCTAACTCCCGCTCTTCCGGGTGCAAATAACGATGGTCTAAGGAGTTAGGGTCTTCCGCGTTGTAGGCAGCGTTATTTCCCGCCACTAATGCAGCGTTACGGAGCGCTTCTTCGGCACTTTTAATGCAATAATCTATGAGCGAGTCTTGCAGTTTCTATCTGAATTCAGATCTCATAGAAGCTCACCTCAAGATGACTTACCGTCTTTAGGTGATTGTTTTGTCACCTTAGGAAACGCTAGCCACGACGTTAACAAGCAAGAAAGAAAACCAGCTAAAAAGAAATAATACTGAATAAAAAGTGGCTTATCTGTATCCACTATCTGCTTTCCACCGGAGAAAATCACTCCCACCCAAAAAAGAGCCGTCACTCCTCCTAGTAAAGCGGTAAATAGATAATTAACGAGTCTTCCCTTCATCTTAAGAGAGACACATAATAACGAAATGGCTAACATAGGGATGCAATAAATTAAAAAACCTACGACAGAGAACATAAATAGAAGAGCAAAGAATACTCCCCCATCTACCGGCTCCCCCTTTTTAATAAAATCCCAAGCCGTTGAAACAACAATAATTCCTGCACCACCCATTGCCGGAGAACTCATAATAATTAAAAAAACCTTCCATGACGGGTAAGTGTAATCAGTCATGGTTTACCCCTTGAGATTCTGAATAATTCATTAATTTGCATCCAAATTTAATTTTCAATTCATAACCAAATGTTAGCCATAAATTTCTTCTGTGGTTCTTAGACTTCGTTCAACACCACGCCACCGGCTGGCAGCAGAATAATATCGTCACCTGCCTGAACACCGGAGCCTTCAATCACAATCCAGCACGGTCTCCATGGTCGAATAACAGCCACTGCGAGCCCTGCTTGTTCAATTTTTAAAGAGCAATTGCAACAGGCTATGAGCGGGTCGGTGTTGCAGTTAATAGTTGAATTCAGGATTCATAATCTAAAGTCTCCATACCACAATCACTGAGTTAGAGAATAGTGATAGTAGCTAGCTCAGAAAGGCTTCTTAGGCAATACCAAGCAGGCCATAAAAACAGATGAAAAGGCTCCCAGAGAAAAAAACAAAAAACTCTTATAGCTAGAAAAATCAAAAATATTTTCAAATGAAACCTCCGTGCCCATTAAAGAAGATAAAATTAACATCCAAAAATGTGCTGCGAAGCCTCCCGAAAAGAAAACGAGAGCATAACTAGACGCTTTTCTATAAAGTTTATTCTTTACATAAAGCCAAGCCAAAAAAGAGGCCGGAATCCCAAAAAATAGAAAGCCATAAAGCCCAAGGATAAAATACAACCATATACCCCAAAATCCATATTGATGAACTGCAGTAGCGCGACCATTGGTAAAGAAATCATAAAAATCCGGCACTAGAAAAAGAATAAATCCTGATAAAATTGGGCAGATCGAAAACCCTATAAATACTCTCCAAGATGGGTAATTAGGAATCATGGACTACACCCCTGCTCTTTTGAGATACAGAAAACAGCCTGCAACTGCAGTTGAGTCAAATAACGCATAGATCCACTCACCAATGGCTACTGCATTCCAAAGATACGTAAAAATGAAAGCTACAAGCGCATAATTCTTGAGCTGTCTAACCCAAAATGCTTTCCAAGTATACTCAAATGTTCTCATGATCCGCCCTCATTCTGCGGTTGGTTACTCTCAGCTTCAGGCAGTCTTATCAAGGCTGGAATACTAGCATCTTGAAGCTTGGCTCTCTGACTTTCGGAAACGCTAACCACGACGTTAGCAAACAAGAGAAAAACCAACTATCGTAAAAATAAATAGGAGCTATCGTACGCGCATCACAGATGTAACCGCGAATCTGCATCACTAGCTATTTCGCATTCTCCGGTGGTACAACAGGTGGTTTCGGTAGTACAAAATAAGCTACAAATAAGGACGAAAATGCCCCTAATGCAAAAAATAAAAAGTGATTAAGGGTGCTAAAGTCAAAAAGATCCGAAATTTCACTATCAGACCTGGGTAAAGCGAACAAAAGGTACGCCCAAAAATGAGCGCCTCCGCCACCAAGAAAAAAAACTAAAACATAGCTAGCGAGCTTACGGTAAAGCTTCAGGTGTGTATAAATACCCCCCAACAACCCTGCAGGCACCCCAAAAAGTAGCAATCCAAAAATACCGAGAACACAATAGAGCCAAAACCCGAATAAACCGCTCTCATGAATTAATGTCGGTGTACCATTAGAAAAAAAATTATAGAAGTCAGCCGTTAAGAATAAAAACATCCCTGACAGCAATGGGCACATCAAAAATCCAACAATGACTCTAAAAGATGGATATGTATATTTCACGATTTATCCTTGAGTTGAAGCACATGCTCTCTCTATCCACCACAGCATAGTGCGCAGCGCCGTTACCTTGCTATCATCCAGGCGTTCGACTTGAGTCTTACAAACCGATTCGCTATTGGCTATAAGGCTGTTATCCGGTACATTTACCTTATCATTACACCTGCCAAGTTTATTTATGCGATATATCTATCTCAGCGCTCTTTTCGCCACTTTTGTCTGCTTTTATACGACATCGGCGTATGCACAATCCAGTCCTGCGTCAAAAACGCCGGTTCTGGCTGCACCGGAGAGCGAGCAAGACATTAACGCGCTGTCAAAAGCGGTGGTTCAGATCCGCACTCCAAACTCGACCGGTTCAGGCAGCATGGTGGTTTACCAGGGCCGTCTGATGGTGTTCACCAACCGCCATGTCACCGAAGGCCACGACAGTGTAGAAATCGCTATTCTTAAAGATGTGCACGAACCTGCGGTACCGACATTCAGGGGTGAACTACGAGTATTTTCAGCTGAATACGACCTCGCGGTTTACGAAGTCAACGAAGATATAGAGGGCCGCACGGTCACCGCAGAGCAGCTGAATACTAGCGATAACCCCTGGGAATATCAGTTACCACAACTCGAATTTATTGATGCCGACGACGTACTGAGTCGCGGAACACCACTCGCCTTGCTTGGCTACCCAGGGTTAGCTGGTGACGAGCTGGTTTACACCGCTGGTATCGTTTCTTCTGTGCAGATGACTGATTTTAATCAAAAACGCATGGTTGCTTGGTATCGGACCAACGCGGAAATGTCGCCCGGTAACAGCGGTGGTATTGCATTAACCAATGATGGCCGCGTGATTGGCATCCCAACCATGGTCGCAATGGAAGAGCGCACAGGTGGGCGGCTTGGCAGTATTCTTTCGATTCCACTGGCCTTCGCGGTTATGCAAAGCGATGACTTACTAACCAGCTGGGATGACTACTACAACCCAGACGACCACCTCAATCCGGAAGGTGAGCCGACCTATGGCCAACACACTCTTGCCGGTTCACAACTGAATTTACCGTTGACCGCAGGGGGCAGCCGCAGTGCCAGTTACCTCGGCGAGCTATGCACTGGGTATGCGGCAGAAAACCCGGACGCCACTTTAACTCTTCGTGAAGTCACGGAACGCCTGACTATCGAGTTTAATGCCAGCGAAAGCACCAAAGACGCGACCATGGTTGTGCGGGCACCTGATAATAGCTGGCACTGCAACGATGATCGCGAAGCGGGGAATTTGAATCCGGGACTTTATCTTGAGCAGGCTCAGCCGGGCGACTACCAGGTATGGGTCGGTGGCTATCAGCCAAGTGACTTTTTTAGCGGCAACGTTACCGCCTATTCCGCAGGTGTAGAAACAACCACAGCAGAGGCCAGTGGCGCATTCAACTTAAATGGTGACCCTTTATACGGAACCCATCAATTAAGCGCTTTTTTTCTCCCCGATCCGCACAGTATTGAGGTGGTTGCAGGCGGTAATGTCGATATCAGCGAGACCATCGACGGCTCTGGCTGCACCGGGTTCGCCGCTGCCAACCCTGACGTCCGTATGCATTTCAGCGGCTCTACTGCAGGACTGAAAGCTTACTTCGTTGCAGACAACCCAATAGAAGATGCCACCATCGTTATTAATACACCGGACGGTAGCTGGCACTGCAATGACGATGCCCATGGCTCCACCCTGAACCCAATGCTTGACCTCGCCACCAGTGGCGAAGGTCGCTATGATATTTGGATTGGCAGCTATCGTCAGGGCAATTACATTAGCGGCAAACTACACTTTACCGAGATGAGTGTAGAGGTCCCTTAAGGAGTCCCCATGACCAATATGGCCCGAACTGCTGAACAACCCTGTGACACACAGTCTGGAAGTGATGAAGTGCGGCGTGTTATCACGCCGCGGGAAACTGAGCTGGGCGGCTTTGTGGTGCGCCGTTCCATTCCAACCCGCGAGCAACGTAGTCTGGGGCCGTGGATCTTTATCGACCACATGGGGCCAGCCGATTTCCAGCCGGGCCATGGTGTCAACGTGCCGCCGCATCCGCATATTGGTCTGGCTACGGTTACCTATTTGTTTGATGGTCAGATCCTGCACCGCGACTCCCTCGGCAGTGAGCTGGTGATTACCCCGGGGGCGATCAATCTGATGGTAGCGGGCTCCGGCATTGTTCATTCAGAGCGGGAACCGGCTGAGCTGACAGAACAGGCTCACAGTATGCATGGCCTTCAACTGTGGCTTGCATTGCCCGACGCCGAGGAACAATGTGCTCCTGAGTTCCACCACTACAGTGCCGATGAACTCCCCAGCGACGAGGGTATCAAGGTACTTATCGGCGAGGTCAACGGGCTGCGTTCACCGGTTAAAACCTTTAACCCAACCTTGTTTGCCGAAGCACGATTGTCAGCCGGTGATAGCATTCAGTTGCCGGAGTACGACGAAGTCGGGGTTTACCTGCTTAGCGGCGCGGCCAACATTGGTACCCAGCAAGTCCAGCCCAATCAACTGGTGGTATTATCCCGCCGCGGATTGTCACTTCAGTGCAGCGACGATTGCCATTTGGTTATGCTCGGTGGCAGCTCGGTCGGCAAACGTTACCTGGACTGGAATTTCGCAGCCTCCAGCACCCAGCGTTTAAAACAGGCCCGCGAGGACTGGAAAGCCGGACGCTTTGCTAAGGTGCCCGGCGACGAAGACGACTTTGTGCCTTACCCGGGCAGCGACTAACGCACTAATCTGCCTGCAATTGGCGCAAAGCATTACGCTCTTCTTCAAGCGATAAGGTCGGCCCGGCGCCCAGCTCACGCATGCGCTGCTGAATGCTGATGTCACCTGTCGCCAATGAATAATCGCCCTCGCCTGCTCTGATGCGTTCAAACTCATGCATAGTTAACCAGCCTTCGCCGTCGTGCCGGCAGGCAAGGCCTTCAGTGATTTGCTCATCTCCGACATGATAAGCACGGCAAAAAGCCCCATCGCCGGTAAAGAAACTAAAATGGCTCATGAAGACCTGACCATTCTCCATTTCGACCATTTCTCCGCTTTCCGCCGTTGCTAGTTGCTCTACCGTATACTCCCAGTCGCTCTGCTGACGACCCAGAATAAAAACCACCAACACAGCCACACAGACTACGCTGGCAACCGCTGACAAAGGTATTGCCCAACGTTTTCTGAACTGAACAACCTCGCCTTGTGTGGCTGCTGGCTGGTGCCCTGCTCCTGCTTTAAGAAGCCGTTCAGACATAGCACTGCCCTCGATTTGTCGCGCATGCGCCTTCACCTGCTCATCGACATACATCAGTTCGGCCAATCGTTCGCTGATGGCTTCATCCTCCGCGATGGCTTCACGCACAGCATCCATTTCGGCGGGCGACAGGGCCTGATCAATAAACGCCGACAGTTTTTCGTCTGAGATATGCTTCACTTAATGTACCCCTTTGTAAGTCGTTACCTGCTGCAATGTTTGTAACGGCCCATTTTCATCCGCCAACAAAACAACCAGTGCCGCGCGCGCTCTGGCCAGTCGACTCATTACTGTGCCGACGGGAATATCCAGGGTTTGCGCCGCTTCTTTGTAGCTGCATCCCTGTACCGCTACCAGACTCAATACTTCATGCTGCTCAGGCGGTAGCTTTTGCATCGCTTTGCCTACGCTATCCAGCCTTACCGCCAGCTCTTGCTCACCATCGGTGGTATGCCTTTGCTGTAATTCCGTCAGTGATTCCGGCAATTCGGCGGCGCGCTGCCGTGCTTTTCGCGCACGGTACTCGTCAATCCAAACATTACGGCAAATGCGAAATGCCCAGCGAATCAGTGCGACGTTCTCAGGCGCTGGCGCTTTTAAAACTCGTTCCAGGGTATTCTGCACCAGATCATCTGCGTCAGCGTGCGAATTAGTTAACGAAAAAGCGAACCGCCGCAATGCTGGAATTAAACTGAGCAACTCTGTTTGTAGCGCCATCTTGCTAGTAGTCCTTTCCAAGTTGTTGCTCTATGGGTAACGTATACTCACATCAGTTTATTCCGTCATAGAGGAATAATTCTGTATGCTCAGACGTTAGCACAAACAAAAGATAACTTTATTCAGGAGCTGGTTCCATGGTTAAAAGCCGCGCCGCATCATACGCTACATTGACTTCTTGTCTGGTGTTCATGCTGGCTGTGCTACTCAGTACCCCAGCCGTTGTTGCTCAGCAACGTCCTGAGCGCCCGCGGCCACCGAATGAACAGGCCGAACGAGCGATGGAGCGGCGTGCCGAACAGGCCATTCGGCGTGCTGAACGTGTCGAACGGCAATTGCCCGATGTCGCACAACAGGCCCAAAGCAGGGTTCTCGAGGCTATGGAACAGCGCCTGCAGGGACTTGCTCATGCGCCCGGTCAGCAGATCCGTCAACCAAGGTTACCCACGCAGCTAGAGGTGCGTGATAATCGCGGACAGATCCGCTTTCAGGAAATAGAAATTGAACCTTTTGTGCGAATTGTTCAGCAGGAATGGGTGTTACTAACCACTGAACAAGAATTTGAGGCCCTCGAAGGGACTAACAACCCATTGTTAGATTATGTTCAGTCCCGCCAACTACTGGGTAGCCTCAATCAGCAATTACTTACTCTGCGCGTACCAACGAATCTCGATAGCCAGTCAGCGCTTGAAGCAATGTTGCCAGAGCCTTTACAGGCACGGCTGGATCGGCAACACGTCTATCAGTTGCAAAGTACGCAGTTGCAAAGTTCCCAGTCCCAACGCTCTCGGTTTTTCGGTGACGATGCGGCTGATGCACTGTCGAGGCCGCTTTCCGAAGTCTGTGATCTGCCGGTTAAAGTCGGCGTTATCGATACTCAGGCCGATGACAGTCATCCCATCTTCCAACGAGCGATGACTGAAAAACGTATCCACCAGCAGCTTTTTCTCGACTCAGATGGCATCGCTTCAAGTTCACATGGCACCGCCGTCAGTGGCCTGTTAACAGGGTATGCCGAGAATCGGTTAGCACCATTATTGCCCAACGCTCATATATATCAGGCTGCAGTTTTCTATCAACAGGCGAGCACCCACCAGGGCAGCCGGATTACTGACTTGCTAACTGGCCTAAACTGGCTCAGTGAAAGCGGGGTTAGCGTAATTAATTTAAGTCTGGCCGGCCCGCCTAATAACTTGCTGGAGCTGGCCGTCAGGCAACTGACTGCCAATGGAACCACACTGGTTGCAGCAGTGGGTAACCAGGGGCCGCACGCGCCGCCCCAGTATCCGGCAGCGTACCCTGATGTGATTGCGGTAACGGCCATCGATCGCAGTGGTCGCGTTTACCCCTGGGCGGTGCAAGGCTCTCATCTCGATTTCAGTGCACTGGGGGTTAATATTGACTTACCCACGGCAGAGGGCCAGTGGCAATTGCAATCCGGGACCTCACTTGCCACCCCTGTGGTAACCGCGTTTGCAGCCTGCAATCAGCAGCACACGCCAGCACGAACTCGCGCAGCGCTGATCGATAAAGCCTTTAGCTTGAATGCAGGTGAACACAGCACGATAGTTGGCTCAGGTCTGCTTCATCCGTCTTCTTTGCCTTCCTCAGACAACCCTAGAAACTAGCCCGCATACCCACTGCCAAGCGGGTCTCTGCGTAGTCAGCTGTTGGCAGTGTCGAGCGATAACGGCCTCGTTCTAACTGAGTCACAGCTGACAACCAATCAAAAAGTGCGACACTAAACTGTGCCTCTGCCAGCAGTTGGGTATCCTCTCTGACGACTTCTATCCAGCTACTTTCTGCTTGGTAGTCGCGTTCCACCCAGCGCGCGTTTAATTGCAACCGAGCGTCGCGTTGCCACAGTGTCATACGCTGCGAAACACCGAGCCGCAATGCCCAACCTGAATAACTAAATTCGTCTTCTACCGCATCTTCATCGTTCAGGCTCAGACCCAGGCTAACAAAACGCTGAGCGTCGTTGGAGAACCAGAACAGATTACCCATTACACCGGTTGCATCTGCACTGCGTTCAGCTAGTTCATCAAACCGTTTATGCGCAAGCAGCACTGACGTTCTTACATACCACTGATTACCGAACAGTCGCGCCGCGTAAAGTGAGCTTTGGTTTAGCGACATAAAGCCCTCGCGTGCCAACAGCGCATCGGCATAATAGTGATTCGCCCCTATGGTCACACTGGCAACATCATGGCTGGCGTCGACATACAATAAATGAGTCCGCAGATCATAGCTGGGGTACTCTGTATACTGACGTTCGCTTAAGCCATACCCTGCATCCACCCGGGTTCGCTGGTTTAGTTGCAGGCTAGCATCGAGGTTTAAATCGAGTGCTAACGCTGAGTCACTATCATTGATAGCGGTATCAAGTTCGACCACGCTGATGTTGCTATGGTGCTCGTAACTAGTCTGTAGAGACCCTGTATAACTTAATTCTGGCTTTCCCTCGCCCTGTTGCGCATAGACTGGCGCGCCCATAAACAGTGTCGCTAGGAATAAGTAAAATGGTGACGATAGTCGCATAATCATTTCAACATGGTGCGTTTAACATCCGAGGGATGAACATAAGGGCGTTCAACATAAGTGATCTCATTAAAAAAACAAAGACTGCGGGAATAAAACCCTTCGCCAGCACGTTATCAATTTACAACATATATAAATGATGGATACAAAGGGGTTCTACTATGAAAAAACGTTGTCTTATTGCCGCTTCACTTGCTCTTGCATTAACCGCCTGTGACAGCTCAAGCACTGACGACACTGCAACATTCTCGTTTGCAGTGAGTGACGCGCCAGTCGATGCAGCCAATGCTGTACTGGTCTGCTTCGATGGGGTCGAATTGGTTGGCAACGGCCTGCCACCACAGGAGTTCGATATCGGCAGTAGTGACGCCGCGGTGCCGGCCAATGATCTTTGCCTGGATGAAACAGGCAACGTAATTCCGGGCACTGTCGGAATTGATTTATTAACGTTACAAGGCGCGAATGCAGATTCTCTGGTCAGTAATGCACAGGTACCAGCGGGCGAATATGGCCAATTACGGCTCAACTTTGTCAGTGCCGGAAGTTATGTCGAACTGACGGATGGAAGCAAACAAGCACTGGATGTGCCATCCAACCAACTGCGCCTTGACGGTGTGACCTTAACCGCAAACCAAACGTTTAACTACACCTTAGAGTTTGATTTACGCCGCGCTTTGGTTGCGCCTCCGGGCCTGCCTAATTACCTGCTTAAACCTCGCGGTCTGCGTCTGGTAGATGACTCTGCGGTCGGGCACATCGCTGGCGAGTTAGACGAAATGTTGTTAATTGAGCACGATTGCTCGGTCGCTCCAAGCGATAACGAGCAGGCTGTTGCCGGGGTTTATCTGTATCCGGGTCATGACCTGGCTACCGCGGACATGTTCGACAACAGTGATGAGCGCTCCGCCTATGCCAGCACCGCTGTGTATTTCGACGGCGCTACAAGCTACCCCTTTGCTATCGGCTTTATTGAAGCTGGCCAGTACACTCTTGGTCTGACGTGTGAAAGCAGCGACGACCCGGATGTCGAGGAAGCACTAACCTTTGTCCATGCTCAAAACGTTACCATTGACGAAGGACAGACTCTGGACGTCGTGGTCGGCAACTAAACTTCGGCAAAAAGGGAAACCGTGTCTGGTTTCCCTTTTTTAATGTGCGCTTATCCTGTGCTGTGGTAGCATTTCCCCAGATAAAAACAATGCATACAGCAGGGAAATAATATGGCTTACGATTTCGGCTCACAGAGCCTGGGGATAACCAACCCGTTTAAAAAGGAAGGGGCAATTCGCCTGGTCGGGGGACTGGTGATTACCTTACTTGGCGTTTATGCGCTGCTTCAGGTGACCTCTTTAATTGCTGAACAACTCATTTCTGCCTGGATCTACGCCGCGGCCGGTTTCTTACTTCTGATTACCGGGCTACGCCGTTGTGGCAGCGGCCTGATGCAGTTATTCAAGTTCTTCGTCGGCCGTTCGGTGCCATCGTCACTGACCCGGAACCTGACCAAGAGTGAGCGTGAAAACGCCGATATTGAAGCCAAACAAGGCTCGCTGGCGTACACCGCGAGTTCGCTTGAGTCGATGCTGATGGGGCGCAAGAACTCGACCTTCAGCGAACCTGAAGGCTGGATGGGACGCCTGGTTCACTCGGTGTTTCCACGCCTGGTTTTCATGCCCTACCCGATCCGCAATGTGGTTCAGCAGGTGGCATCGGCAGTGGTGACCACGCTTATTGCCTTCGTCGCCTTTGGCTTAACCTATTTTGTTGCCACCACTGGCTTAGCCGGAACCGCCGGGCATATTATTCTGCCTGCGTTCTCGGTATTGCTGCTTATTTACCTGGTTTCTACCTGGCGCAACGCGGCGATTAACGTCAAGCTGGACCGGGTCAAACAGCTGCAGAGCGCAAACGCGGCCAGCGTTGCCAAGATCATTGCCTTCTCGATTATCTTTCCGGTGCTGATTGGTCTTGGCTACCACTACTTGCAGACCAACTCGCCACAGACGCTGGCAGAGCTGAGCTTTATGGGGCAGAACATTGAATTATTCAGCGCCTGGCCGATGCTGTTCTTATTACTTGGCTTAGCCGTCATTATTACCGGCCTGGTCATGGTGTTGGTCAACGGACGAGCTCAACAGGTCAACACCGCGACTGAAGTCGCCGAGTACCGTGAAAACCTGCAGGAGTCGGTGCACCCGAACGAGATTTTCATCAACATTGAAAACATCGTGCTGGCGAACCGCCGCTACAAAGAGGTTCCGAACCGGACCTACATTAACTTTGACCCTAAGCTGAATGAACAGAGCCAGGGCAAAGGAGACTTCTCCGGTGAGCTGCTGATTGAAACCCAGCCAGCCTTTGCCAAGCACGAAGCACAACCGGTTCATTCGCTGGTGCGTCTGCTTTCAACCGGCCTGGCGCAGGTGCTGATTGTGACTGGCGCGCTGCTATTTCTACTCTTAACCGGGAAAATTAGCGAGTTGTATCAATTCTTCAGTGCCTCCGCCCCGGCTTTGAGCCAAATGAGCGAGTCTCAGGCGATCAGTTGGCTTGGCCAGGCGTCAGGCGTGGTGGTCGCCACGGTGGCAATGCTGTTTGCGTTCTTAGTGGTCTCGATGATGGGCCGCTTACTGGAAGGCTTCACTCATGTTTTCTGGGCCGAGCTTCAGTTCAACTCGTTGCTGATGTACATGAAAACTGAAGGTACTTTCTCGGAATCGAAGATTTCCACCGGGATGTCAATCCACGACTCCACCCGCAGCGAAAACGTGATTGTTAAATCGTCTATTACGCCATGGATTGTCAGCTCACGAATTACTACCAGTACCTTCGCAACCAGCGGTCAGAACAATGTTGAGATGCCACGCTACGTGATGTCGATGCATAAAAACGAAGACGAACTGAACATGATTGTGGATGAGATCCGTGACTTCCTGCGTGGCCGCGAAAATATCGCTGGTTTCACCAACACCAAGGATCTGCAACATGCGGAGAATATTTTGCGTGTCAATCAGGTCTCACGCGGCCAGGAAGGCGACAGCAACAACCCTAAGCTGACGCAGAAAGAAGACGACCAAGCCGCTGGCTACCTGCGTAATGCCGAAGCCAACGAGGCGACCAGCGCTGAAGCCGGTGACGCCCCCCAAGGCGGTCATGCCGACGAGAGCGCCCAGAGCGACGACACCAATCCAGCCCGCTAACCAGCCGGGCTAAAAACCGGAACCGGGCTGCTGCAGAAACTCGATTTCTTCTGCAGTAGACTCGCGTCCGAGCACCTTATTGCGGTGTGGATAGCGGCCAAAACGGTCGATAATTTCTTTGTGTTTGTATTCAAACTCAAGGTTCTCTTCCAGTCCCGGCTGCTTATACAAGCGCACCGCTTCTTCATGGATTAGCTTTGACTCACTGTGCATATAGGGCATGTACAAAAACGCACGCTGACGGGCCGGAATGGCCTGGTCTGCTTCATTGGCGACTGCTTCCTGAGCCAACGCGAGTGCTAACGCGTCCTGGGCAAACGCCTGCGGGGTATCGCGGAACATATTGCGGGAAAACTGATCAAGCAGAATAACTTCCGCTAAGCGCCCCTGTGCAGAGGCTCGCCAGTGAGACAGCTCACAGCGCGAGGCTTGCTGATGCAGCTCAGTGAAGCGTTCTTTGATGGTCGCATCCAGGCTGTCGCTTTTGCTGAACCAGTCTGCGGGTGTGAGTTCTTTGAACCAGAAATTTAGTACCTGAGTGGGAACCGCCATAAACATACCCTGATTGTGTTTGGTATTATCGTTAGTTTAGGTCCCAGCTTAGGCGTTAATCAACATACAAATCAAGGGCTTCTGCACGTACCTCTTGCAACCAGAAGCGAAGCTCATGATCAAGCCGCCGGTCTGACTCAAGTAACACAAAATCCTCGTCAATGCGCTGCATGAAGTTTAGCAACTGCTCGCTCGCCGGCACCCCTGACTCAAACTGCAAGCGTAACTGAGAGGCCTGCCAGGCCGCCAGCATGGTCGCTACCACCACCTGCTCGGTCAGCTCAAGTACGCGCATAGCATCGCGGGCGGCAATGGTGCCCATGCTGACTTTGTCCTGATTATGGCACTCAGTTGAGCGGGAAAACACCGACGCTGGCATGGTGTGTTTCAACGCTTCTGCGGCCCAGGCTGAACACCCAATCTGCACCGCTTTAAAGCCATGGTTAATGCTCGCCTCGGCACCGGTTGCAGCCGACAAATTAGCGGCTAAACCATTGTTGGTTCGGGCATCGAGCATCAGCGCCATTTGCCGGTCATGCAAATCAGCCAGGTTGGCGACCAGCGTTTTGAGGGTGTCCATCGCCA
Source organism: Aliidiomarina soli (assembly GCF_003986975.1). GTDB lineage: Bacteria > Pseudomonadota > Gammaproteobacteria > Enterobacterales > Alteromonadaceae > Aliidiomarina > Aliidiomarina soli. The sequence continues at coordinate 139,339 of NZ_PIPO01000005.1, read as the reverse complement.
TGGCGATATGGCCACCGTAGAAATGACCGCCGTGCAATACACGCTCGCCAACCGGATCGATAATCGGGTTGTCGTTGGCACTATTCAGCTCATTTTCGATGGTGTGCTGTAAAAACGGCAGAGTATCGCATAGCACGCCAATAATATGTGGCGCACAGCGCAATGAGTATCTGTCCTGCAGGCGTGCGGTGTTGCGCGACGCTTCAGTATCCAGCAAGTCTTCGCGCAGCCAGGCCGCTACCTGCTGTTGCCCGGCATGGGGTTTAACCGCAAACAAAGTTTCATCAAAATGATACGGATTACCAGCCACACCAACACAAGCCAGCGCGGTAACCCGGGTCGACAAGCGGCTGAGGTAGTCTGCACGACGCCAGGCTAAACAGGCAATGGCGGTCATCACCGCGGTGCCGTTCATAATGGCAAGGGCTTCTTTGGGCTTTAACTGGTAGGGGTCGACACCCAGCTGCGCGAAGGCATCGGCTGCCAGCATGGTCTGCCCGCGAAAGGTGACTTCGCGTTCACCGATCAAGGCGCCAGCGACATAGGACAGTGGGGTTAAGTCACCGCTGGCGCCCACGCTGCCTTCCTGGGGGATCAAGGGCAAAATATTGTGCTTGAGCATTAGCGCCAGGTATTTGAGCAGTTCCATGCTGACCCCGGAATAGCCTTGGGTCAGCGAGCAAAGCCGCACCGCCAGAATGGCGCGGGTTTCGGTCGCCGAGAACATCTCGCCTAAGCCACAGCCATGAAAACGAGTCAGGTTCACTGGTAAGGCGCTGGTCAGCGCTTGCGGCACCGCCACGGTGCAACTGTCGCCATAGCCTGTGGTTACGCCGTAAACGGCGCCCTCGTCATGCAGCAGACGCTGAATAAACTGTTCACCGGCGTGAATTCGCTGCGCAAATTCGTCTTGCTCGCTAATCACTGCATCGGCCCGCTCAAAGGCTATAGCGACCACGTCCTCAATGGTTAAGCGCTGTTCACCGAACATCACCACTGGTTTACTATTCTGGGATTTACTGCTCAGGTGTTTGGTCACGAATTGTTATCCATTAAGTCCCAGTCGATTTCTTTACCAAGGCCATTCACCGGCACCTGGTTGGCCAGGGTGTAACGTTTAGGCAGCTCGTTTGCTGACAAGTGACGACCAGCCCAGGCATGCACCTCGGCAACTAAATTCGTAGCCTGTGACTCACTGACCTCGGCGCCAACCACCAGCAAGGCTTTTAAACCACGGCTGTTGTCGTCGGCAAGCAAGCGAACTCTGGCGTCATCCACCTGGGGGTGGCGGGCCAACTGTTCAGCAATCCGGGCCGGAAAGACATTGACGCCGTTGACTGACACCGCATCATCAACCCGCCCCTGCGGGCGAAAGTATTCATGATCGGCCCAGTCGACGCGGTCCGGCAAACTGACCGAGCGGTTTAGCTGCTGGTCAAACAAGGTGTCGGCACCATCTGCGCGCCAGCGAGGTAATAACTTGTATGGCATTGCGGAAGAACTGCGCACGCCGATGCCGGAGGTATCGGTGCTGCCATACACTTCAATAAAGCGCTCGATGCCCTGCTCTTTTAAACTGTCGATGGTGTGTGCCGGGCATGGGCCCGTGGAGCAAACCATGGCAACCCCAGCGGGGAACTGCTGCACCCGTTGCTCGATTTGCTGCAAGGCAGAGGGAAAACCAATGATCAAATCGCCCGTTTCAAGCTGTCCGCCGTGCACAGTCGCAAAGCTGCGCAACCCGCGAACCACTGGCAGGTCGAGTAGCTCAGGCAGCAATACCGAGAATAAAAACCCGTAAATATGATGGGCGGGGGTCAGGCTTAACAGGCGTTTTGGTTTGGTTGGTAAACTCTTTACATAGTCGGCGAAAAACTGCGCTTCTGCGGTCAGTGTCTGCCAGCTATGAATAAAAGGTTTGGGGCTTCCGGTGGAACCCGAGGTGGTAAAGCAAATGTCGCGAGCCGCAACGTCCCGGCTTTTTAGCACCACATCGGCCCAATCGCCGAGGGTGTGTACCCGCAACAGGTAGTCTTCCAGACCACTGCTTTGCAGCTGGAAGAAACTGACCACGCGCGTAGCAAGGGCCATCCACTCGAATGAGTCGACGACCACTTCAAGTAATTCATTCGCGCTGCCATCGTCAGGGCGCCGGTCTGGCAGGGTAATAATCGTCTCAGCCTGCCATTGAGCGCCCTTCAGTAAACCACCATCGCCCTTGCGAAGCTGCGCCAGTTCATCGGCAATAAGTGCGCCGAGCACTGCAATGACGGCGTTTTTCGATAAGGTCTGCTGGTTCATTGGCGGTCCGCTTACAGGCGTTTCACGAAGACCCAGTATGAGTCGCCGGCCAACGCTTTTTTCATATGAACTTTTACTTTGGTTGGCTTCATTTCATAATCGAAGGTGTATTCGAACATGGTGTTAAGTGAGCCGCTTTTAACGCCTTCATCAAAGCGTCCTTTAAACTCAGGGCTGTTGGTGCAAGGTGCGATGTCACGGAAGAAGCTTTTGCCGATAACCTTAGACGGGTCACGACCGGTGATATCACCCTCTGCCGCGTTGTACTGCTGAATTAAGCCATTAGCGTCGAGTTGAATCGCGCCAAATGCGACGTTATCCAGTTGGTTCTTGTCCATGTTAGCGAGTGTGTTTTCAATGTCGCCACTACCAAATTGAACGATTTCCATGTAATTCTCCTGAAGTGTATTAACGTCATGTAATAGGACAATACAGCATATTTGGATCAGTTTAGTATCAATGAAATCGAACTTTTATTACTTTCAATCTAATACGAAGCGCTGGCTGGTCTTCGCCGATGTGCGTTATCCTAAGCCAGCGCGCGTTTATGCAAGCTGCTTGCACGGCATTTGCACTGCATTTGCAAAAGAAAAACGCCCCAGTATAAATGACACGGAGCCAAACTATGAAAGGTGTAATCCTTGATGCCGCCAGCCTGGGCACAGATGTCGATTTCAGCTCGCTGGAACAGCAACTAACCGAACTGGTAACCTGGCCAGCCACTACCCCCGATGACGCCGCTGCGCGGATTGCTGACGCTGAGGTGGTTATCACCAACAAAGTGCAGCTAACTCGGGAATTATTGCAGCAGGCTCCTAAACTAAGACTGATCTGTGTGCTCGCTACCGGCACCAACAATATCGACCTCGACGCTGCTGACGAGCTTGGCATTGCCGTACGTAACGTTGCAGCCTACGGCACCGCCAGCGTCGCTCAGCACACATTAATGATGATGCTTGGCCTGGCCACCCATCAGCCTCAATACCAGAGTGCCGTTGCTGCAGGTGAATGGCAAACGGCGAAAATGTTTTGTCTGATGGACTACCCGGTGATGCAGCTGCAAGGCAAAACCCTGGTCATTGTTGGTCACGGCGAACTCGGTCAGGCCGTCGCCCGGCTTGCCGAAGCCTTTGGTATGCAGATAGAAGTAGCTGCCCGCCCGGGTAGCAGTGACGATCCGCGACCAACCCTGGACGATTTGCTACCGCAGGCTGACGTAATCTCCTTTCATTGCCCGCTCACCGACGCTACGCGTGATCTGCTGAACAAACAAAGGTTCGCCCGCTGCAAACCTTCGTTGCTGGTGCTCAACGCGGCCCGTGGTGGCATAGTGAACGAAAAGGACGCCATCGACGCTCTGCGTAACGGTCAAATCGGCGGGCTCGCCGTTGACGTCTTAAGCGAAGAACCACCGCGCCACGGCAACCCACTACTCGACGCCATGAATGAGCGCCTCAACCTGATCGTCACTCCGCACAGCGCCTGGCTCGCCCCCGAAGCACGCCAGCGCATCGTCGAGCTAACCGCGACCAACATCGCGGAGTTTAATTAATCGTCTTTATCCGCCAGCGAGCCGAGGCAGAATTTGCATTCGCCGACTGCGGGGGCTGAGCTTTCGACGTAGCGGATTTTGCGCGAGGATTTGCTGCGTGTGCTGGAGACCTGATAAATACTGTCGCGGGCGGGTGGTTTGAAGCCAATGTACTGGCACACGGCACCATCGCCGCTATGGCCTTCACCTTCCAGCACCGGGCGCACCAGTTCGCTGCCGTGAGCGAGCTGGAACTGATTAAAGGCGTCTTTCAGCTCAGTCAGACTGAGCATGAGGTCGGCAGACGGAGGTCCGCCTGTACCGCGACCCAGCTGATCTTCGGTATAACATTCAGCTAGTAACCAGCCGCCGGGTTTGAGCGACTTTTCAATCTGCTGGTACAAGCGAGGTCGCGCGTTACCCGGTAAGTGGCAAAAAATCATGACCACACCATCGTACTGGTTCTCCGGAAGCTCACACTCGGTCAGATCAGCGAGCTGAGTCTGAATCGTCACGCCGCGCTCTTCAGCCAGACGCTGAGCTTTATCCAGCCCGATCTGAGAAATATCGACCGCTGTCACATGCGCACCCAACTGGGCCAGATAAACGCTGTTGCGGCCTTCACCATCGGCAAGGCATAACACATGCGCTGGCTTCTGTGGGTTCGCGGTGGCGAATAAACGCTCAGCCTGGGCTCGCAGGAATTCATTGGGCTCAGTCCCGTAATGGTATTCACCCTTGTCGTAACGTTCGTCCCATTTGTTCATGTCGGCCTTTCCTCCTAATAGCAGAGCGTACTAAGTTATTCGATTCTTATCTCTCGCAGCCCGGTACTTGTCATCTACACTTAGCTACTAAAGCCCTATAAGCAACCTAATCGGTATTTGCGACTTTGGTAATCGATTAGATTCATTTTCGCATAGTTTAAAAAAGAATATAGTTATAACTATAAAGATTAAGCAGCCTTACGGAGTTTTGCAATGCAAACCGTGAGGCGACTTTGAGACCGTCATAAACAACCCCCAGATAATCAACGAGGTAACCCTTATGAGTTTACGTATTGGCGATACCGCCCCCAACTTCGACATAGAAACCACTAAAGGCAAGATCGACTTTCACGACTGGGCAAAGGGTAAGTGGGTCTTTTTCTTTAGCCACCCCGCCGACTACACCCCAGTCTGCACCACAGAAATGGGCCGCACCTCCCAGCTGGCCAATGAATTTGCCAAGCGTGGCGTGTTGCCTCTTGGCTTATCGACCGACACCGTCGATGAGCACTTAGGCTGGATCAGTGACATCAACGATACCCAGAATACCGATCTGGAATTTCCGATTGTGGCCGACAAAGGCAAGCGAGTAGCCGAGCTTTACGACATGATCCACCCGGGTGAAAGCGAAACCGCCACCGTACGTTCAGTCTTTATTATTGACCCAAACCACAAGATTCGCCTGACCATGACCTACCCAATGGCGATTGGCCGTAACTTCGATGAGATTCTGCGGGTTATCGACGCGCTGCAGTTTTCTGATGAGCACAATGTGGCATGCCCGGCTGACTGGCGCCCGGGTGACAAGGTTATTATTAAACCCACGGTCAGCAACGATGACGCCGCTAAACTGTTCCCGCAGGGCTGGGACGAAGTGCGCCCTTATTTGCGATTTACTGAAATCAAATAACGCCCTCAACGCTAAAACGCCGCTTCCACTTCAGGAAGCGGCGTTTTCAGTTCTATTCTCCCTACACCTTTGAGCCTGCAATGGGAAGATGAATGACGACTTCGTTTATACTGAGTACTCAGCTTCTTAGTCGCCATAAAGAGAATGGATATGAATCTTACCTTTACTGATTTCGCTATCGTAGGTATCACGGTACTAGCGGTCATTATTGCCGTTACCCTGCACCACGAAGTTTCGACCTGGATGGTCAAACGCCTTGATAGCCCATCCCAGCAGCGGCACCGCAGAATGCTGTATCTTATCTTTACGCTTATTCTGACCCACATTGCACAAATCTGGCTGTTCGCGTCCGCCGCTCATGTCATTTTGATGCTCCCTGACAGTGGCTCCATTGTGTATAGCTCCCAGGTGAATTTTTTAGATTTGGTCTACTTATCAGCGGTTACTTTCACCACTCTGGGCTACGGCGATATCCTTCCCGTGGGAAGTATTCGCTTTCTTTTTGGTACCTTGTCACTCACCGGGTTTACCCTGATTACCTGGTCTGCGTCGATCACCTTTCTGGAAATGCAGCGCCAATGGAAAGAACGGCTGGATAGTAGGTTATAATAGCCACAGTGATCCTGCCCATGGCTTATTACGTTAAGCAATCAGTGCAACTACTACGAGTAAACGTATGTCGATGATTCCACGCCACAAAGTAACCTCCGTCGCGATTATAGGTTTTGCAGTAATCGCTTTAATCTGTGCTTTCCTGTATACCGCTGGTGTGTTTGGTAACAACCAGGTCACGGCCCAGCAATTTGTTAATTTCCAGCAAGGCGAAAACCCGCATCTGGGCTTCCGCCGTGCTCATGCCAAAGGGGTGTGCGTGCGCGGCGACTTCATCGCCACTGGCGAGCTTGCTGCCCACACCCGCTCTACCCTGTTTGAAGCTGGCAGTACGCCCTTTATTGGCCGCTTCTCGATTGGCGGCGGCAACCCGAGCGCACCTGATCTGGAATCCGGCGTGCGTAGCCTCGCCCTCAGCTTCGATGCTGGCTCTGATCAGCAATGGCGAACGGCGATGAATACGCCGCCAGTTATGGCGGTTGGTACCCCTGAAGACTTTTATGCTCAACTGCAAACCTTAATGCCCGACCCTGAAACCGGACAGCGTAACCCCGAGCGTATTGCCGAGTTTTTTGCTAATCACCCGGAAACTGAGAATTTTCGCCGCTGGAGTGCTCAGTACCAGCCCAGCGGCAGTTTTGCCAGCGAGCAGTATCACAGCATCAACGCCTTCTACCTGATCAACCAGCAAGGCGAACAGCAGGCCGTGCGTTGGGCCGCTGTCCCTACTGTGCAAATTGACGAGAACCAGTATGCTGATACCGACCAGGCTGCCAACGCACTGGCGCTGGATGTTCGCGACCAGTTAGAGGACGGCACTATAGTTTTTGATTTGGTCTTTACTTTGGCCAGCAGCGACGATGATGAAAATAACCCGACTCAGCCCTGGCCTGAGTCTCGTCAGCAGATAACCGCCGGACAACTGGTCATTCGCCAGTTAGAGCAAGACGCCGCAATCTGCAATAACCTCAATTTTGACCCACTTATTCTGCCGCGCGGTATGCAGGCGACGAATGACCCAATTCTGCGCGCCCGTTCTGCCTCCTATGCTGAGTCGTATCGTCGGCGTGCGCGGGAAACCTGGTTAGGCAAGGAGCAACAACAATGACACAGCCAGTCACGACCTTTCCGTTAAGCATGCGTATTTTTCACTGGGGGATGGCGGCATTGGTGCTGTCGATGATTTTTGCCGGCCTTGCCATGGTGCAGTCGCTACAGACCTGGCAGCCGACCGTGCTAGCATTGCACAAAGCATTTGGTGTGGTCGCGCTGGTAGCGGTGCTCCTGCGTTTAATCAACCGCCTGCGCAGTCGGGTGCCTGAACTACCCTCTGATCTGCCCAGCTGGCAGGTCTTTGCAGCCAAAGCGTCCCATGTGTTGTTGTATGCGGCGCTGTTTGCGATGCCCATCAGCGGCTACCTGATGCAAAGTGCCGCGGGCCGTGCAGTGGACGTATTTGGAATCTTTACGCTGCCACCGCTGATGTCAGCAGATTTAGTCTGGTATGGGGTTTTCCGAGAGATGCACAGCTGGGTAGCCTATGCGCTGATTGCGTTGCTGGTGGTTCACATTGCCGCCGCCCTGCAGCATGGTCTGCTGCGTCAAGACGGGGTGTTGAAGTCAATGTGGAAGCGCTAAGTGTTTCACTGAGAGCTTTTGTCGTTAACCGCGCTTTTTGCGTCACTGGCGCTGGCTTTAATGCCTCTGAATAAGAGGTAGGCCAGCCCCAGTACTAGCGGGATAAAAACCAGCCCAAGCAAGGCAAAATAGACCACCAGAAAAATCGCAACAAAAAGCGTTCCGAGAACTAAAAGCGCAGTTAAAACTTTGGCGGTTGTGGGCATCTGTTCACCTTTGCATGTGTATCACGTAAATACGAAGTCAGTAGCAAAAGTGTAGCCCGCCCACCCCAGTTCACAACCAAGGTTCAGCAAGTTACCAGTCAGATACTTTTTGCCGACTACTCGTTAGGCAGGTGCCGGGTTACTCTTTAGTCAGAGTAAACAGAGTCTCAACCGGCATTTCAAAGTAATAGGCCAGTTTCAATGCCACCACCACGGACGGGGTGAAGCGCCGCGTTTCAATGGTGCTGATGGTTTTACGTGAGACGCGGATTGCATCCGCCAACTCCTGCTGTGACAGGCCGCGCAGTTTGCGCTCAATGGCAATGCGGTTATAGGCTTCTTCCATTAGTCCCGCGCTTCTTCGGTAGTGTCTTCATCAGCATTATCACTGAGTGCCCGCGATACTGAACCCGCCCATATAAGCGCAGTAAGAAGAATATAGATCCCAGCCGTTTTGCTAATACTCATAGCCTCAAACCCCATACTACTGACAAGTATATCGCCCAAAATAAACCCCATTAGCAATAGTGCGGTTAGCCACCATGCCACCGCACGGTAACCTTTAAAAATTATCTCGCGACAATACTCATCACTAAATCGCACCAGTCCATACGGTTCTGAACTCGACATCATGCCGGTCGATGCGTAGACAATTCCGGCAACGGTAAACGAAACAATCATGCAAAAGAACAGCATAATATCCAGAGCTACCGACAGCTCAAACCAGGTCGAAAGCAATAATGAACCAGTCCCAAACGTTGCAATAAAAACTGCATAGGTACACCGCTTCAGAGCCTGCACCTGCAGGTCCGGTGTCCAGCCGTCGTAGGGGTTTCGGGCAGAGTGTTTCATATCCATTCCTTGATACTTTGTCTTGTATTTTGATACCTTTAGGTTTCAACATATAACCTATAGGTATCAAAATCAAGACGGGGTTCGCTCTTTTTTCTCTCCGGGATGAGCAAAGCAAGACATTGCGTGCCTAAACAGGGATAATACGCGCCTTATTTTTAACCGATGTGGTGGTGTTCGACACGTCAGGCCAGCATTCGCACTGAAACGCCCGCAATTCAGATAGCCCCGGACCATTAAACGCTGGGGCCAACGATGGAAATCAAAGATGGAAATCAAAGTAAACTTTCTCGATAACTTACGCCTTGAAGCCAAGTTTGACGACTTCACTGTCATTACCGATCAGCCGATCCGGTACAAAGGCGACGGCTCGGCGCCGAGCCCTTTTGACTATTTCCTCGCCTCCTCAGCGATGTGCGCGGCGTATTTTGTGAAGGTTTACTGCAATTCACGGGACATTCCGACTGACAACATTCGCTTGTCGCAGAACAACATTGTCGACCCGGAAGACCGCTACAACCAGATTTTCAAAATTCAGGTCGAGCTGCCTGAGGATATATCCGACAAAGACCGTCAGGGTATTCTGCGTTCAATCGACCGCTGTACGGTTAAGAAAGTGGTGCAAACGGGACCCGATTTCCAGATAGAAGTAGTTGAAAACCTGGATGAAGACGCTCAGACGCTGCTCATGGGCAGCCCGGATGCGAATTCCAACACCTATATCGAAGGCAAAGACCTGCCGCTTGAACAGACCATTGCTAACATGAGCAAGATCCTCTCCGATCTGGGGATGAAAATCGAAATCGCCTCCTGGCGTAATATTGTGCCTCACGTCTGGTCACTGCATGTACGCGATGCCGCCTCGCCGATGTGTTTCACTAACGGCAAAGGATCCACCAAAGAAAGCGCGTTATGCTCTGCCCTGGGCGAATTCATTGAGCGCCTGAACTGCAATTTCTTCTACAACGATCAGTTTTTTGGCGAAGAGATTGCCAACAGCGATTTCGTCCATTACCCGAACGAGAAATGGTTCAAACCGGGGGCGGACGACGCCTTGCCTGAAGGCATTTTAGACGACCATTGCCTGGAGATTTACAACCCGGACGGTGAACTTCGCGGGTCCCACCTGATTGATACCAACTCAGGCCGCAAAGACCGTGGCATTGTTTCACTGCCCTATACCCGTTTATCCGACAGTGGGCAGGTGTACTTTCCGTCAAACCTGATTGAAAACCTGTTTTTAAGCAACGGCATGAGTGCCGGCAACACCCTGGCGGAAGCTAAAGTTCAGTGTTTGTCTGAAATTTTTGAGCGCGCGGTTAAACGCGAAATCATCGAAAATGAAATCGCTCTGCCCGAGGTGCCAAAAGAGGTACTGGCGCAGTATCCGGACATTGCTGAAGGAATCGCAGCACTTGAAGCCCAGGGCTTTCCGCTGGTGGTTAAAGATGCGTCCTTAGGCGGCCGCTTTCCGGTTGCCTGCGTGACCTTAATGAACCCGCGCACGGGCGGCGTGTTTGCATCCTTCGGCGCCCACCCGAGTTTTAAAGTGGCACTCGAGCGCAGCCTGACAGAGTTGCTGCAGGGCCGCAGTTTTGAAGGTCTCAACGACATTCCATTGCCGACTTTTAATTCAATGGCAGTCAGCGAACCGAATAACTTTGTTGAGCACTTTATCGACTCTACTGGTGTGGTGTCCTGGCGCTTTTTCAGTGCGAAGTCTGACTATGACTTTAAGCACTGGGACTTTTCCGGCAGCACCGAGTATGAAGCGGAAACCCTGTTGGGCATATTGCATGATATGGGCAAGCAGGTTTACATGGCTGTTTTCGAAGAGCTTGGTGCGCCAGCGGTGCGAGTTCTGGTGCCGGGCTATTCGGAAGTTTATCCGGTCGATGACCTGATTTGGGATAACACCAATGTTGCCCTTGAGTACCGCGAAGATATTCTTAACTTGCATCGCCTTAGCGATGAGCAACTGGCTGATTTGGTTGAACGGCTGGAAGAAAGCCAGATCGATAATTACACCGATATCATTACCTTTATCGGCATTGAATTCGACGAAAATACGGTTTGGGGTCAGCTCACGGTGCTTGAACTTAAGCTGCTGATTTATTTAGCGCTTGGCCAACACGACGAGGCCCTCGAACTGGTTGAAATGTTCCTTCAGTACAACGATAACACCGTCGAGCGGGTGCTGTTTTACCGGGCCATGCAGGCGGTACTGGAAGTCACCTTGAGTGACGATCTGGAACTCGACGATTACCTGTATAACTTTAAGCGCATGTACGGCGACGCCACCATGCAAGCGGCGGTGGGCTCGGTCGATGGTAGCGTGCGTTTCGCGGGTCTGGAACCCACCAGCATGAAACTGGAAGGTCTCGACCGCCATATGCGCCTGATTGAAAGCTATAAAAAACTGCATGCGGCAAGGGCTTCAGCCTAACGCATTGCGATGGCTCTGCTAGACTAAGTTTGTTTCACCAATGGAACCGACTATGTCTGCCGTTTGTTGCAATATGCTGTTGGCGCAGCTGCCAGATTCATTGCTTGTTCGCCTTCAGGCTCAGGCAAAGGTGCTGATGGTGCGCCCGGACCAGGAACTTGTTTTGGCGGATCAGTCATCCAGTTACGTGTATTTTCCACAAACTGCATTGCTGTCGCTGGTACATACATTAACCGACTCATCCTCCACTGAAGTTATGATGATTGGGCGCGAGGGCATGTTGGCGTCCCATCAGGAGAATGCCGCCATCAACATGCTGCATGGTCGTGTCTTGCGCGCAGGCTCGGCCCTGCAAATTAGCCGCGGTGTGCTCGCTCAACTGGCTGTCTCATATCCAGAGCTGCAGGCCCTGTTAACCGCTTATACTGACGACACCCTGCGTCAGTTATGTCAGGTGGTTGCATGCTACCGGCACCATTCAGTCAAACAGCAACTCAGTCGCTGGTTGCTTGCCTTCGACGACCACTACCCTAATCAGCCTATTCTCACCACCCACGCCGCTATGGCGGCCAGACTCGGCGTGCGCCGCGAAGCGGTCAGCAACGCCGCGGGTGCGCTGCAAGAGGCTGGCGCTTTGCACTACCATCGCGGCCAGGTCGAGCATATCAATCGCCCGCTCCTGCTGACGTATAGTTGCGAATGTTACCACCCACTGCAGAGCCAGTATAAAAAAACCCGGCCATAAAGGCCGGGCTTTGCATGTTATTTAAAGCTAAGTTTATTTAGCCTTTTGTTGCTGACCAGGCTTTCCTTGCTGTTGTTGCTTCTGGTCTTGCTGATTTTGCTTCTGGCCTTGCTGCTCTTGCTTCTGACCCTGTTGCTGTTGCTTCTGGCCTTGCTGAGCTTGTTTCTGGTCTTGTTGACCTTGGTTTCGTTGAGTACTCATAACGTTATCTCCTGGGCTCGTGGGAGCTTATAACAAGCGCAACTGGTTGCCGCGCTGGATTATAAGTATGGTCGATACCCAAAAGGCGTCTGTACGTTACCCCACACAACAAGCGTATTACCGAAAGTAAACACTTACTCGTCAGACTCTGAACGTTGCAGAACTTTACTCAGTAAAAATCCAGCAGCCACCGCGCAACCGACAACTAAAAACGGGTGACGGTTAATGTAAGCACCTGAGCTTTTCGCCCATTGCTGCTCTTTTTTATGCAGTTGATGAGCTGTTTTGCGGATACTTTGGTTGGCATGATGAGATGCCTCCGCCGTTTTATCAACAGCCCCGCGCACACCAGAAGCCGCTTTCGCAATGACATCATCAATACGTGAATCCTGATTTCCTGTTTTCATGACTTGCTCCTTCAGCTTAAGTCGATAAATGCTCTCTCTTATACGTAGTTAAGCACCTCTGGGCTTAAATTACGTCTGCATCTAAGTCTGCTTAACCAACTCACGCATGTATGTGCGCTACCGCACAAAGCGGGGAGAAGTCTAAAATGAGTCCGGTTACGTACTATATTTTTACCAGCTTCCTGGTTTTACGGATTAAATCACCATGCTAAAGGTAAGAATCACCCTTATTTTATGTTCTGTTATCGTCCTCAGCGCCTGTTCATCAGGTGACTGGCGTTCAGCCTCGCGGGATTCCGCTGGGCTTGCACCGCCGCCAGCTGAAACGCCGCAAGCGGTGATCGAAGTCTATGCTGCCGATGCCTACGGCTGGCGCGGTTGGTTTGCCGTGCATACCTGGATTGCCATCAAACCAGAGCAAGCAAGTGAATATACAGTGTATGAAGTCGTTGGCTGGGGTGTCGACGAAGGTCGCTCAGCGTTGCGCACTTACCAGACAGAAATTCCTGATCGTTATTGGTACGGCGCACGCCCGGACGTGCTACTGACCATGCAGGGAGACGAAGCCAGAGAGCTCATTCCACAAATTGAGGAGGCGGTAGAACGCTACCCCTGGACTGGCGAATACCGTGCAGTACCCGGACCAAACAGTAATACACTGCCCGCCTGGATAGCGATCCAGGTCCCGGAGTTAGGCCTGCAGTTACCGTTCAGTGCAATCGGTAGCGGCTACGCACGCCGCGATCGCGGCGATTAACCCGGTAAGCTAGACTACTGCGCGGCTTTCAGCTCCTGCAGTGTAAGTTCAACCTGGCTGTCACCATCGCTGACATAGAGTACCCCGTCAGTGACCATCACGCCCCAGTGGATATTTCTGCCAATCTGCGAGGCGAGTTCAGCGTGCTCAGGCTCCGGGAGTGCGAGAATACGGACCTGCTTGAGGTCATTCACTTTAGGTAGCAGTTTTTCAGCCCAGATACGGGTATTACCATAAGCAAGCACTGACATCTGTGGCGCGCGACGGCTCGACTTGGTGATGCGGTCGGCATCAGGCTGACCGACATCGATCCAGTGTTCAATCTGGCCGTCCAGGCTTAGCTGCCATAACGCCGCCTCGTCGGTGTCCGACAGGCCTCGGCCGAAAGCCAGGTGCTCGTGATAAAAAATGGCGTACGCAATAATCCGCGCAACCAGCCTCAGTTCAGTCTCTGACGGATGGCGTGCGACGGTCACTTTAACCGTCTCGTAGACGCCGCGATCCATATCTGAAATATCCAGACTGACTTTATAAGGGGTTGCCTGCAACGCCATGACGTACTCTCTACTGTGCTAAATAATGGCCGCATCATAGCACAGCAGGCAGTCAATACAGTTTACAAACCAGCGAATTCGAATGCTGTAGTAGACTCAAAATGCGCTGATGTTTCACCAGAATAGATCTGGTTGTCGTCAACCCGAAGCCATTTCACCTCTGCCCCTTCACTGACATCGAACTGATTCAGGTCGACCCAGAAGGTATTGGGGGTTAATGCGGTTTCAAAGTAATACTTCAGGTGCTTTTGGTCAGCCACCGTCCGCCAACGGGTAGATGAGATATTAGGCTCTTCTTCTGAGGAAATACCATATGGCACTGAAGCATTGCGAATTACACTGAAGACACTTCCCACTGCGATATGGGGGTCAGAGGTTTGTGGAATCGCGTCGATATAGAAAGACGCACGCACAAACCGGTCAGCAGCACGATTTGTACCCGGTAACATAGTGGTGCCACCGATTTGCCGCCAGTACTGATTCAGCGCGATCTGCTGATCAAACACAGGGGAGTTGGTCATCACCTGATAGTCTGCGCTGTGATGGGTCACCAGCCGACCATCGATATACTCAAATATAGCGCTGTCACCTTCAGCATCAGAAATCGATAAATGCACCGTAGTAAAACGCTCTGTACCAGGAATGTCCGACGATACGACGACAAACGGCTCATCCTGCAGTGCCTCAACTGCTTCACTGACGCTGGCAAAATTATCCAGCACATACTGCACCCAGGCAGCAACGGACAGACCTATTTGCGAGCTATCGTAATCAGGGTATTCGGACTCTGCTAACCACAGCAGATTGGCAACCAGGCCTTTTTCATTCATTCCATCGGTACTGGCGATGTCAAAAGAGCTGGTGACCACGCTGGCATAGGTGGAAGTCCACTGTAGTGAGTTATCCCCCACTGCGCCGTGACGTTCCATCCCTCTTGGAAACACCCATAGATTGGCGGGAATGTCGTCTTTCCAATCCATTGAACGGGCTGTAATAGTTAGCCCTTGAGGCCCCTGATAAACAGCTCGGGTGCAAGCGTCGGATGCGGGCTGAACGCCCATAAATAGTGCACACGCAAGTGCGACTGATGAGTAAGAAGTTTTCATATCGAGTTCCGCCATCAACTAATATTGTTAATGATTAAAGCCCACCGATTCACAAATGGAAAGGTCAATTTATGAACAAGTGGGCAATGCTTCCTCCGACTCAGCAGGATAGTCCTATGATTAGCTAGTTCCCAAAATCGTCATAGCGAACACGCGATGGATCTACCTTCAGTTCTTTCAGCATCGACAAGGCTGCAGCGAGCATACGTGGCGGACCACAAATGTAGAAGTCGTACTCACTGATGTCCTGCTGACGCAGCCAGGCTTCGGCTGTTTCATGCACAAACCCCTCGGCATCACCCCACTGACAGGTTTCGCGGGGCTCTGACAGAACCGGCACAAAGCGCAGTTTATCCGCGTTGTCGAGTTCAACAAACTCATCAATGTAGAGCACTTCACCACGATTCCGCGCGCCATAGAAAAACTGCATTGGCCTTGGTTGATGGCTTCTTAGCTCTTCCTGGATAAGCGCCCGCAACGGTGCCATACCAGCGCCACCACCGATAAAGCAAAGCTTACGATCAGCCCCGGCAAGCCGCTGAAAGTCACCAAACGGGCCTTCTGCAATAATGGTTTCGCCGGGCTTTAAGTTACACAGGTATGACGAACCCACACCTGGCGCAAGTGCCCCTGGGGCCTGTGGCTGATAACGCACGGTAAAGACCAGTTCTGTGCCGCCTGCTGCAGTAGCCATCGAGTAACTGCGTCGTACAGCGTCATGCTTAAAGTCGCAGGCTTCAATAGCATGCCATTCAATGACGTAGTCTTCCGGGATATCGGCGGGTCGGCTTTGCCCGGCACCTGCCGGGATCAGGAACTGCATATACTGACCTGCCGCGTATTCCACTGGTCCGTCAGCCACTTCAAAACGCAGCTCTCTGAGCATAGGGGTAATGAAACGCGATTCTTTCAGCTGCAATGAATACTTGCGGGCGTCCGTTTCCGGCACCTCAACCTTGTGCAGCATTTCAATGCTGTGCTGGCAGGCCAGGCGATAGCCTTGCTCTAACTGGGTTGCAGACAACTGAGCACGGTCACTAACCGTAACCGGTGTATCCGGCGCCGCTTTTACCGCGCAGAAACCACAGGTTCCACCGCCGCCACAGCCACTTTCTACTGCAATATCATTGTGTTGCAAAACCTGCAGTACGGTTTTGTGCGCTTTGTCGCTGAATTTGAATTGGCGCTCGCCGACATCGGCCGTTAGTGATGCTTTGCGCAGAGTGAAGCGCATTTCGCCGCTATTCAGTAGTTTGATCAGCAGGATAAAACCTGACAGCGCAAACCACAGAGTCATCACCGCAGCGGCAATTGCCACCATGTTATTAAAATTCCGACCACCGGTATAATCGATAAAATGAAGTCGGAACATCCAGTCAGCAACCACCCAGGGAGTATTTCTATGGTCGATAACCGTGCCCGATGCTCTGTCAACATATACCCGGGTGTTCAGATCATCATCAAAATCGATCCGATAACCTTGCCCTCTCCAGTCATGTAGCTCTCGGGTACGCTCAATTGGCGTAACCCGGGCCAGACTACCGGGGCCGGAATAACTTGCCTGCGCAATTTGCTGCGCAAAATTCTGATCGGTTTGCCACACACTGCCGTCACGTCCATCCAGGTGGGTAATGCCATCCTGATGATGCACTTCCACCCGCGGCAAGCCCTGAGTAGTGTAGCTATGCACTTTAGTCACGCCGTTAAATTCATCCCACCAGGCCGGTGAGAGATTGGCCAGTTGCGCCCGGTTCAATGCTTCGGGTTGTTGCATACTAAAGTACTGATGCCCTTTCATGCCGTGGTGATCGACCAGCGCAAAATACAGACCGCTAATCGTCCACAGCATGAGCTGAATGAGTAAAATTAAACCGGTCCAGCGGTGTAACCATTGTAAGAACTTCATGCTGGTTTCCTCCGCGACGCCCATAGGGTCTGTAGCAGTAGCACAGTGCCGGTAAACAAGAAGGCAAAGGTGGCAAAAATAAAGGCGCGTAACCACCAAGTGGTAATGTCGACGCGTTCGTCGTAATCCATAATATGGAACATCCACATGATGTCGAACCCACGCCAGAAGTCGTG
The DNA here is from genome assembly GCF_003986975.1 of Aliidiomarina soli. Taxonomy (GTDB): domain Bacteria; phylum Pseudomonadota; class Gammaproteobacteria; order Enterobacterales; family Alteromonadaceae; genus Aliidiomarina; species Aliidiomarina soli. Next base: position 122,224 of record NZ_PIPO01000005.1, on the reverse strand, counting down.
ACGCCTTACTGTCATCTCACCGGTCTGCGGATGCAGGTATAAACTTGTGTTGCCAAAATCATCAAAATTAACCCGCCAAATCGGCAAGTAACGTTCGCTCAACTCAGTCGGTGGCGCCTCTTCAATGTACTCCACACCACTGATAGTGGGTTCGCCTTTGGCGTAATAGGCGGCGGCCAGGCCTTTGATATCGGCTTCGGAAAGTTCAACCGGTGCTAAGGTGTGTAAATTGACTAAGAACTTTTCACTCTCGGAATGTACTTGTGCCAGATCCTGGTCGTCGCCCTGCACCAGTCGATTTACCAGGTGGATCTGATTAACCTGCGGATAGTTCTCAAGCACTGCTGGCAAACGTTCAACCAGTGACGAATCACGGATTTCACCATTTGCTTCCTGAGTCAGATGCTCGCCGTGAATAAAAGGTAACTGAACAATCACCATATAAGCGCCCGAGATCGCCCAGACAACCATTTGCACACCGACAATAATGCCTAACCAGCGATGCCAGGTACGAAACGCAGAGGATTGATATTGCATAGACTTACCTCAAAAAAACCGGGCGACCGCGTTGCCATAAAGGGAAACGGCCGCCCGTACAGGTTAAAACTCGTAACGTACTTTTGCGTACAGCTTCCGACCCATCAGGTCATAGGTCATGGTGTCTGTATTGGCATCCGTCCAGCTCTGTATATAAGGCGCCTTCTTATCAAACAGGTTGTTTGCGCCAACCGTCAGGCTCCAGTTATCAGTCATGAAATAAACGCCCTGCAAATCGTGGTAGAACACAGCAGGTGCCTCGGCTCCGATGTCGCCCGGTGATGCGTTAATATCATCTGCCGAGCCGATCATGCGGATGTTATAGTTGGCCTGCCAGGTATCAGTACCAAGAGTGACCGCCGCATCCGAGCGCAGACGGGCGTAACTGCCGCTACCACCGGTAATATGCCCTGCGTACTCTATCGGTTGAGCGCCAGCAAAAGGCTCTACCGTATACTCATTGAGATAGGTCATATTCAGATTAAAGGACGCATCAAGACCAGCTAGCTGGGTACGATAATAAACTGACGCATCAATACCCGAAACATTTTCAGTTGCTACATTGGCCGGTTGCGCGGAGAGGAATTCGACTGCACCAGTCAACTCGTCACGAGAAAAGCTGTCGTCATTACAAAACGGGTGAGACAGGTTTTCCGAGTTATAACAGGCAGCCAGTTTGGTCGAGCCTGCCACCCCACGGATTGCGTTTTCGATTTCAATATCGAAGTAATCCAGGGTGACCTGGAGCCCTTCAACATACTGCACGTCCCACACCATACCCGCGGTAAAGGTATTCGCATCTTCAGGCTGCAATGCTGGGTTACCACCGGTTTGAGTCAGTACGCTTGAACCAAGCTGGGTGTAGCCTGCGGGTACACCATCGGCCTGACAGTTAGCAGCCACTGTCGCATCCGCGCCGGGTTGATCCCAGCCAGAGCATGGATCGGTAGTGGTCAGGTTACCTTCACCGATACCACCAAAGAGCTCAGGGATATTTGGCACCCGGAACGCCGTAGACTGAGTAGCCCGTAGTTTCAGATCCTGATTCACGTTCCAGTGCAGACCGACTTTATAGTTTCCGTCACTGCCAAAGGTGTCGTAATCGGAATAGCGATAGGCGAAATCCAGCGCCATATAATCGGCAAAACGATGTCCATCGAGCAATGGAACTGAAGTTTCCACATAGGCTTCGTTTACCTGATACTGACCGCGTAAAGGCTCACGACGGTTGGTGTTCATAATACCCGCCACCACTGATGAATCAGGCTCACTCCAGCCACGCTCAGTACGGCTTTCGATACCAAATGCGACAGGAATAACACCACGGGAGGTTGAAAACAGGTCGCCCGCGATGTTGGCTGTGACCGAGCGTTGCTCGTTACCACCGTCACCACTGATACGAAACAGCATGTAGTCGAGTGCATCCTGGCTGACATTACCGTAGCCCAATAGATTGGCGCAGGGTACGCCGTCGCTGCCGCAGGTTTCAGGGTTAATAGTCCGCTCCATACGTTCCAGATTGACGATGTTGGTAGAAGCATCTGAACCACTGGTGCGGCCATAGTTGTACGCCACTTCCCAGGCCCAATTATTGTTCCACAGACCGTTAAAGCCGGTGACTACGCGGAACGTACTGATGTCCTGTTCAAAACCACGCGGGCCTGCTTCCTCCAGTCGACGCTGAACCACACGGATATCCTCGCCCACCGGGTTATCAGGATGATCCGCTGCATAATCAATATTACGTAACGTACCCGGTGCGCCAATCTGGCTAGAGCGGCGGTTATTATATAGCAGCTCTGCGAACGCTATGGTGTCCTGACCCAGACGGTAGTCGCCAAAGCTGGAAAAGCTTAAGGTCGTTACCGGGTTTACTGCGTTCAGTGAAGGGAATGAATTCACATTGTGCAGGTTAGGATCATAAGGTGAATAGCCATTAGGGTCTTCAGCACCGGGTTGATTGAAATTAATCATATCGCCCTGATTCGGACCACTGGTGAGCACCGCGCGGCCACCGGGTGTGGAGGCGCTGCCAACACAATTCAGTTCGCCCGGGACCGTTTCTGCAAGGGCGCAGGGAGCACGGTCAGCCATATTAACTGCGTCGGTGCTACGGTAACTGGCTGTGGTTACAATCCGGCCACGATCTGAGCTTGCACCGAACATCATATTAACCTGACGCTCGCCTCCGTCGCCGTGTTCAGTACCCGCAACCCGGCCTTCAACCATAAAACCATCGTAACTTTTGCGGGTAATCACGTTGACTACGCCAGCAACTGCATCCGCGCCATAAATTGCCGAGGCGCCATCTTTTAGTACTTCGATGCGCTCAACCATGGTCAGCGGAATGGTATTTAAATCAACTGAGCTGTTCGCACCTGTACCACCATTGACTACCCGGCGGCCATTTAACAGCACCAGTGTGCGGTTGGCGCCAAGGCCACGTAAGTTAACCTGCGTAGTACCCCAGCCACCACCGTTCCAGTAGGCGCTAGTCTGGTTTCCGCCATAGCCAGCCGAGGCTGACATACGTTGCAACACCATCTCCATCGAGGTCAGGCCGGTCGCTTCAATATCTTCGGCTGTAAAGACCTGAACTGGGGCTGCACTTTCTGCCTCGGCCCGTAACACACGTGAGCCTGTTACTGTAATGCGTTCGTAGCTTTGCTCCGCCGCTGCAGGCTGGTTGTCGTCCTGAGCTACTAGCTGCTGGGCTGGTAACAAGCCGAGACTGACTGCTAAGGCTATTTTTGAAATTTTATTCATCGTCGTTTTCCCCGCTTATTGCACATTTAGTTTATCTAACACACTATTCATAACAGTTATAAAGATGTATATGCAACTTCGAAGAATTCCACTTATCCTTTACAAAGCCCGTTTTTAAAGGTTTCTATACAACTACTAAAGTTTCAGAATCGACCATGAACACCGTAGTTGTATAGCCAACTACATTACACTTTCGTACTAGCCTTGTCGGCTTCAACTGGTCGTATTTCCTCCAGCCCAATGAGTTGTACATGAATTTATATATTCTTTTAATGCATAAAAATATGTAAAGATCAGTTAAAACAGTTTAAAGAATGTTCAATGAGTATGTTGGTTTGCTTCCATTTCGATGATCACGAAGTCCCTGTCCTGACGCTCTACCTTGACCTTGATGTCATCGCCTTCACTCAAATGAGAGATATCGACACCATCAGCGGCACTAAAGGCCATCGTCATGGCTGCCATATTCAGATGTTCAATCGCCTCATGGCGCAGAACCAGCTCATTGTGCTCTAAATCCACTTCCACCACCTCGGCACGAACAAATGCTATCTCAGCATGCTCCTCGCTATGGGCGTTGCCGTGCTGGTGGTGCGCATGTTCCTGCTGAGCGAGCGCGGCACCATTGACAAAAAACGTGACTGCTACGGCGGTGATTACCTGGTTAAATTTCAACATTTCAAACTCCTTTACGATTAAATTTAAGTTTCAATTCTTCGCGCCAGCTATACAGCACTGGCACCACAAACATCGACAGCACGACAAAGGTCAGGCCGCCGACCGTAGGGATGGCCATTGGGATCATTAAATCTGCACCCCGCCCGGTCGCTGTAAGTACCGGAAAGAGCGCCAGAATGGTAGTCGCGCTGGTCATCAGGCAGGGGCGTACCCGCTGCAACCCGGCCTCTACAGTGCGGTTACGCACGCTCTCGACCGTGTCACTGACGCCTTCACTGAAACGCTGCTTCAGGTACGTCGCCATCACCACACCGTCGTCGACTGCAATCCCAAACAGCGCAAGGAAACCAACCCACACAGCGACACTGAGGTTGGTGACTTCGAACTGGAAGATCTCGCGCACTGGGACACCCTGAGTAATCAATGGAATACTAAAGTTTGCGAACCATGACTGAGCATAGAGGTAAAGCATGATAAAACCGCCGCCCCAGGCGACTGCGATACCACTGAACACCATCAACGCGGTACTGACCTCTTTAAATTGCAGATACAACAGAATAAAAATCAGGATCAGCGACAATGGGATCACTAACTGCAATGTTTGCATTGCACTTTGCTGCTGCTGATAACTTCCGGCGAAGCTATAGCTTACCCCTGATGGCAGCCTGAGCTCTCCGCGCTGTTGGGCTAAACGCAGATGTTCGCTGGCCGCTTCGACCGCCTCAACTTCCGCGTAGCCTGCAACGGAACCAAAGGTGACATAAGCAGTGAGGAAGGTATTTTCTGACCGGATCATCTGAGGGCCACGAGTGTAGGTAATTTCAGCCACCTCAGACAAGGGTATCTGAGCCCCGTTAGCGGCCGTGATCAGGCTCTCGTACATCGCCTCAATATCGTCACGCCGCTCACGCTGATAGCGCACGCGAATCGGATAGCGTTCACGTCCTTCAATGCTGCGAGTTACTTCAACCCCGCCCAGTGCGGCAGCAATGGTGTTTTGCACCGTCTCAACACTGAGCCCATAACGGGCTATCTGGTCGCGCAACAGATTGATTTCCAAATAGGGCTTGCCGACCACACGCTCAGCACTGACTGAAGCTGCATTGACTCCATCAGAACCGCGTAGCACCCGTTCAATATCGATAGCCGCCTGCTCCAGGGTTTCCAAATCCGGAGCCTGGACTTTGACCCCCATCGACGCCCGCATGCCGGTTTGTAACATCAGCTGGCGGGTTTCGATCGGTTGCAGACGCGGGGCTGAGGTCACCCCGGGCACTTCCGCAGCCGCAGTGATTTCAGTCCAGATATCGGCTGGGCTTTGGATATGGTCGCGCCATTGACGGTATGGTCTGCCGCGCCGATCTTCGATTAACTCACCGTCAGCGTCGCGAACAAAATTGTCGTCCGCATCGGTTCTGAAGTTAAGTCGACGGCCATTTTCATCAGTACGGAACTCACTTTTGTAGTTAATGATGGTTTCGATCATCGACACTGGCGCCGGGTCGAGCGCCGTTTCCGCGCGGCCAATTTTTCCCACCACCGAGTCCACTTCCGGGATCGCTGCTATCGCTTTGTCCTGCTGGCTCAATACATCCAGCGCTTCGCCAATTGATGCATGTGGCATAGTCGTAGGCATCAGCAGAAAGGACCCTTCATCAAGCGACGGCATAAACTCACGCCCTAAACCGGGAACCGTGGCAAGCCCCGCTACAATCACCAGTACCGGCAGCGCTAAAAATGCGGCTTTAAAGCGCAGGCACCAGCGCAACATGGGTTCATAGAAGCGAATAATCAGCGCAAAACTACCTACCACAGCAGCAAACAATATGACCACGAAGAGCAGGTTACGCACCGTTCCGGCGGCAGGGCCTAAGGGCTCCCATAAATTAGCCAGTACAATCAGCACCACCAGAGTAAGCACCACATAGGCAATCTGGTAGGCCTTGCGCCGCGCCTCAAGCCAGGCATCGAGCTTACGCAGACGGTCGCTGAGTAACAGCCGCAACATCACAGGTACCACCACCAGCGCCAGCAACACCGCGGACAGCAGCACTAAAGTTTTGGTGTAGGCCAGAGGGGTGAAGAGTTTACCTTCAGCGCCTGTCATGGTGAAAACTGGCAGGAAGCTTATCACTGTGGTCGCAATCGCGGTCAGCACTGCCGGCCCCACTTCTTTCGTACCGCGCTGAATAATGGCGCCGATTTCGGTATCCGGGAACTGTTTACGCAGCCTTAAAATATTGTCGGCGACAATAATCCCCATATCGACAATGGTACCGATGGCAATCGCAATGCCCGCTAACGCCACAATATTGGCTTCAACGCCAAGGACCCGCATGCCAATAAAGGTCATCAATACCGCCAGCGGCAGCATGGTCGCGACGGTAATGGCCGAGCGCAGATGCAACAGCAGGATCATGACCACGGCGGTGGTCACCAATAGCTGCTGAGCCAGCGCGTCATCCAGGGTGCCTAAGGTTTCCATGATCAGCGTCGAGCGGTCATAAAACGGCACCACATTGATCTGACTCAGGTTTATCCAGTCAGGCCAGCTGTCCTGCGGGTGCGCCTGCAACCATTCAGACCAGGCACTCTGACTCTCATCATCAAAGTTAAGCGTTCCGGTTTGGTAATCCGGCAACTGCTGACTGGCTGCAAACTCGCTGACCTGTTGTGGAGTCACCGCGTCCCAGTCAATCACTGCACGCGCCGGCATACTCGACGCCACTTCGGCGATGCGTTCTTTGGTATTTTCGATTGCTTCCAGTGGGTTAAAGCCTTCGCGTACGGTGACCACGCCACCAACCGCTTCAGCACCAGCAACATCCAGAGCGCCGCGACGCTCCGCCGGGCCAAAACCAACCGTTGTCACATCGGATACCAGTATCGGCGAGTTGTCACTGGCTAAACGCACCACGGCACGTTCAATGTCTTCCAGCGACTCAATAAAACCAACCCCGCGCACAATGTATTCCACCTGATTGATCTCGGTGGTACGCGCGCCTATGTCCAGATTCGATTGCTGAACGGCGGTCATTACCTGTTCAAGGGTCACGTCGTAATAGCGCAGGGCGTCGGGGTCGACATCAATCTGGTATTCGCGGACATAGCCGCCCACCGAGGCGACTTCAGAAATACCTTCTGCAGCGAGCAGCGCATAGCGCAAATACCAGTCCTGCACCGAACGCAGTTCGTCTAAGTCCCAGCCACCAATCGGGTTCCCCTGCGGGTCGCGCCCTTCCAAGGTATATAAATATACCTGGCCGAGGCCTGTCGCATCCGGCCCCAATGCCGGTTGCACACCATCAGGCAAAGTGCCGGGAGGCAAACTGCTGAGTTTCTCCAGCAGGCGCGAGCGTGACCAGTAAAATTCCACATCGTCGTTGAAAATGACCGCAATGCTGGAAAAACCAAACATCGACAAGGTCCGCACGTCCTTAACCCCGGGCACCCCCATCATTTGCACCGACAAGGGGTAGCTTATCTGGTCATCGACGTCCTGCGGCGAGCGCCCTGGCCACTCGGTATAGACGATCTGCTGGTTCTCGCCGATATTAGGAATGGCATCTACGGCCACCGGTGAACGCGGCATCCCGGTGTCCCAGTTAAAGGGGGCGACCAGAATACCGGCGACCACAACAATCACCGCCAGTAAGCCAACGACCAACTTATTTTGTAATAGCCAGTTGGTCATAATTAGTGACCTCCGTGGCTGTCATGGCCCGCTTCAAAGCTTTCTACGCGGTCGCCGCAGCGCAACATACTGCCGCCAAAGTAGGGGTTCAGCAGACGGTTATCCGGCTGCAGCCAGTAAGCGCCCTGGTTGTCAAAGGCCATCGGGCAGAACATCAGGTAAGCATTCACTTCAAGGTAATCAGCCCGCGCCAGGGCTATCATCGCCTGGGAGTGGAGCTGAAACAGTTCGCGCGCCCGATCCAGACTATCGACGTGGTGGGCATGGCCCGCGCCAGTGCTTAATTCAGCATGCAGGTCGTGCATGTTATGGGGCCAGCGAATTGTATCAGCGAACTGGTAAAAGTCTGTAGCGGCGCTCTGCCATGCTTCCAGATCATCGTTATGCAAGGCGTCCCACATAGCGAAGTAATGTCGCGGCAGGTCGCCTAACTGCAGGTTTTCGCCTGTTGGTGCTGCTGATTCTTGATGTTGCTCATGAGTCACTTGCTGTTCTGACCCAGCGCTCTCGCCATTGCCGTGATCATGGCCCACGGCTCCGCCACCCTGCGGCGCCATCATGCTTGGGCGTCCACGTAGTTGCAGTTCGCTGTCGATGCGGAATGCTCCGCGGCTAACCACATGGTCGCCTTCAGCAAGCCCGCTTAGCACTTCATAACTGTCACCAAGCTTGCGGCCTATTTCTACATTGCGCGCTTCAAATTCACTGCTGTCTTCACTCACCCGTACATAGACAACGGCTCGGTCACCCGTTAACAGCGGCGCTGAGGCCGGAATTGTCATCACGTCATCGACTTCAACATTCACCAGTGCGCGCACAAAAGACCCCGCGGTCAGAGAATGCTCACTGCCGCTAATAGCAACCCGAACTTCGCGGGTGCGACGCTCTGCATCGATACGTGGGCCCAGGGATTCGACAACCCCCTCGATCCGCTCATTGGACGCGCGCAGGTCAAACTCAAGCTGCTGGCCCACCTCAATATACTGCAGGTCACGTTCAAACAACTCGAACACCGCCCACAGCTGATCCCCGTCCGCTAGTTCGAGCACCGTGTCGCCGGTGTTTACGTAATCCCCCTGCGACACATTGCGTGTCACCACCAGCCCTGCTGTTGGCGCATAAATGGTGATCCGGTCGCTGGCTTCACCGCTTTCAATAATTTTCTCGATTTGTGTACTGGTAAGGCCGAGCAAACGTAAACGTTCGCGTGACGCGCGCAGGGTGGTTTGATTCGAGTCGGCCAGGAAACCAGGCGCGTCGCGTTGGGCCTGATTGTAGGCCTGAAGTAATTCCTGCTGGGCGACGTACAATTCAGGACTATAGAGTTCAACCAATGGCTCACCAGCCTCAACGTAGTCCCCGGTAAAGTTCACATACAGGTTCTCGATCCGCCCGCCTGTCCAGGCACTAATAGCCGTGAGCGAACGTTCATCAAATTCCAGTGAGCCTATCATCCGCAGTTGTGCACTCGCGCTTCCCCGTTGCACCACGTAGGTTTGAAGATCAAGCAGTGCCAGGCTGCGGCCAGTAAACTCAATGCGTGTCAGGTCATCGTCACGCGCTGCACTGGTGGTGACGGGAATAAGCTCCATGCCGCAAATCGGGCAGCGCTCATTCGGATCGGTTGAGCGAAAGTTCGGGTGCATGGAGCAGGTATATTCCTGTTCCTGATCCTCGCCATGCTGGTGTAAATACTCACTAGCCGCGGTCTCCTGACTGTGGTCATGGTCGTCCTGGTGAGGAGTCTGAAAGGACAGTCCAAGCGCCGTCGCGCCAAGCACAATCACGACAAAAATAACGGCAATCACCGTCACTGGATTTTTCTTATTCATGGTCAACCTCAACCTTGTTGTCTTGCGTAGCGGCAGGCGCAGTCTCTGAAAGACTTGCTGGGATAAGTGCATGGATGGTGGCAACGGCGGCAAGTTGATTGGCAAGCGCCCGACGATGCGCCAGCGCAAAGCTTAACCACTCACGCTGACTGGTAATCACATCGGTAAACCCGGCATTGCCGTTCTGGTAGTTACTTAAGGTGGTAGCGACAGCCTGTTCAGAGCGGGCAACCAGCACGTCACCGTAGAGTTCACGATTCCGCTCTGCTTCCCGCCACTGATAAAGCGCCATACTAAGTTCAGCCTGTACCTCGAGCTCTGCCGCCCGCAGCTGCTGTATACCGGTTTCTACATCGGCTTTCGCGGCATCACGCTGGGCGCGGTAATTTGAGCGCCAGATGGGCAGCGACACCGAGACCATACCGACGATGGTGTCTGACGCCATGGCTGTGTTCATGTACTCGGCACCCACCATCAGTCTTGGTAATCCGGCGCTGTCTGCTAAATCCTGCCCAACCAGCATGCTTTCCACTTCAAAGCGGCTGGCCAGTAAGGCAGGATTCTGTTCTTTTAGCAGGGCGTAGAGTTCATCCGCAGGTGCTGGCAAGCGAGCAAATTCACGATGTGACTGGATAAGTGAATAGTCGCCCTCAATTTCAGTGCGGGCATCACGACCAAGGGCCGAGTTCAGGCGGGCACGTTGCGAAAACAGCATAGCGTCAAGGTTCTGATAATCACTACGCGCTTCATCCAGCGCGTTCTGCGCCCGCAGTAAGTCCGGCATACTCACCGACCCAGCTGCGTAGCTGCGTTCAGCGACTGCGGTAAATTGCTCCAGCAACTGAACTAAATCGCCCTGCAATCGCTGATTTTCGCCCACATAGAGATATTCACTGAATGCCTGCACCACATTCGCAGCAAGGTCGGCTTTGACTTCGACCAAGCGGGCCTGGGCAGCTCGTTCAGCAGTACGGGCCTGTTCAATGCTCATTCCGCGGCGCCCAAACACCGGAATTTCCTGGGACAGCCCTAAGGTTTGATAATCGGCGTCATTCAGGCCCTGACTGATACTTAACTGCGGGTCAGCAAACGCACCAGCAGCGACAGAACCCGCACGGGCGCGTTCAAGACGAGCCTCGGCGGCAAGTACCGCAGGGTGGTGGCGCTGGGCATAGCGGATAAGCTCAGCAATATCCGCATCCACCGGAAGCGGTGCAGATTCAGCGCGAACCTGTTGGTCCAGCGCCTCATAATTGGGACTATAACTAGCGCAAGCTGCCAGGGTAAGCGTGGCAACAGCCACCGTTAAACGGGCTGTGCGGGTAAAAAATGACATGCAATATCTCCTGCATTCTCAACATAACCGGCGCGCGACTAGGCGAACGACCGGAACCTAAATGTCGGAATCAGGAAATAATAGGTGGTGGTGTGGGTTGCCCCGATAAGAGTTGGTAAAACGAGGAGGTACTCACTACAGCCGAGTTGATAACCGACTGGGCAAAGGTTTGCTGCATCGTAAGGGCAGCGCAAGATCCGTGATCAGACATCGCGCAATGGCCACAATCAGGCGGGCAACTGCCACACTCAGGTCCGTTGGCGTTATCGTCACAGCAGTCATCAGCGACTTCAGTGACAGGCATGCTCTGAGGACAATGTTCGCCGTCTTCGGTTGCCGACGCAGACTCATGCTGATCGTGTTCAGACATGGCGTGCATTTCGTTGCTGTGGTCGTTGCTGTGATGGACAGTATCAGCCGCCATACTGCCTGAAAAAGGCAGACTGAGCAGCGAACATATTGTCATTAGCACGATCCAGAAACGCATCGAAAGCTCCTATGAGTAGTTTTGCCACTATACCCCCTGGAGCAACAAAAGCAATACACCAATACAAATCAGAGCTGACTTAGCAACAACCAGACGCCACCAAGGTAGAGCAGCAGAATCAGCACACTCTCCAGGCCAATGCGGCCTGGTCCGGAACGTTCACGACGAATCAGCCCCATCATCAGCACCGCTGACATGACCAGAGTAAGACATACCCAGAACAAGGTAGCATCAGTCATGGTGTGATAAATCGAGCCACCAAGGTAGGCCACATCCGAGGCCGCGGTGAACAAGGTATCGAACGCGTTGCCACCGATGATACCGCTAACTGCCAGGGTCAGTGCGCCGCGCCGTACCGCCGCGATTGAAGTGACCAGCTCAGGTATCGAGGTGCTCACCGCGGTCAATAAGACACCGACGATGGTCTGAGTTAAGCCGGTTTGTGCGGCGATAACGGTGGCCGAAGGTTCCAGTGTCCAACCGGCAAAACCAAGCACTACCAGTAACACTGTAAATTCTCCCCACAGACGCGCTGGCGACGGCATGCGGGTGGTGTCATCCGGGGTATCTTCACGGGTTTCCCTGGTTTTGGTCGGCGCCCACATGGGCATGTTACGCGCCCCCTGCACCAGGTAAATACCATAGACATAGGTAATAAAGAGCAAGGGTGTGACCGGGTGGATCCCCCAAATAGTGACATCCGGCAGTAACGGCGTCATCAATATCACCGACAGCAGCAGGATAAGCAGACCGTTTTGCATCATATTGGGCGCCGACGCCGCCGCATGCTCAAGGTTGGCGCGCCGGTAGATCATATCCGCCACCGCCAGAAAGAACGTCTGTACCGCAATACCACCTAAGGCATTACTGACCGCCAGTTCCGGATGCCCATTCCAGGCCGCCGTCACCGACAATACCGAGCCGCCAATCGAGGTACTACCACCAAGCAACACAGCTCCCGCAGCCGCTTCACCAATACCCGTGCGGTCAGCCAGTTGGTCAACCACACGCGTGATCCGGGTGCCGGCAATCCCAATTACCAGCACACAGAATAGAAACACCATCACAGCCTGCAACAGTGTCCAGCTTTCCGGGTTCAACAATTGCGTTCTCCTTGAAGTGCCTGACTGCGTTAATAGTCTATCTTAGTCGCCACAAAGAAACCGCCAAGTTTGGATGAGCTTAGTCCACCTGCAATCGCTGATCGACGACAGCGTCAAGCCTAGATTGCGAGCGCAGGTACTGCGTGACCTCGTTGCGCAATAATAGTCCAGTATTGAATGTAGCGTGCTGTGTCATATCATAACCAATGATGGTATCCGGTAAACGTTCACCTATAATCTCACCGCGCCAGCCCTGATTGCCATTAACAATATAGTCTCCCAGGGCGAGCTTAATAACATGATCCGGATCGTAATCCTCAAGCCGCTTACCGTGCAAAGTAACTTCACTGACACCACTGTCTTCCTCTCTTACCCGGTATCGCAATGCACTGGAAAAGTGAACAAAGCCTCGTGACACAAAATCTGTTAAATCAAATTCATTCGCTTCTTCATTGCGCACCAGTCGTTGCGCATTACTCTCAACAATGTGCTTTAGCTGGCTGGGTGTCAGCTCTACAATATGTATAACATCAGCATATGGCATCACCTGGAACCAATCGTTGAAATTAATTGCCTGCCCTGGTTCTACCCCTGCCAAAATGCCAGATGCGTTAACCGCCGCAACATCAACGGCCAGACGCTCAGCCACTGCGTCTGTAATCACGTTTGCGATAGCGGTTTCAGCTCTGTACCGCTGAGCCAACGTGGTATCAGTGCTTAACGCATCATTATCGTCGGCGACGGTCAAAGTCTCATTCAATACCTCATCTAAGCTAGCCAACACGGGCGCTATAATCTGTTGCTGAAATTCGCTAGCCACCTGTGCACCGCTGTTTACATTTTCCCTTATTGCATGGAGCTGGTTTGATCGGATCTGCAACAGGCTGTCATGCTGCGCAAGCGTTAGCTGTAATTCGCCCAAATACCGTCCCCAGCTACCTGCCTGAACAATAGGCACATTATTTACGATATGCGCTTCATCAACTTGTCCCTGTGCGTTTGGCTCAAGTAACGTATGTGAGTGTCCGCCAATCACGACCGCAGGTACTGAGAGTTCGCCCAACATATTTGCCACAGCACGGTCGTCGGTACCGACATCCGTGCTATAGCCAATATGTGTTAGTGCAATAAGCAAGTTTACATGGGGTTCGAGCTCAGAGGCCACGGTTCTTAGCGCATCAAGCTGGGGAGCGAGATACAACTCGGGGTCATCCGCCTGGTTAGTTTTCGTATCTTCTGAGGAGGTCAAACCGACCACGCCTATGCGCGCGCCTTGGTACTCTCCGATAAGTGCGCTGGCATAATGTTGGTGTGACAGCACAGCTGACTGTTGCAAATTCGCTGAAAGCAAAGGAAAGCGTGCATTACTCTCAATCTTGGCTTTCAAGATCTGACTACCACGATCAAACTCATGATTACCAAGTACTGCCGCTGTCAGATTGGCATGACTATAAGTATGGTAAGCCAGACTCGCAATGAAGTTGTCTGGCGTGGTACCAAGCAGTTCGTCATATACTTCGCCAGTGTGGTCATCCCCTGCAGAGAAAAACAATACCAACTCGCCCTCCTCCTGACGGCGGGCCTCAATGCGCTGCATCATCTGAGCAAATACATACGTGTCGCCTCGCCTTGAATCAGGAATAACCAGTTTATTGTGTAGGTCATTGATATAGAAGACTGTGAGATCAACATCGTTTTGCCGCAGAGCTGGTTCCAGTTCACTCAACCTAACCCATTCCGCATCAGGGCGTGCAGCCCGGTGAAGCAGGTATGTGACCTCGAACGGCAGAACCGTTTCGCTCATTGGTTCGAGCCAAAGTTGCTGAGACGTCGCATGGGCTCCGACAGGCCAGCCTAACGCTAGTAGCCAGACCAAAATCAGCACGTATTGCCGCTTCATAGCATCACCTTTTATCCATTGCAGTGCATGCCACCATTGCACATCAAGATGTCAAAATTACGACAGAAAGCTGTCATCAGTGGGTCATAAATGACCAACAAACTGTTGAAAATTCGACACTAAACGGAATATCCCATGAATAAGTCTCTGGTCCATATAGTTTGCTCGTTTTCAACTGTCAGCCTAGCCGTTAGCACTGCTATTTGTAGTTCCTTTGCCCACGCCGAAGAAACGACTGACGATGTAGAACGCATTATCGTCACCGCTCAACGCACTGAACAGAATCTGCAAGAAATCCCAGATGCTATTTCAGTGGTAAGTGGAGATGACTTAGATCGGCTGAACGTAGCTACTATGTTCGATTTAAGTGATCAGGTGCCAGGCTTAGTGGTGTCGAGCGTACAAGGCTACCGACCGAGCATCACCATTCGTGGTGTCGGTAACGAAATTCCCGACAACGCGGGGACTAAACCTGCTGTGGCCTACCATATCGACGGTATTTTCATGGCGAATGACTATGCGCTCTGGGCCGACCTGGTAGATATCGAACGTATTGAGGTTCAGCGTGGACCTGACGGGACCATTTATGGCAATAGCTCTACTGGTGGCGCCGTTAACGTGGTTACGCGACGCCCTGATACATTTGCTAGTTCTGGTTTTGTTGATTTTACTTTCGGTCAGTACAACACTCAAAACCTACGCAGTTCACTCAATTTACCTCTGAATGACCAGCTTGCACTGCGTTTGTCGGGGTCTCATCGGCAACATGATGGGTTTACCCGAAACTTAGCAATGCAACATGACACGCGACTGGATGACAAGAATGACACCACCCTGCGGGCACAACTGTTATGGGACCCAAGCGAGCGACTCGAAGTGATGACCCAGTACATGCAGTTTAGCTCAGACACGAACGGTCCAGCGCTAAAGGGCAGCTACGATACTATTTCGGATGATCCTCGTGTAGTCCATCACGATACCTTTCAATACTATAAGCTGGACAACGAGCTCCTGGGGTTGCACCTGAGTTACGATATGGACTGGGCGACATTGAAAGGTGTTTTCTCTCAGCAAACTTACGACATGCGTCGGCGGCTTGATATGGACCGCTCAAGCCTGACCGCCAACGATCCAGCGCCCTTCCCTTTAGCTGATGGTGAAACACCAACCAATTTAGGGCAGGTGCCCATCCCTGAATACGTCAGTAATTTACGTCAGGAAGACACCTCGTACACCGCAGAGATGAACCTGATTTCGACGGATGTAAACACTCCCTTGCGCTGGGTCCTGGGTGCGTTTTATGTAGACACCCAAATTTTCAGCAACACTCGCAACTTCTATGATGGTGACCGAGACGGCGAACCGTTGAATGAGGTCGTGGAGGGCCCAGATATATTCGCCAACAATCAGGACATTGATTTTATTAACTCAGATTATCGCAATTTTGAGTCCTACTCGGTGTTTGGGCAAATAGCTTATGACATATCTGAACGTCTCACCTTAACCACGGGCCTTCGTTATACCGAAAATAAATTCAGCGACGAGCGATGCAGCCTCAATTGTGTACCTGATCGCACGCCGATTACTAGCACTCCCAGTGACCGTACAGACAATATTACCGGGAAAGTCGCTCTCGACTACATCTTAACTGACCATACTATGGTCTATGCCTCTGCAGCCACAGGCGTTAAACCTGCGGGCTCAAACAGCAGCACCGACACACGATTTTTCCCTCAAGTGTTTGACCAGGAAACGGTAACGGCCTACGAACTCGGTAGTAAAAATCAATTTTGGGACAATCGCTGGCGTTTGAACCTAGCCACATTTTATTATGATTATGAAGACTACCTGTTTGAATCCAGTGGTATCGACCGTTTTAATTCCGGTGCATCTAACATTCCGGAAGCCGAAGTCTATGGCCTCGAGATTGAATCCTCTATGCGCCTTACTGACAGCTGGTCATTAAGTTCAAACCTGACCTTTATGGATTCCGAAGTAAAAAAAGGTCGAGATGCCATTGACCGAGCAGAAGCAGAAAACGCATCCGTCGGTTTAATCTTAGCAGGGGCGCCGGTAGAAGAAATCAACGCCGCTCGCGAGGCCACCGCGGTTAATCTAACCGGAAATCAGTTAGCCAAGATCCCAGAGTTCGTTGCCAACATCCGCTTAACTCACGACTACCCTTTAACCAACGGAGCGTCACTTCGAAGCACCTTGGGTTATAACTACCGTGGCGACTACTACGCTCGGGTATTCAATTCCCCGAGCCGGGATTTAGTTAAGTCGTATAATCTGGTGAACCTGAACTTTGGCTATTTCTCAGCAAATGATGACTGGTCTGTAGAACTGAATGTTCAGAACCTGCTGGATAACGATGCCGTGGCGTCGCTGCATACAGATACCTTTGGCATCGGTATCACCAGCGCACAATATTTACCACCGCGCCGGGCAACGCTAACCGCGCGTTACCATTTTTAACCGTATCAGGACCTCAGGGCGGTGTGTTTGCCAATTCACAAACTTTATCTAACGTTCCGCCCGTTTGAGCGATTCGTTTTGCAGCAAGATTTCACTCAAGTACTTTGAGTGATGCGTTTTGGCAAACTCGACTGCCTTGCCTGAGGCCTCTAGTGCGGCAGGCAAATCGTCATTCATTTTATACGCCGTTGCCAGGCTGTCCCACAGAATTTCAGATTCGGGAAATTGTTCGGTGCCCGCCTGCAGAATAGCAATGCCCCAGGGCAGCTGGCCTTCATACGCCGCTTTTAGACCATATACATTGTACTGTTGATGACCCATAGGCAGGTTGTAGCCAGATGTCACTGCGTATTGCTGGTAGTAACGCTCCAGATCCTGCATAGATTTAACATCAACTTCAGGGACCGCGTTGAAGCCGTTAAATATCGACCGTAACCCAGTGACGTTGCCAATTAACGGCGTGGTGTCATGGGTTTCATCAGCGAACTGCTGCAACTCCCACTCAGTGTTGCTTGCTGACAGGCTATCGAGTTGTTGAGTTAACCGCGCAAACCCTTCTGCCATCTCGCCTGGCTCACTTGCCATGCTCGCAAACCAGCGAGAAGCGGGCCGTTCATCCTGCAGCTGGCCGACGTGACTAAGTATGGCGAAATCGTCCCACCACAGGCTCGGGCTTACCGAAATAACCGCCTGGATTTCATCGGCATGGTGTAAGGCAAGATATGTGGTGTACAAACCTGACAACGAATGCCCGGTCACAGCGGTATAAGGTGCAACTCGATACTCATCGCGTAGCTGGGGCAGCAGTTCATTAAGCAAAAATTCGGTGAACCTGCCAGCGCCCCCTGAGCGCCCCGCAAACTGCTCAACCTCGGTATGGGTGAAATTTTTGAGCCGGTTATTGGCACTCACACCGACGACAATCATTTCCGGGATTTCCGCGAAGGTACTCAAAAAATTCACGTTACCTGCAATGTGTTCGAACTGTGTCGAGCCATCCATCACTAGTAGCACCGGGTAGGCAAAGTCTGTTGAATGCAGATAGCTTTCCGGTAAGGCGACACGAATGGTAACGCTTTCATCCAGTCGTTCTGAATAAACTTGAAACGAGGCTTTATCATCAGCCAACGTCACGTTACTGACCACAAACATTAAAGCGCCGATCGCTGCCGCGAAAAATCTGGTCATGTAATGTACAGTCCTTTTCTTGCAAATTGTATGATAAACATGACTTTATCAGATCATCGCACAGCGCGGTCAGCTATGTGGCAACTTTTAATACGTCATCTACTGGCTGCTCTCAACATAGCTGGCAAAGTTATTGAGGATTGCCTGCCACCCTTCCCGCTGCTGTTCGACAGAGTGTTCGGTTTCGGCGTCAAAGACTTCCTGCACCAGGACACAACCTGAAATTTCGCTGAACTCCACCTTGACCTTGCGGCCATCGGCCATTTCGAACTCAATCAGTTGCTGTGGCACCACGTTGGTGTACTGGCCCTCAAAATCGAAGGCCACGCTGCCGTCTTTGGCTGCCATCCGCGAGACGAAACGGCCCCCGGCGCGCAAGTCGACCTCGCTATGAGTGGTATGCCAGTCTGCCTGAGCTGTATTCCACTGCTTTATCGCTTCGGGATCGTTCCAGGCTTTCCAGGTCTCAGCCAGACTGGCTTTTACATGGGTCTCAATTGCTATTTTCACTGTGTGTTCCTCTAAAGTTGCCTACTTCACTAATTTATCGAATAACCATCGCCTCATTCGACAGCCATAGCCCGCTTTAGATTGAATGATCGGGCCAGATCGCGTACCCTGCGCGACTTCATTCGCTTCTATAATTTTGAGTACCCATTACGTGATTTCAGCTTCAAATATCACCATGCAGTTTGGTGCAAAACCTCTGTTCGAAAATATCTCTGTCAAGTTTGGCCAGGGCAACCGATACGGCCTGATTGGCGCGAATGGATGCGGCAAATCCACGTTTATGCGTATTTTAAGCGGTGACCAGGACCCGTCGTCCGGTCACGTCTCTGTCGGGCCTGATCTGCGCGTCGGTAAGTTGCGCCAGGACCAGTTCGCCTATGAAAAATTCACCGTGGTCGACACGGTGATCATGGGTCACGAAACGCTTTGGGCAGTGAAAGAAGAGCGCGACCAGATCTACGCCGGCGACATGAATGAAGAAGACGGCATGCGTGTGGCTGATCTTGAAGTTCAGTTCGGCGAACTCGACGGCTACACCGCAGAATCCCGTGCCGGTGAATTGTTGACCGCGCTGGGCATTCCAATTGAGCAACACTTCCAGCCGATGTCGGCACTGGCCCCGGGCATGAAAATTCGTGTCCTGTTGGCGCAGGTACTGTTTTCAGACCCTGACATTATGTTGCTCGATGAGCCGACCAACAACCTCGATATCAACACCATTCGCTGGCTGGAAAGCGTGCTGGCTGAACGCCAAAGCACGATGATTATTATTTCCCATGACCGCCACTTTCTGAATAGCGTGTGCACGCACATGGCAGATATTGACTACGGCGAACTGCGTTTATACCCGGGCAACTATGACGATTACATGTTTGCTGCGACCCAGGCCCGCGAGCAGTTGCTGTCGGACAATGCCAAGAAAAAAGACAAAATAGCGGAACTCCAGGCTTTCGTCAGTCGCTTCTCGGCCAACGCATCGAAAGCCAAGCAAGCAACATCGCGCGCGCGCCAGATTGAAAAAATCAAACTGGATGAAGTGAAAGCGTCCAGCCGAATGAGCCCGTACATCCGCTTTGAACAGCAGAAAAAGCTGTATCGCCAGGCACTTGAAGTCGACAAGCTGAGCAAATCCTTTGGTGACGAGAAGGTATTAAACCAGCTGTCTACGCAAATTGAAGTCGGTGAGAAAGTTGCCATTTTAGGCAGTAACGGTATCGGTAAGACCACCCTGCTGAAGTGCCTGATGGGTGACTATGAACTGGACGGCGGCAAGTACAAGTGGTCTGAAAACGCCAACATTGGATACTGCCCACAGGATCACGGCGACATGTTCGACCAGGATCTTAACGTGTTTGAGTGGATGAGCCAGTGGATGCAGCCGCAACACGACGAACAAAACGTACGTGGTGTACTCGGCCGCATGCTGTTTTCGCAGGACGACATCAAGAAGCCCGTTAAAATACTCTCTGGTGGCGAAAAAGGCCGGATGATTTTCGGCAAACTGATTCTGCAAACACCTAATATCCTGGTGATGGACGAACCAACCAACCACCTTGATATGGAATCCATTGAGTCATTAAACCTGGCGCTGGAAGACTACAAAGGCACCCTGCTATTTGTCAGCCACGACCGTGAGTTTGTTTCCTCACTGGCCAACCGCATTATCGAAATCACCGAAGACGGTATTCGCGACTTCGCCGGTAGCTATGACGATTACCTGCGCCAGCTCGGCGAGTAATTGCTCCGGCTAGGTGCCTTACCTAAGGTAAGCGCACCCTTTCAGTTTATCATTATGAAAAAAGGACAGAGCCAGTTTGGCTTTGTCCTTTTTTAATTGAATGTGCATATAAAAAGCAGAACAGCGATATAGTTATGAAGCCGACTGCTGACGGAAAATGAAAGATGATTGCGAAATTTTTAATGCTTAACCTTATGTTGGTAACCACTCACGCGAGTGGGGACGCAGAATTACGCGGATGGGAAAAGTATTCAAGCTCTAACGATATACGCATTCATTATCGTTACAGCCATGGGGATACTCTGGAGATCCAAGCGGAAACCAATGTGCAGTCATGTGCCGCCGCATTTTTACACTTACTGGAAGATACGAGCCAAATTAGTAATTGGGCGAGCAACACGCGTAATGCAACGATTATCGATCAGCCCGCGGATACCATTCACGTTGTACATACTGTCTTCAAAACAATATGGCCAATAAGCAGCCGCGATATGGTGACCCGCAGCGAATGGCAGTTTCACTCAGACTCACAAACTTTGCATTTAAACATTGAGAATGCCAGCGATGCATTAGCGCCAGCGCAAGGGGTGGTGCGGATGACAGAGGTGGCCGCAAATTGGCAACTCCAGCAAGGTGAAAATGGCGCACTCTCGATTACTTATCAGGGGTATGCAAATCCAGAAGGCCGAATACCGCGCACCATTGCCCGCCGCACAACCCTGCGAGCTATTCAACAAACGTTTCGCTCCTTAGAGTCGGTTTTGGCTGACTACAAAGAGCCCTATCGCCATATACCCTGTGGCGGCGTTTAACCTTTCAGTACAGAATCGAAGACAGTATTCGCGAGTGTGGCTTTGCCTTTTTTAGTTCAAGGTAGCCCGCAGTCGCTCAACTTGACGCAGTATGTGCCCCTGAATTAACTCACCTACCTGTCTGGCACCATCGTTCGGCGCGTCGTTTAAAGTGCAGGCGAGCGCTGACTCCGTGTTCGAAACAATTGAGCGTATTGCCTCTTCAATATACTCAGTCGAAAGACCGAGGTATCGGCCATGGGCAAGCCAATGCCGCCCCATGATTTCATGCCAGCGATAGTGAGTGTTTTTACTATGCACCTTCATCGCCATTTTTATTTTCTGGCGCTGAATATTGCCCTGACCAAAGTACGGATAAGCACTCAGTACGTCATACAGCGGACAAAGCCGATAGCCATTGGACTGCAGGTGAATACTGAAATTTTTTGCATGCCCGTCGATGGCTGCGAGCAGCCAAAACGCGATCTGGCTTTTGAAAAAGGTCAGTTTGTCTTCATGCGGTGTCAGTGAGCCTGACAACACCTTCATAATATCAAGTGAGCCAGGGCCACCAAATTCTTCATATTTACTGCCGCTCACGACCCCTAACGCCTGGCACATGTCCTCCTGCGGCAATCGTACAATACGGTTCTGCTCAGGCTGAACCACGCGGTCAAAACGCTCCACCACCAGCACCGTCTGGTCCTCGAATTTAGCGATGTCGGCACGAGTAACGGGTAAGCCAAGGCGACCCAGAAAGCGTAAACAAAACCACTCATTCTCCACACTATTCGACATGTCGAGCGCCATTTGTGGATGGTGCATAATCGGCGGCTTAAAGATATGTGTGGTGGGTGTGGCCCCATGCGGCTTGCACCAGTCACCGTCCCACAACGTTAAGGCTGTCTTTTCCTGAGCCCCAGCAAGTGAAATACGAAAGTCGTCATCCGCCTGTAAGCCCAGCATATTCTCCTGGCGGGTATGACGGATGTGTTGGGCAACCTCGTAGTCTCTGAGCTTGCTTACATTGACAGTCGGCAGGATAGAATCAGTAACAGGCTCTTTGGTGAGCGATAACGCGCCGATACAATCACCACCAATTTGCGCCAACAGATCGAACGGAGAATTACTTGTAGCACCCAACTTATCGACAATATGCTTACGAACAACGTCGCTATCGGGTAAGAGGTTTTCGAAGTACGCATGCACGGCATCAGTCATAATCTCTTGCGACTGCAGCGGAATACTCAGCGAGATAGCCCGGCTACCTTTCCTGCTTATCCACTCTGACTCATACTGAAAGCTCAAACGACCATGACGGCGAAGTAGACGGCCAACCAGAATGCCATTCATGGCGCAGTACAACATGTCAGTGTGCGAACGACGCCCCATTAGAAATCCATCTCCAGGTCAGCTTTTTTGGTATTGCCCAGAGTGCCAACACTCAGGCGAACATCAAGCATGGCACATATAGAAAGCAGAACAGCAACATTGAGCTTTTCCGGCTGAGTTTCCGCCTTTGACACATCTTTCTGATACATACCCAGGCGACTGGCAAGCTCTGCCTGAGTCCAGCTTTTAGCTTTGCGAGCATCCCGCAGCATTGCGCCAATGTCTTGTGGGGTATTGAGTCTCATAGCGACCTTGGGGATCTGATATACCGAAATAGGTATAAATCAGATATATACCTACATGGGTATAAAATCAAATTATCCTCTTTGAATACTGAAATCAGGACTCTCACAATCCATATTGCGTTTCGTTGTAGTACAACACTTGAATTGTTAAATAGAATTTTTACAATTTTAAAGTTGTATTATACACTATAAACAACATTTAAGTTGTCCAAGGCGCAAACCATGACCTCAATTCAGGATATCTCTCAATTATTGGCGAAACGTCGCAAAGAGCTCGGCATGGAGCAGGCTGATATGTACATGCGCATTGGCATGAAGCAGCAGCAGTATCAGCGTGTTGAATCTGGAAACGATATGAAGCTGTCTACCTTATTGAGGGTCCTAGAAGGGCTCAATCTGGAGCTTTCTATTACCCCAAAACAAAGTAAAGTCAGTACCCCAGCTAATAACTCCGTCCCTCAAAGTGAGCCCGGAACACTGGAGGATGACAAAGAAGATCTCGAGTTCTGGTTTGGTAAGGAAGACAATCAGTGACCAAGCAAACAGAGCAAGTGGAAGCCCTCGAGATTAGACTGCATGGCGTCGATGTCGCAGTCATAGCCCACTATGCGGGTGGCAAAAATATTCTGACCTTTAATCCTGACTATCGGACAATGCCTCAGGCTCAACGCCCGGTATTTACCCTGAGGCAAATACGCGACAGAAATTATCTTAACCGCCCTCAAGTTCGTACGAATCGAATTCCGCCTGTCCTGTCGAACCTACTTCCCGAAGGCGCTTTACGAGAACTCACTGCGCAAGCATTGCAATGCCATATCGACAACGAGTTCAGTATGTTGGCGTACCTGGGCGCTAACTTACCAGGCGCTATAGTTGCCACACCTATCAATGCAGGCAATATGCCCGACTGGGCATTGCAGCAGCGCTTATCCACAGAACCGCAGCAAATCAACACACAACATGTAGATACAAAGTTCTCCCTCGCTGGCGTGCAGATGAAATTTTCTTCAGTACTTATCGATGGTCGTTATCATATCGATCAGTCGATACCAGAGGATTTCTGGATAGTAAAAACTCCATCAACAGTCCATAAAAGCGTACCAGCGAACGAGTTTACGTGCATGAGACTGGCTGAAGCAGCCGGTGTTGAAACGCCAGATACACGTTTAATTGGCCTCGATGAACTAGCGGGACTTCCAAATATTCGTTTACCTGATGAGCCTTTCGCTTACGCCATTCAGCGGTTTGATCGCGCCAGTAATTGCCGCGTCCATACAGAGGATTTTGCCCAGGTGTTCGGCTTATACCCAGCGGATAAGTACCAAAAAGTGAATTATGAACAATTGGGCAAAACGCTTTACCAGGAAAGTGCGGACGGTTTGGCTGATATTCAGCAGATGGCCAGAAGATTACTGGTCAATATTCTATTGGGGAATGGCGATGCGCATCTTAAAAACTGGACAGTGATGTATGCCGATCAGCGTTCCATGCGCCTGGCTCCATCCTACGATGTAGTTTTCACCGCACCTTACATTAAAAACGACCGCCTGGCGCTTAATATGGTTGGTACAAAACAGTGGAACGAGATTACCTTCGAGCACTTTGAGCGCTGGTCTGAAATAGTCGGCGTACCCTGGCCCGCTGTGCGAGCGCATTTACTTGATACCATCGAGAAAGCCCACAGTGAATGGCCGCAGATGCTTGCTGAGCTGCCTATGCTGGATGAGCATAAAGTCGCGTTAAAAGCCCATTGGCATAGGCTCAGCGCTGAGTTCCGGGTTGGGTATATCCCCCAGTAATTTACTGGTATAACGTATATCTGCAAGGCTGTTATGAAAGTGTTGCATTTGATCTTGCGTTAAGCTTCAAAAAAGTGGAAGGTGCCCATATGCAAATGGAAACAAGCTATGGCGCAGTTCGAGATTATGTACCAGGATCCGAACTCATCCGCCATCCGCCTTGAAGCTGAAAAGGACTATCATGCTCACTCACTTTATATTTGCGATGACAATATCGCTCGCGCCGGTCGCGGAACATCACAGTGCACAGTACACAGAAACGCAAGAAGATTTACTTCACTTCGCGACAACGACACAAGAATCACACCTTCACTTTGCCTCTGTTTGGCCAAGCTTCTGGGACGAGAACACATCATTTATTGTCTATAATCACGAAGGCCAAGCGGTTTTATTTACCCCAAATGAGCCTATATCGGGTTATCAAGAATTGGCAGATAATTACTATTATTATTCTGAACGTTTACCGAACATCACCGACTTTCACTTCTATATTAACTACCCTCTACCTAACAATCAGGTTGCCACCGCAGCTCTCCTGAATAGCGAAGATAGAACAACTGATGACAGCCGTGAGACGCTTTTGCATGAAGCCTTTCATGGTTATCAGCGAACCGAATTTGCAGACGTGGGCCGTTCTCAATTTCTTGACCCTGAACATCTTGATGAAGCCTCTATTCGCGCCATGCTGGCGCTACAGTTCGCTCTGGCGAAACAAGCCCATGAAAGCCGCGAGATTGCGCATATTCGTGATTGGCTAACCGTTCGAGTGGCGCTAAACGAACTCATCGCACCGGAAGTGGCAGCCTACCTGGGTGACGTAGAGCGTATTGAAGGAACTGCGCATTGGGTTGGTGTACACGCAACCTTCGGGGGACATTACCGCGACAGCATCGACAATTTTTCCAACAATTTCCCAGAAAGCTTTGAAACCATCTATGCAGCCCGCTTCTCTGCCTATGTCACTGGCGCTGTTTTGATTGATCTTATTGATGATTTTTCTGAATCAGACAACAATTGGCGCGAGGCTGTCGAAGAGGGAGAAACGCCATACGAGTTAGCCTTGCAGATATTTTCTATCTCCACCGAAGAGGCACTTACGCAATTCAATGATGTCATTGCGCAATATGATTTCTCGGAGTATTTGGCGCGCGCACAAGCGACTCAGTCTGAGCTCGTTACACTAGCGGACATCGAAGCCTCGTACCCTTATCGGTTAGATATCACGGTGAATGCGGTGAGCAAAGACGGTTCTATTGAGCTACCTATGCATTTTGCTCAGGGTGACGGAGGCTTTCATCAGCTTGAGCCCGCTGTAATTTTCTTGCCGAATGCTGAAATGCTCCAATTAACCATGCAGGGCAGTGTGATCGACGTTCGCAACGCGCCGGCACTTGCCGATATGCGCGACCCGATAGAGCGCGGAGCGACATTTAGCTTTTGGAGTCAATCCCCAATGACTACCGTGGATGCGCTGAAAAACATGCACGACTTAGACCTGCAATTTGGTCAATCGGTTATTCAGTCACCGGCGGGCTGGATCCTTGATCCAGACTCGACTAATGAACATCTTCGGATTATTTTCGGGCCTCTGTCAGGTCATTCTGACCCGGAAGCCTGACTCATTTCACCAGCGCCTCCCATGCTTCGACTGCAGAGAGGCGCGCTTTAAATCGCTCTTCGATATTAATCCCGTCCTGTCGACTCCTCAACAGTCAGCTTAGATGCTTCATGCAACGCTGATCCGAGCTGAACCATAACCAAGACGCTGGTGGCCAGTCTTAAAACACTTTATAACCTTTGCGCAGCAATGAAACTAAGTAAAAGCTAAAGTCACTAAAGCGGTGACCTAAATGGAGGCTGGTAACTTCGGAGACTATATGACTTCGCTACCCTCATGCGCCTTTACCACGTCCAGCAAGCCATAAAGCGAATAAAGCTGACCCAGTAACATCCCTATATACAAAGCTAACACGAGCAAACCTATATTTTTGATAACGTTGCGTTGATGGTAACAAAGAAGTTACGACGATAATATTTTTGTTCTTGAATGCTTTAAGTTTATGGTAGCAAGGGATTGGTATGGGTTGAATGGCGAAGAAAGAAAAGTTCAATCTGACGATTTTGTGGGCACAATCAACATTAGCATACAGCAGTAGGAGAAGTTTCATGGACCCAGTCGCGCATGCGTTAAGCGGCTCAGCAATAGCAGCAGCTGGCCTGCGTCGCGTCACGCCTTTGGCGACCGCAGCACTATTAATCGGCGCTGTAGTGCCCGATATTGACGGGCTGATTCTACTCGATGATTACGCCGCCCTGGCCCATCGTCGCGGCGTGACCCACGGCATTGCAGCGCTCATCGTGTTACCGCTGCTGGTGACATCGTTGTTGCTATTATGGGACCGCTGGGTGCGACGGCGCCGCAACCCTGACGCCCGCCCCGCACAGGCTGGACAATTATTTTTACTGACTGCACTTGGTGTGTCACTACACCTGTTCTTCGACTGGCTGAACAACTACGGAGTTCGACTGCTCATGCCTTTCGACGACCGTTGGCTCTATGGCGATGTGCTGTTCATCATTGACCCATGGCTGTGGCTGACGCTTGGCGGTATCACATTTCTGACCTGGTCAGCGCGGCGCATGGCACTGGTGGCCTGGGCGACACTCGCGATAGTGCTGTCATTACCGATGTTCCTCAGCGAGTTAGTCGCACCGGCCGCGCGGATACTGTGGCTGCTAGCCCTGGGGGCATTGGTGGTGATACGTCTACGCTGGCCAGCACTGCAAATGGGCAGCCACCGTGTCACCCGTCTCACGCGCATTGTACTACTAGTCGCCGCAGCCTATATCGGCGCGAATATCGCCGGTGCCACTGCTGCCAGGGAACAGGTGCGCGCCATCGCTTCGGCGCAAGGTCTCGAGGTGAACGACGTTATGGTCGGGCCGGTAGCGATTAATCCACTACGTGGCAACGTAATCGTGCAGAGCGAAGACGCTTACTTTCTGGGTCAATGGAACTGGCTGGGCAGTCCAAGACTGAAACTAGAGCGCTCCGCATTGCCTAGCCTGATGCAGGATCCACGCACGCAGAGCGCCGCCGAGACCACGGAGGCACAGAATTTTCTCAGTTGGTCGCGCTACCCCTACGCACGCGTAGAGGTCGGTGATGATGGCTATACCGTGCACTTCTATGATGTGCGTTTCGTGGATTTTGATGACGCGATCAGCGGGCCGAGTGTTGAACTCAACCGGGCACTCGAGGTGATCAGCGTGGATTGAGCTTTTGCCGAGCACGTCAGGGCACATTTAATCAGGTCAAGAGTCGAGAACTTATTTGTCAGACGCAGACGAAGCTATAGCTAGTGCACTGCTCTTATTCTGGCAACGGAATAAATTCACTATCATCCCCTGGAACCTTGGCAAAGCGTTCCGCTTTCCAGTCGCGTTTAGCTTGTTCGATTTTAGCCGGATCGGTAGAAACAAAATTCCATTCTATATGACGAGGCCCGAGCCCTTGACCACCTAGTATAGCGATTTGGGTTGTCTCTAGTGCTTTGACAGTGACAGCACCGTTCTGTGTGTTAAACACCAGCATCGACTGGGTCTTCATTTCCGTGTGTCGGGCAAGCAGACTACCGGACACCACATACACCGCAAGCTCATCACTGACCGGTAGTTCAAGCTCCTGACCAGTACTTAAGGTGGCCTCAACATACAAAGTATCGCTGAAGGTTTTTACTGGTGATGTTCGAGCATACGCCTCCCCCATCAAAACTCTGACTCGCACGCCATTCACCTTAGTAGATGGAATATCACTGGCCGCATAATGATGGAATTCAGGCGAGATGTCTTGATTCTGCTCTGGCAGAGCCAACCACAATTGCAATCCATGTAGCTCTCGTTGCTGCGCTTGCTGTTCAGGCGTTTGTCGCTCTGAATGGACAACTCCTGAGCCGGTAACCATAAGATTAATCGCACCAGGCTCGATGGTTTGATGACTGCCCAAAGAATCCCTGTGCACAATTTCTCCCTCAAACAGATAGGTCACCGTGGCAATCCCGATATGCGGGTGTGGCCTCACCTTGAACTCATCACCCGCGGCAAAGGTGGCAGGCCCCATATGATCAAAGAATATCCATGGGCCAACAGATTTCAACAATGCGTTGGGCAATAGTCGGCGCACACAAAACCCACCCAAGTCTTTCTCGTGAGGCTTGATGACCAGTTCAATGGCGTCACATGCAGCGTTCTCAAATTGACACGACAGCTCGGTCTGGTTGCTAAGGTTACTCATGCTCTACCTCCTTTTTTCTCAGCTTAGCCAGTTATTAACCTAGCCACCAGTCTTACCAATGGAACGCTGCGTTGTGTTGGATGCATACCACTAGCGCTCTTCCATCTCGTCATAACGAGCGGCCAGGAAGTCGATCAGAGCACGCACGGAAGGCAACATGCCCCTGCGCGAGAGAAAGACAGCATGAATGACTTCGGTTCGTGGTCGCCAGCCTGGCAAAAGTTGAACTAGACGGCCTTGGGCTAAATCGCCGTCGAGCATGAGTGAAGGGAGTTGAACTATCCCTACCCCCTTGAGCGCCGCTTGTTTAAGAGCGAGCATATCTGTGGTCAGATAACGTGGCTTGAAAGTTATGGTCGTTTGATTGTGGTGTTCGTCTTCCAGTTTCCAGGCGTGGTTCTCGTTCGGCATGTCACGCGCCAACGCGGGATACTTCACCAGATCAAGTGGAGATAACGCCTCGCCGTAGCGCTCCCGTAAGCCGGGCGATGCCACCAGGCACTGCTCTCGCTGAGACAGCACTTTAAGCACTAAATCACTGTCTTCTAACGGAAAAGGACGTACCCGTATAGCCATGTCATAGCCCTCACCGAGCACATCCACGCGTCGGTTGGTCGCGTCCAGCTCCACCGTTACTTTTGGATAGGCGAGCATAAAGTCGGCCAGCAAATCTCCAACATGGAAGTTAAGCAGGCCGATAGGACATGACAGCTTGATGGTCCCGCAAGGCTCGGATTGCATAGCGGCGACAGTCTCGATTGCGGCTTCAGCCTCAATCAGCATCGCGCGGCAGTGCTGATAAAACTGTTCCCCCACCTCGCTAATGACAAAAGCTCGCGACGAGCGAGCCAGCAGACTGACCCCAAGCTCGTCCTCTAGTTGACGCACCCGCCTGCTTAAGCGCGACTTAGCAATGTTGAGCGCTCGCCCAGCGGGAGCGAACCCGCGATGTTCGACCACCTTAGAAAAGTAATATAAGTCATTCAGATCATGCATGTGAGTGCCGCCGCTATTTCGTTCCATAAGTAGAACGTTAAGTCCTTTTGCAGCACCTATGCAAGCGTTCGTGCCAAATATAACCTTTCAACATCACTAAACGGGAGGTTCTATGAGAACAATACGTCATATTCACACTGCAACTGATGCCCACTGGGTCGGCAATGGCTTCCCGGTCAGCACCATGTTTTCTTATTTTGAGAACCCGCAGGCGGTGTCGCCATTCTTATTGCTGGACTATGCAGGCCCCGTCCAATTCGGCCCTGCACAGCGCGCTCGCGGTGTCGATAGCCATCCGCACAAGGGTTTTGAAACCGTCACTTTGGTTTACCACGGTGAGGTTGCGCATCGCGACAGCACCGGGCAAGGCGGCGTTATCGGCCCTGGTGATGTGCAATGGATGACTGCAGGCAGCGGCATTTTGCACGAAGAGTTTCATAGCGATGCCTTCGCTAAAAGTGGCGGCACCTTAGAAATGGTGCAGCTATGGGTCAACTTGCCTGCCGAGCACAAAGCTACACCTGCAAACTACCAGAGCCTTGAAGCCGCCACCATGCCGTTTCATCAATTCGACGCGCTTGAGTCGTCGTACCGGGTCGTGGCCGGCACCTTCAATGGCGTGACCGGGCCTGCACGGATTATGAGTGACTTATTGGTGATGGACTTAAATCTGGTGGCAGGTGAGTCCATCGAGTTGCCATTTCCTAAGCACTGGAACCTGATGATGACGACCTTAACTGGCACTGTGCTGGTGAATCAATCTGAGATTGTGCGCGACGCCTCTTTGGTCAGCTTCGCCAATCACGGTGACAGCATTCATCTTGAAGCCAACAACGACTCACGCCTATTGGTGACCGCAGGTGCGCCACTTAACGAGCCAGTCGTTGGTTACGGACCCTTTGTGATGAATACAGAAGAAGAGATCGCACAAGCGATCAAAGACTTTGCATAAAGAGCTCTGGCCCGCTTTTTAACCTTATGACAGTCGGTAACTCGCCATCACCAGGAGAAAGACAATGAATGACTACCCACGCCTGAATAAAGACGATGCCGCGGTGCTACTCGTGGACCACCAAACAGGTCTGCTGTCGCTGGTTCGCGATATTCAACCAGACATGTTTAAAAACAACGTATTGGCGCTGGCTGCATTGGCTGAATATTTCAAATTGCCAACCACATTCCAGATTACCGAAACCTGATTAATAGCTTTAATACTATCTCAGGTAAGTAAGGCGATTGAGCCTGGCTCCTTGAGTCAGGCTCAATATCGTAGAGGTGATATATGGCCGACCATGCGGCTTTTATTGTCTATCACGAGGTTTTACCGCAAGACCAAACCGCAACTGAAAATCAGCCGGCCGAAAATACCAGTGCATCATGATTCGACGAGCACACTTTCTGGCCACCCCAAAAGAGGTTGGCTTCAGTGAAGCATTACTGAACGAGATTCTTGATGACTTCGCTTCGCGGACAGAGCAGGTTATTAGTCGGGTTGCTAAAAACTTACCTAAAGACCTTCCGGCGTTTATTTTTGAGCTGCCTATGCATTTTGCTCAGGGTGACGGAGGCTTTCATCAGCTTGAGCCCGCTGTAATTTTCTTGCCGAATGCTGAAATGCTCCAATTAACCATGCAAGGCCGCGTGATCGATGTTCGCAACGCGCCGGCACTTGCCGATATGCGCGACCCGATAGAGCGCAGAGCGACATTTAGCTTTTGGAGTCAATCCCCAATGACTACCATGGATGCGCTGAAAAACATGCACGACTTAGACCTGCAATTTGGTCAATCGGTTATTCAGTCACCGGCGGGCTGGATCCTTGATCCAGACTCGACTAATGAACATCTTCGGATTATTTTCTAGCCTCTGTCAGGTCATTCTAATCCGGCAGCCTCGCTCATCTCACCAGCGCCTCCCATGCGTCTACTGCAAGGGCGCGCGCTTAAAATCGCTCTTCGATATCAATCCCAACCTGCCGATTCCTCAACAGTCAGCTTAAATGCTTCATACAACACTGATCCGAACTAAACCATAACCAAGACGCTGCTGGCCGATCTTAAAACTCATTATAGCCTTTGCTCAGCAACGAAACTGAGTAAAAGCTATAGATTAGCTTGATTAATAACATATACGTTATTATAGTTTGAATAACAAAGGAGTGTAACTTGGCAGCGATACCCGTAGTCGAGCGGAAAGCTCAAGAGTACAAAGCCCAGGATGACAGCGCCCCGTTTCGGGATTGGCTGGTCAACTTAAAGGATGCCAGGGCGAAAGCTAAAGTCACTAAAGCGGTCACCCAAATGGAGGCTGGTAACTTCGGAGACCATAAGGCGATTACTGATGGTAACGGCTTACAGGAGCGCCGAATCGATTATGGGCCAGGATACCGCATTTACTGCATTACAGAAGGTGAGGTAAAAGAAGATGGCTTTAACTCGTGAGTTTAAAGATACAGTCATGGAGTTATGTAAAGACCCCGAATACCGCAAAGGATTGCTGCTGGAAGCGCTAGAGTCTTATCTTGAAGGTGATATTGTCGTTGGCAATTCTATGCTGCGAGATTATCTCAATGGGACCCAGGCTTTCGATGAAGTAGCAAAAGCACTGCAGATGCAGGAACCTGGCCTGCGCCGCATGGTTAGTCCTAGTGGTAATGCCACTGCAAAAAACTTGTTTCGCCTCTTTAAAATCTGTCAGGACCGTGAAGGCATTCACTCTGCTGATGAGTTTTTAGGTCACGTCGCCTAATGCAGGTAGCTGCTCAGCATAATCGACCGCCCTTCTTAGACGCATGTAAGGCGGTGCGATTGCTACATATCCGCTACACAAAGCCAAAGTGACATAAGGGAGTCACTGAAAAAATGGTGGCCCCTCCCAGATTTGAACTGGGGACCAACCGATTATGAGTCGGGTGCTCTAACCACTGAGCTAAGGGGCCGTATGCTGCGAAGTTGTGGGCCTGTTGCCGGAACTTCTGAAGGTAGGTGCTTGAAAACAAGCGGTGGGAGTATAAGGGATGGGCGGCGGCTGGTGCAACTTTTACCTTGTTATTTAACTGTTAATCGGTCACTATTTGTGCATCGTAGATGTGAAGTTGAAAAACAGGGAGATCTCATGCGCGAACTACCACTGTCTATTCAACGGGCGCTTATCCGCCGCCTCGCGCTGACTGCGCTTGCCAATATCCTGGTTATCTCAGGCCTTGCCTCCTATCCCTGGGCTCCATTACTGATGGGCTTAGGTTTTTCGCTGATGATATATCTTAACTACGGGTCTGATTTTGCCATACGTATTCGACGCTTACGCAAAGAGCACGGGCTGGGTCAAAGTTACGTCAAGTACGTTGAAAATTTGGTTGCGACGTTCCTTATCATTGGTCTTCCTAGCTCTGCCATAGCCCTGTTTGCTGCCGGGCACTGGTTTCAGGTGACAGCCTCCACGGTCGACATACTGTTCTACCCGTCTCTCATAGTGATGTGCGTTTTATTTGCTGTCATCTTCTACGTACTGCAGTTACCGGCCACTTTTTCAGACCAAACGCTGCGTGAACGTTTCATACGCTCAAGGGCTTAATTCGAACCACAAACCTGGGTCTACAAAAAAGCCGCTCAAACGAGCGGCTTTGCTATGTCGGATACTTGTATCACTATCAACACTGCGGGCTGGATAACCCACGGCCGCGAGACTGCTGCGTCCGTAAGCCTATGCCGGGGTTGCAACGGCGTACGTTGAGGTCGATAAGTAGCGGGTCATGGTCAGATGAACGGAACTCGTCGGACTGATAAAAGCTTGCAGGCTTTTGCAGGAAACCGCCGGGTAGTTCGCCTTCACGGTAGTTAAACGCAGGGATCTCGTCACTGTTAATCGGCCAGTACTCAGCCGCAAGCACCTGCTGTGCCAGCGACGGGCTGGCTAACCCATAATCGAGGCTACCTGCCTGACCAAAATAGGTGTAGCTGTAGTAGTCGGCTTCGCCGTCATTCTCAGCCATAGCCAGATTAACGTAGCCGGCATCATACAAGGTGGTCAGCGGGTCTTCCTGCGCATAGGCGTTGAAGTCACCCAAAATCAGATGATTGGCTGTGCCAGCACCTGTCGGATCATCCGCTAACCAGCGTGCCAGTGCCGCGGCTGACAAGGTACGCCACTGATTCCAGCAGCCCTGACCGTCGCCCGAGTCGGCATCTGGTCCGTTGTCCGACGGGCAGGACCCTTTCGAGCGCAGGTGGACGTTAACCGCTGTAAAGCGCCCACCATTTCGGGTGGCGAAACTTTGCGCCAGGGCCGGACGTTGCCGTGAAGTGTCAAAGTCTGGGTCAACGCTGGAGTCGAGCACGGCATAGTCGCCAACGGGTTCAACCCGGCGCGAGCGATACACAAACGCATTTTTAATCGCATCGGTGCCAATTTCGCCGGTGGCAAGGTAGTGCCAGTTGTCGTAAGGGTTGGCGTCATTTAATGCGCTGACCAGTGTGTCCAGGGTGCTGTCATTGGCGTCGTTTTCAACTTCAACCAGTGCCACAATATCAGCGTCCATTGCACTAATGGCTGCCACCAGTTTCGCCAGCTGCCGCTCTAGTTCGCTGCTGGTGTTGGCGCCGCGACATGACAAGTCATTCGGTCCACAACCTACACCAGGTCCCTGTAAGGTGGTAAACAGGTTTTCCACGTTAAAGCTGGCGATACGCAGTTGGCTACGGCGTCTTGGCGCTTCGTGACGTGGGTTGCTGTTGGTTATAAATTCAGGTTCGGCCAATGCACGTACCCGGTACGCGTCGAACGCAAAGCCCATCAGTCCATCAAACCCGGTCTCAAGGGTGTATCCCGCCCGAATTGGGTTGCTGGCGGACAGTTCGTTGACACCATCGGCACCAGTCAGAAAGGGTAAACGGTTTGAGCCGCTGCGTGCGTTGTCGATAAGTAGACGGTCAAGGTCATTGGCGGCCTGCAGCGCCTGCGCTGGCTCTCCGGGCGCGACCAATTGGGTTGGCTGGTACAGGCGTTGCGAGGAAACCTGAATTTCACCAAAACGAACCGCATTGTAGACATCAGTGACCACAAGCTCCTGCCCGGTTTCTACCCACATGCCTTCGAGGGCTTCAAATTCAATCGAATCAATAACCGGCAATTCAACCAGTGCCGGGCTCACGTGATCAAGGTGATTGCTGGCACAGAGTTCGACATCGCTGACCGTACCCAACTGGGTTTCGGAAAACTGCTCGCTCACCACCCCGGCGACGCGAACAATGTCACCGCGATAGACATTGCGGCCAAAGTTGTCGTCGTGGACGAAAATGCCTTCTGAGGTGAGCGGGTTGTCGTCCTGCGCCGCGTCCGCCATTTGCAGGAAGAAACCGCCTAAACCGCCGTCTTCGGTGCTTTGGAACGAGCCGGTCACGACCCCTTCAAGATGCACAAATGCATTTTGCAGCGGGCTTTGAAAGCCTTCGCCCTGGACATAGTGAATGGGTGTCGCCGGCGCGCCACAGGCAAATTCGTCCGGCGTATTCAGTTCAACTTCCGCCGTTAGTTCAATGCCGCTAACCCGCCAGGTGCCACAGTCACCATCCTGATAGCTAAAACGCACGGCGATATAACCGTAGCCTTCGATATCCTGCAGCTGTTCGAAGCCATCAAACCGCTGAGGGACGTTATTCTGGTTAAAGTCATCGCTGTCGATAACAGTGAGCAACTGCCACTGTTCAGGGTCGATCTCGCCCTCACCGTTGTAGCTTTCGCTGTAATATATCTCCAGCGGGTTATCACCCGGGAAGCCGCGCGCAATATCAAGCGCCAGGCGCTCATCAAACTGACGCGAGAAGTCAAAACGTGGCGATATCAGCCAGTTTTCATTGGACTGGCACTGCCCACCCACATAAGGTGCCAGGCTGATATTGTCGAAGTCGCCGTCCCACTGCCAGCGCTCGTTGCCACTGACATTGACCTCATACCAGCCCTGGTTAAAGGGGTCGCTGCTGAAATCATTGTCATACACAGTAATACGATCAGCGTCAGCCGCGTTGGTTGCACTGACAAGCAGGTTGTCAAAGCGGTTGTTGCCATTCTGGCTGGATGCACCATCTAACGTGATGCGGAAATAGACGTTGGGCTGGTCGTTGAGTGCTGTGACTGCAGACAGGTCATAGTTCTCAACCGACCACGACGACCCCAGGGCGCCGGTATCGGTTTCGACCACGGTGTAGTTGCTGCCGTCTACCGACCAGGCAAACTCACGACTGTCAAAGCCGGTGGCGGTACCACGCTGAGCCCAGCTTACGTGGATGTCCTGTAATTCAGTGGTGTCCACCTCCATTATCACCGACATGCCGTTGTTGCTGTTGCCAGCGCCGCCCTGGGGCGACAGCGAGCCGCCAGAGCCAAAGCCCGGCAACGCGTTGCTGGTTGAGCCTGCGAAGCTCTGGATAAAACGGTAGGCACCGTCCTGCACGTCATCATTGAAGTTGCTCAGGTACAGACTGCCTTCACCGACATCGGCAGGCATGGGGAATGAAGCTGGCGTGAATCCGTTGCCGCCGTCGACTAATTCGTTGTCATTCTGTGCCCAGTAGGCAATGGGCTGTGACGCGAACGCAGGCGCGCTCAGCGCCAGGGTAGCGACTGTGAGTAAAACTCTCATCCGTATTCTCCGGGTTTTTATAGTCATGATGCAAAGCTACTCGTCGTACCCCAAAACCCTGATTTAGCTTCGCAGCGATTCAAGCCTCAAGATGTTAACGCGTTGTTATGTCTTTTAGGTGACAGATACACATCCAAAAAGAGCTAAAAATGGGCTAGTTTTAAATTCTCATTAAAATCAAAGGGTTACCAATAAAAACCCAAACGATGTAACCTTAGGGTTCCAATCGCAAGATATATCGCTTATTCTTGAAACCCTAGGGTTACATAATAAGGAGAAAAAGGATGTCTAAATGGTCACCCAATGCTCAGCTCGCGGCCTTGCAGTTTAGCGGGTTAGTTTCACTTGTTTTAGCACTGCAGTTTTTATACATCATCGTGTTGAACGTCATCACAGCCGTTTCACCAAACGACGCTATCCTACAAAGCTTTATTTTCGAGCATTTTAAACTTATACCCGTGGTTCTTGGTCTGTTTTTTCTATTTCGCTATCTGCTTCAGCTTAAACAATTTAACGTGGTAACGAATTGGAATTCAGTACTTATGATTCTAAGAGATGAATACGCATTGAGTGTCTATCGGGCTGCAGGATCAAAAACCTTCACCGTTAACTATTTTGTGTGCTTCGGCTTTTTATATCTCAGCTTGCTAGAATTTAACTCATCAGCAGTAACGACTTTACTAAACGCGCAGACAGTGTCAGCGACTTTAATGTTCGTCAGCTCCCTTGTTTTCGGCTGCCTTCTACTTACCCAACTGCATGAAGAGGACGAATAATATGCTGACGTCACAAGCTATTACTCATTTAAGAGCCAGCGCACTCAACATCAGAATGATGAGTGCTACGTTTGGCAGTCATCCACTTGCACCTGCTGCGCTTCTGGTGGCGAAATTTGTTTTGCTCGTCATTATTACTTATGTGGTTTGGTCCGGTCTTAAATGGTTTTAAGGGAACATAATGAATGACCATGTTCTGAATAAGATACCTGAGTGGCGTAGTAGAGCAGGCCTGTCCCAACAAGAGCTTGCTGACGCTATTGGGGTGTCCCGCAAAACCATTAGCACAATCGAGCGGCGTAAATTCACTCCTTCAGTGCAAATCGCTTTGAAGCTAGCCCGGTATTTCAAGTGCAGTGTCGATGAGCTGTTTGAACTTGGCGAATAAAAAAAGACCCCGCGAACGGGGTCTTCTCTACCAGGGAGGGTAGAATCGGTTGGTGAACGTTAGAAGCTGTAGTTCACCCGGGCGTAGAGGAAACGCCCGCGCGGGTTGTGCACACCTGAGGCGTAGCCGTAGAGGTCGCCGTCGCCGTCACCAATTGCAAACGGAGGATCTTCATCCAGAATGTTGGTCCCACCGACAGAAAGCCGTAACGACTGATTCACGTCGAAACGGAACTGAAGGTCGAGTAACGCCTGTGCGCTAATGTCGCGTACGGTGGTGGTCTCGACATCCTGTGGCGACTTGTAGTCCTGGAATTCGCCTATGTAGCTGACGCTTAGGGTGGCGCCCCAGCGATCACGAGTCCAGTCGGTGCTGGCGATCCAACGATGTTCCGGGTAGTTGTACTCACCCAGATAATCGATGCCATTGCGTTCAAACGTGGTCATCCACGACCAGTCAAAGCCAAAACGGAAATCGCCGTAGTCATTTGCCGGTAGCCGATAACTGGTTGAGAAGTCGATACCCGCCGCTTCCTGAGAGCTGATATTGACATAGCTGTTGAACAGAGTAGACAACTCACCCAGCTCGTCACCCGGGTTTGCTGGCAGGCGCACACAGACGGTGCTGTTCTGGTCGTTGCAGTTTTCGTTGTAAACGGTTTCGAAGTCGTTGCGGTCAATTTTGTTGTCCTGAGTAATTGACCAGTAGTCTACAGTCAGATCCAACGCCTCATTAACCTGCCACACACCCCCTATGTTCCAGCTTTCAGACTCTTCTGCTTCCAGGTCATCATTGCCGCTAAAGACAATGGTGTAGTCCGTGGAACCACAGGCCGGGTTGTTCGGGTCACCGTCCGGACAGCGATAGGTGTCGACGAAGAACTGCGAAACCTGAGATGGCCCAAGACCAATTTGAGCCAGTGACGGCGCACGGAAACCTTCGCCGTATGCAGCGCGAAAGCGCAGGTCATCAGTTGCCCTATACTGAACTTTGAACTGTGGATTAAAGGTTGAACCAAAGTCACTGTAATCGTCGTAGCGACCTGCCACTGACACTTCGAACGCATCACTTAACGGCACCAGGAACTCTGCATAGGCGGCCCACTGATCACGCTTGGCTTCAGCCTGCACTGACTCAGTACCAAAAATCAGCCCGCGCTGGAACTGGTCATCCGGTTGGTCAAACACGTCTTCTTCGCGGTATTCAAAACCAGCCGCCATTTTTACCGTATGGTCACCCAGCTCGAAGGCATCACCGGCAATGCTGCCATCCACCGCGGTAATATGTGACTTACCACGACGCACCAGCGATGTGGTAATGGCGTCAATAACTTCAGGTGAGTTGATAGTACCGCCGAACGGGTTGTACCGGCCGGCATTGATTTCTTCCTGCAGTAAATCGGTGCGCACCCACCCCTGATCCCGGCTCCCGGTTTGCAGGGCAGAGTTGCGTCCTTTCTGGAACGAGAGGTCCCAGTTCCAGAAGTTAATATCACCACGTAAGCCAGCGACCAAACGCAGGGTGTCTGACTCGATGCTCCAAACCCGTGGCCCGGCATCAACCGTGCGATGACGGTTAATCAGCAGGTCTTCACCAAAGGGGTTATCCGGATGATCTCCAGGGACGGTTAATCCCGCGTCTGCATCCAAAGGTGTCGCAGCCCCACCGGCCTTAGAACGGTTATGTTGCACATTGAATTCGAGATAAGCTTCCACGTTATTGGTCAGACGCTGGTGCGCCAATAGCATCGCGCCGACCCGCTCTGATTCCGGTATGGTCATGGTAGCCGGACCGTAGTCGTACACGCATGAGACGCCAAAGGTGCTGTCTTCCGGGCAATCCGGGTCGACCACCACTTCGCCGTTTACTACATAGTTACCCGGGAAGCCGCGTGAGGAACGAAAATCATTGCCGCCCCATGGGGATTGATCAGCGGTGCCAAAACGGCCCATTTCAGCTCCCATGATGGAGCTGTTATTGAAGTAGTCAAAAATAATGGTGGTGTTGCTGTCCATGTCGCCGGTGCCCCAAACGGCACTGACATTGGTTTCGTCGTAGCTCGGGCCAGTGGTACCACCATAACTGGCAGTCAGCTCAGTGCCTTCAAAGTCGTCGCGTAAGATAATATTGACCACACCCGCAACGGCGTCCGAGCCGTAAATCGCGGATGCGCCGTCCTTCAGGATCTCGACCCGTTCAATGGCGGCCACCGGAATTGAATTAATATCAACGAACGAGTTAGCCACCCCTTCGGCAAACGAGGATACCGCGACACGGCGACCGTTAATCAGCACCAGTGTAGCGTCACTGCCAAGGCCCCGTAAGCTAACGGCGGCGCCCCCATTGGCGGTTGAATCCTGACTGTTGCCACGGGTTGAGAACGTCCCCACCCCTGCCGAAGGCATTCGCTCAAGCAACTGCTGGAGGTTTTTGTAGCCGGAGGAATCGATCAGGTCGCGGTCAATAACCGTTATCGGCGACGCACCCTCGATGTCGGTACGGTTAATACGGGAACCCGTCACCTGAATACGTTCTACCGATTCTGCATCGGTATCTTGTTGTTGAGCCAGAACAGCAGGTGAGGAAAGAACAGAGGTTATCGCTACAGCACAAAGCGAAAATCGGAAGCGTGATTTCATCTTTGTTATCCTTGTTTTTTTGTGGCAGAGCCATGTATTTTCGTAACGTGCAAGTTACTTGTTACATTTTAGTAATATTTACACAACGGTTGTTATGTAAATATTCTGTCAAAAACAAAAATAGCTAACATAAAAGAAATGAATATCAGACGATCGTCTAGTTTAAGGCAAAAAAATACCCGCTATAAAGCGGGCATTTTTCAACAGAAAACCTGTTTCTGCTTGATTCTATTCGTCGAGAAAGCTTTTCAGCTGTTCGCTGCGACTTGGGTGACGCAGCTTGCGTAGTGCTTTGGCCTCGATCTGACGGATACGCTCGCGGGTAACATCGAACTGTTTGCCCACTTCTTCCAGCGTATGGTCGGTATTCATATCGATACCAAAACGCATGCGTAACACTTTCGCTTCGCGAGCGGTCAAGCCACCCAGAACTTCACGCACCGCGTTCATCAGACTTTCTGAGGTCGCAGCATCGACTGGTAAGTCGAGTGTGGTGTCTTCAATGAAGTCACCCAA
Source organism: Aliidiomarina soli (assembly GCF_003986975.1). Lineage (GTDB taxonomy): Bacteria > Pseudomonadota > Gammaproteobacteria > Enterobacterales > Alteromonadaceae > Aliidiomarina > Aliidiomarina soli. Next base: position 81,504 of record NZ_PIPO01000005.1, on the reverse strand, counting down.
ATGCGAATCTTCGTCATCGCCGATTGGGGTTTCCATTGAAATCGGCTCTTTCGCGATCTTCAGTACTTTGCGGATCTTGTCTTCCGGCATCAGCATACGCTCTGCCAGTTCTTCCGGTAATGGCTCACGACCCATTTCCTGCAACATCTGCCGTGAAATACGGTTCAGTTTGTTGATGGTTTCGATCATGTGCACCGGAATACGAATGGTCCGTGCCTGGTCGGCAATAGAACGGGTAATTGCCTGACGGATCCACCAGGTTGCGTAGGTCGAGAACTTGTAACCACGACGGTATTCAAACTTATCGACTGCTTTCATCAAGCCGATATTACCTTCCTGGATCAGGTCGAGGAACTGCAAACCGCGGTTGGTGTATTTCTTTGCAATCGAAATAACCAGTCGCAGGTTGGCTTCAACCATTTCTTTCTTCGCCCGGCGTGCTTTCGCTTCACCGATCGACATACGACGGTTAATGTCTTTCACTTTGGTAATGGTCAGCCCGGTTTCTTCTTCCACCGCCACTAACTTACCAATGCAACGCTCAACTTCGTAGCGTTGTTCTTTCAGCACAGCCGAGTAGTTTTGCTTCGAATCAACTAACTGCTCGAACCATGCCATTGAATTTTCATTGCCTGCAAAGGCCTGAACAAAGGTGCGCTTTGGCACATTCGCATGCTCGATGCAGAGCTTCATGATCAAACGTTCCTGAACACGGACACGATTCATCATCGCGCGCATGTCGGCCACCAGGCGATCAAACTGTTTTGGTACCAGGCGGAACTGTTTAAACAGCTCGCTCAGTTCATCGATTTCAACCCGAGCACGCTTGTCGTCACGACCATGCTTAGCGATAACCTGCCGAGTGGTCTCGTACTGATCACGTAGGGCAGTAAACTGCTCGCGGGCAAATTCCGGATCAATACCGGTATCTGCGCTGTCTTCATCGTCCTCATCGGAGTCATCGTCGCCGTCTTCGTCTTTCAACTGTTCGTTGCTTAGCTCTGAACCCACGTGGGTTGCACTAACAGGCGCTTCATCAACCTCGTTCGGGTCAATAAAACCAGAGATGATTTCAGTTAGACGGATTTCTTCAGCTTCGTAGGCATCCCACTGTTCAAGCAGGAAGTTAATCGCTTCAGGGTACTCTGCAACAGAGCACTGAACCTGATTAATACCCTCTTCGATGCGTTTAGCGATGACGATTTCGCCTTCGCGGGTTAACAGCTCTACCGTACCCATTTCACGCATGTACATGCGTACCGGGTCCGTAGTACGACCAATTTCGCTTTCCACAGTCGCAAGAGCGGCCGCTGCAGCTTCTGCTGCATCTTCGTCCGCGTTGTCTTCACTCATCATCAAGTCATCGGCATCAGGTGCGCTTTCAAACACCTTGATACCCATATCGTTGATCATCCGGATAATATCTTCGATCTGATCCGAATCAACGATATCTTGTGGTAAGTGGTCATTCACTTCTGCAAAGGTTAAGTAACCTTGCTCTTTACCTTTAGCAATAAGAAGTTTTAATTGCGACTGCCGAGTCTGCATACAGACGATCACCTCAGAAAATGACTTGAGAATTCATGGAATGACCAAGCATTATACCAAAATATACGTTTCCGGGCCAGTTTTAGTTTAACTTTTGCCCTAACCCAAGCTAGGTAAAAGCGCTTTCTACCGGCCTTTCAGTAACTTCAGTAACTGCTCGATTTCCGTAAGTTTTTCACGGGTTAGTTGTTCCCCGCTTAACGACTGCAAAACCTGCAGCCGTTGTTCCAGATAACTGTCGATGAGGAACAAATAAGTTTCCCCGAACTCCTTTTCCACGTTCTCCTCAAGCACTCCGTGCTGCCAGCTTGCTAAACGCCGCAAACTGTCTGCGTAACGGGTATCGCGCCAGCTTTCCATTAATTGCGCGGTGCTGAGGTCTTTTTCATGGCACTGCTTGTGCAACGCGACGAATATTTTGGCGCCATCCATATTCAGGTCGACCAATTCGTCGTGGACCGCTACTGTTTTCCCCAAATAGGGGTATTGCACCAGCAGGCCCATCGCACGCAATACCGGCGTCATCTGTTTCGATGTGCTCGCCGCTGTACGTTTAGTGGAGCCGGTGACCGCTTTTTTCAAGCTTAGACTCTCAACTTCTGCGTTGCGGCCAAGTAATGTATTCAACTGAGTGCGTAATTCTGCTTTAAAATTATCGCTTAAAACCCGCTCAATCAGACTCTCCGCCTGCCCTGCAAGCCCGGTACGGCCAGCTGAAGTGCCAATATCATGCAACGTTTTTAAATGGTCGAAAAAGTAATCGGTCAGCGGACGAGCATTCTTTAACTGTTTTTCAAATCCCGCCTGACCTTCGCGCTGAACCAGGGAATCCGGATCTTCCCCGTCCGGCAAAAATAAGAAGCGCATGTCGACGCCGTCTTTTAACAGCGGCAGTGCGTTTTCCATGGCTCGCCATGCCGCATCCCGGCCAGCACGATCACCATCAAAACAACACACCACCACAGGGCTGTGGCGGAACAGCAACTGCAAATGATCGGAGGTCGCCGCCGTTCCCAGCGACGCCACCGCATTGGTAACGCCATGCTGAGCCAGCGCCACCACATCCATGTAGCCTTCCACCAGCACCACACTTTCTATTTGCTTATGAGCCTGTTTGACCTGCCAGAAGCCATAGAGCTCGCGACCTTTGTGAAAGATCCGGGTTTCCGGCGAATTCAGGTATTTGGGTTCGCCCTGATCAAGCACCCGGCCCCCAAAGCCGACCACCCGGCCACGTCGATCACGGATCGGAAACATGATCCGGTCACGGAAAAAGTCATAACGCCGCCCGCGATCATTCTCTGTGATCAGTTTCAACGACAGCAATTGCTGTTGCACACTCTTGTTGCCACCAAATTGCTTTAGCACCGCGTCCCAGTCATCCGGCGCATAGCCGATATCAAAGGCTTTCACGGTTTCGCCACTGAGCCCACGGCCTTTCAGGTAGCTAATAACCCGGTCTTTTTGCGGGTGGCTACGCAATTGTTGGGCAAAAAACCGGGCACAGCTTTCCATCAGTGCGTAGTCATCGGCCTGTTGCTGTTTATCAACTGGTTTGCCAGTCCCACTACCTTGTTCACGGGGCACTTCAACCCCCATCATCGACGCCAGCTCTTCAACCGCATCCGGAAAGTCGAGGCCGTCATACTCCATGATGAAATCAATCGCATTACCGTGGGCACCACACCCGAAGCAGTGATAAAACTGCTTGTCAGGGGCGACGGTGAAGCTGGGGGATTTCTCATTATGGAACGGGCAGCAGGCCTGGTAGTTGCGGCCTGCTTTTTTCAAACGGACACGCGAATCTACCACCTCAACAACATCAGCGCGGGCGATTAGATCCTGAATAAAGTCTTTTGGAATGAGTCCAGCCATACCCTTACTTTACTCGCTTCATTCGATGAAACCTAGCGTTGCCATTCTCAGCCAACTGCTTTGCTAACGTATTCCCTAAGGCATTCCCTAAGACATAAAAAAACCGTGCCTGGAGCACGGTTTTTCTGTCTGCCTGGCGGCTTTTTCAGCGCCAGAGCAGGACGCCAGAAAGACCCCAGAAAGAAAACCTTAGTACAAACGCGTACGGCGAGCGTTTTCGCGCGACAACTTCTTAGCGTGACGCTTTACCGCAGCTGCTTTCTTACGCTTGCGCTCTGCAGTTGGTTTTTCAAAAAATTCACGGCTGCGAACTTCTGACAACACACCTGCTTTTTCGCATGAACGCTTGAAGCGACGCAATGCTACGTCAAACGGTTCGTTTTCTTTCACTTTAATTACTGGCATTAAAATCTCACCTCAAGATACTTTGGCTGCTGGTTAACTTTTAACCACTACGAATAAAATTGGTGCTGAATTTTAAACAAATAACCCTGTGCTGTAAACCCCAAGATCAGAATTCGATCTGGGTTAGCATTAAGTTGCTCAAAATTCTGTGCTATTCACCGCGTAATACGGCTTTAATATGACGGGATGCAAGGATCAGCTGACCCAATGCCTGCGCATAATCACGGTTACGGGTATCGACTGCAATACCGAAATTAAGCAAGCCACTGTCGGTCACCCGGCAACTTTTTGCTTCACCCAATACGCTGTTTAACGACTGGCCTTCGTCAAATAATTCAAGATCGACCAGCTTATTCATAAAAAGCTCGCGCACAAAGGGCAGTTTCTCTGAACTTTCAAAGGCAATTCCGGTGCGCGACAAGTCGGTCACCCGGCCTCGTAAGCCCGTAAAATCCGCGGGCACGCCCGACGGCTTTGGAAGCTCCGCGGCGAAACTCAGCTTGGCGTCAATATCGACCTGAATGCGTGGCACTTTGCGCAGTGAACGCTCTTCCAGCTTGTCAGGCGCCGACAAGTAAAGCTGTCGATAAGGTTTCGCAACCATTCCCAGCACCCGGCTTTCAGCGGCGAAGACCTGACCCGTTGCCAGCACTCCACGCACCACTACAGATGTCGCGTTATAGAACCACTCCTGCAGATCACGCCAGGTATATTTGCGTGGTAAATCGATAACCAGGTATTCACCTTCCCGCTGTCCAACCCAGGTGGCTCTAATCCGGTGGCTTTGCATCCCCATTACAACCTCGAGATCGACGGGGATAGACTTCATTGCCACGGACATATTTAACTCGGTCATTCCTTTCCCTGTACTACCTGCAATAGAACCCTATTGTCGGTGCGATTGTTGTCTATATCAAGCACCTTATCGAAAACATAAAAGACGGGGTTAAAAAACTTGCAGAGGCAGGAGTGAGGGCAGCGGTGGCACGTCAAAGGCTGGTATATTCGAACGCGAAAGTCACCACCGCCCCCACTTACGTAGTGAGTGCAAGGCGCAGACCAGGTTTGCCCGATAACCCAATACTGATACAGCGCAACTAACAGCTTCAGAGTGAGTGCTAACATTAGTCGTTCGAGCCCCTTTACCGTATCGATAATCGACGTCAATTACCGTGAATATACTTAATTTACGTTAAAAGATTGATACAATCGGCGCATGGTATAAGGAAAGGAACTTCAATGACGTCATCCTATGACGACCAGGACACTTATATTCCCGGGTCACAACCATCGGATTCGCCTTCGGCAACGGATGCCCCGCGCCGCATATTTCCGTACCCGATCAACAGTCGTTATCGCTGCCTTGAACAAATTGGCCATGGCAGCTCCGGCTCGGTCTATAAAGCCCACGATAATCAGCTTCATCGCGACGTCGCTATCAAGTTTATTCACCGCAGTGATCTGCAGGAACGCAAACGTCTTTTGGCCGAAGGCCGTGTGCTGGCGCAACTCGATCACCCCAATATTTGCAGGGTCTATGAAGTAGCCGAAGAAGGTGACGCGGTCTATCTGGTGATGTCACTGGTTAAAGGCCAGCACCTCAATCACTGGCGTGAACATTTCAGTATTAGTCAGCGCGTCGAGCTGATTGCACAAGTCTGTGATGCGATCGCAGAAGCGCATCGAAAAGGCATTGTGCACTGCGATATTAAACCCGGCAATATCGTCCTCCAGGAGGACAGTAATCCGTTAACCGCGGTACTGGTCGACTTTGGCATCGCCGATAGTCACCATCATTCCTCTGCGTCGGGTGTCGGAACCGAGCATTACATGGCCCCGGAACGTTTTACTGAGGGCGCGCGCTTAACCTCCAGTATCGACATTTACGCCCTCGGCGCCACTCTGCGCATGGTCTTAACCGGCCAGCACAGTGATCAGGCGCTGGAAGCTCTGCCGCGCGATTTACAGTATGTTATTCGCCATTGTTTACAACCCGACCCGACCCAACGCTATGCGAATGCCGCTTTATTAGCGGCTGACTTACGGGCGTTTCTGCAGTCGCGACCCATCTCATTGCGACGCAACCCATGGTACCGCGGCCAGCGACTGTGGCAGCGCAACCGTTGGTTGCGCGGTACCGTTCTGGTAGCCACCATCATAGGACTGTTATTAATCCTTGCTGCCGGCTTTTACCAAAGTCATATGAGAGACCGCCAGTTAGAACAGGTTCGCATGCACGAACAGGTCACCCGCCTGGAAAGCCAGATCGACGCGATATACCGATCGCCACGACATGCCTCACGGGATGAATTGCAGCGACTGCGAAACGCTGCGCGGCAATGGGTTGAGCGCGCCCACGACTTGCCCAAATGGCTGAGCGCTTATCATTACGCCTCTGCTGGCCGCCTCTTTGTTCAATTGGGTAATAATACGGAAGCGCAAAGTGCATTGACCCAGGCCTGGCAACTCGGAGAGCGTTCCGACAGCACCGCGATGGCGTTGGCGATTGTGCACCAGCGGCTCTACACCGTTGCCCGTTCACAGGCATTTAATCTGCCGTCAGCCAGCTCGCGGGAAGACGCCTTAGCGCTGGCCCATAGCACTCACCGCTTACCTGCTCTGCATTACCTCGACAGTGTAGAGCGCAGTGACCTGCCCGCGGATTACCTGCGCGCCATGCGAGCCTACCTCAACGGTGACGAAGTGGAGGCGGATTCGATCCTGAAAAACGGTAAGTTCCCAAGCTGGTTTTACCCCCGCTACGAGCTCGGCCTTTCATTAGCGATTGAAGCATTATTCAATACCCTGGTCCGCCAGGTGCCTGGCGATACCGACGCCCTGATTGAGAGCATGCAATACTATGGAGACAACCTTGCTGCCCAGACTCCATCGTCGATTGGCAGCTATATTCGACTCGCCTCGGCCTACCTGGAGCTGGTTCATTATTACCCCGGGCCTGGCGGTGAAAACCTTGAACGCTGGCATCAGTTGGCGGAGCAGCAGCTGCACTACGCCAGGGAAGTAGACAACGAGCATCCCATGTATCACCATCATCAGGGTTCGTTACTTAGCCGAGACACCAGTCAGCCGACTGAGGAATCATTAACAGCTGTTCGTCAAATTACCCGCCATTATGAACTTGCCCTTCGTTATGCAAAGGAGCGAGGCACGGAGCCCCGTATAACTACCGCCATTCATTTAAGTTATCTCAACCAGATCCGCACCCAACAAACCACACTGGCGAACCTGGGGCGCAGCATCGAACCCTTGTTACAGCGCGCTCAGGTTATTGCTGAACGCATTCCCGAGGCGCACCGTGGACCGTCGTTCTATCTGAACCTGGCTAGTCAGCATCGGAATATGGCGGAGCTGACGTCCGGCGAGCGAAGCGAACACTATTGGCAACGCAATGAAGACGCACTGCAGATGGCTTATAGCATTGCACCAGACCTTCCCACGGTGGCTGCAAACGTAGGCGCAAACCTACGTTATCGTGCTTTATACCTTGACAACCAGCAGGCCCGGCTTCGTTTACAGGACGCCATCGAGTATCTGGCACAAAGCCACCAGGCACTTCCTAACCATGGAGTAATTGCCTACAACTATGCGCAGACGTTAGCTCATATGCTTTATCGGCTGTCGGAGGAAGATCCGGTATACGCGCAGTGGCACCAGCGCGCCTATCAACAAATTGTCGAGGGTCGCGACACCTTCCCGCGGATCCGGTTCTTTAGCTTATTACTGCTAGATTTGCAGCTGTTTGCACCGCCCGCTGAGCTGCGCCAACTGCCGCCACTGCAACAACTGGAGCGGGTGCAGCAACTGCTCGATGAGTCGCCGTCGAACATCGCAGCGCTGAACCATGTGCGGCAACTCGTCATCGACTATCAACGCTGGCGTCTGACCGAGGACGTAGCAGACTTACAGTCTTTACGCGAGACCCTGGAGAAAACCACCAGCGAGCACTACAACCGGGCCTACCTGCATGCCAGCAGTGCTATTATCTGGGCTGGTGAGCCGCTGCTTAGCGAACTTCGTCCCCAGCTTATTGAAATGGTGAAGAACCTGCCGGGTACCCAGATCGAGCTGGCGAAGAACCCGGCCAATCTGATATTGCAGGAAATTGTTGTCAGTCTAAACGGAGACGAGGTCAGCCCCGGTCTAGTCGCTCAATGTGAGGCTAACCGGGCACAGGACCCCTCGCAACGCTACATGCTAGAGATCTGGCAGCGCATTGAGCGCCTCGCTCTGGCGGTTGAGGAGCTCTTTAATCTGCCCTGCCGCCACTCAACACAGCGCGATTTGATCTTCCTCTAGAAAGGTTTTATCCGCCTTCAACCACAATAACGCCTTGGCCATAGACGGTGTCGTCGGTATGGCCCTCGCTGGTTACTTCATGCAGGGTAAATTCGTGCTTGCCGGAGGTCTTCAGCTCTTCCACTTTGAATTCCACCGCTTCGTCATGGGTGACATGGAAACGCCGTTCGAGGTCTTCAAAGCGCACCTCAACTTTGAGGTTGGTAAAGTTTTCAAAGCGAACCCGCCCCTTCATCGATGCAACAACGTTGCCGTCTGGAAAGGACACAGTCATGTTGTCACCAATAGTGGCCCGTACTAACACCGATTTTTTATCGCTCATAGGATCTCCTAAGACGTCATAAATGCATTGTCCAAACAGTTAGTTAAATCTAGCACACCAAGGGAATTCTGCCGCTGCTGCCAATCGTCAGCCATTTTTGTGTATAATCGCGCCTGATCAGGAACAGGACATGTGGTGACTATGAAGTTTGAACTGGATACAACCAGCGGCCAGGCACGCCGCGGACGAATGATTTTTCAGCGCGGGACGGTGGAAACGCCTGCCTTTATGCCGGTCGGCACCTTAGGGACGGTCAAAGGTATGACCCCGGAGGAAGTACGTGAAACCGGCGCCCAGATTTGCCTCGGCAACACCTTTCACCTGATGCTGCGCCCTGGTACCCAGATTATTCAGCAACATGGTGATCTGCACGACTTTATGCACTGGGATGGTCCTATCCTCACCGACTCGGGCGGATTCCAGGTGTTCAGTCTCGGCGAGCTGCGCAAGATCAGCGAAGAAGGCGCCACCTTCCGTTCTCCGATAAACGGCGAGAAAATCCTCCTGACCCCGGAAAAATCAATTCAGGTCCAACGCGAACTGGGCTCTGATATCGTCATGATTTTCGACGAGTGCACCCCACATCCTGCGACTGAAGAGCAGGCGAAAAGCTCAATGGAGCTGTCGTTACGCTGGGCACAACGTTCAAAAGACGCCCACGAGGGCAACCCGGCGGCGTTATTCGGTATTATTCAGGGCGGCATGTATGAAGAACTCCGTGACGTTTCGCTCAATGGCCTGACTGATATAGGTTTCGATGGCTACGCTATCGGTGGCTTGTCAGTCGGTGAGCCGAAAGAAGACATGATGCGCATTCTCAGCCATACCGCGCCGCAAATGCCAGCGGATAAGCCGCGTTATCTGATGGGTGTCGGTAAGCCAGAAGATCTGGTAGAAGCCGTGCGCCGTGGTGTGGATATGTTTGACTGCGTGATGCCAACGCGCAATGCGCGCAATGGCCACCTGTTCGTCAGTGACGGCGTGCTTAAGATCCGCAATGCCCGACACCGCACCGACCCAGGCCCGCTGGATGAAACCTGTGATTGTTATACCTGCAAGAATTACTCACGCGCTTACCTGCATCACCTTGATCGCTGTAACGAGATTTTAGGGGCGCGGTTAAACACCATTCATAATCTGCGTTTCTATCAAGTGGTTATGCAGGGCATGCGTGATGCACTCGACAATGGCACCTTCGATGACTTTGTCGAAAACTTCTACGCAAAACGCAGCCTGCCGGTTCCAGCACTCAACGACTAAGCTCGGGAGTGCAAAAACATGGCATCGCCATAGCTAAAGAAACGATAGTTATGCTCAACTGCTGATTGGTAGGCGTTGAGCATAATATCGCGGCTGGCGAAGGCTGAGACCAGCATCAACAAGGTCGATTCCGGTAAATGGAAGTTAGTGACCATGGCATCGACCACCGCAAACTGGTAGCCCGGATAGATAAAAATATCCGTTTCCGCAAAGAATGGCTGCAACTGGTCTGTCGCGCTGGCTTTGGCCATTGATTCCAGCGAACGCACTGAGGTTGTCCCCACAGCGACCACTCGTCCACCACGGGCTTTGGCGGCCTGAATGGCGGCAATGGTATCTTCACCGACCTCTGCATATTCACTGTGCATGATGTGCTCTTCGATCGACTCAACCCGCACCGGCTGGAAGGTACCAGCGCCGACATGTAAAGTTACGTAGGCAAATTCAACGCCCTTATCCTGCAGCTGCTGTAAAATAGCATCATCAAAATGCAGCCCCGCAGTCGGCGCCGCCACAGCACCCGGTTTACGATTGTAAACCGTCTGGTAACGCTCACGGTCACTGTCTTCATCAGGGCGGTCAATGTAAGGTGGTAAGGGCATATGCCCATGGGCTTCGAGCAGCTCAAGAACTGTCTGCTGGCTGTCGAAATGGAGCTTAAACAGCGCCCCTTCGCGCCCCAGCACTTCGGCTTCAAAGGCCTCTTCCAGCAGTACCCGTACACCCGCTTTCGGCGCCCGGTTGGCACGTACATGCGCCAACACATGATGCTCATCCAGGACCCGTTCAACCAGCACTTCAACTTTGCCACCGGAGACCTTCTGCCCCAGTAAACGTGCCGGAATGACCCGGGTATCGTTAAAAACCAGCAGATCGCCACGCTGTAACAGGTCGACAATGTCTTTAAACTGACGGTGCGTCAGTTCACCGCTACTGGCATCCACGTCCAGCATTCGGCTGGCACTGCGCTCAGGTTGCGGATAGCGAGCAATTAGCTCGTCCGGTAATTCAAAACTAAAATCAGCTACTTTCATTATTCCTGCTTACACCCGTGTGAGCTCAAGACGTTCGTTCAAGTGCACAATCCGTCGCGCCATGCCGCGAATAATTGCGTCTTTCACCTTCTCCCGAATAACTGCGCCTAAAGAGCGCAAGGCTTTGTTATCAATCCGAAATAAAATACAGTCCCGCGTAGCAATAGCGGAGGCACTGCGTGGGTTTCGGGTCACAAAAGACCCTTCGCCGATAAATTCGCCGGTGCCGACTCTGCCAAGCTGCTGGCCATCTTTTTCTATGCGCGCTTCACCGGACAGCAGCAGATAAAATGCGGTGTCATGGTCGCCCTGCTTAGTAATAGGCTGTCCTTCACGACAGCTGTATACCTGCAACTTATCGTCGACCAAAAGGCGACGCTCTTCCCCACTTAACTCAATGAAAAAGTCGAGACGATTCATAATTTCCAGCAATTTAAGCCGGGAAACCGACTGAATAAGACGCATAGGACCTCCATGAGCGAAAAAAAGCGTGCCTTACCTGAAAGTAAGCCACGCCTGAACTACTGCTAAACGTTCCGTAAATGCTGGTTAAAAGCTGTACACCAACGTAACGGCGGTCTCACTATCCAGTTTTTCCGGCAGCGAGCCATCTTCAACTGGGTACACAGTGTCGTTATGAGTCAGTGTTAACGACACCCGCATCGCCAACGACGAATTGATATTCGCTGTCAGCGCTGATACCGAGCGGGTACGGGTATTGTCGTTACCTACTTCGGTCGACATACTCTGGGTGAACCGCGAGTTTGCCGTAATATCCCAGTTCAGTTTCCCCGCCAGGCGCAGAATCCACTCGCCACTGGTTTCACCGGTGTCAATGCGCTTGTCGTACGAATAACCAGGACCAATTTCGAAGTCCGCATACAGACCTTCGTTCCAGGTATAGCGATTACCATAACCGGCAGCAATCGTAGACTGGAAGTCATAGCTATTCAGACGGTCGTCTTCGTATGAGCCATACAAAAACAGCGATGACCGACTGTCGTCAGAAAACTTACGGTTGGTCTGCGCAGCGGCAAAGAAACGGTCGGCGTCGATAACATCTTGCCCCGCTTCGTTCTCGGTTTCCTGACGGTAATAGTCAAATTCTGCCTGGTGGCGCCAGCGCTCGATATCGCGCGCAAGGTTTAACTTACCTTTCCAGGACTGTGACTCGGTATTACCGGTGCGGATTAATAAACCCACTTCCGTTTCAACTTTCCAGCCCTGGTCTTCTGCCTCGGCCTGGTTCTCCTGAGCCAGCGCAGCTGAGCTCAGAACAAACCCTGGGATGGCGGCAACCAACAAGGTTGCCAAGGTTCCTGTTGAGATTGCTTTAGACACAACTCACTCCTTACAGACAATTGTATGGCTTATTTAACGGTGGCTTTTAATGCACCACTTTCATAACGCTTATACATATCTTCCAGCGAAATTGGTTTAATTTTGTCTGCATTTCCTGCTGTACCAAAGGCTTCATAGCGAGCTTTACAGATATCGTACATCGCCTCTGTCGCTGCCTGGAAGTACTTACGCGGGTCAAAATTGCTGGTGTTCTGGGCCAGGTGACGACGAATCGCACCTGTCGACGCTAAGCGCAGATCGGTATCGATATTGACCTTACGCACACCGTGGCGGATGCCTTCCTGAATTTGCTCAACTGGCACGCCGTAAGTTTCAGGGATCTCGCCACCAAACTCATTAATAACCGCCAGCCAGTCCTGCGGCACTGACGACGAACCGTGCATAACTAAATGGGTATCCGGAATACGCGCATGGATTTCTTTAATCCGCTCGATAGCCAGAATGTCACCAGTCGGTGGACGGGTAAATTTGTACGCACCATGAGACGTACCACAGGCAATTGCCAGTGCATCGACCTGAGTTGCTTTAACAAATGCAGCGGCTTCTTCCGGATCGGTCAGTAACTGATCGTGGGTCAGTTTGCCCTCTGCACCGACGCCGTCTTCTTCACCGGCTTCGCCGGTTTCCAGCGAACCAAGCACACCCAGCTCACCTTCAACCGAGACCCCACAGGCATGTGCCATTTCTACCGTGCGACGAGTCACATCGACATTGTAGTCGTAGTCAGCCGGGGTTTTGCCGTCGTCTTTCAATGAACCATCCATCATCACGGAACTGAAGCCGAGTTGAATCGAACGCTGACAGACCGCTGGCGAGGTGCCGTGGTCCTGGTGCATCACCACCGGAATATGTGGCCATTCTTCGATCGCAGCCAGAATCAAGTGGCGCAGGAAAGGTGCACCCGCGTAGCTACGCGCACCGGCAGAGGCCTGCACGATCACAGGGCTGTTGGTGTCATCGGCAGCACGCATGATAGCGCGCATCTGCTCTAAATTATTAACGTTGTAGGCAGGGACGCCGTAACTATGCTCTGCTGCGTGATCCAGCAACTGACGCAATGAAATTAATGCCATGAAAAAATACTCCTTAAACTAAAATTTATGATCCTGCGCGACCTTAGTGGTCTTTGCAGCGAGCTTCGAGAATGGCAACCGCTGGTAAGGTTTTACCTTCTAAAAACTCTAAAAACGCGCCGCCGCCGGTCGAAATGTATGAAATCTTGTCTGCAATGCCATATTTATCAATGGCTGCCAGCGTATCACCACCACCTGCAATTGAAAATGCGTCACTGTCGGCTATCGCTTGTGCAAGCGCCTGCGTGCCGGCGCCAAACTGTTCAAACTCAAACACACCGACAGGTCCGTTCCAGACGATGGTTCCAGCGCTTTTCAGTACTTCAGCCAGTGCTGCTGAAGTTTCCGGCCCAATATCGAAAATCATATCGTCATCAGCCACATTGGTGACTGCTTTGGTTTCAGCCGCTGCGTTTTCAGCAAACTCTTTACCGGTTACGACATCGGTGGGTACCGGAATATCCGCGCCGCGGGTTTTCGCTGAATCGGCAAGGCGTTTGGCTTCGCGCACCAGCTCGTCTTCACACAGCGATTTACCAATGCTATGTCCGGCCGCTTTGATAAAGGTATTGGCAATGCCGCCGCCAACAATCAACTGGTCAACTTTACGTACCAGCGAATTGAGCACCGTGAGCTTGGTTGACACTTTAGAGCCACCAACAATGGCAACCAGAGGTCGCTTCGGCTCTTTCAACGCCTTACCCAGTGCTTCCAGTTCGGCCGACAGCAACGGACCGGCGCAGGCGATAGGCGCATATTGGGCAACACCATAGGTTGAGGCCTGAGCACGATGGGCGGTGCCGAATGCGTCCATCACAAAGATCTCGCACAACGCTGCCAGCTTCTTCGCTAATTCAGGGTCGTTCTTTTTCTCACCCTGGTTAAAACGAACGTTTTCAAACACAACCAGTTCACCGCCGGCAACATCAACCCCGTTTAAATAGTTGCTTTCAATGCGCACTGGAAAGTTCAGCGCTTCCTCCAGATAGCGAGCCACCGGCGCCATGGAGTAGGCTTCATCGTACTGGCCTTCCTCTGGACGGCCCAAATGCGACATCACCATCACTTTAGCCCCTTGCTCAAGCGCTTTCTGCAAAGTGGGCAGCGCCGCTTTTAGCCGCGCGTCCGAGGTTACTTTGCCATCTTTGATCGGAACATTGAGATCTTCACGAATTAACACGCGCTTACCGCGCAGATCAAAGTCAGTCATTGCCAGAACGCTCATAGCTTGTCCTTTGTCCTTGTCTTGTCGGGCTACCCAGTTAGGTTAGCCATCAATAATCAAAAAATCAGTTTATACTTTAAGTCGCTTCACGCTAAGGCGCCAGCCGAACTCACGCCAGGTTCAGGGTGGTATCCAGCATCCGGTTAGCAAAGCCCCACTCGTTGTCACACCAGGTTAGTACCTTAACCAAATGACCATGACTGACCCGTGTTTGGGTGCCATCGACGATGCTCGAACGCGGATCATGATTAAAATCAGCCGACACCAGAGGCTCCATGGTAAACCCAAGCAGGCCCTGAAGACTCCCTTCTGCCGCGGTGGCCAGCGCATCATTGACCTTGTTGATATCGACCCGGTTGTGCAGGGTCACACTGAGGTCCATAACCGATACATTGGTCGTCGGGACCCTTACCGCTATGGCTTCAAAGCGACCAGCAAACTTCGGTAAAATACGCTCGATACCGCGGGCCAGACGGGTATCAATTGGAATAATCGACTGCGAAGCCGCCCGTGCCAGGCGCAGATTATCGTGGTGCGCATCGATCACCTGCTGGTCATTCATCGCCGAGTGAATGGTGGTGATGGTGCCACTGTCAACGCCAAAGGCATCGTCGAGCACTTTAATCACCGGCACGATGCAGTTGGTGGTGCAGGAACCGTTGGAGACAATGCGATGGCCGGGTTCCAGTTCGTGCTGGTTAATCCCCTGAATCACGGTGATATCAACATCGTTGGCTGCCGGGTGCGAAAAGAGTACTTTGCCGGCACCCGCATCGAGATGCTTTTGTGCATCCGCCCGACTTCCAAAGACCCCGGTACAATCAAGTACCACGTCGATGCCGAGCCCCTGCCATGGCAGCTTCGCTAACTCTGCTTCGCGAACCAGCTGGATACGATCCTCTGCAATCTGCAAATAACCGTCTGCTGCGCTCACAGGGAGCGCAAAACGGCCGTGAGTACTGTCATACTTAAGCAAATGAGCCACCGAACTGGCAGCGGCCAGCTCGTTAACTGCCACCACTTCAATACGCTCGCGGTAACCCGACTCGTACAGGGCACGCAGCACGCTGCGGCCTATCCGTCCGAGCCCGTTAATTGCAATACGGATCTTGCGCGGTGCGCTCATTTAGACCGCCTGCGCCGTTTTAACGATATTGTCCACGGTAAAGCCAAAGAATTCGAATAACTGGTCGGCTGGCGCTGACTCACCAAAGGTAGTCATGCCAACTACCGCGCCATCCAGGCCTACATACTTTAGCCAGTAGTCCGCGATGCTCGCTTCAATGGCGACACGGCGACGCACTGCTTTCGGCAATACACGCTCTTTGTAGTCGTCGCTTTGGGCATCAAATTCATCGGTGCTTGGCATTGAGACCACACGCACCTTCTCACCTTGCCCGCTCAGCTTCTCAGCCGCCTGCATCGCCAGTTCCACTTCAGAACCAGTGGCTATCAGAATAAGCTCAGGATTCTCAGCAAAGTCTTTCAATACATAGCCACCGCGGCGAATATCAGCCAGTTGCTCGCTGTTGCGTGGTTGCGGCGCTACGCCCTGACGGGTGAATACCAACGCAGTGGGGCCGTCGCGACGTTCAATTGCTGCACGCCAGCTAACTGCTGACTCAACCTGATCACAAGGACGCCAGGTGGTCAGGTTCGGGGTCACGCGCATGCTCGCCAGTTGTTCCACCGCCTGGTGAGTCGGGCCGTCTTCACCTAGACCAATGGAGTCATGGGTGTAGACAAAAATAGCCGGCTGCTTCATCAGGGCGGCCATGCGCACGGCGTTGCGGGCATATTCCATAAACATCAGGAAGGTCGCACCATAAGGAATGAAACCACCATGCAACGCAATCCCATTCATAATCGCCGACATGCCAAATTCACGCACCCCGTAATAAATGTAGTTGCCGCTGGCGTCCTGCTGCGTCAATGGCTTTGACTGGTCCCATTTAGTCAGGTTAGAACCGGCCAGATCCGCTGAGCCGCCGAGCAACTCAGGTAATAACGGGCCAAACGCATTCAATGCCTGCTGCGATGCTTTACGGGTTGCTACTTTCTCAGGGTTGGCCTGAAGTTTCTCAATGTAAGCCTGCGCCTGGTCAGCAAAGTCAGCCGGTAATTCACCCGCCAGACGTCGCTCTAATTCAGCCGCCAGTTCAGGGTGTGCCGCGCGATACGCTGCAAATGTTTCGTTCCAGGCCGCTTCTGCTTCGGCACCACGTGCCTTTGCGTCCCACGCCTGATAAATATCAGCTGGCACTTCAAAGGGGCCATAGTTCCAGCCCAGTTCCTTGCGTGCCAGAGCAATTTCATCATCCCCCAGTGGGGCGCCGTGGCAGCTTTCTTTACCTTGTTTGTTCGGTGAGCCAAAGCCAATCACGGTGCGGCAGCAAATTAAGGTCGGTTTACCGGTTTCCCGGCGCGCCGCTTCAATCGCTGTATTAACTGCCTCGCTGTCATGTCCGTCGACGCCGCCAATAACGTGCCAGCCATAGCTCTCGAAACGCTGTACCGTGTCGTCGGTAAACCAGCCCTCAACCTCGCCATCGATAGAAATGCCATTGTCATCATAAAATGCAATCAGTTTACCAAGCCCAAGGGTTCCGGCCAGCGAGCAAACTTCATGGGAAATACCTTCCATCAGGCAGCCATCACCCAGGAAAGTGTAAGTATAATGGTCGACCACATCATGGCCCGGCTTATTAAACTGTGCGGCCAGCACTTTTTCTGCCAGCGCCATGCCGACGGCGTTGCTCAGACCCTGACCCAGGGGTCCGGTGGTTGTCTCTACGCCCGGGGTGTAGCCATACTCAGGGTGCCCTGGTGTCTTGGAGTGTAACTGACGGAAGTTTTTCAGTTCGCTAATATCGAGATCGTAGCCAGTCAGGTGCAGTAACGAATAAATCAGCATGGAGCCATGGCCATTTGACAACACGAAGCGATCCCGGTTGGCCCATTCAGGGTTTGCCGGGTTATGCTGCATGTAGTCTCGCCATAAAACTTCAGCAATGTCTGCCATGCCCATCGGGGCCCCAGGGTGACCAGAATTTGCTTGCTGAACCGCATCCATACTAAGGGCACGAATGGCATTGGCGAGGTGACGACGTTGGGACATGGAACACTCCTGAGATTTAAGGCTAGCATTTACTCAACCCGGGAAATGAACTTTTCCCCGGGTAGGTTACGTAAAGGGTGTGCAGCAATGGCCTGCGCGCGTATTGTCCACAATTCAGACCGCGCACGCAAATTTAGCATGGCGTTCGGACTTATAGACGTCTAAAACTGGATTTCACCGCTAAAAACGGCTACAGTAGCGCCGTTTCAAAATGAAGAGAGAATTACGAACTATGGCACAACACCTGTTTACCTCTGAATCCGTTTCTGAAGGACATCCTGATAAAATTGCTGATCAGATTTCTGACGCAGTGCTGGATGCGATTCTGCGCGATGATCCGAAAGCGCGTGTGGCCTGCGAAACCTATGTTAAAACCGGCATGGTTCTGGTCGGTGGTGAGATCAATACTCACGCGTGGGTTGATGTTGAGAGCCTGGTTCGTAACACCGTCGAAAAAATTGGCTACACCCATTCAGATATGGGCTTTGACGCTGGAAGCTGTGCGGTGCTTAATGCGATTGGTAAGCAGTCTGCCGATATCAACCAGGGCGTCGACCGTGGCGCCCCGGAAGAACAGGGTGCTGGCGATCAGGGCCTGATGTTTGGCTATGCATCGAATGAAACAGATGTACTTATGCCAGCTCCTATTACCTATGCCCATAAGCTGATGCAGCGCCAGGCCGACATGCGCCGTAGTGACTTACCCTGGTTGCGTCCGGATGCTAAAAGCCAACTGACCTTTGTTTATGAAGACGGCAAACCGATCGGTATCGATGCGGTCGTGCTGTCGACCCAGCATGCAGCCGAATACAGCCTGAAGGACGTGCAGGAAGCAGTGATGGAACATATCATCAAACCTGTTTTGCCAACGGAGTGGGTCACTAAACAAACCAAATTCCATATTAATCCAACGGGCAAGTTCGTGATTGGCGGGCCGATGGGTGATTGCGGCCTGACTGGCCGTAAAATCATTGTCGATACCTATGGCGGCATGGCTCGCCATGGCGGCGGTGCTTTCTCAGGTAAAGACCCGTCCAAAGTGGATCGCAGCGCAGCCTATGCCGCACGCTATGTCGCGAAAAACATTGTCGCAGCCGGTCTGGCAGCGCGCTGCGAAGTGCAGCTGTCGTACGCAATTGGTGTCGCCGAACCCACCTCTATCAGTATTGAAACCTTTGGCACCAGCCAGCATGATGAAGCGAGTCTTATCCGTGCTGTCCGCGAACACTTTGATTTACGCCCTTACGGCCTGATTCAGATGCTTGACCTGGAACGTCCTATCTATTTACAGACCGCTGCCTATGGTCATTTTGGTCGCGATGAGTTCCCCTGGGAACGCACCGACAAAGCGCCATTGTTGCAGGACGCGGTTGCCTGACCGATGCGCGTACCTCGAATTTACCACCCGCAGCCCCTGCGCTGCGGTGAACTAGTCGAACTGGAAGCAGATGCGGCCAACCATGTTGGCCGCGTTTTGCGTTTAGGTGCGGGTGCTGAACTGGAGCTTTTTTGCGGTGACAACTGTCGTTACCAGGCGGTGATTGAAAGCGCCAGCAAAAAACATGTCAGCGCTAAGGTGCTGACGCAGGAGACGGCCGATGTCGAGTCGCCGCTGAAGATTCATCTTGTTCAGGGTATTTCCCGCGGTGACCGCATGGACTTTACCTTGCAAAAATCGGTGGAGCTCGGCGTTGCCAGCATTACTCCAATCTTCACTGCCCGCTGCGGGGTTAAATTGCAGGGTGAACGGCTCGAGAAAAAGCTGCTGCAATGGCAGAAAATTGTCATTGCAGCGTGCGAGCAAAGTGGCCGTAATACAGTCCCCAGGGTCAATCCCGCGATCACCTTGCAACAGTATCTTGAGTCCGCTGAACGACCACTGACCCTGACCCTGGAACCCAGCGCAGAGCAGTCATTGAAGAGTGCTACAATTCCGGGGGAAGTAAGCTTGCTGGTGGGGCCGGAAGGCGGCTTTTCAGCGGACGAAGTAACGGCAACCCATCAAGCAAAATGCCTGCCAGTGCGGCTTGGTCCGCGGGTATTGCGTACAGAAACGGCGGCCCTCGCGGCGCTGGCTGCGTTACAGGCAAATCACGGTGATCTGATTTAATCCCTCGTGCTACACTCGAGGTTCCTTTCTATCTTCTAATTTACAGCTGAGGTTGGCATGAAAGTCGGCATTATCATGGACCCAATTGAGACGGTCAAAACCTACAAAGACACCAGTTTCCGCCTGGCACTCGAGGCGCAGGCGCGTGGTGATGATGTGCTGTATATGGAAATGAAAGATTTGTTTATTGACGGTGGCAACCCGATGGCGTTCGTGCGACCACTGACGGTGCGCGACCAACACGAGGACTTTTACACCCTCGGCGATGGCTGTGATATTCATATGGGTGAACTGGATGTCATCCTGATGCGCAAAGACCCGCCCTTCGATACCGAGTTTATCTATGCCACCCATATTCTCGAGCTGGCTGAACAGAGCGGTGCGAAAGTGGTCAACCGCCCACAAAGTTTACGCGATTGCAGTGAAAAACTGTTTACCGCCTGGTTCCCCGATGCCATCAGCGCAACCCTGGTGACCCGCGACTCTGACCGTATCCGTGAGTTTCACCAAACCCATAAAGACATTATTATAAAACCACTGGATGGGATGGGCGGCGCCTCTATTTTCCGCGTTAAAGCAGACGGCAATAACCTCGGTGTTATTATCGAAACCTTAACCGCGCACGGCGAACGCTTCGCCATGGTGCAGGAATATCTGCCAGCGATTAAAGATGGCGATAAACGTATTCTGCTGATCAACGGCGAGGCGGTGCCCTATTGCCTGGCACGGGTTCCTTCCGCCGGTGAAACCCGGGGTAACCTGGCTGCTGGTGGCAGTGGCCGTCCGCAACCACTCAGTGACAGCGACTGGGCGCTGGCCCGGCGTATCGGCCCGACCCTGAAAGAAAAAGGCCTCTACCTGGTCGGCCTCGATGTGATCGGTGACCGTATTACCGAGATCAATGTGACCAGCCCAACCTGCATGCGCGAAATCGAAGACCATTACGACATTAATATTGCGAAAATGCTGTTCGATGCCATTGCCAGCGACATGCAGAGCAAAAATTAAACGCTAGTAGCCAGCGTACTTTACCCAGCGCGGGGGCTGAACAGGGTTTAAAAAGAGGACCGCAGCCCCCATAGTAATAGAGTGTTTTACGGTGAGGTAGTCGTTTATGGAAAGCTTACAGAATCATTTTTTGATAGCGATGCCGGATCTCGATGACCCGTTTTTTGAACGGACCGTCACCTATATTTGCGAGCATAACGAAGATGGGGCGATGGGGCTGATAGTGAATCAGCCGGCTGAAATGAGCGTCTCTAAATTACTCGAACAAATCGAAATTCAGGTGCCAGGAGAGAATCTTCTCGAACGCTCGCTGGTCTATTCCGGCGGCCCGGTTGGCACTGACCGTGGGTTTGTCATCCACGCGCCTCAGGATACCTGGCGCAGCAGTCTGCAGTTAAGCGATGAGATTATGGTCACCACCTCAAAGGATATTTTACAGGCCTTTGGTTCTGCCGACGCACCCGATAAATTTTTGCTTACCCTTGGGTATGCAGGCTGGGACGCCGGGCAGTTGGAACAAGAGCTGGCCAGTAATCACTGGCTAACCATCCCGGCTGATGCCAGTATCCTGTTCGAAACGCCAAGTTCTGAACGCTGGCAGAAAGCAGCCGAGAAGCTTGGTATTGATATCTGGCAACTTGCCCCCGGTTCAGGACATGCCTGATGGCAAGCTACCTCGCTTTCGATTATGGTACAGGTAATATTGGAGTCGCCGTGGGTCAGTCAGTGACGGCGACGGCCACCCCGTTAAAAGCACTAAAAGCGAATGATGGGATCCCCAATTGGGAGCAGCTCGAACGTTTACTTAAAGAATGGCAACCCGATGTCTGTGTGGTAGGGTTACCGCTTAATATGGATGGTAGCGAACAACCGATCACAGTTCGTGCACGAAAATTCGCCAATCGCTTACATGGCCGCTTTGGCGTGAAAGTTGAACTGCAGGACGAACGATTAACCACAGTCAGTGCAAAAGAATTGCTATTTGCAGAGGGTGGTTATCGCAATTTGGATAAGGACAGCATTGACAGCGCGTCAGCTTGCCTTATTCTACAAGACTATTTTCAACGCTGACGGCAGCGACTGGGAATCTTTACTTGGCTAAAGGTTCTCTTTTCGATATATTTACGTCTCGTTAATTCCTTCTCGTATTTTGAGGGCAACGCCTTGTTCGGAAAAGAAGACCCATTTACAGTCACCGGTAACACCATTTCACTCACTGACGATAACAAGTCATTGTTGCTGGTTACTCCTGCTCGCTATGACAATATTCTGGTCAGCCGCTACGGCGTCGAGCTAACGGACCTTGAGCCTGTGCGTCGTGCCAACGTCAAGAACGTGGTATTAAGCGAATTATTTAAACGCGATAAAACCTTTTTCTTTATTCGTGCCGGCGGCGTCGAGTACCAAATCGACCTGAAGTACGTGGCCAGCCCGATTTCCGAAGTTAAATTCTGATCCGATGTGCGCTGACCGTTTGTTAACAAACGTCAGCCTGCTTTGCGCTCTGATGCTGTGCCTGGTTTCAGCCAGCGCGAGCGCCGAACTAGAGTTCCAGCGCCATGCTGACGACCAGGGACTGCAACTAAACTACCGTTTCGCTGACCATAACGGCGCCCCGGTTGAACTCAACGTTCGCACCGATCGCCAGTCTTTCATCAGCACTCCAACCAATTTTCGTCCATTAAGCTCAGCGCGATTGCAGCGCGAAGAGCACCGCCAACTGCTCGATTTCGCCCACCAACAGGGCTGGCATGATATCGAAATTCAACGCCAGGGGCAGTCGCTTCAGGTCATCGCTCATCAAGGCCCGGCTGAACAACAACGCGAGCGAATAAACGCAATCCAGGCGCACCAGCAAGAGGCCATGCAGCAGGTGCTGGCGCGCTATTATTACGCCTCCATACAGCTGCACGCAGGTCCTGACGGTTATACACCCGACCATCCCCGCATCGCCATTGAATCGCAAGCGGCATTAACCCCCTTTAGCGATGCAGTGGCCGCGCACCTGGACCAAACGTCGGCGCGTGAAACCCTGCAGTTCTTGCTCCGCTGGCTGCAGCAAATTCCCTACGATGACATGAGCAACCGCTTGCAAAGCCCGGGTGCAGGGTTCATTACCCCCACCCGCTTACTCTATGAAAACCATGGCGACTGCGATAGCAAAGTGACCTTACTCGCGGCGCTCTTCGCCAACTTGCACCCTGAGGTTAACAGTCACATTGTTTACCTGCCGGGACATGCCGTTTTCGCGGTGGAACTTGAGTTGGAAGACGGCGATGTTTCGGTCCCCTATGCAGGGCAACGACTGGTCGTCGCCGACCCTACCGGGCCGGCACCAATGAAAGTGGGCGAGGTCGCCCGCAATTACCGCAGTGCGTTGCACAGCGGTGCGGTGACGATTAAAGACTTCTGACTACAGGTTCTCTTCTGCATACTGCGCCAGACTACTGCGTACCACCCCATTCAAGTTAACCGTGGCACTTCCGTGGTAGTTTTTAAAACGCTCAACCAAGTAGGTAAGCCCCGAGGTTAAAGCGGTCAAATAGTAGCTGTCGATTTGCGCCAGGTTGCCGGAGCAGATAATTTTCGTTCCTGCACCACAGCGGGTAATAATAGTTTTCAGCTGAGACGCAGTCAGGTTCTGAGCTTCATCGAGAATGACGATGGCATTCTGGATACTGCGCCCACGCATGAAATTAATCGACTTAAACTGAATGTTGGCTTTTCTCATGGTGTAATCCAGGCTTGATTCGGCGTGTTCGTCGGACTTGTGCAGCACCTCAAGGCTGTCCGTAATGGCCGCCAGCCAGGGCGCCATTTTTTCTTCTTCCGTGCCTGGCAAAAAGCCTATCGACTCACCAATTTCCGGGGTGCTACGGGTGACGATGATTTTCTCGTACATGCCCTTTTCAACCACCTGCTCGAGTGCAGTGGCGAGTGCCAGCAAGGTTTTACCACAACCGGCCGGCCCGGTTAAAATGACCAGATCGATGGTCGGATCAAGCAAGGCATTAAGCCCCATCGCCTGATAGATGTTCTTAGCTGAAATCCCCCAGGCCCGCTGACTCATCAGCCGTTCCCTGCTGAGATCCTGAATTTTCACCAGGGTGTCAGTATAGCTTTCGATCCGGGCCGCAAAACTGTCGGTTTCGTCAATCAAATATTCATTTGGGTACGCCCCCGGGAACAGATCACGGGGAATATAGTGGTAGGTGTCGCGACCGTCCTGTTCACTTTTAACATCCGTTACCTGGCTCCAGAAGTCACCCGGAAACTGGTAAAACCCTTTGGCGAGGAATTTGATATCGTCAATCAGCTGATCGGTACGGTAGTCTTCAACCCGTTTCACCCCCGCCCCTTTTGCTTTAAGCCGCATGTTAATGTCTTTGGTGACCAGCACCACGGGCCCACTGCGTTGCTTTTGTAACTCCAGTGCTGTCTGAATAATGCGATGGTCGTTTTCATTCAACAGCATTTCCGACTCATTCTGGCGCAACTGAAAATCCGGGAAGATCGATAGGTGCCCCTGCGCCTGATGCTCACCGCTGACCCGGGTTAAGGGTACGCCTGCGGTAATTTGCTCAGGTGTCGCTTCGTGCAGCGCATCTTCAAGTGCGCGAATGGCTACACGGGCATCGCGGCTGACATCTTTGTTGCGGTCTTTGATGTTATCCAGTTCTTCGAGAACAACCATCGGGATGATGACGTTGTGCTCCTGAAAATTAAGAAAGGCAAGTGGCTCGTGCAGAAGGATGTTGGTATCCAGTACATAGTGCTTGACGCCAGTTTCGGACATAGAACGTACCTCAAATGGGGCTGGTTGTTAATTTATTAGCATAGTTTAACGGGTGCTGGCTATGAGTTTTTACTAACATTTTTTTTACCCCAAGGCGGACGCTCCTTTGTTACCATAGCGGTCGGTTCCGTTCATTCGTTAAACGACAAAAAGGCATCCCTTTGAGCGACTTTGCAATTGGCCAACGCTGGTTAAGTGAAACAGAAATAGAGTTAGGTTTGGGTATTGTGACCGGGATCAGTGGCCGCCAGGTCAGTCTGTTGTTCCCAGCCAACGGCGAAGAAAGGGCTTACGCGGCCCAGCAAGCGCCTTTGACCCGTCACATTCTGGACCTTGACGAAGAAGCACAGCATGCCGATGGCTGGAATTTTATCGTCCGTAAGGTCGACGAGCAGTCCGGCGTGTTGATTTACCACGGCGAGAAAGACGGTCAACCTGTTCAGATCCCTGAAACTCAATTGCATTTCCAGGTTCAGCTAAGCAGCCCATTAAACCGACTATTAGCCGGCCAGTTTGACCGTGTCAGCCACTTTAATCTGCGCCAGCAAGCCAGTGCTTCCATGCGTGACTGGCTGCAACACCCTGGCCGAGGGTTGCTGGGCGCCCGTATCGAATTACTGCCTCATCAAATATATATCGGCCACACCGTTGGTAGTCGCGCATTTCCCCGGGTTCTGTTAGCCGATGAAGTCGGCCTCGGTAAGACCATTGAAGCCGGACTTATTATGCAAAGTCAGCTGCTCAATGCGCAGGCCCGACGGGTCCTGGTGCGTGTCCCTGATCCGTTGCTGCACCAATGGATGATAGAGTTACGCCGCCGCTTTAATTTAATGTTTACTATTGTCGACCAGAGTTTCTGTGAAGCCGCGGCAGAAAGCGAAGAAAACCCGTTTAATCAGATTCAGCTGGCGCTTTGCCCGGCGTCCCTGTTGGAACAGGACAAACACGTTGCCGCCGCGCAGGACGCAGGCTGGGATTTAGTGGTCGTAGACGAAGCCCACCAGCTCACCGCGCCGCAACGAAGCGTTGTTCAGCAACTCAGTCAGCAAGCGGGTCTGTTACTACTTACGGCGACGCCTGATCAAGGCGGAGCAGACAGTCATTTTGAACAGCTTCACCTGCTTGACCCGGATCGCTTTCACTCGCTTGAGGCCTTTGTTGCCGAGCAGGAGAAGTATCAGCAGGTGGCTGACCAGGCGGCCGACCTCGATGAGGATAGCGCGGCGCTGAACGAGCTGCTCGACGAACATGGCACCGGCCGCGTACTAATGCGTAACACCCGGGCTAACATCACCGGCTTCCCGCAGCGTCGCTATCAGTTCTATCCCCTTCCCAGCGGGGACGACGATGGTTTGCAAAGCAAAGTTGAATGGCTGCACAATCTGGCGCGCAGCCATAGTCACGATAAAATACTGGTTATTATGCAGACCCAGTCCGATGTGGAAGAAGTGGCAGCACTTCTGCGCATTCATTATGGCCGCCATAGCGCGCTCTTTCATGAAGGCATGTCGTTACTGGAGCGAGATCGCTCGGCCGCTTTTTTTGCCGACGACGAAGACGGCGCACAACTGCTGTTAAGTTCCGAAATTGGCGGCGAAGGACGCAATTTCCAGTTTGCCCGCCACTTAGTCATGCTGGACTTGCCGACGCACCCGGACAAGTTAGAACAGCGCATAGGCCGACTGGACCGGATTGGCCAGTTGCAGGCATTTGATATTCATCTGGCAGCCAGCCCGGAGTCACGCGAAGCCAGGCTGGCTCGCTGGTACGATGAAGGAATGCAGGCGTTTACCCAACCCAACGCCACTGGCCACCGTTTAATGCAGCAACTTGGCGACGACCTTGAAACGGCGCTGGCTGCAGATACCGCAACCTTCGATGCCTTTATTGCCCGTACCGCCGACGAAGTCGCAGCGATTCGCTCGCACCTTGCTGCAGGTCGTGACCGCTTGCTGGAGCTTAACTCCTGTCGTATGCAGCCCGCTGAAGCTTTGTGTCAGGCGATTGAAGAGAATGAACACAAAACTGAACTAGCCAGTTTCATGTTTGCTTTCTGGGACCAGTTCGGGGTTCAGGTGGAAGACAAAGATGACCAGCGGTTAATTATTAAACCGGGACAAAACTTTGCCGCCAATGGCTTGCCTGGACTGGATGAAGAAGGCAGCGTGGTGACGTTCGATCGTGTTACTGCACTGCGTTACGATGATGCACAGTTTCTTACCTGGGAGCATCCGCAGGTGCTAACCGCACTGGATCTGGTGATCTGTGATAATCATGGCAGTGCCTGTGTCGGGATCCTGAAAAACAAAGCGCTACCTGCAGGGCACTGGTTTATAGAAATGCATGTCCGGGCCAGCTTACCGCAAGCGCCCGCGCTGGGGCTTGAGAAGCTCTACCCTTGCGCGCCTGTGCGCCTGCTACTGGATAGCCAGGGCCGCAATCTGAACCAGAAAATAGCCGCCGATACGCTCAACAAGCAACTCCATTTCGTCAATAAGAAGTCAGCCGCGCAAATGATCAAGGCGCTACGCAAACCGTTACAGGCAGTGGTTAAACAAACCCTGCCCGAGGCTGAGTCAATACTGCAGCAACAATGTGCAGAAGCTGCAGATCTTCGCTTGCAAGGCCTCGAAAACGAAATTGAGCGGCTGCAACATTTACAAACCCGCAACCCCAGCATTCGCGACGAAGAAATTGAAGCCCTTCAGTTGCAACAGGCGAGCTGGAAAAAAGCCTTCGCTGCCCCACAGATCAGCATCGATAGCATACGGGTTATTGTTAACGCCGGAACCGAAGGCGGATGATGCAAACCACCGGTCATGTTTCGCGGGCAACGGATGATTTCGTCTATCAGCCCCCACAGAGTCCGTATCTTAGCCTGGTCTATTACGATGACGACATTGTGGTTGCCGATAAGGCCAGCGGTTTACTGTCAGTCCCCGGCAAAGCTCCCGCTCATCAGGACAGTCTTGAACGCCGTTTGCGTCGGGTATGGCCAGAAATTCGCGTGGTTCACCGGCTCGACATGGCCACCTCAGGACTGATCCTGTTTGCCTTACACAAGCAAGCACAAAGTGAGCTGAGTAAGCAGTTTCAACGACGGACCGTGACCAAACGTTACTATGCCCGCGTCGCGGGTCAGTTGCCACAGCCTCAGGGCGAGGTCGACCTGCCGTTACGCTGTGACTGGCCGAACCGGCCCAAACAAATGGTTTGTACTGACCAGGGTAAACCTTCATTGACCGGTTATGAGGTACTCAACTATAACGCCGAACAGAATGTATCAGACGTTATCCTGAGTCCAGTGACAGGGCGTTCACATCAGCTCCGGGTGCATATGAACGCGCTCGGTTGTCCGATTTTAGGCGACCGGCTGTATGGCACTGAGACCTCGCGACTGGCGGCTCAACGGCTGCTTTTGCATGCGCAGTCAATCGGTTTCATCCACCCAATAACAGGACAGCCCCAGGCGTTCGCCCTGGCGGCACCTTTTTAACCCGCCAGACTAAAGCAAACGGCGAACCTGGCCGATACCTGAGGCATGAAAACAAATTTCCAGTATCCGCGATGGTCGCTCATTGGTGGTAAGCCCTTTGGCATTGCTTTAGTCGGCGCTGCCTTGCTAGCCACCTCAGCCACCTTCGCCAGTCAGAACGACTTTGAGTACTACCTGCCGCCTGGCGAGGTGGTCTGGCTTGAGGACGACGACGATCGGTATTTACTGCTGGAAAAAGAAAATGAACAGGCCTATGACCGCGGGCGCATGATCCTGCTGCCGGATGTTGGCACCCATCCGCTGCAGTCGTCGGCGATACGGGCTTTGTATCAAAGTATGATTGGCTACGGCTGGTATACCTTCGCCTTGCAACCTCCCACTACCGACATCGGTAGTTTTACCTGGCAAGCAGAGGACGCTTACGAGCGCTATCCTGAACCTGCTACGGTGGAGCCCCTGAAAGACGCGTTACGGCTGCGTATGAACGCCGCACTTACCCATACCGCTGAGCACACGGGTGCCCTGATCGTCGTCGCAGAAGGAGTCAGTGCAGCACTGCTTGCGGATTTAATGGCGGAGGGTGAATTTACTCAAATCGATGCGTTGATTGTGCATGGTGTGTATTACCCACAGTGGCAATTGAACCAGGCGCTGGCGACCACCCTGGCTAAGCTGCGGATCCCGCTGCTTGACTTAGCACCCGGTGACGGCAATAGCTGGGCAACTGACACAAATTCCAGACGACAGCAGCAGGCACGTCGCCACAATCACCTCAGTTATCGTCAGCGTATACTCCCCACTGGCCGTCATGCTGAGCAGCCGCGCTATCTACAACACCATGTATATGGCTGGCTGCAAAGCGAAGACTTCTGATCAGGCGGCCCGCCGTGCGCGCTTAATCTTTTCATACGCAGCCTGAATTTCCTGCGAGCGCTGGGTCGCCTTTTTCATCATTTGATCCGGCACCCCCTGAGCGGCCAGTTTATCCGGATGATATTGCCGCATCAGACTGCGATAGGTCTTTTTAACCTGTTCGTCACTAACCGAGGCTTCAACCCCAAGTGCTTGATAGGCGTCTTCCAGAGAGCCTGCCTGCTGTTGCCGCCGGTACTGTTCACCGCCGCTACGAGACTGCTGGCGATGGTGAGCGCGCTGTTGAGGGCCGGACGACTGGGCAAAACGAGCACTCGCCCCGGTCATTAACAGCCATTTATCCAGCTGGAACTTGTTGAAACCCAATGCCCGGGCAGCACGTAACAGAACATCGTATTCACTGCGCTGCAGACGTCGGTCATTCAAAGCCGCAACCACTAGTTGTTCCATAAATAGCTGTAAAAGGTCAAAGCGGCCACGGCTATCCTGGCGAAACTGCTTTAACGTTTTCTCTAACGGGAAATTCGCCTGTTTGCCTTCGCGAAATGCCTCCTGTGCCTCACGCATCATGTCGCCATGTAACTCAAGCTCTTTCATCAGCTGCTGAGCCTGCGCAATATCCACTTCCGTGACACGGCCCTTGCTCTTCGCCAAGTGACCGAGAGTTGCAAACATGGCGTAGAAAAACGTCGCCTGTTTTGAGTTTAACCGCTGATCTTTAAATAAACTGGCGAAACCACCTCCTTCGTTTACCTGCTGACGATACGCATGATCAAACCAATGACCGATTAAAAACCCCAAAATTGCGCCCGGAAGGCGCGCAAGTAAAAGGCCAAGCACTGTACCAACAATTTTTCCCCACATAAGCCTGCTACTTTTTCCTCACTAATGGTCGAGGTCGATGCGTAAATATCGATCGAGCTCAGCTAAACGTTGTGGCGTCCCTACGTCACACCAGTAGCCCTGGTGCAGTCGGCCGGTTAGCAAGCCGCCGTTAATTGCCTGTTCAAAGACAGGACGCAGTTTAAGAAAACCCTCATCAAACCCGGCAAAAAGTTGCGGACTGATAACGCTTACACCACTAAAGGTGTAGCGTGGTGTTGTTTCAAGGTTAATTCGACCATCGCTAAGAGCAAAGTCGCCCTCGCTATGGTGAGCCGGGTTCTCAACCAGCACCAGGTGGCCATGGGCGTCGCCAAGCTGAGTAGGCAACTCATGGTAATCAATGTCACTCCAGACATCACCATTGACCACGATGAATGGCCCATCGCCCAGCATAGGCAAGGCGCGAATAATGCCACCAGCAGTTTCCAGCCCCCCTGCTGGTTCAGGAGACCACGCGACGCTGACCCCAAACCGACTGCCGTCACCGATATGCGCCTCAAGCTGTTGACCAAGCCAGGCATGATTAATCACCACATCAGTGACCCCAGCCTTCGCCAGTTTATGCAAATGGTAGTCAATTAACGGCGTACCTGCAGCAGTCAGTAATGGCTTTGGTAACTGGTCGGTCAATGGACGCATTCTGCTGCCACGGCCAGCCGCCAGGATCATCGCTCGCATGAAAACGAGGCTCCTGGCAAAATATCCGTTAACAGCGCATGGAACTCTGCTAAGTCCGGGTACCCTTGGCTGATATCCTTAATGTAGCTTAAGGTGCGCGGCACATCGGCCATATACCCCGGCTTACCATCACGGTGATTCAGTCTGGCGAATATACCAGCCGCCTTGAGATGACGCTGAATGCCCATTAAGTCAAACCAGCGGGTAAAGGTCTCTTCGCTGACCTCACTGTCCAGCAGCTTTTCAGTGCGGAGCCGCTGGTACAAGAAGGCACGCTGAACGGCGACAAATTGATCCGGCCAGCGTACGTAGCAGTCGCGCAACAACGAGACTGCGTCATAGGTAACAGGCCCGAGTACCGCATCCTGAAAGTCGATAACCGCCAACCCCTCGTCGGTCTGCATAATGTTGCGCGAATGGTAGTCCCGATGCACCCCAACCTGGGGTTGAGACAGTGCGTTGTCTTTCAGTAGATCGCAGGCATTAACCCACACCCGTTGTTGCGTAGGGGTCAGGGTCAGCCCCAAATGAGTTTCCAGGAGCCAGTCATGAAACAGATCCAGCTCCCGTTGCAGCAGCGCCTCTGAGTAAGCTGGCAGTGGTCCCTGGTCGGTACTGGTGACGCGCATTATTTTCGGCAGCATGGCTAGCGCCTGCTGATAACTGGTTTCCGCGGCGGCTTCATCGGTCAGTTGACTGTAAAGCAGGGTGTCGCCAAGGTCATCAAGCACCATAAAACCCTGTTTTTCGTCGAAGGCATGCACCAGTGGTACTGCGACACCTCCGTCAGCGTAGCGTTGTGCTATCGCCATAAATGGCTGCAACGACTCATGCGGTGGAGGCGCATCAACGGCTATGCGCCAGCTACCCGCATATGGGTAGCGAAAATAACGCCGAAAACTGGCGTCACCGGAAACACTCTGTAGCGCTCCCGCCGGGCACTCAGGCTGAGTCTCCAA
Organism: Aliidiomarina soli; assembly: GCF_003986975.1. Classification (GTDB taxonomy): domain Bacteria; phylum Pseudomonadota; class Gammaproteobacteria; order Enterobacterales; family Alteromonadaceae; genus Aliidiomarina; species Aliidiomarina soli. The sequence continues at coordinate 50,160 of NZ_PIPO01000005.1, read as the reverse complement.
CCAACTGGCTAACTGCTGCTGCCGAATGTCAGTCACTATATGGCGCTCCTATTCGTCAATCTGTATAAAAGGTCTATCTTATCAAATAGCCGCGCGAAGGAAATTGCTTTATCATAAACGCCTTTTGCGACACCTTTTCATTCTAACTGACGGAGCCAGTCACGGTGCATTATCCCGGGCATCTGCCAACTGTTATCTTGTTACCGCTGCTTATGGCAGCCCCAGTGCAGGCAAACTCTAATCCGCCATCGCTGACCGAGCAGTGTTCTGCTCCTCCCGAGTGGTTACCAGACCCAGCCACACACGTCGGCGAAGGGGTTAATCCGGTGCTGCACAATGCCGTGATGAAAAATGCCGTGATGAACACAGCCATGGATGCCTCTGTGCGTGCAGACGGCAGCGAGCGCCTTGAAGTCAATGCAGATGAATTCGATATGCGGCGCAATAATCAGGCTTCGTTTCGTGGCAATGTCGAGATCCGCCATCTGAACCAGTATATTCAAACCGAACAGGCTCAGTTTAACCAGGCTGAAGGGTCTTTGAGCGCAACCGGTGGCCTGGTTTACACAGACGGCTATGTCGCGGTACGCGGCGACAGTATTGAAGCAAACACCCGGACGCAGACGGCGTCTATTAATCAGCTTGATTACTATCTGGTTGGCACCTCAGCCAGAGGAGCGGCTCGCGGACTCCACATCACCAATGTCGACAACACCCGCTCTCTCAATTTCAACCGTTCCAGCTTTACGACCTGCCCCGGCGATCGCCCCCCGTGGGAAATCCGCGCCCGCAGTATAGAAATGAACGAGGACGAAGGCTGGGGTCGGGCGCGTGGTGCTCAGGTGCGCTTGTTTAATATTCCAGTGCTGTATGTGCCAAGTTTCTCTTTCCCGCTTACCGACGAGCGCAAATCAGGCTTCTTGCATCCCACAATAACCTCATCGGGACGCAACGGGATTGAGCTCGCGCAGCCTTACTATTTTAACCTGGCGCCCAACTACGACGCTACCGTAACCCCGCGCTACATGTCCCAGCGCGGCATCATGGGCATGGCCGAAGGACGTTACCTCGACCAGCGCCAACTCGCGCAGGTTAATCTTGAGTTACTCGACCAGGATAATGACCGTCCGGATGAAGGTTCGCGCTCCTACTGGCGGGTTGAACACCTTGCTCATATCAATGACAACTGGAGCACCTACGTCGATGCCAGCTCAGTCAGTGATGTAAATTATTTTAATGATTTCGGCAGCGACTTTGCCAACCGGGCGGACTCGCATATTTATCGCCGCGGGCAAGCCGACTACTCCAATAATCGCTGGCAAGGCCAATTACAGATTGAAGATTTTCAGTTGCTGGGCCCCTACCAGAGCGCGTTCCGCACTCTCCCCCGGCTAAGCGTTGACTATGATACCGGTCAGCCCATACGACAGGGCCTGCGCCTCGACTGGCAGAACGAACTGACGCACTTTGAGCGCCAAAGCGGCTCACCCGAGAAAGCCTCTCGTTTTCACACCGAGACCGGCGTTAGCTACCTCATGCGACGCCCTGGCTGGGAGTGGAGTTCAGAAGGGCGCATGCTGCTAACCCATTATGAACAAACCCTGATTGAAAACGATGAACTGGTAGATCGCTCGATTACCCGAGCGTTACCTGAGTTGCGACTGCACGGCCAACTGAACTTTGAACGCCCGTTCTCGTTCTCTGATCAGACCGGAATCCAGACTCTGCAACCTCAGGTGCAATTTCTCTACACCCCCTATCGCGACCAACGCAACATTGGGGTGTATGACTCTGTGCCGTTGCAGGACGATTACAACGGACTGTTTCGCAAACGTCGTTTTTCCGGACTGGACCGGATAGCTGATGCCAACCAGGTAACGGTCGGCGCAACCACCAGTATTTTTAATCAGAGTGCCGAAGAACTTATGCGCTTCAGCATCGGTCAGATATTTTACTTTGATGACAGCGAAACTCAGTTATTTGATAACTCGACTCAAATTACGGATACCTCGTCAGAATTGGCTGCAGAAGTCGATTTTCGTATTAGCAGTCGCTGGTTCTTCAGCGCCAGTGCTCAGTACGACAGTGAACTGAACCAAATGCAGAAAAGCCGGTCTGCTGTTGAATATCGTAAAGATAATAGCAATTTGATACAGTTGAACTTCCGTCAGGTTCGCGGTCTTATTGGTACGGAAACTGACGTTGAACAAGTTGGTATGCTTGGCTCCTGGCAGCTTCGCTCGCAGTGGTCGGTAGCCGGGCACTATTATCGGGACCTCGGCAATAGCCGGACCCTGGATGCAAATTTCGGCGTCCAATATGAAAGCTGTTGCTGGGCCGTGCGCTTAAGTGCCTATCGTCGGATCGACCGCAACTTCGAAGGTATTCAGTCGCAACAGAGCCTGTCACCAGCTGAATTTGACAATGGTCTCAGTCTGCAATTTGTTATTACAGGCCTAAGTAATGACCGCTCTAGCCTCGCGGGCATGCTGCAACAAGGCATTTTTGGCTATCGTCGCCCATTTTACTTAAGTGATTAATGTACACAATTAATGGATATTTTATGAGAGTAGTAACATCCTGGATCATCGCTCTGAGCATGCTGCTAGCATCTGCATCAAGCCTGGCACAACAGTCGCTAGACCGCGTCGCTATTATTGTCGATAACACGGTCGTTCTGGAAAGCGAAATTCAGAGTCTTATTCAGCAGGTTAAACGTGACAGCCGCAGTGCCAACCGCTCACTTCCAAGTGACGATGTGTTACGCACTCAGGCCAGTGAACGTCTCATCTCTCAGAAACTGCAAATGCAGTTAGCCGAGCGCATGGGTATTCGCATCAGTGATGCTCAACTCGACCAGACCATCGCCTCTATTGCCTCCGACAACGAGATGACAGTCGATATGATGCGGACGCAGATTGAGGCGGACGGAGAGTCCTGGCGTCAGTACCGGGAGAACGTCCGTGAGCAGATCGTGACCAACGAAGTGCAGCGTGCAACCGTTCAGCGGCGGGTTTATATCAGTCCTCAGGAAATTAATAACCTGGTCCAAATCATTGACGAACAGGGTGACTCCACTACCGAATACAATTTGAGCCATATATTGATCAGCTTTCAGGACGACAGCGGCGAAAACAACGAAAGCGCTGCAGAGCAACGAGCGAGTGCGGTACTTAACCGCCTTGCAGAAGGTGATGACTTTGCAGAGCTTGCAGTGACGGCTTCCTCCGCGTCTAACGCACTGGATGGTGGCGAGATGGGTTGGATGACTATCAACACCATGCCAACGCTGTTTGCAGATGCTGTAGAAGGCTCCCAGGCCGGCGATACTGTGGGTCCACTACGTTCCGGGATCGGTTTCCATATCTTACGGGTTAATGAGGTTCGCGGTGCTGAAGTGTTTACGGCGGAAGAAGTAAAAGCACGGCATATCCTGATTCAACCCTCGGTTATTTTATCTGACGCCCGTGCCCGTTCAATGTTAGCGGAATTCCGCGAACAGATTATGAGTGGCGAAAAAGAGTTTGCAGAGCTGGCTCAGGAGCACTCGGCTGACACAGGTTCAGCACGTGTCGGTGGGGACCTGGGCTGGGCAGACCCGTCAATGTACGTACCTGAATTCCGTGAGAAAGCGGAGAATCAGGAGATTGGCTATATCAGTGAGCCGTTCCGCACCACTCATGGTTGGCACATCATTGAAGTTCAGGACCGTCGCACTCAGGATGTGACTGAACAACGCAAGCAGGACCAGGCGGGTAACATGCTGTTTTCCCGTAAGTACCGCGAAGAACTGGATATCTGGTTACAGGAGCTACGCGACAATGCGTATGTCGAGGTGCTCGAACAGTGACCCTTCGCTTAGCTGTGACAGCGGGAGAACCCGCTGGCATTGGTCCTGATTTAATTATTCAGTTAGCTCAGCAGGCATGGCCTGCTGAGCTGGTTGTTTTTGCCGACCGTGAACTGCTGCTGGCACGAGCCCGCCTACTTGAATTACCACTACACCTGCGCAGTTATGAACCAGACCAGCCAGCGCAGCCCACTGCTGCGGGCGAACTTTGCGTTCGCCATGTGGCTAGCGCTAAACCCACGGTAGCCGGCCAGCTCGATGACGCCAACGGTGGCTATGTGATTGAAACCCTGCGCTTAGCCTGTGAAGGCAATCTTAGCGGCGAATTTGCGGCAGTGGTCACCGGCCCTGTACACAAAGGTATTATTAACGAAGCTGGTATCCCCTTCAGCGGCCATACCGAATTTTTTGCTCACCAGGCAGGTTGCAACGATGTGGTGATGATGCTGGCTACTGAGGGGCTGCGCGTTGCACTGGTCACTACCCATATTCCGCTTGCGTATGTGGCGAAAGCGATTACCACACAACGACTGGAAAAAGTGATTCATATTCTGCATCAGGATTTGGTGAGCAAGTTTAACCTCCCCGCGCCACGTATTCTGGTTTGCGGTCTCAACCCTCACGCCGGCGAAAATGGCCACCTGGGGAGCGAGGAACAGGCTGTGATTGAGCCATGTCTGGAGCAACTGCGACAGGAGCATGGCTACCAGCTTCAGGGACCGTTACCTGCAGACACAATTTTTCAACCAAAATACCTGGAACAGGCAGATGCAGTGCTTGCGATGTATCATGACCAGGGACTCCCCGTACTGAAGTACAAAGGCTTCGGCGCAGCAGTTAACATTACCCTTGGCTTGCCATTTATCCGCACCTCAGTCGACCATGGCACAGCCCTTGATTTAGCGGGTCGAGGTAACGCCCATCCCGGCAGTTTCAAGCTTGCCCTCGAACAAGCTATCAGCATGGCAACCAAAGCATTATGAGTAAAGTTCATCAAGGGCACAGAGCCCGTAAACGTTTCGGTCAAAACTTCCTCCATGACGGGGGGGTGATTGATTCCATCGTTAGCGCTATCCACCCGCAACCGGGTCAGGCGTTAGTTGAGATAGGCCCCGGCCTGGCCGCACTGACAGAACCGGCGGCCGATGCCTGTGGTCACCTGCATGTGGTCGAACTGGACAGAGATTTGGCTGACCGCCTGGAAAGCCACCCGTTTTTAAAAGACAAGCTGACTGTGCACCGCGCCGATGCACTAAGATTCGACTTTGCGGCGCTCAGCAAGGAGCTAGGTAAACCGCTGCGAGTGTTCGGCAACCTGCCCTATAACATCTCAACCCCGTTGATTTTCCATTTGTTGCAGCAGCTGGATGTGGTCGAAGACATGCATTTTATGTTGCAAAAAGAAGTGGTCGACCGAATGGGTGCAGAGCCGGGAAGCAAAGCCTTTGGCCGCCTCACGGTGATGATCCAACAAGCCTGCGAAGTCACGCCGGTGCTGGATGTCCCGCCGGGTGCCTTTACCCCGCCACCTAAGGTGAATTCGGCGGTGGTTCGGTTACGCCCTTTAACCACCCCCAGAGTCGAAGTAAAAGATCGTAAATTACTTAACCAGGTGTGCCTGACAGGCTTCAACCAACGGCGTAAAACAATTCGCAATAACTTTAAAGAACTGATGACCGAGGCCGACTTAGAAAGTCTGGGGATCAACCCCGCGGCACGGCCGGAAACTCTCAGTGTTGATGATTTCTGCCGACTGGCAAACTGGCTTGCGGAGCGTGAATAAAACAATGTTAAGTTCCAACGTATTGGTTAATGTAGAGACCCGATATCTGCAGTCACAATCTGACCCAGAGCAAAAGCAATTTGTCTTTTCCTATACCATTACTATTACCAACGACGGCAGCGAAGCGATTCAGCTGTTAACCCGGGAATGGACAATTAACGATGCAGACGGCAAAGTGACACAGGTAGCCGGAGATGGCGTGGTAGGCAAACAGCCGGTCATCCAGCCGGGCGAGGCGTTCAGCTATACCAGTGGCACCGTGCTGACCACTCCGATTGGCAGCATGCATGGCCACTACGGGATCTGTGACCAGCAGGGTGAACTGCACCAAGTGGCTATTCCCGCGTTTCGTCTTGCTGTACCGCACATACTCCACTAGAAAACTCGAGCAAAAAACCCGACTAACAGACACGTTCTACTAACCAAAAGACACAGCTATGGCTCACTACGCAGTTGGCGACATCCATGGATGTATTGATGAACTAAAAGCGCTGCTTGATAAAGTGGCTTTCGATCCTGCCACCGACAAACTCTGGAGTGTCGGCGACCTGGTCGGGCGTGGGCTTCACTCACAGCAGGTTTTACAGTTTGCCGTGGAATTAGGCGATGCCTTTGGTTGCGTGCTGGGCAATCACGATCTGCATTTACTGGCGGTGTTGTGTGGTGTACGCCAGGCCCACCCTAAAGACAACACCGACATGATTCATCAGGGGGCAGAAACTGAATTCTGGATTGAGTGGTTACGCCAGCAGCCTCTCATGCTGCATCTACCCGCTTCGGACTCTGTAATCGTTCATGCCGGGGTCTACCCGGAGTGGTCACTTGCACAGGCACAGACCCTCGCCGATGAAGTACGTGCTCAGTTGCAGCGTCCCGATTACCAGGACTACCTGCAGCAGATGTATCACAACGAGCCAACGCGCTGGTGCGACGAGCTCACGGGTGTTGAACGCTTTCGTTTCATTGTCAACGCTTTCACCCGCATGCGCTTCTGTCGCCAGGAAGCAGACGGGCTGCATTTAGATCTCACCTCAAAATTATCGCCACAACAGGCAGATGCCGACTTATTACCCTGGTTCAACTTTTATCCAACCTCGCCGATACAAATAATGTTCGGCCACTGGGCAGCACTAAACGGAAAAACCGGACGAGAGGACATTATTGCGCTCGACACGGGCTGTGTATGGGGAAACAAGCTCACACTGCTGAATATCGACCAGCAAAGTTTCGTCACTCAAGCAGCGTTCACGGATGTAAAGTAGCCGGGCTGCGGTGAATGCAATTTCAAATTGCTCAAAATTTCGATATAGTGCATTCGTTATAACTATAAATTATCAGGTTGTCGGTAGGAGAATACCATGAGGTTAACCGTTGCGGCGCGGGTTATCGGTGGCTTTGCCATCATTACCCTGTTACTGCTTATTATAAGTTTAAGTTCCTTCTTTAGTTTGAAAGGCATTGGCGAATCATCTGAAGAAGTAAGTGACGTTGCGATTCCATCCTTAATTGGTGTGGCAAATCTGCAAACGGAATTACTACAACTCTCAAACAGCCAACTGGAAGCATTTCACAGTGAACGTCTGGCCACGGTGGAGAGCCTGCAAGGCGAATTTTCACAAGCATCGACGGCCGTTGATACTCAACTCGCTGAACTCGCTAGCCGTTTGAATGCATCTGGTCAACGCGAAGCGATAGAAATCCTGGAAGCAGATATTCAGAGTTTCACCTCTCAGGTGGGGCAAATTTTTGACTACCAGACCCGCTACCTGCGACTTGCCGGTACCCGTGACAGTCTGTTGGGCGATATCGAATTTTCTGCCGACGACGCCGCAATGTCATTACTCGACCTGACCGATGTCCAGGGGCTGAGCGACGAGCTTCGCACTCAGGCGGGTCAGCTTGAGAACAGCCTCAACAGCCTTGTAACCCTGGCTTACGACCTGGTAGCCGTGGAAGAACAGGGCCGAGCAGAAATTATCCGCAGTGAGATTGAAGTGGCGGTTGATTCAACCCGCGAACGTTACCAAACACTGACTGAGCTTTCTGACCATGCCCTGCTGGCTGACGTTGGTGATTACATTGACACCGCAGCCAACAGCCTAAGCGACAGCGATGATTCATTGGTCGCCGTTGTGTTTGAGCGACTGCAGGCCCGTGAAGACGCGCAAGCCTTGCTTGGCACCAACAATCAGCTGATGGATGTGATCCTGACCGAAATGGCCGATCTACAGGGCCAGGTACAACAGGTCGCTGACAGTGCTCAAATGGACGCCGGCAACGCGATTACTCGCAGTGGCTGGCTGAATGCCGTGTTAACTATTCTGTCGATCGCACTTGCAGTGATCATTGCGTTTGTCACAGTACGCTCAATTAGCCGTCCATTAAGACGGGTCAATGGCATGCTCAATACACTGGCCAACGGCGACCTGACCGGTCGTCTCGATGACAGCGCAAATGACGAGTTTGGCGAGCTATCCGGTAATATCAACAAGCTTATCTTTAACCTGCGTGAGCTGATTGAAGGCATCGCAGACCGCGCTACCCAGCTGGCAACTGCAGCTGAAGAGTCGTCCAGTGTTTCTGCCGATTCGCGTAACTCGATTCAGGAGCAGCGCAGTCAGGTTGAACAGGTAGCAACGGCGACTCAGGAAATGAGCAGCACCTCGACAGAAATGGCGAACGGCGCGACTCAGGCACTGAATGAAATCCAGCATTCGGATGAAGAAGCGAAGCGTGTCCGTGTTATCTCTGATGAAAACAAACGCACCATTGAAGAGTTAGCGCGTGAAATACAGAACGCCTCGGACGTCATCAACCAATTGTCGGAAAACAGCTCGAACATTGGCGGCATTCTTGACGTGATTCGCGGTATCGCCGAACAGACCAACCTACTGGCTCTGAACGCTGCGATCGAAGCAGCCCGGGCTGGCGAACAAGGCCGCGGCTTCGCCGTCGTAGCCGACGAAGTTCGCACCCTGGCCAGCCGGACCCAACAGTCAACTGAAGAGATTCAGGATATGATTGAACGTCTGCAAAACGATTCAAACCGTGCAGTAACCGTGATGGAACGTGGTCGTGCTCAGGCTGAGACCTGTGTAACTCAGGCTGACGAAGCCTCTGTTGCGCTGCAGGCCATTACTGAGTCAGTGCACCAGGCCTCTGACAGCAGTACCGCCATTGCCACCGCAGCGGAGCAACAAAGTGCCACTGCGCAGGATATCAGCGAGAAGCTGGAAGCCATTGTGGCTATCGCTGAGCAGGCTGAATCTGGTGCTCGCCAGACTGCCGAAGCCAGTGATGAAGTGGCTAAACTGTCTGCCGAAATGCAGGACAGCGTGAAGAGCTTCCGCTTGTAAGCTACGTAGACACGATCAAAAAAGGCGTCTGAATATTTCAGACGCCTTTTTTATTGCCCTACACCAAGCTATTTAGTTCAGTGTGATCCGAGCAAACTTACGTTTTCCTACCTGATACACTGCAGTACTACCACGCTGGCATTGATGTTTACTGTCAGTCACCTTGTCACCGTCCAGTTTTACCGCGCCCTGCTTAACCATACGCATCGCTTCTGAAGTTGAAGGTACCAGGCCTGCTTCCTTCAGTACGCTTGCAATACCAAGCTGGGCGTCGTCCAACTGCAGGCTGTGTTCAGGCATTTCATCCGGGATCGCATTTTTCTGGAAGCGTTGAATGAAATCCTGCTCTGCTCCATCGGCAGCAGCCTTGTCATGAAACCGCTCGATCAGCTCTTTAGCCAGTTCGATTTTGATATCTCGTGGGTTTTCACCGTTTTCTACCCGCGCTTTTAGCTGGGCTAAATCATCCTCTGAGCGGAAGCTCAGTAACTCAAAGTAACGCCACATCAGTTCGTCTGAAACCGACATCACCTTGCCAAACATATCGTTTGGCGCATCAGTAATACCTATGTAGTTGCCCAGTGACTTGGACATTTTCTGCACGCCATCGAGTCCTTCAAGCAACGGTACCGTAATCACCGTTTGTGGCGTTTGTCCGTTTTCTTTCTGCAGCTCACGGCCCATCAATAAATTGAAGCGCTGGTCAGTACCTCCCATCTCAATGTCAGCTTTCAGCGCCACCGAATCCCAGCCCTGGATAAGTGGGTATAGGAACTCGTGAATAGCAATCGGCTGGCCACCCTGATAACGCTTCTTAAAGTCGTCGCGTTCCAGCATACGGGCAACCGTGGAACCGGCTGCCAGTTTAATCAGCCCTGCGGCGCCAAGCTCATTCATCCACTCACTATTGAAACGAACTTCAGTTTTTTCTGCATCGAGAATTTTAAATATTTGCTCTTTATAGGTCTGCGCATTGGCCAGCACATCATCCCGGGACAGTGGTTTCCGGGTCACATTTTTGCCCGTCGGATCACCTATCATGCCGGTAAAATCACCAATCAGGAAGACCACCTTGTGGCCCATGTCCTGAAGTATTTTTAGCTTATTAATCAATACAGTGTGGCCTAAATGCAGGTCCGGCGCAGTGGGGTCGAAGCCAGCTTTGACGGTCAATGTCTTACCGCTGCTGAGTTTCTTCTCAAGCTCATCCGCCAATAGAACTTCATCTACTCCGCGCAGTAATTCCGCGACTCCTGGCTTACCGTTCATTTACTTTCCTCGCCCTGAAATTCGTTTGAAGGTCGCATTCTACTTGATTTTTGTTGAGCTTTTAAGCATTCTGGCAAGCATATACAGATACTGCTCGATGTTTGCACAGTTACAATGTTACAATGCAACTTTCCATGCCTCGTGCAGTCTGACAAGTTCGGCCTGATACGGACAGTCTTCTGTAGTGTTCAGGCTGACGATAATGCTACGATAATCAAGTGCGCTAAATACAGGTAGTTCAAGGGTCATCTCATGACACAATTTATTCATCATCTGCCGCGACAACATAAAGTGGTCATCGCGCTCATCCTGGGTGCGTTGCTGTTGCTTGCCTTGCTGCCGTCTGAAAAGGCGAGCGCATCGCGTAACACCTCCAGTGCAGAAGAGCTTGAGCTAGGTAAGCGGTACGCTCTTGAATTACATGTGGCAGCCCTTGAAGCTGAAGACAATGAGTTACTGGATAACCTTGAATGGCAGAGCTACCAGGTTCGCTCCGGCGATAGCCTGGCACGTATTTTCCAGCGTCTTGATTTTTCCGCCCAACAGCTGCACCGCGTGACACAGGCAGAAGATGCCAGTCTTTTACAGCGTATTCACCCCGGCGATACCCTTCATGTTGGTCGTAACCCCGATGGCGAGCTGGTTCAGCTGACGTATGAACTGAATGACATGGAAACGCTGCTGATTACCCTGATGGAAGACGGCAGCTACGCGAGTCAACGCGATTTGAGTGAAGTCGAAGTCCGTTACGGCTTTGCTAATGCGACAATTTCCAGCAGCTTCTGGAATGCTGGGGTTCAGGCCGGCTTAACCCAGGCTCAGATCATGAACCTTGCAGAGCTATTCGGTTGGGACGTCGATTTCGTCATGGATATCCGCCCCGGCGACCATTTCAGCGTGATCTTTGAAGAACGTTTTATCGATGGTGAGTTCATTGGCACCGGCAGTATCGTGGCAGCTGAATTCTCCAACCAGGGCGACTCCTTCCAGGCGATCCGCCATGACAATGGTAATTATTACAAACCTGACGGCCGCAATATGCGCCAGGCGTTCCTCCGCGCACCTGTCGCATTCAACCGGGTAAGTTCAGATTTTAATCCTCGTCGCGTTCACCCGGTAACCGGTCAGGTTCGTCCGCACAATGGTATTGATTATGCCGCAGCGACTGGCACCCCCGTCATGGCAGCCGGCGATGGTCGCGTCGTCGAGAGTGGTTACAACAACCTCAATGGTAACTATGTTTTCATTCAGCATGGCGAACGCTATGTCACCAAATACCTTCACCTTAACCGTCGTGATGTACAGCGCGGGGCCCGGGTTCGCCAAGGCCAGCGTATTGGTACAGTAGGCGCTACAGGCCGGGTAACCGGTGCACACCTGCATTATGAATTCTTAGTTAATGGCGTTCACCGTAACCCGCGTACGGTCGACCTGCCAGCCGCCGAGTCGCTACCCCGCAGCGAAATGGCTCAGTTCAACGTGATCGTTGAACAACGTCTGGCACAACTGGAAAGCCAACGCCGGGTGATGGTAGCGATGAACGACAACGACGAGCTATAGACAGCCGATGTCAGATTTTTACCTTGGCCTGATGTCGGGCACCAGTCTCGATGGACTCGACATAGCCTTGTGTGAAATCGATGAGAATGGCCATACCAGCCTGGTCAAGAGCCATTCAGCCCCGCTCCCGTTAACGCTACGAACACACCTGCAGGCACTTACCCAACCCGGCACTGACGAACTTAATATTTACGCCTCCTGTGACCGCGAGTTCGCCGCTTTCTGCGCCCAGCATATTCTTCATTTCCTTCGTCAGGCTGACGTCCCGACTTCCCGTATCCGGGCCATTGGTAGTCATGGCCAGACCGTTCGCCATATGCCAGTAGCGACCCCGGCCTATACCCTTCAACTGGGCTGTGCGTCGACGCTGGCGAGCTTAACGGGTATTGATGTGGTAGCGGACTTCAGACGTAAGGATATCGCACTGGGGGGCCAGGGAGCGCCTCTAGCGCCAGCGTTTCATAAGGCGATGCTGGGTGGTGATGCCGTCTCACGAGCGGTGCTCAATATTGGCGGCATTGCCAATTTGACATTATTCACTGAAGACAGGCAAACGCTCGGTTTCGACACCGGCCCGGGCAATTGCCTGCTCGACGCCTGGTACACCAAGCATCACCCGCTGCAGGGTCGCTACTTTGACCACCAGGGTAGCTTTGCTCAATCAGGACAGGTGCATCAGGCATTCCTTGAACGTATGCTGGAAGACCCTTACTTTCGCCAGCCAGCTCCTAAAAGCACCGGCAGAGAGTATTTCCACCTCGACTGGGTAGAGCAGAAACTTGCTGCAGAGGATCTCGATCCGGCCGACATTCAGCGTACCCTGCTTGAATTGACCGCGGTTACGATTAGCGCCCCATTGCGCGAATACGCGCTACGCGAATGTTTCGTCTGTGGCGGCGGGGTGCACAACAGTGCATTGCTGGGTCGGCTTAAAGCGCTTAGTCCCGAGGTGACGTTTGCCTCCACTGCAGAGCTTGGAATTGAACCAGACTGGGTGGAAGCCATGGCGTTTGCCTGGTTAGCCTGGAGCCACATCGAGAAACGCCCGTCCAACCTACCGGAAGTGACGGGCGCTACACGAGCCGCCATACTCGGCGGCTATTTCCCAGCGAATTAAAATTTACTTACCTTCGCAAATGCATCACGGGTGATATTCTCCACCCCGTCATTGGTAACGTGCACACTGTCTTCTATACGTACGCCACCATAAGGCCGCAGTTCAGCGATCCGCGCCCAGTTAAAGTCATCATTGCCGTCAAACTCTTCCAGCAACTGATCAACCACATACAAACCAGGTTCAATAGTAAAGACCTGACCCGGTTCCACGTTACGCAATAAACGCAGGAATGGATGGCGGCCATCACGCTCATAAGCATCACCCTGGGCGGACTTCAGGAAGCCGCCAACATCATGCACCTGAAGACCAATGTAGTGGCCTAAGCCGTGCGGGAAAAATGCATTGGTGTAGCCGCGCTCGTACACTTCCTCGGGACTTATCTTAAAGAAGCCAAAGTCGACCAGAATAGTTGCAACCATGTGATGCATGCGAACATGCAGATCGTAATACGAGACACCAGGGCGGATGGCCTCAATAATGGCTTGCTCGGCTTTATCCATTGCCTCCACCAGTTCCTGATAGAAGCCACTTTTTTGCGCCGCATAGGTACGGGTGATATCGGCACAATAACCGTTGTAAAGAGCACCAGCATCAATCAGGAAGGAGCGCGACTCAGAAGGTGCGCTACGGTCGTACACATCATAATGCAAAATGGCTGAGTGCTCATTCAAGGCAATAATTGAGTTATAGGGCACTTCCTGCTCACGGAAATTAATGGCACTCAAATAAGCATGCTGGATCTCGATTTCACTCGCTCCGGCGTAAAATGCATCACGTGCCGCAACATGCGCTTGCGCTGCCAGATCGTTGGCTTTACGCAGGTTTTCCAGTTCCCATTCAGTTTTTTCCGACCGCTGATAATGCAGATGGTCAATCAATGCCTTGGGGTTGACCTGACCCAGCTGCCAACTGGTCATAGGTTCGAACTGTTCGCCCAGATAGGCCGTTTTAGTCAATTCATCGCCCACATCTGAACGTACCTGAGCCAGATTATCGACAACTTTCAGCTCCATATGATCCTGCCATTCGGCCGGCGCAATATTGACTGGTGCATGCCAGAAGTCCTTCGCTTTATACAGATACACCACTGGCTTGCAGCCAGCTTTATAAAAGATAAAACTTTTTGGACTTTCAGTGACAGGGAGCCAGTACTTAAACAACGGATTAACCCGGAACGGGTATGGGTTGTCGTCCAAAAAGGCTATCTGCGATTGACCTGAATAGATCAGCACACTGTCAAAACCTGTGGCTTGCAGCGCTTCGTCAAAGCGGGACTGCACCGTGCTGATGTGGTTCGCATAACTACCCATAATCACCTCAATTACGATCAAAAGAGCCCAGAGTTTAACAAAAAAAAGGGCGACCTGCATGGTCGCCCTTTTTCTGTTTATTCGTTTACAGGCTTATTCACCCAGACGTGAACGCACCGCATCAACAACCGCGGATGAGCCATAGCCTGATGACTCTGCCCAGTTCAGCATGGTTTCACCATTCACTGTATCTTCTTCAATCGCGCTGGCTGGCAGCTGACGAGTGATCATTTCACCAACCTGAGCAGCTTCAGCGGTAATCGCAAACTGCAGCATGCTGTAGCCATTGCAACGTACGCCAGAGTAGATATTGCGCAAACGCATATTGTGGTTGCTAAGAATGGTACGCAGGCGCTGACGGTCATCAGCACTGATTGCGGTACAAATACCTTCGGCTACCTGATTGGCTGAGGCAGTTTGAATCGACGTACCCATAACTAAACCACAAACGATTGTTGCTAACGCTAACTTTTTCATCCACAAACTCCTATCTGACGTGCGTTAAATTTTGCGCAATTTTGCCGCAGACAGATTAAAAGGCAAGCAATTTCGTGTACTTTTATTGTTAAATGACTGCTGGATTTATGAGCAGGTTTTGTTAACTTTTCTCGCCTTAAAACAACCGCGCCAGCCCTTGTACAGGCTGGCGTTGTGCAGGATTTTGTTAACCCTCTAAACATTCCGACTGGTCTGTTGAGTAGATTATTTTTTCTAGTAATAGCATTCACTTAGCGCATTCATGAAGAACTCGCTTTAAACCGCGAATGAAGCTCCACATCCGCAGGTTGTGGTCGCATTTGGGTTATTGACGAAGAAGCGCGCGCCTTGCAAACCCTCTTCATAGTCGACCACTCCGCCCACCAGATACTGCAGGCTCATAGGGTCAACCACCAGGGTTACGCCTTCGCGTTCAATCGACATGTCGTCCGGGTTCACCTCTTCAGCAAAGGTAAAGCCATACTGAAAGCCCGAACAGCCTCCGCCGGTGACAAAAACACGAAGTTTCAGAGTCTCGTTTTCTTCTTCCTCGATCAGGGTTTTCACCCGTTTCGCCGCGGCCTGACTAAATTCAATCGGCAATGCC
The DNA here is from genome assembly GCF_003986975.1 of Aliidiomarina soli. GTDB lineage: Bacteria > Pseudomonadota > Gammaproteobacteria > Enterobacterales > Alteromonadaceae > Aliidiomarina > Aliidiomarina soli. The sequence goes on along the minus strand of NZ_PIPO01000005.1, from coordinate 34,831 downwards.
TGTTCAACACCACTCATGGCTTCTACCTCCTGACCTTTAATTTGATTCGCCTTGCATTGCGACGCCCGCATTTGCAAGGTCATTCCAGTTATACTGCTGGCTGGTACGCTGCCCACCTCGGGTACGCACGTTGACCTGCACCGTTTCAGGACTTAACCCTTCAGGCATTTTAAAACTGCCATTGACCCGGGTAAAATAATTCATCGCGAAACTGCCTGTACCTTCTGCAAGCTCGGCCAGTTCCAGCACATTGTATTCAACTCCACGCCCGTTGCGCCGACCCCGCAAGGTAATCGAATACGACCCCTGCGCCAGCTGTTGTTGGGCCCGATCCAGCTGGACCAGAATCAAACGAAAGCGGAACACATCACCACCGTCCGCAGTAATCTGCAGCGAGTCAATTTTAACCCCATCCGCATCCAGTTCAGGGGCCATGACCCGCTGATAGAAAGACAGTTCACGGCGTACTTCAGAGGTGTGGTCCTGAGCACTACGCAACTCACCCTGCAAGTTCTCAATGGCGACCCGATCTACATCACGTTCCACTTTTAATATATTGGTCTGATACTCCAGATCTTCAATGGTACCCTGCAATCGAGTAATGCGGTTTTCGAGGCGCTCCCGCTCTTGCTCAAGAAACTTCAGTCTGGCATTGCCTATTTCATAACCGCCCCAGGCACATAAAACAGCCAGGACAGTGACTACTATTGTGAAGCGAAAGCGTCCGAGACGTTGTCGCCAATTCGAAAAACTCACCTTACGACCACCTGTGGTATGCTAATACCCAAACTAAGAAATGACCGAAATAGTAACATGAACCACTTTTTACTTCAGCATTACGATTGGCTTAAAGCGCTGCATATTATTTTTATGGTGGCCTGGTTCGCGGGTATTTTTTATCTGCCACGGATCTTCGTCTACCACGCTGAGACAAGCGACAGCTCAGTTCAGACGCAATTAAAGGTGATGCAGCGACGTCTGCTCTTCTTCGTGACCCCTTTTGCACTGCTCACTCTTATATTTGGCTTGCTGATGACCTATGCGCTGTCCACTGTCACTAGTCTGCCTGTCTGGCTGCACATTAAATTTGCCCTGGTAGCGTTGTTGTATATCTACCATGGCTACTGTTTCCGCTTGCTTCGCACCTTTGCCAATGACGCCAATACCCGCAGCGGAAAGTGGTACCGGGTGTTTAACGAAATTCCCGTACTCATCCTCTTTACAGTGGTGTTATTAGCGGTGATCAAGCCCTGGTGATCTGCTATCATGCAGTGCCAGCATGCTTTTAACCAGTTGGGGACTCCATACGATGCATTTCACCGGCGCCAATATCCTTTCGGTCAAGCAATTTGATGCTGAAGCCATTCAACAAGTATTTTCTATTGCAGATCAGATGCAGCCCTATGCACACCGGAAAAAACGGACCAAAGTGCTGGATGGTGCAATTCTGGGCAACCTGTTTTTCGAGCCATCCACCCGGACCCGGGTCAGTTTTGGCACCGCTTTCAACCTGCTAGGCGGCGAAGTCCGCGAAACTACAGGCATGGAAAGCTCGGCCATAGCCAAGGGCGAATCACTCTACGACACCGCCCGGGTGCTTTCGAGTTATAGCGATATTATCGCTATGCGTCATCCAAAAGCAGGCTCTGTGGCAGAGTTTGCCGACGGTAGCCGGGTCCCGGTGATCAATGGCGGGGACGGTGCCAATGAGCACCCCACTCAGGCCTTATTAGACTTATATACCATTCAAAAAGAACTGCTACACAACCAGCTGACGGTAGACGGGATGCATATCTGCATGGTGGGTGACCTCAAATACGGACGCACGGTGCACTCGCTGTCGAAGCTGTTGTCGATGTATAAGAACGTCCGTTTCACCCTGATATCTCCGCGCGAACTATCTATGCCAGACGACATCCTGAGTATTTTAGATAGCGCTGGTCACCGGGTCACCGTCACCGAAAAAATTGAAGGCTCGCTGGATGCCGACATCGTCTACCAGACCCGCATTCAGCAGGAGCGTTTTGCTAATTTGCAGGACGCTGATCAATACCGCGGAAAATTCCGTTTAAATCATGAAATCTATACCCGGCACTACAAGCCAAATACCGTCATTATGCATCCGTTACCACGTGATTCGCGTGCCGAAGCCAATGAGCTCGACAACGATTTGAATCAAAACCCGAACCTGGCCATTTTCCGCCAGGCCGATAACGGTGTGCTAATTCGAATGGCACTTTTCGCGCTCACCTTAGGCGTAGAAAATTTGCTGCAAAAATACGAAACCGACGTTGTTTGGCACAGTGCCAAAGCCAATCTTTAAGAGGTACTCATGTCACGTTCAAGCGAACTTTTTAGTAAAGCTCAACACAGTATTCCAGGTGGCGTGAACTCGCCAGTACGCGCCTTTGCCGGCGTCGGCGGCGACCCGATATTCTTCGAGCGTGCGAACGGCCCTTACATGTTCGATGTAGACGGTAACCGTTACATTGACTACGTCGGCTCCTGGGGCCCGATGATTTTAGGTCATAACTTTCCGGCTATTCGCGATGCGGCGATTGAAGCTGCGGAACGCGGTCTCAGTTTCGGCACCCCAACCGCGATTGAAATCACCATGGCTGAAAAGATCATTGAAATCGTCCCATCGATAGAAAAGGTGCGCATGGTCAATTCGGGCACCGAAGCTACCATGAGTGCGATTCGTCTGGCTCGCGGCTACACCAAACGAGATAAGATCCTCAAGTTTGAAGGCTGCTACCACGGTCATGTGGATTCACTGCTGGTTAAAGCCGGTTCCGGCGCCCTCACCTTAGGTACACCAAACTCACCGGGTATCCCTGCCGACCTGGCACAGCACACGTTGACAGTGAGCTTTAATAACCTTGAGGAAGTAAACGAGGTATTTGAGCAGTACGGTGACCAGATTGCCTGCATTATCGTTGAACCTGTGGCTGGCAATATGAACTGCATTCCGCCTCAGCCGGGTTTCTTAGAAGGCTTACGCAAAGTCTGTGACGACAATGGTGCAGTGCTGATCTTTGACGAAGTCATGACCGGTTTCCGGGTCGCACCGGGTGGCGCGCAGCAACACTATGCGATTACCCCGGACTTAACCTGCTTAGGTAAGGTTATTGGCGGCGGTATGCCTGTGGGTGCCTTCGGTGGTAAACGCGAGATCATGGACCATATCGCTCCAACCGGTCCGGTTTATCAGGCCGGTACTCTGTCCGGTAATCCGGTCGCTATGGCCGCGGGCCTGGCGGCGTTAAACGCACTGCAGGAGCCCGGTCGTTACGAGCAAATGAATCGCTCGGTGGAAATGCTAGTCAAGGGCCTGCAGGAGGCTGCCGACGAAGCCGGTATTCCACTAAGCATTAACCATGTCGGTGGTATGTTCGGCTTTTTCTTCACTGACAAAGACAAGGTGACCAGCTTTGCAGACGCTACAGCCTGCAACATGGATCATTTTAAAGCCTTTTATCACCAAATGCTGAAACGTGGTGTGTATCTCGCGCCAAGTGCCTTTGAAACCGGTTTTATGTCGATGCTGCACAGCGATGCTGACATCGAACAAACCATTCAGGCTGCTCGCGAGTCCTTCGCCGCGCTGAATAAATAAGCCTGGCGTTAGTGCCCGCCCGACTGGTCTGCTTGCGTCCTGCGCAAGGGCGACCTATCATCGGGCGGCATATTCTACCCTTGTTTAGTCGTCGAAAGGTATTTCATGGCCGAAAAGAAAGTCGAACACCCACTGTATATCCCTCATGCTGGTCCTTCCCTGCTGGAGACACCTTTATTGAATAAAGGCAGTGCCTTTAGCCGTGAAGAGCGCATTGCTTTTAACCTGACCGGCTTATTGCCGCCGCGCTATGAAACCATCGAAGAACAGGTTCGGCGTGCGTACATGCAGTACTCAAGCTTTGAAACGCCGATGAACAAGCATATTTATTTGCGCGCTATTCAGGATAATAACGAAACCGTATTTTATCGTTTGCTGGTCGATCACCTCGAAGAGATGATGCCGATTATTTACACCCCGACGGTTGGCGATGCCTGTGAGCAGTTCTCTGATATTTACCGCAGTTCACGGGGCTTATTCCTGTCCTACGCAGAGCGCGAGCAAATGGACGATATCCTGCGCAATGCGACCAAGCGCCGGGTTAAAGTCATTGTCGTGACCGACGGCGAACGTATTCTGGGACTAGGCGACCAGGGCATCGGCGGGATGGGGATCCCGATTGGTAAGCTCTCGCTGTATACCGCCTGTGGCGGCATCAGTCCGGCTTACACCTTACCTATCATGCTCGATGTGGGCACCGACAACGAGAAGCTACTCAACGACCCCATGTACATGGGGGCCCGGCATAAACGTATTCGCGGCAAAGAGTATGATGAGTTCGTCGAGACCTTTATTCGCTCACTGCAGCGGCGCTGGCCAGACGCAATGATCCAGTTTGAGGATTTCGCCCAACCCAATGCGATGCCGATTCTAAACCGCTACCGTGATGAAATCTGTTGTTTTAACGACGACATTCAGGGCACCGCAGCGGTTACCGTCGGCACCCTACTGGCTGCCTGTAAAGTCAAAAATCAAAAGCTGAGTGAGCAAAAGATCGTTTTTGTCGGCGCAGGCTCCGCCGGCTGCGGTATCGCCGAGCAGATTATTGATCAGATGATCGCAGAAGGTATCAGCGATGCTCAGGCGCGTTCACAAGTGTACATGGTCGATCGCTATGGCTTACTGGTGAATGGCATGCAAGGACTGCGCGATTTCCAGCAGGCATTGGTCCAATCCGACAAAACCATTGGTGAGTGGCAGTTTGCCGGCGACTATCCGTCGTTGCTCGATGTGATGTACTGCGCTGAACCGACAGTCCTGATTGGCGTTTCCGGTCAGCGCGGCTTATTCACCGAGCAAGTGATTCAGGCGATGCATCAAAGCTGCGCCCGGCCGATTATTTTCCCATTATCGAATCCGTCACGTAATGTCGAAGCGACACCGGAGCAGGTCATCGAATGGACTCGTGGCGAGGCCATTGTTGCCACCGGTAGCCCCTTTGCACCCGTCGTGTATGAAGACCGTTATTACCCCATTGCCCAGTGCAACAACAGCTATATTTTCCCCGGTATTGGCCTTGGCGTTCTGGCCGCGCGTGCCAACCGCATCACCAATGAGATGCTGATGGCGGCGAGTCAGATGCTGGCCGAGTCATCACCCGCGGTGCAGGAAACCGGAACCGATTTACTGCCGCCGATTACCAGTATCAGTGACCTCAGCAAGCGTATTGCTTTTGCTGTTGGCAAAGTTGCCCAGGAGCAGGGTCATGCACTTGAAGTGCCTGATGAACTGCTGCAGGAACGCATCGATGCAAATTTCTGGCGTCCTGCGTACCGTGAGTACAAACGGGTCAGTATCTGATGGTAAGCACGTCATACACAGCAAGGGCCGCATAAAGCGGCCCTTTTTTTATACCAGTCAGTTAGCCACCGAACAGGCGCTGCAGCCAGTTAGGTTCATCATCTTCGTCATCGTCTTCAGTACCTGCACAACGGCCATTAGCCGGCTCACGGTATTGATGACTAGGCAGACGCAACGCTGCGGCGCATTCCAGGCCCACTGGCAGGCCACTAAGACGGTCGAATGCTCCGCTGCTAAGTGTCGCCGGCTGGGCTCTCTGCAGTGGCTCAACACCTGTCTGGTTCCACAGATCAGCAGCGACCAACAAGGCACCATTACTGCCGGTTAAGCCGATGGGCTGATTGTCATCCCGGCCTAACCAGACCGTGGTTAATAAACGGTCGTCGAAGGAAACAAACCAGCTGTCACGCAGCTCATTGGTCGAACCCGTTTTGCCGGCAAGTCCTGTTTCACCGACAAGGGTGGTTAACGCGCGGGCAGTGCCTTCCTGCGCCACCCCTTGTAACGCAAAGGTATTCAGGTAGGCGCTGGTTTCGGTAAAAACCCGCTGTGCACGTCGTTGCTGTCGGTATAGCTGTTGGCCCCAGTGAGTAGAAACGGCTTCAATACTGGTTAGTCGCTGTTGTTCACCACGATTCGCCAGCACACTGTAGATCTGGCTAACCTCGACAGGGGACATGTCCACCGCACCTAACAGCAGTGACGGATACGCATGGGTACGGGTGGCAAAGCCTGCATTGTAAAGCCGCTCCCTGACTTGCTCCACTCCTATATCCATACCGACGCGGATAGCCGGCACGTTACGAGACTCTATATAACTCTGATAAAGCGTCACCGGCCCTTTAAACTCGCCATCAAAGTTGCGTGGCGTCCATTCCCGGTCACGTTCATCTATCAAGGTTAACGGACTGTCATCGATCAGGGTTTCGAGCCGATAGGAAGCGGGATCTTCCAACGCCAGGGTGTAGGTAAAAGGCTTAATTAAAGAGCCAATCGGCCGCTTTGCGTCAAGCGCACGGTTGAAACCGCCGGTGGTGTCACCAGCAGTGCCTGCCAATGCCCGAATCACGCCTTGTTGATGGTCACTGACCACAATAGCGCCTTCCAACTCGGCGACATCAACCCGCCCGCCACGACGCTGAAGTGCTTGCTCTGCCTGCGACTGCAGATAGGGGTCGAGGTGAGTAAACACTCGCAAACCGGTTTGTTGCCACTCGCGACCAGGAACCAACTGACGTAGTTCGCGTTGCACCAGGTCGACATAATCAGGTCGGTCGCCGAGCACTAGGCGCGAGCTTTCACGACGCAGTAGCGGTGCATCCAATGCTGCCAGATAGTGGACCTGGGAAATTAACTGTTTTTCGTACATCAGTCGCAATACGACTTCACGTCGCTTTATCGCATTCTCGGGCCTGCGTCGCGGGTCATACAGACTTGGTCCTTTAACCATTCCGACCAGCAACGCAATTTCAGCAGCGCTCAAATCCTCAACTGCTTTGCCGAAAAAGTACTGCGAAGCCAGCCCGACACCGTGAATAGCATGCCCCCGATCCTGGCCAAAGTAGACCTCATTAAAATAGGCTTCAAGGATTTCGTCTTTACTAAAGCGGTAGTCCAGGCTCAACGCCATCAAGGCTTCCTTGAACTTTCGACTGAGGTTCTGAGCCCGGCTTAAGTACATGTTTTTGACCAGTTGCTGGGTCAGGGTACTGCCTCCCTGTACCGTCCGTCCCGCAGCCAAATTCGCCATGGCAGCACGGATAATGGCGGTGGGTTTGACGCCGAGATGGGAATAAAAGTCCTGATCCTCCACCAGCAGCAAGGTGTCCTGCATTAACTGAGGTACTTCCTCAAGGCTAACCAGCAATCTGTCTTCACCACTGTCAGCGGCAAAGCGACCAATCAGTTGCGGCTCCAGCCGGGCTTGTTCAAGTGGCTGCTGAGACGGCCAGGCCAACACATCGGTCAACCGGGATCCATCGAACTGCAGCAGTAAACGCTGACTAGGTTCAAAGCCATCAGCAAAGTCAAATGCGCGCCGATGGAGCAAAATTGCGTTGTCGCGGGCGTTGTATTCACCTTGGTCACGCGCTCCTGGCGAGCTGCTGTATTCCAGGGCACGCAGCTCGGCTTCCACGCGTTGGCGGGTCAGACTACCCGGGGTAAGATTCAGCGCCCGACTATACAATAACGCCGGCGCCTGGTAGCGATTTTGCTCAAAGCGTTCACTGACCACGCCATCCAGATACACCGCATAAAACAGCAACAGAATTGAGCCCGCCAGTGCCAGCTTAACCAGTAACCAGGCTACGGTGCGCATTGACAGTTGCCATTTGGGTGCCTTTTTCGTATTACCTTTAGCTGCCATGCAGAGCCTTTTTTGTGAGGTGAGTAGCGGTGGCAACCGCTGGATTTTCTGGCCATGGATGTTTTGGATAACGCCCGCGCATTTCTTTGCGCACTTGCTGATATGCTCCCTGCCAGAAGGTAGCCAGATCCGTGGTTCGGGCTAACGGGCGGGCTGCAGGCGACAATAAATCAAAACAAAGGGTCATACTGCCATCCGCCAGTTGAGGCGATTCAGAGAGTCCGAATACCTCCTGTAATTTGAGGCTGACCAGGGCGCTGCCATCGGCTTGATAGGAAATCCGGTGACGGCGGCCACTTGGCGCCTGCCAATCAGTTGGTAACTGGGTCTGTAAACGTTGTTGGGCGGCGTAGTCGAGTGTGTTTAACAAGGCCTGCGCCGGCACCCAGGCCTGCAACTGCTGTCGACTGCGTATGGCATTCCAGTACGGCGCCGCCCAAACCTCGAGGGTTGCCAGCAACTCAGCACTGCTATATGCATTGCTGTCACCCTGCAAACCAGTGAATAGCTGCAGCCGACGCAAGGTTTGCTCGCTGACGTCGTCCCAGTTCAGGTACTCGAGCCCCTGGTTTCTTACCTGATCCAGCAATGCATTGAGCCATTGTTGCGCAGACGGTGACTGTTGGAGTGGTTTACGCATTAATTCCAATGCACCAAAGCGGGTGACCTGCTCTACATACAAGCCGCCCCGTTCACCACGCCAGCTCAGTTCCGTGGCTGTTTCAGTTCCTTGCTCACCAGCGCCGCGCAGAAACCCGTCGAGCTGAGTTTGCGTCAGCGGCAGGCATTGGCGAATAACGCCATTATTGCGTGCCTGGTGAAACGAGACGTCCGTGACCAATAGCCAGTCGACCTCTTTAAAGCTGGTCGCCTGACGTGGTTCAGCCCATTCCACACCAGCGCCACTGGCCAGTTGGAATAGATCGCTGTGCAGCCGACGTCGCGCCAGCCCGAGCGGTTGATACGCAAACACACACTCCGCTAAGACCACTGCATCAATATGTTGGATGGGCTTTGTATTTAAACTGCGGCACCATTTAGCATAGCGACGATGAGTACGCGGGTAATTGGCCGGCTGTTGCAGGATGGTTTCGAGTGCATCAACCAGATTGAGGTTGCTCGCCTCCTGCTCTTCCTGGTTCGCGACCAAAAGAGCAGCGGTACTGCGCGTTGCAGCTGTCTGATTCTGAACCTTAAACAACAGGCTGGCATTGGCCGTATCAGTCGCGAATTCAGCCACCGCGTGGCCTTCAGCTGTTGCTTGTTGCCCGCACAATAATCCTTGCCGTTGCAGCTGTTGACGAGCGCTGTCCAGGTGTCCCTGGTTCGGCGCGGTAAACCATGCCATGTCGTCGACCTGGCTTCCCCACACCGCAACCTGCAATACCAGATCGCTCAGATCCTGTTGTTCTACATCGGCCGGCCGATACTCGGCCATCGCCTGCAAGTCACTCGGCTGATAAATACGAATACACTGCCCCGGGCCAGTACGGCCAGCACGTCCCGCACGTTGCACTGCAGCTGCACGGGCAATTCGTTTGGTTACTAATTCAGTAGCCTGGTATTTGGGTCGATACACCGCCTGCCGTTCGCGGCCAGTATCGATAACCGTATCAATCCCCTCAATGGTCAAACTTGTCTCTGCAATGTTGGTCGCCAAAATAACCCTCGGCTGGCCCTCAGCTGCTAGTGCCGCTTGTTGCTGCTGCACATTGAGCGACCCGTGCAATGGCACCACACGGGCCCCGTTGAGGTCACCGAGCAGGTTCTGCAAATGGCGGATTTCACCCTGCCCCGGCACAAAGACCAATGTACCCTGAGCACCTTCTGCAACCACCTGACGAATGACCTGCGCTGTTTTATCGAGGTAGTTCTGCTCCCGCGACGGCGCCTGGTAACTGATCGAAATATCGTACTGACGACCTTCACTTTGCAGCACGGCAGCCGGGGTTTCATGTTCAGCCAGCCAGTCCGCCAATGCCTGTGCGGGCAAGGTGGCAGACATCACCAACAGATTTAAGGCCGGTCGTAATTGTCTACTTTCAAGAAGCAGTGCCAGCCCCAGATCGCTTTGCAGGTTGCGCTCGTGAAACTCATCGAAGATAACCCCGTGGTATGCCTCAAGCGTCGGATCCTGCTGTAACATGCGGGTCAGAATGCCTTCAGTCACCACCAGTAACCGGGTCGCTTTACTGTGCTTGCCCTGCTGCCGGATCTGGTAACCGATTTGTTGCCCTACTGGCTCACCCAACTGAGCGGCAAGATAGGTCGCAATACTAAGCGCTGCTATCCGTCTTGGCTGCACCAGTAACCAGCGCTGCTGCGGGTTTTGCTGTAACAGATGCAACGGCAGTGCGGTCGATTTACCGGCACCCGGCGGGGCCTGCAGCACAACGGCCTGTTCACTCAACAGAGTGCTCAGTTGGGGAAGAATTGATAACACAGGTAACGGGGCTTGTTGCATAGCGCTATTTTGCCATAAAAAACGCCACGCTGGATGGTTCCAGCGTGGCGTTTGCTTAAATATTTTGTAAGTTACTGAGCTACTCAGTCATCCAGCAAGGTGCGGGCAATGGTGCGTATACCCAAACCGGTGGCGCCTGCGTTGAATAGTTTTTCACCTTCTTTGCGGTACGCCGCTGCTAAATCAAAGTGCAACCAGTTGGCTCCGTCGTTCGGCGCAAAACGCAGCAGGAAACCCGCCGCATTACTGGCGCCACCTGCACCGCCGCCCTTGACCGGACGACTGTTCGCGGTATCGGCAAAGTTAGACGGGCACTGATCTTTATGCCACGGCGCTAATGGTAACCGCCAAAGCAGTTCGTTCTCCGCGCTCGCCGCCTGCAGTGCCCGGCTGGCATAGGCGTCATCTACGGCAAACAAGGCGTTGTATTCCTGACCAACCGCGACCTGCGCCGCCCCGGTCAAGGTCGCCGCATCAATAATGCGTTTTGCGCCCATCTCTCCCGCTGCCAGCAGGCCGTCCGCTAACACCAGCCGCCCTTCAGCATCGGTATTGAAGATTTCGACGGTTTGGCCATTTTTATAGGTAATAATATCGCCTAGTTTATACGCGGTGCCGTCAATCAGGTTTTCTGCACAGCACAAAATCAATTTAACCCGCTTTTTCAGGCCTCGTTGAATCGCCAGTGCCAGTGCGCCAGCAACCGTCGCCGCTCCACCCATGTCGCATTTCATCGCGATCATACCTTCGCTTGGTTTGATGCTATAACCGCCGCTATCAAAGGTAATACCTTTACCAATTAAAGCAGTATCCACTTCGGCATCGGCATCACCTGTTGGGTTGAAATCAAGCTGAAGCATGGTCGGTCTATGCATGCTGGCACGGCCAACTGTGTGAATTCCCATCCAGCCATCGGCCAGCAATTCTTCTTCGCGCAGCAAGCGATAGCTGACCGCGTCGCCACCGATGCTTTTCAATTTATCAATAACCCGGGTACACAGTGATTCAGGGTAAATATCCTGCGGCGGTAAATTGACCAGTTCGCGGGCCCAGGCAACCGTGTCATACATCGCCTGAAGTTGCTCGGCGACGCCCACGTCATCAGTCGACCAGCGAATTTCATTGCGCTTTTTCGGGTCGACAAACCCTTGAGCCAGCGCCCACTGACGCTCCAGCGTCCAGCCTTGCCCGGTCGCTTCAATGGTACCCACGCCGGCCTGATCTAATTTGCGCCCAGCCTGCTGAATACTACGCAGCATCTGGCCTTCGTCCTGCTCGGCGACAATCGCAAAGCCCTGTTCATTAAAAAAGCTGCCACCCTGCCCTTTATACGCGGCAGGCAAACCCTCTGTGGTTAAACGTACTTGTACTGCGCTAGACATAGTTTTGTTCTCCAAGTATGTTGCTTTGGCCTCATCGTCGATCCGAAACTGGCATGAGGCAACGAAATAACTCAACACTACACTACAAAGTGACCGATAATGCAATTTCAACCCGCCCTACAACGCGCAACGCTTGAGCGTCGTTATAAACGGTTTCTTGCCGATGTGATAACTGAAGACGGTCAACGCCTGACCATCCACTGCCCCAATACCGGTGCAATGACGGGCTGTGCTGAACCTGGTTATGAAGTCTGGTACAGCACATCGGATAATGCCAAACGAAAGTACCCCAACACCTGGGAACTAAGCCGGACCCCAGACAACGACTTCATCGTTATTAATACGCAACGCGCAAACCAGATCGCTGAGCAAGCGATTCAACAGAACTGTCTTCCTCAATTAACCGGCTATCAGAGTTTGCGCCGTGAAGTTCGCTATGGGGAAGAGCGTAGTCGTGTTGATTTATTTCTCGAACAGCACCAAGACGGCAAAGCGGACTGCTTTATCGAAGTAAAGAGCGTCACCCTGAACGAGCACGGATGCGGGTATTTTCCAGATGCGGTGACCACCCGCGGGCAAAAACACCTGCGCGAATTACAAGCCATGGTTGCAGCCGGGTATCGTGCCGCCCTGCTTTTTGTGGTCGGCCATAGTGGCATTAACAAAGTAAAGCCGGCAGCACATATTGATCCTCTTTATGCACAACTCTGTATTCAAGCCCAACAACATGGCGTTGAACTGTATGCACTTAGTTGTCAAATCAGTGCGCAAGGAATCGAACCTGGTGAACCCATGACAGTTGAATTGCCACAAATCGGACCTATATAAGGGAGTGGTGCTTTCAATTGCACCCGATTTGGTATTCTGGTATACATGTCCGACTTTTTTTAGCACAGATGCATTGCCTCACAGAGGAGAACACTATGGCCGCCACAAAGGAACGAAAAGCGCACGGTATTATTGCGCAAGCGGGCTTACAGCCTTACCAGGAAGAAACTGGTGAAGAGTACATGAATGAGGCGCAACGTAACCATTTCCGTAAAATTCTGGAAACATGGCGTAATCAGTTGCGGGAAGAAGTCGACCGCACCGTTGGTCATCTCAAGGAAGAAGCGAATAATCACGCTGATCCTGTCGACCGTGCAGCGCAAGAAGAAGAGTTCGCAATCGAGTTGCGTACCCGCGACCGCGAGCGCAAATTGATTAAGAAAATTGAAAAGACGCTGGAAGCCATTGAGCGTGACGATTTCGGCTATTGTGATTCATGCGGCATCGAAATCGGTATTCAGCGTTTGGAAGCTCGCCCGACTGCCGACCTTTGCATTGACTGCAAAAGCCTGGCCGAAATTCGCGAGAAGCAAATGAGAGGCGCATAAGCCACTTTTTTCTAAAGCGAGCAGCGTGGAGACTGCCACTATGGTCTCTTCAAACAGTGATACCAGCTATCGGGGTCGTTTTGCGCCCTCGCCTTCGGGCCCGCTTCATGCGGGCTCTTTAATTGCTGCTCTGGGCAGTTACCTGGACGCCCGCGCCGCTGGCGGGCAGTGGCTGGTTCGAATCGAAGACATTGATCCGCCGCGGGAAGTGCCTGGAGCGGATGCTGTGATTCTCTCCCAACTGGAGGCTCACGGTCTGCATTGGGACGGCCCCGTTCGCTACCAAAGCCAGCAACATGCGCTTTACCAAAGTCATCTGGATGACTTGCATAGTGCAGGTCTGCTCTATGCTTGTGACTGCACCCGCAAACAAATTAAAGCCCGCGCGCCCTACTACACCGGCTTTTGCCGCAGTCGCGGCTTAGCTTTCGAGCAGAATGCGTTGCGCTTTTTCAACCGAAACCCGGTTACCACCTTGAACGACCGTTTTCATGGTGCTGTCACGGTGCAAGCGGACTGGGCAGGAGAAGACTTCGTCCTGCGTCGTCGGGATGGACTCTGGGCCTATCAGCTTGCCGTGGTCAGTGACGACCGCGAACAAGGGATCACCGAAATCGTGCGGGGAAGCGACCTACTAACCCCGACCGCCTGGCAACTGACCCTGTGGCAAGCATTAAATCAGGTTCAGCAACGCCCAGTAAATCTGCCACGGCTTGCTCACCTGCCGTTAGTGCTAGGTTCGGACGGGCGCAAACTCAGTAAACAGAATCACGCGCCAGCCATTGACAATAACCAGGCCGCAGCCAATCTGACCCGTGCCATTGGCTTTCTGGGTATGCACTTACCAACCGATTTAGAGGGCGCAGCTGTCGAATTACAACTGGACTGGGCGCAAGCTAAATGGCCGTCCCATGTTGAAAATTTCACCGTTTGATTCTCATTTTTGTCAACTTGGTATATCATCGGCGCCAATTTCCTAACTTAGTATGATCCGGAGTTCAGCCATTATTAAGCGAATCGTGCAGTTTGCTCGTCAGGTACTGCCTTCCCAAGCATCGGCTCCAGGCCGTTCAACATTAAGCCAACCCATTGTGATTCCTCGTGATAAGCACAATATTTCCCGCGCTCAGGTCTCAGAGAACGCGCTGAAAGTGCTGTATCGACTACACAAGGGTGGTTTTGATGCCTACCTGGTAGGTGGCTGTGTGCGCGACTTATTACTGGGCCTTGAGCCAAAAGATTTCGACGTCGCCACCAACGCCAGTCCGGAGCAGATCAAATCCCTGTTCAGCAACTGCCGCCTGATCGGTCGCCGCTTCCGCCTCGCCCATGTCGTCTTTGGCCGCGATGTCATCGAAGTCGCTACTTTCCGTGGCCACCATCCAGACGAGGATGAAAGCAGTCCCAAAGGGCATAGTAAACAAAGTAAAGAAGGTTTGTTGCTGCGTGATAACGTCTACGGAAGCATTGAAGAAGATGCCCAGCGCCGTGATTTCACCGTCAATGCGATGTATTACTCCATCGCCGATTTCGCAATTTATGATTTTGCTAACGGGGTAAAAGACCTGGAAGCCGGTGTGTTAAGACTGATCGGTGACCCTGAGACCCGCTATCGTGAAGACCCGGTGCGCATGCTCCGGGCTATTCGCTTCGCGACTAAGCTTGGCCTTCGTATCGAAGACAGCAGCCGTGTGCCTATTGCCAAACTGGCTCACTTGCTCGACAACATTCCGCCGGCCCGTTTGTTTGAAGAGTTTCTTAAACTATTTCTGCATGGAAAAGCGGAAGCGAACTTCCTCGGTCTGTATGAATACGGTTTGTTCGGGTACTTCGTCCCGCAATTAAAAAGCGCGCTGAAAAATGCGGACAGCTTTGAGTACCGTATGGTCCATCAGCTATTCAAGGACACCGATACACGTATCAACGGAGGCAAAGGGGTCACCCCGGCGTACTTGTTTGCTGCGCTTTTGTGGTACCCGGTCAATGCCCATGCGGAGCAGCTTGCTCAGGAAGGTGGTCTGGCAGAGTACGACGCGTTGCAAATTGCCGCAGCGGACGTTGTTGCGAAGCAATCGCGCAGTATTGCCATCCCTAAACGTTTTAGTTTGCCCGCTCGTGACATCTGGGCGTTGCAACATCGGTTGCAACAAACGCAGCCACGCAAGGCCGAACGGCTGCTTACCCACCCCAAATTCCGCGCAGGTTACGACTTCCTGTTACTGCGTAGCCGTATCGAAGGGGACGCGGAACTTGCCTCGCTGGGTCAGTTCTGGACTGAATTTCAGAAAGGTAAAGAGGTCGGTGGCGCACCGACACGTCAGGCTCGTGGGCCTGGTGCAAGGAATGCCGAAGACGCGCCTAAGCGCCGCCGTCGTCCGCGACGTCGTAAACCTGCAGACAAACCTCAGGATAGTTAACATGGCGCTGGCCTACCTAGGCCTGGGGGCCAATCTTAATGACCCTCAGGCTCAGCTGCACTTTGCACTGCAACAGCTGGCCCAGCACAACGAGATGAATAGTATTGTCTGTTCGTCTCTGTATGCGAGTAAGCCGATGGGCCCCCAAGACCAACCCGACTACGTCAATGCCGTGGTAGCCGTGGCAACAAATCTCACCCCGACTCAATTACTGAGTGCCACCCAGGCTATCGAAAACGCGGCAGGACGCGTTCGTGGCCAGCACTGGGGCCCGCGTACGCTGGATATTGATATCCTACTCTATGACACGCTATGTATCACAGCACCGGATCTGAGCATCCCCCATCCGGGTCTTGAGTCGCGTGAATTTGTACTGGTGCCGCTGGCTGAAATCGCTCCTCAGTTGGTGCTGCCGAATGGCAAGCAGGTTGCCGCCCTGGCTCAGCAAATCCCGCTCAATGGACTAGATAAAATTGCGCCACCCGTTACAATGCAAAGCTGATCTCCGTTTCGGATAAACAGGTAAGCCCATGGCCAACATATCTATTGCACAACTGCGTAAGAAAAAACTCAACCAGCAGAAAATCACCGCACTGACCGCCTATGATGCGACCTTTGCCCGCCTTTTCGCCAAACTAGGTGTCGATGTCATGCTGGTTGGCGACTCCCTGGGCAATGTGCTGCAAGGTCACGACAGTACGGTGCCAGTTACCAACGATGATATTGCCTACCACACGCGCTGTGTCCGCCGTGGTGCGCCTGAATCTTTTATCATTGCCGATATGCCGTTCATGACCTATAGCAGCCCTGAGCAAGCCTGTGAGCATGCAGCAGTCCTGATGCAGGCTGGTGCCAACATGGTCAAGCTGGAGGGCGGCGAGTGGTTGTTCGACACCGTTAACGCATTGACCACCCGAGGTGTGCCTGTTTGCGCGCATCTTGGTCTGCTACCCCAGTCTGTTAATGTTTTAGGCGGTTACAAAGTTCAGGGCCGCGATGACGAGCAGGCAAACACGTTGATTAGCCACGCCAAGGGCTTAGAGCACGCGGGCGCGCAGTTATTGGTGGTAGAGTGCATTCCGACCGCACTTGGCGAACGCGTTGCGCAGGCTGTCGAGATGCCGGTGATTGGCATCGGCGCGGGCAAAAATACCGATGGTCAAATTCTGGTAATGCACGACATGCTTGGTCTCAACAGTGACTACCTGCCGAAATTTGTAAAAAACTTTCTCGCCGACAGCGGCAGTATTGAAGGCGCGGTACAGACCTTTATTGACGATGTAACCACGGGCGCCTTCCCCGGGCCTGAACACAGTTTCGACTAAGCGAATTTTCTATGCCGGACCATCTTCCGATCCTTCAAATCACTGCCCTGCCTGAATTACGCAACTGGCGTCAGCAACGGCGGCAGCAACAGAAGAAAGTTGCCCTGGTTCCGACCATGGGCAATCTCCACAGCGGCCATCTCAAGCTGGTGCGGAAAGCCCAGCAGCACGCGGATGCAGTGATTGTGAGCATTTACGTGAACCCAATGCAGTTTGGCGCCAATGAAGATCTGGATAGTTACCCCAGAACACTGGCTGCTGACATGCAGGCACTTGCCGAACTGGGCGTGGATGCGGTTTTTACCCCGTCGACCGGGACTATTTATCCGCGCGGCCTAAACGCTCAAACCTATGTCGAGGTGCCCCAGCTTTCAGATATGCTGTGCGGTGAAAAAAGACCCGGCCATTTTCGTGGTGTAGCCACTATCGTCTGTAAGCTTTTTAATATGGTGCAGCCGGACATCGCGGTGTTTGGTAAAAAGGACTATCAGCAGCTACGCGTCATCCGGACCATGGTTGAGGATTTATCGCTGGCGGTCGAGGTGATTGGCGTCGACACTGAGCGTGAAGCGTCGGGGCTGGCGAAAAGCTCGCGTAATGGCTATTTAAGTGATCAGCAAAAACAAGCTGCTGCCGCTATTTACCAACAGCTTCAAACCGCCGCAGGGCAGTTGCAGAACGGGGCGGGAATTACCCAAGTAGAGCAGGAGGCATTAGGGCGAATAGCGGCCGCTGGCCTGGAGCCAGAATACTTCAGTATTCGCCGTCAGGCTGACCTCAGCCCGGCCCAAGCAGAGGACGCCGCAGACAGCCTGGTGATCCTGGCAGCGGCATCGCTCGGTACTACGCGCCTGATCGATAATCTTGAAGTCGATCGCGCTTAGTCCATACAGCACACCTGGCCGGCCGTGCCAGCCAGGTTAGTCGTTCAGTAATCCACAGGCTCTTGCTTCAGCAAACAGGGCGCGCTGCGTGTGAATGGCGCTGTTCGCGATTTCACGCTGCTCCTGCAGGATCTCTGCCAGCATATCCATGGTCGTTAACGGGTTCGCCAGCACGGTGCGAAACACGGTGGTCGGCTCTTTGGCGTACTGCATCGGTGTTAATTTAGTCCGCGAGACAAAACTGTTACCGCTTTCACGCTGACTTTTCTGAATATGCTTGGTCAACTGATTCAGTAGCGGCGTAACACGGCGTTTCTGCGCATCGTCAGCGTTCTCTAACGCCGCTTTGATCGGCGCTGGCACGTAGCGATAAGTAAGCAGGCACAACTGCGGTTCTGTAATGACTTCAAAGTCGTCCTGCTGGCTAATCAGCCCGGCAAAGTTGTTCGCTTTATCAATACTCTGGTCGATTAATAGCTGATAGCCTTTACGTCCCATCACATGCAGTGCTGAATAGACCAGCATCGCCATACCCGGCCGCGAGCCTTCCATGGTATGACTACCTAAATCTTTTGAGCCACGGCGAATCACGTATTCCGCATGATGTTCAATGGCGTGCACCAGTGACGGGTCTTTAAACAGCACCATACCAGCGCCCATCGGGACATACATCTGTTTGTGCGCATCAATAGTAACACTGTCCGCTTGCTCAATGCCCTGCAGCAGGTGGCGATGAGTGTCCGATAATAAGGTCGCACCACCCCAGGCCGCATCGACATGAAAGTGGGCGTCCACTTCCGCGGCAACCTCAGCAATGTCTGCCAGGGGGTCAATATGGCCGGTTTCAGTAGTACCCGCGATGCCAACAATAGCCATCACCCGACCACCTTCAGCGGCCACTTTAGCGCACTGTTCGCGCAACGCATCGACCCGAATACGGTTGTTGTGGTCAGTGGCCACGGCGACCAGATTGGAGCGTCCAATACCCAACACATCGGCTGCTTTTGACAGCGAATAATGGCCGCGTTCTGAGACCAGCACACAAGCACGCTTATAGCCGTAATGTGCCAAGCCTGCGGCGAGTCCTTCACTGGCTACGCCGGCGAAACCATCTGTGGCGGCAAACAATTTATTGCGCGCGACCCAGAGCGCAGTGATATTAGCCACCGTACCACCGGAACAGAAAGCCCCTAAAGAATGCTCAGCACTATGCATCCAGTGCTGATAAAACTCGCCTTCCTGACCATAGACCAGATGGTGCATCATCCCTAACACCTGACGCTCCAGCGGCGTAAATGCTTTTGAGGTTTCGATTTTCACCAGATTCTGGTTTAAACCGACCATCAGCTTGGCCAAAGGCAACAGGAAATAAGGTAATGCCGAGGTCATATGGCCAATAAAGCGTGGCGACGCGGTGTGTACCGAATGCGCGACCAGCTTGTTCAGCAGTTCGTCAGTGTGCTCTGAAACAAAGCTCGGTTGCTCCGGAATAGCGCTATCGGCGAAGTCTTCTTCGATCTCGTGCAACGGCTTTTCTTTGGCAACAATGTGCGCACTCAAAAAGCCCGCCAGATTTTCTGACAGGTGGCGTTCAATTTTACCGAGTGTCGATTCCGGTGCCTCAGGGATTGTAAAAATCCGATACAAGGCGTCGAGACTGACGTCAGCCGTGGGCTGCTTGCTCAAATGCATTCTCCTTGCACTTTCCTAGCACAATATTGTGGGCGCAGACTTTAGCACAACTTGCTTTGTAACTGCCAGAGCGCTTGCTGAGTCGCCTGATATTTGCGTTCAAAAGGCGTAATGGGAACCGAATCCGCGGCCAGTTCAGTGACACTGCTGGCCTGGCCGGAAATCTCCAGCGCGCGGGCGAATTCTTCAAGATACAGGCGCCAGTTACTGCGCAGCTCAAGTTGTCCGCCTAGGGCGATAATCGACGGAAATAACGGCCCCCCGTGCCAGCGGCGCTGCAGATGTTTTTGCTTCGGCCAGGGGTTCGGATACAAAATATAATGATGACTCAGCTGCCAGTTAGCATCGACTGCCTGGCGCCAGAAATCATTCAGATCAGCACGCACTAGCAGGCAACGCTCATTGCTGTCGCCGTAAGCGGTGTTTTTCCCCAGCCGATGGGCCGACTTGTCAATGCCAACCACAAGCGCCTCGGGATGACGCTGACTCAGAGCCAGCGTGCTTTCGCCCACACCGCAGCAGGAGTCCAGGATCAAAGGCCCCTGCCAGCGGTCTACCACTGTCTGTACCTGCTCAAAAGTGGCTTTGCTATGCTCGGCAACAGGCTTCTGAAACTCAGTACTGAGGTATTTGTGGACGGTCTTATCGAGATCCTCATGAATACCCGTCTGATTGGTATCTATACCGCGTGATTGGTACTCCATCAGCTACGAATACCAATACCGCGGTTCAGCAGGACCCAAGCTAGTGCACCAAAGGCGATATTGAACAACACCAATACACCCAGGGCGACATAGGCATTGATGTCAGAGACGCCAATGAACCCATAACGAAACGCATTGACCATATAAATGATGGGGTTTGCCTTGGATACCATCTGCCAGAACTCTGGCAACAGACTAATCGAATAAAACACACCACCGAGATACGTCAGGGGGGTCAGAACGAAAGTCGGGATAATCGAGATATCATCAAAGGTTTTAGCAAACACCGCATTAATCAAACCGGCTAAGGCGAATAACGTCGCGGTCAGTACCACCGTCACTACGATCAGCCAGAAATGCTGAATATTTAACGGCACAAAGAAACTGGCGACAATAGTCACCACCACCGCGACGATAAGCGACCGGGCCACGCCGCCGCCGACATAACCAAGAATAATGGTCAGCGTTGACACCGGCGCGACCAGCATCTCCTCAATATTGCGCTGAAACTTAGCACTGAAGAACGAGGATGCCACGTTGGAGTAGGCATTGGTGATCACCGACATCATGATCAGCCCGGGCACAATAAACTCCATGTAACTGACGCCATCCATTTCACCGATGCGTTGACCAATCAGGTTACCGAAGATGATGAAATAGAGGGTCATAGTAATCGCGGGCGGCACCAGCGTCTGCACCCAAATACGCAGGAAACGGGTGCATTCTTTAATCCAGATAGTGCGTAACGCAGTCAGGTTCATTGGGTTGCTCATTCTACCGACTCCTTCTGATTGCGGCCCTGTTCAACTAAATCGACGAATAACTCTTCCAGCCGGTTGGCTTTATTGCGCATCGACAGGACTTTCAATCCTTGCGCCGATAACTGTTCGAATACTCTATTCAGCCCGCGCTCTTTTGGCACATCAACCTCCAGCGTATGGTTATCTAATTCGCGCATGGTAAAGCCGTCCAGCGTTGGATGCCCGTCATAGGGGTCGAGATCAAGGACAAAGGTTTCGATATTCAGTTTGCTCAACAGGGCTTTCATACTGGTATTCTCGATAATGCGCCCTTTATCGATGATGCCGATGTTACGGCACAATGTTTCCGCCTCTTCGAGGTAATGGGTGGTGAGAATAATGGTAATACCCTGGCCGTTAATCTGCGTCAGGTAGTCCCACATCGAGCGGCGCAGTTCAATATCAACACCTGCCGTTGGCTCGTCCAGAATCAACAGCTTCGGCTCATGCAGTAAAGCCCGGGCAATCATCAGACGACGTTTCATGCCGCCGGATAACGTCCGCGCCGGATCATTGCGCTTATCCCATAGCCCTAACTGAGTCAGGTATTTTTCAGAACGCTCTTTAGCCAGGGTGCGGGACACACCGTAGTAGCCTGCCTGGTTAACTACAATCTGCTGCACCGTCTCGAACTGATTAAAATTAAATTCCTGTGGCACCAGGCCAATACAGCGTTTTACATCGGCAAGCTGGCTATCAAGATCATAACCAAAGACTTTCACTGACCCTTCGGTTTTATTTACCAGCGAGGAGACCACACCAATGGTGGTCGACTTGCCGGCGCCATTGGGTCCCAGTAAGGCATAAAAATCGCCTTCATTGACGGTTAGATCGAGGCCCTTGAGCGCTTGTAACCCACCGCGGTAGGTCTTTTTCAAACCACTGATTTCAAGTGCTTTGGTCATTCAGTTACTCCCCTTTTGAATCCTGTTGAGTGTTGCGCGTGTAGCCCCAGCGCGGCACCAGTGTCTGTTCCAGTTGTAAATGATCGAGAATACGCGCCACCACAAAGTCGATCAGATCGGCAATACTCTGCGGCTGATGATAAAAGCCAGGGGCGGCGGGCATTATAGTGGCTCCAGCCTGACTCAGCGTTAACATATTTTGCAGATGAATGGTGCTGAATGGCATTTCACGTGGCACCAGCAACAACTGGCCTCGCTCTTTTAACACCACGTCGGCGGCCCGTTCAATCAGGTTGTCGCTGTTGCCATGCGCGATAGCCGCTAAGGTCCCGGTTGAACACGGACACACCACCATGCGCTTGGGTGCCGCAGAGCCCGATGCCACCGGTGAAAACCATTCTTCTTTGCCGTAGACGCTGAGTTGCTCCTGGCTCACCTTAAAATGCTCACACAACTGGGTTGCCATGGTTTTCGGGTTAGCTGACAGCTGCATGTCTTCTTCTGTGGCAAACACTACACGGGCCGCACTCGACATCAACAACAGGACCTGTTGCTGCTGCGCCAGCAGGTTTTCCAGCAGACGCAATGCATAAGGCGCTCCGGACGCACCGGTAATGGCCAGGGTCACCCGATTATCAACCGGGCGGCTGGTATAAGAATACGATTCAGTCATGCTTTAATTCCTTTAATAAGGCTTCACGCAGGCCACCGAAGCTGCCGTTGCTCATCAACACGATATGGACATGCCCTGTGCGCTGCTGACATAACTGCGTCACCAACACCCCGATATCTCTCTCTATCTGCCACTTTGCACCTGTGTTGGCCGCCAGTTCCTCGGTTGACCATTGCAACTGGCCGTTATCATACATGAATACCTCGTCCGCAAGGCTCAGTGCCTGTGCCAGCTCGTGCTTATGAACACCTGCACGCATGGTGTTCGAGCGCGGCTCGACAACCGCTATCAGCCTGCTCTCGCTATGCTGAGCCTGACTATGCGCGCGCATACCCTGTAATGTTGTGGCAATCGCGGTGGGATGATGAGCGAAGTCATCAAACACAGTCACCCGATGGTCCTGATAAATCCGCTCCAGCCTGCGCTTCGGTGAGGTAAAGCTGGCCAGGGAAGCGATAGCCTGAGCAGGTTCTACCCCGGCATGACGCGCCGCCGCGATCGCCATCAGCGCATTTTGCAGGTTGTGTTCGCCCAGCAGGTTCCAATGCACCTGCCCGACTGCTTGCCCGGCCAGACTGACTTCAAATTCACTGCCATCGCCGGCCAGGTCTCGGATCTGCCAGCCGCTCGGAGCATTGAGGTACTGCTGTTCGCTCCAGCAGCCCTGTGCCAGAACCTCATTCAGGCTGGCTGAATCCTGTGGGCTAATCACCTGCCCTTTACCAGGCACGGTGCGCACTACATGGTGAAACTGACGTTGAATCGCTGCCAAATCCGGAAAAATATCGGCATGGTCAAACTCAAGGTTATTCAGAGCCAGTGTATTCGGATGATAATGAACAAACTTAGAACGCTTGTCGAAAAACGCAGTGTCATATTCATCCGCTTCGATCACAAAAAAGATACTGTCGGTTAAACGTGCCGAGGTCTGAAAACGTTCAACCACACCACCAATTAAAAAGCCTGGCTGCATGCCTGCTTCTTCCAGAATGTGAGTCAACATGCTGGTGGTGGTGGTTTTGCCATGGGTGCCGGCGACTGCCAGCACCCATTTTTCGCGCAACACATTCTCGCCCAACCATTGCGGGCCCGACGTGTACGCGATGTTTTGGTTGAGTACGGTTTCGACCTGAGGATTACCTCGACTCAGTGCATTACCGATAATTACAAGGTCCGGGGCGGGATCCAGTTGGCCGACGTCGTCCAGGCTACCGATGACAATCCCCATTTGTTCCAACATGGTGCTCATAGGCGGATACACGTGGGCATCCGAACCTGTCACCCGATGACCGAGTTGACGCGCTATCGCGGCGATTCCGCCCATAAAGGTTCCGCAGATACCCAGAATGTGAATATGCATAAGTAGCTCAACCGTATGCTAAAAAAGTCGCGGGTAGTGTACCACTTTCCGCCCTGCTACCGCCAAAGAGATAGATATATTTGCCGCCACAATGGAGACAAAAGAAGCATCTCAGCTTCGATTGCGGTACACTATCGCGCGCCAAAGACCCATGACATCCGAACACAGAGGACTACCATGCAACGTCTCATCCCGGTGCTTAATAAAGATCACGTGTCACTTCACCTGATATCCGTGATCAACACCTTACTGACTGCCGCCAAAGAAATTTCTCACCGTCTACATCAAGGTAGTCTGGCCGGTACGCTCGGCTCGACCCTGGACGAAAACATTCAGGGCGAAACCCAGAAGAAACTCGATATTGTTTCGAACCAGCTGATCAAAAACATGCTGCTGGAAACCCAACTGGTCCGTGCGGTCGCCTCAGAAGAAGAGGACGACATTGTTGAAGGCAACCCAGACGCTAAATATCTGGTTGCCTACGACCCGCTTGATGGTAGCTCCAATATTGATATTAACGGTTCCGTCGGCACCATTTTCACCATCCTCGAAGTGCCCGACCACCCTGCTGAAGGCAAAGAGCTTTTCCTGCAGACTGGTGATGAGCAAGTCGCCGCCGGTTATATTTTGTACGGCCCGTCGACCATGCTGGTGATGACCACAGGTAGCGGTGTGCGGATGTATACGCTGGACCACACAGTGGGCGAGTTTCTGTTAACAGTGGAAGACGTTTCCATTGTTAAAGACACTCAGGAATTTGGCATCAACATGGCCAATCAGCGTTTCTGGAGCAAGCCGATGAGCCAGTATATTGGCGATTTAATCGCTGGCGAAGAGGGGCCCCGGGGAAAACGTTTCAACATGCGCTGGAATGCTGCCATGGTTGCCGATGTTCACCGCCTGTTATGCCGTGGCGGGATTTTTACCTACCCGGCCGACTGCCGCAACCCAGCGAAGCCATGTAAATTACGCTTGCTCTACGAAGCCATGCCGATGAGCTTTCTAGTGGAACAGGCGGGGGGACGCAGCAGCACAGGCTATGAGCGCATTATGTCGTTGCAGCCAACCGATATTCACCAGCGGGTGTCCGTCATCATGGGATCTGCGAATGAGGTTTCAACCTGCCTGCAGTACCACAAAGACGTCCCCTGTGAGCGTTTTGACGGCTAGCACAGGATCAAGATGGGAATTCGTCCCTAACACCAAGGTCGAACTTTCCATCTAAAGCGCCAAACCGTTATACTAGGCAGCCGTGAAATGCCTTTTAATAAACAATGCAGAACAGTGACCTGTTGCTGCCAAACAAGGAATCGATATGAGCCTGAAGAATGTTCCAGCCGGCGACAAGCTGCCAGAAGAAGTGAACGTGATCATCGAAATCCCAGCCAATGCGGATCCGATCAAATACGAAGTCGACAAAGACACAGGCGCGCTTTGGGTTGACCGCTTCATGACAGCCCCTATGTTTTACCCTGCTAACTATGGCTATGTTAATGACACCTTGTCTCTCGATGGGGACCCGGTCGACGTACTGGTACCGACGCCATTCCCACTTCAGGCTGGCTCAGTCATTACCTGTCGCCCGGTAGGCGTACTTAATATGAGCGACGAGTCTGGTGAGGACGCGAAAGTTATCGCGGTACCAATCAGTAAATTAAGCAAAGCCTACGACGATATCCATGATATCGATGACCTGGATGACATGTTCAAGGCTCAGGTGCAGCATTTCTTCGAACACTACAAACTGCTGGAAAAAGGCAAGTGGGTTAAAGTAAATGGCTGGAGTGATGCCGCAGCAGCAAAAGAAGAATTGAAGTCTTCATTTGCCCGCGCTCGTAAGTAATCCCAGTTGAGCAAGCCCACCGGCACTGCGGGTGGGTTTGTTCGTTTACCACCGGAGTTGTGATGAACAGCATTGTTGTTAATGGCCTCCGCTTTCACTACCCAGCGCAAGCTGAGCCGACACTGGATATCGGCCAACTTGAAATAGCCCGCGGCGAACGCGTATTTCTGTATGGGCCTAGCGGAAGCGGTAAATCGACCTTGCTGTCAGTGTTAGCTGGCATCCACCGTCCTCAAAGCGGCACTGTCGCCATCGAAGACATCGATATCACCGCCTTAACCGCACGCCAACGGGACCATTTCCGCGCCCATCACATTGGCTATATTTTTCAGCAATTCAATCTGTTGCCTTATCTCGACTGCATTCACAATGTGGCCCTGGCCTGTGAGTTTTCCAAAGTTCGCCGTCAACGTCTGCAACAACGCAACATAAGCCCTGAAGACGAGGCAGCCCGTTTGCTCAATCAGCTTGGCATAAGCCATGAGATGCATTCTCGCCGGGCCAGCGAGCTTAGTGTGGGTCAGCAACAACGCGTTGCCGCAGCCCGCGCCTTAATCGGCAGTCCGGAATTGATTATTGCCGATGAGCCGACCTCCGCACTGGACGCTGACAGCCGCCTGAGTTTTCTCAAACTATTGTTTGCAGAGTGCGAGCGCGCCGGCAGCACCTTGTTATTTGTTTCACACGATGCCGAACTGGCAGGTCAGTTTGACCGCAGTCTATCGCTGTCAGCACTCAATCAGTCAGCGGAGGCTTAATGAAGCTATTTAAATTAGCCTGGGCCAGCCTGTTAAGCCGCAAAGCCAATGCGCTATTAACCGTGGTCGCCATTGCAATTAGTGTCATGTTACTGCTCGGTGTGGACCGGGTCAGCCAGCAAACTCGGGCTGGCTTCGCCAATACTATTTCCGGCACCGACCTGATAGTTGGTGCCCGCAGTGGTCCGGTGAACCTGTTGCTGTTCTCGGTTTTTCACATCGGCTACCCAAGCAGCAACCTGAGCTGGGATGCGTATTCACATTGGGCCGAGCATGACCAGGTGGCGTGGTCGATTCCGATCGCGTTAGGCGATAGCTTCCGCGGCCATCCTGTGATCGCAACCGACCACAACTTTTTTGAGCATTTTCAGTATGGTCAGCGACAATCCGTACGGTTCGCAGAAGGGCAACCCTTCGAGCATTCCGCAGAGGCGGTGCTCGGTGCACGCGTAGCAAGAGAGCAAGGCCTGCAGCTATCCGACCAGGTCGTCATCTCGCATGGTACGGGCAGTGTTAGCTTTCATCAGCACGACGAGGACCCGGTTCAGATCAGTGGTGTGCTGGCGCCGACCGGAACCCCGCTTGATAACGCGGTTTTCATTCCGCTGGTTGGGCTGGCGACAATGCATGGAGAACACCAGGCAGAAGAACCACAAAGCCCCCCGTCTTTCAGTCAACAATCAGTTCCTCAGGAGAACGAAGAGCCAGAGCATGACCATGACCATGACCATGACCATGACCATGACCATGACCATGACCATGACCATGACCATAATCATGGGGTCGCTCTCGATTCGGAGCAACCTATTGACAGTTTAAGCGCATTTTTTGTTGGTCTTCACAGTCAACCACGTGCCATCTTTATGCAACGGATGATAAACACCTGGGGCCAGGAGCCTCTGACTGCATTAATGCCCGGCGCCACCCTGCAGGAACTCTGGCGTACGCTCAATATGTTTGAACGAGTGCTGGCCATCGTCTCTGGCTTCGTCTTGTTGACCGGACTGATTGGAATGCTGGCCACCCTGTTGGCGAGCCTGCAGGAACGCCGCCGCGAAATGGCGGTCTTACGCTCGTTGGGCGCAGGCCCCGGCACCATATTCAGTCTTCTGGTCAGCGAGGCTTTTGTCCTCACCGTGACAGGCATCGGCGTCGGAGTTGCCTTGTTGTATGCTGCTCTATACGCACTCGCGCCCTGGATCGAATACAGCTTTGGGGTCGTTATCCACATCAGTTGGCCCTCTATGGTAGAGTGGCAACGGATGGCTATCGTATTAGTTGCTGGCACCGTTATTAGCTGCTTGCCTGCATGGCGAGCCTACCGTAATTCTTTGGCAGACGGATTAACTATTAAATTATGATAAAACTCGCGTCCATTTCGACCCTGTTAACGCTGACAACCGTGTTGGCTGCATTCAGTCAGGTCACACTGGCCAATGACGCTCGCACCCTCGAATGGAATGATCTCAAGCCTGAAGGTTGGCAGCCGCCCGCCGTGCGCAGCCGGGCATTCTACGAACAGAATCCTGACGCTCAGGTACAAACCAATTTAGATGCCCCTGTGGTAGAAGAGCTGGATGGCCAGACTGTGCGTATTCCTGGCTATGTCGTGCAATTGGAAGGTGATGATCGGAGTGTGACTGAGTTCCTGTTGGTTCCCTATTTTGGCGCCTGCATTCATGTCCCGCCACCACCGCCAAACCAGATTATCCACGTTCGTTTTCCCGAAGGCGTACCCTATGCGACTACCTATGACGCCGTCTGGGTGGAAGGTACTATCAAGGTTGATCGTAGCGAAAGTGATATTGCCGTTACCGGCTACATCATCGAGGCTACCGAAGTAGTCTCCTACTTCTAGCGCCTCGACCCGTGATTACGCCTGCACAGGGGTATTACACGCATGGGTTCGCTGCTACATAAGCTCTCAACGCTTCCAGGTTCATCGCCTTGGCGTAGAGATACCCCTGCGCCTGCTGGACCTGCAACTGGCGGAAGTAATCGGCCTGAGCCTCGGTTTCAATGCCTTCCGCGAGCGTTTGCAGACCAAGCCGATGACCCATATTAATAATCGTCTCGATTATGACCGCACCACTATGGGTATGCGCAGAACGCACAAATTCGCGGTCAATTTTAAGCTTATCTAAAGGCAACCGCTGAACGTAACTTAAAGAAGAAAAGCCGACTCCAAAATCGTCAATTGCAATGCGCACACCCTGTGCCTTCAGTTGTTGCAGTACCCGGGCAACCAGGTTCGGATCATCCATAACGATGGATTCGGTAATCTCGACCTCCAGTCGTTGTGCCGGCACCTGATGTCTGGCCAATACTTCGGCTACCTCACCCGCAAAGTTGTTCTGTCTGAACTGCGGCACAGAGACATTGACTGCCATTCGAAAGTCATCACAAACGTCACCCGCTATTTCGTTCATCGCCTGGCAGGCTTGTTCAAGCACCCAGTGCCCTATATCCAGAATCAAACCCGAATACTCAGCGAGCGGAATGAAAATATCTGGCGCTATAAAACTTCCATCTGCCTGCGGCCAGCGCAGCAACGCTTCGACCCCAACCAGCCGTCCCGTCCCTAGTTCAATCTGAGGCTGGAACCACAGCTGCAAACGACGCTGAAGGAAATCGCTGCGCAGATTGCGTACCAGATCCAGCCTGCGTTCTGTTTCCGCCTGCATACTTGGGTGATAAAAAGCATTCGCTTCGATACGATGATTCTTCGCATTCTTCAACGCAATATATGCCTGTTTCAGAGCGTCCAATCCATCCAGGGCCTGATGTTTGTTAGAAAAGCCGGTGGTCATTAATACTGGGATGCGATGCTCATCGACGGTGAAAGGTTCCACAAAGGAATCGCGCATGCTATCCGGGGTCACGCCCTTAGGACGACTTAAAATACCGAATACATCGGCACTAATTCTTGCCACTAACGAAGGAGGCGGAAATTGCACTGCGAGGTGGTTACCAACTGCCTGAATCAGTTTATTGCCAACATCCTGCCCGAGCGCATCGTTTACATCTGAAAAATGGTTTATATCAGTAATTGCGACCACAAAGTCCTCGCCATCTGCGAGCGCACTGTCGAGCTGACGGATAAACTCAGCACGGTTTGCCAATCCGGTAAGACTATCTTTGTAAGCGGCAGTGCGCAGGTCTTCAAATAGCTTTACGTTTTCAAAACCGATGGCAATGTTTGCCAAAAACAACTGGATTAATTTTTGGTTGACGTCGCTTAGCTGCTCACTGCTTTCTATAAAAGCAGCGGCCTGAATCCCTTTTGCGTCAATATAAAACACGCTGGCGTCATCCAGGAACAAATGTTCTCTGCGCTCCAGGCAGCGACGCACCGCGTTCACAATGAATGGGCTCTCTATGGACTCGAGGGGTTGTTGAATGCCCTTTGCAAAATGCCCGGCGGCACCGAGCACGAGAATATCATTCTGTGCATCCAGTTGCCGTACACAAAGCAGACCTTCGGGTTTTAAACCTAGCAACGACGCCAGTTGTGTCACTACACCTTCGGAAAAGTTATAAATCGAATGCCGCTCCATCAAATTGGCAGCAGCGTTGACTATCTTTTCAAGGCCCCGGCGGCTTTCATTAATAGTGCGGATCTGCTGGTAGGAACGCAGCGATGAGATGACCGTAGTCAGCAACTTGGCCCTGGTCAGATCCGTTTTCGTTTTATAGTCATTAATATCGTACTGAAGAATAACCCGTTCTTCCGGGGCATACCCTGGCTGGCCGGTACGAAGGACAATTCGTACCTCATCATTTTCGAGATCTTCACGAATCGCTTTTGCCGCCCGTAACCCGGCATCGTCGGTTTCCATCACCACATCAAGTAAAACCATGGCAATATCAGGCGTTGACTGCAAACATTGCAACGCTTCTGCTGCGCTATAAGCATGCACAAAGCGAAGAGGTTTATTATCCAGCGTCACACCGGACAACGCCAGTTTGGTCACCGAGTGGATTTCATCATCGTCATCAACTATTAATACTATCCAAGGCTGTTTGTGCTGCGTGCTTTGGGCTGACACGCTACGCTCTTGGGCAAAAACTAGTTTTTCATCCGTGTCGTTCATCTACGATTACCCCAGTGCTTTTTCAACAGCACCACCGCATTTGTAAATAATATGTTTGATTTTCAATGTAAACCAAAAGTCGCATTATAGATAGTAAAAATGGCTGGTCTGTCTTTGCACGAAATTCACTCAAGACTTTATCCAATCCAGCCGATACTATACGGATGATCCAGGTAAATTCCCGAGGAACGAATGACACGAGTATCCAGACTTGAGCGCGCGACAACGGTTCCCAAAGTGCGGGGCGTGAAAGCCAGTAAAGCAAATCAGGAGAGCAAAGCAATACCGGCAAGCAAACGTTCTGAAACGCGAAAAGCGATTGGTTCAAGTCGCGACCAACTGGTTCGCAGCTTCCGCTGCCTTGGGATCAATTATCAGGAACTGGGGATGTCCAGCGAGACGACGGTGCAGTCGCGTTTGAAAAGCCGACTGCAACAACGCGAACGACGACGCCAGGATAATTTAGAGCGTATTTTCAAGCAGGCACTGGATTTTGCGCCTGACAAAATGAGCGGAGACGAACTCGACCTTGACTGGCTACAAAGTTTCGTCGCCCAGGCAGAGGATATTTCGAATCCGTCGATGCAGAAGCTCTGGGCAAAGATCCTGGCGTCCGAAAGTGCGCGTCCTGGTAGTTTTTCGCTACGTTCCATTACGACCTTACGTCAGCTTACCAGTCGCGAAGCCGATGTATTACGTCGGGCACAAGGGCTGACTGCATACGACCCGCTGCATTTAAGCTATAAAATAATAACTGGCTATTATCGACGACCCAGTTTATTTACGTACCTCACGCTCGATAAACCAGTCCAGCTGAATATCGCTCGCGCAGGGTTAAGCTATCCGGATCTGCTGACACTAAGTCAACTCGACATTATGTATCCGAGTACTATTGAGAGCGGAGAGCTGACTAAAGGACAGAGCGTTAAGCTTAACTACGGAGAGAAAGTGCTGGAGTTAACCGCTCAACGTCGCGGTTTGGTAATGACCTACCATAAATTTACTGCGCAAGGTGAGGAGCTGCTAAAACTCATTCCCAGCGCTCCGCAAACCCCTTATCTGGGCCTGGTTGAAGACCATTTTAGCCGCGACTTTTCACTGAGCGTACGCTAATCTTCGCACGCTCAGTGAAGGTCACGCAGGTATTAGAAGTGCAGTTGAAAACCTACGAACGGACCTTTGAACTCAACATCGCTGTACAGGCCAGCTACATTGTCAAATTCAACGCTGAACGAACGGTAACCGACCTGGATGTTTCCATCTAATAAGCCACCCGCACTGAACAGGCGATACTGAATACCCGCTTCAATGTCACGCAACGAGCTGTCGTCGATCGCTAGTAAGTGGCCTCGTGCGTAAACGCTCAACCCACTGAAAGGTAAACCGGTACCGACCATTGCATAAGCAGTTGGTATGGTCTCATCTAAATCCCACGAGTTACCATCACGATCCGTTACGAAGCCGTTAAAGCGCTTGGCGGCGACACCCGCATGCAGACGGACCAGGGTGTTATCGAGGAAGGTGTAATACAGTGTCAGTGTATCGTGTGATAAATCGAGTTCAGCAGGCGAGCTGGCAGCGTCTTCGGTGCCATCGAATTCCTCGTAAGAACTCATATCCTGGGTTTCGATACGGATATTCGGAATCAAAGGTACTGGATGCTGAAATGCCAACGACAGGCGAGTCTGGTTTTCATCGCTCAATTGGAAATCATTAAAGTTTTCATCATTGCCGTAGCCACCGGAAACATCTGTCATCCAATATTGTGCTTCCCCATACACATCGAATAACAATGCGGCATTGGCTGGTTGACTTGCCATCGCTGCTGAGAGCGCGACGATTGAGCCGACTATTAAATTTTTCATTGGTCATCCTTTATTAACTATTTTTATTCCCGACTGCCTGACGCAGACTACTTCTCAATCGCATAGTGTTAAATGTATGCAAAGTCCATTGTATACGTATGGTGAAGTAGGTTAAACAAATTTCATCGGACTAAAGGGTGAACCTCAGCCTCAACGGTTAACGTTTCGCCTGTAGATAAGCGCAGCTCAAGGGTATGTGACTGACCAACCCGCAAAGGAGATTTCAGCTGCATCAGCATTAAGTGATAACCGCCCGGCTGCAGAGTAACCGAGCCTCCGGCAGGAATAACCAGCGCATCCAGTTGTTCCATTGCCATCTGTCCATTGTGACGGTGTACATGTTGATGCAACTCAAGAGAGGATGCGATGGATGACTCCGCCGCAACAATTGAAACGTCCTCGCTGCCAGTATTTCGAATCTCGCCGAAGCCGGCTCCATTCTCAGCTCCGGGGACAGACTCACGCAACCAAAAGCTTTCAACCTCTATCGTTTCAGCGGCCTGCACAGGGCCCAGCAGACCCATTACTATAACCATTAGCAAGGCTGCAGACGACAAAACGCGTTGGATCATTTGACTAAAATAGTGACGCATAAATTCCTCATTGGCGTAGGGTAGACTCGTTAGTAGGCTACTCTACCTGAGATTATGCGTGTTGGGTACGATCCCGCGTCAACAACCAGATTAAAAGGAAGACCAGTAACAATGGCCAAAGCAGGCTGAAGCCAACAAATAGTAAGGCTATAGCGCCCGCAATGCCTGCCAGCAACAGACTGCCAAACACCGTGCCGACGACCAGCATAACGACTCCGACAATAATCAGTGCAGTAAGTCCTGAAACCGTAATACTAATGGCGCCCGCAAAAATCGCGCTCAATACGCCGGGTGCCAGCCAGAACAGTGCCGCAAGTATTAAACAGAACAAGATAAAACCACGCATAAAGCCTCTCAAAGCAAATAACTATAGGGATAAGTTACTAAGAATACAAAAGACGTGCCAAATCTATCTTGTTGATTTTAAATGGAATTAAAACACGGGGCTAGCACCATCGATAAACCACAGGCGAAGTCGACTAATAAATAGTGAATTCGACTAACCGTTCACTGGGGTTCCGCCATTGACATGGATTACCTGCCCGCTGACATAAGATGAATCCCGACAGGCAAGATAAACGTAGGCGGGAGCCACTTCGCAGGGCTGACCGGGACGGCCCATAGGCGTATTAGCACCAAACTCAGCTACCGTTTCTTGGTCAAACGTAGAGGGGATAAGCGGCGTCCAGATAGGTCCCGGTGCGACCCCATTTACCCGTATCCCTTTTGCTGCGAGATTGATTGCCAGCGAACGGGTCAGGGAGGTTATCGCCCCTTTTGACGATGAATAATCGAGTAAGATTGGGTTGCCTTTGTAAGCCGTCACTGAGGTGGTGTTAATAATTGAACTTCCTTTCGGCATATGTGCGACCGCGAGCTGAATGAGATAAAACATCGCAAATACGTTGGTGCCAAAGGTCTCTTCAAGTTGTTCCTGAGCGATATCCTCAATATTTTCTTTAGGGTGCTGCTCGCCCGCATTGTTAACCAGGACATCTATTTGTGAGTAACGCTGGATGACTTTATCGATCAGATCGTTGCAAACCTCTTTGCTTGAAAGGTTGCCTGAGTAAGTCATTACTTCGCCGCCGACTTCTTTAACTGCTTGTGCTGCTTCTTTGGCGTCTTTATGTTCCTCTAAATAAACCAATACTACTTTAGCGCCCTCCTGAGCGTAATGCACAGCTACCGCGCGGCCGATCCCACTATCGCCACCGGTGATCACAGCGACCTTTCCGGCCAGTTTAGCAGCGGGTTTATAATCTTCAGAAAAGTACTGGGGTTCGGGGTGCATTTTGTGCTCTTTGCCTGGCTGTTCAGACTGTTGCTGGGCAGGTGGTGTCTTTTGCTGGCTCATACTGTCCTCCGTTCGCCTGGGTGAATTCATGGTTTGTTCTGAAAGCGGATCTAGGTGGTTATTCAAGGGTAGCGGAGGAGGGGGGGATTTGCTGGTTTTTACGTTGGTGTGGATTGGCTGTCGGTGCGTGGATGGTGCTCGGTGTGGGGATGGGCTGCCTATGCGTGGATGGGCAACCCTGGCCTCGCCGGCCGCGCACGGGGCTTGAATCTTGAATGGGCTCCCGATGGTGGATGGGCAACCCTGGCGCGGGGCTTGAATCTTGAATGGGAATGGGATGGTTCATCTCTCCACCCACTGTGGACCCATTCAAGATTCAAGCCCCGCGCCTGCTTTAGTGCGACCATAAGCAAAAAGGCCACCCAGATGGGTGGCCTTTTTGACTTATATGGATGCCTGGCGGTGTCCTACTCTCACATGGGGAAGCCCCACACTACCATCGGCGCTGACATGTTTCACTACTGAGTTCGGAATGGATTCAGGTGGTTCCACGTCGCTATGGCCGCCAGACAAATTTGGTTCAACTTCAACAAGCTGTTGTAACTTCAACGT
>NZ_PIPO01000004.1 GCF_003986975.1 Aliidiomarina soli | reverse complement strand
TTCCTGCTCATCTCGAGCCGGGAGCGCCATTTTAAGGATTTAAAACATCCCGTCAAGGCTTTTTTCAAACTTGCTTTGCTAGCAACTCGTTGCTGGCTAACCGTTTGAAGTGGGGCGCATTATAGAGGTCCCTGGTATGAGTGCAAGGGTTTTCTTGCAGATTTGTTGCGACTGCTCAAATCATCGTCAGCTAAGCTGGTAAGAGATACTTTGCCGCGAGCCTAATTAGCCGTTACTATTAGTTTTACACGTCCTTTGAACACTGACTTTAGTTCCTTATACTCTAATGTCGGTATCAAAGTAACGTGCAACATGTTTGTAGTTGTACTTAATCAGTACTATTCGGTTTCATTTTCTATAGTTAGTTTATTTTTAAAGTAAGGATGTCTAAATGACACGTGCTACCCCAGCCTCGCAGATCTTAGTTGCAGCTATCATTGCCATTGTTGCCGGTTTACTAAGCGGCCTGATGACCAGCTTCGACAACACCACCACTATTTCATTAGTAGGTTTATTTTCCTTCCTTAGTGGCTTACTAACCCCGTGGATTGCTGCCGCTATCAGCGCGCCCAAGTCAAAACGGGCAGCAAAACCTAAAGCCAGCAAGCGGGAAACAGTCAAACCAACTGTCAGTGGACATAACCCTGATGGTTCAGACCAAATGACTCTGTACGTTGGTAACCTGCCGTTTAAAACCAGTGAAGAAAGTGTTGAAGAAACCTTTGCTCGCTATGGAGAAGTATTCGCTGTGCGCCTGGTTAAAGACCGCCGTACCGGCAAGCGCAAAGGATACGGCTTCGTTGAAATGGAACCAGTTGGTGCAGAACTCGCACTGTCTAAACTGAATGATTCAGAATATGAAGGTCGCACCTTAAAAGTCCGCTTCGCTAACACCGAACGAAAAGAGTAAAACAGACAGAGCCCGCTGAATAGAGCGGGCTCTTCTTTATATAGATCGCCTTTCACGTTAAAATTCGCATCTTTATTTATACCGCCCTCAGGCGAAGGATGTCGAATCTCATGCCACTGCCGCACGACTACCAGCAACAGCTCGACTATAAAGTTAATCAACTTAGTCAGCGATTAGCACCATTCAATGCTCCCGAACTGCAAGTGTTTGCGTCTGCGCCTGAACATTACCGAATGCGGGCCGAATTTCGTGTATGGCACGAGGGTGATGAACTCTATTTCATCATGTTTGATAAACAGACCAAAGAAAAGTACCGGGTTGACCAGCTACCAGCGGCGAATCAGCTTATCAATTCGCTGATGCCTGCGATCCTCGATTTTGTTCGAGATCGCCCCACCCTGCGCAGTAAACTATTTCAGGTCGATTTTCTTACCTCGACCACCAACGAAGCGGTGATTTCGTTACTCTACCACCGCCAACTGGATGAACAGTGGCAGGCCGACGCCGCCTCTTTACGTGAACACCTGCAGCAATATGGCAAAGTCAGTTTGATTGGGCGGGCGCGTAAACAGAAGCTGGTATTAGGTAATGAAGCAGTTTACGAGTCGCTTCAGGTGGCGGGAACAACCTACCTGTTTGAACAGGTCGAAAATAGTTTCACTCAGCCAAATGCCGGCATTAATGAAGCAATGCTCAGTTGGGCTCACGAGAAGAGTCAGGCGCTAAGTGGGGATCTGCTGGAGCTCTACTGTGGCAATGGCAACTTTAGCATTCCTTTAGCCGGGCAGTTCAAGCGGGTGTTAGCGACTGAAATTAGTAAAACCTCGGTCTATTCGGCGCAAACCAATATTGCGTTGAATAAAACTGATAACGTCACTGTGGTTCGACTGGCTGCCGAAGAAGTGACTCAGGCGATCAATGGCGAGCGAGTGTTCCGGCGTTTAGAAGGTATTGAGCTGACTGAGTTTGACTGTAAGACGGTGCTGGTCGACCCACCACGGGCTGGACTGGACGCAGCCACCTTAGCAATGGTCGCTCGGTATCCGAATATCATCTACATTTCCTGCAATCCGGAAACGCTGGCGGATAACCTGACCTACCTCAGCGACACCCATGATATCGAGCACGCGGCGTTATTTGATCAGTTTCCTTTCACTGAACATACAGAAGCAGGGGTGGTTCTAAGACAACGGTAAAGGGCTAGGCAGTATGCTGAGTTGAACCTGAAACCGGGTTCAATTCAGACTCTGCAGCATTCTCGGATGGGTTCGCTTCAGCTTCAGCCGCTACATCACAATTTTCCACTCGCCGCACACGGCACAGATGCAGGTTCATAACATGTGCACTTATCAACAGGCCCGCGCCTACTAACACCACCGGAATTTCCCAGCCGTGACCAGCCGCATGGCCGATATTGTGCTTGTTAAAATAGAGAACGACACCCGCCAGCAAGGCGAGCAACGGCAATGGACTACGATGATGCTTAGTGCCGATGGCTATAGCCACGCCTCCGATCAAAGCACTTAATGACAATACGGCCCGTTCCAGGGTATCGGCCCCCAGAACTGATAAGCCCAACAAGGATAAAGTAGGCAGCAGCACGGGCACCAACAGACAATGCAGCGCACATACAATTGCTAACCAAATACCTGTTTTATCAAGGGGCTTATGTCTCATTTAAACTCTCGGCAAGACGTGATGGTGTAATAGTATAACATTCCGCCCGGCAAATTCAATGACCATCAGGCGCGGTCTATTGGGAACGCTAACACATCGCTGATCTGACTCACGCCTAACTTAAGCATCAGCAGTCGATCCAGGCCCAGTGCAACCCCCGCACAATCAGGAAGTCCGGCTTGCAGCGCCGCCACTAAACGTTCGTCCTCGAGCGCACGGGGCTTGCCCTGCTTCATACGTATAGAATTATCAGCGGCAAACCGCTGGGCCTGCTGCATGGCATCGGTAAGCTCATAAAACCCATTTGCTAACTCGACCCCATCTATGTACAGCTCGAAACGTCGCGCCACACGCGGGTCATCAGAGTGAATTCGGGCCAGGGCAGACTGAGAGGCCGGAAAATTATAAATAAAAGTAGGCTCGGTTTGGCCCAGAGTCGGCTCAATATAGTGAGTCATCGCCAGGTAAAGCAAGGTATCCGGGTCAGGTTCGTCTTTTACCCAGTCACCTAAATCACGTTCGACCAACCAGCTACGTAGACTCTCAATGCCTTGAGCGGTAAACGGATCACAGCCTGTAACCGTTAAAAATGCCTCCTGATAGGTAACTCGTTTACTCGCCTTGCAACCAAGTAGCGAACACATCAGCTGGTCGATTTCGTCCATTAACTGATACTCATCGAAACCAAGGCGGTACCATTCCAGCATGGTAAATTCAGGATTGTGCTGCGGCCCTACTTCATCGTTCCTGATAACCTTGGCTATCTGGTAAATACTTCCGCTGCCGGCTGCCAGCAAGCGCTTCATCGCGTACTCGGGGGACGTCTGTAAAAAATACTCTGATTGCGACAAGCCGTCACCGCACAACTTAACCGTGACATTTGATAAGTGAGGGTCAGTGACCCCGCGTGCCGCCACGATAGGCGTATCGACCTCAAGTACATCGCGCTCGGCGAAGAACGAGCGGATATTTGCCAGCAGCTCGGCTCGTGCGTGCAACGCCTGGAGGCTTGCACTGGGTTGCCAGTTCATTGATTACTACCTCAAAGGTCTCACAGAACTAAAAAAGCGGTGTCGTTCAGCAACGACACCGCTTTTTGTTATTCGTTAGCGTGAATTACTTTTGCACACGGGAAACGTATTCACCATTGCGGGTATCTACTTTGACCACTTCACCCGTCTGCACAAACAATGGAACCCGCACTACCGCGCCAGTGACAAGTGTTGCTGGTTTACCGCCTGTACCCTGAGTATCGCCTTTCAGACCCGGGTCCGTTTCAGTGATCTCAAGTTCAACGAAGTTCGGCGGAGTGACATTAATGGGTTTGCCGTCCCATAAGGTTAAGGTGCAGACGTCCTGTTCAACCAACCACTTGGTGGCATCACTTACAGCAGCTTCGTCCGCGGCTATCTGTTCAAAGGTTTCGTTGTTCATAAAGTGCCAGAACTCGCCATCTGAATACAAATAGGCCAGTTCAATTTCCTGAACATCCGCCGCTTCTACGCTTTCGCCCGACTTGAATGTCTTCTCAACCACTTTGCCGCTGATTAATTTACGGATTTTAACCCGGTTAAATGCCTGGCCTTTGCCTGGCTTAACCATTTCATTTTCCAGGATGCTACAAGGCTCGCCATCCTGCATAATCTTCAGGCCGCCTTTGAATTCATTGGTACTGTAACTTGCCATGGGTATCCTCTTTACTGGGAAGTCTGCAAATTTTGCCCCAATAATAAACCAAATAGAGCCGCATTTCAGGTAAAATAATCGCTCTCATCCAAACGACGACAACCCACAGTGGAACGATGCAACCAACTGCGCAGCAAGTAACACCCATTGAACTGGAGCCCAGCTGGCAACACCAGTTAGCCGATGCCTACACGGATCCGCAAACACTCGGCCAGGCACTGCAACTTGACGCTAACTGGGTTAAGCAACACGCACCTGCACGACAATTGTTTAGCATGCGGGTACCTAAGCATTTCGTTTCATTAATGCAGCGCGGCGATCCCAACGACCCACTGCTACGCCAGGTATGGCCACATGAGGACGAATTTACTGTGGTCGAAGGGTATAGCGCCGACCCGCTGGGGGAGGAGAGCGCAACGGCAGCAAGTGGGATTTTGCATAAATACCAATCCAGGCTGCTGCTTATTTTGCGCGGCGGCTGCGCGGTCAACTGTCGCTACTGCTTTCGCCGCCATTTTCCCTATGCTGAACACAAAATAGGACGGCGCGAGCTTGAACGAGTCCATGCGTATATCCTTCAACATCCGGAAGTAAACGAAGTGATTCTTAGTGGTGGCGATCCGCTGATGGCAAATGATGAGCAGCTAAGTCATGTGCTGGATATGCTTGAGCGTTTGCCTCAGATAACCCGGGTGCGTATTCACAGCCGCTTACCCGTTGTCATTCCGCAACGCTTAACGCAAACCCTTGGCTTGCGTCTGGAGCGCAGTCGTTTGCAGGTGATTCTGGTTATTCATGCCAATCACGGCAACGAAATAAGCCCTGCACTTAGCCAGCGGCTTGCTATTTGGCGCCAGCGGGGGATTCATTTACTTAATCAGAGTGTGTTGCTAAAGGGAGTTAACGACAGTGCCGGGGCATTAGCAGAGCTTAGTGAGAAGCTTTTTGCCAGCCAGGTTATGCCCTATTACCTGCACCAGCTTGATAAGGTGGCAGGGGCAGCGCACTTCGCAGTCAGTGATGCCAATGCCAGCCTGATTATGCACGACCTGTTGCGCACATTACCCGGGTTTTTGGTGCCCAGGTTAGTGCGCGAAATAGCGGGTGAGGCCAGTAAGACCCCACTGCATTTTTAAGCCGTGGTGTTGATGTTATTTCCAACAGCAGCACTTGGTGCCGCATTACTTACGGTAGCAGTTACTGCAGCAGACTCTAACAGCTGAAGGCTTGCTTGACCGACTGCTTTCTGCTGATTGTTTGCCATTTGAACGCCTTTTAATTCAAGCGCCTGCTGGCTATTCATTGATACTTCCATGAAGCCTCCTAGGTACACGACCTATTTGGTTAAAGACAACGAGGCGTAATTACAACGCCTCGTTAGTTCTATCGACCTGATCTGCAGATTCTTAATGTAAAGACTGCCAGATCTTAATTATCCATGTCAAAAGCATCGTCAAAAGTCTCACGGAACCAGTCATTCAGCATCTCGCGTTCATGGGTAAGCAGACTCTGGCTGCCTCGTTGAGTTCGCGAAGCACTGGACCCTGCACTACGGCCTCTCAGGCGCTCTTCTCCCGAAGCCAGACTATTGCCATCAGCGTCCAGCAACTCATAGCTGAAACTAACCATCGGCGGGTGCCCTCGTTGCACTATGCGCAAGCGCTCCGTTCCCGACATATCGACGTGCCCCGCTAAATCAACATTGGTAATGGTCACTTTCAACGTCTGATCTGAGGGTAATTGTTCAGCATTTTGCTGGAATATTTGCTCAAAGCCCTCAGCAATACGCTGGCGAAAACGCGTGCGGTTTTCATCGCCGGATTCAATATCAGTAAATTTATCCGCATCGCCCCAGGTAAAATCTAACTCAGCACTGGTCGCTACCGATGGTATCAGCATCGCTCCGGCCGCCATTAAAGCTAACAGTTTTACACCCATGCTCTCTTCCTCCACAGTCGTTCCCTGTTGGATACGACCACTTGTTGACCATCTAGTTCTTTTAGCGCCACTACCATTATTAGTCAAGTGGGCAGATCGGCCACGAAAAAGGCGCTGTAGCCTTTTACAGCTACAGCGCCTTTTAGCTTACGCTGATGTGTCAGGCCCCACTGTGTTTCAGCAGCGCCCAGTTACATCATTGGATTACATCATGCCGCCCATGCCCATGTCGCCGCCTGGCATGCCAGGAGCGTCATCTTTAGGGATTTCAGCGACCATCGCTTCAGTGGTGATCATTAGCGATGCGATAGAAGCTGCAAATTGCAGGGCTGAACGAGTCACCTTGGTTGGATCCAGGATACCCATTTCCAGCATATCGCCGTAGGTGTCGTTGCCAGCGTTGTAACCGAAGTTACCTTCGCCTTCACGCACGTTGTTGGTGACGACTGACGCTTCGGCACCCGCGTTTTCTGCGATTTGACGCATTGGCGCTTCCATTGCACGTAAGGCTACTTTAATCCCTACGTTCTGGTCTTCGTTGTCACCACGCAGGTCAGCAAGTTTGCTTGCTGCGCGCACCAAGGCAACACCACCACCAGGTACTACACCTTCTTCAACGGCAGCACGGGTTGCATGCAACGCATCTTCAACGCGTGCTTTTTTCTCTTTCATTTCAACTTCGGTTGCTGCGCCGACTTTGATAACCGCAACACCGCCAGCCAGTTTAGCCAGACGTTCCTGCAGTTTTTCACGGTCGTAGTCTGAAGAGGTTTCTTCGATTTGCGCACGGATCTGACCGACACGCGCTTCGATGGCCTGCTCATCACCAGCACCGTCAACAATGGTGGTGTTGTCTTTATTGATAACAACACGTTTCGCGCTACCTAAGTCTTCCAGCGTTGCTTTTTCAAGCTCCATGCCGACTTCTTCAGAAATAACAGTCGCACCAGTCAGTACTGCGATATCCTGCAGCATGGCTTTACGACGGTCACCGAAACCAGGCGCTTTAACAGCGGCAACTTTAACGATGCCACGCATGTTGTTTACCACCAGTGTTGCCAAAGCTTCGCCTTCAACGTCTTCAGCGATTAGCAACAACGGCTTACCTGATTTAGCGACACCTTCCAGAGTTGGTAGTAACTCGCGGATGTTGCTGATTTTCTTGTCAACCAGCAGCAGGTAAGGGCTTTCCAGCTCAACAAGGCCCGCTTCCTGGTTGTTCATGAAGTATGGAGACAGGTAACCACGGTCAAACTGCATACCTTCAACCACGTCTAGCTCGTCTTGCAGGCCCTGGCCTTCTTCAACGGTGATAACACCTTCCTGGCCGACTTTGTCCATTGCCTTGGCAATGATCTCACCAATGGTGCTGTCAGCGTTGGCTGAAATAGTACCTACCTGAGCGATCGCTTTGCTGTCGGTGCACGGCTGAGAGATTTTTTTCAGCTCTTCCACTGCACTGATCACCGCTTTATCGATACCGCGCTTCAGATCCATCGGGTTCATACCTGCAGCGACTGATTTCAGACCTTCTGCAACAATGGCCTGAGCCAGAACGGTTGCTGTAGTCGTACCGTCACCAGCTTCGTCATTGGCTTTCGAGGCGACTTCTTTAACCATTTGCGCGCCCATGTTCTCGAACTTGTCTTCCAGTTCGATTTCTTTAGCGACGCTAACACCATCTTTAGTGATGCTTGGTGAACCGAATGATTTTTCCAGAACGACGTTACGTCCTTTAGGACCCAGAGTTACTTTTACCGCGTCTGCCAGAACGTTAACGCCCTTCAGCATTTTTTGACGGGCCTGGTTACCAAATTTAACTTCTTTTGCTGCCATGATGCTTATTCCTTATAAATCAGGTTAATCAGGATTACTCGACGATAGCCAGAATATCTGACTCGCTCATGATCAAGACTTCTTCACCGTCCAGCTTCTCGGTTTTAACGCCGTAGCTTTCGCTGAACAGCACTTTGTCACCAACCTTCACATCCAGCGGTTTTATTTCGCCATTCTCAAGGATGCGACCTTTACCGACGGCAATGATTTCGCCACGAGTTGATTTTTCAGCTGCTGAGCCAGTTAAAACGATGCCGCCAGGTGACTTACTTTCAGCGTCAGAACGCTTAACGATCACACGGTCATGCAAAGGACGAAGTTTCATCGTGATACTCCCTTAGTAGGTAGAGATAACAAAAGGCCAAAACGGCCGGTGTTAAAAACTTTTGTGAATGCAAAATGGGGGCGACAGAAAAGAACCCAATACCCCGCCGTTAAAAAAAGCTAATTTTTTTTCTGGTCGTTATCATCAGAAGGCTCTGCTAACTGCGATTCAGAGCCCGCTTTATGCTGATACTCACCGTCAATGGTGGTCCCTTTTTCCTGCTGGCTATCGCGACCAGCCGGGCCTTTACGCTGGAAATGACTGAACTGAGCGCCAGCTCCGCGGATCACCATCCGTTTAAGCATGGCTTTGGCAATCACACTGCGAGTCGGCGGCAACAAAAACAGCAGGCCGATTACATCGGTCACAAACCCGGGAGTAATCAGCAGCACCCCGGCAAGAAAAATGAGTAAACCGCCGGCCATTTCTTCACCAGGCATTTGCCCTCTGGCCATTTTGCTTTGCATGCGCATCCAGTTCTGAATGCCCTGCTGCTTGACCAGTAAGGCACCAATGACGGCTGTCAGTATAATGACGACCAGCGTATTGAGGCCGCCAATAAGGTCGCCGACCTGCAGCAATACGGCAATTTCGACGATGGGTACGGCAATAAACAACAATAAAAGTATCTGCAACATAAACTATCCTGGCTTGGTGTTCGTTTATAGATGAGGCATGATAGAGCGATTTTCAAGCGCTGCAGCGGTAAAGTTTGGGAGCCCGTATGAGTAAGCCACAACTGGTGTTATGCACCACCCCTGATCAGCAATCTGCAAGCTCACTTGCAGCGGCACTGGTTGAACAACGACTAGCAGCCTGTGTAAATATAGTGCCTGGGTTACAGTCTGTGTACGAATGGCAGGGGAAAATTGAGCATAGTGAAGAATTCCTGATGCTGATTAAGACCACTAGCCAGGCCTATCCGGCGCTGGAGTCGGCTTTGAGCAAGCTTCACCCTTATGACACACCCGAAATTATTGCCTTCGATATAAATGCGGGGCTTCCTGATTACTTACAATGGATTAGCAAGGCGGTTGGCTAAGATGTATTCAATTTTACGTACCCTGTTTAAACAGGCTGGAATGGCTCTGCTCGCGCTCGTCACACTTAGCATGTCGGTCGCGCACGCACAGGCCTTCGATATTAACCAGTACGCCAGCAACGACAGCGACTTTTTACCCGTAGACCAGGCGTTCGCCTTTGACTTCGAGCAGCAAGGTGACGAACTC
Source organism: Aliidiomarina soli (assembly GCF_003986975.1). Lineage (GTDB taxonomy): Bacteria > Pseudomonadota > Gammaproteobacteria > Enterobacterales > Alteromonadaceae > Aliidiomarina > Aliidiomarina soli. The sequence continues at coordinate 352,328 of NZ_PIPO01000004.1, read as the reverse complement.
ACTCTGTATTTTGAGATCGCCGACGGCTATTACCTTTACCAGCACCGTTTCAGTTACCAGCCCGAGGGGTTGATATATGGCGTCCAGCCATTACCGACCGCTGACGAGCATCACGATGAATTTTTTGGCGAAACCTTTATTTACCGGAACCGCCTTGCGATCACCCTTGAGCTTGCCCCTATTCGCGAAAACACGTCACTGACCGTAACTTACCAGGGCTGCGCCGATGCGGGCCTTTGTTATGCACCGACCAGCAAAGAGATCCCTTTACAGCCGACCTCAGGCGCCAGCAGTGGCTCAAGCGCCACCCCCTTGACTGACTTTTCTGAACCCGCCAGTGGTCCATTTAGTGACCTGCTTTCATCCGATAACCTGGTCTGGGTCATGGCGGTGTTTGTCCTGCTAGGACTTGGTCTTGCGTTCACGCCCTGTGTCTTTCCGATGTACCCGATCATTGTCGGTATTATCGGCGGACAAAAAGGCAAGTTGTCGACCCGACGTGGTTTTATGTTGTCATTTGTCTATGTCCAGGGGATGGCGCTGACCTACACCACGCTCGGCGTAATCGTCGCTCTCGCCGGGATGCAATATCAGGCCATGCTGCAACATCCGGCTGTGCTGCTAACCCTGGCTGTACTATTTGTTGTTCTGGCCGCTGGCATGTTCGGCGCTTTTAATATGCAGTTGCCTGCCAGCTGGCAGGCCAAGCTAAACAGCATTAGTCAACAGCAAAAGGGCGGCGCGTACGGCGGTGTTTTCGCCATGGGTGCGTTATCCGGCCTGGTCGCATCGCCATGCACCACGGCGCCCTTGTCCGGTGTGCTGCTGTTTATTGCTCAGTCGGGCGACGTCGTAAACGGTGCGCTAATACTGTACGCCCTTAGTATCGGCATGGGGCTGCCATTAATTCTCATTGGTACCTCGGGTGGCAAGCTGCTGCCGAAAGCCGGCGCCTGGATGAATAGTGTAAAAATTGTTTTCGGGCTATTGCTACTTGCAGTCGCGCTGTTCCTGATTGAACGCCTGTTACCCATGGTGTTGGCTGGTGTTATCTGGCTTATTTTTATCGCCGCCAGTTTACTTATCATCGCACGCAGCTTTTGGCCGCAACTGAAAACCCGTGGCCGACTGGTGCTCAGCGCTATCCTTATCGTGATCGCGGCGGCCGGCGCCATCTGGCAAAAGCCATTCATTCAGTCTGCATTTATCGAGCACCTCGAGTTTGAACCAGTGACCTCGCTGGAAGCGCTCCAAACCCGTGTTTCGGCAGCAGAAGGGCAATGGGTGATGCTCGATTTGTACGCCGACTGGTGTGTCGCCTGCAAAGAGTTTGAAGTGTATACCTTTACCGATCCCGGCGTGCAGGCTCAACTGGAGGACGTTGTTGTATTGCAGGCTGATGTAACGGCCACCAACGCAACCAATACCCAATTGTTGAGTGAGTATCAGGTGGTGGGTCTGCCAACAATTTTATTCTTTGACCCGGCTGGAAATGAAATTCAGAACGCGCGGGTGACGGGCTTTATGAACGCCAGTGAGTTCCAGAAACACCTGGAAAGCCTAATGAATAAGGAAAATTGACGCGAACTGCTGTGATAAGACCAGTATTTTACTGCTATTTCAATTTTTGCCTTTATAATGGGAAAAATCACTTAATTGCCAGTTCGCTATGTTAGCAGTTGGCTATATCGCAGCAGATAACGTCAAGATGGCTCATAAACTACGTGTTTTGGTTCTTCACGGACCTAATTTGAATTTACTGGGAAGTCGCGAACCTGAGATTTACGGTTCGCAGACCCTGGCTGATATTAACGCCGCGTTAATGCTCGAAGCCGAGCAAGCCGGTGTTGAGTTGAGCTGTCTGCAAAGTAATGCCGAGCACGAGTTAATAGAAGCAGTGCAACAGGCACGCGGCCATTATCAATTTATCGTGATCAACCCGGCTGCGTACACGCATACCAGCGTCGCACTGCGCGATGCTTTCCAGGCAGTGCAGATTCCGTTTATCGAAGTGCATCTGTCTAACGTTCACGCCCGTGAACCTTTTCGCCAGCATTCCTACCTTTCGGACATAGCCGAAGGCGTTATCTGCGGGCTTGGTTCAATGGGTTACGAATTCGCGTTGCAGTTTGCTATTAAGCACCTGCGATCCCCTACTTAACATTTACTAAAAGAGCAAAGACATTGGTTATGGATATTCGCAAAATTAAAAAGCTAATCGAACTGGTGGAAGAATCAGGCATTGCCGAACTGGAAATTACGGAAGGCGAAGAGTCGGTACGTATTAACCGTCATAGCCCGGCACCTGCGGCGCAAATGCATTATGCTGCTGCCCCGGCGCCAGCTCCCGCTCCAGCTGCACCACAGGCAAGTGGAGCGGCCAGCGAAGCGCCAGCTGCCCCGGCAGAAGAAACTGGACATCTGGTTCGCTCGCCGATGGTTGGTACTTTTTATGAGTCTCCGGCTCCGGGCTCTAAAGCCTTTGTTCAGGTTGGCCAGCAAGTGAATGTCGGCGACACCCTGTGCATCGTTGAAGCAATGAAAATGATGAACCAGATCGAAGCAGACGTCAGCGGTACTGTGAAAAAGATCCTGGTAGATAACGAAGCACCGGTGGAGTTTGACCAGCCACTATTCATTATTGAATAAACCACGCTTAGGCCCTGTTATGTTAGATAAAGTAGTCATTGCCAACCGTGGTGAAATCGCGTTGCGGATTTTACGTGCCTGTAAAGAACTAGGCATTAAGACCGTTGCTGTTCACTCCACGGTGGATAAAAACTTAAAGCATGTGTTGTTAGCGGATGAGTCGATTTGTATTGGACCGGCTTCTGCCACTGACAGCTACCTGAATATTCCCCGTATCATTAGTGCCGCTGAGGTAACCGACGCAGCAGCTATCCATCCCGGGTATGGCTTCCTGGCTGAGAATGCAGATTTTGCCGAGCAGGTAGAAAATTCAGGCTTCATTTTCGTCGGGCCAACACCCGATGTCATCCGCATGATGGGTGACAAGGTTTCTGCCATCGAATCGATGAAAGCCGCTGGCGTACCTTGTGTACCTGGCTCTGGTGGTTCACTGGACGATGATGACGAGAAGAACCTGAAAATCGCCAAACGGATTGGTTACCCTGTCATTGTTAAAGCGGCAGGCGGCGGCGGTGGACGCGGTATGCGAGTGGTTCGCGAAGAGAAAGAACTACTCTCTTCCATTGTTGCGACTCAGAACGAAGCCCGTGCAGCCTTTGGCAACCCGGTGGTTTACATGGAAAAATTCCTTGAGAACCCGCGCCACATTGAAGTTCAGGTGTTGGCCGATGGCCAGGGCAATGCGGTTCACCTCGGTGAACGGGATTGCTCCATGCAACGTCGTCACCAGAAAGTAGTCGAAGAAGCCCCGGCTCCTGGCATTACCCAGGAAATGCGCAAAAGTATCGGCGAACGCTGTGCCCGCGCATGCCTTGAGATAGGTTACCGCGGTGCAGGTACCTTCGAATTCCTGTACGAAAACGGCGAGTTTTATTTCATCGAAATGAACACCCGTATCCAGGTTGAGCACCCTGTTACCGAAATGGTCACCGGCGTTGACCTGGTCAAAGAGCAACTTCGTATTGCCGCAGGCCGACCGTTGTCATTTACTCAGGAAGACGTGGTTATTCGCGGCCATGCGGTAGAATGCCGGATAAATGCGGAAGACCCGGAACGCTTTGTGCCTTCGCCGGGTACTATTACGCGCTTTCATCCTCCGGGTGGCATGGGTGTACGTTGGGATTCGCATATTTATACCGATTACCGCGTACCACCGAACTATGATTCTATGATTGGTAAACTGATTACCTATGGTGACAATCGTGATGTGGCAATTGCGCGCATGCGCAACGCACTGAGCGAACTCATTATTGACGGTATTAAAACCAATACGCCATTGCAAAAAGACATCATGGCGGATGAGAACTTCCAGCATGGTGGAACCAACATTCATTACCTTGAGAAAAAACTGGGGCTTTCCTAAACATGCCCTGGATTCAACTCACTGTAAGTAGTGATGAAGCACACGCCCGCCAACTGGGCGATGTGCTGATGGCGAATGGCGCACAAGCCGTTACCTATCGTGATGGTAAAGATGCGCCTATTTTTGAGCCTGGTCCCGGTGAAGTTCAGCTGTGGGACCATACTCTGGTCACTGGCCTGTTTGATGCTGAACTCAATACCAGCGCAATGGTTAAACGCCTGGAGCAGGTTAAATACCTTGGTAAAGGCTTTCAGTACAAGACTGATCAGCTCGAAGATAAAGACTGGGAACGGGAATGGATGGACAACTTCAAGCCCATCCAGTTTGCCAGCAATCTCTGGGTCGTGCCGTCCTGGCATCAGGCGCCTGACCCCGATGCGGCCAATATTTTGCTCGACCCCGGCATGGCCTTTGGCACTGGCACGCATCCCACCACAGCGCTTTGTCTGGAATGGCTCGCACGGCAAGATTTACAGGGTAAAACCGTAGTCGATTTCGGCTGCGGCTCTGGCATTCTTGGTATCGCCGCTCTTAAGCTTGGTGCTGCTCGTTGTGTGGGGATCGATATTGACCGCCAGGCCCTTATTGCAACCAAAGAGAACGCGCAACGCAATGATGTGGCGGAACGCTTCGAGGTCTATTTACCCAGTGAGCAACCCAGTTTAGCGGCTGATATTGTCGTCGCTAACGTACTTGCTGGCCCACTGCAGGAACTGGCACCAGTGATTCTCGGCTATGTCGGCAAGGCCGGCTTGCTCTGTATGTCCGGCGTATTAAGCCGCCAGGCTGATGACGTAATGAACGCCTACCGTCCGGCAGTCCAGTTCGCTGAGGTAGAGCAACGCGACGACTGGATCATGCTAAACGGTCAAAGAGTCAGCGGCTAAAACTTACACAAAGTTAACATCCCTTTTGCTCCAGCGCAGGCGCAACAAGGCTTTGACCAACATTAAAGTCAAGGGCGAAAAGTGAAAAAAAAGCCATTTTTGTTCACTTTGTCGCCTTTCCTTTCCGCCTTAAATTCCCTAAAATTCTCTCCCCTTTCGCTGCACAGTTTTTGAACGATGCGGATTGGACCTTACGCTTTAGACAACAATGTTATTTTGGCGCCGATGGCGGGCGTGACCGATGTCCCTTTTCGCAACCTGTGTGTTCGCCTTGGGGCTGGGCTTGCTGTATCCGAAATGCTTTCGAGCAACCCTCGGGTATGGGAAACCGAAAAGTCACGTGAACGAATGCTACACCACCAGGATGTCGGTATCCGGGCTGTTCAAATAGCCGGCTGTGATCCGGAGTTAATGGCGTTGGCAGCACAACATAATGTCAGGCATGGGGCCCAGATCATTGACATCAACATGGGCTGTCCAGCGAAAAAGGTAAATAAAAAGCTAGCTGGGTCTGCATTATTACAGGACCCTGCGCTGGTGACCGAAATTTTACATGCAGTGGTCGCTGCAGTGGATGTACCGGTTACTTTGAAGATTCGAACAGGCTGGGCACGAGATCAGCGCAATGGTGTGTATATAGCCCGCATAGCAGAACAGGCGGGGATTCAGTCACTGGCGGTACATGGGCGAACACGAGAAGACATGTACAAAGGTCGGGCTGAATACGACACCATTGCTGAGATCAAGGCAGCTATTTCGATTCCGGTGGTCGCTAATGGCGATATCACCAGCCCAGAGCAAGCAAAGTATGTGCTCGATTACACCCATGCCGATGCCATTATGGTCGGTCGTGGAGCCCAGGGACGTCCCTGGATCTTTCGTGAAATCGAACATTACCTGCGAACGGGTGAGCAACATGCTCCACCCGCTCTGGAGGAAGTAACCAGTATTATGCGCGAGCATTTGGCCCAGCTGCATAGTTTTTACGGTGACCTAAAGGGTTTGCGTATAGCCCGGAAACACATCGGTTGGTACTTGCAGGCGATCGACGATCCATTGGAATTCAGAAGTTATTTTAATTCCCTGGAAAGTGCAGCCGGGCAGACCGACGCTTTGGAACACTACTTTGTAAACTTACAAGAGAGAAAAGAGCGCTACTATGTTTGATCAGAACGTAAATCGTGATGCAGTAAACACGCCCCTGATGACGGCAAGCCAGAACGCGAACCCTAAACCGTTACGCAACAGCGTAAAGCAGGCGCTGAATAACTTTTTAACTCAACTGGAAGGCCAGGACCCACAGGAGCTCTATGAGTTAGTCCTGTCAGAGGTCGAAGCGCCTCTGCTGGAAGAAGTAATGACTTACACCCGCGGTAACCAGACCCGTGCTGCCACCATGCTGGGCATTAACCGCGGTACTCTGCGCAAGAAATTGAAAAAATACGGCATGAATTAAGTGTCTTTTAAGCCCCGCCCTCGTGCGGGGCTTTTTATTGCTTTATAATTGGCAACCATCTGTAGACCCCTCTTCTGATATTTAATGGAATCATAGGTTATGAACCAGCATCGTCCTGTCCGCCGCGCATTGTTAAGCGTTTCTGATAAAACCGGTATTGTTGAGTTTGCAACAGCGCTCAGCCAACTCAATATTGAATTGCTTTCCACTGGCGGTACCGCGAAACTTCTGCGCGACGCTGGTTTAACTGTAACCGAGGTATCAGACCACACCGGGCACCCTGAAATTATGGATGGCCGGGTCAAAACCCTGCATCCAAAAGTTCACGGCGGCATTCTGGGACGCCGCGGTCAGGACGAAACCGTGATGCGGGAACATGCTATCGAGCCTATTGATATGGTGGTCGTCAACCTGTATCCGTTTAAAGAAACCGTTGCTAAGCCAGGGTGTTCGCTGGCTGATGCGATTGAAAATATCGATATTGGCGGACCTACCATGGTTCGTGCCGCCGCTAAGAACCATAACGATGTCGCCATTATTGTGAATGCAGCAGACTATGACCGGGTGCTGACGGAGATGCGCGAACAGGACAGCAGTCTGACTCAGCAAACCCGTTTTGAGCTTGCCGTAGCGGCGTTTGAACATACGGCCGAGTACGATGGCATGATTGCGAATTACCTTGGCCAGCGCACGGGTGAAAACAGTCACCAGGAGCCCGCCCGGTTTGCCGATACACTGAACATCCAGATGCGTAAAAAGCAGGATCTGCGCTACGGCGAAAATAGTCATCAACAGGCTGCATTTTACGTTGAGTCCGGCAACACCAATCCATCCGTGGCGACCTCAAATCAATTGCAGGGCAAGGCTCTGTCGTTTAATAACATTGCCGACACCGACGCGGCTCTGGAGTGCGTAAAATCATTCGAGCAACCCGCCTGTGTTATCGTTAAACATGCCAACCCCTGTGGGGTCGCCGTAGCTGACTCAGCGTTTGATGCCTATGAACGTGCCTTCAAAACCGACCCGACCTCCGCCTTTGGCGGTATTATTGCCTTTAACCGTGAACTCGACGAGGCCACTGCCAACGCGATCATTACCCGTCAGTTCGTCGAGGTGATTGTTGCACCCGCAGCGAGCCGCAAAGCACAAACTATTATTGGTGCGAAAAAGAATGTTCGCTTGCTGGTCACCGGCAATTGGCAAAACGGTACTCAACAGCTCGACTACAAGCGTGTTTCAGGTGGTTTGTTAGTGCAGGACAGCGATAATGCCGTTATCGCTGCCAGCGACCTGCGGGTGGTGACTAAACAACAACCCAGCGCTGAGCAGATTGAAGACCTGTTGTTCTGTTGGAAGGTCGCTAAATTTGTGAAGTCGAATGCGATTGTGTATGCCAAAGATGGCATGACCATAGGTGTCGGCGCCGGCCAGATGAGCCGTGTCTACAGTGCAAAAATTGCGGGTATTAAGGCTGCTGACGAAAACCTTGAAGTAAAAGGATCGGTAATGGCCTCTGACGCCTTCTTCCCGTTCCGTGATGGCATTGATGCAGCAGCAGAAGCAGGTATCAGCGCCATTATTCAGCCTGGCGGCTCGATCCGAGACGATGAGATTATCGCCGCAGCGGACGAACACGGAATTGCGATGGTGTTCACCGGAGTTCGTCACTTCCGTCACTAAATCAACAGTTTGGCAAATAGCTGCTACGCTTAAGGATGTTTATCTTTAAGCCATGTTGAGGATCGGATTATGAAAATTACATTACTCACAGCATCTGTTCTGGCCTGTATCTATACAGGCCCGGTTTACGCCTGGCAACAGGGCCAGCCACCGGTCGACCCTGAAGTGGTCGAGGAGAACGAACCCGAGGATCTTGATCTGGTCCGCGATGTCGCGGGCGAGAACGGCGAATTACAGCAGAATCAAGACAATGCATGGTCTGATGTGGAGTCTATGACCCTGCAGCAAGCCATTGCCGCTCCCCACCGCAGCGCGGCGAATCGTCAGCGGGATGAATATAGAAACCCACGTGAAACGCTGGAGTTTTTTGCTATTGAGCCTGATATGACGGTGGTCGAAATTTGGCCGGGAGCTGGTTGGTACACCGAAATACTAGCGCCTTACCTTGCCGCGAACGGGACGTTTTACGCCGCGCACTTCCCGGCAGACACGGACTCTGATTATTTTAACAATGCGCGAAATAACTTCCTCGAACGGATGCAGTCCAGCAACGTCTATAGCAAGGTGCAGGTTACTGAATTTAGTCCAGGTAGCGCCCATGATATAGCGCCGGAAGGCAGCGCTGATATGGTGCTGACGTTCCGCAATTTACATAACTGGTATATGAATGGCGGTGACGAGAGTGTCAGCGAGGCATTCGATGCCTTTTATCGCGCCCTTCGTCCGGGTGGTGTGCTCGGTGTTGTTGACCACCGCTTACCTGAAGACAGAGACAGCGAACAAGCTCGCTCCAGCGGCTACATTAAGCAGAGCTGGGCCATTGAAATGGCCGAGCAGGCTGGATTTGAACTGGAAGACAGCAGCGAAGTGAATGCCAACGCTCGTGATACAGCCGATTACGAGGAGGGTGTTTGGACGTTACCACCCAGCCTGCGTACCGGGGATGAGGGCGGCGAGTTCAGTCAAATCGGAGAAAGCGACCGTTTTACTCTTAAATTCCGAAAACCAGAAGAATGAGATAGATAAATGAAAGTATTGATCATTGGCGGCGGTGGCCGCGAACATGCGCTAGCCTGGAAAGTGGCCCAATCTTCACGTGTTAGTCAGGTGTATGTTGCGCCCGGTAATGCAGGTACAGCTCTCGAGCCAATGGTTGAAAACCTGGCCATCGCTGCTGAAGACATCGATGGCCTGCTTGCATTTGCCCAGCGTAGCAGTATTGATCTGACCATCGTCGGCCCAGAAGCGCCGCTGGTCAACGGTATCGTGGATACCTTTCAGTCTCAGGGACTGGCTATTTTTGGACCGAGTAAGGGCGCTGCCCAACTTGAAGGTTCCAAGAAATTCTGTAAAGACTTCCTTGCCCGTCACCATATTCCGACAGCCGCGTACGGCTCGTTCACTGAGATCGAAGACGCCAAGCGCTATGTTCGTGAGCAGTCGCTGCCTATCGTGATCAAGGCGGATGGTCTGGCGGCCGGAAAAGGGGTCATAATCGCAGAGTCGCTTGAACAGGCTGATGCAGCGATTGATGACATGCTGGCTGACAATAAGTTCGGCGACGCTGGCTCACAGGTGGTCATTGAAGAATTTTTGGTGGGTGAAGAAGCCAGTTTTATTGCCATGGTAGACGGCGATACCATCTTGCCTTTTGCTTCCAGCCAGGACCACAAAGCCCGTGATGATGGGGACCAAGGCCCGAACACCGGCGGCATGGGCGCCTATTCACCAGCACCAGTCCTGACCGACGAAATTGATCAGTGGGTGATGCAGCACATTATGCATCCGACCGTCGAAGGGATGCGTGCCGAGGGCAATACTTACGTCGGTTTTCTTTATGCCGGGTTAATGATTGCACCAGACGGCAGCGCTAAGGTACTTGAGTATAATTGCCGTTTCGGTGACCCCGAGACACAGCCTATTATGATGCGACTTGAATCTGATTTGGTTGAGCTTTGTCTTGATGCGCTGGCAGGCCGTCTGGGCCAGACTCCGATTGAGTTCAACAGCAAGGCCGCTGTTGGCGTAGTCATGGCCGCCGGTGGTTATCCGGAAGAATACCGCAAAGGCGACATTATCCACGGTTTAGTCGATGCGCAGAATAATAGCGAAGGGAAAGTTTTTCACGCTGGTACCGCGGTCAACGACGACCACATCGTGACCAGTGGCGGTCGCGTGCTGTGTTGCACCGCATTAGGTGAAACCGTCACAGAGGCCCAGGCACGTGCGTACGCTATCGCCGATGGGATTACCTGGGACGATGTCTATTTACGTCGTGACATCGCCCACAGGGCCATTCGTCGCGAGCAACCTAAGTAAGCGCTGATTAAACAAAAAGCCGGCACAAGGTGCCGGCTTTTTTAATCTTCTACCACCAGGTCGTCATCTTCGGTGGTTGCAGTGTAATCAGTATCTGAGTCTTCATACACTTTACTCCGACCATACATACTGCCTACTTTTGGCCGGTTAATTCTGGCCTGATACTTAGCCCAGGCTTTCTCAACTGGCGTTACCGCCGCCTGCTCGCCACGAGCGACTGCCAATAAGTTCTTATCCTCATCAGTCATCGCTGGCAACTCACCAGCGAGCATCGCAGTGATAAGGCAGCCATAGTGCAGCAACGCGTCGCTTTCACGAATGGAGAAGTCTCCAGAGCGCGCAAACCCGTATGGGTAGTGACGAAAGTCGTTGAAGGGTTTTCTTAACAGCATTTCACGGGTTAAAGCAGCCATAATATCCTCGCCCAGCTACCTCAGCGCTATCACAGTGACAACCCTGAGAACCTCCTCAAGACGGCAGCATTTAGTTAAACGCGCCGCCACCAGAAATTTATAATGACGATATAGAGGCGAGACAAATCTTTGTCAATCTTTTTTTTCTGTTTCTGTAGAGGATTTACTAAATGAGAGGAAATGCTTAACTTCCAGTTTGCTCATGCAGGTGTCTAACTGACCCAGCAATCGGGCGTTATCCGGCATCAATTGCAACGCACGGCTAAACGCATAGGCCGCTAAATCAACCTTGCCCGACTTGAAGAGGCGCTTGCCCAGTGCGTCGTGCAAGCGAATCTGCGATTTTTCTTCGCTAACAGTGAAATTCAACAAAGCTGAAAACAACAGTAAGTTCGAGCTGGCTCTGCCGCTTGCTCCCTGCTGCTCGATTAAATGAATACATTGCTCAAGCTGCTCCAGAACCAGACTACCGTCGTTCAGCCAGCCATTCAAAATACGCATCATCAACGAAAACGGAGACTGATCATTGCCCGCTTCGCCGCTGGTGATACGCGTGCTCCGCGGGTCGGACAGTTCACCTCGCTGCATGCGCTCGATAAATTCCGGCAACAGCGTTTCATTCAGCTCCATATCACGACTTATACTGAGGTTGTAGAGCTGACTCAATGCCGCCTGAATGTAGGGTTCCACTTCCGCTACTGAGCTTGCAGCCGGCTCCAGCACCAGCTTGAGTACCAGCGATTTAATGATCGCCAGAGAAAAAACATACTGCTGGTGTGAACGCAGCTTGGCCCGGCGCTGTTTGTTTTGTAGAAAACTCAACGCGCGTTCCCACTCTCCGTGCTGCACTGCCAGCATCGAGCGGAATTCACATTCGAACAAAGAAAGCTCACTTTCCTTCAGGGTATCAACGATTTCCCCTTTGTTCTCGGCGTTTGTCCCAATCAGTACCTGATTCATTAATGCCAGGCAGGCGCTGTAATAAGGGTCACGCGCAACCATGCCATTAAACACTAGCTGGGACGCCTTGACCTGGCCCAGAGATACCAATGCTTGCATGCGCACTAACCTAGCCCAGTCATAACTTTGAACCAATTGATAGCGGCGCAATACTTTTGAAAAGCGGCGCAACTGCAATAAGATTTTGCACTCTAAGAGCCACGCTTGCTGCTGAAACTGATGTGGGGTGCCATCTTTTATCAGTTGCAAACTATTGAACGCAGGCGCCCACTTTTTCTTATCCAGCAAGTAAAAAACGGATGAGAATGCGCGCTGATTGGCTTCCACCCGTTGGATGATCTCTTCAATGTGGGCAGCACTTATCGGCTTGCTGTAGAAATAAGTTTGAGTAAAGCGGAGGGGAGCCTGACGTTTTGCATGATCCAGCGTGTTGGAAATAAACACCACATGAGTTTTCGCCGAAATGCGGTCACTCCATTCCAGATAATGCAGCAATTCTGTCCCCGTCACTGACGGACCCAGATCATAACCGAGAATTAACAGATCGGCGTCGACGCGCGAAGACTGCTCAAGCAAGGCGTTGCCACTGCTATAGGTTTTTACCGCATAGTTAGGGCTCAGCGCGCGCACAAAGTCACGCAACACGCCAAGAGTTTCAACGTTATCTTCGACAATGATTATCTTCATACTGGCGAGTACGGTTCCACACTATAGCTATGGGTGACGTCCACTGACGCTCCCAGCATAATAGAAACAGAACAATATTTCTCGGCCGACAGCTTAACGGCCCGTTCGACATGGCTGTCACTAACGTCGTTGCCACTGGTGTCATGGCCACGGACAACAAAATGCAAATGAATGGAGGTAAATACCGCGGGCACCGTATCTGCACGTTCAGCACTCACCTCGACCACACAATCGGTAATCGGCTGTCGCGCTTTCTGCAGAATACTTACCACGTCGACTGACGAGCAACTCGCCACAGACATTAAGACCATTTCCATAGGGCTCGGCGCATGCGCGCCCTGGTTCCCATCCATGATGACGCTGTGACCACTGTCAGATGTGCCTAAAAACTTTAAGTCCCCGCACCATTTTACCTGAGCCTGCATGTATCACACTCCTTGAAAGGTTAAGTGTCCACATTATCATAAATTATGACCCGATAAAGCTAGCAAAATGTTAGTCCTGCGGAAAAACATCAATGGTAATTAAATCCGAATACTCGCCAGCCAGCTGCTCTTTGCCCACATAAGGCACATCTATTCTGATCGGTACCCTCCAGGTGCCTCGCTGGCGAAGCCGCTGGATCGATGTCGTCGACGGGTTTTTCAGATCAACAAAGCGGTGATTAAGCCGGAAACGATAAGGAATGGTCTGGCTCGGTTCGCGTATATGGCGCATAACACCCTGGTTTTCACTGGTAACAAACACCTGGATATCTGAGTTACTGTCCACCACCAGATTAAAGTCTTTGAACGCACCGCTGCGCAGTGAGCCAAAATCAACGCGATAGTAAGAGCCCGTTCCGCCCCCAGGGGCGTCGATCTGGACCGATACCCGGGGTTCAATAACGAACTCGAAGACATCGTTTTTCTGTGCCGACATCAACCAGGGCGTTTGGGTGTTCATAAACTGGCTTACCAATACCCCCCTATAAACGCCCGGCGTCGCATAGTCTGCATCCAGAACCCGTAACCAGAACATCAGTTGGGGCCGTTCTTCGTGCAACGGCAACACCCAGCCATTGCCTTCGCTACCTAACATCAGGGCATTTCGGCGCTGATCATAAGGTTCAACCCGCAATCGACTCATGCCATGCCGAATGTACCAGGAAGTGCCTGTGCCGGGCCCGATATGGAGCTGATCAGCGCAATCAATCAATGTTTGATCAAGCTGCAACTCAACCGGGATCCAGGCACTGCCGCCGTGTAGCGCGCTGAATTCTGCTGCTTTGCCTTGTATTTGGGCGGTCCAGTGTCCGTCGCACTGAAGCGCCGCTCTATGGTCGTCACCAGCTTCCTGTGCCACCGCTACAGTTACGCAGAGCACGCTTAGTAAACCTGCTATGAGTGAACGCATAATTATCCCCCCACTCGTTATGTCATTAGAATCCAAATCAGCGTGCCTGCGGATGCAAGGTCCCGATCCGCACAAAGCTGTCCCCACCTTCTTCAATCCGCAGTCGATAGCGGACGTCCGGTTGATGCAATAACGTAATTTCATAGTCACCCGGGCGTAGTCCCTCAGCAATAAAGCGCCCGCTGCGATTGGTGAACACGCCGACTCGCAGGCCCTCGCCTTCAATACTGCCCCCTTCCAGATAAAGAGGTTCGCCGTCTTCATCGACAAGTATTCCCAGCACCGAATAAAATGCATCGGATCCGATAACAACGCTGGTTCCGGTAACCGCCCCGGCTTCCGCCAGATACTGACCACCACCCCAGTCATAGCCGATCGGCGCATCCGGCACATCGACAAAGACCGTGGTACCACGGTAACGCGCTCGTGAGGTCAGCAAAGCCCCGCCACCCCATTGACTAATAGCCTCAGGTCCGGCGCGCCCTTCGTTGACCAGTATCTCGGAATCACGTAGCGATTTGTGTCTGGAGACCACGGTAAATGGGCCCACACCAGCCCGACCCCACCCAAACCGTGAACCAGCCCATCCGAATGCCGTGTTCATCTGGCCTCCCGCATATCCAGCCTCGGTTCCCTGCGCTCGGCGATACTGACCGAAGGTGCCAAAGCGTGCTCTGTTACTAAGGTAATCCAGGCGTCCAAAGGTGGTGCTACTGCTATCCGACTCCAACTGACTCAACATAAAGGAGGTATCCCCGACTGAGTGACTGGATGCCTTCCCGACAGATACCTGTGCTTGTTCGTTGTAGCTGTCATAACGAGCGCTATAGCGCATGTTATTGCGCGGACGGAAAATATTAATATCAATGGTAACGAATGCCTGATATTCGTCTTCGTCACCGATATCACCAAAAAAGCTACTGCGACGAACGCCGGCACCAAGCCGGGCCCAGCGCCAACGGTAGGTGCCACGTACTTCCTCTTCGCGTAACTCAACACCCGGGCGGGTGCGGTCATCCTGGTAGGAGAAACGCAATTCAAACTGGCGTCCAATGTACGCGCTATAACTCCCCAGCCAACGCTCTCCATGCAATTCGCTGTCCAGCAGCCATGGTCGATTATCAAACCGGTCGAAGCGATCCCATGCCACACGTAAATTAGGTGAGCCAGAAAGAGACCCCCACACCCGCTGCTGCCACTCGACACTCAGCGCCTCACCTTCGACATCGAATACGTCGCTCATTGAGTAACGGGCAGCGAAATTACCAATCGGCGTAGCAAAGGCGGTACTCACTCCATACAATTCGCCAAAGTCATTACTCTGCCCATGAGCGCCCAGCGTTAGCCAGCTAAATAAGCCATGCTCCACAAAAGCCGAAGCCAGCGTATCGTCGCTATAGGTGGTGCCGGACAAAGGCGTGAACTCCGACCGATAGCCATAGGAAAAGCCGAAATTGGTCAATCCGGGGCGCAATAGTTCTGCATTGAAAAACTGGCTGAACGTCTGTATTTCGTAGTCACCCGATGCATAGTACAAATACACTTCGATATCATTTGCGCCATGCGCCAGTGGCAGTTCGGTTAGGTTATAACGACCAGGTGCAAGACGCAGCCGTTGTAGTAGCCGTCCATTCACATAGACTTCAAGTTCTGCCCGTTCACGAACCAGGATCTGCTGCGAGGTACCAGGTGAAATACTTCGGTTTGGCTGCAGCTCATAATACGACGACGCCACCGAAATACCGCCCAAACTGGCGCCGCCAAGGTGGCCTACCACAGGCGAATACACGTCACCTGCCGACAACCGCATAGGTACATTGGGGATATCATGAAACGCAGTGACCTGGCCGCGATAAACATCGGTCTCGTTTGTTACGCTTTCATGTGTTGCGGTCGCCGACCAGGTTAAATTTACACCCCGTATTCCGCCAACGTTCAACTGACCGAGCCAGTCGACATTTATCTGGTCATTGCTTTCTTCAAATTCGTGCTCAGCAGCAACATTCAGGTTATTCAGCCACGCAAAACGACTTACTGGTGCGGGCAGACCAGCGGCCCCTGAACTTTGGGCAAAACTAATCTGATCAGAACCAAAAGCTGATTCCTGTAATCGCGCTACCAGCTCCATCGTACGAGGCCGATACGCAATTTCGATACCCAAAGCATTTAGCTGCTGCATATCAATCATGCCTGCCGCGGTTAAGGTGGTCTGCAATTCAGTTGAAATCGAAGACCCTAAAGCCAGCGCCAAACTGGCGCCTTCCACCTCAACCAGTGTATTGCCCTCTACTTCGACGATAACAAACCCTACTTCACGCTCGTCGTACAGTAATGGCAACTCAAATGTAAATGCTTCAACCGAACTCGCCAAGAGCAGTAAGAGAAGCAGCCATCCTTTGCGCAACATGGCTTAACTGCTTATGAACTGAGCCGACACCGCACGTGATTCGATGCCAAGCTGAAGCCCCTCAACCGGAATCCGACTTTCTCCGCCAGGCAAAATATGACGAACAAAGACAGCTGGAGAAAACTCACGCCAGGTTAGTGTGCGCGACTCTCCGTTCTCAAATTCAACTTGTAACTGACCACGCGAGAGGTCCTGCATACCATTCCCATGATTGGTCAGGACAATCACTCCATAAGGATTATCCCGATCAAAGAAATCAGCTTCAAAGCGCGTCTCATTGTGCAAGTCCGTGTAGTCAATTTCAGAATAAATCTCCGGCACTGTACCTCGGGGCACCACGAAAACCGGAGCATGAACGTGCATCACAAACTGCACCCCTGAGCCTTCGACGGGCGCCAGATCAACTGGCAGTTGATAAAATATGATGCGGTAGCCTACGGCCTGATCGAGTACCTTATTGCCCAGGTAACGAACCCGAAAGACCTGAAAGTCGCCTGGTTCTATATAGGCTTGAGGCGGCATAATAATGAAATCTTCGTCCGCATCTTCAAGCTCATTGTAATAACCATCCTTAAGGACACGCCGCGCTGCCGATATTTCAAACGTCAGCGGCCGTTCGGTGGTGTTCTGTAGTCGAAAGACACCGCTAGAGTTACGCCCCATCTCTTCAAGTGTCAGACTTATCGGGTGAAGTTCGTATGCATGCACCGACACTAAGGTGTTACACAACCACACAATTAAGGCCATTGTTCCTATTATTTTTTTCATAATATGCCTCTTCCAGTAATAGAAGAAGCGGCCTAACGGCCGCTTCTGATAGAGCAAACACTTGGCTACAGACTATGGAGAAACAGTGATTTCCATAACTGCGGTGTAGTCACCAGCCAACTCTGCACCTGATGTAATACCGCGGTATTCAAGGTCAGTGTTAGCAAAGGCTGGAGCTGCGCCTGCTGGTTGTGAAATTGTGTGTGGACCACCGTTTGGTGGGATAGTCACAGGACCAGAAGGAATTGAGCCCAGGTTGCGTGCTTCATAAGAAATAAAGTCAACGCCGTTGGTGTGTACGAAGCCATTGCTTTGCGCTTCGTAGGTTACATTCGCACTACCTGCGCCGTTGTTGCATGAAACACCGATCTGGCCGACAACGTGCCATTGGTTATCGAAGTCAAAACCTGCTTGTGGAGTTACTTGCAGTTCGCAATACTCATCAATGGTACCTTGCACATTCAGAATGTCGCTGGTGTTAGCCATTGCACCAGTAGTTGCCAGTGCCGCTGCTAACGAGAGTAAGGTTGCTAATTTTTTCATTGCTGTATTCCTTGTCTTCAATTGTTGAGGTTCTTGTCACGTTCAGGGACTGCCCTGAACTGCCCTAAGTATTCGTGGAGTCGCCTCTGTTGTGATCAGCCGTGCAGCCTAATTTAATGGCATTTATGGTAGTAATTCGGCGGGGTTCACGCCTTAGCTGGCTAACGCCGTGTCTTCGCTACGCTGCATCCGACGATTGACCAAATTAAGAATTTCATGGCGGGAACGAATACCCAGTTTGCGGTAGAGATTGGTGACATGGCATTTCACGGTATGAGTACTGATGAACAATTTTTTCGCGATGTAGCAGTTCTTTTGCCCATGAATAAGTTCAAGGCAGACCTGCTGCTCACGCTTGCTAAGTTCATAGGCAGCTGCCAGCTCGTAAACAACCTGTTCCGGCGTGGTATTGGTACGCTGATAGTCACGCACCGCCTGCTCGACGATACGGCGCGGAAACCAGGTATGTCCTGCGCTAATCGCTTCAAGGGCTTTAAGCAGGCATTCGGGTCGTTCGCCGAGGCGAATAACCCCACTGAAACCTGTCTTGAGGAAATGCAGCAACGCGGTATCCGATAGGTCAGTGGTGTTGGTCAAAACCACACTGCACTGTTCCATATTGGGGTGAGGGTTATACGGCAGGTACTTGGGCATCCCCAACGCCTGGGTATCAATAAAAATAATACTGCCGGGCTCAAGGCGTAAACGGGAAAACTCCCGCAACGAGATACTATGGTGGCGAGCGCGATCAGTTTTAACTAAAGCAAGTAACGCGGTCCACTGGTTGAGCCAGGTCCGATCATTGGTAATCGTTATAAAGGTCATGGTAGTCGCTAGCTTGTTATGTGTTGACTCGATCTATTTAAGCACCGCTACACCATGGAGCAAGGTCGCTAGCCTAAGATTCATACCTTCCAGCGGAGATTCAGCAATGGGGCCTAGCCCGAGAGGACTAGTGAGAGGAAACAGAGACCACTATAACGTCTGAATAATGACCTGATATGAGTCCCATACTACGAGGCGATACGCGGAAAAAGTAAGGCCGCCCGCCAGTTCGTTGAGCAATAGTCCAGGGGCCTTCACTTGCCATACCGCCGCCACGTACACCAGAGAGACTCTTTTCATAGTCAATCACAGCGCCAAATTCGTTGCGAAGACCACGGTTAAGTGACTCATATGTCACGTTCACGGTTTCCTGTTGAAAATTACACAGTACGGTCACCTGGGCAACTACCTGGGGAGCTGTTGAATTATAGCGAAGTGCTTCAAAGGGACGAGCCATCGGATGGTCGGTATTAAAGTCAACGCTGCAGGTAGGTTCAATACGGCCGATCACGACAAGGCGGTCGCTTGTAGTTCGCTTCATCTGCTGGCCATAAACTGCGCTACTGCTTGCGGCGCAAATAATAAGAAGCGCAATGGATACTGCCGTTACTGAAAGACGCATAGGTTCTCTCCCCGAGAAAGTGGCTGCCTAAGTATCGCTCAGTTTGGCGACCTTGGGGAGTCGTGTTTTCGGGGGAGATAAACAAAAAAGCCGTCCCAACGGACGGCTTTTTTCGAATTTGGAGCGAGTAACGAGGTTCGAACTCGTGACCTCGACCTTGGCAAGGTCGCGCTCTACCAGCTGAGCTATACTCGCATATCAGGTGCAGTGTTGAGGGCCAACCCCTTGACTGCGAGGCGCATTTTACTGAACCTGAGGCGCTTTGCAAGCCCCTTCCTTCAATTTTTTTCTAAATTCAGCATAGTTGCTCGATAATGCACCAATTCTGCGATGGATTCACGAATATCAGCCAACGCCGTGTGTGCATTCTGCTTCTTGAAACTGGTCAGCACCTCAGGCTTCCAGCGTCGGGCCAGCTCTTTTAAGGTGCTCACATCCAGATTACGATAATGAAAGTACGCTTCTAATTGTGGCATCTGCCGGGCCAGAAAACGGCGGTCCTGGCAGATACTATTACCACACATCGGCGACACCCCTTGCGCTATGTGTTCCTGTAAAAAGGCAATGGTCTGCTGCTCGGCCTCGGCCATGCCAACACCTTCTTCTTTGATCCGCTTAACCAGGCCAGACTGGGTGTGAGTTCGGGTGTTCCACTCATCCATCGACGCCAGCGTCTGGTCGCTTTGCTTAATCGCAAAAACAGGTCCCTCTGCCAGCACATTCAAATCTTTATCGGTCACTATGGTAGCAATTTCAATAATGACATCGCGTTCAGGCACCAAGCCCGTCATCTCCAAATCAATCCATATCAGGCGTTGGCCAGGTTCGCTCATTCGTAACTCCAGGGTAAGCCCTGCAAAGCAGGGGCGAGAACAGTTCAATTGTTGTATCATAGCAAGCAAGAAACAGCACAACCAAGCAAGGATTCCAGTGGGTCGCAACAACAAACTCAGTAAAGGCCAGCAACGCCGCGTCCGCTCGAACATGCAGAAGCGGTTGGCAAAACGTGAGACAAAGCAAAGCGTCGAGTGGGCAAACGACCAGCTCGGGTCAATGCAAAACGCAATTGTCATTAGTCGTTTTGGCCAGCATGCTGATATCGAAACCGACCAAGGTGAGATTTTGCGCTGCAATATACGACGTACAGCAGGCAGCCTGGTGACGGGTGATATCGTTGCATTTCGTCCCGCAGCTGAAAGCGAACAAGGTTTGCAGGGTGTTATCGAGGCGGTTGAAGAGCGTCGTAGCCTGTTAACCCGACCCGATGTCTACGACGGAATTAAACCTGTGGCCGCCAATATTGACCAGATATTCGTCGTCACATCACCGCTTCCGGCATTTTCAGCACAAATTATTGACCGCTATCTGGTGGCCTGTGAAGACATTGCTATTCGCCCGGTGATAGTGATGAATAAAGCGGATTTGATCGACGAGGTCAACGAGGACTATATCCAGAACCGGCTCGCATTGTACCGCGACATTGGTTACCAGGTCGCCGTGGTCAGCGCAAAAGAACAGCATGGGCTGGATCAGCTAACCGACTTAATGGCGAACAATGTCTCCGTCTTTGTCGGCCAGTCAGGTGTCGGTAAGTCGTCATTAGTCAACGCGATTTTACCGCAGGCCTCTATTGTGACCGGCGATGTCTCGCATAATTCAGGGTTAGGCCAGCATACGACCACCGTTGCCCGACTTCATCGGCTGCCAAATCATGCCGCACTTATTGACTCGCCTGGGATTCGTGAATTTGGGCTTTGGCATATCGAACCTGAACGCGTAACCTGGGGTTTTCGTGAGTTCCGGCCGTATATTGGTGGCTGTAAATTCCGCGACTGCAAACATCGCACTGATCCTGGCTGCGCACTTCAGGCGGCCGTTGCCGAGCAAAAGCTGGACGCCGAGCGATTACAAAATTACCATCGAATTATTGATTCTTTAGAACAGGCCTGATGCCCCTATGAGCAAACTCGACCAATTCAAAGTCAAAGCCCAGTATGTACTGCCCAAGCACGCGGTTTCCCGTTTAATGGGAAGGTTTGCCAGCGCTCGTGCTGGTATTTTTACCCAGCTCTTTATGCGCTGGTTTATTAAACATTACCAAGTTGATATGTCTGAAGCCGTACGTGAAGAGCCGTCAGACTACAGCACGTTCAATGAATTTTTTACCCGACCGCTGAAACCCGAGGCCCGGCCCCTGCAGGCTGACGACTCTGAGCTAGCACACCCGGTCGATGGTAAAGTGTCGCAGCTCGGTAAAATCGATGGCGACTCCATTATTCAGGCCAAAAACCATGACTACAGCCTGGTTAAGTTGCTTGGCGGCGACGAAGCGGACGCCGCCCCCTATAAAAATGGGCAGTTTGCGACTATTTATCTGGCTCCGCGTGACTATCATCGCATCCATATGCCGCTCGACGGTACCTTGCGTAAGATGACTTATGTGCCGGGTGACTTATTCTCAGTCAACCCGTTAACCGCAGCCAATGTGCCAGGCTTGTTTGCACGCAACGAACGAGTGGTCTGCTTCTTCGATTCCGCTCAGGGACCATTTACGCTGACCTTGATAGGCGCAACCATTGTAGCCAGTATTGAGACGGTATGGGCTGGCACCGTGACGCCACCAACCGGCCCCCGCATTCACAGCTGGGAGTATCCGGCGCAGGGATTTAACGCCGTTACGTTGAAAAAAGGCGAAGAAATGGGTCGCTTCAAGCTTGGCTCAACTGTTGTCCTGACCTTCCCCGACGAAATGATGTTTTTTGAAGAGAATCTGCAGGCGGATGACGTTACGCGAATGGGCGAGGTCATGGGGCAGCTGATCCGCTGATGTTGATTATCGCGCACCGAGGTGCCAGCGCTGAGGCGCCGGAAAATACCCTGGTTGCTATGCACAGGGCACTGGAATGCAAAGCTGACGGCATCGAAATAGACATCTATGCGGTCGACGGTGAAATATTCGTATTTCATGACAGGTACCTGGAGCGCCTTACCGCGCACCCCGGGCGCCTGCAGGATTTAACCGCCGCCCAGATCCGTAAACTAAAAGTATTTGGTCAACATCCGGTACCAACGCTTGCGGAGGTACTCGAGTCGATTGGCGGGCGCTGTTTACTTAATATTGAGTTAAAAGGTGAAGTGCCACTAGATTTGCTTGCCCCGTTGCTGGAGCGGGCCCGCGGGGAATTTGGCTTTACGGCTGAACAACTAATCCTGTCCTCATTCAACCATCACTGGTTGAAAGCGCTACATGGGCGATGCCCCTGGGTTCGCCTCGGTGCCCTTAATGCCAGCTGTATGCTCGACTACGCCGCCTTCGCCACCGAGCTTGGGGCCTATTCACTGCATACCTGTGTCGACTTCGTAGATCAGGCTCTGGTTGACGATGCCCACCAACGCGGCCTGCCGGTTTACGTGTACACGGTCGACGAGTCGCATGATATTCACGAACTAAAAAAAATGGGGGTGGATGGTATATTTACCAATCACCCCCAGTTTGCCCGCAACGTGCTCGATGGCTTACCTACCCATGAGCACGAGCTAATGTGGCATCGCTAACGCTCAGCGTTCGCTTCTTCCAGTGCTAAGTCTTCTGCCCGACGATCCGGGTAATCCGCTTCATAGCCCTTAATCCGGTTCGCCAGTAACTTAGGTGACCCAGTATTCTTCGCCATGGCCTGATACAGCGCAGGAACGATAAACAGCGTCATAAAGGCAGAGAAAGCCACCCCTGCAAAAATA
This sequence comes from Aliidiomarina soli, assembly GCF_003986975.1. Classification (GTDB taxonomy): domain Bacteria; phylum Pseudomonadota; class Gammaproteobacteria; order Enterobacterales; family Alteromonadaceae; genus Aliidiomarina; species Aliidiomarina soli. The sequence continues at coordinate 329,616 of NZ_PIPO01000004.1, read as the reverse complement.
ACTGTCCCTATTACCGCACGGCTTTCTGAACCCGGGCCTACTGCAAGCAGCAACGGCAACGAACTCATAATTGTGGTAAACGCTGTCATCACGATAGGACGCAGACGTAAAGTCGAAGCACGCACCAGCGCATCTTCAAAACGCATACCGGCGTCACGTAACTGGTTCGCGAACTCTACAATCAAAATACCGTTTTTCGCGGCCAGGCCTATGAGCATGATAATACCAATCTGACTGTATATATTGATGGTCATATCACCGAGCCAGAGTCCGGCTAAGGCACCGAAGATTGCTAACGGAACGGTCAGAATAATAACAATCGGATGCACAAAACTTTCAAACTGTGCCGCAAGTACCAGGAAGGTGATGGTCAACGCCAGTAGGAAAATCCAGTAAATGGTATTACCGCCTTCTTTATATAAGCGCGACTCGCCACGGTAATCATAAGCGGCTTCTTCCGGCAAGTCTTCAGCAACCACCTGCTCAAGAAACGCCAGTGCCTCACCCAGGTTGTATCCATCAGCAAGGTTCGCATCAATAGTAATAGCCCGCATCCGGTTGTAACGGTTCAACTGTGGTGCGGTTGCACCTTCCGTCACCGTGATCAGGTTCGACATCGGAATCAGCTCGTTTGATGTCGTCGAGCGGACATAGATGTTATTGATCGCTGAAGGCGTCTGGTAGTCTTCCCGCTCACCTTCAATAATCACATCATATTCTTCACCCCGATCAGAGTACGTCGTAACACGCCGCTCACCCATAATGGCTTCCAGTGTTCGTCCAATGTCGCCCACTGATACACCGAGGTCTGCCGCGCGGTCATGATTAATATGAACCGACAATTGCGGTACTGTTTCGCGATAATTACTGTCTACCTGCAACAGGCCCGGGTTCTCTTCTGCCCGCGCCACCACAATATCGCGCCACTCTGCTAACTGATTAAAATCATGTCCTTGCAATACGAAACGAACGGGTCGTCCGCCACCGCCACCGCCGCCTAAGGAGCTGCGCATGTTGGCGACGGCTATCACATCGGGAATTTCATTTAAGCCTTCACGGATCTCCGCCATCAGTTCGGCTGTGCCCCAGTCTCGCTCACCATGCGGCACCGCATTTACAATCGCGACCCCCGCACTGGTGCCCCAACCAGGCGCCCGCACAATCAGACGGTCAACCATTCCCCGATCAACATAGGGTAACAGCACCTCTTCAACCCGTTCCATATTGACCCGGTTCGATTCAAAGCTCGCCCCTTCAGCGCCACGCACGATAACGAAGAAGCTGCCGCGGTCTTCCTGTGGCGCATATTCCTGACCCAGTTGGCCAAACAGCACGTAACACCCTGCTATAGCCAAGGCGACCACCAGGAAAGCCATGCTGGGGAGTCCTATGGTGCGCCGTAGCCCTTTTTCATAGCCGGACTCGAGCTTAGCAAAACCACTATCGAACAGACGGCGGAACCAGCCCTTACGTTTGTTACCCTTTTTCAGAATTTTCGACGACAGCATGGGTGACAGCGAGAGTGCGGTAATACTGGAGAAACCGACAGCCGCTGCAAGTGCTACCGCGAATTCGGAGAACAGCAGACCGAGGTTACCGTCGAGGAACATTAAGGGTAAAAATACCGATATAAGGACCATCGTGGTCGCTATAACCGCAAAGCCAACCTCACGTGCTCCCCGATACGCGGCAAGCAAAGGCGGATCGCCCATTTCCACGCGACGGTAAATATTCTCCAGCACAACGATGGAGTCGTCGACCACCAGACCGATAGCAAGGACCAATGCCAATAAGGTCAGCAGGTTAATGGAGAAGCCCATTGCGCTCAGTACAATGTAGGACGATAGCAACGCCACCGGTACTGTAACCGCAGGGATCATGGTGACCCGGAGATTACCGAGGAACAGGTAAATTACGATGACGACCATCGCCATCGCTATAAAGAGGGTGTTGTAAACTTCCGATATCGAGTCTTCGATAAAGGTCGAGCTGTCGTAACTTTTCACCAGCTCCATACTTGCCGGAAGCGTCTGTTTAATACGTTCCACTTCGCGGTCTGCGTTACGTACAACCTCAAGTGTATTGGCTTCAGACTGGCGTTCTATGCCAATACCGAGCATGTTAACCCCGTTCGAGCGATACACCGATTGGTCGTTAGCCGCCTCCAGCGACACCCGTGCGATCTCTCCTAAACGAACCAGGTAGCCCCGGTCGCCACCACCACGGATGGTTAGCTGCTCAAAATCCGACGCGGAAAGGTAGGCTCTACTTACCCGAACATCGAATTCACGATCAACAGATTCTAATGTGCCCGCAGGGAGTTCGACGTTCTCGGCACGTAAGCGGTTTTCTATATCGGTGACTGTCACATCCCTGGCCGCCATCGCATCGCGGTCAAGCCACAGTTTCATCGCATAGCGGCGCTCACCACCGAAATTAACACTGGATACACCGTCCACAATGGCCAGCCGCTCCAACATAAAACGACGGGCATAGTCGGTCAGCTGTTCGCTGGTCATGAGTTCGGAGCGCAGGTTATACCAAACTACGGTATCTTCATCGGCCCCTGCTTTAGATATTTGGGGTGGATCAATTTGCTCTGGTAGCCGCCGCATAATACGCTGCACGCGCTCACGGATGTCGTTCGCCGCCGAGTCAATGTCGCGACCCGAGTCAAATTCGATAGTGACACGCGAGCTACCATTACGGCTGCGTGAATCAATAAAGCGAATACCATCTATACCACTGATACCGCGCTCTATACGCTGGGTAACTTCACGCTCCATGATCTCAGCGTTAGCACCCGGGTAACTGGTACTAATTGAAACAACCGGTGGCTCGATATTCGGGTATTCACGAAGTGGCAACGAGAGAAAGGCCACCACACCGAAAATCACCAGCAGAAGGTTGAGTACGGTTGCAAAGACCGGACGTTTTACCGATACATCAGATAAAAACATGGCTTACTGCTCCCGTGGTGACACAGGTAAGCCGTCGCGCAGACGCACCACACCCTCTTTTACGATAATGTCGCCTTCACCTAAGCCGCTCAATACCTCGACCCAACCAGGCTGACGGCGACCAATCTCGATGTTGGTGCGCACGGCCACATTGTCTTCATTCACTTTAAACACAATGAATTCATTGCGAATGGGGATAACGGAAGCTTCAGGGATCATCAGAGTCGTTGCTACTTCACGTTCCAGACGGACACGCATTAACATTCCAGGGCGAAGCTCCCGGTTTTCGTTGGGGATTGAAGCACGTACCTTAATTGAGCGGGTAATTGGGTCGACCCGTGACGCCAGGCTGACAATGCGACCTTCAAATTCACGGCCCTGATAGGCTGTCGATAAACCGATCACGCGTTGCCCGGCTGCCAGGCTCGGCAGGTAAATTTCCGGCACACTAAAGTCAACATATAGTGGTGAAATATCATCCAGTGTGGTGATAACATCGCCGGGCCGCACAAGAGACCCTTTGCTCACCTGACGGATACCGAGGCGGCCTTTAAAAGGGGCTTCGATGGTCATTTCTTCTAAACGTACGCGCGCCACTTCCAGTTCCGCGCTGGTTTGTTCAACACGAACTTCCTGTTCATCGATCATACTCCGTGATGCAGCGTTCTCAGCTGCCAGTTCACGCAGTCGATTCAGTTGGCGGCGGGCATCCGCTAAGCGGAACTCCAGTTCCTGAACCCGTGCACGTTCTTCACGGTCATTCAGGGCGACCAACACCTGACCTTCTTCAACGTCGTCCCCATCACTAAAGTACAGTTCGCGAACATTCTGCGTCACCCGTGCCATGATATCGACTGATTGACTGGCCTGTCCGGTTCCGAGACCTTCAATAATATCGCGGAATTCGACCATGCTCACCTCATGGACAACCACAGGCTGAGTCAGGTCTGGACGAACATCTACTGCCTCGTCCTCGCCGAAAAAGTACAAATAGCCAACGAAAACGGCTAACAACACTACAACCAACGAAAGTGGCGTGACTATATAACGCTTTGCCATACTGCCCTCTAGCTTAAATTCTGAAGATCCTGATATGCGACCGCCATTGTAACGTATTGGTCTTTCAGTACTGCACTCCTCAACGCTTATAAAATGAAACTGGTCGCAAAATCAGCTTCAGTCTTCGCTGTGGTAGCCTGCACTCATTTCCTGAACGGCTTTAATGAACGCACCGGCATGCTCAGGGTCGACCCCTGGGTGGATACCGTGACCGAGGTTAAAGACATGCCCGCTGCCGCTGCCGTAACTGTCTAATATAATCTGCACTTCCTGACGAATACGCTCCGGCGACGCATACAACACGGACGGGTCCATATTGCCTTGCAGAGCAACCTTATCACCAACCCGCGCCCGCGCGTCACCAAGGTCAGTAGTCCAGTCCACGCCGAGCGCATCACAACCCGTGGCTGCCATCGCTTCAAGCCATTGACCGCCATTTTTGGTAAATAAAGTGACCGGTACTTTACGCCCATCCGCTTCGCGAGTAAGACCGTTAACGATTTGCTTCATATAAGTCAGTGAGAATTCGCGGTAGTCACGTGGTGACAACACACCGCCCCAGGTATCAAAAATCATCACCGACTGAGCGCCCGCTGCAATTTGAGCATTGAGGTAGCTGGTGACCGATTGCGCCAGCTTATGCAGTAGCAGATGCATGGCTTCCGGTTCAGCAAACGCCATTTCTTTAATCAGGGCAAAGTTTTTGGTACTGCCACCTTCAACCATATAGGTGGCCAGGGTCCAGGGGCTACCGGAAAAACCGATGAGTGGGACCTCACCCTTTAATTCACGGCGGATGGTGCGAACAGCATCCATCACGTAACGCAGCTCCTGTTCAGGATCCGGTACCGGAAGCTTCTGAATGTCTGAAAACGAGCGTAAAGGACGTTCAAAACGAGGACCTTCACCTTGCTCGAAGTAAAGGCCCAGGCCCATTGCATCAGGAATGGTAAGAATGTCCGAAAATAAAATGGCAGCATCAAGCGGGAAGCGTCGTAACGGTTGCAGAGTGACTTCACAAGCCAGTTCAGGGTTGCGGCACAGGGTCATAAAGTCACCTGCCTGCTTGCGAATTTCGCGATACTCAGGCAGATAGCGGCCAGCCTGGCGCATCATCCAAATAGGCGTACGATCCACGGGTTGCTTTGCTAAGGCGCGTAAATACCGATCATTTTTCAAGGTGTTGCTCATGCCGCTTCCTATCGTTTAAAAGTTCTAGCGCGATTCTACCAAGCCTTGCAGCCGACTGCGAACTTCTTCAATCAGCTGCGCCGCGATGGTGCCCGCCGGTGGGGTTTGTGGTAACTGATCAAGTTCAAACCAGTCGCCTTCGATAATCTCAACATCGTCCACTTGCAACTCGCCACCCGCATACTGCGCAACAAAACCCGCCATCAAGGAGTGCGGGAACGGCCAGGGCTGGCTGGTCACATATTCTACGTTATCGACCAGAATCCGGGTTTCTTCATAAACTTCACGCTGCACTGTCTGCTCCAGCGTTTCGCCGCTCTCAACAAAGCCTGCTAACACGGAGTACAACCCCTCCGGATGGCGTATCCCCCGGGCCAGCAAGATCTCGTTCTTACCCCGGTCCTGGCGAAAAACCGCGACGATAATGCAGGGTGAAATGCGCGGGTAGGTACGGTAGTCACAGCTTGCACAATAGACCGCAAGTTCGTCTTCGACCTCTTGCAATGGGTCGCCACAATGGCTGCAAAAGTTATGCGTGCGAATGAAATAAGCGACCTGACAGGCTCGTCCGGCGATAGCGAACAAAGCGCTGTCGAAGTGACTGAGCAAGCGGCGTAATGGTAAGAATTCGAAGCCATCGAAAGTCACATCCTGCCCGGGGACCACCAGAAATACCTCTCGTCCCTGGTAACTTCCAATACTGGCCAGATACTGAGCAGACTGCCATAGTTGCGCCCGAACAGGCTTCGACAGTACTGGAAGCGGGTTAGCCCCCTCCCTCTGAAGAACTAAATTTTCCTTAACTATCATAATGATAGAGTCTTCATCCGGCATGTGGCCGGGCCGTGGAATAATCATGTATGCTCCTGCGTAAATCCGTGTAAAGACAGCCGAAAAGAATTGACCCCCAGCGGTCTTGCAACGTAAATTGATCTAATTGGTTGTCCGCTGGATAGTTCGAACAACCCAAATGATTAAAGACCGGAGGTCACCATGTTACGCCGCAATGAATCCGCTCGCCAGCGCTGGGGAGGTCACCATCAATCTCTTGACCATTGGCTCGAAGAACGTCAGGAAATGCTTGTTCAATACTGCCGGATGGCAGGGCTTCCGCCTTATAAAAGTGCAGATGGTCTGCCGTCAACAACTGACATTAAAGCGTTTTGCGAGGTATTGGTTGACTACGTATCCACTGGCCACTTTGAAATTTACGAGCATTTACTAACCCAGGCGGATGTGCAAAGCGAGACAGCCCGTGCCACGGCCGTGCAGGTGTACCCATTGATTACGGTGACCACGGAGCGCGTGCTTAACTTCAATGACAAGTACGCAGAAGTGAACGAAAACGATCCATTGCGTGAGTTCGACAATGACCTGTCTGCGCTAGGTGAAGCCCTTGAGGTTCGTATGGAACTTGAAGACCGTTTACTGCATGCGTTAGAAGAGCAGGCCGTATTCGCCTGAGCTGACGGGTAACTTTCTTAGCAAATTTGTAATGCTAAAACAAAGGCCAGCGTAGTCACGCTGGCCTTTGTTGTTTGGGCATTTATTGCTCGTCTTGATCTACAATGCTGACCAACTCAACCTCGAAAATCAGGGTCGAATTTGGTGGGATGGCACCACCGACATCGCGGTCACCGTAAGCCAGTTCTGCTGGGATCACGAAACGATAATGGGCGCCTTCACGCATCAGTTGAACACCTTCGGTCCAGCCCGGGATCACCCGGTTGAGGGGAAATACTGCCGGCTCGCCGCGTTCATACGAACTATCAAACACGTCGCCGTTAACCAGTGTGCCTTCATAATGCACTTCAACTACATCTTCAGCAGCTGGACGCTCACCTTCACCTTCACGCACGACTTCATACTGCAAACCGGACTCAGTCACCTCAACACCCTCGCGTTGAGCGTTCTCTTCGAGGTATTGCTGACCTTCACGCAGTGCCCGTCCGCCGACAACTTCCTGACGTTGACGCATGACCTGCTGTTGTAGCTCGATCACGATATCTTCGGCGGTTTCCTGGTCCATACGGCCTTCGCCACGAACGCTCTCATTAAACGCTGTGATAACCAGGTCCTTGTCCAGCTCGATTTCGGCTTCTTCCTGCTGACGCAGGTTTTCTTCAACGTAAAGGCCAATCGAGGCACCCAGTGCATAGGCTTGACGTTGCTCTTCAGTTTCCAGTTCAACCGTCGCTTGCTGGCTTTCGCCGCATGCGCTCAGCGCTAGGGTTAACGCCGAAACGGCGAAGACTTTATGCAAGGTTTTCATATAATTAAATTCCACGTCTCTTTATATATCGGTTTATTAGGGAGTGATTTAAATCACTGGTATAGTGAGCTTAGTGTACACAGATTACAAGAGGCTGACCAATGACAACGCGGGCTCAACGAGGTTTTATTGTAGTAGGTCTTCTCCTAAGTGGCTGGCTATTAAGTGCCTGCTCACCGTCTGCAGAAAAGCTCCAGCGTGACCAGCGTTCGCCTTCGCGAACCCAGGCTGCCGCCATTTCCCCGGATGGTGAATTGTCGTTCGTTGCCACCGCTGAACATGGTCTTATGCTCTTTGACCTGACCACCGATGAACGTAAACATAATTGGCAGCAGGACGAAGACGGTATCAGTCAAATCCGGGCCGTGGCGCTGGCTGCCGATAAAAGCGTTGCAGTCGCCGCCAGCCGTGAAACCATCGCACTTTGGGATACCAATAGCGGTGAAGTCCGCGGATACTGGCGCTTAGAAGAGGCAGGTATTCGTGACGTTGCGGTCTCCAGTCAGGGTCGGCACCTGATTATTGGCCGTAGCGACGGTGTAGTGGTGGTGTTTGAGCCGGAAACGGGCAGACGCCTGGAGTTTCTCGGTCATAGCGAACGCATCAACAGTGTCGACATCAGCGCCAATGGCCGCTATGTAATAAGTGGTGCCGATGACCATATGAGTTTGCTATGGGACACCGGTAGCGGTCAGGTGTTGCAAAGATTCCCCGGAGACGGCCGGATAGCGCTGGTCCGCTTCAACCCGGATGGCAGCACGGCTTTCACCGCCAGTGCGCAGACCGCACACATCTGGCATCTGACAAGCGCGGAAAAAATCAGCGAATTACGTCATCGTAGTCGGCACAAATCATTTCTTAGTGCAGACTTCTCGGCGGACGGGCGATTCCTGGTTACCGGCTCACCCTCACGCCATGTCGAAGTCTGGCGAGTGGAAGATGGAGAGCGCCTTTCCAGTAGCCAGGTTAAAGGGCGCGAGGACGATTACCCGCCACGGGCAGCGGTGATTGCTGTGGCGTTTATCGATGGCAGCGACGAGATAGTGAGTGAAAACAGCGCGGGGTTTGGCGAACGTTGGCGCCTTCAGGGTATACTAGAGAACCAGGCGCGCTAATGTAGCCTTTAACCTATAAACAGGCGCCGCTATCAGTCATTACAGTCAGGTGTGCTAATTTGAAAGAACTCGAGCTTGAGAAGCGAATGATGGATCTGGAAAGCCAGGTGGCTTTTCAGGAAGAAACTATCGAACAACTGAACCAGCTGGTTGCCGAACAAAACCACGAACTAGCTACGTTTAAACGCCATTTGCAATTGCTGGCAGGTCGTCTGAGTCAAATCAAGGACCAGCAAAGTGAAGACACCAACCCGGTGGATGAACGTCCACCCCATTACTAATCTTAGTAACTAAAAATTGAGTGTGTTATGTCAGCGAAGCATCCCATTATTGCCGTCACCGGTTCATCCGGTGCTGGCACCTCGACCACAGGTCAGGCTGTTCGTCATATTTTCAGAAACCTAGGGATCAACGCATCCTTTATTGAAGGGGACAGCTTTCATCGGTTTTCGCGACCAGAGATGGATCTGGCTATCCGCAGAGCGCAGGAGCAAGGCCGTCACATTAGTTACTTTGGCCCTGAGGCAAATGACTTTGAGCGCCTGGAAAAACTTTTTGCGGACTATTCCCAGTCTGGCACCGGCGAACTTCGCCGCTACCTGCACAGTTTCGACGATGCCGTGCCTTATCACCAAATGCCAGGCACATTTACCCCCTGGGAGCCATTGTCAGCGGAGACTGATCTGTTGTTCTATGAGGGGCTTCATGGTGGCGTTCAGGGCGAAAACTACGACGTCGCCAGGCACGTGGATTTACTCATAGGGATGGTCCCTATCGTTAACCTGGAATGGATTCAGAAACTGCTACGCGACACTTCAGAGCGTGGCCATTCGAGAGAAGCGGTGACCACCAGCATTGTGCGCAGCATGGATGACTACATTCACCATATAGTGCCGCAGTTTTCGCGTACTCATATCAATTTTCAGCGCGTGCCTACCGTTGATACCTCGAACCCGTTTAGTGCCAAAGACATTCCTTCTCTGGATGAGAGTTTTGTCGTTATTCGCTTTCGTGGCATGCGTAACGTCGACTTCCCCTACTATTTACAGATGATCGACGGCGCCTTTATGTCGCGTATCAATACCATGGTAGTGCCGGGCGGCAAGATGGGGCTGGCAATGGAATTGATTCTAACGCCGCTTATTGCAGAGCTTATCGAGCGACGTCAGAAAGGGAGTGGCGATTAATAAAAGTGAAGCAGGCTAACCGCCTGCTTCACTAATGCGGGCATCGAGCAGGTTTTTCACCAGGCCGGTGAACTCCTCGATAAATGTCTGTTGCGACGGTGTCGGCTGCTGATTTAATACCGACGCCAACACTTCCTCCAGATCATACAGAATAGCATCTGCCTCGCGCACAATATCGAAGCGTAGCTCCTGGCTTACATCATGTTGTTGGCTGACGCGCATAATCTTGTCAGACAAAGAGTCTTCCAGCTGTTCACGCACGGTGAAGCTAGCGCGCTCTGCACCATCAGAAGGATGTTCAAACATTTCCAGATGCTCAGTCAGGTATTGAATGAGCTCTACATAACCATCACTTTCAACAATCATAATTAGGCTTCGGTTCCTGCCACCAGGTAGCCAACTGGCTACCTGGCGTTTTAGAACATTAAGGTTGCGCGCTTACTTAAAAGGTCAGACCCGGTGCCAGTTTTTCCGGAAGCTGAACTTTCTCTGCTTCCACTGAGGCGACCGGGTATGCACAGTAGTCTGCCGCATAATAGGCACTGGCACGGTGATTACCACTGTCGCCAATACCTCCGAATGGAGCCGCACTGCTGGCGCCTGTAATAGGCTTATTCCAGTTTACAATACCAGCACGGATCCGCAGTAAGAAGTCATCGTACACGCCTTTGTCATCCGCAAGCAAGCCTGCCGATAAACCAAAGCTGGTGTTGTTAGCTTCCGCAATGGCTTTGTCTAACTCATTGTAACGATAGACTTTTAACAACGGACCAAAATGTTCTTCGTCGACCAGTGGCTGAGCGTCGGTGACGTCGATGATGCCCGGTGTGACAAACCCTTTCTCCGCATCGAGCTGGGTCATTTCAACCAGCACCTTGGCCCCGCTCGCAGCAATATCCTGCTGTGCTTTGACCATACCAGCGGCCGCTTTTGCCGAAATCATGGCGCCCATGAAAGGTGCAGGGTCAGCCTCGTAATCACCCACCCGAATAGTCTTGGTCACTTCTACCAGGCGCTCAAGAATGGCATCACCATTGGCAGAGTTTTCAATAAACAGACGACGCGCGCACGTGCAACGCTGTCCGCTGGTGATAAAGGCTGACTGGACAATATCATGCACCGCGGCCTCAACGTCTGCCACATCTTTGACGATAAGTGGATTATTGCCACCCATCTCAAGAGCCAGAATTTTACCTGGCTGACCACTAAATTGTTCATGCAACAGCTTGCCGGTGGTCGACGATCCGGTGAAGAACAAGCCGTCGATTTGCGCATTCTGTGAAAGCGCTTTGCCCGTCTCAACCAGGCCTTGAACCAGGTTGAGTACCCCATCAGGCAGACCGGCACGCTGCCACAGCTGGACCGTCTTTTCAGCTACCATTGGGGTCATTTCACTGGGCTTGAAAATAATCGTATTACCGGCAATCAGCGCGGGCACGATATGGCCGTTAGGCAAATGGCCAGGGAAATTATACGGGCCATAGACCGCGACGACTCCGTGCGGACGGTGGCGGATAAATGCTTTGGCACCCGGCATTGGGTTTTCTACCGTACCCGTCCGCTCATGGTAAGCGCGCTCAGAAATGCTCACCTTGCCAATCATCGCGCCGACTTCAGTCAGGGTTTCCCAATAAGGCTTACCGGTCTCACGAGCAATGGTCATCGCTAAATCGGCTTTGTTTTCTTCCAGTAACTCAGCGAAACGTTTAGCAATAGCCAGACGCTCTTCAAAGGTGCGCTTCGCCCAAGCCGGGAAAGCAGCGCGTGCTGCGGCCACGGCTTCATCAACCTGGGCCGGATTCGCACAACGGCTTTCCCAGATAACTTCATTACGGGCCGGGTCAACGGAGCGTAATAGCTCACCCTGACCAGCCACCCATTGGCCATTAATAAACAGGCCTGATTGTGCATTTGTAACTGACATTTAACTCTCCTTACAGAGGTGCTATTCGCAACGAATCGCCGTCTTCCACCTGCAGCGCCTCGGCCACACGACGGTCAATAATGACATCATCGCCCTGGCAGCTGACATCGGCATGACAGGCCCGGAAGTCTTCTACCTGCAAGGTACACAACAGGTAACTTTCAGCCACTTCCGGCTGCCCTACGACGACGTTCATTAATCGGCTGTTACGAACTGTTTTCAATTGTTTGAGATCGCCTTCCACGGTCGGGCCGGCGTCGAAAATATCAATGTAGTCGCGGAACTGGAGTCCTTCAGACTGTAGCAGCTTAAGCGCTGGCAGGGTGTTCTGGTGCACCTTTCCAATCACTTCCTGGGCCGATTTATCTAACATATTGACGTAGATAGGAAAGCGCGGCATTAGTTCAGCGACAAAGGTCTTGTCACCAATACCTGTCAGGTAATCGGCGCGGGGGAAGTCCATGGTAAAAAAGTGCTTTTCCAGCCACGCCCAAAATGGCGAACGACCGTTCTCATCCGAAACGCCACGCATTTCAGCGAAAACCCGGGATGAAAAACGTTTACTGAACTGGGCCAGAAACAGCAGACGGAATTTAGAAAGCGCCCGCCCGTTACGACCAAACCGGTAGGGTTCGCGTAAAAACAAGGTGCATAGCTCGGTGGCACCAGTGTAATCATTACATAGCGTCAATGTTTGCAGCGCGTTGTAGACATTATGCTTCGGCGAGTGATGAACAACTTTGCCTAAATGATAATGATAAAAGGCTTCGCTAAGCCCGACGGCGGCTTCAATCCCGGCGACACCGGCAATACTACCATCGTTGCTGTCTTCCATCACAAACAGGTAGCCGTCTTCACCTGGGGTACTCAGATCCTGTTTACTAAACGCCTCCTGCGCCCGCGCTATGCGGTTGCGCAGCAAGGTTTCATCCACTGGTAACGAAGTAAACCCGTGGCCGGACTCCACCGCGCAGTCATACAGCGCAGCATAGTCCGACTCACGAATTGGGCGAATAATCAGCTGACCCGGTTTAGCGTGCCGCCGCTCGGCTGCCTGCTTCTTAGCCATGGCTAGAAACCACCTGGGCAACAGCCTTTTCGAAACGCTGCATACCTTCGGCGATATCCGTTTCCGGGATAACCAGCGATGGTGTAAAGCGAACCACGTCAGCACCAGCAATCAGAACCATCAGCCCATGTTCAGCAGCAGCCAGTAAAAATTCGCGTGCCTTACCTTTGAATTTGTCATTCAGTGCAGCGCCTAACAGCAAGCCCTGACCACGGACTTCGGTAAACACATCGTATTTTTCATTAATCGCCTGTACCGCATCACGGAACATTTGCTCACGGCGTTTAACACCATCCAGTACTTCCGGGGTGTTGACCACATCCATGACCGCTTCTGATACCGCGCAGGCAAGTGGATTACCGCCGTAGGTACTGCCGTGAGTGCCTGGTTTCAGATGAGCAGCAATCTCAGCTGTGGTTAACATGGCACCAATTGGGAATCCACCGCCAAGGGCTTTGGCTGAGGTCAGAATATCAGGGGTCACACCACACTGTTGATAGGCATACAAGCTGCCAGTACGGCCAAAACCGGTTTGTACTTCATCAAAAATTAACAGCGCGTTGTGTTTATTACACAGCTCGCGCACGCCTTTTAGAAAGCTTTCATCGCCAGGGATCACACCACCTTCACCCTGCATCGGCTCCATCATCACAGCGCATGTTTTATCGCTCATGATGGCTTCCAGGCTCGCCAGGTCGTTGTACTCGACATGTTCAACCGCACCCGGCTTAGGGCCAAAGCCATCCGAGTAAGCAGCCTGGCCGCCCACGGTTACAGTAAAGAAAGTACGACCATGGAAGCCTTTCTGGAATGCAATAATCTGTTGCTTCTCTTCACCATGCACTTCCAGCGCCCAGCGACGCGCCAGCTTGAGGGCCGCTTCGTTGGCCTCAGCACCAGAGTTGGCAAAATAAACGCGTTCAGCAAAAGTCGCGTCTGTCAGTTTCTTCGCCAGTCGGATCGCCGGCTCATTGGTCAGCACATTACTCAGGTGCCACAGCTTCTGGCCTTGCTCGGTTAGTGCGTTCACCATCGCAGGGTGGCAATGGCCCAGGCAGTTGACGGCGATACCGCCAGCAAAGTCAACGTACTCACGACCTTCCTGATCCCACACTCGGGAACCTTCCCCTTTTACTGGGATAAAGTTTGCAGGGTTGTAATTGGGCACCATCACATCATCAAATAAGGCGCGGGTAACAGAGATTGCTTCAGACATACCTAGGACTCCTGATCTTCAATCAACAAGACATATTAAGCTGACTATTATGCCACTTCAGAGCGCATTTGTCTGTCTATACAAGGGCTTGTTTAGGGAGCGTAAGTAGTCTTTCAGGAGAGTTGCATAAGTATCCGATTTTACCGGGCAAAACTGGATACTTAGGCAAAAATAATCGGCTATCGGAATAGCACAATGTGCAATAGCTGAGAGCTGCTTTTATTCGCTCTCCCGATTCCGGGTCAGAATGAGCTTTTTCAGGTTGAGCTTACGCAACTCCACAATGGTTTTACCATTTAAACGGGTGGCCGCAAACATCCGCTTGCCATCATCCAGAGACGCCAGATTAGCAGCGTGGAGCATGCGAAATTCACTGAAGGTATTAGCCTGCCACAACAGACGTGAGTAGCCGGAGGTATCCTCGAAAGTTTTCGCTTTCGCGTAGTCAGCGTAGATCTGTGCCAACGGCAAATGGCGCATTTCAAACCCTTCAAACAAAAGTTTGGTAACCACACGTTCCTGTTTTAGCATCATATCGCGCAAAAACTGCTGATCAGGTTCCACATGCATCAGTGCATTGTATCTGGTTGAGGTTTTCTCGCTGCGCAGTTCTTCAAACATTTTTTGCCGCACATCTTCAAACACACGCAGATACAGACGAGCCAGGGTCACTTTGCCCATTTCATGAAACATGCCGGTGTTAAAGGCAATCGCAGGGTCAAGTTTGCCATTTAGCTCGGCTAAACGCTGGCATACGACAGCGGTGGCCATAACATGTTGCCACAGTTTGCGCCGCAATAAGGTAAACGGAGGCTCAGCCGGTGGTAGCCAGTTCTGCATGGTTAGCGCTGGCGCTATGACTTTAATATCTTCGGCACCGATAAAGTTCAGGGCACCGCGATAGTTATTTATTTTGGTTCTCTTGGGGTCATTCGGGTCCAGGAAGGGTGGCATATTGACGATTTTGACCACGCCAACATGCAGCCAGTCGAGACCCTGAGACAGTTCTTCAACCCGTTTTGACGAGGCCGAAGGGGCAAACATTAAATCGAGCAAGGCAGGGGTATTTTCCGCCAACATCAGCACTCGTTCACGAATAAACTGCTGGTCCTCAAGACGCTTTGCCGTTTCTCTGTACAATCGCTTTTGCATGCGCAGCTCGACGTCCCGGCGCACTTTATCCTGAACTGCACTTAACTTGGCTTTTTCCGCACGGCGCTTCTGTTCAACAGCCAGAAGCTCACGGCTAATCGCTTCATCGTCGTCAACCAATCCTTCTTCTGAGTTAAACTGGCCACGCGCGAAATTTAAACTAATCAAATAGTTAATAAATCTTCGCGCTAAAACATTAACTCGATCAGGTGACTCAGTTTTAGATGAGGCAGGAAACTGCGCAGATTGAGACACTAAATACCAACTCCTATGCTTAACTCACCGCCGAGTATATCACCAGACGTGCGCGCCTTAACCACTTATCATTACTCTTAATTGCAGCCTGTTATGACAGGCCTGCAGCCAAAGTGTCTATATCAACGTCTACTGGCAGTCCAGCTAAACGACAAAAATTAGCTAACAGGGTATGACCATGTTCGGTCACCACCGACTCCGGGTGAAACTGCACACCATATACTGGCATATCGCGATGACGGACGGCCATGATTTCGCCACCATCAACAGCTCCATCATCAATCCAGGCGTCCACCACCAGTGCGGTCGGCAGCGATTCCGCCGCAACCGCCAAGGAATGATAGCGAGTCACCTGATACGGCGATGCAATACCCGAAAATATTCCCTTGCCCGAATGACGGACCGGTGAACGCTTACCATGCATGACCTGTTTAGCGGACACCACGTCAGCGCCGAATACCTGAGCAATTGCCTGGTGACCAAGACAGACCCCAAGAATGGGTATCTCTCCGGCAAATTGCTCAATCGCGGCCAGGCTTATCCCGGCATCATTCGGTGTTCCTGGTCCCGGCGATATTAACAAGGCCGCAGGTGCCATATCCCTTAACTGCTGAAGGCTAACCTGATCATTACGGAGCACTTCTACCTCTTGCCCTAGCTCACGAAAATAGCGCACCAGGTTGTGGGTAAACGAATCGTAATTGTCGATCATGGCCAGCATTCGGGCACCGCTGCAAGGGTCATTTAAGGCTAGCGATCATAGCACAATTCAAAATCCTGCTGCACTATCGGATCCACCGTGATATCACTGCCTTCAGGCCCAACCTCAGGCAGCGCCTGATGAGTCACACAAATCACCGTTTTGCCTTTCAACAAGGGCTGAATTGAGCGCCAAATCCGCTCACTTTGGGCCACGCCAACACCGCTAAAAGGCTCATCCAGCAGCATCAATGGAGCTGGATGCAACAAGCACCGTGCCAGTGCGAGACGTCTTGCCTGGCCACCTGAGAGCTGCACCCCGCCATCACCTAACCAGGTGTCGAGCTGTTCCGGCAGTCCCTCTATGTCATCGGCGAGCTCGACAATTTCTAAAGCCTGCCAAAGCATTTCATCGGTTACTCCGGTTCGCGCCATCCGCAGGTTCGAGGCAACGGTGGCGCTGTAAATATGTGTGTATTGGGTTAGCAGAGTAAATTCAGGTCGGGCAATAGGTTGACCCTGGTGGCGAAATTCAATCTTGCCCTGCTGCAGCGGCAGAAGCCCCGCAATGGCGTGCAGCAGGCTGGTTTTGCCGCAGCCGGAATGGCCTTTGAGCAAAATAAGCTGCTGCTGTGCAACCGTCATACTAAGGCTTTTTGCGGTTAATGGTCTGTTTTCAATGACGACCTCAGATACCTGAATAGAAGGTGCATGCTGCGGTCTGTTCTCATCCGTTGACGGGTGAACCGATGGCAATTCCAGCGCTCGCCTCAGGTACCCCTGTAAACGCTCACTCGCGCCCTGCACCCGGCCCCATAACAGCATCGCCTGGGCCAAGGGCTGCCAGACATCGATGCTCGCTAGCACAGCAAAGGCGGCAAATAAGGCTAACGGCGTGCTGAAAGCCTCTTGAAATGACAACCACATGGCCAACCCAAGCATGACGATCAGCAGACCATGACCAAAGCCCTCCAGCGCCAGCTGCAACCAGCTTAACCGACGACGCAACTGATGTTGAGTTTGCCCCAGCTGTAAACGGGCCTGTGCCACTTCCCTGACCGCCGGGGTCAACACGCCCCAGGCATGTAACTCCGCTTTACACTGAACAAACTCAACCGCCTGCTGACGTAAATACTCACTATCACCCAACTCCCTAGCGGACAGACGTCGCAGGCGTTGAGCAAACACAGTGGTCAGTAGCAGAAGCAAAACCAGGCTGCATATCCAGATCACCGCAGCCAACGCGGGATGCAGCAACCAGAATGCAGCACCGAGTACAACCGCACTGATGCTGGCGACAAGCAAGGGGCCAAGGATACGCAGATATAAATCATCCAGCGCACTCAAATCCTGAGTTAACCGCTGCAACAAACGAGCGGCGCGAAAGCGTTCAGTACTGGTCACTGACAGCGTCATCAGTCCCTTGAACAATCGCACCCGCCAACGATTTTGCCAGTTCAGAACCAGGTCGTGGTTACGCACCCGTTCGAAATACCGTGCTACCGTGCGTATAAGCGCCAGTGCGCGAATACCGGCCCCTGGCAGAAATATATCGAAGGCCACCACAAACAGCCCGGCGGCACTGATAAACCAAGCTGACAAACCGAGCAGCGCAATGCCTGCCCATGCTGTCACCAGCATCAGCATGATTCCAGCAAATAGCGGGCCGCGCTGTTGTTCCCATACCCCAAGCCATGGTTTCAGCCGCTGCCAGTCAGTGCGGTGCCACATGGTCACCTCCGCTCAGGTCCGCAATAATATGCTCAGCCACGGCCTCAAACTCAGGCTCATGGCTGGCCACCAGCACAATGTGCCCGCGTTTTTTTAAACCGACAATGGCATCGATAATTGATCGTGCTGTCGACCCATCCAGAGCAGCGGTTGGCTCATCAAAAAGCATCAAGGGTGACGGCTGCAGATGCATCCGTGCTAATGCCAGCCGGCGTTGTTCGCCGCCGGACAGGCCCTGCCCCCGTTCATACACAGAGGTCTCCAATGGCAGCGTCAACTCAGCAAATGCCAGCGCCTGATGGAGTTGTTCATCGCTGGCGTCTGCTTTAACCAACCGTAGATTGTCAGCCAGCGAACCAAACACAAAGTAGGGTTGCTGGGCCATGTAAGCGATATGATCCATACAGGGTAGTTCGACCCGCTGATGCGCTTCAGCAGCGGACAAGGCAAGCTGCCCGGTTAACAATTTCAGCAAGGTGCTTTTACCACTTCCTGACGGTCCGTTGAGTAGCACCAGTTGCCCCGGTCTCGCGCGAAGTGAAAAGTCTTCGATCGCGGGCAATCGACTACCCGGGTAAGTAAAGCTCAGGTGTTCAATACGCAGATCCGAGCCATGTTGAGGGACGCTATAGTCCGCAAACTTTTTAGCTCGACGCTGTTCGCGGTCGAGAAGGTCGGCCGCCGCCAGCGCCGACGCACGGTCATGGTAATGTGCCGATAGGGTGCGCAGTGGCTGAAAGAATTCGGGTGCCAATACCAACACACTCAGCCCGGCAAAAAAGGTCAGCGAGGCGGCGGGGCCTATTGAATAATAACCGAGCAAGGCAAAGCCAACGTAAATAGCCACCGCGGCAATCGCCACCGCGGAAAAGAACTCAAGCACCGCCGAGGACAAAAATGCAATGCGCAAGGTCGCCATATTGGCCTGACGCATGTCATCGCCAGCACCGGCAATATCATTGACCGCCTTGTCGGTGGCTGAAAAAAGCTGCAGGTTGGTCAAGCCCCGCACCCTGTCCACAAACAGGCCAGCTAAGCGCTGGGTAGTGGCAAGATGCTGCTGATTAAGGCGTTCAGCCCCCATTCCAACCAGCGCCATAAAAACAGGAATCAACGGTGCTGAGAGGAGCAAGAACAGCGCGGCAATCCAGTCCAGCCAGGCTACTACCAGCAGAATAGCCAGCGGCGTCGTACACGCCACCCAAAGTTGTGGCTGGAACCGGGCAAAGTAAGCATACAAACGCTCGACAGGTTCAACCATCAGGTTGGCGCGTTCAATCTGTGCCGCCGTGGAACCGTCCTCTGCTTGTTGCCAGCTCCACTGCAGAGTGTCCCGTGCCAGTTGTTCGGCCTGCTCTCCGAGCGTCTGGCAAGCGTTTTGCGCAGCCGCCCCGCTCGCAGCGCGCAGGCCGAAAAAGGCCAACGCCAGCATCATCGACGCCAGATGCACCGTCGCTTCCTCAACGCTGCGATGAACCCACCAGGTCAGCGCCAGCATACTGGCAATCACTACCAACCCATGCACCGCACTATACAAACGGGCTCGCCAAAGCGAGCCCGTCAGTTGGTGTTGCAGATTACTCAGATACGACGAGGCGGACACTTAATGGTACCCCTCCCCAGCTTTGACCTTGCCGCGGAAAACCCAGTAGGTCCAGGCGGTATAGGCGAGAACGAACGGGATCACGAAGAGCAGTCCAATTAACAAAAAGAGCTGTGACTCATGCGCTGATGACGCATCCCAAAGGGTGTAGCTGGGCGGTACCACGTAGGGAAACTTACTTGCCAGTAAGCCGAGGTAGGTAAAGATAAACATCCCCATGGTGGCTAAGAACGGCGTTCCATTGCGCTTTTGCCGAACACTGCTGAAGATCCGGTAGGCACAGAGCAAGGCCAGTATTGGTAAAATCCAGATCAAACTTACCCCACCGAACCAGCGGTCTGCCACAAATGGGTCGATGATCGGCGTCCACACACTGATTAAGGCAAAGACTACGAGCACGGCCAGCAGTAACCAGGGTGTTATTTTATAAGCCCAGGCCTGAATATAACCCTCCGACTTCATAATTAACCAGGTCGCACCCAGCAACGCATAACCCGCTACCAGCCCCAACCCGGTTAACACCGTAAAAGGAGTCAGCCAGTCAAAGGCTCCGCCCACATACTGCATGTTCTGTGTTTCGAACCCTTCAATATAGGCCCCCACCACAGCGCCCTGAGCGAATGCCGCCACCGTTGAACCAATGGTAAACGACCAGTTCCACAGGTAACGCGAGCTTTTCGCCTTAAAACGAAACTCAAAGGCGACCCCTCGGAAAATAAGCCCGGCCAGAAGCAGGAAAACACCAATATACAAGGCAGGTAAAAAGACCGCGTAAACCAGCGGGAACGCGGCTAATAACCCCGTCCCGCCGAGAATCAGCCAGGTTTCATTACCATCCCATACCGGCGCAATTGAGTTCATCATTACGTCACGCGCGTCTTCATCCGGGGCAAATGGAAATAACATGCCAAGGCCTAAGTCAAAGCCGTCCATCAATACATACATGATGACACCGAAGGCGATGATCCCAGCCCAGATATAGACTAAATCAAATACTGGCTCAACCATTAGCGTGCTCCTTGTTCGTCAGCAAGATCTTGCGCGGTAGTATTCCACTTACTGCGCGTTTCATCGTCTTCTTCCCAGTCAGCATCCGCCACCGACAATGGCCGTTTAGGGCGCTTGCCGGATTTGTCATAGCCATAATCGTGCTGCTCTGCACCCGTACGCAAAACACGCATAAGGTAATACAAACCTGCACTGAAGATCATCGCATAGACAAGGATATACCCAATCAAGGTAAAGAGCGCCATTCCGCCAGTGAGTGACGGTGTTAACCCATCGGCATGGCTGAACTGCTCATAAATCAGCCATGGTGCCCGACCAAGCTCGGTCACAAACCAGCCTGCGAGTACGGCGATAAAGGGGGTCACCGCCATCAAACGCAAGGTATTGAGGAACCAGGGGGCAGTCAGATAGCGCTTACCGCGACGCATGAACAAGCCAGTCACCGCTACAGCCACCATGGCCATACCAATCGCAATCATAATCCGGAATGCCCAGAATACGATGGCCACCGGCGGCTGCTCATCGACTGGCACCTCGTTGAGGCCGGGAACTTCTCCGTCCCAGTCATGCGTCAGAATGAAGCTCGCCAGTTTAGGTACCGCAATTTCAAAATGGTTGGTCTGGTTTTCCTGATCCGGTATCGCAAACAGCAACAGCGGGACCCCACTCGAGGTTTCCCAGTTCCCTTCCATCGCCGCTACTTTAGTTGGCTGGTTTTCAAATGTATTAAGACCATGGAGGTCGCCCACCACAACCTGTGCCGGGGCTATGAACAGAAGCAACCACAGTGTCATCGACAATGCTCTGCCATGCAGTTCAACGTCTCGTTTGCGTAACAGGTACCAGGCACTTACCCCTGCAACCACAAAGCCACCGGTTAAAAAGGACGCCAATGCCATATGGAAAAACCGCGGCCACAATGACGCATTAAAGATCGCTTCTGACCAGCTCGCCACGTAGTACAGACCGTCCCGTACTTCGACGCCCGCCGGGGTATGCATCCAGCTATTTGCCGAGAGGATCCAGAACGAGGAAATAAAGGTTCCTAATGCGACCATGCAGGCAGCAAAGAAGTGAATGCCTTGCGGCACTTTATCGCGGCCAAACAATAACACGCCGAGAAACGCAGCTTCGAGGAAGAATGCCGTGACCACTTCGTAGCTCAGTACCGGGCCAAGGAAGTTTGCTGCCGTATAAGCGAAGTTACTCCAGTTGGTGCCGAACTGAAACGCCATCACGATGCCAGAGACAACGCCCATGCCGAAAACAACCGCAAAGACCTGAATCCAGAATTTAGACAGACGCTCCCAGTCTTTATTACCTGTTTTGTAGTAGAGACCTTCGAGGCAGGCAATATAGGATGCCAGCCCTATCGTAAAGACCGGGAATATGGCATGAAATGAAACAACAAACGCGAACTGTATTCGCGATAGTAAGAGTGGATCTAATTCCATCAGCATCTCCTTAAGAGCTGGCTACGGTGTTGTCCAACACTATACGCCTACTGTGAGCGGATTTCGTTGGATAAAATGTCGCACTCGCCTTACAAAAAGTATGTCGTTCTAGGTATAGCAAGGGCAACGGTGATTACCACCTTGAAGTTAAACTTTCGGTGCCGAGGCGGATACAGGTCTCGCACTCACCGCTGGCCTAACTGCGTCGGATAATTTTTTGCATAAATCATGATTTATCTCAATATTAATTAATTCGAATATAGCAATCGGTTATACTTTAGCCTGTACCCTTGATAAATAACCAAATCGAATATATATATAACCAAACTAAGGTTACCTGACCAGATTAGGCGATTCATGAGGAGGCAGTCATGAGCCAGAACAAACTTTCCGCACCTATGGTGAAAGCATTTCTTGATAATGATAGTGAAACCTTTAGCTATGTGGTTTATGACAAACCAAAAGGCAAAGGCGTCGTGATCGACTCGGTGCTCGACTTTGACTACAAGTCAGGACGAACGAAAACAGACAGCGCGCAGAACATCGTCAATTTCGTGCATGAAGAAGGCCTCGAAATCGAATGGATACTGGAAACACATGCTCACGCGGACCACTTGTCTGCGGCTCCGTTTCTGCGTGAGCAATTAGGCGCCAAAGTTGGGATAGGTGAGCACATTAAGGGCGTGCAGAAAATATTCAAAGAGGTCTTTAATCTGGAAAAAGAGTTCTTGCCGAATGGTGCTCACTTCGACCATCTTTTTGCAGACGAGGAAACCTTCAGGGTTGGTGAACTGCAGTTCCGGGTTATCCATACCCCGGGTCATACTCCGGCCGATCTCGCCTATCTGGTTAACGAACAGGCACTGTTTGTCGGCGACACTCTATTCCTGCCTGACGTTGGGACCGCCCGTTGCGACTTCCCGGGAGGCAGCTCGAAGACCCTGTTCCGCTCGATCAAAAAGTTGTTGGCGCTGGCACCCGAAACACAGATGTATATTTGCCACGATTACCCCACAGAGGGTCGTTCACACGAGTACCTGACCACGGTTGCTGAACAGCGCAGCCGTAATATCCACGTTCACGACGGGGTCTCCGAGCAGGAGTTTGTCGAGATGCGGGATACCCGCGACGCCACTCTCGATATGCCGCGACTGATCCTGCCATCGATTCAGGTCAATATTCGCGCAGGCCACATGCCTCCGGCAGACGACAGCGGCAAGGTCTATCTGAAGCTCCCCCTTAATCAGCTGTAGTCACCAGCTGCAATAAAAAAGACCTGCTGAGTATCAGCAGGTCTTTTTCAATTCAACGTTTGCAGCAAAGCCGAAGGCTCAGCGAGCGACTGGTTCCACCGTATAGCCAGCATCCTGCAATAAGGTGATAACCCCCATGTCGCCTGGCAAATGACCAGCGCCCACAGCAATAAAGGTGCTCCGCTCATGGATCATCTCACGGATCGGTGCGACCCAATTCTGATTGCGTTCATCCAGCAACACCTCAGCGTACTCGGCAAATTGCGGATCCTCTTCCATTAACGCTAATAAGGTATCCAGATCTTCGCTTAAGTAAGCATCAATCAGAGATTCCATTTGTTCAGTCGTTGCCTGGTCGTCTTTAACCATTTCCAGCAGCCAGCTAACCTGTTCCTCCTGAGGAATATTGTCGAACAGACTCATCTGAAACTCGACGCTTTCTAATTCAAGAATTGGTAGTTCAAGTTCTGACGCGCGTTGCGCAAAAAAGGCTTCATACGACTCGGTATCAGCACATGGCATTGCGCCCATCAGTAACATCGAGTTGAGCGCCATTGGTTTCAGCGCTCCAACCTGCGCCAGGCCGACACCGAAGTTATCGAGAAAATACTGGTCCAGCGTTGCCAGTTCGTCTTCATTAAGGTGCTCTTCAAGATAAGGTCCATCAGGGTTTACCATTAACTGCTGCAGGCGCATCATGGTCCCTGGTGCAGAGATATCAATTTCCTTAGCCAGTTGCTCGCTGCTGGCAATTGCATCTTCGATGCGCTCATCCATGTAAAACCGATCCTGACAAATCACATGAATCGTGCCAAACAGGTATGAAGGCTGGTCCAGGTCATTGCCGGTTACTTTCCACAGCAACGAGGCCTGCGCTGTGCTAATGGTGAACACTGAAACAAGCAACGCCAGTGTAAAAGTTCGAAACATCATTTTCATTTCATATTTCCTTGCTATCGTAGACTGCTATTTTAGCCAACTCACCACCATCAGCAGAGAGTTCAGCCATGTCCGTTACCTTTGGCCCATTTACATTTGCCACCCACCATCTGATTTTCTTTATCAGCTGCGCAACCGCTTTTTTATTGGGCTGGTTGCTCAGCCGACGCCAGGCGTACGGCATGGGCGACATACTTTTTCGTATTATAGCCGTGGGTTTGATCAGTGCCCGTCTGGTATTTGTAATTAAATATTACGATGTCTATCTTAGCGCGCCCTGGCAACTGATCAATATCCGCGATGGTGGCTTTTCACTCAGCACTGGGATCATTGCCGGTATACTCTGGACCGGTTGGGAACTCTACCGCCTTCCGCAAGCGAAATTACGCTTAGCAACGGCTGCCCTGTCAGGACTGTTTGTGGCCGTCGTATTGACTAACGTCAGTCAATATTACCAACAACAAACCGGCTTACCAGCGTTGGCTTTAACCAACCTCGAAGGACACGCCAGAGAATTGCCGGCAGACTTTGCTGGGCAACCGCTGGTGATCAATTTATGGGCCAGCTGGTGCCCACCCTGCGTACGTGAAATGCCGCTACTGGAACAAGCCAGCACCGACTGGCCTGAGGTTGCTTTTATTACCGTTAATCAAGGCGAGGGTTCAGGCACTGTCGAGCAATTCCTGCAGCAACAGCAGCTGACACTGCCTCATGTTTTATTGGATGCGAACGCTGAACTCGGACAGGCAGTCGGTTCGCATGCTCTGCCCACCACCTTGTTTCTGCATAGTGACGGCCGTGTGAGCTATACCCATATCGGGGAATTCAATACCGCAACGCTGGAAAACGCGTTGCGGCGACTTGAATAGCTGATTCTTGAATAACTGATTACGGAGTGACAAAACCGATAGTGTCGTAAACTTTGCGCACTGTCTCAGCAGCGGAGGCCCGCGCTTTTTCTGCGCCGTCCTGCATAATGCTATTAAGTGCTGCGCGGTCGTCACGCAGCGCATGATAACGCTGTTGCAAAGGTTCCAGCATCGCTACCACGGCATCCGCCACATCCCCTTTCAGATGGCCGTACATCTTGCCTTCATAATCAGGAACCAGGGACTCAATTGATTTGCCCGTGGCCCCGGACAACAGTGTTAACAGGTTAGAAACTCCCGGTTTCTCCTCTGGATCAAAATAAACCCGGGCCTGTTCGTCAGAGTCCGTGACCGCGCGCTTAATTTTCTTCGCGATTTTCTTCGGGTCTTCCAGTAGGCCAATAAAGTTATTTGGGTTTTCATCTGACTTGGACATTTTTTTCAACGGGTCCTGCAGGCTCATGATGCGCGCGCCATGTTCAGGAATGAAAGGGTCCGGCACCACAAAGGTATCACCATAGATATTATTGAACCGGGTCGCGACGTCGCGGGCCAGTTCAAGATGCTGCTTCTGGTCATTACCGACTGGCACCTGATTGGCATTATAAAGCAGAATATCGGCCGCCATCAGTACCGGATACGTAAACAGCCCAGCGTTCATATTAGCTTCGTTTTTTGCTGTTTTATCTTTGTACTGGGTCATCCGGTTTAGCTCACCCATTTGGGTATAGCAATTCAGGATCCAGGCCAGCTGCGTATGCTCAGGTACATGAGACTGCAAAAAGATAGTACTGCGCGCCGGGTCGAGGCCACAGGCGATATACAGCGCCAGCCCATTCAAGGTTGCCTGATGCAGCTCTTTCGGGTCCTGGCGTATGGTAATAGCATGCAAATCAACCAGCATAAACTTACAGTCATGGCTATCCTGCATGCCAACCCATTGACGCAATGCCCCCATGTAATTGCCAATGGTTAACTGTCCGGATGGCTGACATCCGCTAAGTACAACTGGTTTGCTCATTGTCCTGTTACCTTCTTTAGTATGCTATTGATGTACTGAATAGTATGTTCTGATTACAATGTCCGCTGACTACTTCAATTGCTCACGCATGGCGTCAATCACCTGCTTATAGTCAGGCTGATTAAAAATAGCTGAACCGGCTACAAACATATCGGCACCCGCTTTTGCGATCTCGCCAATGTTATCAACCTTCACCCCACCATCCACTTCCAACCGAACAGGTCGTCCTGCTACGTCAATGCGCTTGCGAACCTCACGGATTTTATCCAGCGTCGATGGAATAAACGACTGCCCACCGAAGCCAGGGTTCACTGACATCAGCAAGATAACATCCAGTTTGTCCATCACGTAGTCAAGATAATGCAGAGGCGTCGCCGGGTTAAAGACAAGTCCTGCCTGGCAGCCATGGTCCTTAATTAATTGCAGGGTGCGGTCAAGATGAACAGATGCTTCCGGATGGAAGGTTATAATAGACGCGCCGGCTTCCGCAAAATCCGGGATCAGACGGTCCACCGGCTCCACCATCAAATGGACGTCAATTGGTGCCGTGATGCCATGCTTGCGCAAGGCTTTACATACCATAGGTCCAATCGTAAGGTTGGGTACAAAATGGTTGTCCATGACGTCGAAGTGGATAACGTCGGCACCTGCTGCGAGCACTGCATCCACTTCTTCGCCCAGGCGGGCAAAATCGGCTGATAAAATAGATGGTGCTATCCAGTAGTCCAGGTTCTGCATCGGTTCTCTCTTCGTTTATTGGGTTGGTAAATGGGGAAAACCCGCCTAGTTTAGCAGTCACAGGGAACGGAATCATCTGTTGTTACTCAGATGTAGACCACCACTTAAATTGGTGATAGATTAACCAGTTGTCGACACCTGTGTTGCCAAAGGAATTGTGATGCTTAAGTTTTTACTCAAAAATGCGATATTAGTTACGCTTCTGGCTGTTTCTGCCAGCCTGCTGTGGTCATGGACTGACACGGGAGCTAACTCTGGGGCTAACACTAACAGCCCCAGCGAGATCAGTATGCTACGTTGTCCGTTGCGGCAAGTTGCGCAGTCCGAACGTACCGGTCAATCAGATACAAAACAACTGTGTAATGCAGCGGAACAGGCACTTGAGCCAGGTGGAATTTCGCAAAGCCAGCTGCGCTTTGAGCTCCGGGCCCCTCGCAGTTCGTTTTCGTTCCACTATTTAGATATTCTTGAGTGGTTATTTACCGTTGGCAGTGACCCTCAGAGTAAAGCTTCTCAGTTTCATTAAATTCAGTGCGACAGGTGTCATCCGACATTTAACTCAGCAGTAAAATGAAGACCCCTATGACCAACAAAGAATCAACAGACAAACAATCGACAGACAAAGAATCGGCTTCCAGTCAGAAAGTTACCTTTTGGCAGGTGTGTAAAAGCGTTGCCGCCGCACTGTTGGGGGTTCAGAGTGAACAAGCCCGCGCCCGCGATTTCGCCCAGTCAAATCCATTGCCTTATATCGCTGTCGGTGCCATCGCCATTGTCGGCTGTGTCATCCTGATGGCGCTCTTAGTCCGTACTATTATCAGCGTCGCCAGTTGATGCAGCATACGCGTCCGGCGTATGCTGCAATTACCAACTCAGCGATTATCCACTCACATCCGCGGTAATTCCGCTGTGGCGAAGTAACGCGCTGATATCAGGTTCACGACCACGAAACGCTTTGAATAAAGTCATCGCATCGTCACTACCGCCTCGCTCCAGGATCTGAGTGAGGAAGTCCTGGCCTACCTGTGGATTGAAAATACCTTCTTCTTCGAACCGCGCGAACGCATCTGCCGACAACACTTCCGCCCATTTGTAGCTGTAATACCCCGCGGCATAACCGCCCGCAAAAATATGGCCGAAACTATGCTGAAAACGGTTGTATGCTGGCGGTGTAAACACCGACACTTTACTCCGTACATCGTCGAGAATAGCTTGAATTGCAACTCGTTCGGGGTCAACTTCATGGTGCAGACGCATATCAAATAATGAAAATTCAAGCTGACGCACCATCTGCATGGCCGACTGAAAATTACGTGCTGCCAGCATCCGTTGCAATAAATCATCCGGCAGGGCTTCACCGGTTTTATAGTGACTGGAAATGAAGGCCAGCGCCTCTTTTTCCCAACACCAGTTCTCAAGGAACTGACTCGGCAGCTCGACTGCATCCCAGGCCACGCCATTAATACCTGAAACACCTGCAACATCAATCTGCGTCAGCATATGGTGCAACCCATGGCCAAACTCATGAAACAGAGTGATCACTTCATCATGGGTAAACAGCGCCGGAGTATCGCCGACCGGCTTATTAAAATTACAGGTCAGGTAGGCCACAGGTATTTGCAGCGACCCATCCGGCAGTCGCCGCCGTACTGCGCATTCGGCCATCCAGGCACCGCCGCGCTTTTTCCCGCGCGCATAAAGATCAAGGTAGAAACTGGCCCGGTGTTCATCGTTTTTATCGTAGATATTAAAAACCCGTACCTGCGGATGCCAGGTATCAACCCCTTGCTGCTCTTCAATGCGAATTGAGAAAAGGCGTTTTGCCACTTCGAACAAGCCATTAACGACCTGCGTTTCGGGGAAATAAGGACGCAAAGTCTCGTCTGAAATATCATAGGTTTGTTGTTTCAGCTTCTCGCTGTAATAGGCCATGTCCCAGGCCTGCAGCTGTTCAAGCGAATCATTGGCCTGAGCATACGCCTTAACCTCTTCCACATCGGCACGGGCAGCTGGTAACGAGCGCTCGGCTAAGTCAGTTAAAAAGTCCATCACCTGAGCCGGGCTGTCGGCCATTTTGGTCGCCAGCGACAGCTCCGCATAGGAGGCAAAGCCAAGTAAGCGCGCCAGTTCATGGCGTAAGCGAATGGTCTCTTCCATTACTGCACTGTTATCAAACTCACCTGCATTCGGCCCCTGATCTGAAGCCCGCGTACTAAACGCCTGGTACATTTCTTCACGCAACGCGCGATTATCTGCGTACATCATGACCGGCAAATAACTTGGAATGTCGAGGGTAAATACCCACCCATCCAAATCCCGCTCTTTGGCCTGTTCGGCCGCTGCTGCCAGCGCGCTTTCCGGCAATCCAGCTAGGTCATTTTCATCGGTGACATGCTTATACCAGGCGTGAGTTGCATCCAGTAACTGGTTACTAAAGGTCGAGCTAAGTTCCGACAAACGAGACTGAATTTCGCCATAGCGCGACTTGTCTTTCGGTGCGAGGGCGACACCACTGAGTTCGAAATCACGCAGGGTTTCGGTAATCACCCGCTGCTGAGCCTGATCCAGTGAATTAAACTCATCGCTGCCACGCAGGGTCTGATAAGCCTGGTAAAGTCCCTCATGCTGGCCAACCCAGGTTGAGTAATCGGACAGCAGCGCAAGACAGTTGTCGTGGGCCTCGCGCAAGGCGTCGTTGCTGACCACAGCATTCATGTGGGATACCGGCGACCAGATCCGGCTGATCTTGTCATCCGCATGTTCCAGGGGCGCCACCAGGGTTTCCCAGCTCGGGTAAGCCTGTGCCGCCACACGTTCAATTAAATCGCGGCTCTCGGTTAACGCCTGCTCAAGTGCCGGCTGAATATGCTCGGCCTGAATTGCGGAAAATGGCGGATAAAGGAAATCGCCGGCCAGAGGGTTTTCGCTACGGTCCTGTTGCTTCATGGAGCTACCTACCTAAATTCTGAAAATGCATTTACTACTGAAATAAGGCCTCGGGAGGCGAAATTCAAGTGAACACTCAAGTGAGCACTCAAGTGAAAGCAATGAGTATAGGCGCAACAGTGTTTTCAATGGCTAAACTTGGTTACACTGGGGGTTCGTCCATTATCATGACACTACTATTATGACTCTTTCTACTTTCCTGCGTCGCCAGCGCGTTACCGCAGTGGCACTCGTAACTGGCTTAACCCTTGTCGCCTGCAGTAGTACCGAATCGCGCTACCAGGGCACACCGCATAACCTGCCTACTACCTTCGAACTTTCCGATATATATCAAAAAAATACCTTCGCTGTTGAGAGCTTTCCGACCAGCCGTTGGTTAGCCGATGGCAGGGGTTTCACGACCCTGGAAGCCGGCACGAACGAAGGCCAGGATATCGTCCTCTATGCAGCCACTGGTGAGCAACTTGAAGTCATGGTCAGCGCCAGTGAACTGACCCCAGATGGCGCTGAAAGCGCATTGACTATTGCGGACTACCAGTGGTCAGACGATGCCAGTAAGGTACTGATATTTACCAATACACGCCGCTCGTGGCGGACCCACACCCTCGGCGATTATTGGGTGCTCGACCGTAACAGCGGTGAACTGCTGCAACTGGGGGCTGATATGCCCGAAGCCACGCTGCAGTTTGCAAAGTTCAACCCAAGCGCAGACCGGGTCGCTTTTGTGATGGAAAATAACCTCTATGTGCAGGTTCTTGCGGATCGTTCGGTGACTCAACTGACCGACGATGGCAGCACAGATACCATTAACGGCACATTCGACTGGGTCAACGAAGAAGAATTCTATCTACGTGATGGTTTCCGCTGGAGCCCTGACGGTCAACACATTGCGTACTGGCAACTCGACACCAGTGACGTGCCGATGTTCACGATGATAGATAACGTCTCTGAACTCTATCCCACCCTGACCGAATTCCCTTATCCGAAAGTTGGCGAGACCAACTCGGCAATGCGTATTGGCGTTATGCCAAGCCACGGGGGTGAAACCACCTGGATGCAGTTGCCCGGGAAACCGCGTGACCATTATCTGGTGCGTATGGAATGGGCGGGCAACAGTGATGAATTGCTGATTCAGCAAATGAATCGCGCCCAGAACACCATGCACTTATGGGTTGCTGAGCGTCAGCAAGGAAACGTGCAGCGTTTGCTCACCGAACAAAGCGATGCCTGGGTAGAGCAGGTCGATGATATTCAGTTCTTTAACAACGGCCAGTCATTTACCTGGCTCAGTGAGCGTAATGGGTTCCGGCAGTTATACCGGGTTGATCGCAACGAGCAGGGTGCCGAACTCAGCCCCCTGACAAGCGATGAGCATCGGGATTACGACATTATTGATGTGAAGCAGATTGTCATTAACGCCGACAATCAGGGCTGGGTCTATTACGTAGCGGCCCCGGATAATCCACTGCAGCGAGTACTAATGCGAGCGGCCATTCAGCCGCAGGCCGATACAGCGACAACCTTAGAACGACTGACCCCGGCAGATTGGGCTGGTACCCATGATTACCAGATTGACGCCAAAGGTGAATTTGCTATCCACAGCTACGCCAGTATCGGCCAGGCGCCGCAAACGCGAATGCTGAGCTTGCCTGATCACGAGGTGGTAAGCGAACTGGAACTGAATGAAACACTGGCCGATACCCTGGCAGAGCGAATTACCAGCGAGACGGAATTCTTTCGCGTCGAAGCACGCGATGGGCTACAACTAGACGCCTACATTATGCGCCCGGCTGACCTCGACCCCAGCAAATCCTACCCACTGTTAATGTATGTGTATGGAGAACCATGGGGCCAGACTGTCGCCGACAACTGGCTAGGGCATAGCTGGCTGTGGCATGAATACCTCACCCAACAGGGTTTCATCGTGGTATCAGTAGACAATCGCGGCACGCGTTCGCCACGCGGGCAAGCCTGGCGTCATTCGATCTACCAACAGCTTGGAGTGATCACGGTTCGCGATCAGGCCGACGCTTTAGACGCCATTACCGACAGATGGGATTACATCGACAGTGAGCGGGTTGCTATCTGGGGCCACAGCGGCGGCGGCTCACAAACGCTGAATGCACTGTTCCGCTACCCGGAGAAATTCCACGCTGGTATTGCACTGGCACCAGTGCCTGACCTGCGTCTGTACGACACCATTTATCAGGAACGCTATTCAGGGTTACTGCCTGAGGCGGCTGAAAGCTACGAGTATACCAGCGCGGTAAGCCATGCCGGGAACCTTCAGGGTGACTTGCTGCTAGTTCATGGGACCGCTGATGACAATGTTCATTATCAGGGTTCAGAGCGGCTTATTGACGAACTGGTGCGAGCACAAAAGCAGTTCCGTTTTATGGCCTATCCAAACCGTACCCACGGTATCAGCGAAGGTGAAGGCACATCGCTGCATTTACGCACCATGATGACCGAGTTTTTACAGCAAAACTTACTCGACAACTAAGATCGCATGGACCACTATGCTCCGGGCTCCGGCTCGGAGCTGACATGCTGTCTGGCCAGGAATGCTAAGCCGGTGTCTAATTTATCTTGAGACTAGCAAAACCATGCAACTAAAAAACTATATTAACTGGATTATAAAGGGTCTGGCGATGGGCGCGGCTGACGTAGTCCCGGGCGTCTCCGGTGGAACCCTGGCGTTCATTCTTGGTATTTATGAACGCTTCTTAGGCGCTTTGGCCTCTTTCAACGGACAGGCACTTCGGTTCGTAGCGAAAGGCCAGTGGCGGGCGTTCTGGCAGCATGTCGACGGAACCTTTTTACTCTGTTTATTTGCCGGTATTCTTAGTAGCATTTTCTCACTGGCGACACTGATCCATTATTTGCTGATCACTAATCCGCTTCCACTTTGGGCCTTTTTTAACGGCTTGATTATTGCGGCGTTACCCTGGCTTTTAAAAGCAGTTCGCTTTAATGCAGCGCGCATTGGATTGCTGGTAGCAGGCGCTCTCTTTGCGTTCAGTATTAGTTTGCTCACACCAGTTCACAGTGACCCTATGCCTTTAATGTTCTTCGGGGCTGGCTTTATCGCTATCTGTGCGATGATCCTGCCAGGCATTTCCGGTAGCTTCCTGCTATTGCTAATGGGAATGTATGCGCCGGTGGTG
This sequence comes from Aliidiomarina soli, assembly GCF_003986975.1. Lineage (GTDB taxonomy): Bacteria > Pseudomonadota > Gammaproteobacteria > Enterobacterales > Alteromonadaceae > Aliidiomarina > Aliidiomarina soli. The sequence continues at coordinate 296,788 of NZ_PIPO01000004.1, read as the reverse complement.
AGTGCAGTTAGTGACGCGCGATTCAACTTGCTAGCACTGTTTGCGCTAGGTTGTGTGGTCGGTCTGCTGGCGTTTTCACGACTGCTGAATATGCTGTTAAAACGTCACCACGACACCATGCTGGCATTTCTGTGTGGGATTGTGATCGGGGCTCTGTACCGTATCTGGCCGTGGCAAATCGAAGGGGATATTATGCTGCCTGCTACCTACGCAGAGGCAACCGGCAGCAGCCAGTGGTTACTGGCTGGAGTCTGCCTGATCGCCGGTGCAGCAACTATTTTAGTGTTATTACGGCTGGAGCGCATTCTCGGTAAGCGTGAATAACACGCTTACCCGTTTGCTTACCAGTTTTGGTAGCTGTCGCCACGACGCTGGCGATCAATTTCGCCTTCAGCGGCTTCGCGGTTCGCTTCCATCTCTTCTGGTGAACGACACACACGGCGGCCAATGTGAGATCCAGTTGGCTTTTCAATGCGACAAATCTGTACGACTTCGCCTTCCTCATTTAACACCTGCTGTTCAGACGAACGATCCGCTCCACCTGCACACCCTGCGAGTACCAATGCACTGGCAGCAAATAAAAGCGTAATTTTAGTATCTACCATGACGTAGTTTCCCTATTTTCTGAGATTAGATGACTTCAAGATGAATGAATTTTAACCATATCTGTGATGCAAAGCGTACGCAATTGCATTTACAAACAAATTTGTAACACGTTATGACGAACTGCGTTTCGCTGATAGCGCACGACCCAAATGGTAAAAATAACTCAACCAGAGTTCACCAAGCTGAAACGTGGTGGATGAGTCGGGGTAAAGCCCGGCATTGGCCGTCTCACTTTGCAGCGTGCCGGAGACCAGAAAGTGATTTTTTTGCCCCAGCCCTTGCAGCATTCGCTCAAACGCACGCGCCGCAATTTCCTCTGGCTGGCTAAAATAAACCCGCCCGAGCCGCTGGTCGATAGCCATACAATGGCGCATAAAGGGGCTCACCCCTTGGCCGTTACTATCGAGGAAAAGTAACTTGAAGGCGGTATCGAGCAAATTGTTCAGTGGATGAACTTTGAAGTCGTGATGACTAAGCCAGTAGCGCGACGCGAACGCCTCTGCTGGCACCTTAGAATGGGTAGCGAACATATGCGCACAGATATAGTGGTCGAACGCATGGAACCACTCGTGCGCCAGGCTCCCGCCGCCTGCATTTTTTGCCAGGGCCAATGCTCTGCTCGCTGGTTCATAGTGGGCAGCACTGTGCTTACGACCGCCCACTGCGAAATGCAGCGCCAGGGTTCCGTTTAAAGAAATAACCTCAGGCGGAACCCTGAGCAAAGACTCCATATCCCGCAACGCATCGTAAAAAAGATTAGCCGCCCGCTGTTGCTCAACGGAAGTAACCCAACGACCCACCCGAATACTATAAAAATCATAGCGCCGCTGGATATCAGCAAAGCTGACATCATCGCCATTACGGTAGTTCGCGCCATTGCGATAATAGACGCGCTGTAAGAACTGGCTCACAGTCGCACTTAACGCATGGTAACAAACTCTTCAGCACTGGTTGGGTGCAAGGCTACTGTGGCATCGAAATCGGCTTTTGTCGCACCCATCTTCATGGCTACTGCAAAGCCCTGCAGGATCTCATCCATTCCCTCGCCAATGCCGTGCAGTCCTACCACCTTCTCATCCGAACCCGCACACACCAGCTTAAAGTGACTCATTGCACGGTGCGGGGTGACCGCGTTGTACATGGCAGCAAACCCCGAGTCATATACCTTAACCTCATCCGCACCGTAGTGCTCAACAGCGTCAACCTCAGTCATTCCAATAGTGCCGATCGGTGGGTGACTGAACACAATAGTTGGGATCAGACTAAAATCCATGTGCGCATCTGGCATGTCTTTATTGAAAAGACGTTCGGCCAGCAAACGCCCAGCCTTAATTGCCACCGGCGTGAGCTGTGCTGCGCCGGTAATATCGCCGACCGCGTATATTCCGTCGACATTGGTATTCTGATAGTCGTCAACCTTAATGTAGCCCTGTTTGTCAGCCTCAACGCCCGCCGCGGCAAGGTTGATTTTATCCGTCGTTGGTTCACGGCCAATGGCCCAGACCAAACAGTCGACCTGATCTACAATTTCATCATTCAGGGTCGTAATACAGAGCGTGCCGTCGTCATTCTTATCAACTTTTTTTACTTCACTGTAGGTATGCAGCGTCGGGCCACCGTCCTGTTCCATGCGTGTTAACAAGCTGTCTATCACCGACCGTTCAAAATCTCGCAGAGGCCGGTCCTGGCGTACCAGAAGGTGGGTATCTGTGCCTAATGCATGAAATACACCGGCAATTTCTACTGCGATGTAGCCGGCACCCACAACCACGGCCTTTTTAGGCTGCTCGGTTAATGCGAAGAAGCCGTCAGAATCAATGCCATGCTCAGCGCCCGGTAAATCAGGCACGGTCGGCCGGCCACCAACAGCAATGGTTATATGGTCAGCGGTAATCTGTTCGCCGTTTACTTCCACGGTGTTCTTGTCAACAAAGGTCGCAAACCCTTCAATGTATTCAACACCGTTGCCTGCAAAACCGCGTTTATAACCACCATGAATACGTTCGATGTAAGCTTCCCGGTTTTTCACCAGGGTGCCCCAGTCATAGCCTTTCTGCTCGACTTCAAACCCATAAGAAGGCGCATATTTAAGCGCTTCTGCGATATGAGCGCCATACCACATGACTTTCTTTGGTACACAACCGACGTTTACACAGGTGCCACCGACCGCTTTTGCTTCTATCACGGCCGCACTGGCTCCACGAATCGCAGCCCGGTTGGCTGAGGCAATACCACCGCTACCAGCGCCGATACTAAGGTAATCGAAATGTCTGCTCATGAATATTTCCTGTCAGTCTGTTCTGTAAGTTTGGCTGGCAACGTTATACCATATTTGCGAGTCAATTTGGGGACCTGCCATTGAACTACACCTTATCTCGCAGCAAGCGCCGCCGCACTATTGGCATTACCATTAAGCAAGGTAAAGTCAGAGTAGCAGCCCCGGAAAGTGTGGCTTTACACCGTATTGACAGCTTCGTTGCCAGCAAGCAGGACTGGATAACACGCCACCTGCAGGCGCAACAGACCCGCCTGCGCGATCTTCCCAAACGGCTGTGGCAACATGGGGAAACCCTGTTCTGGCTAGGCCAGGCAATGCGCCTTGAAGTCCGCCCTGGGCACAGAAATACGATTGAAGCTATCGATAATACTCTGCAAATTCGTTTATCACGACGCTGTACTCAACCCGCTGCCCAAACTCAAAAGCTGGTTCAGCAATGGTTCAGGCAACAGGCCCAGCACTGGCTCGATACACATTTAGCGGATATGCCAGCAGCTATAGCTACACCCCCTGCAGCCTGGCGCATTGCCAATTACACCGCGAAGTGGGGTGCCTGTTCGGCGCAAAAAACACTGAGCTTCAGTTGGCGGCTGTTTGCTGCACCAGAATGGGTGGTGCGCTACGTAGTCTTACATGAACTGTGTCATCTGACTCACTTTAACCATTCTCCCGCCTACTGGGCCTTAGTGGAGCACTACGACACCGATTACCGTGAAGCGGAACGATGGCTGAAACAGCACGGTCACAGTTTGCTTAACGATGATTACTTCAGTTTTTCCCCGCATTAACTTTGTAAACCCAGCGTCAAGTTCTGGACAAAACAGCTATATAGCCACTATCTTGGCTAACACTATTATAAAAAAGTTAACAGGGAATTTACCTTATGCGGTCATGGCGCCCTGCATATTTGCCGTTTATTGCGTTTGCTCTGATGCTAAGTCAGTCGGGTTGCGCACAATCTCAGGATGAGCCAGAACAGGTTACTCAGACAACATCCAGCTCACAGTCTGCAGACGAAGAATCCAATCAGCAGACGTCCTCACCTGATGACGACGATATGATGCTCGACAGCGTACAGCGTGGGGTGCAGGCGTCGGTCGATGCCACTGCTCGCTGGTTCGATGGTTTTTTTGGTGATAGCCGAACCTTTGATGACAGTGATTATGACAGCCAGGGCCGAGTCTCGTTAGCGCCGCAGTGGACTGAGTACGAGGGTTGGCGGGTACGCTCCAGCCTTCGGGTCAGAGTCAATTTACCCATTGCCGAAAACCGATTCTCTGCCTTTATCGGCCGTGTAGACACAGATGACTACGTGGTTGGCGAGGACGCTGAACGCCGCGCCTCAGTGCTGAGAAACATCAACGGGGACAGTGAATGGTTGGTTGGGCTGGGCTTTAACCCCAGCCAGGGCGAGGAGAATCGATTTAACGTGTCAGCTGGGATCCGTGGTGGGATAAATGCAGATCCTTATACCGAAGCACGTTACCTATACCAAAAACGGATAACCAACAACGCTCAATTTCGCACCCGGTCCGCCGCCTTCTGGCGTGACAGCGACGGCTTTGGCTTTGCTCAACGAGTTGATTATGAACACACCTGGGGCCCCGAGTGGCTGCTGCGTTTAGCGAATGAAGCCACCTATGCTGAACGGGTAGAAGGTATCCGCCTGCGTAACAGTGCTGCTATTTACCATTTGTACGATGAAGAGAAAGCCGTAGCATTTGAAATCACTTATGCAGGTGAAACCAAAGCCGAAGTCCAGCACAAAGATATTTCGACCCGTTTTATCCACCGCCAGTCCTGGCTACGCGACTGGTTCTATGTGGAGAAATGGGTCGGTATGCACTGGCCAAAGGAACTCCCCGAGGAAGAGCGCGAACGAGCCTGGATGCTTGGGATTGAATTTGAACTCTGGTATGGCCGTTAGTGGTGTCGACGACACCACATCAGCTGGCTTACCCCTCTACCCCTAAACGGGCGAGGTTACGTCGATAAATGCCATTATTATAGTCCTGCACAATCAGCTGAGAGCGAAATAAGGCCCCCAGTTCAAGCACAAGAACACCAAGCAGCATAACCACACCAAGCCCCTGCCAGCCTGTCGCCAGCAAGACAATGGAAAGCACAAAGACAGTCAGGTTAATGCTGCCGCGAAGCCATTTCTGCAGGTAAAAATGATGCAGCCCGCAGATAAAAAACCAGTTCAGCACGGCATAGGTATCCGGGTCCTTCACTTCGCGACGGACGGTCTCGTAGAACGCTTTCCGCTCGATAGCAGGCAACCGTTGAGCCCTGTTGCGCAGCCTTTCTTCGTCTGTATTAACGTCTCGTTTAGTTAACATGCGAGGCTGCCTCCTGACTGAGGTTTTTGCTCTGACTTTGCTGTTCAGGCTGAAAGGGCTCATAACACACACAAAAGCTATCGTGACCACGGCAGCGCCGTATTCGTTTCCAGCCAAGCATCATCCCTTTGCGCGCACCAAACGCACGCACTGCCTGAAGGGTGTATTCAGAGCAAGTAGGCGCGTAATTACAACAAACACCAAACCAGCGGCGACTACCGCCGCTACGCTGGTACGCCTGAATCGAGCGGATCAGTAACTGTTGTGCGTTCACTCGTATTACCGTCCAAGTGTGACTATCATGGCTTCACGCTGCCAGAACAACCAGAAGCGCTTCATCTCCAGAACCTGAAACACCACCTGCCAGCCATCCGCCGCATAGGCATTCAGTTCGGCTTCGATTTTTTTCATGGGTAAGCCAGATGAACCGAGAAAAATGGTGCCACAGCCTCCTTCAACAATATGAATCACTTTGTATTCGCTGTAGCGCTGTTCTGTACTTTGCATAAGGTCGTTCCTGTATTGAGTCAGTCTAGTATCTATACACGGATAGATAAGCCAATGGTAACCGGAAAATTGTTACAAAATATAAAAAAGCCAGCTAGCGGTTAAACTAGCTGGCTTTCTGTCATGCTCTACTGAGGTCAGTTGGGTTGAACCCAAATCGGCTCAATCGCTCCGCTTCGCACTTTACCCTTGTGAGGTAAATTCGTCCGCATCAAGTTCCTCGTCGAGATCAATCTCGACGCTCGCGCGTTCACGCAGCAGTTCAATTGCTCCGTCAAAGCCTCGTTGACTTAAAATAGACTGAATTTCAGAGCGCTGTGCGCTGAGCAGGCTAATGTTTTCCGCCTCAAGATCGAATGCCATCCACGGCGATTCAGGGGTCTGACGACGAAGGTTGAAGTTCAGCCGTATTGGCGGCCCATCATTCTGATTCAATTGAGCGCGGACAATTACCACCCGCTCATTCTCATAGGCATCTTCACGACCGAACTGCAATTCGTGCTTCTCTTCATCATACTGAGTAAAGACCCGCGCATAGGTATTGATCAGGTATGAGCGAAACGCATCCACAAACTGACGACGTTGTTCGTCATTCAGCGCACGCCAATTGCGACCCATGACCTGTGCCGCCGCAAAACGATAATCGGTATAAGGAATAAGTTCTTCTTCCATAATTACGCGCAGATAATTAGGTTCCTGCTCAATTCGCTCGCGGTCATCACGGATCCGTTGCAGCATTTTCTCCGCAACTTCCTGCAATAAGCGGTGCGGATTATCATTTTCGATGCGCTCCTGCGCCATCGCACTCGGCACAACGAGGGCAAGTACCAGCATGAACGCTATCCAAACGGATTTCATAATCTGCTCCTTTAAGAATAAAAATAACAAACCGCCCGAATCAGTCCAGGCGGTATAGTTTGATAGTATAAACCGAAACGCGTCTTACGTCCTGACAATTAATTGTAACTAATTGTCAGGAAAAGCGATCATTAAGAAAGTGCAAAGAAGACCCCGGCGATTGCCGCACTCATCAAATTGGCCAGCGTGGCGGCCAACAAAGCGCGCATACCCAGCTCGGCAATGTCTTTGCGCCGACTTGGTGCCATCCCGCCGAGTCCGCCCAGAAGGATTGCAATCGAAGAAAAATTGGCAAAACCACAGAGCATAAAGGTAATAATTACCTGGCTATGCTCACTCAGCTGATCCCGGTAGTTGGCGAAATCAAGGTAGGCTACAAATTCATTAATAACCAGTTTCTGGCCAATAAAACTCCCCGCAAGCCGAGCTTCGTCCCAGCTTATGCCAAGAATGAACGCCAGTGGCTGAAAGATGTAACCCAGAATCAGCTGCAACGTCAGCTCTTCAGCGCCAAAGAGGCCACCAACCCAGCCAATAATGCCATTTATCAGGGCAATCAATGCAACAAAGGCGAGTAGCATAGCGCCCACGTTCAGGGCCAGTTGCATACCGCTTGAAGCACCTGACGCTGCGGCGTCGATGACATTGGTACGTTTTTCTTCGAGCGGGGTTTCAGCAAGCTGGTCAAGCGGTTCTTCGGTTTCCGGCAGAATAATTTTGGCCATCAACAAACAACCTGGTGCAGCCATGAAACAGGCGGCTATCAGGTACTTTAATTCGATTCCCAGCCCTGCATACCCAGCCAGTACTGAGCCAGCAATTGAACCCAGGCCACCGACCATGACCGCAAAAAGCTCAGATCGGGTCATTCGCGGTATATAAGGACGTATCACAAGCGGGGCTTCAGTCTGACCGACGAAAATATTGGCGGCTGCTGACATTGACTCGGGTTTCGAGGTCCCGAGTAAGCGTTGTAACCCGCCACCAATCAAGCGAATTACCGAGTGCATAATACCGATGTGATACAGCACCGCTATCAGCGAGGAGAAGAATACGATGACCCCAAGCACGTGGATTGCGAAAATAAAGCCCTGAGAATACGCGCCAATGTCACCAAAGAGGAATTCCATACCTGCACTGGCATAACCAATGACATTGGCCACACCAAGCGCGAAACCACCCAGTAAATTCTGGCCCAGGGGGATATAGAGTACGAAAGCGCCAAGACCGACTTGCAATGCAAAGGCTCCACCAACGGTGCGCCAGCGTATCCGGGTAGGTGCAGCAGAAAATGCGTAAGCAATGAGCAGTAAAACGGCGATGCCAATCAAGCCTATCATAGGGATTCCTTTAGCGTCGGTCTTTGTCTAGTTATTCAGCCAGCAGCTGACGAATTTTGGCTTTAATAATGTCGATAGCAATTTCATTTTGACCACCGCGGGTCACAACCAGATCCGCATGTTGCTTAGAGGGGAAGATAAAATCAAAAAAGGCAGGACGAACATAATTCTCATACTGCTCGGTAATAGAAGCCAGCGTACGTCCGCGTAGCTCCATATCACGATTAATACGGCGTAAAAGACAGGTATCTAAAGGCGTATCCATAAATACCGAGATATCGAACTGCTCGCGCAGCTTTTCATCGCTCAGCAGCAAAATACCTTCAACCAAAATAACCCGTGCAGGGGTCACCGGGATGGTTTTTTCAAGACGCGTGTGCTCCTGATAGGAGTACTGCGGCATCTCGATCGCATGACCATCGCGCAATTGTTGCAGATGCTGGTACAACAGGTCATGTTCAAAGGCAGTTGGGTGGTCGTAGTTGGTGAGCACTCGCTGCTCATAGGAAAGGTGGCTCTGATCACGATAATACGCATCTTCCTGCAGCACAGAAATCCGCTCGCCGCCTAGCTCTGCGACCAACTCCTGATACACTGTAGAGGCAAATAAACTCTTCCCGGATGCAGACGCCCCGGCGATGGCGATAATGGTTGTTTTGCCCACGAAAAACCTTCTCTAACGACTTCATAAACGCATCAAGCGCGCATTATCGCCAATTTGCGCCAAGATATAAACACATAAAGGGTAAAAAGGCGCACTTAGTGACAGATCAGGGACTATGTATTAGGCTTTGTAAGCATCCTAAATGGTTGAAATTTTGACGAAATAAAAAAGGTAAAACCATGTCCTCTCAGGATTTCGCAAACGAATTGCTGGCAAAAGCAGATATTCAGATCAATGGGTCCCGCCCCTGGGACCTCCAGTTGCATCGCAACGATGTCATACCCCGCGCGTTAGCCCATGGCAACCTAGGCCTCGGTGAGGCCTATATGGACGGCCACTGGGACTGCGAGCACCTCGACCAGTTTTTCTCCCGCCTTTTACAGGCCCGTATTGCAGAGCAGGTTCATCCGTCGCGTCTTGTTATGCATTCTCTGAAAAATCGTCTGTTTAATTTGCAGGGCAAAAAACGCGCCTGGGAGGTCGGTCAAAAACACTACGATCTCGGCAACGACCTATACCAGACGATGCTCGATAAACGGATGGTATACACCTGCGGTTTCTGGACTCAGGCCAAGGATCTGGACACCGCGCAGGAGCACAAACTGGAACTCACCTGCCGCAAACTTAAATTAAAACCTGGCATGCGGGTGCTCGACGTGGGCTGCGGCTGGGGAAGCTTTATGCAGTATGCGGCCGAACATTACGGCGTTGAATGTGTTGGCGTCACCATTTCCAAAGCTCAAATTGAGCTGGGTAAAGAACGCTGTAAAGGATTGCCAGTTGAATTTTTATTAAACGACTACCGTGATTTGCCTGCGATCTTCGCCGACAAGCCTTTCGATGCAGTGGTGAGCCTGGGTATGTTTGAGCATGTTGGCCCGAAGAACCATCGAACCTACATGCAGGTTGTTAATCAGGTGCTGAAAGAACACGGTCTGTTTTTATTGCATACCATTGGCCGCAATGCCGGTGGCACCCCTCCAGATCCGTGGATAGATAAGTACATTTTCCCGAACGGCGAACTACCTGCTATTCGTCATGTTGGCGAGGCAGCGGAAAAGCTCTTCGTGGTCGAAGACCTGCATAACTTTGGCGCTAGTTACGATAAAACGTTAATGGCCTGGCATGATAATTTCGAGCAGGGCTGGCCTGAGCTGCAAAAAAACGCCAAATACGATACGCGTTTTTATCGTATGTGGCGTTACTATTTACTCTCCTGTGCCGGGGCTTTTCGGGCGAGGAATATTCAGTTGTGGCAATGGGTATTGTCTAAACAGGGTGTGGAAGGTCACTACGAGCGACCCGCGCTGTAAAAACCAGGTCGCTCTATTGAATATAGCCGCCTTCATGTCCCCACGCGGCCGGCGGTGGCTCAACGGTCTGGCTTAAATCAAAGTCGACGCGCCAGGTCCACTCGTCATCGGAATAGGTGCCATAGGTATAGCGTACCCCTGGCTCTACTTCGACCCGCCAGCCCAGCTGTTCGTCATTCGGTCCTGTACGCTCGGTGAAGACAAAACGCTGGCTGGTTGAGCTGCCATCGGTTTCGGTGTATCCACCGTACATGGTATTGCCTGCATCTTCGCTGCCATCCTGCAGCCTGTGGTCGTGGCGCAGTTCAAGTCGTTCAGGGTGTTTGCGATAAATCCAGGTCCGCGAACGGTCCCAGTCACCTTGCCCCTGTTCAGCTCCAATATGAAAAGCTGCATAAATACTGTTTTCATCACACTCGCGAAAATGAACCAGCAACGCTTCATTTCCCTGCAGCAGGTCGCTGTCGGCACGTTCAACGGTTCGTTCTCCCCGGTATGCGTTGCCACAAAGCTCGCCAAGGTGGAAGAAGAACTGCTCCTGCTCAGGGAGCTCTGCAGAACGCTGTGCATCAGAGCATGCACTGGTTAGTAACACACCCGCTACCACCGCAACGGTTAATTTTTGTCGAGCACGCATATGTTTTCCTTCAATTTTACGACTCTATGAACTCTAGCCGTTGCCTCTGACGAATGCAAAAAAGCGATTTAACTCATCGCTTTAAAGCATGTGCAAAGTCAAATTAAGCGGCTAAGCTAGTAGCTATACTTAAAGTCCCAATGGATGAACAGCAGACGTAAGGGGAACATTTTATGCCTATACAACAGTTAAACGTGATTGGCCTCGGTAAAGCCGATACAGAAAAACTAGCAGGAAAGCTCAACCAGTTATTGTCCAACTACCAGATTTTCTATATGAACGTGCGAGGCTTCCACTGGAACATTCGTGGCGAGCGCTTTTTCGAGCTGCACGTCAAGTTTGAAGAAACTTATAACGATCTGCTGATGAAAATTGACGAAATCGCAGAGCGTATTCTGACCCTGGGCCAGCAACCCCAGCACACGTACACCAACTACCTCGACAACAGCAGCATTAAAGAAGTTGCCGATGTCCATGATGGTCGCGCCTGTGTTGAGAGCATCCTGCAAAGTTACCAGGTGGTGATTAAGTTGCAGCGGGAGATACTCTCCGCCGCCAACGATATCGATGATGAAGGCACTGCCTCACTAATGGGCGACTACATTACCGAGCAGGAAAAAACGGCGTGGATGCTGACTTCCTACCTCAAATAGACCAGCCACGTTGAGCACCAGCGCCGCATTAGCGGCGCTTTTTATTTGCCTGCAGATCCGGGTATAATGCCCTCGCCCGGGCTTGAAGGCGATACCACCTCAGGCTCAGCAACACTTTCTATGACTAACCAGGCACCGGATTTACGGTTCGGGCCGCTGAAAAAAGGCAATTCGATGCAATATACCTGCGCTGCACTCTACAAATTTGTGGAGCTCGATAACTATGAAGCCATGCGCCAGCCACTGTTAGATGTGATGCTGGAGAACGAGGTGAAGGGTACCTTGTTGCTGGCTCGGGAAGGCATTAACGGCACTATTTGTGGCACCCGCCAGCAACTTGATAATGTGCTGCGCCATTTACAGGCCGATGCACGTTTAGCCGATATCGACCACAAAGAATCACCAAGCGACGGCCAGGCGTTTTACCGTACCAAGGTGAAGCTGAAAAAAGAAATCGTGACCATGGGGATCGACTGGATTGATCCTAAGAAAACCGTTGGCAACTACGTTGAAGCGAAAGACTGGAACGCGCTTATCAATGACCCCGACGTGCTGCTGATTGATACCCGCAATGATTACGAGTTTGCCGTGGGCACCTTCGAAGGCGCGGTTAACCCTAAAACGGAAACCTTCCGCGAGTTTCCACAGTATGTAAAAGAGCACCTCGATACCGGCCAACATAAGAAAGTCGCGATGTTTTGCACCGGCGGCATTCGCTGTGAGAAGTCGACGGCGTACTTAAAGGAGCTCGGTTTTGATGAGGTTTTTCATCTCAAAGGCGGTATTCTGAAGTACCTCGAAGAAGTTCCAGCCGCCAATAGCAAGTGGCAGGGTGAATGCTTTGTTTTCGATCAACGGGTTACCGTCAAGCACGGTCTTGAGCAGGGCAGCTATGACCAGTGTTACGCCTGCCGGATGCCAATTACCGAGCAGGAAAAGCAAAGCGAGCATTATGAGAAAGGCGTCAGTTGCCCGCATTGTTATGATAAAACCACTGCTGAACAGCGGCAGCGTTTTCTTGAGCGGGAAAAACAAATCCAGCTCGCCAAAGCGCGTGGTGAACAGCACATCCGCGATGGCAAACTGGCTTAATTAATCAGGCCTATGAAATAAAGTCATGCATGCGGTCGATGGCTTCCACCACCCGACCGCAATAGCGTCGTAAAAACTCATGGTCTAATGTGGCGCCAGCCTCCAGCGCATCGAGCGCCGCCTCGCCATCAAAATCGACGTAGGCAATACGCACTGAAAATTCGCTGGCCGGGCGCCCGAAACAACTGCCGGGTAAACAGGCAACCCCCTTTTCATCCAACAATCGCTGACAGAACTCATCGCTGGTCTGGATCCCTTTGCTCAGAATTCGCTCCCGCACCGCCTCAAAGCTGGGGAATAAATAGAAGCCCCCCTGCGGCTTGATGGCCTGAGCGCCAGCACTGGTTAAACGGTCATAGGCATAGTTCGCAAGCGCTTCAAGCACGGCCCGTGATTGGTGCAAATAGCTTTCCATTGCCGGGTTTTGTTGAAACGCTTCAATCGCCGCATATTGAATAGGTGCACTGGTTGAGGTAAACGTTTCGCTAGCGACCACCGCCATGGCATCAGCCAGCCATTTTAGCTGAGGAGGAAAAACAAACGCCCCTAAACGCCAGCCACCGGCACCACTCCACTTACTGATCCCATCACTGATAATGGTGCCTTCCGGGTAGTAGCGGGCAATCGAAATATGTTCACCGCTGAAATTAACGCCACCGTATATCTCGTCCGACAGCACCAGCACCCTGTAGCGACGGGCGACCTCGGCGATCGCCTTAAGCTGGTCTTCGCTATAGGCAAGTCCGGTCGGGTTACTCGGATAATTCAAAATAAGTAGCCGTGGCAGGTCAGGGTCCTGTTGGCACAGCTCCTCCAGTACTTCAGGGGTGACTCCAAGGCCACTGTCCAGAGATGTACGCAACCAGTGTAAATTGCGCCCCAGAATGCGCGCCTGTGGCGCATAGGACACCCAGCTCGGGCTGGGAATCACCAGATCACCGTAATAGGTCAGCTGCATGATGAACATCAGCTCTTTGGTGCCGGGACCAATAAGAATATTCTGCGCATCGTAATCAAGCCCCTGGGTACGCTTTAAATAGGCACTGATGCTCTGGCGGAGGGCAGGAAGACCTTTTACAGCGAGGTAATCTTTTTGCTGCGCATTGTCACGCAGTGCCTGCTGCACATGCTTTGGCACCGGAAACGGCGACTGACCCAGCCCCAGCTTAAGTACTTCGCGTCCTTGTGCCTGCAATTCAGCACTGCGCTCATTGATAGCCACGGTCGCTGAAGGCTTCATGCCACGAATGTTTAAATTAATTTGTACGGCTGGCGACAACGCCTGTACCTGCGGTTCGGTCATCAATGGATACCTCTCAAAGAAACGGACAGCCTGCTGCTAGCATGCGGTGGCTTGCCTTAATCGTCAACCACGTTTGGCAGGCGCAGTGCGCGCCAGCCCGCAATCAGTCCAACCACGCTCAGAAACAGCAACACACTGTGCGTGCCAAGCCAGCTATCTAGCGCCCCAAGCAGGATGCCAAGCAACAGTAGTACCCCGATGACGGTATTTGACACTGCGGTCAGCTGCGCACGGTTTTCCTGCGTGGCCATATCCACCAGGTATGTTTTGCGCCCCACTCGGGCGCCATGATGGGCTACCGCAGAGAGGAAAATCAGCCCGCCACCAACCGGCAGCCAGGCCATATAGTCCTGCCACAGGCTATCCACAATCAGCGCCAGTGCCATCACGCCCACCGCCATAAACGCTGCTGCTGCCATCACATGATGACTGGCGCTGTCGGACCACTTGCCCCAGAATCGCCCTGCCAGCAGACCGGCCAGGCCATTCGCCAACAATAAACCGCCGAGGCCGGTTACTATGCCATTGCCTGAGGACTGGGTTTGAATCAGCACCACAATGTAAGGGATCGAGAATGCCGACGACACCAACAACGCACGGGTCGCGACAAAGTGACCGAATTGTTTGTCCTGCCATAAAATACTCAAGGACTTAACCGCTTCGGTTATGGCGTTGCCGCCACCGCTGGTGGCTCCCGGTGTTTCAGGCACAAAGGCATAAATAATAGCAGCGAGGATCCACAGCACTGCGGCGCCGCCTAACAAAGCCACAAAAAGTAAATTCGATCCCTCAACCTCAGGGCTTAAAATGATTGCCACAGCGGTTAGCAATGTCATCAGCCCGGCCGCGCTTGCAGCCAGCCCTGTCAAGCGCCCACGGCGCGTCTTCGACACGGTTTTACCGGTCACATCCTTAATTGCCACCGAACACACCCCGCGGGAGAGGCTGAACACGATTAACCAGCCAATCACCCACCAACCGAAGCTAGCCCCCGCAAAGGTAAACAACCCAACCAGCATCATCATGAGCGCAAACGCCTGGCCTACACTGCCCGCGACCCAGAACCATTTTCGGATCGGTTTCTCACGCATACTTTGAGCCACAAAAAGTTGCGGCAACAGGGACAAGGACTCCCGCAATGGCACCAGCATCGCAATGAAAAATGCAGGGGCGCCGGTGGCGGTTAATAGCCAAGGCAGGACCAGACGCGCACTAACCAATGAGTCACCCAGCTTGGTCAGGGTCAACGCCCATAAATGAAAAACAAACGCCTGTGGCTGATGGTTACAGGCCTCATCAGGGATGTCCTTACAGACGCGGGCGTCCTCGTCCTCTGCCAGGTAGCCGTATAACTTATCGCTCAGTTCCTTCGGTTTTGTCATGCCTGATGCCTGTATTTTCATGAATAAGCTATCTAATTTAGCGCTTTATCAGGCCAGCGCAACGCAAGATTAGAGCCAGTGAATTTAGTTGTTCACTATTTAAACAACTGGTATATACTAAATTTATCTAATATAGACAGGCGTCAACCTTTCACTAAGGGCGTACTATGAAAATCAACAACCCCGCTGCTGGCAATACAATACTGCAGCAGACCATACAATCGCAGAATCAGCGTATGGAACAACTTGCATCCGGCAACCGGGTAAACCGGGCCAGTGACGATGCGGCGGCACTGCAAATCATTGAGCGTATGAATTCAGAAGCAACCGCATTCCAGCGCTCAGTCAGGAACGCCTTTGACGGCATCTCGGTACTGCAGGTGGCAGAAGGTGGTATGCAGCAGGTGCAAAATGACTTGCAACGCATGCGTGAATTAAGCGTCCAGGCGGGCAATGGCATTTTAAGCGACAACGACCGCAGTGCAATTGGCGACGAAATGGCACAATTACGCGATGGTATTTACCGCACACTGGATACCACCAACATCGGCGGCACTACTTTGCTCAATCAGGATCAGTCACTTAACTTTCTGGTCGGTACCGGTCGCAGTGGTAACGATGAACGAATGACGGTGGACGCCGTTGATTTACGCGGTGCCGGCCTTAATGCACTGGAAACGCTGGATGTAAGTACTGCATCCGGGGCCGCCGATGCTATCTCTGAGATCGACGATATGTTGAGCGTGGTGGGCGGCATTCGTGCCGACTATGGAGCCAAGCAAAGTGCCTTTGTCAGCGCAGTCAATAACCTGACCGAGGCCAATGTCAATATCCAGGCCGCTCGCTCACGGATCCGGGATCTGGATTATGCTGAAACCACCGCCAACCAGACCCGGGACAACATTCTCGGTCAATCGGCGATCGCGCTACGCGGGCAGGCTACGCTCAGCCAGAGTCAGGTGCTTAATTTGCTCGACTAGCCAACTGCTTAGGTGGTGCGCTGCACCCGCTGTGCCTCAAACCAGAGCCTGTTCACCAGGTCGATTAACTGACGCCAGTCCGATAAGTCGGCTGGCGTTATTGTTTCCCCGCTATGCTTCAGGCTGTGCGCCGAATAGTGCTCACAGAGAACCGCCACCTCCCCCTCTGTTAGCTCATTAATCGCAATTGACGATGCAAGATCAAAGCACGGATGGCCATAGCCCGCGTATTCCCAGTCAACCACCCGCGGTGGTTGGCTCATTAGAATATGAGCAAACGCCAGGTCATTATGGCAAAGCACTTTAGGGTGCTGATCCCAGGCAGTTAACAAAGGCGCAAACCCGGCCAGCTCAGCAGCCAGGTCGTTGGCGACTTTTGCTTCATACTGGGCAATTGCCTGCAGGTAATTATCCACCCGTGAACTCAATGACCAGTGCGGCAACGGGGGGGCCTGTTGATGAATACGCCACAGGGTGTCAGCCAGAACCCTCAACTGTGTGGTGCTGTCAGACTGAGTCAACGTGGGTGCGTCAACCCAGGCAAACAACACCAGCTCATAACTGGCACTCCAGGCTACAATATCCACCGTCAGGTGGTGCTGGTAGAGCGCGCGTTGTAAGCGAATTTCCTCTACCCGATCGACCCCATTATGGCGAGCCGCACCCTGCTGTTTAAGGAAGTAGAGTTGTCCTTGATGGTCTACCTGCCAACAGCGATTTACCAGGCCGCCGGGCACGGGCTGCAACTGCCAGCCGCTGCCCAGATGTTGCTGTAAAAATGCATCAATAGCTGTACTGCTCACTCAAACTTCCTGCATCTGTGCGCTGTTGCGCTTGATAGCTCTGACGCCATCGCCAGTAGCCGATAAAGGCCATCAGGGTATAAACCGCAAACAACACGGCGGTCGGGTAGAACCCCTTACTCCAGAAAAGTGCCACATAGGCAAAGTCGATCACGATCCAATAGAGCCAGTTTTCGAGCACCCGCCGGGCAACCAGCACGGTTGCGAATAAACTGAAAACCGTGGTTGGGGTGTCGAGCCACACCATGTCTGCGTCCGTGTAGCGACTCAGCAGCCAGGCCAGCATCGTACTGAGCAGTGTTAACCCAATCAAGCAGAGCAGATGCGTGCGCCAACCCATGGTGGTTATCGCAATACCTGGCCCGCTACCACTATGCTGCCGACGGTGTGAAACCCAGCTGTAGAATCCGTAACCCGCCATCACCACGTAGAAAAGTTGCAACGCACTTTCCATATATAACGAACCCTGGATGAAAAGCCCGGTATAAATAGAGGCACTGATAGCGGCAGCTGGCCAGCACCACAGACTCTGCCGAATCGCCAGCACCACGTATGCCGCTGCCAGCAACACGGCCAGTAGCTCCCATTGCGACGTTAGCGCCAGTAGCTCAGTCAGCCACGCACTCATGGACGCAGGTCGCGGTTAATGAACTTACACACCAGGACCTGGCTCGGCACCTGTTGATAGACACGCTCGAGTTCATCGGTCAGTACCTCCATAACCCGGCGAAAGTCGCCAAACACCTGAGTACTCATGGTGTTGGTGTTCACCACCAGATCATCGTAGCGCGCCAGGCGCTCAACAAAGTCTTTAATCACCGGGAGGTATGCATCAGCCAGTGGGTACAGAGAAATTTCAGCACTTAATGGTAAGCTCATCACAGCCTCCTTTAAAATTGATAGCGAGCGGTAAAGCCGACACGACGCGGCTCACCATATTGAACATAATTTTTTGCGCTATAACCATCGCGAGGGTCATTGCCAAAATAGAATCCCCGGGTCGCATAGTCTTCGTCAGTCAGGTTACGACCCCACAGACTTAACACCCAGTCCCCTACAAAATAGTTTAACCGCGCATGCAGCAGTTGATAACTGGACGAACGCTGATCATGGGTATTTGAAAAATAGAAACCATCCCGCGCATCCATTTCCACCCGCAACTGCAGTGGCGCAGCTAACTGATACTCAATGCCTGCATGAAGCTGATAGTTAGGCGCATGAGCCTGTTCACGGCCACTGATAAGCTCGCCCCCTTCCGGCTGAAAGTTACGCAACTCAGTTTGCATGACGCCAAGCGCACTGAATACACGCAGGCGGTCTGTTGGCAGGTAATCCAGTTCAATTTCAAGGCCGTAGTTGCGTCCTGACGATGCGTTGTCCAGGTAGCTGACGAACTGCTGATCACGCAATACATAAGCGTTGACCTGCATGTCATCGCGCCAGCTGTGAAACAGGGTGACGTTGGCATTTAGGCTGTGTTCCGGTACATGCAACCGATAGCCAAGTTCGCTATTTATCAGAAGCTCAGGGGCAAAGGTTGCCACTGACTCCAAAAACTCACTGGCTTCTCCCAGGCCCTCGTCGTCAGCACGCCCCAGCGCTTCACCATTGACGCCGCCCTGTTTAAAGCCCCGGGCCAACGATGCGTAGACCTGCTGATTGTCATCAAGAGTATACTGCAGTGAGGCACGACCACCCCAGGTGGTATCACTTGGGTTGGCAACGATAGCGCGGCTATCGCGGTATTGATTATCGTAACCCTGCACCCGCAACCCGTAGGTCGCCCGGAGTAGCGGTGTCCATTGCTGGATGAGTTCCCCATACGCTGCCCAGTTCTCTGTTTCATAGTCACTGCTGAACAGCGCGTCCTGGTATGTTTCGTCTGCATAATCGTATGAGGTATAGGTCCGGCTAAGCTGCATGTCGCTTTGTCGCACATACACACCCGCCACCCAGTCAGTGGCTATGCCAGCGAGCTGAACCGGAGTCGACGACAGTAAACGCAACTCGGCGGTGGTATCGTCTCGCTCGCGATCATACGCATCAAAGGCGCTGTACTCCCAACCCGGTTCAATTCCCTGGTAGGCCCAGTCTTCATCAAAGCTGTATATCTGCTCGGCGGTCAGGACACTTAGCGAGAACTGAAGCTCGGCAGTATCTAGCCCGGTATAGTTAAGTTGCGAACGAACGGCATGGCTATCCAGCGTATCCTGACCAGGCATATCGGACAACGTGGTGCGGTCAAGATCGAGTGAAAATGCGTCATAGCGGTTATCGATATCAAACCGGTGATAGCTCAGCAGCATGTTGAGATCCGGCGCCATCTGCCATTCACCATTCAGCCGAAACGTCAGTTCGTCCTGGCCATTGGTATCACTGCGTCCAAGATACGTGTTTTCAACAAAGCCATCGCTCTCATACCGATACAATGATCCACGCAGGCGAAAACTATTATTAAGAGCACCGCCAAATGCCACTCCGGCACCGTAGCTATTGTAATTCGCGTGGTTTAGTTCAAGCTGCCCATCGGCATAATCGGTCAGTTCATGGCTACTCAGATAGACCATTCCCGCCATCGCGTCTGCACCAAAACGGGTACTTTGTGGTCCCCGGAACACTTCAACCTGGCCGATATCAAACAGGGTTGCGGCCTGGCCCAGCCCACTGTAATTAATACCATCAATCACAAGGCCAACCGATGGATTAATCGGGTCAACAAACTGACTGCGTTCGCCGATACCGCGGATTTGGATATAATTCGCTCGGGAGCCGCCTGAAGCAAGGTTCAGGTTAGGGGTCATTGCCAGCGCTTCTTCGAGATGTTCAGCCTGGCGACTGCGGATATCATCAGCACTTAACACACTGACACTGGCCGGCACGTCCTGCAGCCCTTTGGCGCGAAATTCGCCGACCACAGTAATACGCTCAATGGCTACTTCATTCTCCGTGGTCTGCGCAGAAACAGGCAGCGTCAGGGTAAAAGCACCAAGTAGGAGGGAGGACTTAAGAACAGGAACAGAGTATTTCATATAAGGATCTCATCTTTTACTTAACAGAAAGAAGAGACCCGGTTACAGGCTTTGTAAGTAGAACTTTGAATTGTATTACCAATCCCTACGCCAGTATTAACCGGATCAGGTACTAAGGGTTCGCAATGCATCTCAGCCCGTACGGGCACCCCTTGGTAGTTTTCGGCGGCAGTATAGCGCCAAATTAAATGAAGCTCAACGCGTCTCCGTACAGTTGCTCGCGTGGCAATCCATGCTGTTCAAATTCATCGCGTACCACGCGCACCATCTCAAAACGGCCCGCTATGTACACGTCAAAATCTGCCAGTTGTTTGCCGAACGCTTCCAGCACCGCATGATGAACGAGACCACGGTCACCAGCCCATTCGGCTGGCGGATTTTCCAGTACCGGGCGATAGCTGAAGTTCTCGTGCAGGCGTTCGAGTTGCAGCAGCTGCTCATGCATATAGAGATCATCCAGCTGGCGCGCGCCCCAGAACATCATAACCGGGCGAGGGTCAGTGCTCGCCAGATGCTGCTGCAGGATAGACCAGGTATAAGAAAAACCAGTCCCCCCAGCGAGCAAAATCATCGGCCGCGCACTGTCAGCACGATACTGAGCCACCCCTAACGGCGCCTCGACACTGATTTCACCATCAGCCTGCAAGCGTTCAATCACTTCACTGGCATAGGTATTACCTGGTTCAGCGCCAATATGCAGCTCAAGTCGAGCCTGCTCAGCTGGCATAGATGCAATTGAAAACGGTCGCTTGTCGTTCTCGCCCATGACCACCTGCAAATACTGCCCGGCATGAAACACCACTGGAGCAGATGGAGACAATTCGACGCGGTACACATTCGGTGTAAGCGCTTTCATACTACTTAACTGGCAACGCAAAACTGACATAAAAACCTTATTTAAAAATACCTAACTCATCCCAGATATCATCGACGCGCTGTTTAACCGCTTCGTCCATAACAATGGGCTCCCCCCATTCGCGATCCGTCTCGCCCGGCCATTTATTGGTGGCGTCCATCCCCATCTTCGATCCTAAGCCGGATACCGGCGAGGCAAAGTCGAGGTAATCAATTGGGGTATTTTCAACCATCACAGTGTCCCGCGCTGGGTCCATCCGCGTGGTAATGGCCCAGATCACATCCTGCCAGTCGCGGGCATTGATGTCGTCATCGCAGACAATCACGAACTTGGTATACATAAACTGGCGTAAAAAAGACCACACGCCCATCATTACCCGTTTCGCATGACCTGGATACTGTTTCTTCATGGTAACCACGGCCATACGGTACGAACAACCTTCCGGCGGCAAGTAGAAGTCGACAATTTCCGGAAATTGCTTTTGCAAAATAGGAATGAACACTTCGTTCAGCGCCACCCCAAGTACCGCAGGCTCATCCGGCGGCCGCCCGGTATAGGTGGTATGGTAAATCGGGTCTTTACGATGGGTGATATGGGTCACAGTAAAGACGGGAAACTCGTCCACTTCATTGTAGTAACCCGTATGGTCACCATACGGGCCTTCGGGCGCGGTTTCACCGGGTTCGAGGTAGCCCTCGAGGATAATTTCAGCGTGCGCAGGAACCTGAAGATCATTGCTAACCGATTTGACCACTTCGGTTTTGCCGTCTCGTAACAGACCCGCAAAGGCGTATTCCGACAAGGTATCAGGAACCGGCGTCACGGCACCAAGAATGGTCGCCGGATCAGCACCCAGCGCGACCGACACCGGAAAACGCTGACCAGGGTTCTGCTTACAAAACTCCTGATAATCCAGGGCGCCACCACGGTGGCTAAGCCAGCGCATAATCAGCTTGTTTCTGGATAGCACCTGCTGTCGATAAATACCCAGGTTCTGGCGTTTTTTATGTGGCCCCCTGGTGACGGTAAGGCCCCAGGTGATCAAGGGTGCAACATCGCCAGGCCAGCAATGCTGTACCGGAATTTTAGCTAAATCGACGTCGTCGCCACTGATCACCACATCCTGACAGGGTGCGTTCTTACGTACTTTGGGTGCCATACTCAGCACCTTTTTCAGCAAGGGTAATTTGCTCAACGCATCTTTGAAGCCCGCTGGAGGCTCAGGCTCTTTTAAGTAAGCAAGCAGTTTACCAACGTCTCGCAGCGCACTTAAACTTTCCTGGCCCATTCCTTTCGCGACCCGGTCCGGAGTCCCAAAAAGATTCGCCAGTACCGGCATGTCGTGCCCTTTAACATTCTCAAACAACAACGCCGGACCGCCCGCTTTTAGCGTGCGGTCGGCAATCTCTGTCATTTCAAGATAGGGGTCAATAGGCTGGGAAATACGCTTAAGTTCGCCCTGACTTTCCAGCTGAGCCAGAAAGTCACGCAAGTCCTGATACTTCATCTGGCTTTGCTCACTTATCTAAGATACGGCAGAACTAGCTTTTCTGCCGCTTCATCGATTCAAAGAACTCATCATTGGTCTTAGTCATCACTAAGCGGTCAATAAGGAACTCCATGGCTTCCATTTCACCCATTGGGTGGAGGATTTTACGTAAGACCCACATTTTCTGCAGCTCTTCCTGTGAAGCCAGTAATTCCTCTCGACGTGTACCTGAGCGGTTAAAGTCGATCGCCGGGAATACACGCTTCTCCGCAATCTTGCGGTTGAGGTGTAATTCCATGTTACCGGTCCCTTTAAACTCTTCGTAGATGACTTCATCCATTTTAGAGCCGGTATCGATCAATGCGGTCGCGATAATAGTCAGGCTCCCACCTTCCTCGACATTACGTGCGGCACCGAAGAAGCGCTTAGGCTTGTGTAACGCGTTGGCGTCAACACCACCGGTTAACACCTTGCCAGAGCTTGGGATCACGGTGTTGTAAGCACGTGCCAGACGAGTGATAGAGTCGAGTAGAATGACCACGTCTTTCTTGTGTTCCACTAAACGCTTGGCTTTTTCAATCACCATCTCAGCAACCTGCACGTGACGGCTGGCTGGCTCATCAAAGGTCGAAGCTATTACTTCCCCTTTCACCAGACGGCTCATCTCGGTCACTTCTTCCGGGCGCTCGTCGATCAGCAACACCATCAGATTACAATCAGGGTGGTTGGCCGCAATGGACTGCGCAATATTCTGCAACAGCAAGGTTTTACCGGCTTTCGGTGGTGCTACCACTAAGCCACGCTGACCTTTACCAATCGGCGACGCCAGATCCAGAATACGCGCCGTGATGTCTTCTGTTGAGCCATTACCGCGCTCCATGCGCAAACGTTCATTGGCATGTAAAGGAGTAAGGTTTTCAAAAAGAATTTTATTACGGGAGTTTTCAGGCTTGTCGAAGTTAACTTCGCGGATTTTCAGCAGGGCAAAATAGCGTTCACCATCTTTCGGCGGGCGTATCTTACCGGCGACTGTATCCCCAGTACGCAGGTTAAAACGGCGAATCTGGCTCGGCGATACATAAATATCATCGGGGCCTGCCAGGTACGACGAATCACCGGAGCGCAGAAAGCCAAAGCCGTCCTGCAGAATTTCCAGCACGCCGTCACCGAAGATGTCTTCGCCGCTTTTCGCGTGAGCCTTTAAAATTGAAAAAATAATGTCTTGTTTACGCAGGCGAGCCGTGTTGTCGAGGCCCATTTCGCTGGCAAGGTCAACCAGTTCACTGATTGGCTTGCTTTTTAATTCAGTCAGATTCATAAGCGGTAGGTCTTGAGAAATTATCTACAAAAATTTGGGGTTGTTTACGTCCACACATCGCATTTCAGTTACGAAACTCGTTGCTACTATGCACGCGCGGGTGATTTAGGGGTTATATCTGTGTTCGTATTTGTATTCGTACGTGTTCGTTATTCGTAGCTTAAGCGCCGTTGAGGATAGTAATTCCGGCCAGTTTGGAAACGCTACAGGGTCAAAATAACACCAATTTCAGGATTCGTCCAGTTTTGCCGTTGTACGAGATCACTGAATAAAGAAGTAAACGCGGACACCCCACCAGGATGCAATGTGGGCGCTATCCGCGTTAACTTACACGGTGCTTACACGTGCTCGCTGAGGAATTCACTCAGTTGGGCTTTAGACATCGCACCCACTTTAGTTCCAACTACTTCACCACCTTTAAACAGCAGCAATGTTGGAATGCCGCGGATACCATACTTCGGTGGAGTTTCGTTGTTGTGATCTACATTCAGTTTGCCGATGGTAACTTTACCAGCAAACTCTTCTGCGATGTCGTCGAGAATCGGTGCGATCATTTTACAAGGTCCACACCACTCAGCCCAAAAATCAACAAGGACTGGTTGATCAGCTTTAATTACGTCTGCGTCAAAGCTTTCGTCGCTCAGCTGAACAATGTTGTCACTCATGGTACATCTCCGGTCATTTTCTCGCAGCGAGGTCGCTGCGACTTGAAGTTAGACTACATATTTAATCATTTCTGTTTTTTATTGCAAGCGCAAACCTGATATGCTGAGCGCCATGAGCGAAAAACACTTAACTGAAACCAAGTTTGCCGATCTTGGATTGCACCCGAGCGTGCTCGATGCCCTGAATAAAGTCGGCTTTACCTACTGTACACCAATCCAGGCATTAAGCCTGCCGTTGGCATTGCAGGGGCAAGATGTGGCTGGCCAGGCGCAAACCGGTACCGGTAAGACAATGGCGTTCCTGGTCGCAATTTTTAACCAATTGATGACGAATCCGCGTAAAGATACGGAGTCGAAACAGCCTCGCGCGCTAGTGATGGCACCGACCCGTGAGCTAGCCGTGCAGATCCATAACGACGCTATCGAGTTAGCCAAACAATGTGGGCTCAAGCTGGCGGTTGTGTATGGTGGTGAAAACTACGAAGCACAGCGGGCCGAACTGGCTGAAGGCGTTGACGTACTGGTCGGAACCTGTGGTCGTCTGATCGACTATTGCAAGCAAGGCGTCTACCGCCTCGATGCAATTGATGTCGTAGTCCTGGACGAGGCAGACCGAATGTTTGACCTCGGCTTTATCGACGATATTCGCTACATGTTCAGACAGATGGGACAGCCGTCTGGTCGACTTAACATGCTATTTTCAGCCACCCTTTCGATGCGCGTGAAAGAGCTTGCTTATGAGCACATGAACGAGCCTACCAGCGTCGAAATTGAGCCAGAACAGATGACTGGCGCCCGTATTGAAGAAGAACTTTTTTACCCATCTAAACCTGACAAAATGAAACTCCTGCTGACCCTGATTGAAGAGGATTGGCCGGACAAAGCAATCGTTTTTTCCAATACAAAACATGGCTGTGACAAGGTTTACCAGTGGTTAAAATCCGCGCAACATCGCGTTGGATTGTTAACCGGCGACGTTCCACAGCGGAAACGTTTGAAGATTCTGGATGATTTTGCCACCGGCAAAGTGGATATTCTGGTTGCTACCGATGTGGCAGCGCGTGGTTTACACATTCCAGCCGTCAGCCATGTCTATAACTACGACCTGCCAGATGACTGTGAAGACTACGTCCACCGCATTGGTCGTACCGGCCGTGCTGGTGCCAGTGGTAAAGCGGTGAGTCTGGCCTGTGAAGAGTACGTTTATAACCTTCCAGCCATTGAAGACTACATCAAACATGGTATCCCGGTGACTAAATATGACAGCGGAGCCTTGTTGGAAGATATACCCAGACCACACTTCCCGCAGAAGCGTCGCATGCAGAGTGGGAAAAACTATAATCGACGTCACTCCGGGCCTAAGCGCCAGGGGCGTAAACCCGGTTAAATAGCGGCCCTCATCTGCCTATGCGTTCAAAAGCCTACTACGCGGCCATCGACCTTGGGTCAAACAGCTTTCACATGCTGGTGGTTCGCGTTGTGGCTGGCGGCGTGCAGGTGGTCAGTAAGATCAAGCGCAAAGTCCGTCTCGCTGGTGGTCTACGCGACGACGGATCGCTTGATGACGCAGCCAAACAACGCGCTCTTCAGTGCCTGCGGATCTTTTCTGACCGCGTGCAGGACATCGACCCTTCCCATATTCGCTGTGTCGGCACAGCTACCTTACGTAAAATAGCCAGCGACACCGCATTCATTGCTGACGCCCAACAAACACTTGGTCACCCGATCGAGATCATCAGTGGCGATGAAGAAGCAGCAACTATTTACCAGGGCATTGCCCGCACCACCGCTTTTCCTGAACGTATGCTAGTGATTGATATTGGCGGCGCCTCTACCGAGCTAATTCTCGGTCAGGGTTTCGACGCTCAGGTATTGAATTCGCTCGATATGGGATGCGTTACCTGGTATCAGCAGCATTTCACCGACGGTAAAATCACGCACGCGACTACTCAGGCTGCGATCACCAGTGCCGGTGAAATTGTCGAGGTCGTGGCTGAGCAATACAGCAAACGCGAAGGCGCCATGGTGCTGGGGGCGTCCGGGACCTTTAAAGCGCTCGAAGAAATTGCCATTGCTCGTGGTGACACCCTCGAATTTACCCCCAACTGGTTAACCAACTTACTAGCTGAAGCGATTGCCTGTGGCGAGCATGACCGTCTGCATCTGAAAGGTCTTAAAGCAAACCGCAAGAATGTCTTTGTCAGCGGCTTATGTATATTAATTGCGCTCTGTGAAAAGCTTTCTATTGCCAGGCTGCAAGCGACCTCAGGTGCGCTGCGCGAAGGCATTATCTACGCCTTGCTGGATAGCAGCAACGATGCAGGACAGACGATCGAAACCGATGTCCAGTTGCGTACCCTAAGCACGGTTGCGGGCACCTATCACCTCGATATCGGGCAAGCTGAACGCGTGCTTGAGATGGCGGAAAATCTGTATCAACAGTGTGCCGATCACTGGGTCATGCCGCGCAATAGTTACGAATTGATGCGCGCTGTGGCGTATCTGCATGAGCTTGGATTGAGTCTGGCGTATAAAAAAGCCAGCGCCCATGCAGCCTATATGGTTAAGCATCTGGATCTGCCGGGGTTTAATGCCCCCTTGCGCAAACAAATCATTGCATTGCTTGAAGGCTGCGCCGGTATTATCGATGATGACACTAGCCCGTCGCTTCACGAGCTGCCTGCTTTACGCCATCTCGAACGCATCCTGCGCCTGGCAATACTACTTTGCCAGCGCCGCCATGCCACTACGCTCGACCATTATCAGCTTAGCGTTGAGAACACGCACCTGCATCTGCAGGCGCCAGCTGGTTTCTTTGCACGCAACCCTTTTCTAAGTAGCCTGCTTGATGAAGAGGCGGCTCAGCTTACTGAGCCTGAGTCGCTAACTTTTTCGCCACGCGTTTAGCGAAATAGGTCAAAATACCATCCGCGCCAGCACGTTTGAATGCCAGCAGCCCTTCAAAGATGGTTTCTTCTCCAAGCCAGCCATTGTCGATGGCCGCCATATGCATCGCATACTCACCACTAACCTGATAGGCAAAGGTTGGGACCGCAAACTCATCTTTTACTCGCCGCACGATATCCAGATAGGGCATGCCCGGTTTAACCATCACCATATCAGCGCCTTCTTCGATATCCATTGCCACTTCATGCAATGCCTCGTCACTGTTGGCCGGATCCATCTGATAGGTCTTTTTATTGCCACCCTTAAGGTTGCCGGCCGAGCCGACTGCATCGCGAAACGGCCCATAATAGGCCGAGGCGTACTTCGCCGAATATGCCATGATCTGGACGTTATGAAAGCCTTCCTCTTCAAGCGCTTCGCGTATCGCACCGATGCGACCGTCCATCATGTCTGAAGGGGCAATAACATCAGCACCTGCTCGCGCATGCGACAGTGCCTGTCGCACCAGCACCGCAGTGGTCACATCATTCTGCACATACCCAGAGTCATCCAGAATACCGTCCTGGCCATGACTGGTGAACGGGTCCAGAGCGACGTCAGTCATCACCCCAAGCTGTGGACAGGCGGCTTTAAGTGCGCGCACCGCTCGCTGTGCCAGTCCTTCATCGTCATACGCCGCTTCAGCACCCAGCGATTTGTCGGTGACTGGTGTCACCGGGAAAATAGCGACCATGGGGACGCCCAGCGCCACCAGCTCTTTACCTTCTTCAATCAGCAGGTCAATCGATATACGTTCAACACCAGGCATCGAAGCAACGGTTTGCCGTTGCCCTTCTCCCGGTAACACAAACATTGGGTAAATCAGATCGTTAACGGTTAACTGGTTTTCACTGACTAAGCGACGACTGAAATCATGCGCGCGAGAACGCCGTAAACGGCGATGGGGAAAGCCACTATAAACGGCCATACTGGTTCCTCTTCATTAGGGTGTCTACCAGGCGCCAAAAAGGCGCATGGCATTTTGATAGGTTGTGCGTTGTAACTGCTCACTTTCGATGGCACTACGTTCGGCTACATAGGTTGCAATATGCACCAGGTATTGAGGCTTATTGCGTCTCGACTTTGGTCGCGGCCGCACATTGCGGGGAAGCAGATACGGAGCATCGGTTTCCAACAGCAGGCGACTGCTATCGATGGCTGGCACCGCTTCGGCCAGATGTTGGCCCCGCCGCTCATCACAGACCCAGCCAGTGATACCAATGTAACAACCTAAATCCTGATAAGCCGCTAATGCCTCGACGTCGCCAGTGAAACAGTGGGTAAATGCCGCGCTTAAATCTGCCATCGCGGGCTGCAAGATGGCCAGTTGATCACCAAGCGCGTCACGCTCATGCAAATAGAGGGGTAACCCGGTTTCAATCGCCAATTCAACCTGTGCCGCAAAAACCCGCCGTTGCATATCAGGCGGCGAATAGTTTCGATTGTAATCCAGTCCGCATTCACCGATCGCGCGTACACTAGGGTGCTGGCTTAAGGTCTTCAGGTCGGCAATGAAGCTATCGTTCACCTGTGCAGCCTGGTGCGGATGCACACCAGCAGTAACGATACAACGCGGGTCTTGTTCCGCGAAGGTGATGGCGCGGCGTGTCTCAGCCACATCGGAGGCAATTAACACGATACGGCCTACGCCCTGTTCTTCAGCGGCATCCAATTCGTCACGGAAGCGCGCAAGCTCATTGTCGGGTGGCAGGTTAACCCCGCAATCAATCCAGCAAGAGAAGTCGGTAGATTGCAATGCAGTCATTAGTCGACACGGCGGACGCGAATTGAACGGTTGCTGCCATCATGACTCAGCATAAAAGAATTCATTGCACCGCGTTCAATATAATAGTCTGCGTCGTTCTCATAAAAGAAATTGCGTACGCTTTCGATCTGATGCCATTCGGCACCTTCATCAGTGCGGAAGCGCCAAAGGCCTCTTGGATTCTGCCAGCTATCGACGATATTGATATAACGTCTGCTATCATCCTCTGCCGGACGAGCGAGATGTTCGCGGCCAAAATCATCACCACGCTGTTGCGCATTGTCGCGCCGACTTTGCTGTTGCGCGGCCGCTTCAAGACGCGCTTCTTCCGCGCGCGCTGCAGCCCGCGACGACTCGTCTGCCTGCTGGGTGCGGGCGAGCCTGTCGTAGCAATCCAGACGCTCAACTGAACTGTCGATGCGACGGCAGTTCTGCAACTGCATTAACAGGCTATTTTCTTCGGCATTAGCTGCTGCGTCATTATTCTGTGCCTGAACGCCTGGAATCGCCAGCAACAGACTGACGGATACTAAGGGTAAAATCCATGCTTTCATTGTTCACCTCGTTTTGCAGACGGTGTGTAGAAGCGGGCAAAGATCAGTCCCAACTCGAACAACAACCACATTGGTACAGCCAGCAATGTTTGCGAAATCACGTCCGGCGGTGTCAGCAGCATGCCAACAATAAAGACCCCCACAATCACATAGGCGCGTTTGGCGCGAAGGTTTGCAGGTGTTGTCACACCACTCCAGCATAATAGTAGAATCGCGACCGGAATTTCAAAGGCAATACCGAACGCAAAAAGCACCTTGAGGACAAAATCCAGGTAGCTTGAGATATCGGTCGCGACCTCTACGCCTTCCGGTGCCATCATTGTAAAAAAGGCAAATGCCAGCGGCAGCACGACGAAAAACGCAAAGGCTATTCCGCCATAAAACAACAACGTGCTGCTAATCAGCAGCGGCGCGACCAGCCGCTTTTCCTGTTGATACAGCCCCGGTGCGATAAAGCGCCAGACCTGATGTAATAAAAACGGCACGGCCAGCACTACCGCCACGACCATGGTTAGCTTGAACGGCGCAAAGAACGGGGCTCCGACATCTATCGCAATCATGCTACCGCCTTCCGGCATATTGGCCATTAGCGGCTCAGCGAGGAAGTAGTAAATATCACGGGCAAAATAAATTAAGCCAAGAAAGATCACCAGGACTGCGGCAATACCGCGCAGGAGAGCGTTGCGCAACTCACCCAGATGACCCAGCAAGGTTCCGTCACTGTCACTCATCGCGGCTCGTTGTCCTTATCGCCCGGCTTCTCATTCGCGGGCTCCTGGTCGGTTGACTCAGAGGGTTTTGCATAGGGCCGATTGACGCTGGCCGCGGCCCGCTGCAATTCATCCAGAGACTTTTTTAAGTCGTCAGGAAGGTTATCCAGATCATCGCTCTCTTCAATTTTTCTCAGGTTATCATGCAACTCTTTGACTCTAAGCTCATGATTAATCTCAGCTTCCATCCGGCTGCCAAACTGACGAACTTTATGCAGCCCTTGCTGGACTGAGCGAACGGCACGCGGCAAGCGTTCCGGACCTAAAATAATCAGGCCTATCAATACGACAACCAGAAGCTCCCAGAACCCGATATCAAACATATCTACTCACGGCGCTGTTTGTTGTTTTCACTGTCCTTAGCATCATCTACCCCGTCGCCCGGAGTGCGAAATTCAGCATCCTGTTTATGTTCAACAGAGTCACCTTCTTTCTCATCTTTTTCTTTGTCGCTATTCAGCTCTTTTTTAAAGCCGCGCATGGCCGAGCCGAGGTCTCCGCCAAGGCCGCGCAATTTCTTGCTGCCAAATAACAAAACAATAATCACAAGGACAATTAATAATTGCCAGATCCCAATGCCACCCATGCCTTACCTCGTTTCTTTCATAAAGTGTTTAGGTCGGTCGCGCCAGGCTTTTATCCAGCCGTATGCCGAGACCACACCCGTTAAAGCTGCCCACCAGGGCTCGTCCAACATTAACCCTAACCCCAGTGTCGCAATGGCCAGGGTGCTGGCCATAAAGGCCCAGATACGACTTTCCGCCGCCTCTTGCTGCTGGCGCAAGATTTCTTCCATATAGGACTGTGACAACTTAATCGACGATTGCGCCTGAAGCAGCGTATCATGCAACAAGGTTGGCATTTCCGGCAGCTTTTCCGCCCAGTAAGGCGCATTTGCTTTGACCGAGCGCAAGACTGCGCGCCAGCCGATCTGATCATGCATCCAATGTTCCAGATAAGGCTTCGCCGTTTTCCATAAATCCAAGTCCGGATACAGATTTCGCCCCAGCCCTTCTACATACAATAAGGTTTTCTGCAGCAGCACGAGTTGCGGCTGCACTTCCATCTCAAAGCGACGGGCAGTATTAAACAAATTCAGCAACACCCCGCCAAACGAAATTTCTTTCAGCGGCTTCTCGAAAATCGGCTCACATACGGTGCGGATCGCGGATTCAAAGTCTTCTATATTAATGTAGGACGGAACCCATCCGGAATCGACGTGAAGCTCGGCGACTTTGCGGTAATCGCGATTGAAAAAGGCGATAAAGTTTTCAGCCAGGTAGCGTTTATCTTCACGATTAAGGGTACCAACAATACCGAAATCAATTGCCAGGTAACGCGGGTCATTCGGGTTACTGGGATCGACAAAGATATTGCCGGGGTGCATATCGGCGTGAAAGAAACTATCGCGGAAGACCTGGGTAAAGAAAACTTCGACCCCGCGCTCAGCCAGTAATTTTAAGTCGACACCCAGCTCGCGCAGGGTTTCGACGTCGCCAATCGGTACCCCAGCTATGCGCTCCATGACCATGACATTATGGCGCGTATAATCACTGTAGACTTCAGGAATATAAAGTACCTCTGAGTCCGCAAAATTTCGCTTAAGCTGGATAGCGTTAGCCGCTTCGCGCAGCAGATCCAGCTCATCCAGCAAGGTTTTGCGATACTCGCGGATCACTTCCTTCGGCTTCAACCGACGACCATCGGGCAGGTAACGAGCGGCCAGCGCCGCGACCGATTCCATCAACTCAAGATCGGCGCGAATGGTGTGTTCAATATCGGGGCGGATGACCTTGATCACTACGTCCTTCAACTGACCATTTTTAAGCCGTAACGTGGCCTCGTGAACCTGAGCGATAGAAGCCGATGCGAGAGGTTTTTGCACAAAATCGACAAACACCTGATCGACACTTTGCACCTCTAAGGCGCGTTCAATAATTGCCTGAGCGTCGGCCCCTGGAAACGGCGGCACTTTGTCTTGCAGCATCGCCAGTTGGGTAATGATCTCAGGGGGTAGCAAGTCGCGACGGGTACTCAGCATCTGGCCGACTTTTACGAACACAGGGCCGAGCTCCTCGAGCGCCAGCCGCAAGCGTTCGCCCAGCGCCTTTTCTTTGTGTCTATTGCGTAACCAGAAACAGGTACGCCGCGCCAGCCGCATATACCAAGGCTGCCAGCGTCGTGGAATCATATCGTCTACACCGTACTGGAGCAGGGTTCGGATTATTCTGTAAAAACGCATGCTTCGCACTATGAACCACCAGCTTCGAGGTTACGGATCCGTTGTTCAAGGGCAGTCACCTCATCACAAAAGATGGCGTATTCAACCTGCCCCAGAGTAATCTTCTTTTCTTCACTCAGGGTTTCACCAAGCCACTGTTGCCACTGGCTCAGATCAGGCTTCAGGCTTGTTAGTTTGGCCATTCCCTGTGCCAGCCAAAACCCAGGTACATCGCCTAGCCGCTCGGCAAAGGCCTCTTCCCAGTCAATATTAAGCCCCAGAATAACCTGGCTCGCATGCTGGGCAAAAATAGGGTCGCCTTGCAGGCTCAATGTTCCATTCTGCAGCGCTGCCGTTACTTTACTGGCATCGGTCAGTGTTCGCAGAACCGGAAAACTGGTTTGAACCTCGCCGTCAATCGCATCGTAATCACTCCCCATAAACAGCACACGATCTTCGCAAAACGTCAGTGTCAGCGGCCAGGGTAGTTCAGCAAGTTGCAAACGAAACGCTTTGCCGCGCACCGGCTTGAGCCTGCTGGCACTATCAGGATCTGCCGCCAGCGCGGTATTTAGCACCCGCTCAGCGATACTATTTAGCAACGCTTGGGCTGGCATTAAAACTTGAATCCCCGATGCAAAGCGACAATACCACCGGTCATATTCTGATACGTGACCTGCTCAAAACCGGCGTCTTCCATCATCTGCTTTAAGGTGTCCTGGTTCGGGTGCATGCGAATCGACTCGGCAAGATACTGGTAACTTTCCTTATCGTTGGCAATCAGGCCACCCATCTGTGGCAACACATTAAATGAGTAGAAGTCGTACAAACTATTCAAAACATCATGCTCGGGTTTGGAGAATTCCAGCACTAGTAAGCGTCCGCCGGGCTTTAACACTCGAAGCATGGAACGCAGCGCTTTGTCTTTATCGGTGACGTTGCGCAGGCCGAAGGCAATGGTAATGGCATCAAAATGATCGTCCGGGAACGGCAGTTCTTCAGCATTGGCCTGGACGTATTCGACGTTGCCAACAATTCCCATATCTCGCAATTTGTCACGGCCAACTTTGAGCATGGAATCATTGATATCAGCCAGCACAACCTGGCCCTGCGGGCCAACAATACGCGAAAATTTAGCCGTCAGGTCGCCGGTACCACCGGCCAGGTCAAGAATACGCTGACCTTTGCGTACGCCACTGGCGTCAAGGGTCTGGCGCTTCCACAAACGATGAATACCAAAGCTCATCACATCATTCATGACATCGTATTTGGCGGCTACGGAGTCGAAAACACCGGCGACCAGGCTCTTTTTCTGCGCCTTATCAACGGTCTTATAGCCAAAATGAGTTGTTTCCTGAGAATTGTCTTTCATTGCCTGTAGCTCACTGTTCGCATGCAAGGCCCATAGTGTACCAGTTAGTGCCAAAAAGACTACACTTGAGCGTAACGTTCACCCTTAGGTAGCCAGCGTTTCATCAGTTTTTCACTCAGTTCAGGGTAGTGTGCGACCATGCCCTGTGCCAGTTGCTGAATTTTCGGGATCAGTGCCTGGTCACGAACCAAATCAGCCACTTTCATCTGGGTTAAACCCGTCTGCCGTGCACCGAGTAACTCTCCCGGCCCGCGCAACTCCAGATCACGTTCCGCAATCACAAAACCGTCATTGCTTTCACGCAACACCGCGAGGCGCTGGTTGGCCTGCTGGCTGAGCGGCGTTTTATACAGCAACACACAATGGGAAGCGGCCTGACCACGACCGACCCGGCCACGCAGCTGATGCAACTGAGCGAGTCCCAACCGTTCGGGATTCTCAATAATCATTAAACTCGCATTAGGCACGTCAACACCGACCTCGATCACAGTGGTTGCCACCAACAGATCCAGTTCACCGGCTTTAAAGTGTTGCATGACGGTTTCTTTGTCAGCTGCTTTCATCCGCCCGTGAACCAGGCCGATGCGTAACTCAGGCAGGGCTTCCGCAAGCTGCGCTGCGGTGTCTTCTGCGGCCTGGCATTGCAGGGCTTCCGACTCTTCAATCAAGGTGCAGACCCAGTATGCCTGCCGCCCTTCTTCACGACATGCTGTATACACCCGCTCAATAATTTGATCGCGTCGAGTGTCGGGAATCGCAACCGTGGTAATCGGAGTTCGCCCCGGTGGTAATTCATCAATGACCGAGGTCGCCAAATCCGCATACGCGGTCATTGCCAGGGTTCGTGGAATCGGGGTCGCTGTCATCACTAACTGATGCGGATGAGTCCCCTGGCTTTCGCCTTTTTCGCGTAATGCCAGCCGTTGATGCACACCAAAACGATGCTGCTCATCAATAATTACCAATGCCAGATTGTGAAAGTCTACCGTCGCCTGAAACAGCGCATGCGTGCCGACGATAAACTGGATCTTACCGCTGGCTAACGCATCCAGGGTGGCTTGCCGCGCTTTGCCTTTGCTTTTGCCCGCTAACCAACCTACCTCGATCCCCAGCGCTTCAAACCAGAGGCGGAAATTCAAAGCGTGTTGCTCAGCCAGGATCTCGGTGGGCGCCATCAAAGCGACCTGATAGCCGGCTTCAATCACTGGCAACGCAGCCAACGCCGCAACCAGTGTTTTACCCGAGCCGACATCCCCCTGAACCAACCGCATCATGGGAAACCCGAGCGCCATATCTGCACTGATTTCAGCGGCAACGCGCTGTTGTGCAGCCGTTGGACTAAATGGAAGCCGTTGCAGAAAGGCATCTCGTAACTGTGTCGTCGGTTCAATCGGAACCGAGCGCACCTTCTGAGCCTGCGCCCGTGCAATCAACATGCTGACGTGGTGGGCTAATAACTCTTCCATCGCCAGACGCCGCTGGGCAGGGTGTACGCCTTCGAGCAATGCTTGTTGGTCGGCGTCCGTCGGCGGGTTGTGCAACACCCGAATGGCATCATGCAGCGGCATTTCATCCGCGGCTAAGGACCTGGGCAGCAGCTCCGGTACCGAACTGTCATTGAGATAGCTAAGCGCCTGTTCACAAATGGAGCGAATGGTTTGCTGATACACCCCTTCTGTAGTCGGATAAATCGGGGTCAGCGTTTCTGCTAACTCAACCGGGCCATCCGCAATCGCTTTGTATTCCGGATGAATAATCTCGGGTCCTGTTGGCCCGGGCCGAACCTCACCATAAATGTGCAACTGCATGCCCGTCTGCAAGGCCTTTTGTTGCGCCGCGCTGAACTGAAAAAAACGTAAGGTCAGATTACCACTGCCGTCAGACACTCGGCACAACAGGGCTCGCCGCCGCCCGTAGTGAACCCGGGTATCGACCACATTGGCCAGCAAGGTGGCAAATTCTCCCGTCCGTACACCTGCGACCGGGGTAATTCGGGTGCGGTCCTGGTAACGATTCGGCAAATGAAACAGCGCATCCAACACCGAATGCAAATTCAGCTTTTCCAGCTTCACCGCCATTTTCGGCCCCACCCCCTTAAGGGTGGTCAAGGGTATCTGGCCCAGGGTTGAAGTTTCAGTCGCCACGCTCGCTCCGGTTTGTTAACAAATTCGTATCACTTTGAGATAACTCAGTATATCCTGATTAAAAAGAGGACTGCCAGTTGCGGCTGCAAAAGCAACGCGCTATGGTGAGCAAGTCTTATTGAAGGGTGATTTATGCGCGGTTTGTTTTACCGTCACCGCCGGTGGCAAAAACTGAACGTTTTCATGTTCTGTATCTCAATTTTGTTCGCAATGTTCTACCATGGCGTTGTTAACACCATCGCGGTCAATATCGGTAATGCCGATCTGGCGCGGGTGGAAGCATTAATTGCCGACTCAAGAATTTTTGCCTTGTTCAGTGAACCCGTTTACTGGCAGGCGCAATTCAGTGGTTTCATTGCTGTCTTTCAAAATGTTTCGTTGTGGCTGGATATTCTTTGGCTTCCGGTTTCCATCGCCCTCATTTTATTGGTCGAAGGATTGGGAACATTAATGAACCGCCCTCGCTGGCAGCTAAGCGTGTTGTTGCTCATTGCTGGTGGCCTTTTAGCCTGGGCACTGCCACTGGTCTATGACGTAAGCCGAACTCCACAGAACCTGACTGACCCGGCCTTGGTCGGTCTTTATTTTTCCCTTGCCGGAGCATGGGTATGTGGCGCCCGCTTGCGCGGCCACCACAGTCATTAGTCATTCAGAAGTTGAATTTGCGACTAACGTCATAAAGGTCAGTGCGGCGGTCTTTAAGATTGGTCACTGACCCTTCATGATGCAGGTAGCGCAGCTCGTCCAGATTTAAGTCTGAGAACATCAGCATCTCAGTATTGGGCGTAGTTTCTGACATCACGGCATCATGTGGAAAGGCAAAGTCTGACGGCGAAAATACGCTGGACTGAGCGTACTGCACGTCGAGGCTCTCGACTTGCGGCAGGTTGCCGACCGAGCCGCAAATAACCACATAACATTCATTTTCGACCGCCCGGGCCTGAGCGCAATGGCGCACCCGCAAATACGCATTGCGGGTGTCGGTCCAGAAAGGTACAAACAGAATTTCCAGCCCTTCGTCCGCCATCAAACGTCCCAGTTCGGGAAATTCCACATCGTAACAAATGAGTATGCCGACACGGCCTGCATCAGTCTGAAAAACCTGCACCTTATCACCGCCCTCAATCACCCAGTCGCTCTTCTCATGCGGGGTTATATGCAATTTACGCTGCTCATCCACCGAACCATCACGGCGACACAGGTACGACACGTTATACAGCGAATCACCTTCCTGCAGTGGCATTGAGCCGGTAATAATGTTGATGTTGTAACTTACCGCCATCTGCGACATTTCGCGTTTGAAAAGGTCGGTGTAGCCAGCCAGAAAGCGGATCGCTTCCATCTGCTGACTCTGGTCGGTAAGGCCCATCAAAGGCGCATTGAAGAACTCAGGGAAGAGGGCAAAGTCACTCTTATAGCTGGACAATGCATCAACGAAGTACTCAACCTGCTGCAGCATTTGCTCAACCGACTCTACCGAGCGCATCTGCCATTGCACTGCGCCTACCCGGACATTACGCGAACGTGCCGTGATAAAGGTCTCAGACGGCTCGTAAAGAAAGTTATTCCATTCCAGCAGGGTCGCGTAGCCTTTCGACTTTTTGTCTTCAGGCAGATACTTACCTAACAGCCGCTTGACGCTGAAGTCATTGGCCAACTGGAAGGTCAGGATAGGATCGTAGATTTCACGACGATGTACCTTCTCCAGATACTGGCTCGCTGTGAGTTCGTTGGCGTATTTGTGATAGTTAACAATCCGCCCACCGGCCAGAATAGCTTTCAGGTTGTGCTGCATACAGAGTTCTTTGCGTGCATCGTACAAGCGGCGACCCAATCGGTAACCACGATAATCAGGATGGATCAGCACATCCAGTCCATACAGCGCGTCACCATCTTTTTCATTAAGAATGGTTTCTTTTTTACCCAGCAGGTCGTCATAACGGTGCGGATTGCTAAAACGGTCGTAGGTCACCTTGACCGTCAGCGCGACGCCGACAATTTTACCGCCGTCTTCGAGGCAAATCTGACCTTCCGGAAATTCTTTCATCAGTTTACGAATAGTGTGCTCTTCCCAAGCTCCACCGATATCGTCGTAAACTACGTCCATCAGGCCTTTCAGCTGTGGGTAATCTTCATCGCGCAAATTGCGCATCTGCAAATGCAGTTCATCTGGGCTCATGCAACAACCTATTCATTATTTACCATGCCTGTATTGTACTACCAATTGCCAATTTTGGGTTGCTTGTGTAAAGCAAATGATTATACACTTCTGGACGTCTAAACATCTGATAAAGGGTATTTTATGTCTGAAGTCCGCGCCAATCCGGTCGCTCTGTTACCGCTCGCCGTGTTTCTCGCGCTTTTTCTCGGCACCGGTATTTACTACCACCAGCAGGGCGTCGACATGGCGTTCTATCAGCTGGCGGCACCGGTGGCGATTCTTCCAGCCATCATTCTCGCTGTGGCGCTAAGCAAAGAAAGCCTTAACCAGCGGATTGCCACCTTTATTGAAGGGGTCGGCCACAACAACATCATTACCATGTGCCTGATTTACCTTCTCGCAGGGGCCTTTTCGACCGTAGCGGCGGCAACAGGCGGTGTTGATGCCGTAGTAGCACTAGGCCTGAGTATCATTCCACCCGCATTTATTTTGCCCGGTATTTTTGTTATCGCAGCAGTCGTTTCCACCGCTATGGGCACCTCGATGGGTACTCTGGCCGCCTTAACACCGGTGGCCCTTGGTCTCTCTCAGGCGGCTGGCATCAACCCAGCGTTAATGGCTGGGGTGCTGGTCAGTGGCGCGATGTTTGGCGACAACCTTTCCTTTATTTCTGACACTACCATCGCCTCGACCCGAACCCAGGGCTGCGAAATGAAAGATAAGTTTAAGGCCAACCTGCGCATTGCCCTGCCTGCTGCCCTGGTGACTATTATCTGGTTGTCTTTCATCGATGTAGATAAAGCGCCGCTTGAGGTTCCCGAGGCAAAACTATGGCTGGCCATTCCGTACTTCGCGATTATTGCGCTGGCAGTGGCGGGATTAAACGTCTTTGTCGTGCTAACACTGGGGATTGTGATGGCCGCTGTGTTTGGCATGCTGGCAATTGATTATCAGCTGGTTACGCTGAGTCAGGATATTTATGCCGGTTTCGAGAGTATGCAGGAGATCTTCCTGTTATCGCTGTTTATCGGCGGTCTTTCAGCACTTATTCGCCAACAGGGTGGCCTCGCCTTTCTCGCTAAGGCTGTGGTTTCAGTGACCAGTCGTTTGAGCCAAAAGCCATCGAAAGCCGCTGGTTATGGTATCGCGGGCCTTACTGCTTTGACCAATCTCGCGGTGGCGAATAATACCGTCACCATTTTACTGTCCGGGGAAGTAAGTAAAAAGCTCGCTGAAGAGGGCCAACTGGCGCCTAAGCAAAGTGCCAGCTTTCTTGATATCTTCGCCTGCGTGGTTCAGGGCGTTTTGCCCTATGGTGCCCAGGCGCTGCTGCTGGGTGCCAGCTTCGGTATCTCGCCGCTAGCGGTAAGCATGAATACATTTTATTGCTTTATTCTGGCCGTCGTCGCGCTGGCCTATATCACCTTCTTCAAGCCGCTCATGCGCGAACCCGCCACCAGCGCCAGCCCCGTCTGACATTCAACATTCAAGCGCGGGGCTTGAATGTTGAATCGGAAAAATCGATTCAATGATCAAGCCCCGCGCTGGTTTGTTCGCGCTGGTTTGTTGAATTAGTTGGTGGAGGGGATTTCCATAATGCCGTCGATTTCAATCTGGGCGCCTTTCGGCAGCGCGCGCACGCCAATCGCCGCTCGTGCCGGGTATGGCGTATCGAAGAATTCCGCCATGACCTCGTTTACGGTAGCAAACTGGCTTAAGTCAGGCAGGTAAATCTGGACCTTCACCATATCCTGCAACTTGCCGCCAGCGGCTTCACAGACCGCACTCAGATTCTGAAACACCTGCACCGCCTGTTGACGAAAATCGTCACTGACTAATTCCATGCTGCTCGGAACCAATGGGATCTGGCCGGACAAATACACGGTAGTGCCGATCTTTACTGCTTGCGAATAGGTACCAATAGCCGCCGGCGCTTTGTCGGTGGCAACAATCACTTTAGACATGAATTACTTCCTTAAACGAGAGACCCGTTGCACATGGGGCATCTTGCGAATGCTACGCATCACGGCCGCCAGATGCTTACGATCATTAATACTCAGTGCAACATCAATATAGTAAATACCGGAATCAATTTCCTCGGTTTTCAAACCGTGAATATTGCAGCCCGTTTTCGCAATGTTAGACGTTAACCGCGCCAGGGCGCCCTGATGGTTGACCATTTCAACCCGCAATTCAGAGACAAACTGAGCATCCGGTCTGTTATCCCACTGCACCGGGAAGTACTTACCCGGTTCCTCTTCATGCCCGCGCACATTCTTACACTCGCGGCGGTGGATCACGAGGCCGCGGCCCGGACTGACGTGGGCGATAATGTCGTCGCCTGGAATAGGCCGACAACATTTAGCGAAACTAACCAATAGCCCATCAGCACCTTTAATAGCAAGACTGCGACTACTGCTATTGTCGTCTGCCGTATCGTCACGCAAGCCTTCCGAGTCACCCACCAGGCGCCGGGCTACTGCTACACTCATCAAGTTACCAAGCCCAATGTCACGGATAAGTAGCTCTTTACTATCGCGCTTCATCTCTTTGGCAACCCGCTCGTACTCCTGGTCGCTAATATCATCGAAATTAACTGCGCCCAACGCCGCTCGCAACAGACGTTCGCCAAGCAGGCGGGCATCATCCGCTTCCTGGCTTTTCAGCACCTGGCGAATTTTCGCCCGCGCTTTACCGGTTACCACAAAATTCAGCCACGCAATATTAGGCCGCGACCCTGGGGCAGTGCGAATTTCCACTGTCTGCCCCGTTTCCAACGGCTTACTCAGCGAGTAGGCTTTGTGATTAACCCGGGCACCAATGCAGGTATTACCAACGTCAGTGTGTACAGCGTAGGCAAAATCGACCGCTGTCGCTCCTTGCGGTAACTCAACAATGCGCCCATCCGGGGCAAACACATAGATCTCTTCGGGAAACAGCTCAGACTTCACATTTTCAATAAATTCGAAGGAGTTACCCGCACTTTGCTGCAATTCAAGTAGACTTTGCATCCATTTTTGTGCGCGGACCTGGGCTGTGGTACCACTTTCATCGGAGTTTTTATAAAACCAGTGGGCCGCAACGCCGCGGTCCGCCATCAGATCCATTTCTTCGGTGCGCACCTGGATTTCCACCGGCACCCCATGAGGCCCTTTCAACGACGTGTGCAACGACTGATAGCCATTGGACTTGGGAATCGCTATGTAATCTTTAAACCGGGTTTCAATCGGCTTATACAAATTATGCACGGCACCAATCACCCGGTAGCAGGTATCGACTGAGTCAACCACCACCCGGAAGGCATAAATGTCCATCACCTGATCAAAGTTCAGCTCTTTATTGCGCATTTTGCGGTAAATACTGTGCAGATGCTTTTCGCGCCCATAAACCCGGGCGTCAATGCCGATCTCTTCGAGCCGGGTAATAATTTCTTTGCGTACCCGTGCAAGCAACTCTTTGCGGTTACCGCGGGCCTTTTTCACTTCACTTTCTAAAAAGCGTGCCCGCATTGGGTACATGGCTTTAAAACCCAGGGTTTCCAGTTCATTTTTGATGTTATGGATACCCAGGCGATGTGCCAAAGGTGCAAAAATATCGAGGGTTTCACGGGCAATACGTCGCCGCTTGTCAGGCCGTAAGTGGCTGATAGTACGCATGTTGTGAGTGCGGTCGGCAAGCTTGATCAGGATCACCCGGATATCCTGGGTCATCGCCATGATCATCTTGCGGTAATTCTCGGTCTGCAGTTCTTCTTTCGAGGAAAACTTGAGTTTATCGAGCTTCGACACGCCCTCGACCAGTTCGGCCACAGTGGCGCCAAATAACTCAGCCAGATCTTCTTTCGACAGTGGGGTGTCTTCAATCACGTCGTGAAGCAACGCCGCCATCAGCGTTTCATGGTCCAGCCGCATATCCGCGAGGATCCCTGCCACCGCCACCGGGTGGGTGATGTAGGGTTCTCCACTTTGCCGCTTCTGATCACCGTGCGCATCGAAAGATACTTTAAAGGCCTCATAGATACGGTCTACCTGCTCTGGTGGCAAGTATGCTGAAACCTGATTTTTAAGTCCTTCAAATAAATACACGGCCCACGCCTCTTTTTTACAGCTAGTACTACAGTGATGATTACATCAACAGAAGCGAATCTTTGCGCTTTTTCTCAGAATACGAGGAATCCTTGCAAATGCCAATGCTTTCCTACGCTAGCCGGGCACAAACAAAAAACGCCCGCTGAAGCCAGCAGGCGCTTTTAACTACTTACTGCGGAAAGGTTATTCCTGGTTTTGTGGGTTGCGTAATGCGGCAACCGCTGCCATTTCTGCCTCATCGCTTTCGTACCGAGCTACCTGCTCTTCTTTTTCAAGACGAGCTGCATCAATCAGGCCCGCTTCAATTTCACGCAAAGCAATAACGGTGGCTTTTTCATTGTGCGTCTCAACCAGTGGCGCTTTGCCCTGATTAGCTATCTGACGTGCGCGGCGTGCTGCGACCAGCACCAGATCAAACCGGTTGCCAATACGATCTACAGCGTCTTCTACAGTAACCCGTGCCATCTCAACACTCCACAGTTAGGTTATTCTTAAAAAAGGGCGCTTATTGTACTGAAAATAATCGATTCCGCCAAGGCCTATTCTGCAAGCAAATCCTGCAGAATTTCGCGATAGCGAATTTGCTGCTTGGAACGACGTAGGCGCTGGCTCAAAACAATGTGCTCAAGCTGGTCAACAGAGTCATCAAACACTTCGTTGACAATGATATAGCCAAACTCACCATAATGGGCCATTTCATGCTGCGCTTTGGCCATCCGTCGGGCGATGACTTCGTCACTGTCCTGACCGCGGATGCGTAAGCGGCGTTCAAGCTCAGCGTTTGAGGGCGGCAAAATAAATACCGTGTGCACGCCAGGGTATGCTGCCTTTACCTGACGGGCACCCTGCCAGTCGATATCCAGAAACACATCCACGCCACTGGCCAGGGTATCCTCGATAACATGCCGCGAGGTGCCATAATAATGGTCGAATACTTTGGCATGCTCATAGAAATTACCAGCGTCGACCTGCTGCAAGAAGGTTTCTTCATCAACAAAGAAGTAATGTTCGCCGTCTTTCTCGCCAGGCCTTGGTTTACGCGTGGTAGTACTGACCGAGACCTGCATTGACCCCTTCCGGTGACGCCTAAGCAAGGCGTCGATCATGCTCGATTTACCTGCTCCACTGGGAGCGGCAATCACAAATAAGTTACCACTTACTTTACTCATACGGGGGTCCACAACTTTGCTGGCTAAAAAGTTGCAACATAAAGTACATCGAAACCAGCAAAAACTCCACTATTCGGATATGCTGGATGCCATAAAACTGCTATTTTCTCAGTAGTAGTATTTCGTTCACTTAAAAAGGTACCGCCATGTCTATTGCAGCCTGGGTTCTCATCGCCATTGCCGTCATCCTGGTATTTTGGCTCGTTCGGATATACAACCAGTTAGTCTCGTTAAAGAACCGCTTCAAAAATGCATTTGCGCAGATTGAAGTTCAGCTTAAACGACGTCACGACCTGATCCCCAATCTGGTTGAAACGGCCAAAGGCTACCTAAGCCATGAACGGGGCACGCTGGAAGCGGTCACCGAGGCACGTAATCAGGCCACCTCTGCATTACAACAAGCATCCGAAGCACCGGGTGACAAAGCCGCGATGGGCGCCCTGAGTGGCGCTGAAGGCCAGTTAACCAGTGCCTTAGGCCGGTTGAATGTAGTGATGGAAGCCTACCCGGATCTGAAAGCCAGCCAAAACATGCAGCAACTCAGCGAAGAACTGACCAGTACCGAAAACCGGGTCGCGTTCTCACGCCAGGCATACAATGACGCCGTCATGACCTACAACACCTATCGTCAGTCATTTCCACAGGTTGCCATTGCTGGCGTCGTTGGCCATGGCGAAGATGCGAGCCTGCTGGAATTTGAAGACAGCGAGCAAATTCAGCAAGCACCTAAGGTGTCGTTCTAAAACAGGCTAACTCATGAGTGCTATGAATTTTTTTCATCATCAGGATGTCGCCCGACGCAATACCCGACTTTTAGGCATTTTATTTACCCTCGCTGTGGTGTTGCTAGTCAGTCTGGTTGCGGTGCTGGTGTCTTACTTTCTGGGCGGTATTCAATACCAGGAAACAGCCGCCTACACGCAGACTGGCGCAGACTGGTATCTGGCATGGGATGTCATTATTGCCTCCGCGGGCGTCGCTTTATCGGCGATTGGTTTTGCGGTGCTATACAAATGGATGGTATTACGGCCCGGCGGAAAAGTAGTCGCAGAGCAATTGGGCGGACGCCGGTTAAGCCCTGATAGCCGCGACCCGCTTGAGCGCAAAGTGCTCAATGTGGTGGAAGAAATGGCCATCGCGGCCAATATGCCGGTGCCTCCGGTGTACCTGCTCGACCAGGAGCCAGCTATTAATGCCTTCGCTGCCGGTTACAGTCCCCGCGATGCGGTGATTGGGATTACCCGGGGCTGCGCAGAAAAGCTGTCCCGGGCTCAGTTACAGGGCGTGATAGCGCACGAAATTGCGCATATTCTGAATGGCGATATGCGCCTGAATATTCGTATCATTGCGATCCTCAACGGTATTTTGTTTATTTCTCATGCTGGCTATCTGTTGTTGCGCTTTGGTGCCCTTGGCGGTCGCCGCAGCGATGGCAAAAATGCTGCGTTACCTCTACTGGGCCTGG
Organism: Aliidiomarina soli; assembly: GCF_003986975.1. GTDB lineage: Bacteria > Pseudomonadota > Gammaproteobacteria > Enterobacterales > Alteromonadaceae > Aliidiomarina > Aliidiomarina soli. Next base: position 252,018 of record NZ_PIPO01000004.1, on the reverse strand, counting down.
GTTTACTGATACTAGGTGGGATCGGCGTCCTGTTTGGCAATGTGATTAAAGCCGCAGTAAGCCGCCAACGCGAATACCTGGCTGATGCGTCAGCGGCTCAGTTCACCCGCGAACCAGAAGCGCTCGCTGGTGCGCTACAACAGATCGGCGTAGCACAAAAGCGTGGTTCAGGTAGCAAAGTAGAAAGCCCGAATGCGGATGAAGCCAGCCACCTGTTTTTCAGTCAGGCTGTGGGTAAATTTATGTCAGTGATGGCCACTCACCCGCCACTGGGTGACCGCATAAAAAGGCTTATGCCACAGTGGGACGGCAACTACCAGGCGAATGCGGAAGCGCGTCCGGATATACCAGCGAAAGAATCGGATCAGAAAGCAACCTCGCAGGCGTTTGTCGAACGCCTTACCGCGATGGCGGTTGCCTTCGACCTGCCGGAGGATGTGGTTGCCGACGCCCGCGATCCGGAGCACGCCAAAGCACTGGTCTTGACGTTACTGCTCAGTGAGGATGAAGCAACCCGTACTCAGCAGTTAGCGCTGTTAAATGAACGGGTCTCGGACGTGCTTTACGACGACGTGGTGGCCCACATCGACAGCATTAAAGCGCAGCCGATGGAGCAACAACTACCAATGACCGAGCTACTCATGCCGGCATTGAAAATGATGGACAGCCGCAGTGCAGATCGCTTCTTACAAACCATGCAGGCGGTTATTGACGTTGATGCCAAAGTCAGCCTCTACGAGTGGTGCCTCTATCAGGTGGTCTGGCGCTATCTGAAAGGAGAACATGCACGCAACGAACTGAACGTCCGCGGCTACAAACGCCGTCGCCAGCATGATGCCAAATTAACCTTATCGGTGCTGGCCCACTATGGGCATCAAGACGATCAAGCAAGTGCTAAAGCATTTCGCCAGGGGGCTGACCTGTTCGCAGCCGATCTCGACAGTTACCCCGCCGATATGCTTAATTTCAGCGACTTAAGCGATTCGTTAACCCGTATTGACCAATGGCAGGCGCTGGAAAAAGAACGCCTGGTAAATGCCTGGGTTGCCTGTGCCCAGGCGGATGGGACTATTAATCCGGTCGAGCAAAAATTGCTGTTTACCTTGTGCGCCTGCATCGGTGAGCCGCTACCAGAGCTGCCTGCTATTCAGTCACCACAGGCTCCGGCTTAATCAACGCAGTTAAAGCCGCCAACACCTGGTTGGCGGTTCGCTGCGGATCTTCCTGCATAAAACAATGACCGCCCTCAAGCCAATGCAAGGTGACCCGATCCGTCATGCTTTGCCAGCGCTGCAGTGAGCCGCGGACAAAGGGGTATGTTTGCAGCCCAGCCCACACCTCCGTGGGCACTGCCAGTCGTTTGCCGATGTAAGGCCAAAGCCCTCGCGCGTAGGAACTAAAAATTTCAGCTTCCCGGCCAGGCGAGCATTTAAGTTGCCACTGTCCGTCCGCGCCTTCATGCATGGCGTGTTTAACGTAGGCACGCAACGCATCATCCTGCCAACCTTTAAACATACCGCGCTGATGCAGTCCTGCGTAGGCGGTCGCTTCATCCGGCCATACACTGCGCCGTTTACGCGCACGTTTTGCGTACGGGTTGAGCTGGTAAAGGTGCAATCCGCTAAGCACTCTCATCGGCAATAGCATACGCCGTGGAAAAAGGATCGGGTCGAGCAGGATCAAACGGTCAAATAAGTGCGGCTGAAGCTGGCTCATCAATAGTGTCAGAATACCGCCAAAACTGTGACCCATACCAATCACAGGGACGGCCCCATAGGTCGGCTTTACTATTCGCTCTGCCACTTCAACCGCCAGCTCAGCACTTTCATTCCAGCCGATAAAACGGCCACCTTCATCACTATCGCCGTGGCCTTGGGCATCGTGCAGGAAAATATCGAAGTAAGGGTACAGCGCCTGCAGCAACGGCAAATAGGTCAGCCCGGAGTAACTATTACCATGAATGAAGTGCACCACCGGCAGGCCTCGCGGCCGGGTGCGCTGGCCGCGTAAAGTAAATCCGTACTGGCTCTGGAACTGCCAGGGTACCCAGTCAAGCAGTAACTGGTCGGCCAAATCCGCTGGCTGAGAATCGCCTTTTTCCTTACCCTGAGCCTCGTTGCTGCACATATTGCTACCTTTTGTCTGTTGTAAATCGGCGCCAGTAAAGGCCTAATATACGCCAATCATGAGAATAACAGCAAAAGCTGTCGTCCAACGTTGAGGAATTTGATGAGCACCTGGATGGAAACCACGGTTGAGAGTGTCAGGCACTGGCACTCCGGTTTACTAAGTTTGCGGATCAACAGCCCGCACTTTAGTTTTAAAGCGGGTCAGTTCGCCCGTATTGGCTTGCCTGGCAACGATGGTGAGCCGCTGGCGAGAGCCTACTCAATGGTCAGTGCGCCGGGCACAGAAACACTCGAATTCGTTATCGCCGTAGTCCCCGACGGCGACCTCTCGCCGCGGCTCGCTAAGCTTCAGGCCGGAGACCGGATCCTTCTTAACAGCCACCCCAGCGGCTTCTTTACGCTTGACCATGTCCCCGAAGGGGAGACCTTATGGTTACTGGCAACAGGCACAGGGATTGGTCCTTACCTATCGATCCTTAAAGGTGAACAGGTATGGCAGAATTTCCGCCGAATCCGTCTCGTTCATGGAGTCCGCAGCTCGGCTGACCTGTGCTACCGGGACTGGTTGCAGGCGCTGCAGCAAAAAAAACCGCAGCAGTTTTATTACCAGCCAGTGTTGAGCCGCGAGCACCATCAACATCAGCCGACCATGCTGCACGGGCGAATTCCCGCGTTAGTTGATTCAGGTGAACTGGAGCACGCCTGCAAAGCCGTCTTCAATTCACAGGCCCAGATTATGCTATGCGGTAATCCGGCGATGATTCAGGATGCGCGGACCGCGCTTAAAGCCAAGGGCCTGGAAAAGCACCTGCGCCGTAAGCCAGGCAATATTACGATGGAGCAGTACTGGGCTTAACATTGCAGCCAGCATTACAGGCGATCTGGAAATTGACACATGAAGTAACAAAATTTATCAAATTAAATACCATTTGATATAAACAAAACGGCTCATTTTATTGCATTTTAGTTAACTGGCTTTTACATTGAAGATATGAAACAGGTAAAAGCCGGATCATTCCTGCTGCTTGGTATGAGTCTGTTGCTTTCGGTTAGTCAGGCCGGCCAGCAACTGAGTCAGTCGCAGCAAAGTTATAGTCTTCACTGGGCGCTAAATACAGCGCCTCCGTTTCATATTGTCGAGGGTCCTTATCAGGGACAAGGGATCTGTGACAGTCTGATGCTTGCCGTCGAGGATGCCCTACCGGAACGCCGTATGTCGCGCATCGTCATGCCTCAAACCCGAATTGGGGTGCAATTCGAGCGTAATGTAAATCAATGCTTCCCCTGCATGATCCATCGCGCTAACAGCATGGCAGCACCGACCTGGTTTAGTGATCCTACACATACCTATCAACCCCACGGCATTATCACCCGACCAGAGACAGCCGCCCGACTACGCCAACTGTTCGGTGATCCCGTGGTGCTTGAAGAGTTACTGCAAAGTAATGACTATCGGCTTGGCCACCCCGCCGGCCGTCGCTACGGCGAGCTGCAAAACTTACTCGATATGCATGAAGGGCAGAGCAGTTATCGGGTGATCCGTACCGGTGAAAACGCCACTACGGCTGTATTGGAAATGATTCTGGCGGGTCGGGTCGACTACACCATCGATTACCAGGGTTTGTTAGCCTACCATCAGCGAACCAGCGGCGATCCGCTGGAGTTTATTGAAATTGCAGAAACCAGTGGCGAGCATGTCATTGGTGCCATTGGTTGCACCAATAATGCCTGGGGCCGGGCCCTTATTAACGAGATAAATCAGCAACTGACGGATATCCGGCGCGACCCCCGCTTTATGGAGAGCCTGCGCCTGTGGTCTGAAAGCAGTGTCCAGATCCCGTTTCTCTAACCTGTTTTCCTAACGGGCCAGCGCAATCAGGTAGTCTGCAACCGCTCCCATGCCTGTTACCCGACCACCTGCGGCCGCTTCTGCCGATTGGTTATAGTTGGTGTTGGTATTCACGTCGTACGCATACACGTCGCCATACTTGTCTTCGATAAGCTCGATACCGGCAATATCGACACCGCTATTACGCATAAAGGTTTCGAGCTGACCAATAATAGAATGCCCATGATAACGTTCACTAATCACAAATTTGGCGGGTGCTGCAGCGGATTCACCCACCGGGCAAGCGGCGTCATCAATTGCACAGATATCGGCCGGGCAGAGTTCAAAGCCACCGGTGGTATCCACCTGAACAGCATACACAAAACGTTGGCCGACAAACTCGCAACGAGTAATAAAAGGGGCCGCGCTTTGGATAAAGGCCTGCAGTAACCAGATGCCGTCCAGTGGTTCATGGTAATCAGGCCCTTCAACAAACTGTTGCAGCGCACTGAGATCATCAAATTTGATCACCCCAAGGCCTTTCCCACCACGGTTTGGCTTAAGTATCACTGGCCATTGGGCAAAGTCTTCCGCGGCTTTTGTGATCACGGAACGCCCCACCACAGCTCGAGTCTTCGGTGTCCGGATGCCGGCTTTCTGCAACGCCGCATATTGCGAAAGCTTGCAGGTTTCCAGGTACAGTGCACGAGTGCCATTCACGACCTGCACCTGCGAATCACCGGCATGTTCAAGCCAGGTTAACGCCATCCGCGTTAACTCGGGAGCAAAGCGATGTCCGCGGGTGTGCGAGGACGCGCTCATTCGGTTGTAATACACCCCTGGTTGCGGGTTTTTCTCAAACGCAACATAGTCCTCGTTAAGAAACCATTCCTGAACTTCAACCCCACGCTGAGCAAACTCAGCGCGCAACGGTACTAGCCACTCTTCGTTCTCGTGCAATATAAAAATTGGTTTCATTAGGTCCTCGTTGTGACTGGATGACGGGTGATGAGTCTCTGGCGGCACGTATACAACTTATACATTAGCTGGCTGCAGTGCATCCTGCGCAAGCCTACCACTGCGTCGCTGACTAATAAATGCTTCAGCCGCTTTAACCCCTTGTTCATAGCCAGTTTGTAGTTTGCTGATATCACGGGTGAAACGGGCAACGGGAAACTGTTCCGGCGGGTACAGCTGATGAACCTGGCAGTCCGCCGGCGGTTGCTGCATGAACGCCAGAGCCTGATGGTATTTTCGCTCACAACGCAGGGCCGCACCCAGTAGCCGTGGATGCTGTGACAGCAGTGGCTTTAGCATCCCCGGAAAGCGCAGCTGTTCAGTGCGGAACGACTCGGGTACCGAGCGGATAACGGTAATCTCGCGTGCACCCTGCTTGTATGCATAACGGACCGGAATGGAGTCTCCCAGGCCCCCGTCGGACATGGGTTCACCCGCCACCGGGGGGTGATCACGGAACACCACTGGCATGGCGCAGGAGGCGGGGAAGACTTCATCCACATTGGCCGCATCGACTTTGTGGTACAACGGATGCCCCGTACGTACGGATGTAGTCACCACCCACAACGGAATATTGCGCTCGACATAGACATCTACATCCAGACTCAGTTCCTGCCGCGAGCGCTGCCACAGCCAGCTGACATCACACAAATGGCCGCCGCGGGCATAGCGCGTGAAGCTCATAAAGTCGGGGCGACGGGCATGGTCAGTGAGAATTTTATAGCTCCGTCCATGGTCGCCAGTCAGATACGCAATGCCTGTTGTAGAACCAGCCGAAACGCCAATGACGAAGTCAAACGGATAGTAATCCTGCTCGATAAAGGCATCGAGGACGCCGGCGGCAAAGATGCCGCGCATGGCGCCCCCTTCTATAATTAAAGCTCGTTGCGGCTTGCTCGCATGCATAAAGCGTCCCTCCCTGCCTACTAGTATTGTTGATACTGGGAGTTATGCAAAAACGATCAGTGGTAACGTTTTGGTAAAGCTAGCCTTTCTGTAAAAAGCGCTGGATCAGCGCACGCAACTCATGCACCGTATTCTGTAACTGGGCACTAGCATCGGCGGTTCCCTGTGCATTACTCCGTGCTTCTTCCGCACCATCCGCCATATCCGTAACTTGCTGCGAAATATGCTCGGCAACATTGCTTTGCTCTTCGACCGCCGCCGACATCTGCAATGTGGTATCACTAATCGCAGACACCACCGCATCGATTTCGCGCAATGCCTGCTCCGTTTCGGCAACCATCTCAACCCCACGCTTGGCCGAGCTCTCACCATGCTCTGAAACTTCCACAGCATTGTCAGCCCGAGCACGTAAGGTACCGATAATGGTATGAATGCGGTCCGTCGATTCGCGGGTTTTACCTGCAAGCGCTCTTACTTCATCCGCCACCACACTAAAGCCCCGACCATGCTCACCAGCACGCGCGGCTTCAATCGCCGCATTCAGTGCCAATAGGTTGGTTTGATCCGCTATTTGAGTAATTAGATCAGCCGCCTGGCCAATTTCCTGGGTCGATTTTGAGACCTCATTGACCGTACTAACAATACTTTTTACTGCGTCATGCAGTTCGTTAATTGCCTGCATCGCAGCTTTCGCCCGGTCTGTACTTTGTTTAACGTACTCTGCAGCTGATTTGGCTTTTTCCGAATTCGCTTCGACATTGTCAGCGACTTCTTCTATGGACGCCGACATCTGATGAATCGCGGATGCAGCCTGCTGTGTGCTTTGATTCTGATTGTCGGTCAGGCGACTACTGGTGGCCGCCTGTTCTTTGGTGCTACTGACGACTTCAGCCAGCGACTCGGAAGCATCCGCGATTCGGGTCAACCCGGTGCTCGCGCGGGCCGCTTCGCTGCGGGTCATCATTTCAACCTGAGCCTTACTGCCGCCATCTTTTGAATAGGTATTGGCCACCAGCGCTTCAGTGAAGGCTTCGGGGCGTAACTTGAGCAAATCCTGATAGTCCTTTTCACTGCGCCAGGCCTGGGCAAGCAGAATCACCGCCGTTAAGGCCAGTAACGTCAGCGCCATTGAAGCCCCGCCGAACGGCCATGCCAACAAAGCGGCTGCGACACCAGGCAACCACACCGGGCTAAATACCTCTGCGTAGTAACGCGCATACTGACGCCAGCTAAACGGTTTCTTGCCAGCCCGCAAGCGACAATATACTTTCTCCGCCCGTTGCTTTTGCTCCTCGGTCGCGTTGACCCGCACCGATTCATAGCCGACCATCTCTGCTCCCTCAAACACTGGGGTCACGTAGGCACTAACCCAGTAATGGTCGCCGTCTTTGCGCCGGTTTTTTACCAGGCCCATCCACGGCCGGCCTCGCTGCAGGGTCTTCCACATATTTTCATACACACCAGGCGGCATGTCCGGATGACGGACCAGATTATGCGGTGCCCCCATTAACTCGTCCCTGCTAAAGCCACTAACGTGCTGGAAATCTTTATTAAAAAAACGGATCCGGCCTTTCAAATCGGTCGATGAGATAAGACGTGCGGAAGGGTCAAACTTAAATTCGCGGCCAGTGACGGGGAGGTTGTTGCGCATGTCGGGCATATCCTTATTTGCTGCGGTGCTACCTGCTAGTAGGTATTGCTATCTAGGGGTATCGACAAACCAGTCGATAACCTTACGTACCATAGCCCTTTATTTACTATCAAGTGAATTACTATCAAGTGCATTTTTCGAACGCTCATGCAGCTGACTGCGTAAATGCTGTACCACCGCCCGAACCTTAGCCGACAGGTGGCGATTCTGCGGATACAACGCCCAGATACCGTCGTTGTCCTGGCGATAGTCATTAAGCACTGACTGCAGACTGCCCTGGGCTAGCGCCTCACTGACATAATAGTCAGGAAGTTGGGCCAGGCCAAGCCCCTGTTCAGCTGCATTGAGCAGTGCCAGACCACTATTGCAATGCAAGCGACGGCCGGGTTTGACCAGCACGCGTCTGCCTGCCAACTGCAACCGCCAGTTCTCAACTGTACCCGCCAGTAGCTGATGCTGCTTAAGATCCTCCGGATGCTGCGGTTTGCCGACCCGATTAAAGTAGTCCGGTGCACCGACAATATAGTGGGTCCGCTGGCCCAGGCGCTGAGCAATTAAGCTGGAATCTTCGAGGTTGCCGAGTCGGATCGCAAGGTCATAGCGACCATGGATCAGATCTTCTTTGCGATTAGTCAGATGCAGCTCAAGCTCAACTTCCGGGTAATCCAGTAAAAAACGATTCAGTAGCGGTGCAATCCGGGTTTCACCAAAATAAACCGGCGCAGTAATACGCAGTAAACCTTGTGGGCGCGCCTGCAGATTACCCATCGCACGGTTGGCTTCGTCGAGCCCCTGCACCAGGTGCTGACAATGCTGTAAGTACAGATGGCCTTCTTCGGTCAGGCTTACTTTGCGGGTCGAGCGGTAAAACAACTTAACCGCTCGACGCCGCTCCAGCTCGCTTACCGCTCGGCTCACCTGAGCCACAGACAAATCAAGCTGCCTGGCGGCGGCAGTAAAGCTGCCCTGTTCGGCCACCGCAACAAACTCACTGATACCCTGCCATTCGCGCATAGCACCTCATTATTACGCTTTTAGTAAAAGTAAATTGCATTTTAGCAGGATTACTTAACTTAAGGTAAATAACTACAATGGGCTAAACTTAGTACCGTTTCGAGCAATCTGTTTGCTCTGATATTCGCTGTTTTGTAGGGAGTTAACATGGATACCATTAAAACCCGCGCAGCCGTGGCCTGGGGCCCTGGCGAACCATTAAAAATTGAAGAAGTGGATTTACAGCCGCCAAAAAAAGGCGAAGTCCTGGTGCGTATCGTGGCCAGTGGTGTCTGCCACACTGACGCCTACACCCTCTCCGGCGCGGATCCCGAAGGCATCTTCCCATCTATTCTTGGCCACGAAGGTGGCGGTATTGTAGAAGCCATTGGCGAAGGAGTTACCTCAGTCGAGGTTGGCGACCACGTAATCCCGCTGTACACACCGGAATGCGGTGAGTGTAAATTCTGTAAGTCAGGTAAAACCAACTTATGTCAAGCCATTCGTAGCACCCAGGGCAAAGGCCTGATGCCAGATGGCACCACTCGCTTCTCCAAAGACGGTCAGCCTATTTACCACTACATGGGCACCAGCACCTTTGCCGAACATACCGTCGTGCCTGAAATCGCCTTAGCCAAAGTCAGCAAAGACGCTCCACTAGAAGAAATTTGCCTGCTCGGTTGTGGTGTAACCACGGGTATGGGCGCGGTCCATAACACGGCGAAAGTTCAGCCTGGCGATACCGTGGCGGTGTTTGGTCTCGGTGGTATCGGTCTGTCAGTCATTATCGGTGCGGTGCAGGCAAAAGCCTCACGGATTATCGCGATCGATGTAAACAATGACAAAGAAACCATTGCGCGCCAACTTGGTGCCACAGACTTTATTAATCCGAATGACTATGACAAACCTGTGCAGGAGGTCATTGTCGAGCTAACAGACGGTGGTGTCGATTATTCATTTGAATGCATCGGCAACGTCAAAGTCATGCGCTCAGCGCTGGAAAGCTGCCACAAAGGCTGGGGCGAATCCGTCATTATTGGCGTCGCCGGAGCTGGCGAAGAAATTTCCACCCGTCCATTCCAGTTGGTTACCGGCCGCGTATGGCGTGGCAGCGCCTTCGGTGGGGTCAAAGGGCGTAGCGAGCTGCCTGACTATGTACAGCGTTATTTGGCGGGCGAGTTTAAACTGAGTACCTTTATTACCCATACTATGGGACTTGAAGATATCAATGAAGCCTTTGATTTGATGCACCAAGGCAAATCAATTCGCTCCGTTATTCACTTTGATCAGTCTCGTTAAGCGGTTATCGAACAGGGGTTGAATAATGAATCAGGCTATTGAAAAAGTAAGCAGTCAGCTGGCCTTTGGCGGTCAGCAGATCCGCTTCAAACACCAGTCGCAGGTACTCAACTGTGAGATGCAGTTTTCGGTTTACCTGCCGCCGCAGGCGGAGCATCGCGCAGTGCCAGCGGTATACTGGTTATCGGGTTTGACCTGCAATGATGAAAACTTTTCCAGTAAAGCAGGTGCTCAGCGAGTAGCCGCTGAGCTGGGCCTGGCGCTTGTAATTGCGGACACCAGTCCGCGGGGTGAAGATGTCGCCGATGACCCGGACGGGGCCTATGATCTGGGCCTTGGTGCCGGCTTCTATGTCAATGCAACAGAGGCGCCCTGGAAAGCCCACTACCAAATGTATGACTACATCGTCGATGAGTTACCAGCATTGGTTGAAGCCAACTTACCGTTGAACCAGCAGCGCGCGATATCCGGCCACTCGATGGGCGGCCACGGAGCCCTAGTGATTGGTTTACGCGAATCGAAATTCAGTTCGATTTCGGCATTTTCACCGATTTGCCACCCGACCAGCTGTCCGTGGGGACAAAAGGCGTTTGGTAATTACTTAGGTGAGGATAAAGCCAGTTGGCGGCAATACGACGCGGCGCTGCTATTGCAGGAACGCTCGTCTGCACCGCCAATTATGGTCGATCAGGGCACTGCTGATAATTTTCTTGAGCAGCAACTCGATACCGAGGCGCTGATTAAAGCCAACCAGCTTAGCGGCAGTGGCGCCCAGATCCGTTATCAGCAAGGCTACGACCACAGCTATTACTTTATCGCGACCTTCATTGAAGAGCATCTGCGCTTTCACGCCAGCAACCTGAACTGACGTGAAGCGCGGTGCAGCGGAACTGTTGCTGTTAGTCGCGGAAATTCTCGTACTGCAGCGGTAATTCGATATCGCTGTTTTTCAAAAGCGCGATGGCCTCTTGCAGGTCATCGCGCTTTTTGCCGTTGACCCGCACTTTTTCGCCCTGAATGGACGCCTGAACCTTAATCTTGGCGTCTTTCAGTTTCTTAATAATCTGTTTTGCCACCGGCTGTTCAATACCCTGCTTGAAATTCACATGGTAACTAAAGTTTTTACCACTATGCACCGGCTCGTCTTCCATCTCCACACCGGCCATGGAAATACCGCGACGGGTACAGTTGTTGCGCAGTATCTCGAGCAGCTGATTGAGCTGGAAATCTGACTCAGTGGACAGGGTGACGGTCAGTTCTTTTAACTCAATACTGGCTTGCACCCCACGAAAATCAAAACGCGTGGTGAGTTCACGGGCGGCATTGTCGACCGCGTTTTTCAGTTCGACCTGATCAATTTCAGACACAATATCAAAACTTGGCATACTAGGCTGGCTCCTCTTGCTATTTATCGCCTTGCTATTAAGACTATCAGTTTTGTTCACCCCAGGCATCGGAAAGCTCACCGATACCTGCGTCGCGGGCCGCTTTCGGCATCTCTTGGAGCAGAAAATCGATCAGTACCCGAACTGCAGGCAACAGTCCTCGGCGATGCTGGTAAACCAGATGCATGTTACCAACTGGCAGCCGCCATGTCGGCAATACCGGCGCCAGTAAGCCCTTCTCGACGTACTCACGACACAAATAGACCGGCAGCATCACCATACCCTGTTTCTCACTGGCTGCCTCGCGCAACACCCATAGGTCGTCAGTAATCAGGCGTGGCTGATAGGTCAGCGAAATTGACTCGCCCTGGCACGAGGTGAAGTCGTACTGATATCGGCCATGGGTATAATGCATCGACAACGAGGGCCAGTTGACCAGATCGGTAGGGTGCTTAGGTTCGCCGCGCTCACGAATAAAATCAGGATGGGCAAATAAAGCGGGTGGTGAAGGCGCCAAAGGTCGCGCTATCAGCGACGAGTCTTCAATGCTTGAACGCACCCGCAGGGCAACGTCTATTTGTTCGCTGACCAGATTGACCGGTGAATTGGAGACCATCAAATCCAGTTGCACATCCGGGTAACGCTGCATAAAAGCGGGCAGAATTTTAATTAGCAAACTCTGACTTAAGGCATGCGGTGAGCTTATTCGTACCCGTCCGCGTGGCTTCTCCTGGACAAACTGGGTCACCTGTTCAGCCGCTTCCGCAGCCTGAACCAGGGTCTGACAATGGACCAGAAACTCGCGACCGACATCGGTCAGACTCAACCTGCGCGTGGTCCGATTCAGTAAACGGACGCCCTGCGCTTCTTCCAGATCGCTGATACGGCGGCTCAGGGTACTTTTGGGCATGCCTAAAGCGCGGGCTGCCTGACTGAAGCTGCCATGCTCAGCAACATGCGCAAACAACGCTAAATTCGTTAGATCTTGCATCTCCCCCCCCCAATCAGGCCTTAGTTGTACGCATACCAACCAACTTAACCCATATATGGAACAGTAAGTTTTGATTTAGGTATCTAGTTAGTTATTTGGGACGTGTTAAGATTCAATCATCAATATTACTTAATCTCTGTTCTTCAATCTTTGTTTCTAATCTTTGTTTCTAATTAATGAGGTACGCAATGAACATTTTACATATTAATGCAGGTCTGTTCGGTGATAATTCAGTTTCAACCCAGTTAAGCGGTAAAGTTGTGCAGCGCTTGCAGATGGAAAATAGTAACGCCGACATTAAAACCCGTGATCTTGCCAGTGAACCGGTCAGCCACCTGGATGCTGAAATTATCATGGCAGCAAGTACCGATCAGCAGGACCGCAGCCCACGTCAAGCCGAAGAGTTGAACGTAACTGAAGCCCTACTGGATGAGATTTTTGCTGCAGACGTGCTGGTCATTGGCGCACCTATGTACAACTTCACGATTCCAAGTCAGTTGAAAGCCTGGGTCGACCGTATCGCACAGGCAGGCCGTACTTTCCGCTATACCGAGAACGGTCCGGAAGGTTTGTTAACCGGTAAACGTGCTTATATTGCTTCGGCCCGCGGTGGTTTTTACTCTGAAGGCGAAGCCAGTGCCCTCGACCACCAGGAAAGCTACCTGAAAACGGTACTGGGTTTTGTTGGTATCACCGACGTGGTTATTATTCGCGCCGAAGGTGTCAACATCAGTGACAGCCAGCGCCAGGAATCAATTCAGGCAGCCAGCAAAGACATTGACGCATTGTCACTCGCTTAAGCAGCGTATTACGTTAGCCAGAATGAATAGAAAAAGGCCGCAAATGCGGCCTTTTAAATGATTAAACAGCAAACCTAAAGGTTTTCTTCCATATCCTGGATAACCTGCTCGCCGGTCTTACCGTGCAGGCGCTGATAGATCGCCTGCTCAATTTCTTCCTCGGGCATCCCGGCTGAGGTACCTGCCATCAATTCATCGAACATGATCAAACTCAGAGCGTCTGAAAACTCAGTCTGAGATTGTTCATCCAGAGATTGCATGACTTGCTCCACTGAAGCTTCAAATGCACTCTCGTTGCTTAAATCCAAGGTTGGCTCGCTGCTCATATCAGAGCATGCCGAAAGGACGAAAAAGGCGACGGCGAGAAGCCAGAATTTGGCAAAAGCTGTTTGCTTCATAGTACTACCCAGGTTGTGTGTATGCCTGCTGAGTATATCGCAAATACCGTGAAATTGTAGGCGCGAAAAATATTCTATTTAAGTGAACCTTTAACGCTTCTTAAGCGTAAAAAGAATCAATAAATCAAAAAGTATTAACTTACAGTATTAAATCAGGGTGCCTATCATGCGTATAGCAACACGTCTTTACTTCGGCTTCGGCCTTATTCTCGTTCTGATGCTGGGACTGACCGTCTACGGCGTGTATCAGGTTGTCCAAATTGACCGCGTGTTAAGCAACGTTAATCAACAGGATAGTGTTGAACAACGTCAGGCTATTAACTTCCGCGGCAGCGTGCATGACCGGGCCATCTCCATTCGCGATGCAGTGCTGGTTCGTGATCGCGATGCGGCCAGTGAATTCTATGCTGAAATTGAAACGCTAAAAGCGTTCTATCAGGACGCGGCCGAAGAACTGGACCGCCTGTATGCCAACGGCACACCCTCCGCTGAAGAGCGACGTTTGTTGCAACGCATTAACCAGATTGAAGAACGTACACTGACTGCCACCGAGCGAACTCAGCAGTTCATTAACGAAAGTCGTTACGATGAGGCCAGAGCCTACTTGCTAGCCACCGTTTCGCCGGCATATACCGAATGGCTGGCGGCGGTAAATGCACTGATTGATTATCAGGAAGCCAGTATATCCAGCCAGGTCGACGGAGTGGTTGAAGACACCACCGGGTTTGCCGCGGCGATGCTAACGATTACCGTGATTGCATTGATCGCCGGCGCCATTATTGCATACACCACAGTGCAACGCATGGTTAAAACCATCGGCGGTGAACCCGAGGATGCACTGACCCTGATTGGACGTATTTCCCGTGGTGATCTCGGAGTGAGTGTTAAAACCAAACATCCGCGCAGTATTATGGCGGCGGTTGGCACCCTGGCTAAAGATCTGCGCTCGATGATCAGCGAAACCATGCAGGCGTCCTCCGACGTAGCGGCGGCCTCGGTGCAACTGGCCCGTACCGCCCAGCAAAACGAAGCCTTAATTGATAAGCAACAGGACGAGACCACTCAAGGCGCCAGCGCCATTGAACAAATGTCGATGACAGTCCAGGAAGTGGCCAGCCACACCGTGCAGGCCGCCGACGTAGCAGAGTCTGCGCAGGAAGAGTTCCGTGCCGGAGAACACGAAGTGAGCGCCAATCAGCAGGCAATTAACAGCCTTGCCAATGAAGTCGCCGAAGCGGCCGACGTGATTGGTCGCCTGCAGGACGAAACCCGCGAAATCGGTACCGTGCTGGAAGTTATTCAGGCGATTGCTGAGCAAACCAACCTTCTGGCGCTGAATGCGGCTATTGAAGCAGCTCGAGCTGGCGAACATGGCCGTGGTTTTGCCGTGGTGGCTGATGAAGTGCGCAACCTGGCAACCCGGACTCAGGACTCGACCGCGCAAATTAATACCATTATTGAACGGGTTCAGGCCGGTGCTGCACAAGCCGTTGATGTGATGCAACGCGGCAACGAACAGGCCGCGACCAGTGTCGAACAGGCACGTCGCGCCGGTGAATCGCTGGCGACCATCAATCAGTCAGTAACCCGACTCAATGATATGAACGCGCAAATTGCCACCGCAGCAGAAGAGCAGAGTGCTGTCGCGGACGAGATCAACCAGAACTTCCGCCGCATCACTGACACTGCATCTGAGTCCTCGCGCGGCGCCCGTGATGTAAGTGAGGCATCGGCTGGTCTTGAACAACTGGCGCGTTCACTGCAAAGTAGTATTTCTAAGTTTCAGCTCAATGATGCGTGATAACGCGTAAGGCAGACCGAATAATGCAGGTTATCTTCTCTCACGGTAAGGAAAGTGGGCCCTGGGGCAGCAAAATTCAGCAGCTCGCCAGTACCGCCAAGCAGCTCGGCTGCACTGTCGATAGTATCGATTACCAGGACACCATGGATCCTGACCTGAGAGTTGAGCGCCTGTGTCAACGGTTGAGCAACGAGGACCCGCAGCAGACCATCCTGGTCGGTTCCAGTATGGGCGGTTTTGTCGCCCTGCAAAGCGCTGACCGCTTTGCAGTCAGGGCTTGTTTTGTGCTTGCCCCGGCGATCTACATGCCGGGATATGAACACCGGGCACCCCAGCAGAGGTTACCAAATTTAGCGATTGTGCATGGCTGGCAGGATGACATTATCCCGGTCAACCATTCCATTCGCTTCGCCACTGAACAACGCTGTGAGCTTCATCTGGTGGATGATGACCACAGGCTGATGACCAGCCTGGCGCAAATAGATCGCTGGTTTGCTCAGTTTTTAGAGCGGCAATTAGCCTAGCAATGCTAGCACGCTCATTAGCAGTTAACTCGCAGCGCAGCATCAAAACCGCGCGCTCAGCACATTAAATTCATCCAATGCAAACTGGTCAGTCATACCACTGACCATATCCTGCAATAAGCGACAACGCGCATACTGCTCCCACAATACCGGGTCATCATGGGGCCGGGCGGCTAGCTTGGTATACGCCGCCAGATGCTTGTTCGCCAGCCTGCTCAGTAAACGGCTTTCGAGTAGATGAGAATCGCTCTCTCCCTCCAGCAATGCCTGAAACTCTTCTTGCGGCAAGTGCAACAATGGCGCATAGGCGTCTAACAGCCCGGTTAAAATTCGATAGCCCTGCAATTCCAGGGTCTGCACTTCCGCCACGGCAAAAATATGGCGCCGTGCAACCCGTTTCAGGGTCGAAATAACTGCATGGCAAGGCGAACTGTCCTCCAGTAAGGCGCGATTGAAGCTGCCATCATGAATTGCCTCCATGTTATTCACAAACACCTCAGCGGCATGCTCCACCAACGGATGGATCAGTTGCACCCGTAACCAGACAAAAAATTCATGTTCTTTGTTAATCGGCTCGTCGCAATGACGTTTATAAGCGTACTCGGTAACCTGAGTAAAACTGCGCTGGCGGAAAAATTTACCGTCTGGCTCAGTCGGGTAACAGGCGGCAAACTCCTCTTCGAGCAGAATTTTTAAGCGAGCGATACTGAGCAAGCCTTTATCCACACCATCTTCAATATCCGCCAGACAATACGAGATGTCATCGGCAGCTTCCATCAGATACGTCAACGGATAACGATGCCCGGCCTGAAGTTGCAATGCCGCTTGCAAGCTCTCAATGTAAGGCCGCTCTGATTCATAGAAGCCTGGTTTTTTCTGCACGTACGCCAGGGCATCCTCTGGCCCGGGCTTTGCTTCACTGGCGGCGCGGGTGTATTTCATAATGCAGGCCGTCTGGGCGAAGGTCAGGTTGAGTCGTTGCAGGCTGGTGACGATGCGAATGCCTTGCGCATTGCCTTCAAACTGAGCCAGTTCACGTAGCAACGCCTGGCGTGCTGGGTGCTCATGCTGAAAGCCCGGAAATGCCGCGGCATGGTTGGCAAACCATTTGGAAATCGCTGCTTCACCGAAATGACCAAACGGTGGGTTGCCAATGTCGTGCATCAGACAGGCCATTTCCACCATCGACTCAACAGCACGCTCATAACCAAGCAATCCATAGTCTGCCGCGCGCTCACCGAGTTTTTCAAACACCGTACGGGTAATGAAACGACCGGTTTGCTGAACCTCCAGTGAATGGGTTAACCGGCTTCGCACGGCAGCATTGCGCTCGAGCGGAAAAACCTGAGTCTTCTGCTGTAAACGCCGCACCGCTGCCGAGTTAATAATTCGTCCGCGGTCACTTTCCAGCGCCCGCTCGAACCCCCGAATGGCGTGCTCTTCATTCTCAAATTCTTTCGCTTTGCTTTGATACGGCCTGGCCGCCACTAACCGAGACTTGAAATTTACCGTCAACACAGTCACCTTGTAGAATATCAACAATCCCTCTCATAAAAGCACCAAGGAGCGTCAGATGCAACGTTGGACACTGCAGATTAAAGGCACAGTACAGGGTGTTTTTTATCGTAAAAACAGCGCGCAACAAGCGCAGGCGCTGGATCTTAGGGGCTACGTGCGAAATTGCGAGGACGGTTCGGTGGAACTGGTCGCAGAAGGGGATATATCGCAGTTACAGGCATTGCTTGACTGGTGCTGGCAAGGGCCTGCAAACGCCAGGGTAACTGCAATAGACGTCGACAAGCAGGATGCCACGGGCGACCACTACACAGATTTTACCGTACGCGACTAGCTAGTCCGTGTATTCGTTGCTGTGTATCAATAAACGCACCTGCTTTGCACCTATAATAGCGTTTTAAACCAGTTGCAGAGCTTATGAGTACACCCCATATTGCAGCCGAACCCGGTGCTATCGCCACCAGCCTTTTAATGCCTGGCGACCCGTTGCGTGCGAAGTTCATTGCTGAGCATTTTCTCTGTGATGTCACCCCCTTTAACAAAATCCGCAATATCCTCGGCTTTACTGGCACCTACAAAGGCCGGCCGGTCAGCGTAATGGGAAGTGGCATGGGTATGCCGAGTCTCGGTATATACGCACACGAGCTATACACTCAGTACAATGTGGAACGGATTATTCGGGTCGGCAGCTGCGGTGCCTACACCCGCGCGCTCAGTCTGTTTGATGTACTGGTGGCGAACAGTGCCTGGACCGAATCAACCTTTGCCCGCTTCTACTCAGGCCACGACTGTAAAATTGCCTACCCGCACCACGACCTCAATATGCAACTGTTCAGCACGGCCAGGGCCATGGGTGTTGAAGACAGACTGCAACTGGCCCGGGTTCACTCCAGCGATGTCTTTTATCGTCATGATGCTGAAGATTACCGCGACATTTATCGTGACTATGGCTGTGTCGCCGTTGAAATGGAAGCCTTCGCTCTGTTCCATATTGCGCAAACACTGCAAAAACAAGCCGCCTGCCTGCTAACCGTCTCTGACTGTCTTGAAACGGGCGCTGCAGTGACCAGCAAACAGCGCGAGCAGGCGTTTACCTCAATGATTGAGCTTGCCCTTGAGACGCTGGTTGAAAGCTAAGTTCGAGATCGGCAATTAACAGCAAATCATTGAACGGATGGGCGCGTTGCTCGTCGCGCCGGAGGCTGAATAAATGACGCTGCTGGGGCGGTAGAGATTGATACTCGCCGAGGATCTGCAGCAGCCAGACCTCCGCATCCCAGCTGAGATTCTTTTCGCGCAGGTACTGCAGTGCAGACACCCCAGCCTGCTGTTTGCCCTGGTCAACAACGTGCAGTAAGAGCGCCTCCACATCCGCTTTTAACGCCTGCTGGCGTGCTTCAACCTGCGGATTCGCAACCGTCGCCACCCGTTCGGCTTGTTCGCTTGGCACTGATTCTTTATTGCTAGTCGGTCGCGGCATACTCGCCATCAAGCCAGTGGCAACCTCAAGCGCAGCGTGCTGATCGAGGCTAATGGCGGCGGCGGGCAAAATAGGCTGAGCCTGGTTTATCAGCTCAGGAACCTGACTGCGCCAGGCGTAGTCTCCAACCTGAAAGTTACTGTGTTCACGCAGAAAGCTGGCCATATTGGTCAGCAGCACACTGCGGGCCTGCTGTTCACGGTAACGGCCCATAAGCTGAACAAGGCGTCTCTGAACCTCAAGCAAGCTGCTATGGTGGGCGTTTAGCTGCCGTTGCAACTGACTAACCAGAAGCTTACGCAAATGTACGTCACCTTCACCGAGGGCTATCAGCTCGGCAAAATCGACATAGTTAAGTCCGTCCAGCAAGCGACCGATTTGCTGTTGCGCTCTGTGGTTTTCACGAATTTTATCGGCCAGGCTGGCAACAAAGCCAAAGTTGCTGTTCAGTCGATGCCACAAACTGTCCATGGCTTCGCCAAACTGTCCGCCTAAGTCATGCACCAGGCCGGTCAGCAATTGCAGTTGGAATTGAGCTTTGGTGGTATCGCCCCGTTGCTGTGCGTCGCGATAGGTTTTCACCCGCAAGCGAATGGTTTCCAGCTTATCGGCGACATCCGCATTGATATGCCGACGGTTCTCGTCGGTGACCATACTAGCAATCAGATCGGCCAGTTGCGGACGTAGCAAAAACCCCCGGCTTTCATCCGGCTGATAGATCAGATTTGCCTGCACCAGCTTGCGAATAGCACGATCGGACAGCTGGTTATCCGCCAGCTCGCCTTGTAAATACGCCTGCATCAGCAATGAACTGTGTTTACCTATCAACGCCAGGCGCTCAGTACCAAGCGCCAGCATCGAGCTGGTTAACTGCTGCTCACGAAATTCAGGCTGCGTCGCTGAAACCATTACAACAAGGCCTCCTGCTCC
Source organism: Aliidiomarina soli (assembly GCF_003986975.1). Taxonomy (GTDB): domain Bacteria; phylum Pseudomonadota; class Gammaproteobacteria; order Enterobacterales; family Alteromonadaceae; genus Aliidiomarina; species Aliidiomarina soli. The sequence goes on along the minus strand of NZ_PIPO01000004.1, from coordinate 232,371 downwards.
GCTTCGTCACTGACTGGCAGGTTCTCTTCGTCGCGAATAAAACGGACCAGATCAACCAGGTAATCGACCTTTCCGGTAACTTCAAAATACTGCCGTTCGGCATGGGGCTGGCGCACATAGCCATGCTCCCGCAAGCGTTTAAAGATTTGCTTTACCTGCGCATCGACAGAGTCAGCCTGTGAATTGAAAAAACGATCATTGGCCAGCAGCTGCAAACGGTGACGCAGGCTTTGATTGTCTTCTGTCTTAAGAACAAACTCCTGCAATTTAATGCTGTCGCCTGCCGTTAGCGCACCGTCGCGACCCAGTGCTTCCTGCACCATGAGCATCCATTCCAGCAATGGCATCAATGACTGCAGGGTCTGACTAAACTGGCTTTTAAGAACATCACGCGCCTGCTCGTCAAAGTTCAGGTAACCCAGAAAATACACTCCGCTGCCCTGGCTTTGTGCCAGTCGCCGGTTCAGTGGACGCAGATACTCATCCAAAGCTTGCCGCACCTCATCATTCTGCAAACGGCGGTAGTTGTCGGGGTCACTAAAAGGGCAAATAAAGGCACCGCTCAGCAAACGCTCCACTAAAGGTCCATACTGCTCAATCATTCGCTTGTCTCCATCACGTGCTGGTCAGCCAGGGTTGCCTCAAGCTTAGCGCTCAGCGGTGACTGGCGCGGCTGAATACGCTTGAGCTGGCCTTTCCCTTTCAGCTCAGGGTGCGGCTCAATCAGATACCGGTGGCGGAAGAGCAGCAAGACATCAGACTCCGGGTTCGGGAACGCACCTACCACGTGAATCGCGTTGCTGTCGCAGGCCTGAAATAGCTTCTCTACGTTGTGGTAAGCAAGTGTACCTATTTCATCTATCGGCCAGTGAATAGTCACCGCGCTATCGCCTCGCAACAAACGAGTAAACGCCAGCAGGAACTTGCACAGAATCAGGTAGGCCATGCCGTGGCTGGACGACTCCAGCAACTGCCGGTCATTGCGAATTATCAGTTCCGACCCGCTTTCATTAAGGTACAGCTCGAGTTTCAGCAACGACTCCAGGCTGTAGTCCTGATCGGCGCGAAGCAGCTCGGCCACATCGGCAAGGCGGTCAAGGTAAGCCTCCGGCGGCAGGCGCTGACCGGATTCACTCCATTGCTGAAACAGCTGACTCAATTCTTTCAGTGGCTGCCAGAAATTAAGCTCATCAATGGTCGAGGAAATGTGAACCTCGGAACGGCTGATCCCTTCCAGCACCAGCTCGTCACCCACCGCGTCCGTCAGTCGTCGGCTGTATTGACTGACCCGACGGTTAATATCGTCAAAAACTTTAAAGAAGCTTTGCAGCCCGCCGCCAATGTTGCGACCTTGCTCCACAATCTGTGACTGCTGGTCCTGCAGAATGTTGAGCAACTCACCAAGCACTCGTGCGTGCTCCTGCACGTTGTCATTGTCGCTCAGGGTAGCGAACTCTCGTTCGATCATGTGCTCAAAATCAGCACTGGCATCACGGCGCAGGGTAGCGCTAAACCGCTCGCACTGCTCTCGCAGTTTTCGGCTACTGTGGGCGTAACTGTTCAGTGCTTCCAGTATCCGCTGCAAGCGTTCACGGGTATCGCCGAAACTACTCTCAGTTGCTGCCGATACCGGCTCAGCAAAGTCGCGGTGCTGCGTCAGCTCATTGAAACGCGCCAGCGCATTGTCCAGCTCTTTGTTCAGGCTTTGTTGCTGATGGAGCTGCTCTTTGCCACGTTTGTCTTCCTGCTCCAGCGCTTTGCGTTGCAGTTTGGTCTGTTGCTTGAGTTCAGTCAGTTCACTGTCGAGCCGGGTCAGGGTGCTCTTTAATTGCTGTTCCTGCTCCATCCAACCCGGGCGCAAACGGTTCCAGGTGCTGCGCATAAAATCATCGTACTCGCTGAGTTCGTGCTGGCGCTCTTTGGTATTGGCTATCCGCTCGCGCAAAGTTTCAGTGTCTGCCTTCAAAGTCTGTAGCTGCTGACTGTCGACCCCAGCCTCGGCCAGTTCGTCGCTAACCCGTGCCTGCAGCTCTTTCACTTGTTGCGCATGAACACTGCGCATGTCATCTACCTGACGAGCGTACTGGCTAATGTCGTCATCCAGCTTACTCAACTGTTCCTGAAAATCCGCTTTGTGTTCAAGTTCAAGCGCCTTCGCGTCATGACGCACTTGTTGCAGTCGTTGCTGGTGACTTTCACGCGTTTTTTGCTCTTCGTCCTGCAACACTTTGAGGCGCTTACGGTTGCTCTGCTGGCGCTCTTTGACCAGAGCATCCTGCTCAGCCTGCAGCCTTTTTTTGCCGTCACGGGCGTACTCAAGATCCTGCTGACAGCGGCGTTGTGCCTGGCGCGCCTGCTGGGCCACCTGCTCTGCATCCTTATATGCCTGGTGAGCTTTACTTAAGGCTGATTCGGCAAGTTCACACTGCTGTTCTGCTGTTGCCGCTGCATCGGCCGCTGTCTGTAGTTCAGTTTCCAGCTGCGCTTCGGCTAACGCAAAATGCGGACTCTCCACTGCGCTGAGGTCGAGTGACAACCCATACAGCGAATCATCACCAGCACTGAAACGCGGTGACAAGTCGGTCCGCTGAAGTAGCTCCTCGGACAGCACCTTACCAAGGTTCTGCTCCCAGTCCGGCTTGTGTTCACGCAGTGCCTGACGCAGGCTGCCATGTTCCGGGTTAGTCTGCGCCTGCAACTGTTTATAACGCGCTTTAGTCTGATGCAGTTGCTGGCGGCATTGCGTCAACTCACGGTCAGCCTGTTCGCGCTGAGTTCGCCGTTGCTGCACGGTATCGTCTTCCCGGGCAAGTACCTCGGTGGCGGTTTCCAGTGCCTGCTGAGCGTCTTCAATACGGGCATCGGCCAGTTGCATACGTTCCCGTTCATCGGCATCCAGCGGGGCAATGCTAAGCTGAGTTTCCAGACTGACCTGTTCACGCTGCAGACGCTGCAGAGTTTCATGCAGATCAAGCTGCATCTGCTCAACCTGCTGCGTGGTCTGCTGCTGCAGCCGGGTCAGGGTTTCATCCTGAGTTGAGCGTATCTGCCCCTGCTCAGCGCGCAGTTCGTCACAGCGCTGCTGGTTTTTCCGCTGTAAACGGTCAAGGACTTCACTCAATTCACTTTTACGCTGATCCAGCTGCTGCGCAATATCCGCATTCTTTTCCAGCATCAGCTGCAAATGGCGGGTTTGCTCTTCCAGTTTTTGCTGCCAGGCGGGGAGTTCTTTGCTGTCCTGGGCGACTTCTTCGATGCCGCTATCGAGGTAACGATCGCGCTTCGACTGAGCCAGCTCCAGGTCGCGCTGGACCTGTTGGTAGCGGCTTTCTGTTTCACTCCGGGCGTCATCAAGCTCTCGCTTTTGTGCCCGGTAGCTAGTATCAAGCTCTTCCTGTTGCTTATGCAGGGTATTCAGCTGCGCTTCGACATCGGCTGTTTGCGTAAGTAACTGGCTACGATCCTGCTCTACTAGAGGTTTGAGTTGCCACAGCTGACTCTTGCTGGCTGCCGTATCTGCCAGACATTGTTCGATCTCAGCGTAATACGCCTGCAGATTATCCATCTGCATGAACTGCCGCATTTCTTTAATCCAGGCCTTAATTTTCGCCGGCTTAAAGGTATTTTCAGGGCGTTGATAGCCATCTTCCTCAAGAATTGTCGCCAGCATGCTCTTGAGGGTGTCCATTTTGCCTTCTTTGGCATGTACCGCACTCACCAGCTTTTCAATATGGCGCAACCGATGGCTGCCGCTTACCAGCCCGTAACGGGCGGCTAACTGGCGCAGTTTAAGCTGATCTTTGCGGTTATTGCGCATTGCACTGAGGTCATTCTGAATAATAGCGCGGTACTCACTGGTGGCCGAGATCTTATGGCTGCTTTCTATTTCCAGCGCGCGCAGACGCTGCGCCCAGGCATGATAGCCGAGCCCTTTCGCCCCATCTGCGGTTTCCTCGAGGTATTGGGTTGGCTCATATGGGGCATCAACAAAACGGTAATCCACGCCATCGTTGCGTTTCGTTAGCACCACCTGGGCTTGGCTGCCATCCGCCCGCTGATAGTCGTAAATCAGGTACGAGTTCTGGAAGGGCAGGTAGAACACGTCGAAACGATCGCGGGTTTTCGGCACCACCCGGTTTGGCTGTTCACCAAAAAAAACCGGTATCAGGCGCTGTAAGGTAGTTTTCCCCGACGCATTGGTACCACAGATGTTGGCATGACCCTGAAGATCAAGCTCAATCACGCCAGGTAAGTGGGTATGGATTAAAATAATTCGTAATAACTGGGACATAAAACAAGGCTTCGCAAATGAAAAAGCGTCCGCTGCACTGCATGGCCGGACGCTTTTTTACCATCAGATAGACTCAGTCTACCTGCATTCCCAGAACAGGAAAAGACTGATTAAAACTGGTAGTTCGCAGACACCCAAAGGCTGCGGGCACGCTGGGTTGTGTTGTAATCCGGCGCGCAGCTGTACTCCAGTTCATTCTCAGCCAGCAGACAGCTGCGGCTGGAAAGATCATTGTCGAGCAGGTTATTAATTCGCGCATTGAAGCGCAGGTTGTCGTTAACCCGGTACTGAGCGCTCAAATGGAACAGCTCATACGCTTTGTAATAAAGTTTCTGTGTCTCCGGCCCCTGAGGCCCACTGACATTGGCCGTTCCACGGAAACGTTCACCGCGCACTTCAGCCTGCAATGCAAGGCTTAGCTTGTCAGTTGCCTGCCAGCGCAGATTGGTATTGAACATGTGCTCCGGGGTATTCACTAACGGTAAACCGGCGTCGGCGCCACTGCGCACTTCACTGTCGGTAAAGGTGTAGTTGGCACGCAATGACACCGCTGGAGTGAAGTGGTAACGCCCCGCCACCTCGATGCCCTGGGTAACTGCCTGATCAACATTCTGGCTTTGCGAAAAGGCGGTGTATCCGAGGTCTGCCCAGCCTTCTCCGATATCCACGCAACGCTGACCGCTGGCCGCCACTTCACAATTGGGCAGGTTATCCTGACGGATGATCTTGTCGTCGAAATCATTGTAGAAAACCGTGACGTTGGCGTTCAGGTTATCGCCATTGTCGTAGTACGCTGCCATCTCATAATTCACGCTGGTCTCTGGTTGCAAGTCCGGCGAGCCCACCATCGGGTGCACACCCTGGCCACCGAAGCCGACAATGCCCGGGAACAGCTGGTTTGGCTGAGGCGTTTTATAGCCGGTGCTTACCCCACCTTTCAGCGTCCAGTCCGCACCATAGCGATGAGTCAGATAGACCCGCGGGCTGATCTGGTCACCGAAAACCTGGTGATCGTCGTAACGCAGGCCATAGGTCAGGGTCAAATCCTGGTTCAGATCCCAGTTGTCTTCACCAAATACAGCCCATTGCCGGTGGCGCTGAACAACTCCGTCAGCAAAATCGTCACCGTACATGCCAAATACACCGTCTTCCATGTCGGCATCAAAATACTGCGCACCGACGACGAAGAAATGGCTGCCGACACTGCTTTCTAATTTACTGTCTATGATCAGATTATCAATTTGCAGCGTTCGCATCGGCCGCGGCAGAAAGCTTGCTTCAAGCTCGGCACGAATATCGTCGGTTAACTCCGGGCGGTCAAGGCCCTGGTCTGTCACCGCCTGGTCCCAGAGCGTTTGTACCTGTGCTCGTTCACCCAGCGTCAACGGCAACGAACGACCATAGTTGGCACTGCGGCTGCGGGTTATCTGGGTGGTACTGGTACCGAAATCCCAACGTCCGGTATGCGACAGCACAAGCTGCTCTCGCTCAACCCGTTGCCAGGGTGTGTAACCAACGCGCGGTTGCACAATACCACCTGTTGCACGCCATAAGCTCTCTGGCTGATCAAGGGTACCAACCTGGCCTAAACGGTTGTCGTAGCGCTGATTAGCCTGATCATAGGCAACCACAACATCGTGATCCTGGTGGGGGGTAAATGTCAGATTTAACCCGGAATTGTATAGTTTAGCCCCAACAATTTTACGGTCGCCAAAGCTACCGCTGTCTTCCCATATACTGCCGTCGGGTAGCGGCAACGCTTCCTGATAGGTCGGTTCACTATCGCCACGGGTAAACAGGCTGCCATACACACTCATCGACAGCCGGTTCGGGATCAGAGGCCCGGTCAGGTAAACTTCGAGATTACTGTCGTCGCCATACTGCGAATCCGTCTGCGTGGTCGCGCCGGCGGTCGCGCTACCGTGCCAGCTGTCCATATTCTTACGCGTAATAATATTGACCACCCCACCAATCGCATCCGCACCATAGAGCGTCGACATCGGCCCGCGGACCACCTCAATGCGTTCAATCGCTTCAATCGGGGGCATGTACATGAACTGGCTGTTACCGAAGTTATTCGGTCCAATGTTGCCAATATCACTTTGCCGACGGCCGTCAATCAGGATCAGGGTGTAATCCGCCGGCAGGCCACGCATCGTGATACTAATATTGCCGTTTTTATCCTGTCCGGCGCCCACATCAACCCCTTCCAGGTCACGTAACGCGTCTGCTAAACCAGCGTAGGGCCGGTTCTGCAGCTCTTCGCGGCTGATAACGCTGACGCTGGCGGGTGCATCTGTCAGCTTCTGTTCAAAACCGGAGGCGGTGACCACCATCACTTCCATCCGCGCCAGTTCTTCTTCGGTCATTGCCGCGGCAGAGGCCTCAGCACCAACTGCACCCGCCAGTAGGGCGCTCATGACACCGGATAAAGCAAACATGGGAAGGACTTTCATTAATGTGCTCCTGCAACTTTTTTATGAGAGAGAATAAAAATATGTTGCGAATGATAATGGTTATCATTAAACTTGCAAGCACTTTTTGATAACAGTTCTCATTTAGGTTTATTTAGTGTGATGACGATTCGCCCGACACATAAACGCTTCTCATTGGGGAGCCTTCGCCAGTGGCATTGGGTCAGCTCGGCGGTCTGCCTGGCGGCATTACTACTCTTTGCGGTCACCGGCTTTACCCTTAACCATGCTGGCTCAATTGAAGCAACGCCTCGTACCACCAGTGTCGAAATACAACTAAATGAAACACAACTGACCGCCCTGCAGGAGAGCCTCAACGCTGAAAAGGTAACGGCAGAGCTGAATGCGATTATCAGACAACTAACCTCGTTGCGCCTGAGCGCAGGGCAACAGGCGGATATCGAATGGTATGAAGATGAGCTTTACCTGAGCTTGCCGCGCCCCGGGGGCGACGCCTGGCTGAGTCTTGAAATGTACAGTGAACAACTGGTTTACGAACAGACCTCGCGTGGCTTGATAGCCTACTTGAACGATCTCCATAAAGGGCGCCATACCGGCGTCGCCTGGTCGTGGTTTATTGACCTGGTGGCCTTGTTCTGTGTCATTTTCGCGCTAACCGGTTTATGGCTGCTGCTACGTCAGCAGCGTACCCGTCGTGCTACCTGGCCGCTCACCACTTTGGGAGTACTTGTCCCCGTTGTTCTTTTACTACTTACCAACCACAGCTGAAAATGCCATATACAAGGAGTCCTTATGCGTTCAGTCACAATCTTTGCCGTAATCTTTGCCGTGTTTAACAGCGTAGTCCTGCTGATGAGCCCTGCCGCGCAAGCGGATACAAACCTGACTGTCGAAGTTGAGATTCCCCGTCTCAGTGTCGCCGAATATCACCGTCCTTATATAGCAATCTGGGTCAGTGACCCTCACCAGCAACGGGTGAGCGACATCGAAGTCTGGTACGACACCGCCATGGCCAATCAGGAAGGTCATAAATGGCTGCCTGATTTACGCCAGTGGTGGCGCCGCTCCGGTCGTCAGCTCGATTTACCGGTCGACGGTGTCAGTGGCGCTACCCGGGCACCAGGCAACCACTCAATCAGCGTCCGCGAGTCCGCTTTGCAGGCATTAGAGCGCGGTGACTACATCCTTCATATTGAAGCGGCCCGCGAAGTCGGTGGTCGCGAACACCTGCGTTTACCCTTTAGCTGGCCTGCTAACGCAGGGCTTCTTCAGGAGCAACAAGGAGAGCATGAGTTAGGTCGTGTGCGCCTGCATGCTCATTAAACGCCTATCTACTTTTACTAACGGAGTGATCACTATGAAAATTAATACCTCAGTATTCAAGCACGGCTTGCTGGCCGCGGCGGTCTGCGCCAGCGTCATCAGTGCCCCGGCGTTCGCCCACCGTGCCTGGCTGCTACCGCAAAGCACCGTCCTGGCAGGCGACGAACCCATGGTCACCATCGACGGTGCCATTTCGAACTCTATTTTCATTGCGGACTATCATGCGCTACGCAGCGATGGCCTTGAAGCGCACAATAATCAGGGTGAGCAGGTTGAACTGCAAAACCTGCACACGGGGCGCTTTCGCACCAGTTTTGATCTGACACTGGCAGAGCCTGGTACCTATCGTATTGCCTCTGCATCGCGGGGCATGACTGCCCGCTGGCAGAACAGCGACGGTTCGCGCGGCATGTTCCCTGGCCGCGGTCAGCCACACAATGATGCAGCACTTAGTGACGCGGTTCCGGACGACGCTGAGAATGTTCAGATCGGCTTAATGTCACGCCGTATCGAAACCTTCGTCACCGCTGGTGCGCCGACCCAGCAGACCATCGCAGCGACGGGTGAAGGCCTGGAAATGGTCTTTCACACCCATCCTAATGACTTGTTCAACGGCGAAACGGCGCAGTTCCAGCTAATGATCGACGGCGAGCCTGCATCTGCTGCAGAAGTGATTTTGATCAAAGATGGTGCGCGTTACCGCAACCAGCAAGGGGAAACGGAATTTACCACAGACAGTGAGGGCCGCTTTGAAGTGCAATGGACCGAGCCTGGTATGTACTGGCTTGAAGCCAGCTATCAGGACGAGAGTGCGCCAGCACCGGCTACCAGCCGTCGCGGTAGCTATGCGGTAACCCTGGAAGTGTTACCGGAGTAAACTATGGAAATCGCCTACGCCAGCGCGCTGACGGTGATTTGGACCCTGGCCAGCCTGTGGTGGCTGCGCCAGCGTCCTGCACTTGCCGGGGCCTCAGAGCAGCACGACATTGTTCTGGTGTATGCCAGCCAAAGCGGTACCGCCCGGCGTCTGGCTGAACGCTATCTGCAACAATTTAACGCCGCCCGTGAGCTCAATACGACTGTTCATTCCCCTGCGGCTCGTTTGTATGCGCTTGACGAGATTAGCCCGCAGACACTTGCCGGATGCAAAGTCGCGCTTTTTGTGGTGAGTACCTTTGGCGACGGCGTCGCACCGGATCATGCAACGGCATTTGTTCGTGATCACTTAGGTCGCCATCCGTTGAACGCATCGGCGACCGGCAACAGCTGGCCTGAACTGAGCCAGCTCCGTTATGCTGTACTGGCATTGGGTGATCGCCACTACGCCAACTTTTGCGCCTTTGGCCACTGCCTGGACCAGGCATTGCAACACGCCGGCGCCACTCGCTTGTGGCCCGTCATCGAAGTCGATCGGCAGGCGTCAAGCGCATTGCAACAGTGGCAGCAGCAGTTGCAACATCAGTTTCAGCTGGTCGAAAACCAGACTACAACAGCGCTGTCCTGTCGGTTACTGCACCGCGAAGAACTAAACCCACAAAGCCCTAACCCCAGCCTTTACCTGGTTCGGATGAGTGCGCTTGGTCCCGCACCGCTACGCTTCGAGCCTGGGGATATTGCTCAGGTGCAACTGCCCAATGGCGAACAACGTAGCTACAGTGTCGCCAACTATGACAGCCAGGGGTCAGGCCAACTTGAACTTATTATTCGTCAGGTCACCCGCACGGATGGGACTCCGGGGGTTGGCTCCCACTGGCTGACGGAGCGCGTGGACGGCGGTAGCGAGATCCTCATCCGCATCCAGTCAGGCCTTGCACTAACCAGGCTTAGCGTCCACACCCCTGTGATCATGATAGGCGCTGGCAGCGGCCTGGCAGGCGTTCGCGCGCTGCTACAATATCGCCAACAGGCCGGTGTGCAGGGCGACTGGCTAATTACTGGTGAGCGCGACGCGCGATTTGACCTGCCGCTATGGCAGCAATGGCAGCATGCCTGTGATGACGGTACTTTAGGTCATTGGGACGCCTGCTTTTCGCGCAGTCCTGAACAGCCTTTCTCCTACGTCCAGGATGCACTTATGGCACACCCGCAACGCCTCCGTGATTTGCTGATGCGCGGCGCCTGCATTTATGTTTGCGGCAGTGCTGCTGGTCTCGGCGAGTCAGTGGATGCTTGTCTGCATAGCCTGTTAGGCCCGGCGGTCGTCACCATCCTGCAGACTCAACAGCGTTATCTGCGCGATATTTATTAATCAGGTCGACGACTGCGCACGAAAAAGGCCACCAAAGCAGAGGTAATAACACCCATCAGTAGCGCGCCAATAGTGGCCTGAATGATATAGCTACTGAGGTCAAAATACTGACCTGCTTCCGCCGGCGTCATCTTCCCGCTTTGCACGGCATGGGTTGCCGCATTGGTAAAAAAGTGAGGGCTAATCAGGCGATGAATAATCCATTGCAGCAGCGGGCTTAACACAGCGACCAGCACGCTGATGCGTAGCCCACAGTGGAAACCCTGTTGCCAGCTCATCTCACCGCTGTATGCCCGGTCTCGCTTCTCGCGCAGTGCCAGAATATAAATGGCCACAGCGACAATAGCGAACAAACTGGTGTACAACGGGTGTTGTGCAACATGAACAGAGTGCAGACCAACCATTCGCTCGGCGAACATCCATAGCAGGAGTGCACTGGCAAAAATGCCGGTCCACTTTAGTTCGATATAGTATTTATGCCACCACATGATTGTGCCTCAAATGTTATTATTCTGTTTGGACTATACCAAAGTTGAGTGAAAAGTAACGGATGAAAACGGGCTAATGACGCCCATTGTTGATTGCCCACCACTGCGCCCTTCGGTAGCATGAGCGCACTAACTGATGAAGCAGGAAATAGCATGACTGATCTGAGTAATCCCGTGTGGCAAGATAGACGCTCAGGCCCGAATAAGCAGCGCAGCGGTGACATGCGCACCGCCTGGCAGCGGGACCGTGCCCGCGTCCTCCACTCTGCCGCCTTTCGTCGCTTGCAGTCCAAGACTCAGATTATGAATGTAGGCGAAAATGACTTTTACCGGACCCGCCTTACCCATTCACTGGAAGCCGCGCAGATTGGTTCGTCATTGATCAACCACGTGCGCCACCAGGGCAATGAGTTCGAGCGGGCTCTGCTGCCGGACGAGAACCTGATGGAAGCCCTTTGCCTGGCTCACGATATTGGCCATCCGCCTTTTGGTCACGGGGGCGAAACCGCGCTGAACTTCAAAATGCTGCGTTCCGGCGGATTTGAAGGCAATGGTCAGACATTTCGGATCGTGGCGCGACTGGAAGCGTACCATGAGCAATATGGTATGGACTTAACCCGACGCACCCTGCTCGGGCTGTTGAAATACCCAGTGGTAATGCCGGAGCTGCCATTGCCTGCGGATGAAAACAATCCGGGAGCACTCGGAAAATGGAAGCCAGCGAAAGCAATTTTTGCAGAGGATGGAGATATTCTCGACTGGGTGCTTGCACCGCTGAATCAGAATGACCGTGCCGTGTTTCAACAAACCCAGACTCTTGAAGCAAGCCCGTGGCAACGATCATTGCACAAGTCGTTTGATGCATCGATGATGGAGCTGGCCGATGACATTGCCTATGGCGTCCATGATCTGGAGGACGCCGTGGTAACCGGCACACTGAACCAGCATCAGTGGCAGACTCATATGGATTCGTTGATCGAAGCGCTGCACCCCGGTTTACGGGCGTTGCTACGCGAACTTGAAACTCAGCTATTTTCAACCAGCCACCATCAGCGCAAGAATGCTATCGGCGCGCTGGTCAATATATTCGTCACCTGTGTGCGGGTCGAAGACGTCCTGCCGCAAGCTGAGGAGCCGCTGTTACGCTACAACGTGACCTTGCCTGCAGCAGAACGCCAGCTATTGGATGCATTAAAGGGCGTGGTCTTCGAATGCGTTATTAATCAGCCTGACATCCAGCAATTACGCTACCGCAGCCAGAATATGCTGTTAAACCTGTTTACCGCGTTTCACACCGAGCCAACCCGGTTGCTACCGCGAAATACCCGCGCCCGTTGGCAGGAGGCATTTAATCAGGCAGGGCAAAGCGCCGCAGACCGGGTGCTCTGCGACTATATCGCCGGGATGACGGACGACTATGCCGAACGGATGCACCGAAACCTTTTTTAAATCAATCGACTGAACTGGTAGACGGATCTTTACAAAAAACTTAAGCTAACCACTTACTCGTCACTTGAGCGGTAGATAATTATGTTAAAAAAGACCTTACTCGCGTTGCCAGCTGTTGCCTTACTGATCGGTTGTAGCAGCTCTCCTGATAGTCAGCTTTCTTACGAAAACTGCATGTTCCCCGATGCTCCCCGCACCAGCGCTCCGGACTGGGTTTGTTATGCACCGGTTGAAGGTATCTGGATCCAGGGCGTTGGTTATTCACCGCGCTTAGGCTCTGGCATGGGCGTCATGACCGATGCCGCCGCCGCAGAAGCGCGGGCGCAAATTGCCGCGAACTTCAGCACCCACGTCAACAGTCGCCTGCAATCGCTGGTCGATGAACAGACCGTTAACGGGCGTAACCTGTCCACGGCAAATATTGAGCGTGTACAGCGAACCGTTACCTCGATGCAGCTGACCTATACCCGTATTTATCATACTGTGCAGACGCCAACTGGCGGGGTGTACGTTCTGGTCGGACTAAATGAAAAAGGCTATGAAGAAAACGTTCAGCGGCTGTTAGCAGAAGCAGAAATGACTGATGACACTGAGCTTTATCAGGAGTTTCTGATGGAAAAAGCGAATCAAGAGCTTGATGCAGCCCAGGCAAGTATGACGCCTTAAAGGACCTGCGGGGACCACACGTGGTCCCCGTCATGTTTTACACCACTCGGGTCACTGCGACCGGGCGGTGGCAAGGCGCGTTAGCGAAATTTCTTAAATGCGGAGCAGGCAGAACGATAGTTCTCATGCGGGAAAATATTAGTCAGTGCCTGGCGCTGTTGCTCGCTAAAGTCACCTTCGAATTTAAGCACCATATAATTGTGTTCCGGCTCGACTTTGACCTTACCATTCGCCCCTTTTAGCAAACGTTCTGCCTCACCCTGAAAGGCCGGGCTAAAGGAGCCTTTAACTACTTTACACTGGTCTCCTTTGATTGCCAGCACGGCAATTGCGTTGGACCCGAACAACAGGAAATATAAGGCTACCAGTACTACAACAACTGCAATCGTCCAACCAACCATACGTACAACTACCTTTCTTCTGAACACATAGAAATGTAAAACCGGGGCGTATTATACACGTTTTAGGGTGCTATTTCCGGGGTCAGTATCTTTAGATATCCTTTACCCGGAATTTTTTTCTGTGGTAACTTAATAACATTACGCGATTGAACCTTTAGTTTTCATTCGAAATTGAGCTTTAACAGGATTCACAATGCAATTAGCTGTATTGGTTATTTTCCTAGCCGCCGCCTTAACGCCGTGGCTATACAACAGGCTGCACGGCCAGTCGGCTAACGTGCTGGCATTAGTTCCAGCCGCCCTGACCATCTGGTTTGCCATGCATATTCCGGCGGTGGCAGGCGGTGAAGTGATCGTCCATAAGATGCAATGGGTTCCTGGTCTTGGCATCAGCTTTGACATGGTGCTCGATGGTCTCTCGTTGCTGTTTGCCTTACTTATCTGCGGTATCGGTACCTTTATCGTGCTCTACGCAGGGGCTTACCTGAAAGGCCATGAAAACCTCAATCGCTTTCTGGTAATACTGCTCGCATTCATGGCCTCGATGCTGGGTCTGGTGCTCGCGGACAACCTGGTTACCCTGTTTGTCTTCTGGGAACTCACCAGTGTTACTTCGTACATGTTAATCGGCTTCAACCACCAAAGCGCTGAAGCGCGCAAGGCCGCTTTACAGGGCTTGATCGTGACCGCGGGCGGTGGCCTGGTGCTGCTTGCCGGCCTGGTTATGCTGGGCAGCGCGGGCGGCAGTTACTCGCTACAGGAGATATTCAACAGCTCCCGGATTCTTACTGAGCATCCGCTGTATGTGGGCATGATGGTGTGTCTATTCATCGGCGCGTTTACCAAATCAGCTCAATTCCCGTTTCATTTCTGGTTACCCAATGCGATGGCAGCGCCGACACCTGTTAGCGCTTACTTACACTCAGCGACCATGGTTAAAGCGGGCATTTATCTATTAGCCCGTTTACAGCCAGAGCTCGGTGGCACTGAACTCTGGATAACGGTACTCACCAGCGTGGGTGCCTTCACCATGTTAACCGGGGCATTTCTGGCCCTGCGCAACACTGACCTTAAAAAACTGCTGGCTTACTCTACGCTGATGGCGCTGGGTACCCTGACGCTCCTGCTCGGTATCGGCACTGAACTGGCGATGATCGGGTTTGCTGCCTACCTGCTAGCGCATTCGCTCTACAAGGGCGCTCTGTTTATGCTTGCCGGCATTATTGACCACGAAGCGGGCAGCCGCGATGTACGCGAGTTAGGCGGCTTACGTAAAAAGCTCCCAGTGACTGCCGTATGCACCCTTATTGCAGCATTGTCGCTGGCCGGTATTCCACCTCTGTTCGGCTTTGTGGCCAAAGAACTGCTGCTGGAATCCTTACTCGATAACATGTTCAGCTATGTGATTCTGGGGATGGTTATCTTGGCCTCTATTTTCATTGTCTGTGTGGCGGCACTGGTTGCTATCCGACCTTTCTTCGGTGCCTTCAAAGCGGCTAAAGACGAAGACAAAGTGCACGAAGCCCCCTCCGGCATGCTGGCCGGACCCGTTGTACTGGTCATTCTGACTGTGCTGGCGGGCTTATTGCCTGGCCTGGCTGGCGACTATTTTACTCTGCCAGCGACCTTTTCGGTTGCGGGGCATGAGATCGAAGGCTATTTGTCACTGTGGCACGGGATCAATATGGCGTTGATGATTTCTATTGTCAGCGTTCTCCTCGGCCTGCTGTTATTTAAAAACTGGGACTCGGTGTACAGCGTGCTACGCAAACTCGACCCGGTAATCCGCAGAGGTCCTGAAGCTGGATACTTTAAATTTATGGATGGCCTGGTGGCTACCGCTGAGTGGCAGACCCGCGTGTTGCAAAACGGGTCGATGCGCAACTACCTGCGCACGATTATCCTCACCTTAGTGTTGCTGACCGGTTATACCTTGCTCAGTCGTTATCAGCTGCACTGGAATTTCGGGGTTGATTTTACCTTTTATGAGCTAGCCGCTGTGGTCTTGCTAGTGGCCGCTGCTGCGGGTGCCTGCCTGACCAGCTCACGGATGGGAGCTGTCGCCTACATGGGCGCGTTCGGTTTCTTCGTAGCCATGATCTTCATTCTGTTCAGTGCACCGGACCTGGGTATCACCCAGATCCTGGTGGAAACCCTGAGCGTTATTTTATTGGTGCTGGTATTGTTCCGCTTACCATCCTTTTCCAACATCTCGTCGCCAATGGACCGCGCCAGCGATGCCTTTGTGGCCTTGCTCACCGGCGCGTTAATGACCTGCCTAATCATGGTCACCATTAACGTTCAGTTGTTCGAACCGATTTCCGGTTACATGATAGAGAATAGTGTGCCGCTTGCTCACGGACGGAATATCGTTAACGTCATTCTGGTCGATTACCGTGCACTGGATACCTTAGGCGAAATTTTCGTCCTCGCACTGGCGGCGATGGGCGTCTACGCGATGATTAAATTCAAGCCATCAACAGCTCCCGGCTCAAACCATCACGCCGGCACTCTGATCCTGCCGTCGAAACGCATACCGGAAAGAGACATTGTTCATTCCTGGCAGGAAATCCATCAACGGATGCTGGAAGAACAAAATATTGTCGATGCGCGGCCAGAAGATGACGAGGACAGCACTGAGCAAAGTTCGATCAACGAACCTCAGGGTAGTGATAGCGAAACCAAGGGAGAGCCGAAGTCATGATGAAACCTGGTACCCTTATTCTGCATGTGGCCGCCCGCTACCTGGTGCCACTGCAGCTGATTTTATCGGTATTCCTGTTACTCCGCGGACACGACGAACCAGGCGGCGGCTTTATTGCCGGGCTGGTCGCTTCTGGCGCATTCGCGCTGTACTTATTTACCTTCGGAGCCACCGTCACCCGGGACCTTTTACGGGTTGATCCACGTAACCTGATCGGCGTCGGTTTGTGCCTTGGCATGGTCTCAATTTTTCCTGCCCTGCTAAATGGCGAGCCATTGCTGACCGCGCAGTGGTGGAATATCCCGTTACCTGGTGACTCCTACATGAAAATGTCGACTCCGCTGATTTTTGACATTGGCGTTTACTTCACTGTCTTTGGTTCAGTCATGCTGATGTTAATCGCACTGACTGAAACAGAAGAGCATTAACCAAGGAGAGAGAATGGAACCCATACTGGCTATTGCCGTTGGCCTGCTCTATGCCGCTGCCATTTATATGATGCTGCGGCGCAGTATCGTTAAACTGGTTATCGGTTTAATGCTGCTTTCGAACGCAGCAAACCTGCTGATCTTTACCTCTGCAGGTGTAACCCGAGGTGCACCACCACTAATTCCCGAGGGTGCTGCGCTGCCCGACGGCGTTGTGGCTGATCCCTTACCCCAGGCGTTAATTCTGACAGCGATTGTAATCGCTTTCGGTGTGCTTGCTTTTGCCGTTGTACTGATTCACCGCGCCTACGCCATTCTGCACACTGACAACCTTGACCAAATGAAGGATACCGATACGTGAGTTTAGAAGTTGCTTTACCCATCGTCATCCCGCTTCTGACCGGTGCTTTATGCGTCCTCTTCTGGCGCAGCAATATCATGCAGCGTATCCTTTCTGTGGTGGGCAGTATTGCGCTGCTGGCAGTTAGTATCTGGCTACTTACGAGTGTCTATGACCAGGGCCATGTGGTGATGCACATGGGGAACTGGATGGCACCATTTGGCATTACTCTGGTCGCCGACATGCTCAGTGCGATCATGGTCCTGCTGACCGGCATGATGGCCCTGGCAATTGCCATTTACTCACTGGCATCAGCCTCAACGACCCACGAAAAATTTGGTTATTACCCTCTGATGCACCTGCTGCTTGCCGGGGTCGCGGGCTCGTTTCTGACCGGGGATATTTTTAATCTATATGTCTGGTTCGAAGTCATGCTGGTCGCCTCCTTTGCCCTGCTGGTGCTGGGTGGTGAGCGTGCGCAAATGGAAGGGGCGGTTAAATACGTTACCCTTAACCTGCTTTCGTCCGCTATTTTCCTGAGCGCAGTTGGCTTGCTGTACGGTGTGGTCGGCACGCTCAATATGGCCGATATTGCGGTTAAGCTCGGCGAGGTGGAAAACACCGGGCTGGTCGATGTTATCGCGGTGATGTTCCTGGTCGCTTTCGGGATCAAAGCAGCAGCCTTCCCGCTCTTCTTCTGGCTCCCTGCGTCGTACCACACCGGTCCGGTCGCTGTGTCAGCGCTGTTTGCCGGCCTGCTGACTAAAGTGGGTGTGTACGCCTTATTCCGCGTGTTCACTCTGATATTTAATAACGCTCCCGAGTTTACCCACGAGCTGTTGCTGTGGATAGCAGCCGGAACCATGTTAACCGGTGTCCTCGGCGCTGCGGCTCAATTTGAATTCCGCCGCATACTGTCGTTCCATATTGTCAGTCAGATTGGCTATATGCTGCTGGGCCTGGCTCTGTATACGCCACTCGCGCTGATTGGCGGTGTTTTCTACATCATGCACCACATTATCGTGAAGACGAACCTGTTCCTGATTAGCGGTATTGCCCATCGTTTGTTAGGCACCTATGACCTGAAGAAATTAGGCGGGCTCTACAAATCAAAACCAATCCTTAGCCTGCTGTTCCTGATCCCCGCTCTGTCACTAGCTGGGATTCCGCCACTGTCAGGCTTCTTTGCCAAGTTCATCGTGATCCGCGCAGGTATTGAAGCCGAGGCCTGGGTAGTCACCGGCATCGCCTTGCTGGTAGGCCTGCTGACGCTGTACTCGATGATAAAAATCTGGGCAGAAGCGTTCTGGAAAAAATTGCCTGACGGTACCGATGGCGCATCACTGGAACGCGGCCGCACCTCGGGGTCGCTGATGCTAATGTATGCACCTGTGGTGGCACTGGCGGCCTGCACCCTGTTGATCGGTTTAAATGGCCAGCCTATCTATGACATGGCAGAGTTCTCAGCACGTCAATTGATGGACCCATCCCAGTACATTAACGCTGTTCTAGGAGGTCGCCCATGATCGCATTTATCTGGAATCTGCTACTGGCATTAATGTGGGTAATCCTGACCGGGAACATCGGTGGTGTTAACCTGCTGTTCGGTTTCTTAATTGGTTATCTGGTGCTGGGCGTGATGCAACGCCAGGTTCCGGTACTCCGGGGCTACACCAAGCGGCTGCCGAAGCTGTTCTTCTTCACCATTTATTTCATCAAAGAACTTATCCAGGCGAATCTGACCGTGGCGTTCGATATTATTACCCCGGTCTGGTACATGAAACCCGGGGTTATTGCCTTCCCGCTGGACGCTAAAACGGAAGTTGAAGTGACCATGGTCGCCAATTTCATCTCGCTGACACCGGGTACACTAAGCCTTGATGTGTCCGATGACCGCCGTGTGCTTTACATTCACGCCATGTTCCTCGATGACGAAGAAGAGCTGCGCAAAAGTATAAAAAATCTAGAACGCCGGGTCCTTAAAATCCTGCGTTAGTTCAGATCCCGGGAGGTTCTGTGGAAACTGTTACCACTATTACATTTGCCATTCTAATGCTGGCACTGGTAATTACATTTATCCGTCTGTTAATAGGGCCGACGTTACCGGACCGGGTGGTCGCACTTGAGCTGATCCCCTCTATTTTGGTCTCGATAATCGGTGTGTATGCTATATTTCATGACAGCTCGAGCTTCATTGATGTTTCAATTGTAGTGGCCTTAGTGTCATTTCTGGCAGCCATTGGCTTTGCCCGTTTTCTGGAGCGTGGAGGTCCGCGCAATGACTGATGTAATCATTTCCATTTTTATGCTTTCCAGCGCCTTGTTTGTGCTACTCGCAGCCATTGGCATCCTGCGCCTGCCAGATCTCTACACGCGCATGCACGCCTCAACAAAAGCTGGTGCACTGGGCATTATGCTGATGATGGTCGCGGTTGCATTGCACTTCTTATCGTTGGTGGTGCTGGCTAAAGCTCTGGCTATTGTGCTCTTTATATTTATGACAGCACCGGTTGCAGCGCATGCCATTGGCCGTGCAGGCTATTTTGTGGGCGTACCAGTCTGGGCCAAAACCGTCAAAGACGAACTGTACGACAATTACGACCCGGATACCCACCGTCTGCGCAGTGGGCTGGAAACTGAGGAAGAGCTTGAGAAAATGCCGATTAAGGCAAAGCCACGTATCCGTTTGAATACCAAAAAGAAATAGAGCAATGACGATGACCTTTAAGACGACCCACAGTTACCTGCAACTGCCCGAGTCGTGCTTTCAGGTCTGTCAGCCCACTCCTGTCGCTGACGCGCAATGGATAGCCTTTAATCAGCCGCTCGCCGCCTCGCTTGCTTTACCCGAAACCTATTGGCTCACCGACGAAGGTCTTGACCTCTTTAGCGGTAATAAGCTACCAGAGTGGGCCCAGCCCGTTTCCCAGGCGTATGCAGGGCACCAGTTTGGTCATTTTGTGCCGCAGCTGGGTGATGGCCGGGCACTGCTGCTCGCTGAGTTCAGTGACGAAGACGGTCAGCGCTTTGACGTTCAGTTAAAAGGGTCGGGCCCTACACCTTATTCACGCGGTGGCGACGGTCGTTCACCCCTTGGTCCCGTACTACGTGAGTACTTACTTAGCGAATACATGGCTCGGATTGGTGTGCCAACAACCCGCGCACTAGCTGCTGTGGCAACCGGCGAATCGGTGCAACGCGAAACCGCCGAGCCTGGTGCCATTTTAACCCGGGTTGCCAGTTCACATCTGCGGGTCGGTAGTTTTCAGTTTCTTCTCGCTAAAGGGGATCTCGACGGACTTGAGCGTTTGGCTGATTATACCGTGCAACGTCATTACCCTCAGCTTCAGCAAATTGACGATGACGGCCAGCGCTACCTGGCCTTGCTCGATGCTATCATTGAAAAACAGGCCCAACTGGTCACGCACTGGATGAGCATCGGCTTTATTCATGGTGTTATGAACACTGATAACACCAGCCTCAGTGGCGAAACCATTGATTATGGGCCCTGCGCCTTTATCGACGAATATCGCGCCGATCAGGTATTTAGTTTTATCGATAAACGAGGGCGCTACGCCTATAACCAACAGCCTGCCATCCTGCACTGGAATATGGCCCGCCTAGCGGAATGTTTGCTGCCGTTAATTGATAACCACAAAGAGACTGCGCTACAACTGGCAACCGATCTGATCAATGCCATTCCCCAACGCATCAGCGCTGCCTGGCTTGAGCGGATGGGAACCAAACTTGGCCTCAATGCAGTGCGGGCGGAAGACAAATCCTTAATTGAGCGTTTGCTACAGAGCTTTGAACAAGGTCAGGTCGATTTCACGCTGGGTTTTTATCAGCTTGCCGATGAGCTGAACAAGCAGACAACGCCAGCTGCCCTTTACGCTGGCTGCACTGACTTCAGTGCCTGGCGAGACGACTGGCAGCAGCGACTTAGCCACAGCGGACAGCCTCTAAGCGAAGCAGAAAGCACAATGCGCACCTGCAACGTCAGACGTATTCCGCGCAATCATCAGATCCAGGCTGTGATTGAAGCCGCTTATACAGACGGTGACCTGCGTCCGTTCAATGCATTGCATGCTGCGCTGCAGGACCCTTTTGCAACAGCCCCTGAATTCGATCAGTTTGACCAGCCACCAGCCGATCCCCAGCGGGTGACAAATACCTTCTGTGGAACCTGAAACAGGCCCGGCTTTAGCGCCCGAGCCAGCGGGTAGCGAACTCATCCAGCGGCATCGGCTTGTTGTACAGATAGCCCTGTCCAAGACCACAGCCATAACTTAATAACAGTGTGGCTTCCTGCTCACGTTCAACGCCCTCAGCAAGTACTTTCATGCCAAGCTCCTGGACCATATGAATGGTCGCCTTAACGATGGTCTGGCTGCGCTCATCCGCATCGATATTGCGAATAAAACTCTGATCGATTTTAACCTTATTGGCCGCAAACTGCTTCAGATAGGCAAGCGAGGAATACCCCGTACCAAAGTCATCAATCGCCAATGCAATGCCACATTGGCGAAGCCGTTCAGCCACGCTCAATGCCTGCGCCGGGTTGTGCATCAAGCCGGATTCGGTAATTTCCAGCTCCAATGCACTGACATCGATCTGATGACGTCGCATGCAAGCCTGCAACCAGTCGACGAAGTCATCCTGCTCAAATAAAGGCATCGACACATTGACCGACAGCGGCCCCGGCAAAGCAAGCGCTTGCTCATGCCATAAAGCAAGCTGCTTGCAGCTTTGTTCAATGACAAAACGATCGAGGATGGCGATCAGCCCACGTTCTTCAGCAACCGGAATGAAATCACCGGGCGAAATGCGGCCGATCAGTTCGTCATGCCAGCGCAACAGTATTTCAGCCCCAGTCAGCCGCCCTGACCTCAGGTCAACCTGCGGCTGGGCGTGCAACTGCAGGCCCTCACCGGTCGTCAGCGCGTCCTGCAAGCGACCAGCAATGACTACTTCGCGCTCTATCCTCTCACTCATGTGACGCTCGTAGAGCACCACCGCTTCTGTTGTCGCCTTTGCCTGATACATCGCAATATCCGCATGGCGCAATAAATCTGTCGAACTGCTGCCATGGCGGGGATACAGCGAAACACCCACGCTGGCGCTGATATCGAAACGGCCCTCTTTCATCCGCACACCGTAACGCAAGGTGCCAAGCAAGCGTCGCACCAGGGCATGAATAAAATCCGTGCCCGACTCCGCTATCAGCAACACGAATTCGTCGCCGCCAAGACGGGCTAGTATATCTTCGTCCCTGACTTCGCTGGCAAAGCGGCGCGCCACTTCTAACAACACCTGGTCGCCAACAACATGGCCCTGGGCATCGTTAATTTCCTTAAAACGATTAAGGTCAATGAAGAGCAACGCAAAGCTTTGCTGGTGACGTTTCGCATGCGAAATACGGCGGTTTAACTGGTCGAGGAAGTAGCGCCTGTTCGGCAAATCAGTAAGCGGATCAAAGTAAGCCAGGCGTTCAATGCTATCCTGCGCCCGACGCATCTCGGTAATATCTTCTTTTACCGCCATATAGCGGTAGATATGGCCATCCTGGTCACGCACCGGGGAAATCGTAACAGTTTCGATGAATTCTGACTCATCACGTCGTCGGTTGATTAACTCGCCGCGCCAGCTCTTGCCTTGCTGCAGAAGGGCGCGCATCTGTTGATACACTTCCGGTGAGGTTTTGCCGGACTGGATCAGTCTGGGTGTCTGACCGATGATCTCGTCCCGCTGGTAACCGGTATTATCGACAAAGGCATCGTTGACGTAGAGAATGCGTGCGCTGAGGTCGGTAACCATCACGCTGTTTGAGCTTTGATTGATAGCCTGCACCAACAGGGCGTTGCTTTGTTCCTCGTTACGCAGTTCGTTAAACGACCGCTGCAGCTTATCCTGCATTTGCTGCAGGGCGCGGAAAATGGCACCTACTTCGCCCTGATCATGACGTGTTGGTAACTGAGTGTGAAAGTCGCCCCGAGCAAGGGCACGAGCAAAGTCACCGATGCGGGACATAAAACTGCGGAAGTAACGTACCGTAGACAAAGTAAAGAAGAGCGCCAGAGCGATAATCAGAATTGTCAGCAGAATAAGGCGCTCATTATGCTCACTACCACGGGCAATCAGCGGCAGCAAACTGAGGCCTATCAGCGCAATCATCAACAGGGTGTATAACCATAACCAGCGCGAAAACGCCATCCGGTAACTGAGCAGGTTTTCAACCCAAGACTTCACAGATATCCCCCTGTTCGTGTTACCCGTATGCTGAGCTAGCCAGTTCGCTGTGCTCCTACAACCTGAATTAATTCCACCCAGTCGTTGTCAATTGCTTTGCTGATATCCGAATACAGCGCGGCTTCTACCTCAGCGTGTTGCTGAGTGGTAATGCCAATGACCCCATTCACCTGGTTGCGACCATGTGACTTGCCATAGTAGAGCAGTAAGTCCGCGATCTGCAAGGCATGTTCCCATTCCAGTTCAGTTCCCTGATGACCGGCCAAAGGCAGCGTAATCAGGCCCGCTGTGGCGGTGACCTCCGTCTCCTGGTCCTGCAGTTGAACTGGCTTACCAGCAACCGCCTGAAGCAGGCGGCGGGAAAACTCGGGTAGCGCTTCAACACTGGTGTTACGCAGGAAGATTAGAAATTCCTCTCCGCCCCAGCGTACCACCAGGTCACTGTCGCGGCATACGCTACGCAGCCGTGATGCTAACTCAGATAATACCAGGTCACCAGCGGCATGACCCTGACGGTCATTAATTTGCTTAAAGAAATCGATATCGATCAGAAAAAGCGCGTCTTTTTCACCTGGCAAACGACTATGCTGCGCCATGAACTCCTGCAATGAACGACGGTTAAATAAGCCGGTTAGCGGGTCCCGCGTCGACTTCACCTGCAATTCACGGTTGGCCTGATTCAGTTTTGCATTAGCCCGTTGCGTTGAACGGTATGCCAGCCACAAGGTCAGCGCCGCCAATACCACCACGATAACGCCTAACACCACAATTCGCTGGTGTAGCCGCTGATTTTCTAACTCCCCCTGTTGCAGCTCACTGCGCTGGCGCAACATTTCAATGCGTCGGTTCTGCTGTTCCGTTTCAAACCGCAGATGCAACTCACTAATAACCCGGTCCCGTTCACTACGAAATATTTCTTCACGCAATTGGCGTTGTTCAATCAGAGTCTGCGCCTGGCGCTGATAGGCTCCTGCCATCTCATAAGCTTCAGCAAGATACGAAAGCCAGTCCGCTACTTCTGCGCGGCGCCCGCTACTGCGGAAATTCTCCAACGCCGCTTCCATCGTTGCCAGACCCTGTTCGGCACGACCTTCGGCGACCTCAATGTAGCCAAGATTAAAACGCATCACCTCGGCATCGCTTTCCCGGTTGAGCGTTTTACTCAGGGCGACCCCCTCGTTCAGCACCGCTTTGGCTTCATCATACCGCTCAAGCATGATCAAGATTGAACCAGCGTTGTTACGGCCGATTAAACGGGCACGACCATCATCCAGTCGCTCTGCCCACTCGGTGGCCTGCGTGTAACTTTCCAGCGCTTGCTGGCTAGGCCCTTCCTGCCCCTGGACAAAGCCCTGTACCAGGTACAGATCAGGCAGGCGCGTATAAATCTCTACGTCTTTAGCATAGGCAATGGCATCCGAAGCAATCTCCAAAGCCGTCTCGTCATTGCGCAATTCTGCATGTAAACGGGCCATATTGAGGTTTATAAAAATACGCCGGCGGCGGTTAAGAGGAGTGTCTTCACGACCAACTTCATCGTGGGATTTCACAAAATACTGCAGGGCTTCATCGTACTGTGAGTTCTGCTTCAGGATCCGTGCAATTAAATGAAAGCCAAAGAAGCGTAAACGCGGATTCGTCACGCGTTCTACCTCAGTCTGCAATTGTGGGATTCGCGTCATTGCAGCACTCATGTCATTCACTTCAAGCAGTAAGTGACTTTCACTGGCCAGCACTTCAAAGCGAGCATCCTCAGAGCCCTGCTCATCAGTGATGGTTTCTAATTCTGTGAGGATAGCGAATGCCTGATCCATATCACCGTCGCGCAGCCCAGCTTGAAAAGCCTGATAGGCTTTGGCTCGCACGTAGCTGTCTAACGGGGTTTGTGCCGGGTCCAAGCTGTCCAGAATGGCATTGAATGCATCCCGATCTGGCGGGTAAAAACCGACCTCTATAATGGCATCTAATTGTGCCTCAAGCTCGGAGTCTGTCCCACTCTCAAACGCCTGTGCCAGACCAAGCGAGCACAGGTAGAGACAGGTTATATAACTCCAGGAGCGCAGAGTAGTCCATGACAGCATATTATTGTATTCGTTATTATCATGTTAATAGCTGCTAGAGTAATCTATAAGGTGGGGCTGAACAATCCTTGTGCAGCGGTTTGTGAAAATATCAGGACAAGAAACCGACGCCCGAAGGCGCCGGTTTCTGATTAAAAAATTAAAGCCAGTAGAATGATCAAAGGTATAGGCACACCCAACAGCCAAAGTAACAAAAATTTCATTTTGGTTTCTCCTCGTCGTTAGTCAATCACTGTTAACACTGCATCGCGCTGACGTCCGCCCATGGTGGCGCAGAATGCGGCAAAAAATGCCCCTGCCAGGAGTGCAATAAACAGCCAGATTGCGGTCCAGGCTGCAGCCTCCCGCGCTTCATCGACTGCCTCTAAAGCTTGTTCATAGGCGCTCTGTGCCTGCTCGATCAAATCCTCAACACGCTGCTCTGCCTGTCGTTGATTCAGTCGGCTCTGCTCACTTATCAGCGCAGCAAGGTAGCTTTGATCGGCACCTTCCATCTCGCCCTCGCGCAATGCGCGCCATAGAATAGTGGTTACTTCCTCAACCCGTGATTCATCAACTGTCGCATCGGGTTCGTTCTCATTACGCAACAAACGCTGGGCGAAATAGCCTTGTTCATCACGCATACTCTCAAGGGACGGTGCCGCTGCTCCAATTGCTTCGGAACCCGCTTTCAGACCGCCAAACATGACCGCTGATGCGGAGCCACCCATAAAAATGACGGCTACTACAGTCGCCACGGACCAGGTCACCAGACCATGCGCCGTATCGCGAAAATAGACCTCATCCTAATGGGTGTCCGGCCACTTCACGCGCAGACGCCCGGCCAGATATCCGCCCAAACCGGCAGCCGCCAGCTGAATAATGATCAACCAGACAATGCTGCCGACACCAATAGTGGCGGCGCTGGCACCTTCACCTGACCAGGGTGAAACACTAATAAGGCCAAAACCAAAGCCAAGTAACATAAGAATAAAGGAAAGCGCCGCAGCTGCCGCTGCACCTGCAAAAATGGCGCCCCAGGATACTGCTGTGGTGGTATTAGATGATATTGTTGGCATAGCATGTTCCTTTGTTAACCGTGGTGATCCGCCGTCGATCGGTGAGAAACTCAACAACATAAGCATAGACAGGATTGCAGACGTTATTCCGCTATCTCTGCCATTTGCGGTAAACTTTACACTTTCATCTAAGAACCAGGGCTTTTCCATGCAAACCTCGCTTCCCGCGCCCAGCCCCATGTATCGCTGGGCGATTCTGCTGTGCGTCAGTCTTGCCATGTTTGGCAATTACTATGTCTATGACTCGCTATGGCCGGTGGTCGATCTTCTGCGCCAGGACCCTGGTTTTAGTTACGGTCAAATCGGCATGCTCTCGTCGGCATACAATATTGCGGCGCTGCTGGTACTGCTCGCCGGGGGCTATTTTATTGATCGCTTCGGCACCAAAAAGGCAATTACCTTGTTTGCCTGCATCTGTTTAGGCGCGGCCGTGCTGACCGTTGTTTCATCACGATTTGAAGTTATTCTGGCGGGCCGGTTTCTGCTCGGCATTGGCGCTGAACCACTTGTTGTCGCGGCAACGACCGTGCTGGCAAAATGGTTTAAAGGGAAAGAACTGAGTTTCGCATTTGGCATAAACCTGTCCATTTCCCGTCTTGGCTCGGCCTCCGCCGACTGGTCAACGTCGTTTGCCAGCCCTCTGTATATCAACTGGCAGGACCCGCTGTGGCTGGCAACTGCCATCGCCGGTTTGTCGGTTACCGCCGCCTTGCTCTACTGGGTTCTCGAGCAGCGGGCCGAAAGTCGTTATCAGGTTGGCGAACCGCAAGCAGCCGACGAACGAATTGAGCTGAAGAACTTATACAAATTCAGCCCTTCGTACTGGTACATCGTTGCTCTTTGCGTGGTGTTCTATGCCACGGTATTTCCGTTTCGAAGTTTTGCCATCGATTACTTCCAGCAAGCGCATGGTATTACCCGCGAAACCGCCGGACTATTAAGCAGCTTGTTGCCGGTAGCGGCCATCATACTGACCCCCTTGTTCGGCCTCTGGGTCGATCGGGTTGGCCACCGGGCACTCTTTATGGCGGTCGGTTCCCTGGTCATGTTGCCGTTGTTTCTCGCGGTGACCTACTTACCCGCCGGCCCTGACATCTTCCTCTGGATCCCGTTGATTGGCAGTGCCGATGTGCCACTGACCCTGTTTGCGGTCATTTTCTTATTAGGGGCGGTGTTTTCACTGATCCCGGCGGTCATGTGGCCGTCGGTGGCCTATATTGTTGACCAACGACGACTGGGGTCGGCGTTCGCCCTGATGACGCTGTGTCAGCAGTTGGGGTGGGCCGTTGTGCCATTGATCGTGGGCGCACTCAACGACCGCTTTTTAGCCGGAGCAGAGAATCCATCAGGGTACGCGCCCGGGATGTGGTTCTACACCGGATTAGCGGCCACCGGTCTCTGGTTCGCTTACAAACTCTGGCACAGCGAACGAGGCCCTAATGGCCTTGAGTCTATGCACGCCAGACAGGGGGGCTCAGCATGAATTACTGGTTAGTAAAGTCAGAACCCGATGAATGCGGTATCGATGACTTCGTCGCATCCGGCGACAAACCCATCCGCTGGGATGGCATCCGCAATTATCAGGCACGCAATTTCCTGCGCGCAATGAGACCTGGTGACCAGGTACTGCTCTACCACTCAAGTTGCAAACAAATCGGGGTGGCTGGCGTACTTGAAGTGGTCACTGCCCCCTATGTCGACCCATTGCAGTTTGAACCTGACTCAGACTATTACGATGCAAAAGCGTCTACCGACAAACCTAAATGGAGCGCAGTGGATCTGCGCCTGGTGGGCAAAGCCAGACAGATCCTACCGCTGGCGACACTGAAGCAACTATCTGCATTGCAAACCTGTGCCTTACTGACCCGGCCACGACTATCGGTAATGTCATTAACGGAGAACGAATGGCAGGCTATTATTAAAGCACTTGGTCATTTACAACTGTTTAGCGAAGCGAAAGGATAATCGATGAGCCACACACCTGTTATTACCTTTACCATGAACCCTGCCGTGGATGTTTTCGGCGAAACCGGGCAAATTTTCGATGATAGCAAAACCCGTTGCCGGCAAACCGCGGTTGAACCCGGTGGCGGCGGAATTAATGTGGCACGTAATATTCGCCGCATGGGGTCGCCGACGCTGACGGTATTCCCTTCCGGTGGCCTCCATGGCGAGCAGCTGCAACGGTTACTAAATGAAGATAAACAACCCTTTATAGCCATCCCAATCGGTGGAGAGACCCGCCAAAACATGGCAATCACCGACCTTAGTCGCAAGGTTATGCACCATTTCGTTTTTCCCGGACCCGATTTAACCGACAAAGAGATGCGCGCCTGTCACAATACATTGCTCAAATACAATCCGCCTTTTCTGGTGCTTAGCGGTAGCCTGCCGGATCACGTACAACAGGATTTCTATGCTCAAGTCACCGAAGCTGCATCCAGTGCTGGCAGTAAAGTACTGCTGGATACGTCCGGCGCTGCGCTAACCAAGAGCTTCTACCACGGTGCCTACCTGGCCAAGCTTAATCGCCGCGAATTCGCCTCGTTGGGCTTCGATGAACACAGCTCAGTCAAGCAACTGCACGCTGACATGCAAAAGCTGGTCGCGCAGGGCGCGGTCGAGGTGTTGATAGTCACGCTGACCCGCGGTGGCGCGCTGCTGGTAGACAACAGCGGCCGTAGCCTGCATTTTAGTGCTCCTAAGGTACCTATCGTCAGCCACGTGGGCGCGGGTGACAGCTTTATGTCGGCATTGACTCACCAGCTGGTGCAAGGCGCCCCCTTAGAGCGGGCCTTTAAGTACGGCGTTGCCGCTGCCTGCGTTACCGTGCAATGCGAAGGGAACCAACTGACTGACCTCGACTGGATGGAACGAACGCTGGCAGAGATACAAGAAGAAGACATCTAGGCAGATGCACCATCGATAGCACCATTTCGGCGCAAAAATGCACTATTTTTGCGCATTTTCCTTTCTGAAAATCACTCTAATTCATTTAAATCAACAAGTTAACAATTGGCTTACAAATTGAAATAGCTTCCCTGACTTTAATTCGTCATAAGGAAGCACTTCATGCGTTTAATCATAGCAATTATAAAACCTGCCAAGCTGGCTGATGTGCGCGACGCACTCAGCGACGTCGGCTGCAATGGCATGACAGTGAGCGAAGTAAAAGGCTTCGGCCGCCAGAAAGGTCTCGACGAGCTCTATCGCGGTACCAAATACAGAGCTGAATTTATCCCCAAGATGCGCCTCGATATCGCGGTCACTGCCGAGCAGTGCGACAACGTGGTTCACGCCATTAAAGATGCGGCCTACACCGGCAATACCGGCGACGGCAAAGTATTCGTACTTAAGCTCGAACATGCAGTCCGCATCCGCACCGACGAAACCAACCACGATGCCATTTAGGAGGCGACCATGACTCTGCAACAACTTAGTTACTCATTAGACACCTTTTACCTGCTTATCAGTGCAGTACTGGTGATGTGGATGGCCGCCGGCTTCTCAATGCTCGAAGCAGGTCTGGTACGAAGCAAGAACACCACGGAAATTCTGGTCAAGAACATCATGCTCTACGCGGTTGCCTGCACCTGCTATTTGCTGCTTGGCTATCAACTGATGTACGGTCAGCCAGAACTCACTGACTATGCGCCAGCAGCCGACTTCTTCTTTCAGGTTGTGTTTGTCGCCACCGCCATGTCAATTGTGTCAGGCGCTGTCGCTGAAAGAATGAAACTGAATAGTTTCCTCCTTTTCTGTGTGGTGCTGACTGCCGTTATTTATCCGGTGCAAGGCAGCTGGAGCTGGGGAGGAGGCTTTCTTGAAAGCGCCGGCTTTAGCGACTTCGCTGGCTCAGGCATCGTCCATATGGCGGGGGCCGCCGCTGCGCTGGCCGGTGTACTGCTGCTCGGTCCGCGACGCGGAAAGTACGGTAAAGACGGTCAGATCTACGCCATTCCTGGCGCAAATATGCCCCTCGCCGCACTTGGCACCCTGATCCTGTGGATGGGCTGGTTTGGCTTCAATGGTGGCTCGCAACTCCAGTTAAGTGGTACCGAGAATGCGCAAATTGTTGCTCAAATATTCGTTAACACCAATGCGGCTGCAGCGTGCGGAGCCATTACTGCATTTCTGGTGATGCGAATTCTGTGGCGTAAAGCTGACCTTACCATGATCTTAAATGGTGCCCTGGCTGGGCTGGTTGCGATCACCGCAGAGCCCGGCGAGCCAACTGCCCAGGTTGCCTGCTTAATAGGCGTCGGGGCCGGCCTACTGGTGGTTTTCTCTATCCTGGCGCTGGATCGGCTGCGTCTGGATGACCCGGTCGGGGCGATTAGCGTCCACGGGGTCGCTGGCCTGTACGGCTTATTGGTGGTTCCACTCAGTTCCGCCGACGCCACCTTAAGCGCTCAGTTACTGGGAGCTGGGGCTATCTTCGGTTGGGTGTTCGGCGCCAGCCTGATAGTTTGGCTGATCCTAAAAGTCACCTTCGGAATTCGGGTCCACGCCGACGAAGAATATCAGGGTAGCGACGTCAGCGACTGTGGTGTAGAAGCCTACCCCGAGTTCACGCCAAGCAAACAAAACTAAAGGGGGAGCCGGGGGTGATTCTGGGGAAGCAGAATCACCTCCGGCCTTTACTATGAACGCTTGCTGTTAACGCTGCGCCGCCAGCGTTTTACCGGTAGGAAACTAGCAATAACGACTCGCTGAATTAATAACCCAAGCACAATCAACAACAGACCAACCACCGTCGCCGGATAAATCACTTCACCGATGATAAGCGCTAATAGCAACAAAGAGATAAACGGCGAGATGAAGATCAGGTTACTGATTAAGGCCACGTTGCTCGCCTCGCGCATGGCTTTGAGCCAAAGGAAAAAGGTAATGCCCATTTCAAACAGACCGACATAGCTGACCGCCAGCCAGCCCCGTATCGGGACCCCGGCCCAACCATGCTGCCAGGTAGCCACCAGCAAAAGAACCGGTACGGCAACACTAAAGCCTAGCAACAGACTCACCACAGGTTCGCCCGGATGGCGCGTGTTCAAGATCCAATACCCAGCCCACAGCAGGGTCGACAGTAGGGCCAGCGTAACCCCCAGCGGGCTGCTGAAGGACAGCTCCAGCAGGTTACCACGGGTGGCGATCACCAGTACCCCGAGGTAACCGAGCAATGCCGCCAGCCAATCCCGTTTGCGAATTTTTTGTTTGAGCACGATAGCGGCAAGAAAACTCAACGCAATTGCCCAGGTATAGTTCAGTGGCTGCGCCTGAGAGGCGGGCAACAGATCATAGGCTTTGAATAACACCAGATAGTACACCGCCGGGTTTATCAGGCCTAATGCAACATAATACAGAGGCTGGCGGAGGAAAGTCGTCGCCAGCCCGCTCAATTTGCCCTGCAGCAAACAGATAATCAGTAGTACTACCCAGGAAACGGTACTGGCCGCCGCCACCATTTGCAGCGGGGTTAAATAGGTCAGAGTGATCTTGAACGCCGTAGCCACGGTAGACCACAGCAAAACCGCCGCAAGTGCATAAAAAAGTGCTCGTTTATCTGCGTTCATCGCGCGGCTCCGTCAGTCCAGCTGAGGCAGTATACGCGAGAATGACAGCGCCAGTGAAGTCTGTCATTATCAGCAAAAAAGCGACCTATAAGAACTTTATGACTCTGATTGTATTTTTGCTTATTGTATTCATTCTGGCAGCAAGTCTCGTCTACATTGTCCACCGCCAACAACAAAAACCGGCGTTACCCCCAGCCTTATACACACTGGTTCTTGGGATGGCGTTAACCGGGGGTTTAATTGTCTTTGTGGTCCAACAAGGCAGCCAGTTACCTGACGCAACCCTGACCAACCTTGCGCAACAAGAGACCGAGCTGGCAGATTACCTGGACGGCCGCCCGCTGGTAGTAAATCTGTGGGCAAGTTGGTGTCCACCCTGTGTCCGCGAAATGCCAATGCTGGAAAATGCACAACAACGTCACCAGGATGTGCGTTTTATCTTTATTAATCAGCGCGAACATCTCGATTTAGTGCAGCAGTTTTTACAGCAGCATGAACTCAATCTGGAAACCGTACTACTCGACAGCAGCGGTGACTTCTCAGCCATGGTTGGCGCGCATGTGATGCCGACCACCCTGTTCTTCTCCGCCGATGGAACACTGCAAAAGCGCTATTTTGGCGAAGTCGATGATGCCGTACTCAGTGATGGCCTGCACCGCATTCGTGACTAACTAAAATGAAAGAGTGAAGCCAAGCTGAACCAGGTTCACGCCCATATTCGGCGACTTAATTCCGGCGTTCGAGTAATGCGCCATCATAAGAAAAAGCCGTGACTCGCTATTGTCACTAAACTGCCAGCTCAGACGCAGCAGATCTTCAAACTGATAGTGGGTCGATAATTCACGCGGCCCAGCTGATACGCTGTCAATTAAAGCGCCGCCGATGCCAGCCTCCAGGTAGAGAGGTCGTTCATCGCCCAGTACCCGCCATTGCAGCACCGGACTCAGGCCTAATGCAGTTAGCCCGGATTCCTCGTCATCTTTTACCCGTATCCGGTTAACTGACCCTTCAATAAATAATTTTGGCGAGCCAAGCCAGGACGGCATCTCCCACCGGTTAATCTCATCGCTGCGTAAGGCAAGCCGACCCGCTCTGAACTGATCTTCCCACGCACCGGTACTAAAATGCAGCTCTTTACTATGCGCTACCGACCCCAGACTTATCATCCAAATCAAACCCAGGCTAATCGCCCATACTCCTTTCACATCATGCTCCTTGAAGGTTGAACAGCAGCTAAAAGCGTAGCCAAAAAAGAAACGGGCGGCCCTTGGCCGCCCGTATTTTACCTTTTTCTTTCAGATAGCTAGCTTATTGATCCGGGGCAGGGTGTTCGACCTTGATGATCTCCACATGCTGCGCGCCACGCTGACCTGGCCACTCAATCGACTGGCCAATAGTAAGGCCGAGCAAAGCGCTACCAACCGGGGCAAATATCGAGATAGCATCGCTATGTGAGGCTAACTGATCGGGATAACACAAGGTTTTAGTAAAGGTCTGGTTCACTTCCTCAATACGGAAAGTGACCCGACAGCCCATGGCGACGCGGTCAGCAGGCAAGTCAGCGTGCTTGACGATTTGCGCCCGCGCCAGCTCAGTTTCCAGAGCATCTACCAGGTCGCGTTTCAACACACTCTTTTCGATCCATTGCTCAATTTTAGCAACGTCGGCAGACGATAAAATAATGTCTGGCTGTGTACTCATTGCGTCTCCCATTGCAACATCCGTTGCGTCTTCAAAAAGCCGGGTTACGACCCGGCAGCACAAGCGTTCAGCGCCTGATAATAGCCTGTTGGGTTAAAAAGACAAGCGACTGCTTAAGGCTGGTCGTCGTCCTTGTTGCGCAGATACTCGCCATCCTCATACACAGCCCGGCTGTCTTCAACACCATTGCGATAGAAGATAGCGACGCCATGCTGCACGTCGTCCTGGTATTCAATAACTGAACTCAACGCGCCGTCGCGTTCAAACTCAAACTGGCGACCCTGGCGCAGCCCCTGATCATTATAATGGCGTATAGCAACCCGGTGGCCATAGCGGTCATAGATTGTCCAACGCCCCACAGGGGTGTCATCCTGGTAGCGACCATGTTCGACATCACCGCCACTCCACTGCGTGGAGATACGCCATTCTCCCTGCCGCTGGCCATCCACAAACTTTCCCTCGGCGACCACCTGACCGTCACGAATTTGTTGGTAAGGCCCATGCAAGGTGCCGTGCTGATAGGTTTGGCGCAGGATGACGTCTCCCTCGCTATTCCGCTCGGTGCGCTCGCCATGCAAATTACCCTCGTCATCGAAATACTCCACCACGTAGCCATGCCCGTCATGGCTGTCCCAGCGGCCAACCTTCTTACCATGCTGGTACTCACCTTCGTTTACCACTTCACCGTCCCGAGTCTCGTAGTAACGCCCATGCAGTTCGCCGTCTTCATAGCTACCATGTTCGGTACCGCCGCCCCAGGGAGTGCGCACAAAGCGCCCGACCTGTTCCCTGTTGAGTAGCTCGCGCCGCTCAATCTCCTCACCGTCCTTATTAAAGCGCTGGTCAAGCTGCCAAAGGCCGTTGTCGGCGACCTGGACTATCTCCGACACGCTGCCATCAGTGTGGTAATTGGTGCGCTGATACCCCGGGCCGTGGTCAGTTTCAATCGGTTCCCGCTCTCGCTGAATTGTGCCGTCGGTACGAAACTCGCGTTCAGCGATTGTAGTGCCGTTCTCATCAATCATGCGGTAGCGGCGTACGTCGCCCGGACTGCGGTATTCAATCTGTTCACCCCGTGGCGAGCTATCGACATAATTGCCTATTGCGCGCACCTCGCCGGACGGAAAATACTCAACCAATTCGCCTTGCAACTTGCCATCTTCATACGTTGCTTCCCGGGTCAGATTGCCATCCCGGTCATAACTGCGCTCCGCACCCACCTGGTCACCGCGATGATACGTGCTTTCTATGCGCAACTGACCATTATCAAAATAGCTTCGGTTGTCGCCATGGCGCTCATTATTCTCGACCATCTGCACGCGCCGGGGCTTACCATTTTCATAGTAAGTGGTGTATTCACCGTGAACCAGGTTGTCGCGGTAGGGAATGCTACGTAATACCTCACCGCTTTCATGGTAAACCGTCACCGTCCCCTGACGTTGTCCCTGCTCATCATATTCACCTTCCTCAAGCACAGCGCCAGAGCGATAAAATGACTGGTAAGGACCAAAAAAGGAAGTCTCACTCAGCTCCAGCGTCCGAGCCTGTGCCTGCAGGCGCAGGCTGTCAGTCTCCGCATAATTGACGCTGATAGCATAACCGCCTTCCACAGCCTCATACTCGGCCAAATAGTACTCCGCATCATCCTTCTCAACGGTCTGCATACTGCGGTCAAGCCAGCGGGTTTGTTCCTGTTCAGGCTCAGCGAGGGCCGGGGATAGTGATCCAAGCAAGCAGGCCATCGCAAACAAGGTTACATAGATAAGTTTTGTCATCGTTTAATCCTCACTCTCGAATGCTGGCAGCTCAGGAAAGCGATGCACTAACGTCTGGGTAATCTGCTCGTCGCTCATGGTTAGCTGCTCAATGCGTGCGACCTCGCCACCAAGGCGCAGGTACTGACCATCCACCAGGTAGTCGCTGAGCGCGCTGTCTCGATAGCTTAACTCGGCTTCCTCTGCAGTTGGCGGCAGTAACGCCAGGGTGCGGCCATTGGACCTGCTTTCATTCGCGGCGATAAACCGATATTGCCGCAACATATCAATCGCGGGGGCCTCAAGGTCGACCTGCGGTAACACCGCGATATCAATCAGCCATGAAGTTTCCGTGGGCTCCCAGTCAAGAGTCTGCCAGGCAGGCTCAGCGTGGCAGGTTATCTCAGTCGTCACCTCCTGCTGATAGAAGTACTCTCGACGCCCATCCTTACTTTGCAGTTGCAACACGGTCACATCCGGTACCCTGTTCGACCCATTTAGCATTCGCTCCAGTGACTCGATCTCCTGCCAGGCCAGTTCGTCACTGGCCAGCTCCAGCTGACATGCTGCAACCTGCTCATTGGTTAACGCTAAGAAGGCCTGGGGCCGATCCATATCCTGCACCTCAAATGAACCTATAGGCGCAGTAGAGAACGGAAAATCATCTGCCTGTTGCTGTCGCAGATAAACATTCTCCGGCGGCTTAATCCGGGGGTTATTGCCAATCACATCAGGATCGTAGAATCGCGCTGTTTTTTGCCCTGCAGGTTGGTCCGCTTCGGTCATCTGAATCAGATTGATACTCTCTGGCAGCCCGTCTTCAAAAAACAATTCGAGGTACATCGGGAAATGACCACGTTCAGCCACGGCCAGCACCCGGCTTTCACCAAGCTCAAGCCATTCAGGCGCACCTTCCAGCGATGCATAGTCAAACATTGAATCAGAAGCACCCTCAGCGGCTGGCATAAAGCTGTGTTTTTCACCCTGCTCGAAACTCAAACGATACACCTGCTCATGCTCTGTCGGCTCGAAGCGGACCACCGCATCACCATGTCGCAATTCGCTGCCATCGGCACTCAGTGGCATATCCACAATCTCGACCTGTTCCGGATACCAACTGAGCGTGGCTTCAATATAAGCAAGCTCACTGAGCCGTTCATGCATTTGATTCCAGCCCAGCGCAAATGCATCCACGGTACTGCGAATATCGCCGGACTCGTAATTCGCATACACAAAGGCATCGGTTGCCTGCCACTCAATATCAAGCGGCTCACCATCTAGAGTGAAGGCAGTTAATTCGCTGAATTCCATTTTCCCCGCCTGATCATTGGTCAGAGAATCATGGGGGTACATCAGGCTCATACGGTCGCGAAAGTCCTCTATAAAACCGCTGTCAGCACTAAATACCTGCTCTGCGCTAATTTCCTCTGCCTCTCGGGCATTGGTGAAGAACTCTTCGCTGCCTCCAGGCATGGCCGAGGCGTGACTGAAAAAACCCAGGTCCATCCCATACGGCCACTCAGCGGGGTAAATGCTCGCTACCGAACGAACTTCAGAATTATTATAATCCGGCACTCGCATGTCAGAGACCAGCGTGGCACGTACCAACCATCCTGACTGGCGCTCAGCGACGAGAATTCCGAACAGTTTAACCTCGTCGTTTTCGCCCTGCAGTTCCATCACCACTTCGCGCTCGTCAAATGACCTCACCGTCAGGGTTAACGGCGGTAGTTGCTCGGTTCCATCCACCCGCTGGGTCGCTCCTTCGCGAATACTGATGCCATGACCCAGGCCCGGACGTGTTGCATCCTGACGAAACACATCCAGCAACAGGTCCGGTTCATTGGCGTTAAACTGGTCGTTTCGATGATTGCTTGCAAACTCAGTGACCTCAAGGGTGTCGGGGTCAGCTTTAAAATAGAAACCAGCCTCCATGACATCGCGTATGTCCTGGTTACCATCCGTCTGTTGAGTGCTGGCAAAATTTCCCTGACGGAAATCGGCGTACATATATTTCGGAGAGACATCAATCCGCAAACCGTCCTCGTGAGTCACCCGGTAATCGACCAGCATTTCCATTTTGATGCTGTCCGAGGAGGCACCATACATAGTTTCGGCCCGTGCCGAGGCATCGGAGATCACCTGAAAACGGCGTTTCTCACCGTCCTCGGGATTAAAAGTAAGGGTTTCTTCACTAGGGCTACAAGCTGCGCTTACAACAGCTATTATTCCCACAAAAAACAGGCGCATGACGACCTCCATGTGCATCAGGTTGGATCAGGGTTTGGGTAAGCTAAGCAGGGTACCTGCCCTGGCGTAAAAGACAAAGGTTTAGAAACAGAGCTGTCCTCACTTTGCATTATATTTACATCCTAAATCAGTTGCTTAGCGCTGGTTTTTTTAAAGCAACGCGATTAACTGGAGAAGGTCACTATGGATACCCGCGGCCGTCACTTCACGCCCCGCTCCCGGGCCCTGAATAATTAACGGGTTGGCGTCATAATGGCGGCTTTTAATCACGAAATTCGCGTTGCCCGGAGCCAGATGGGCATAAGGGCTGTCTTCTGTCACTGGGCGCAACCGTGCTGAAGCCCGAATCACGCCATCAGCATCTTTACTGACGGAGCCAATATAGTGGGACTGAGCAGCTTGGGTTGCCTCGGCCACTGACTGATCAAGCTCACCGACCTGCTGCCAGAATGTTGCAAGACTACAGTCGCGTAACCCGGCGGGCACTAAATTAGCGATCTGGATGTCACTAAGCTGCAACGACACTCCCTCCTGCGGCCAGGCTTCACGGGCAAGGATCAATAACTTGCGGGCAACATCCATGCCGCTCAGATCGACTCGTGGATCAGGCTCTGTCATGCCCAGCTCAGCGGCCTCACGCAGCCAGGCGGAAAAGCTGTGGCCACGACGATACTGCTGAAATATCCACGACAATGATCCAGAGAAATTGCCTTCCAACTGAATAATTTTATCGTGGCAGGTTAACCGCTCGGCAATGGCTTTTTGAATAGGTAAACCCGCCCCAACGGTGGTGTTATACAGCCAGTATCTGCGATGCGCGGAAAGCGTATTGCGCAGTTCGCGGTAAAAATCCGGCGCTGCTGAACCAGCGTATTTATTCGCACTAATCAGATGCGCTCCGGCAGCCACCCAGCAGGGGTAACTTCGACTGACGGTTTTACTTGCGGTCAAATCCAGCACCACCACCTCAGCACCTTTCTCTGTGGCCAGCGCTTTAATTTGCTCAGCAACCCATTGCTCGGTGTTGTGTCCAGGCCCGGGTTTGTCGGGTAGTTGCCTGGCTACAGGCGTTGCTGACGTTGTCAGCTGGGCGCTGCGCGAATTGGTAATGCCGTGAACCCTGGCATCCGCAGGCAGTTGCGGTGCAAAATGTTGTAACCAATACGAGGCAATATTGCCAGTTCCTACCACTATAATATGCAGCATTCTGATCCTTTCATTGGGGAACACATTCCGACACTACGGCCAGTCTATGCTTGCCAGTAAAGGATGTCTAGACGTCTAAACTTTATAGCGGCCCTTTTCGCATCGCCTTCTTTTCGCCGCGCTGCTTTTTCGACGTTAAACGTCGTTCTTTGGAGGCACGGGTTGGCCTGGTAGCAAGCCGCCGTTTCTGGGTATACCCGGCGCGCTT
Organism: Aliidiomarina soli; assembly: GCF_003986975.1. GTDB lineage: Bacteria > Pseudomonadota > Gammaproteobacteria > Enterobacterales > Alteromonadaceae > Aliidiomarina > Aliidiomarina soli. The sequence continues at coordinate 193,518 of NZ_PIPO01000004.1, read as the reverse complement.
AATCAGTTCCACAAACTGCTCAAGCGCCAGCTCCCGGTTCTGCAACTGAGAACGGGTTTGCTGGCTTTTGATGATAATTTTGCCACTTTGAGTAATGCGGTGATCAGCCAGTTTAAGCAGGCGATTTTTGTAGAACTCTGGCAGCGAGGAGGCGCGGATATCAAAAATAAGCTGCGCCGCCGTAGCGACCTTATTTACATTCTGCCCGCCAGCGCCGGCAGAGCGGATAAACTGCCATTCGATTTCATGGTCCGGGATACTGACCCGTTGCGATATTTCAATCATGTCATTAGTGTACCAGTTTCTGAGATGACTGGCCTAATGCCTCTTGCCAGCCGCCTGATTTTACGTCACCCTATTAAAAGAGCATAAGCTCGAAGTATTCATCTTGTCGGAGTGCCCTTAGGGGCTGAGACCGTAGTACGGGATCCGTTGAACCTGATCAGGTTAGAACCTGCGAAGGGAACAAGTGTAGTCATGAACGACTGCCAGGCAATTCTGCGCCCGGCCGTCTATTCAAGTTCACGCACTGCAACTTTCTACGCACTCCTGACAAGCAAACCTACCCCAAATTCAGGGATTTGCTATGTCAACAACCAACCAAGCTTTGTTCTCACGCCAGTCAATTCGTTCTGCATGTGAGACACCACCACGCACTAATCGCGAGCGGCGCCAACAAGCTCAACGCTTTATCGAGCAACTAAGCGGTGACTTTTATCCGGCGTCAAGCCGAACCTATCTGCAGGGATCACGTCCCGATATCAGGGTGCCAATGCGCCAGATTGAGCTTTCCGATACGCGCAGCGGCGACCCCAAAAACCCCAAAGTAACACCGAATGCAGCAGTCAGTGTCTATGATACCTCAGGTCCCTATGGTGATATCGACGCTCAAATCGACGTCAGCACAGGCCTGCAGAAGATGCGCCAGCCCTGGCTCATTGAGCGCCAGCAAGACGCCTCACCGACCCAACTGCATTATGCGCGACGCGGCATCATCACGCCGGAGATGGAGTTTATCGCTTTGCGTGAAAGCATGGGCGGCGACCATATCAGCGCCGAATTCGTGCGCAACGAAGTGGCCGAAGGACGTGCCATCATTCCGCTTAATAAAAACCACCCGGAAGCTGAACCGATGATCATCGGACGCAACTTTCTGGTCAAGGTGAACGCAAATATCGGCAATTCATCCACCACCTCATCGATCGAAGAAGAAGTCGAGAAGCTGGTATGGTCGGTGCGCTGGGGCGCCGATACCATTATGGACCTGTCGACCGGGCGCGACATTCATCAGACCCGCGAGTGGATCCTACGCAACAGCCCGGTCCCAGTGGGAACCGTGCCTGTTTACCAGGCGCTGGAAAAAGTAAACGGCATTGCTGAGAATCTGAACTGGGAGGTGTTTTATCAAACCCTGCAGGAACAGGCTGAGCAGGGCGTTGATTACTTCACTATTCATGCCGGCGTGCTGCGTGATTTTGTGCCGCTAACGGCCAAGCGAGTAACCGGCATTGTTTCCCGTGGCGGTTCGATTATGGCCAAGTGGTGCATGAGCCACCAGCAGGAAAACTTCCTCTACACTCGCTTTGCAGATATCTGCAAGCTATGTGCGCAGTATGACATTTCACTGTCGCTAGGTGACGGTCTGCGCCCCGGATCCATTGCAGACGCCAACGACGACGCCCAGTTTGCCGAATTACGTACCCTCGGCGAGTTAACCAAGGTCGCCTGGCAGTACGATGTTCAGGTAATGATAGAAGGTCCCGGCCATGTACCAATGGATAAAATCAAAGCCAACATGGATGAGCAACTGAAGCACTGCCATGAGGCCCCCTTCTATACCCTGGGGCCGCTGACCACCGACTTTGCACCCGGCTATGACCATATTACCTCAGGTATCGGAGCCGCCATGATCGGCTGGTTCGGTTGCGCCATGCTCTGCTACGTGACCCCCAAAGAACATCTTGGTCTGCCAGACAAGGAGGATGTCCGTCAGGGACTGATAGCCTACAAAATTGCCGCCCATGCAGCCGATCTGGCGAAAGGCCATCCGGGCGCACAGATCCGCGACGATGCCTTATCGAAAGCTCGTTTTGAGTTCCGTTGGGAAGACCAGTTTAATCTCGCTCTCGACCCGTTCACAGCCCGCGACTACCATGACCAGACTCTGCCTCAGGAGGCCAATAAAAACGCCCACTTTTGCTCCATGTGCGGGCCCAAGTTCTGCTCGATGCGCATCAGTCATGAGGTGCGCGAGCAAGCCGAGGCCAACCAGACAGCGCAAAACAACGCCATTAAGGTGACCGAACTATGAGTCAGCCGCCGATTGCCTGGACCATTGCCGGTTCAGATTCAGGCGGCGGCGCGGGCATTCAGGCCGATATGGCGGCCATGCGCGCGTTCGGCGTGCACCCCTGTTCGGTGGTGAGCGCACTGACTGCGCAAAACTCACAGACAGTGACCTGCATCGAAGCTGTCTCGCCGGCTATGTTCGCCGCGCAGCTTGAGTGTCTGCACGCCGACTTACCGGCCAGAGCCATTAAAACCGGGATGCTGGCAACGGCAGGTCAGGTCAGTTATCTGGCGGATTACTATACCCGTTGCCTGGGTGATGTCCCGTTGCTGGTGGATCCGGTGGCAGTCAGCGCCAGTGGCCAGCCCCTGGCCGGGGAGCAGGTGCTCGACAGGATTCGCAGTCACCTCATCCCTCTTGCCGCACTGGTGACCCCTAATATTGCAGAACTCGCCATCCTTTGCGGGCATGCCGTTGACAGTGACGAGCGCCTGCAGCAAGGCGCTGAGCAGCTATTGCGGCTAGGCGCTAAAGCGGTACTGGTCAAAGGCGGTCATGCTGTTTGGCAGGGCGATCAGGCCTGTGATTATTTTTTCAGTTCGCAGCTTAGCTTTAAACTCATCCAGCCACGTCAGCCGACGGTGCATAGCCACGGCACAGGTTGCAGCATGGCGTCCGCCATAGCCGCCTGCCTCGCACGCGGTGACCTGGTTGAAGATGCAGTGGTGCAGGCTAATGCCTATATCGCTGCCGGACTGTCGCATGCGCAGCCACTGGGACAGGGGCCCGGGCCTGTTGCTCACACTCAGCTTCCCTCGCCGCCCCATTACTTTGCCAAACTAGTCAGCCTGAGCCCGCGTGCCAGTGACGTGCACAGCCCGGCCTTTGAACCCGTCGATACGGACAACCTGGGTCTCTACCCCATCGTCGATAACACCGCCTTGCTCAGCGAACTGCTCAGACTTGGCGTACAAACCATCCAATTGAGGATCAAAGAAGGGTCCCAGCTAAAAATTGAAGCAGCGGTGGCGGAAGCGGTGTTACTGGGGCGACGCTATCAGGCGCGGGTATTTATCAATGATTACTGGCAGTTCGCACTGAAGCATAAAGCGTACGGGGTTCACTTAGGTCAGGAGGATTTGCAGATGGCCGATCTGCAGGCGATTCGGCGTGCCGGTTTGCGGCTTGGTGTCTCTACCCACGGCTACTACGAACTGCTCAATGCGCTGGCTTTACGGCCATCCTACGTCGCTTTGGGCCACGTGTTTGCCACCCCCACCAAAGCCATGAAGAGCAGTCCACAGGGTTTGCAGCGATTAGCGCACTACACCGCCATTGCCGAGGACATGCCAACCGTTGCAGTCGGCGGGATCAACCTCGACAACGCGGCCAAGGTTAAGGCGTGCGGGGTCGGTAGTATCGCGGTCGTCCGCGCTGTCACCGACTGCATCAATCTGGCGAAACAAGTAGAGGCGTTTACCGATGTTATTGGACGCTGACTTTCTGCGCTACAGCCGTCAGTTGATGCTTCCGCTTTGCGGAGAGTCTGGTATACAGCGCTTGCGACAGGCCCGGGTAGCGCTGGTGGGGCTCGGCGGGCTCGGCAGCCTGGTGGCGCCTTATCTCGCTGCTGCGGGGGTTGGCACATTGCGACTGTTTGACCACGACAGTGTCAGTCTGAGCAACCTGCCACGGCAATGGCTCTACCAGGAAACGGATGTGCAGATGCCGAAAGTTGCGGTTATGGCCAGACAGCTAAAAACCATTCACGCAGGACTAAAGGTTGGCGCAACGGCGGTGCGGGTCTCAGCTGACAATGTTCATCATCTGCTCAGCGATATCGACCTTATCATCGACTGCAGTGACAACATGGCGACCCGTCAGCTTCTCAACCAGCATGCGTTCAAAACTGAAACTCCGTTGGTCACTGGTGCCGCTATTGGCATGCAGGCGCAGGGCATGGCCTTTCATTCTGCCCACTGTGGCGCGGAATACAACGCTGGCTGCTACCACTGCCTCTACCCGATCACTGAGCTAGCGGCTGGCAGTTGCCAGACTGACGGCGTGCTTGGCCCTGTAGTCGGTATGGCTGGATGTTATCAAGCCACTTTAGCACTGCGTATTTTACTGCAGGACCCTGCCATGCAATGGAGTCAGCTGTGGCGCTTTGATCTCGCCAGTGGCAATCAGCAAATCATTCAGATTACTCAGGACCCGGCCTGCCCGGTCTGTGCCGGCCACGCCTCTGCATTTAGCTAGGAGTTTTTATGTTTATTTATATTAATCAGCACGCCATAGCCTGTGGCAGCGACGACACCCTTGCAAAGGTGATCAGAGCGTACTGTGACGACCATCAATTGCATTTTGACGAGGTCGCCGTAGCGCACAACGATAGTCTGATGCCTCGGTCGCAATGGGCTCACCAAAGGGTCGTTGCGGAGCAGCGGTTTTCACTTTTTAGTGCAGTGGCAGGAGGCTGAGCATGTTAACCATTGCAGGCCATTCGTTTAACTCAAACTTATTAACCGGCACCGGTAAATTTGCCAGTCCAGCGCTGATGGCAAAAGCCATCGCGGGTAGCGGCAGTGAGCTGGTCACGCTGGCGCTGAAGCGGATTGAGCAAGTGCAGGACAAGGATATGACCTTGCGTCATTTACGCGAACTGGGGGTCAGGCTGCTGCCTAATACCTCGGGTGCCAAAACCGCCAACGAAGCTATCCTGGCTGCGCAACTAGCACGGGATATGCTTGGTACCTCATGGCTGAAACTAGAAATTCATCCTGACCCACGGCATTTGTTACCGGATCCAATGGAAACCCTGCTAGCCGCCGAGCAACTGGTTAAAGACGGCTTCGTGGTGCTGCCTTACTGTCCGGCTGACCCCACGTTGTGTTTACGCCTGCAGGAAGCCGGCTGCGCGGCAGTGATGCCGCTCGGTTCACCTATTGGTTCAAATCAAGGCCTGCAAACCCGCGACTTTCTGCGCATTATCGTCGAACAGAGTCAGGTGCCGGTGATAGTCGATGCTGGCATTGGTGCCCCCAGTCATGCCGCTGAAGCCTTTGAGATTGGTGCGGACGGGGTACTGGTCAATACCGCCATCGCCACCGCCGCCGACCCGGTTGCAATGGCTCATGCGTTTCGGCTGACCTGCGAGGCCGCCGCCTACAGCAAACAAGGGAAGCTTGCTCAACCAGCTGCGGGTGCTCAGGCATCGAGCCCCTTCACCACCTTTCTGGAGCCATCATGAACCCTGTCCAGGCGATCATTGATAATACGCGCAGAGCCGGGCCGTCGATGACCATTGATGAGCTGGCCTGCCTGCTAAGCGATGAGGCAAAAGAGTACCTGCAGCCGATGGCCGAGGCCGCCTCACAGCTGACCCGTCAGCGCTTTGGCCATACCATGCGTTTGTTTATTCCGCTCTACCTGTCAAACCTGTGTGCCAACGACTGCAGTTATTGCGGGTTTTCGATGAGCAATGCGATTAAACGTACTACCTTGTCGATGACTGCGTTGGAGCAGGAGTGCCTGGCTCTCAAGGCGCAGGGGTTTGATTCTGTGTTATTAGTGGCGGGGGAACATGAGCGTAAAGTGGGTATGCCTTACTTTCGCCAGGCGATGGCCGTGGTGCGGCGCTTTTTTTCCCATATAGCGCTGGAAGTGCAGCCGCTGGCCAGCAAAGACTACGCCGAATTGCGCACTCTGGGGCTGGCTGCTGTGTATGTTTATCAGGAAACCTACCAGCCAGATGCCTATGCGGAACATCACCTGCGCGGCAGAAAAACCGATATGCAATGGCGCCTTCAGGCACCTGCCAGAGTGGCCGCCGCCGGGGTTGATAAAATTGGTCTGGGTATATTACTCGGTCTGGCCGACTGGCGTACTGATGCACTGGCCTGTGCCCGCCACCTGCGTCAGCTGCAACAGCACTATTGGCGCAGTCGTTATTCGCTCGCCTTCCCCCGCCTGCGCCCATGTGCCGGGGGGATACAAAGTCAGCATCTGGTCGATGACAGGACGCTGCTTCAGCTGATTTGTGCTTTTCGCCTGTTTGAGCCGAATCTAGAATTGGTGTTGTCTACCCGGGAGTCGGCAGGATTAAGGGATCATCTCATACCGCTTGGAATCACCCATATCAGTGCAGGTTCGAAAACTCAGCCTGGCGGCTATGCCGAGGACAGCATTGCGCTCGAGCAATTTGCCACCAGTGACCCGCGTAGTGCCAGCCAAATGGCAAGCCGCTTATTACAAAGTGGCTTTGAGCCAGTCTGGAAAGACTGGCAAGCGGAGTTTAGTTAGCGTGGTTAACGCGGTTCAATCCAGCCCGCTTTATGCAAACCCTCGCAGTCTGTGGCGTCGCGGCGGGTATCGTTTTCGTCTAACGATGACGCCATGCCACCCGGGGTGCCTGGAACATCAACAAAACGAGGGTCGTCACATTCGCGGTCCATGGTCCACAAGCCACTGTCGTCGCCATAATCGAAGCCACCGCACGCGCTTAATGTCAGCGCGGTGGTAGCTGCCAGTAACGCCCATTTAGTTTTTGTAAGCATGTTATCTCCTTGATATGTGTTGCTCGCATTCGCGATCTACGTCGCTATCCTTTCCATACTAGATTGCCTACAAAACAAAGGTCAACGATTTATTAACTTTTACTAATTCGTTAACACCCGAATTGACCCTGCTCAAGAAACTTGAGTACCGCGTTCAGGCACGCTGGCTGCTGATGGATTGCCTTGTGACCAAAAGGCAGCGTAATCAGTCCATCAATATCATTCGCTCGCGCCGAGGCTATCTCGACCCGGCCATCCGATTGCGCGGACAACCAGAAACGGCCAAGCCCCTGGTTGCGGCTGCCTGCGATAACCCCAAGTTTAAATAACGAATTGGGTTTGGCAGGGTAAGGGCGGTTGCTCAGCAGCGCATTAACCGCCTTAAAAACCTGTCGGTAGCCGGGCACTTTGCAGGCTATTTCAGCCAATCTGCTGCCGTCATGAGGTGTCGCAATAAAGACCGAGTGCTGAAGATGCTGCACTGAGTGTCGTTGCCAGTAAGCACGCACAATCAGCCCACCCATACTGTGGGCGACGAAACTGACTGACGGAGCCTGCCGAATCTGTGCGCCAGCCTGGCGATGTAAAGCGTCCACACACTCATCAAGCGAGCCAAAGGTTGTCGGCAACTTAACCCTGAGTACGGAGTAGCCCTGTTGTTCCAGTCCTTTTGCCAGGAACGCCATATCGCGTGGCCCTTTAAAGAACCCGTGAACCAATACCACTAAGGTGTTTTGCATTGCTTTACTGCCCGATGAGTGTAAAAAACGCGTTATATAGCAAGAGTAAATTTGACAATCCACGCTCAGCGCCCAAGCTTTATAACCATCTACAGTATAGATTTAGTTATGCATATCAAGCCGTAACAGGTCTCAAACAGCCAATTATCTTGGCTACTAACTTTGAACGAGGTTTATGATGAAAAAATTATCACTGACGTTACCCGTATTAGCTGGTGTCGCCATGCTAACTGTGGCCTGTACCGATCGCCAGCAGGATCAAATGGCGGAGCGCGGCGACGACGTTGCAGAGCGCGTTGAGTCCATGTATGGCGACATGATGGACCGTTTACGTGAAGCCCGTGAAGAGGGAGAAATTTGTTTGTCGGAGCTCGAAGAAATGCGCGAAGAGTGGAGCGAGCAAAATGACGAAGTCGATATCGACAGTCTCGACGAGGTAGACCGTGAGCGCATGCGGATGTATGGCAATCAGTTAAGCGATACCATGGACGACCTTGGCGATACGATTGACCGCAGCTGTTAAGCCGCGGTTTAAGCGAGGTCTAAGTAAAAGGAAGGGCGCGTCACAACGCGCCCTTTTTACTTGCTTCAATTCGTTGCAGGACAGCCGTCTTCACTCGCCGGATTCATAAAATACGACACCATGGCGGAGACTTTGTTGTCACGCAGTGTATAGAGGTCACAAAAACAGAATTCGCGCTCGCTGCCGTCTCTTTCAGTCATGTGCATACGACCGCTTAGCAAAGCTTCATCACCACTGATAAAGAAACGCTCGGTGGTTAACTGCATTTTATAATCAGCATTGCTCATTTCACCTATCCAGGTGGCAAACGCCTCTTTGCCGTGGATTCCTTTATCATCAGTAGCCATTCTAAAATGAACATCGTCAGTGACTGAATTAACAATGGTGTCGATATCCTGATCAGCCCAGGCCTGATTAAAACGGGTCAAAAATTCTTTGGTTGTACTCATAACGTACTCCTATCGATTAGGGTTGCTAATCTAATCGCTTCACCCGCCGCGCAGTCGACACTTACCCATTATTTTTACTAATCACTTTTTACTCGTCATTTTTCCCCATTAATAAGCGATGGATTCGCTGGCGCAGAAACTGCTGCTCACTACTCTGTTGGGTATTTTTTAACGCTTCGCGATAACAGTGCAAAGCGTCTTCATCGCGTTTAAGCTGCTCAAGATAATGCCCCCGGGTGGCATGCAGTAAGTGGTAACCATCCAGTTCGCCAGTCAACATCAGTTGTTCGATCTCCGCCAGCGCCGCTTCGACCCCTCTGGTCTTCGCAATTGCCACCGAACGATTCAAACGGATAACAGGGGTATCCTGAATTCGCAACAGCACATTGTACAGGCCTAGTATTTCGTCCCAATCCGTTGCCTCCGCATTCGCGGCCGTAGCGTGAACCCCGGCTATAGCCGCCTGCAGGCTATAGGGCCCAACCCGACCACTGGCAAGAGCGATTTTAACCAGCTCATCGGCTTCATTAATCATGCCCTGATCCCATAAACGGCGGTCCTGATCATGCAGCCGGATGAGGTCCCCGTTGTGGTCAGTCCGGGCACGGCGTCGGGACGCCTGAAACAGCATCAGGCTGAGCAGTCCTTTCACTTCAGGCTCATCCAGCAGGTTCGCCACTAAACGGCCGAGGCGGATTGCCTCAGCCATCAGGTCGGGGCGTAGCAGCCGGTTCCCGGTCGACGCTGAATACCCTTCATTGAAGACCAGGTAAATAACCTGCAACACCGCATCCAGCCGCGCCGCTAGTGCAGCTCCCTGAGGGACTTCATAGGGAATATTGGCGTCTTTTATTTTTCGTTTAGCCCTTACAATACGCTGAGCCAGCGTCGATGGCTGGGTCAGGAATGCGCTGGCAACAGCTTCGGTGGTCAGCCCGCAGATTTCACGCAATGTGAGAGCCACTCTGGCATGCTCGGACAGCGCGGGATGACAGCAGGTAAACATAAGTCGCAAGCTGTCATCTTCAATATAATCAGTCTCTTCCAGATCCAGTTCGGAGGTTACCCTTGCTTCATCGCCGTTTTGACTTAGTAATTGTTGATGCCGCTGTTGCTGCCGAATTCTGTCAATGGCTTTGAAGCGGCCGGTAGAAATAAGCCAGGCACGCGGCTTTTCCGGAATGCCATCGCGTGGCCATTGTTTCAGCGCGGCCGAAAAGGCTTCCTGCAAAGCCTCTTCAGCCGCTTCAAAACTCCCCAAAAGACGAATTAAGGTCGCCAGAACCCGCCCTGACTGTTGCCGGTATAAAGCATCCACATAAGACGGAATATCAGCAACAGGAGGTACCGGCATGGTTAAACATCCAGCTCACGTACCGGCCGCACTTCAATAGAACCCACCCGAGCCGGAGGGATTTTCTCGGCAAATGCTATGGCTTCGTTCAGATCCCGCGCCTCTATCATATAGAAACCAGCCAGTTGTTCTTTGGTTTCCGCGAACGGACCGTCAGTCACCGTCGCCTGCCCGTCACGAACTCTGACCGTAGTCGCAGTCGCCACCGGCTGTAAAGCCTGCCCGGCAATCAACATACCGCGTTCCGCTGCCTTACTGGCATAAGCATGGCACTCACTATCGTGCGGACTTTCCGGTAATGAATGCAGATCATTTTCATTGGCATAGACTAAACATAGATATTTCATGGTTATTCCTCGTTTGAAGTTGAGCGTCGTAGTCCTAGTCGTGCCATTTAGATGGTTTTCGACAGTCGCCGCAACCGCTTCGTGCTGGCCCTATGCCGCAGCAAGAATGGCCTCATTATCTTGAACTTTACCTGTACGTTTTCTATACCATAAAAACCGCCGCGAAAGCAGACCGAAAAACGACTTACAACAACTCCACAGGGAGCACCATGAACGGACTTATTGAATACCTCGCCGTCACCATCGCCGCTTTATTTGTTATTGTGAACCCGCTTACCACCGCTTTTATTTTTGTGTCGCTCTTACCACGAGCCTCCATTACCACCATAAAAACCACGGCGCGACGCTCTACGACCATCGCCACCTGCATTTTTATTACCTTTGCGTTGCTCGGCGGAGTGATCTTTAAGCTATTCGGCATCACCCTTGAGGCGTTTCGGATTGCCGGCGGCCTGATTCTTTTCGGCATCGCGATGGGGATGATTCGTAAAGGCCAGGATGAAGCTGAAGATGTCACCGGTGACGACCCGCACGGGGATGGCAAGATCGCCAATGATATCAGCGTCATTCCGCTCGCTATTCCATTCATAAGTGGCCCCGGCTCGATTGCCACAGTGATGATTCTGACCAGCGAAGCACCCACGGTCTGGCATGTATCCATTGTCTTCCTGGCAATTCTTATCACCACCATTACCTGCTACTTCGGTATGATTTACTCTCATTCGCTGGTTAAATACCTCGGTGAGACAGGGAAAGAAATTGTGACCCGTATTTTTGGTATCATTCTCGCAGTACTGGCCGTTCAGTTCGTCATTAACGGCGTGCTCGACATATACCGAAGCCTGTAATACAAGGAGAGACAATGCCAATAGTCATCAAACCAGCCTGGATACTTTGCGCCGCTCTGGTATTGCCACTATCAGCGAGTGCCAACGCCCCTCAAATGGCGCATTCTAAAGGTGCCCCAGCACCCTATTTTGACGACTATGCGCCGGGTAGTCTGGAGGCGATTGTGGCATTTTTCGCTGAGCATAATCTACTGGTCGAAAAGCGGGCAAACCAGGTCGCTGTCCCCTTCCTGGTTGGTGCTTACGAACGCGAAGATTTGGAGCAGATCTTTAACGACGACATTAAACGCTTTACTACAGCGTTTGGGCTTAAACTCGAAGACATAGCAAACCGTCATAGTGATCAAGCCGACAATGGTATACATCGTCAGGCTGGGATGGCTTATTTTTCTGGCGATTACCAGACACTGGAGCATCTTCGTGCCGATCTTAAAGGTCGCTTCTATGTGTCAGACTGATTCACCCGGGAACCTGCATGGTAATTGATATCTTTAACGGCGACGCCGACGGCATTTTTGCGCTGCTGCAATGGCGTAAGGCGCACCCGCTGCCAGAGCAGGCAGACACGCACATGCTGGTCACCGGGGTAAAGCGCGACCACGCTCTGCTGCAACAGGTTTCCGCTAACGACTTAGCCACGGCTGAACTGAACCTGTTCGATCTGCCCTTTGATAAAAATAGTCAGGCGCTGCAGGCCTGTATCGAGGAGGTGGCTGCAGTCTTCTATTGTGATCACCACCACAGCGAACAGCTTTTTACCCACCCTAAACTACACACCCTGATCGAAACCGGGGCCAGCGTCTGTACCGGATTGCTGGTCGACAGGCTGCTACAGGGGCAACATCGGCTGTGGGCTCTAGCCGCCGCCTATGGTGATAACCTCGATACGGTTGCCACTCAACTCGCCATCGAACAGGGCCTGTCGCCAGCCCAGCAAAATCAGCTGCAACGGTTGGGCTGGCTGGTGAATTACAACAGTTACGGCGCTCAGATGAGTGACTTACACCTGTCCCCGGCTGATCTTTATCAGCAGCTTTGCAACTACGACAGTCCGTTTGCGGTTATCGACGACAATAGCTCCGCCTACCAGCTACTCGATCAGGGCTTTACCGATGACATGGCCCGGGCGGAACAAACCCAGCCCGGCCTCTCTACCAGCCATACAATGCTGGTAGACCTCGGGGGCGAACCCTGGGGACGTCGTATTAGTGGCAGTTTCGCCAACCTGCTCGCCCGGCGTCACCCCGACAAGGCGATTGTCGTTGCGACGCAGAATCCTTACAGCGAACGGCAAGGCGAATCGCTGACTATTAGCTTACGCGCCCCACAGCATCATTTAAGCGGTGCCAACCAGCTCTGCAGCGCATTCAATGGAGGCGGCCGTGCCGGTGCCGGCGGCGTGAATGACCTGCCAGCTGCACAACTGGACAACTTTGTCCGCCAGGTGGGTGACTATTATGGTAACTACCAACTATAAAAAACCAAGCATAAAAAAAACGGCGACCCTCAGGTCGCCGTCGCATTGACTATCTAGTATCAGTTAAAGCCTACTTGCTGTTACCGCAGGTCGAAACGGTCCAACTGCATTACCTTAGTCCAGGCGCTGACAAAGTCGTTCACGAACTTCTCTTCCACACCAGATACCGCATAGGCTTCAGCGGTAGCACGCAATTCTGCGTTGGAGCCGAAAATCAGGTCAACTGGGGTCGCAGTCCACTTCAGCTCACCGCTGCTGCGGTCATACCCGTTGAAGATACCGTCTTCGTCGTCAGATTTTTCCCAACGAGTAGACATATCGACCAGGTTTACAAAGAAGTCGTTGCTAAGCTGGCCAGGACGGTCAGTGAAAACACCGTGCTGCGCACCACCTGTATTCGCATCCAGTGAACGCAAGCCACCAACCAGTACCGTCATTTCAGGAATGGTTAAGGTCAGCAGGTTAGACTTATCAACCAGCATTTCTGCAGGCGATACACGGGCATCTTCGCTGTAGTAGTTACGGAAACCATCGGCATCAGGCTTGAGCATGTTGAACGCGTCGACGTCGGTTTGCTCGGCCAGTGCATCCGCACGACCTGGTTCAAAAGGAACGTCAATGTCATAGCCTGCGTCGCTCGCTGCTTTTTCTACCGCAGTAGCGCCAGCCAGTACAATCAGATCTGCCAGGGAAATGCCACGGTTGCCGCGACGGTTGTTGAACTCAGTCTGAATGCCTTCCAGCGTTTCCAGAACACGAGCTAACTCGTCCGGGTTATTCGCTTCCCAGTTAATTTGTGGTTCAAGACGGATGCGAGCACCGTTTGCACCACCACGCATATCACTACCACGGAACGTCGAAGCCGACGCCCATGCAGTGCGTACCATTTCAGGCACAGTCAGGCCAGAGTCAAGAATTTCAGACTTCAGGCGACGAATATCGCGTGCATTGACCAGATCATGTTCAAGCTCAGGAATAGGATCCTGCCAGATTAACGCTTCTTCAGGAACTTCGCTGCCGAGGTAACGAGCACGAGGGCCCATGTCACGGTGGGTCAGTTTGAACCAGGCACGAGCGAAAGCATCTTCGAACTCAGCCGGGTCCTCTTTGAAACGCATTGAGATTTCACGGTACGCCGGATCTTCACGTAGTGAAATATCGGTAGTAAACATAATTGGTGCGTGACGCACGCCGTCGCGGTGCGCATCAGGAACCAGTGTTGAACCCTGCCCATCAACCGGGATCCACTGGATAGCGCCAGCCGGACTACGGGTCATTTCCCATTCAAAACCGAACAGGTTGTCCAGGTATTGCGTGGTCCAGGCAATCGGGTTGGCCGACCATGCGCCTTCCAGACCTGACGTGATAGTGTCTTCAGCGTTCCCTTTGCCACAAGTGTTAACCCAGCCTAAGCCCTGATCTTCAATATCAGCAGCCGCCGGTTCACGCTCTAAACAATCACTTGGCTTGTGCGCGCCGTGTGCTTTACCGAAGGTGTGACCACCTGCGATCAGAGCAACGGTTTCTTCGTCATTCATTGCCATACGGCCGAAGGTTTCACGAATATCTTCCGCCGCCGCCAAAGGATCAGGGTTACCGTTCGGTCCTTCAGGGTTTACATAGATTAACCCCATCTCGGTCGCCGCCAGAGGACGCTCCAGTTCACGCTCACCTTCATCGCTACCGCTGTAACGTTCTTCGTGACCCAGCCATTGTTTTTCCATTCCCCAATAGGTGATATCTGCCTGCCATTGGTCTTCACGACCACCAGCGAAACCAAATGTAGGGAAGCCCATTGATTCAAGGGCCACGTTACCAGTCAGAACCATCAGGTCGGCCCATGAAAGCGAGTGACCATATTTTTCTTTAATTGGCCAAAGCAGGCGACGAGCGCGGTCCAGGTTAACATTATCCGGCCAGCTGTTAAGCGGTTCAAAACGCTGCTGAGCACCACCGGCGCCACCACGACCATCGTATTCACGATAAGTACCGGCGCTGTGCCATGCCATACGAATAAAGAAAGGACCGTAATGACCGTAGTCAGCTGGCCACCAGTCCTGAGAATCTGTCATTAGTGCTTCGATATCGGCTTTAACCGCCTGCAGATCAAGTTTCTTGAATTCTTCTGCATAGTTAAAGTCAGGCCCAAGCGGGTTCGACTCGACACTGTGTTGGCGTAAAGGAGCCAGGTCCAGTTGCTCTGGCCACCAGAAATTGCCTGATGCCGGCTTACCGGAACTAAATCCTGGCGCAGATGCCAGCATTGCTGACATAGCTACTGCAACCGCAGCAAGCGCCGTTTTTTTTGTTTTAAGCATAGTTTGGTTCCTCTGACATATGAGAGAGATTGTTAAGCCTGCTTACTATAAAGTTATAAATCCATTTAAGAAATGCATAATCGATTGGAAAAACAGATTGAATTCATCGGTTTATTACATTTTGGTTAACTAACACTGCGGCGACTATTAGTTTAAGCTCAAGGGCATCGATGAATGACTTGAAGAATGACCTGAAGAATTATGTATCAAATTAGGAGTGTGTTATGAAAGCGATTCAACTGCAGAAACCGGGTGGCCTGGACAACTTAAAAGTGGTCGAGCTGGATGATCCTGGCCAACCTGGTCGCGGCGAAATCCGGGTACGTATACATGCCAGCTCGCTTAATTTTCATGACCTCGGCGTGGCACTCGGACAGATGCCAGCAGCGGATGGGCGGATCCCAATGTCAGACGGCGCTGGCGTAGTTGAAGCGGTCGGCGACGGAGTCAGTGATTTCCAGCCAGGTGACCACGTGGTTTCCACCTTCTTTCCTGAGTGGCTCGATGGCGAGCCGGAGATAGCTGACTTTTCCACCACGCCTGGCGATGGCATTGATGGCTTCGCCTGTGAATATGTGGTGCGCCCTGCAACTGCGTTTACCCGCGCGCCACAAGGCTATAGCTTTGCTGAAGCCGCCACCTTAACCACTGCAGGGCTGACCGCGTGGCGTGCGTTGGTGGTGAATGGCCAGTTAAAAGCAGGCGACACAGTACTGGTTCTGGGCACCGGTGGGGTTTCCATTTTTGCCTTACAACTCGCCAAAGCGATGGGCGCGACGGTGATTGCGACGTCGTCGTCGGATGAAAAATTGAAACGGGTGCAAAGCCTGGGTGCTGATCATGTGATCAACTACAAAACCACCCCGGACTGGGGCGACAAAGTACGTGAGCTGACCGCTGGTCGAGGCGTTGATCACACGGTTGAAGTTGGCGGTCCGGCAACCCTGACACAATCCATTCAAGCCACCCGAATCGGTGGTCATATTTCACTGATCGGTGTGCTGACCGGGATTTCCGGTGAGGTTCCCACGGTCGCATTAATGGCCCGTCAACAGAAGCTGCATGGTTTGATTGTCGGCAACCGCGCACAGCAACTGGCGATGATACGCGCACTTGAAAGCACCGCCATCAAGCCGGTCATCGACCAGACATTTGCGCTGGAGAATCTGGCCGATGCATTCGCTCTGCAGAAAAAAGGCGGTCACTTTGGCAAGATCGTGCTGGAGTTCTAGCCAGGCACTCTGGTCAGAGCTGTTGATGCTGGCTACAATCAGGCAGTTTTATGGTTCAGTAATTAACGGGAATTTACAATGCAATTCAAAGGAATGCAGTTTAAAGGAATGCAGTTCACAGCCACCTTAAATGCGCTTTCAGACGAGGCCGAACAGACCATTGAGTTACCCCCAGGCTGGTCACAGGGCCGTGCCTTCTTCGGCGGGTTCGGTGCAGCCATTGCCTATCAACACGGATTCAATGGTGTCGAAACAGGGCAAGCTATCCGGGCGATGACAGTCTCGTTTGTCGGCCCGCTGGCGGTGGGTCCTGTGGTATTAAAGCGGCGGATTTTGCGGCAGGGTAAAAATGTAACCCAGGTCAGCGTCGACATTGAGCAGCAAGGTCAGGTCGGACTCAGCGCCCTGTTAACCTTTGGCCGTTCACGCGATTCAGTGGTACGGGTAACCGACACCCCGGCCTCTCCCGTTCCCTCGCGTGAACAGGGGGCGGATATGCCGCGTTCAGATTTGGTGCCTGAGTTCGCCCGGCATTATGAGTACCGTCTCAATGTTGGCGCGATGCCTTTTAGCAACCAGCCAGAGCGTGAATTCGGCGGCTGGATGCGCTATGCCGAAGAAGACCAGCCGATCGATATCGGTTTATTCCTCGGCCTGGTCGATGCCTGGCCACCGGCCGTTTTGCCTCATCTGAAGCATCCGGCGCCGGCCAGTTCTCTGACCTGGACGATTGAGTTCCCCGAGCCTTTGCCCAGCCACCGCACTACTCGCAGCTGGTGGCAGTATGTCGCCTATATCGACTATGCTGCCGACGGTTATGGCCATACCCATGCCAATATCTGGGACGAAGACGGTAATTTGGTGGCAATTAGCCGGCAGACCATTACTGTATTTGGCTAATGTTTTCGGCTAGAGCCTAATTAGTTCGGGTTTTTCATGTAAGCAATAAGCGCCGCCCGCGCCTGCTCACTGGAAAGCCCGGTAAATGGCAGACACATGGTATCCACCATGGCTTGCGGGTCCTGCAGCCAGTTATCCATGCGTGATTCTGTCCAGACAAAATCATGCTCGGAAAGATGCTGCGGAAACTGCCAGCCTTCGACATCACCAAACTGACGGCCGATAATCCCTTCCAGATGAGGCCCCGAAATCGCCCGGCCATTGGCGTTCATTGAATGGCAGGCTACGCAGCGAATAAATTCGCGCTTGCCTTGCGCCACCAGGGCTTGGTCGACAACGCGAGCCTCGCCAGCGTCATCCGTTACGGCGCTCGTCCCTGTGTCCTGGGCACAAGCCGTCACCAGCAGGCTCAAGGCGCCCGTTATCACTACTCGATTCATTGCTGACTTCCATTTAGCCGATGTTTGTACGTCCCGATAAGGTTATCACAGGCTTAGAGGGATCTGTTCGTTACCCGGCTGCGTAAGATACGTACCGAGATTAAATAGTTGCCAAGACTACCAAGAGGTTTGTATGTTTGGATGGTTTAAGAAAAACCCGACCAGTAAATTACGTAAAGAGCTGTCTGCATTGCAGGAAAAGTCCATGCAGGCACAACGCAATGGCGATATTCGCGCTCATTCACAGCTGTCTGCGCAGGCGGACCAACTGTGGCGCGAGATTCAGCGGCTGGAAGAAAGCTGACAGCGCTGGCCGTTTATAACCACAGGACAGGCTATGAAAACTAATAAAAAAGATCAGCGCGTCTACAAGCACGGCGTTTTAACGTTCCTCGCCATCGTTGTTGCTCTGCTGGTGATACTGATCATTAGCACCCTGTTTACCCCTGCCCAGGCTCAGCAAGAGCCCGCCACTCAGGGTAGGGTCATTGCATCCGCTGAGGAATTCGCAGTGCTCCCGTTCCGCGACCGCATTGAGCCGGAAAACACCATCCTGAACCAACGCCTGGAGCAATTGTTGCCACCGTTAATGGAGCAAGCCGGGCTTGATATGTGGCTGGTGATTAACCGCGAATACGCGGAAGATCCGGTCTACTTCAGCTTAGTGCCACAACCAACGTTCGCTGCCCGCCGCACCACCATGCTGGTATTTAACAGGACAGAAAACGGTACCATCGAACGCTTGTCGGTGAATACCTACCCGCTTGGCGGCCCTTATGAATCTGCCTGGTCGGGTGGCGATCTGGACGAGCAATGGGCGGCACTGGCAAGTCTGATTGAGCAGAAAGATCCCGCCCAGATTGGGATTAACGTATCGACCCACTGGCCGGAAGCTGATGGCCTGACCAAGGCCCTTCACCAGCGCTTACTGGATGCATTGCCTGAGTCTTACCATCCACGCCTGACCAGTGCTGAACAGCTTACGGTGCGCTGGCTGGAAACCCGTACTCAGGCAGAACTTGATGTCTATGCACAGGCGGTTGGCTTAGCACGGGGAGTTATCGCCGAAGCCTTTAGCAGCAGGGTCATAACGCCGGGGGCTACCACCACCGACGATGTTGCCTGGTATATCCGTCAGCGCTTTGCCGATCTGAACCTGCCCGCCTGGTTCATGCCTTATGTCACTTTTCAGCGCCAGCACAACCAATGCAGCGACGACATGCCTTTTTGCAGTAACGGTCGCGGTGTGATTCAGCGCGGTGATGTACTGCATACCGACGTTGGCATCTGTTACCTGAAGATGTGCACCGATACGCAGGAGATGGCGTATGTTTTACGTAACCACGAAAACGACGCACCAGCCGGATTAAAAACCGCATTGCGGACTGGTAATCAGTGGCAAGATATTCTGACCAGTGAATTTGTGAGCGGTCGCAGTGGCAACGACATCCTCGCCGCAACCCGCGCTGAAAGTGAACGTCAGGGCATTACCAGCAGCACCTATACCCACCCGATCGGCCTGTTTGGCCATGCACCGGGCCCCACCATTGAGATGTGGGATAATCAGGGCCCTACCGCCGTCAATGGTGACTGGCCGCTGCACCCCAACACCGCGTACGCCATTGAAGGCAATATTCGACAGCCATTACCAGAATGGGATAACCAGACTATTCAGATTATGCTCGAACAAACTGCCTACTTTGACGGCGAGCGGGTAGTCTACGCCGCTGGCCGCCAGACAGAATGGCATTTGGTTCGTTAGCCTTGGCTAAGGCCCGTCGCTGCCACGGCGGGCCAATAGAACATTCCCGCCTGCTTACCCAGTACGGTGGCTGACTGATAGTGCCCACACCGCCTCTGGGCAAGTCCGTAGCAGACATGCAACGGCAGCAAATGCTCTTCGCGCGGATGACAAAAACGGGCCTCCGGGGCGGACTCCCAGTTAATCAGTCGTTCAAGTCGCTGCACTTCACTCAGCTCAGGGCTGACACAGGTATACTTGAGCCAGTCCTCGAACGCCTGATTGCGCCGATTGCTATCATCCGACTGCGGAGCATTAAAAGCGCGCATATTATGGAACGAGAAACCTGAGCCCACCACTAGCACATTCTCCAGATCCAGCTGCTGCAGGGCCTGCCCCAGTTGAATATGGGTGCGCGCGTCGAGGCTGTTAAGCAGTGATAGTTGCACCACAGGAATGTCCGCTTGTGGATACATAATTTTCAGCGGCACAAAAACCCCGTGATCCAGCCCGCGTTGGGTATCCAGGTCGCACGCCATACCAGCTTGTTGTAATGCCGCCTGTAGCTGTTCTGCCAGCGCCGGGGAGCCGGGGGCAGGGTATTTGATCTGGTAGGACTGAGCAGGGAACCCGGAATAGTCATAGAGTAGCTCAGGCTGAGCACTGCCGGTAACCGTCGCCACGGTGGCTTCCCAGTGAGCGCTGATAACCAGAATCGCGGAGGGCTTCACCAGTTCGTTCGCTATGGCTTTAAGTTGCACTACCAATTCGCGATGAGCCGGGTCACCCAGTAACGGCAACGGGCCACCACCATGAGAAATATACAAAACACCGGGCGTCCCCTGGGTATGAGTACGGGTATGCGTTTGCATGTCATGCACCTTGGTTGAGAAAAGGAGCACGGCTACACGCCGTGCTGTATGAGCTTTACTGCAGCTTGCCTGCGATCACGTTATCCAGGGCAAAACGACCACCGCCCTGCAAGGTTAACGCCGCGGTTGCTGCCAGCAAGGTCAGCGCAAATTCATAGCCGCCATTTGCCATAAACAGACCATTGTCGATGTGGACACTGAAAATTGCCACCACCATAGTCACGGCAGATACCAATGCCGCAGGGCGAGTCAATAAGCCCAGAATCAAGGCCAGGCCGCCAAAGAATTCCGCGCCACCGGCAAGTAACGCCATCAGTAAGCCCGGTTGCAGACCAATGCTTGTCATCCATTCTGCGGTACCAGCTAACCCATGACCGCCAAACCAGCCAAACAGCTTCTGAGCGCCATGGGCAGCCAGAATTATTCCAACCGGAACCCGCAGCAATAAGGCAGCTGTTCCGGCGTGCGAGGCGAATAGTTTGTGTAAGCGTTGTGTGTTCATTGTTCTCTCCTAATCAATCGTTTTTAAAGTAAGTATGGGGTAAGTAATATGCCTGACTGGCGATAGTTATACTCTACTCCTGGTGATTAGGTAGATTAAGATGCTTTTTATTGTATTATTAACAACACTACATTGATAATTGAGGTTGATTTGTTTTATGAACCGACTCCAGGCCATGCAGACGTTCGCCAGCGTCGTCAGCGAAGGGTCCTTTACTCAGGCCGCCGATCGCCTCAACATCTCACCGCAGCTGGTAAGTAAATACGTTAGCCAACTGGAAACCCATCTGGGGGTGCGTTTGCTGAACCGCACCACGCGGCGCATCCACCTGACCGAAGCGGGTTTGCAGTATTACCAACGTGCCCAGCAGGTGCTCAACGATATTGAGGACATGGAATGTCAGCTCAGTGACTTGCAGAGCGAGGCTCGGGGCACCTTGCGTATCAGTGCGCCAGTCTCTTTTGCTATCCGCCATCTGGCCCCTGTGGTGGCCGATTTTCAGCAAGCCAACCCTGCGCTCAGCGTGGATTTACAGCTGAATGATCGGAAAGTCGATATTATTGAAGAGGGTTTTGATATTGCCTTGCGCATTGGCCGGCTAAAAAGCTCGTCACTGATTGCCAAACGCATTGCACCCATCCACCTTCTGTACTGCGCGTCGCCAGCGTATCTGGCTGAGCACGGAGAGCCGGATAGTATTGAATCGCTGAATGACCATCGATTCCTGCGTTACACCTACTCCGATGACAGCCAGATTCAGAATCCCGCGGGCAGCCCGGCTGAAGAGCATTATCCATTGGTAAGTAATAACGGGGACGTACTGACTGCCGCCGCCATCGCTGGGGCCGGGATTGTGTTACAACCCAGCTTTATCGCCAGCGAGGCGATAAAGCTGGGTCAGTTGAAGGTGATACTGACTGAGCAGGCGCCCAGCCCTATTGCTTTATACGCGGTCTATGCGCACCGCCAGTTGGTGGCCAGCAAAGTACGTCACTTTATCGACTTCATCGACGGTTACTTTGGTGACCCTCCCTACTGGGATGCGCTCGACGCTAACCCCGACAACGACTAAGCGACGTTCAGCTTAACCTCAATATTGCCGCGGGTGGCGTTTGAGTATGGGCATACCTGATGCGCGGTTTCGACCAGTTTTTCCGCATCGGCTTTATCCACGCCCGGCAATGAAATATTCATTTCAACAGCAATGCCAAAGCCTTGCTCGATAGGGCCAAATTTCACTTCAGCGTCAATTGAGGTGTCATCTGGTACTTTAACCCCAACCTTGCTCGAAACGGCCTTCATTGCGCCCATAAAGCAGGCCGAATAACCCGCCGCGAACAGCTGCTCAGGGTTGGTGCCCTGACCACCGTCACCGCCCATTTCTTTCGGCGTCGACAACGACACTTTTAAACGCCCGTCATCCGACGCTGATTCACCAGTGCGGCCACCTTTGCTGGTGACTTTCGCTGTATATACGGTTTCTTTTAACTTGTTCATAGAGTTCTCCTCGGTTGTTCACTTGAAGTAAGGCGCTAGAGTACGACGTTAAAGTAAGGCACTAACGTAAGGCACAAGCGCCAGTAAAATGCTTTGCATACAAAATATATAGCAGCTATCTTCCAATTTGCAAATACTTTTTATGCAAAGTATTCTCATTGGTATCGTTAAAAGGAGTTCATATGCGCCATCCCCAGTTGCTGCTCGACAACCAGCTTTGCCATCGTATTTACATGGCGAACCACAATCTCAACAAGGTGTATAGCACTCTGCTCGAGCCCTTGCAGCTGACATACCCGCAATATGTGGTGATGATGGCCTTGTGGCAACAGGATCAGATAACCCTCAGCCAATTAAGCGAGCGCACCCGTATTGATGCCGGCACTTTATCGCTGATGGTCAAAAAGCTGACCGATAAGAATCTGATTGACGTGCGCCCCGGCGAAGACGACAAACGCCAGCGTGTGGTGCACCTGACGGAACCAGGCGAAGCTCTGGCTGACCAAGCTAGCAACCTGCCCGAACAAGTACTGTGCGCCTTCCCGACACTGGACCAGGACGAACTTAAGACCCTCGCGCAGCTGCTCGATAAGCTCAACCAGGCATAGTGAATGAACTGGCCAGCAAATTGGTGTTTTCACCAATTGTTAGTACAATTTATTAACGCTGAGCTAGCTGCATGAGTTTAATTCCTTAATTATCAGATAGTTACATTGAGGCTCGATTCTTGCTTGCAGGTTATACTCAGGATAACCAACACGCATATGAGAGACCGAGATGCCAGTCAAACTAGAAGACAGACCGATCGAGCAGGTTCGCGAAGAAACCATCGACAAGCTCATTGTAAATTATAGCCACGGGATCATTTCTGCCGAGGCCTTTGAACGACGCCTGGATGACGCTAGCAACGCCGACGCTCACCAGCCACTGGTGGATTTGGTTACTGACCTGCCACTGGAAGCAGACAACGAATACGAGCGCTATAAAGACAGTCAGTTCACTCCGAACTACCGTGCTGCCGGCGAACGAACCGAAGAACGCATTGTGTCCATACTGAGCAGCAATGAACGCGACGGCCAGTGGACAGTGCCTAAAGAACTGCACTTAATCTGCGGCATAGGCTCACTAACGCTGGATCTCACCGATGCCGTGTTTGAACATCAGCATGTGGTTATTCAGGTATCGAACATTCTCAGCTCGGTGGAAATTTTTGTGCCGGAGCATGTCAATGTCTCAAGCCGGATCACCAGCATCATCAGCTCAAGCGAAAACAGTGCGCCCTCAATGGGTGGCCGTCAGGCACCGACCATCTCTATCGAAGGCTGGTCAGTGCTGGGCTCTATAGAAGTGAAAGTGAAGAAAACCATGAAAGAAAAACTGGTCGCCTTCGCCAACAGCATTAAGTCGGCACTGAACGGTAGCTAATAGGCTAGAGCGCCAGCTCCAGGTGCTCGCTGACACCTGCGTCCTCAACAAAATGGTCGTCGTGACTGACCACGAGCAACGCCCCGGGGTAGCCACGAATAGCCTGAGCCAGTTGCCGCCGCGCCTGAATGTCGAGGTGGTTATCCGGTTCATCGAAAAGCAATAACCCGGGCTCAGCCTGCAACGTCACCATCAGCATCGCCAGCTTCATCGTTTCGCCACCGCTTAGGTAACCCGCGGGTCGGTCAACCGCGTCCGCCATTAAGCCCGCCTGTGCTAAGGCTGTGCGGGCGGCCGTGGTAGTCAGGGTCGTAACCTTGCCCGGCTGCGGCGAGTAGTTCAATAGGTTATCCAGCACCGTCCGCGCAGGATCAACCAGCGAAAAATTCTGATCGAGCAAATGGACGCCGGTATTCAATGCCAGCGAACCAGACAAAGGGTTCAGCCGTTGCGTCAACACATTCAGTAAGGTCGACTTGCCACTGCCATTAAGCCCCAGCAGTCGAACTTTATCACCGGGCGCCAGCGTGAATGTAACTGGCCGCTGCGACCCATAGGGCAACACCAACTGCTCACAACTAAGGAGCCGCCTTTTACGCGGCTCATGTGCACCTGAACGCTCGCCTGGCAGCTGAAACTGAACATCCTGCATCAGCGCAAGACGTTGCCGGGCATCTGTTAAGCGCTCGGCCGCCTGGCTCTGTTGCCGCTCCATTTGCGTTGAGCGTGCCCGCGCGCTTTGTTGTGAATTCTCTTTCGCAAAATCCAGCATTATTTTGGCCTGGCCGCCTTTGCTGCGGTCCGCTTTGCCTTTGGCCTGGCGTTTCTCGGCTTTCTCGCGGGTCCGCTGCAGTTTTTGCTGCACCCGCTTCTTGTCTTTCACCGCATCCTGCAACTGACGCTCAACTGCTGCAGCCTGCAAACCAGCCAGCTCGCTATAGGCACTGTAGTTGCCTTCAAACCGCTGCAAGCCGAGGCTAGTCAGCTCGCTCACGCTTTCCACATGGTCCAGCAAACTACGGTCGTGACTCACCAGCAGTAAACAATGACCCGGCTGAGCCACAAATTTTTTGCATTGCTGCAGTAGCCAGGTACGCCCCTGCGTATCCAGGTGATTACCCGGCTCATCCAGAAGCAGATTAACTGGATTCCCATTCAATGCAGGATTAAAAGCCTGAAATAAGCGCAGCCGGGTACGCTCACCACCACTAAGCTGATTCACTTTTTTGTCAAAGCCACTGGCCGGGTCCCATAACTTGAGTGCCTCCAGCTGTTGCCGCAGATCATCGCTGTAGGTCCAGTGGTCGCCGACCAACTCAAAGTCAGCGTCGTTAACGCGACCCTGCGCAATACGCTGTAGCGCTGCTAACAACGGCGTCGCGTTCAGGTAGTCCGCAATACTCGCGTCTGTCGGCTGATCATTCTGACTGACAAAACCCACGCTGCCAGTACGGTGTACCGCGCCCGTCGTTGGCAACAAGGTTGGTGGTGCCGCATCGCCCGCCAGGACCCGCAACAAGCTTGATTTGCCACAGCCGTTGCGGCCAACCAGAGCATGAAAGCCCGGCGACAAGGTAAAATTGATATCGCTGAAAGCAACGCTGCCGTCGCTCCATTGCAAAGAAATTGATTGCGCACTGATTGTCATGACGCCTCCGGTTACCGTAAAGATGGTGAACGCGGGGCGGGGTAAAGCCTGAGTGAGGCTAACCCACTAACCCTGGTTACATAAAGCATGTGTACAGGCTTAGTTGTTCATGGCGGCAGGCTCCAGAATGAGGAAGAGGTAAAACTATAGTTGAATTCAGGGGGCAAAATAAAGTGACAGGCATAAAAAAACGCACCCGAAGGTGCGCTTTTAGCAACGTAATCTATTGAAGTAGTTTACCGCGAACGGCGACTACTTCGAATAATTACACAGCTACGATGTTTTCTGCCTGAGGACCCTTAGGACCCTGAGTAACAGTAAATTCAACCGCTTGACCTTCAGTCAAAGTTTTGAAGCCGCTGCTAGCGATTGCGCTGAAATGTGCAAACACATCTGCGCCGCCTTGCTGCTCTAGAAAACCAAAACCTTTAGCTTCGTTAAACCATTTAACAGTACCAGTTACAGTATTAGACATAATTAATATCCTGAAATTTATATAATAAGTGAGCTCACTGCGCTTTAAATTAAAATTTAATTTTATATTTAAACTAACGCCTGAGCGGAATTCGGAAAGGAAATAACAAAGATTAAAACAACAGGACGGAGATAATTACGAATAATTGTGCAACGAATTGAAGATCAAAATAATATTTACTTATCCAACGACGCCTAGACTACGCCCATCTGAAGTTAAGTCAACCATTCATTTCAACAGAACTCATGTTTCGCTCATGTTTCGTCACGACCGCGGCGTATACAGCCCTCCATTCGCCGATACAGTATCGTTATAACTAGTGGTAAAAACACGTAAGCACCTGCTAACTATGCGAATTTACTTAACTTAACTGTACTGATTTTATATAATCCAGCCACTCTCGGAGAAGAGTAAGTTTCAAGGACATACTTAATTATATAAAGGGACCACCATGAAAAAACTAGTTCAATTCACTTCGTTAGCCAGTATCTTAGCCGCCTCTGCATTCGCTACAGCCAGTGCCAATGAAAATTTAGAAGGCTTTTCAGTTCAGGCAGGCGTTGGTGTTTTCACTCAGGACTTATCAGCGCCAGGCTTCGCCAACGAGGAGTCCGGTACTGGAATTAACCTGCGCGCATCATATAACTTCACGCCACGCATTGCGGCTGACGTCAGCTACGCTGATTTCGGCGAGTACGAGCATTCTGAAGCCGGGCTCAATGAAACCTTTAACACCAGCGCTTTTAAAGTAGGGGCCACAGGTTTCTACCCTATCAGCGACTCAGTTCAGCTATTCGGTCGTGTAGGCGTTGCATTCTGGGATTCCGAATTTGCGATTACTGAAAGCAGTAGTGGCGAATCTTTGTCTTTCAGCGACACTGGAAACAGTATTTACTGGGGGCTGGGCGGTGAGTACGCGTTCAACGAAAATCTGACCATCGCTATTGAAGTGGTTTACTTAGATATCGAGCCAACGTTCCTTAACACTGAGTTCGAAAACTCCATTTCTGGCACCTTAGCGTCGATTAAATACTCGTTCTAAGCTCGCCACATTGACGTAGCGGGCAGCAGTCCGCTACTTTTCCATCTCCACCGACTCTTCACCCTACCTTCCTGCGTTCAACGCCGCATAATATACATATAGCCAGCCAGACCCAGCACGGGCCCTGGCACTAGTAACCAGACAGCATCAATACCCACGCGCTCAAACAGCGCCATCGCTGCCGCTATGGAGACCATGGTGATGGCAAAGCCGATCGAGTTCTGAATCGCCAGTGCCGTCCCAACCAGTTGCGGCGGGCAGGCTTGTGCCGACATGGACGAGAACTGAGGTGAATCCGCACTGACCGACGCCCCCCAGATCAGCAGCAAAATAGCCAGCACCAAGGTGGGCAAGTCTCGCCAGCCCAATGCAAAAATAAGCGCGCAAATGCCCGAACAGGCCAGCGCTGATAACGCCACCCGGGCGCTCCCAACACGTTTAGACAGCGACCCGCCAAGCAAACAACCAATCGCGCCCATGGCAATGATCGCAAACGACATCAGCGAGATACTCAGCATCGGGTAGCTGTCGACCAGTCGCGAGCGGGCCAGCAACAAAGGCACCAAGGTCCAGAATGCATAGAGTTCCCACATATGGCCAAAATAGCCCACCGCGGCGGCACGAAAGCCACGAATTCTGAACGCGTCCAACACCCCCAGCGGCTTTCCCTGAGTTTTGGTTGGCGCCGAAAATCGCCCATTCGCATAAGGCCCGTCACCCAACAGATGAATGAGCAACGCCGCAAACAATGCCAGCACAGAAGAAGCAGTAATAATCCATTGCCAGGGCAGGTCGGCACCGACTTCACGCAAACCATGGGGGAGCGCCGTACCCAGTACCAGCATCGCCAGCAACTGTGCCAGCGCAGCGCCGGTGCGCTCAGGCGCCCAACTCACCACCAGTTTCATGCCAATCGGATAAATACCCGCCAGCGACAAGCCAACCAGAAACCGCAAAATGAGCGCGCTGCTAAGGCCATCAGCAAACCAGGCAAACAGCACATTGAACAGAGCCCCAGCAATCGCGCTGGCAACAAATATCGTGCTCGCCCGCCATCGATCCGCAATGCCCGACAGCGCCACCACCAAAGTACCAAGCACAAAGCCCGCCTGCACCGCACTGGTCAGCCAACCAATCCCCGTCGGCGTAAGCTGCAGGCTCTGCATTAAATCATTACCCGCGCTGTTCGCGCTAAACCACAGCGAGGTACCAAATAGCTGCGCTAAGGCAATAATTAAAACGGGATCCAGTCGCTTCGACAAAAAGCTACTCGTCATCAGTGCGGGCAAGGACTTCAAACTCACCGTCCGCCGCTTCTACCACCATCAGCTCAATTGGCTGACAGCAGATTTGGCAGTCCACAATTTGCTGTTGCTGCACATCGTTGACCGGATCAATCTCAATTGAATTCGGCGCCATGCAATAAGGGCAACTGAACTCAGCTTCGTGGGTTAGCGACATAGACGACTCCGTGAGATGGGATGGTTAGTTACGATAGCAGTTGTTGCCTGCAACCAGGCACCAAGCATGATATAAAACCCATATACTTGCCAACCATTCCTGCTATTCAGAAACCCATGCAAAACGCGCAACGCTCTGCCCATCCACCTCAACGGTTTCCACGAACATATCGTACGGCCTTACCCATAGTTTGCGCTCACCATATTGTGGGCGATAGAGCACCAACCATTCGTTGGTTTCGGAATGGCGCACGGTGTCGATGACCTCATATAATGGGCCTTTGTAATGCCTGTAGGTGCCTGCTTTGATGGTTTTCATGGGGTTTCTTCGACCTGTTTCGTAACCGAACGAGGGGATTAGGTTAATGCAACAAGTGTTCGCGGCGAGCCTCAATCTGTGTAGCCGACAGTGCCTGACCAATCACCGGCTCAAGGGCCGCCTGCACCTTAGGAATTAAGTCGCGAAATTCGCTTAGTAAGACTGCTTCTGATACGTCGTCATTAAACACCAGCACCACCTGCAAACTTTGTGGAAAACGCTGGTAGTTTACCTCATGGGTGAGCCAGATAAACCCAGTGTGCGTGTCCTTGGCGGCTTCGCACACTTGGGTGAGTTGCTGGATGATCTCGCGATCAGTTTTTTTGTCAGTCTTTCGCATGGGTGTAGTCGCTGGCTGCAGGGCTCAGACTGCTAATGTAGCATATTGGGCAAGCACATTCCCCAGCCCATCAATCAACGACCCTAAACGTCGCCGCAGCTTTTTCTGCTGCAGAAATTGGGTGCCCAAGGACTAATTCCCCGTCCTTTAGCATCAGGTAACTGTCAGGATCACCCACCAAACGGTAAGAGTTCCACTGATTGTCCGCCAACCCATCAATGCGCTCAAATGTGGCATTTGCGGTGAACTCATCACTACCGTCGTGCTTATGTATGGTCAGTTCACCAGCCACCTTCGCAAGGTAGAACCCTGGCATGGTGTTCGGCTGAAACGACAGGGTATGCTCGCTGTCCTGCAGCGAATTAAGGTGCCATTGCTGGTAAGTATCGTCCGCTTCAGTTGCTATAAATGCAGCATCATCACTCTGATACGACATCATGCCGATCCCATTTTTCACTTCAATCTTTCGGGCTTCATAATGGATACCAACGGCGGTTGGGGTGATTTTCTGGATACTGCCGTCATCATTATAATGCAGGTGCTCAATGGACACTGACCGGCGGTAGTTACCACCGGTTGGTAACGCCGCAGTGTGGTAAACTAAGTAAGACTTGTCTTCATACTCCAGTACCGCCTGGTGACTGGTACCACTATCGTCCAGCACGTCCATAATAAGGCCCTGGTATTCCCAAGGCCCGGCTGGCGAGTCACTTACTGCGTAGGCAAGCTCTTCAGGATAATTCATCGCGAACGACAGGTAATACTGCCCCTGGTACTCATGCAGCCAAGGTGCCTCGGTAAAAGTACCCGGCATGTTTTGAATCTCGACCTGATGAATATCGCCATCAAGTTCAACCATGTTGTCTTTCAGGCGGGCGTAATAAAGGTGAGTGTTACCCCAGTACAAATATGCCTGGCCGTCGTTATCAATAAATACGGTCGGGTCGATATTATCCCACGGCTCGTCGCCCATAAATTCCGGCGACTGGGTCATGTCCGGTGAAACCAGTGGTTCGCCAATAGCGTCCTGCCAGCCGTCTACCGGGTTGTCGGCCTTCGCGACCCCTATGGCGAAGCCCTGTTTGGCTGGGTCAGGGTCGTCATTGAGCACGGTCACATACCAATAGAAATCACCGTCACGCTCAATCGCTTGCGCGGCCCAGGCTGTGTCATTCTTTCCCCAGTCGAATGTGGTACGCGGCACTGCCCCCTCTAACGTCCAATCCTTAAGGTTGTCAGACGAATAAATGGACCATTCACGTAGCACGAAGAAGTCGCCGTCTTCGGCGGCTTCGTCATGCCCAACATATAGGTACACCCGCCCGTCATGGACCAATGTGGCGGGGTCAGCAGTGAAACGGTCTTTAATCACAGGGTTGCCCGCGAGCACAACACCTGCCATTGAAAGACTCAGCAGCACACCACCGACCATCCCGCTCCATATATAACGCATAAAAACTCCCTATCCTGCTAAGCTAAGTGCTTAAAAACTGTAACGGAAACCCACTGAGTATGTTTTTGAATAACTGCGAGTGTCGCGGTTAAACAGGTTGGGGTCTTCGAAATAGTCCTGATACTTCTCGCCGAAGATATTGGTTGCATCAAAGGTCAGCGTAAAGGTGTCGCTTACTGCATAACTGGTTGAAAAATCAGTAAATTGCAGTGCTTGCGCCAGTACCCCTGCAGGCATGTTGCCAGTGTAGTTAAAGTCGACCAGGTGCGCGTCGCGGTAGATATGCGACAGGCGCGCTGAGAATGGCCCACGTTCGTACACCAGGACGGCGCTGATTGAGTTTTCTGAGACACCCAGCATAGGCTCTTCTTCACCGTCTTCGTTTTCGGTGTGAGAATCAATATAGGTGTAGCTTGCCTGCACACCGATACCTTGCAGCCAGTCTGGAACGGCGTCTGGGAAGTACTGCACACCCAGCTCGACACCGTTCATCTCTCCGCTACCAGCATTGGTTGGGCGGGTCACGTTATATACAACTTCGTCGAATGTTTCATTGATGGTTGTAGGCTGGATCCAGTTATCGATATCGCGATAGAACAAGGTAGCGTATATCGCTGAGCTTTCACCGAAGTAGTATTCTGCACCTAAATCAAAGTTGAGCGCTTCCACTGGTTTGAGGTCAGCATTCCCACCTTCCCCAGTACCGATCTGAACCTGACCAGCAATCGGTGGACGCAGGGTTAACGCCGGATTCATGTCACCAAAACCCGGGCGGGTGATGGTTTTACTGGCGTTAAAGCGCAGTTGAATATCGCTGTCGATGTTATAGCGCAGCGTCAGGTTCGGCAAGACCTCGGTCGAGTTGGTATCGTAATCGCGCAGCGTTGCCACAGAGCCTGCATCAGGGTCTTCAATCAGTTCATAGCCCTTTAGCGATGACTCTGTACGCACCACGCGAAGACCGACGACACCGTCCAGAACGTTGTAGCCGATGTCTGCCCGGAACTGAGCTTGCCCATATAACGCTAAAGACTCTTCTTCAATATCAAAGAACTCAGTCGGCTCGTAAGCCGGTGCTCCTGAATAATCGGTAAAATACTCACGCATCAGTTCCTGATTATTCAACATGAAATCACTGGACGGTGTTGACCACCGACGAGGGTAGGTCGCCGAACCACTGAAAAAGTCACCTGGGGTTAAACCGACCAGACCGTCCAGTTCACCCGGTATCGGCTGCCCCATAACGTCCGGCAATGCGTTATATATCTGCACATTGTTAGATGTTGCGTTACGTAAATCGTAACGGCTACCAAAGTGCCAGCTTGTTATGAACCCGACCGGCTGGTGGAAATCGAAATCTGCACGCAGGGTCGTGGAGTCACCCTCAGACTCTTCGCGGCCGTCAAAGAAAGGACCAGCGACGACATTGTCTGTCGCCGTCATATCCGCACCCACTAATTCGACGCTCGGCGTCCCCGAGCCATTATTAAATGTGGCAATCAGCTCATCCGCCGGACGCACGATATCTAGTATTAGTAGATCTGATTTGTACTTCGACTGCTGATACGCAGCTTCTGCGCGCATGTCCAGTCGGTCGGTTAGGTTCCATTCCCCGCCCAGCGCGTACTGGTAACTGTCGGTGCTGTTATCAAAGCCCTGCGAGCTGGTCATCACATACGGGTTCGCATTGCGCACCCGAGAAACCACATTGGTGTCGCCGACGTATTCATAGTCATCAAGTTGCGGAGAGTCCGCACCGATGAATAAAAATGATGAGGTGCTTTCCTGGCGATAGCCGGTGTAGAAGACGTCCAAGTAGTAAGACGATGTGTTATTCGGTGCCCATTCGAAAGAGAAGCTCGCCGCAGGACGTTGCCGTTGACCCCAGTCGTCTACCGCACCCAAAGCATCACGGGACAGGCTATAGCTTGGATCGTCTGTCGCCAATACCTCACCCGGCGTGCTTGGTAAACGAACGCCGTTGTCGTCGTAAGGAAATACTGCACCTGTCCAGATTGTCTCGTCCCGGTAGTTGGTTTCAACGTAAGACAAGTTGGCTAGCGCACCGAATTCACCAATTGAGGTGTTCCAGCGGTTACTTACCAGCAGGCTCAAATTGGGGTCGGTTTGGTCTGCCTGATCACTGTACGTTGCCTTACCTGTCAGCGTTACGTGACTGCCTTCAAAGTCGAAAGGCCGACGGGTGCGGACGTCAATTACCCCGCCAATGCCCCCTTCAGCCATCTCTGCAGACACGGTTTTATACACATCCAGACCCGCTACCATGGTGGCAGGGATATCTGCAAGAGCAAAGCTGCGCCCAGCGGCGGTAAACGCGTTGCGCCCGTTGATAGTGGTTACCACCTGACCTAAACCACGAATTAGAATATCGGCTGACTCACCCGCGGTACGGGTCCCAACCTGGACCCCGGCCACATGTTGCAGAGCCTCAACCACGTTGTTATTTGGCAGCTTACCGATGTCTTCAGCAACAATTGAGTCGACTAACTGAATACTTTCGCGCTTGCGCGACAACGCTTCGGACATACTGCTGCGCGTACCACGAACAACAATAACTTCGTCCATTTCTGCCTGGGTCTGCGCTTGTTCTTCTTCCTCAACCTGCTCCTGAGCCAGGACCAAACCGGGTGCTAGGGCCAGCATAATCGACGTCGCTAATAGATTCTTCTTAAACATGAGATTTTCCCTTTTTAACTTGCCACTAATTTTTTGTGTTGTTGATTAGTGGTACCCGTTATCGAAATAAAGCCCGAAGGCAACCTGCTGCTTTAAGTCAGTACTTTATTGCACTTGCCTGAGGTAGAAATGCTGGCACAAGGTGCCGTTAGCAGGGGCCTGATTAATTGGCGTCCCCTCTGCTAAGCCACAGCTCGCTACATCCAGAGTGAGACCTGAGTGACGAGAAATAACCTCCACTGCGCCACTGGTATGAAACTGGATGCGCCATTGGCCAGCGTCACTTGCACAATCACCGGTGGTAACCGCCGCGCCGGCAGCCAGTGAATTGTCTGCAATTGCTAAACATTGTTCGCTGTCCTGATTGACCAGATTGACGAACCCCTGGTCGGCGTTCTGAATATGCCAGTGCTGCTGGCCTTGATTGACCCAGTTGTGCTGGACTAATGCGTCGTCAACTAAGTTCGCAACCTTGCCGCTTTGCCGGCTCAGCATGACCACTGGTTCACTGGTGCTGATTTGCCAGTCGCCCTGCAGTTCAGTGTCAGACTGTTGGTTTTTAAATGTCAGGTAACCATTGTCGTCAGTGCTGATTTGCCACATCTGACAATTCTGATTGACCCATGGTTGATTGCTGTCACCGCATTCACCACTGGTTAGGAACTCTCCGTCAGCATTGGCCAGACGAAATAACCCCTGGCCAACCGGATCGACCACCCATGCATGCTGTCCACTGCACTCGCTGGTTGAGTTCGCCGACGCTAAGCACTGCTCTGTTTCAGCGTCGCGAATCACCAACGACGCACCCTGCGGCGTTACCGTGAACGGCCCGTCTTCACCTGAAGGCGCATCCATTTCGACCCCGTCAGCAATAGGCTCGCCGAAGTTCGGTGTGCCGTCATCGTTCCAGGTGTGAGGCTGTGCGCGAAGTGCGCGGCTTGGTCCGCAACCGTCGCTTTCACTGTTATTACCGTGGTAGATAAGCCAGTCTTCAGTACCGTCCGGTGAGGAGAAAAAGCCGTTATGGCCCGGGCCGTAGACCCCATTGCCACGTTCAAAAACCGGCTCTGGATTCTTCTCCCAATGGTCAGGGTTGAGTGGGTCGTCGCCAACTAACTCAAGCAGGCCGAGTTTATAGTCAGGGGTGTCGCAGTAGCTGGCAGAGTAAACGACAAAGGTTCTACCGTCTTTTTGTAATGTCTGTGCTGCCTCAGTGACTGCCCGGCCTGAACGTTCCCAGTCGTATTCTGGACGAGTCAGAACTTTGGCTTCGCCAACCACGGTCCAGGGGTTCTCCATCTCGGCAATCCAGTTCAATTGCGCTTCGTCGTCGGAATTGGGATTGATCCACTCAGACCACAATAAGTAAAGGGTGCCATTGTGTTCGAGGTAATTGCCATCAATGTTCCAGCTGTCTGGCATTGGCGAGCCTTTCATTGTGTACGGACCCATTGGATCGTCACCGGCGCTTTCCAATACGGTTAAATGCTGGCCACCCAGATCCTCCTGCCTACCTGACGTGAACATCATGTACCAGCGATATCCTTCAGGTCCTTGCAGACGGTGGAATTCATAGGCCCAGAAGTTACAGCAGCGGGCCGGATCGGTTTCAGACCATAAGTAAACGGGTTCGGCATCAGCCAGCCCAGCAAGCGTGGGCGACTTACGCATCACCAACTGTGAGGTCCAGGTGGTGGTGGTCAGGTAATAATTACCATCAAAGTATTCCAACCAGGGATCAGCGCCATTCTCATAAATGGGGTTGGCGAACGTGCTCTGCGTATCGCTTGCAGCATAAACACTGAACATTGGTATCAGACAACCAGCGATTATCAATGTGTTTAACGTCGAAAGTGCGAACCTACCCAAAGCCATACTATCCCCTGCCTCGTTATTATTGTCCTGGTAATTGCTTATTTAGCGGAGTTGACGTGAACGTCAACGTAACTTATTTGTATTACTATAATACGGTTGAGTGTATGGCTAGGTTTTGAGCTATGCAACCATAGTTTAAAAAAAATACGTGTTTACGTTAACGTTAACTGCGCAATGCAAACGAAAATAAAGGGAGTGCTTCGAAGGTCTGGAATTCCTCGCAAAGCACTCCCTTATATGGGATGTAGAGCAGTTCTAGTCGTTGCTGATAAGTCGGCTTTGGTACTCTTCAAGCACCGATTGGTCGATTTCAGGCCACCCATCCGACCAGTTAATTTGGGCTATTTTCAGCTTTTGTAAGCCATCATCCGCGGCCTCATAAGCATGAAAAACGAGATAATCGACACCGTTGAAATTATAAACACTGTTGTGCCCAGCTCCGTACCAGTCCTCATTGCCCTCGAGTATGACTGAACCGCCACCCTCGTTCATGTCGACACCATCTTTATCAAGATAGGGTCCACGCACGTCTTGTGAGCGCCCTACCGCAACATGGTAGGTACTGTCTGCGCCACGGCAGCACTTGCCGTAAGAGACAAATAAGTAATAGTAATCGTCATGGCGGAAAATGAAGGGCGCCTCAATTTCGCCTGGCCCTGCTTCGGTATCGGGAGTAAACGCCGGTCTGTCGACCTTGGCGATGGTGTACCACTCTTCAGGCTGCGCCAGTTCAGTTAAACTGTCGTTAAGCTTAACCAGCTTCATACCACCCCAAAACGAGCCGAAATTCATCCAAGGCACACCGTCTTCATCAATAATGATATTCGGGTCAATCGCGTTCCACATGTCGCGGTTTGGTACTGACTCGATGACGATGCCCTGATCAACCCAATTGTAGTCAGGTGAGCTTTGGTCGAGTGTGGGAGTGACCGTCACGCCAATACCAGATGTATTGCGGCCAAATTCAGACACTGAGTAGTATAAATAGTACTGATCGTTGTGATGGATGACATCCGGTGCCCAAAGGTGCCCGTCAAAACTGGGGGCGACGCTCTTTGCCCAGTCAGGCTGAGTTGCAAACACCCGACCTTCATGCTGCCAATTCTGTAAATCTTCAGAACTATAAAAGGTAATACCAGGGCCCGTGGAGAACAGATAATAGGTGTCTCCCTCTTTTGCCATGACCGGATCGTGAATGCTCACTTGTTGTTGTGCACAAGCCGCAGAACTCAGCGTCACGGCTGCTGATACGACTAATGCAGGGAGCCATTTAGGCGTGTAATTATTGGACATAGATTGAACCCCTTGTATGTATAAACCCCTTGGTTAAAAGGATATCTTTACGTTAACGTAAACTGAATTTTCTGCTGTGAGTCATCTTGACACCCCACTATAAGTAATACAATATGACCTTTCAAAAAATAAATAGCACAGTTTTTTAACGAAGTGCCCGACGGGGGATGTGTGAAGACACAAAAGCTAACGATATTAGAAAAGGTCGGTTTCGGGTCCGGAGACATGGCAGTCAATGTAGTCATCTCCTCGATGATGTTGATCATTACCTTCTTCTATACTGATATTTTTGGTCTGAAACCTCAGGACGTTGGCCTTCTACTCCTTTTAGTCCGCTTCGTCGATGCATTTACGGACCCATTAATGGGTGTCATTACCGATAAAGTAAGCACGCGGTGGGGTCGCTACCGCCCTTACTTTCTATTCTTTGCCGTCCCTTTCGGTATTTCTGTCTTCCTGACTTTTTCAACACCTGACGTAGACTATGGCACCAAGCTGGTTTGGGCATATTCCACCTATATTTTCATGACCGTGATGACCACTGCGGTCACCATTCCCTACATTTCGCTGATTGGAGTGCTTACTAACGACCCGAAAGATCGCTTGTCTGCGAATGGTTACCGGCTATTTTTCGCCAAAATCGCCGCTTTTCTGGTCACCATTATCGTGCCGATGCTAGCCGCGCGCTGGGGTGAAGGGCAGGAGGCCTTGGGGTATCAATTTGCCATGGGCCTGATGGCATTAATGGCTACTTTATTGTTTTTATTTTGTTTTTTTACCACAACAGAGCGCGTACGTCATGAAATCAACCCGAAACCTTTCATTGCGCAGCTAAAGATTTTAACCAAGAACGACCAGTGGCAGGTTCTGGTGGGTGTTTGTGTATTGGGCACGATTGGTTACGTCGTGCGGGGGTCGGTAGCGGCCTACTACGCCAAATACTACCTTGGCGGCGGGTCAACGATGCTGTCGATGTTCCTCGCCACCGGGGTTATCGGCGCGTTGCTGGCAATGATTGCCTCCACCTGGATCACCAAGCGTTACTGCAAGATCAAGTTGTTCCGTTACAGCCAAATAGCGGTTGGCCTACTCAGTGTGCTGCTGTTCCTGCTGGTTGGGCCAAATGATGTCGTGCTGGCATTCGTGCTGTACTTCCTGGTGTCTTTTGTCGTCGACCTGCATGCACCTGTCTTCTGGTCAGCCATTTCTGAATCAGTGGACTATGGCCATCACCGCACGGGCGAACGCGTGTCGGGCCTTGCGTTTGGGGGCATTTCCTTTGCCCAGAAAGCTGGCATGGGGCTGGCTGGTTTTATTGTCGGGACGTTACTCACCTTCTTCGGCTATGTGCCCGACCAACCGCAGTCTGAATTCGCCCTACTGGGCATCGCACTGATGTTGAGTGTGATACCAGGCGTGTTCCATGCATTAATGGGCTTTTTAATGTTCAAGTATAAAATTACCGACTCCTATTTTAAAACGATGAAAGCAGACGGTTTGCCCGGCGAGGAGGTTATTATTCCAACCTTAAAGTCTGAGCAACCAGCTAAACAAACACCGTAATCACAGAGGCCTTATGTCAATTTTAAAACCTTTAATAGAGCAGCGAGCCGACCCGTTTATTTATAAGCATACCGACGGTTACTATTACTTCACCGCCTCGGTGCCTGCGTATGACAGAATTGAACTGAGACGTGCGCGCACTATTGATGAGCTGCCATCGGCTGAGACCGTGGCTGTCTGGCATAAGCCAGATTCCGGGCCCTATTCTGAATTAATCTGGGCGCCTGAGATTCACTTTAATCAGGGAGCCTGGTACGTCTATTTCGCAGCTGCACCGAGTCGCGAGATCAAAGAGGACCTCTTTCAACACCGTATGTATGCGATTCGCTGTCAGGACGACAACCCACTGACTGGCGAATGGGAGTTTATGGGCCAGATTGAAACCGGCATGGATACCTTCTGTCTGGACGCCACAACCTTTACCCATGGCGGTCAGCTGTATTACATGTGGGCACAAAAAGAGAACGGCATTGCCGGCAACTCAAATCTGTACATTGCCACCATGGAAAATCCCTGGACCCTGTCTTCTGCGCCAGTACGCCTGACTGTGCCGGAATACCACTGGGAATGCATCGGTTTCCTGGTCAACGAAGGCCCGGCGGTGCTGCACCGTAACGGCAAAGTGTTTGTCACCTATTCGGCGAGCGCCACCGACGAGAATTATGCCATGGGCTTGCTATGGGCTGACGAAGACGCAGACTTAATGGACCCGGCCAGTTGGCAAAAATCAAAGGACCCGGTGCTGGTCAGCGCCCCGGAAGACAAAGTATTCGGCCCTGGACACAATAGTTTTACCGTCGCGGACGACAATGAAACTGTGCTGCTTGTTTACCACGCACGCACCTATACAGAAATCGAAGGGGACCCGCTATGGGACCCGAACCGCCATACCTTCGTCAAAAAACTGCGGTGGGATAACGATGGCATGCCTGTATTTGGCAAAGCGTCCAGAGACGATTAGCCGGGGTTACTTGAGTTTCAGATCGGGTTCCTGCTGGGCAAAGTCCGGGAACCCTTCGTCGTCCCACTGGATCAGACGAACCCGGCTGTCACGATTAGGATCATGCAGTGAATTGCCCTCAATCTCACGATAACTGCGGGCGTGATACACCATCAGGTCACGGCCCTGCTCGTCAACGGTAAAGCTATTGTGGCCAGGCCCGTAGCGCTCTAAATCCGCGTTGGTGTAGAACACCGGTTGCGCTGACTTATGCCAGTTATCAGCGTCCAGCAAATCAGCATCGGCGTCTGCCCATAATAGCCCCATGGCGTAATTGGCATCGGTGGCGCTGGCTGAGAAGCTTAACATGACCCGACCGTGGCGGATCAGCGCGGCCGCACCCTCATTGACTGCATAACCCTGGGTTTCCCAGTCAAATTCAGGTTCGCTGATTTTGGTTTGCGGCCCCACCCTGGTTGGGCTCAGCAGCTCGGCAATGAACAGCGCTGAGTTATAGTCATGCTCTGGATGCTGCTGCGCCCATACCAGGTAATTGGTTCCTTGATGGCGAAAATGGGTAGTGTCCAGGGTGAAAGTGTCCCATGCGGTTTCTAATTGCCCCAGCTCTTGCCATTCGCCACTTAGTGGGTCTTCACTGGTGTTTTCCAATACGTAAGTGCGTATTGCAAAGGGCGCGTCCGTGCGGCCAGCTGCAAAATAGATATACCAGGCATCGTCGATGCGGTGGATCTCCGGCGCCCAGATGTTCGCGCTCATCTCACCGTCTTCACGTTGTTCCCAGATCGTTACAACCTCAGCATCTGCCAGCCCGACAACGGAGTCGGCGCGGCGTAACTCGATGCGGTTAAATTCAGGCACGGATGCAGTGAAATAGTAGCTGTCATCCACTTTTAATAACCAGGGGTCGGCCCGCTGGGGGATCAGAACCTCGGCAGAGGCGAATAACGGCGAGCAAAGTAAGCACATTAATGTCAGGTATTTAATCATGTGTGGTGACTCCTGGTTCTGGCAAACCGCGGCCATGGGTTTGATAGATGAGAACGGAACCCGCTAAGGGCTCGTTGGCTTTTTGCGCCTCGGTTAAGCCTTCCGTCGCTGAGGTCACAAATAGAATGTTCATGTCCGGGCCGCCGAAAGCAACACAGGTGGGTTGCGACACGGGTAAATCAAGCACGCCCTGCAGTTGCCCATGAGGGTTGAACCGAGCCACGCCGCTACCGCCCCATAAGGCCACCCAGAGATCACCCTGGGCATCAACAGTAGCGCCATCGGGTTCGCCTCGGGGAACCGATGCAAATACGCGAGGGTTTGATGGCGTTCCGTTAGCGGGCTCAAAGTCGTACTGCTGGATGACGCCGGTTGGTGTATCTGCATGGTACATACGCGTGCCTTCCGGGTTCCAACACAACGCGTTAGGAATAGCGAAGCCTTCCAATACAGGGCTACAGCCATTTGCATTCAGTCGATAAAGACTCCCTTGTTTGCCTTCGTCGTGCTCAACCATCGTTGCTGACCAGAAACGCCCCTGACGGTCCGTACGACCGTCATTGAAGCGATGCCCGCTAGTCTCAAGCTCTGGTCGTGCGAGCCATTGCACTTGCTGACTTTCAGGCTCATAGATAGCGAAACCAGAGGCAAAACTCACCACCATTTTAATTGGGTCAGTAGTGATAACTGAAAACGCAGTTAAGCGTTCTGGCGTGGTCCAGGTCTCCAGCCTCCGACTATGCCAATGGTAGCGGTGCAGCTGGCAACCATGAATGTCGGTCCACCACAGAGTTTCGGTTTGTGCGTGCCAGACAATGCCTTCACCAAGGCGGTTGGCAACATCGATGCTACCGATAAATTGACAGTTATCCACGGGTAGAACTCCTGTTAAGAACTTTCTGCAAGGCGATGAAAATAAACAACAGCAGGCCTATAGCAATGCGCGCCCACCAGCTGTTCAAGGTGCCTTCAAAGATAATATAGGTATGAATAATGCCCATCAGCATCACGCCCAGCAAGGTACCTACAATATAACCGCTACCACCGGTCAATAGCGTACCGCCAATGACCACCGCCGCAATGGCGTCCAGCTCCATGCCAATGCCAGTGAGCGCATATCCGGAAAAGGTATAAAAGGTGTACAGAATGCCCGCAAATGCAGCGAGAAAACTGGACATC
Organism: Aliidiomarina soli; assembly: GCF_003986975.1. Taxonomy (GTDB): domain Bacteria; phylum Pseudomonadota; class Gammaproteobacteria; order Enterobacterales; family Alteromonadaceae; genus Aliidiomarina; species Aliidiomarina soli. The sequence goes on along the minus strand of NZ_PIPO01000004.1, from coordinate 152,715 downwards.
GCATAAATACCAATCGTGGTTCGCGCCATCGGTACGCCCATTAACGCGGCCGACTGGCGATTGCCACCGACTGCGTAAATATAACCGCCAAAGCGGCTAAAATGGGTCAACAGGAAGATTGCGCCAAACACGACCAACAATAGAATCACTGAACTGGGCAGCCAGGCGTTGCCCGGTAGCGCAAAACCCGCATCAGCCACCGCGTAATACAAGGAATGCTCAATTCCCACTGATTCTTCACTAATAGTTGTCGCCAGACCGCGAGCAAAGAACATGCCGGCGAGTGTCACAATAAAAGGCTGCAGCTTGTAGACGTAGATTAGGGTACCCATGAAAGCCCCAAACAACGTACCTATGACGAGCACCAGCGGAAACACCAGCAACGGATGCCACTGATATTCACTGATCAGCACCGCACAGAGCACACCACTAAGCGCGACCACGGCCCCAACCGACAAATCTATGCCGCCAGACAGAATGACCAGCGTCATACCGAGCGCGACTACTAGTAAAAACGCGTTGTCGGTCAGCAAGTTAGTCACCACCTGCAAACTGGCAAACCCTTCAAACTGGAATCCGCCGACAATAAACATCACGACTAACAACGAGAAAGTAGCCAGCAGGGGAATAAATCGACGTGCAATCATGAGTGTCTCCATCTGCCGGCGAGGCCGCTGATTTGTTTACGGAAGGTGTCGGACTGCAGTAATAGCACCAACACCACGGCGATGGCTTTGATCAGCAAGTTCAGCTTAGACGGCATGCCGCTGACCATAATCGTCGTATTCAGGGTCTGGATAATGAGCACGCCAAGTAACGACAAAGGAATCGAGAACCGACCACCGCTCAGCGCGGCACCGCCCAGGACAACGGCAAGAATAGCGTCCAACTCGAGCCATAACCCCACGTTATTAGCGTCCGAGCCCTGAATGTCGGCGGCACTGATCATACCTGCCAACGCTGCACAAAAGCCGGTCAGCATATACGCCATCAGTTTAACCGTGCGATCATTAATGCCCAGGTAGCGACTGGCACTTGCATTGCAACCCACGGCTTCAACAAATAGCCCCAGCGCAGTGCGTCGCAAGAGCAACTGACTGATTGAGAACACCGCTAGCACCAGCCAGATGGAAACGGGAATACCAAGTAGCGTGCCGCTGCCGAGGAAACTAAAGCCAGCATGCTGAAAGGTGACTATCTGACCATCATTCAGCAATTGCGCAATGCCACGTCCGGTGACCATCAGCAGCAGCGTCGCGATAATCGGTTGAATGCCCATATAGCTGACCAGACCGCCATTAATCAGCCCACACAAGACCCCACTGGCAATTCCAATCGCCAGCACCGTGAACAGGCTGGCGTCAGTAGCTACCAGTAAGTTAGCGCAGACCGCACCAGCAATGGCCATCACCGCACCGACCGACAGGTCTATACCGCCGGTAGCAATAACCACCGTCATACCAATTGCCAGTAATGCCACCGGCGCACTGCGGTGAAGAATATCAATGGGGTTACCGTAAAACCGGCCATGGTCAAAATGAATATTAAGAAACGAGGCGTCCATCAGCACGTTAAATACAAGCAGGAGCACCAATGCAGCGATCGGCCAGGTGTAGCGCGATGTTATTAGCAGTCGCTCTTTAAAAGAATGAGAGATCTCTGTGTTTATCAACTTACACCTCGGCTATCGAATGCATAATGGATTGGGCGGTGAGTTCCGCGCCCTGCAATTCAGCGACTTTGCGATGGTCCCGCATCACCACCACGCGGTTAGCAAACGCAACCAGCTCTTCCAGCTCGGACGACGCCACCAGTAACGACATGCCCTCGTCGCACAAAGACTTAATCAATTTAATGATTTCAGCATGGGCACCAATGTCGATGCCCCGCGTCGGTTCATCCAGAATCAACAGCTGCGGGCGAGTTGCGAGCCAGCGCGCCAGAATCACTTTCTGCTGATTCCCACCGCTGAGCTCCTCAATCGGTTTTTCCGCGTTCGGTGTGGCGATATTGAATGACTCAATGTACTGATTGGCCAGGGTTCGTTGCTGGTCGGGGGCTATGTAGCGCCACCAGCCTGCCTGTACCTGCAGCGCCAGCGCGATGTTCTCGCGAATCGACAGCGGTCCGATAATGCCATCGGTTTTACGATCCTCGGGACACAAGGCGATGCCCTGCTGCATCGCGTCTGCCGATTGGTTCAGGGTAATGACTTGCTCACGCATTTTAATTTCACCGCTTTTCAGCGTGTCGATACCAAACAATGCGCGGCATACCTCAGTGCGGCCGGAGCCCAGCAGACCGGCCATACCCACGGCCTCTCCCTTATTCACGGTGAGTGAAACCTTGTCCACAGAATGCGCTACGCTTGCCTCGGTTACGGTGAGCAGTGCCTCTGCCTGCGCTGCGTCTGTACGCACAGGTTGCGCAGTGACCTGCTGCAGTTCCTGGCCCAGCATCGCCTCAATTAAACGGCTGCGCGGCAGGTCGGTGGTCAGGTATTCGCCGATGAGCTTGCCGGAGCGCAACACTGTGATGCGGTCTGATATCTGGTAGACCTGCTCCAGAAAGTGGGTAATGAACAACATGCCAATGCCTTCGCTTTTCAGCTGGCGCAAAATGTCGAAAAGAATCTCAACTTCACTGCTGTCGAGACTGGCCGTCGGCTCGTCCAGTACCAGAACTTTGGCATTCATCGCCACACCACGCGCAATCGCAATCAACTGCTGTACGGCAACAGAGTATTGCGACAGAGATTCCGTAACATCGATATCGAGCTTGAAGCGTGTGAGTAGCTGACGCGCGTCTTCTGCCATCTGCTGCCAGCGAATACAGCCAAACCGGGTCGGCTCGCGCCCGAGGAATAGGTTATGGGCAACGCTTAAATTAGGTAATAAGTTAACTTCCTGATACACCGGCGCGATACCCAGTTGCTGAGCTTCGGCGGTATTCGACGGGTGTATTTCCTGCTGTTGCAACTGAATACAACCACTGTCTTTGGCCAGAACCCCGGTCATGATCTTGACCAGTGTCGATTTGCCGGCACCATTTTCGCCTAGCAGCGCATGCACCTCACCCGGGAACAACCGAAAATCGACGGTGTCCAGTGCTTTAACCCCAGGGAAAGCTTTACTAATATTGCTGAGTTCAAATAACGCATGTTGTTCTTGTTGTTGGTCTTGCATATGTCTCTCCCAACTATATCCGAACGCCAAAACTGCTTATTGAGTTCGTCGTTGATATTCTTCTTCGGCAGTCGCCTGAGTGAACACATCACCGGTCGTGCGGATCAGCTTCGGTATGTCGGTGTCGCCGCTTAGGTAGCGCTGGATAACATCGTATGTAGGCGCACCCAGATGAGGGTCTAATTCGACGGTGACGTTAGCGACGCCGTTCGCCATCGCCAGGAAGTAATCGGGGATGCCATCGACCGAAATGATGCGAATATCTTGTCCAGGCCGCAGACCCGCTTCGCGAATGGCCTGAATAGCGCCCAACGCCATTTCGTCGTTATGCGCCCACAATGCGCAGATGCTGCGCGGGTCTTCTGCACGGAGGAAGTTTTCCATCACTTCCTTGCCACGGTTGCGGGTGAACTCTGCAGTTTGACTACGCACGATGCTAATGCGGTCATGTGCATCAATCACTCGGTTAAAACCCGTTCCGCGGTCGATCGCCGCCGTCGACCCCACCGTGCCCTGTAACTCAACCACACGGCATTCGCCTTGCACGTTATCCACCAGCCACTCCGCAGCTTTAACGCCTTCTTCAACAAAGTCTGAGGCGATACGGGTCAGGTAAAGATCTTCGTCTGCACGAATGTTGCGGTCCAGAATGATCACCGGAATATTGGAGCGCTGGGCCTGGCGTAAAATCGGCGTCCAGCCGGTTTCCACCACCGGCGCTACGACAATGGCGTCGACCCGCATTGCGATAAAAGTACGCACCGCGCGAATTTGGTTGGCTTGCTGCTGTTGAGAGTCGGCAAACTTGAGGGTAATGCCGCGCCTTGTCGCTTCATCGCGCATGTCGTTACTAAAGTTCGTGCGCCATCCGCTTTCTGAACCCACCTGAGCGAAACCGACCACGGTCTCGGCCATGGCACTGTGGCTGAACAGGAGTAACGACATCATTGTGAATGTCTTTATGTTCATGTTTTTCGCCTTTTATCTTATTGTATGATAATTTTTTTATTGGCAAATGAATGTTGTTGTCTTGGTTGTCGTCCGCGTTAATTAAGTCGTCGAAAATTTATAGAGACTGCGTTGTTGATACGTTTGTCCGGGAGACAGCATCACGGAAGGGAACCGAGGCTGGTTAACTGCGTCCGGATGAATATGAGGTTCCAGACATAGCCCGCCATATTGTTGCAATGGTTGACCTGAAGCGCCGGGTATGGAGGAATCCAGGAAATTCCCGCTGTAGAATTGCACGCCTGGCTCTGTACTAAATAGCTCCATGGTGCGCCCTGATACAGGGTCCCGTAACGTCGCCAATATCTGTAAGGCATCGCTTTTTTGGTTACCGGCCACCCAAAAATGATCATAACCACTTTCGGTGTTCGCGATATCCTGTCCGATCGGCTTGGCTTGCTGGAAATCCATCGCCGAATTGGTCGTTGGTAATAAACGACCGGTAGGAATTAATGCTTTGTCGACCTCTACATAGCGATCGCCATGAAGAGTCAGTTCTTGTTCCAGTACTGACCCTGAACCGGCCAGATTAAAATAGATATGGCTGGTCATATTCACTGGACATGCTTTATCAGTGCTCGCCTGGTACTCAATCAGCAGCTCGTTGTCTTCATTCAGCGAGTAGGTTACCGTGGCTTCAAAATTACCCGGGTAGCCCTGATCACCGTCTTCGCTTTGAATATGAAAGGTCACACTCACGCTATTGCTGGTTTTTCTGCTACTTTCTTTCCTGCTCTTTGTTTCCCTGCTATCTGTTTCCCAGAAACGAAAAGACAAGCCTTGCGGGCCGCCATGCAGCTGGTGAGGGCCCTCATTGCTGGTTAGGTTAACGGCCTGGCCTGCGGAGGAAAACTGACTATTGCCGATACGGTTCGCGCAGCGGCCAACAATGACACCAAAGTAATACGGGTTGCTCAACCATAACGCCGGATCCTGATAATTCAGAGTAATGTCTTTAATGCCGTCTTTACCAGGGACTTTCAGGGAACGCACACTGGCGCCGAAATTCGCCAGCGTCACTTGCATACCCTGACTGTTCTGTAAGGTAAAAAAGCGCAGAGGCTGGCTAAAGCCAGCATGCACTTCTTCACGTTCTGCTATCAACAAAGCCATGGCTTAGTTCTTAACGGCGCTGTTGGTGCGTTCGCCATTGATCCAACGGCTGATGCCCCAGGGGTTGCCGTTCTGCAGCGCGGCAGGCAATAAATCATGCGGATAATTCTGGAAGCAAATTGGACGTACAAAGCGGTCAATCGCTTTGGTACCTACCGACGTAAAGCGGCTGTCCGTTGATGCTGGCGAAGGACCACCGTGCATCATCGCGTCACACACTTCGACGCCGGTCGGGAAGTTATTCACCACCATACGGCCAACTTTCTCTTGTAGCAGGTTCAGCAACTCAGCGTAATTTTGCAGTTCGCTTTCGGTCGCCTGTAAGGTACCGGTCAACTGGCCACCTAAATGACGCACTGCGGCATTCAGCTCTTCTGCATTCTTACATTTGATCACCAGCGAGCTAGGCCCGAAGTTCTCTGCCTGAAGCTCTGGGTTTTTGATGAAATCGGCTGCAGACACGGTAAATAACTCTGCCTGTCCACAAAAGCCTGTTTCACCGTCTTTGACCGGCTGGCCGGAGCCAACTGATGTTACACCTGGCTGAGCAGATAGTGTCTGCCGGCCTGACTGATATGCCTCAGCAATACCCTGGTTCAACATCACGCCTGCGTTAACGTCGCCCAGCGCTTTGGCCGTGGCGTCGATAAAGGTATCAAGGTCATCACCTTCAATACCCAGCACTAAACCTGGATTGACACAGAACTGACCAACACCCAGGGTCAGTGAACCGACAAAACCTTCGGCGATGCTCTGCGCTGAGGCTTTTAAAGCCTCTGGCAACACCACGATCGGGTTGATGCTGCCCATTTCTGCAAACACAGGGATTGGATTCGGGCGTTCGCTGGCCAGTTTATACAATGCCATTCCGCCTGAATGAGAGCCGGTAAAGCCGACCGCTTTGACTTGATCCGCTTTGACCAATGCAGCACCGACCTCTTTGCCCGGCCCAGTCACATATGAAAACGTGCCTTTTGGCAGCTGACACTTGTCAGCGGCTTTCTGGATGGCCTGGGCAACTAACTCTGCCGCACCAGCGTGAGAATTGTGGCCTTTCACAATCACCGGGCAACCTGCAGCTAACGCTGAGGCGGTGTCACCACCAGCGGTGGAAAATGCCATCGGAAAGTTTGACGCACCAAACACCACTACCGGACCAATCGATTGCTTATAGAAGCGGATGTCAGCACGTGGCATTGGCTGGCGGTCTGGCATTGCTAAATCGATACGGGCATCCAGGAACTCGCCACTTTGAATGGTATTGGCAAACATTTTCAGTTGGTTGCAGGTACGGCCACGTTCGCCTTCTACGCGTGCTTGTGGATAGCCGGTCTCTGCTTTCAGGCGCTCAAGCAATTCATCACCCAGTGCCATAATTTCGTCTGCACAAGCGTTCAGAAACTCACCGCGCTGCTTGAGCGTTGTCGCTGCATATGCAGGCGCCGCTTTCGCTGCTGCTTCCACAACTGCGTCGATCTGACTGCTATCGGCATAGCTCATCTGTGGCTCAAGCGACTCACCCGTTGCCGGGTTCACCGTCTGGTAGGTGGCACCCTTGCCTGATGTCCATTCACCTTGAATAAGTTGCTTACCTGTAATAGTCATAATATATCCTGTTACTTGAAGATACTCTGTCGTGTCTCACACGACCCGAAATGTTCTGTCACACCCAGCCAGCGTCGACAATAAAGTCTTGCGCTGTGCACATACCGCTGTCGTCCGACGCTAAAAACAACGCCATAGCGGCAATACTATGCGGCTCCAGTGGTGCGCTCAGACACTGATTTTTAGCGATGTCTTGTTTCGTCTCTTCCGTCACCCACAACGACAATTGACGCTCGGTCATTACCCAGCCCGGAGTTAATGTATTGACGCGGATCTTGTCCGCACCCATGTCGCGGGCTAAGCCACGCGTCAGGCCGAGCACCGCTGATTTGGCACTGGTGTAGCCAGGCATGTTGCCCTGGCTTTCATGCCAGCTCATCGAGCCAAGGTTGATAATCGAACCACCGCCGAGCGCTTTCATTTGCGGGTAGACCGCCTGTGCCGCGAAAAACTGAGGACGCAGATTAATATTTATGCGTTCGTCCCAGTACTCAGGCGTCACATCACGAAAGTCGTGGCGGGTATCGCTTGCCGCGTTATTAATCAGCACGCTGATTGGCCCAAGATCATGACCTACCTGTTCAACCACGGCTTTCAAGTCGTCGATATTGATTAGGTTGCACGGATAAAAATGTGCTTCACCGGCTGATGACTTCGCGTTAACCCGCTCAACAAGCGCTCTTGATTCGTCTTCAAGAATATCGACAAATGCCACCCGGCTGCCCTGATCAACAAAAGCTTCTACAAACGCTGCGCCTATGCCCGAACCACCGCCGGTAATAAATACCGTGCGGTCCTTGAGGCTTGGATACTGATTAGTGAGTGTCTCTTGCAATACCATTTGGCACCTGTTTAATGTGAATGCGGTGGTACATCAGCACCGCGGCAACCAACTAAGAAGTCAAAATCACAGCCTTCGTCAGCCTGCAGTACCCGTTCGCGGTAAATTTCCATATAACCACCGGATTTAGCAATCACCTGAGTCGCTTTCAGCTTATTCAGGCGTGCCTCAAGTACGTCGTCGCTGACCTCTAGTTGCAGTACACCAGCGTCGGCGTCCAGTTGAATGTAATCACCTTCTTCAACTGCCGCTAGCGGGCCTAATTCCATTGCTTCCGGGGCGACGTGCAGGACAACCGTACCAAATGCAGTCCCGCTCATGCGTGCATCAGAAATGCGCACCATATCTTTGACGCCTTTTTTCAATACTTTCGGTGGCAGACCCATATTGCCTACCTCGGCCATGCCGGGGTAGCCTTTTGGCCCGCAATTTTTCAATACCATCACGCTGTTTTCATCAACGTCTAACTCAGGGTCAGCGATACGCGCCTTGTAGTCGTCGAAATTTTCAAAAACCACCGCCCGGCCGCGATGTTGCATTAAGTGCGGGCTTGCCGCGGAGGGCTTAAGCACGGCACCACGTGGTGCCAGGTTACCGCGCAACACACAAATACCGCCATGCGCCAGCAGCGGGTTGTCAAAAGTGCGGATCACGTCATCGTTATGACAGGTGGCGTCTGCCACGTTGTCCCAGATCGGCTTACCATTGACCGTTAACGCGTCTTTGTCCAGCAAGCCCTGCTCACCTAACCGACGCAGCACCACGGGCAGTCCTCCGGAATAATAAAACTCTTCCATCAGGTACTGACCAGACGGCTGCAGGTTAACAATAGTAGGCACCTCTTTGCCGACCAGCCAGTCGTCTAATTCGAGGTTCACGCCAATGCGACCAGCAATGGCTTTGAGATGGATCACCGCATTGGTAGACCCGCCAATAGCTGCATTGGTTTTAATCGCGTTAAGAAATGCGTTGCGGGTAAGGACTTTCGACAGGTTTAGCTCTTCATGCACCATATCGACAATGCGCATGCCTGACATGTGCGCAAACACGTAGCGACGAGAGTCGACAGCTGGAATCGCCGCGTTGCCAGGTAAACTGACACCTAAAGATTCAGCCATACATGCCATCGTCGATGCCGTCCCCATGGTGTTACAGGTACCTGCCGAACGGGACATGCTCGCTTCCGCATCCATAAATTCCTGCAAAGTAATATTGCCGGCTTTGTATTCCTCGTGCATTTTCCAAACCATCGTACCCGAGCCAACATCTTTGCCATGATGCTTACCATTAAGCATCGGACCACCGCTCACCACAAGGGTCGGCAGGTCGCAACTGGCTGCGCCCATCAATAACGCAGGCGTTGTTTTGTCACAACCAACAAGGAGTACAACCCCGTCTATAGGATTGCCGCGAATCGCTTCTTCAGTGTCCATCGACGCTAAGTTTCGCGTTAGCATCGCGGTAGGTCGCAGGTTCGACTCGCCATTTGAAAATACTGGGAACTCAACCGGTATGCCACCTGCTTCGCGAATACCGTTCTTTACACGGTCTGCGATTTCTCGAAAGTGAGCATTGCAAGGGGTCAGTTCTGACCATGTGTTACAAATGCCAATAACCGGCTTGTTCTGAAAGTGATGGTCAGGAATACCCTGATTTTTCATCCAGCTACGATACATAAAACCGTTTTTGTCTGCGGTCCCAAACCACTGGGCGGAGCGCAGTTTAGATTTATTTTTATCATCGTTTTTCAAGGCGACACCTTTAATTAGTCATACAATACTACGTTATGGTCGCTATTCTTCCGTTCATTGTCAATCTTTGGCGTCATTCTATACCCAGGTGTCGTAAGCGTCGGTGCCGAGCAGGCCATTGCTCAACCCCTAAAGGTAATATAGTATTACTATTAGATGTAATCGAATAAATTCATAGTAGGAGCGTATCAAATGCGTCTGATTCAATACGTCACGCAGGCTGGTAAACAGCAGACAGGTGTCGTTAATGGTGACAACACTATTACCCCGTTAAATAATGTGGCCAGCGTTTACGAACTTGCCAGCAAAGCGCTGCATAACAAGGTTGCGTTAGTCGAGTTGATTCACAAACTGCAAAGCGATGAGCAAGTGTCTTACGACCAGATTATTACTGAAAACCGCTTGCTGAGCCCTTACACACATAAGGACCCGGCGCACCTGTATGTCACCGGTACCGGCCTGACCCACCTCGGCAGTGCCGACACGCGCGCAACAATGCATGCACAAGGGGCGGGCAGTGATAACGCTGAACTGACCGATTCAATGAAGATGTTTAAAGCGGGTGTGGAGCGAGGTAAGCCGAAGTCTGGTGAGCCGGGTGCGCAACCGGAATGGTTCTATAAAGGCAATGGCAGTATTATCGTCCAGCCTGGACAAACTATCAATTCGCCGCATTTTGCTCTTGATGCGGGGGAAGAGCCGGAGATCGCAGGTTTATATATTAATGATGAGAATGGTCAGCCATACCGCATTGGCTTTGCACTGGGTAACGAGTTTTCTGACCATATCACCGAGAAAGAGAACTACCTGCTGTTAGCGCACTCGAAGTTGCGCCAGTGTGCCATCGGACCAGAAATCTTTATTGGTGAGCTACCAACACATATCGAAGGCTATTCCCGGATTATCAGGGATGGCAAGGTGTTGTGGGAGAAACCGTTTCTCAGCGGCGAAGACAATATGTCGCACAGTATCGAGAACCTGGAGCACCACCACTTTAAATACCCGTTGTTTCGCAACCCTGGTGATGCCCACGTGCACTTTTTTGGCACAGCCACCTTGAGCTTTGGTGATGGCGTAAGTACTCAAGCAGGGGATACCTTTGAAATTGTTGCGGAGGTGTTCGGAAGACCGCTACGCAATGAACTACAGATAGAGCAACACCGTACTATTCAGTCTGTAACCAATCTTTAGACTACTCAGCCGTGTCTTTTAATGCCGCCAGCGTGTGCTCCAGGGCATGCCTGGCGTTAATCAGCAGGGTCTGCATTTCTTTTTTTGCTAAAGTCGGATCCTGTTCTTTAATCGCTAAAAACACGGCTTTATGCCCAGGTAATGAGTCCACATATTCCTCAGCAATTGCACTACTTAACCGAAACGAGTTTTCCAGCGCGGTTTCAATCGTAACGCCTAATGACGCCATAAATTCATTATTAGTTGCCTCTAACAACGCTAAATGAAAGTCCAGATCACTCTTGTAAACGGCATCAGTGCCAACTTTCGCATTTTCCATCGCCTGATACGCTTCAGCCAGCGCCGCTAGTTGCTCATCCGTGCGATGCAGGGCTGCTAGGCTCGCCGCATTTGGCTCGATAATTTCACGCATTTCGTATAATGACATATAAAATTTTGCATCCGGATTACTGCTAAAACACCAGCGCAAAACCTCAGCATCGAACATGTTCCAGTGTTTACGGGGGCGAATCCGTGTACCCAGCTTCGGTCTGGACTCAATTAACCCTTTTGCTGTTAATAGCTTAAAGGCCTCGCGTAACGTGGTTCGCGACACACCGAGCTCTTCACCGATATCATTTTCATTAGGAATATACTCGCCTGGCACGTACTCACCGCTCACGATTCTCGAACCAAGTTCCTGAGCAACCCAGGAATAAATACTTTGTGGTCGATTTCGGGTTGCGCTTTTCATGAGAAGTTCCTAATGCGTGCAATATTGCGTTAGTGTCATAGTAGCTTTTTTTCGCTGTTAGCGTAACCCGCTCAAAATGAATAAAGTCGCTCTCCGCGGAGACAGGTTTAATGCTGCGAATAACGTTACCCGTATACATAAAAAAGCGCACCACTGACAAACCAATGATGCGCTCACTCGTACTTTAACTAAATTCTGCTTGTTTACTGCAGACGTTTACGAGCCTTTCGTCTCGCTGATGTAGTCCTCAACGAACTGCTCAAGCACATTCAGTGGGACCGGACCACTGCCAAGCACGACATCGTGGAATTCACGAATATCAAAATCGTCGCCAAGCTCGGATTTCGCCATTTCACGCAATTCCAGGATCTTGATCATGCCAATTTTGTACGCAGTCGCCTGGCTTGGCATCACGATATGACGCTCCACCATCTTCACTGCGTCGGCGCGGGCGTTCGGGGTATTGGTGACATAAAATTCAATACCCTCTTCACGTGTCCACTGTTTGTCATGAATACCGGTATCAACCACCAGACGAACCGCACGCCATAACTCCATCGCTAAACGACCAAAGTCAGAGTATGGGTCTTCATACAGGCCGATTTCTTTTGGCAGCAGCTCGGTGTAGAGCCCCCAACCTTCCGTGTAGGCTGTGTAACGACCATACTTTCTGAAACTTGGAATGCCTTCCAGCTCCTGGGCCATCGCAATTTGCATATGGTGGCCTGGAATGCCCTCGTGGTACGCCAAAGCTTCCATCTGATAGGTTGGCATAGATGCCATGTCGTACAGGTTAGCGTAGTAAATACCTGGACGTGAACCGTCCATCGAAGGCTGCTGATAGAACGCTTTGCCCGCAGACTGTTCGCGGAAAGGTTCTACCGCTTTAACAATCAGATCAGCTTCTGGCTTGTTCAGGAACAGTTCGTCAAGGCGCCCACGCATGTTGTCGATGTAAGCTGTTGCTTCATCCATATAACGCGCGCGGCCTTCTTCCGTTGCCGGGTAGATAAAGTCTTCGTTGTTGCGCATGTGGACGAAGAACTCTTCCAGGGTGCCCTCGTAACCTACTTGCTCCATGATCCCGCGCATTTCTTCGTGGATCCGCTCGACTTCGTCCAACCCGATTTGGTGGATCTCATCTGCAGTGAGGTCTGTGGTCGTGGTGCGTTGTAACGCATGGTTATAGAAAGCTTCGCCTTCAGGGAATTTCCAGGCGCCGTCGTCGGTGTTGGCTTGCTCTGCAATTTCCTCCACCTTACTGATCAGGTTTTCATAGGCTGGCTGAACTGATTCGAGCATCGCCTCCCGGGCAGCACTCATCAATTCATCCCGCTGACTGTCATCAAGGTCCAGACTTTCCAGTTTGCCCGTGAAGTCAGCCCACAGTGCGCTCGGTTCGCCATCGTCAAACGGCGCGCCTGAAATAATATTCTCACTGTCATTGATGACGTACGGGTAGACAAACTGCGGTGCAATAATTCCCATCTCTGCCCGAATCGTCAAATTCTCTGCCAACTGCTCAAAAAGTGTCGGTAACCCATTCAGTCGGGCGATGTAATCCTCAGCATCCGACACTTCGCTAATGCCGTGCTGGTTAATCAGCAGCGACGCGACGCTGGAATGCATCCCAAACATCTGATTAACCGGATAGTTGTAATGGCGCCACTCGTAATCAGCAATGTCATTTTCCAGCTGCTGCTTCATTAGCTGCCAGCTTACCCGGGTTTGATCATCCAGCTTCGACTCGTCTATAGCCATGACCCGCTCCAGCTGCGCTTGCTGAAACTCCAGATCTTCTTCTGCGCGCTGCTCGGAAATATCGTCCCATTTATCCTGATCGTCCTTGATGCCAAGGTACGACTGATACATTGGGCTACGCATCACAGTTTGCATGAAAATGTCTTCAAACAGCTGATTGGCCTTTTCAGACTCAGTTTGCTGCGACTCCTGCGTGCCCGACTGGGCGGCCGGCGCTTGTGACTCGGCGGCGCTAGTTCCAGCTTGATCTGACGAGTCAGAGCAGGCGGTTATCGCTAACGCTAGCGAAACTGCCAGCGTGATACGTTTATATTCGAACATGTGTTATCTCCTGTTGGTTTTACATACTTGTTAACTAGTATGGCTCATGATGTCAACGTGAAGGCGATTAGAAGGGCAATGGATCAGATAGTTGGGTCGACACCCGCCCCAACACGAGCAAAGGTTGCTCAAAAATGGGTCAGCGCGCTGTGACCCGATACCTTGTGCTCCGCCCGCCACCAGGAAGTTTCTCTATAACACCTTGTTCAACCAAATCAGTTAAGTGTCGGGTGGCAGTGGCTTTACTTACTTTGGCGACGCGCTGGTATTGGGTTGCGTTGACGCCATGTTCAAAATCGCCATCTAACAACCGGTTGAGCACTTTACGTTGTGACTCTGATAATGGCTTGTCGGCATTGCGCGCCCAGAATTTGGTTTTAACCAGGGTGCGCTCGATTTTCGCCAACGCACCTTCGACCGAAAGCGTTAGCGTTTCGATGAACCATTTCAGCCAATCGGTGACGTCTATACCGTGCTTTTGGGTGTGCTCAAGTACGTCATAGTAAGCCTTACGATGCTCCAGAATGGCCTCCGACATGGCATATAAACGAATGCTGTTCTGATCTGCCTGCGCAAGCGCGCGATCAGTGAGCGCGCGAGTAATACGCCCATTGCCATCTTCGAATGGGTGAACAGTGACAAACCAAAGGTGGGTGATGCCTGCCCGCACAATAGGGTCAAGGTCGCTATGTTCGGTTTCATTGAACCAGCCGACAAACTGCTCAAGCTCTTTTTCCACAACAGCGCGGGGCGGTGCCTCGAAATGCACTTTGGGGGTTAACAGCGGGCCAGAAACAATTTGCATGGGCGCCTCACCCCGAAGCTGGCCAGGCTCTACTTTTTGCATCAGCGACGAATGACCTTGAAACAACCAGCGATGCCACTGCAATAAGGTTTCGATTGAAAGAGGCTTTTGCCACGACGTAACAGCATCGCGCATTAAGCTCGCAAGCCCTTCACTTTGCGCTGATACCTTCACGGGATTCTGATCATCAACACCCAACTGCCGCGCAAGAGAGGAACGGACCCCGTATACGTCGACCTTTTCGCTCTCAATCGCGGATGATGCCACGATATTCGCAAGCAAAGCATCAAGCGTAAATTCCTCACGCCCCTCGACTAAAGCCATTCGGCCCTTCAATTGCCCCAGGTGATCGTAAACACGCCGAAGCAATGGTTGTAGCTCGGTATCCCGCCATTGAAAGTTGGGCCAATCTTGGCACTGCCAGAGCCACTGTGGAGGTTGGGTTTCGCTAGCCGCCATAGCTTTTTCACCTTAATTGCAGCAATGAGCCGATTACTATGATTTAATCGGCTCACATAATGAGTCAAATAGTAGACCTAAATGGCTCATTGTGCAATTTACTCTATATTCTGGATCTGCTTGTTGAACATCGCTTTGAATTCAATTAAATCAATAAATTACGGTTTATTTGTCATGCTTATTGAATAAGGCTAACCGCAATACTCACCGATTGCCTTACCTGAAGACATGCATATCGAAGAGTTCAAAATTTGACCACACCTTATCTTTTCGATAATTTCTTATTCGTCTAGCTTATTACTGACTTCCCTAGTCAGTGAAAGATGTAGCTTTTATTAGGGCTTATCTAAAAGGATAGAAACCATGTCTACTACTGGCGAACAGCCTGGAAAGGGCACTTACACCTGCGACAACTGCGGCGAGAGCGTAACGCTTGATGATCACGACGATACGTTACCACCATGCCCGCGCTGCCACGAAACTGAATATACACCTTAGACGAAAGATCTGAAAATGTAATCAATGGGAGCTAAAGCTCCCATTTTGCTACAACGGTATTAAGGTGATAAAACCGTATGGAATATTCTCTCTTTGCCGACGAAAGCGGAATTTCAAATGCAGACAGTTGTTTTACAATTGGGTGCGTACTTGTTCCACGTCAGCACCTTCAACAGTTTGAAGCCGAGATTAGCAAGTTAATCGAGAAGCATAATTTACCAACTGATCGAGAGCTTAAGTGGTCACGCGTTAAAAGAAGCTACGCAGTAATTAACTTTATGATAGACGTCGTTCGCTTGATAATGTCGTCCCCTGCATCATTCATCTGCAAAGTTACGTGGAAAGAACACTACAGGAATTGGCATAAAAATGAAGAAGAAGCATTTTACAAGTCTTATACCATGTTAATGGATTTCTGTGCTCGACGCTTGAATTCAGAAATCAAAGCCAAAATTGATGATAAATCGGATGCATACAACAAAAGACATGAGGTTGTTGAGATAATAGCCAACCGTCAGTTGAAAGGCTTGGGACGGATCAATTCTGTTACCAAATGCGATTCTAAAGCCGAATTACTGATTCAAGTGGCCGACTTACTCACCGGAGCAGTTAATGCGTCCCATAACCTGTGGTTGACCCAAGGCAAAGCTGAAATTCACGAGGGCAAA
Organism: Aliidiomarina soli; assembly: GCF_003986975.1. Lineage (GTDB taxonomy): Bacteria > Pseudomonadota > Gammaproteobacteria > Enterobacterales > Alteromonadaceae > Aliidiomarina > Aliidiomarina soli. The sequence goes on along the minus strand of NZ_PIPO01000004.1, from coordinate 136,776 downwards.
TTAGTAGCTATAAGCAAAATTGCGGAATGTTTGGGTTGGAGCAATTTACACCACGATACTTATCCAAATGCTGACTTCAATATTTGGCATTTTCCTGGAGAGGAATATCGAGCTCAACCATCTACGGAGCATGTCGACCCCAACTTAGATGTAAAATACATAACCCGCGAGCAAGTGTCATAAACCACCACGGCCAACCTCTAAGTCAATAAAAACACAAATAATTTGATTTCAACTGAAATTATTCACATAAAAATGGAATCGTGTTAGTTTTGTCGCAGTTTTATAGAAATTCTTGGAGTAAGACATGATTCGCTGCCACCTCGCCCGCATGATGGGTGATCACAAAATGCGTATCAGCGACGTGATCCGTGAAACTGGATTAAGTCGGAATACGATTACCCTCATGTATAAAGAAACCGCGCAAAAAATTGATTTAGAAGCGCTCGATAAGCTGTGCGGCCTTTTTGACTGCGAAGTTCATGACTTGCTGCAAAGGTCTTCAAGCCAGCAACGATTAGTAATGGACGAATAATGACATTAATAAAGTTAAAGGATTTAGAAGCACAGCTGTGGCACGCAGCCCATATCATCACGGGGCCCATTGATGCGTCTGATTACAAAACATATATCTTTCCTATTTTATTTTTTAAACGCATCTGCGATGTTTATGATGAAGAACTTCAAGACGCAATGAAGCAGGTCGGTGATGCAGAGCTAGCAAAAGGCGCGATGTTTCATCGAATACAAATACCGGAAGGTTGCAATTGGAAAGATGTGTTTGAGTGCACTCGCGACGTAGGCCAGGGTCTAAAAGATGCTTTTCGTGGTATCGAGCTGGCTAATCCCAAACTGCACGGTATTTTTGGCGATGCAAGTTGGACCAACAAAGAGCGTCTATCTGATGAGCTCCTAAGCACACTGTTAGACCACTTCAATAAAGTGAACCTTGGTGTATCCAGTGTCCGTGATGATGATATGGGACGGGCGTATGAGTACCTGATTAAGCGATTTGCCGATAAAGCCAACAAAAAAGCCGGAGAATTCTATACTCCCCGGACCATTGTCCGCCTCATGGTCAACATTCTTGATCCACAAGCGGGTGAAAGTATTTATGACCCGGCTTGTGGTACTGGCGGCATGCTTCTTGAAACCATCCATCACGTTAAAGAAAATGATGGCGATCCCCGGTTGCTAAAGCTTAAAGGGCAAGAGAAGAACCTCACCACAGAAGCCATTGCACGAATGAACCTGTTTCTTCACGGGCAGGAAGATTTTGAGATTGTCCGAGGTGATACGCTGCGAGAGCCTAAGTTCTTATTGAATGACCGTCTAGAACATTTTGATTGCGTCATAGCAAACCCACCTTTCAGTCTCAAAGAGTGGGGTCACAGTCTTTGGGGCTCTGACCCTTATGGCAGAAATCAGTTTGGTCTCGCCCCAAAAACCAACGGTGATTTCGCTTGGGTCCAGCACATGTTTGCGTCATTGAATGACACTGGTCGAATGGCTGTAGTTCTGCCTCATGGTGTGCTTTTTAGAGGTGCGGCAGAAGGGAAGATCAGAAGCAAACTGCTCCAAGATCACCGTATTGAAGCCATCATAGGGCTTGCATCAAACTTGTTTTATGGAACGGGTATTCCTGCATGTATTCTAGTGTTGCGCAAGTCACGCCCCGCTTCACACCTCAATAATGTTTTGGTTATCAATGCAGAGGAAATCTACACCAAAGGACGAGCACAAAATACACTGTCTAATGACCAAGCCGATGAAATATTCGCAATATACAGTGATATGGAACAGCAAGGTCCGGCAGCTCAAGAGGTTGAAGGTGTTGCTCGCTGGGTGCCAATAGATGAGATAAAAGATAATGACTTTAACCTCAATATCGCTCGGTATGTGCAGAAGCCTTTAGAAGAGGAGACTATCACGGTAGAAGAAGTTTTGCGTGATTTTCAAGAAAAGCTAGCAGCACTTGAGAAGGCAGAGAGTGAATTAGAAGAGCTTCTCATAAAAGAAGGATTTGAGTTATGAGTCTGCTAAACCAGAAAAAACTTGAGGATTTGTTGTGGGGCGCAGCTGAGTTTCTTCGCGGCCAAATCGATGCATCTGACTATAAGCAGTACATCTTCCCACTGTTGTTTTACAAACGCTTGTCGGACGTATATCTCGAGGAGTATGTTGAAGCTTTAGAACTTCACGACGATGCTGAATATGCGGCGATGCCCATGTTTCATCGTTTTGACATCCCTAAAGAAGCGAGCTGGGAGTCTGTTCGCAACACGAGTAAGAATATTGGTGAAGCGATTCAAAACGCTTTACGTTTGATCGAAGCAAACAACCCCCGATTGCATGGCGTATTCGGTGACGCCCAGTGGACCAATAAGCAACGGTTGCCGGACCATTTGCTCGCTGACTTAATTCAGCACTTTAGCAAAATCCCTCTTGGTATTAAGTCGGTTGCACAAGATGATTTAGGTGAAGCTTACGAGTATCTCATCAAAAAATTCGCGGACGATTCAGGTCACACTGCGGCTGAGTTTTATACCAACCGCACAGTCGTGCATTTAATGACACGTATCATGGACTTGAAGCCAGGCGAAACAGCCTATGACCCGACTTGCGGTACGGGAGGGATGTTACTCAATGCAGTAATGGATTTGCGTTCCAGAGGCGAGGAGTGGCGCACCGTTCATTTGTATGGACAAGAAATTAACCTGCTCACGTCGGCTATAGCGCGCATGAACATGTTCTTACACGACATTGAAGAGTTTGATGTGTTACGCGGCGATACTCTGGCTGAACCCAAGTTTATTGAAAACGACCAGCTCAAGCAGTTTGATGTGATATTCGCTAACCCTCCTTACTCCATCAAAAAGTGGAACCGCGATAAGTTCGCTGGCGATCCATACGGCCGTAACCTTTACGGCGTGCCACCACAAGGCTGTGCCGACTATGCGTTTTACACTCATATCATTAAAAGCCTGAAGCCCGACACTGGCCGCGCCGCCATGCTCTGGCCACACGGCGTGTTGTTTCGCGATTCCGAGCAAAGCATCCGTAAACAAGTGATTGAGTCCGACATTATCGAAGCGGTGATTGGCCTAGGGCCCAACCTGTTTTACAACTCGCCGATGGAATCCTGCGTGGTGGTGCTTAACTGCAATAAACCCGCTGAGCGCAAAAACAAGATTTTGTTTATCAATGGCGTGAAACACGTTACCCGCGAGCGTGCCCACAGCCGCTTATCGGATGATGATTTAGCCGTGCTATGCGAGGCTTACTTTAAACCTGAGAAACAAAGCGACATTACCGCTTTGGTGGATATCGATACCATTAAAGAGAACCTCTGCAACCTATCGATCCCGCTTTATGTGCAAGCACAAAACAATAGCGAAGTGCACGACATTGAACATGCCATCGAGGCATGGAAAGTCAGCCGTGTGCAGTTGAAAAAGCAGGCCAATAAGTTATTTAAAAGCATAAATGAGCTTGGGTTTGAAGTTAACGGTGGGGAAGTGTAGTAATGAGTGATAAACAAACCGTTAAATTTGGTGAAATTGCTGAGCAGATTATGGATAGAGTGACTCCATCACCTGAGGATTCCGGTAGCTTTATTGGGCTCGAACACTTGCGCCCTGGATATTTTTATGTTCATGAGTGGGGAGCGGAGATTGCCTTAAAGACTCAAGCTTTTAAAATAAGGGAAGGCGATATTATTTTTAGCAGAAGAAATACATATTTAAAAAGGGTTTCTGTTAGCCCTATTGATGGAATTTGTTCTGCTGATGCAATGGTTATCCGTTCTCGAAAAAACTCCTATATGCTCGATAGGTACTTACCCCACTTTATGCAATCATCCGTGTTTATGGAAAAAGTTATTTCAAATTCGGCTGGTTCTCTCTCATCTAGAGTCAAGTGGGGTGAGTTAAGTAAGTTGGAGTTCAAACTACCGCGCATAGATCAACAGAAGTCTACGCTGGCAGCTTTGGATTCACTTGCGAATAATGAGAGGCTTTATTTCGAGTCTATTCAGGCAGCTAAAAGGTTCCTCTATGCGATTGGCTTAAGGATATTTGATAATTACTTCGATCCAAGAGAAGAAAAGCGAGTTTCTTTGCCTTGTGGTTGGTCTGCTTCGACTGTAAAAAAAATACTCACTTCAACACCTGAAAGTGGATTTTCACCAGTTGAAACGTCCAAGCATACCGGGAAGTATGTGCTTAACTTGAATAGCTTATCTAAAGTAGGCTTTAGAGAAACCACTTTAAAGAATATAACTGAAGAGCATTTTTTAAAAGGCAAAGTATGCAGCACAGGAGATTTATTCATATCTCGTTCTAACACCTCTGAATTGGTTGGGTTAGTTGGAAAATACAAAAGTTCAAGGGGCGTCGGAGACACGATATTTCCAGATACTATGTGGAGATTGAACGTAGATGAACGCTTAATCAAGAAGGACTTCTTGATGTTTTATCTGATGTCTCCGTATGGTCGAAGAGCTATTCAATCGATTGCAGCAGGTACTAGTGGAAGTATGAAAAAAATTAATAAGGATAGTTTTTCAAAGTTAAAGCTCCCACTTCCTCCTATTGCTGTCCAAGAGAGTATAATTAGCGCATTTCAGCAATCTTATGGCGTTATTTGGCATCAAGATGACTCACTTATTAAATCGGTCAAATTGAGACAAGTAATAATCGATAGGGAATTATAATAAAAATGTTTAACGAACAAACCGTCACAGAAAATGGAATTATTGACCGCTTAAAGGCTTTAAGTGGCGTAAAGTGGACGTACTGCCACGGTGAGAACCTGCCCAAACAAGCGCAGGATATCTTCGTTGACGAGTGGCTGAAAGACGCGTTGTGTTCGTTAAACCCTGACATTGCCAAACAACCGGATTACGCGGACGAAGTGATTTACAAACTGCGTGGTGTAATTTTAGAGTCGCGTCATACTGGCTTGGTAAAAGCCAACGAGAACTTTCATGAATGGTTAATGGCCGAGAAAACCTTACCCTTTGGCGAGAACGGCGACCACATCACCATCAACCTGATTGATTTCGACAATCTCGACAACAATCACTTTGTGGTGTCGCAGCAGGTGCACTATATCGCGGCCACTGAAGTCTATTTTGATATTGTGCTTTATGTGAACGGTATCCCCTTGGTGCTTGGCGAAGTGAAAACCGCTACCCGCCCGAGCGTTACCTGGCAAGACGGCGCCGCCGATTTTATGGGCGGTAAAAAGAACTACTGGAAGAACGTTGAACCCTACTTTGTGCCCAACCTGCTGTGTTTTGCTAGTGAAGGCAAAACCTTTGCCTACGGCGCCATCAATGCGCGGGTAAAAGATTGGGGCCCTTGGCACAATACTGCACAAGCAGAGGATATAGTGCCGGGGATGGGAGCAGTGCTAAATAGTAGCGAAGGACTTTTGAACCCCCAAACATTACTGCAGCTCCTTGAATCATTCGCTCTCTTCTCAACCATTAAGACTGGCAAGAATAGTCCTCCCAAGCGTATAAAAATTCTCCCTCGTTACCCTCAGTTTGAAGCGGCTAAGCAAATCGTTGAGCGAGTTAAGAAAGGCTACCCACGCAAAGGACTAATTTGGCATTTCCAAGGCTCTGGTAAGTCACTGTTGATGTTATACGCAGCAAGAATGTTGCGAGCAGATAATGATCTCAAGAATCCTACCGTTCTCGTGGTGGTCGATCGGAGGGATCTCGACTCCCAGATCAGCGAGACATTTGGTGGAGCGGATGTCAAAAACTTAGTGAAAGTTCAAAGCTGTAAAAAACTCGGTGAACATATTGAGCAAGATAGCCGCGGTATCCTTATTACAACCATTTTTAAATTTAAAGATGTCGAGATAGATGAAAGTAACCCCAAGGGCTTGAACGATCGCGATAACATCATTGTTCTGGTTGACGAGGCGCACCGCACTCAAGAAGGCTCACTTGGCGATAAGATGCGCTGGGCTCTTCCCAATGCACACTTTTATGGTTTGACTGGAACACCTATTTCAGGCATTGACCGAAACACCTTTAAGCTATTTGGCGCGGAAGAAGATCCGGGCCGTTACATGAATCGATATAGCTATAAGCAATCTATTCGTGATGGCGCAACCAACCCCGTTAAATTTGAACCTCGCCTTGCAGAACTGCGTGTTGATCAAGACGCTATTAATGAGGAGTTTGAACGCCTAGCTGAAGAACATGACTTAGACGAAGAAGAGAGAGCGGCGTTATCAAAACGTGCTGGAAAGCTCGCTGTTATGCTTAAAGCGCCAAAACGCATGGAGGCGGTGAGTTCTGATATTGCACACCACTTTACGACTCATGTTATGCCCAAGAAAATGAAAGGCATGGTAGTGGTCTATGACCGTGATGCATGCGTTCAGATGTATTACCTTTTAAGCAAGAAGCTTGGCTTCGATGCTGTCGAAGTGGTTATGAATGTTGACCAGGCGCCGATTAAATCAACTGAAGGTGATAAAAAGGGCAAAGTTAATAAAGATTGGCGCAAGTGGCATGATGATTTAGGGTTACCCGTCGAAAAGAATGATTTTGAGCGCTGGCAACAAATCGATGGGGATGACCAACTTCAAAAAGACCTCATCGAGAGTTACAAGGATCCTAACCAACCGCTTCAGCTATTGATTGTTACAGCAAAACTACTAACTGGCTTCGACGCCCCTATCTGCTATTGCATGTACTTAGATAAACCTCTGCGCGACCATACACTTCTGCAGGCTATGTGTAGGACTAATCGCTTGTATGAAAATGACGAAGTGCGTAAAGACATGGGATTAATCATTGATTATCTCGGGGTCTTTGAGAACCTGCGGACAGCGCTTGCTTACAATCCTGATGAAATTGAGGGAGTGGTTGAAGGAATTGAAGCGTTCAAAGAGCTATTCCCAACTCAACTGGATAAATGTCTTGCGTACTTCCCTGGTGTCGATAGAACTCAGGAAGGCTTTGAAGGCATTATGGCGGCACAAGAGTGCATACCGACTAACGAGAAGCGCGATGAGTTTGCCCAAAGCTTCGGTGTTCTGGCTAAACTGTGGTCCGCAATAAACCCCGACTCATTTCTAGCGCCATTTAGAGCCGACTATAAATGGCTGGCTCAAATTTACGAATCAGCAAGACCCGTTGGGCAAACAGGCTCTTTGGTATGGGCAGCTCTAGGCCCTGAAACTATTAAAATGATTCATGAGCATACCGATATTAACCGGATTCGGGATGATATCGAAGAATTGGTTATGGATGAGCATGCAATTTTCACGCTTACCGACAAAGAGCAAGAGCAAAGAGCAAAACGTCTCGAGATTGACCTTATGGGGCGACTTCGTGGACACGCAGACCCAAAATTCATAGAGCTAGGTGAACGTTTAGAAAAACTGCGCCAAGACTACGAGTCCGGTGTAATCAAAGCCATCGATTGGCTAAAAGGCCTGTTAGACGCTGCAAAAGAAACCGTCAAAGCAGAACGCGACACTGGTGATGCCGTCGTTACCGAGGAAGATAATAAGCAAGCACTCACCAAGCTGTTCATAGAGACAAGACCGGAGACGACCCCGAAGTTAATTGGCGATGTTGTAGAGCAAATTGATAAAATTGTAAAAGCAACTCGCTTTCCTGGCTGGCAAGAATCAAACAGCGGCCCTCGCGAGATACAGAAGGCTCTTATCGTCACACTCGCACAGTTTGGGCTTGGTAAGGACAAAGAACTTTTCAATAAAGCTTATGCTTATATTGAGGGGCATTATTGATGCTAACCTTTCATGTAATCTCCAGCAAATCCTCTTTCCCTGCCCAAGAACGCAACTGCGTATATCTCCGCATTGATAATTGGAATGATTATTCATTTGTAACCATGTTTGATGTGATGGTTTACGATAGCAAAGGGGAGGCTCATGATCTTACTCAAGTCAAAATTGGATTCCGCGATCAAACTGACGAGGTTTCAACGCATTCAAAATTAGAAACTCATTTTGAAGGCCTAACTGAGGAGTTTTTCTCACTTGGTCAATCAATCGAATACTACAAGGTACTTTCTGACCTTCCTGCTGACCTAAGAACGGCATTTCTCGAACGCACTAGAGACATTGTTTACGATAATTCCATTATCGATAAGGTAGCGGAAGAAGATGTCTTCAGCACATCTCTACTAAGAGGCTCTAGCTTATCAGTTGTCAAGGGGCAATATGCACGCATCCTAGAAGGCGGCGCAGAGAGAACTGATTTTGACTTTACCTATACTCGAGAGGGTAACCCTGAATTTGGTGGCTTCTCCCTTAAATTTGAAGTCAACGTCGACTCAACACCGACAACAAATGTCCACGCTTTAATTGGAAGAAATGGTGTGGGTAAGACAACCATTTTAAACGGGATGATCGATACAATCACCGGCCGAGCTTCTGATAAAGGAAGATTCAACTATCGAGCATCACCTTTTTTTGAAGAGCGAGAAATTGAGGATGATTACTTTAGCAGCCTAGTATCTGTATCCTTTAGCGCGTTTGACCCTTTTGTACCGCCGACAGAGCGCTCTGACCCCGCAAAAGGAACCTGCTACTTTTATCTCGGCCTCAAAGAGCCGGATAAACCGGACTACCACAGAACTATTTCGTCTATGCAGTACGATGCTGTGAAGGCTTTGGCCGATTGCTTTCACAACTCTAAAAAATCAGAACGTTGGCTTGCCGCCATCGACAAGCTGGGCTTAGACGGTAGCTTTTCTGCAGAGGAGCTAAAGCAACTACACCATACTTTTCATTCGCTCAAAGCAAAATTCGAAAAGAGTGAAGATAGTCAGAACTTTAAAGGTGCTTTCCACAAAGAAATAACTCCGACTTTAGACCAAATGAGTTCCGGACACGCAATCGTTTTCCTTACTATTACCAAGCTTGTTGCGACGGTGGAGGAAAAAACCTTAGTTTTACTTGATGAACCCGAGAGCCACCTTCATCCACCTTTACTGTCAGCGTTCATTCGAGCTCTATCTGATCTGCTATTAGACCGCAATGGGGTGGCAATTATAGCAACTCATTCACCTGTTGTTTTACAAGAAATACCGAAATCCTGCGCCTGGAAAATTCATCGTGAGGGCATCAGTATCGAGGTCGAACGGCCAAGAATAGAAACTTTTGGTGAAAACGTGGGCATACTGACCAGCGAAGTCTTTGGGCTTGATGTAGAACGCTCTGGTTTTCATCAATTACTTAAAAGTTCTGTTGAAACTGGCAAGCCATACGATGAAATAATTCAAAGATATGACCGACAAATAGGGATGGAAGGGAGGGCAATACTTAAAGTTTTGCTTGCAACTAGAGAGACCATGAAGAAATGATTCAACTAGATAAACCCAATTATAATTCAGATGATTCCATTGAAAAAGTAACGGTAGGAATAACTGGAGATACCCCCCTTCGCCAGGCCGTTAGAAGTGAGCAGAATATCTTCTCAGCGTGGGAGCAGCAATACTTAGACCGAATTGATAATGGGTCATTATTTGAATTCGAGGCAAATACTCATGTTTTTCAAGCTGTCACTCACGATAACATCGCAAAGCTTTATCCCAACTACTTCTCAAAAAAGAATAAACCGGCTAGGGATATATATGATGCCATAAAAAATGCCGCAGCCGGAAAATGTCCCTTCTGTGGAGGTATAGGGTTCCCGAAAAATCTTGATCACTACTTACCGAAACGAAGTTTTTCGCAATTTTCAATTCTACCTCTGAACTTAGTTCCTGCATGTCGCGACTGTAATATGGGTGCTAAGGGACAATCGTTTGCAATTAACGCAGAGAAACAAGCCCTCCATCCATACGAGGACGCCCAGCATTTTTTTGATGAGCAGTGGGTTTTTGCAGAATACATTCCTTCAGATAACGATGATGAGGTAGGAGAGTTCCGGTTCTATGCAAAGCCTCCAGAGGCTTGGAACGCCATCGACACAGCGAGAGCAAAGTTTCATTTTGAAGCTTTTGAACTAGCTGAAAAATTTGCTACTAAAGCTGCTGAAGAGCTTCCGATAGCTTTAACCCAGTTCAAGCGGCTTCGCTTAAAAGGAATAGACGAAAGAACGATTAAAGAATCAATTTTCTCGATCCCTATCGAAAGTTTCATTTTCGTCAACCATTGGAGACGCTGCATGTATCAAGCTCTATATACCCATGATTTTTAGTCCGAACAACTCTTCTGAGCAGGAAATGGAAAATATATATCTTTCGCTAAGTGGAATTCCTGTATCTACTGCAGAAATACTAGAAGGGCAGCTATACTTCTCTCGCGACCCACAAGGGGCTTGGTACCCTACTTCAGGTAATAAACTATATGAGATTGATACTGCGTGCGCTCATCTTCAAAACGATCTGGCAAAAATCATATTTGGCAGTTTAGATCTTTTTTATGAATTTCTAAGGGCCTCACCAGAACTCTTGTCGACTGCTGGAACTAACTCTGAATCTCAGATATCTAAAGATGTATTTAACCAAATAATTTCATCTCTACCTAAAGACCTTCCTGTTCACAAAGCCCTTTATTTGTTCGATTGTAGGAAACTCGTGAGCGGCATACAAGAATGCAGCAAAGAAATAATGCAGCTTCAGGGGGAGTTTTTCCAAGCATTGAATCTAGAGCAACTTTTCTATCCCACTATAGAGGAAGAAGATGGCCTTCGATTTGTAACCTCACCAGTGGTTACTAAGATACACGCTCTGCTCGGTTTTATTTTTATCAGATTACATAGCCTACTTGATTACGCGACAAAACTAGCGTTTGAGACGGAAAATTTGAAATCAAATTTCAATTCGTATCCCAAACTTGCCTCCAAAGGACTTTTGTTCGGCGATAGGAGAAAATTGACTTTGAACAATACAGAAAATACTTTATTTGAAGATTGTAGTTTAATAAACAAAATCCAAACTCTCCGAAATCATATTATTCATGACGGGGTTTTAGATGACGAGCCAAAAGTATATCGGCTCATCTCCGCCAAGCAGTGTATTGAGAAGTTCGTACTCATTCCAGATCAAGACGAGAACGGCAGATTCTATACTCACAAGAATCGAAATTTGTTTTATGGCTCAGATAACAAGATAAATGAGCAACTTCCTTTCTTGATTGAGGAATTCCAAGCGAGGTTGCTTAAAACAGTTGATCTGTTAAGAGTCCATATTGTACAAAAACAAAAAAGCAACGTTGGACCTCTTTCACTATCCTAACTCGCATGTAACTCAGTCCAAGTTAAAATTTCCGAAAGCAGCCAGCGTTTCAAGGACCCAACCCAATACAAGGGGGGCGTTTTGCCTTGACGCTCAAGCCTCCACCATGTTGTCCGGCTGATGCCGGTTATCTCTTCTCTCAGCTTGTCATTAATGTACTGATCAAACGGCGCAGAGAGCATCGGGCTATTTTGTTTGCACATAACTTTTCTGAATCCATGCATCGATATCGGTCCGCTTAAACATTACGCGTTTGGACGGCTTGTAAAACGGGATCTCCTTGCGATGGGTTAGCTTGTAAATCGCTGAGCGCGACAGTCCAAGGTATCGGGCGCACTCTTCTGCAGTCATATATTCCTTAGTCACTAACTGGATCTTTTTCATCTCAGCAATAGCTGAGCTCATCATCTTAATTTCGGGTGACATTATGGTTTCTCCTGTATAGCCATTTTTGCCTGTTCACATACGCAGCTTACCCCGACTCCAGTCGCAACCATCGGTCTCTAATTGTCCGTTTTGGGCAATTTCAGCTGGTTACCTCAAATTTTTATTCACACTTTCAGTGTTGCTAATAATTGTTTAGTTGTTTCTTAATTGAAATTACTTGGTTGCATGTCGCTTATTGCATCGTGCCTTAATCATCCCCGGCTAGCGGGAAATCAGTGACCGGCAGCTATAGGCAGAAGCACGCGGTTTATCGATAAACACACGTGTTACCAAAGGCGCATGCACGTGTGGCCCACGTGATCTCAAGACGCAATAAATAGCAAGCTAGCAGGTTACAGCTCAGTTCATTGCCGCTAGAAGGATTCAAGGTAAACGCACGTGGATAAGTCAGCTTGCTCAGCAATTTATATGGATAGATTGTCTTTAGAGGAAACTCTGGCTTTTACGTGAGGTGAATAACGTCTTAGCTGGAGAAAGTCGGTTTCGCAGTTCACTTTACCGATAATAGAGGGGTAAGCCAGAGCAACAAGACTCAGCTGCCGCCTAAAGTGTTGCTTAAACGCACTTAATCCTTGGCAACTTGCAAACTGCTGGTGCAATTGACGCCACGAAATACGCGTAACCGGCTTTTTAAGTGATACAGAACGCCAGGTTAGCCAGACGTATAGGTCGAATGCAAAGGGGGTTTGAATCAGTGCTATTGCGGTGCGATTATCCACTGGCGTCAATGATTGCATAATATACAGTTTGGCCGCGTCGGAAAACTGAGGAAATCTTTGTCCGTTCACAACATCCAGAAGCGCCTCATTACGGAAGATTTCTTTATCATCGCGTAAGAGCGTTATACGCAATCTAGTCAACGCTGATATTTGCGCTTTTAACCGCGTAACGTCAGCTCCGCTCGTTCCTAAGCTCATGCTCTTAAGCAATTTTGCTTGAGAACCTGGCCAGCTGACAATGCCACGACCATCAATGTGATTTGCCATCAAATAGAGAATGCGACGCGGTATTGACCCGTATGGCAGTTCGGCACTAGACGTCAGTTTTAACTTAACCTTGCCAGAATCGCGAAGGAAAAGTTGTGCGCTAGTTCGTGCCATCGGTAGCGATAGTTGGCAGAGCAAGCTAGGGTAAAAGCTTACTTTTCCCTCCTCTCTCTGCGCATCCATCAATTTCACTATCCGTTCAATCTTACTACTCATAGCGACAACAATGTTTCTCATGTTCAATGACTTTATAAGCCTATTGTTGATCGCCTTGGGAAATAGCCACGCCTGTGCTCGTGACCAATTTCGGCAATTACAGCCTTCTAGTAGGAAATTTTTTCGCTACGTTGCTCCATACTGACCCATGAGCGGGGAAAATCTTTCACATGTGAAAGATTTGGTTGTGCTCGTTGATTTGGCAGTTGCAGTTTTGAGCGTTCTGATAAGCTGGTTGGTGTGCAACGTGGGAGAACGTCAATGCTCAAAAAAATGTGGCTCGGCTCTTCATTTTTACTTTTAGTCATCGGCGGTGGAGAGGCTTGGATATCGAGCTTTGGCTACCTTCCTGTGTGTTGGTTACTCACAGGGTTGATTAATACGTTAGCACTCGTATTAACTGCATATAAAGAGTTAGTTGGAGCCGCCTGCCGATGTTTTGCACCGGTGCCTAATGCTGATTTTGAAAAATACTTTGGAAGTAAATCATCCACCACCAAGACTCATGGTCGAAACAAGCAGACAATATCCTGTTCATCAGACCCGAATAACTCTGACTCAGAGTACGACGGAGATCCATTCATCGACCCAACCCACCCGATGTACCACATGTATGACGATTTTCGCTAGGAACTACCAACCGAATACCCGTCAAACGAACTTCCCACATTATTCTGGGCTCAAACCGCAAATTTCCATTTCAAATTCGTGGGACGGATGAACCATTTCCCACATCAGATAAGTTATCTGGGATAGAGATTGGAGAGTTCCCTGGGCAAGCGTTGGGAAAGTTTTTTAGGTAATCGGCTGTTTCCGCCCAAAAGGGTCAATTAGGCGTGCCTGCTATCGACACTCGTAGCTGTAGGATTTTCCCCCAGTTCAACACAACGGAGAAACCTATGAACTACGATGCAGTAATTGATTCATGGCAAAGCGAAATGCGTAACGCCAGTACAAAACTAACAGAACAGGCATTTGCTAACTGTCGGCAATTTGCCCAAGCAACACATGAAATGTGCCGGGTCGATCAGGCGCGTTTTATGTATTTAGGTCACCGCGCCGCTGATCATTTCTGGGCACATAATCGGGCTCACCGAACACTGGAAACCCAAGGATATCCAGGGCATTACGGCTGTCGCGCCCGGCTGTCTGGCCCCAAGTTTGAATTGTCATGGTATTACAACCAGTTCAAACGACTGAACGATGGCACTGCTAGACATCGCGTCATAAGTCATCACATCCCCAAAGATGGGCAATTTAACTATTATTCAAGGGCCTTCTCAAAGGCCCATGACTGGGAGTTGCCTATCATTCTCGACACAGAGTACGGATTTCAGTTAATTCGTCGCCTTAACGCTAATCTGACGGTCATACGCCGCAAAACGCAGATGAATTTGAGGTTACTCGATTCACTTGAACGGCACATCGCAGAATTCGAGGAGCCCACTCATGCATAACTACGACTATGAATTTTTGCGCAACCAACACCTTCCTGAATTTCCAGGCTTTGATATTGCGCCGGACGACTTATCGGACCTGCCAGACTGGTTTCATGCGCAGAAAAAGAAGCTAGATAGTTTCGCCGATGACATAGCCAAGATCTTTGTTGAGTCGCACCGATGCGCGGCTGAAGAGCTTCAAATGAAGTACCCGTTCCAGTATGAACTCGGGCTCGTAAACTCACGACAAGGAATCTCGCACGTCTGGAATCGATTGATATTCTTTGGCGGCCGTATGAATCCAAAGCGCATCGAATACAATGAGATTAGCTGCAACGCGTTCGGCAAGATTCCTGAGTGGGAACGCGATATGTACCAACGGTTTATTGTTAGCCTGAATCTGCTCTACAAACATCAAAAGGCGCTGCGCAGTTCCATCAGCAAACACCGCGGACTGCGCATGAGTCTAAAACGGCTCTGACAGCACAAACCTCCTATGGGAACCGGCGGCCATATCGTCGCCGGTACACCAATTCGATTAACGCTTGAAGAGCTGTTTCGCTAAACGCTCAAGATTATCTGCATTTAGGTACATCAGCGTACAAAAGCCCAGCACCACCGCTGCAAACGCTCCAAACCCGATTGCTGTCCATGAGAAATCCACCATTTTTGCTCCTCCTTTAAAAATTTTGTGAACAAACTTACACAAGCAGTTGAAATTTTAACCAATAAACCCCAAGTAATCCACAAGGTAAGGATCTGGCTAGTACCTTGCTGATACAACTTCGTTAAATCTTCCATGAGGTAAATCACATGGCGCAGACGAGTGGTGGTAAGAAAAAGGTTCATGTACCAGCCTATAAGAAAAAGGATGGTACAAAAGTCCCTGAGCATTACCGTTCAACCCCGAACTAAGACATTTAAGGGGCAGTTCGCAGTCGCCCCTTCCTAAGTAACACCTTATTAGCAACAGAATAATACAAGGAAGGGCAATGATTAAGATCGTAATCAACGAGCAGTCCAGAGAATGGGACAATAGTTTAGCGGGCTGGGTTAACGGCACTATTAAAGGGCTTGAGCGAGATGGAACGCCTGTATGCGTGAAGATTTCAATCGTATACGGCGATATTAATTTGGGTCTATCAGCTGGTAGTTGCCCCGGTGGAACCAGTGGAGGCCGACCGCTTAACTCGCATGAACTCGAACTCGTTGAATTTTGGAACGAAGTTGGCATCGATGAAACTCCCCTGAACGCTGGAAAGATCGTGTCGTTTTTGAATAGGATAAAACGCCAGTGAGACGCGCCGAAAATCAAAAACCAACTTACTGATAAGGTGAAACTCATGTCTTTCTTTGATTTATACGGGACCGGGGAGCTTCACTGCGATAATACAGAGCGTATAGTTCAAGTTGCGTTAGTCATTCAAGCAGTTAATGGACGAACACGTATTCATTGCTCACCGGTCGGTTCAGATAAACCCTTTGAGTTAGAAAAGCTAGCTCTCAGCGCCCGAAGTCCAGCTCTAAAAAATGTTAAAGTCGAGAGTTCCGCCGGAACATTGTCAGCTACCGACCTCGCAAACGTGCACTTAAACTACTTGTCTTCATTTAATGAAAATGGACCGTTATTGATTACACAACTCGCGCACAAACCAGGGAAACGACATACGTTGACGCTGGAAGCTGGATATCTCACCTTAAGCCGTTCCAGCTTGACGTTCGACTTCGAACCCTCTGAGCCTCTTACGGGCTACCAATTTATGTTTATTGGCGCAGCCCAAAATATAAAAGCGTTTCGAACAAGCCTCGCCCTTGGTAACCAGATAGTAAAAATCCAGTCTTACGGTAATACACACCCCTCGTTAGCTGGAATCATCGTTGTTGATGCTAAAGACAAAATTTCAAGCGAACATCAGGAAACACTTCGCCTGACCTTAGAACTGTACCTTCGGCAAAAAGTTAGTTTTTTAGCTGAGCTGAGCGAGAACAAAGCACATCTGAATCTTGTAGACCATTCGACGGTAAGCCTTAGTGCGCTAAATACAAACGCCAGCTCTTCTCTCATTCATATAAAAGCGTTTATTGAGAAAAACCCCAAGTCTCGAACCTATCTGAGATTTTTAACTGAGATGGCGGGAAACAGCGGAACTATTGATGATCGACTTTTAAATGGCTTCGTTGCTCTTGAGGCTTTGTTTGAAGGGAAAAAATTACAAGACGATAAAATCAGTCGACGCTTAGGTATATCGAGAGTTACAGCCAAATTTATTGTAGAGCTCCGTAACACGTTTTTTCATGATGGACGGAGCATCAAAGACACATTGAACTTTCTACTCGAACAGAAGTTAAACCACCCACAGGCTCCAATAATTCCACTTCTACAAGCGTTGGTTCAACGAGAAGACGCGAGTTGGATTGTATACAGTAGCTTTGCTGACTTAATGTACACGTACTTTGCTGATTTGGTAGGTCTGGATCCAGAAACAATTAGGCGATGGTCATATGTAGATCTACGCACCGAAAACTGGTTTCAAAAGTTAGAAGCCTAAAAGGCTTTATCCAGAATTTTATAGAAGTTTTAGTCATTAAAACTTGTACGAAGAAATCTATATACGAATTTAAACCATTAAAACTTGCATATAACTATCTCTATGCAAGTTTCTGGACGTTAACGCACTCGTGTCTAGATCATGCTGCAAGTCGTTTAAAGTCTCCTATGATACTTCTTATGCAAGATTGACTGCCTATAACTTTGATATGGTACTTGTATACAAAGTTTTAGAAGTAAATCGCACACATAGAACACCACATCAAAGAAAACTACGGCTCGCGCACTAACTCACACACCTCCTATCGCTACCTAACGATCATCATTAACATGATCAGCAAACAAGCGAAGGTAGCGTGTGAACATGAATACACGGTTTCTTTGGTAACCTGTAATTTCTTCAAGAACACTATCGGCAACCATTTTTCTGAGAAGCTCATTTGCAGCAGTATGAGTGAGCCCTAAAATTTTAGCTGCTTCATTCACTGTGATGGCTGGCTTTCGATAGAGTTGCCTGATGATCGTTTGAGCATTTTCCGCACGTCGACCATACGTGAACATCAGTGCATCCAACTCTTGCCTAAGAACAAGAATGTTTTCAAATGTCTTTTTACTTCTATTCGCTGTCTCGATAACTGCGGATAGAAAGAACTTTACCCAATGGATAATATCGCTAGATGCCCTAACGCGGGTCAGAGCGTCGTAGTAGCTACCTCTATTTCGCTCAAAAAATTCAGAGAGATATAACGATGGTTTCCTTAATAAGCCCTTATTAACCAAATAAAGCGTGATTAGAAGGCGCCCGATTCGCCCATTCCCATCTAAAAATGGATGAATCGTCTCGAACTGGTAATGGCTCAAGGCAATTCGAATCAGCTCAGGTACGTTCACATTCTCATTGTGCCAGAACATTTCGAGGTCGCTCATTAAGTCAACCACCTCGCTCTGATGTGGTGGTATAAATGCTGCGTCGGTTAAACCGCTCCCGCCAATCCAGTTTTGACTTGTTCTAAACTCACCGGGTGATTTGTTCTCGCCTCGAACGCCCTGCATCAAAATGGCATGAGTATGCTTTAAAAGTCGGTTAGACAACGGCGTTTGCTCAAGCTCTGCTATCGCCTCATTAATGGCCTGAACATAATTACGTACCTCGCCCCAGTCATCCCTTTTCTCTGGCGATATCTGTTCAGCATCTAATACCGCCTCGTCAATTTGGGTCTGAGTTCCTTCAATACGTGATGAGTTATTAGCTTCCTTCGTAATATGCATCTGAATGAAAAGATCTACATCAGGCACTATAAGCGTAAAAGCATCAAGCTCTGCTAATGACCTCGATGCTCTTTCGAGCAGAGTGTTAATTACCGGATCTTCCCACGTCCATTCACGGTTTACTGTGACCGGTGAAAAGCTTTTATATTGATACTGTTGCTTTTTCTCACCGCTAGTGAATTCTTCGAATTTCATTGTTTGACTTCCTTTCGAGGGAATCTCGCTAATTAAGTTACTTTAACCCTTGAGTTTGCTCTTGACCAGAACAGCCTTGGACTACTAAAAACCCACCCAAACCAGCGGCTTAATCACATCTGCCACCTTCTGGAGCGCCAGGCTTCGCTCCTCGTAGTCGTCATACTAGTCGTAGATGCCCTCCACACTCTTAAGACTGTGATTTGTAGCACGTTCGCCAACAGTATGCTTTCGGAAAATCGCAGTCACACCGTTAGCTTCATCAAGCGATAACGCCCAGTCGCGTACCTCTATTTAATCTACGGCTAGAAAGGTACTCACCAATCTGGTTTTACACAACTGTTTCAAACTCACCGCCGGACTCACCACTATTTTGCAATGCACCGGAAAAACTGGGAAGCTTCAGAAACAAAAAAGCCCTTTATCTAAAAGGGCTTTGGAAGCTTCAGGAAAATATCAGACAGCGTAGAGAAAATTATTCGATATTCTGGATCTGCTCCCGCATCTGCTCAATCAGAACCTTGAGCTCAACACCGGCGGCGGTGATGTCGGCGTTGATTGACTTGGAGCCGAGAGTGTTCGCTTCGCGGTTGAATTCCTGCATCATGAAGTCGAGGCGGCGGCCGCAGGCGCCGCCTTTGTTGAGGGCGATGCGTGCTTCTTTGATGTGTGAGTCGAGGCGGTCGAGCTCTTCGGCGACGTCGCTTTTTTGCGCCAGCATGACCATTTCCTGTTCGATGCGTTGCGGGTCGAGTTCGATCGACGCCTCCTTGAACTTGGTCAGTAAGCGCTCACGTTGCCACTCGAGTACGGTTGGCATATGGCCGCGAACAAAGACGACTTGTTTGTGAATGCCGTCTAAACGGTCTTCAATCAATTTACGCATATTGGCGCCTTCGGCGGCACGGGCGCTGATAAAGTCGTCCATGGCGGTGTCGAAACCGGCCATGAGTTCGCTTTGCAGACTGTCCATGTCGAGTTCAGGGGCGTTGATAACGCCAGGCCAGCGTAATACGTCAATGGGGTTCATGCTGCCGTTACCACCGCTTGACTGCACCCATTCAGCGCTACGAATCACGGCTTTGGCGAGGTCTTCGTTGATCACCAGTTCGGTGGACGCGCCTTCATTGGCATTAAAGCGCAGGTTGCATTCAACTTTGCCGCGCGCCAGGCGTTTACGCAGGCGGTCACGCAAGCCGGTTTCGAGGCCGCGGAATTGCTCGGGTAAACGGAAGAAGGTTTCAAGGTAACGCTGGTTAACGGAACGCAGTTCCCACACGGCGCTGCCCCAGTCGCCTTTGATTTCGTGGCGGGCGTAGGCGGTCATGCTGCAGATCATAAGAGGCTGTCCTTTTACTAAGTAGTATTGTAAGTCATCAACTTATGGCCACACTCGATTGGTTTGGGTGGCCGTAATGGGCTAAGTATACCTGCGTCAGGCGGGCAAAAACAGCAGTGGCATGGCGCTTGCTGGCCAAAATGCCTATAATGGGCGCGTTTTCGACCCCTATTCCACTTATCATCTGCAACGAGGTATCTTATGCGCCCTGACGGCCGTACAGCTCAACAAATTCGCCCGGTAACTATTACCCGCAACTACACTCGTCACGCAGAAGGCAGCGTGCTGATTGAGTTTGGCGACACCAAGGTACTCTGCAACGCCACCGTTGAAACCGGCGTACCACGTTTCTTAAAAGGCAAAGGCCAGGGCTGGATAACCGCCGAATACGGCATGCTGCCACGTGCCACTCATACCCGCTCCGGCCGTGAAGCCAGCCGTGGTAAGCAAGGCGGTCGTACCCTTGAAATTCAACGTCTGATTGGCCGCTCACTGCGCGCCGCAGTCGACTTAAGCGCCCTTGGCGAGCACACCATCACGGTTGACTGTGACGTCATTCAGGCTGACGGTGGCACCCGCACTGCATCCATTACTGGTGCCTGCGTGGCCCTGGTCGATGCGCTGAACCATATGCGCAACAAAGGCATGATTAAAGTGAACCCGCTGCAAACCATGGTCGCGGCGATTTCTGTTGGTATCTACAAAGGCGACGCTATATCTGACCTGCAGTATGAAGAAGACTCAGCCGCTGACACCGACATGAACGTGGTGATGACAGACACTGGCAAAATGATTGAAGTGCAGGGCACTGCGGAAGGTGAACCCTTCAGCATGGACGAGATGAATGCCATGATTGACCTGGCCCGCCACTCAATTCGTGAGCTCAACGAGATCCAAAAAGAGGCGCTGAATTAATGAAAGACTATCAACGCGAGTTTATTGAATTTGCCTTAAGCAAAGGCGTGCTCAAATTCGGTGAGTTCACCTTGAAGTCTGGCCGCACCAGCCCGTACTTTTTCAATGCCGGGCTGTTTAATTCCGGCGCTGATCTAGCCCGCCTGGGCCGCTACTATTCAGCGGCCCTGCAGGACTCAGGGGTCGAGTTTGATGTCTTGTTTGGTCCGGCGTACAAAGGGATTCCTATCGCCAGTGCGACCGCGATCAGCCTGTTCGAGCACCACAACAAAGATGTCCCGTACTGCTTTAACCGCAAAGAAAAGAAAGACCACGGTGAAGGCGGCAATCTGGTGGGTGCGGACTTAAACGGCCGGATTATGCTGGTGGATGACGTAATTACCGCCGGTACCGCGATTCGCGAGTCAATGGACATTGTTGAGGCCAACGGCGCCAGCCTGGCTGGTGTGCTGATTGCTTTAGACCGGCAGGAAAAAGGCAAAGGCGAGCTGAGTGCGATTCAGGAAGTGGAACGTGACTACAAGGCGAAAGTAATTGCCATTGTCACGCTCGGCGACCTGATTACCTACCTCAGTGAGCAGCCTGGTCAGGACGAAAACCTGGCAAAAGTCAGCGCGTACCGCGAGCAATACGGCATTTCCTGACTGAATAGTCTAAGTGGCTAATTTAAAACGGTTTACGGAAAGTTCACATTTTAGTATGTTGGATGTGCATAAAGCATCATGTCTTTATGTGCATACAACTACAAAAAGGATGAACCTAAAATGAAGTCAATTTTAATAGCGGCAGGAATCGCCGCACTTTCCGTTAACGCCCTCGTTTCAGAAGCTCAGGCAAGCGAAATCAACCCATGGCAGCATTGTGGCATCGGTGCCATGATCTTTGATGACAATACGACTGCCGCTGCTATTTCAAACGTCATTTGGGACTCGGGTACCACTGCTATTACCTCAGCAACCGTTTCTCCGGACACCTGCAATAGCCAGGAAGTTAACGTAGCTAACTTTATCGACACCACATACGACGTGCTCGTTGCTGAAACCGCTCAAGGTCGTGGTGAGCATGTTGTGACCGCCCTCAATCTGGTTGGCTGCGATGCCTCTAGCCAGAACGTGGAAGCACTTCGTAGTGGCCTGCGCCAAGACGTAGCGGCTGAAAGCTACCCAACTGCAGATCACGCTGATAAAGCGTATAGTTACTACCAGACGTTGCAGCAAACAGCTGTCGCTTGCGGTTAAACAGAGCTATTAACGACTGTAATTGGTAACTCTTACCAGAAAAGGTGCGGATAACTCCGCACCTTTGATCCTTCCCTTGTCGTACTAGCGTTGATTCTTAAAATGGCTGTGTTTCTTCGTGCTCTTGTTTTCACCTGTAGTCTTGCTTTACTGTCGCCCCAGGTGTTCGCTCAATCAGATGTTCACATTCAGTTAGCGGGTGACCCCACCTGGCTTAAACTACTGCATTTTGATCGCCACGGCGTTTTTACCGAGCCGCGCAGTGCGGTAAACGATGAATCCTTCTTTCTTGCGCAGAACGGTGCTCATAACCCTGCCGCTGAACTGGCCGCGACTATCGACGCGCTCAACGAGCCTTTTTCAGCCGAAACTGTACATGCCAGTTGTCGTTTCCCTGCCCGCGCTATGTGGCTAAAGCAGCAGGGAGTGATTGAATCAAATGAAAACATTCATTGTCCGGAGTGGCAAGAGTGGGAAAGTCAGCATGCCAACGGTGAGGTTGGCTTAACCTTTGCGTCCGGTTACCTGGGAAACCCTGCTTCTTTTTTTGGTCATCTTTTACTGCATATCAAAGCCCCGGCGAGTAACAATTCAAGCCAGGTAACTGCGAGTCATTTATTGGATTCCAGTTTGAATTTTGGTGCAGACGTTCCTGCCTCCGACGGCATGATCCCCTATATGCTAAAGGGGTTGGTTGGGGGTTATCAGGCGCGTTATTCAGAAGCCCCTTTCTACCGCAATACCTCGCTGTATAGCGAGAGCCAGATGCGCGATAGCTGGTTCTATGAGTTGGATTTGGACGACCATGAGCGGGCTTTCCTGGTCGCCCACTTATATGAAGTCCTTGGCCAAAATTTTGATTACTTATTTTTGAGCCAGAACTGCGCCTCCCGTATAGGCCGCACCTTAGAGCTGGTTATTGACGACGAGCTTACCGCTGGTTATGCCCCCTGGGTCTCACCGGAACAGGTGATTCGACTTGCTGCGCCTCATAGTAAAGAGGTTCACTATTATCCATCACGCCGACGTATAACCGAGAACAGCTACCATCAACTGACTGCTCAGGAACAAGCAGCGGTCAGTGAAGCGTGGCCAGCGTTAACTCAGTTTTCTCTGAGTCGAGGGCGACTTGAAGCCTTACCCACTGAGAGTCAGTCCGCGGTGCTCGAGGTACTGTCGAGCCACGCCCTATTTATCCAGCAAAGCGAGCATGCTGAATTGGGAAAAGATGTTCAACACCAGGTGCTACAGGCCCGTCTCCAATTACCGACATCTGACAGTGCGGATACTGCTCATCATACACCTCCCGCACCGGACGAGGTCACTCCATCGGCAATCTTCCGTCTGGGAGCTACTTACACAGACTCGTTAGGCGAAGGGTTTCAGCTAAGTTTTCGTCCATTGCATTACGACCTGCTGGAAAGCAACGATGCCCGTATGCCATACGCCGCATTGGAAATCATGCAGATAGCGTTCGATATATACGACAGTACCCCGAAACTAGCCCAGGCTACGCTATTTAACGTGACCAATCTGAATGCCCTGCAGACAGGCTTACCGATACAAAGCTCTCTCGCCTGGCAAGCCAAAGCACAAATAAGTCGCAATCAGCTTGGCTGTCGTGACTGCCTAGACGCAGGACTGCATATGAGTGCAGGTAAATCCTGGCAAACTGGCGACCTCACAAGCTACGCATTGTTCGGCGGTATACTGAGAAGCACCGGCTATCAAGAGGGATTTATCGCCGGCGAAATCCAGACCGGAGTTATTTACGATTGGTCAGGGGCCCAGCGTAGCCTGCTCAGCGCCTCGTATCAGAACGCGGGACGCGGTGAGGATAGTCGCAGCTGGCGTTTGGACCTGACACACAGGGTTCAGCTTTCAACTCGACACGACGTTCGGATGGCAGTATCAAGAGATCGTTCGTCGTATCAGGTGAATGTAAACCTTGGTTTGTACTGGTGATCGAATGCTTCCGATTTACATAAACCAGACCCAGATGGCAACGAAGCTGACGACAGCGGCGGTGCCATAACAAATGAAGGCGGTGGTGCTGCCACCGCCTAATTTGAAATCATGAAACGCGTGACGAATGCGGTGCGCTGCATGAAACGCCGGTAAACAAATCACCGCACCGGTAAAAACCAGGCCCCACAGGCTGCCGTAATACCCCTGCAGCTGAGCCAGGCTGATGTCGACGATGCCAAGCGGCCATAACACCCCAAAAATCAGCGCTACCGCCGGTATGAAAACGGCAAAGCAAACGCCCCCGGCACTAAATAACAGCCACCACAGCGGTTCAAAATGCAGGCCTCGTCCGCGAGGAGGAATTGCATTGTTCACGACTGGCCTCCGAAAGCGAACAGCCAGATAAACAGCGCCACGATCAGCCACACCGCGCCCCATTGGGCGAGTACCAGATAGCGTGCCGGTAGTTGATAATTACCCACACGGATCGGCATCACCCGCGGAAATAACACGAAGAAGGTGGCTGCATGATAGAGGCTGGCCGTTAGCGCCAGGGTATGGACCAAGATCACCAGCGGGTTGCTCATAAAAGCCTGCCAGTGTTGAAAGCGCTCTGGGTCCTGCAAACTGAATGCCCCGGCAACCAGCGAGCAAAGCAAAAACGCCAGCGGTATTACAGTCGCTTCGCGCAGCATGTAGGCTTTAAAGAAACGATGCTTTAGCCACCAGCTACCCGTTAATTGGGGTTTGTAGCTCATTGTCCGGCTCCTCCAATGGCACGTCCGCGGAATAGCTGAATTAACATGCTTTTCGCCGACTCTACTTTGCCCTGGTTTACCGCAGCAGCGGGATCGACCCCTTTCGGGCAGACCTCCGAGCAAAAACCAACAAAGGTGCAGCTCCACACCCCATTTTTGCTGTTCAATGGCGCCATACGCTGGGCTTTGCCGCTGTCACGACTGTCGAGGTTATAACGGTGAGCCAGCGCAATCGCGGCGGGGCCAGTGAATTCGGGGTTTAAGCCAAACTGCGGACAGGCGGCATAACACAGGCCGCAATTGATGCAGTTGGCAAACTGCTGATAACGGGCCATTTGCGCCGGGGTTTGCCGGTTCGGCTGGGAACTGTCTGCTGCGTGCTTGCCCTCAATCAGATAAGGTTTTACCGCTTCGAGGTGCCGCAGAAAGCTGTCCATATTCACCACCAGGTCGCGTTCGACGGGCAAGTGCGCCAGCGGTTCAATGATAAGTTCATTGGGGTAATTACGCAGAAAGTCCTTACAGCCCAGCTTGGGTATGCCATTCACCATCACCCCGCAGGAACCACAAATCGCCATCCGGCACGACCAGCGAAAACTCAGTGTGGGGTCGAGGGATTCTTTGATGTAATTAAGTGCGTCCAGCACTGAGGTGCTGTCGGTCACTGGCACCTGAAAGCTTTGCAGAAAAGGCTGCGACGACTCTTCCGGCAAATAGCGCAAGATCTGTATGCTACGCATGCTTGCCTCCGTCGCTTCCCTCAGCACCACTTCCTTTCACACCACTTCCTTTCACACCACTTCCTTTAGTACCATACTGCCGCTCCCCCGGTGCCGACAAATGGGTATCGACATCCTGCCACTCAAGGCGGGCAGGCGCTGCTCCCTGATAAAACACCTGCGAATGCTTTAAATACTGCTGGTCATTACGTTGCTGGCAGCCGTCATCCAGCCGTTGGTGGGCGCCGCGCGATTCACGCCGTTGCAATGCCGCCAGGCAGGTGGCTTCCGCCACATCCAGTGAGCAGCCAAGCTCCAGACAATGCAGCAGATCGGTATTGTAGATTTTACTCTGATCCCCCAGCTGGACCCGCTGATAGCGTTCGCGCAAACCGCGTATGCTCTGCAATGCCTGAGTTAAGCCCGCTTCGTCACGGTAAATGCCACAACCCTCTTCCATCACCTTAAGCAACTCTGTTTTTAGCTCCGGCCAGCGTGGACGGCCGGGTTCACCGCCACGCATCATCGACTCAAGACGCTCCTGCCACTGACTACCGAGCTGACGAATACTCTCAGCGCCGTCCTTGCATGGACTATCACCGAGTGCTCGCTGCATGGCCTTCTTGCCAGCAAGATGGCCGAACACCAGAAGTTCAGTTAACGAGTTGGAGCCCAGCCTATTGGCACCGTGTAACCCGACGGAAGCGCACTCACCGGCGGCAAACAGGCCATCAATGCTGGTTTCACAATCGGCGTTGGTTTCAATGCCGCCCATGGTGTAATGCACTGCCGGGCGGATCGGTATCGGTGATTTGGCCGGATCGACATTGACGTAGGCCTTGGCCAACTCGCAAATAAAAGGCAGTCGTTCCTGCAAATACGCCTCACCGAGGTGGCGCAGATCAAGATAAACTACATCACTGTCACCATGCTTGCCGGTACGCCCGGCCTGCTGTTCGTGCCAGAACGCCTGCGACAGCTTGTCGCGCGGACCCAGTTCCATGTACTTGTTTTTAGGTTCGCCAAGCGGCGTTTCCGGGCCTAAGCCGTAGTCCTGTAAATAACGATAGCCGTCTTTGTTGGTCAGCACGCCGCCTTCGCCACGGCTGGCTTCGGTAATCAGAATGCCGGAGCCGGGCAGGCCGGTTGGGTGGTATTGCACAAACTCCATATCGCGCAGCGCCACCCCTCGACGATAGGCGATGGCCATACCATCGCCGGTAACAATGCCGCCATTGGTGTTAAAACGAAACAGCCGCCCCGCACCGCCAGTCGCCATGATCACTGACTTAGCGCGCAGTAAATGCAATTCGCCGCTGCTTATTTCAAGGGCAATCACGCCACAGGCCTGGTTATCTTCAACCAGTAAGTCGAGGACAAAATACTCATCGAAGCGCTGGATCTGCGGGTATTTCAGGGACGTCTGATAGAGGGTGTGGAGCATATGAAAGCCGGTTTTATCGGCAGCAAACCAGGTGCGTTCGGTTTTCATTCCACCAAAGCGACGCACCTGCACGTCGCCGCTGGCCTGACGGCTCCAGGGACAACCCCAGCGTTCCATTTGCACCAGTTCAGCATGGGCATGGCGGACAAAGTAGTCAACGACACCCTGCTCAGCCAACCAGTCACCACCGGCAACGGTGTCGTCAAAGTGTGATTGCAGGCTGTCATCGCCACGGGTAACTGCCGCTGCGCCGCCTTCAGCGGCCACCGTGTGTGAGCGCATGGGGTAGACTTTTGAAACCAGCCCCACCGCATTGCCGCCAGTCTCGGCTGCCGCAATTGCAGCTCGCAAGCCGGCGCCTCCGCCTCCAACCACTACCACATCGAAAGTATGTACTTGCATTGTTTGTGTCCTTAGCGGTCAACCAACAAGCCTACGGTGATCAACAGCGGGTACAGATGGACGAACGCGACATTCAGCCCCAGCAGCCTGACATGCTCTGGAATATGTAATGCATAGCGCAACACGCCGCGTGTCAGCGGAACTAACAACACCAGGCTGCACAGGCCAAGTAAACTCCAGACTGGTAACCAACCAAGCCCGACAGCCAATGGCAAAAGAGCGACTGCAAGCCAGTGTAAGACTGCGAATACCCGCACACTTATGCGGCGGCCTGCAACAATGGGTAAATGGCGGCGACCAACACTGGCGTCCGCTTCAATATCCGGAAACTGATTCAGCAGCAACAGGTTGCTAACCAACAACGTCATAATAGTCGCCAGAGTCCAGGCGCCAGCGCTTAGCGTCGCGCTAAATACCCAGATAGCACCCAGCGTCATCAGCAAGCCGAACCCTATTCCGGGCGCCAGCAGGCAGGCCAGTGGCGAACGATTCAGATACTGAGTATAGGCGTAAATAATTAGCACGCCGGGGAGACCTATCAGCAGCAGTGCAACACCATGCTGCCAGACCAGGTACAAGCCGCCAGCGCTGACCAGCAGCAGTGCAGTCACGGCGATTAATAGCGCAGCGGAGGCCAGATGGGGGGCAGCCACTAAAGTGCCACTACCACCACTAAAGGGGGTCGGCCTGGTTTTGAAATCCAGCCCGGATTTGAAGTCGAAGTATTCATTGAAGGCATTAACACTGACATGGGCCGCCAGCCCGATAACAACTACCAGAATGGCGTCCCACAGGGATATCAGGCTGCCTTGTTGTAGGCTAAAAGCCAGCGCAAGGGCAATACAGACCAGTGTCAGGGTTAAAAACCCCGGTCGTGCGACGGCGAAAACTCGATTCATAGTTAGACTTGATGGTTATTTAAACACCAGTCAAGTCTAACCCATCATAGTAAGGCGTCCATTGATGCAGAACATAGTTCGGACGCAATGCCCGATCAACTACTGGCTTTACTCAGCCTGCCGCGCGACACCGAGGGTGCCATTGGTCACCTGGCAACGCCCTTCGGCACGCAGGGTTTCGGTCGCCTCACTCACTTGCATCAGGAACACGAATTCGTCCTGCAGCAGTTCCATTTTCTGACGCCCTTCACATAACCGCGCGATGTTGTCGTAGACACCGGTGTCGTCAAGAAACCGTGTGGTTACTGACGAGGGCCGGGAACCCTCCTGTTGCGCCAACTGCACATCCTCTACCTGGTTCTGGCGCAGAGCTCCGCTACTCTGGTCACGCAAAAAGTGGAACGCACCGCCAACCATCTGCTGATTACCGGTTGCCTGCTCGACGAACAGCACGCCGTTGTCACCCTGCACTTCAAACTCGCCGCTACGGGTGTCAACCAGCAGCGCAGTGGCGCGGTCGATACCTGTGGCGAGTGGCGTCGCTGTATCGGCGGCGAGGCGTAACATGCGCGCCTGACGCCCACGTTCCGACACTTGGGTATCAATTAAACCAAACGGATAGAAACCTAAACCACCCATGGCGTGATAGGTCAGGCTGTTCGGGCTGACCCCGCGTGGGCAACTGTCATCCTGATCACAGCCCACCGATGGCGCAGGGCGTGACAGGGATCCTTCTTTCATCGCCTGACGACTGCTGCCGTTGGTCACCATAATCGCCGATGACATGGCGCTGGCTGAATTGCCGGCAGCCGCAATGGTTAACTGACCGCTGTTGAATTTATCCACCAGCGCGTTCAGCAAATCGGTCGCATTGCCGTTGCGGTTAAAGAACGCCTGGCGCAATAAGGTCTGATTGCCGTCAGCAAAAAATACACCATCGGCTTCAGCGATAGCATCCTGCCAGGCGTCATTGTTATTGCAAAATGCCAGCTGCTGTTGATGCAAGTCGGCGTGCACACGGGCGCGGTCATAAGTGCCAAGAACGTCCCGACGAAGTGAATCAAGGCTGTCACAGGCGTCGTTTTGCTGCGCTTCAAGCACGCTGGCATCAATTGGTAACCACTTAACGGTAGCGCCCGCTGCGCTCAACGCACGCTGATAACTTTGTAAACTACCCAAGGGGTCGCGCTGCGCGGCAGTTACCACGTAGACAACCGGCCCAGCGTCGCTGTCACTGTTGGTTGCAGTCAGTTGCACATAGCGGCGCAGTAAGTTTGCACTGGCGTCTTTCGTTTCATCCAGATTCACATGCTCGACCAGACCTTCTAAGGTCGGCAGTTCAAGGCCATCTAAGACCCGATGAAATTCATTTTCGGACATGCGACTCAGCATTTCCAGGTGAGCACGCGAGCGAAAGCGCTCAACCAAACGCTTTTCATTGACGACACCATAACCAAAATAATCGGCCAGCATTTCCAACGCTTCGGTCAGCTCGGCGCGCATTTCGTCACGCGCTTCCGGCCAGACG
This sequence comes from Aliidiomarina soli, assembly GCF_003986975.1. GTDB lineage: Bacteria > Pseudomonadota > Gammaproteobacteria > Enterobacterales > Alteromonadaceae > Aliidiomarina > Aliidiomarina soli. The sequence goes on along the minus strand of NZ_PIPO01000004.1, from coordinate 107,226 downwards.
GACTGACGCATGGTTTGACGACGACGGACATCACTGAGGTTAAAAAGCCGCGCGGTGCGCATCTCATTGGCCTCGATCCAGTCAACTGACTCACAGGCGTCCTGGTTCATGCTTGAACAGATCTGCGGAGCGCTCCCCATTAGCATCAGGTTGTAGTTCGCGGTCTCTTCACTTGCATCGTCATTAGCGTTGGCGAAACCGGCCACTAGCAAGAGGCTCGCGGCACAGGCAATGTTATTCGCCCACTGTTTAATTGAATTTGTCATTACTACCTCGTTTTTGCCTGACTGTGGGACTCTGCAAGCGACTGTCAGTTCCCTCTTTCGCTGCATTCCCGGGCTCATGTGGGTTTCTTACAACGCACCGGCGAAACCCTGTTGACGCCAGGCTTCGTAACTAATAATCGAAACTGAATTGGCCAAATTAAGGCTTCTTGATGTGGCCTGCATTGGAATGCGGATACGCATCTCCGGCGCAAAGGCTTCACGCACCTCATCCGGCAGACCCGCCGTTTCTGAGCCGAACAATAAAATATCGTCCGCCTGGTACGCAACGTCGCTATAGTTACGACTGCCTTTGGTGGTGCAGGCGAACATGCGGCGCCCCTGCATCGCTTCACTAAACGCGGTGAAATCCCGGTAGCGGTTTACATTGGCCAGGTCGTGGTAATCCAGACCGGCGCGGCGCAATTTCTTTTCTTCAAAATCAAAACCCAGGGGTTCAATCAAATGCAAACTACAACCATTGTTCGCGCATAAACGAATAATATTCCCGCAATTGGCTGGCATCACCGGGTTATGAAGGGCAATGTGAAACATTAAGAGTATACCTTGTTTTAGGGTTCGGGTCAGACGCGCCGCTGCGCTCTTTTAGGTCGCCGTGGTGCTGAAAAGCTTTGTTCCAGTGGCTCTGCAAACTGATGCTCGCGCAGAAACTGCAGCGCCGTCGCCAGCGCTGGGCCGCGAATACTATCCGTTTCCATCAGAATCTCATGGTAACTGCCGTTGATCACCTCCAGCCGGGTCGCCGGGTGCGCTGACATCCCGACAAAGACCCGCTGAGGTTGCGGGCTGACGATGGGGTCCAGCTCAGCCTGCAGCACCAACACTGGCACACGGATCAACCGCGCTGCCTCTGGCAACTCTGCCATTGCCTGCAGCGACTGCATCAGCCATTGCACGGTTGGGCCACCCAATTGAATTTCTTCATGCTGCTGATACATAGCGCGAAACCAATTGTAACGGTTTTCGCTGTGGGTCAGTTCATTATCTGTGAAGGGCACGTCGGCATAGTCACGCATACCGATAAAATAACGTGGCCGATCACCAAACAGTTGCTTGTTGAACCAATGGCCAATGCGGATCAGCCAGTGGGCCACGCTCTGCGGCCAGGGCCGGGTATGCACGCCCATCATAGGTGCGCTGAGCACCGCACTGCTAAAGGGGTGCGGGTAATGCGCCATGTACAGACAGGCTATCGCGCTGCCCATGGAGTGGGCCAGTAACTGGCAGCTTTGCTCGCCAATTCGCGGTTTTAGAGCCAGTATAAAATCGGAAAAGTCGCGCACAAACTCGTCAAACTGAGTCACATGGCCGTGCTGAGGATGTTCACTTAAGCGATCAGAAAAGCCTTGCCCGCGATGGTCCAGTGTTGCCACCGAGTAGCCCTGCGCCGCCAACTCCAGCATTAGCTCCTGATACTTTAAATAGGTTTCGATGCGACCCGGCGAAATGATCACCCACCCCTTGCTCTGCGGATGTTCAAACACCGCGTAATGAAGCAAAACGTCATCGGCTGAGTACAGCGTTTCCACCACCACTTCCGACCAAAACTGGCTTAACAGAGTGGCAGACCAATGCTGCCAGCCAGCGTCACTGTCCGCGGGCCGTGCATCCAGCCACTGCTGATAGGGTGTTGATGGTGACGGTGCGGACGCTGAATCGGTCATGGGCTCTCCCTGGAGACGATCACGGAATTAGGGTGAATTAAGGCTTTAAGGGTAAACTTAAACGCACCTCAAGACCACCGTCAGGGTGATTGCTGGCTTCCAGCTTGCCACTTAACACCGCCGTGGCCCGTAAACACAACGCCAGGCCGAGGCCCACGCCGGCACCGTGATGGCGCGAGGGGTCGGCCCGAAAGAAAGGCACAAATAGTTGATCCAGTGTCGCTTCATCCACCCCTGGGCCCTGATCATGAATGCTAAGTTGCAGATGATGTTTAGTAACCTCTGCGTCAATCAGCACTTTGCCGTCATCAGGGCCATACTGAAACGCGTTGCGCACCAGGTTTTCAATAATCAGGCGCAGTAGGATCGGGTCTGTGGCTAAAGTGGGCAGGCCTTCATGGGGGTAGATAATACGGTTGCGATAGACATCGTTTTCATAAATAAGGTCGCTTTCCAGCTCTTTTAACATCGCAGCTGGCGAGACGTCTTCACGCTCCAGTTTGCTAATGCCGTTTTCAAGCCGCGATAACCATAAAATACTATCAATAATTCGCGATAAACGGAGAATATCCTTTTCCAGCATTTTCCAGTGCGTGGAACCGCGCAGCTCCGGGGTTTCGAGTAGATCCAGTGCCACTTGCAACCGCGCCAGGGGTGAACGCAGTTCGTGCGAAACATCACTGAGCAGACGTCGTTGCGCATCACGCGAGGTGGCCAGCTCAACCGCGGTGGTGCGTAATGTTCGCGCCAGTTCACCCAGTTCGTCACGGCGCCGCGGCAACCGTGCCAGGTTGGGGTTGGCACTGCCTGCTGCAATTTCCCGTGTGGCCGTGCGCAACCGGCGTAAGGGGCGCACAAACCATACCCCAAGGATCAATGCCCCTATGCCGCTCATGGCGACAGCCATCCACAGCAAGTTTGGCAACAAGTCCTGATTATCCCGCGCTGCCAGCTCGGCAACTTCTTCACCCGTCATTGGGCGGCTGATAATCAGACGTGCCTCACCCATAAAGAAAGGCCCGGCGACATATTGACCACGGACCGCTATCTGCAATGGATCGTTCTCTAAATCAATCAGACTCAACGCCGCCCGCGCGACCGCCTGCGACAAGCCCTGAGTCATTTCGAGACCGCCTTCGTCGCCCTCGTTTTTACGTGCAACGACACGGTACTCACCCACCAGCAAACGTCCCGGTTGCAGCAGGCTGTAGTTGTCGACTTCTTCAAGGATAGGGCGCAGGGTACGCTCAAAATCAGTGCCCGCCGCTTCCGGTTGCGGCGGGCGGGTAAGGTAAAACGCAGACGTAAAGGCCGCTAAAGTAGCGGCCAGAAGTAAAAACCAGAAGAGTGCCAGCAATCGCAAGGTCAGCGATTGATACCACCTCGTCGTATGATTTTTCATTAAGCCCGGTCTTCTACCCGATACCCCCGGCCCCGAACCGTCTGAATACGCTCGGGACGATTAGGCAGCTTCTTACGGATATTACTGATATGAACATCCAGAGAGCGGTCGAAGGGACCGAGTGCCCGGCCTAACGCAAGGTTGGAAAGGCTTTCTTTGGTCACCAGCTGACCATGATGGGCTAGCAGGCAACGCAAAATATCAAACTCGGTCGGCGTCAGTTCCAGCGGTTTCTCGTCGCAGCTGACTTCGGCCGCAACCGTATCCATGGAAAAACCAGAGAACACCAGCTTCTCATCCACTGGCAATGTCTGATTACTGCGTGAACGGCGCAGTAGCGCTTTAATACGTGCTAACAGTTCACGCGGATAAAATGGTTTGGCCAGGTAGTCGTCAGCTCCCAATTCCAAACCAACAACCCGATCAACATCGTCACCACGCGCGGTGAGCATCAGGACATTGGTTTGGATTTGGCGCTCGCGCAACTTCTTCAGCAGTTGCAAGCCATCAATTTTCGGTAACATGATATCCAGCAAGATAAGATCGAACTTGCCTTCAGTCGCAATTTTTAAACCCGATTCGCCATCCTGAGCGGTGGTCAACTGCATTCCGTCCTTTGCCAGAAATTCAGTTAACATGGAGCCCAGGTCGACATCGTCATCAATTAACAATATATCTGCCACAACGGTATCCTTTTTAAAACCCTGCAGGTGCATTTCGATGAATGTCACCCTATCTAAATCGTCGAACTAAGCATAGCTCAATCAATCGATTTTACCGAAACTTTACGAATTCAGTTTGCGGCTCAAGGTGTTACGTCCCCAACCGAGAAGTTTAGCCGCTTTCTGCCGATGTCCGCCAGTTGATTTTAGAGCTATTTTTATCGCACTCGTGGTAAAGCGCTGTTCAAAGTCCTGGAAAGCCCCGTCTTTTTCGTTGTTAAAGGCCTCGGATAAGGCCTGCTCTAATGCTGACTGCCAGTCAGTTGTATGCTTCTGTTGCACATCGGTATCCAGATCCGGAGGCAGATCCTGCAAGCGAATGTCATCGCCCGGTGCCATTACAGTGAGCCAGCGACAGGTGTTTTCCAGTTGTCGGACATTCCCCGGCCAGGGGGCGTTCTGCAACGCGATTGCCGCCTCCCGGGTTAAATTTTTTGGCCCGGTGCCAAGTTCTGACGCCGCCCGCTTCAGAAAGTGCCGCGCCAGCGTCGGAATATCTTCGCGCCGCTCCGAAAGCGTCGGTAAGCGGATATGGATAACGTTCAGACGGTGGTAAAGATCTTCGCGGAAAGTCCCTTGCTGCACGGCCTTACGCAGGTCCTGATGGGTCGCAGCAATAATTCGCACATCAACCTTAACCAACTGATGGCTGCCAACCGGGTAAAATTGTCCCTCCGCCAAAACTCGTAGTAAACGAGTCTGGACCGCCAGCGGCATGTCACCAATTTCGTCCAGAAATAAGGTGCCCCCATTGGCCTGCTGGAAGCGCCCCGAGCGTTTTTGCAAGGCCCCGGTAAAAGCGCCTTTTTCATGACCGAATAGTTCAGACTCAATTAGTTCTGCAGGAATTGCGGCCATATTGAGGGCGACAAAAGGCTGCTCAGAGCGACTGCTATGTTTATGCAGCGCATGAGCGACTAATTCTTTACCAGTGCCGGAGGCGCCGGTGAGCAAGACGCTGATACTTGAGCTGGCCAGTCGGCCAATGGCGCGAAATACTTCCTGCATCGCAGGCGCTTCGCCGATAATTTCACTCACTTTGTCCTTCGCGGGCGCCTGAATTCGTTTTTGCGAGGGCTTCTGTTGCTTCTGCACGGCGCGCTCTGCAACCTGCAATACTTCAACTAAATCGAATGGTTTTGCCAGATACTCGAAGGCACCGCCTTTAAAGGCACTCACGGCACTATCCAGATCCGAATGTGCCGTCATCACCAACACCGGCACATCCGGTGCCGACACCTTCAGTTGCGCCAATAACTCCATCCCATCGGTGCCAGGCATGCGTACATCCGTCAGCACAACGTCCGGGCCACTGCCGTCGCGCCTTGATTTTTCGCACGCCGCCAGCATCGAGTCGGCCCCTTCAAACATTTTTACCTGCCAGTTGTTGTCGGCGAAGGCGCGCTCCAGCACCCAGCGCATTGACTCATCGTCATCCACAATCCAGATTTGTTGACTCATGCGTTGCTCTCCTGCATACCTTCGACGTGAGTAGTTTCTAAGCGCCCGTTTTCGGGATCTGTCGGCTGAGGATAGGGTAAGTAGATTAAAAATTCGGTGTGTCCCGGGCGACTCGACACTTCTATTTTGCCGGCATGCTGATGAACCAGCGACTGTGCTATCGACAAGCCAAGTCCGCTGCCTCCCTCACGCCCACTCACCAACGGGTAGAACAAGGTGTCTTTTAATTCGGCTGGCACTCCCGGCCCGGTATCCGTCACCGCGAGGAGCAGACACTGGCGATACCGTTTGCCATAAATGGTCTCCTGATGCGCTATGCGGGTTCTTACACTGACCTCACCTTGCGACCCGACTGCGTACACCGCATTTTTAACGATATTCAGCAGCACCTGCTCGATTTGATGCTCAACCACCGCGATGGGCGGTAAACTGGGATCATAATCCTTGGTCAGCTTAACCTCTTCAGGTTTGTCCAACTCCACCACCTGGATCACTTGCTCGATCAGTTGGTGGACATTGGTTTCCTCCCGTTGCCCCGGCTGGTTCGGCCCCAGCAAACGGTCGACTAATTCCCGTAGTCGGTCCGACTGCTTGATAATCAGTGAGGTGTAGTCCTCCAGGCCCGGCTCCCTCAGCTTCAGACTCAACAACTGGGCAGCGCCACGAATGCCCCCTAACGGGTTCTTGATTTCATGTGCCAGCCCGCGGATGAGTTGCTGAGCGGCGGCCAGCTGGTGCTGTTGCACCTGCTCCTGATTCAGGCGCCGGATAAGATCGACCTGGCGCAGTTCCAGCAACTGACCGCCTGCACCATTGTCGAGCGTGCAGGGCGAAACCACTAACTCAACGGTCATTTGCTTGCCATCATGCAGCACCCAGACTACATCGGAATCAGACAGGCTTTGTTGATTTGCCATCGCATCATGGAGTAACTGGAATTCGAGACTGCTGTATCGTAACAGGCTCTCCAATGGCGCGCCCTGCAAGCGTCGTGAACTACCCGCAAGCAACGACTCTGCCGCTGCGTTGGCAAACTGAATGTGGCCACGTCGGTCGAGAATAACCACTGCAGTTACCAGTTGTTCGAGGATAGGTTGCACAGACATAACGGTCATTTATCCATTGATTCAGGTTGCACGGATTTAAGCGCACTATTTTGGTGCAAATTGCATTGGCAGGCAACACAGACAAAAAAACCGGCCGTACACGCGGGTGCAGGCCGGTTTTCTCTGTTACAGACTGGTAATTACAGGCTGTAGTACATATCAAACTCGACCGGATGAGTGGTTTTATTCAAGGTTTCCACTTCCTGCTGCTTAAGATCTACATACGCATCCAGCATACTGTCGGTAAATACGCCACCCACAGTCAGGAACGAACGGTCTTTATCCAGTTCCTGCAATGCTTCTTCCAGCGACGTCGCTACCTTTGGAATTTCGGCAGCTTCTTCGGCTGGCAGGTCATACAGGTCTTTATCCATTGCATCGCCAGGGTGGATCTTGTTCTGGATCCCATCCAGGCCCGCCATCATCAACGCAGCAAACGCCAGGTAAGGGTTTGCGGTTGGATCAGGGAAACGTGCTTCGATCCGGCGTCCTTTGGCATTTGGTACCACAGGAATACGAATCGATGCCGAACGGTTACGCGCGGAATAAGCCAGCATAACTGGCGCTTCATAGCCCGGGACCAGACGCTTGTACGAGTTGGTCGACGGGTTGGTAAACGCATTCAATGCTTTGGCGTGCTTGATAATACCGCCAATGAAATACAGTGCCAGTTCAGACAATCCGCCGTACTTGTCACCGGCGAACAGGTTCTTACCGTCTTTGCCTAGCGACATATGCACGTGCATACCTGAACCGTTATCGCCTACGATAGGTTTTGGCATGAAGGTCGCTGTCTTGCCATATGCATGTGACACGTTGTGCACCACATACTTAAAGATTTGCATCTCATCGGCTTTCTTGGTCAGCGTGTTGAAGCGGGTCGCCACTTCGTTCTGTCCCGCTGTCGCTACTTCATGGTGATGCGCCTCAACCACAAGACCCATTTCTTCCATGGTTTCGCACATCAGGCTGCGAATATCATGCGACGAGTCGACCGGTGGTACCGGGAAGTAACCGCCTTTAACGCCAGGGCGGTGAGCCAGGTTGCCTTCAGCATAATCGGCACCTGAATTCCATTTCGCTTCTTCTGAGTCGATCTTATAAAACGAGCCGCTCATGTCGGTCTGGAAACGAACGTCATCGAAAATGAAAAACTCAGGCTCAGGACCAAACAACGCGGTGTCGGCCAGGCCAGTTGAGGCAAGATACTCTTCAGCACGCTTGGCGATAGAACGTGGGTCACGGTCGTAGCCCTGCATGGTGTCAGGTTCAAGAATGTCGCAACGAACATTCAACGTCAGCGCGTCAGAAAACGGGTCTATGACCGCTGATTCTGGATCTGGTTTCAGTACCATGTCCGACTCGTTAATGCCTTTCCACCCAGAAATTGACGACCCGTCGAACATTTTACCTTCTTCAAAGAAGTCCTCATCCACCAAGGCGGCCGGGATAGTAACGTGTTGCTCTTTACCTTTGGTGTCAGTAAAGCGCAGATCTACGAATTTAATTTCCTGCTTTTCAATTTGCTTTAGAACGTCTTGAACGGACATGCCGATCCTCCAGGTGTTTATAAAAGTATTCTTTAAACAATTACTTAGCTTGGTGCATTAGCATGACTAAAGCAATCCTCGCACCAACTTTAAGAATTCCTTAGAGAACAATAGCTTATTCAGAGAATAATGCCACATCTGTGATTCGAAATGGAGTGAACGCACCAAATAAGACCAAGTAACGCACCAATATAGTGCATGCATTTTCGTGTACGTTAGAAAATAATTTAGAGAAGTAGCGCGCTTACCTGTATAATCTGCGACCAGTTTTTCACCCGCTCGCCTGCTTAAGAACACCATTATGTTCTGACAGGGGCACAATGTAAGAAGTACTTTATGACCGATTTAGTAAACGGTAAAGAAATCAGTAAGTTACGTAACATCGCTATCATCGCCCACGTTGACCACGGCAAGACGACTTTGGTCGATAAGTTGCTCCAGCAGTCTGGTACTCTGGAAAGCCGTGGTGAGTTAGTAGAGCGTATAATGGATTCAAATGACCTCGAAAAAGAGCGGGGCATCACCATTTTAGCTAAGAACACCGCCATTAACTGGCATGATTACCACATTAATATTCTCGACACCCCGGGTCACGCCGACTTTGGTGGTGAAGTAGAGCGCGTTCTGTCAATGGCAGATTCAGTCCTGCTGCTGGTCGACGCGGTTGACGGCCCAATGCCGCAAACGCGTTTTGTGACCCAAAAAGCGTTCTCGCACGGTCTTAAGCCGATCGTTGTCATCAACAAGGTTGACCGTCCAGGCGCACGTCCTGACTGGGTAGTCGACCAGGTATTTGATTTGTTTGATAACCTCGGTGCTACTGACGAACAGCTCGACTTCCCGATTGTATACGCATCAGCATTACAGGGTTGGGCGTCAATGGAGCTGGAGAATCCAACTGAAGACATGACTCAGTTGTTCCAGGCAATTGTTGACAAGGTATCTCCACCAGCGGCAGATGCTGATGGTCCATTGCAGATGCAAATCTCGCAGCTTGATTACTCAAGCTACATGGGTGTTATCGGCATCGGCCGTGTAACCCGTGGCAGCATCAAGCTTAACCAGCAAGTGACTATTGTCAGCGCTGACGGCACCTCACGTAACGGTAAGGTTGGTAAAGTATTTGGTTACCTGGGTCTTGACCGTATTGAGTCAGACGGAGCCGGTGCAGGCGACATTTGTGCCATCACTGGTCTCGGCGAACTGCGTATTTCTGATACCGTCTGTGCGCTCGGTGAAGCTGAAGTGATGAAGCCACTGACGGTTGACGAGCCAACTGTGACCATGACGTTCCAGGTCAACACGTCACCATTTGCCGGTAAAGAAGGCAAGTATGTTACCTCGCGTCAGATCCTCGAGCGTTTGCAACAGGAACTGAAACACAACGTAGCCCTGCGTGTCGAAGAGACAGCGAACCCTGATAAATTCAAAGTATCAGGCCGTGGTGAACTTCACCTGGGTGTTCTAATTGAGAACATGCGTCGTGAAGGCTTCGAACTTGCGGTGTCACGTCCTGAAGTTATCGTCAAAGAAGAAGACGGCGTTAAACTTGAGCCTATCGAAAACCTGACTGTAGATATCGAAGATCAGCATCAGGGTTCGGTAATGGAAGCACTGGGTCTGCGTAAAGCTGAAATGACCAACATGCAACCAGACGGCAAAGGTCGTGTACGTATCGACTTCCAGGTACCAAGCCGTGGTTTGATCGGCTTCCAGACTGAGTTCATGAGCTTAACCTCAGGCACTGGTCTGGTTTACCACTCGTTTGATCATTATGGCCCGCATAAAGGTGGCCGTATCGGTCAGCGCGTTAACGGTGTACTGATTTCAAATGCTCAGGGTAAAGCACTGACGTATTCGTTATTTAACCTGCAGGAACGTGGCCGCTTGTTCTCTGGTCACGGTGACGAAGTCTACGAAGGTCAGGTTATCGGTATTCATAACCGCGCTAACGACCTCACTGTAAACTGTCTGAAAGGTAAGCAGCTGACTAACGTACGTGCCTCTGGTACGGACGATGCGCAGGTACTTAGCCCGCCAATCCGCTTGAGTCTTGAGCAGGCGCTTGAGTTCATCGACAACGATGAGCTGGTTGAAATTACGCCGCAGTCAATTCGTGTCCGCAAGAAGTTGCTGACCGAAAACGAGCGCAAGCGCGCTGGCCGCGAAAGTAAATAACCCGCTATAAAAACTAATGACCCGCCGTCAGTTGTATAACTGACGGCGGGTCATTTTTTTATGAGTGACGAAAACTTGGTTTATGCGTCGACCAGTATCACGCCAAAGAGCACGGCACAGTAGTGCAAGGCGCTTCCTGCCAGGACAAACAGGTGCCAGACCGCATGGTGATATAACATCTGTTTGCGAACGTAAAAAATCACCCCCAGCGAATAACTTAAACCACCTGCAAGCAAGAACAGTAGCCCCACCATAGGTACCATATCCAGCATGGGCTTAATCACCACAACCGCCATCCAGCCCAGACCAAGATATAAACTAAGTGATAACCACTTGATGCGTTCTTTCTTTAACGTCTCCAGTAGAATGCCCGCTATCGCAATCCCCCAGACCACACCAAACAGACTCCAGCCCCAGGGTCCGTGCAGACTGACCAGAGCAAAGGGGGTATAGGTGCCTGCGATCAGAACAAATATCATCGAATGATCAAGCAATTGGAAGAAACGCTTCGCCTTTGGGTGGGGAATAGCGTGATACAAGGTCGACGAACTGTACAGTAGTATCAGCGAGACGCCGTAAACGATGCTGCTAATAAGATGCCAGTGATTGCCATACTCAAGGGAAAGCCAGATCAGAAACCCTAAGCCGACTGCACTTAAAATGACGCCAATGCCGTGTGAGACCGAGTGAGCGATTTCCTCACCAATCGAATATTTAACCGAACTCATACTGCTTCCTTTTATTACCTGTTGATGCTGTTCATCAGATTGCCTCACAAGGCTACCAAGTTTCAGCGTACAGGTGTTAGCTTAATTGTATTCCTGATCGATGTATTTTAGTTTTTTTAGAAATAAATCGGCATCGCGCTGAGTACTGTAATCCAGATTGTAGGTATTGTGAAAGCCGGTTTGCAGCTTGGTATTATGGCCTTCAAGATAGACCGTGTAGCCGTCATGGTCGGTGAACGCGGTAATACCTTCCAGCTGATGACCAAGCTCGTTGCGTTGGCCATGTTCAACAATTTTCTCGTACACATTCAGAATCTGCCGCGTTTCCAGTTCGTTTTTCATACTCTGTTCCCCATCTGCTCTCAGAATGGCCCATTAAAAAAGCCAGGCCCATCCAACAAGATGGCACCTGGCTTATAGTCTTGCAAGCGAACTTTTATCCTCAGGACACTAGCTTTCGTTCGTTGTCTCTTTGCCGAAACGCTGCTCAATCCACTGATAAAAAACAGGAATAAAGAAAATCGAGACGAACGTCGCCAATAGCATGCCACCGACTACGCCGACGCCCACCGCGTTACGTGCGGCCGCACCGGCACCTGAACTGACCGCCAGCGGCAACGAGCCAAGAATGAACGCCAGCGAGGTCATCAGAATAGGGCGGAAACGCTGACGACAGGCTTCCAGCGCGGCATCACGGACGTTCATGCCGCGTTTACGGTTGAGCACAGCGAATTCGGTAATCAGAATCGCGTTCTTCGCCGCCAGACCAATCAACACCAGCATCCCAACCTGAAAGTAAATATTATTCTGCATGCCGGCCACCCAGGTCGCCAGGGCCGCCCCGAAACCGGCAAAAGGAATCGCAGTTAACACCACCAGCGGCAAGGTCCAGCGCTCATATTGCGCCGCCAAAAGCAGGAACACAATCAGAATGCCAAACAGGAAAGCCGCAGCGCCAGCACCTCCACTCGCTTGCTCCTGTTGCGATGCCCCAGTCCAGAACAATTGATAGCCCGCCTGCGGATCAAACAAGTCATCCGCTACCATTTGCAGTGCGTTGATCGCCTGACCCGTTGAGTACCCGGGAGCAGGCTCACCAATAATTCGCGCCGCTGGTCGGTTATTGTATCGATGCACAGTATCGGGGCCGGTGGTCCGGTCAAGGCGGACAATGGCATTCAGTGGCACCATCTCACCATCACTGGAGCGTACAAAGGTCGTCGCTAAGTCTTCCGGGCCCGCGCGATAGGACGATTCCGCACTCATATAAACCCGCCAGGCACGGCCCAGATAATTGAAATCATTAACGTAAGAGCGACCATACACACGGCTCATTGCAGAGAAAATATCAGTAATATTGACCCCCATTGATTTCGCCCGCTCCCGGTCGACCACGGCGATATAACGAGGCACATCAAGATTCAGCGTGGTACGCACGCCCTGCAACTCCGGCCGCAGGTTGGCGGAGTTACTCAATTGCTCAACCCGATTCATCAGCTCGTCGGTGTCGCCTTCCATCGACACCACCAGATAGGCTTCAATCCCCCCGGTGGTCGAGATGCCGGATATGGGCGGCGGATTAAAGGCGTTAATGGTCGCCTCAGGGTAGTCCTGGCCAAGCTGGTTAATATGCTGTGCAAACTGCTGGCTACTTTCCTTGCCAAGGTCACGGTCATCCCAGGCTTTCAGGGTTAAGAAACTGGCACCAACATTGGCCCGGGTATTGCCGTTGACCATGTCGTAACCAATAAAGGTCAGCGCACTGTCAACAATCTCTTCGTTGCGTAACAGTTCGTTCCACTCGATCGAAAACTCGGTGGTACGCTCCAGCGACGCGCCTTCGGAAAGTTGGTGCGAGACCAATATATAGCCCTGGTCTTCATCCGGTACCAGACCACCCGGCAACTGCGAGAAAATACTGTAGGCGAGCGCCGACATAACGATGAAAATAGACACCGCTAGCCCGGTTCGTTTGAGCAGAAAGCGCACGCCATCGGTATAGCGCTTCGTAACCTTGTCAAAGAACACATTGAAGTGACGTAGTAACTTCGGCGGACGTTCTTCTTCCTGCTTAAGGATCTGCGCACAAAGTGCCGGCGACAGAGTCAGACCGACGATACCTGACAACACCACCGATACTGCAATGGTTAACGCAAACTGCTGGTACATAACCCCAGCCAGGCCGCCCAAAAAGGCAACCGGAATAAACACCGACACCAGCACCAGAACCATGGTCACTATGGGGCCGGAGACCTCTTCCATCGCTTCATGGGCAGCCTCTTTTGGGGTCAATCCTTTTTCACGCATCAGGCGCTCGACGTTTTCCAGCACCACGATGGCGTCATCCACCACAATACCAATCGCCAGGACCACTGCCAGTAACGTCAGCAGGTTAATACTGAAACCAAAGACAAACATTCCGGCGAAGGCGCCGATCAGTGCAACCGGAATGGCGACCAGCGGAATTAGCGTGGCACGCCAGCGCTGCAGGAACAGATAAATAACCCCAACCACCAGCAATAGCGCCTGGATTAGGGTAATTAGCACCTGTTGAATAGAAACTTTAACGAATTCGGTGGTATCGAAGGCGATGTTGTAGTCGACCCCATCAGGGAAGTTGTGACTCATTCGCTCCATCACATCATCGACTGCATCGGATACTTCAAGGGCATTGGCACCGGGGCGCAGGTTTATCCCAATCGGCACCACGGTTTCGCCATTCTGGATCGCATCGAAGTTGTAGTTCGACGCCCCCAGTTCAATTCGGGCGACATCCGACAGACGTACCACCGAGCCATCCGGATTAGCCCGTAGAATCACATTTTCAAAGTCTTCCGGCGAGGAAAAACGGCCTTCAGTGCCGATCGGCAGGCTCAGTTCCTGCGGATTTTCCGGGTTCGGCGCATCGCCAAAGCGACCGGCGGCAAACATCGCATTTTGCTCGTTGATAGCAGCACTGACATCACTTGGCACCAGCCCATAGTTGGCCAGTTGATCCGGCCGCAGCCAGACCCGCATCGCATAGGTTTTAGAGCCAAAAAAGGTGGCTGAGGCAACCCCATTCACGCGGCTTAATTCATCCTGCACGGTAAGGGTGGCGTAGTTATTCAAGAACAACGAATCACGGCTGCCATCCGGCGAGGTAATCGCAACAATCTTCAGGATAGCGGCGGATTCTTTACTAATCCGAACGCCACCACGCTGCACCTCTTCCGGTAAGCGGCTCATTGCCCGCTGCACCGCCGAATCGACATCGATCGCCGCCTGGTCCACATCCGTACCGACTTCAAATACAACACGAATACTGACCGCGCCACTGTCGTCTGCCGATGAGGTCATGTACAGCATGTTTTCGACGCCGTTTATATACAATTCGAGAGCCGCAGCGACAGCTTCTGAAGTCGCCTGTGCGGTCGCGCCTGAATAGGTCGCGCTCACCACAACCTGCGGTGGAACAATTTGCGGGTACTGTTGAATAGGAAGGTTACGAAGTGATAGCAGGCCGGCAAGAACAATCAATATTGACAACACCGCCGCTGTGACCGGGCGGCGGATAAAGGTATTTGAAATCATTCCGCGTCAACCTTTTCTGCCTGCACCCGGGCGCCTGGGCGCAGCATGGAAAGGCCTTCAACCACGACCCTGTCCCCTGCAGCCAGCCCTTGCTCAATCAAATGACGACTACCGACACGAACTCCAAGAATCACCTCACGCACCTGAATACTGTCATTGGCATCGACAATATAAACCACCGAGCGACTACCAGATTGAACCACCGCACGCTGCGGCACCGCGATGGCGTCCGCAATATCGATCCGTGGTAACTGCACACGGACGAACTGACCCGGCAACAAATCCATTTCCGGATTCGGGATCACCGCGCGAACTTCAAGTGAACCTGTACTACTGGTCACCACCCGACTGACATAGTCAATGTGACCTTCCAACGGGTGCGTGGTGCCGTCCTGCAGAACCAGACGAGCGCTGGGTTTGTCGTCTATGCTGCCATCCACAGAGGTGTTGGCTAGCAAATAACGCGCCGCGATATCATTCTCAGCCACGGAGAAATTAACGTACAACGGGTCCAGTCGAGTAATGGTGGCAAGCACTTCACCTTCGCTAATCAGATTGCCCGGTGAAACCCGCTCCCGTCCGGCAACCCCTTCGATAGGTGCCCGCACGTCGGTGTAGTTAAAGCGCAGCTCTGCGTCGCGAACGCTGGCCTGAGCTGCGGTTAATTCAGCTTCTCCCAATTCGAACGCTGATTGCGCCTGGTCACGTTCACGGCCACTAATAGCCCCATCCGAAAATAAGTTTTCAACCCGCTGCCAGTCGCGTTGTGCCGCGTTAAAGGTCGCTTCGGCACTGGCTAAATCGGAACGAGCCCGTTGTAACTCAACTTCATAAGGAGCTTTCTCGACGCTGAACATCATCTGTTCGCGCTCCACCAGCTGACCTTCTTCAAAATCACGGGACTCGAGCAGACCTTCCACCCGCGAGCGGACTTCGGTCACCATGGAGCCCTGGGTGTTGCCAGGAAATGTGCGGTCAAGACGGAGGTCTTCAGTATCGACTTCGATCACCAGAACACGGGGCAGGTTAACCGGGTCCGGCTGCGGTGTTGCATTGCTGTCTGAACAAGCGCTGAGGGTGCATAGCAACACTCCACCTGCCAATTTAATGAGGTAGTTCAAGGTCATAGTGCTTCCTTAGCAAACTCTGATATAAGCGGCAGTCTACCGAGGTAACGCGACCAATGCCCTTGATTTTACGGCATCTTTACATTGAAACAGAAGATTTCTACTGGTCGCGGTGCGGATGGTTGCTACCTGCACTTTGCTGATAAAAGCGATGCGTGAAGACAAATGCATGGATAACGGATAGGACATACAACACGGGTCCGGCAGCGTAGCCACCCATAAAAGCACCACTATTGGCACCCACCATGGCTAAAATAGCCAGCACGAATAACAACAGGCTTAAGGCGACTTGCAGGCCTGCACGGGCAAGAAAAACTGCCAGCGGGGGCAGAACTAAAGCAATAAAATAATTCATCGGGCTTCCTTAAAGAAGTCTAAGTATACGCTGCGGTCTAATCATGAACCTTTTTAAAGCAGACGGCAACTAGTAGGGCAGCGGGCTCCCATCCCAAAACCAGAAACCGCCGCTTTGCGCGGCTGTCAGACCTTCCGCCACGTTGGCAATTCGCTCAGCACTTTGCTCAGCGCTGTATAGCTTGCCTGCTGCGATGCGTTGTTGAAACGGTTGGGACAGCCCAGTGTCAGTGGTTCCAGGGTGGACAACTGCAAGACAGAGCGCTTTGTGCGTACGCCGGAACTCGATAGCAGCGGTTTTATAGAGCATATTCAACGCCGCCTTCGAGGCTCGATAGCCGTACCAGCCGCCAAGCTGGTTGTCGCCGATGCTGCCTACTTTGGCACCTAGCTGAAGTACGGTGCAGGGACGGGATTTGGGGAGTAATGGCTTGAGTGCCTGCAATAGTAATACGGGCAAGCTGGCATTAATTTCGAAGTATGCCTGCAGCTGTTCCATCGTCAGTGCTTCAATCCGTCGTTCAGGCTGCCATTCGTTCTGGTGCAGCCAGCCAATCGCCGAAATAACCACATCCGGCTGTATAGCCTCATCGCCGAGCGCTGAAAATACCTGCTGATACTCAGCCAGTGTACCCTCGACCTGCCACCAGCGAGCTTCAGCCGGCAAGTCTGTCGGCTCAGCCTGCCTGCTGATTGCTTCAATTGAAGCGCCTCGCTTCAGGTACTCATTAACCAGAGCACGCCCCAGGCCTCCGCCAGCACCGATCACTATCACCCGCATAACCCTTCCTTTTCCAGTCATGTTCCACTCATGTTCAGAAGGATATACGCAATCATGTCCGATTTAGCTTACGAGACGTTTAATTCGAAGGTAACAGGACCGTCATTCACCAGATGGACTTTCATGTCGGCGGCGAACTGCCCCCTGGCAACGGGGATCCCGAGTTCAGTCAGTCGCTGACAAAAGACTTCATATAGCGGCTCTGCCAGCGCTGGCTCGGCGGCGCTGGAAAAGCTCGGTCGCCGCCCTTTGCGGGTATCGGCCGCCAGGGTAAATTGTGACACCACCAGCACTGAACCGTCGATATCACCTACATCGAGATTCATTTTACCTTCTGCATCACTGAACATCCGATAGTTCGCTACACGCTCTGCCAGGCGCCTTGCTTTGCTTTCATCATCAGCCTTTTCTACCCCGAGCAACACCAACAAACCCTGGTCTATGGCGCCGACGGTTTGCTCATCAACCACAACCCCAGCCTCGCTGACTCGCTGAATCAGAGCTTTCATAGTTACTCCCTGCTCTCTTTTTCCCGGTCTTTTGATTTTTCTTCACTGCTTTCTATGTCGTCTTCATCCAGATCCAGTAAATGGTGATGGTCTGTATCCGGGTCCTTTTTTTCTTCCTCTGAGAGCTCTTCATCCGCCCGCAGATAATCTTCGACAGTTGCAGTGACCTCGGCGCCAAGCAAAATAATGTTCCACGACAGATAAATCCACACGATAAGAATCGGTACCGTCGCCACCGCACCGTATACCCGTTCATAGGTAGGAAAGTACTGCAGATAAAGGCTAAAGCCGTTCTTGCCAAACTCGAACAGCACAGCGGCGACTAAAGCACCCCAGATTGCATGCCGTGCTTTAACCACTTTATTCGGTACCAGAACGTACACCAGCAGGAATGCAACTGTGGTTGTAATCAGTGGGAGCAAGGTCAGCATCAACGAATTGACGCCGCGCACATAGGCATCGGCTGCCGCGGTTAAGGTCAATAAATATGAACTCGCCGCGATACTAAGGCCAATCAGAATCGGCCCCATGGTCAGAATCATCCAGTAGACCGCCAGCGATACGATGAGACGGCGTTTTTTGGTAATCCGCCAGATTCGATTGAGTGATTTATCAATATTGCTCATCAGCATAATAGCGACGATGAACAGAAAGGAGACACCAATTGCGGAGAGCTGGCGGGCGTTCTCAACGAAGGTCGCAATATACTCTTCCAGCGCTTCGCTGGTAGAGGGCACCAGATTAGCCAGCACCACACTCTGCAAGGTGTCGCGTAAGTCTTCAAACGCCGGCAAACTTGCCATTACGGCCACGGTCACCGCCATCAACGGAACCAGCGAGAGCATGGTGACATAGGTCAGGTGCCCGGCTGTAACCGTGACTTTATCGTGTACACAGCGCTCAATAAGTGACTTGAGGAACTCTACGCCATGTTTACTGCCACCAAAGAAGTGTTTCTTTACGTTCTGCCAATCGGTCATAGGTATCCTTAGTCCAGACAGCGTATGGTATGTATCTGATTGCCAAAACCAGGCACCCGATCAATGCTGTGCTGAAAGGTTCCTGGCGCCAGCAACTGACGGAAAAAACTCTCACTGTCATCGCCTTGCGGCTGCATGCCCGCTAACCAGTTAACAACCAGCGTGCCACCCCCGGCAAGTTGGTTTAAGCACTTTTGCAACACCTCTGATTGTACTACATCATAGACATCACAGAGGATCAGCTCAAACTTACGGGTCTCACTGAGCTTATTCAGAAATACGGTGCTGTCGGCCAGCACAACTTGCTGGCGTGAATTGAACTCGAAATCTGCAGCCAGGCTTTGCGCTGAAAAATAGTCCCAGTACAGATTTATGATCTCAGCACTACGCTCCACACTGGTCCAGTGTAAGTCTGGTCGCTGGTAGTTAACATGGCGCAACGCGCTGCCACCGCCAAGGCCCAGCTCAAGCACCCGCGCGCCTTGAGGGAGATGGTCGAGGACCTGCAGCATGCGCTGCTGGTGAGGAAATACAATAGCTTGCGGATCAGCCAACGCCATTACGCTTTGAATATCTCCATTCATTAGCATAAAGCGATACACTTGATTCTCCAGCACCACTACTCTAACCTCAGGGTCCCTGGAAAGGTACACCAGCGTAGTCGACGCGAGCTCATGTTCGAAATCTGCGGCCTGCACTAAAACACGTTCCGTATATAAGACTAAACTCAGGGCATCAGTTTACGGTATTCATCTGCGATCAGGAAGCTATGCGTTACACCATCATAACCCCCTCAACCCCCCAGGAACTGGAGCAGTATTTTCAGTTACGCTGGGAAATATTGCGCCAGCCGTTTAAGCGTCCGCGTGGTTCTGAGCAGGACGAATATGACCAGGTCAGCGAGCATTGTATGCTGCTGGACGCCGATAAAGCCCCCATTGGCATCGGCCGTCTTCATTTTAACAGCCCGGAAGAAGCGCAAATCCGCTTTATGGCAGTCAAACCGGATATTCAGGGCGAGGGGCACGGCGTTCGTATTATTCAGCACCTGGAGCTGCGCGCACGTGACCAGGGGGCGGCGCGGGTCATTATTAATTCACGCGATACCACCCTGGGCTTTTACCTCAAATGCGGTTATGAACTAAAAGAAGAAGCGGACACGCTGCAAAACCCGATGGCGGAGCATCAGCTGGTTAAATACATTGATGCGACCAATCATATTATTTACCGACCGCAATGGTGCCACGAACTGCAGCAAACCTGGCAGCAGCGGATCCCGATCAGTGATGCCATGGGCATTCGTATTTTCCAGTACACGGGTCGTGAATTTGAATGCCGGGCGTTACTGGCACGCAATATCAATGTGCATGACACCATGTTCGCTGGCAGCATTTATTCGTTAGCAACGTTAACCGGCTGGGGCATGGTTCAGCTGCAACTGCAGGAAAAAGCGCTGCAAGGTGGCGTGGTACTGGCGGAAGGCTCAATCAAATATCTTAAACCACTGGCGGAAGAACCCCGTGCGGTGGTCGAACTGGACGACATGCATGGCAACATGCAATTGCTTAAGCAGGGAAAGAACGCGCATATAAACGTGGATGTCACTGTCTACGACAATGACACCCCCGTGGCTTATTTTAATGGCCGTTATGTGGTGATGGCGCCGCGCGATTAAGCGGTCGCCTGCCCGAAGCTGGGGCCCATGCTAATGTACGAACTTAGCTCACCACTTAAGACTAAGCGACCAATCGCTTCAATATCCGGCGAAAAGTAACGATCTTCGCTATAAAAACTAACTTCGCGGCGAACGGTCGCATGCACTTTCTCTAGCAGCGGTGACGAGGTTAACGGACGACGGAAGTCGACCCCCTGCGCTGCCGCTAATAATTCAACCGCCAGAATGTGCGCAGTGTTGCCGGCAATATCCTGCAATCGACGTGCGGCAAAGGTCGCCATCGACACATGATCTTCCTGGTTCGCACTGGTCGGTAAGCTATCTACTGATGCCGGGTGCGCCAGACTTTTGTTCTCAGACGCCAGCGCGGCGGCAGTTACCTGGGCCAGCATAAATCCTGAATTGACCCCACCGTTTTCAACCAGAAATGGCGGTAGATTACTCAGGTTTTGGTCGATCAGTAGCGCCATCCGGCGCTCCGACAGACTACCAATTTCACTGCAGGCAATCGCCAGGGCATCCGCAGCCAGCGCCACGGGTTCAGCGTGGAAATTACCGCCCGACAGAATATCGTTGTCATCGGCAAACACCAGCGGGTTATCGGTGACTCCGTTTGCTTCGCACTCCAGTACACTGGCATTAAAGCAAAGCTGGTCGTAAATAGCGCCCATAACCTGCGGCTGACAGCGCAATGAATAGGGGTCTTGAACCTTGCCGCAGTTCTCATGCGACGAACCAATCTCACTCTCTTCAGTGAGGATCTGGCGCAACGCGGCCGCGACCTTAATTTGTCCGTTCTGACCTCGCACCGCATGAATCCGCGGGTCAAACGGAGTACGCGAACCCAGCGCAGCTTCGACACTCATTGCACCGGTTAACACAGCGGCGTTGAAAATGTCTTCAATTGCAAACAGACTGTGTAAAGCCAGAGCGGTCGACGCCTGAGTCCCATTGAGTAAGGCCAGACCTTCTTTCGGCGCCAGCTCCATCGGCTCAAGTCCGGCGTGCTTCAGGCCTTCGGCGGAGCTCATCACTTCACCTTTATAACGCACCTTGCCTTCACCTAATAACGGCAGTACCAGATGCGCCAGGGGTGCCAGATCGCCACTTGCGCCGACCGAGCCTTTTTCCGGAATACAGGGGTAGACCTCATGCTCAAGCAAAGCACTCAGCGCATCCATCACCTGCAGTCGCACACCGGAATACCCACGCGCCAGCGAGTTGATTTTTAGCACCAGCATCAGACGCACCACGGCATCTTTCATAAAATTGCCGACACCCGCGGCATGCGAAAGCACAATCTTGCGCTGCAGTTCAGTTAGCTCTTCCGGTTTAATCCGGGTATTCGCCAGCAATCCGAAGCCTGTATTGATGCCGTATACCACGCGCCCTTCGGCCAGCACCCGGGCAACCGTTTCTGCCGATTGCTGAATGCTGGTGCGTGTTTCATTATTGAGGGTTAAGGTGACCGCCTCGCGGTCAAACTGACGTAACTGACTTAAGGTCAGCGCACCAGGCTGTAATTCAAATTTAATCATGATTGCTTACTCTTTGTCTTTATTCAGCATTGGTAAATCCAGGCCCTGCTCGTCTGCGCAGCGCTTCGCAATATCGTAGCCGGCGTCGGCGTGGCGCATAACGCCGGTCGCTGGGTCATTCCATAACACCCGCGCCAGACGGGCGTCCGCTTCATCGCTGCCATCGGCAACAATCACCACTCCGGCATGCTGGGAATAGCCCATGCCGACACCACCACCATGGTGCAGGCTGACCCAAGTGGCGCCCCCGGCGGTACTTAATAACGCATTCAATAATGGCCAGTCAGATACCGCATCAGAGCCATCGAGCATGGCTTCAGTTTCGCGGTTCGGGCTGGCTACTGAGCCGGAGTCGAGATGGTCACGGCCAATCACCACCGGTGCTTTCAACTCGCCGCTCTTAACCATGTCGTTAAAGGCCCGCGCGATACGCGCCCGGTCTTTTAAGCCGATCCAGCAAATCCGTGACGGCAGGCCCTGAAACGCAATACGCTCTCTGGCCATGTCCAGCCAGTTATGCAAATGAGCATCGTCGGGGATAAGCTCTTTCACTTTGGCATCGGTTTTGTAAATATCTTCCGGGTCACCTGACAGCGCTACCCAGCGGAAGGGACCAATACCTTCACAAAACAGCGGGCGAATATAGGCGGGTACGAAGCCGGGGAAGTCGAACGCATTTTCAACCCCTTCGTCTTTCGCCATCTGGCGGATATTGTTGCCGTAATCAAGTACCGCGGCGCCGCGATCCTGCATGGTCAGCATCGCTTTAACCTGCACCGCCATCGATTGTTTAGCAGCTGATACCACAGCAGCGGGGTCGCTTTCGCGCTTATCCACCGCCTCCTGCATGGTCCAGCCTTGCGGCAGGTAACCATTCAGCGGGTCATGAGCTGAGGTCTGATCGGTCACTACATCCGGCGTCACACTGCGCTGCACCAGTTCATCGTAAACATCTGCAGCATTCGCGACCAGACCGACTGAAATCGCCTTGCCGTCTGTTTTTGCCTGCTCCAGCTTGGCCAGTGCATCGTCCAGATCCGTCGCTTTGACATCGACATAGCGGGTCCGCAGACGAAAATCGATACGGCTCTCATCGACATCACAGGCGAGCATCGAAAAACCTGCCATGGTCGCAGCTAGTGGCTGCGCGCCACCCATACCACCAAGCCCACCAGTAAGTACCCACTTACCTGCAGCTTCTCCATTAAAATGCTGCCGCGCTACCGCGCCAAAGGTCTCGTAGGTGCCCTGCACAATGCCCTGAGACCCAATATAGATCCACGAACCAGCGGTCATCTGGCCGTACATCATCAAACCTTTTTTATCCAGTTCGTTAAAGTGGTCCCAGTTCGCCCAGTTCGGCACCAGGTTCGAGTTGGCAATAAGCACCCGTGGCGCGTCTGTATGGGTTTTGAAAACACCCACTGGTTTGCCGCTTTGCACCAGTAACGACTCATCGTCTTCAAGCCGATCCAGCACTTCAACAATGGTATCAAAACACTGCCAGTCGCGGGCTGCACGACCAATACCGCCGTACACCACAAGACCTTGCGGATGCTCAGCAACCTCTGGGTCGAGGTTATTCATTAACATCCGTTTGGCGGCTTCAGTCAGCCAGCTTTTCGCGGTTTTTTCAGATCCGCGCGGCGCTCGTACCACACGCGTGGGGTCAAAACGGGAATCTTTCATGGTTACTCCTGCTGCGGTTAGCTCCGCTTACTTTTTTGTTTGTGTTTTCAGCACTTTGGCTTTCTGAGAAAAGGTCATATGTCCGCCTAAGCGGAAACGGCTGCCTGGGTGGGTGAGCACGGCCTGACTGACCATGCCTTCGCGCGCCCAGGTGCGCCGCTGAATTTGTAAACAGGGTTCTGCCTGATCCAGATCCAGCCATTGCTGCTGCATACTGGTCGGCGACACCGCTTCAATCTGGTGGCTGGCCTCAGTTAACGGGGTCACTTCACACAAATACTCATGCGGCGTACGCAGGGTAAAGTCCTGCTCAAGGTAGTGGGGCACCAACGCTGGATTTATATGGCGGTCTTCAACCTGCACCGCATGACCATTTTCAAAATGGGTGATCACCGAATGCCAGACTTTAGCGCCCTGCTGCAGACCGAAAAGTGTGGCTAAGCCTGGTTCCGCATCAACCTCTTCCAACAAGCGGACCACCGCATGGTGACGGTGTTTACGCAAACGGATCTCATCAGCAATGTTACGAATGGTCAGCAAGGCCGACTGGGACTTCAGCGGGGCGACAAAGGTACCGGCGCCACGGGTCCGAACCACCAGCCCTTCATCGGATAATTCCTGCAGTGCCCGGCGCGCCGTCATCCGGCTCACCTGGAACTCTTTAGCTAGCTGGTTTTCTGAACTGACAGGGTGATGTTCCGGCCATTCACCCGATTCAATCTTGCGATACACAGCTTGTTTAATATGATCATATTTCATCGGTTCTTTACCCTGGCAAACAAACTTGTCTTGATGTTGTATATACAATAGCATGTAGCAACGATGCAGGAAAAGCAAATTAGGAGACATTATGCCGCGCACAGTTATTCACAACGTGACCCTGGCCACCATGCAGCAGGCAGCTGACCGTTCAGCCGGTTTCGGTCTGGTAGAGAACGGCGCGCTGGTCATTGAGGGCGAACAGATTCTTTGGTGCGGTCCGCAGGACGAGCTCCCGCAGCAACCTGCAGACGCTACGAAAGTGGATGGTCAGGGCGGAGTATTGAGCCCCGGTCTGATTGACTGCCATACCCACCTGGTATGGGGCGGTTCACGCGCCAATGAGTTTTCGATGCGCTTGCATGGTGCCAGTTACGAAGAGATCGCTAACGCCGGGGGAGGCATCTTGTCGACCGTCCGTGCCACCCGCGCCGCCAGCGAAGATGAGCTGTATCAGTTAGCCGCCGTGCGCGCCGCAGCATTAATTGAACAGGGGGTGACGGAGCTGGAGATCAAGTCTGGTTATGGCCTTGATACGGAAACCGAGCTTAAACAGCTACGGGTCGCGCGGCGTTTGGCCGCGACACTGCCGATTAACGTGCATACCACCTTCCTCGCCGCGCATGCGTTACCGGACGAGTACAAAGACAACAGTGACGGCTACATTGAGCATATTTGTGAACAGATGCTGCCACAGGCGGTCGCCGAAGGTCTGGTCGATGCAGTGGATGTGTTTTGCGAACGAATTGGTTTTTCCAGAGCGCAAACCGAGCGTGTATTTAAAGCGGCACAAGGCTTTAACCTGCCGGTCAAGCTGCATGCCGAGCAGCTCAGTGATCAAGACGGCGCAGCGCTGGTGGCTGACTACCAAGGGCTTTCCGCCGACCACCTTGAATACCTGTCGGAGCAGGGTATCGCTGCGATGAAGCAAGCCGGTACGGTCGCTGTGTTATTACCCGGTGCGTTTTACTTCTTACGTGAAACCAAGTACCCGCCGATCGATGCCTTGCGTGCAGCCGGCGTGCCGATTGCAATTGCTACGGATGCCAACCCCGGCTCGTCGCCGATTCATAACGCTCAGCTGATGTTGCACATGGCGTCGACAATTTTCCGCCTGACCCCTGAAGAAGCCTTAGCCGGCATGACCTGTCACGCAGCCAAGGCGTTAGGACAAAACGAAAGTGGGGTGTTGCAGGCAGGTAAGCAGGCCAACCTGGTATTGTGGAATGTCGCTGAGCCTGCAGAGCTATGTTACCAGTTTGGTGTTAACCCATTGCGTCAGCGGTGGTTTAAAGGCCGCGCTGTTCACGACCAAACAAGTACGCCAGGGTAAGCTCAGTCAGTAACTGACCACTTGCCATTAAGCCAGCCTCTTGCCCCGCCGGATGCCGCGCTGGTGCGGCTTCAGCAAGGTGGACGTAGTGAACCTGGGGCAGGCTGGCAAGGCGAGAGACAAAGCGATAGCCCTGCGCCATGCTGACACCTGTGTAGTTCAGGGCGCTGGCTGGGGCCTGCATAATAGCATCGACATCGACTTCAATACCGGTCGGCTGATCCCAGCTTTTCGCCAGGGCGCTGACCTCTTCAAGTGCGTCGACAAACTGCATATCATAAAGACGATGAATGCTGTGGTAGCTAAAACCTGCATCCGCCATTTGCTTAAGGCTGGTCGCAGAGTTCTTTCCTTCATGCAGAGATACCACATGATAATTCGACAATGCCCCTTCCATGTAGGCATAGCTAAAGCCATTGCCACTATGACGTCCTTCACGGGGGCGAAAATCAGCGTGCGGATCCAGATTTACGCTGCCGCAACGCTGCTTTTGGCTTTCATACAAGGCAGTTAGTAGTGGGTAGGCATTGTTGTGCCCACCACCAATTAAGATCACTTCATAGCCGGCGTCAAACAATGGCCGCAGAACCTGCAGCACACGCTGGTCAACCTGCGCACAGAGTTCACGCAAACGATTCAGATCCTGTGCGTCGGCGGCATCCAGATCGGCCGCCTCGGCCATCAAATCATCGCAATCAACATGGCCGAGCAACAGTAGTTCATGCACCGGCATGGCGGGAGTCGCCTGCAAGTTCAAAAAGGAAGTTAAAAATGCCTGCCAGCCCCCTTCAGAGCCACCCCGACCGCAGTTAGCCCGCGGCCCAATCGACTCAGGCACGCCGAGCAACGCCACTTTGCAACCATCTGCAAGGTGGCTGGTCAACAGGTCGCCGAAGTCATCGCCTTCACGCAGGCAGGCGATAGCCTGACCAATTTTGGTCTCCTGCTCGCGTGTTTTAACGAAGGGTTGCGGGTTAGTGCGCCGAAGGTACTCAGCCATGTCGCACCCGATTACTCGAGATCGAGTGGCTCAGGAGACAAAATAACCCCTGTGGTGTCGGCGTAGATGTGATCTTCCGGTAAGAAAGTTACACCACCAAAGTTAACCGGAAGGTCGCTTTCTCCTGTTCCCTCTGCCGGGGCCCCCACCGGAATTGAAGCAATTGCCTGGACGCCAATATCAAGATCTTCAATAGCATCTACGTCGCGTACACAGCCATAACAAATAATACCTTCCCAGTCGTTCTCCAGTGCCAGTTCAGCAATGCCGATATCAATCAGCGCACGGCGCAGTGAACCACCGCCATCAACCAAAAGCACTTTACCGAGGCCGTTTTCCTGTAACGTGGATTCGATAAGCCCTTTATCTTCATAACACTTAATGGTGACGATTTGCCCGCCAAACGAAGAGCGACCACCATAGTTAACAAACATGGGTTCAACAACATCGACTGCGTCAGCGTATAAGTCACAAAGTTCTGAAGTATTGTATTCCATAGTAATGGCTACCTAATGCACAAGGAGGAAGGCCCTCAGTATAAACCCTATAGGAAGCAGATATAAACCCATCCACCGAATTAAAGATGTTGGTTGATTTTACTGGCGAAACCTCTGTACAGTCAGGGTATACAAAAAAATAACAACCAAAGACTCTATGATGTTTCAGAACCTGGCTATGGCAACTGTCAGTTACTCGGCCCAAGCAGTTTTGCTGCTTGGCTTTGGTCTCTTGTTGCGTCACTATTACAGGCACTATCACCGCAGTTACCTGCGGTTCTGGTCCTATGCCTCGTTCTACTACAGTGCCAGTACCTGTTTTGCCTTGGTGCGCATGGGTGCTCTGGACAATGCTAACGTTGCCGCCGCACTCACCCCTTATTTTATCCTCGCCCAACTGGCGTCACTCTATGTGGCCTTAAGTTTATTGGCTATTGGGGTCTTTGACATCGTTCACGAGCGTCCGCCGGCGACACGCAAACGCCGTTATTTTTACCTCACCAGCATTCTCCTTGCCGGGCTGCTTATGCTGCCTGCGGTGTTCAGCGCAGAGACTACCTGGGTGTGGTTTCTTCGTGACACCATGATGTTCTTAGTCAGTGGTGTGGCATTGCTGAGCATCGGTATGCTGATTTATACCCAGGCCCCGGCGTCAATAGGACCTCGCCTGATTGCCGCCGCCTTTGCTCTAATTGGGGTTAAGAACCTGACGCTGGTTCAAATCAGTCTGTTCAGCGCCGACTTCAGTATCAGTAGTGCGCTCTGGGCGTTGCAGGGGGTTTTTAATCTGGCCTGCATCGCTGCTGCTGCAGTGGGTATCATTATCTGGTTACTCGAAGCTGAACGAACGCGCACACTCTCAGCCTTACAGCAGGCCGAATACCTCAACACCCACGACGCACTGACCGGCATCGAAAATCGCGAAGAACTAATGAGTAAAATGCCGTCTTTCATTGATGCCAGTCGCAGCAATGGTCGTCATTTAAGTATCTTCCTGGTCGGTATTAACCGCTTTAAAGCCATTAACGACACGCTCGGTATCCGCGGCGGTGACCGTGCACTGATCGAAGTGAGTCAACGCCTGCAGGGCATTACCCCACGACCCCTTGCCATCGCCCGGATGAGCGGTGATGTGTTTGTGATCCTCTTCGACCACCTTAAGCGACGCAGCCTGATTGAAGGGCTTGGCGCACAAATTCAGCGCCACGTTCAAGCGCCTATGCAGATCGACAAACGCGCAGTCACTTTAAGTTGTGGTGTTGGTATTGCACGTTATCCGCAAAACGGGGTGCATGCTGATACCCTGCTAAGCAAGGCCAATATGGCGCTGGCCCAGTCCAAGCAAAGCGACACCAAACCCGTGGTCTTTTACCGCCGCGGCATGGATGACAGTTACATCCGCCTGATTGATATTGAGCCGGAACTAAAACAGGCATTTGCCAACAACGAATTCACCTTGCATCTGCAACCGCTTTTCAATAACAGCGGCAGCCTGTTATCCAGTTTTGAAGCACTGGTTCGCTGGCAGCATCCGCAGCGTGGTCTCATCGCTCCGAGCCAGTTTTTACCCTTTATTGAAGAGCTGGGCCTGGCCACCCGCCTCGATGACTGGGTTTTAGAACACTGCGCGCAGCTACTCTCGCGGTGGCGGGCCCTGGGCAATGAAGTATTGCCGGTGGCGGTGAATATCAGTGCTCGCCATTTTCAGAACCCTGAGCTGGTGATTAAACTCAAATCCCTGTTTCGTCGTTATCAGCTGAATTACAGCGACATTGAACTGGAAATTACTGAAAACGTCGCTATGACCGACCTTCAGGCCGGGCTCAACGTGTTGCAGCAATTGCAGGAACTGGGGATCAGGGTTTCCATCGACGACTTCGGCACCGGTTATTCATCACTTGCTTATCTGCGCCGCTTACCGGTCGACAAAATAAAAATTGACCGCAGTTTCATTAACGAGTTACTTGGTGAGCACCAGGACTCGGGTGGCAATATTGTCAGAACCCTGATCGAACTCAGTCATGGTTTGAAGAAGCGGGTTGTGGCCGAAGGCGTGGAAAGCGCAGCGCAGCTCGAACTGCTTAGCCAGATGCAATGCGACCAAATGCAGGGCTACCATTTGAGCCCACCAATCAACTTAAAAATGGCGCTGGAAATGCTCCAGTCGCACTGGAAAACTCAGTCCGCTAACGAAAAAATGGCGCCAACTGGCGCCATTTAGAAAGTCTGCCCACCCTCGTAAATTAGAGGATAAAGCGACTCAGATCTTCGTTATCAGCAAGCTCATCAAGCGACTTATTAACGTAGTCAGTATCAATAACCACTTTCTCGCCACTCATTTCGCTGGCCTTAAAGGAGACTTCTTCCATCAGGTGCTCAAGCACCGTATGCAGGCGTCTGGCCCCAATGTTCTCGGTTTTCTCGTTAACCTGCCAGGCGATCTGAGCAATTCGTTCGATACCCTCAGGAGTGAATTCAATCGACACCCCTTCAGTTTGCATCAAAGCCTGATACTGCATCGTCAGTGATGCTCTTGGCTCTGTCAGAATGCGTACAAAGTCACCCGTGGTCAGCGCCTTTAACTCAACCCGGATAGGTAAACGGCCCTGCAATTCAGGGATCAGATCCGAAGGTTTCGACATCTGGAACGCGCCGGAAGCAATAAACAAAATATGATCCGTTTTTACCATGCCGTGTTTGGTATTGACGGTGGTGCCTTCGACCAAAGGTAGTAAGTCGCGCTGAACGCCTTCACGGGACACATCCGGCCCACTGCCGCTGTCACCACGCTTACAAATTTTATCCACCTCATCGAGAAAGACGATACCGTTCTGCTCGACTGACTCAATTGCCTTTTCTTTCAGCTCTTCCGGATTGACCATTTTGGCGGCCTCTTCTTCGACCAGCTGTTTAAAGGCATCTTTAATCTTAACTTTGCGCTTCTTGGTCTTGCCGCCGGACATGTTCTGGAACATGTTCTGCAACTGGGAGGTCATTTCTTCCATCCCCGGAGGGGCCATAATCTCGACCCCCATCTGCGGCATAGCTAGATCGATTTCGATTTCTTTATCGTCGAGCTGACCTTCACGCAACTTCTTGCGAAATGCCTGGCGGGTGCCAGTGTCTTCCTTCGGCGCTTCTTCCTCGTCTTCGCCCCAGGTATTCTGCCGTGCCTTAGGTAACAGCGCATCGAGAATGCGCTCTTCGGCAGCGTCTTCTGCGCGATGACGAACACGGCCCATTTCCTGCTCTCGCACCTGCTTAATCGCAGTGTCGGTTAGATCACGAATAATCGAGTCTATTTCCTTACCGACATAACCCACTTCGGTAAACTTGGTCGCTTCAACCTTAATAAAGGGGGCGTTGGCAAGTTTCGCCAGGCGTCGCGCGATTTCAGTTTTACCCACACCAGTCGGGCCAATCATCAGAATATTCTTCGGCGTGACTTCCTGACGCAAATCATCGCCCAGCTGCATCCGGCGCCAGCGGTTACGCAGCGCTACTGACACGGCGCGCTTGGCATCGTCCTGGCCAATAATAAATCGGTTCAGTTCATCAACTATTTCACGGGGTGTCATATTCGACATCAAAACTACTCCTTCAAGTGGGGCTAGGCCGTGGGATCGTTCTTAGCAGGCTCGGCATCAAGAACTTCAATGGTCTGGAATCGGTTAGTATAGACACAAATGTCGCCGGCAATGGTCAAGGCCTTCTGCACAATCTCAGGCGCGGCTAATTCGGTGTTTTCAAGCAGTGCACGGGCAGATGCCTGGGCATAGGGACCACCTGAACCGATTGCGATCAAATCGTCCTCAGGCTGAACCACGTCGCCGTTACCGGTGATAATTAATGAAGTGGTTTTATCGGCGACTGCCAGCAATGCTTCTAACTTGCGCAGCGCTCGGTCGGTTCGCCATTCTTTCGCAAGCTCAACCGCAGCGCGGGTTAAATGGCCCTGATACATTTCCAGTTTGGCCTCGAAACGCTCAAACAGGGTAAAAGCGTCGGCGGTACCACCGGCGAATCCGGCCAGTACCTGGTCGTTGTACAGACGACGCACCTTGCGTGCGTTGCCTTTCATTACGGTATTACCGAGGGAAACCTGGCCGTCGCCGCCAATCGCAACTTTGTCGCCGCGGCGTACTGAAACTATCGTTGTCATAATCCGTCCTCTCTCTTCACATTGATTAAAAGATGAGGACGACCGGCAGAAAAATCAATGGCAGCGTGTTAATCGAGGTTCCACAACCAGATCTGGCAGCCATGAATGCCACCACGACGAAGCTGATTATTGACTGACTGAGCAGAGCGTAAGTTCTCAAACGGGCCCAGAATAACCCGGAACCAGATCCCATGCTCTGCACTTTCAGTGCGTCTGACCTGAGACTCAAAACCATTCATAGCAATGCTTGCACGCAGAGTTTGCGCATCGTTTTCACGCCGGAACGAGCCGCACTGCATTAAGCGCCGCGCCGATTCTGCCCGCTCTGGCACAATCACTTCAACTTCATGATTCTCAAGCTCTTCAATGTAACGCCAGCGCTCTTGTGGTGCCTGGGGTAAGTCTTCCAGGGTGCTTTGTGCTGGCACCTCAACGGCTTCGACCTCACTACTTTCCTGCTCTTCCTGCAGCAGGAATGGCGCATCCGGCCCGCTTGGCTCGCCGCTACTGCGGAGCCAGATTAGAAACGCGATAAAAGCAGCTATAAATAGCAGAAAGGCGACCAGAGTGCGGCGCTGCCGGGCACGGGCTAACTGCGCCTGACGCGCTTTGCTAGACCCGCGCGAGGCAGGTTTGCGCCCCGGCTTTTTGCCTTTTGGCTTGCCCTTCGGCTTTTTATCGGCGTAGTCGATAGCCACCTGATTACATCCGTTTCAAGGTTGGAATGCCGAGTAACTGCAGACCCTGTTGCAAGGTTCGTGCGGTTAACGCAGCCAGCTTAAGACGGCTCGCTTTAAGCGCTTCGTCTTCATTACTCAGAATCGGGCAAGCTTCATAAAACGAGGAGAAAGCACCAGCCAGTTCAAACAGATAGCCACAAAGGAAATGCGGCATGCCTTTGTTGGCAACGCTGGCAATAATTTCCGGGAACTGCGCCAGCTTGTTAGCTAGTGCAGTGTCCTGCTCGGCCGCCAGAATAATCGCACCATTCACATCATTCAGTTGCATACCGGCTTTGTGGAAGATGCTGCTGACCCGGGTAAATGCGTATAAAAGGTAGGGCGCAGTGTTTCCTTCGAAACTGATCATGGTGTCCCAGTCGAACACGTAGTCGCTGGTCCGGTTTTTCGACAGATCGGCATATTTGACCGCGGCAATACCAACCACCGAAGCCACCTCAGCCTGCTCGCTTTCACTGAGGTCTGTGCCTTTCGCGGCTATCAACACCTGCGCGCGACGTTCTGCTTCGGTCAGTAAATCTGACAGCTTGGTGACGCCACCGTCACGGCTTTTGAAGGGGCGCCCGTCCTTGCCCATTACCATCCCAAAGCCCATGTGCTCGAGCTGCAAACTGTCGCTGGCCAAGCCTGCTTTACGCGACAAGGTAAAAATTTGGTTAAAGTGCAACGACTGGCGCGCATCGACCACATAAATGGCGCGATCCGCCTTTAAGGTTTGAGCACGGTAACGCACCGCGGCCAGATCCGTGGTCGCATAGAGGAAGCCACCGTCTTTTTTCTGCACAATCACTGGCAGCGGCTCGTCTTCTTTGCCCTTAAATTCATCCATAAAGACGCACTGAGCGCCCTGGTCTTCGACCAGCAGCCCTTTCTCACGCAGCACCTCAACGATATTGTGGAGCTGATCGTTATAGGCACTTTCTGCCATAACATCATCGCGCGTCAGCTTCACTCCAAGCCGGTCATAAACTTGCTGGCAATGGGTAAGCGAAATATCGATAAACTGCCGCCACAGGCTCAGGCAATAGTCATCTCCACCCTGCAATTTAACCACTAAGGCGCGGGCACGGTCAGCGAATTCAGGCTCAGCGTCAAAGCGCTTCTTCGATGCTTTGTAAAAGGTTTCCAGATCTGACAGCTGCAGCGCCACGTCATTGGACTCACTCTGCACGTCTTCCATATGCGCCAGTAACATGCCGAACTGGGTACCCCAGTCACCGACGTGGTTCTGCCGGATAACGTTGTGCCCCTGTAATTCCAAAGTTCGCGAGACAGCGTCACCAATAATGGTTGAGCGCAAATGGCCCACGTGCATTTCCTTCGCCAGGTTTGGTGACGAATAGTCAATCACGATAGTCTGCTGTGTGCCGGCACTGCCCACGCCTAAACGTTCGTCCTGCCAGGCGTTCTCTAACTGGTCGATAATTCGTTGATGATTAATTTTAAAGTTAATAAAGCCCGGGCCTGCAATATCACACTGCGCCAGCACGTCGTTCTCAGGCAGTGCATCGATAATCGCCTGGGCCAGCTCCCGCGGGTTCTTTTTCGCAGGTTTTGCCAGGGTCAGGGCAAGATTACAGGCGAAGTCCCCATGACTTTTGTCACGCGGCCTGTCCAACTGAATCCGGGGCGTGACGTCAGCGTCCAGCATGCCTTGAGCTTTCAGTGTCTCAACGGCAGCCTGTAAGAGGGCTTCAATGTGCTGTTTCATGGCAGCTTACAACCTTAAAATTAGTAGAATCGATTAAAAATCAGCGGCCGCTAGTTTAATCGCTACGCTGTTTAAAAAAAACCTGCGGCGACGTAAAAAAGCTATCAAATCCGTTTAAGCACACGGATTTAGGTGACCTTTGCCTGCCTTAGGTAAAGTCCTGGGGGTCAATATCCAGTGACCAGCGCGCTTTGCGTGTTTGCGGTAATGTTTCCAGAGTACCACGCGCCTGCTGCAATAACGCATGCAGATCTTTTCGCTGTGCGGCATGCAGTAGCAACTGGTAGCGAAAACGTCCGGCTCGGCGCGGCATCGGCGCAGGCATCGGCCCCAGTACATGGACCTGCGGTGTTTTCTGCTGCATGGCCGCCTGCAAAACCTGCGACATAGCCTGCAACAGATTCTGCGCGTCAATTTCTTGCGTCGCTTCAGCTCGGATCAGCGCCATACTCGCGGCGGGCGGAAGCAGCGCCAGCTGTCGTTCGCTTAAGGCGCTACGGGCAAAGTCATGATAGCCGTTATTAACCAGCTCCTGCACCAGGGGGTGTTCCGGATGATGGGTTTGCAGCACCACCACACCCGGTTTACTGGCTCGTCCGGCTCGGCCCGCGACCTGCGTATACAGCTGACCGAGGCGTTCAGCGGCGCGAAAGTCATTGCTGTATAAGGCGCCATCGACATCCAGTAAGGCCACCAGAGTCACATCGGGAAAATGGTGCCCTTTGGCCAGCATTTGGGTGCCAATCAGGATCGGGTATTCACCACTGGCCGCCGCGTCCAGATGTGCTGCCAACTGGCCTTTGCGTCGTGTGCTGTCGCGGTCAATCCGCAGTACCGGGTAGTCCGGCAGCCGCTCCTGCAACGCGCTCTCCAGCTGCTCAGTGCCCAACCCCTGAGTAATCAGCTGAGGGCTTCCACAGCTATGACACTGGCGTGGAATGGCCCGCTCAGCGCCACAATGATGGCATTGTAATTTATGCGCCTGTTGATGCACGGTAAAAGGGCGCTGGCAACGAGCGCATTCACCAACCCAGCCGCATTCGTGACACAGTAAAGCGCTGGCAAAACCGCGACGGTTCAGAAACAGCAACACCTGATTGCCTGCTTTAAGGTGCTGCTCCATTCGCGCCAGCAGGCTTTCACTCAAACCATGCTGCAAACGCTCCTGCTTAAGGTCAATCAAGGCATGGCGCGCCATTTGCGCATTCCCCGCCCGTTGCTTCAGTTGCAAATGACGATATTTCCCCGCCAGCGCGTTGGCCAGGCTTTCCAACGATGGCGTGGCGCTGCCTAGGATCAGATTAACCTTTGCATCGTGGGCCCGCTTAACCGCCAGATCACGCGCATTGTAGCGAAAGCCATCCTGTTGCTTGAACGAACTATCATGCTCTTCATCCAGAATGATCATGCCCAGCGCTTTGCACGGGGTGAAAATTGCTGAGCGGGTACCAATAATAATCGCCGCTTCGTTATCCCGGGCCTGCAACCAGCCCTGCAAACGCTCGTTGTCGGTCAGGCCCGAATGCAGGGCTACCACCGGCACATTAAAACGCTGTTCGAAGCGGCGCACCGTTTGCGGAGTCAAGCCAATTTCAGGCACCAGCACCAGGATCTGCTGGCCGCGTTCAAGCACCTTTTGCATGGCTTGCAGGTAAACCTCGGTTTTCCCGCTACCGGTCACTCCCTCGAGTA
Organism: Aliidiomarina soli; assembly: GCF_003986975.1. Classification (GTDB taxonomy): domain Bacteria; phylum Pseudomonadota; class Gammaproteobacteria; order Enterobacterales; family Alteromonadaceae; genus Aliidiomarina; species Aliidiomarina soli. Next base: position 72,011 of record NZ_PIPO01000004.1, on the reverse strand, counting down.
GCCAGACATGAGCTTCCCGGGCGGAAATACTTTGCGTCAGCGCAGCCACCGCCACCGCCTGTTCCTGGTTCAGCGTGAGCGCGTCCTCTCCAGCAGCGAAGCGCCAGCCGGTTAAGTCAGGGGCATGCTCTTCCGCCACTATTAACCCTTTGTTTTGTAATGCTTTAAGGGCGGATGCGCTGAAGTCCTGGCGACGAATATCCGTCGCGCTTAACGGTCTCTCACGCAGGGCAGCGAGTAGCCTTTGTTGTTGCGCGGCTCGTTTGAAGTCATCCAAACTGGCCTGTTCACCCTCATGGCTGAGGCGAAAACGGCGTACCGTCTGATAGTTTGCGGCCTCGCCCTGGCGCAAAGCCGCTGGTGCAGCATGGGTCAGAACTTCGCCCAACGGATGATGATAATAACTAGCGGCAAACTGGAGCAGTTTCCACATAGCGGCCGGAAACAGGCTTTCCTGCTCCAGAACTGCAGTCACAGCCTTTAGTTTCTCCACCGCGATATCCGGCGTTACGTCGAGTGCAACAACGAAACCAATTAACTGGCGTGAAGCAAATGGCACTTTAACCCGCGCCCCGGGCTTGACGCCCGCCAGCAATGCGCTATCTATCTGATAATCAAATAAACGCATCATGGGAACCGGCAACGCTATCCGGATAATGGTCACAACGTAATCCTCAGTTAACTACAGGAATCCATGCTATCGCGTTCCTGCGATGCGTGCACTTTGCTATGCTGTTGCATGATCAGGATAAAAACAGGAAAGCAGTCTATGCAAGGGGCTAAGCGTCAGTCATTGTACAAAATTTTGCTGGCATTACTGACAATTGTTGCACTTAGCATGCTTTGGCGCTGGGCTATTGACCATGGCTGGATGGATCAGGCGCAGCTTACTGACTGGTTAAGTCAGTGGCAGCAGCAACCTTACTGGTTGCTCGGTATTTATCTGACTGCACTCTATGTCGTATTGCTGCAACTGTTCTTCCCGCTGACCATTCTGGTGGTGGTGACGGGAGCGCTGTTCGGCCCGTTCTGGGGCTCTGTGTTCGCCAGCCTGGGCACGCTCAGTTCATCTGCGCTGTGTTACTGGGTCGGTCTCGCCGTCGGCGAGGCACCGTTACGCCGGCTGCAAGGCCGCTTAATCAAGCGGGCGTCAAGCTACATGAGTCAGCGCAGTGTGCGCACCATGATTATCATTAACCTGTTGCCGATCGCGCCATTTACCCTGACGAATCTGCTCGCAGGTGCAGTAAAAATGCCATTTATGCGCTACATGCTGGGCTCCGCTATCGGCATCGTGCCCGGGCTGATTGCAGTCACCGTCTTTGGCGCGCAACTGACCCAATTGGCCACTGCTGCGTCCAAGCGTGAATGGTTAGTCGCCCTTGGCACCGGTGTACTGGCTCTGGCGGCGCTCTGGCTGCTTAATTTTTATGTTCGTCAGCGGCGCGCGCCGCCATCACCTCAGCATAAAACTGATTGATGTTCTCGGCGAAAATACGGATATCGTACCCAGCGGCATAGTCGCGCGCGGCAGCAGCACAGGCGCTGTAATGTTCAGGGTCGGTGAGCAGCATGGTCGCTGCGCCGACCCAGCGGTCGACTCGTTCCGGCACTTTGTAGCCCGTTTTACCATTGATGACTACATCGTCAATGCCGCTCGCACGCACAGCCACCACCGGCAGGGCACAGCTCATTGCTTCGAGAATAACCATGCCCTGAGTTTCAGATTTCGAGGCGAAGACAAATAAATCCGCCAGGCGATAATGCAGCGCCACTTCCTCCGGTGGCACCGCCCCACAAAAGATGACATGGCTCTCGATCGCATACTCCGCCGCCAGCGCTTCCAGTTCAGCTTGCTGAGGGCCGCTGCCTACCAGCAATAAATAAACAGGCTCGTCGCATTGTTTAACCAGCTCAGCAAAGGCGAGCAATAAAAATTCAAGGTTCTTCTCAGCGCCCAGGCGCGACACACTAACCAGCACCCTGGCAGCCGTCGGCAGCTGGTAGCGGGTCCGTAATGCCTTTACTTTGTCGTCCGCCAGGCTCTCGCAGGCCTTGCTGTCGATACCAGTGGGCTGCACCATAATCCGCGTCTTCACGCCGATCATGCGCAGATACTCTTCAACTGACCAGGTTGGCACCACGACGCCATCGCAACGATTACAAAAGTGTTTCACCAGTTGGTGTGAAATCAGATTGCGGAACAACCGGCTAGGCAATGGGACGTAATGCGCGTACATCTCCAGTCGCGTATGGTAGGTGTAAACAACCGGTACTTTCAGACGTTTACCTACCCACAGGCCGAGCCGGCCAAGCCCGAACGGGTGATGGACATGAATAAGATCGGGTTTAAACCGCCGTGCCGCCGCCCGTGCCGATCGGGATAAGATATTCGCATAACGGAAATCGGCATTCTTGCCGAAGGCAAACAGAGTCCGGACCCGGGTTACGTCATGGTCATGACTGCTTTTTTGCGCATACTGCGGTGCCATAATTGAAATTGCATGGCCTTGCTTACGCAGGCCGTTGACCAGACGCTGAATAGAGACAGTGACCCCTGACACAAAGGGAAAGTAATTATTGGTCAGCATTAGCACCCGTTTGCGCTGATTCAGATAGGGCGAGGTGTCGAGGGTAAAATCAGGATAGTAATTGCGCTCAACGAAGATCAGCTGATACAGCTTCACACCGATTGCTATCAGCAGCGCTAAAATGAGCAGAAAGCGGATATAACTGACATACAGAAAGGTTAACAGTGCCGACCAGGCACTGCCCAGTGAGCGTTGCCAGCTGGCTTCGACCACATTGACTTCAACCGGCTCGATATCAAGCCCTTGCGGGCCTGAGCGGACACGAACATAGTGATGATAGCTGTCTTCCTGATCGAGGATAAGGCCACCCGCTCCACCAGTTGTAACGTAGCGCACCCCCTCATCGGTAAAGTCCCGATACAGCGGCAAGTTTGCCGAAAATACCGCATCGACCTGATGCTCACGGAACAACTGTCGTAACGTGGACAACGACTGTGCATCAATACTATGTTCAGCGTAATGCTCCGCATGGTCGTCATCGCCTTTCTCAACGACCCGATGTACCGGCAAACCAGTAAAAACGAAATGGAAACGACTCTCACTCTGGCTCAGTAATTGGTCCAGCCAGCGTAACTGCCACTGCATGCCGGTGGTGCCGGTCAGGTCAAGAAAAATAAGCTGGCTCGGGCCAGCCTGCAGTGAGAAAAAGTGCGGGCCGAGTTTGTCGTAGTAACGCATGCTGCCAAATGCAGTGGCTTCGTTTTCACCGAAACTGAGTACATAAGGCAAACGCAGCTCTTGAAATACTTCGTAGGCCTGGCGGTAACTCTCCTCACTGCCACCTGCAACAGCATTGCCCGCCGAGACCACAAACTGAGCGGAGCTAGCATTAATCTGCGGCAGAATTTCGTCAGCAAAGGTGCGTACCGAGCTTTTAACATCGCCTACCACAACAAATTCGATGCTGTCGGTGTCAGCAGTGTCGTGTTCTATGGTGCTAATGGCTTCCGCCTGGGCAAAGCGAACCTCATTGTCAATCAGGTTGAGATAGAGCCAAAACGCACTCATCAGTATAATGAGACTCCAAACCACGTAATAAACGACTCTCAAGGGTGTTTTTTTGTTCATTAACTGATTAGTTTCCTTCGCTACATCAATGGCGTATAGGCTAGACGTTAGCGGTCGCTTTGGAAAGCTTGATCATTGGCCCCGCTCAGGGTAAAATCCGCCGCTCTTTTAACCAAGCTAGTTGCGCATGGTGTTCGTGGAAAGCACGGATGGCGATGCGGCCCATTATATGAGGTAATCCCATGCAACAAGGTATTCATCCAAAGTACGAAGCCATCAAGGTAACTTGCTCTTGTGGCCATGCATTCGAAACCCGCTCTACTCGTTGCGAAGATTTGCACGTAGACGTATGTTCAGAATGTCACCCGTTCTACACTGGTAAGCAGAAAGTTCTGGATACTGGTGGACGCGTCGACCGCTTCAAGAAACGTTTTGGTGCGCTTAAGTCTAAGTAAGCCAGAGTTTCAGCGAAAAAAGGTTGCCTCCGGGCAACCTTTTTTTGTCTCTGTTTTATGCCGCGCAGCATGCAGGTAAGATTTGTTATGGCAGACAAAAGGACTACACTAGGCCATATAGACTTAGCTCCCAACCTCTTGTTGGGCTTTGAATTCTTAACCACAGCAGGCGCATTCCATGACCGATTTTCGTCAACAAGCTCTCGACTACCACGCCAAACCCGTTCCCGGAAAAATTAGCATTGAACTGACGAAACCCGCTGAAACCAGTAAGGATCTAGCCCTGGCCTACAGCCCCGGGGTCGCCGAACCGGTGCGGGCGATTGCCGAGAACCCGGATGATGTTTATCGCTACACCGCCAAAGGCAACATGGTAGCGGTGATTAGCAATGGAACCGCCATTCTCGGCCTGGGGAATTTAGGCCCGCTGGCGTCTAAGCCAGTGATGGAAGGCAAAGCATTGTTGTTCAAACGTTTTGCCGGACTTGATTCGATCGACATCGAAGTGAAGCACCGCACCACCCAGGACTTTATCAACACCGTGGCTAATATTGCCGATACCTTTGGTGGCATCAACCTGGAAGACATTAAAGCGCCAGAGTGCTTTGAAATAGAGCAAGCGCTAATTGAACGCTGTGATATTCCGGTGTTCCATGACGACCAACACGGCACCGCCATTGTCACCGCTGCTGGTTTGCTTAACGCGCTGGAGATCCGCAACAAGTCGCTAGAAGATGCGAAAATTGTCTGCATGGGCGCCGGTGCTGCGGCTATTGCCTGCATGGAACTGCTGATAAAATGCGGCGCGCAGCGTGAAAATATCTACATGCTCGACTCGAAAGGCGTGATTCATACTCGCCGCGACGATCTTAACCAATACAAACAATTATTCGCCAATAACACTGACAAGCGTACTTTGCAGGAAGTCATTGAAGGGGCTGATATTTTCGTCGGTGTGTCGGGGCCGGACCTGTTTGGCGCTGAGGATCTGCGCTTAATGGCTGAAAACCCAGTGGTCTTTGCCTGCTCGAATCCGGACCCGGAAATCCGTCCGGAGCTGGCACTGGCAACCCGCAGTGATGTGATCATGGCAACTGGCCGCTCGGACTATCCGAATCAGGTCAACAACGTGCTGTGTTTCCCGTTTATGTTCCGCGGTGCGCTGGACGTAAGAGCGAGTGCTATTAATGATGAGATGAAGCTGGCCGCCGTCGAAGCGATTCGTCAGTTAGCCAAAGAGCCGGTGTCTGCGGAAGTGGTTAAAGCGGCAGGCGCGGAGAAGCTTGAATTTGGCCCGGAATACATCATTCCGAAGCCAATTGATCCGCGGCTTTGCGCCCGTGTGGCAAAAGCGGTCGCCGAAGCGGCCGTAGCCTCTGGTGTCGCCCGCATCGATTTACCTGCGAACTACATGCAAAGTTAGTCACCGCACGCCAGGGCATGCGGTGCATGCCCTAGACTTCGCTCTCGTCACTGCCAAGGTGCTCGTCTAATCCATCCTGCATACCATGCGGGGCGAAGATTTCTATCCAGTAACCATCCGGGTCCTGAATAAAAGCAAGATTATTCATTTTGCCATCTTCCGGGCGCTTTACGTACGTCACCCCGAGTGCGTCAAAACGGGCGCAGGCCTGGCTTAATTCCGGCACCGCGAAACCAATATGACCAAAGCCTTTCGGCTCACTATTGCCATTATGGTAAGCCACCTCATCGTTCTCTTTATCGCCCCAGTTGTAGGTCAGTTCAAGCATGGCCGGGCGGCCGAAGGTTTGTTCCAGTCGCGTCGCATCATCCGATGACCAATTGCTCAGTTCATCCTGTGGAATGGCGGCTAGGAAATACAGGGTAAACTTCATTTCAGGAAACGGCAGCTTCTTCACCAATGTCATGCCGAGAACCCGGCTGTAAAAGTCCAGGGTACGTTCGGGATCTTTAATCCTTAGCATGGTCTGGTTAAACACGTAGTCGTTGGTTTCACTGTCACGCGCTTCACATAGGCCGGGTGCAGTTTCAAAATGCCGACTCATCGCAGTCTCCTTATTCGGTATCGTCGTAGTCACTATCGGATCAGTATACTACTCGTCATCACCGTATAGATCATCCGGACCAATCTCGATACCTCGCTCAGCCAAAATCTTGCGCACGTCAGCAGGTATTTTATGCGGGTTGTCTTTGCGCAGATCATCATCCTCGGGCAACGGCTGGCCGGTGAAGGCATGCAAAAAGGCTTCACAAAGCAGTTCACTGTTGGTGGCATGGCGCAGATTGTTGACCTGACGACGGGTGCGTTCATCGGTAAGAACTTTGAGTACCCGGGTGGGAATGGAAACCGTGACTTTCTTCACCTGCTCGCTTTTTTTACCGTGCTCAGCGTAAGGATATATGTACTCACCATTCCATTGCATGGACTTAACCTCTTTTGTTATAAGCTTATGACAACGCAATTATCGCTTTTTTTGACGCTTCTGGCCATCTAAACTTCTATTTAACTTTAGCTTTGGGTATCCTTTCGCCTACTATTATCCCTTTCGATTTGTAATATGTGAGTGCAGTAGATGAGCAAAAGCCCAGCGGTAACCGATGAACGTGTAGCAGCCATTGCCGACCAGGTTCAGGTACATAAGTTTGGTGGCAGTAGCCTGGCTGATGCATATTGTTATCGCCGCGTGGCTCGTATCGTCACTGAATACGCCGGGGCCAATGACCTAGTGGTGGTATCCGCGGCCGGTGATACCACCAACCGCATCCTCGCATTAATCGACGCCAGACAGCATCAACCCGACTATGCGGCGACTCTGTTGCAGGCGCTAAAAAGTTATCAGCAGGGATTAATTGAAGAACTGCTGTCAGGTCGCAGCCAGGACGAGGTATTCAACCTCTCTGACACCGATTTCCAACGCCTGCAGCGTTGGCTGGTTGGCGACGAGAGCATTCCCACCGCCGAACTCTGTGCCTACGGGGAACTCTGGTCCGCGCGCTTGCTTGCAGCGTTATTGCAAAAGCAGGGCACCCGCGCCGATTACATCGACAGCCGCACGTTTCTCGCGGCCACAGATGCCGCTGAGCCGGTTATTGATGTAGCGAGTAGCCGACAGGCGCTGCTCAAACGCATTGCCCCTCATGCCGGCACCCGTTTTATTGTGACTGGTTTCATCTGTGCGGAATCCGGCAGCGGACGCACGCTGCTGCTGGGTCGCAATGGCAGCGATTATTCAGCCACCTTGATTGGCAGCCTGATCGACGTGCGTCAGGTTACGATCTGGAAAGACGTGGCCGGCGTGTATTCTGCCGATCCGCGTAAAGTGGAGCGGGTGGTGAGCTTGCCGTCGCTGGACTGGTCCGAAGCAGAGGAACTGGCGCGCTTAGGCAGCCCGGTTCTGCATCCAAGAACCTTTCAGCCAGTGAATCGCGAACGCATGATTATCAATGTGCGTTCGAGTCTGAAGGTCGAGAATCAGCAGACCCGTATTGGCCAGTACGACTTTACCGAGGCTAAAGCCAAAGTGCTGACCTCGCTCAGTGAAGTGGTTTTATATAGCATCCCGGTAGCCAGACAGGATGTGATTAAGAACTTCGAGTCGCTGAATCTGACCCCGCTGGTAAGCTGGACCGAAGCCGAGTCCGCAGAGAAATTCTATGCGTTTCATCAAAACCACCTTGAGTACGTTCAGCAGTGGCTGACAGAGCAGGATGCTGAACATTACGTACGCGAAGTATCGGGCTACAGCATGGTCGCACTGGTCGGTGCGCGTATCGCAGAAAGCGAACAGTTCAGGGTCCTCAAACGGGAAGTCGAAGAGCAGCAGCTACGTAAGTTTCTGGTCGCCGACAACAAGAACTCCGCAATTGCGCTGCTCGGCCAGAAGCTCGATCAACGGCTGTTGAACCGACTCCATAGCCTGCTGTTCAACTTCCGTAAGAGCATTGGCGTGCTCGTGCTGGGTCGCGGTAATATCGGCAGTCAGTGGCTGGATATGTTCCGCCAGCAGCGCGACCGCCTGAATGAAAACGTTGATGTACGAATTATGGGCATCGCCAACTCAACCCGTCTGTGGCTTGACTACAGCGGCGTTGATTTGCAGGATTGGCAGGACAATTTCGAACGTCTGGCGCGCCCCTACGTATTAACAGAGCTGCTTCGCGAACTCCCGAATGCTCCTTACGATGAGTTGGTGGTGATGGACCTCACCGACGCCCGTGAAGTGGCCCGGATGTATCCAAGTTTCTTCGCCAACGGCATGCACATTATCGGCGCCAACAAACGGGCCGGTGCTGCAGAAGAGGCTTTGTACCGGGAAATCCGCACCATTCAGCACGAATACAAACGCGAATGGCTCTACAACACCACGGTGGGTGCCGGGTTGCCGCTCAATTATGCGCTCAATGACCTGATCCGCTCCGGTGATCACATTCGCAGTATCGCCGGTATATTCTCCGGCACCATGAGCTGGCTGTTCGAAAAGTTCGACGGCAAGGTGAAGTTCAGCGAGCTGGTGCAGGAAGCAAAAACCACCGGCTTAACCGAACCGGACCCTCGCGAAGACTTATCCTGCCACGACATCGTGCGTAAATTATTAATTGTGGCTCGTGACATTGGCGCTCAACTGGACTGGCAGGACGTCGAAGTAAACAGTTTGCTGCCCTGGCAGCTGCAGAATGTCAGCCCTGAAGAGTTTTGGGAGCGTATCGAAGAGCTTGATGCACCGATGCAGCAGCTATGGGATGAGGCGCAAAAGGACGGCAAAGTGCCCCGTTTAATGGCCAGTTTCTCGGTGGACAATGAGCGCAGCTACGCCCGGGTTGGTATCGAGTTCATCGCAGAAGGCGATATGCTCGCCAATTTGATTCCGGGTGAGAACATTTTCGTTATACACAGTGACTGGTATCAGGAAATGCCCCTTGTTATCAGTGGCCCGGGGGCCGGACGCCATGTCACAGCAGGCGGCGTGCAGTCTGACCTGCACCAGCTACTAGCACGTCTTGCCGCTACCTAAGCGACAAGACGGCTGCTTCAGAACAACTCGTCGTCGTCATCCTCAAACAAACGCGGCGAGTTGCCCTCTACATCCACGAACTCAGTGGGCTCAGTGCCAGAAATGAAATATTCAAACAAGCTGGTGTAGTCAGACTGATTGCTCAGCTTACCAGTCTTATCGTCAATCCGGACTGAGACAATATCAGTTGGCAAATCAAAGGGATCAAAAGCGAAGTCTTCCATCGCTACCTGCATAAAATCAATCCAGCCTGGTAAAGCGGTGGTGGCACCCGCTTCGGAACCGACGATCGGCTGCCGGTCACGGCCAAGGTTAGGGTTCAGCGACGCCCGCCCAAGCGAATACTCGAGATTATCGAAACCGACCCAGGTACTAACCACTAAGCCACTGCCATAGCCCACGAACCAGGCATCATTGACGTCATTGGTGGTACCGGTTTTACCGGAAATATTGCGGTTACGCAGCGTTTGTGCCCGCCATGCGGTGCCATTCCAGCCAGTTTGATTAGGCCAGCTGCCGCCGCCCCACACCGCTGAGGTTAGCGCATCACTCACCAGAAAGGCAGTTTGCTCGGATAGCACTCGCGGCGCCTGCGGCAGCTCATGTTCCCACCAGTTTTCATAGAGATCCTGCAGCACACAATCGGCGCAGGTCTGGACCGGATTAGCGACTTCCAGCACTTCGCCGTTGACGTCTTCAATACGCGCCACGAAATGCGGTTCCACCAGATAGCCACCGTTGGCAAACACCGCAAAGCCACGAGTTAACTCAAGCGGAGTAAAAGACGCAGAACCTAAGGATAGCGATTCGTTACGCGGAATGTCCCCTGCTTCAAACCCAAACTGCTGCATGAAATCGGCGGTACGGTCGACTCCTACCGAGCGGATCAGACGGACTGAAACGACGTTCTTTGAGCGTGCCAGTGCCTTGCGCAGACGAATCGGGCCGTCATAGACTTCAGGTGAATTTCGTGGCCGCCAGGCAGACCCTGATCCCGGGTTCCACTGGGTAATAGGTGCATCATTCATAATCGTGGCCAGGGTGTAACCATCTTCGATAGCCGCAGCATAGATAAACGGCTTTATGGTTGAACCTACCTGACGTTCAGCCTGCAAAGCCCGGTTATACTGGCTCATTTGGAAACTGTAACCGCCTACCACGGCAGCAAGTGCGCCGTTATTCGGATGCATAGCGACCAACGCCGAGCTCGGTCCGGGAATTTGTGCCAGCTTATAGGGTGCATCTGGTTGCGGACGGCGCACCCAAATATGATCGCCTGCGCGCAAAATATCACTGGCTTGTTGCGGTGCTTCGCCCTGGGTGCTCTCATCAATATAAGGCCTTGCCCAATCAAGGGCCGCCCAGTCCAGTTCAACTTCACTGGCGCCTGCCACCCCTTCGCGAACCAGGATCACAGCACTTTGCTCTCCGACCTCAGTAACCACCGCCGGATGCAGAGGGCCATACATTGGTTGTCGACTCAGATACGCGGTGATTTCCTCGGCTGACCAGGGTTCAACGCCTCGGTTTTCCGGAATCGCCATGGTCTCAGGGTTGATCAAATTCTGCTGTTGCTGATCCGCCTCTTCACTCGCCGTAAACTCGCCCCACAAACGGTTCACCGGACCACGATAGCCGTGCCGCTCATCATAGGCGTGCAGGTTGTCACGCACGGCCTTTTCCGCCGCTAGCTGATGCTTTGACTCTACGGTGGTGTAAACCCGATACCCACTGGTGTAAGCCTGCTCGGCGCCAAAACGCTCTACCATCTCATGCCGCACCATTTCAGCCAGGTAGGGCGCTGAAACTTCAATCGTGGCGCCGTGCAGCCGCGCAGTGACAGGGGCATCATACGCAACCTGATAGGCTTCTTCGCTAATATAGCCTTCATCCAGCATCCGACGCAGCACGATCCGACGACGTTCAACCGACGCCGGTGGATTTGAGATTGGGTTGAGAATCGAGGGTCCTTTCGGCAAACCCGAGATAGTCGCTATTTCCGCCAGGGTAAGTTCGTCCAGCGAACGACCGTAATAGACTTCTGCCGCGGCTCCAACACCGTAGGCGCGGTGCCCCAGCGCCAGCTTGTTCAGATACAACTCCAGAATTTCGTCTTTGCTGAGCAATTGCTCGATATGGATCGCGATAAAGGCTTCTTTCACCTTGCGCATCCACGCCCGTTCGCGGGTCAGAAAGAAATTCCGCGCCAGCTGCATGGTAATGGTACTCGCACCTTCGCGGATAGAGCCCGTCGTGATCAGCACGCTAAACGCACGCGCAACACCAATAGGGTCAACGCCGAAATGCTCGTAAAAACGGCTGTCTTCAGTGGCTAAAATCGCATCTTTTAACTGCTGCGGAATTTCGTCCAGGGTAAGCGGAATACGCCGTTGTTCACCAAACTGCGAGATCAGCTTGCCATCTGCTGTAAAAACCTGCATCGGTATCTGCAAGCGAACATCGCGCAAGGTTTCAACACTGGGTAATTCAGGCTTCACATAATAATAAAGCGCGACCACGCTACCCAGGCCAAAAATGATCAGGGTCAGCAACGTCAGCAGCAAATATTTAAGAAACTTCAAGGCAGGCCCCATTTAGCGCAGAGTAAGGTGCAAAACAATCCGGCATTATACTGATTTTCGCGTTAAATTTAACCAATTTCGACCATTCAGCGATTACTTACAGAATTGGCCCTCTACTTCGCGGCGCGAACATCTATGCTTAATCCCATCTTCTCCCAGTGTACACAGCGAACAACTGACAGGATGTCAAATTAAGGATGTTATATTTATAAAAGGATACGTAGCATGGCGCTTTGGCACGCTTTACGACATTCAGGTAAAGGTAATCGCCTCGGTATTGTCTGGACTGACGACCATGTCAGTATCGCGGTTATAAAAACAAAAAAAGCAAACAACGGACCGCAGATAAAAAAAGGACTGGGAGGCGAGTTTGAATTACTCGCTTTAACCCAGTCATATGCTCTCTCTCACATTGCTAGGATAGTCGCTCAATTTAAAAGTTCAGCCAGCATTGCATTATTTTTACCTTGCTCTGCACTAACTCACCTCGAATTAGCACTGCCGCAGGATGTCCCCCTGGCTGAGCTCGACTCGACGCTCGGCTTTCTCCTCGAACAACAGGGGTTTGCTCCATTGGATACATTCATCTGGGACGCAGAGAAAATTACCACCAGCGACATCACGAACGACACTGAACAACGCTATCAGGTGATGCTGACCAACAAAGAAAAACTGCAGGACTTCTATCGCGCACTTAACCTCAACCCCAGGCAAGTCAGGTTTGCAGGGGCACCGCCTTCCCCAACTGACTGCGGCGATACAACGTTCGCAGACTCGGTTAGCGGTCCGTGGTTGTGTACGGCCAGTCGTGATATCGCACTCAGTGCTTTGTTGGGCTCGGGGTCATTGTGTTGAACCTAGCCCGGCCGCAACGAATTCGACGACGCCGTCAGATTCGCATCGCTCAGGCACAGCTTGGCGCTATGCTGATATTGATGGTGGCTATTGTCGGACCACGACTGAGCGCTGAGACATCCTCTGCCGCCGTTGTAAGGCCAGGAGAAATTCCTGCCATTGTGGCCAAGCCTCTTGCTCAACACCCGCTTGCTGCGCATGCGCGATTATGGCTACTTACGCTATCCACGCTTCCGGTCGCTGCTGAACTGAAGACGATCCACTTTGTCCGTGGTGCAACAGCAAACTGGCAATTAACGCTGCAAGCGGACAACACACTCTGGCTCAGCGACTGGTTAGCCATGTTTAGTACAACCCTGCAACAGCAGCAGTGGACGACTCAACTGGTGAGCAGCAATTCCCATGGTGCCGGTTACCTGATTGTGATTGAGGTCAACGGGCCGTGACTAGCCTTAACCATGGTCTTTATCACCTCGGTTATCGCTGGAGCCTGATCGCCCCCAGGCTCCGCTTGCTAGCGGTGGCATTGCTGGCCGTGATCGCATGGCTGATAGCCTATGTCGCCGATGCTCCAGGTCCACAGCATTCAGAGCATCAAATTGCTGTGGACACGTTCGCTCGCCCCACCGCGTTGCCGGATAAAGCGTCGCAAATGGCGTTGCCTGAACTGTCACTGTCGGCATTGCAGCATGCCTTGCAGGCGCTCGACTCACCGTCATTAACGATTCGCGATCAACATTATCAACTTAGCGCCAACGGTGGACTGTTAGAGCTAACAGCGTTAATGGCAAGCCTTGCCACCTCGTCACACAGCCCGGGGCGCTATCAGTTAGTCTTGCCTGGTAAGAGCCAGGCTGCAGATAGCCGCGGTCGAGCAAACGCTCAGCTTACCCTCTCGCTGCAGCCAGGCCAGTTTATTGCCGCTGATCAGCGCGCTTTTTCCGAGTTAACGGACTGGTTGAATGATGCGAGTCACCATGATGCAGGTCATTCATCAACGCCCAGCGACTGCCAATCGCCGTTACCGCCGCAGCTAGTTGTGACCGCAAACTGGCCTCAACGCGACTACGTTATGGTCGTCTATCAGGGGCAAACCCGCCGCTTGCAATTAAATCAAGTACTTGAAAATAGCTGGCAACTGAAGCGAATAAGCCGCGATTGGTTAGAATTTCAATGGACCAGTCAAAATCCTGGCTGCCAACAAATGCACCGCGTGGCGGTTGCCATTTAGCCGTCTTTTTGCCATAATCGCGTGTCTTTTTTGCAAGTTCAGGGGTGCTAATTAAACACTCGTTTCTTTTGGTAAGTAACAGCTATTAAGTGAAGTAAACAAAGATATGGCTGAAAAACGTAACATTTTCTTAGTTGGCCCGATGGGCGCAGGTAAAAGCACCATTGGCCGTCAAATCGCACGCTCGCTCCACCTTGACTTCTATGACTCTGACGCTGAGATCGAAAAACGAACCGGCGCGGATATTAGTTGGGTGTTTGAGCTTGAAGGGGAAGCAGGCTTCCGCACGCGCGAAGAGAAAGTCATTGAAGAATTGACCGAACACATGGGCATTGTCCTTGCCACTGGTGGCGGTTCGATTGTCAGTAAAGAAAACCGTAACCGTTTATCGGCACGCGGCATCGTGGTGTACCTCAAAACCACCATCGACAAACAAGTCGCCCGCACCGAACGGGACAAACGCCGTCCGCTCATCGCTGAAGCAGAGAATCCTCGCGAAGTGCTGGAAGACCTGGCTGAAACGCGTGACCCGCTGTACGAAGAAATTGCCGATGTAGTGGTGGAAACTGACGATCAAAGTGCTAAAGTCGTAGCCACTCAGATCATCGAAAAGCTCGGCTTTTAAACGCCATTTCCGATTTAGGTCAGCGAACTTTCTTAGCAGGGTAGGTCTATGCAACAGCTTTCTGTGCAACTTGGCACGCGTAGTTACCCGATACTGGTCGGCAGCGGTCTGCTGTCGACCCTGGCTCTGCATTTAAAACCCTATCTGAACCAACAGGTCTTCGTCATTACCAATGAGGTTGTGGCGCCCCTGTACCTGGAAAAGATTAAAGCTGCGTTATCCAACGACCATCAGCTGGATATCTTTATCATGGCCGATGGCGAAGAGGCGAAAAGCCTGCAAACCTGGCAAGCGGCACTGGATGCCCTGCTTTCCAGTGGCTTTTCCCGTGACTGTACCGTGCTGGCATTAGGCGGTGGTGTAGTCGGTGACCTCGCCGGGTTTGTCGCCGCCAGCTTCCATCGTGGCGTTGATTTCATTCAGATCCCCACCACCTTGCTGGCTCAGGTCGATTCCTCGGTCGGAGGTAAGACGGCGGTTAACCATCCACGCGGAAAGAACCTAATTGGTGCCTTTCACCAACCGCGAGCGGTTTTGATCGATACCAACTGTTTACAGACCTTGCCACAGCGAGAACTCAGCGCAGGCCTGGCTGAAGTCATCAAGTACGGCGTCATGGCCGATCACGACTTTTTTAGCTGGCTGGAAAACACCATGCCTGCTTTAGTTGGCCTCGATGAGGGCAAACTCGAGCAAGCGATCGTCCGCAGTTGTGCAATTAAAGCGCAGATAGTGGCAGCCGACGAAAAAGAACAGGGGCAACGCGCCTTACTTAACCTCGGCCACACCTTCGGCCATGCAATTGAAAAGGCACAGGGCTTTGGTAGCTGGCTGCATGGTGAAGCGGTCGCCGCAGGTATTGCCATCGCCGCCGACATAGCCTGCCAACGCAACATGCTCAGCGAAAGTGATTACCAACGTACCCTGAAACTATTGAAAGCCGCGGACCTACCAGTGAACGCTCCCGTAGAAATGCCCTGGCAGCAGTGGCAAGATCTGATGTTGCGTGATAAAAAGGTGAAGCAAGGCAAAGTCCGCTTTGTATTACCCGAAAATTTAGGCCATGCGGTTCTCACCGCAGAGCTTGACCCAGAATTAATCCGTCAGGCGGTGAGCCGCCAACGTGACGCAGATAGCGGAAAGATCCATGCGCATTGAAGCACCAGAGCAGTCTCAAGAGCCAGGGTTGGCAATTGCCACTAAAATAACGGCCAGCCAACAGGCTATCCTCGACCAGCTACATAACCATGTAGCGTTCAGCGAGAGCCTGATTTTCCTGAGCGGCCCGCCGGGCGCTGGCAAGTCCACTATTCTCGAAGTTTTTCTTGAGCAGGCCTCAGATTACGCCAACCTCGCTTATCTGCCACAGCCGTCCAAGATCAATGCCGACGCCATGCGCAGCAAAATTTTGCGTCAGCTTGTCAGTCTCGACGCTTTTTCCACCGATGACCGGATCCTCGAAGCACTGCAACGTAATATGAAACCAGGCCGCCAGCATTTGGTGGTTTGCGTCGACAACGGCGAATCATTACCCGCGGCTATTTTAAGTGAACTGCAGGAACTGGCGACCAGCCGCCATTTATTTAAACCCGATCAACGAGTCAGTGTCGTTATTGCCGGATCGGCGGAGTGGATTAAGCGGGCCAGCAAAGGGCTTTCATTGGGCAGCAAGGAACCGGCATCACGTATTGAGGTTTCACCTTTTAGCAAGCGTGAGCAGGCGAGTTTTGCCCGTAAGCTGGTTGAAACTCAGTCCAAGTCAATTCCGGAAGAAAAACTAAGCGCCGTGCTGCAACAAACCCAGGGTTACCCTGGTGAAATCCAGCAGGCATTAGAAACCTTGCTGCTTAAACCGAAAGCAGCAGCCCGGTCAGCAAAACGCGGCGAGCAAACGAGTAGCGAAAAAGGGACCGCCAAAGCACCTAAGTCAGGTTCGGCACTGAATAAGCTACTGTTGCTGATGACAGTGATTGCTTTTGCACTGGCGCTCTACGTCGCCTGGATGTTGCACGAAGGACAGCCCGGTGACCGCGAACCTGAGAGCCGCCCTGTCGAGGCAGAGGTCGAAACCACAAGCCAACCGGAGCCCACGTCAGCCGGACAGGAAACACCACCTGTGGTGGTTGAGCCCGCTGACGACGGCGTTGCAATGGATTACGACCAGGCCATGACAAGGCTGCGTGAACGCAGTAGTCAACGCCAGGCGCAAGCCTCGGTGGAGGAACTTACCGCTCCGTTAAACGAGCAACCGGATACCATTGCGCCAGCACCAGTTGCAGAGCAAACGGCAGAAGCCAGTGCCACAGCTGACACTAGCGACCAAGCTGAGACGGCTTACGATAACCAGGAGCTATGGCAGCGCAACGCGCAACGCTATGTACTGCAGGTTGCCGCATTCAGTGACGAGGCTCGCTTAGAGCTGTTCCTTAACGAGTTCAGTCATCCGCAACTGCGGATATACCAAACCCTGCGCGACGATGAAAGCTGGTACTTCGTGGTGGTCGGTGATTATCCATCGGCACAGGCTGCACGCGACTATGTAACAGAGCAAAGCGAACAGGAAGACAGCGAATTGCAAGGACTGCAGCCCTGGCCGAAGTCCATCGCTGGCGTGCGTCAGGATCTGGCACCGGTGATGGGCGACAACGCCGCTGCGACCAACTAAAAATGAAAAAGCAACGCGCCTTTTTAAAGTGGGCCGGCGGCAAATACTCACTGGTTGAAGCTATTAACCAGTTGTTGCCGCCCGCTGACAAGCTAATTGAGCCGTTCGTCGGCGCCGGTTCGGTGTTTTTAAACAGCGACTATGACCATTATTTGCTGAACGACATCAATGCCGACCTGATTAACCTCTACCAGATTATTAAACGTCGCCCGAAAACCTTTATTGAAGACGCCAGGCGCTTGTTTGAGATGCGCAACAACCAGGCCGATGCCTTCTATGCGCTGCGCCGTGAGTTCAACCAAAGCGACGACATTTACCACCGATCGTTGCTTTTTTTGTACCTCAACCGTCACGGCTACAATGGCTTGTGCCGTTACAACGCCAGCGGCCAGTTCAATGTGCCATTTGGAAAATACAAGAAACCTTATTTTCCTCAAGCCGAACTGGAGTTTTTTGCTGAGAAAGCGAAAAAAGCCACCTTCACCTGCCAGCCATTTCAAAATAGCTTTCGGCGAGCACGTAAAGGGCACGCTATTTACTGCGATCCGCCCTATTTACCGCTTAGTCCGACTGCCAGCTTTACCAGCTATGCCAGCGGTGGTTTCAGCCTGGACGAACAGGCCATTTTGGCACAAAAAGCAGAACGAGCAGCATTCAAACGCGGGATCCCGGTATTAATCAGCAACCATGACACAGAACACAGCCGTTTGTTCTACCATAAAGCTAAGCTGACCGAGTTGCAGGTTAATCGCTACATTTCACAGAAAGGCGACGGCCGCAGCAAAGCCGCCGAGTTGCTGGCGTTTTATCCGGCCCAGCTTTTCACCTGATTCAGGCTGACAAACCATGATTGACTGGCAATTAAAGACCTTTAACGAGCTTAGCTTAGCGGACCTTTATGCGGTACTGGCTCTGCGCCAGGCCGTTTTTGTAGTCGAACAAAACTGTCCTTATCAGGACGCCGACGGCGAAGATCAACAGGCGTTGCATCTGCTTAGTTACGAGAATGAGCAACTGATCGCCTACGCGCGTATTTTTCATGCCACAGGCAAAACGAAAACGAGCCTGCACGGCGCCGATGCGGATGTGCATCGAATTGGCAGGGTTATTGTTGCGCCGCATGCTCGTGGACGACAGCTGGGTCGGGTGCTGATGAAAAAAGCGATGCAGGTAGCCCTGAGTAATAGCCTTAGCCAGCAGATTGTCATCGGTGCGCAATGCTACCTGCTCGACTTCTATCGTTCCCTCGATTTTGTCTGTGAAGGGTCGGAATACCTCGAAGACGGTATTCCGCACCAGGACATGCGCTACATCGCCAGGGCTGACTAAGATGACCACAGACACTGAGCACACCCCGGGTTGTTTACAGACCCCTGCACTGATGGCTGCGGAACCCGAACTCGCAGCCGCCGCCCAACAATTAGCCAGGCATTATCAGTTACCTGAAGAAGCCAATGAGCATGACTTTGTTCTTGAGCTCACCCAGTTTGGGGTTCAACTGCGCTGGAAATCACAACCGAAAGTAACGCCTTTGTTGGTCGACTTTGTTCGCGGGAAACAAGCCTGGCGTCGTCAGGCTGGCGGCGCTCGCGACGAAGCCATTGTCCGCGCCCTTGGCATTGCTAAGGGGCATCGGCCAAACATTCTGGATGCGACTGCGGGCCTGGGCCGGGACGGCATGATCCTGGTGCATGCAGGTTGTCAGGTACGTTTTTTAGAACGAAACCCAGCCATTCATGTTTTGTTGAGTGACGCGATCAACCGCGCTCAGCATGATGACAGCATAGGTCCATGGGTGACTGAACGCGCACGCGTGCTGCCTCGCGGCAGTATCATTGAGCAGGCCTACGCTCAACAGCTGGCGAAAGAGCCCCCCATGGCGATTTATCTAGACCCTATGTTTCCGCACCGGGATAAATCAGCGGCAGTCAAAAAAGACATGCAGATGCTGCAACATTTGGCAGGAACGGATGAAGACAGCGACCAGCTGTTACCGGCAGCGCTGGCGGTTGCCACGCACCGGGTGGTCGTCAAGCGCCCGGCGAAAGCACCGTATCTGGCGGGGCAGCATCCGAGTGCGCAGGTTCCCAGCAAGAAGCACCGCTTCGATATTTATATAAAACAAGCCTACTAACGCGCCATTGGCGCTTAACTGCCATGCAGACAACTACTGCACCTACAAAACCACGCACACAAAAAAGCCCCGCTGCAATCGCAACGAGGCTTCTGATTGCCGCGGTGGCCAGTTAGTAGCCGACAAACACCGCAAACATCAGTGCGAACGAACACACTACCAGCAATTTCAACATCAAAGGTGCCATAAAGCGGAACCAGCGGTCGTAAGGGATTCCGGCCAGGCCAAGAATACCCATCAACACCGGGTTAGTCGGTACAATCATATTCATGAAACCATCACCCATCTGGAACGCCAGTACAGCCACCTGACGACCAATTTCAGCCGTGTCCGCAATCGGCACCATAATAGGCATGGTTACAAACGCCTGCCCTGAGCCCGATGGAATGAACAAGTTAAGGAACGACTGGATGAAGAGCATGCCTACCGCACCAAAATAGGACCCCATGGCATCAACCGGCATCGACAAGTAATGGATAACGGTGTCGAGAACCTGACCATCTTCCAGGATCATCGCGATACTGCGGGCAAAACCAACCAGTAATGCCGTCGCGGTTAACTGGGCAGCGCCGTCAATGAACTTTTGCGCCGCTTCATCGAAGCCAAGCCGGCCAATAAAGATAGTCGCTATCCCCAGGCCAATAAACAGCGCACTCAGCTCTGTTAAATACCAGCCGTGCCATTGAATGCCATAAACCAGTAACGCAAGGGCCAAACCAAAGGCGCTGATTACCGCAATATGGGTTTTATTCATTTTCGGATAAGCGTCAGCGTCCTGTTTGATCTCTTCGGTCGGTAAGTCCGCCAATAGCGAGTTAGCCGGGTCCGCTTTGACTTTTTTGGCGTAGCTGTACACATGGTGGAAGCCAACAGCAAAGACCGGGATCAGCAACAGAATACGCAACCAGGCGCCGCTGCCCGGCTGCACTTCGGCAATGGCCTGAGCGATCACCACGGTAAAGGGATTGGTTAACGACAAACCGTACCCGACACCATAGCCGACCACCAGGATCCCCATCGCCACCATTGCATCGAGCTTAATGGCCCTGCACAACCCGACCAGCAGAGCCACGAAGACCACGTACTCGGCAGCCATGCCGATCACCGATGAGAACAGGCCAAAAATGAACATGCCACCGAAAATGAGCAGACCCATGCGGCTACCGAATTTCTCCAGCAGCTTGCCGATCACCGCATCCAATGCGCCAGTGTGACGAATAATACCGAGCACGCCACCGATCAGAAAAACGAAGAAAATAACGTTTTGAGCCGCTTCCAGCGCTTCCGGAATCACCGTAAGCAAGCGCACAGGGCTCAGCCGGGGGACATCTTCCTGCATTTCATAACTGCCTGGTACCACGACGGTCAAACCATCTTCAACCTGACGGTCAAATGAACCGGTTGGCAAAATCCAGGTTAACACCAGCGCCACCATCATCATGATGAACATCAGCACCAGCGTGTGTGGAATTTTTATTTTTGACATAACAAATCAGTTCCCGAAATTTAAACGCGCTCTAGACTATGCAAAAGGGGGCTCCGAGGCAAATCCGATTTGTTCACAACTGTGCTAAACTGCCCGCTTTTAACGGTTGAAGCCAACCGCGAACTTGCCTGCTTTGAGCTAAGTAAATGGAAACTAAGACATTTGACTGCATTATTCTGGGCGCTGGCGCGGCTGGCCTCCATTGCGCCGCCACCGCCGCTAAACGCGGAAAGTCGGTGCTGGTACTCGATCACGCCAAGCAGGCTGGCAAAAAGATCCTGATTTCCGGCGGCGGACGCTGCAATTTCACCAATATGTACACCGCGCCAGACAACTTTTTGTCGGCAAACCCGCATTTCTGCAAGTCTGCATTAAGCCGCTACACCCAATGGGACTTCATTGCGCAGGTTAGCCGTTATGGTATTGCTTACCACGAGAAAACCCTGGGTCAGCTATTTTGCGACGACTCTGCTAAACAGATCGTCCGCATGTTGCTTGATGAATGCGCTGAATATGGCGCGCGGGTTCAACTGCGCACCAACGTGACTGATGTCAGTTTCGACGGCCAGGAGTACCAGCTCGACACATCGCAGGGAGCATACAAAGCTAAGTCAGTGGTGGTCGCGACTGGCGGTTTATCAATGCCAAAACTCGGCGCGACCGCGTTTGGCTTCAAGCTCGCGGAACAGTTCGGTCACAGCATCCAGCCCGTGCGTGCCGGGCTGGTGCCATTCACCCTGCATGACAGCGACAAAGCGCAGTTTGAGCCCCTTGCCGGCACCGCCTGTGATGTCATTGCTGCCAGCGACCGTGCCAGCTTTAAAGAAGCCATGCTATTTACCCACCGCGGCGTCAGCGGCCCGGCAATTTTGCAGGTGTCCTCGTATTGGCAGCCGGGCGAAAGCGTGCACATTAACTTAATGCCCGACGCAGATGCTTTTGAAGCGCTGAAAGCGAGCAAACAGCAACAGCCAAAAATGGGCCTCAAAGCCTGGTTAAGCCAGCACATCGCCAAGCGTTTAGTAACCATTCTGCTGGAGCGCGAACAATGGCCACAGAAGAACCTCGCCGACTACAGTCACGCCGAACTCAGCAGCATCGCCGAATGCCTCCACAACTGGCCGCTTAAACCCAACGGTACCGAGGGCTACCGCACCGCCGAAGTCACCCTCGGTGGCGTTGACGTTGATGAGGTCAGTTCCAAGACCATGCAGAGCAAACTGCAACCAGGCCTCTACTTCATTGGCGAAGTGCTCGATGTCACCGGCTGGCTCGGCGGCTACAACTTCCAATGGGCCTGGTCCAGCGCCTGGGTCTGCGGCGAGTCGGTTTAACGGCTAAAACCATACCCTTTTACCAGGCAACCTAATTAGCCACAGCGCTCACGCGTTAGATAATTAGCGACTGTACGAGCAATCTCGTCTTTAAGCCAGACGGGGCCGTAGTCTGTCATATCATTGTGCCGCGATTCCGCTATTTTCTTAACGCAAATACCGTAGCGCTCGCTTTCTTGTGATGAAGGTAAAACCCCATCGTCCGCAGGGTAGTCACTGCCTCGAATTGAAAGCACCTCGATTTCCGTACTACGTGGAAGCGGAACGCGCCGGTGATCAAGCGTAATGACGGTTGCTATGTAGTCTGTACCCTGATTGGCAAGCCAGGACGATATATCACCTCCATTTGAATGACCGATAAGCAACAAGTTATTAAAGTCGTAATTTTGATGAACATGTTCAAGATTGTGTTTAATAAAATCCAATGTCTCAGCGCCTCGACTCCAGTTCTCGCGGCGGGATTCATACAGGTCACCAGATACTGATAACGGCGGATCACTCTCTAGTTCATGCCCGATAGCTACAACCATGTAACCCAATTGATTTAACTGCTGCGACAAAAAGGAGTATTTGATATGAGAGACACCATAACCCGCACTAAGAAATGCTACCGGACATTTTTCAGCCTCACTGCATTCTCTTTGTGAAGTGGGATGCGATATTTCTATCGGAATATACCTGTCTCTCGATTCATCATAAACGGTACCAGCTGCGGCACTGAAAACACTGGATAGTAGAACAATAATTAACACAAAAGATTTCAAATCTTATTCCTTGAGTTTTGATCAAATTAAAGTGTTTAAAGAAAAAAGCGATTCGTTCCCCTCAGCGCACTTCTACCGTACAGTAGAAGAAAGAATCAAGGACGGAAACTTTTGCCAATGCCTGTTTATCAATCTGTGCAACGTATTTGCGTGATCCTGGTGACTTTAATCACTGTCAGCGGCTGCGCATCACCTACAGTTTTTCTCAATGACTATAAGTTAAACCCCTCCAGCGTTATAGAAATACAGCACGAACTGGAGAAAGCGGGGCTTGAGGTTACGGTTATCTCGATTCCACACCCCGCAACGATGGATGCTTCGACCATAATTCTGGGCTCAGCGGCGACTCTTGGCCGCGAGGTCGACAGCGTGGTGTCGCTTCTTAATGGCTTAGGCTACGAGAGCATTGGCACGTCAATTATCCAGCGCGGTAACCACTGGTATCGAGGCGGCAATATGGGGCTGTACCTGGTTGATGACAGACTCGTAAATGGAGCAGTGCATTCTGTTATCGGGACCTATCAGGCAGACAATTGCGAGTTGATGCAAACCCTCACCCTGACCAACGATTATCGCTTTACACTGACCTATACAGACGGCGAGACCTTGCAGGGTCAGTGGGCGATTGATGGCATGCCTTATATTAACCTGTCGAAGCAGAGTCCCTATGTAAACTTCTACTATCAGATTGAAAGTGAAGTGACGCATGATTTTTCCGGCCGGGTAGACATCACGAAACTGCGACCGTTAGAAAGCCAGAACTACCGCCAAATTGAAAATTGCGGGTTTGTTCAGGGCCTAAGGGTGAACCCCGCTCAGTCCCTTTAAACTGATCCGTGCCGCCGGGCTCAGGTCTTTACAACCAACCTGGGATCAGGTTAGCTGGGGAGGAAGAAACCACATAAGGATTTGTTCATGGTCTTTTTTACTCGATTACTTGTTGCCGTACTTAGCTGCATTGTTTTGCCCTTCGCGGCGGCAGAAGAGCCGTCTACGGAAGTCACGCTGCTTGGCCAGGAGATCGAAGTGCGGCAGATACTTTCGTCTGAATGGATGGGAACCTACGGTACGGACGGGTATGAAGACGTAAGTGCTTACGGCATCAGAAAGCTAGCTCAGGATACGCTTTGGATGCCTGCTGCTACACTGCAGACCTTTACCCGGCATGCGTTGCTAAACCAATTCGCCACAGACATTCAGTCTGCCCCTACACTGACGGACAATGAACGCACCTATGTACTTCACCTCTATAGTCAGGCGGACACGCGGACCGACAATGAGCAACTGACCGGCTTTAGCCTGGTGACCGAAAACAGCGAGAACGGCCAACTCAACATGCATACTTACCAGCGGGTCGATGAGCGGTTCGTGCGGCAAACAGAGTTCAGTGATGAGGTGCGCGGAGCACTTGACTGTGAGTCTGCTGCGCTAATGGCACTAACCTTCAGCATGCCCGGCACCAGTAACGGCTCCGGCGACAAGCAGGTTAAAGTGGTCACGCTCGGCCGTACGATTGATGAATATGACTCGATTGAATCAGAAACCCAATATCTGCAGGACTTGCAGCAACGCAGTCAGCAGTTGCTGCAAGCCGGCGATTAATTAAACCAGCGTTTTCAGCATCTCGGCGTCGTATTCAACCAGCGCTTCGCCCTGTTGCACGCGTTGGATGTAATCCGGGTTGGCTATCAACGGTCGGCCGATGGCAGCCAGGTCGAATTTGCCCTCAGCGATACCCTGATCAGCCTGATCGGCGGTGTAGCTGCCGCAACCCATAAAGGTGCCTTTGTAGTTGGCCCGCAGGAACTCGCTGGAGCGCATGCCGTCAAGGGCATCGAAGGTCATGCTGTCATCGAAAATACCCACGTGCAGATAGGCCAGGTCGCGTTTATCCAGCTCTGCTAACAATAATTGAAAGACCGCTTTATCGCGCGGATCTTCGGTCATATGGGCATAAGCGCCCGGCGATAAACGCAGGCCAACGCGGTCAGCACCGACTGCAGCAATGACTGCATCGACCACCGCCAGTGGGAAGCGCACCATATTTTCCGGGGTACCACCAAACTCATCCTCACGATGGTTGCTGGCATAGTGCAGGAACTGGTCAAGCAGGTAGCCATTGGCTCCATGGATTTCGACCCCGTCAAACCCTGCGGAGCGTGAATTGGAAGCGGCCACTGCATAGTCTTCAATAAGCTGCTCGATTTCACCGCTGCCGAGCGCGCGCGGCACCGGGTACGTCAGACCAGGCATCCGTGGAATGCGTTCATTAAGGCCAATCGCCGACGCTGAGACCGGGCGCGAGCCATGAAAGACCTGATGCGAAACCCGACCCACGTGCCACAACTGGCAAAAGATGGTGCCACCTTTTTCATGCACCGCGTCGGTGACTTTCTGCCAGCCTTCAATGTGGGACGGGCGGAAGATACCCGGCACGTTCGGGTAGCCCTGCGCATCAGCGCGGATGATGGTCGCTTCGGAAATTATCAAACCGACATCGGCACGGCGCGCATAATAAGCGGCCATGTCATCGGTAGGAGTCAGATCCGCAGCCGCCATGCAGCGGGTTAATGGCGCCATGGCGACACGGTTCTTCAGGGTTAGTGTGGGGTTTAGGGTCACCGGGGAAAACAGGTTGGTGTGCATTAGACGATCCTTTCAAGAGACTGTTGGTTGAATAGCAACCAGGACAAGTAAGCTAAGCTTGTCTACGCTATGAGGTCAGATTTGGTGCTTCACAAGGTCTGCTAAAAAGACAATAATCGGATAAATTATTCGTTTTTATACTAACGCATTGCCGAGGGCCCCAATTGGGACTGAAGTCTGGCACGGAAATTAACCACTAGGATGGTCTGAACTATGAAATTTACTGCCTGGCGTTCATTACTCATTAGCAGTTTATTAGTTACCTGGTTGGCGGCCTGTAGCTCACAGATAGCCACCGAAAACGAAACCCAGCGCGAGCTGGTCGAGCATGCTCAGTATATCGAACGCGCTGCTGCCCAGGCTGAAGAGCTATGGCCGGATTTCTGGAGTGCCAACACCCCCTTCATTGTGTATTTTCGACAAGGGCCCGCGTTGCTGGTGAGCGAGCATGTGCCAGAGGGCGACTACCAACAGCTTAGCGAGCGCTATTATTACTATGAAGATAGCCTGCCAAGACTCAGCGACAGCTTTCATATTGACTACCAGCTCGGCAATATCGTCGCCACGGCAGTGAGTTTGCAAAGCAACCCCCAGGACACCTTAAACCTGCTGTTTCATGAAGCCTTCCATGGCTATCAACGTCGCCACTTTTCCCGCACCGCAGTGGCTGAGTTTGTCGATCCTGACGCGTTTAAAAATCCGCAAATTCGCGCCTTACTGCAGCTTCGCCGCGATCTGCTGGAGCAGGCACTGGATGCCCCTGCCGAGCGCGTACCCGGATTACTGGATGACCTGCTGACCATTGATCATTTACTGGTCATGCAAATGGGCGCTGGACCGATGGAACGCCTGCACCAGCTTGAAATTATTGAAGGTACTGCTGAATACATCGGGCTCACCGCCGGTCGTCTGGTTCATCCGCGTTTTAACGTCACACGGCGCGTTAAAGACCATCTGCAAGTAAACCCTGAAGGGGTTCACAACAGCAGTGACCTGCGCCGTTATTCCTATGGGACCGGGGCCGCCCAGGTGATCCTGGCAACCCGGGTGGAACAGAATGCGCAGCAACAGATCAACGATGCCTCGTCATTAAACGCCCTGCTCGCCGAGTGGCGTCAGTTCGAAGAGCCTGATGAAGCGCGCATCAATGAGCTGTTAGCCCGCTACCCGATTGAGGCACTTGTCGAATGGGCCTACCAACAAAGTAGCCCGGACCAGGCTCTTAACCTTGAACAGTTCGCCGCGCTGACTGACGCCACCCTGGATTTCGCCATTCATTTAAAGAGTAAGCAGGCGACCGCTGGGCTCGATGTTAATTTCTCAAGCGGTACGGGGGGCTTTACCCAGCCGCAGCAGGGCTCGTATGTTCTGCCGCAGCCGCAGTCGATTTCTATTTACGGCAACATGACCAAGCTTCTTATCGAAGGTGCTGCAACTCATATGCAGTCACCGGGTGATGAACGTCCGGTATTGCGACTGCAGGTTAAAGTCGATTCATTGCCGGTCTTGTGTGATGGCAACGAGAGCTGTCAGCTCGAGTCGATTGACTTTACCTGGCAGGGTGTTGAGTTTAGCCATGCTGCCGAGACCAGTATTCGTCAGCAAGGAAGTCATTTACATATTGATGTCATAGAGCTCTGATTGAATAGGTCGCTTTTATTGTATACTCAGGGGCTCTTATAGCCCCTGTTTGTTATGCGCGTTTTTGTCGTACCCCATAAAGCGCGCCGTATACAAGGAAGCCTTATGTTTCGTTGGTTTGAAAATCGTTTAGACCCATTTCCTGAAGCCGAGCCGGCCCAACCGCCGAAGGGTTTCTTTGCCTTCTGTTACCACTTCACCAAAGGCTCAGAAAAGTACCTGATTATGGTCGCCATTCTGATGGCGCTGGTAGCCATTACCGAAGTCTGGTTGTTCGGCTTTCTTGGCAGTATTGTCGACTGGCTGTCAGAGCAGGATCGCGCTAACTTTCTCGCCAACGAATGGATAAAACTGACCGCCATGTCGGCAGTGGTATTGATTGGCCTGCCTACACTGGTTTGGTTTCAGTCGCTGCTTATGCACCAGACCCTGCTCGGCAACTACCCGATGCGTATTCGCTGGCTGGTGCATCGCTATCTGTTGAAGCAGTCTATGAGCTACTACCAGGACGAATTCCCCGGCCGGGTTGCAACCAAGCTGATGCAAACCGCGCTCTCGGTGCGTCAGGTGGTGGTCAGCTTTATCGAAGTGGTCAACTACATTGGCGTCTATTTCCTTGCCATGTTTGTGTTGATTGCTACTGCCGACTGGCGTCTGATCCTGCCACTGGCGGGCTGGATAGTTATCTATGCATTGCTGCTTTATGTGTTTGTCCCGCGGCTCGGCAAAATCTCCCAGGAACAGGCCGATGCCCGCTCGATTATGACGGGTCGTATCGTCGACAGTTACACCAATATCCAGACCGTGAAATTGTTCTCTCATGGCGCGCGTGAAACCAGTTTTGCCCGCGATGGCATGGATGATTTTCTGCTTACCGTGCACAAACAAATGCGCCTGGTGACGCTGCTGTATGGTTTGCTATACGTCATCAACTGCCTCTTGCTGTTTGCTTCTGCCGCACTGGCGATCGGTTTATGGCTCAATGAAGCGGTCTCCTTAGGCGCCGTGGCGGTAGTAGTAGGCCTGGTGTTGCGGTTGTTTGGGATGTCACAAATGGTGATGTGGCAACTGACTCAGTTGTTTGAAGCCATCGGTACTGTGCAGGATGGGATCGGCTCGATTGCGGTCTCGCGTACGGTCGAAGACAAGCCCGACGCGCTTCCATTGCAGGTCAGCAAAGGTGGTATCGAATTCGACGACGTTAACTTCCACTACGGTAAAGCCAGCGGTGTGATGGACGGGCTCAAACTGAATATCAAACCCGGCGAAAAAGTTGGTATTGTTGGCCGCTCCGGCGCCGGTAAGTCGACCCTGGTCAACTTGTTGCTGCGTTTCTACGATGTGCAGAGTGGTCGTATTCTAATTGATGGTCAGAACATTGCTGACGTGCAGCAGGACACCCTGCGAGCACACATTGGTATGGTCACGCAGGACACCTCGTTACTGCATCGCTCGGTGCGCGACAATATTATGTACGGCCGTCCGGATGCCAGCGAAGATGAACTTTTATATGCCGCGCGACGCGCCCATGCCGATGAGTTTATCGCCGACTTAAGTGACCACAAAGGTCGCACTGGCTACGATGCGCATGTGGGTGAACGTGGGGTGAAACTGTCCGGAGGCCAGCGCCAGCGGATCGCTATTGCCCGAGTAATGTTAAAAGATGCCCCCATTCTGATTCTGGATGAAGCGACCTCCGCGCTCGACAGTGAAGTGGAAACCGCTATCCAGGAAAACCTCTATAACCTGATGGAAGGTAAAACGGTGATCGCCATTGCCCACCGACTATCCACCATTGCTGCGATGGACCGTCTGGTGATCATGGATCAGGGGCGAGTTATCGAACAGGGTACGCATGAACAACTGATCACTCAGGACGGTTTGTATGCCAAGCTCTGGCGCCGCCAGTCGGGAGGTTTTCTGGCCGAAGATGTAAGCTAGCTATACAGCTATGTCATTGAAATGAAACCAAGATGACACCCAGCTGTCATCGTTTAATAACCATAATGTCACGCAGAGGGAGCAGACTAATCGCGCTTTTCTCTCACAACCCTCTGCGGAGACAACTCTATGTTCCAACTAAAACAATTATTCCGGCTGAGTCTGGTCACAGCCGCATTAACGCTGGCTGCCTGTGGCGGTGATATCAACATTAACAGTGGCAGTGGCGGCG
The DNA here is from genome assembly GCF_003986975.1 of Aliidiomarina soli. Classification (GTDB taxonomy): domain Bacteria; phylum Pseudomonadota; class Gammaproteobacteria; order Enterobacterales; family Alteromonadaceae; genus Aliidiomarina; species Aliidiomarina soli. Next base: position 42,827 of record NZ_PIPO01000004.1, on the reverse strand, counting down.
ACGGCGGTAATACACCTCCTCCCGGTGGCGGCGGTGGTACTCCACCTCCTACCGGTGCTGATTGCCCGGAGTGGGCAGTAACCGGCGATCCAGTGGATGGCATGAATGCAACTGTTTGTGAAATCAGTGGTACTTTCACCACCGACCGGACGTTAACCAACGACGTGCTGTGGGCCTTAGACGGCCGAGTAGCAGTGGGCAACGACAAAGCTGACAACACAGTACTGACCATCGAACGCGGCACCACGCTGTTCGGTAAAAGTGGTGCCGACTTCATGGTCGTGCGCCGCGGCTCTCAACTTGAAGCCGAAGGTACCCGCAACGAGCCTATCGTGATGACCTCGCTGCAGAACCTGCTCGGACTAACCGATGCCACTTCAATCGGGCAATGGGGCGGTTTAGTGTTACTTGGTCAGGCCCCTGTCAACGGATGTGATCAGGACAACCTGGATGACTGTGCTATTGAAGCAGAGGGTGATGCGGGTCCTTACGGTGGCTCCGATGTAAATGACAATAGCGGAACGTTGCGCTACCTGCAGGTACGTTACGCAGGCTACGAAGTCCTGCCTGACAATGAACTGAATGGTATTACCTTCGGCGGCGTCGGCAAAGGCACCACCATTGAATACATTCAGGTGCACAATAACCTCGACGATGGCATCGAGTTTTTCGGCGGTACTGCGGACGCCAAATATGTAGTTCTGACCGGCAATGGTGATGACTCGCTGGACTGGGATGCTGGCTGGAATGGCCGTATGCAGCACGTTCTGGTGCAACACAATACAGTCAATGGCAAAGCCAACCGGGGCATCGAGGCCGATAACAGTTCAAGCAATTTCAGCGCAACCCCGCGCAGCCGCCCGATTATTTCCAACATGACGATTATCGGCAATGAGTGGGATGGTGACGATGATGGTGAAGGTATTTTATTGCGCCGCGGCACCAGTGCTGAGCTTTATAACTTCATTGTGACCGGTGAGCCGGGCATGGGTGAATGCTTTGAGCTGAATGATCAGGAAACGGTCGACAACGCCGACAGCGGTGACTTACGTTTTGAGCATTCTATTATTCACTGCAGCGAACCATTCAAAGACAGCGTTGATGAGACCGACACCGTCATTTTTGACGCTGAAACCTGGTTCCTGGCGCAGCCTGGTAACTCAACCGCCGACCCGTTGTTAGGTGGCTACTTCCCGTCAGCAGTTTCACCTGCACTGGGTGCCGGACTGAACGTTGCCAACGAGGTAGATACCTGGTTTGACGACGTGGACTACATCGGTGCCTTTGACGGCGAGAACGACTGGACACTGGACTGGACCTACGCGTTACACAACGACGCATCGGCCATTAGTTGCCCGGCCGGAACGACACAGGTTGAATCGCTGACTGACAAGCTGACCTGCGAACTAAGTGGCACGTACACCGAGAACCTGCATTTGCCAGTTGGCGCTGACTACCAACTTGATGGCCTGGTCCGTATCGGTAACGACAACGCCGATTCAGCGACTTTGTTTATCGACCCGGGTGTGCGCCTTTACGGTGAAAACGGTGCTGATTTCCTGGTTATCGCGCGCGGTTCTAAAATTATCGCAGAAGGGCGTCCAAACGCGCCTATCACTATGACCTCGCTACAGGATGTAATTGATGCCAACACAGGCAAAGGTCAGTGGGGCGGTGTGGTGTTACTGGGTAACGCGCCAAGCAATAAATGCGACCAGGCCGACCTTGCCAGCTGTGACATCGAAGCAGAAGGTGATGCTGGTCCATATGGTGGTGCCGACGCCAACGACGATTCTGGCAAACTGAAGTTTGTCCGGGTTCAGTACGCGGGTTACGAAGTATTACCTGACAACGAGTTAAACGGTATCACGTTCGCAGGCATTGGCGATCAAACCCGGGTAGCCTTTATTCAGGTACATGAAAACCTCGACGATGGCATTGAGTTCTTCGGTGGCACAGTGGATGCGCGTTATGTGGTTACCACGGGTGCCGGTGACGATTCACTGGATTGGGCCGATGGCTGGACAGGTCGTTTACAGTTCATGCTTGCGGTTCATAACGGCGAAGCCAACCGCGGTATCGAAGCAGACAACCAGTCTGGTGACTTTACAGCGACACCTATTTCCAACCCTGTCATTGCCAACATGACTATTATCGGAAATGACTACACCTCAGCGGATAAAGACTCTGAGGGCATTCTGTTGCGTGCAGGTACCACCGGTAAACTTCACAACATGCTGGTAACCGGCCCGAACGGAATGGGTGAATGCCTGGAATTCAACTCTCAGGAGTCAGAGGACCTTGCCGCTGACTTCACTACTGAGATGACTCACTCGGTGATTGCCTGTGCCGAACCTTTCCTTGGCGATGTCAGTGCTACGCAAACAACCGAACAGTGGTTCTTAGCGCAGGATGGTAATGCGGTCGAGGCTGGTATCGACGATGTGCTCAACGGTTACCTGACCATTAGCACCAACCCAAGCAAAGACTATAGCGGTGATGAGTTCTTCCTCAATGTTCCGTTCATCGGTGCAGCGTCTGCTGACTATGACTGGACTCAGGGCTGGACGATTGGTTTGCAAGCTAACTAAGAAGAGAGGCTGCGATGAGCTGTTCAAACATGACCTTACGCCCGCTGGCCAAGGCCATCCTGCTCGCGCTCGCCTCTGTCTCTTGTATCTCTCAGCCCGCTTGGGCTGAGAGTGCAGAGAGCGCAGAAGCAGCCGACAGTAATGTGGCACCTAGCATTGAGCGTATTCAGGTAACCGGCCGATTAATGAGTTCGGCGGCGATCACCGCGGCTGAACGCCGTGAGCAATCGCAGGTTACCGAAATTTTGGATGCAGAAATGATCAGCCGTATTGGCGACTCGGATGTTGCCGCGGCACTGAAACGAATCACTGGCCTGACCCTGATTGATAATAAATTTATCTACGTCCGTGGTCTCGGCGAGCGTTATTCCAGTACCTTACTCAACGGCGCTATGGTGCCCAGCCCTGACCCGACCCGCAACGTGGTACCGCTGGATATGTTTCCGACTGCTATCATCGAAAGCCTGATGGTGCAGAAAACCTTCTCGGTTGATCAACCAGCTTCATTTGGTGGTGGTGGCGTAAACATCCGTACCCTAAGCCTGCCTCGTGAGCGTGTGTTCGAACTGTCGCTGGGTACCGGCTACAACAGTCTGAACTCCGACGACGGGCTCGAATACGCCGGCGGAGACGATGACTGGCGCGGCCGTGATGACGGCACCCGCGGTTTACCAACCGACATTCAGCAGGCGCTGGATTTGTATGGCTCGCTGGAAACCATTCCAATTGCCCGCCAACTTGGTGGTATTAACGCCGAAAACCTGGCGCGAGCCGAAACCATCAACCGTGAACTGGGTGTCGCGCTAAACCGGGATATGGACATTGAGCGTACCTCAATTGGTCCAGACATGGACGCCAGCCTGACCTACGGCGACAGTCTGCAGTTAACTGACAAACTGACCTTTGGTGCTATTGGCTCATTTGCCTATGATCGCTCCAGCCGCAATATCGACGAACAGGAACGTTATTACTCAATCACCAGTGGCAGTGAACTGACTCCACTGGTTCGCTACGACGACATTTCAGGCACCGAATACAGCACACAGGTGTCCTCGATTGTTAACTTCGGGCTGAATTATGACAACATGCATACGCTCGAAAGCAGCACCATTTACCTGCTTGATACGAGCGATGAAGTAAAACTGAAAGTTGGCGATACCATCGAAACCATCAACGAACCGAACCGTGAAAACATGGACTACTCGGCCCGTTATGAAGAACGCACATTAACTGCTAACCAGTTTCGCGGCGACCATCATTTTGATTTCCTCAGTGACCTCAATATGCAGTGGCAATGGACAGATGCCCGCGCCCGCCGCTACGCACCGGGCGAAGTTGAGTACCGCTACATTCGCTCGACTCAGGATGACGGTAGTCAAACCGCCACCCTGCGCCGCAGCGACAATGCGGTGCAGTATATCTTTGGCGATATGAAAGATCGGACCGAGAACGGCAGCATCGACTTCAAGCTACCAGTGAGTCTGGCAAGTTGGGAGCTGGAACTGCAGGGCGGTTATATGTACTTCCAACGCTCACGGAACTCAGAAGTCGACCGCTTCAAGCTGGACAGCCGTGGCTTCGATAATGTTGAGCTGCAGCAGCGCTTTTCGGAGATATTTTCCGATGCCAATATTCTCGACCCGTCGAAGAATTTCGCTATCTCAGATGTTACCGCCCAGGCGGACGACTATGTGGCCGCTCAGCAACTGGATGCGTTTTATCTCGGCCTCGACTCGATGCTGAATGACACCTGGCGCTTTACACTGGGTGCTCGCTACGAAGACTTCCGCCAATTGGCGTTACCATTAAGCCCATCCACGGGTGAGATTCAGGGTGACCCTGCAGAATATCCGTTGCTGGATGAAGACTGGTACCCCAGCGCTGCACTGACCTGGTTGTTCCACCCGGATATGCAGGTACGTTTTGGTCTCAGTCAGTCGGTAGTGCGTCCGGATTTACGTGAGGTCACGCCGGTGCTCTACGTCGACCCAATAACTGACTTCAACGTGATCGGCTTTCAGGATCTGGAAAGCTCAAAGCTGCTTAATGCTGACGTGCGCTGGGAGTGGTACTTACCCTCCGGCAACAGCCTCAGTGTTGGCGCCTTCTATAAGGACATTGACGCGCCGATTGAAAGCATTGAAATCATGGGCTCGGACGGTAACTTACTGGTCTCGTTCCGTAATGCGGAAGAAGGCAGCATTTATGGTGTTGAAACCGAGTTTGTGCGCCGTTTAGGTGGGCTATGGTCAACCTCTCCGGGCTGGCTGGATCAGTTCTTTGTTGCCGGTAACCTGACTCTGAGCGACTCAGATATTCGTATCCAGCGGTTTGGCGCGTCCAATATCACTAACCTGGAACGTCGCATGAGCGGGCACTCAGAGTATGTAGTCAATGCGCAGCTCGGCTTCGACTCCAACAATGAACGCCACTCGGCAACGCTTAGCTACAACGTATTTGGCGAACGGATTAACTTTGCCGGCGTGAATGGCAAAGACGATGCCTATGAGCAACCGTTCCACTCTGTCGATGCCACATACAGCTACTATCCGGTAGAGGGACTGTCGTTGAAACTGGCGGCCAAGAACCTGCTCGGGGAACGCACTGAAATTCTCCAACAAGGGGAAATTCTGCAAGGGCGCGACCCTGGAACTAGTGTCAGTGCCAGCCTGACCTACCGTTTCTAAGTCAGATTAAGCCTAACTACTAAGGGCCTGCGGGCCCTTTTTTAATTCCTCTTGCTGCGCTAAAGTAGCGCCTCCAGTTACTTTACGTACACCTGCCACCCATGAAAACTCTGTCGACACCCTGTGTCTTATGCGCCTCAACAGATTTCGAACACTGGTATCAGGGTCAGCATGGCGCGATTGTAAATCGTGACTACTTTGCCTGCCTTGAATGTGGTCTGGTACAGGTGCCAGCTGAGCAGCAGCCGGGCGCCAGCGACGAGCAAGCAATCTATGAACTGCACAAGAACAACCCACAGGATCCAGGTTACCGGCGTTTTTTGAGCCGAGCGCTTGAACCTGTGGTAACACGGCTGCAACCGGGAGCAAGCGGGCTGGACTTTGGCAGTGGCCCCGGCCCGACCCTTTCCCTGATGTTCGCAGAGGCTGGTTTTAGCTGTGCCAATTACGACATTTACTACGCCAATGAACCTGCCCGCCTGCAACAAACGTACGACTTCATTACGGCCACCGAAGTGTTTGAACACCTGAGCCAGCCAGCTCAGGTTCTCGATACCCTCTGTCAGTGCCTTAAGCCTGGCGGCTTACTGATGGTCATGACCCAGCGTGCTATTAGCAAAGCTGAGTTCGCTAGCTGGCGCTATATTCACGATCCGACCCATATCAGCCTGTTCAGTGATAAAAGCATGGACTACATCAGTCAACACTGGCCGCTGCAAGAGTTAGAGCGAGGTCGCGATACCGTGCTGTGGCAAAAAGCTACGGATTAGCATTGCCATCCGCGACGTCCCGTGGTCCGCTCAACGTCTGCCCGTATTGCCGGAGTTCCAGCCCGCTAACTTGCCCTGTTTCGTCACGTTCAAACTCGATTTCGACGCCGTACTGAAGATTTTCAAAAACATCCTCGCTCTGATAGTTGAGAGGTGCCGAAGGCTGCCCGCTTACCTGCAAGTACAGCTGGTTATCCTCAGCAAAAATGCGCACATTAAAGCCGGGCACCAATGGATAATCTCCCTCATAATCTTCCAGGCTTATTGCCTCGGGCCGAGCGGCTACACGGTGCGCCAGACCAGGTTCGACAGAGTCGTCCAGTAAATGCAGGCCCAGCGATTGCACATCCTGAGTGTTATAGAGGGCAGCATTGGCCAGTACCACCACCGCTTTCTGTTCTGCCGGTTCAATAATAAGCGTCGCATTAAAGCCACCCGTGCCACCCCCGTGCATAATATACTGACGATTGTTGCGCTCATGCAGCATCCAGCCCCAGGCGATACGCTGCTCCCCGACTTCGGCCAGCAGCTGATGCGATTGCTGCGCCGCCTCGACCAACTCTGACGGTCCTAAGCCGAGCTGCAACTGCGCAAAATTAAGCATGTCATGTAAGCTGCTGCGCACTCCACCGACGGCTTCCATGTCCTTCGGGAAATTCCAGTTTTTAGCCGCATCGCCATTCGCCAACCGCCCTTCAATGGTTTCCACCCCGAATCCGGAATGCTCCATTGCCAGAGGCTCAAATAAGCGTGTCTGGTAATAATCCTGCACCGACTGACCGCTCACCTCCGCAATGAGCTTAGACAGGATCATGTAAGCAAAATTTGAGTAACTGTAGGCTTCCCCCGGTTCGCTTGCCAGTGGTGCGTTCTCGAACGAACGCCATAAAGCGTCATCGGTGAAATCCGCATAAGGGTCTTCATGGTCCGCTGGTTGCAAAGCGGGTAGCCGCGGCAGCCCGGAGGTATGCGTTAGCAGGTGACGCACCAGTATGGTGTCAGCGGTATCCGGCGGACCAGCGTGAGGCAGGTAATCCGCTACCGGACGGTCAATATCAAGGTCCCCTCGCAGCACTAAATCGGCTGCTAACACGCCAAGCATTGCTTTACTGATGGAGCCTATTTCAAAAACTGTGCGTGCGTCAGCTCTGCTTGTGTCATTGTCGGCACAGGCGAAAGCGGTCTCGCGCCTGATATCTGCACCGTCCTCTATCACTTGAAGTCGTCCCACAGCCAGACATCCGCCTGAGCTGTCACCCTCAATACGTGCCTCGACTGCAGTTGAAATATCAGCGCCGTTGGCACTTCCCATAAGGCTTAGCAAGCCAGCTACCAGACCAGCCATGACCGCAATGGTTTTTCGTCTTGGATACCGTCTTGGATACATAGAAATCTCCCGTATTTTCGATCCTGACCCTGATAACTTTAGTATGTATTGCTGCCAACAGATCAGGCAGAAATAATTGTAACCAGTTTTAACCTATAGCTGCTAGGCTAATCCAAATTAAGAACGACAAAAAAGGATCTTATCTCATGATCGACTTGACTGACTATCGCATAAGTTTGCTGGCTATTGGCCTGCTGTTATTAATGGTGTTTGTGCAGTGGCTTATTGCCAGTGGACGCAAAGCGCGCGAAGAAGGCGCGATTCCAGGCACTGCTCCAAAGGCCAGCGACCATCATAGCTTCACCTTTCGCGCCTGGCGTACCCACCAGAATACACTGGAGAACCTCGGTACCATGTTGGGCGCCAGCGTATTAGCTATAGTGGTCGGCGTGAGCCCAGTATTGGTTGCCTGGCTAACCTGGATTATGCTGCTCGCCCGTGTGCTGCATATGGTGCTTTACTATGCAATTGCGACCAACACCAATCCGAGCCCCCGCAGCTATTTTTTCATGCTGGCCTGGGTCGCGAACCTGGCATTGCTGATCAGCGCACTGGTTGCATTATTTTAATGGGCTGAGACCAGTTCAGAGCTAAACCAGCGAATGCTGACTGAGCAGGCCGCGATTATCCCGGCTTACGAAAATGCACTATAGTTGTCTCTTAACATTATTCGGAGCTTTATATGCGGTTTACCATGCGTAAGCTATCGCGTTTTATCGTGCGCGGCCTATTCATTATTTTACCTCTGGTCATCACCATCGAGTTGGTGCGCTGGCTACTAATGACCATCGAAAGCTGGTTGTCGCCCACACTTGAGGCGTTTGTTCCTGCCCATTGGTATATCCCAGGCATGGCGCTGCTTGCCTTTCTTGCTATCTGCGCCCTGATTGGTTTTACCGCGTACTCCCGGCGCGGTGCGCGGTTATGGAAAATTCCTGGTCGTATCCTGGCGCACATTCCGGGGGTGAGTCAGGTATACGGTATTATTCAGGACCTCTTTGAAGTGATGAGCGGTGAAAACTTTGAAGACGAGTCAGTGGTTATGGTGAAAATGCCTAATTCCGAGATCGAAATGATTGGAATAGTGACCAAGAAAGGTACAGATCAAAACGACAAAATTGCAGATTTGCTGGATGAAGAACAACTTGCAGTCTTTTTACCAATGGCGTACAACGTTGGTGGTTATATGATCATGGTGCCCAAATCCTATACACGCAATTTAAGCATGAAACCTGCTGAAGCTCTGCAACTGGTTCTGAGCGGCGGGCTTGGGAGCAAGAAGGCGCCAAACACCACAATTAAATAATTACCAACGACCAGCAGGAACTAAGCATGAAGTTAGCGCTGTACCTGGCGTCCGGTGCGCTCTTGGCGAGTGGCTCGATGCACGTAGTCGCCGACGATAGTACTCGTGGCTATTATCGCAACCCCAGCATTCATCAGAACCAGATCGTTTTTACCGCGGAAGGTGACCTTTGGCGTACCACGGTGCATGGTGGTAACGCCACCCGCCTTACCACAAGTGATGCTGAAGAACGCTATGCCGCCATCTCTCCCGACGGCAACTCGGTTGCCTTTGTAGCAGACTACGAGGGCGCACCAGAAGCCTATGTCATGCCGCTACAGGGCGGTATTCCAAAACGGATTACGTTTGAAAACAGCCGCGTACGAGTGCAGGGCTGGACGGCCGACGGTCAGGTGCTTTACAGCACTGATCATGTCATGGGCCCGGCAAATCAATGGCTACTGCGCAGTGTCAACCCGGAGTCGCTGACCACCAGCACAATCCCGCTGACTGATGCGATAGAAGGCAGTTACAACCTGCGCGCTGAGGGCCGAGTAATAGAGCACCGCAGCGAGGAGCCGGATGCCGACGGTAATTATGAAGTTCGCAGCGAAACCATTCACCCGGTTAACCCCGAAACTCTGTACTTTATCCGTTTCGGTCTGCAGGCTACTGGCGATAACACACGTATTTATCGTGGCGGCGCAATGGGCGAGCTATGGCGCTTTAGCCCCGGAGACGAAGAAGCAGAACTGCTGACCGATGACCATATTGCATCCGTTCGCCAACCTATGGTGGATGGCACTCGTGTTTATTTCATTTCGGACGCCACTGGTACGCCGAACTTGTGGTCAATGAATGGCGATGGTAGCGAAAAGCAGCAGTTAACGGAATACAATGACTGGCAAGTCTGGTCGGCAGATATAAGCCAGGGGCGGATTGTCTACCAGCTTGGCGCAGATCTGAAACTACTGGAACTCGAATCAGGGCACAGCGAAACACTCGATATCCACCTTACCAGTGACTTTGCTCAACGCCAGGAACGCTGGATTGAGAATCCACTGGATTACCTGACTGACACCAGCTATAACGGCGAGCAGGAGCGGGTAGTAATAACAGCCCGGTCACAAATTGCGGTTGCCGGTAAAAGCCACCAGCGCCTGTTTGAAGTGCAGACCCCGGTTGGCAGCCGCTCCCGTAATGCAGTCATGAGCCCTGACGGGCGCTGGATATACGCGATCAATGATCACAGTGGTGAAAATGAAATCTGGCGTTTCCCAGCGGATGGCTCCAGTGGTGCCAGCCAACTAACTGATGATGGCAGTGTATTCCGCTGGGGTATCCACCTCTCTCCAGATGGCAACTACCTTGCCCATGACGATAAAAACGGCGATCTTTGGCTGCTCAATTTAAGCAATGGCAACAACAGCCGCATCGCCGAAGGCGGCTGGGGTCACTCTCCCTACGCAGACGTCGTCTGGTCCACCAATAGTAAATTAGTAGCATTCAGTAAAAGCAATCAGGACGGCGACCGCTCACAGGTTTTACTCTATTCGGTGGATGAAGAGCGTCAACAAGCGGTTAGCACGACTAAGTATGATTCGTTCTCACCGGCCTTTAGTACTGACGGTCATTGGTTGTATTTTGTGTCTAACCGTAATTTCGATGCCAATCCGCGTTCCCCCTGGGGCGATCGCAACCTTGGGCCGATGTTCGATAAACGTGGGCTAGTGTTTGCAGTGAGTCTGAAGTCACAGGCATGTTTTCCGTTTCAGCCAGAAAGCGAAGTCAGTCAGTGTGACCAGGGTGCTACTGAAGAACGTTCGCGCCGCCAACCAGTTGACTGGGACGGTCTTGCTAGTCGCCTGTGGCAAGTTCCACTGGAAGCCGGCAATTATCGCCAGCTGCAAATGACCGATGAATTTCTCTACCTGCTGCGCGCCGGAGACAACCATCAGCAGCTGATAAGCGTTGCCATTGACCCGCATCAACCAGAGGTGAAGGTATTTGCGAGTCAGGTCGAGGACTACGCCGTAAGCTCTCAGACTAATAGCCTGTATTGGCGAACCAGCAACAATGACTTCTATATTGATGACGTTCAGGCCACCGCACCTGAGGATCTAACCCGATCGCATTTAGCAACTGACCAGTGGCAACTGGCGTTCAACCCGGTTGAAGAGTGGCAGCAAATGTTCCGCGATGCCTGGCTGATGCACCGTGACTTCCTCTTTGACGCCGACATGCGTGGGTTAGACTGGCGTGCCACACGGGAAAAGTATCAGTCATTGTTGCCCCGAGTTACCGACCGGCATGAATTAGATGACTTATTCGCACAGATGATGGGCGAGCTTAGCGTCTTGCATTCGCAAGTTCGCGGAGGCGACTATCCAGCCGCTGATGATCAGCCATCGGCGGCAACCCTGGGAGCCGCATTAGAAACAACCGACAACGGCGTACGTATTCTGCGTATCTACCGGACCGATCCTGAGCTGCCCGAGCAAGCCTCGCCGCTGGCCAAACCTGGTGTTAATGCGACTGAGGGAGACTACATAACGGCTGTCAATGGTCGCCGCATCAGCACTCAGGCGGATCTTAACCAGGCGCTGCGCAACCAGGCCAATAAGCCGGTGCGCTTAGATCTGCGACGCCAACGAACCACGCTACAAACCATGGTGTACCCCGCTACTGTGCAGCAAGACCATCAGTTACGTTATCAGGACTGGGTGCAGCGCAACCGCGAGAAAGTAGATGTGGCCTCGGAACAGAATTTCGGCTACCTGCATCTGTATGCGATGGGACCCAACGACATCGCTTCATTTGCCCGTGAATTCTATGCCAATGTCGACCGTGAGGGCCTGATTATCGACGTGCGGCGCAACCGTGGCGGCAATATTGACAGCTGGATTATCGAAAAACTGCTGCGCCGCGCCTGGTCATTCTGGGAGCCTAATACGCACGGCGCACCGTACACAAATATGCAGCAAACGTTTCGCGGGCATCTGGTCATTGTGACTGATGAACTGACCTATTCTGACGGTGAGACGTTCGCCGCCGGGGTCAAAGCGCTTGGCCTCGGGCCTTTGGTGGGTAAGCGAACCGCCGGGGCCGGAGTTTGGCTCTCAGGGCGTAATCAGTTAGCAGATGGCGGACTGGCACGAGTGGCTGAAACCGCGCAGTTTGCCATGGACGGACGCTGGGTCATTGAAGGCTACGGCGTGGAGCCGGACATTGAAGTAGACAATCTGCCCCATGCCACCTTCACCGGCATCGATGCCCAGCTCAATTACGCCATCGAACTGTTGCAGCGCAAACTGGATGATGAGCCTATTCCGGAGCTGCGGAGTCAGCCTATTATGTTACCAGTCGCTGATGACATTACGCCCTAATGACGCTCAACGGGGATAAAAAAGCATGCCGCGTGGCATGCTTTTTTTATAGCTCAGGCTCTATCTGAGTTTTAGTCTCGCGTTACCACCACTTTACCTACGGTGCGCTGCGACATCAGTTGCTGGTGGGCCTGCTCAAGCGTCGCCGCGTTCAGCGGAGACAGGTGTTGCTGCAAGCTTGTTTGTAAACGCCCACTATCAATTAACCTTGCCGCTTGTTTCAGAATATCGCCCTGACGTTGGATGTCAGCGGTTTTGAACATGGCCCGGGTAAACATAAACTCCCAGTGCAATGACAGGGACTTTTGTTTCATTGAGCCAATATCCAGTGCTTGCTCGGGGTCATCAATCAATGCAAAGCGCCCTTGTGGTCTGAGCATTCGCACCAACTCATCGAAATGACTGTCCGTGTGCGTTAACGATGCCACATCGGTGATATCGCTAAGACCACATTCTGCAAGCCCTGCTGAGAGCGGTTCAGAATGGTCAATCACATGATGTGCGCCACAACGACTCACCCAGTCTTTTGATTCAGGACGAGATGCAGTGCCTATCACAGTCGCTTTGGTTAACTGCCGGGCTAGTTGCACCAACATCGAACCAACCCCGCCAGCGGCCCCTACGACTAAAAGTACTCGTTCGCTACTGGCTGTGTCACCTGCATCGTCACTGGCATCCGAGGTCAATTGCAAGCGGTCAAACAGCAGTTCCCAGGCGGTTAATACCGTTAACGGAATTGCAGCGGCTTCTGCATCACTTAATGACTTCGGTGCATGACTGACTATTCGCCAGTCAACACACTGAAATTCAGCGTTGCTGCCAGGGCGGGTGACGTCGCCGGCGTACCAGATACGGTCACCGGGTTTAAAGCCTTCTACCTGCTCACCGACGGCTTCAACGATACCAACCGCATCATAGCCAAGCACTTTTTCGTCGCCACTTTGCTTTGCTCGCATCCGTACCTTGGTGTCTACCGGATTGACCGATACCGCCTGCACCTGGACTAATATATCGTGCTCCTGCGGACTTGGCTTAGCCATTTCCACATCCACTAACTCGCCTTTACGCGCAACAATTGCTTGCATAGAGGTCCCTCCGGTTACGTATCCTGAGTTATAAAGGCCTGAGCTTTTAAAGACCCGCGCTTTCCAGCAGCGAACTCATTCGTTCAAGCCCTTCCATTCCTTCAATGTCCATTGCCTGCAATGGCACAAAATAACGCTTCAAATTCGCAAAGCGCTGATCTATCTGCCGCAGATATTGTTTCTCATGTTCTCGTCGCTTCGCCAGGAACTCCCCATCCGCGTCGTCTGGCAAAACCCGGTTCACGATCAGGCCAGCCAGCGGTAAGCCTTCACCCTTGAGTGTCTCTACGGCACGACCGGTTTCCAGTACCGGCAGCTTTTCCGGGGTCAGCACAAACAACATGGCACAACGCTTACTGTCGGTAAACAGTCGTCGAGTCCGCTGAAACAGACGCTGCCGCGTGAGTAAGCGCTCCGTAATAGCCTGGTTACGTTTACTCATGCCATCCGTTTCATGCTCTTTCGGGTCCGCCATCGGGTTGGCAATATCACGGCCCTGCTTCGGCGTCAGGTGGTCGAGCACCCCCGCCAGTTTCTGCGATCTGCTGTCGTGTTTTAGCAAACCCTGGGTCCACGCCGCCATTGCTTCTGGCAGGCTGAGCAGTCGCAGGGTATGCCCGGTCGGCGCGGTGTCGAAAATAATCAGGTCATAGCCCTGTTCATTGAGGCCGCTATCGAGAATAGACGCTATGCGTTCTAACAAGGCCGCTTCCTGCGCCCCCGGTGACTGCTGCGTGAGACGTAACTGACGTTCAATCTCGTGATACATCTCAGGGCGCGTGAGCTTTTTCATTTCCGCCGCCACCCGATCGATGTGAGCTTTTACTTCCCGATCAGGGTCGATTTCCAATGCCCACAAGTTTTCCCGTAGTTTAACTTCCTGATCACCCACCGGCTGACCAAAGGCATCCGCCAGACTATGAGCCGGATCCGTTGAGATCACCAGTGTCTTACGCCCCCGCGACGCAGCCAGTAAAGCCAGGGTCGCCGACATCGTCGTCTTGCCGACCCCGCCTTTGCCGCCGACAAGGAGGACATTTTTATCAGTTAGCAGCATTTGAAATGGTCCAAAGGTGATTTTTCCATGCCCATGCGCATATGCCAGTCATGAAAACGTTCCAGTAACAAGGGTTGTAATTCAAGGGTGTAATAGCTGGCGGGGTTGGGAACACCCATCATTTCAGAAAAAACGAGCAGCATGAATAAATCATCCTGCTCGCGTTTTGCTCTTGCTATGGCAGCGCGGTAGGGGGCGTTATACGCCTCCTCCGCGAAGTAGTTCGCCTTTTGCCACCACTTTTTGATGGCTGTCAGCTTATGAATTTTCATTGCTTCCTTCTTCAACCCGCTCTTTACGCAGTCGGCTCAATGTAGTGCCACACTCAAACACTATAAAGATAGCAGCAACCAGCACCACAATATCCAGACTGAAGAGGAACCAGTTGCCACTGGCGTAGAATGTCTTCAATTGCAGAATCAACGCCGCAACCGTCATTAGCAACAGGAAGATCAAGGGAACAAGCGTGTAGTAAGCAGGGCGGCCCATGCGTACCAGAATCACCGTAATTACCATCAGGGTCAGGCCAGCAAGTAACTGGTTGGTGGTGCCAAACAGCGGCCAGATAACCAGACCACCAGAGCCGTCCGCGCCACCGGCACCGAACGCCAGTAACAAACAGGTACCCACAGCGAGTAAGGTAGCCGGCATAATCTTTTGCATCCATTTTATATCGTAGATGCTACCCCACTCCTGAAAGATATAACGCTGCAAGCGTAAACCTGTATCCATAGTGGTTCCGGCAAATAATACCGCCATTACGGTCAGCAGCGTTTCAGCCAGACCAATCTCAATGCCGAGCCCATTATTAATGATGTATGCGCCCCCTTCGACAAAGGCATTGACACCACCCTGACCGAAGGCCGAGTAAACCGCATTCCAGTCAGCAAAGGTTGCAAAGCCGGCGGTGGCGGCAATGATAGCGGCTAAGGCCAGCGAGCCTTCACCTACCGCCCCAAAATAACCAACAAAACGGGCATCGGTTTCTTTATCCAGCTGCTTAGACGTGGTGCCGCCCGCAACCAGGCCGTGGAAGCCAGAAATCGCACCACAGGCAATCGTCACGAAGAGCAGTGGGATAATCGATGGCGTGCCCTCGGGTACGTTGTTGTTAAACGCTGGAGCAACCATTTCTGGCCCCATCAGTAACACGGCACCATAGAGTAAAATCAAGCCGATAAACAGCTGCAAACCATTGATATAGTCGCGTGGCTGAAGCAACATCCAGACTGGCAGTAGCGAGGCAATTGCTGCATAGCCGAAGAGGATGACAATCCACATCGCGCGGTCAGACAGCCCGACCATAGTTTCAGGTAAGCTGATAGGCATCACCGGACCGAGTCCGATCAACGCGTACAGTGCAATCACTCCGACAATAGAAACCGTAATAAGACCAATGTACTTACGGTAAATCAATTGCCCGATAATCAAGGCCACAAAAATGGCGCCCCAGACCGGAATTACCGATGTCGGAAAATCAACCAGTAAGCCTGCAATTACGGTGGCAAATACGGCATTTACCATCAGCAGTACAAGGAAGATTACAATCATAAACAAGCTGCGGGCACGTGTTCCAACCACATCCCCGGTCAATGCACCCATTGACTTCGCTTTGTTGCGGTTGCTCGCCCATACCGCCCCGGCATCATGCACACCGGCAAAGAAAATAGTACCCAATACGACCCACAAGAAGGCTGGCACCCACCCCCAAATGACCGCTATCGCAGGGCCTATAATCGGCGCTGCGCCAGCTACGGAGGTAAAGTGGTGGCCCCATAACACGTATTTATTGGTAGGTACAAAATCAACGCCGTCCTCAAACTCATGCGCTGGCGTTTGGAAATTAGGATCAAGCCGATAAATCCGTTCGGCAATAAACTTCGAGTAAAAGACGTAACCAAGCGCCATCGCGCCTAGCCCTACTATGAGTACGAAGATTGCATTCATGTGTTGCTCTCACTAGGTATATTTACAGAATTAGAGATTCTACCATGTACGTTTATAGCCCGAGATTAGACTAAGGTATAGGGTGACAAATACCGAAAATGGCAGAAAGTTCCATTTTTGGAGTAAATAAACATGAAAAAAGTATGAAATTGGTTAATTTTTGTCATAAAATACGCGCCACATTGTCATGGTGTTGTCACAAACTGGATGTAACCTCACGCATTCAACAAGCTTTACTCTCAAACTCTCTCACAAACTATGCAGGAAAATGGCATGACTAAGAAGACGAAACTGACTCGCATCGCAGCGGCAGTCGCGCTTACCATCGGAATGTCCTCTGGTGTTGCTTTAGCTCAGGAAACAACCTCCGCGTTACGTGGTGTTGTCTCAAACGAGCAGGGGCAGACAGTTGCAAACGCGACTATTCAGCTGATTGATACCCGCACAGGTACAAGCCGCACGCTCACCTCAAATGCAAATGGTACTTTCAACGCGCGCGGTCTGGCGGTTGGTGGTCCATACATGATGGTTGTCGAAGGCCCTGAAGGCCGTCGCGATATCGTTGAAAACGTGTTCCTGTCACTGGGTGATACGCAAAACGTTAGCGTAACCATTCGTTCTCAGGAAGAGTTCGAACGCATCGCGGTCACCGGTAGCCGCATGAGCGACCCAATGATCGGTCGCAACAGCCCAGCCGCCGTTTTCTCGCAAGAAGACTTAGAAAATGCGCCTGCAATTAACCGTGATATTAAAGACGTTCTGCGCATTGACCCACGCGTATACGTTGACGAGAGTTTCGGTGATGCCATTCAATGTGGTGGTGCTCACCCACGTTACAACTCATTGACAGTTGACGGCGTGCGCATGAACGATAACTTCGGCCTGAACGCCAACGGTTATCCAACAGAACGCATTCCTTTCTCTTATGATGCAATCCAGCAAGTAGCTGTTGAGTTTGCACCTTTCGATGTTCAGTACGGTAACTTCACCGCCTGTAACATCAACGCCGTTACTAAATCAGGTGGTAACGAACTTTCTGGTTCAGTGTTCTTTGACTACACCAGCGACGCATTACGAGGCGACAGCCTTGAAGGTGACAGCTTTGATAACGGTGACTACACCGAAGAGCGTTACGGCTTCAACGTCGGTGGCGCACTGATTAAAGACAAATTATTCTTCTTCACTGCCTACGAGAAATTCGAAGGTGTTGAGAACTTCACTCTGGGCGCGGCCGATTCAAGTGCTGGTACTCCTGTGGCTGGTGTAAACCAGGCGCAACTTGACCGTATCGCCGATATCGCGCGTGATGTATATGGTTACGAAGTAGGCCAGCCAATCGCATCTTCGCCAGTTGAAGACGAAAAGTTATTGGTTAAGTTAGACTGGTACATCAACGATGAACACCGCTTAGCTTATACCTACAACTACAATGACGGCGGTAACTTACGCCAGTCAGATGGTGGTTCTACGCAATACTCTTTCTCAGACCACTACTACAACCGTAGCACCAAACTTGAATCACACGTTGCTCAGTTATTCTCAGACTGGACTTACGACTTCTCAACTGAAGTTCGTGTTGGTACCACATCGGTTGATAACTCACAGGTAAACGCAGGTCCAGGCAACTTCGGTGAAGTTCAGATTACGACTACCAACATTGCCCCTGGTGAGACTGACCCGTCACAAGCAACAGTGTACCTTGGTGTGGATGACTCACGTCAGTCAAACTCACTCAGCTACGACTCTACGTTCTTCAATGCAATGGCCACCTACCAGTTAAATGACCATACATTGTCGGCTGGTTTTGAGCGTGAAGACTTCGATATTTTCAACATGTTCGTTCAGCACAGCATCGGTGAATATCGCTTTAGCTCAATCGATGATTTCGAAGCTGGTACTCCTAGCGCTATCTACTACGGTAATGCGGCAGGTACTTTAAACCCACGTGACGCAGCAGCTGAATACAGCTATGCGATTAACACGGTTTATCTGCAAGACGAATATTATCACTACGACTGGGATGTAACCTTCACCTTCGGTTTGCGTTACGATTGGTACACCAGCAGTGATTTACCAACAGAAAACGCTAACTTTACTGAGCGCTATGGTTATAGCAACGCCCAGAACTTTGATGGCGAAGGTCTGTTGCAGCCACGTTTCGGCTTTAACTGGCGCGCCCTGCCAGAGCTGGAAGTTCGCGGTGGTATCGGCCTATACTCTGGTGGTAACCCGAACGTCTGGGTAGCTAACGGCTATCAGAACGACGGTATTACTCAGGTTCAGTTAACTGACCGCACTGGCCAAAGCCTGTTTGACCGTGAAATTAGCGGCAACGGCAACCCAATTGCTAACGCGCCAGCAGATATGGTTGACGAAGTAGCCAATGCAAGCCCGGATTCAGCGGTTAACACCATGGACCCGAACTTCAACATTCCAAGCGAGTGGAAGTACGCTTTAGGTGCGACTTACACCTTCGACACTGGTTATGTTGTTAATGCCGACCTAATCTACGCTCAGAAAAAAGATTCGGTCATCATTTATGACGCATCAATGGAAGCAACTGGCACCTTGCCAGATGGACGTCCACTGTATGAGCCTCGTTTCGGCGACGAAGCACGTGAAGACTTAATTCTGGGCAACGCCACAGAAGACGGAACTTCACTGGCGTTCTCGAGCTCCTTGAGCAAGTCATATGACTGGGGCTTAAGCTGGTCACTGGCCTATGCTTACACCCAGTCTGAAGATGCTAACCCAATGACCAGCTCTGTTGCATACTCTAACTTTGTTAACTATGCACGTAGCGACATGAACAACCCGGGTCTGGCAACTTCGAACTACGAGATCCCGCATCGCTTTACCTTACGTGCAACCTACCAACATCAGTTTGTGAATGGCTATGACACCACCTTCAGCCTGGTTGGTACTCACAACAAAGGTCGTCCGTACAGCTACACCTTCGCGGGTGAAAACTTCGGTGACTACGGTAACAACCGTCAGCTGCTGTATGTACCGACTGGTATCGACGATCCGAACGTAGTATTTGGTGCTGACTTTAACACTGACGCATTCTTCGAGTTCGTGCAAAATTCAGGACTGGATAAGTATGCTGGTGGCATTGCAGAGCGTAACGCGTTCTACAGTGACTGGTGGACTAAGGTTGACCTGCGTGTTGAGCAAGAACTGCCTGGTTTCAAAGAAACCCATCGCGCTAAAGCGTTCTTCACCATCAACAACCTGACTAACCTGCTGAACGATGACTGGGGCGTGCTGTATCAGGCAGGCTTCCCACAAGCAACTCAGGTTGCTGATGTGGACCTGATTGGTTCAGCTGGTAACTACCAGTACCAGTTCAACGAATTCTTCGCTCCGGCTGGTCAATCACGTGAAGCAACGCCTTCACTGTGGGAAATCAACATTGGTGTTAAATACGACTTCTAAGACGCTTTTAGAAACGTAGTTAAACTACCCATACTAGAAAGGCCCCTCACGGCAACGTGAGGGGCCTTTTTTTATATTGATTGAACGGGTCTTCTGTTTACTGAGCCCGTTGTGACTCAGTTCTCAGGCGTTCTGCTTCAAATTCGTTGCCTTCGCGCCACGCTGGCCAGGTGCGGCTGTTAACCAGTTCATGGCCAACCCGGAAGTAAATCCAAAGGTCCTGTTGCATGCCACGTAAATCCCACTCAGGGTCATACTCATCTGCTGGTTTGTGGTACAACTCTGCAAATAAATAATCAAATTTCTCACGGCCATAGTCTTTGCCATGTTCAAAGTGGTCGATACCCCCCTTCGCGTACAGCATTGGCACGCCTTTATTGGCCAGGCTAAAGTGGTCCGAACGGTAAAAGAAGCCTCGTTCCGGGTTGGTTTCCGGCGCCAGATAGCGTTGTTGCGCCTCAACATAAGGGGCCGCAATGTCCTGCATTTCAGAATTGTCCCAACCGACCACGACGAAATCACGTACCGGCCCGTACATATTCTGCATATCCATATTGATTCCGGCGACCGCCTGGTCGAGTGGCAACAAGGGGTTCTCGGCATACCATTTGGACCCTAGCAGGCCGCGCTCTTCAGCGCCGACCATAGCAAACAACACGGTCCGCTCGGGTTGCTCAATGGCAGCAAATTTTTCAGCCAGCGCTAATAAGGCAGCCGCTCCGCTCGCGTTGTCCTGGGCACCGTTAAACACTTCGCCGCTAATGGGTTCGACCCCCATATGGTCCCAGTGCGCCATGTAGATCACATGTTCATCCGGGTAACGGCTACCTTCAACCTTGCCGATCAGATTGGCGGTTTCAAAATACTCAATCTCGTTCTCTATAATCAGTGACAGCTCGCGCTGCAACGGCAGCGGTTCAAAGTCGGCTGCCAGAGCCTGAGTCCGCGCCTGATCCAGCGTCATGTCGATGTTGGCGAACAGTTGCTCTGCGCTGTCCTCGGTGATCCAGCCTTCCACCTTGGCGCGGCCCGCATTCATGTTCTCACTTTTCATGCTGTAACGAATCGGTGAGCCACCCGCCACAACGCCCCAGCCATAGCCTGCTGGCCCGGTTTCGTGGACAATAATAGCCGCATCGGCACCTTGTCGTGCTGCTTCTTCAAACTTGTAGGTCCAGCGCCCGTAGTAGGTCATCGAATTGCCGTTAAATAACGCCTCGTCCTGAGTCGCATAACCGGGGTCATTCACCAGCATCACCACGGTCTTACCCTCAACGTCGAGGCCTTCATAATCATTCCAGTCATATTCCGGGGCAACAATGCCGTAGCCGACAAAGACCATCTCACTGTCTGCAATTTCGACCTCGTCGACAGCGCGATGGGTCCAGCCCATCATTTGCTGACGGTACGCTAAGGTTTCCTCAGCCTCGCCACCGCGTAATCTCATGTCGGTCACCCGAGTTGGCGCGATACGAACCATTGGCACCATTTGCGTATAGTCGCCTTCGGTCCCGCTTAGCGACTGCACGCCGGCCTGTTGAAACACGTTGGTAATATAATCGATAGTGAGTTCTTCACCCCGGGTTCCGGGGGCACGCCCTTCAAACTCATCAGAGGCGAGGGTCCGTAAGTGCTCACGATAGGAGGTTGAGAAGTCGGTGTCGAAATAGCCGTCGGCGTCTTCGACCAGGGGAAACTGACTGGCCGTTTTCGAGTCGTCAGGCCCTGAGGTTGGGGTGCAGGCCAGCAGAGCTGAACACACCAAAGTAGAAGTAACTAATTGCCGCATCGGAAGATCCTTTACATAGGTAAGTCGGTTTACGCACATTGCGCAACTGATACCATACGTTGGGACACAACCGGGTTACAAGTTTCCTGTCAGGTAGCTGGTAATCTCTTCAAGAAAGGCTTTGCCGTAGCGCTCAAGCTTAACCTGACCGACACCGGATACCAGCAGGAACTCAGCTTCAGTGGTCGGTAAACGGGTTGCCATGTCCTGCAAGCTGCTGTCGCCAAAGACGACAAAAGGGGGCACTTCCGCTTGCTCAGCAATGCGTTTGCGTAATTTGCGCAAGCGTCCGAACAGCACTTTGTCGTGGTTGCCCCGCTCGGCCACGGCCGCGCCAGTTTTGATCGCATCCAAACGCGGTTTAGCCAGGGTCAGCGCGACTTCTCCACGCAACACCGGCCGCGCGTTCTGAGCCAGATGCATCGCACTATGGCGCCGAATATCCTGGATTAGCAGGCCACGGTGGATAAGTTGGCGAATAACCGACACCCAATGCTCCGCGCTTTCTTCTTTACCGATGCCATAGGTAGAAAGCTGGCTGTGACCATGCTGTTTGACCTTTTGCGTTTGCGCCCCACGCAGCACTTCAACAATATAATTAACGCCGAATTGCTGGCCTGTCCGGTAGACACAACTTAGCGCCTTCTGCGCATCCACGGTGCCATCGTACTGTTTAGGCGGGTCAATGCAGAGGTCGCAGTTGCCACAAGGCTGCTCGCGGTATTCGCCAAAATAATTCAGTAACACCAGGCGACGACAGGTTTGTGCTTCCGCAAACGAGGTCATTGCATGAAATTTCTGTCGCTCGACACGGATTCGCTCACTATCAGGCTGTTCATCGAACAAGCGCCAGATCCAGCCGGCGTCGTTGGGCTCGTAGAACATGACCGCTTCGGAGGCGACACCATCGCGGCCAGCCCGACCTGTTTCCTGGTAGTACGCTTCAATACTGCGTGGAATATCATAGTGCAACACGAAGCGCACATTGGGCTTGTTGATCCCCATACCAAAGGCAATGGTCGCCACCACCACATCAATGTCGTCGCGCAAAAATCCGTGCAGCGTTTCGCGTTTTTCTTCGTGCGGCAAGCCTGCATGGTAAGGTCGCGCTTTCACGCCTTCAATTTGCAGCTTCAGCGACAGCTCTTCGGTCTTCTTTCTGCTTCCGCAATAAATAATTCCGGAGGCCCCGCGCTGTGCTTTGACATAATCAATCACCTGCTTTTGCGGCTTAAACTTTTCCTGCACCAGATAACGGATATTGGGCCGGTCGAAGGAACTCTGGAATATAAACGGGTCGCGCAGCGCCAGGCGTTGCACGATATCATCACGGGTCACGTGGTCTGCAGTGGCGGTGAGTGCTAACAGGGGGGCATTAGGTAACAGTTGGCGCAGCTCGCCTAAGCGACCGTATTCGGGTCTGAAGTCATGCCCCCACTGTGAAATACAGTGCGCTTCATCGACCGCAATCAACGCCACCTGCAAGGTTTGCAGCCGTTCCAGAAACGCCGGGGTCAAAATACGTTCAGGCGCGACATAGAGCAGCTTAATAGAGCCATCCTGCAGCGCCCGTAGCACCTCCATCACCTCAGGTCCCTGCATCCCGGAGTGGATAGCGCCAGCCGAAATACCCATGGCTTTGAGGGCACTGACCTGATCATCCATTAACGAGACCAGCGGCGACACCACAATGGTCACTCCGGGCAGTAACATCGCTGGCAACTGGTAGCACAATGACTTACCGCCACCTGTCGGCATCAGCGCTACCGCATCGCGCCCCGCCAGCACCTGCTCTATCACCCCCTCCTGACCATCGCGAAACTGACGGTAGCCGAACACCCGCTGCAGAACCTCGAGGGCCTGTTGCATGTGATCGTGGTTTGAGGTGGCTAGGCTTTGCATGGTACTCCAGAGTTGACGGCGATTTGTTCGCCCCCTATTGTATGCGTCCCGACCCTTAATAACCATTTACAAATGCCGACATCGCCGCTACTTGACCAAATTTCGCGCTTAATGAATGAGCAAATTCCCTTTCATCGCCTTATTGGGCTTGAGGTAAAGCGATTCGCGTCCGATATTTCGGAAGTTCAGTTCCACTGGCAGGCTGACCTGATTGGGAACGTACCTCAGGGCATTTTGCATGGCGGGGTGACGGCTACTGCTCTGGATATGTGTGGCGGCCTGGTGGCTATTGCCGGCGTGGTCGAGACATTGCCAGACGATACGTCACCTGACGAAGTGATTCAGCGTATCTCACGTTGCGGCACCATTGATTTACGGGTCGACTATGTGCGCCCAGGCCGGGGCAAGACCTTTATCACCACGGCACATACCATTCGCTCGGGCAATAAAGTCGCTGTCGCCCGGATGGAAATGCATAATGAAGACAACATGCTGATTGCCTTTGGCACCGGCACTTACATGGTGGGTTAGTAATGGACGATCTGCACGCTGCAGAACAACATAAGCGTTCCCGCGAGGGTGTTATTTTCGCCATTGTGGCGTATACCATCTGGGGCCTGGCGCCTATTTATTTCAAAGCCGTGGGCCATGTCCCAGCATTCGAAATTCTTGCCCACCGGATTATCTGGGCCTTTGTCCTGGTGCTGATACTTATTATCGCGACTGGTCGAATGGGGCGGGTCGCCGCCGCCTTTAAAGCGCCGGCACTGCTCTTCCGGCTGGGTATTGCGGCCTGTCTGATCGGCTTTAACTGGTTGCTGTTTATCTGGGCGATCGCCAATGACTTTATTCTTGAGGCCAGTCTGGGCTACTACATTAACCCGTTACTGAACGTGGTAATTGGCATGGTATTCTTTGCTGAACGCCTGCGCCGGTTGCAACTGGCGGCGGTTTTTCTGGCTCTTTTCGGCGTACTCTTCCAGCTGATTACCTTTGGCTCCATTCCATGGATAGCATTAGCACTGGCCGCTTCGTTTGCCACCTACGGGGCGATCCGTAAAAAACTGCCATTTGATTCGCTGACCGGGCTATGGCTGGAAATTCTGTTATTACTGCCGTTTATTCTGCTTTGGTTTTTCTTTTGGGCCGATAGTGAAACCAGCAACCTGATGGCCAACAGCTGGCAATTAAATGGGCTGTTAATGGCCGCAGGGGTTGTTACCACGGTGCCCTTACTATTTTTTACCGGCGCGGCACAGCGGATTCGCTACTCAACCCTTGGCTTTTTCCAGTACATTGGCCCCAGCCTGATGTTTTTACTCGCGGTGGGGGTGTATGGCGAAACCTTTAGCAAAGACAAAGTCATCACCTTTGCGATTATCTGGACCGCTCTGGCGATTTACTCATTTGATGCCGCGCGTACCCATCGTCAAACCATACTTGCAGCACGCCGTTATCGCAACGAGCAACACTAAACCCGTTCTCGCTAACGTTATCCACGTTAACATTAACCCCGCTAAGACAGCGGGGTTAATTTAGCATAGGCCACCACCAGCCATTTACTGCCGCGGTCGTCGAAATTAATCTGAATCCGGCTCTGCGGTCCGCTGCCCTCATAGTTCAGCACCGTGCCTTCGCCAAAGCTAGCGTGTAACACTCGCTGCCCCAGCTGAAAACCCGTTTGCTCAAAGGTTTCGTGACTGGCGCCGGTATGGAAACGACCTAAACCTGTCTGCGGCGCACTGACCCGGGCTTGCATCCGCACTTCATCCAATGCTTCCGGCGGCATTTCTCCAATAAAACGACTTTTACGGTGAAACTGTTCCTGCCCATACAGGCGACGGCTCTCGGCATAGGTAATGACCAGCTGCTGCATGGCACGTGTCATACCGACATAGCACAGGCGTCGTTCTTCTTCGAGCCGCCCTGGTTCGCCCATCGACTGCTGCGACGGAAATAAACCTTCCTCGACACCGACCATAAACACCAGAGGAAACTCAAGCCCTTTGGCGCTGTGCAAGGTCATCAACTGCACCGCATCCTGGTGCTCATCCGCCTGTTCATCACCGGCTTCAAGCGCGGCATGAGAAAGAAACTCAGCCAGCGGCGTCATATCTTCATCACCAGTTGGCATGAAGCTTTCGGTTGCACTGACCAACTCGCGTAAGTTCTCTACCCGGGTTTCCGCCTTTTCACTTTTTTCCGACTCATACATCGCCATCAGGCCACTGCGTGAAATCGCAATATCCGTTTGTTTTGCCAGCGGACGATCCGTGGTTTCATCTTCCAGCTGGGTAATAAGGTCAATAAACCCCTGTACCGCTGACTTAGCACGTCCGGTGAGCCGCCCTTCGCGAACCAGAAACGCGGCGGCGTCCCACATCGGTAGCTGCTGATCACGCGCTGCTTCACGGATCAAACCTAAAGTGCGATCACCAATACCGCGACTGGGCGTGTTAATCACCCGCTCAAAGGCGGCATCATCAATCCGGTTGCTGATTAAGCGTAAGTAGGCGAGGGCGTCTTTAATCTCCTGCCGGTCGAAGAAGCGCAGGCCACCATAAATACGGTAGGCCAGGCTGTTATATAGCAAGGTCTCCTCCAGCACCCGTGACTGGGCGTTGGAACGATACAAAATAGCGACGTCCTGCAAAGCATTGCCCTGATCCAGCCATTCCTGAATACGCCCTATGACATAACGCGCTTCGTCCTGTTCGTTAAACGCAGCGTACACCTTAATCGGCTCGCCGCTTACCCCGTCGGTCCAGAGATCTTTGCCTAAGCGGTCGCTGTTATTGGCAATAACCTCGTTGGCGGCATTAAGAATGGTGCTGGTCGAGCGGTAATTCTGCTCCAGCCGAATGGTCTCGGCAGTCGGAAAGTCGCGCAGAAAGTGTTGCAGATTCTCAACCTGGGCTCCGCGCCAGCCGTAGATCGACTGATCATCATCACCGACGATGGTGACATGATTGTCTTTGCCGGCCAGCAACTGGACCCAGGCATACTGAATGGAGTTGGTATCCTGAAATTCGTCGACCAGTAGATGGCGAAAGCGCCGCTGGTAATGCTCCCGTACATACTGATTGTCACGAAGTAACTCATGAGCGCGTAATAAAAGCTCCGCAAAATCGACCAGGCCGGCCCGATCACAGGACTCCTGGTAGGTCTGATAAATCGATTTGTGGGTTTGCTCGGCAATATCATAGGCATCGATATGGTGCGCACGCAGGCCCTCATCTTTTTTGCCGTTGATATACCACTGTGCCTGTTTCGCTGGCCATTGCTTTTCATCGATGTTCAAAGCGCGAATGGTGCGTTTAACCAGCCGAAGTTGGTCATCACTATCGAGGATCTGGAAGTTCTGCGGCAAACCAGCATCTTTGTAATGAGCGCGCAGCAGGCGGTGGGCGAGACCGTGGAACGTGCCGATCCACATTTGCCGGACATCGCGGCCCATTAGCTTTTCAATTCGTCCGCGCATTTCCGCGGCCGCTTTATTAGTAAAGGTCACCGCCATCACCGACAACGGTGACTGGTTCATAACCTGGATCAGCCAGGCAATCCGATGGACCAGCACCCGTGTTTTGCCGCTGCCGGCTCCGGCTAGAACCAGCATGTGCTGCTCACCCGCGCTGACCGCTTCACGTTGCTTGTCGTTAAGTCCATCAAGTAAGTAAGATACGTCCACTGCGAGCCCCATATAACTAGATAAGCAAAAGGCAGCGACTGCTGCCCAGGCGGTTCAGCCTATAGTGTACGGCCCGTATACTGTATATGCAACCAGCACTCAGCGTTACAGAAAATCAGATAACAGCGGCAAATGCGCAATTGTGACCGTGGGCAACCAGGTCAGGCGCGGGTCAAAACGGCCACTCTGGTTCAGCCACACAGTTTGCGCACCAAAGCGGGCCGCGCCCTGCACGTCACTCACCGGATGGTCGCCGATATGCAGCAGTTCAGCTGGGTTAAAGCCCAGTTTCTGCTGTGCGGCGCGAAACATATCCGTGGTTGGTTTACCGCGTAAATGCTCACTCGGTTGCCATGCCTGGGTAAAGTACTCGCCAATGCCGATTTTACTGATATCGGCGTTGCCGTTGGAAATAGCCAGCAGCGGGAAGCGTGCGGCTAAGGCGTCCAACAGATGATGCACATCATCCGCGACGTCCACCTGGTTTCGATGTTGAAGAAAGTGAAGCATGGCGTCTTCAGCACCGCGCGTGGCCAGATCAGCTGCCAGGCCGTGTTGTTCCAGCCCATGGCGCAATGTAGCCTGGCGTAACGCGGTCATATTGGTTGCCAGCATGGCATCAGCCGCCGCCAGTTTGTCACGCAGCGCGCGCCAGTCCTGCAGGCCGAAGGCCGCCGTTTGCGGGAACTGCTGATGAAGGTATTCAAGCAGTGCCTGTTCAGCCTGCTGCATCACCGGGAGGTTGTCGTACAGAGTGTCATCAAGATCAAAGCTGATCACTTTGACCGGTCGTAAGCGACGGTGAAATTGGATCATGGTTTCTTCTTTGCTCGTGGGTGAGCGTTGTCATAGACACCAGCCAGATGCTGGAAATCGAGATGGGTATAGACCTGAGTCGTGGATAAATTGGCGTGCCCTAAAAGCTCCTGCACCGCTCGCAGATCGCCACTCGACTCCAGCATATGCGAGGCGAAACTGTGGCGCAGTTTATGTGGATGCAGGTTATCGCTGATGCCCCGACGCAAGGCCCATTGTTTCAATCGCAACTGCACCGAACGGACCGATAGCCGCCGTCCGCGCTGGCTTAAAAACAGTGCCTCTGGTTCTGTTTGCGGCCAATTTTTGCGTGTCGCTATCCATAGCTTTAACCACAACCCGGCTTCAGCACCATAAGGTACTATCCGGGTCTTGCCACCTTTCCCGGTTACTCTGAGTTCATGGGTAGCAAGCCGCCCGGTAGGGATATCTGAGAGGTTGAGACTAACCAGCTCCGACACACGCAAGCCGGCACTGTATATCAATTCAAACATACTGCGGTCACGAACACCGAGTTCGTCGTCTGGCTCCTCATCAAGCAGATGAGCCACCCCATCGACATCCATGTTTTTCGGTAAACGCCGACCTTGCTTCGGTGCCTGCACCAGTTTAGCCGGGTTGTGTTGCAGTTCACCACGTTCGCCTAGATAATCGCAAAAGCTGCGCAACGCGGCCAGACGCTGATGAATAGAAGGAATACCGATCTCCTGGCGACGCCAGCTCACCACCAGGCCCTCAATGGCACGGGCGGTTAATTCGGACCACTGTTGCAGTCCCTGCGAAGCAAGCGCCTGAGTAATGACCCCTAACTGGCGGCGATACTGAGTGAGCGTATGCGTCGCATAGCCGCGACTACCCTGTAGGTAGTCGATAAACCGGTCGACCAATCGTTCAAGCTCGATGGACTCAGCCATAGGGGCTTCCGCTACTCTGGTGTGGTAACCAGTCCAGGTAAAACGACACTTAACAGCGCCTGTAACTGGCTGATTAATAGGTAATCCATATTGGGTTCAAAATGCGACGGGTCATGACTGCCAAGCGCCAGCAAGCCGACTTTAGGATCACGCCCCAACAGCATCAAGGCCACGGACTGCACCGGCTTACCCGGGAATAGTAAATTCAGTTCATCCTGAGTAAGGCGGCCAAAATAGACCGGCTCATCGACAAAGCGTTTGCTTAGTAATTGCTTGTGCGTGTCGGCGCTGAAACGGTAACGATCCGGCACTCGGTGGTCGTCAATGAAGAACTTTAAGGTTAACTCAGGCAAGCTTAATTCATTGATAAAAGTGTCATGCAACGCCGCGGACACTTCAGTCAACGACTGACAGCGTAGCAGCCTTGTATACAACGCACTGTAACCTCGGAAAATATGTTCATTACGCCGGGCGTTGCTCATTAAGTCAGTAATTTCTTCCTGCAACAGTTCAATCTGGTCGCGCAGCAAACGCTGTTGACGCTCGATCAGTGACACTGTCCCCTGCTGTTCATGGGGTAGCTTCATCGATGCAATCAATTCCGGATTGCGAGCGAAGAACTCTGGGTTTTCTTTAAGGTATTCTGCGATCGCCTGGTCATCCAGGCGCAGTTCACTTTCGCTGACTAACATCTCGGCTTTGCTCATAATACCATTTGTCCATCAAATACATGGGTCGCCGACCCGGTCATCATTACGCTTTGCCCTGCTTGCCAGGTTATCTGTAGTGGTCCACCTGGTAGCTGAATCGTGGCAGTCGCATCCAGTTTATCTTGCATCATTGCCCAAACGGCGGCGGCGCATGCACCACTACCACAGGCTTGTGTTTCGCCGACACCGCGCTCAAAGACACGCAAGCGTGCATTCTGGCGGTCTATAACCTGTAAAAAGCCAATATTGGCACCTTCCGCAAAACGTTCATGCTGGGTCAGCAACTGGCCAACCTCGTTCACTGGCGCTTGCTCGATATCATCAACCAGCATCACACAATGGGGGTTACCCATACTTAATACACCGCAAAGGAAGGTTTGTTCCGCTGCTCTTAAAATATAGGTGGTCTCACTTTTATTCGCCCGGAACGGAATCTGCGCAGGGTCGAACACGGGTTGTCCCATATCCACTTCCACCTGCCCATCGCTTAACAGGCTAATACTGATCACACCTTTCTTCGTGCTGACGCGAAAACGGTTCTTATTGGACAACCCTTTATGGCGGATAAAGCGCCCAAAACAGCGCGCGCCATTGCCGCATTGCTGAACTTCCGAGCCATCCGCATTAAAAATTCGATAGTGGAAATCTACGTCAGGATCATACGGCGCCTCGACCATCAGCAGTTGATCAAAGCCCACTCCACGGTGACGATCAGCAAGCATGGCAATTTGGTCGTTGTTCAGAAAGACATTCTGAGTCACATTGTCAATGACCATAAAGTCATTGCCAAGCCCATGCATCTTCGAAAAGTGAATCAACATTTAAAGTCCGCCAGTCGTTCGTGTTGCCACAGCTGTTCCAGCTCCTCTCGCTCGCGGATGAGATAAGCGGCATCGCCGTCGACCATGACTTCAGCGGGTCGTACCCGGGTATTGTAGTTTG
This sequence comes from Aliidiomarina soli, assembly GCF_003986975.1. Taxonomy (GTDB): domain Bacteria; phylum Pseudomonadota; class Gammaproteobacteria; order Enterobacterales; family Alteromonadaceae; genus Aliidiomarina; species Aliidiomarina soli. The sequence goes on along the minus strand of NZ_PIPO01000004.1, from coordinate 12,433 downwards.
AACTCATAGCAAAACCATAGGCGCCAGCACCAAAAACCGCCAGTACATCACCTTCTTCGGCGGCCAGTGCTCGTCCCTGCGCTAAAAAATCGCCGGTTTCACATACCGGCCCGACCACGTCGACCGGCTTGGTAATAAGTGGCTTACCCTGCACGGTATTCTCAACTCGATGATAGGCCTGATACAGCGAAGGACGCAACATGTCATTCATACCTGCATCAACAATCACAAAGTCTTTTTTCTGACTGGCTTTAATGTACTCAACCCGGGTCAACAGAATGCCTGCATTGGCGACAATGGCGCGACCGGGCTCAAGGTACAAGGCCAACTGAGGATAATCTGCAAGCTTAGCAAGCATCGCCTGGATGTAGTCACCGACTGCCGGAGGCTGTTCATCCTCGTACTGCACGCCTAAACCACCGCCCATGTCGAGATGAGTAATATCAATACCCTGGGCGGCCAGTTCGTCAATCAACCTCAGCATACGGTCCATGGCATCAAGGAACGGAGTCAACTCAGTCAGTTGCGAACCGATATGGCAGTCCACACCGACCACCTGCAGACCCGGCAACTGATTCGCCTTGCTAAAAGCGGCCAGAGCATCCCGCATCGGAATACCAAATTTATTCGCTTCAAGACCGGTCGCAATGTAGGGGTGAGTGCGGGCGTCTACGTCAGGATTAACACGCAATGAGATCCGCGCCTGCTGTTTACGCTGCTGCGCAATCGCACTGATACGTTCAAGTTCGGCTAAGGATTCGACATTGAACTGGAGGATGCCGACCTCTAATGCGTACTCGATTTCAGCTTTCGATTTCGCTACCCCGGAAAAAACAATGCTGTCTGCGCGGCCACCGGCTTTTAAAACGCGAGCGATCTCACCGCCTGAAACTACATCGAAACCCGCCCCTTTTAACGCCAGTAATTGCAGGATCGCCAGGTTGCTGTTCGCCTTTACCGCATAGCAGGTGCGATGTGGGGCCGGCAGGTGTTGATTAAAGGCATCCCAGTTTTGCTCGATCGCAGCGCGGGAATATACATACAGCGGCGTGCCGAAACGCTCGGCCAGACTGGAAGCCGTCACGTTTTCTGCATAGAGATGAGTCGCCTGGAACGTAAATGCTTGAAAACTCTGATTAGCCATTATTACTCACTGATTGCTGGGACTGCGCATTCTGATCGGCGTCATCGCGTTGTTGCTCAATATCTGTGGTTTCAGGTTCCGGTGGAATATAAAGCGGCCCTTTTTGTCCACAGCCAGCAAGGACCGAAACAACGGAAACAACAGTTACCAGGTGGAAGATGCGTTTTATCATAGCTCGCGTTACACTTAAGACGGCAAAGGACCTATAATCGCATTCAAAGGGGCATTTGTCACCCGACTCCAGGGGTTTTCGTGTGGCTATTCACGCGGCTATTCAATGACAGCCAGGCAAGTTAAAGTGGTACTCATGGTGGCTGCCCAATACAAGGACTTAGATGATGCTAAACAAACTCGCGACAATTTCACTTTCTTTACTTTTCCTGTTCCAGTTTTCTGTTGTGACGGCTTCCGAAACCAACCACGTCACTCTTAATGAACAATATGTTGAACGCGCTGTACTAACCACTGCAGTAGAAAATCGCGAACCCGTTGATGACCTCGGCAGCAGTTACACTCACAGCGGTGAAGAGTTCGACCGTCTGGCTTTTTTCACCCATATGGTTAATCACGATGGTCGCGGTATTACTCACCGCTGGTACCGCAATGGCGAACTGGATGCTGAAATTGAGCTTGCCGTCGGCAGTAACAGCTGGCGCACCTATTCCACTAAACAGATCAGTCATCTGGAAGAAGGCGACTGGACCGTGCGTGTGGTCAATGACGGTGGTGATGAATTGGTAGAGTATAACTTCCAGGTGCAGCGCTAATCGTGCTGCCTCATTCTTTAAGTAGTAGAGCAGGTTCATGAGCAAAAACGATAAACTGGTCATTGCAACACGCAAAAGCGCGCTTGCCTTATGGCAGGCAGAACATATTAAGGCACGTCTGGAAGCGCTACATCCGGGGTTGCAGGTGGAGTTGTTGCCAATGAGCACGCGCGGCGACGTTATTCTGGACACCCCGCTGGCGAAAATCGGAGGCAAAGGACTGTTTGTCAAAGAACTTGAAGTTGCCATGATCGAAGGCCGTGCTGACCTGGCCGTCCACTCAATGAAAGACCTGCCGGTTGAGTTCCCACCTGGTCTTGAGCTGTTCACTATTTGTGAACGTGAAGAGCCCAGCGACGCCTTTGTTTCGAATCAGTACGACAATTTACAGCAGATGCCAGAGGGGGCCGTGGTCGGCACCTGCAGCCTGCGCCGCCGCTGCCAGATCGCAGCACGGTTTCCGCATCTGCGGATTAGAGATTTACGGGGCAATGTGCAAACCCGTTTACGCAAGCTCGATGAAGGTGAGTTCGATGCCATTATCCTGGCGACGTCGGGACTGGTTCGGCTCGAGCTTGGTGAGCGGATCCGCATGCGCTTACCCGCAGAGGAGTCATTGCCGGCCAATGGTCAGGGTGCCTTAGGTATTGAATGTCGCAGTGACGATAATCGCGTCAAGGCTTACCTGAAACCGCTGGAACACGAGATCACCCGTATTTGTGTGCTCGCAGAACGGGCCATGAACCGACGTCTGGAAGGAGGCTGCCAGGTTCCTATCGGAGCCTTTGCTGAACTGCACGGCGACGAAATTTATTTGCGCGGCCTGGTCGGCCGCCCTGACGGAAGTGAAATTGTTCGTGGTGAGATCCGCGGCAATAAAGCTGACGCTGAAGACTTAGGCACCGCGCTTGCCGATGACCTGCTGTCCCGTGGTGCTGGTGTAATTTTACGCGACGTCTACGAAAGTAACGAGGCCTGAGCTATGACCACCGGTGTTCTGTTAATCCGACCGCATGATCAGGCCAATGCGCTTGAGCAAACTCTGTCCAGCGAAGGCTATCAGGTGTTTCGTCATGCGGTGATTGAAACTCAACAGATCACCTTATCCGACGAGGTATTGGCGCAGCTTGCTGATACCTATGACGGCATTGTCGTGGTCAGCCCGACGGCCGTTGGTTTTCTCGATCAGCAGCTTAGCGGGCACAAACTTACCTGGCCAAAAGGCCGTTATTACTGTGTCGGCAGTGGCACCGCTGAGCGTCTCGTTGCCGCTACTCATCAAGCGGTCACCTACCCGGCGCCCGAGCATACCGGCGAGTCACTACTCGCCCTCGACGAATTAGGTAAACTGGATCACCAGCACTGGTTATTTGTTACCGGTAAAGACGGTCGTACCCTGATTGCCGATACACTGCGCCAGCGAGGTGCCAGTGTTGAGACGCTGGAGGTCTACCAGCGCAGCCCGTTGCATCCGAATATCTCGACGAAACTTCCAGAGTGGCAGCAACAGGTGGATATCGCCGTGGTCACCAGCGTGCAGCAACTGGATTTATTTTTTGCCGATCTCATTGATGACGGGCTGCAATGGGCGCGCAGTATAAACTGGGTCGTTTCCAGTCAGCGCCTGCACGATGCGTTGACCCAGCAAGGGGTCAAGACCACACATGTACATAAGGCCCAGAATGCCACCACGAACGCATTGGTGACGACCATTCAAGACCTGCAAACTAAAGAGACTAAAACCGTGACCAGTCAATCTTCTGACCGCACCGAACATTCTGCCAAGCCGACTGAGCCGGCTCCCCGTAGTCGCTTTTACCTCTTATTCAGCCTCATCCTGTTAGTGTGCGTCGTCATACTCGCGGGAGGAAACTACTGGGTATGGACGCAGCAGCAGAGTTATCGGGCGCAGACCAACGCTCAGTTACAAACGCTGAATGAGCGGATTGAATCGTCAGCCCGGGCGCAGGAAAGACTGGAAGGCGATCTTTTCCGGGGCCTGCAAAGTAGTCTCGATGAACGCATGAGCCGATTGCAACAGGAGCGCGAACGAGAGGCGAACCAACGACGGGAAGAACAGGCGGAAGAACGCCAGGCGATGCATGACGAATTTTCCCAGCAACGCAATGAATTAGAGCGGCTGCAAGAGGATTTAGATAGTTCAGGCATGCGCATGTCGCAGGACCTTTACCTGGTTGAAGCACGGGACCTGGTCATGGCCGCAGGCCGAACGCTGTGGCTGGATATGGACCGGCCAACCGCGATTCGTTTACTGCAACGAGCCGACGAATTATTGCGCGACGCGGATGAGCGGAGTTTGATTCCGCTGCGCCAGCAATTGCAGGCAGACATTGATTTGCTCGACAACATCGAAGAACCCAATCTGGAAGAACTTGCTATTCGCTTAAGCTCGATGCGCCGTCAGATCCATGACCTGCCATTCAATCAGCAACAATCGCAACTGGATCAACCTGCAGAGACCAACAATGATATCAGTGGAGACTTCTCGGAATGGCGCAACAACCTTGCCAAAGCCTGGGACTCCTTCACCGACGACTTCATTCGCGTTCAGCGCACTGATGAACTGCCAGCAATGCAGCTTGGTCATGAGCAGCGGAGCTTACTGGTAAGCCAGTTGCAACTGCAATTGCAGTTAGCCCAGCAGGCATTGATGCAACGGCAAACGGTTAATTACCGTGAAGCATTACGCCAGACAGCAGACTGGATAGAGCGCTATTTCGATATCGAAAGCCAACGAGTGCAAGAGTTAGCCACTGAATTACGGCAACTGAGTGAGCACGATTTAGAACCTGACTACCCGACACGGTTACTTTCTGAAGCAATGCTTAAAGATGCAGTAGATGACCGACTTGAAGGAGCAAACTAGTGGTTAAAGCCCTGATCTTGCTCCTTATAGTTCTAGCCGGGTTCATCGCTGGGCCGTTATTTTCCGGGCAAACCGGTTATGTGCTTATTGTGATGGCCGGGTATCAGATAGAAACCAGCGTCGTGGTGCTGGTTTTGTTAATCCTTGCGGCGGTGCTACTCATCTGGCTGCTAGATTGGTTAATTAAAAAGATAGTCCGCAGCACCCGGCGCGGCTCCCGCTGGGCAAGCCAGCGTCGTGAGCGTAAAGCCCACGAGCAGTTCACTCAGGCGCTGCAGCAACTAACAGCGGGTGACTACGAGCAGGCGCAGAAACATGCCGAACGTGCAGCCAGTCTGCTTAAAGAACCACATGATGCTCTATTGCTTGCAGCCACCTCAGCACGGTTACTGAAAGATGACGACACTGAACGTCGCTTGCTTGAACAAGCCAGCGACAAAGCAAATCCGCTTCTGGCACTGCAGATCCAGCATGCCGCCAGCTCTGCACCCGATGCTGGTGTTACTGCGTTTAAACGCTTACTTTCAGAACATCCCGGCCATACCGGGGTAACACGTGCGGCGGCCGCGTTTTATCTGCGTCATAATCGCCATGAGTTACTTTTCGAACTATTGCCCGCCTTAGAAAACGACCGGGCACTGCTCTCGACTTTATTATCTGAGTATCAAAGAAAAGCGGTGATCGGCTATTTCACTGCTGCCTCCTCCAGTCCTGATTTACAACAGCGTTGGCGCGCGCTACACAAAAAATCCCGCCAGCGTGCATTAGTTCGCCTGGCCTATGCCGCGGTACTCGACCAGCGAGGAGAGCAAAGCGCAAGCCAGAGCGTATTAATAAAAGGTCTGCAAAAGCAGTACCTGACGCCTGCAGAGCTACTATACTCACCCTTTACACATACTTGGCAGACAGCCAGTGACCTGACTGGCTATATTGAAGCGTATATAAAAGGGGCGCCACAAGATGCGGATGCCATCGCGTTACTCGGAGTGTTGTATCTGCAGCAAGGTGACTCAGAACCTGCCCAGCGAGCACTCAGAACGGCGCTAAGTCTGCATAGTACGCCCTACTACTATCGACTGCTTGGCGATGCCTACCTCGCTTCAGGGCACAGTGAAAAGGCAGTGGAGGCGTATAAAGAGGCGCAGTCGTATAAACTCTGAATAAGGTAATGACATGAAACTGTGGTGGCTTTCACTCGGGACAATTTGTTTGATGGTACTGTCCCTGCAAGTCACAGCGCAGGACGAAGATGAAGCAGAGCCCCAACTCCAGGTTGTCATTGAGGGGGTCAGTGGACAATTGCTAACCAATGTCCGCAACCGTCTTTCTATTTACGCCTATCACAATCAGGCTGCACCAGGCCCGGGGCGGGTGCGCTACCTTCACCGCAGAGCTGAACAGGAAATCCGTCGCGCCCTGGCACCGGCCGGCTATTATCGCAGCAACGTCGATAGCGAACTGCAACGCCATGACGAAGGATGGCGAGCAACCTACCGTATCGAAACAGGTGAAGCGATGCCGATCCGTGAGGTCGATATCCGCCTCATTGGCGATGCTCAGGACGACGCCGCCTTTTCCCGCCTTCTGAGCGACCTTCCGATTCAACCCGGCCAAAGCATTCACCATCGCAACTACGAGAATGCGAAAAGTCGGCTACGGTCCCTGGCGGCAGACCGCGGCTACCGCAATGCCAGTTTCGAACAAAGCGAGCTGCGCCTCGATATGGGCGACTATGCAGCAGATGTTATCCTTCACTTTGACTCGGGACCGCGTCATCGTTTTGGCCGGGTCACTTTCAGTGAATCACAACTTGACGAAGAAATTTTACAGCGCTTTGTGCAGTTCGAAGAAGGCGAGCACATTACCTCCGAGGAACTGGTCGAGCTGCAAATGGGCCTCGCCGACAGTAATTATTTCAGCCGGGTGCAAATTCAGCCGCTTTGGGACGAAACAAGCGAAGACTATCAGGTTCCCATTGATATCACCCTGGAGCCAAATAAGCGCACTCATTATCGTGCTGGTATTGGCTACGGCACCGATACGGGGGCTCGCATTAGCTTTGAACAAAATCGACGCTGGGTAAACCGCCGCGGGCATCGTTTTAATACCCAGTTCCAAATTTCCGAATTGGTTTCTGCGGTCGGTACGAACTACATTATTCCGGGTGCTCAACCGCAGACCGATCAGTATATTGTCCGTGCCGCGTGGAGTGACGAAGACACCTCAACCACCCGTTCCGAATTAATTAACGTGGGGGTAAGCTGGCAGCATCAACTCGATCGCACCCAGCGTACCATCAGTCTGGACTGGCAAGATGAGAGAGATGAGCTTTCCGGAGAGCGCCGCGATACCCAGTTCTTAATCCCGGGCATTCAGTGGGATCGCGTACACACACCGAACCGACTCGATGTGCAAGAGGGCTTTCGTACCTCACTTGGCTTACGTGGCGCCACCGAAGAAGTGCTCTCCAGTACCAATTTCTTCCAGGTTTCCCTGGGAGGAAAGCTGGTGGTTCCCTTTATGGACCGTTTTCGCTTACTCACCCGCGCTGATCTTGGCACCACTGTTTCTTCTGATTTTTCGCGTATCCCCACCTCTCTGCGTTTTTATGCAGGCGGTGACTCAAGCATTCGTGGCTATGGCTATCGTGAAGTAGGTCCACGCGATGACGAAGGATTCATGCGCGGTGGACGTCATTTGATCGTCACCAGCCTCGAAGCCGATTATGAATTTAAGCCAAACTGGCGGGTCGCTGCGTTTTGGGACGCAGGTAAAGCCTTCAACGATATTTCGACCGCCTTCCGCCACGGCGCAGGTTTTGGGGTACGCTGGCAAAGTCCGGTGGGGCCCATTCGTATCGATCTAGCTCATGGTTTCAGTCCGGAAGGCAGCAATGTGCGCTTACACCTTACTTTAGGGCCGGACTTATGAAGCCTGCCATTAAACGTACGCTGCATTACACCGGTGTTGGGCTGCTTGTATTAGTCTCGCTACTGATCAGCCTTGTGGTCGCTATTCTGCTGTTACTGGGGACTGAAACCGGTACCCGGGCAACCTTCAGCCTGGCCAGTAAACTGGCACCAGGCACGCTTGAAGTCGAACACCTTGATGGCCATCTGCTCGGCGAACTCAACCTGAGGCAGGTTCGTTATCAGCAAGGTGAACTCGAACTGGATATTTCCGATGTACATTTGGAATGGAGGCCGACTCAGCTAGGTAAGCGCTTACTACATGTTGAGTCATTTGAATTCAGCGCCATGCAATTAAAGTTGCCGCCGAGCGAGGAAACAGAAGACAGCTCTCAAGAGCCTTTTCAACCGCCCGATATTAATCTGCCGGTAAATATCCAGCTCGAGCATGTGGCACTTCGTAACATCAGGATTCACAGTAACGGCAGCACGCAGCAGGTGGATACCATTGAACTACGAGCACAAAGCCTGGGCAGCCAACAGCACATCGAGTACCTCAAGATTGAAGCGCCACAGGGAATGGTCACTCTTTACGGGGAAGTCGATACACGAGGACGCTACCCCTTTGATCTGAACGCCGAGGCGACCCTTGATCTGGGCGATACCGGTGAACTGACTCTGGTCGCTGAAGCGAATGGAGATCTGGACCAAGTGAAGCTTACCACCACGACTGAAGGTATCGCCGATAGTGAACTGACTGCAGAGCTAAGCAACTATCTGCAAGCAGAAGGGTTACGCTGGCAAGCCAACCTCCACCTGACCCAGTTATCCCTTGCCGCGACGGACGATGTAATCAACGACCTTGACGTGAGCATTGCTGGAGAGGGTAACCTTGAGCAACTCGATATTGAAGTATCAGGTTGGTTAGATAGTGTGACCCAGGGTCGTGTCGACCTCGATGGACTGTTCACCTATGCCGATCAAAGGCTCGACATTGACCACTTTAAAGCAGAAGTGGACAGCAACGATGGAGAGTTCAACCTGAGTGGATTTGCCCAACTCGGCGAGCAGCTGGAGGTTGATATTCAGGGTGAAGTAGAGTTTCTTGGCTTTACGTTATCTGAGTTCTCCCTTCAGGCTGAAGGCGATCAACAAGGGGCGTCACAGTTAAGTGTCAGTGCTGCAACGGGTCAGGGCGAAATAGCGATCGACGGCAGTTTTCTGTGGCAACCGGATTTACGTTGGGACCTGGCAGTTCGCGTTGATAATTTGGAGTTAGAAGGTTTAACTGACCAAGTGACCGGGAACCTTAATACCCATATCACTACCCAAGGACGCTACACAGACACCCTGCAGGTGTTTGCCTCCATTGAAAGCCTGAGTGGTACCCTCGATTCCTCCGAGGTTAGTGGCCGTGGCGAAATTGAAATCGACGGTGACCGCATCCAGGCCAACGACTTTGAATTGCAGCTCGGCGATGCCTTACTACAAGCCGATGGTCGTTACGGTCCGGACGATCTGACACTAAGCTGGACCCTGCAAGTGCCCAACATCGAAAGTCTGTATTCTCAAGCTCAGGGACAATTGCAGTCCAGCGGCCGCTTAAGTGGTGATCCCGGCGCCCCTGTTCTACACGTCGAAGTTAACGGCGCTGACCTCGCCTACGGCGACTACGCAATAGGCACTGTTGAGCTGAATCTTGACCTGAATACAGATTTTGAAAATTTACCAACAGGTTCACTGCAGGTCTCTAATGTAGCCATTGCCGAACACCAGATTGAACAGGTTAATTTAACCCTACAGCAAAGCTCCAACCAACCACATCAGGTTGCGCTCGACGTCGAATACGACCAGCTAACGATGCGCACACAGCTGCAGGGTCGCTGGTCTCGGGAGCAGTTTACCTGGCAAGGTGAACTGCAGGAACTGGAGCTTCGTTATCCTGAACTTGGTCGATGGCGTCTGACGCAACCGGCTCCGTTGCATCTGTCAGAGCGGGCCGTAGAACTGGGCCAAAGCTGTATTTTAATAGCATCCCGAGAGTCTGAAATATGTCTTCAGGCGGAGTGGCAACGAGACTCGAACAACACGACTTTGCAAGTGGCCGCCGAAAACGTACCCTATCAGATGTTCGCGCCCTGGTTTCCTGAGGATTTCAATATTCTGGGTGAATTCAGCCTGTTCGCCGACCTCGGTCTGCAAGACGACCAGCTACAAAGTGACGTTCGTCTATCCATTTCCGATTCATCCGTCCAGATCCCTACTCAAGACCTCCGCGTTGACCTCGATGGAGGCGAAGTGCTGCGTATTCAGGGTGGCCAGGAGCAGCTTGAGGTTTACGTTCAGCTGCTTTCAGAGCAACTCGAAGGCGGTGTGGAAGCGGAATTCGATATCTTCGACGTGCTAACGCCTGACCGCGAGTTCGAGGGCTACGTTGGCATCGACGTACAACGTTTAACCTTAATTTCCGCAGTAGTTCCAGAGGTTCAGAACATTTCTGGCAACCTCAACGGACGTCTCGATTTTTCAGGAACTATAAATGATTTAAATGTCGGTGGCGGACTAGAGCTACGCGATGGACATGCGGAGATCCCTGCTACCGGTCTCGATTTACGCAATCTGAATATGAGCGTAGAAGCGCCCAGTGCTGCCCAGGAACCGTTTCAGTTCACTGGCTCAGTAGATGCAGGGGAAGGGCAAGTCAGCATTGAAGGGAGCTATAATTTACAGCAACAACGCGCGCAGGTAAGTGTGCAAGGCGATGCGTTTCCCGCGTTGAACACCCGCGATCTTAAGGTCACCATTGCACCTCAACTCGAAATCGAATATACGCCTGAGCTTATACGTCTGCGAGGATCAGTAGATGTACCTAGCGCCCGAATTACCCCTCCCGATTTTGAAACGGTCGATTCCATCTCATCAGATACGGTTTTTATCGGACGCGACGGCACTGAATATGACATGGATGCCACCGCAGTACCGCTCGATATGGATCTTACCGTTCGCCTGGGAGATGACGTTCAGGTTAGTGCCTATGGCTTTGAAGGCCGACTTACCGGTCAGCTAAGAATCATTGAACAACCTGGCCAGGAAACATCTGCTGTGGGTAATATCGACGTTGCCACGGGTGAATATGAAATCTATGGACAGAACCTCAATATAGAACGGGGCCGACTTATTTTCACCGGCGGGCCGGTCGCCAACCCTGGACTCGATCTGCGCGTAGAACGTCGTATCGAAATGGACAGTGTTACCGCTGGTGCAAGGGTAGGCGGGACATTACAGAACCCGACATTCAACTTATTTAGTTCGCCAAACATGCAGGACAGTGCCATTCTGTCCTACCTTTTATTTGGCCGGGGACCAGGACAAAGCGACACCGGTGAAGCGAATATGCTGGCCCGGGCTACTCTTGCTTTAGGTATGAGCGGCGGTAACCGACTCGGTGAGCGACTAACTAACACCTTGGGTGTTGATGAGATCAGTCTGGATGCAGGCGATACCTTTGAATCAACCTCACTCTATATTGGCAAACAAATTTCATCTCGTTTGTATATCAAGTACGGGGTAGGCTTGGTCGAACCGGTCAGTACATTCTTCATTATGTATCGGTTAACAGACAACCTTAACTTCGAATCGCACACTGGTAACGAACGAAGCGGTGCTGATTTCTTCTATTCGATTGAGCGTAACTAATAATAAAAAAACCCCTCATCAGGAGGGGTTTTTATTTACTCTGAATTCAGCTTCAGTCTGCAACGCCAATGACACCGCAGCTAAGGCGGCTACCAGCATCCCCTGTTGGCTGACTTTCAAAGTCATCAGCCTGAGCGTGAACAATGACACCCCGACCAAGAATACTGTGCGGGCCATCCATTTGCAGACGATCGTCAATAAACTCAACATGGGCTTCGCCATTTTCGTTTGCCTCTAAATTGCCGAGGTCGCCAACATGGCGTTCATCGTGGTCACGACCCCCATGGCGAGTGGACTCCGGATTAAAATGACCACCTGCAGAGGTACCATCCGGAGCACTGCAGTCGCCGTACTGGTGAATATGGAAGCCATGCTGCTGGTTAGGTTGTAACCCTTCAATGTGCGCGGTAACCGCTATACCGTCGCCAGTTCGGCGAAACGTCACCATGCCTGTTACGTCGTTTCCTTCTGTTGCTACCATCGCGGTGGTGTACTCTTCAATGCCCGCCTGATGTAGGACATCGGCGGTACCGCTTTCACCACATGCACTCAGCATCAACGCTGGTATAACACCCAATATTAGTTTCTTCATGGTCTGACTCCCTTAAGGAAAATATTAACTACATGAATAGGTTAGCATAGATTGGGGGGTTGCGGGGGAGGGTGGTGCTTGGATTGGCTGTCGGTGCGTGGATGGGTGCTCGGTTTGGGGATGGGCAGACCAGGCGCGGGGCTTGAATCTTGAATGGGGGCAGTATGGTTGGTACGTCAACTCGCCGGGGACCCATTCAAGATTCAAGCCCCGCGCCTGCTTTAGTGCTACGCAAACGAAAAAACCCCAGCCGGTTGGCTGGGGTTTCTTTCGTTTGGATGCCTGGCGGTGTCCTACTCTCACATGGGGAGGCCCCACACTACCATCGGCGCTGACATGTTTCACTACTGAGTTCGGAATGGATTCAGGTGGTTCCACGTCGCTATGGCCGCCAGACAAATTTGGTTCAACTTCAACAAGCTGTTGCAACTTCAACGT
>NZ_PIPO01000003.1 GCF_003986975.1 Aliidiomarina soli | reverse complement strand
AAAGCCGGGTGAACTGTCGCCGCCAGTTGTAGATCTGACCGGGATGCAATCCCAATTCTTTGGCGACGGATGCTGCCGTGTTGCCGGGCTGATCCGCTCGGCGTACTGCTTCCCTACGAAATTCCTCGGTATATGCCTGCCGTTTCTTGGTCATGAAACACCTCCTGCTAGGGGCTACCTAACTATAGAAGGTGTCTACTGTTTGTGGGTAACTCGGGAACATAACGCCAACATAACCGGCGCGAGGTACGAGCGTCCGGCACCGAAGGCGCGTAGTTAATGTTTTTGTTAGAGCTTTTCTAGGCTAGACACCAGTGTTTGACCTATTTCAGTAAGCTCAAATTCGGACATGCTTTTTTGTTTCATTACACCATAGTCAGCTAAAGCGTGTAAGCTTCGAAGCTCTCCTCCTGAGGCTGGGTAATATATCGATTTAACCGGTTTCTTAGCTAGTGAGCTTAGATAAAGAAATGCTTCGTCAGGCAAGGAAAGAATAATATTCGATTCCTCTGGCACTAAAGGCGTCTCGGCTTCTATGGAGCTCAGATCATGCGCGATTTTCTGGGCCGCTCTAAGCTTAAGCGCGAATCCCTTCTCGCCACCAACATTTATCTCAACTAACTTTTCGAGCAACGATTCAATGGTGCCTTTAAAGTAAACTAAGGCGAACAGAATCAATAGCGGCCATATAAGTGTTTTAATGTATTCCAATACTAGAGTTGGTATTTCCATTACTCGCTATTGCCTCATTACTTTTTTGCTCTAACATTTGTATATTGAGCACGCACACTTTGCAGCCCGGGTTTACGAGCAGGTAGCGAGTCAGGTGGTTGATATAGCGAAGGTTATACTGTGAGGAGGCTCTTTCCCTTGGAAAACAAACTGAGCGTGCTCGTTTTGCTGTGTCGCTATGCCTGATATCCCTGGCGCACGTTATTAGTATGTTATTGACCTTACTAAAGATAAATTCTGACTGCAATGACAAAACGTGCACTCAGCGCGGCTAATTGAATATCTACCGCGGTATCATTGGTCATTAGCGGGAGCAGGCAATTGCGCCTGCTCCTGCCTGACTGTCCTAGTCGATTTCGAAGGTACCGGCAGCGCCCGGAAATACCACCGGACTTTCGATGCCTTCGTTGTTGACGCTGGCAACGCCAAAGAAGTAATTATCAATGACCACGTTCTCTAGTGTGAATTCAGTCACCTTGCCTACTTCACGGCTGAACTGCCACTGTGGCTGGTCTGTGTAGCGCCAGTAAATCTTATAGCCCTTGATGTTAGCGTCCTCTGCGGAGCGAGGCTGGTCCCATTTCAGCGTGGTGTTGGCGCTGACTGCGCCTGAAATTTCGACGCCCGTCGGTGGTGCCGGCGCCCAGGCCATGCTGGCCAGCGTGACTGCATTCAATGCGGTGAGTTTGGCTGCATACTCGAAGTCAACGTACTCGATGGTATCACCAAAATGACGGCCGTCTTCGTTGCGCAAATCCTGGTGCTGGCGATCATAATGCTCGTTGGTCTCCATAATCCGCACACCCGGGTAGCCTAAGTCATTAAACGGGCGGTGATGTCCGCCGCGGCCGAAACGATCCAGGCGATAAACCACCATGGTGTCGAGATTAGGAATGTAGCGGTCCGCAATCCAGTCAATGTAACGGGCCAGATTACGACTTGGGGAGTCTACTTCCCCGCCGGTAAAGCGGCGCATCCGCGCTTCTTCTGCCGTTTCGTTCATGCGTGTGCCCTCAGCAAATACACGCGCTGTAGTATTGTCGGTGACCCCGTTAATACCCGAAATGTTGCCGATCATGTCGTTGTTAAGCACCGCATGAAGCAGCCAGCCGTCGTCTTTTGCCTGTTGCGCCAGGATCTGGCCACCAAACAGGCCCTGCTCTTCGCCTGCCAGTGCAGCATAGACAATAGAGCCATTAAACTGGTGCTGGCTAAGCACACGTGCCGCTTCCAGGGTGCCAGCGACGCCTGATGCATTGTCGTTTGCGCCCGGTGCGTCTGAGGTAGAATCCATAACGTCACTGGCACGCGAATCAATATCACCGGACATCATCACGTAGCGGTCCGGATCCGTCGTTCCGCGCTGAATCGCGACCACACTGACCACCTCTGCAGGGTCTTCAATGCGGGGGGTGTCCGATATTACATCACGGCTGTAATAGACTTCGAGACAGCCTCCGCATGCTTCTGAAATACGCTCAAACTCTTCGAAAATCCAGCGCCGGGCCGCGCCGATTCCCTGGGTATCTGACTCGGTTTCGGACAGTGTATGGCGGGTGCCAAAGCTGACTAAGGTTTCGATGTCCTGCTCGATACGTTCGGCCGATGGCGCGGTTGCGATCTCATGCAGTTTTTCCTGATCTGCATAAGTGACGTCCGCCTGCGCATTTAGACTCACCGCGGCGGTGGCACTAAGCAATACCGCCACGGCCTTCATGGTTGCTGTTTTTTTCATGCTGATTCCTCTCTGATTTCTTATTTTCGCCTGCCAGCTTAACGCATAAAGGCGTAACAATGATCAGTTGATGCGACCAACACAAGGGTGACTGAGTTTAAGCCACTCCTTGTTCAGACAAGAAAGCAAAATAAAGATGCAAATGATATTGATTATCATTTGTGAGTGAGTTATCGTAGTCATGTGTTCGCAGCCCAGTACTCTCCCTGGAGCCTGCTCACATAAATGAAGGGCGCACTCAACGTGCGGGAAGTTTGCCGGGATACTACTTACAGGCTAGTATCCCGGCTTTTTTTGCTCCTAAACATTTTGTTCTCTAAACAAAAAAACGCCGCTTATATAAGCGGCGTTTTTCGGGTTGGTCATTGGGGTCTTAGAAGCTGTAACGAAGGCCCAATTCAAATGAACGTTCAGGACCTACGTAAATACCTTGGCGAAGGCCTGAGATATAACGCTTGTCAGTCAGGTTCTTAATTGAACCAAACAAGGTAAGCTGGTCATTCACGGTATATTGCGAGGTGAAGTCATACACAGTGTAAGCTGGCATCAAACCACCCCAAATACCGCCACCCGCGCCCTCAGGCAATTCGACCTGGTTGGTTGGGTCACCATATTGCTCGCCGCGATGATGCATGTTCAAGGTGACATCAAAGCTGTTGTAGTTGTAGTTTACAGCCAGGTTCGCCACGACTTCTGGAGCATAAGGCAGTCGGTTACCACTGAAATCACCTGATTTAAATTCCGATGTTGGAACCCAGGTTGCATTGCTGTCAATGCGCAAACCGCTACCCAGATCGTAGCCGAGCATAGCTTCAATACCATAGTGCTCGGTTTCACCTGCATTTGACTGCGACAAGTTCGGATTGGTGTTACCGGTCACGACCTGATTGGTGAAGTCCATATAAAAAGCGGCAACTTCATAATCAAGCTGTTCCAGCGTGCCACGCAGACCAAGTTCAAAGTTGTTTGAACGTTCACCGTCCAGGTCCTGATCGGTCAGGCCGTCCAGTGCAACGCCGTTGGTCGCCGGTGAAAATGCGCGATAAACACCACCGTAGACCTGCGCCGATGAAGTGGCGTCAAAGGTAACCCCAACCCCTGGCAAATACTCAGTGTTGGTAGTTTTGGCTGTGGCATTGTTCTCAGTCAGAATTAAACGTTCCTGCTGGTACGATTCAACCCGGATACCAGGGGTAACAGCCAGTCTGTCACTTAGCTCAATGCGGGTTTGCGCATAGGCTGCATAGCTGTCTGCAGAATCCACCCGATGACGGTCATTTGGCCCAGTGCGGTCTTGCTCACGGGTCGCACGAATGCGGCGGTCATCAGACTCTTCGTTCATATAACGAAGACCCAGTTCATTCTGTGCAGGCAAGCTTAAAATGGTACCGTCGAAACGCAGGCGAGTTTCGATGCCGAAACGTTCGAACGAACGGTTGTTACCCGTCACGTCATCATTGTAGACCCAGCGACCGGCCAGATCTGAGGCATCTGAGTCCACTCCATAACGCCAGTAGTCCCGTGAAACATCGCTCCAGTAGACCAGTGTTTTCAGGCTCGCACTGTTGCCCAAGAGTAATTCGTGATTGGCATCAAAGGCGACCCGGTCAGTCAGGTAATAATCGTCTGGCGCAGGGTTATAAGTTTCACCCGCACGGTAATCATCGAGCAACAAGCCACGATAGGAAATATTGGCATCGTTTTCATGGTAGGAAAACTTCATACCCACCCGTTGATTCGGGGAAAGCACTGCACCTGACTTAAACATCAGGTCGGTCATGTCATACCCTTTGTCCATGAAACCGTCGCTGCTGGAATGGGTCGCAACAACACCAGCGTAGGCGTCACCTGACGTGGTGCGGCTGCCCGCTTCGACGGTCATTTCCTGCATATTGAACGAGCCGGCACGGGCGCTCACCTGAACTCCGTCATCCGGTGTTCGGGTCTGGTAGTTAACCACCCCACCAATAGTTGACGGTCCGTAGCGCAGTGACGCTGAACCTTTGAGGATTTCAACACCCTCAATACGCTGAATACGCGGATTAAAATAGCGGTCATTACCGATAAACAAACCTGGCGCCACTGGCACTCCGTCTTCAAGCACCAGCGACTTCGACTCGCTCGCAGACAGGCCACGAATACCAAAGTTGGCAACGATGGAGGTCTCTTCTTCACTCTTCACGTTAATGCCAGGGACACGGCGCAGAATATCTTCAGTCGACAATGGCTGAATGCGTTCAATGTCTTCACGATCTATCAGAACTACCGTACCTGTCTCGTCTGAGCGATGAGGGGCGTAAAAACCTGACACCCGAATCACTTCGATGGTCGGCATCACAGCACGAGGCTCACCATTTGGCTGATCCGCTGCGTCTGAAGTTTCGGCTACGGCAGTTAACGGGAGAGTCGCTAACAGAACAGCAGTCGCGACTTTCGAGGGACGAGATAAAAAGTGAGGTAACATAAGTTCTCCAGGTCTATTCTAAGCTGGCGGTGAAGTTACATGATAATGAGAATGATTGTCAACAATATATGTGTGATTTTAGTGCCCCGGATTAAATCTGTCTCAATTACCATCGTTCCACGCCGAATTCTGTTACTATATGCGCCCGATAATTTGCAATGAATGCCCGCCATGACAGACTTTAGCCAGACCAGCTCCGCTTCGACAGACTCCCCATCAGCAGACGCTGCAGACATTTCACAGCTCCATCTACCTGCTGCCCTGGCGGATGGCCTGAGTGATGCTGGCTATACCCAACTAACCGCCGTACAGGCGGCCAGTCTGCCGGTTATTCTGCGTGGTAGCGATGTCATTGTGCAGGCGGCCACAGGCACTGGTAAAACCGTTGCCTTTGCACTGGGTGTACTGAACAATGTCGATATAAACCTTTTCTCTCCGCAGGCACTGGTGCTCTGTCCTACCCGCGAACTTGCTGAACAAGTGGCTACTGAGATCCGTAAACTGGCGAAGAACGTGGCGAACCTGAAGCTGCTGACCCTGTGCGGCGGTGTACCAGCCCGTGCCCAGGCAACCTCGTTACAGCATGGTGCTCATGTGCTGGTGGGTACGCCTGGTCGGGTACTGGACCATTTAAGCCAGCAGCAACTCGACTGCTCCAAAATCAATACGCTGGTTTTAGACGAAGCCGATCGCATGCTCGATATGGGGTTTCAGGATGACATTCTGAAAATCATTGAGGCCACCCCAGCTGCACGCCAAACCCTGCTTTTTAGTGCCACCTACCCTAAAGGGATGGATAAACTGATTGGCCGTGTCACCCGTGAGCCAGTCAAACTGACGATCGCAACCGAGCAGGTGGCAGCGGATATTGAACAACGCTTTTACAGTCTCGCCACTATGCCGGCGACACTGGCCGTTATGCACCTGCTGCAGGCGCACCAGCCGGACAACTGCATTGTCTTTTGCAATACCAAACGTGAAGTACAGCAACTGAACGATAGTTTACGCGCCAACGGCTACAGCGCATTAGCGCTGCATGGTGATCTCGAGCAACGTGACCGTGACCAGACCATGGTGCAGTTCAGCAATGGCAGTACGCGTATTCTGGTGGCTACCGATGTCGCGGCGCGGGGGCTGGATATCAGTGAACTCGATTTAGTGCTGTGTGTGCACATGGCCCACGATACCGACACCCATACTCACCGCATTGGTCGCACCGGACGTGCGGGTGCGAAAGGTCTGGCAATTACCCTGGTTGGCCCGGAAGATGACTACAAAGTTCGCCTGCTCGAAGATACCTTGCCTGAACCTATTCAGATGCGTGCGATCCCGATTGAGCAAGGCAATAGCAAGCCGCTGCAGGCGACGATGATCACGCTGCAAATTAATGGCGGTAAAAAAGACAAACTACGCCCCGGTGATATCGTCGGTGCGCTGACTCGCGACAATGCGTTAAAGATGGATGATATCGGTAAAATTAAGCTACAGGCCAACTGGGGCTACATTGCCGTCAACCGACGGATAGCGGATCGTGCATTGCAGCTCATTAATGGCGATAAAATTAAAGGCAAACGTTTCCGTGCGCGAGTTTTGTGAACGCTCCCCGCGTTGAGCTGAAGATTTAACAAAACCGCAGCCGAAAAGTCGTTTCATTGCAAAACGATGACAGATATAATGCGCGCTTCTACGCACCCAAGTACAAGGCCTGAGGTTACCAATGTGCGCTTTTTGCACAACCCTCACCCATACGTAAGGCATAGCGCATGACATACTCACTATTTGATTTCCTGCAACTGATTGGTTCTTTGGGTATTTTCATCTTCGGAATGAAGATATTCAGTGAAGGTCTGCAAAAAATGGCAGGCAGTCGCTTAAAAGGTATCTTAAGTGGCATGACCCGCAACCGTTTGACGGGTGTGGTAACAGGGTTTGGCACCACGGCCATTACCCAGTCCTCTACCACGACCACCGTTATGGCGGTGAGTTTTGTTAACGCAGGATTGCTCACCTTTGTGCAGTCTACCGGCGTTATCATGGGGGCGAACATTGGTACCACCATTACTGCCTGGATGGTGTCGTTATTCGGCTTTAAGTTTCAGATTACGCCCATAGCTCTTGCCGTTATTGGTATTTTCTTTGCCTTCCTGTTCTCTAAAAATAACCGTTTGCGCAATATTGCGGAAGCAATGGTCGGTTTCGGGATTATCTTTATCGGCCTTGAGTTCATAAAAGGTGCGGTGCCAGATATCAATTCAAACCCGGAGATGTTCGCATTTCTGGATAGCTTTACTGACTATGGCTTCCTCTCGATGCTGGCGTTTGTGCTGGTGGGGACCATTCTCACCCTGCTGACTCAGTCATCGTCCGCAGCAACGGCTATTACCCTGGTCATGCTGTTTGAAGGATGGGTTACCTTCCCGATTGCCGCCGCCATGATTCTCGGTGAAAACATAGGCACCACGGTGACCGCCAATATAGCGGCCCTGGTCGGCAATGTGCATGCAAAAAGGGCGGCGAGGTTCCACTTCTTCTTTAACGTCATTGGCGTGCTGTGGATGCTGGCACTGATCTTCCCGTTCCTGCACATGATGGACAATATTGTGCAGTACTTTACCGGCAGCCCTGCTTCGGTAATGGACCCGGCAACCACGGCGCGAGAAAACTCGACCCTGGCGCTGTCACTGTTCCATACCTCGTTTAACGTTCTCAATGTGGTTCTTCTGTTTGCCTTTGTGCCTTATTTAGTGCGCTTTGTGCAATACATTCAACCTGATCGTGGCGGCGAAGAGGAGTTTCACCTGCGCTATATCAGCGGCGGGCCGATGACCTCACCGGGTTTCTCTGTCGAACAGGCCAATAAAGAGATTCAGCAATTCACCGACGTGATTCAAAAGATGCACGATTCGGTTCATGAGCTGCTATTTGACCCTGAGGTTAAACACGACAAGATCATCGAGAAGGTCAGCAAATTTGAAGACGTGACTGACGTGCTGGAAATAGAGATCTCGGATTACCTGGTGCGTATCAGTGAGCATACCAACCTTGAGCACTCGATGACCGAACGCATTCGCTTCATGCAGACGATGATCAATGATCTGGAACGGATTGCTGATATCTATTTCCAGATTGCTAAATTGACTGAACGGATGACTGAATCAAAAGCCAGCTGGCCGGACGACGCAGCCGAAGAAATGCTGCAAATGATGAATTCAGTTCGTGAAGCTATTGGTGAAATGAATCGCAATGTAGCGAAAAATCCAGAGAATGTGTCGCTGGATAAAGCTATTGAGTTAGAAAACCTAGTGGATCAAACGCGCGACAAGTTCCGTGACACCCATTACGTTCGCCTCGAAAGTGGTAACTACCCTGCCCGTGCCGGCGTGATCTTTATGGACATGCTGAACCGTCTGGAGCGCATTGGTGACCACATTCTGAACGTCAATGAAGCGGCTGCCGGACGCCGTCTGCGCGCCATGCGAATTGACGACGAGTAACAGGACGAATAACAGGTAACCTGTGAACCTGACTCAAAAGGCCCGGCGTGCTAGCACCCCGGGCTTTTTTGTTGCTATCATTCCAGCACATCAACTGATCCTATTCCCGCTGCCAGGGGTATAGAGACTACCCATACCTTTGCCCGGGACCACAGGTGACATGCGCCGTAACAGCTCTCTATTTAGTCTCTTTGTTGTACTCTTCTCTAGTCTGCTCACTGGCTGCAGCGGTTCAGCCGTGCTCAACGCCCTGACCCCTGACGGTAGTTATAACCTTGAATCAGTGCCCTATGGCGACCATTCACGGCAGCAGATGGATATCTATTACCCGGATGACCCGCAACAGCGGCAAAAGGTGGTTGTGTTTGTTTATGGAGGCGCCTGGGAACGCGGTGACAAAGCCGATTTTGAATTTATCGGCCAGGCGTTTGCCCGGCTCGGCTATATCACCGTAATTCCTGATTATCGTCTTTATCCAGAGGTAGAATTTCCGGCGTTTATCGATGACGTCGCAAAAGCCGTCAGCCAACTTGAGGGCGCTATCAGCGCGAGCTGCCCCAGTGCGCAGTCCGTTATCCTCGCTGGGCACTCTGCCGGTGCCCATAGCGCTGCGTTAGTGGCGGCCGACCCGCAGTACTTGCAGGCGCAGGGCTACTCGGGGCGAATCGGCGGCGCGATTCTCATGTCCGGGCCTTATGATTTACCCCTCGATCACTCGCGGGTTGCCGACAAATTCAGCCAGGCAAATGGTAATCAGGCAAACCCTGTCGCGCTTGCCGGAGCGAGCATGCCAAGCACTTTGCTGTTGCATGGCCGCGCAGATAGCGTCGCTGACCCTGAGCATTCGGAACGCTTTGCGCAGCGTTTAGCAGAACTCGGGGTGCCCTCACAACTTCACATTTACCCGCGTACGCGGCATGTAGACCTGATAGCCAGCCTCGGCAGCCCGCTGCGTTTTCTGACCCCTGCCTATGGCGACATTCAGCGCTTTCTTAGCGAGCAGCACCTTGATGACTGGTGCGATTAAACCGATTCATCGTCCTCTGGCAGAGTCACGTTCAGCTCAAGAACCGAAAGGTTGTCATCGCTGTGTTCGAGCGAAATTTTAACCATATTAGGGTCGGCATTGACGTATTTGGCCAGCACCTCAAGAATGTCCTTCTTTAACTGCGGCAAATAAGCTGGCAATGCTTCACCTTGCTGGCGACGCTCAGCAACGATAATCTGCAGGCGCTCTTTGGCGGCCGATGCAGTGGATGGCTTGGTTGTGCGAAAAAAATCTAATAACGACATCGTTAGCCTCCAAATATCCGTTTTAGTAAGCTTTTCTTTTCAGCTTTCACGTAGCGCATGGGTTTGTCTTCGCCCACTAAACGGGCCACGGCATCCTGATACGCCTGGCCGGCGTCGGCCTGTTCTTCGAATACCACAGGCACGCCTTTGTTCGAAGCGTTGAGCACCGACTGACTCTCCGGAATAACACCGAGCAACGGAATATTCAGTATCTCCAGAATATCGTCCACGCTTAGCATTTCGCCGGCGTCGACTCGTGATGGGTTGTAACGGGTGATCAGCAAATGCTGTTTTACCGGTTCCAACCCTTTTTCCGCTCGTTTCGATTTGGCATCGAGAATACCCAGAATGCGATCCGAGTCACGCACTGAAGAGACTTCCGGGTTGGTCGTTATAATGGCTTCATCGGCAAAATAAAGCGCCATCATTGCGCCATGTTCAATCCCCGCGGGCGAGTCGCAGATGACAAATTCGAAACCAAGCTGGTCTAACTCGCTCAGCACCTGCTGCACGCCCTCCATAGTTAAAGCGTCTTTATCGCGGGTCTGCGAAGCTGGCAATATAAACAGATTCTCGCTTCGTTTATCCTTAATTAAAGCCTGCTGCAAAGAAGCTTCGCCATTCAACACATTCACGAAGTCATAGACCACACGACGTTCACAACCAAGGATCAGATCCAGATTGCGCAGTCCAATATCAAAATCAATTACTGCGGTTTTATGTCCAGCCAAGGCTAAGCCTGAAGCGATAGCGGCGCTGGACGTTGTCTTACCCACGCCACCTTTACCGGACGTTACCACGATAATACGAGCCATAGTTGTTATCCTTATATATGGACGAATAGTTAGAGGCGAATAGTTTCCATCTGCAGCGCATCGTCGCGCTGCGTGACCAATACCTGTTGCTGCCAAAATTGCTTATCAATCTGCTCGCTAAGCCAATAATTACCAGCGATAGAAATGAGTTCGGCCTGTTGATTGCCACACAACACATGGCAGTCCCCGTTTCCAGCCGCACCTGCAAGAGCACGGCCGCGCAAGGTGCCATAAATTTGAATTGAGCCATCGGCGATGACTTCGGCGCCATGGCTTACATGACCGAGGACGACTAAGTCACGCCCTTTGGCATATATTTGCTGACCGGAACGCACTGGCGTGCGTACAACCTTACTTGCTTTCGCGGTGCGCGCAGGCCCTTTTGGAATATCAAGTTCACTGCCCTGACTACCCGGTCGCAAGCGCGGAATGCCGGCAGCGAACGCCTGCTCCTGCTGAGCAGTGCGCTCACAACCGACCACCCCAACCACATGCAGACCAAGCTTTTCAATTCCGTTTTTCAGACGCGCAAAGGCTAGATCCCCTTCAACCTGCTCGACATTTAAGATCAGTGGCGCCTGTGCGAAAAACGCCGGCGCCTGGGAAACCTTACCAGCCAGATAGGCAAGCGCCCGGTCGGTATCTGAATCAAACAGTTGCAAAATAGACAGGGTAAAACTGCTTCCCTTGAGGACAGGAGCATTGCTCATTGGACTCGTCGCTCCACATAATTTCAGTCTGAAGACAAAGTGCTCTTTATGTTGGCGAAAAGGGTAAACTTTGCCTAGTCCACGAATGCAAAGCTTTGGTAAACAGCGGGGTTAACGAAGAGGAATATGGAGGCTGGCACTGAAACCGCCTCGCTGGCGATTACGCAGTCCCAGACGTCCACCATGCACAACCATTGCTTCGTGGGCGATCGACAGACCCAGACCGACTCCACCAGTCTGGCGACTTCGAGCCTGATCAGCGCGGTAGAATGGAGTCCGTAAACGTGGCAGGTCATCAGCATTGACGCCGGGGCCATCGTCACAGACTTCGAACACGCAATGGTCGTGTTTAAAATAAACTCTCAGGCTGACCAGGCGTTGCGCATACTTGAACGCGTTTCGAATCAGGTTTTCCAGTGCCATGGTAAACAGGCGTTTGTGGAGAAGGAGCGAAATATTGTCGGGTGCCTGCACTGAAAACTCAACGTTCAACGCATCAGCCTCAAATTGGGCATCATCGAGCAAGGGTTCTAACAGAGCCGGCACTTCTTCCTGCTGGCAGGTAAACTCAAGCGAACGAGTAATACACTCAGCCAACTGCAGCAGTTGCTTAATCATTTCATCAAGCTTTTCGCCTTCACTCTCGGCCCGGTCGAAATAGGCGCCTAACTGTTCCGGCGGCGCTGTTCTGGCCAGCGCGACTGACATCTGCAACCGACTTAAGGGGGTTTTTAACTCATGTGAAATATCGGCGATCAGCCGATTGTGCATGCTAACCATTTCCTGCAACTGGCTGGCCATGCGGTCAAAGTTGGCATACAACTTATCAAATTCATCATCCAGACAGATTTCGTTGCCCAGGCGGTAGTCAAAGTTGCCCTGACTTAACTCGTTAAAGCCACGTGATAAACGCTGTAGCGGACACACAATTGAACGGTAGAACAGAAAACTCATGCCCAAGGTCGTGAGCATAACCAAAGCCAGCTTCAGCCAGCCCGGTATTTCTCTGATTTTATCTAAAAAGCGCGGATAGCGATCGCGCCAGAACATCAGCATGTACTGTTCAGATTCAAGCTCTACATACTGCGGCCCGCTAATTACCATGTCGCGCAACAGCAGCTCAACCGGTTGACTATCGCGTTCAGCCTGTTCAATCAGTCGCTGCGCCTGCGTTGGCACTGACTCGGTACTCATCATCAGGCTGCCGTCGCTGGACAACACCGCCCAATGGACAAACCGGTCGTCACGCTTGTTCAGTTCGGTGTCCGTGTTTTCGACCACGTTCTTTACGATAAGCTGCCCTAAGGCCTGCATCCCGGTTAGGTCTTCAGCTGGAATCACCCGCTCTGTGACGCTTGCAGGCAAAAAGAATGTAGGCACAGACGCCGCCAGGTAGGACAGCAACAAGGTCAGCCAGAACCAGCCCAGAATTTTCACGCCCAGTGAACGAGGCTTCAAGGTCGCTAACATGCCAAACAGTACCCCCGCCCTCGCATGGCTTTAATTTCAACCACGCTGCCGATCAATGCTAATTTCTTTCTGATTTTACTCATGTGGGTATCAATGCTGCGGTCAAACGGCGTAAGCCTCCGCCCCAGGCATTCCATCGACAGTGTTTCTTTGCTGATCACTTCGCCCAGCTGCTGCGCCAGTTTAAGTAACAACGCATACTCCATGCCCGTCAGGCCAACCGGGATGTCATCATAATAAAGGGTGCGTGAAAGCAGATTGAATCTTAGGTCACCTATTTTTAAAAGGTTTGGCTCAGGCCCCTCAGCCGCTAAAGCGTCCGCAGGCTGTCCCGCCGGGAGCTTTGCCCGACGCAGTAGCGCCTTCACTCTGGCCAGCAGTTCACGGTGATTAAAGGGTTTCTCAAGGTAATCATCGGCACCCAGTTCAAGGCCAACAATTTTATCAATGTCTGCCCCGCGCGCGGAAATAATAATGACCGGGGTTGAGCTGCTTCGACGCACCTGCCTGAGCACTTCCAGACCATCTATACCGGGTAGCATGATATCCAGTAAAACGGCCTCATACGCTTTCTTCGACAAACGCCCAAGCGCATCGCGGCCGTTACGTGCGACATCTACTTCAAACTGGTTCAGAACCAGGTACTCACGCACCAGTTCTGCCAGTTCTTTATCATCTTCAACCAGTAATAGTTTAGTCATCGCAGCGAATAGTAACGGTTCCTGACTTTAGCAACAGTGGTTTTGCATAACTTAACGTTTCTCTACGTTCAATTTCTTATACTCGATTCGACTAATAAGCAGACCTATATCCCGAACAACTAACAATAATTTATTCAGGAGCTCATCCATGACGATCTCGAATCGAGGCGGTCGCCCCAGCAAGCGGGCATATATTCTTAATAACGCGCTGGAGTTGGCGCGCCAACAAGGTCCTCAAGGCTTCACCCTGGACGCCCTGTGCGAATTCGCCAATATTTCCAAAGGTGGAATCTTATATCATTTCTCGTGCGTCTACACCCTGGTTTCGGAAATGCTGACGCTGCATCTGAAGCAGGTCCTGCAACGCCATATGCCACAGTACGCAAGCTGGGAGTCACTGCCGGTTGATTCGATGATCGAACTACTGCAGACACTGCCTACTGAATCTAATCTGGAAATGCTGTTTATGAAAACCTATGCAGAGGCTCCTTTGAACCAACAGAAACGGCAGAGCCTGCAAGGCATTATCGGAGATATGGATGATAGCCAGCGGATAGCATTGTTTGCCGCGTTCGGTGAGCGGATGAGTCGTATATACGGGGCTCCAGCTGCTGCTAGCCAGACTCACAAAAAATCCGAGCAGCCGACCATGTCAATTATGCCCCAACCCGCTGCTGTATTCTAAATCAAGGATTTACAATTTTGCTGGGGCCTTTAAACTAGGTGGCTTGTTTACCTTATTAAATGAGCGAATCATCCATGCCAGCCAGACAAACCACCTTGTTAAGCCTCTCATTATTAGGGCTCAGCGCCCTGTTCCCAGCATCCGCCGCAACCTACCTGGCCGGCGGGGCCTACGACTACAGCGATAGCAGCATTTATCTGGCTGCAGGTACTGACGTTAGCCAACGCGTCTCGCTGCACGCACAATACCTCGACGCCTACGAGTTCGTTTTTCGGGGAACGGCAGATATCTATCTGGCCAACGGTTTCTCCGCAATTGCTGGTTTTAGTCACTACGATTACTCATCCAGTGACGATACCGGCACTATTCTTGGTTTAGGCTATAAATTTGCAGCGGGCGACGTGCCTATGGCAATTAAAGGGGTGAAGGATACCGTTGGTGACGGGTACTATTCGTTTGGTGTCTTTGCCTATGTACCACTGGGCCGTAACCTTGCCATCGAAGCAAGCTACAAACTTAATACCGATGATGTCGACAATGAAATGGGCCTGGGCGTACGCTTTCGTTTTTAAACGATCGCCGTAATCTACTTTCTGCGTCATTCCCGGGCTGACGAATCGCTACTGTTCATCTAGGCTTATGCCCATATTTAAATGAGACGAATCATTTCATTGGGAGGACGTATGCGAGTATATGTAATTGGTGCCAACGGCAAAATTGGACAGCACGTGGTTAAGCAGCTGCAACAACACCCGACTCATCAGCCCGTTGCCCTGGTCCGCAAAGATGAGCAAATTAAAGCGCTGCAGGCACAGGACATTGAAGCTCGTGGGTTTGATTTGACCGATAAGGTTGAAACGTTGAAAGAAAGCTTAGAAGGTGCAGATGCGATTATCTTTACTGCCGGGTCAGGTGGTTCGACAGAGGATGACATGACGCTGCGCATTGACCTTGACGGTGCTGTGAAGTCGATGGAAGCAGCAGAACTGGCAGGCGTAAAACGTTTTGTGATTGTCAGCGCGCTGCAAGCCCACAACCGTGAGTTCTGGCACCCTGATCTCACCCCTTACTATGTGGCCAAGCATTATGCTGATCGCGAGCTGATGCGCTCTGATCTGGAATACACTATTGTTCGTCCGGGTCTACTCACCGACGACAAGCCGACTGGTCAGGTAAGGGCTGAGAGCAACATCACTGAGGGGGAAATTCCCCGCGCTGATGTGGCCGCTATGCTGATTGAAGTGCTGGATAAACCAAACGCAGTGGGCAAAGCCTTTGATCTGATTACAGGCAATCAGTCGGTTGAATCTGTGGCCAGTCAGCTTTAACAGCACAGTCTTTAGTAACAGAGTATTTTGTAGCAAAGTCTTTAGTAGAAAAGCAGTGAGGCCGCAAATTTCGGTTTGCGGCCTCACTGCTTTTCTACATCTACACCTTACTTCATGTAGTCACCGGGAACACGGACAAAACCTTCCATCAACACTCTCGCACTGCGGCTCATAATTGCTTTTTTTACCTGCCATTCACCATTCACCAGAGTCGCTTCAGCACCGACTTTGAGCGTACCTGACGGATGACCGAAGGTGACAAACTTACGCTCATCGCCACCAGCCGCAAGATTAACCAGGGTGCCGGGAATCGCTGCGGCAGTGCCAATGGCGACGGCAGCAGTGCCCATCATGGCGTGGTGCAGTTTACCCATAGACAGCGCGCGAACCAGCACGTCAACATCGCCAGCTGCGACCTGTTTACCGCTGGATGCAACATAGCTTTGTGGGCCGGCGACAAAAGCCACTTTCGGCGTATGCTGACGGCTTTCAGCTTCTGCCAAATCCTTAATAACGCCCATTTTAAGGGCACCATGGGCGCGAATACGCTCAAACATCAACAGTGCATCCGGGTCGCTGTTAATCGCTTCCTGCAATTCAACGCCGGTGTAATTCACGTCTTCCGCATTGATAAACACGGTCGGAATTCCGGCATCTATCATGGTCGCTTTTAACACACCCAGACCAGGAACTTCCAGTTCATCCACCAGGTTACCGGTGGGGAACATCGAGCCACCCTGCCCGTCTTCATCAGATGCCGGGTCGATAAACTCGACTGGAATTTCAGCTGCCGGGAAGGTCACACCGTCAAGCTCGAAGTCGCCGGTTTCCTGCACCTGCCCATTTGTGACAGGCACCCGCGCGATAATGGTCTTTTCAATATTAGCCTGCCAGATACGTACTTCACAGACGCCATTTTCAGGTACTTTGTCAGCGTCTATTAGGCCGTTGCTGATAGCAAAAGGTCCTACCGCTGCCGACAGGTTGCCACAGTTGCCACTCCAGTCGACAAAAGGCTTGTCAATGGACACCTGGCCAAACAAATAATCGACGTCATGGTCCGCTTTGCTACTTTTGCTGACAATCACGGTCTTACTGGTGCTTGAGGTTGCCCCGCCCATACCATCGGTATGTTTACCATAGGGGTCCGGGCTGCCAATCACGCGCAACAGGAGTTTGTCACGGGCCGCACCCGGTTGGCGGGCATTTTCAGGTAAGTCGTCAAGGCGAAAGAATACGCCTTTACTGGTACCGCCACGCATATAAGTCGCGGCAATTTTAATTTGTGCTGGATGGGTCATGATTTACTCCCGCATGATTTCAATACTGAACGCTTAAAAAGGGGCCGCAACGGGCCCCTTTGGTTTTTTAAGCTTCGTGTTCATCAAAATGGCAAAACGAATGGTTAGGCGCTTTCAGACTCAAGAAAGTCTTTGGCGAACCGCTGTAATACACCACCTGCACTATACACACCAAGCTCTTCACCAGTATCCAGGCGACAGGTTACCGGCACTTCAAGTTGTTCACCATCTTTACGGTGGATGACCAGAGTAAGCTCAGCACCGGGCGCTGGTTCACCTTTCACATCAAAGGTTTCAGTTCCGTCGATGTTCAGGGTGGTGCGTGTGGTACCTGGTTTAAACTCCAGTGGCATAACACCCATTCCAATCAGGTTGGTGCGGTGAATACGCTCGAAGCCTTCAGCGACAATAGCCTCTACACCTGCTAAGCGAACGCCTTTGGCAGCCCAGTCACGCGATGAACCCTGACCGTAGTCATTGCCGGCGATAATAATCAGCGGCTGCTTGCGCTCCATGTAGGTTTCAATTGCTTCCCACATGCGCATCTGTTTACCTTCGGGTTCTACCCGCGCCAGCGACCCCTGAATAACTTTGCCATCCTTATCCGTCACCATTTCATTAAAGATTTTAGGATTGGCTAAGGTTGCCCGCTGGGCGGTCAAATGGTCACCACGGTGGGTCGCGTACGAGTTAAAGTCTTCTTCCGGAACGCCCATGCTGGCCAGGTATTCACCTGCTGCACTGTCCGCCATAATGGCATTTGACGGTGACAGATGGTCGGTGGTGATGTTGTCACCAAAGACTGCCAATGGCCGCATTCCGGTTAACGACGGAGCCGTGGCAAGCCCGCCTTCCCAGTATGGAGGACGACGAATGTAGGTGCTTTGTGGGCGCCACTTGTACAGCGGATCGTTCTTTTCCCCGTAATCGACGGACAGGTTAAACATCGGCTCATACACAGTACGGTACTGCTCCGGTTTAACCGCCTGTTTAACGATGGCGTCGATCTCGTCATCCGATGGCCAGATATCTTTCAGCGTAATCGGATTGCCCTCTTTGTCGTAGCCAAGCGCATCTTTTTCGATGTCAAAACGAATGCTACCTGCTATCGCATAGGCCACGACCAGCGGAGGTGACGCCAGAAACGCCTGCTTCGCGTGCGGGTGAATACGACCGTCAAAGTTACGATTGCCTGACAGTACCGCGGTTGAATACAGATCGCGTTCAATAATTTCCTGCTGGATCACCGGGTCAAGTGAGCCACTCATCCCGTTGCAGGTGGTACAAGCGAAACCAACCAGACCGAAGCCGAGGGTTTCCAGCTCTTCCATCAGATCCGCTTCTTCGAGGTACATCTTGACCGTTTTTGAACCCGGCGCCAGCGAGGATTTAACCCATGGCTTACGGGTCAGACCAAGCTTATTAGCATTGCGGGCGATCAAGCCTGCAGCAACCATATTGCGCGGGTTACTGGTATTGGTGCAGCTGGTAATGGCAGCGATGATCACCGCGCCATCCGGCATTTTACCGTCAACCTGCTCGTACTGCCCGGCAATTCCACGGCTGGCCAGTTCTGACGACGGTAGCAGCGCATGCGGATTAGACGGCCCGGCCATGTTACGGCCGACGCTCGACAGATCAAAGGTCAGCACACGTTCGTACTCAGCCTCTGTCATTTGCGAGGCCCATAAGCCGGTTTCTTTGGCATAACGCTCAACCAGTTCAACCTGCTCGTCAGCCCGACCGGTCAATTTAAGGTAATCAATGGTTTGCTCGTCGATGTAGAACATCGCCGCCGTGGCACCATATTCCGGTGTCATATTGGAAATGGTAGCGCGGTCACCAACGCTTAGCTTGTCAGCCCCTTCACCGAAGAACTCGAGGTAGGCACCAACCACCCGCTCGCGGCGCAGAAACTCGGTAATTGCCAGGACCAAATCGGTGCTGGTAATGCCCGGTTGCAGCTTGCCGGTGAGCTTAACACCTACGATATCCGGTAAACGCATGTAAGAGGCACGGCCGAGCATCACGCTCTCAGCTTCAAGCCCACCAACACCAACCGAGATAACGCCTAAGGCGTCTACCATGGGCGTGTGAGAGTCGGTACCGACACAGGTATCCGGGAATGCCACCCCATCACGAACCTGCACCACTGGTGACATTTTCTCCAGGTTAATCTGGTGCATAATGCCATTGCCCGGAGGGATTACATCAACGTTTTTAAACGCCGTTTTGGTCCAGTTAATAAAGTGAAAACGGTCGTCATTGCGACGGTCTTCAATCTGGCGGTTCTTTTCAAAGGCATCTTTTTCAAACCCCGCATGCTCAACCGCCAGCGAATGGTCAACAATCAGCTGAGTTGGCACGACCGGGTTGACCTTGGCCGGGTCTCCACCCTGATCGGCAATGGCATCACGCAAACCAGCCAAATCAACCAGCGCGGTTTGCCCAAGAATGTCATGGCAGACCACACGCGCAGGATACCAGGGGAAGTCGAGATCGCGTTTGCGCTCGATGAATTGATTAAGGCCATCGGTCAGGGTCTGGCCTTCGCCGCGGCGTACCAGTTGCTCGGCGAGAACCTTCGACGTATAGGGCAGCTTGTCGTAGCTACCGGGTTTAATGTCTTCTATCGCGGCACGGGTATCGTAGTAATAAAGATTCGTGCCTGGTAGAAGCTTGCGATATTCGCTCTTCATGTTAGTCACCTGAAAGGTTGTAGCTGGCTTTGTAGGCCATGCCTTGCATGCCCTGCGAAACGGCAGGCTAAGCCTGCCGTTTACTCTTAGCTAGCGTCTAGCGCTCAGACAAAGCCGGTACTGGGCGTGGCTCTGGGCCTGTATAATCAGCACTTGGGCGGATAATACGGTTGTTCGCACGCTGTTCTTTAACGTGTGCAGTCCAGCCACTAACCCGCGACATGACGAAAATTGGCGTGAACAGTTTGGTCGGGATGCCCATGTAGTGATAGGCAGACGCATGGAAGAAATCCGCATTCGGGAACAATTTCTTCTCCCGCCACATCACTTCTTCACAGCGCACTGACACGTCATACAAGCGGCTGTCGCCAAACTCTTCAGACAGCTTTTTCGACCAGGCTTTGATGATGTCATTGCGTGGATCGAATTCACGATAAATAGCGTGACCAAAGCCCATGATCTTGTCTTTGCGTTCCAGCATACCGACCAGGGTGCTTTCTGCATCGTCAGCTGATTCCATGTTTTCAATCAGATCCATCGCCGCTTCGTTGGCGCCACCATGCAGTGGTCCACGCAGCGAACCGATCGCGCCAGTCACACAGGAATGAATATCTGACAAGGTTGAAGCACACACCCGCGCGGTAAAAGTCGAGGCGTTGAATTCATGCTCTGCATACAGAATCAATGAGGTATTCATCACTGCTGAATGCAATTCAGTCGGCGCTTTGTCATGCAGCAAATGCAGGAAGTGCGCACCAATTGAGTCGTCATTGGTTTCGGTTTCAATCCGCACACCATCGTGGCTGTAGCGGTACCAGTACAGCATAATGCTTGGGAACACCGCCAGCATACGCTCAATATGGCGATCCGCGTCGTCAAAGCTCTCTTCGGTTTCCAGGTTACCGAGGAATGAACAACCGGTACGCAGCACGTCCATCGGGTGCGCTTCAGCCGGAATCCGCTCAAGCACGTCTTTTAGCTCTTGTGGTAAACCACGTAATGACTTCAAACGGGTTTTGTAGTCGCTTAACTCAGACTGGGTTGGCAATTCGCCATGCGCCAGCAGGTAGGCTACTTCTTCAAAGCTAACTTTATCCGCCAGTTCCTTAATATCATAACCACGGTATGTCAGGCCTGAACCACTTTTACCAACGGTACACAGTGCTGTTTCGCCAGCGACCTGGCCACGCAGGCCTGCTCCACTCAATGCTTTCTCTGCCATGATTAAACTCCTCGTTATTTTTTAGTAAAAAGTGCGTCCAGCTTTTCTTCAAACGCGTGGTAATTCAGAAAGTCATACAGCTCGGCACGCGTTTGCATGTCATCGACCACTGCTTTCTGATCACCGTTCTCTAAAATGCTGTTGTAGACATTCAAAGCCGCCTTGTTCATGGCACGGAATGCGCTTAACGGATACAGCACCATTTCGACACCGACTTCAGCCAGCTCTTGTTTATTAAATAATGGTGTCGCACCAAATTCGGTAATATTCGCCAGCACAGGTACATTCAGTGCTTTACTGAAGGCATCGTATTGCTCAAGGGTGTGCACCGCTTCGGCAAAAATCGCATCGGCACCGGCTTCAACACAGGCTTGAGCACGCTCAATCGCAGCTTCCAGACCTTCCTGTTGCAGCGCATCGGTACGCGCCATAATGAAAAAATTCTCGTCAGTACGTGCATCAACCGCAGCTTTCACCCGGTCGACCATTTCAGGCTGCGAGACGATTTCTTTGTTCGGGCGATGACCACAGCGCTTTTGCGCTACCTGATCTTCAATATGAAACCCTGCCGCACCGGCCCGGGTCATTTCTTTCACTGTCCGTGCGATATTAAATGCACCGCCCCAGCCTGTGTCTGCATCGACCAGCAAAGGTAAATCAGTCGCCGCGGTAATCCGACGAATGTCTTCACAAACGTCATTCAATGAGGTCATACCTAAGTCCGGCAAACCGAACGAGGCATTGGCAACACCGGCACCTGATAAGTAGAGTGCTTTATGGCCAACGCGTTCCGCCATCATTGCAGTGTAGGCGTTAATAGTACCCACCACCTGCAATGGCTTTTCTGATTTGATTGCGTCGCGTAGCTTTGCGCCTGCGCTGATAAGCTGTGTCATGCTAGTTTCCCTTATTTTGCAGTTGAATTTCGATGTTCTGACGTGATGCGCCGATATGGCGTCGCATCAGTAAGTCGGCAAGTTCACCATCGCGATTGGCAATGGCATTAATAATAGCTTTGTGCTCGTCAAATGCACGGGACACCCGTGGCCCGTTCATGCCCAGCTGAACCCGGTACATCCGCACCAGAAAGTAAAGCTCGTCACACAAAATGTTGATTAAATACGGATTTTTACTGCCGAGGATAATTCGGTAATGAAAGTCGAGGTCACCCGCTTCCTGATAATAACTTTCACCTTCGCGTACCCGTTGTGTCTGCAAATGCGCATCCAGCAAGTCGCGTAATTCGGTTATTTCGCCTTCCGCCATGTTCTCGGCCGCCAGCCGACAGGCCAGCCCTTCCAGCTCCTCGCGCAACTGGTATAGCGACAACAACCCTTGCGGGGTCAAAGTCACCACCCGGGCACCCGCATTCGGGGTCCGTTCAATCAGATGACAGCGCTCCAGCCTTGCCATTGCCTCTCGCAACGGCGCGCGGCTGACTTCAAAGCGTTTTGCCAACTCCGGCTCACTCATTTTGCTGCCCGGGGCTATGCTGCCTTCCACAATGGCTTTCTGAATTTCAAGCAGGACGCGATCAGATGCGGTCACTGGAGGTCGTAGTAAAACGTTTTCAATATGCATGAATTGTCGACAGCTTTTGAATATACGACCATTTTATACCTTTTATTCAAAGCTTCAATAGCCATTACCCAGGAATTGTCGACAATTGTGTAGAGAATCCCTGACAGGGTTGAGGATAAAAAAGGCCAGCTAAGTCATTCTTAGCTGGCCTTCCCTGTGACAGCATTCTGTCCACAATGTCGTTAGCGTAGATCCGGTAACAGGCTACGACCCTGAGTGTGCCGTGGCGCAGGCATACGCAGATAGTCGGACACCGTCGGCGCCACATCAATCAATTTTGAGGCGGGTATTCGTTTGCTGGTGAACCCACCGCCATAGGCGCAGGTAACGGTTTGCATATAAGGGTCGGTCGAAGCGCGCGAATGCCAGCCTAACGGACTGGTTTCTGCCACATACTGATCACCACGGGTACTGCGACTGCTGCGATAGTTATCCGCTTCAGACCAATAAACATCGCCCCCGGCGGCGCCTCCTATACCCAGCTCTGGGTGTTCGCTGGCGATATATACCCGCTCGATAACCGAACCGCCCTCACTATCTGCTGCGCCTTGCAGGGCTTGTACCACCTCGGCAATGACCGCTTCTTTCTCATCCGGTTCAACAATCCCACCACGCCACTCTGTGGTGTTAATGGTAACCCAATGGCCACTTGGGGCCACCGCTTTACTTTGGCTTAAATCAACCATGCCGTTTGCATCCAGCACCTGTAACCCGGCCTGCTGCAACAACACATTCGGTTTAAATTCCATCCAGCTGCTGCGCATCCCATGGTCACCGACTACGAAGGTCGCCGCATTGGCGTCAGCAGCAAGCTGCAACAAATGCTCCAGACGCAAATCGACCAGTTGCCAGGTCTTGTTACGCAATTCAGTCATGGCCTCGCCGACAGCCTCGTCGTATCCGGGCCACGTCGGGTCCATATAGGTCAGTAAACTGTGGTCAATGGAGTCACCTAACGGGAAGTAGTCGACCAGCAAATCAACCTGTTGCTCCTGCCAGAACCAACTGCTGCCTTTGTTAAACACCCGGGTAAATAATTCTGCTGTTTCCAGATACCGCGCTTCAGCAGTTCCGTCACCGCCCTGAAAACGCGTTGGACCAAATTTACCCGCCGTGTACATGCGCGACGCTGAATTACCAAACCAGCCCTGCACATACTCGTCATACCCTGCCTGGACAGACTCATGATTGGTATCCATGACATGCATCGACGGGTGGTAAAGCATAAAGTCTTCACCATTGTTGCTCACTTCAAAAAGGCGAGCGCGGAGGAAAGTATTGCCACTTTCCGTTTCTACCTTTAACGGCTTTGAAAAATGACGTGCCAGCTCGCGATCTGCAAAGTCCTCCGTCTCCACTGGGTTGGACTGGGCTATCACTGCCTGATTGATATCAGGCGTCAAACTAATCGCTATGCTGTCATAACGCGATGAACCGAACAGCAAACCGTGGAAGGTGCCGGCCGCATTGCTGAAGGTAAAAGCTTTTGGCTCGAGGGTCACCCCGAGTTGGCCTAAATTGCGCCACTGGCTAACCTCAGTCCAGCTGACATCTTCAGCGCGAATGACCGCATGTCCTGTGACCTGCTGGTTATAGCCATTCATCACCTGCACATTACTTAACTCGTAGCCCGCCTGAACGCGCTCGAAATCAGCCTGTTGCTGAGCATTACGCTCGCCGCTGCGGGCCGGGAACCCTGCTTCACCAGGTGCCTGGGTTGAGTGGTGCCCACCCACCCGTCGTTGCGCGTAACCCGCACTGATCCAAATAGGTTCGGCGCTTAGGTTGGCCGAGTCAAACCCTGAAATTGTCGCCATC
Source organism: Aliidiomarina soli (assembly GCF_003986975.1). Lineage (GTDB taxonomy): Bacteria > Pseudomonadota > Gammaproteobacteria > Enterobacterales > Alteromonadaceae > Aliidiomarina > Aliidiomarina soli. Next base: position 534,768 of record NZ_PIPO01000003.1, on the reverse strand, counting down.
ACGGTATTTTGATCGCGTGGTAAGACATGAACGGCGTTGGCTGCAATATTGTGCACATCACCATAAGCCCCGGTCCAGATCGACGCGTGACCTGCGGCAGTCACTGACGGAAACATAGGTTGCGCATACTCAGTACAGGCGCCGCCATCAAAAACCCGATACAGCGCGGGCGCCTGCTGCGCTGATAAATTATCGCGCAGTAGCCGTTCGTTTAACGCATCAATACTCACCAGTATTGCGCGCTCACCGGATGGCTGGGGATTTATTGAACATGCGGACAGCACCACAGCAGCCGAGACTGTGGTAAGAAAAAAAGCAGATTTGTACATCGTTTGGATACCTGATAAAACGTTTCCCATCTATTGGCGCCACTTTAGCAGAGTTTTATGACAAGCCGAAGTTCGTGCGCCGCAGTATCTATAGCATTCAACCTGGAGTTCGTTGATGAAATATTTGCATACCATGGTCCGCGTTCATGATTTGGAGGCGTCATTACGTTTCTACTGTGAAGGGCTGGGGTTACATGAAGTGCGTCGTAAAGAGGTACCCGAAGGCCGTTTCACCCTGCTCTTTTTAGCCGCCAAAGAGAGCCCGGAAGCCGAATTGGAACTGACCTACAACTGGGACCCTGAAACCTACTCTGGCGGCCGCAACTTTGGTCATCTGGCGTTCGAGGTCGATGACATTTACGCCACCTGCGATCACTTGCAGGGCATGGGTATTACCATTAATCGACCGCCCCGTGACGGCCGCATGGCATTTGTCCGCTCACCAGATGATATTTCCATTGAGCTTTTGCAACGCGGCGACGCACAGCCAGCCAAAGAGCCGTGGCTTTCTATGGCCAACCAGGGGAGCTGGTAATCAAAGGTCGTCATTTAAATGCGCGGTGAACTCGGTTGAGTTTTTATTCTGAAACAATAAAAGTTCAGCCGAAATCGTCTAAAGTCTGTGTATAGATTATTACACGTTACCTGACCCTCAACGTCAGACAGGAGACCCTCAGATGAGTACCGCTCACCGCGCTTATATTCCGACAAACGCCCATTCCAATCAGTATGTCCTGGTAGAATTAAAGCCCAGTGATGAGTTTTATCAGACATTTAAAAGTCCAGAGGCATGTTACGACAAGCTAAGCCGCTTATTTTTTCGCTTAGCCGAAGATGAAAGCCTGAGCAATGTGCATTTCATCGCCAATGATAAACTGCCGGTGGTGCGTTACCACAGTGAATACTACTGCTTCCAGACTCAAAAGCAGATGCTGTTTTTCTACAATCCAAAGTATCACGAAGCACAGAATGCCTTTATTAAGCCTGATTACAAAGCACGTAAGATCCGCCTCCTGTTTCTCGCTACAGGCAGCGATATCCGCGCCAACTCTGCCCAGTTCCACCGCCGCGTACACCGCCTGATTAAGCATTTTAAAGCCGAGTTACCAGACCTGCCACTGGAACTCAAAGTACGTGACCATCAGCATCTGTCCTATGACTTGTTCGCGCGCGATAAAGGGCACAAAGAAACCTACGCCTATAAACTGCGTTCACTCTATGCCCGTTACGAGAAGCGCAACTGCGACCTGCCGCAACCGCGCAGCGAGCTTACCTACGCCACGGTTGCGCTGCCCCTCTCTCGCCGCCTGAAGCAAAACCTCAAACTGCATGACCATGACTATGGTGCCATGTATAAGCGAATTGAAACGGTATTTACCGATGTCTGTGAGAAGCACGGCATTGCCCACCGCGCTTTTGTTGCAAACGGCAAGACGCCGCTGGTCCGCAACAGCCAGGTCGATATTTCCGAACAGAATTCTGAATTGCAGAAAATGAGTTTTGACACCACAAGCGATGACGCTCAGCAACTCAGTTTTTACGAGGACGACAATCTGGTTGAAGCCGTTAACTTTATCTTTGTGGCGGGTCAGCACGACTGCCACGAGCGTGGCTACGGCCGCTTCATGAACCGGGTTCATGAAGCGCTTAAGGATTTAACAGGGGACATTAAACTTCGCCCCGAACATGACGATCTGATCGTGCGTTTTTACCAGCACATTAGCTATATACTCTAATCGCCGGGGGCCGGTACTCTACCACGGGTACCGGCTTATTTTGCGTCATCCTCGCCTTTCGGGCTACTGTCGACCGCTCCAACCTGTCGCTCAATACCGAGTTCATTGCGAAAATGGACGTCAATCTGATTAAACGCGACTTCTATGCCAGCAGCTTTAAAGCGACGGTCTATTTCCCGATTCAGAGCATCAATGGTCGGCATCCGGTCGGACAGGTTTTCGACGTGCACGCGCAGCTCGTGATCAAGTGTCGAAGCGCCAAATTGCATGAACAACACCGTAGGTTCGGGGTCATCAAGCACACGCTCTTCGTCTTGCCCTATCGCCAATAAGATTTCCCGGGTTTTAGCCAGATCTGAGCCATATGCCACGCCTACTTTAATGGTTAAGCGGGTAATGGTGTTACTTAGCGACCAGTTTACAAACTGACCAGTAATGAACTGTCGGTTCGGTACCACAATGTCACGGCGATCAAAATCGGTTATCACCGTCGCCCGTATACGGATCTGACTTACCCGGCCGGACAAAGTGTCCAGGGTAACAATATCGCCTACCCGCAGCGGACGTTCGAAAAAGAGAATCAAACCTGAGATGAAATTACCGAAAATTTCCTGCAATCCAAACCCGAGCCCTACCGTCAGCCCGGCTGCTAACCACTGCAATTGATCCCAGCGTACCCCGAGCGAAGCAAGAAAGGTGACCACGGCGATGCTGATGACCACGTAATTAACCAGCGAGGTGACCGCATACGCAGTCCCCATCTGCAATTGCAGGCGTGACAGTATCGTCATCTCAAGCAAGCCAGGCAAGTTTCGCACTAACACCAGGCCGACCAACGCAATCACCACCGCACTAACTAAGCCACCGAGACTAAGTGCACTATCGCCAGTCGCTGCATCTTCCCACAATACCTGTGTATCCAGATAATCCAGTGCCATCGTCGCTTCCGACCACACCTGATATAGAATAAACGCGAATAGTGCCATCAGGCCAAAGCGCGCCAGTCGTTGGGACTGCTCTTTCGCGCCCTGCGCATCTGCTTCTGAGCGGGCAAGTGGTGGCGCCTCGTCTTTCACGCGCGCCTGCGACGGCTTTTCGTCCGCTTTTTCGTGGTCTTTTAGTACCGCCTCAACCTCGCGCTCCACCGCCTGCTGGGCCAGTTGCCGTTCCTGCATCCGATCATAAGCAAAGTCCAGGGCCCGCTGGACACCCGCCGCAGTAAGCATCCATACGCTGATAACATAGAACGTCGCCAGATAGTAACCACTTAACATCAGCGCTGTGTAGTAATACCCGCTGGATACCATAATCAACAGCATGACTGGCAATACCAACAAAGCCGAAGCAACCGTACGATGAGTGAGTTTAGAACCATACAGCGGCGGCAGCTTAGCAAAGAGAGCGAGCAGGATTGCGATCAGATACAAACTGGTTATAAATAGCACCAACTGACCGATGACGTCCTGGCTCAGTTGTGTGGTCTGTTGGCTGGCCACTGCAAGAATGAAACTTAATGGCACCAGAACCCAGCCCAGGGCCAGTATAAAACGGCGCAAGACCGAGCATTGATCGTCCTGCCAGCGAAAATACAGACTCGCAAAGCCATTACGCCGCAATATCCTGCTCAGGAAGCTAATCATAAACAATGAACCGGCAACGGCATTCAGCGCTTTATCCAGGTAAATATCGTCGCCGACAGGGGCATTGATAAACTGCCCGGCAATTAAAACCACTAAAGACAACGGGGCAACCAGTAATCCATGCAACAACAGCGCGCTCGGCACCAACCAGGGTGAGGACGCTGAATTCGACGCCACATCCTTGTTATATAGCGACAAGCGCAGCAAAATAGCGCGTCGTTTGAGCACTAAAATCAATAATAAAACGGTAAAAGCAACCATCAGCAGAGTGATCTGCACGCTTAACTGTGTCACTAACTGACTCAGCGCCTGGTAGATGCGTACGGCCTGAGCCGAAACATGGCCCGGAAACTGACTAAACCACTGCCACTCCATCGCCCGGTTGCTGGGTGTCCAGAACAGGTAATCAGCAAGCGTATTTTCAAACGCAGTTAACTCGCTAGTTAAACGACCCTGCACCTGCATAAAATCAACCAGTAAACTGATATCGCTTTCCAGCTCGGTCAGGTTTGCTTCCAATTCGTCGCGCTGGCTTTGTTCCAGCTCCGGCTCCCTCAGTTCGCGCTGCACGTGAAACAAGTCGAGCCGAAGCTGAGCCAGCAGCTCTTCAAAGTCCTGAGTCCTGACGTCACGTACGCTGGCTCGCTGTTCCTGCAGGATCTGGTGAAGCATGCGGCTCCCCTGCAACACCTCGTATTGTGCCTCTAAATCAAGCCGGTCCTGACTCAGTTCCTCATAATAGGCTTGCAGATCAGCGAGCTGAGACTCCAGATTCGCCGTCGACTGAGCGAGCGCCGACGATGGTGCTGCGACGAATAGCAAGGCACAAAGAGCGAACAGGTAGCAGAAGCGCATGAGCAACAGAATCCTTAGTGGTTACAGACCGTTCAGTGTACTCATCCAGCGCAAAAATAACAGTTTTTCAGCATTGCTTTATCATGTCATGACCGGCCAGACCATGCGGCGCATAAAAAAAGCCCGGCTGCAGCGCAACCGGGCTTTTCATAGGTCTAGCGAAGGGCTTAGAATTCGAGCAGAATATTTAAATCGTCCGCCTTGCTCGCATCGCTGATATAACCAATGGTGCCTGGATTCGAGCGAACATATTCCAGCACTGCCTCATCAGATTCGACCTGGCGCAGCTCTGCGGCGCGGCCGGTAAACAACAAGCGCGACCAGTGGGCTTTGATCTGCTCTGCAGAACGGCCAATGACGTTGGCCTCAAAAGCCTGACGTACTGCTGAGCCCTCTTGCTGATTAACAGCAATTAGTTCCCGCGACTGCCCCATGTAGATACGAGTGATGCGGGCTGAATCGATTTCGCTTTGGCTGATCACCGCACCACTTTGTGCCATAGCAGGCAGACTTGCCATTGCCCACACCAGTGCAGTACCAAGCAAGGTGACTTTAATTAACTTCAACATAGTAGTCGCTCCTTAAAATACTGTCTGGACAGAAAAAGACACCACATTGGAACGGGTATCCAGTGCTTTATCATCAACGTGGGTTACGTCAAATTTAAAGGCAACACCGGCTCGTACGTCATAGCGCAAACCTAACGAGGTCATATTCGAGCGTTGGGTGGTACTACTGGTTAATTGCTGAACGCCTTGCGCCAATGGTTCTGGCAGCGTGGCTAAAGCAAAATCCGCTTGCTGATCGCGGGTGCCAGCATAGGTGACATGAGGCATCCAGCTTCCAAAGCGCTTCCCTAAACTGGCATAAAACGAGCGTTGTTTCGCCAGGAAGCTGTCCTGCACCTCAAGCTCGGTGTATTCACTGGCAAATACCCAGTCAAAGTTATCAAAGTTGAGACCGATACTGGCAAAGGTTCCTTCACGCTCGTCAACGCGCAGATCATCAGCCAGTGAAGCAAAATCAGCACCGCTCAATTGCATCATCAACCCATTAAACTCCGGTGTCTGCAGTTCGACAGACACGTCGCTGCTATAAAAGAAACCGCCGCGCACTGTCCAACTGTGGTAATTCAGACTTGAACTTACCCCAACCAGATTTTCTAGATCTGTTTCCGCCTGCGAATCCGCCACTTCAACGCTGTCATTGAAGTTACCGACAATAAACTGCGTCGACAGCATGCTGTCGCCTAGAAAGGCATTGTGTTGGACGCTCGCCCCGGTGAAGTTATCAAAGGGTACCCGGTACACTGCCTGCGGCGTGCGCAGCCAATGGTAGCTGTAGGCTACATCGAGTGAATCCGAATAGTTATAGAGGGGTAAGCGAAGCTTACCGGCGTTGATGGTCCAGGCTTCATTCAGTTGATACTGCAGATACGCCCATTCGACGCCAAGGTCGAAGTTATCTTCGCCCCGTGACATCAACTGTGTGGTGATGCTCAGGTCATCGGCCAGTTGAGCACGGCCCTGCAGTGCAAACAGAGTATCTGGTTTGAAGTCCACTGAGTCTTCATAACCGAATGCCTGCTCGTCGCTTCCGGTGGTAAAACCAGCGCCAATATTGGCAAAGCCACTCCACTCAATATTTGCATGTGCCGCCGAGCCTGCCAACATAAGGCCACTCAACAATCCTAGTTTGAATACGCGTTGCATACTGCGCTCCCTTTATATGTGTGATTTGCGCGCAGTTTATAGACTGGAAGACGGTGAGACCAGAATCTATTTGCTATATCATATAACGCTAATTTGTTGTTCAACGGTGAGCTTTTAACGCAAGCTAAACAAGGTGTGCAGACTTCCACCAGCTAAATATTACAGAACTGTTACATAGCTTGACCCAGCGCAATTCTGTGGTTAACTGCTTGTTATCTGAAACCACCTCTGTAGTATGAAAATACCTATAAAAGTTTGCTGTTTTTATCGAGGATTCCTATGTCATTGCCCTTTTCACAAGCCTGTGAAAACAACAAGCGCCCCATTTTTGAGATACTTAGCAAGGCCTTATCTGAGCCGGGATCAGTGCTTGAAGTGGGCAGTGGCAGCGGCCAACATGCCGAGTTTTTTGCCCAGCAACTACCGCATATTCGTTGGCAATGCAGCGACGTCGAAGCCAATCTGCCAGGTTTACAGGCTCGTATCCGCGAAGCTCAGCTGGAAAACCTGCCCGCTGCTTTGGCATTTGACGTCAATCGCCAGCAAATCATAAGCGGTCGCTTTGATCTGGTTTATAGTGCAAATACCCTGCATATTATGAGCTGGCCAACGGTGGTTCGTTTCTTTAAGACCCTGCCCGCACTTCTCAACGAGCACGGCTCTGTCTGGATCTACGGCCCGTTTAATTATGGCGGTTTGTACACCAGCGGCAGCAACGAGCTGTTCGACCAGTCACTGAAAAGCCGCAATGCGGGCATGGGCATTCGGGATATTGAGAAAGTGCAGCAGCTCGCCCATAGCCAGGGCTTCACCCATCTACAGGATTACCAGATGCCAGCTAACAATCGCTTATTACGCTTCTATAAAGGCTAAAGCCCGTAGCTGAGGCTTGCCCGCTATGGGTAAGCCAGGGAGGCGTAGGCCACTTCGAACGCAGTTTCCTGAAACTTTTTAAGGCCGGTGTCGGCAAAATCAACCGGTATCGGATTGCGTTTCAGTTTTTCTTTCTGCTCGGTTGCCTTAAGCAGACTCACATCGATGTTTTCAATCAACTGAATGGCCGCTTCAATTTTGAACCCTACTGCGGCACCGGCAAACTTACCTTTCTGAGCGCGCTCGCGAATAACGACCTGCTCAACTTTGTAGTCCTGCAGAAACTTGGCAAAGGTAAACTGAAAGTGACGCATATTGTCAGCCTCCTGATCTTTTACCAACTGAAAGCGCACCTGGCGGCAGTCAGGAATATCAAACAGGCCGTCCTCTTTGTTTAAAAGGCAAATAATCGCTTCGTTGCTTTTTATTTCAACGCCACATACACGCATGGTCAGGGTCCCTTTTTTGATTGAGTCTTGAGTGAGCCTTAAAATTCGGCGGCGCGAGTATAGCATGCTAGACTCGCCAGCTCGCTTGCAATTTCACTCCCTTTATTCAGGTTTTATTATGACAGCTTGCTATTGTGGTAGCGAACACAGCTACGCTGAATGCTGCCAACCCGTACACCAGGGCCAGCCAGCCGCCACCCCAGAACTACTAATGCGCTCACGCTACAGTGCTTTTGCCATCGGTGACGACGCTTATCTGCAACGTAGCTGGCATCCGTCGACCCGGCCCAGCGCCATCCAGTCGGCTGACAACACGCAATGGCTGAAGCTGGAGATTCTCAGCGCCCCGAAGCCTGCAGGCAATAGTGGAACCGTTCACTTCCGTGCCTTTTGCAAAGAAGCCGATGGTAGCCTTGCTATGCTCGAAGAAGTTTCCCGTTTTAGCCTGGTAAACGGGCAATGGTTGTATCTCGATGGCGACACCGACTATCACCGTTTAAGCTGAATCCGTCGTAGCATCCTCGGTTGCTGTATTGGCCGCATCGTTGCTTGCAGAGTTCGGCAGCAACGAACGCAACAGCGCCTCGCCTTGCTGTTGATTAATGTAACGCGGCACTGCGTAGGTAAAACGAGCTTCACTGCGCGCGGCACGGATAATGGACGCAATGTCCTCTTCACGTAACTGCTCAATGTAATCAGGGATAGCAAACCGCTGATTGAGCTGGCGTACCCGTTCTATCAAGGCCTCTGCCAGTGCCGTATCATCACTGCGTCCGTCTGCGCTATTTAACCCCATCGCCCTGCTAAGGTCTGCCATACGCCTGCTGCAATCCGGTTTCGAAAACTCCAGCACGGTGGGTAACAGCATCGCATTCGCCAGCCCATGCGGGATGTGGTAACGCGCACCCAGATTATGGGCGATCGCATGCACATAGCCGACACCGGCCTGGGTAAAAGCCTGCCCGGCGTACATAGCGGCTTTTGCCATCTGTTGCCGCGCTTCCAGATTGTCACCTTTTGCATAAGCTTTGGGCAGCCAGCTGTTAATCAGCCGTGCCGCCTGAAGCGCCAGTTCGTCTGTGCGTAGTAACGCATTACGCGATAAATAAGCCTCAATGGCATGGGTCAACGCATCCAGTCCGGTGGCAGCCGTAATTGCTGGTGGCAAACCCATCGTCATTGCCGGGTCGAGGGCGACCGCCGTTGGCATCAGCTTAAGGTCAAGAATCGACAATTTGCGCATCTTGCGCGGGTCTGACACAACCGCGGCAACGGTTGCTTCCGAGCCGGTGCCTGCCGTGGTGGGCACCGCATACAGCGGCAACATGCCCTTGCGAACCTTAAACAACCCGACCAGTTTGATAATTGGTTTTTTGGTTTTCAGCAGCGCGCCAATCATCTTAGCGGCATCCAGCACCGAACCGCCACCCACCGCAATAATCGCCTCTGCATTTAGATCACGTACGTCTTCCACCGCCGTCGTGATCAGTTCAATAGTGGGATCTGAAGTAATATTCGCATAGATGCTCAGCTGCAAGTTGCGAGCCTCAGCTGCCTCACGAACCAGATTGGTCAGTCCAAGTTTCTGAACGCCCTGATCAGTCACCAGCAGAATCCGTTGGTACCCCGCATCCGCTATTTCATCAATCAACGTGCTGGTGGCATTTTCCCCTTCATGAACAGTTGGCCAGCGAAAAGGCAGGATTTTAATCACGCCCTTGAATACCCGCATGTATGCGCGTAATGGCCATTGCCTGAGTGCAGCCTTCATCTGTGTGTCCCCAGAAAAACTTGATAACTACGACAGTACCAGCTTTACAACCTTTTCGCGATCAACTGCTATGCTATGTTTTATTCGTCATTTCAACAGGCTAGGACAGAATGCAACGACCATTAGAAAAACGCTTCTTTTTACTGTTACTGGGTGTCGTAACAGGTGCCTTTTTTCTCATGCTTGGCCCTTTCTGGGGCGCAATTTTCTGGGCCATCGCCCTCGCTGTGCTTTTCTATCCAATTTATCGCTGGCTGTGTCAAAAGCTTAAGGAGAAACGCTCGTTGGCGGCTGTTTTAACGCTGTCCCTTGCGGTGTTAATTGTGGTCGTGCCGCTGAGCCTGATTACCTTCCAGATCGTAAGCCAGGCCAATGACATCTATCAGAGTTTTGATCAGGGCGACATTGATGGCGAAGTCATTCAGCAATATATTGAAGAAAATCTGCCCATCGTCCCTGAGCTTATGAATCGGCATGATCTGAATGCCAGCGATCTCGGGCAACGCCTCAGTGACACGCTTTCATCCTCCAGTCAGTACATCGCCCAGGAGGCATTTAAACTTGGTCGCAGTACCTTTCATTTTCTGGTCAGCATGGCGGTGATGCTTTATCTGACATTCTTCTTTTTCCGCGACGGCGAGAAAATCACTCAGGCGGTACGCAATGCCATTCCGCTGGGTGAAGGACGTGAAGATAAATTGTCAGATCGCTTCGTTAAGGTAACCCGGGCCACCTTCAAAAGCACCTTTATTGTCGCCGCGGTCGAAGGCATTTTAGGCTGGGCTATTCTGGCTATTCTTGGTATTCCGGGGGCACTGTTCCTAGGTGTGTTAATCGGTATACTGTCACTGGTTCCCGCATTGGGCTCGTTCCTGGTATGGGGACCGATAGCGGCCTATCTGCTGTTTAGCGGCGATATCATGCAGGGCGTCATTCTGCTCATTTTTGGTGCTGTTATTATCGGGCTGGTCGACAATATATTGCGCCCACTTTTGGTCGGTCGCGATATTCGCCTTCCGGACTGGTTAATCCTACTGTCTATTCTCGGCGGATTAAGCATTTTCGGCATTCACGGCTTTATTATTGGCCCTATCCTGACCGCACTTTTCGTCACTCTATGGAACATTTTTTCAAACGACTTTGAGAGCGACCAAGACTAACCAGTTCAGCTTCATCCAGAGAAAAAAAGACCCGCCATATAGGCGGGTCTTTTTAAATGGATTGAGAAAATACGAGCATCGCTCAGTCTTGCAGCGACCCTTTATTCACCCTCGGGATTTGCGCCTTTCCCGCCTGGAGTCTTCGCATTAATACGTTCGACATTCAGCGCGATAGTCAGAATTAAGATCAGGCTTTCTTTCATTAGTGACATCAGAATCACGGCGAAATAGGCATAGATTAAGGTTGCGACCGCACCGCCTAACGCATAAGCAGCATATCCGTTAAACAAACCACCCAGAAACGCTAGAACAGCAATAATGATAGCCACCGGCCAGGATAGTAAAATAATCCCGTCCCACGCTGTTCTGAACCAGTCAAACACCGGGAACTCAGAAGTTTCGGCCACGCTTTTGTCTTCGTCACTCATATTACGCAAGGCAGCTAAACGAAATACCGCCCCTTTCCAGATTTTCCATGGAATGGTAAAAAAGCGCACTACACATAAGATCAACGCCTGAACAACGGCAGGACCAAATTTTCCTTCGAATTGAGACATATTGCTAGTTCCTTGTTTTTATTATTGAAAGTGAATGAAACCACAATTTTGTTGAAGATCAAAGTCCTTTCGGCAGGCAGCCGATGGTATTCCCGGCCGTTGCCCTAAACCTCCGCCCGTGAGTTAATTATTCTGCTCAGCTCATTGGTATGAGCTAAATCGAAACATCTTCAGCAGATAACTCGTCGACCGAAATAGTTTCAATCACAACTTTATCTTCATCAGGGTGCAAATCCGGCGACTGCGCCCCTTTCCAACGCTTATAGAAATGCTCAAGTGGGAGCAGTATCACAGCAATCAGGAGCAATGCGGCCCAGAATTCCAGCGTCCAGACTCCAAAAAAGTGACTTAGGGTAACGCCAACACCGACCGAGAACCCGAACTGAAGCCACCAAACTAAGCGAGTACGCCTATCTGGAGCGGGTTTGCTCTTTTTGCTCGATTGAGATGCCCACACAACCAGTTTTTTTGCGGCCACAGGCGACCACTCACCCGTTGCTGAACGTTCACTAAGAACGCAAAAAACCGGCCCTTTGAGCTTACTTTTAACCTCAAGCCTGACTCGTAAGCTGCGCCCGTCCAATTCAAGCACATGCTCGCTTATGCTGCGAAAGCTGCGCTTTTGGCTTACAACCTTACCATCAAGGATTACCGTTTCGCGCCCGGTAATATTTGAAGTCCAAAGTTCAATGCTGTGGTTTTGGTAACTGAAGACATAGCGATTGCCATGCCAAAAACTGGCCTGATCCGAAGGGGATTGAGAAGCTTGCCTGTTATCCATAACGCGTGCCGTTGATATGTTGAAAAAATATTATAAGTAAGTTTTCGCGCAATAAAAAGCCCGGCATATGCCGGGCTTCGAATCGAACCTTTAGATAGCATGCAGCGCATGCCCTGTCAGATTACAGCGACGCGAGTGCATCGTTAAGTAGCTTACAAGGACGCATCGCCGTTGCAACTTTGTCTGTATCTGGCTGGTAATACCCGCCGATATCGACTTTGCCGCCCTGAACCTTGTTCAGTTCGTCGATGATTGCCTGCTCATTGCCTGACAACTGCTCTGAAAGCTTGCTGAAACGCTCTTTCAGTTCCGCGTCATCCGTTTGGTTTGCCAATGCTTCAGCCCAGTACATTGCCAAATAGAAGTGGCTGCCACGGTTATCAATTTCACCCGCTTTACGTGATGGCGACTTGTTGTTCTCCAGGAACTTGGCAGTGGCTGAATCCAGCGTATCGGCCAGTACTTTGGCTCGTGCATTGTCGGTTGCACGGCTTAGGTGCTCAAGGGACGCTGCCAGGGCCAGGAACTCACCCAGTGAATCCCAACGCAAGTGGTTCTCTTCAACAAACTGCTGTACGTGCTTAGGTGCAGAACCACCAGCGCCGGTTTCAAACAAGCCACCACCGTTCATCAATGGCACGATTGAGAGCATTTTCGCTGACGTATTCAGTTCCAGAATTGGGAACAAATCAGTCAGGTAGTCACGTAATACGTTACCTGTTACTGAAATGGTGTCTTTGCCGTCTTTCATCCGTTGCAGTGAATGCTTAGTCGCATCGACCGGGTTCATAATCTGGATATCCAGACCGTCTGTATCGTGATCTTTCAGATACTCGTTTACTTTAACAATCAGTTCACGGTCATGGGCACGGTTTTCGTCGAGCCAGAAGATTGCCGGCATGCCACTTAAACGTGAACGGTTCACCGCCAGTTTGACCCAGTCACGGATAGGCGCGTCTTTAACCTGACACATGCGCCAGATATCGCCCTGCTCGACGTTATGTTTGAACACCACGTCGCCGCCCTGGTTCTGTACTTCAACCACACCGTCAGCCGGGATTTCAAAGGTTTTGTCATGCGAACCATATTCTTCAGCTTTTTGTGCCATCAGGCCAACGTTTGGCACTGTGCCCATCGTCGCCGGGTCAAAGGCACCGTGTTCTTTACAGAAGTCGATAGTGGCCTGGTAAACACCTGCGTAGCAGCGATCCGGGATCATCGCTTTGGTGTCGGCCTGAGTATTATCTGGCGTCCACATTTTGCCTGAGTCACGGATCATCGCTGGCATTGACGCATCAACAATGATGTCACTGGGTACGTGCAGGTTGGTAATACCTTTATCAGAATTTACCATTGCCAGAGCCGGGTTGCTGCCATAGACGGCTTTCATGTCGGCTTCGATAGCCTGTGCCTTATCGGCTGGCAGTTTATCCAGTTTGGCGTAGAGATCGCCGATACCATTGGTGGCATCAAAGCTGATCTGCTTCATTTCGTCGGCGTACTTGGTCAGTACATCTTTGTAATACACTTTCACCGCGTGACCAAACATGATCGGGTCAGAGACTTTCATCATGGTCGCTTTGAGGTGCAATGACAGCAGTACGTCTTCTTCTTTCGCTGCTTGAGTCGATTGCTCGAAGAATTGCTGCAGCTTGTTCTTGTTCATTACTGCGGCATCCACCACTTCACCGGCCAGTACTTTAACTGACTCTTTCAGTACGGTTTGCTTGCCGTCGTGGTTGAGGACAATTTTCAGCTGGTCTGCACCGCCGAAGGTTTTCGACTGCTCGCTGGAGTAGAAGTCACCGTCGCTCATGTGGGCAACGTGGGTTTTAGAGTCTTTCGCCCAGGCACCCATTTTATGCGGATGTTTTTTCACGAAGTTTTTCACCGCTGCTGGTGCGCGACGATCAGAGTTACCTTCACGCAGCACCGGGTTTACCGCAGAGCCTTTCACTTTGTCATAACGTGCTTTGACGTCACGTTGTTCGTCGTTTTGCGGTTCAAACGGATAATCCGGCAGTGCATAGCCCTGTGCCTGCAGCTCTTTGATGGTTGCTGTCAGTTGAGGAATGGATGCGCTGATGTTCGGCAATTTGATGATATTGGCTTCCGGGGTCTTGGCCAGTTCACCAAGTTCAGCCAGTGCGTCCGCAATGCGTTGGTCTTCTTTCAGGTAGTCAGGGAAGAGCGCGATTACTCGACCAGCCAGAGAGATGTCACGGGTTTCAACCGAAACGCCCGCTGCTTTGGTGAATGCCTGGATAATCGGCAGCAATGAATAGGTCGCCAGGCGTGGCGCTTCGTCAGTTTCGGTGTAGATGATCTTTGATTTATCAGACATAGTCATTCCTATTTATCAAACCACGTTAACGCGAATAATGGTGCCAGCACCTGAATATTCACCAGCAACTGTCGCGTCTCTCATGAAAGTTGAGCATTAAAACGGCGCAAATTATAGCATCAAGCCCGCCCCAAGCCTAGCGTCCAGCTCAGGTGCAACAGCCCGTCACGTAAAGCATTTTTGCCGTATACTACGAAAGTAGGTGGGGCTAAATGAGATTAATTCAAGGCCCACACCGGATATTGTAAAGCCTCTGGCGCCATGCAATTATGACCATTACTCTTAACGCTCACCTAACCATAGCTGAAATCAATGAGTACACAGACACACCGCAACATCGTCGTTCTGCATAATCCGGCGCTGCATGTACGACGCCACATGCTGTTCAAGCGCCTGCAGCCAAAGTTACCGGCCGATACCTACATGTTTGCCAGCACCGGGAACTTTGCAGCCGATTTGAAAGCACTGAAAGCGGCCTGTCATGACGCCGATTTGCTGATAGCGGTCGGCGGTGACGGTACCCTTAATCTGGCCGTCAATGCGGTAGCACATACCAACACCATACTGGGTGTGGTACCCGCCGGTTCGGGTAATGATTTCGCCCGGGTCTGGGTCGCTGGTATGTCAGCTGAAGAAATTATCAATGCGGCGTTAAGCGGTGAAACCATCAACATTGATTTGGGTAAGGTCAACGACCGATACTTTCTCAATAATGCAGGGGTCGGCTTTGACGGCGAGTTGGTCAAGCGTCTTAAACACCGCACCTGGCCACGCAAGTTAACCTATCTCAGTCGTGCGCTGCAGCTGCTTCCCGGTTATCAGGCCCGCCCTATTGTGCTCGAAGACGCCAGTCAGAAGGTCAACGGCGGACTACAGCCAAATTCCTTTATGCTTAGTATTGGCAACGGCCGTTACTTCGGCGCAGGGATCCCGATTACGCCACACGCACGGTTAAATGATGGCTTACTTGCCTACACCCATCTTAAAGAAAAGCGTCGCCCGGCGACGGTGCGATGTCTTTTACGAATGCTGCTACAAAAACATCTTCAGGCAAAACAGGTGCAATCGGGACAACTGACAGAAATTACCGTTAAAAGCAGTGGCTTAGCGGTCCAGGTCGACGGCGAATACTTTGGCAGCAGCCCGGTTCGAATTGAAGTCTGCCCGGCGGCCCTTCGCATCAATAAACTGTAAACAGACGGGTTACTCTGCAGCCAATGGCTGCGGAGTAACATTGTGTTCAGTCGAGGCGGTTATGGCCGCTAAAATTGCTGGCAGGCTCTCTTTCCAGCGTGAGTGTGAGTTGACCAGCGCTGAGCAATCAATATTAGCTACTGGTAACGGCGCGGGACCAAGACCTGCCGGTCTCGACATGCCAACGTTAATACTTTGATAGGCCCAGCGCAGCACAGAATCCTCAGTCGAGAAACAGTTATACAGCTGACCGCTACAGGCCGACTCAGCTTTTAACCACAGGTCACGGTTACGCCGCCCTTGAGCAGCACCCAAAAGCACCACATCACGCACCCGTTGCGACGACTCAGCGGCTAAAGTCTGCAGTGCATAAAATGCCACCCGTGCCCCGAGTGAATGTCCGACGATGGTAAATTGCTGATGCGGAGGACTTTGCATGATCGCATCTGCCAGTAAGCGACCGCTTTTTTTCGCATTAAGCAACGCGTGGTGCCAGGCATTGTCGGCCAATTGCGTGATGACCCCAAGCGGCGCACTGCGCCATTGCCGGGTTAACAGGCTTTTCACACCAGGACCGGCAAACGAATGATTGAGCTCAGCTAAGCGTTTTGACTCCCAATTGAGATGCCAGCAAGGGGCCTGGGTAATATCAGGAAACAAGTTGGTTTGCCTGGTCGCTTGCAGCTGTTGCTCTCGCAACGTCTGCAATGCGCTACGCCAGTCAGCCAGTTCAGCATCGTCCTGACTCAAAAAGCCATTAATGAAGATGTATTGATGGGTTGCCTCGGTATCAATAGCGTCGGTCAAGGAGACGAATTCGAACGACTTGAGTTCACCAAGGTAATTATTGGCAAGGCGATAGCCGTTGTAGCTACCAAGCGCTGCGGATAGACCCTTGGAAGCAAGCAGAGCCGCACTCACTTTGCCCGCCACACCGGCTGCGCCAGCCGCGAAAACCGCTGGAGCTGTTAACGCCGCTCCGACGCCACCAAGCAACGCGCCGCCAGCTGCATAAGCAAACCGGCGGCGTCGTTTAAATGGAGACTGGTACGCCGTAGTCAGTGTCTCAGCGTACTCACCCAAATGGTTAATCGAGTTTTTCATACCCCATATTATACAGGGTGAAGCTCAGTACGTCAGCTGCCTGGTCGATAATCATCGAGGTTGGCATGCCTGCACCATGTCCGGCATTAACGTCAATGCGAATCAACTGCGGATTCTCACCACCGTCTTTTGACTGCAGTTCTGCGGCAAATTTAAATGAGTGGGCCGGTACTACACGGTCGTCATGATCCGCGGTGGTGATCATGGTCGCCGGGTAATTTACCCCCTCTTCCACATTGTGCAGTGGCGAGTAGCCATGCAGATACTGGAACATTTCTTCGCTTTGTTCAGCGGTGCCGTAGTCATACGCCCAACCAGCACCCGCAGTGAAGGTATGGTAGCGCAGCATATCCAGGACACCCACCGCTGGCAGAGCTACTTTGGCCAGATCCGGACGTTGTGTCATCACCGCACCAACCAGCAAACCACCGTTTGAACCACCACGTAAAGCAAGCTTGTCCGCAGAGGTGTAGTCTTCCTCAACCAGGTACTCAGCCGCCGCAATAAAGTCATCAAAGACATTTTGCTTGCTGGTGCGAATACCAGCCTGATGCCAGGCCTGACCGTATTCACCACCACCACGGATGTTCGGCACCGCGTAGATACCCCCTAAGTCCATCCACACCGCGTTAGTCACGCTGAATGAAGGCGTCAGGCTAACGTTAAAGCCGCCATAGCCGTATAACATGGTCGGGTTGCTACCATCTCGCTGCAGATCTTTGCGGTAGCTGATGATCATTGGGATGCGGGTGCCGTCTTTGGAGGTATAAAATACCTGCTCGCTGACATAGTTCTCAGGGTCAAAAGTGGTTTCTGCAGCAAAATACAACTCGGCGTCACCGCTTTCCGGGTCCAGCGAGAAGGTGCTGGGCGGCGTAATGTAATTGGTAAACGAGAAGTAGATTTTATCAGCGTCGTCTTTACCGCCGAAGCCACCTGCTGAACCAACACCTGGCAGGTCGATTTCACGGATCTCTTCGCCGTCCATCGCAAATTGCTTAACCTTGGAGACAGCATCCACCATGTAGCTGGCGAAAATATAACCGGCACCGCGGCTAACACTGAGTACTTCGTCTTCTTCTGCAATCAGATCCTGCCAGTTCGCCGCATCCGGCTCGCTTGCATTGACCCGCACTAAACGGTTGTTTGGTGCATCCAGATTGGTTTGCAACAATAGGTAGTCACCATCGTTGGTGAGCAGCCCGGTGTTGCTATCTTCATGACCCACCACGGTCACAAGCTCAGGCTCATCGGCTTGCAAGTCCATGACGAACAGCTTGTTGCCTGAAGTTGTATTGGCAGCGGTAATCGCCAGAAAACGACCGTCGTCAGTCACACGACCACCGACATAGCGATGCTTCTGCTCGTCGCTGCCACCAAAGATAACCGGGTCATCCGCTTGCGAGGTATTCAGCTCATGGTAGTAAAGCTTGTGTTGATCCGTCAGCTGGGACAAACGGCTGCCATCCGGACTGTCGTACTTCGAATAGTAAATTCCGTCATTCTCGCGCCAGCTGATCCCACTGAACTTCACATCGACCAAAGGCTCGCCGATAGGTTCTTTAGTCTCTGCGTCAATAATATAAATGGTGCGCCAGTCGCTGCCACCAGCAGAGGTAGCGTAGGCCGCCAGCGAGCCGTCTGGTGAAAAGCTCAGCCCGGCCAGAGAGGTGGTGCCGTCTTCGCTGAATTCATTCGGATCAAGGAATACTTCCGGTTCACCATCGCCTTGCTGGCGATAGACAACAAAATGGTTCTGCAGGCCGTCGTTGCGATAAAAATAGGTGTAATCACCTTCTTCAAACGGCGCGCCTAAACGCTCATAGTTCCAGGCATCGGCCAGACGCTCGCGAACCTGGTCACGGAAGTCAATCTGCCCCAGGTAATCAAACGTCAGCTCATTCTGAGCTTCGACCCAGGCTGCAGTTTCGTCGCTGCGATCGTCTTCGAGCCAACGAAAGGGGTCAGCAACGTCCTGACCAAAATAGGTATCAACGGTGTCATCACGACGGGTTTGCGGGTAGTCCAAAGCTTGATCCTGTTGTTGTGTTGCACTGGTTTCAGCGCCACTTTCAGTCGTATGTTCAGTCGCATTGTCAGTGGCTGGCGAACAGGCACTGAGCACCGCGGCTGCAATTAGAGTGAGTAAAGGTTTTTTCATCGGTATCCCTGCTTATAAATACATTGTTATCATTGGGTTCAGCTATCTTACAAATACTATAGCGAGCAATCTGTAATGACAACCACGGTGACGAGTGCGTTATGACTGAATCAGTAATTATTTCCTGTACCCAATGCAACAAGCCTAACCGGATCCCCTTTCAGCGTCTGACAGAGCACCCGCTCTGCGGGTCCTGCAAGGCTCGACTTATTCACGGCATCCCTTTTGAATTGACGGTCGACAACTTCCGCGCTCATGCCAATGCAGATATGCCGCTGGTGGTCGATTTCTGGGCCTCCTGGTGTGGCCCCTGCCGCCAGTTTTCAAAAGTATTTGAAATGGTGGCAGCGCCCTTCGCAGAACGAGCACGCTTTGCCAGCCTGAGCACAGAGAGCCAGCCAAGTCTGGCTCAGAGCTATGCAATACGCAGTCTGCCGACTACGGTTGTGTTCTACAAAGGGCAAGAACTTGCACGTACCTCGGGCGCTCTGCCCCCACAGCAATTGCATGCCTGGTTGAACGAAACACTTGCTGCGACAGCGTTTAAAGAATAAACAAATTTCCCTTGAATGAAAAAGTGAACCGTGATTCACTCTTTGTATGACGTCGCATCGCATCGAGTGAATTATGGCCTATCGGGAAACCGCCAAAGTCCGTGACCGAAAAGCACTGACTGAACAGCGTATTCTGCAGGCGAGCCATGAGCTGGTCGCAGAAGCAGGCTTTGCCGCCTTGCAAATGAACCAGGTCGCGCAGCGAGCCGGGATCGCCACCGGCAGCCTCTATCGTTACTTTGCCAATAAAGAAACACTGGCAGCAGAAGTCTTTCGTCAGGCGACTGAAATCGAAGTCGACCATGTCCGGCGATGTTTGCAACAAGCAGACTCGTGTGCTTTAAGCCGCCTCGAACACGCCTTACAAACCTTCGCCGAACGCGCACTAAAAGCGCCTAAATTAGCCTGGGCGCTGATTGCCGAACCCGTCGATCCCGCGGTTGATCAGCAACGGCTGCATTATCGCCTGCAATACGCCAACTTGTTTGCCTGCGCGGTGCAACAGGCGATTGACGACCAGCTTATCCCCCAACAGGACCCCATGCTGAGCAGCACCGCCATGGTCGGCGCCATCGCCGAAGCCCTGATTGGCCCGCTTGCCCAGCAAGCTCAAGACCCTACACACGCCATTACTCACACCATCACGCAGTTTTGTGTGCGAGGTTTGGCGCCCTTTCGTTATTCCGTTACAGGAGCGTCCTTATGAGTACAACCTACCCGATGGCCGAGCGTCTGCAGGCCGCGACTCATCAGGTTGAAAACCAGCCTGACTACTTACAGGATTACAATAGTTTTAGCAGTGACAGCGCCTTGCAAGAAGCAGTCAAGCGAGAAGGCGCCAGCGATGCGCTTACAGAATTAAGCGAATTCGGTCAGCTCGCTGGGGCGGCCAGCAGCATTGAACTTGGTTTTCAGGCCAATGCACATGCTCATAAACCAAACCTGATCACCCATGACCGTTATGGCCACCGCGTTGACCTGATTGATTTTCACCCGGCCTATCACCAGTTGATGCGCACGGCCATCGAACACGGCCTGCATGCCAGCCCCTGGCGCGATCCCAAAGCGGGTGCTCATGTGGCCCGCGCCGCGAAATACTATTTGCACACTCAGGTCGAGGCCGCTCACGGCTGCCCCATTACCATGACCTTTGCCGCCATTCCGGCGCTACGTCATCAACCTGATCTCTATCAGCAATGGGCCGATAAAATCATGGCGCCCCATTATGACCCGCGGAATGTGCCACATGACCAAAAGCAAGGCCTGACCATTGGCATGGCGATGACCGAAAAGCAAGGCGGCTCGGATGTACGGCGCAACAGCACCCGTGCCTACCCGATTGGTAAGGCTGGTGCCGGTCAGGCCTACGAACTAGTCGGTCATAAATGGTTCGTTTCCGCGCCAATGTGCGACGCCTTTTTAGTGCTAGCGCAAACTGACAAAGGTCTGAGCTGCTTTCTGTTACCCCGCTGGCGTCCGGACGGCAGCAAGAACCCGCTGCAAATTCAGCAGTTAAAAAACAAGATGGGCAACGTTGCCAATGCCTCCAGTGAAACCGAGCTGCGTGGTGCCTTTGCCTGGATGGTTGGTGAAGAGGGACGCGGTGTGCGCACCATCATTGAAATGGTCGCCACTACTCGCTACGACTGCATGATCGGCTCCTCGTCCGGGATGCGTCAGGCAACGGTGCAGGCAATTCATCATGCCAGTCAGCGGGAGGCGTTCGGCGCCCGGCTCAGTGAGCAACCTTTGATGCAGAACGTGCTCGCCGATCTGGCGCTGGAAAGCGAGGCCGCGATGACGCTGACCATGCGTATGGCCCGGGCAATGGATAGTCAGGAGAACGAACACGAGCAACTGCTAACCCGGATTGCGACCCCGGTCGGCAAGTACTGGATATGTAAACGGACACCAAATCATGCCTATGAAGCGATGGAAGTGATCGGCGGTAGCGGCGTGATGGAAACCCATATTATGGCCCGGCTGTTCCGTGAATCACCAGTCAATGCTATCTGGGAAGGCTCTGGCAACGTGCAGTGCCTGGATATTTTGCGTGCCATTGAAAAACAGCCAGAAGTACTAGATGCATTTATCAATGAAGTCGAAAAAGGCAAAGGCGCTGACCGTCGCTTTGACCGTTTCGTCACTCAATTGCATAGCGCTTTTGCGGATCCCACGGACACTCAGTTCCGCGCCCGTAACCTGGCGGACCGCATGGCACTGGCCTTACAAGGCGCCTTGTTATTGCAACATGCACCAGCCTATGTGGCAGATGCCTTCTGTGCAGGTCGACTCGACGGCCACAGCGGATTGAACTACGGTAATTTACCCACGGGACTCGATTGTGCCGCTATTATTAAACGGGCAGGCACTGAGCGCTTTCCTGGCAGCTAGTTTCCTGGCAGCTAGTTTCCTGGCAGCCAATTCCCTGGCAGCCAATAAGGTTGCAACGACGCAAGCTGAACTAAAGGAGAACAAGAATGAATATACCCAGTTATGTAGCTCGCAATGCGCGTAAATACCCCCAGCAAGAAGCCGTGGTCGAGCCCAATGCCCGTCACACCTGGGCAGAACTGAACCAGCGCGTAAACCAGTTGGCGAACTATCTGCATGACGAGCACGGGGTTGACTTTGGCCACCGCGTCGCGCTGCTGTTACCGAATAATTTTGCCTTTATTGTCAGCTATTTTGCGGTGCAGCGACTAGGCGCAGTGGTGGTACCGGTCAATGTCCGCCTGGCAACGCCGGAACTTGAATACATTATCGAAGACAGTGGCTCGGATTTAGTCATTACCTGCGAGCTGACCGACGCGGCGATCAAACCTCTGGCTGACAACGGCACCAATGTTATCTGGATGGACAACATTGATGACTTACTAAGCGGCCTCGACAGCGACGAATTTGAACTCAATGTGGATCAGGATGACGCCTGTGCCCTGCTCTACACATCAGGAACCACCGGAAAACCCAAAGGGGTACTATTTAACCACAACGCTTTGAGTGCTGTGGGCACCATGTTCGCCGTTGAAATGGAATATAAGCCAACCAGCCGCATTCTGAGTCTGATGCCATTTACCCATTCCGCACCGCTCAATTTATGCCTGGTCGGTGGCACCATGGTAGGAGCCACCCACGTAGTCGCCCCCACGTTCACGCCGGATTTACTGCTTGATCTGGTGGAAAAAGAACGCACCACTCACTTCTTTGGTGCTCCGGTAGCCTACCTGTTGACGGCACAGCATTCGGACATCGGCAACCGTGACTTATCCTCCATGACCCACTGGATATATGGCGGCGGCCCGCTGGCAAGCGAACATACCAACCTGGCACGGAAAGCGTTTCGCAGTGATAAGTTCTATTGCGTTTACGGCTTAACCGAAGCTGGCCCGACCGGCTGTGTCCTGTTGCCTGAGGAACACGGCGCAAAAGCAGGGTCCATTGGCAAGCGAGCGGCGTACAACACCGAAGTTCGTCTAGTGGATGACAACAATGAGCCGGTTCCAGCAGGGGAACCTGGCGAGCTGCAACTGACCGGTGAAGGGATCATGCTCGGCTACTGGCAAAATCCGGACGCGACTGACGACACTCTGACCGGTGATGGCTGGCTAAAAACCGGCGATATCGCTATTCAGGACGAGGATGGCTACTACTGGGTCAAAGATCGGCAGAAAGACATCATTATCAGTGGCGGCGTTAACATCTACCCTCGCGAAATAGAAGACGCGTTAGCAGAGCACCCTGCAGTGCTTGAGTCTGCGGTGATTGGCGTTGATCACCCGGAATGGGGCGAGACAGTGCGCGCCTGTGTGGTCCTTAACCGGGAACTGAGTGACCCGGAAGCGACCTTAAAAGAGCACCTTAAACCCTTACTGGCTGATTACAAAATACCACGCCAGTTCATGGTTATGGATGAGTTGCCTCACAACGCCAATGGTAAGGTGTTAAAGCACGAGCTGCGCGAGCTACTCGACTAACCTCGTAGGCTAAAGTCGAATAGCAACGGTCTGCTTGCTCAGGCACACTGTAGCGAACCATAGGATGCCCCTATATGGGGCTTATCCGGGAGAGAGAATGGCAAAAACCCCCGTGGTGACCAGTCAGCTCGACTGGTCAAAAATTATTAAATCGGGTCAGCGCATATTTATTGGCAGCCATGCAGCCGTCCCCACAGCATTGATTGATGACCTGATTGCGCACGCCAGCAAGCTGCACGATATCGAAATCGTGCAGCTGTATACCCTTTCCGACAATCACTGGGCCTCACCTGAACATAAAAATCTGTTTAAAGTGAATACCTTTTTTATCGGTGGGGATACGGTTCGCCAGGCGGTAAACGAAGGCCGGGCCGACTATACGCCGGCCTTTACCTCCGACATCCCTAACCTCTTTAACAGCGACATTTTGCCGCTGGATGTGGCCTTAATTATGCTTGCGCCGGGGGATAAATATGGCTATCACTCAATGGGTGTATCAGTCGATGTAGTCTCGGCAGCCGCCAAAGCAGCCACGACCGTCGTGGCCCAGGTTAACCCCAATATGCCGGTGACCTACGGCCAGTCTTTTTTACACCGTAATCAGATAGATTATCTGTGGGAACATCCCAGCGATTTGCCGACCATGCAAACCGCCGAGCCGGAAGGCAGTAAGATTATTGAGCGTATTGGTCAGTACATCGCCCTACTGGTCGAAGATGGCGCCACCTTGCAAATCGGCTCAGGTAAGATAAGTTCGGCCACCTTACGGTACCTGCGTAACCATAAAGACCTTGGCGTGCACAGCGAAATGATCACCGACGACATCATGAACCTGATGCTGGAAGGGGTGATTAACAATCGTCGCAAAACCTTTCACCCGAATAAAATAGTGACCAGTTTCTGTGTCGGCAGCCAGGCCTTATATGACTTTGTCGCGCATAATCCGCACATTGGTTTCTACCCCAGTGAATATGTTAATTCGCCGGCCAACATCGCGCGCAACGACAACATGATCAGCATCAACAGCGCCATTGAAGTCGACTTATCCGGTCAGGTCGTCTCCGACTCAATTGGTCATCAGTTTTACAGTGGTATTGGTGGTCAGGTCGATTTCAGCCGCGGCGCCAGCATGAGCGTTGGCGGCAAACCCATTATCGCACTGCCTTCCACGGCGAAAGATGGCAGTATTTCGCGGATTGTACCGAACCTGCGGGAAGGCGCCGGGGTGGTCACTTCACGCGGCCATGTTCACTACGTGATCACCGAATTTGGGGTGGCCTCGCTGCGCGGCAAGAGCATTCGTGAACGCGCACTAGAGCTGATCCGGGTTGCTCACCCCAGGTTCCGCGAAAGCCTGCTCAAAGAAGTTCGCAAACACGTATGGGTTCCTGACTATCAGCAGCAAAGCCCGGTTGATGTACCCGAGCTTGGCGACGTTGGCTTTAAAGAACTGACCATCCACGGTGAACGCTTCGACTTACGTCCGTTGTACCCCTCCGATGAACGTCGTCTGCAGGAGTTCTTTTACTCGCACACCAAAGAAACCCTGCAGCTTCGCTACAATGCCGTGCCAACTCATATGAGCCGGGAAAAGTCCTGCACCCTGGTCAGTGTTGATCAGTCCAAAGACCTCGCCTTGTGCATTGTGCGACAGAAAGGCTCGGCGGCTCAAATTCAGGCGGTCGGTCGCTATTACCTGATCGAATCTCAAAATAGCTGCGAAGTCGCCTTCGTCACCCGCGAAAATTATCAGGGCCACGGCATGGCCACTCTGCTATTACAGGAAATGATCCGGATTGCTAAAATCCGTGGCCTTAAAAGCATGCAGGCGGTGGTGCGCAGCGGCAATACCCCGATGCTAAATGTCTTTGAACGTTCAGGCTTTAAACGAGTGCCGGCGGACGAACCTGGCGAAATCTCTCTTATTCTGTCGTTGCAGGAACCCACAGAGCAAGGCTCCGACGACCCTCATAGCGGTGAACCTTAACCATGTCGATTACGATTTTCTCACACCCTGACTGTGAGCTGCATAACCCCGACCCTGAACACCCGGAGTGCCCTGAGCGTATTGCTGCGATCCAGGACCAATTAATCCGCTCTGGACTGGACTATGTACTGCGTCAAAAAGAGGCCACTGCAGCGCCGCTTGAGGCGGTCTATCGCGCTCATAGCAAGGCTTATGTTGATGAACTGCAACGTATGCTGCCAGCCGATGGCCATGTCTGGCTGGATCCGGATACACCAATTACCGGTGACAGTTTTCGCGCCGCCTTAGCGGCAGCAGGCGCTGCCATTAATGCGGTTGACGAAGTCATGCAAGGAAAGGAACAACAGGCATTCTGTGCAATTCGACCTCCCGGCCACCATGCTACCTATGATCAGGGGATGGGATTCTGCCTGCTCAACAACGTGGCCATCGCCGCCTGTCATGCGTTGCACGACTATCCGATTGAACGCGTGGCTATCATTGATTTTGACGTTCACCACGGCAATGGCACCGAAGACATTTTCCAGAACGACGAACGCGTGTTGTTGTGCTCATCCTTTCAGAGCCAGCTTTACCCGTTTACCGGCGACGACACCGACAACGCACACATCGTCAATATTCCCCTGCCCGCAGGAACCAAAAGCCTGGCCTGGCGCGAGGCGGTGTACCATGGTTGGTTGCCCGCTCTGGAAGCATTTAAACCCCAGTTAATTCTTATATCAGCAGGCTTTGATGGCCATGCCGAAGAAGAAATGGCGCATTTTTTTCTGGTTGAGGATGACTATTTCTGGATCACTGAAAAACTCAAGAGGGTTGCCGAACAGCATGCAGAAGGCCGCGTCGTCTCGGTGCTTGAGGGCGGTTATAATTTAAGTGCGCTTGGACGCAGTGTCGTCGCGCACTTAAAAGGACTACTTTAAGCGGACATCGAGCCAGACCAAACGGTGATCAGAGCTTGCCCCGCGAGAGCTGACCAGGGCATGACCGGGTTCCCCTGCTGCGGGCCAGAAAACCCCACTATCAAGCACGGTTACGCCGTAGACTGAGGGAATCACATAATCCGCGCGCATACCCCATGCGGCGGTATGGCTTGCTGCATAAGGACTTTCAGAGTGCACGGCGGCTCCAGGGCTGACGGGTTCAACAGCCCCCTGCACCAGTTCATCGTTAAGTAACCCGGCAATACCGCTACGAATACCATCGCCTTCATCGGCAGAGGCATTCAAATCACCGACAATAAAAAAGCGCTGGTGAGCCGCTAAACCGCCTGATTGATCGCGATCATCATAGATGTACTCAGCATTGTGGATGTAATCACGCCAAAATCGGATCTCGTCATGGTTACGAATGCCATTGCGGTTCTCTGGCCCGTCAAAAACAGGTGGCGTTGGATGACTCGCAAGCAGGTGCAGGGTCTCGCCATCGACCTCAATCGGCAGGTCCCAGTGCGACTTTGAGCTAAGCGGGAAGTCCTGCCAGGCTTCTTCACTGTACCAGTCATCGCCGTCCGCTGTGCGGGTTGGCAAATAGTCCGGCATGTCTTTCCATTTAAACTGTTGAAAGGTACGTACCTGATCTTTATTGATCGGGTATTTGGATAACACCAGCATGCCATACTGGCCCGGGTAGCTGCCAAAGCCCCAGGCATCGGCTCCAGTTCCGCTGGCAACACCATCGCGATCCAGATCGTACGGGCTGGGCTGACCGGTATTTACCGAGGCGTAATAATAATATGGGTAGTCGATAGGCTGCTGACCACCCTGAGCCACCTGCAGATAATTGGTTGAAAAGGCTTCAACACCCTTGCCAGGATCAGCAATGTAATCAAACTCGGTCAAAAAAAGAATATCCGGCCGGGTACGCTGAATAATTTCAGCCACGTTTTGAATCTGCACTTCATCGCCACTTGCCAGACGTTCAATAAGCACCTGTTGATCGCCCTGTTCACCACGCGGCAAATAATTATCGGCTTCCATACTGACATTAAAGGTCGCCACACGAATTGTTGCACTTGCCTGCCCTGCCCAAACCCCTGCTACCATAAGCGACACCAAACCTAAAATTGAGACCTTCACTGTAAATCCTCTGCTGACCCGAAAAACGCCGTTAGCATAGCAAAACTCAGGTAATTAAACCGCGATAATCATGTTCCAGCTGGTCGAAGGAAAATCCTCCGAGAAAACGGTTCAGACTTAACCAGGTTGCTAACCCGCGTAAGTCTTTAAAATGGGGTGGAACATACGCCGGGTCCGCGACCACGCCGATATCATGCAGCTCACAGAGCGTGGCAAAGTCGTCAATCGCAATTTTGCCGCACAGCAGCAATGGTAAGCGGTCAATTTTACCGCGCTGAATCGCCACCTGTATCAGGTTGTAGACCAGCACAAAACCTTTGATATAGGCCAGATCTTTAGTAAAGGGTAAGCCGTCCGGTGTACTACCGCGGAAAACGCGCTGGGTTAAGGTAAAGGCTTCATCAGCTGTCATCCCGTGACCTATGTTCTGCCGGTACACTTCAATGAAATCCGCGCCCTGAGTCGCCATGGCTACGGCGTCAATGCGTCGGACCAGTTTATCCAGTCGCCGTGGCGTAGAGCGCAGCGTAATAATTTCGGTGAGCACCGCCAGGCCTTCCTGGGTAACGGTCGCGCTCGGTATACCTTTGCTCAAACAGGTGAGATACGGCTGCGCAAGCCCGTTCTGGGTGGTGCCAACATGGATCCAGCCTTCATGCACCTCAAGTATATCCAACTCACGCTGCGAGAATTTAACTCCCTGATTCAGTTTGATCCGGTCGCTGCCTGCCGACGCGTCGCTGACAATGCCATCGGATAGCATTACCTGCACCTGCAATTCATGCATGCTGGTATCAAGCTGTCGCTGCAACCGATTGACAGCGTCCGCCGCCTCAATATCTTTCGCTTCCTCCGGCAAGGCATCGGTACTTAACAAGCCGCTTAATGGCTGACGTAACATCCGCGCCAGTTCGGTGAGGCTAGGTTCACCGGCGTGAAAGACATCGTCCGGATGCCCGTACAGCTCTACAGACAATTCATGAAAGTCACTACTGCCACGGCTTTCCAGCATACGCAACACGTCTTTGTATTCACGACAGGCACGACTCATTAGCTGGGTAATCGGACTCAGCTGGCCCAACTGGCGCACAATATCCCGCTGCAGCTGAGAGAACGCGTGGCGTAATTCTTTCGGATCAAACCCTAGCTCGCGGCTGGCGTATGTGTCCTGGTTAATTGCCGGTAAACGCTCCGCTTTATATTTAAAGAACTCTTCACGTACGCTTCGATCCCAGTTAATTGCGTCCAGAACACGGATCGGTGCTTGCAATTGAACCAGCCGTTCAGACAAGGTTCGTGCACTTTCCAGCAAATGTTGTTCAACCATGACCACCCCTTAAGTGCCATTCCCTAGTGTTTTACGCATACTCTTTTAACTTAAGCCTGCCCATACGTACACCAAAATTTCGTTGCTGCTTTGCGACCAAACAGTCGATTAACAATTATCCATGTCAAATGCAATAACCATAGCAATAACGCTTGCAATGCCCACTTTTTAACCAATAATGCGCGACCGGGAAAATGAAATATTAATAATCTTTGATTTAAACCAAATCAGGTTTCAGCCCGTAATTGTAACCTGACCGATAACACCATTTCGCATAGCGATACATTGAAGGAACTGCTTTGAGTAAAAACTTATCAACTGCTGCACATTATAACTTTCGCCCGCTTGCTTTTCGGATCGGCAATAGTATAAACCTACTTTTGTTAATATTAGCACTGGCGCTGGCTAGCTGGCACCAGACCTGGGGTGCATTGCTATTGATTGGCGTCCCGGCGCTGGCAGTTCCGTTTTTACTCACCCGTATGCTAGGCGATCACGCTATTGCACGAATTTCCTACGGTATCAGCTTTATGCTGTTTGCCGCACTGCATATTCATCAGGGCATGGGCATGACTGAGATCCATTTCGGTATCTTTGTTCTGCTTGCCGTTCTGATAGCCTTCCGTGATTGGCTGGTTGTAGCCGCAGCCGCAGCGGTCATTGCGGTTCACCACCTGCTGTTTATGTATTTGCAAAGCAATGGGGCGGGCGTGTTCCTGGTACCACAAAGCGACGCCACCTTGACCATCGTGATGATTCACGCCGCCTATGTTGTGGTGGAAGCGATAGTCTTAATCATTATTTGCCGCACCAGCCTGAAAGAAGCCCAGGTAAGTCAGGCATTCTTCAATCTAACCCGTGACATGCTAACCGACGATGGTCATATCGCTCTTAATAAACGCTGTCCGTCGCTAAACTCCGCACTGACTCAACAGTTTAATCAGGTACTCGATGGAATTCAGCGCACAATGCAAACCATTGAGCGTTCTGCCGCTACAGTGAAACAGGAAGCGCAGAGCATGCTTCGCGAAGGCGAAATGCTATCCGAAGGTATGCAGCAGAAACTTAAGGAGGTAGAACGAATTGCCGCTGCCACGGAGCAAATGTCGGTCAGTATTGAGCAGACCTCCGATCTGGCACAGCAAGCGACCGATGCCGCTGAGCAAGCCTCTGACAGCGTCAGCGAAGGCACCACCCAAATGGCCAACAGCCGTCAGACCATGAGTCAGCTGGCCGATGAGTTGCAGCAGGCGCGCAGCAATGTGGATGAAATGTCAGCCTCAGTGGGTGATATCCGCAGTGTGCTTGAAGTGATTGATAAAGTTGCTGAACAGACCAACTTACTGGCGTTAAATGCGGCGATTGAAGCAGCTCGTGCGGGCGAACATGGGCGTGGTTTTGCAGTCGTCGCCGATGAAGTACGTAAGCTGGCGTCACAGACTCAAGGCTCAACGGAGCAGATCCAGGCCAATATTGAACGCCTGGTGAATGCGAGCGAGCGGTCCGTGCATTCGGTTGCACGCTGTCTGGAGCAGGCCGACAGTAGTGTCAGTTCGGTCAGCCACAGCGAGCGTTTGCTACAAACCATTGATAGCAATGCCAATCAGGTACGCGAAGCCTTGCTGACGATTGCCGGGGCACTGCAACAGCAGGCCAATTCAAGCAACGAAATTGCTGGCAGCGCACAGGAACTGAGCACGATGGAGCGCCAGCAAGCTGCACAGGCGGTGCAAATCGCGCAAAGCGCTGGCTCGGTTGATCAGGTCAGCGCCGATCTCGATCAGGAAGCATCACGCTTCCAGCTGTAACCAGATGACAAACTTAAAGCAACGTCTTGGCTGGGCCATCCTAATTGGCTGGCTTGGCCTGAGTACGTTCTTCATGTATCGCTTTGTCTTTGCTGACTATGGCGAGTTCGACCCCGGGCAACAATGGTTAGACAGCCAGCCTGAACCGTCGCTGACTCAACTTGCTATTCAACCCGCAACAGGCTTCACCCTGGTCAAAGTAACCTCTGCATCGTGCAGCTGCAATTCGTATCTGGCAAGTCACCTGGCCGACCTGCACAGCGGCCTTGAACAACCTGTTGAGGTGGTGGAACGCTCGATTACAGAGGTTGAAGCGAGTGGACTAAGCGTCCCAGCGACACCAATGGCGTTACTTTATGACGGTGACTCGCTGGTATATGCCGGCCCTTTCGCCAGTGGCCCGTTTTGCGCCAACGAGGATAGCCTGATCCGGGATATCCTAAAGCGTCAAACACGACTCGCCGGCAGCTACCTGAATGGCCTGGTTAAAGCCTGCCGTTGTCTGAATGACTAACTGGCATCGTAAGCCTGTTAGTCCCGATACCCGGCCGTTGCCTGCTGTACTTTGCGTAAGTAACTACGGGTTTCTGCGAAGGGATGCGTGCTGACCAGCTGCTGATACACCTGCTGCGGAGTCATACTGTTAATCCGCGCTACTGCCTGCTCTCGATCGCTGGAAAATGCGCGGAAGACATTGCCTGCGCCACCATTGTAGGCACTGATTTTAGCGTAGGTGCGTGACTGCGGGTGCAAAATACGATTGAGGTAAAGATCATCCAGCAAATGCAGATAGGCGGTGCCAATTTCAATATTAAAATCAGCCACGAAGAGCTGCTGACGGGTAGGCTCACCCGGCAATTTTTTAATCCGTTCAAACACGTCCCGCCCGGCCGTTGACGGCACAATCTGCATTAACCCGAGCGCATTAGCGTGGCTCACAGCATAGGGATTAAACGCACTTTCCACTTCGATCACTGCATATACCAAATCAGGTGCAATATTGTACTGGCGGGCATAACGCAATACCGAGTCAGCGTAATCCAGGCTGCGCAGGTGCAAATGCTCTTCAACCAAATCGGTTTGCACGTAGCGAATAGTTCTCCCTTCGCTGCGCCGGGTCTGCAGGTGATTCGCAATCAGATAATCGGCGTAGCGCCCAGCCCGCCATTGATAGCGGATTGGTTCGTCATCCTGGTCCAGCACTTGCGGGTATAAAAATGGAACCTCACCAAGCTGTGGCTCGCTGTCAGAAAAAATATCTTCCAGCGTCAGGTTGTCCGGCGTTAGCAGTGCCAGCACCGTGGCCTGGCGCAGTTGGTCCAGTGGGTTCTCTTCGGCCACGGTTTCGACGCGCAGATAACCGCGCTCAAAATCGACAATCGCCCTCGCCTGATAGTCATTGCTGTATTTAACCAGCCGTTTATCAGAAGGGACCTCATCTTCACGTTGACCCCAAATGCTTTCCAGCAGCTTACCCAGCGCCTGCAAAACCTCGGGTAGGTTAGCCAGGTCACCGTCGCTACTTATCGACTTCAGCTTCTCGCGCAGCAGAATTTCAGCCTGTTGCTGCAACCCGCTTTGCTGCGCAATGGTGCGCCATTGCTGGTGTGACAAACTGCAACTATTCAGGATCAGTACGCAGCCAATAGCGACGGCGCTGAATAAGGCCGGAGAACGCTTCACCCTTTTAAGACAGCTTCTGTTGACGGGTCAAAGCTGGTATCTGTTTCACCCTGCATACGCTTGAGTACATCCACTGCGATTTTTTTACCGCGTTCAACGCCTGGCTGATCAAAGGAATTCAGTTCCCAGGCTACCCCCTGCATAAAGACTTTATGTTCATAGGCTGCAATCAAGGCGCCAAAAGTCTCCGGCGTCAGCTCGTCGATAACCAATAGATTCGAAGGGTGACCACCCGGGTAGTAGTCACGTGCGCTGTCCCCCTTGTAGCCAAAGGCCATCAGGCGGCGGTGCGCGAGGCAGTTGGCAACTGAAAGGTCCTGCTGCTGGGCCAGGCTCTCCTGAACTGATTCCGTGAACTGCGGTCCTTCACGGCGACGTACCAGCACAAAATCAGCGCTAAAACTATCGTACCCCTGATGCAAATGCTGAAAAAACGCATGCTGACCATTCGGACCAAAACCGCCCCAGATAATAGGCCCGGTCGGATAATCAATGGCCTCACCATTGTGGTTGCATTGCTTACCGTTGCTTTCCATATCCAATTGTTGCAGATAGCTTGGTAAATGGCGGAAGCGCCCGTCATAAGGCAATATGGCAAGGTTGTTGATACCCCGCTCTTCACGGTTATATAACCCGGTCAGAGCCATCAACAAAGGAATGTTCTGCTCCACAGGCGCAGTGGCAAAGTGTTCATCCATCTTGCGGGCGCCCGCTAACAAGCGCTCAAATACGCGGACACCGCAGGTGGTAGCAATAGACAGACCAATCGCCGACCACATTGAAAAACGGCCCCCTACCGACTGACTGAATGTCAGCTGATGTGCCGCAGGAATACCATAGTCAGTCATTGCTTTCGGGTTCGCAGACAAGCCAACGATATGATCTTTAACCCAGTCTTGCTCTGTTTTTCCCGCTTTATAAAAAGCCGGTTTGATCCATTCACGGACGGTATCAATGTTGGCAAAGGTATCAATGGTGCCAAACGACTTGGAGGCAATAATAAACAACGTGGTTTCCGGGTTAACGACCGGCAACACTGCATACAACTGACCGCCATCCATGGATGACACAAAATGGGTAGTCACCTTGTGTTGCTGCACATCGGAGGCGAACTCGCCAAGGGCAAAACTGGTCATTAACGGACCCAGATCAGACCCGCCCACGCCGACATTGACGATATCGGTGATCGGTTTACCGGTGGCACCGAGCCAGTTTCCACTGCGCAGCCTACGCACAATACTGGCGAACTTAGAGGTTTTCGGATCTTTTACCACCGATTCAGTCGAACGACTTAGTGTATGGGTAACCTGTCGCCCTTCCGATTTATTCTCAAAGCAGCCTTTGATCAGTTGCTCACGCAAGTCAGAAAAATTTTCAGGTAAGCGTTTACTGGCGTAGTCAGTCAGTTGCTGCGGGGTCAGAAACTGATAGCTCCAGTCCAGCTTAAGTCCTTCTAAACTGGTGCGTTGCAGCGCATGTAAGGAGTCCGTACTCATAGTTTGGCGTGCTTCCTGTGATCGTTCGTAGAAAAGGTCTGTATTAACGCTTAAGTTAGCATATTTTAGATCTGGTCTACACTATACAAAGACTGACAATCTATATGCATTTCATGCTTTTAGTTGAGCCTATTTTTTAAAACAGCAACTATGACACTGCAATTGAAGGAGTAAACGATGCGAAAAACTTGTATTGCCGCGTGTTTATTGACCGCTTCAGCTGGCTTAATGGCACAGGATCATGAGGCCGGTTTTCATCTGTACAGCCCGGACGTAGAAACCGATGGCGAGATTGATGCGTCATTTGAATACAATGGCTTTGGCTGCGCTGGCGACAACCAGTCACCCACCCTACGTTGGGACAACGCGCCAGCCGGAACGCGCAGCTTTGCGATCAGTGTTCACGACCCTGACGCCCCCACAGGTTCAGGCTGGTGGCACTGGCGCGTGGTAAATCTGCCAGCGGATACCACTGAACTGACAGGGAATGCCGGTGCTATCGATGGCGCTAATTTGCCAGACGGAGCCGTGCAACTGCGCAATGACTACGGCGATAAAGGTTGGGGCGGCATGTGCCCACCAGCGGGTGATTCCCCCCACCGCTATACATTCACCGTGCATGCACTGAACACTGAGCAACTGGAGTTACCCGAAGACGCGTCCCCGGCACTGGCTGGTTTTATGATCCATCAGCATGAAATTGCGCGAGCCGGATTTATGGCAACCTACGCCCGCGAAGAGGACTAACTCACTACATAAGCGGAGTTAACTGCCAGTCGAAGGTGCAACCAGTACCTTCGCTGGCAAACACAGACTAAAGGTACTGCCGTTGCCTGGCTCGCTCTGCACGCGCAGCCAGCCGCCCATTTGCTGGACCAGGTTCTGACTCACGGCCAGACCAACCCCACTACCTTCAATTGCTGACTGTTCAAAACCACCACGGTTGAATGCAGTGAAAATTTCAGCCTGTTTTTCAGGCGCAATACCTACGCCATTGTCTTTCACCAGAATACAGAGCTCAGTGCCCTGCTCCACTTCAATCCAGACAGATCCCTGAGGCCGATTGTATTTAAGTGCATTCGAAATCAGGTTGACCAGCACTTGCCTTAACCGCAGCGGGTCTACATATGCCGTCAGCGAAGGTAAATCATCCGCTATGACGGATACTTTATATTTGTCCGCCATTGGCTTAAGCAAGGCTATGACCTGACGAATGCAGGTCGCCAGGTCCACCTGCTCGCGCTGCATACTGACTTCGCCGGCCTCGACCTTTGCCAAATCCAAGACATCATTTATCAACGCCAGCAGGTGCTCACCACTGCGATAAATTTGCTCCACCTGTTGCGATTGTTTGACACTCAGAGGTTCAGTAGCAGATGCCTGCAACAATTGTGAAAAGCCCATAATTGCATTCAAAGGCGTGCGTAATTCATGGCTCATTGACGACAGGAATTCACTTTTTGCCGCATTCGCCTGTTGCGCTTCGTTGCGCGCCTGGTGCAGACGTAACAATGCTTCCGCTTGCTTTGCCAGCGCCTGAAAACGCTTATAGTCACGCTCATTAAGGCGCCGTGGTTGAGTGTCGATCAGACAAAAAGTGCCTAACAGATGCTCGCCGTCCAGAGTTAAAGGAATACCCGCATAGAAGCGAATGTTGGGTTTACCAGTCACCAATGGGTTGTCATAAAAACGTTCGTCTTTAAGCGCATCTTCCACCAGCAAGGGCTGCCCATCGACAATTGCATGAGCGCAGAACGACACGTCCCGACTGGTTTCACTAGCATCCAGTCCGGTATTGGCTTTAAACCATTGGCGCTGCTCATCAACCAGCGTGACCAGACTTACCGCGACCCCGAACAGATCGCAGGCAAGCTCTGTCAGCTCCTGGTACGGGCTCTCCAGACTGGTATCAAGAATACACAGATCCCGCAGGATTTTAACTCGCGCGGGTTCATTGTCCGGCACTAATGGCTTTTGCATGCAGTCACCTGGTTACGTCACTCGATACATTAACTATAAGAAATCCCGCCCATCTGAACCATCTTCAAAACTAGTATTAAAAATAGCGCAAAGCTATAGCCGGGCCGCTGCAGTTGAACTATAAAAATTTAGAATAAGCACAACTAAGGAACTCGTGATGCTAAAACTAACACTCGGGCTGACGCCCATGATCATCGCCTCAGCCTTTTTCTCTTCTGCCGTTAACGCACAGGCACAGGAGCCAGGTTGGATGCTAAGTGCCCATATCGCCAATAGTTCGATAGACACGACTGAACGATGGCAGGATGGTGGCTACGTGATAATCGACGACGATACAACGAACTGGGGCCTGGGGTTGAACTACCGACTGTGGCCGGGACTATCGCTGCGCACCACGTATGAACGTGGTTCAGGGTATAATAGTGCAGGCCAGCCGAGTTGCCCGGATATTTGCACTCCGCAAACACGCCTGCATAGTGGGTCGCTAAACCATTACAGCATCACCGCGGTTCCTGAATTTGCCTTTACCACCAATCTGATT
The DNA here is from genome assembly GCF_003986975.1 of Aliidiomarina soli. Lineage (GTDB taxonomy): Bacteria > Pseudomonadota > Gammaproteobacteria > Enterobacterales > Alteromonadaceae > Aliidiomarina > Aliidiomarina soli. The sequence continues at coordinate 498,677 of NZ_PIPO01000003.1, read as the reverse complement.
GGCTTTGCCAGCTTTGGTGTCGCTCGAACCGAAATCGAAACCCATGCTGAATTACCTGATTATTCAGAAACGGACTTAACCTATGGGTTAGGAATTGGCTATCAGGTGACGCCCTCGGTTTTTGTCAGTACTGAATACCAGACCACGGGATCTGAGTACGAAAGTCTGAGAGTGTCGGTCGGCTATCGCTTTTAAGCAAACCACTCCGGGTGATGGCAAACGAGTACTGGGCCGTGATGAACGACCCAGTACCTGTCTCGCTAAGGTGGTTTTACTGTATGTCGAGTGTGAACGTACCCTGACCGGATGAAAATCCGCGCACCAGAATACTGTATTCACCAGCTGGCAGTTGCTCGCTAATCAGCGAGTTGGTGCCGGTGCCACCATCGTCATCATACAGGCTGACATCGTCACCCTGCACTTCAAGTACCGTATCAAATGCATCTGAACTCAGCGCAATACGGACCTGACTGTCTTCTTCGACCGTCAATGTATAGCTCATAGAACCGTTTTGCAGGAAGCCCAGAACCCGTTGACCAAGCTCCACACTACCGCCTTGCTGGTACTCATCCATGCCATTCAGCTTGGTAGCCTGCAAATTAAAGGTACCGAAGGTATCGCTGGCGTTACCGTATGGCGTAGTCGCAGTCACTGTGTACTCGCCTGGCTCCAGCATCACCGACAGGCGTGCATCAAGGCTGCTTCCGCTGTCGTCATCTGTGGCGTTGACGCCATTGCCTTCGATCCGCAAGTAACTGTCAAACAGTGAAGTCGACATATCAATCTGATACATACCGGCTTCTTCAATCACCAACTGGTACTGGTTAGGTGCCCCACTCAGGTAGCCCTGAATACTCTCTTCAAAGGTAAGTTCACCTTCATTGGTCACTTCCAGCCACTCAGTTTCAAGCCGAAACGGGCCGTATGAACTGAAATCGAGACCGCTGACAATCAAGGTTAACGTCTGCTCTGGGGTACTTTCAAAGTAACTGAAAAGTTCGCCTTCAGCACTGGTCTGAACCACTTCCCGATCTTCATTCAGCAGCACCATCTGAGCATCCAGAGCACCTCGTTGCTGAATTCGCAACAAACCGGTCTGGTCTGGGCGCAGGATAAACGCCTGATAGCGTGAACCATCTTTAAGGTTAATTGAACTTGCCTGAGTCAACTCGCCACGTGTGGTTTCACTCATACTTAAAGTTGGGAAACGGTCTGCGCTGCGGAACGTTGAACTACCGTCAGAGAATGCCCCCAGATAGTTGTAGGCGACGGCCCCAGCAACACCGCCGAGAATGAAACTTACTACAATCGCTAACTTACTTGTTTTCATTTTTCTTCTCCATGAATTGTCGGCCGTTCTTCTTGAACGGCCTCGCAACGAATTCTACTCTAAAATGAGTAAGGTTTTCCAAATCAAAGTGTTAAGAGTCTTTACAAAGCGCTTAACCAGCCACTTCAACCGCGTCCGATGGATAGTGACGACGGTAACTGAGCGCACTGAATTTCATCCCTAACCAAAGTGCAATCAGGCTTGTAGACGCAAGCAAGAACCAGGCCAGGGTAAAACTTTGCAGGTAGTCGCGCAGCACTCCGGCTGCCCACGGAGCCAGTGCTGCAATCAGGTAACCCACCCCCTGAACAAAGGCTGTCAGCCGGCCGGCCTGCAACGGACTTTCGATATGATCCATGGTAATAATCATCGCCAGCGGAAAGATCCCACCAATACCAAGCCCGATTAATCCAATCCAAAGCAATAAGGCGGTATGTGGTATCAGCGCCAGGGCGCTGAACCCAATCAGTTGCAACAGACACAGTACCGCTATCACTGCACGTTTGTCGTTGCGACGTGAGGCCCACCAGGGGAACAGGATCCCGGCCACCACTTCGCACGCGGTCAGGAACCCGAGCAACAACCCGGCTTGTTTAGACGAATAACCAAGTTCCTGCGCATAGGGAGCCAGCCACGCCAATACGCTGACATAACAGCTGGTTCCCAGCGCAAAGAATACCGCAAGTTGCCAGCTGCGTGGGTTACGCCAATGCGACAAGCCAGGGCCCGCTGCTGTTTCCTGATGCATTGTTCCCTGATGCATTGTCCCCTGATGCGCTGGTTGTTCCTGGTAACGACTGACCCAGCAGACCCAGACTATCAGCGCAAACAACGCCAGCCAGACCCAGTGACCAAGGCTCTCCCGCCAGCTAAGTTGGGTTGCGAGTAGCGGTGTGCTGATTGCGGCAATCGCCGCGCCAGCCATAATCGCCGTGACATAGAAGCCCATAATCAAGGGGGCACGGGTCGCGAAGCGCGCTTTAATAATGGCGGGCACTAAGGTCTGGATCATGGCAATGGAAATACCAGCCAGAACCGCAGTGAAGATCATCCAGCCAGCCCCTGGCACCCAGAATCGCATCGCCGTGCCCACTGCTAACAGCAGAATTGAGGCAGCTACCGTGCGTTCAACACCGAGCGGCTGCGCCAGGCGAAAGCCGACGAAGCTCAACAAGCCCATGGCAAGGACGGGTAACGAGGTGAGTAAGGAAGCGGTGCTAAAACTCAGTGCAAGATCGCTCTGAATAGACTGTAAAAGCGGACCTATAGCCGCCAGTGCTGGACGCAGATTGAGCGCCAGTACGACCAAAGCAACCGCGACAAGCCACTGGCGACGCGACAACACAGCGCCAGCTGATAACGAAGAATGAAGTGACATTAGTTAATCCTGCAAAAACTATCGACAACGAGGCAGCCTTGCCCCTGATAGGATGATTCAGCGTTGAATCATCAAAACCGCCGCTATACTACACCAACCCGGCCGCTTGTTGGACCCTGCGAGCCGTTTTGTTCTACACTCTAGTCAGATTCTGAGATGGCGGTTTAATGACAACAAAACATTCTTTTTGGGCGCTGAGCTGGCAGGTATTCTGCGCTATATGGGTGGTTGCCACCGCAGCTATCCTCTACCATTTTACGTTCGGCAATTATGGCGAGTTCGACCCGCAACAACGCTGGCTTGACGCGCAACCTTCGTTAACCTTGTCGGCGCTCGACTTACCTCCGCAGCAAGGCCTGACTCTGGTTCATGTTCGTCGCTCCTTTTGCAGCTGCAACCCGCTGGCCGACAATCACCGCGACAGCGTTCCTGACCAGGTCGAACAACATCAGCTTGATATCACCAGGGTTGAAGCAGCCGGTTTCAGTATGCCCGCGTCCCCCGCCGCGCTTATTTTTGATGGCGATGAGCTTATTTACGCCGGTCCGTATGCCAGCGGCGCCCTCTGCTCAGTCGAAAACAGCCTGATCGAGGATATTTTAGTCGGCCAGCAACGCCTCGCTGGACCGTTTTTAAATGGATTGGTCAAAGCATGCCGCTGCCTGAGCTAGCTTTGCTTTTTGTTGTTCTTCTCGTTGATCACTTCGCGCTCAAACTGACCCAGCCCGACCATAATAATCAGCGCAATCACAGTCACCATAACCGCCAGTGGAAAATTATTGATACCCGCAGACACACCAATAGCGCCCGCCAGCCATATCGACGCCCCCGTGGTAATGCCCTGAATATGTCCACCACTGCGAATAATACTGCCAGCACCAAGAAAGCCAATACCGCCAATCACTCCTTCTACCACCCGACTCGGATCAATCCGCGCCGACGGATCGCCTTCGGCGGTCGCAAACAAAATACTCATCCCAATAATAATAAAAGTCGCCGAACCCAATGACACCAGCATGTGCGAACGCAAACCAGCCGGTTTACCATGCAGCTCACGTTCCAGGCCCAAAAATAAAGCAAGCCCAGCCGCCACAGACAAGCGGGTCAACATATCAAGAATCGGAATTTCAGTTTCCATGCAGTGTTTTCTCTTTTTTAGTAGTTAAGCCGGTAGTTAAGAACGTAACTAAGAAAAAAGTAGCACAGGAAACGCGTTTTATCGTTGAGCGGGAGCGCGTGTGCAACCTACCTACTGCTGGGCTCTTTCAATAAAATAAAATGCTCCACCAACCGAATCATCAATGCTTTCTGCTCAGGTAAACTCTCTGCAACCAGGGTGTTGTCATTGATCAACTGCTCTACGCGCCTGGCCAGCAAATGTTGATTCATTCGCAAATACCACAAAAACAAAAATGAGCCGGAGCGCTTGTTGCCGTCGGCCAGCGGGTGGTTCTTAATTACAAAATACAAAAGGTGCGCCGCTCTACTCGCAATGTTGGGGTAAAACAGCTCGTCTGCAAAACCTTGTTCGATGGTGGCGATTGAAGAAGCCAGTCCATCGCCGCGTAACTGCCCAAACAGAGCTGTAGCTTCTCCCTTGTCTATTAGTCTCTCTTTTAGCGATTGAATAGCTTTCGTGGCTTGCTCTAAGTCCATAGGTCTCATGTCCGACTGTTTCGCCGAAATCTCAGCAAGCTCCTGTTCATCATACCCTTGCAGTAAGCTCCATGAACGCGCGTAATCGCTGATAACAGCGGCAACAGCTTCGCCTTCGTCAGAAACTAATGCTTGATTAGTCAGGGTGCGACTAAGAAGGTTAACGGCTTGCTCAAACTCAATGCCGCGTTCGAGCAGGCGCCGCTGGTTAAGAGTGTAGCCCTGAATCAGGTGATTTTTCAGAACCCGAGTGGCCCATTGACGAAACTGAGTGGCACGCTTTGAACTAACCCTGTAACCCACTGAAATGATCGCATCGAGATTGTAATGTTTTATGTTCCGACGGACCTGGCGTCGACCCTCCTGACGAACTACCGAGAAATCCTCGGTAGTTGAATCCTCTACGAGCTCACCGTCCTGATAGACATTTTTCAGGTGCAAACTAACGTTATCGCTTGAGGTGTTAAATAGCTCAGCCATCTGACTTTGATTCAACCAAACTGTATCCTCATCCAAGGAAACTTCGAGCTGCGCTTTTCCATCCGCGCTGGTAAATAATTTAATCTGCTGTGTAGTCATCATCTCCCCTCTTCCCTGAACCACGCTGCGTTAAACCATCAATCATTCCTTACACTATCAAGCCACCTTATACCCCGGCGCTATCGCCAGGTTACTGGTATTCATTAAGCTATGACGGTTGCGTAACCAGAGCTGAAATTCCGGGCCGGTTAGCTCTGCGTTTTCGGTGCAATCGACATTCCAGCGTCTGAGCAGGTACCCGACCATCGCCGCGCGCACGTTGACTTCGGACATGCCGTTTTGCATTCCATAATCGAGTTCTATCGCGGCCGGGTATTTGATGTTGTTGGGGTGTGGCTCAAACTGCAAGGTAATGATGCGATTCCATTCATAGTCAGCCTCAGGGCTTTCAAACGGCTTCGCCTCAGTTGCTCGATTCACTTTATGAATGCGGGTTAAAACAAAATCGCGAAAGCTTTCTGATTTCCGATCAAACGCACGAACATGCCAGCGCAGCCCGTTATCGACAATCGAATGCGGGACAATAACCCGTTTGTCGTTGCCGCTGGTCAGCGACGTGTACTCAATCTCGACTGCGAATTTATTCAGTGTGGCCTGCACCACTTTGGCCACTAAAAAGATATTCGGCACGTTCAAGTTCGACGCAGGCTCAACCGGGTATGTCACATCGCCGATAGCATCAAACCCATCCGAAATATTATTCGCCAGTTTCGCGAGAGTGCGCTGCGCGTCATGCTCGAAAAGCGGTTTGAATTCTGCAGTCTGGAAATAGCGTTTCAGCTTAACGTCATAGCTGAGATTGTCAGGGGCCAGCTCTTTATAGAGATTAAAGTCACGCGAGCCTGCGGACAGCCCTACCGCGAACTTTTCTACCAAATCAATGCGGCACAGTGAGCCTTTAAACAATAAGCAAAAATCAATGTACGCGAGGCGCTGTTTTTGAGCGTAAGAAAGATCGTCCAGCATGGTCCACTACTATTCCTGAATTCAAATTACTATGAACCTAGTGTGGGTGATTTTGGGTGGGGTGTAAAACCCTCATAGAGGGCATGAAACGTTTTGCCTCAAACGTGTAGTGGCAAACTTCATTCGGGAGTGACCTAACTACAAACCCTAAATGTATACAACAACGTCCCACCTTGATAAAAGTCAACTATCTGGCATCCACCGCTCGTAGGGAACGTCCAACCAGGGCCTGGGGGAGGAGGAGCTGGCTCGCCACCTGCTGAGCCACCCAGGTTTACAGCTGGCGTTAGGACGCCGTTATTTACCGCCTCTTCGAGCCTCTCCTTGACACATTCATTCTCAATTGCCAAGGACCCGTTGCTACCTGATAGGTTTTCTAGTCTATATCCAGCAACTTGCGAAGCGCCCAAAAGGTTGAAATTCATAATTGGAAGATTTTGTTCATCAAACCCTAGTATGCTTACTTGATAAGCGAAGAAGTCTTTCCTCGACCCCGGTCTTTCCGACTCATCAAACGTCACGATAAAAGACGGATCTCTTGAGGCGCTGTCTGCCAAGATTGAGCTGGTTAAACCCAAAAAACTTAATGAATAGCTTCTGTCGATTTTTACTGGGTTTAAATTCAGGTCGTTATTTTTACTTATCAGGTTTGTCCCGATTTCGATCGCGGCTCTATTTTGAATAGAATCTAAAGTGTTTGGATTTGTAAGAGCACTTAAAGCCGTGTCTGTCGGACAAGCACTGTCAGAATTTGCCGACCTATTGGCACTAGATGAACTGATGTTAAACGAGCCCAATATTTCATGAATATCAGCAGAGGCTTCCGTTATCGCACTATTTGAATCCCTGACAAACTTCATTAATATTCGAAATGACTCTTCTCTATCTGACGAAAGAGGTATTCTTTCAGCTTGCACACTCCATGGGAAATCTCTTTCGTGGAACACGTTGTATTTATACGCCTGCCCTGAATTGGAATCAACAAAGGTAATTACTTTGTTGATAGATTGGCATGTCATATCGGGTCCAAATTCCGACGAACATTGAAGGTTGTTCGCGTTCGACTTTGCGAAGGATTCTGCAGCAGATTCCGTACTACAGTTTTCACATATGACCGCGGTTTCAGCAAAAGCAATACTGGCGAAAAATAGACCAGACAACGATAAAAATCTGATTTTCATACGTTTCCCTCTGTATTTTCAACTTGAACTTGCTAAAAAATCGCGACAAGCGGGTTGTAGATTATTCGCCAACCTAAATTTCATTACCACAAGTCTATGTAGAGATCAAGAGAAAATCCCCGCCTAGCTTTTTATTCCATGATGTAGGCTTGAGTCGGCTCATTGCATACCATGGCCTCAAATCTATCTGTAGTGTGCATGTTCGCGCTCCTTATCAATGGCTTATGCACACCTGTGATATAGGTCTTAATATTTGTTGAATCGAGACAACGTGACCCCATTATGCGTCCGTGGGGTTACCCAGCGTGGATACTATTGATTTGATTGCGTCCCAAAATTTCTAACCCGCACGGCTAATTTTTAGCGATAACCTTTAGTAGACAAAAGCTTGACCAACCGCTCAAGCCTTGGGATATTAACTTCTTAACTAGCCTGAATATACAGAAGTAAGTAACGTTTTCAGACGTAATCAAGGCAGGTTTGAAGGAGAAAGAGTTTGGCTGTCATTGATGTACAGATGCTCTCGGTCGAAGCTCTTGCTAAGCAAGATTATGAAGTATTTTATCGTGTACCTGACTTCAAGAAGCCTATCGTACCCAATAAGTATAATAAAACTGAGTGTAAAGAGACGCTAATGCGACTGAAGAAACTGATGAACAAAGCTCATTGACAGAGATCGCAATTTAGCTAGTAAGAGCACTCTTCGAGTTTTCTTTAAATTAATTGCCTTATTAATATCGGAGGTTTTGATTGTTTAGTCTCGATTTCGATAACACCCATACGTTCTGGGGGATATTCACAGCTTTAGGGTTTATCGTTTTAACAACTCTCATCAAAAACAATCTTGACCTCCTATCGCGAAAAAAAAGAAGAGTGCATCGCTCAACGATAGTGATCTCTATTTTAGCGTTCATATCCGGTTTTCACTCAGCATTGGCGGTGCATATATCCACTGTAATAGCAGAAGCTGCGTTCTCATCGCTAATGTATGCAGAGTTAGCAGTGTTTAACATAGCGGTAGCGGTTACCATGCTGACAGGTGTCTACTGTGCAGCGGTTTTTCGAAAGGAGCTAATATCGAACCCGGGCTTATCTGCTAGAAAACATATCGCTGAAGGTGGGAGTTTCAAATTAGTTGGTCTTTTTAGCTTATTCTTAAGCGTAGGATTTTCGGTCCCTTTATACCTGATGAACTTATTTAGTAGTAGCGGACAAGAAAAAGACGCTATTCTTTTGATTTTGCTTATCCACGTAACCCTAACGTTTTTTTATATACTCTGGAAGACATTAAAATGCTTTGGGTTAACGATTCGAATAGGTTGCGAAGCAAGGCTACCCACTAAGTCAACGCCACTGGAAAGCATGGCCTTTAATGGTGATGGGGTATTGATCAATTTGCAAGCTAGCTCTGAACCGATCAATCTCAGGTTCGAGAGTTTAGAAAAGGATTTTATTGCCCTCAATGTGCACTTCCTTACACCGAGCTATATAAGCATAGTGGTACTTAAACACGGATTAACGGAGAAGCCACCCGAACTTGCTGTGGAGCAAACTCAACAAATTGCTGCGCTCCTACACAAAAACATTGAACAAGCCCAAGCGATTCTCCGTGAAAGACAATATCCGCTGAGTCTTCCTTTCCTAGACATCTACACCGCAAAACAACTGCCAAGTTACGACGAGAGTGGATTTTCGCGCTTTCACACTCTTAGAAAATATATCAAAGCGACTTACAGGAGAGTCACAGCTCTAGCTCGATAGAGTCTCGGTCAACATCATCCTGAGTGATCCCAATGTAACGTAAGGTCACCGACTCAGAGCCATGAAGTAGCATTTCCATCACCCTGGAGATGTCACGGGTGTTCTTATACAGATGGTAACCCCATGTCTTGCGCATAGAGTGCGTGCCGAGCGGTAACCCTACTTTCCTCCCCAATTGACGCTATGGCCCTTGAGACATACCGACGACTTAAAGGCTTTGGCCCTTTGTTCAGTGACCAGCGATTTCGAGAGGATTAAAACAAGTACACGTGATCGGGGTTTTCGATGCGAATACGCTCGAGGATCGCTTTCGCTTTATCGTTGAGTTTAATCGTCGCTAGCTTGCCAGTCTTACCCTCACGCATTGTTAACCTATCCCCCTGGATATCAGAGGACTTCACCGACAAAAGATCAGAGATCCGAAGCGCCAGGTTCAGACCCACATTCCAAATATCTGCCATCTGCTGACCGTAGGTGCGCGTCAACAAATGACTAACCAGCTTCACCGTATCTAAATTCTTCACAGCTTATACTTCAGGCATGTTGTGTTCCCTTTTTGTCATAAAACACAAAAACGGGAACTTCAAAGCCGGTTTTGCTCATCCGTCCCCGGCTTTAAAGGCTTCCAGTGTTCCCAAAATGCTAATTTGGGAACTTAGGCGCTGTTATGGGTGTTCTACATCGACTAGACCACGATTAAGTAGCCGAACGTCGATCTCAGCGAGTGCATCGAAAAGCTCTCGTATCACATCTCGATAGTCTTTGGGTTTATCAATCATTAAGCCAGGTGATTCATAAGTCATCACTGCCGAGTCTGCCCCAGCACTTAACACCGCCTTTTGCACTGCTGGCTTATTCACGTACCCGACTCTGACTTCAAGCCGACTAAATCGATGTGTGCTGATGACACTTCCATGCTCATCAAGCAGCAGCAGGCCAAATTGACCAGTTGGGATAGGTGGTAAGTGTTTAGGCTGGCGCTGAACCTCTTCATCCCAGGTTCGTTTAAGTCTCGGGATCACCACTGCTGCCAAAGAGACTGCTTTGATTGCTATCACTGACCATTTAAGTAGGTCACGACTGTTTACTGCACTGTGCATAGCGTCCTCCTCTGCTTTGTTGAGCTAATGCACAGTCGTGATATGCGTTTCAAATTTGGTTGAATCGGCGTCTGCATTTTTTTCTACAGGAGTTGGCAATCCTCTGGACAAGAGGAGATCCCTACATGAAATTTATCAAACTACCACAAGTAAAAGACATGCCAGATTTATGAAAAACATCAATATATAAACTTATAAACGATGGGGAGCTTCCCTAAGCCGGTAACGTTAATCGGAGACTCAAAAGCTTGAGTTTACATAAGAATTGAAGGTTAGCTTCTAGGAAGAATAAAAGAAACAATGCGATATCAACGAGTTGTTATAACTGATTGTGCTTATCAAAAAATCAACATAATGGTACCATACGATCTATGGTGCTTTTCATAAAAAGGATTTGCTATGAATACACAACAAGCCACAAAGTCTCTCGCTCTTAGAGCGCTTAGTAATCCTGTAGCTACTGGTGCGACGCCAGATTATGCGTGGGACACGGATATTTCTCCGTGTGTGCGAGGATTAGCGTCAAATCTCTATGAATACTAATTTTAGAATTCACTTGCTTGAAGCAAAAACAGGTGATGCCTTTATCGTCGATTGTGGGGCAAACCGTTTCATCATTGATGGTGGTACAGCCGCAGTAGCTAAGCAAATTAAGCGCTTTCTAACTACAGAGCCTTCACAGAGACTCAAAAGTATATTCGTCACCCATACAGATAGAGATCATATAGGGGGAATATTAAAGCTATTCACACATAACAAAGAAACAGTCGCCACTGACGTCCCTATCTTGATAAACCATCCGAGCTCGATTCCTATCAAACGGAACACGAATGGGCGGGTCACTTTTCAAGACGGTGATAACCTGAAGGTATTTCTTGAAAAGAATGGATACAAAACTCATCAAATAACAAGCGATAAATTATTGAAGTTTGAGGAAATCGAGATCCAAGTATTAGGACCCGACCCTGATCTGCTTGATAAACTGCATTTCTGTTGGGTGAAATACGCCGATCCTGGTCTTGTCACAAGTAGTATAATTGAAGTAGATTGCTCGATTGAACCAGATGAACCAAGCGAAGATTCTAGTGGGGACATAATAAATTCTTCTTCAGCAGCGTTTATTATTACTTATAACAAAAAAAGAGCACTTTTTTTATCAGATACTTTGCCATCTGATATATCTAAAAAAATAACTACGCGGCAACCTTTCGACGTAGTCAAAATATCTCACCATGGAAGTAAGTACAATACTAGTATAAAACTTCTGGAGAAATTAAAATGTAACAAATTTATCATTTCGACTAACGGACCACGACACTACGGGCATCCTCATGCAGAAACCTTAGTGAGGATCATAAGAACTTGTGCCTCTTTCGGGTACAGCGAGTGTAATATTTACTTTAATTATAGTCGAGTGGTTAATAGAATTAAAATTAAAAACCCACCTCCTAAAATGAAAGTCAACATTATACACGCAAAAGTGATGAGCCTATAATGAATATACTTAAACAAAATATAAAATCAAATTTCGTAACTTTTAAGTATGAAGGGCTGCACGTAGGTTGTGGGTTCATCATTTCAGTAGAGCGTGAAGCTTATTGCATAACAGCCGGACATGTCGTTTATGGTAGTGAATTCAAAGAATTAAGAGATTTACAAATATGCGACGTTAAAAACCAACCCATTCCTAATCAAACACTAGTATCAGATCTTAATTTTTCAAAAAAAAATGACCTAGCAGTGTACATACTTCAAGATTTTCCAGTTGATGCCCTCAAAGAAGTTAAAATTACAGGCCCTATAATAAGTCATAGCTTGCTATCTATCTCCTATGTAAAGGCAGAGATGCTGCCAGAAGCATTCTTCATTGAAAGCATAAATTTCAGTGACCAACTCAATGGGAATATGTGTAGATATAGAGTACCAAATAGCACGTTTAATCACTTCGGCGCTGATACGCATGGACCTGACGCAATGGAAGGTATCTCAGGAAGTCCTGGCTTGCTATGTACGCACAATGACTCACTCGTTTTCCATGGGCTTATAGATAAAATCCCGAACTCTGGCGTTAACAACTTTGTTGATATGAGAGGCCTAGAGCCTTTAAAAGAAATCATAGAAAATCTTGAAATCACTCCGCATACGGAGTTTGATCTAAATCAACAGTTAATATCATTTAATAGAAATATTATTGATAAAGAAACGTTTAGTAAATGGGTGGAAAAATGGAGAAGCACCCCAGGAAACGAAAAGCTATATAATAATCTTGAAACCAAGCTAGAAACAATTTTTGGTGAAAAATATATAGATCAACTTCCGAAAGAACTTGAAAAAATAATGATCGGAGATGAGTGTCTAAAAAGGGTAATACAGCGGGATTCTACGCTCAACGAAAGCTATAAAGACGTAAAAATTACTGCAGAACGTGACCAAATGCTAAAATACGTTAATAGTAAGCATGAAGCTCATCAGCATTATACAGTGATATCTAATGAACACCTTGAAGTTGTAACTAGTGACTTAAGTGAATTCAAGTTGAAGAAAACAGACTTGAGAAAAATTGCACAATATGATGTTGCAACATGGATGGCAGTATGCCACTTAAGGTTTGAAAAAAAATGAAAATTTTTATTGAAAAAAAGTCGTATAATAGCTTTATATCACTCAGAGACTTAAGTGGATTCCAGGTAGCCTCTATAATTTTATTAATAGACCACTCTACATCTAAAGCAGCTGATTATATCTACCTAGATAAACTACATTTTTTATTTGACCTGTTAATATGCGATAGAACTTTTAATGGATTCCCAAAGCTTACCATTCCACCATGGAGCATTGATAAGGAACTAAAGAACAAGTTGATCGTGCTTTCTAGAAATGAAATAGTCGAACAATCTAACGACAGTGGGAAAGTTAGATACTCTCTAACTGACAAAGGTAGATCGAAGGTAGAATCAATAAGAAATATCGAGGAACTAGCGTCAATTGACAGTAAAGCTAGGGAGCTCGCGCTTGCTTCATCCACCAAAATGTTTAAAAATTCTAAGGTTATTTTTCCATGCTAAAGATAAATAATGTCTCATCCAAAATCCATGTTACTCAAAGCGACAAGATTTTTGGATTTAAATTTAACTTCTGTAATGGATTAAATATAATTACTGGTGAAAACTCATCCGGAAAATCAAGTATATTGTCTTGTATTTACTATAACCTTGGAATGGAGCAGTTGCTAGGTATGAGCACTGCAAAGAGTAGCCTGCTAGACAAGTGTATCACCAGTGAATTCACTTATAAAAACCACACTTACACCGTAAGTCAATCGACGGTATTTCTAGAAATAGAAAATAGCAAAGGTGATGTAGCTCTCCTACAAAGAGAAGCCGTATGCCATAACCCAGCTGATAAGAACAAAATTAAAATTGATCAAGATGGCAAGTTACAGACCTTTTTTCTTCACGCGAAGCAAGATCATACGAACAAAAGAGGATTCTACAACTGGCTGCAATTGTTTCTAGACATTGATCTACCGAAAGATGTCGAAACTAATAAAAACTCGCTTTACTTACAAAATGTTTTTTCCGGCTGCTTTATCGAGCAGACTAAGGGGTGGTCAGATTTTATGGCTCAGATGCCCTCGTTTAACATTAAATACGCCAAAAGAAAACTCGTGGAATATCTCTTATCACTTGAATGCTTAGAGTTTGATATAGAGAAAGACGACTTAAAATCTAAACGCGATGTTTTAATTGAGCGTTGGGATATGGAAATGAAAAACTTTGAACGTCTCGACTATTCTTTGTCATATAAAGCCAACGGACTTAATCAAAAGTTCGAAAAGCATAAAATTGACTCTTTGAAAAACCTCTCACTCAAGGTTAACGTTGAATCTGAATGGCTGAACATTGAGTTAGTTAAAAGAAATACACAAGATAAATTAAACAAATTAAGAAAGCAGAATAGGGAAGTTGAAAAAAGGAAAGACTTGACAGAGCAAAATTCACGCAGAAAAGATTTAAAAATTAGGTTACTTAAGCTTAACCGAGTGAAGGCGTCTTTGGATCGAGCCTATTCCACAGAGAAATTTAAGGTGGAAAGCTACAAACAACACCTCACAAGGCTTCATGAAGAACGTTCAAATATAGTTGGCGCTAAAAAGGTTGGTGAATTGTTAACTGAGCTCTCAGATTCTGAAAGCTGTCCACTTTGTGATAGCGACATCAATATAGAGTTTTTGAATCATGAAATTTCGAGATCAGACTATGAGAATTCCTTGGCCTTTATTGGTAGTAAGATATCAATGATAAGTAGCTATTTAGATAGCTTTTCAAGTTTCGAAGAAGATTACTTCAAGAACTGCAATTATTACGAATCTCTTATTCTAGAAACTAAAACTGAAATATCTAACATAGATAGAGATCTTAATTCTAGCTTTGATAAAGATCTTTATCGGTCGCAAGTTCATGCGGAATTGATTAACACAAATTTTCTTGAAAGCATAAGTTACCTTGATACAGAGTTTGATAAATTCAAAGAATCGATAAACAAGATAAATACGGACATCATTAATATAGATCTTGCCATACGGGATATTTCTAAGCAATCGAGTAACGATGAAATAAAAATAGGAATGCTTCAAAGTAAGTTCAGAAAATACTTGAAGCAGTTTCACTATACAAGCAACTATATCAATAAAGTGAATATTAGAGATAACGCACCGCATAAGATTTTTCCAAGCGTTTTTAATGCTTCCGCAGGAAGTCATCAGTCCATACGCTTAGCATCCTCTGCAAGTGACTTTATTAGGGCTGAATGGGCCTTTTATTTAGCTCTGATGAGCGAATCCAAAGTACATCCTGGTATCCTAATATTTGATGAGCCTGGACAACACGCAATGAGTGTTGAATCCATGAAAGCATTGTTAAAAGCCTCCGAGAAATTGAACAATTATCAGTTGATATATGCAATATCAAAGGTCAATAAAGGTTATGATGAAGATAAAATCGAGCACGATATAACTATAAAAGAGCTTACCCAAGACTTAGTCAACTATAACAAGATTGAAATCGACGCTGATGGGCATAAGCTGGTATCAGAGATTTAATTATTTTTTTCAATCTGCCTCCTTGCAAGGAGAATACTCTCTAGAATGAATATATTGATGTCTTTTAGTGTTATCTAGTTCATTGGGTTCCCATCTAGGGCCTACACATAACACAAGCGTCTTGATGCTTCCTGTGTTTAAATATTAGGTATTACTGTTCGGGTTGCGTTAGCAATAGTAACCTGTCCGCTTGGCAAATCCTAAACCATCCAGCTTTAGTAAAGGATTATAATTAGTTACGCCTGGTAGGTAGCGTTATTATGACTAGCTACCTATTAAGGGTTCTGAAATTCTATTTTCATAAAAACTGTCAAAGCATTAGCCAACTTAGCTAAGATTTCCTTTAATCATCAAAGTAGTCATGCCGACCATAAATCCCTTTCAAACTCTTGAGCCCTTGGTTTAAGCACCGCTCAGCAACATGGTCTGATATTCCTATGCTAGTCAGCAACTTACGACATGAATCGCCACTGATTTGCTAGACACCTCGTAGCCATAGATAATGGCATATAAAGAGGTGCTTATGACCAACAAACGATACCCCGATGAATTTAAAATTGAAGCAGTCCGCCAGATCACCGACCGAGGTCATTCGGTTGCTGATGTTTCCAAGCGGCTGGATGTTTCAACTCACAGCCTTTATGCCTGGGTTAAGAAGTTTGGCCCGGATGCTGAGGCAAATAAGAGCCGTAATGAAGAGCAGTCCGAGCTGAAGCGACTACGCAAAGAGCTCCAGCGCGTCACAGAAGAGCGTGACATTCTAAAAAAAGCCGCGGCGTACTTCGCGAAGCAGTCCGACTAAGGTACGCCTTTATCAAAGAGCACAAGGACTGCTGGCCAGTACGCAAGCTGTGCCGACTTCTGGAAGTAAATCCGAGTGGGTTCTATGCATGGCTTAAGAATCCTCGTTCAAAGCGTCAGAAGCGTGACATACGTCAAGCCGGCCTGATTAAGCAATTCTGGCTTGAATCAGGCGGTGTCTATGGCTACCGCAAAATATACAGCGACATGCGTGAATACGGCGAAACCATTGGGATTAACCGCGTTCATCGCCTGATGAAACTCAATAAAATCAAGGCGCAGGTCGGGTACAACAAGCCGCGCCATCGTGGAGGTGATGTGCATGTCGTATCGCCGAATAAGCTTAACCGGGAGTTCAGCACCGACAAGCCTGATCAGGCCTGGGTAACTGATGTCACGTATATCAGAACTCACGAAGGCTGGCTGTATCTGGCGGTGGTGGTCGACTTGTTCTCAACGCGCGTCATCGGCTGGTCAATGCAACAGCGTATGACCAAAGAGCTCGTGTTAGACGCATTGCTGATGGCTGTGTGGCGACGAAACCCTAAAGAAACAGTCACGGTCCACTCTGATCAAGGCAGCCAATACACCAGCCACGATTGGAGCACATTCCTTAAAAGCAACAACCTGGAAGGTAGTATGAGCCGTCGCGGCAACTGTCACGACAATGCGGTGGCTGAGAGCTTCTTCCAGCTGCTGAAACGAGAGCGAATTAAACGAAAAGTGTACTCAAACCGGGATGATGCCAGGCGCGATATCTTCGACTACATCGAGATGTTCTACAACGTAAAACGCCGCCATGGTTTTAATGATCAGCTATCGCCAGTAGAGTATGAAAAACGATTTGAAAAAGTGGCTACTGAGTGTCTAGTGAACTAGTGGCGATTCAGTATGCCGTCGCGCCACCAGTAGTGCGCGTCGCCATGGAGATTGCATACCTCTGCTGCGCCCGGTTCTCGGACGTACTTGGCATGCGCAAAGACCAGATTCTTGAAGAAGGAATTTACATTAAACAAGGCAAAACCGGTAAAGCTCAGATCAAAGCCTGGTCCCCTCGCCTGCGTGCTGCAATTAAGCTATCACAAACATTAGTGACCAATCAGAAGGTCGTGTCAGCGTATGTGATCAGTAAGCCTGATGGTGGCCATTACACGGCCGACGGATTCCGCACCCGCTGGTCAGCTGCCAGAGCTGCAGCTCGTGAGCAGACCGGCTACCCGCTTGATTTCACTTTTCATGACTTGAAGGCTAAAGGAATTAGTGACGTTGAGGGGACCTTGCATGACAAGCAGCGGATTAGTGGACATAAAACGCCTGGACAGGCTGCTAGGTATGACCGAAAGGTTGAGGTGGTGCCGACAGTAGATGCCAACAACTTAAAAAGCTTAATTACTAACAACGCAAAAACTAAAACATAAGCTAAAGGGTTATATTTTGTCTTTTATAAAATGTAGAACACGAGACAATTTTGTTCCGAAAACCACCCTCTTTGAGTCATGGTACTCTATCACAATAGAGTCTAACCAAATTTCATTTGGTTTGTCCCAGTCAGGCATTAACCAAAGACCCCCACCGCTAAGTCCACGAGGTTTTAGCGGCTTGTTTTTATCTGGATTATTTCCGTAGGATAGGCACGAATGCATTGTGATGTCTTTATTAAACTGTTTGAATAACACTTCTTTGTCTAATAGCTTTCCAGCGTAGCCAAACCCCGAAATCCGCAAGGGTCCTCCTCCATTGAAAGCATTAGGCTTTCGATTCCTCGAAATCGGGAAGCCATGAATGAAAGCCAACGCTACACTGTTTAAGGACTCCCATTGCTCACATTGCTCTGAACACAAATATGCCAATTTATTTTTAATAATAAAATCGCTAGTTAGTTCAATGAAGGCAATATCAAAATGATCCGAGCCCTTAAGAGCTTCTGAGGTAACATAGCGACCAGCAACGTTTAAATAGCTGCTATGCCCTGCTATCTCGAGGCTGTGGCCGTGGCTGACAGCCTGCTTTAAAGCATGAGAAGCGGTAATTAGATAGTAAGCTCGCTCAAAGCGCAAAATTATCCCCGACGCAAGCAGCTGCCGGACGCCTTTATCGTTCTGGATAAACAGTGGGTGAGTGAAATAGTTAGCAGCGAGTTGAGCTGGTGCTAAAGCAGATTTGATTTGTTGGCTAGTGGGCAAGCGGCTCTCGCTCTAGTAAAAAAGGTCGCTTTATCTTATCGATTAATACAGAAAAAAGAATGCCATCTTCTACAGATATCTTCTACAGAACTTCTACGAAGGCAAATAGTTAGTGAGGACTATCATTGATAAGTTAATGGTGCCCGGGGCCGGACTTGAACCGGCACGCTCTTACGAGCGAGGGATTTTAAATCCCTTGTGTCTACCAATTTCACCACCCGGGCGACACTTTATGGAATAGAGCTTTGTTGCTTGCCTGAGAAGGCTAACAACTTAATGGAGGCGGGTCCCGGAGTCGAACCGAGATCCACGGATTTGCAATCCGCTGCATAGCCATTCTGCCAACCCGCCAGTTAAGCTCGACTGGCTCTGTGCCAGTGCTGGGCGCAATTCTGCCACCATCTTGCTGGTCTGTAAACAGTCTTTTGCAATAAAACGAACTGATTGCGCGTTTTTCAGACGCTTTTACGACAAGTGCCTAATTATTCGTAGTTTCTGTCCTAGGCTTAAGCAAATAAGCCTATTTTTCAACAGGTTAACTATTAAGCAACGGGTCGCAAAGTTTAATCTATGCTGGCAAGCAGAATATCCATAATATCGTCCATGGCGATAAAGCCGACTAGGTCGTTGTCGTCAAGAACCACCAGGCGTTTAACCCGATGCTCAGTCATCATCGCGGCAACATGCTTAACAGCAAGGCTTTTGCCGACTGACAGCGCAGGTTTGGCGCAGACATCGTAGACGTTGAGCAAGTCGATATCGCCTTCTTCGGCGATGATGGTTTTCATGATGTTGGTGTAAGTAATCAATCCAAAGGCATCATGATCAGCTCGCTTGTCGACCACCAATGATTTAAGGTCATGCCGTTTCATCAGGCTCAGCGCCTCGCGGATGGTGGCGAAAGGCGAGACACAGACCACGTCTTTTACCATTACGTCACGTACTTGCATTGCAATTGCCTTTCTGGTTTCGTTGGAATCGTTCACTAGTTTGTACCCTGCGAATTAAAGTTACAGTGTTTGTTTTACGTGTTGTTCAAATTTCTCGACCTGCGTCATATCGATGCCCGCCAGGTGCTCAAGGCCAAGCGTGAACACCAGCCCTTTGGAGTCATCCTTATCCGGCGGGTTGACGATGCTCTGCAACGACTTCAGCACATCAAGGGAGAGGCTTTTCTCCAGTACCATCACCAGCACACTTTGACTGCCGTCATAGGTCAGGCCAAAGAACGTTTTCTTAACCGTATTGCTGATACCTCTGGCTGACATCACGGTAATGCCGCCTGCGCCGTGTTCACGCGCGGCATCAATGGATTCCTGTTCTAGTTCTTCCGGCACGATAGCCACCAATACTGAAAACTTCATGCACTTCCCTCTTTCGTTTGGTCATTTGTTGATTCAACTGCGTCGTTTCGAGCTATGTCTTTTCGGCGCGCGATAAAGTCTGCCACGATGGCGTACGTCATCACGGTTACAATCGGAAAAATTGAGGCGAAGGCAATTAAACCAAAGCCATCAATCAGTATATTACGTCCTTCGATATGGGTCGCCAGACCGATGCCAAGCGCGGTTACCAGCGGTACTGTAACTTCCGAGGTGGTGACGCCGCCTAAGTCGTAGGCCAGGGCTACAATGTAGCGCGGAGCGAGGATTGTCAGCACAATCACCAGCGTGTAGCCGCCCATAATATAATAATGAATCGAGTCACCGCTGATGATCCGGTGTACACCAATGGTGATGCCGATAGCCACACCTATCGCTACCAGAATCCGAATCGCGTTGCCATTGACCCGGCCTTGCGCGGCCTCTTCTGCCTGTTGCCCTATCGCGATTAAGGCGGGTTCAGCCATGGTTGTGGCGAAGCCGATAGCGAAGGCAAACAGGTACACAAAGTGGATCGCCCCGAGCCCTATCAGCTGCTCAGCCATGCTGGTTCCAATTGGGAACAGGCCCAGCTTGAGTCCGACCACAAAGGCATACAAACCAAGGATAACCAGCCCAAAGCCAAGTGCAACCACGCGCGGATTATTCAGTTTTCGCTTGAGCACGATGTACTGAAAGAACAGTACGGTCAGAATAATCGGCAAGACGTCACGAACCATATATGCCAGGTCCAGTAGCATTTGCACCGCACCACCGGTTTTCCCGGTTTCCTGCTCAATCACCAGTTCTGCTGTTTCCGCGCCCCCGGCGTAGACCAGAATCCCGTAAACCTGCACGCTGATCATCGGCACCATCACCGCCATCGCGACCAGGCCAAAACCGTCCATTAACGGGTTGCGACCCCGGATCGATGCCGCCAGGCCAATACCCAAAGCCGCTATTAGCGGAACCGTGACAATATTAGTGGTTACGCCACCAGAGTCATAGGCTAAGCCGACAATCTCTTCCGGGGCAAAATAGGTCACCGCCACAACCACCATATAACCGATGATCATGATCCAGTGAATGGGCCATCCCATCAAGGTGCGTAACACACCGAGTGCGACCACCAGGCCGACCGAGGTAGCGACCAGTAAACGCAGCGTCAATGCATCGATGCGTCCTTCGCTAATGGTCTGGGCCTGTTCTGCAACGGCAATTAAAGCGGGTTCTGCAATCACTGCAGAAAAGCCAATGGCAAAACCAAACAGCAGTAAGATTGGCAGCGAGCCGCGCCGCGCAAATTGGTTAGAGAGGCTTTTTCCTACCGGGAAGATGCTGAGCTCCAGTCCCTGCAAAAATAGCGCAACGCCAAAGGCAACAATAAGCAAACCGAGCGCCATACTTGCCAGCCCATCCGGCATCTGTTGCAACACCAACGCCTGGAATACAGCCACCACGATGACAATAGGTAACAGGTTGCGTAACGCGTGGACGACAGCGTGATAAAAGTCCTTAAGAAAAGGCAAACAAGATCCCTCGTAGTTCTAATTTTAATACCCTGTTCAGTAGCCTAGAGTACGTTGACGACACACTGATGACAACTCGCCTGATAGGATGAAAGCTATTCTAGCGGACACAGCCCCTCTGGATCTTGCGCTTGGTCAAATGAAGTCATATGCAGAGAATAAGAGGGCTCCTATCCTGTAGATTCAGCTGGCGGCTCGCCGCATTGCCAGCACAATTCAAAGCTGCTGCCGTTGACTTCAGCACAGTTCTGGCACCGCCATTCATCACCGCTTTGCGCTTCATAGGCAGTGAGTACCTGCTTGGCCTCCACGAGCGACTCAGCAGGCACCCAGACTGGGGTGTACAACGCATCCATCGGCAACTCGCCAATGCCGCCCATCAGTCCCTGGCTACGCAGGCCTGCGCGGATCCCCTGGCGATGCAGCAACCCCACCAAAAGCTCGGCTTCCATGGGATTGCCCGCGCTATAGGCTTTAACCCAGTTACTCTGAACTTTCATCATACTTTAAACTGACTGACCAGCGCGTTCATATGGTCCGCCAACTCACTAAGATGACGCATTGATGCCCGCTGCTGTTTGAGGTTGTCATTAATTTCCAGCGCGCTTTCACGAATGGCGTGAGCAGACTGATTGACATGCTCAACCACACTGCTCTGCTCTTCCGTGGCGGTCGCCACCTGATGGTTACCATCACTTATTTGCTGGAAAGCAGCCTCTACCTGTTTCAGTGACTGCGCTGAGCGCTCGGTCAACTGAGTCACCGTCTCGGTATCTTCGCTGCCTTGCTGTATCGCTTTGGTCGATTTCGCCGCCAGTGCCTGCAGTTGCGCCACCTGTTCCTGAATTTCAGCGGTGGAGGTCTTGGTACGTTGCGCCAGGGTGCGGACTTCATCCGCCACCACAGAGAAGCCTCTGCCCTGCTCACCGGCTCGTGCGGCTTCGATGGCAGCATTCAACGCAAGTAAATTGGTCTGCTCGGAAATGTTATTGATAACTTCAACCACACCGTCAATCGCCTCGGCTTGCGCGGCAAATTCAGCAATGGTTTGCTGAGTGTTATTAATTAACTCATTCAGTGAGTGCATGGCGGTCGAGGTCTCAGACATGCTCTGACTGGTTTGGGTAACCTCAGTCAACGCCGATTCTGAATTGTCCGCGGTGCGATTCGCAATCGACGAGATATCGGCCACGGTCTGACCCATCTCATTGATTGCTGTGGCCACCTGATCCGTTTGCTCACCTTGCTCATTGGTTGCATCGGCAGTACGGCCCGTTAGGTCACCAATGGTATCAATGTCTTTTTTCATCAGTGCCTGCGACTCTTTGATGTTTTCCACCATATTTCCGATGGTACCGATAATCGCATTAAACCCTTTCGCCAGGTGGCCCAGTTCGTTATTGGCTGAGTCGTCCAGCCGTACCGTTAAGTCGCCACCGTCACCTGACATTGATAACAACTGGTCTCCCACACGACGGATTTTTTTACTCAGGTTATTGGCAAAAAAGATGCTGGCAACAACAAAACCGACTGCCAGTAGCAGGCTGACCAGTAATGCCCAGGCGGACACCGCATTGATCTCCGAGGACACTTCACTGACCGGAAAAATCCCGACTACGTTTAACCCGGTGCCGTCGACATCGGTGACTCCAACGTAGACCTCCTCGCCACCAATGGTGACCCGTTGCTGGCGAAATCCCTGAGCCTGTTGCCCGACAAACTCTGCCAGTGGCTGGTAATCACTAATATCGGCCAACGCGCGACCAATGAACCCATTGTCGCTGTGAGCTATCACATGGTTCTGCTGATCCACCAGAAAGATATAGCCACGCTCCCCAAGCTGACGCTCGGCGACCATCTGCGAAATCTCTGTGACATCAAAACCCAGACCTGCAGCCGCCAGTGGCTGGCCCGTTTCAGGGTCCTCGACCCGGGTGTTTACAAACAGCGTCAGCGCGCCACTTTGCTCGTCGGGGTCAATATTCAGCTGCACGCTTTCATCACTATTCATAAAGTCGAAGAACCAGCTATCACGAGAGTCCTGAGCAGACATCTCTTTAAAAAAGCCATTCTGCGTGTAGTAACGCTGATCCAGTGCGCTCACCCAGAACACAGCATCCGCTTCATTCTGCGCACCATAGCTGGCCAGAAAATCCACCGACTGCTGATGCAGTGAACTGCTGGTATCTGCCTGCCGTGTCCATTCATGCAAAAAACTATTCTGCGACAGCGCCGTCGACAACAGGATCGGGCGGTTAATTTCAGAGCGTACTTCTTCACCCAAGCGCCCTAATGCGTTTGGCAACAGTTCAGTTTCGGTCTGAGAGTAATAGAAACGGGAAAATTGTGAGATATTTACAAATGCTGCAGCGAGCGTAACAACGGTAAGCGCGATGGCCATGAAGATAACCAACAGCGTTCGGATCGGTAGCTTGTTCAAGTCCATTAGACCCCCAACAGCAAAGGATTGCCTGATATATGTACCGGTATCCTAGCGGGTCTGATTTAAAAAATGAACCTAAAACGCAAAACGCCACCCGAGGGTGGCGTTTTGTGCGAAATTTGGAGCGAGTAACGAGGTTCGAACTCGTGACCTCGACCTTGGCAAGGTCGCGCTCTACCAGCTGAGCTATACTCGCGTTTCGATGCTTTGCATTTTACTGCCAGATACGCCACAGTCAACACTTTATTTGCTTTAAGCTGACTGTTTGCGTAATTTTTAACTGATTTGACTACTTAGCGTTCGATTCGTCGGTGAGGTCTTTCCAGGCGTTATCCAGGTAGATGTACATCGACCAAATGGTCAGTACCGCAGAAACATACAGCGCCATGGTCGCAATCACTTCGATGCCTTTACTTCCCTGCCAAAGTAAACCTGTCAGAGCCACCATTTGCGCAATGGTCTTCAATTTTCCAAGGCTCGACACAGCCACTGCTGACCGCTTACCAATTTCAGCCATCCATTCACGTAGTGCAGAAACAATCAGTTCACGACTGATAATAATCAGTCCCGGGACGGTAATCCACAGACTTCCGTAGTCTTCCACCACCACAATCAACGCCGCCGCCACCATGATTTTATCCGCCACCGGATCAAAAAATGCGCCGAACTTGGTCATTTGATCGAACTTGCGCGCTACCCAGCCGTCGAGAGCGTCGGTAATAGCAGCCAAAACAAAAATAAGTGCCGCCAGAAAATGCGCATTCTCAACGGGTAAGTAAAACACCACCAGAAATACGGGGATCAGAAAAATCCTGAATGATGTCAATAAATTAGGAATATTCCACATGAAGTAGGCTTCTCTCGTAATTGGTTGCTATTCGTCCCGGAAGGCATGGTAAATGGTTTCAGCCATAGCACGGCTAATCCCAGGGACCTGTGCAAGTTGCTCTATACTAGCGCTTTTTACCTGTTGTAATCCACCCAAGTTATGCAATAAAGTTTTTCGCCGCTTCGGCCCAACGCCTTCAATTTCCTCTAATGTAGAGGTTTTTTTCACTTTTGCACGACGCTGACGGTGTCCGGTAATGGCAAAACGATGGGACTCATCGCGAATGTACTGGATCAAGTGCAACCCCGGGTCATCTTCACTTAACTGAATAGCCCCCTGGCCGAACCCGAGAAAGAGGGTTTCCAGCCCGGGTTTACGGCTTTCACCTTTAGCGACACCAATCAGCAACGGCGGTTGCGGCCAGTCGGCGAAATACTCTTCGGCCTGTTTTAACTGCCCTTTACCACCGTCAATAAACAGGATATCCGGCACATTATCCTGTTCAATCGCGTGTTTGTAGCGGCGTTCCATCACCTGCGCCATGGCCGCATAGTCATCACCACCGGTAATGTCTTTGATATTGAACCGTCGGTAGTCAGACTTTAATGGCCCCTGCTGATCGAAAACGACGCAGGAGGCGACGGTCTGATCGCCCATGGTATGGGAAATATCAAAACATTCCATCCGTTCAACAGGTTTATCAACATCCCATACCCGCGCCTTCTCCAGCGCCTTCTTCAGTGCCGACAAGCGGTTTGCCATAGTGGTCTGTGAGCTGAGCTTGCTACTCACCGAATTCATCGCGTTTTTATTCGCCAGCGACTGATAACGCGCCCGCTCACCACGGCTGGTGGCATTGATTTTCAGAGGCTTCTCAAGCGCATCGCTCAGCGCCGTCTGGACATCACTACTAATGGTCTCGCCATGCGGCAAAATGACTTCCGCCGGGATCTGCCCTGCCCGCTGTTGATTCAAGTAAAACTGAAGCAGAAACGATTCTAACAATTCACTGTTATCGGTATTCGCCGGAACTTTAGGGAAATAGCTGCGACTACCCTGAACCTGACCATCGCGAATAAAAAGCACCTGAATACAACTAAAGCCACTTTCACGATGCAAGCCAATCACATCCAGCATCGACTGGCTGCCGCTCACAGCGTTCTTGTCCTGAACCTGACGCAAGGCGCCTATCTGATCACGAAAACGGGCCGCCTTTTCAAACTCCAGCTGGGCACTGGCTTCTTCCATGCGTTGCATCAGGCTGTCCACTACCTGTTGATTCTTACCGCGTAAGAATAGCTTGGCTAAATCCACCTGCTGTTGATACTCGGCTTCGGTCGGCAGACCCACACAAGGTGCCAGGCAACGCTTAAGCTGGTGCTGCAGGCACGGCCGACTGCGCGCGCGATAATAACTGTCGTCGCACTGGCGTACCGGAAACAGTTTCTGCAGCAAGCGCAGGCTTTCACGCACCGCTGAACCATTCGGAAAGGGCCCGAAATACTCCCCTTTTTCACGTTTGGTGCCACGATGAAAGGCGATCCGGGGATGTTCATGGGCAGAGATAAAAATATATGGGTACGACTTATCGTCGCGCAGCAGCACGTTGTAGCGTGGACGAAACTTTTTGATGAAACTGTTTTCCAGGATCAGCGCTTCGGTTTCTGAGTTGGTAACAGTGACATCCATGGTCGCAATATTTTTAACCAATGCCTTGGTTTTAACTGCATCGACCTGCTTACGAAAGTAACTACTCACCCGCTTGCGCAGGTCTTTTGCTTTACCGACATAAATAACTACCCCATCAGCGTCATACATCCGGTAAACACCGGGCTGATGGGTTAGGTTATTAATGAAAGCCTGGGCGTCAAAGCTAGAATTCATGGGCACTCGTGGATACTTCAAAGTGCCCATAGCATAGCAAATTTACTCGCGAACAGGTAACCGCCCGTGCTC
Organism: Aliidiomarina soli; assembly: GCF_003986975.1. Taxonomy (GTDB): domain Bacteria; phylum Pseudomonadota; class Gammaproteobacteria; order Enterobacterales; family Alteromonadaceae; genus Aliidiomarina; species Aliidiomarina soli. The sequence continues at coordinate 472,562 of NZ_PIPO01000003.1, read as the reverse complement.
ATATGGATTCGGCGTCAACGGCACTAAACCTGTACTGATCGCCAGATGGACCAACTGCACATCGCTTTGCGTATTGGTCTTTTTAAACAGGCGGTAGCGGAAGGTGTTGACTGTCTTGCGCGAGATAAACAAACGTGACGCAATGTCATTGACCGTATCGCCGCTGCAAAGCAGCTGTAGAACTAGCCGTTCGCGTTTGCTTAAACCACTGAGCAGAGGCTGCTCATCACCGTTTTGCTTGATGCGGCGGAAAATGCCGGTTAGATACGGCGTGAAGTACTTGTAGCCGAGGTGAACCTGCATGCAGGCCTTTAACCACTCTTCGGCCTCTGTGTACTGGTACATGTACGCATCAATTTCTTCATCTGCAATATAGTGGTCAATCGCACTGCCCACCTTAAAGCACCAGAAAATGATCCGCGTTAGTGGTGCCTGACGTTTGATCGCGCGAATTAACGACTTTGACCCCTGGGCGCAGAAATTCGAGTCGAGTATGACGATCCGCTCTGCAGGCCCGCGTAATTCATGCAGTAACTGGTGGCGGTTCTGAACATTTGCAGTACAACGCCAATGCTCATGTTCAAAGGTTGCCTGCAAACCCGCCCGGCAGACGTCCCCGCTGACGGCGATAATAAGTTGTCGCATAATAATACATCCTTGTTTTGTGTTGGTGTTATGCCTCTTGATTGTGTTGTCGTCGGGCCGGTTTTATTATTTTTGTTACCTGCCTGTACACTTTTTGTTCTAGGTAGCATTACCTAGCATCGCAATACACCAAAAGTACGATATTGGCTAATTCAACTGCTATCACAGCGAGCGACATGCAATTGGTGTAAAATTGACCTCATTTGAAGACAAAGTCGGTAAATCGGCGAAAAACAATACAAGCTGCACAAAAACGCAACAGTCAGCATTTTTTTTTAAGTTTGGGCTTTACAAGCTGCCGCAAGCTCTTTAATATTCGCCTCGTCCTGCTGAGGCAGGCCCCGGAGAGATGGCAGAGCTCGGTTTAATGCACCTGACTTGAAATCAGGCGTGGGGCAACCCACCGGGGGTTCGAATCCCTCTCTCTCCGCCACATTAAAAAGAAAAGGCCCCACGCGAAAGCGCGGGGCCTTTTCTTTTACCATCACTACCCTGCTAAAACTCTAGAATACACCCCCGAAAGTGCGCTAAGATGGGAACCAGTCAGGCTTAATGAGGTCAATGTTTACGTTCTCATTTACCATCGTATACAAGCCTAAATTTGCAAGGAAACTGGAGTACTACCACGATGAATAATCCTACGGTGCATACAACTCGCTCAAGTACTGCGAGCATCGAAACGAACAAAGTACTGCGCAATACCTACACCCTGCTGGCGATGACCCTGGCATGGTCCGCTGCTGTAGCTGGTTTCAGTATGGCGTTAAACCTGCCGCACCCTGGCATTATTGTAATGCTGGTTGGGTTTTACGGCTTGTTATTCTTAACTCATAAAACAGCGAACAGTTCATTAGGTCTGCTTTCAGTTTTCGCCCTGACCGGCTTTATGGGTTATACCCTGGGTCCAATTCTTAATTACGCTATCGGCACCGGTGGTGGCGAAATCGTGATGATGGCCTTTGGTGGTACCGCGTTAATTTTCTTCTCGCTGTCGGCCTACGTGCTGACCACGAAGAAAGATATGTCTTTCCTTGGCGGCATGATGGTTGCTGGTTTTGTGGTTATCGTCGTTGGCTTTATCGCCAACCTGTTCCTGCAAATGCCTGCTCTCGGCCTGGCCTTGAGCGCCCTGTTTATTCTGTTTTCAGCGGGTGCGATCCTGATGCAGACCAGCGCAATTATCAATGGCGGCGAGCGTAACTACATTCTTGCGACCGTGACCCTGTTCGTCTCGCTGTACAACATCTTCGTCAGCCTGTTGAACATTCTGATGGCGTTTGGCCGCGAATAATCGCGACTAGCTAGCACGTCAATTCAGAACACGCTTATTTAGCATACAACGCCCCGTGGTCAACACCACGGGGCGTTTTTATTAGCGTCAGATCCGTTATACTGGCCACCTGACTGACTTTCTGAACTCTAGAGCGCACCATGGCATCTATTACCTGTCTGATTCAACACAGCCCGGAACAAGGGCACCACAGCTACAGTGCCTACAAATTTTGTCAGGCAGCAGTAGCCAAAGGCCATCAAATCAAGCAAGTTTTCTTTTATGGTGACGCTGTCCACCATGGCAACGCCCTCGCCCATCAAAGCGCGGATGAACAGGATGTTCGCCAGCTGTGGCAATCACTGGCCAGCAATCATCAGTTTCCATTGGTGATCTGTGCCACCGTCGCGGCCCGTCATGGCATCGTCGCTGCCGGTGATTTGAAAGACTTCAGTGATGGAAACCTCGCGCCCGGTTATCACGCCGGTGGACTCGCGGAATACATGGAAGCGGTTGCCACCAGCGATCGGCTGGTGCAGTTTTAAGGAGCTCGTATGTTAACCTTTATTAATAGCCTGCCTCCGCATGACGGTGACGCTGCTCGCAATGCGCTGGATATGATTATGATGGCAGTCAGTCTGGACCAGCCGGTGCAGGTTATTTTTCAGCATGATGGTGTGTTTCAGCTTATTAACCAGCAAACCCATGCCATCGAAAGTAAAAACCCGCTGGTTAAATACCGCATCCTGAGTGATGTATTCGAACTTGAGCACCTCTATGTGTCTGCCACTGCATTAGCGGAACGGCAGCTGGAGGCCACGCAACTGGCTGTTGACGCTACCCCGGTCAGCGACAGCGAGCTCTATGCACTGCTGCAAAACAGCAGTAAGGTAGTGCGCTGCTGATGGCTATACTTCATGTTTTCTCATCGTTTCAGAGCTTCCAGCGCGGCCGTAACGTGCTTGCGGAGTTAACCGCCGACGACAGCGTATTACTACGCGCCGATGCGCTCTATCAGCTTCTCAGTGAGACTGGCTTCGCCAGTGGCAGTTATGCAGTGGCCGCTGATGCGCTCGCAAGGGGTCTCGACCCTGCGCAATTTCCCCACATCGAGTGGATTGATTATGACGACTGGGTTGAGCTGGTGATGCAGCATCAATCGTCAATTGACTGGTAAGCCTATGATTGAATTTAACGGTAAAAGCTACCCCACCGATAAGCACGAGTACCTGGCAAACCTGGATGACTGGTCACCGGAGTTGGCGGAGTATATTGCCAGCCTTGAGAATATTGAAATGACACCGGCGCACTGGGAAGTGGTCAATTTTGTGCAGGCGTTTTACAAAGAATATGAGACCAGCCCGGCGATGCGGGTACTGGTCAAAGCGGTCAAGCAAAGTATGGGTGAGGACAAAGGCAGCAGTCGTTACCTGTACACTTTGTTTCCGAAAGGCCCCGCCAAGCAGGCCACGCGGATCGCGGGCCTGCCTAAACCGGCAAAATGCATCTGAGGCGCTAGCCCGCAGTCAGCACTTCAACACCACCCATATACGGGCGTAACACCTCTGGTACTACGACAGAGCCATCAGCTTGCTGGTAATTTTCGAGCACCGCTACCAGAGTACGGCCAATCGCCAACCCCGAACCATTCAGTGTGTGCAATAATTCCGGCTTCTTCGCGCCCTGACGACGGAAGCGTGCCTGCATCCGACGCGCCTGAAAGTCGCCCATATTTGAGCATGAGCTGATTTCACGGTATGCGTTCTGGGCCGGCAACCAGACCTCAAGGTCATAGGTTTTGCAGGCTCCGAAGCCCATATCACCGGTGCAAAGCAACATTTTACGGTAGGGTAACTCAAGTAACTGCAGCACTTTCTCTGCATGCTGAGTCAGCTCTTCCAGTGCCGCCATCGAATGCTCCGGCTTCACCATCTGCACCAACTCTACTTTATCAAACTGGTGCTGGCGGATCAGGCCACGGGTGTCACGGCCATGTGAACCGGCTTCTGAGCGAAAACATGGCGTATGCGCGGTCAGCTTCAGCGGCAACGCCGTTTCATCAATAATTTCGTCTCGCGCCAGGTTAGTCAGTGGTACTTCGGCGGTCGGGATCAGTGACAGCGCTACTTTATCCTGGCTTTCGCCTTCAACATGGAACAGATCCTCACCGAACTTGGGCAGCTGCCCGGTACCAAACAGGCTGTCGTGATTGACAATATAAGGCACGCTGGTTTCTGCATACCCGTGCTGCTCGGTATGCAGGTCGAGCATGAACTGGGTCAGTGCCCGGTTTAAACGGGCCACGCCGCCTTTCATTACCACAAAGCGGGCACCGGTCAGTTTCACACCAGCTTCGAAGTCCAGCCCGTTACTCAGATCCTGCCCGACATCGACATGGTCTTTGACCTCGAAGTCGAACTGACGCGGCTCACCGCTGCGACTAATTTCTTCGTTATTGTCCTCATCAGCACCCACCGGCACGCTGCTGTCCGGCAAGTTCGGAACGCCCTGAATAATGCTCTGCAGTTCTGCCTGCAGCTCTGCCAGTTCTGTTTTAGCGCTGTCCAGCTGGTCGCCAAGATCGCCTACCGCATCCAGCAGCGGCTGAATGTCTTCGCCCTTCGCTTTGGCCTGACCAATCGCTTTCGAGCGATTGTTGCGTTCACTTTGCAGTTCTTCGGTTTTCACCTGCAACGACTTACGTTTCGCTTCCAGAGCGGCGATACTGGCAACATCCAGTTCAAAACCACGAGTTTTCAGGCGTTCTGCCGTTTGTTCTAGTTCGTCTCGAAAAAATTTTGCGTCTAACATGAAAGTTCCATATTGATTAATAACGTACTGGTATGAAGCCCAAACTCACTCAAAGCTACGCGCTAACGCGTGGCGAACGAGTTAAATAAAGTGTCCAAACATAACTTAATGCGGCCGCACTGACAGAGCCAGCAATGGTTGCAACCACATACAAACCAGCCAGCGACCAGTGTGCCAGCTGAATGGCGATAAAGGTGTCCAGCGCCATGGCAGAAAAGGTAGTGAATGCACCGAGTCCGCCGACGCCGAGCAAGAGCCACAGCACTGTGGAAATGCGTTTATGCTGACGTAACGCCGCTAAAGCGCCCAGTGCGAACGACCCTATGACATTGACCGCAAGCGTTGCCGCCATTGCCACAGTGTAATGATTGCCTGCCCCCAGGTAATGCTGGTACAACAGCAAACTAACCGTTAAACGAGCCATGCTGCCAAGGGTGCCACCCACAAAGACTAAAAGTATCGCGCGGCCGACCGGGCTCATGATAGCAAACCCGCCAGCGTAAACCCAAGCATAAGCGCCGCCAGAGTAGCGAATACACTGCTGATCGCATAACCCAGCGCCAGCCCGATACGACGTTGATGAGCCAGCGCTACCGTTTCCACAGCGAAGGTCGACATGGTGGTATAGCCGCCAAGGATGCCCAGCTCCCAGAAAAAGAATGCCGGTTCATAGCCGAAATCATTGAAATAAGCCGCTATAGCACCCAAAACCAGTGCGCCACTAACATTCACCAGCCAGGTCGGCCATGGCCAGTGACTACCTTTGTGTCGCACGACCTGGCTCAGACTAAAGCGCAGCGCGGCACCAAAGCCGCCACCAAGGCCAATCCACAGCACATGCCAAAACGTTAAATACTGGTGGATCTCAGTCACGGCGGCGGTCACTTTGCTGATCGAGGGTACGTAAACGACGCAATTTCTCGCTGATTTGTTTTTCTAAACCCCGCTCAGACGGCTGGTACCAGTCACGGTCATTCAGCTCCTGCGGCAAATAGCGTTCACCGGCGGCATAAGCATGAGGTTCATCATGGGCATAGCGATAATCCGCGCCGAAGCCTTCGGCTTTATGGACGCTGGTTGGCGCATTGCGTAAGTGATCCGGTACCGGGTAGTCCGGCCCCTCTTTGGCTTCTTTGAGCATTGCATTAAACGCTTTATACACAGCATTACTTTTCGCCGCACTGGCGCAATAGATCACGGCCTGAGCAATCGCCCGTTCGCCTTCTGCCGGGCCTACCCGGGTGTAGGTGTCCCAGGCATTCAACGCAATCTGCAAGGCTCGCGGGTCGGCATTGCCAATGTCCTCAGAGGCAATTGCCAGCAGTCGCCGGGCGACAATTAACGCATCGCCGCCGCCCGCCAGAATACGGCAATACCAATACAACGCACCGTCCGCCGATGAGCCACGTACCGACTTATGAAACGCCGAGAGCAGGTCATAATAGAGTTCCCCCTGGTTATCGAACTGGGTCTGCTTTTCTCCAATCGCCTCGCGTATGGTCGCCTGACTCAGACGCAGGCCATCCGCACTGGGCTCAGCAAAGTCGACTGCTACTTCCAGGTAATTTAACAGCCGCCGAGCATCGCCGTTGGCGACCTGCAACAGGTAGTTAACTGCATCATCATCGAGTTGCAGCGACAGCTGCCCTAAACCGCGCTCTTTGTCCTTCAGCGCTTCCAGCAAAACGTCGTGCAATGCCTCTTTGTTAAGCGATTGCAGACGGTAGACCCGGGCTCGCGACAACAATGCATTATTTAATTCAAAACCGGGGTTTTCGGTGGTCGCACCGACAAAAACAATGGTGCCATCTTCAATAAACGGCAAAAATGCATCTTGCTGACTTTTATTAAAACGGTGCACTTCGTCGACAAAGACCAGCGTACGAGTACCGCGTTGCCGGTATAGCTGTGCTTCTTCAATCGCTTTACGAATGTCTTTGACCCCGGAGGTCACTGCAGACAACCGGGCCACGCGAGCGTTTGCCGCCTGAGCTATAAGTTCTGCAAGGGTCGTTTTGCCGGTGCCGGGGGGGCCCCAGAAAATCATCGAATGCAGGTGCCCCTGCTCAATCGCGCTACGCAGCGGTTTGCCTGGCGCCAGTATATGCGCCTGCCCTGCATAGTCGGCGATGCTACGGGGCCGCATCCGCGCCGCTAAGGGCGCGGACGGATCAAATGCGGAAGCCTGAGACGCTGTGTTCTCAGGCTTCTGGTGATTAGCGGAATCTGAACCAGATCCGTCGCGATTTGCATCATCGTCTAAATCAAGATTCAAATTGTCTGCCACAAAGGTTCCTTAAAAGCTTTGCCCACGCTGGTCGTCTATCTCAACGCCTTCGGGCACGTCGATTTCAAACTCATGAGCATCGGCGCCACGGTTTAGTTCGGTATTGCTCAGGGCGAAGACACTGATTTGGCCCTGCCCATCGTCGATGCGCATGGTCTGGATGGCGTCATCAGCATCAAAGGCAATCGCCAGGCTGACCTGTGAATACCCGGTTTCCTCTTCACGAATAACCCAGAATTCGCCATCGCGTTCAATGGTAAATTCGTTCCAGGCCGCATCGTCGTCACTTAGCAGCACCAGCATCGGGTTTTGTTCAAGGTTCTGCGCCTGATCAAATATACTCAGTTGCTCAACAAAGGCGTTTAAATACCAGACTGCTTCTCCGTCTGCGACCATGATTGACTCATCCGGAAACGTCGTTTCCCAACGCAAAAAGTGCGGGCGTTTGAGGATCAGGTCACCTTCCAGCTCTTCCTGAAGCTCTCCACGTTCATCGAATACCTGCTGTTCAAAACTGGCATGCAGGGTGTCAATCTGGTGAAGCTTACTGCGCAGGTCAGCAACTTCAGCTGCGTTCGAAACAAAAGCCAGCGTTGACATAGCAAGCAGCACACTGGCAACACCGATGTAGGTAGCAATTTTCATAGGTTATCCTTTTAATCCCTTGGCGGCGGTGGCGCCAATACTTCACGGGCACCATTATGCCCGGCGTTGCTTACGACACCAGACATTTCCATTTGTTCGACAACGCGCGCCGCACGGTTATACCCGATACGGAATTTGCGCTGCACGCTGGACACCGAAACGCGCCGGGTTTCGGTAACAAAAGCGACAGCCTCATCAAACAGTGGATCCAGTTCTTCGCCATCAATACTGGGCTGCTCACCCGGCAACAAACCGTCATCGCCACTGTCTCCGGTCAGAATTTCATCCAGATAATTAGGCTTCTGCCGCGCTTTCCAGTCAGCCACTACTTTATGCACTTCATGGTCATCCACAAAGGCACCATGGACCCGCGTCGGCACACCACTTCCAGGGGGCAGGTAAAGCATATCGCCCTGCCCTAGCAGCTGTTCAGCACCGCCCTGGTCGAGAATGGTGCGCGAATCAATTTTCGATGAGACCTGAAAGGCAATGCGGGTTGGAATGTTGGCTTTAATCAAACCAGTAATAACATCCACTGACGGTCGCTGGGTGGCAAGGATCAGATGAATACCAGCCGCCCGTGCTTTCTGGGCAATACGCGCTATCAGCTCTTCGACCTTTTTGCCGACAATCATCATCATGTCAGCGAACTCATCGACCACCACCACAATATGCGGCAGCTTCTCAAGCTCCGGCACCGTCTCGTGCATGCTGTCGCCTGGTTTCCAGGTCGGGTCTTTAAGTGGCTCACCTCTGGCAATGGCTTCAGTGACCTTGGCGTTGTAACCTTTCAGGTTGCGCACGCCGACTGCCGACATCAACTTGTAGCGACGTTCCATTTCGCCAACACACCAGCGCAACGCATTGGCGGCATCTTTCATATCCGTGACGACTTCAGTTAACAGATGCGGGATCCCTTCATAGACCGACAGCTCGAGCATTTTTGGGTCGATCATAATCAGTCGAACGTCTTCCGGCTGTGATTTATACAGCAGGCTTAATATCATCACGTTGACGCCCACCGATTTACCCGAGCCAGTAGTACCAGCGACCAGTAAGTGCGGCATTTTGGCCAGGTCGACCACCACCGGCTTGCCAGAAATATCTTTACCCAGCACCATGGTTAACGGTGAGGCTGACTTCTGAAAGTTGTCGCAGCTAATGACTTCGCGCAACCAGACAATTTCCCGTTCTTTATTCGGCAACTCAAGCCCGACGTATGATTTACCCGGAATAACTTCAACCACACGCACCGCCAATGCCGACAAACTGCGTGCAATGTCTTTCGACAGATTGGATATTTTGCTGACTTTGACCCCTGGCGCCAGGTCAAGCTCAAAGCGGGTGATGACCGGTCCCGGCTGCACACCGGCCACCTGAACATCGACCCCAAAGTCTTTCAACACCGCTTCGACGGTACTGCTAATCTGATCCAGCTCTTGCTGACTCAGTGGATTGGTTGTTTTATTAGGTCGGTCCAGCAGCTCAATGGTCGGTAACAAGGTGGCCGGATCTAATGGTTTTGGCGCCACCGGCGGACTGCTTTTGCGCGCTGCTGCCGAGGCTGCAGTCGGATTTAAGTCAGGCGTAGTGGCGAACAGGTCGTCATCCGCATCATCCGCCGATTGCGCCTTCGCCGCCTGGTAGCTCTGTTTGTCCCGGGACTGGCTTGGCGTCGCATCATCGCCCCAGTCAATCGAGAAATCGTCATCATCTAATGCTGACAATTGCGGTTCGGCACGCTCATTAAATGAGTCCGCGTCATCGCTCAGCTCAGTATCCTCTGCGGACGCCTTATCGCCTTTGCCAAACTTTTGTAAAACTCGTTTATACCAGGGCGGCGTGTCACCATGCTCAAGCTCATAAGCTTCCTCATAGGCTTCGCCCTCATAAGGGTCTGCATGGTCCGCTGCGACATGCTCCAGAACCAGGGGCTGATGGTTATTGCGACTGTTCTTAAGCTGCTTTCTGGGCTCTGGCGAGTCGTCCTCATCGATATCTGCATCCGGAGCCGAGTTTCGGGCTTTATTTATTATCCACACGCAGCCAGCAATGACCGCATAGCCGATCCGATCAGCAATGTTGAGCCAGGAAATACCGCTCACCAGGGTAAAGCCGGTCATCACAAAGGTCAGTAGCAATAAGGTGGTGCCAAGCAAATTGAAATGCGGCAGCATAGCGCTGCTCACCACATCGCCGAGCACACCACCGGAGGAAAAGTAATAAATATCAGAGAAATTGAGGCTCGCCAGTGCCGATGCGCCGGTCAGCAATAAGATGGCACCGATGATACGCAGGCTTACGCCTAAATAATCGAGGCTAAGCAGATGATGTGGCCGATGAAACAGCATGTAACCAAAGCCCATCACCACGAAGGGAATAAAATAGGCCACAAAACCCAGCGTAAACAACAGCACATCGGCACACCACGCACCAATCACGCCCGCTGCATTGTAAATCTGGTCACTGCTACCTGCCTGGGACCAACCCGGATCGGCGGGATGGAATGTGAGCAAAGCAATCAAAAGAAAAACGGCTAACGCGCCAGCTAGCAATAAGCCGACTTCAAGTAACCTTTGCACACCTGTCATAGTCTTTCCATTTGTCATTCGTGCGTTTATAAATTCCTGCTGCGATTGTAACCCAAACCACCTGCAGATCAGCCCCTGATCAGGACTTTATTTTCCTGCTTGATGGCTTCCATCACCACATAGGTGCGTGACTCGTTGACCCCGGGCATATTCAGAATTGTCTCGCCCAATAGCCGCCGATAGGAAGCCATGTCCGCCACTCTGGCCTTAATTAGAAAGTCGAAATTCCCCGACACTAAATGGCACTCTAAAATCTCATCCGTGCGCCGCGCCGCCTCACTGAACTCAGCAAAGGAATCGGCTGAAGTCCGGGTCAGAGTGATTTCAACGAATATCAACAACGGTGACCCCAGTTTGTCCGGGTTCACCCGTGCATAATAGCCTTCAATGACGCCGTGACGTTCGAGCTTACGAACCCGCTCCAGACAAGGTGTGGGGCTAAGGCCCACGGCTTTAGCCAAAGCCACATTGGAGAGTCTGCCATCGTCTTGCAGAATGCGCAAAATCTTACGGTCAATGCGGTCAATAGTGAATTTTTCCAATTTTAAGCCTTAATTCAGAACGATACGCTTCATTTTAGCAAAACGGCAGCATTTTTACCTAATTTTAACCACAAAAAAAGTGAGTAAGTTCAACTAGCCTTACGTTATACTTTTGCCAACTTTTTACACGTCGAATTGAGGCAGTTAGTTATGTTGATTGGTGTTCCTAAGGAAATCAAAAACCACGAGTACCGTATTGGTTTATCACCGGCAGCCGTGCGCGAATATATCGCCAATGGTCACCAGGTGATGGTCGAAAACAATGGCGGTACGGCGATTGGTTTCACCAACGAAGATTACATTCAGGCCGGTGCCAGCATTGTTGAAACACCTGACGAAATCTTTGCCAAGGCAGAGATGATCGTCAAAGTGAAAGAGCCTCAGCCTAACGAATGCAAAATGCTGCGCGAAGGTCAGATTCTGTATACCTATCTGCACCTGGCACCAGATCCTACGCAGACTAAACTACTGGCGGAAGCCGGTGTAACTGCCATTGCCTATGAAACCGTAACGGACAACCGCAACGGCTTGCCGTTGCTGGCACCAATGTCTGAAGTCGCAGGCCGGATGTCAATTCAGGCAGGCGCACATCACCTGGAAAAAGCCCATGGCGGTAGCGGTACTCTGCTTGGCGGCGTACCAGGTGTCGCCCCGGCCGAAGTTCTGGTCATTGGTGGCGGTGTGGTTGGTATCAACGCAGCTAAGATGGCAATTGGCATGGGTGCGGATGTCACTATTCTGGATCGTTCATTGCCACGCCTGCGAGAGCTGGACGATATTTTCGCTGGCCGGGTAAAGACCATCTACTCAACGGTTGATGCGATTGACCATTATTCAAAAACAGCGGATCTGGTCATCGGTGCGGTATTAATTCCAGGCGCGGCAGCACCTAAACTACTGACCCGTGAGCACCTTAAGAACATGAAGCCAGGCTCTGTGGTGGTTGACGTCGCGATTGACCAGGGTGGCTGTTTCGAAACCTCGAAAGCAACCACCCACCAGGACCCAACCTATGTGGTTGAAGATGTAGTCCACTACTGTGTGGCCAACATGCCGGGCGGCGTTGCCCGCACGTCGACCATTGCGCTCAACAATGCAACCTTGCCGTACGGTATTATGCTGGCGAACAAAGGCATTGAAGCGATGCGTAACAACAAGAACCTGCTCGACGGCCTTAACATGCACAAGGGTAAAATCACCTATAAAGCAGTGCATGATGACCTCGGTCAGGAACTGGCACTGGATTATATTGATCCGCTGCAAGCGCTGGATCTGTAGTCGAGCGTATCTGTCCTGTTCGGTTTGCCCGATAGCGGCAATTTAAAAAAGAGCCAGGCACAGGGTGTCCTGGCTCTTTACGCTTAAGGGCTTAGGCCATACAATATTTTCACATTTTTTCTGACACATCTCGCAACGAGAACGGAGTTAAGTCTTCATGGCTGACGTAAAGCATTGCAAACTTCTTATTCTGGGCTCAGGCCCTGCCGGTTATACCGCAGCTGTGTATGCTGCCCGCGCTAACCTCAACCCGGTGCTGGTAACAGGCATGCAGCAAGGTGGCCAATTGACCACCACCACTGACGTAGAAAACTGGCCAGGCGACCCGGAAGGCCTTACCGGACCGGATCTGATGGTTCGTATGCAGCAGCATGCTGAGCGTTTCAATACCGAAATTATTTTTGACCATATTAACGACGTTACCCTCAACGAGCGTCCGTTCCGTCTGCGCGGCGACAACGCCGAGTACACCTGCGATGGCCTTATCATCGCCACGGGTGCTTCAGCCAAATACTTAGGGCTGCCATCAGAAGAAGCCTTTAAAGGCAAAGGCGTCAGCGCCTGTGCCACCTGTGACGGGTTTTTCTACCGTAACCAAAAAGTTTGCGTCGTTGGCGGTGGTAACACTGCTATCGAAGAAGCCCTCTACCTGTCCAACATCGCCAGCGAAGTGCACCTGATCCACCGCCGCGATACCTTCCGGGCTGAGAAAATCCTTATCGACCGTCTGATGGATAAAGCTGAGAACGGCAACGTAACCCTGCACCTGCATAAGAACCTGGATGAAGTACTGGGTGATGACATGGGTGTCACCGGGGTGCGGATTAAAGACAGCCGTGATGGTAGCACTGAAGAGCTTGCCGTTCAGGGCGCCTTTATCGCCATTGGCCACTCGCCAAATACTGACATGTTCCAGGGTCAGCTGGATATGGAAAATGGCTACATCAAAGTGCAAACCGGTAGCCACGGCAATGCCACGCAAACCAGTATTGAAGGTGTCTTTGCGGCGGGTGACGTCAGTGACCACGTTTACCGCCAGGCCATTACCTCGGCTGGCACCGGCTGTATGGCAGCTCTGGATGCGGAACGCTTCCTCGACCAGCTGGACCAGGCGAAAAAGTAAGGTTGAAGCCGTGTTAGTCGGCTTAGATCCGGACTCGTACGAGTTCCCCGACCCACAGCAAGCGCTGCATGAGCCCAATGGGCTGCTTGCTGTGGGCGGCGACTTATCGGTGCCACGCCTGGTTGAAGCTTACCGGCAGGGTATTTTCCCCTGGTTCAGTGACGGCGACCCGCTGCTTTGGTGGAGCCCTGATCCGCGTGCCGTGATCGACCCCCAACAGCTGCATATCGGACGTAGCCTGCGCAAGGCTATACGCAAATCTCACCTCCACTGCACCATTAACCACGCGTTTGAGGAAGTGATCAGCGCCTGTTCAGAGCAACGAGCAGAGCGTGAAGGCACCTGGATCACCGATGATATGTATGAAGCCTATTGTGACCTGCACCAGGCGGGTCATGCACACTCAGTTGAAGTGTGGGACAAGGAGCGTCTGGTCGGTGGGCTCTATGGGGTCCTAAATGGGAGTATTTTTTGCGGCGAAAGTATGTTTCATAAGGTCACCAATGCGTCTAAAATAGCTCTGGTTGCTTTATGTCACCATCTTCAGCCTGCCGGATTAAAGCTGATAGACTGTCAGATGCCGACCCCACACCTGGAGTCGTTGGGCGCAACCAGCCTGAGCCGTAGCGAATTTCTTAAGCACTTGAAAAGGTTCGGCGAAGCGCAAATTGACAAGGACTTCCTGTTAGCACAGCCAATTAGTGGCATTTGTGCGTAAAAAGCGTTAGAATCCCCCACACTTTTTTTAGCGCGATAGTTCAATACCAAGCGAATTTACACGAAACAGAGGGTTTAATGGCGAAAGAAGACAGCATTGAGATGCAGGGCGTGATCCTGGATACCCTGCCAAATACCATGTTCCGCGTCGAGCTGGAAAACGGCCACGTGGTAACAGCGCACATCTCTGGAAAGATGCGCAAAAACTACATTCGTATCCTGACCGGTGACAAAGTAACCGTGCAGTTGACCCCTTACGATCTGACTAAAGGGCGTATTGTTTTCCGTTCTCGTTAATCGAGCGCTGTCTATATACGGAAAACATCAACGACAGCTGTCAGATAGCACAAAAAAACCCGGCACATGCCGGGTTTTTTACTGTCTGCGATTCAGCTGACAAGCGCCGGGCTATGACACCACGGCCTCTTCATTCTTACTGTCATAGGTGAAAGTCAGCGTGTCAGCATCGCTGTTCTCGACACTGATAAGCACATTGCCACCTTTGGTCAGCGAGCCAAACAGAATCTCATTGGCCAATGGCTTCTTGATATGCTCCTGGATCACCCGACTCATCGGCCGTGCGCCCATCGCTTTATCGTAGCCTTTCTCCGTTAACCAGGTGCGGGCTGTGGTATCGACTTCAAGCGAGACACCTTTCTTATCAAGCTGAGCCTGCAATTCGCAGATAAATTTATCCACTACTCGCTCGATAACACTGGTATCAAGGTGATTAAACCAAACAGTGCCATCCAGACGGTTTCGGAACTCAGGGGTGAACAGGCGATTAATTTCCGCCATCGCATTGACCGACGAATCCTGCTGTTGGAAACCAATACTCTTACGCTCGGTTTCACGCACACCGGCGTTGGTGGTCATGACCAGGATAACGTTACGGAAATCTGCTTTACGCCCGTTGTTATCAGTCAGGGTGCCGTTATCCATTACCTGCAACAGGATATTGAATATATCGCTGTGTGCTTTTTCAATTTCATCTAACAACACCACGCTGTAAGGATGCTTAATCACAGCATCCGTTAGCAAACCACCCTGCTCGTAGCCGACATAGCCCGGAGGCGCACCGATCAGACGGCTAACCGCATGGCGCTCCATATACTCGGACATATCAAAGCGTAACAGCTCCACGCCCATGGCCTTCGCCAGTTGCTGCGTGACTTCGGTTTTACCAACCCCGGTCGGGCCGGCAAACATAAACGAGCCTACCGGGCGGTGTTCATTGCCTAACCCGGAACGAGCCAGACGTATAGCCGCGGTTAGTTCGTCAATCGCCTGGTCCTGACCAAACACCACCATTTTCAGATTGCGATCTAACTGAGAGAGCATGGTTTGGTCATTGCGCGAGACAGATTGCTCCGGAATTCGGGCAATTTTTGAAACAATCAGCTCAATATCCGACACACCAATGGTTTTCTTGCGCTTTGAGGCTGGCAGCAAACGCTGACTAGCACCTGCTTCATCCAGCACATCAATCGCTTTATCCGGCAGGTGACGTTCGTTAATGTACTTGGCCGACAGTTCAGCGGCAGCACGCAGGGCTGGCTGGGTATAACGAATGCCATGATGCGATTCGTAACGGTCTTTAAGACCTTGCAAGATCTTGGTGGTATCTTCCACCGACGGCTCATTGACATCGATTTTCTGGAACCGGCGCACCAGCGCCCGATCTTTCTCGAAGATGTTCTTATATTCCTGATACGTGGTCGAACCGATGCATTTCAGCTCACCCGTGGTCAGCAAAGGTTTGAGTAAGTTGGATGCATCCATGACGCCACCCGAGGCAGAACCAGCACCGATAATGGTGTGGATCTCATCGATAAACAGGATCGCGTTGTCATGGTTGCCAAGCTCTTTGAGCAAGGCTTTGAAGCGTTTCTCGAAATCACCGCGATACTTGGTACCGGCCAGCAGGCCACCCATATCCAGGCTGTAAATAACCGCGTCGGCGATAACTTCCGGTACATCCTCGTTGACGATACGGTAGGCAAGGCCTTCAGCTATGGCTGTTTTACCCACGCCAGCTTCACCGACCAGTAACGGGTTATTCTTGCGCCGACGACAGAGCACCTGAATGGTCCGCTCGACTTCCTGCTCGCGGCCAATCAGCGGGTCGATTTTACCGGCTTTTGATTGCACGTTAAGGTTGCTGCAAAAGCGCTGCAAATAGCTTTGCTCTTCGTCGCCTTTCTCTTGCGCACCCGCTTCTGCTTCAGGATCATCCATCGGGCCTTCGTCTTCAATGCGCGAAAAACCATGGGAAATAAAATTGACCACATCCAGTCGGCTGATGTCCTGCTTATTCAGCAAGTACACGGCCTGCGATTCCTGCTCACTAAAAATAGCAACCAGCACGTTGGCACCCGTTACCTCAGCGTTACCAGAGCTTTGTACATGGAACACTGCACGCTGTAAGACACGCTGAAAACCCAGCGTAGGCTGCGTATCCATCGCTTCATCATCATCCGAGAACTTGGGTGTACTGCGGTCAATATAGCTAAGCAGCTCTTCTTTAAGCTGTTCAAAGTTCAGTCCGCAGGAACGCAAAGCGTCCGACGCATCCGGGTTATCGAGCAGCGCGACCAACAGATGCTCAACGGTCATCAATTCATGACGACGCTCACGTGCCAGACGAAAGGCATCGTTCAGGGTCAGTTCTAGTGCTTTGTTCAGCATGGGCCACTCCTTACATCATGGGTGTTAAGCCTGCTCCATCGTACAGAGCAGTGGGTGCTGGTTTTCACGAGCATATTGGTTTACCTGCACCACCTTTGTTTCGGCAATCTCTGCAGAATAAACACCGCAAACTGCTTTACCCTGGTAATGCACCTTCAACATAACATCAGTTGCCGCTTCCGTATCAAGCTTAAAAAAGCGCATTAACACCTCAATGACAAAATCCATTGGGGTGTAATCATCATTATTCAGCAATACCTGGTACATCGACGGCGGCGACAACTTATGTTCGACGTCTTCATCAAGGTGGTGCTGGGGGATCGAATCACTAAATCTGCTCATAGCACTAACTATAGACCGAAATTTTTACACTGTTGAGAGCGTAGTTGATAATAAAAGGTTAAAAAAATGTTTCTTTTTTGGTTAAACTTTCTTGACTAATTTTTGCACTTATCTATTGTAGACATGGTGGCAAATGAAAGTATTTTCAATGCCTCCTGCTGGAACACCAGCTTTCTGTAACGAAAGCCTCTTACCAGCTGAATGCTTACACCAACTTATCGCAAACTGATAAATAAGATAAGTGCATGTAATCATTAAAATTGACAATTAATAACAACAATAAAGCAGTTTGGCTTTTAGTAACAACAACTTGTGTCGAACAAGAAGGATGTAGAAGTATGGCAACGGGCAAGGTCAAATGGTTCAATAACTCCAAGGGCTTCGGGTTTATTGAAAGTGAAGAAAAGAGTGGCGACATTTTTGCTCACTACTCGACCATCGAAATGGAAGGCTACCGTACACTTAAAGCAGGCCAGGAAGTTCAGTTTGAACTTCAGGAAGGTCCAAAAGGTCTGCATGCAGTGCATATTACGCCTCACTCCACTGACATTAAATCCTAATTAAGCACAACTTTACATTGCAACGCTTTCCAGCGTCAATGACAAAGCCAATGCCAGCCTCCGTGCTGGCATTGTTTTATCTGACGGTTAACTATCCTGACCATAAAAACGACGCAATTGATCGCGCAGGTTAGGTGGCGTACCGACAATGGTTAAGGTGTCTGTCTTCGGATCATACTGCACCCGCTCACCGAGCATGTCCTGCTCGAACGCGACACTCATACCGCCACCCTGGCCCTGGAACTTCATCAGCTTACGCAAACTGCTACGGTCAGCCGGGAACTCCTCTGCCATGCTAACCCCTTGCTGCTCCGAGTAGGCTTTCAGCGAGCCGGCCCCTTTTTCGGCTAAACGGGTGTCAATATCACTCAACCGGATCTGCTCGCCCTGACTCCATTGCTCGCCACAGTAGTCATACACATCTTTGCGGATTTCAGACGCCACCTCCGGCGATAAGTCGTCCTGACGAACCAGCTCCTGAACACTTTGCACCAGTTGGTCGGTCTCTTTCTTAGCATTAACCCGCTCAGCGCAGCCAAGAAAATCGAGAAAGAACTCAGCCACTTTGCGCCCTGCCCGGCCTTTGATAAAGGATATGTAGTGGCTGTCACTGATCCCAGTCTGGTAATCACTCAGATTAACCCGCGCTGCCAGCTGAACTTTACTGATATCTAACTGCGACGAACGGTCGACCGATAAATCAGCGGAGACCGTCACCCCGTCTTTAACCGGCAAAAACGCGACCAGCAGAAAACTGTCGCCGGTTTGCTGATACTCAGCCAGCAATAAAAAACCAGACTCTAAAAACTGATAATGCTCGAGCTCATTGCGTAACAGCCGCGCCACTTGCTGCGAAAAGTCAACAAAGGCGATACCGTTTTGCAGGCGGCTGTCGAGCAATTTTGGAAATTCCGGTAAAGGAACAGACTCACCACCTTCGGCTTCCTGAAAACGCGGGTCATCGGGTGACACAAAGCTGGCATAGCCTTTCGCGGGTTTGGCGTTATAGACCTTATTAAGCTCTTCTAATAATACTTCCACTTCTTCTTTTAGTAGCAACGGCTCCGGTGCCAGGCGCAAGCCAATGTTCCCATCCGGGTCCTGAAAGACATGGTGTACGACACTATTTTCTAAGCTTAAATTCATAATCCGGGTCTGTCCTGAAAAATTGGTTGTGTTATCATTCGACTATTCTAACATGAGCGAAGCCAGCCTTTTATGCCGATTGTTTCAAAATATTCTGCAGAGCAACAAGAACAGCTACTAGATGATGTAATGGCAGTTTTTGAAGACCAACAGATACCTGTCGACTTATGCCTGATGACACTAGGTAACGCCGTAAGCAATGTTATTTCCCGCGGGGTCCCTGCCGCCAGGCAAGAAGCAATGGCCGAACAGTTTTCACGCGTCCTGCTACAATCAGTGCACGCAAACAAAGCATAAGCTGACGTCACTATGGGCAAATACCAAAAACGAGACCGCATTGCACGATTAATCAGCTGGGGCCATTGGTTTACGTTTACCAATATTCTGCTGTGTCTCTTTATTGGTATTTTATATGTGGAAACCATCGGTGGGACTGGATCTGCCCTCGGCAACCTCTATCTGGTCGTCAACTGGCTCGGGCATTTTGCCTTCCTGCCGTTTGTCTTTTTTATCCTGCTACTGTTCCCGTTCTGCATGATACTGCCCTACTCCCGTATTTTACGTGGGCTAGGCGCGCTTATCGCCTCCTTTGGTTTGTTTATTTTACTTTTTGATGCGCTCTTTTTTCGTCAGTACGGCTTTCATTTAAATACCTATTCGCTGGCCCAAATGGCCGGCGACGCGGAGGATATTTTTGCCGGCGCCAGCTTCGTTGGCCTGGTCGGCGTCATATTTACTTTCCTGCTTATTCTTTCGATGCAGATAACCCTGGCCAACCTGACCTGGAAGCGTCTCGACCGGCTGCGCGGCCATCGTATCGGTCAGCAAATAAGCGCCGCTTTTGTGGCCTGTTTTTTGGCAAGTCACATGATTCATATCTGGGCCGACGCCAACCTGTATACACCCATTACCCAGCAGGACGATCTGCTTCCCCTGTCCTATCCATCCACCGCCAAGACATTAATGGCCCGGCATGGCTGGATTTCTGCAGAAACCTATCAAAGCCAGCGCGATCAGCTAACCGAGGCAGACCGCCTTGAACTGCAATACCCGCTAAGTAACCTGTTATGCTCTAAAGCACCATTAACCCGGCCCACCCTGATTGTCGCTTTTGACAGCCTCAATCAGGATCAACAGCGTGTTATTGAAAGCCGTGTCAACAACCTGCACCCGCTGGCCGATACTGCTATCGGCCATACCAGTGTGCAAAGCAGTGCCTTTGAAATGGTCTACAGCCTGCCGGATATCTACCAACACCATATTGAGCGCGATCAGATCCAGCCAGCTTATCAGTCGACCATGCAAGACTATGGTCACGATGTGAACTTTTACCACAGCCTGAACTGGTCCCTCGATAACGCGCCAGGAAGTATCCGTTCGCAATTGGTGATGTGGCCCAATCAGCATAGCGCCAGTCAGCCGATGAGCATTGTCTTTGCGGCTAACCAGGATCTCGCGGCGATGGTTACCGCAATCATAGCGGCTGAACGTGCCAATCATAGAGTCATTGTGACAGCACTGACCCCCGCAGCAGGACAAGAATCTCCCTCATGGAATCTACGCACCCGCAATTTGCCAACTATCTGGCAACAGTTTGCGGTGCCTCTTTGGGGCGCTAATATTAATAGTCGCGGTGCTGCTATCAGTAACCAGTTTGCGCAGATAAGCGACATTATGCCGACCGCTCTCAGTGGCTTCATGTCCTGTGCTGAAGACTTCGACACCTTTGCAGTTGGGCGTGACCTTAGCAAGGGCAATGAAAGCCTGCCCCGGGTCCATAGTGTGAACTCGCGGTTCTACATTTTTGAAGATGAACAGACCACAATTCTGGAGCGTAATGGTGACCTGAGTGTCTATAACCATGAAGGTGAGCTGCGCCCCGGCGCAACCCCACCGACGCCGGTATTGATTGACAGTCTGCAGGAACTCCAGCGCTTCGGCCGGGCGCGACGCTAGCGCAGCCTGCTAAAACGGCGACAATCTGAGCAGTCAGCCTAACGCAAACGCTATAGGACTTGTCTTTTTACTCGATTTCAGTAAGATACATCGCACGGTCGGCGTGTGGCGCAGCTTGGTAGCGCACTGTCATGGGGTGTCAGGGGTCGGAGGTTCAAATCCTCTCACGCCGACCAATTAAAACCTGCTTTTGAGCAGGTTTTTTTGTTCCTGAAATCCAGCGCCCTAATTCGGCCTCAATATACAGTAGTCAAATTTGAGGTATCTTAAGACTAGGATTCAAGCTCTACCTTGCTAGAAGAATTGTTCGTTCAATATTAAATAAACTAATTCTTAGTTTCAGACGCTAATGGTATTATTACCGATGGTTAGTAGGATAGAGTCATTCGTAAGAGTCGGTCTCCCAATGTTTTTGATGAATTACTCTCAACCTTAATATCGTCCTGACACCAACACTTCGCAGAGTTGGGAATGACTGTCGAAGAAGACTGGTTTATTGTCGTTTGATATGGAGCTGGCCGAGAGCAATCTCGGCTACTTCAAGCGTGGGATTAGAGATTCCTCTCAGTTTTTAGGTTTAGCATACCCTGAAGTGGTGTCCTTAAAAGATAAGTGCCAAGAATCCCCTTAAAACATCTACTTTCCCCTAGAATAGTTTACCAATATTTCAGAATTAAGCACCACATCCATGGAAGCATGCCACAGTAATCAGCTCCGAATCCGAATTTTTCATTTTCTAACAATTATTAAGGTGACAAGTTTCTTCGCTAAGTAAAAGGGAATTAAAGAAGTAATAACTGAAGCAGTTAAGTAAAAGGCTTTGAATCCACATGATAAATCCCCCCAGCTACCAATAGTAATAAACCAGCTCCCCACACAGTTAAATGTAGGCAAAAGAACCAGTACAGCTTTTGCCCATTCATGAGCATAAAGAGAAACCTCGCAGCTAGGTACCGAAGTGTCGTAAACACCGAGCTCTCTCAGTTGTCTATTAAAACCGTTTTGAATTTGGGAGTGCCTATGTGATATGAAAAACATAACATGTAGTAGCATGTTTGCACCTAGCAATAGGGCAAGCAATGCTGAAGTGTGTTCTCTTTCAAATAGGTACCACGATGCAACAAGAATACCTGCTTCCAACGTCGTAGCGTAATTATGTACACGCCAAACGGCGTCCATCTGATTAGCCCATGCGATTGAAAGAGCACCTACCTGAGCAGCCTTCATCTCATCGTTCATTTGTCATCCTCAGTATATCCCTATTCTACTATCATTTTTATCTATTAATGGCTCGAGAGGTTACTTTTTTAAATTCGTGACGGAGCATAGACTTCTATTGTATTATTTAATCTTTATGATTCCTTCCTTTGCTTTGATCACATGTATTTTTCTATCAACATTGCCAACAACTTCGTAGACAATGTATTTGCCTCCGGTTACTCTAATTACCTTCCCGCATCGGCACGCACGTCCTTTCGGCACTATATGAGATGGCGACCCGCACTATTATGCTAATTAACATAAATAACATAGATAGACGGCTGCGTGCAAACTACATAGTGAGCTAGTGGCGATTCAGTAAGTTAATTTTCATTTAATCTCGAAGGAAAAATATGGCCTTCGAAGACAGTCACGTTGAACGAAGAAATCTCACTATTGTCTCTTTAGCTTTTATCGCATTCTACTGTAGTGGTGGAAGCTTTATCGGACATTAAGTGACTTTACTTTTTATTAGTACTCAATTTACTAACACTACATTTCTTGCTTTTATGGCATGGTCGATACTTGCTTGAACCATTTTGAGATACTGGCTTACTACTCAAAATAAGAACAATCAATAAATGAAGAACTCAGATCTAGGGAAGTATGAGAGCTGATCCATAGAATGATTACCGACCTTATAAACATTAAGGAGTTTGAACAGACTAAAGTTGAGATAAACAGAATAGATTTCCGGCACTTCACAAATTGTTGTTTTTATTTCATTCACAGGGTGCCACGGGGCTCCCCGCATGATGGATGAATCACTCAATAGGAAATCGGCAATCTTTGATTGCATGATAATAATTTTGTCATACACAGGGTAGACAGTTAAAAATCATGTTCGAGCATGCTACTTTGGTTCAAGTATTCGTTCTCAGTATATAGCTCTTTACTACTTAGATTTCCTCTGTTCTCCTCATACTACATGCCGTATATCCTCACAGCAGTCGGTGTACTGGGTGGTATGAGCTCTTTATTCAGAAAGTTAAGGTAACTCTCAGGTATATTTTCCATCTCATTCACCAGCAGATTTTGGGTCAGGTCGAGTTCTCCTACTTCCCCTGGCTTACAACAAGTTCTGTAGAAGATAAATGCTGTATTAATATGTTCTAAAGCCCTTGAGTTACCTCAAAGAGGTTGAGAACCTCTACACAAATTCAAATAAAAATCTCAACCTCTAATCGGTCCGCCAATCCCGCCATCAATGTGATTGACATATATTGAAACCTGAAGTCAATTATTAACTGCAGCAACCGCTCTTAGCCTAGTGCACCTGTTTCTTATGGTAACGCATACACCGCTATCTGATCGCCTACCTGGTCTTTAATGATGGTGTTCCCCCCGGCGATAAACGCCACATACTGTTTACCGTCATGCTCATAGACAGCAGGGTTAGCAACGACCGGAGCCTGAACCAGATCGGACCAAAGCTCTTCACCGCTTTCTAACGAATAAGCGCGTACCTTAGCATCCATCGACGCACCGATAAAAATCAGGCCACCAGCGGTTACTGCAGGTCCACCAATGGTGGGAGAGCCCATACTTTCTGGCATGTAGAATCCGAATCGCTGTGACACCCCTATCGGACGGCGCCAGTTGACATCGCCCGTATGCATGTCAATTGATACTAATTCGCCATAAGGCGGTTCCCAGCACGGCATACCCAACCAATTAACCGCATTGTGCAATGACATACCAAATGGCGTTCCTTCCTGCGGGTAAAAGCCTTCTTCGTTACCGGAGTCACCAGCAACCCGTTCGTACTCGTCTCGGGGCCAGAGCTTGAGGTACTGAGTAATATGCGAGGTATTGACGATAGCGGTCTGGCTTACCGGATCAAAGGCAACCCCGCCCCACTGCACACCGCCAGCGCTGGCCGGATAGGCAAGAACGCCCTCGCCTTCAGTGGTTGGAGGCGAATACATACCTTCGTAACTAAGACTGTCAAACAGACGTGAACATTCGCCAAACCCAAGTACATCGGCGGCCCACCAGATCTTTGGTTTGCTGGCCTGATCGAGCAAAGGTTCGGGCTTGGTTGGGAATGGCTGGGTCTCTGCGTAGACTTCGCCCTCAACGTTTCCGGCTGGAACTGGTCGCTCTTCGATTGGCCATACGTCCTCTCCGGTCTCGCGATTGACCACGAACAGGAATCCCATTTTGGTCGCTTGCATCAGTGCTGGAATGCTTTCGCCATCGACTGTGATATCCATCAGCGTCGGTGCGGATGTGGGGTCGTAATCCCAGAGATCGTGATGAACCCACTGACGCGACCAAACAACTTCACCGGTTTCAATGTCCACCGCCGTGGTCGAGGTTGCCAACGGAATATCTTCCGTTCGGTTTCCACCCCAGAAGTTTGGAGACGGTGACGATACGGGCAGATAAACAAGTCCAAGCTCCTCATCCACCGACATTGCTGTCCATACATTCGCAGTGCCAGTGCGTTGGCGCATCTCCTCGGGAATAAAGTTCAGTGTCCATTGCAACTCACCAGTGCGGGCATTGAGAGAGAATACCGTCCCCGGAGGTGCCTCGGCCGAGGCCCAGTCCTTGCCGGCCCAGCCCAGGATGAGGTGGTCACCGGTAACCGTCGGCGGCTGTAGTAACGACAACGGCCAGCGGTCGTTGGTGTTGTTCCACTGATTGACATCCAACACGCCATTATTGGCGAAATCTTCACAGAGACTGCCAGTATCAGCATCGACTGCGAACAGACGAGCATCCATCGTTCCCAGATACACTATCTTTTGACAGGCTTCGCCGTTCACTGGGTCGTCGGCCTCCCAATAGGCAACTCCGCGGTTTTTCAGTGCTGGCTGGGTCAAAGCTTCTAGTACAGAGTGACTGTTAAACGTCCATTTTTCATCGCCTGTGGCGGGGTCAAGCGCGATGATGCGATAAAAAGGCGTACCTATATACAGAGTGTCGTTCGCGTAAACAGGGGTCGCCGACCAGACTGTTGCGGGCAAATCGCCGCTCCCATCAGATACATCGCCGGTATGATACTCCCAGGCCAGCTCCAGTTGATCCACATTTGAGACGTTGATTTGCGTCAGCGGTGAGTACTTCTGCGCATTCAACTGACCGTGAAAAGTATCCCAGACGGCTTCCTGCGCCTGGCTCGAAACAGACATGCAGAGCGCCACCGGGACAAGGAAGTGCGTGGTTAACCTGTTCATTTGCGGTCTTCCTTTAACGGTAAAAAATCAATGATCACGCCAACAAAGGCAACCAGCATGACAGCCACCAACCAGAATGCATGCAAAAACCAGGCGGCAGCAATAGTGCCCAAGGCACCCAGTAAAACAAGGACCCGCACCGCGATAGCAGGCGATCCCGTGTGCACTTTAAGCAGGATAATGCCGCAAAGGGTGAGTACCAGGGAGGAAATAACAACGAGCAGCGCACCTTCTGTGCCAGTAACGCCAGTCATGGGCACAAGGTAATAGTATAGCGAGATTCCGACTCCGAGCAGCGATGCGAGAATCAGCACCATAGCGCCGGTAGATGTTGGGTAAGTTGGCAAGGTGAATCTCCTGTCCTATCTTTACTAGTTATATAGTTTTGAGTAGGTCTAGCGTCAAGCTGACGCCTGACAATGGCACCTGAAGGCCAGTGTGCGCGAACAGATGTATGAACGCCCGTTTGCTAAAAGCATGAATCAGAGGAGAGGGCCATGGCACAGAACGCATCTTTCAGCTCACGGCATTCAGCTGCATGCCGACACTGCCCGCAGTCGGTGCTGTTAGGGATGATAGGCGCGCTAATCAGCGGTACTGTTGTCGCTCAGGAAGAAGGTGACAAACCGCTTACGTTCAGAGACAGGTTTGTACAGCAGGTTGTTAAGGGCTCGGAGCTTACCGGGGAACTCGGAGTTTTTGACTTCCGCAGGTTCCATGATACCAATCGACCCTATCCCAATGTCGACGATCCCGAAGACGATTTTAACACCCGTTCCAATGCGTTTGGCGGCAGCTTAAATACCCGCACAGGGATGATCTATGGTGTCTCTGCTGAGTTCGGGATTTCCTTCGCAGAGCCGATCGTTCACTACGATAACCCCAACCTCAATCTCGTTGGCCCGGATCAGGGGCTGTACGCGATTACTAAAGGCTATGTTCAATACAACAGGCCGGGATTCCGGCTTCGTGGTGGGCGCCAGCTACTTAATACGCCGTTTGCTAACACCGATCAATTTACCCTGATACCACGCTCGTTTTCCGGTGTTTCTGCTGCTATCCGACCATTGCAGTGGAGTCGTCCTAACGATTATCTCCGAGACCAAGAAAATGGCTATGAAGTCGTGAGGCCGCCTGATTATACGAATAATCAGTATATGCCGTTTGAATTTGATGCATCGGTGACTAGCCAACCCACCTGGCAGATCTTTATAGCGCGTATGACCAGCTACCAGAGCCGATTTGACGATGAGTTTACCCATAATAACCGCTATGTCGAGGATACCCCGGGCCTGTTCACTGTCGGTACTACCGTCCGCCATAACACCACTGGTGGCGATTACATTGCACAGATCTGGCACTACACCTTCTTTGATACGGCCCGCATGCAATACGCTGAATTTGGATATCAGATGCAGCTGCTGATGGGCGCCGCTGACTGGGGTGGTTTCGAGCCCTACATACGTGTGCAATTTGCCCGCGAGGAGGAAACCGGGCGTGCAGCCTTAGGCGACATCAATGCTGAAATCTACGGACTCAAACTCGGCGTGCAATCACGACATATTAGCGCCGCACTGGTTGGACACTATTCACCGTTAAATGAAGGCAGTTTTCGTGATGGTCAGCTTGTGCATCCCTATAGCGATCTCAGCGGTGTGTTCTATACCGATACGATGAACAATGGTGTCGATGGTCTTGGCCCGGGCTACGGCATCGGCGGCCGCCTTGATATCAGGTTCTCTGACAACATTGACTTGTTCACACGTTACGTTTACTACCAAGCTAAACGCGGCCAGAGTCATGCGTTCTATAACTTCGATGGCGATCGCGGCTTTGCCGCCGGTATCCCCATCGTTGAGGACCAGAACAGTTGGGGCTGGGATACCGGTATTAGCGTCGATCTTGGTGTGTTCTCCGCCCATCTCGAAGGGTTCAGGTTCGAGAACATACTGGGTATTACCGACTTTGACGGAGCCAAACGTTTTTACAATAACCGCTTGCGGCTTTTGTATCAGTTCTGATTAGTAGCCAGCTGATAATTAACTTCAATCCGTTTTCCAACCAGCATAAAGCTGTTATAAATGAAGCTCCTACACACATAGCAAGGCGGCAGACCATGCCATGGGAACGCTTAGAGAATGAGCAGGACGTGTTCATGCTTCAGCATAGAGCCCCTGTCTTTATTGGTGCGGCGGTGTTGGCGGCGTTAGCGGGCTATATCAATGTCGTTATGCTGGGCTTCTTCGCTGTACCTGTCAGCCATATGAGCGGCGCGGTTGCTCACCTCGGCATTGATATCATGAGCGGGAACACAGCCGATCTGCTGCCTATTGGGTCAATACTTGTCGGTTTCTGGCTCGGAGCATTCAGCGCCGGGCTCTTAATCAGCCATGTCAGTCTGCGGCTTAGCAAGAGCTATGTATCGGCTTTAGCGCTGGAAGCCTTACTCCTGTGCCTGGCCGCCGTCTTTGCCCTGAACGACAATAGTTATGCAGTCGCCCTTGCCGCGGCTGCCTGTGGTTTGCAAAACGCCATGGCCGGAAGTTTCCGCGGCCTGACCATACGTACCACCCACGTGACCGGTGTGGTTACCGATCTCGGCGCTTTGCTGGGCAGCCGCCTGCGCGGGCGCAAAGTGAAGACCTGGAAGTTGATCTTGCTGCTGATTATTCTACTGGCGTTTTTTACTGGTGGTGTTCTCGGGGCCTTCGCTGTGTATGCTGCCGGGCTGGTGGTTCTGCTTCCGGCTGCACTGGTAGCCGCTCTGCTCGCGGTGGTAGCCGGATTTATTCCAGGCAAAGAAAAATAAAAGGTTTGCCTAATATTTACGCAACTAACTGCGCCCTGCTGGTATCCTATAAGTACCACTTACACAGGAGAAGCGTCATGCAGATTACCCGACTCGTTATTTCACCGTTGTTGCTTGCAGCAACGTACTTCGCCATGCCGTTTACTCTGGCTGCAGACGAAGAGACAACGTATCAGTTTGATGGACGACTGGAAATTGATGGTCACACCGTCGCACGCCCGCAACAACGTATTCGCACGAATGAAGAGCAATACGTGATTACTCAATCAGAGAGCTACCCCACTATCCGCCTTACTTATAGTATCAGCGAGGCGGGAGGCAACCTGGTCAATGCACGATTTTTGATCGAACAGGAAGGCGACTCAGGCTGGAAGACGCTGATGCAGCCCTCACTGCAGGCGGTGCTTGGCCAGTCACAAACGATTACCGTCAGCGATAATCGCAGCGATGAGGATGATAGTGCGGATATCAGCTTTACCTTTACTGTCAGTGAGTCGGGTTAGGGTTCAGCCCCTTCCGCTTCTTCCTGCAGCCGCCGCTGCTCCGAGAAGGCACTAATGACCGCTTTAACCAGGCTGGCAAGCGGAATGGCAAAGAAAACACCCCAAAAGCCCCACCAGGCACCAAACACCAGCACCGACGCAATGATATAGATCGGATGCAAGCTAACCGCCTCTGAAAACAGTAAGGGGACCAGAACATTGCCATCCAGAGCCTGAATAATCAGATAAGCCACAATCAACCACACCAGGGTTGCTGAGACACCGAACTGAAACAGCCCAACCAAGGCCACGGGCGCTGTTACCACGGCCGCACCAATGTACGGAATGAGTACTGAAAAGCCGACCAGGGTCGCAAGTAAGGCGGCATAGCGTAAGTCAAAGAAGGTAAAAACAATGTAGGTGACAACACCGACGATAATAATTTCAAGTGCTTTACCGCGAATGTAATTTCGGATCTGCAGGTTCATTTCGATACCCACCTGAGAGATCATCCGCCGTTGCTTTGGCAGAATACGGTTAAAATGCCCTACCAGAGTATTTTTATCTTTCAGCATGAAGAAGATCAACAGCGGCACAATAACCAGGTAAATCATCAGCGTAAACGCGTTCACAATCGAGGTTAACGATTGTGCCAGCACCGTTTCGCCAAAGGTTAGCAGTCGTGTGGTCATGTTTTCATTAAAGGTTCTGACCTGTTGCGGTTCCACAAACGCGGGGGCATATTCCTGCGCCTGCTCCATCAGTTGGTCCCAGGCCTGCGCTATCTTAGGTAACTCTCTGAGCAGATTAAAACTCTGCTCCCATACCACCGGCACCAGAAATATCGTAAACAGCAGCATAAAGAGAATAAAAGTCACGAAGACCAGCACGGAAGCGAAGAAGCGACCAATTCCAATCCGTTGTAACAGGGTAACCGGGCCATCGAGTAGGTATGCAAAAACAATTGCAACAAGAAAAGGTGCGAGAATACGACCCCAAAAGATAATAACGCTGAAACCAATTACCAATAAAATCGTCAGAGTCACTGCATTCGGATCAGAAAATCGTGTTTGGAACCAATTGCGTAGGTAATTGAACATAAGGTACCTGTTTCCCTTGCTTGTGTTTGTAACTTTGCATAGCTGCGTTGTAGTTCGTTAGGCATGATACCACTGCACTATCGACAACAGCCAGGTAGCACCGTAGACTTTTAACCTTAGTTAACAGGAATTAAAACGCCAATGGGTGGTAATTGTATGTCATTTTGGGGAATTCGCTGGCTGGCATTGACTGCGGCATGGCTGCTGACCGCTATGCTCACGTTTAGTAGCGCGCATGCACAGCAACGGCCCGATCTGCCAACCATCGGCACCGCTGCTGGCGGCACCATGTCGATCGATCGCGAACGCCTGATCGGTGACTATTATATGCGCCAAATGCGAGCTCAGGCGCCGATGGTTGAAGATCCGGTGCTTAAAGAGTACTTAAGCGACCTCGGCAACCGCCTGGTGCGCCATTCAGACAACGTCCGCTTTCCGTTTACCTTCTTTTGGATCCGTGACCCCAACATCAACGCTTTCGCTTTTCTCGGTGGCTACATTGGTATTCATACCGGGCTCATTGAACAGGCTGAAGACGAGTCGGAGCTGGCCTCTGTGGTGGCGCATGAAATCGCTCATGTGACGCAGCGCCATATTGCCCGTAATATGGAACGTATGTCTGCCGCCGCTCCGGTCAGTATTGCCCAGGTCATCGGTGGCCTGATCCTGGCCATGGCCAACCCACAGTTAGGCATGGCGGTTATGACCGGAAGCATGGCGGGTATCCAGCAGCGACAAATCAACTATACCCGTCAATTTGAACTTGAGGCTGACCGATTTGGCATGACCACGCTGGCGGAAGCTGGCTTTGATGCACAGGGCGCCCCTCGTTTTTTCAGTCGACTGGCGGCGCAGTATCGATATTCTACTCAGGTACCGCAATATCTGGTAACCCACCCCCTGCCCGAATCACGGATTTCCGATACCAGGGCGCGGGCAGATCAACTGCCTGACCGTCGGGTCCCCCCGTCCCTTCAGTTTGAACTGGCAAAAACCCGGGTCGCCGTGCGCTATGGCTCCACCAACGCGCGCGACATGCTGACCACCATGCAAGCCAACGAGCGCCGCGCTGAGCACAACCATCAGCACAAGAAAGATGCCGCTCGCTATGGTCAGGCGTTAGCTTTGTATGAACTGGAACGCTACGCTGAAGCCGAAGATATTGTGGCCGCACTGCGGGAAAAAGACCCGTTAAACCTTTTCTATATCGATACCACCACCGATATCTGGCTCGGCCAGCGACGCTTCGACGAAGCGATAGAGTTTTTAACAGAAGCTTACATTCGCCGACCCAATAATCAGGTAATCACCCTCAACCTGGCGTACGCCGCAAACCGGGGCGGCAACTATGAGCTGTCGGTTAAGATACTCAATGATTATATTCTGCATAACCGTGATGACCGGGTAGCCTACGAGCTGCTATTTGAAGCGCACCAACAATCCGGTGACGCAGTAGCTATGCATGAAGCGCAGGCTGAAGTACTTATTCTGCGTGGGATCTTCGACATGGCAATTGAGGAACTTCACCACGCCTACAGTAAATTGCCGGATAACCGTACACTGGCCAGACAGCGGGTACAGGGCCGGATTGATCAGGTCCGACGCCTCAATAATGACCGTGAACGGGTGATGAATATGTAAAAATTCGCTATCATGCAGCCTTTCTTAAGCCTGTTCCCAGGCGATAGCGGTTCGAGGAACGAAAACCATGAGCGAATACCAGATTATACATAACCCACGTTGTTCAAAAAGCCGTCAAACCCTGGCGCTGCTGCAGGAGAACGGTATCGAGCCCACTATTATTGAGTATTTAAAAGAGCCACTGACAGCAGCACAGATTGAATCCATTGCCGGCAAACTGGCAGATGGTATTGAGTCGATGGTCCGTCGCAAGGAACCATTGTATAAAGAGCTTGGTTTATCTGAGCAGCCCCCTGCAGCAGCTGAGTGGCCCCAACTATTGGCAGAGCATCCCAAATTAATTGAACGACCCATCGTTATCAAAGGTAACGCCGCGCGGATTGGCCGCCCCCCTGAAACTGTGCTGGAGCTGCTGTAGATGCCAACTAATCCTCTTTTTTACCGTCGCCTTACCTTATTCAGCTACCCGTTATTGCTGCTATGGGTCATTCTTTGGCATGCCTGGATAGCCCCTAGCGAAACTCTTTCTGTGTGGCTTAAGTTAGCCATGTGGGGCATTCCACTGTTATTTCCGTTGAAAGGGATCCTGCAAGGCAATCCGTACACCCACGCGTGGGCTAACTTTGTCCTAATGCTGTACTTTTTGCACAGCCTGACCACCTTGTACACCCACCCGGATGAACGCCTGTATGCCGGTATTGAACTGGTATTAACCACGCTGGCCTTTATTGGGGCAACCTTCTACGCGCGCTATGCAGGACGTGAGCAAGGCCTGGGACTGAAAAAGAAAGGGCAAGTAAGCAACGCGGGCAAAGCGCCGTCGTCAGATTGACAGGGTTTGTTTGGCGAAAGGAACCGTTAAGCGTCGTTGCTGAGCCATCGACGCTTTATCCAGTTGATTGAGAATGGCCATCAACTGATGCATATCGCGGCTCACCCGCTGCACGATAAATTGAGCAACCTCAGGTTCCAGTTGCAGTCCTCGTTGTGCTGCATGAGTTTGCAGCGCACGCATACGACCTTCATCGTCCAGCTTGTGCAACTGGAAACTGGTGGTTGCCTGCAGCCGCGAACGCAGATCAGGCAACGCACAAGGAAGTGCCAGCGGCGACACCGATGCCGAAATAACCAGACGACCTTTGCCTGAATCTGACACCCGGTTGTATAATTCAAATAATGCGACACACCATTCGCGTGACTGAGTGACAGCATCAATATCATCCAGACAAATCAGATCATACTCATCAAGCCCCTGTAGCAGGCTGATGTGCATTGGGTCGCTAAAGTCTGCCAGTGGGATATACATCACCTGCAGATGAGTGTGACCAGCTGCCGCACAAACCGCATGCAGGAGATGGGTTTTACCACGCCCACGGCCACCCCAGAAGTAGACAGAGGTTTGGGCCACCGACTCACCGGTTAATGCAGTCAGGGCACTCAGCAGTTCCTGATTAGGTCCACTTTCAAAGGTTTTAAATAGGGCGTCATCCGGCAACAAGACAGGTAACGCCAGTTGCGTGCCAACTGTCGCTACCGCAGCCATCGATACTCCATGACGGGGGTTGCCGTACCACTCCATGGATCCACCACCGGCTCCATTCGGTTCTCCAGCTCAAGCGCCTGCAAGGCCCGCCCCACATCGCCCAGCAGACGCAGTTTGAATTCGGCGGTCCCCTGGTGATACCGGGTTAAGGTGACTCGCTCAACGGCGCCAAGGCGACCTAGCATGGTTTCGGCTTCAAGCACCCGCTCCAGGTCCAGCAAATTAGTAACCCGGATGGTAAGGTCCCCTTCCGATGCCTCACCATAGGTGACCGCGTATTCTGCGGCCACCCGCTCGGTCACCTCATTCATAACGTCCTTACCCAGCGCTTCCAGATCTGCGGCATAACTTTGTCCGTTGCGTCTTGTGTTACCCACCACCAGGGTCCACTGCCCGCGCCAACGCTGGTCATCGACCTGCTGCACCCGCAGCATCACAACGCCATCAGCCGGGTAACGTTTAGTCGCTTCTAATACCGGCACATCAAATCGTCCCCAGACATCACTTGGGCTCACCAGCATGCGATCGGTTAGGTCGAGCAAGGGGAAGCTAATTGGCATTCCGCGCCATTGTGCCTGTTCGCGCAAAGCGTCAATCAACCTGCTGTCACGTTCACGGCCAAGCAGTTGCACACCGCGATCCTCGTCAGTGGCAATCCACAACATCACGTTTGGTCGGCGTGCGCTCCAGTATGTCGCATCCGCACGGCGCAATAATTCTTCTATGCGTCGTTCGTCGAACTGAGCGCGCAATAAAAGTTGCCGCCCCTCAGTCGCATAACTGTATTGCACCAAGTAGTTAGTGTGACGGCCCAGCTCTGAGCGAACCGCGTCTTTTTCCAGCACCGCCTGATGTCCGGACACTTTCACCAACACTTGCTCGAACGCGTTGCGCAGTGCATCCTGACGTTCGTCACGGGACTGTGACTCAACCGCCAGGCGACTCTCATATAAATCAGTGATTTCATTGCTCTGAACGGTCCCGCTCAGCAACAACAGGACGGTCAGCGAGGTGACCCGCAGCGGATAGCTGAACAGCGTAACCTGGCTGGGTTTGACCCAGCTTTTGGCCCAGTTAAGGCTAACTAAAAGAAAATGCACGTTACCTGCCTGTCTTAAGTGGTGTAAGGGGATAATAAACAGCCAAAGCGATTCCAGCAAGTGACAACCTGTGGATAACCACTGAGCAAACTGGCTTCACCGTCGGAGTCCTGCTAAAGTACCGCTATTACTGAACATTTTGTCGAATTTTTAAGGCTTTAATCATGCTTAGACAACAGTTGCGCGCTGTCAGCTCACTCTTAACGACCATGACGCTGATCGGCCTCTGTGTCGGCATGACCAGTACCCTGCTCAGTTTACGGGCGACCATCGAAGGTTTCTCGACCATGACCACGGGTATTATCATGTCAGCCTACTTCATTGGCTTTCTATTTGGTACTACCCGCGCGCCCAAGGATATTCGTCGGGTGGGCTACATTCGAGCCTTTGGTGGTCTCGCCGCGCTTGCTTCAGCGGCCGTGCTGCTGCAGTCCGTATGGGTTGACCCTGTGGTCTGGTTCCTCGCCCGGTTCGTCAGCGGCTTTGCTATTTCGGCGATGTTCGTGATTGCCGAAAGCTGGCTTAACACCATGGCTGACAACCGCAACCGCGGTGCCATGCTCTCGGTTTACCTGGTGCTAATTTATGCGGGACTGATCACCGGCCAGCTTATTCTGGGTATTGCCGATCCCGGGACCTTTGTGCCGTTTGTCATTATTGCGCTGTTAATCAATTTATCACTGATCCCGATTCTGGCCACCATATCGTCCGAACCGAACAGCGCCTCAAGCGGCAAAGTGCCAATCCGCTTCCTGCTTAAACAGGCTCCGCTTGGTATTGCTGCGGCGTTTATCATTCAGGCCTGTTATGCCATGTTTTATGGCATTGGTCCGGTATATGCCACTTACATTGGGCTCAGCGTAGCCCAGGTCACCATTTTTATGGCTGCTTTTATATTTGGCGGCCTGGTGCTGCAAACTCCGATTGGGCTGCTCTCTGACCGTGTTGACCGCCGTTTAGTGCTGGCCGGCGTTGCCGCCGTCGGCACCCTGACCGCGGTGGTGTTGTCGCGTCTGGATGGCGATACGCCCTATCTGATATTCACCTTCATGGCCATACTCGGCGGGTGTCTGCTGCCGGTGTATTCACTGGCCATGGCTCATACCAGTGATTATCTGGAAACCGAACAAATGGTCGGCGCCACGGGTTCAATTATCAAAGTTGGCGGCATTGGCGCTATTATCGGTGCGCCTTCAGTCGCTGCCCTGATGCAGTTTGGTGCTGTCGAGTTTTTCTTTTTGCTGATGGCCAGCCTGACTGCGATTATCTGTTTGTATGCGGTATACCGCACCACACGCCGTCCGAAAGCTGCCGACCAGGGTCATACTGTGTTGACCAGCCTGGGGCACTCAACACCGTCTGAAGAATTACTCAGTTCACTGGTCGAAAGTGAAGCCGAAGAAGAAGATGAGAGTGAAGCCCCGCATGTTCCACTCGACGATTTACCGGAAATCACCATCCCGCAGCAGCGTCAGGATAACCAATAGCGCTGCCGCAGGGGGTAGATTTTAGATTAGTCTGCCTTTAACAAGGTTGTCAGTAGCTCAGCGGCTTGCTGGTGAATAAGAGCCAGATGCTCAGCACTTTTCAGGCTTTCTGCATAGACTTTATAAACTGGTTCGGTACCTGAGGGGCGCACAGCAAACCAGCCATTCTCAGTGACCACTTTCAGGCCACCGAAGAGTGCTTTGTTGCCCGGCGCTTTAGTCAGCACCGAGGTCACCGTTTCACCAGCGAATTCAGTCAGCTTAATAGACTTCTGAGGCAACTGCTTAAAGGCGTCCATCATATCTTCATCGGCGCTGGTATCGACACGCTGGTAATACGAGCGACCATATTTACTTTCCAGATCCTGATAGTAATCACTTGCCGATTTGCCGCTACGAGCCTGAATTTCAGCCGCCAGCAGACACATAATGATGCCATCTTTGTCGGTACTCCAGGCCTGACCATCCATATCCAGGAAGCTGGCGCCGGCACTTTCTTCACCCGCAAAAACCAGGTTGCCATGGTTGAGCCCCTCGGCAAACCATTTAAAGCCCACAGGCACTTCCATCAGTGGACGCTCAAGCCCAGCGACAACCCGATCAATCACGCCACTGGAGACCAGGGTCTTACCCACCGCTGAGTCTTGTTTCCAGTTACGATTGCGGCACAAATAATCAATCGCGACGGCCAGATAATGATTCGGATTCATTAAGCCTGCCTGAGTCACAATGCCGTGGCGGTCAAAGTCCGGATCGTTGCCCACTGCGACATCAAAATCACCTTTGCGCGCAACCAGGCCGGCCATCGCATACGGCGACGAACAATCCATGCGGATCTTGCCGTCTTTATCCAGGGTCATAAACGAGAACGACGGGTCCACGTGGTCATTAAACAGCGTAATATCCAGCCCATAATAATCGCGTACGGCACGCCAGTAGTCGGCACCTGAGCCGCCTAGCGCATCCACCGCTATACGTACCTTGGCATCTTTAATCGCAGTCATATCGATCACATTGGCCAGGCCTGCTACATAATCAGCAATCCAGTCCTGCTTACGCAAACGCTTTGAACCTAACGCTTGCTCGTAACTCACTACTTCAACACCCATCAACTCACTGACAATCAGTGCGTTGGCGTATTCCTGAATGGTTTTGGTTACCTCACCGTCCGCCGGACCACCATGGCTGGGATTGTATTTAAAACCACCATCCTGCGGGGGGTTGTGCGACGGAGTGATTACCACCCCATCCGCTAAACCACTGCTACGGCCGCGGTTGTACTTAACAATTTGCTGGCTGATAACCGGGGTTGGCGTATACCCAAGGTCGTCCTGTACATGCACTTCCAGGCCGTTGCCAATAAATACTTCGAGTGCGGTAGCAAATGCGGCTTCCGACAACGCATGGGTATCTTTACCGAGCATCAGCGGCCCATCGATGCCCTGCTCTTTGCGATAGGCCACAATAGCCTGGCTAATGGCAAGAATATGGGTTTCGTTGAAAGAGCCCAGCAATGCACTGCCACGATGGCCTGAGGTACCAAAACTAACCTGCTGTGCTGGCAGGCGCATATTCGGTTCACGCACATAATACTGGGTCATTAGCTGGGCAAGATTGACCAGATCGCTGGTTTGCGCTGGCTGACCTGCTCGAGGATGAATACTCATTTATAGAAAGTCCCTGATTTTTTCCGCGTCTGTCGGGGTATACCCCAGTCCGGTTGCGACCTGGGTCAACATAGATTTCTTTTTTGTCGTGTTGCTGTTTGTGATCACCCAATATGGCGACTGTGGAATTTGCTTAGGGTTGGTGCTGTTACCACTTTCCAGTAAGGCTTGTTCGCTGGTCGCAAAGTAAATGCGGTCGCGGCCCTTAATATCCAGTACCACCTGAAACGCATCGCCGTGGCAACGATACAGCATCGACAGAATATGCAGGAAACGTCCTACCACGCTTTTCTCAGCGGCGAAATCGGCACTGGTGATGACATCAAAGACTGTGCGCTGGGTCGACGTTCCGGCCGTGGCAACCTTGGTCGCTGCAGGTGTTACTGGGTCTGCAACGGTCGAGGTCTCCTGCAACTGCAACAGGCGACGCAAAATATCTGATGCACTTTCGCCGATGTGTTCAGTATTCGCTGCAATGTAGGTGTATATGTCGTCATCGATCTCAATACGCTTCATCTGATTACCCGTCGCTTTCTGTTGTACGCTTGATCATTAATGCGCGCAATTATACCCAAGGCGCTCTTTGATTGCACCGTTGATTAAGCTGGGCGACAATAGTGGCACTTTCTCTACTGAATAGCTGGTAATCGGGAGATTTCATGCAGTTAAATTATGAGCGTAGCGGTTCCGGAGAACCTGTCATCCTCATTCACGGTTTATTTGGCGACCTGGATAACCTGAAAAGTATTAGCCGCAGCCTGAATGAGCATTACAGCGTGATAAACCTGGATGTACGTAACCATGGCCAGTCACCGCATACCTCAGCAATGAGTTACGCTGACATGGCTGAGGACGTTATTGCAATTGCCGATGCCGAAGGCCTTGACCAGTTTCATCTGCTCGGCCACTCGATGGGCGGTAAAATAGCAATGGAAATTGCCCTGCGCTATCCGAGCCGGGTCCGCTCGCTAATAGTCGCAGACATTGCCCCAGTCGCCTATGATGCTCGTCACAGCTCGATTCTGGATGCACTCTGTGCCATCGATGTGGACGCATTGAGCAGTCGCCAGCAAGCGGACAGCGAACTTGCCAAATCAATTGAAAGCAAAGGCGTACGTCAATTCCTGCTGAAAAACCTGCGTCAAGAAGATGACCGCTGGTACTGGCGCTTTAATCTAGAAGCGCTGCAGGACAACTACCAGACACTGATTGGTGAGCCCACCCGTGACGGCCAGTACACCGGGCCGGTACTCTTTATCCGCGGCGAACTGTCGGACTATGTCCAGCAGTCCCATAGTGATGCCATTGGCAGCCGTTTTCCAAATGCCCGTCCGCAAACTATAGCCGGGACAGGTCACTGGCTGCACGCAGAACAACCAGCGAAATTTAATCAGCTGGTGAGTGACTTTCTCGAGCAACACTAATGTGCTAGAATGCGCGCCGATTTGGTTGAGGTAGTACCATGTTTTCTGAAAATTTTGAACAAATTGAAAGCCTCCTGACAAACCTCGCAATAGCTGGGCTTTTTTTACTTATTGGCCTTGCCATTCAGGACGTCCTGAAACGTGGTGATGTTCCAAAATTTGGCCGCTGGGCGGTCTGGCTGGTACTATTTCTGGGCATGGCAGGATTCGTTGCCAAAGGCATCATCCAGTTCATTATCGAATCCAATTTACACTAACCCATGGCCAAAGAAACGACGGATAACGTCACTATCGACCTGTTCCAACACCAGCGTCGCCCCGGTCGTCCCCGGACGAACCCGTTGTCGCGCTCGGAACAAATGAAACAGAATAAACGTCGTCAGCTACAACGTGATAAAGAACGAGGCTTACGACGGATTGAACTGAAAGTTGAGGACTCTGTGTACGATGCACTGAACAAACGTGCAGAGAAAGCCGGGCTTAGCCGCAGTCAGCTAATTGAAAAACTGCTGCAGGACGCTCTCAGCCACACAGAGAAAGATGTTTAACTAATCAACGCAGGTAACTTCGAATTATGGCAACCGTTGGACTTTTCTTCGGAAGTGACACCGGCAACACTGAAGCTGTTGCTCAGATGATTCAAAAAGAGCTGGGTAAGAATCTAATCGACGTCAAAGACATTGCGAAATCGAGCAAAGAAGACATCGCAGAGTACGACCTGCTGCTGTTTGGCATCCCGACCTGGTATTATGGCGAAGCTCAGTGTGACTGGGACGATTTCTTCCCCGAGTTAGAAGAAATCGACTTCAACGACAAGCTGGTGGCTATTTTTGGTTGCGGTGACCAGGAAGATTACGCCGAATATTTCCTCGATGCGATGGGGATGGTGCGTGATATCGTTGAAGCCAAAGGTGGCATCATTGTCGGCCATTGGCCAACAGCCAGCTATAATTTCGAGGCGTCAAAAGGCCTTGCCGATAATGACCACTTCGTCGGTCTGGGGATTGACGAAGACCGTCAGCCGGAATTAACCAAGGAACGGGTTCAACAATGGTGCAAGCAGTTGCAAGATGAAATGTATCTTGCAGAACTGGCTGACTAAACAAGATCTTAGAAACCCGTATTCAGATAAACAGCCGACCTGAAGGGTCGGCTTTTTTCGTTTCATCCGCCGATTAATCTAGCTATAATCAATTCACCATGCACGGAACAGAGTAAATTATGCCGAGTACAGATGCAGAGTTAAAAAAAGCAGGCTTAAAGGTCACATCGCCGCGGATCAAGATTCTGGAGATGCTGAAGAACCCTGACCATCAGCATGTCAGTGCAGAAGATGTCTATCGCCTTCTCCTTGAACAGGAACATGAAGTGGGTCTGGCGACCGTGTACCGCGTGCTAAACCAGTTTGACGACGCTGGTATTGTTACCCGACACCATTTTGAAGGCGGCCGTTCGGTGTTCGAACTTAGCGCCAAACAGCATCATGATCACCTCGTCTGCCTTACCTGTGGCCGGGTTATCGAGTTCGAAGACAATGTGATTGAACAGCGCCAGCTTGAAGTAGCGGAAGCGAATAATATAAAGCTGACCAACCACAGCCTGTACCTGTATGGCGAGTGCCAGAAACCAGACACTTGTGAGTACAACAACGAAGATGCCAACCCAGGACGCTTCGGAGTTTAGCCATGAAATGGATGATTTACGGCGCCACCGGTTATACCGGAGAGTTAATTGTGCACCAGGCCAAACGACTTGGTTACCGCCCTATCCTGGCAGGTCGCAATAAACAAAAAATTGAAACCCTGGCCACCCACATGGAAATGCCCTGGCGCGCCTTCAACCTGGAATCAGTAGATACCATCGCCAGTCAACTTGAAGACGTCGATCTGGTTATTCACTGTGCCGGACCGTTTGAAGAAACGGCAGAGCCAATGCTCCACGCATGCCTTAAAGCAAAAACTCACTATCTCGATATCACTGGCGAAATCAGCGTCTTTGAACTGGCTCACAGCCTGCGCAAAGAAGCCGACGACGCTGGCATTATTATCTGCCCTGGTGTTGGTTTCGATGTAATCCCGACTGACTGTGTGGCGGCTCGCCTCAATGCACAAATGCCCAATGCCACTCATCTCGCACTTGGCTTTGATTCCAGCTCGCGGATGAGCCGAGGTACAGCATTAACCAGCATCCGCCGCCTGCACAAAGGCGGCGCTGTTCGCGAAAATGGCGAGATTAAAAACGTACCACTGGCCTATAAGACCCGCCGGATTAATTTTGGTGATGGCGAGAAAATGGCGATGACGATTCCCTGGGGTGATGTCGCTACGGCCTACTACAGCACTGGTATTGAAAATGTTGAAGTTTACGTCCCCGCCAGCCCTAAACTGATTACGCGGATGAAGCGCATGAACTGGATCCGCTGGGCGTTTGCCTTTAAAGCACTGCGTGCCCGGTTAGAAAAGAAAGTTGCTCAAGGCCCTGCCGGCCCCGACGTGAAAGAACGTGAACGGGCCTATACCTGGGTTTGGGGTGAAGCACGTAATGCCGCCGGCGATGTCATTACTATCCGGCAAAAAGTATTGAATGGGTACACCCTGACCAGTCGCGGGGCGATCGAGCTGGCTGTCTATATTATGCGCAATAAATTAAGCCCAGGCTTTTATACCCCATCACGGCTTTATGGTGCCAAACTGATTGACCGTTTTCTGGTTGACTAAACGCTGACATTCAGCCGTTCACTAAAAAATAAAGGGCGCCTAATCAGGCGCCCTTTTGCTATATGGTGTCTGGCTCGCGCCATCACGCCGTTTAGTTCAGATCGAAACGATCCGCATTCATCACCTTAGTCCAGGTGGTTACGAAATCCTGCACGAACTTCTCTTTGGCATCATCCTGCGCATACACTTCTGCGTACGAGCGCAAAATTGAATTTGAACCAAAGACCAGGTCGACCCGTGTTGCTGTCCACTTGACCTCACCCGTTGCACGGTCACGCAGTTCATAGAGGTTCTCATCGACAGGCTTCCACAGCGTATTCATATCGGTTAGGTTAACGAAGAAGTCATTGCTTAATGCGCCTTCGTTTGCCGTAAAGACACCATGTTTGGTGCCACCGTAGTTGGTACCGAGAACCCGCATACCACCCAACAGAACCGTCATCTCCGGCGCCGTTAAGCCGAGTAGCTGACTACGGTCAACCAACAATTCTTCGGCGGAGACACTGTAGTCATTTTTCAGCCAGTTTCTGAAACCGTCATGAATTGGCTCCAACGGCTCAAAGGACTCAATATCAGTCATCTCAGCGCTGGCGTCGCCGCGTCCTGGTGCAAAGGGTACAGTGATAGTAACCCCTGCTTTCTGGGCTGCCTGCTCCACCGCCGCACTACCAGCGAGGACAATTAAATCAGCCAGGCTGATGTTCTTATCCAGTTCGCTCTGCAACTGAGTTAACGCAGCCAGAACGCGCTGTAAACGGTCCGGTTCATTACCCTGCCAGTCTTTCATTGGTGCTAAGCGGATCCGTGCGCCATTGGCTCCTCCGCGATAATCAGAGCCACGGAAGGTGCGCGCACTGTCCCAGGCCGTGGCAATCAGATCTGCCGGGGCAATCCCAGTCTCCAGTGTACGTTTCTTCAACTGTGCAATTTCAGTCTCATCCAGGGTGTAATCAACCTTAGGTACCGGATCCTGCCACAGCAGCTCCTCAGCCGGCACGTCCGGACCTAAATAGCGGTCTCGCGGACCAAGGTCACGGTGCGTCAGTTTGTACCAGGCGCGCGCAAACACAGCAGAGAAATATGCCGGGTCGTTATAAAAACGCTCGGATATTTTGCGATACTCAGGATCTTTTATCATCGCCATATCCGCATCGGTCATAATCGGATTATTGCGTTTACCCGGATCATGCGCATCAATTGGCTTATCTTCTTCTTTAATATCAATCGGTTCCCACTGCCATGCGCCAGCCGGGCTTTTCTTCAGTTCCCAG
The DNA here is from genome assembly GCF_003986975.1 of Aliidiomarina soli. Classification (GTDB taxonomy): domain Bacteria; phylum Pseudomonadota; class Gammaproteobacteria; order Enterobacterales; family Alteromonadaceae; genus Aliidiomarina; species Aliidiomarina soli. The sequence goes on along the minus strand of NZ_PIPO01000003.1, from coordinate 430,275 downwards.
TCGTAAGTAAACAACAGGTAGAAATAGCCATTGTCCCAACGGTCCGGGTTGGTGGTCCAGGCCCCTTCCAGTCCACTGCTCACCGTATCACCGGCGTTGCCTGTACCTTTGGGGTTGTGCCAGCCGAATCCCTGCTCTTCAATACCTGCGGCTTCCGGCTCTTTGCCAAGTGCAGCGGCATCGCCGTTACCATGACATTTACCGACCGTATGACCACCAGCGGTCAGGGCGACGGTTTCTTCGTCATTCATTGCCATCCGTTTAAAGGTTTCACGAACGTCTTTCGCCGTGCGCAATGGATCAGGGTTACCGTCCACCCCTTCAGGGTTTACATAGATAAGGCCCATTTGCACTGCGGCCAGCGGGTTCTCCAGTGAATCACGCTTGTCGTCGCTGCTGTAGCGATTCTCTGTTGCCGCTAGCCATTCGGTTTCAGATCCCCAGTACACGTCTTTCTCCGGATGCCAGATATCTTCCCGTCCACCGGCAAAGCCATACACTTCAAGGCCCATTGACTCATAGGCCATAGTTCCGGCCAGGATCATCAAATCAGCCCAGGATAGTTTATTGCCGTATTTCTTTTTGATTGGCCATAACAGGCGACGTGCTTTGTCCAGATTAACGTTATCTGGCCAGCTGTTTAGCGGAGCAAAACGCTGATTGCCGGTGTTGGCCCCACCACGACCATCGGATACCCGATAGGAACCTGCTGCGTGCCAGGCCATGCGGATCATCAGCCCACCATAGTGACCCCAGTCGGCTGGCCACCAGTCCTGACTATCGGTCATCAGTGCTTTGACATCATCTTTCACTGCCTGCAGATCGAGGCTATTGAACGCTTTGCTATAGTCAAAGGCATCGCCCAGTGGATTCACCTTGCGATCATGCTGATGTAAAATATCCAGATTCAATGCATTTGGCCACCAGGACATATTGTCTTTGGTACTCGCGGTATTGCCACCGTGCATAATCGGGCACTTACCGCCGCTATTTGTTTTTTTTAACTCGGCCGACATATGTTGTCTCCTGTTGGTGACACTGAGCTACGACAAACAACCTTGCCCGGCGTGTATCAGTATCTAATATCAAGTTTCACTAATTAAACTAACGAAAATAAAGCCCGCTGTACAATGACTTGTTTCGAACAGGCAAATAGGTTTTTTGAATGAGTCGCGAAAAACAAAAAACCCCAGTGCCAAAGCACTGGGGTTTGCAACGTCAATAACGGCGGGAAACAAAGGACGCGGTTCAAGCGTCTCCTGCTTGTTCCATTTTAGCCCAGCTGTCGCGCAGGCCTACGGTACGATTGAATACCAGCTTACCCTGCGCGGCAAATTCGCTGTCGACACAGAAATAGCCAGTTCGCTCAAACTGAAAACCGGCTTCTGCTTCGGCCTTGGCAAGGGACGGTTCAACCACACCCTGCACGATTTGCAGCGAATCAGGGTTTAATGCATCCGCAAAAACATCTTCCGCAGCCGGGTTCGCGACCTGGAACAGACGGTCATATAAACGAATTTCGGCAGGCACGCCATGTTCAGCCGAGACCCAGTGAATAACCCCTTTCACTTTACGCCCGTCCGCCGGGTCTTTACCCAGGGTATCGGCATCGTAGCTGCAATAGACGGTAGTAACATTGCCATCGGCATCGGTATCAAAACGTTCTGCTTTAATCACATAGGCATTGCGCAAACGTACTTCTTTGCCCAGCACCAAACGCTTAAACTTCTTATTCGCCGATTCACGGAAGTCTTCTCGCTCGATATAGAGTTCACGAGTGAACGGTACCTCACGCGTTCCCATGTCCGGATTATTCGGATGGTTAGGCGCCTGCAGCGTTTCGCTACTGCCCTCTGCAAAGTTCTCGATGACGACTTTGATCGGGTCCAGTACGGCCATGGCCCGTGGCGCATTCTCATTCAGATCATCACGAATACAAGCTTCCAGAATACCCATTTCGACCTGGTTATCCATTTTAGTCACGCCGATGCGATGCGCAAATTCGCGGATCGAGGTTGGCGTGTAGCCACGACGACGCAAGCCGGCAATGGTCGGCATCCGCGGGTCATTCCAACCTTCCACATGCCCTTCGGTCACCAGTTCATTGAGTTTACGCTTACTCATGACCGTGTATTCAAGGTTCAAACGAGAAAACTCAATCTGCTGTGGATGGCAATCGATGCTGATATTATTCAGCACCCAGTCGTACAGGCGTCGGTTGTCCTGAAACTCAAGCGTACATAACGAATGGGTAATGCCTTCGAGTGCATCGGAAATACAATGTGTAAAGTCGTACATCGGATAGACACACCAGGTATCACCGGTTTGATGGTGATGCACATGACGTACCCGATAGATAACAGGGTCGCGCATACACATGAATGGCGACGACATATCGATTTTGGCCCGCAGGCTACACTCGCCTTCTTTGTACTTACCCGCTGTCATATCAGAAAAGTGCTGCAAGTTTTCTGCTACCGGGGTCTCACGATAGGGGCTATTGGTGCCTTTTTCAGTTAGCGTGCCACGCATTGTGCGCATACTGTCCTGATCGGAGAAATCAACGTAGGCCAGGCCTTTTTCAATCAACTCAATGGCAAAGCCGTGCAAGGCTGAAAAATAATCCGATGAAAAACGTGGCTTACCCTGCCATTCATAGCCGAGCCACTGCACATCGCGCTTAATCGAGTTGATGTACTCAACACTTTCTTTAAGCGGATTGGTGTCGTCAAAACGTAAATTGCACTGACCGTCGTAATCTTCAGCGATGCCAAAGTTAAGCACTATCGACTTAGCATGACCGATATGCAGGTAGCCGTTAGGCTCTGGCGGAAAACGGGTATGCACACTATGGTGCTTACCCGATGCCAGATCCTGATCGATTATTTTACGAATAAAGTTACTTGCACGTGGTGCATCTTCGGCCATGGAAGCTCGTCTCCGACTACAGGTATGTGATTAAAATGAAGCGTATGATCGCAACAAAACGCCGCGCTTACAAGCCGAAAAAACGCAGATAGCGACGCATTTGTTGCTGCGCTGTCATTAATCCAATCGGCGCAAAGCGAATCTTCGTACCGGGTTGTCGCTGCGCCAACGCAAAACAATCCAGAGGGAGGATATTACCAAGCTTAGGATAGCCCCCCAAAGTCTGCCGATCATTGAGCATAATAATAGGCTGGCCATCTGCTGGCACCTGCACTGCTGCGTAACTTAATGGCTCCGAGTACATCCCCAGTGTGGGGCTCTGCAACGGGCTACCAGACAAACGTGCGCCCATCCGATCACTGCGCGTGTCAAGTTCGAACGGCTGCTGCATAAGCTGTTGCCAGGTCGACTTACTAAACGCATGCTGTTGATAGCCTGGAATAATATGCAATGTCAGCGGGCCGCTATAATCCGGCATAAAGCGTTCCGGGATTTGTCTTGCGATGCCCTCTTCCGGCAGTATTCCGCTGGCAAGAAAGTCGCCATCCTGCAGCGCCTCACCTCGTCCGCAGACGCCGCCGAGCTTATCGCGTTTAACCGTGGCCATACTGCCCAGCACCTCGGGTACCTGGAACCCGCCCTGCACCCCAAGGTAGGCACGAAAACCCAGACGCGGCGTGCCGAAGCGCAGGCGATCGCCGGTACTGACCCAGAAACTGCGCCAGGGGGCCTGAGGCTCTCCATTGACAGTCAGGTTCAGATCGCCGCCAGTAACTGCAATCATGGTTTGAGTACGAACTTCCAGTTCCAGCCCACCGGCGGTAACCTCTATCAAACTGGCATCTGAGGAATTATCGAGCAGACGGTTGGCCCAACTGGCTGCCATGGCATCCATCGGTCCCCCATTGGTCACCCCGAGGTGCTCATAACCGAAACGCCCCGCATCCTGCACTAAGCTAAAGAAGCCTTTGCGAATAACCTGAAATCCTGTTGCTGACTGACTCATCGCGCTTGCTCCTTAACCCAGGCGTCTAACTGCTGCACAGTGACCGCTTTAAAACGGACCCGGTCACCCACTTCAACCGGTGTCATCGGCGACGCTTGCGGGTCAAACCAAGTGACCGGGGTGTAACCAAGAATATGCCAGCCACCTGGGGAGTCGTAGGGATACACGGCAGTCTGCTGCTCTGCAATGGCGACACTGCCGGCCGCAACCTTTTGCCGCGGTGTCGACAACCGCGGCAGGCGTAATTGTTGAGGCAACTCTGCCAGGTATGAAAAGCCCGGCGCAAACCCCTGAGCGTAAACCTGGTAGTCCTGACCACTGTGCAGTTCAATTACCGCCTGCTCTGACAACCCACAGGCATCCGCCACGGCGGTTAAATCAGGTCCGTGTTCACCGCCATACACCACCGGTAACTCAACCAGCTTGCCGTACTGGGTGGTGTTTTCAAAGGCAACCATCTGCAGTTCCCGTTCCAGCAGTAACTGCAGGTCATACATCCGGCACTGGCGCGGATCATACTCAACCAGAATCGTGGTATAGGCCGGTACAACCTGGCTGATAATAGAGGGGTGCCGGGTTAGCAAGTGGTCGCGTAGCGCGCTCAGATAAGCGGGCAATGCACTATTGAGCTGGTTACCAAACCGCACCAGTATGGCGTTTACACCAGCCAGTTCGAATGTCGCGTCGGGACGCTTAAAGCTCATCCTGTTGTCCTTCATTGCGCAACACTGCAATTGCACAGCATTGCATTACGTTAAGTGGATGATGAGTCAGCCTTTTGCCAGTTCAGTCAGCATCGAGCGAATGGCTTTAACGGCATGCAGTGCAGCCTGGTTATCGCCATGCACGCATAAGGTGTCTGCTGGCATTTTAATCTGATTACCCGAAATGGTACGTACGCTGCCGTGGGTTGCAATTGAGCGTGCCTGCTCAAGCACCTTGGCAAGTTCATGGTGTACCGCGTGCGGGTCACCCCGCGCAACCAGGCCGCCATTGTCGTTGTACGCGCGATCCGCAAAGGCCTCAAAGCGAAGTGTAATCCGATGCTGGGCAGCCTCATCACGTAATTGCTGGTGCGCAGCCGTTGCCAGCATAACCACTGGCAGATCGGAACGATACGCCGCAACAGCACGCAAGATACCACGCCGGGTTGACTCATCTTGCATCATCGCATGGTACAGTGCCCCATGGGGTTTAACATACCCGACCTCTGCCCCCTGGCTTCGTGCAACGCCATCTAACGCAGCCAACTGATACAGTACCAGCGCATAGACGTCTTCTTCTCTCAGCGCCATGGCACGGCGGCCAAACCCTTCTTTGTCGGGATACCCTGGGTGCGCACCGATTTCCACCTGATGCTGAATTGCCAGTCGCACCGTTTTATACAGGGTCGACGGGTCCGATGCATGAACGCCGCAGGCTATATTCGCCTGGTCAATTAACGGCATCACCAGTTCGTCCTGGCCCATTGACCAGGCACCAAAACTTTCACCGAGATCACAATTTAACTTAAGCATAGATCGCCTGTTAACTAGCCCTTAGGCTCTTTTTTGTCGGTCTTCTTGCTACTGGCTTCAGCGGCCTCGTGTTGCTTCTCAGAAAAGCGCAGCTGCGTGCGCATAAAGGCGTGCAAAGCGAGCCCGACTGACGCCAGCCAGAAAGTTGGTTGCGCCAAAAACCAATAACCGTGCTCGAATTTAATCGCGATTGAGCTGATGACGCCAAAGGTGAATAGCGCCGTGGTCACGTAGAGTGCCGGCAGCTGCAACTTCTGCACCTGATCAAAGCGTAACAGACCAGCCAGGCAGCCAAACACAATCCCCAGCGCTATAGGCAGAAATACAGCATGCCAGTTCAGGCCAGTGCTGGTAATGACCTGAAGCAGGTCACTCGGGTCACTAAGCAGGAAAATCAATCCAATAGGTGCTGTGACCAGGGCAATCGCTTTTTGAATATTCATAGTGCCGCTCTTATTACATATAGTGGCGCCTATAATGCCAAACTTGGCGCTATTAACAAACCAGACCTTGGTCGCATGGTTAAAAAAGCTTGCGCATCCAGCTCAGTGGAATGCGTTTCATAATAAAACCTAACGGAGCCCAGGGCCACCAGGGTACATAGGCAGTAGCGACTTCTTTTTCAATTTGCTTCACCATGGCTTTAACCCCGGGCACGGTATCCACCATAAATGGCGTTTCCTTGACCTTCTCGTTCAGCTCAGAGCGGATATAACCAGGCATAATACAACTCACCTTGATCGGTTTACGCAGCACGTCGGAGCGGATCCCTTCGGTCAATGACTCCAGTGCCGCCTTACTGGACGCATACGCTGTCATCGCGCCCGGCATGCCACGCACCGCGCTCATTGAAGAAATGGTGACCAGGTGACCGTCATTCTGTTCACGGAACACTTCCATTGCCGCTTCACACTGCGCCATCGCGGCAATGTAATTGGTCATCGCCGTTTGCTTGTTGGCGTCGAAATTGCCTTTACCTATACCAACGCCTTTGCCCATGCCCGCGTTTACAATGAAGCGGTCAATCTTACCAAAGTCCTGCTTAAACTCTCTGACCACAGCGAAGACACGGTCATGGTCATTCACATCCAGTGCTTTCACTTCAATGCGAATGGCGGGATTTGCCGCCATCAGCTCGGCTTTTAACGCCTCTAAACGATCGGTACGCCGCGCGCACAAACCAAGATTGCGTCCCATAGCTGCGAACTGGCGAGCCATCTCTTCGCCAAGGCCTGAACTCGCGCCGGTAATTATAATAGTTTGTCGCATACTGGATTCCTTTTATTACTGCTTGATTGAAGCAGGCTACTTTCACCTTAACGGGCGCTTAATAATGTCCTTTCAGGACCGTTAAAATGCATATGTTCATTTAAACTAATCAACTGAGCGCCGTGACGACTGGACACCGACACTTTGGTAATGCCGCCGTTAACCAGGCGCCAGTTTAGCCGCAATGCCTGCTCTACATTCATCCCCAGCAGTTCACGCACCACCAGTGAGATGGGTCCGCCCGAGGTTACCACCAGCACTCGTTCACCGAGTTTCAGACTGCCAAAGAGCTCTGTACTTGCCTCGGCAATACGCTGTTCAAAGTCAGCAAAGCTTTCCTTGTAGTCATTGGCCTGGGCGCCGCCCACCCAACGTTTCATAGCGGCAACAAAATACTCCTGAAAGTAACGCTCCTGATCGGGCTGGCCGGCGATTTGTTCGCGCAACGCCCCAGCCTCGCGGCCGTGCACGTCAAGCACCTCGCTATGGTTAAATTCATTCCAGGCTGGATTTTCCTGCCACAGCGGTACGTTATCTACACCTGATTGCTTTATCCCTTGCAGGAGCCCCTCAACGGTTTGCCGCTGACGTTGCAGCGAGCCACTTATAATTCGCCCCGGCAGCACCTCCTGGCGAGCCAGAAATTCGCCGTTAAAACAGGCCTGAGCATAGCCTGTATCGCTCAGTTGATCGTAATTTTCGCTGCCAAAAGACGCCTGCCCATGGCGCATTAGATAGATACTAGCCATGTCGTTAACGTCCCCGCTGACGAATGAGTTTGCGGCAGCGCCAATGCAAATAATGGACTAAAAACCAAAAATTCTTGAACGCTTTATTGCTGGTCTGTTTATGGTAGTAACGATAGTAAATTTGCTGCGCTATCGCGGACAAGCGGAACAGTCCATAGACTTCATAAAAAACGAAATCCTCCGCATCAATGCCCATCTTCTCACAGTAGTAGTCGATGATTTGACGGCGGGTAAACATACCCGGCAAATGGGTTGGCTGGCGACGGGTCGAGCGGGCAATAGCGTCGTCATCGGCTTCAATCCAATACGCCAGCATATTACCGACATCCATCAAGGGGTCCCCAATGGTAGCCAGTTCCCAGTCCAGCACCGCCAGGACGTCGGTCGGGTCTGAAGGGTTCAGGATCAGGTTGTCCAGCCGATAGTCATTGTGGGTCATACACAGCCGCTCCTCTGTCGGGAGATTGGCCGCTAACCATTTCATAATTTTGTTGCCAGACGGAACATTCCAGGTTTTCGCCTGGCGATATCGTTTGCTCCAGCCACTTACCTGACGCTCAGCATAGCCAGCCCCTTTGCCCAGTTCCTGCAGCCCGGACGATTCAATATCGATGCTATGCAAGGCGACTAATTTATCCAGCATAGTGCGACACAAACTGGACGTCTGTTGCTCACTCAAGGACAGGCCGCGCGGCATGTTTTTGCGCGGAATAATGCCTGCAATGCGACGCATAACATAAAAATCGCTACCAATCAGCGAGGTATCGGCGCAATAACCAATCATCTCAGGGACCCACGGAAACTCACTCTTTAGCGCGCTTTGTAACTTGTATTCACGCCCCATGTCGTGCGCAGAACGCGCTTTGGTTCCGGCTGGTCCGCGGCGTAAAATAAAGTCATGCTGCTGGCTAAAGAACAAGCGATAGGTCCAGTTCGAAGCGCCGCCAGTAAACTGACTCACCTCAGGCTCCCCGGACAAGCCATCAACCTTGCTCGCTAGCCATTGGCTGACTGCGCTGACGTCAAAGGTTTCTTCGTCACGCACGCTACTGCCGGTGTCTATCAGTGCCGGATTACTCATGACTTGTCCCCCTGCCGGTATTTTTTAAGTTCAGTGCGGGTAACCATAGCCTTATGAACTTCATCCGGACCATCGGCAATACGCAATGCCCTCGCCGTGGTCCACAGCGCCGCCAAGGGCACGTCATTGCTCATTCCTGCACCACCATAAATCTGGATTGCATCGTCGACTACGCGCTGCAATACATTGGGCACCACCACTTTAATCCCTGAGATCTCGCTCATTGCATGCTTAACGCCCAAACGGTCAATCTTGTCCGCCGCGCTAAGGGTATACAAACGCGCCTGATCAATCGCCATTCGATGTTCTGCAATTCGTTCTGCATTCCCACCCAGTTTCAGCAACGGCTGACCAAACGCCTGACGCGACGCGGCGCGTTCAATCAAAAGTTGCAGGGCATACTCTGCAGCGCCCAACGCACGCATACAATGGTGAATACGGCCAGGTCCTAAACGGCCCTGAGCAATGGCGAAACCGGCCCCCAGGTCGCCAATCACGTTGCCACGTGGGACACGCACCTGATTAAAATTCACTTCGCCATGCCCATAGGGTGGATCAAAACTGTTAAAGGCCGGCAACATGCGTTCGATTTCAACCCCTGCAACATCGAGCGGCACAATCACCATAGAATGACGCTGATGTTTGTCTGCCTGAGGCCGCGAGACCCCCATTACAATGGCAAATTTAGCATGCGGATGGCCTAAACCGGTCGACCACCATTTGCGCCCGTTAACCAACACATGGTCTCCGTCTTCTTCGATAGTGGCGGCCATATTGGTCGCATCAGACGAGGCAACATCGGGCTCTGTCATACAAAACACAGAACGGATATCACCAGCCAGCAGAGGTGCCAACCAGCGCTGCTTCTGTTGGTCACTGCCAAAGTGATACAAGACTTCCATATTGCCGGTGTCCGGCGCATTGCAGTTAAATATCTCGGGCGCGATCAAACTACGCCCCATACGCTCTGCTAGTGGCGCATACTGCAGGGTGGTCAGGCCCTGACCCAGTTCAGCATCGGGCAAAAACAAATTCCATAAACCCGCATCACGGGCCTGTTGTTGCAATGCTGTAATTTGCGGCAATTGCTGCCAGCTTTTGAAGTCCGCGTGATCCTGCTCTGCCAGCGCCTGCATGCACTCAGCCTCGACGGGCTGGACATGGCTGATCATAAAATCGTTTAAACGTGCAAGGTAACTTTTACTGCTCGCGTCCTGTTCAAAATGCATGGTCAGACCTCAAAAATTGTTTAGCTCATCCTAACCGCCAGAATAAAATGAATGAAGTGAATTTTATTAAGACATTAAAATGAATTATATTCATCTTTAGACCTAATCATCTGAGAGCTAAGCTGCCACAATGGATTTTAATCAACAGCGTTTCAATCATCTGGATCTCAACCTGTTACGGGTCCTGCGCGAAATCTACCTGCAACGTCAGCTCAATCTTGCGGCCGACCAACTGGCTTTGTCGCCATCTGCTCTCAGCCATGCCCTGCGCAGACTGCGTGACCACTTTCAGGACCCGCTGTTTGAACGGCACGGACGGCAGCTGGTACCCACGCCGTACTGCGAGCATCTGGCCCCCGTTGTGATTCAACACTTACTGGCACTGCAGCAACTAATAGCCACCCCGCAATTATTCGACCCGCAAACGGCGCAGCTGACCTTTACCATAGGCATGCCTGAAGCTATGGAAAGCAGTCTGCTACCGCGTCTGCATCACCTTGTTCAGCAACTCGCCCCACACTGTCGTTTACGCAGTGTGCCCTATGTGCGTGATCACTTAACTGACAGCCTGACCAGACGCACGCTGGATTTGATTGTAGACGTTGAGATGGCAATTCCACGGCCGGTCTGTCATGCGCCTTTTATGCAGGACCATTTTGTTGTCTTAAGCCGCAAACCAGTGCAGCTCGAAACCATGCAGCACTACCTTAGTCACCCCCATATTGCTGTGTCCGGGCGACCTCAGGGGATTGTGCTTGAAGATATGCCACTGCTTAAAGCTGGCTTTGAACGAACCATTGAGCTTCGCTGCCAGAGTTATCAAAGCGCTGCTCAAATTGCCGCCGGCAGTGAACTGTTACTAACGGTGCCCGATTTAATTGGCGCGCCACTGGCTCAGCAGTATCCTCTGCACCAGGCCCCCCTGCCCCTTACCAGCACCGAGATTCAATTGCGTGTTTACTGGCACCAGCAGGACAACGATGATCAGGCCAACCGTTGGCTTCGACACAATTTGATACAACTGGGAGATGCCGGCAAGCGTACTTTTGCGTAAACTAACAAAAAAATCACAACTGGCGAACTCATTACCATGCTGCGACTACTTACTATTGTTTTGTTTACCGGACTGGCCACCGCACCTGCGCAGGCGCAAAGCTTCTTTCTTGATACCGCCGAACCTTATGAGGAAGTGGTCGAGCAACTTCGCGCGCAGGATCTTGATGCCGCAAAAGACACGCTTGATGCATTGTCAGACGAGCACGGCAACACAGGCGATTACCATTATTTACAGGGTTTAATTAAAATGACCCAGTTGCAGGATGCCGGAGCACTGCGTTCAGCCATGCTCGCGCGTGGCCTGCGGCGTGACCTTGAAAGTGCACTGGAAACAGACCCCGATCATGCCCTTGCTCACTTTGGTTTGGTTCAGTTTCATCGGTTCGCGCCAGGCTTACTTGGCGGCAGTGCTGAAAAACTTAGTTTTCATAAGCAACGACTGGTTGAGCTGGATAGCCCTTTGCAATTTCCGGCTGAGATCCCGCGGGCTCAAATGGAAGAAAATGAGCAGGAGGAAATCGCACTTTATCAGGCCTGGCTTGAGCATACACCGGATAGCTTTGATGCCCACTTCGAGTTTAGCCTCCGTCTTATCGCTCTGCAACGATATCAGGCAGCACAGCAACAGCTGCAGCGAAGCCTGGAACTGGCTTCTGACTCAGTTCGCTCTGACGCACTCTACCAACAGGTTCGCTTAGCGGCCGTTGCAGATAGCGACGTGACCCCGGCGTTCCGCCAACAGGCATATCAACAGGGTATCGAAATGCTCGAAAACGGTCCGCAGTCACTTAGCCACGACCCGGCCTGGTTGCAATTACGCCTGGCACAGGTCGAAACAAAGCTAACCCTGCATGAGCAAGCCAACACGCGCCTGCAGCAGGTTATCGAGCTGGCCGACCGCAGCGACGAGCGTCTGCAGTCTGAAATTGAACAACTGCGACAAGCCCTGGATGCGAAGAGTTAAATCAGGCGAGGTCAAAAACGAAAGTTGAGTCCCATGGCATAGGTCCACTCATCATGGGCCTGGCCAACCAAAGGCTCGCTTTCATTGCTGTAACTTACATCCAGAGTCAGTGAAAAGACCCGGTTCAGCCGACTGGTGATACCTGCGTTAACCACACTGCGTACGTCAGAGAAGTCCTCAATGGCTGGTTGAACGTAAAAATTCACCGCCAGCTCAGCATTGTCGCTCAAGGGGTAACTCGAATTAAGATAAAAATTCAGTCGCCAGTCATTGCGCTCAATCTGCTCCGCTAAGGGTGGCACAACCGAGCGCTCTTCATACATCAGGCCTGCGCCGCCATAGCCGTCCACCAGCGCGGTTTCAATACGAACACGGGCATTGCTGCCAATCAGTTGCCGTTCATAATCCTGGTTCAGTGGCTCACTCTGATGCTGGCCGAACAGTTCCCAGGCAATGCCATTAACCACCTGACGGGTGTGGCGCAAATGAGCAAAATACTCTTCCGAGTAGGTCTCACCCTCAGCCCTGTCATTGGCGACGGTGAACAGCAGCAGATTGCGCACCTTAAGATCGTCGCTTATCCACTGGGTACCACCATTGAGCGATAGTTTATCCTCTTCAAGGTTTCCCCGTTTACCACTTAAACTTAATGTACTACTCAACATCCAGCCTGGTTTTGTCTCATCCATACGCATATCTTCGATATTGACGATAGACAGCGCCGGGGCTGAAAACAGCGCCACTGCTACGAGCAAACACCTTAACCACAAAGAGCGCATACGACCTCTCTATTTAATTATCTACACAGACAAAAAAGGCGCCCTAAGGCGCCTTTTCAGCAATTAAACCAGACTTACCAGCCAGTTTTCTCGCGTAGTGCTTTACCGATTTCAGCCAGGCTGCGAACGGTCTTAACACCTGCTGCTTCAAGCGCAGCAAATTTCTCATCTGCAGTACCTTTACCACCAGCGATAATGGCACCAGCATGGCCCATACGCTTACCTGGAGGCGCAGTAACACCAGCGATGTAAGAAACCACAGGCTTAGTTACATTCTCTTTGATGTACTCAGCGGCTTCTTCTTCTGCAGTACCACCGATTTCACCGATCATCACGATCGCTTCCGTCTGTGGATCCTTCTCGAACATCTCAAGGATGTCGATGAAGTTTGAACCAGGAATAGGGTCACCACCGATACCAACACAGGTAGACTGGCCGAAACCTTCGTCAGTCGTCTGCTTAACGGCTTCGTAAGTCAAAGTACCTGAACGCGATACGATACCTACTTTACCTGGCTTGTGGATGTGACCTGGCATGATACCGATCTTAGACTCACCCGGGGTGATAACACCTGGGCAGTTAGGACCAATCATACGCACGCCTTTAATGTCCAGGTACTCTTTCACGTACAGCATATCGATGGTAGGGATACCTTCGGTAATACAAACGATTAGCTCGATGCCAGCGTCTGCTGCTTCAATGATAGAGTCCTTACAGAAAGGTGCTGGTACGTAGATAACAGACGCCGTAGCACCGGTTTGTTCAACCGCTTCACGCACTGTGTTAAATACAGGCAGACCTAAATGCGTCTGGCCGCCTTTACCTGGCGTTACACCGCCAACCATCTGTGTACCATAAGCAATCGCTTGCTCAGAGTGGAAAGTACCCTGGCCGCCAGTGAAACCCTGACAGATTACTTTGGTGTCTTTATTAATTAATACGCTCATGCCTGGCCTCCTGCAGCTTCAACCACTTTCTGTGCTGCGTCAGTCAGACTGGTAGCAGCGATAATGTTCAGGCCGCTTTCTTTCAGCTTTTCAGTACCCAGTTCAGCGTTGTTACCTTCAAGGCGAACAACTACTGGTACTTTAACGCCTACTTCTTCAACTGCGCCAATGATACCTTCTGCGATCATGTCGCAACGTACGATACCACCGAAGATGTTGACCAGAACGGCTTTAACACTGTCGTCAGACAAGATGATTTTGAACGCTTCAGAAACACGCTCTTTGGTCGCGCCGCCACCAACGTCAAGGAAGTTAGCTGGCTCGCCGCCGCTCAACTTAACGATGTCCATAGTACCCATCGCCAAACCAGCGCCGTTGACCATGCAACCGATGTTGCCATCGAGTGCTACATAGTTCAGTTCAAAGCTAGCCGCGTGCGCTTCGCGCGCATCTTCCTGTGAAGGATCGTGGAATTCTTTGATTTTTGGCTGACGGTACATCGCATTGCTGTCGATGTTGATTTTACCGTCAAGGCAGTGCAAATCACCTTTGTCAGTGATAACCAGCGGGTTGATTTCAAGCAGTGCGAAATCGTACTGTTCGAACATCTTCGCCAGGCCTAAGAAAATCTTAGTGAACTGCTTAACCTGCTCCGGGTTCAGACCCAGTTTAAAGCCAAGTTCACGGCCCTGGTATGGCAGTGCGCCAACCGTAGGGTCGATGGTTGCTTTCAGAATTTTCTCTGGAGTTTCTTCTGCAACGGTTTCGATGTCCACGCCACCTTCAGTCGAGGCCATGAATACGATTTTACGCGTTGAGCGATCGATAACAGCGCCCAGGTAAAGCTCCTGCTCGATCTCAGTCAGATCTTCAACAGAAATTTTGTTTACCGGCTGACCATTTTCGTCTGTTTGATAAGTTACCAGGTTTTGACCCAGCCACTTGTCTGCAAAGCCACGAACTTCGTCCAAGCTTGATACCAGTTTCACACCGCCCGCTTTACCGCGGCCACCAGCGTGAACCTGACACTTAACTACCCATTTGTCGCCGCCAATTCGTTTGGCCGCTTCAACAGCTGCATCCGCCGAGTCTGCCGCTTCACCGTTTGATACTGGTAAACCGAACTCACGGAACAACTGCTTTGCTTGATACTCATGCAAATTCATGATGCTTTTTCCATCTGTTCATTCAAAATGAAAGCAGCCTGAGCTGCTTACCCGAATTTCGCGTCGGATTATAAGCTTTTAGACGCAAAAATGACAGCCGCAGTTTACACTGCGGCTGCGGTCTTCCCCTTTACACGTCCAGAAGCAGACGTTGCGGGTCTTCCAGCAAGTTCTTCACGGTAACCAGGAAGCCTACCGATTCTTTCCCGTCAACAATGCGGTGGTCGTAAGATAACGCCAGGTACATCATCGGCAGGATTTCGACCTTGCCATCTACCGCCATTGGACGATCCTGGATTTTGTGCATGCCCAGGATGGCACTTTGCGGTGGATTCAGAATTGGAGTTGATAACAGCGAACCAAATACACCACCGTTGGTGATGGTAAAGTTACCGCCCTGCATCTCGTCCAGAGTTAGTTTGCCGTCACGACCTTTGATTGCCAGGTCTTTGATATTCTTCTCAATATCAGCCAGACCCATCTTATCGCAATCACGCAGTACCGGTGTTACCAGGCCACGTGGCGTCGACACGGCAATGCTAACGTCGAAGTAGTTGTGATAAACAATCTCATCACCGTCAATCGACGCATTCACTTCAGGGAAACGCTTGAGCGCTTCAACCACAGCTTTCACGTAGAAAGACATGAAGCCTAAACGGGTGTCGTGACGCTCTTCAAATTCTTTCTGGTACTTTTTGCGCAGGTCCATGATTGGCTTCATGTTGATCTCGTTAAACGTGGTCAACATCGCGGTATCATTTTTCGCACCTAACAGACGTTCAGCAATACGCTTGCGTAAACGGGTCATAGGTACACGTTTTTGCGTCCGGTCGCCCGCGCCTGCCACTGGTGCAGATTCCTGCTTGCTTTCTTTCTTCGCCGAGCCAGACTCTTTGGCGTTCTTAACGTGCTTCTCAACATCTTCTTTGGTCAGGCGGCCATTCTTGCCACTGCCTTTGACATCCGAAGCGTCCAGATCATGTTCTTTCAGCAGGCGGCGTACCGACGGGCTGACTGCATCTGAGCTGTCTTTGTCGCTATCTGACGCGCTTGAGGTTTCTGCCTTATCAGACGATTTCGCAGCTTTCTTAGCGGACCCTTTCTTGGCTGAACCACCGGCAACAATTTTACCAATCACGTCTTTGGCGCCAACGGTTGCGCCTTCGTCGTGAATAATTTCTTCCAGCACACCATCAGCTTCAGCAACCACTTCAAGAACCACTTTATCGGTTTCGATATCAACCAGGTTCTGGTCACGGCTAACACTTTCGCCTGCTTTCACATGCCAGGTAGCAATCGTTGCATCGGTGACTGACTCAGGTAATTCAGGCACTTTAACGTCGATGCTCTCGCCGCTGCCCTGCTCTTCGTTGTCGCCGTCATCATTGTCGCCGTCTTCAGCGTCATCTGAGCTGTCGTCAGTATCACTGTCGTTGTCATCATCGCTGTCGTCGCTTTCAGCGTCAGCATCGGCTGCGCCTTCGCCTTCTTCGATTTTGCCAATCACAGCTTTGCTTTCCACGGTATCGCCTTCTTCGGCGGTAATTTCAGCAATCACGCCATCAGCTTCAGCAACCACTTCCAGAACGACTTTATCAGTCTCGATGTCTACCAGGTTCTGGTCACGGCTTACTTTGTCGCCTTTCTTAACGTGCCATGTTGCAATAGTTCCGTCAGCAACGGATTCAGGTAATTCAGGTACTTTTATTTCAATCGCCATCGTTAAATTTCACCTATTTAATGGTTAGCGCATCGTTGACTAATTTATCTTGCTGTTCTTTATGCACTGAGGCGTAGCCTACAGCCGGAGACGCCGACGCGGCGCGCCCTGCATACGTCAGCTTAGCTCCCTCAGGAATCGCTTCACGGAAGTGGTGCTGCGAACAGTACCAGGCTCCCTGGTTTTGCGGTTCTTCCTGACACCAGACAAAATCTTTCACGTGCTGATAGTCTTTCAGAGTTTCGGCCATTTCCTGATGCGGGAATGGGTACAGCTGCTCGATACGAACAATCGCAACGTCATCGATTTCTCTTTCACGGCGCTGTTTTAACAGTTCGTAATACACTTTACCGCCACAGAAAACAACACGTTTCACTTTCTTCGCTTGTTGCTGATCAATTTCACCAATCACGTTCTGGAACACGCCATCGGTCAGTTCTTCCAGATCCGACACAGCATCCGGGTGACGTAACAGCGATTTTGGTGTCATCACAATCAATGGACGACGTACCGGACGGATTTGTTGACGACGCAGCATGTTGTACACCTGTGCTGGCGTTGTCGGTGTACAGACCGACCAGTTATGGTCCGCTGATAGCTGCAGGAAACGCTCTAAGCGTGCTGAGCTATGTTCCGGACCCTGCCCCTCGTAGCCATGGGGTAACAACAGGGTTAAGCCACACAGGCGACCCCATTTTTGTTCACCTGAACTGAGGAACTGGTCAATGACTACCTGAGCGCCATTCGCAAAGTCACCAAACTGCGCTTCCCAAATGGTCAGCGTATTTGGTTCAGCCGTGGCGAAGCCGTATTCAAAAGCCATCACCGCTTCTTCAGACAGCACCGAGTCGTAAATCTCAATTTTCGCCTGGTTCTCAGCAATGTGCTGCAATGGCATATGAGTTTTAGCGTCTTTCTGATTGTGCAGCACCGCATGGCGATGGAAGAAGGTCCCGCGCCCAGTGTCCTGCCCAACCATGCGGATCGCATGACCGTGCTTGACTAAACTTGCATAGGCCAGTGTTTCCGCCATACCCCAGTCAAGCTTACGCTCACCCTTGGCCATTTTGCGGCGTTCTTCATACACTTTAGCAACCCGCGAGTTAAGCTTAAAGTCTTCCGGAACATCGCTTACTTTGTTGGCTAAATCGGTCAGTTCTTCGAGGCTCAAACGTGAGTCATATTCCACGTCCCAGTCATTATCAATAAACGGTGACCAGTCCACAGAATGCGCTTTCATCGGCTGCCACTCTTCCACTACACAATCGCCTTTATCCAAAGCGTCGCGATAGTCAGCAACCAGTTTTTTGACCTCTTTCTCGCTCACTAACTTGTCATCGAGTAAGCGTTTTGCATACAGCTCACGAGCCACTGGATGCTTTTTAATTTTCTGATACATCAGCGGCTGAGTTGCGTTTGGCTCGTCCGCTTCGTTATGCCCGTGACGACGGTAACAAACCAGATCGATAACCACATCACGCTTAAATGCGTTGCGATAGTCGACCGCCATCTGCGCCACAAACAGCACCGCTTCAGGGTCGTCAGCGTTGACATGGAAAATGGGTGCCTGGACCATTTTTGCAATATCAGTGCAGTACTGAGTAGACCGCGCATCTTCCTGTTTCGAGGTGGTAAAGCCAACCTGGTTATTGACCA
Organism: Aliidiomarina soli; assembly: GCF_003986975.1. Taxonomy (GTDB): domain Bacteria; phylum Pseudomonadota; class Gammaproteobacteria; order Enterobacterales; family Alteromonadaceae; genus Aliidiomarina; species Aliidiomarina soli. The sequence goes on along the minus strand of NZ_PIPO01000003.1, from coordinate 412,208 downwards.
CGATACGGATACTGCCACCAACCCCGAACGCACGCGTACGAGACAGGTTGAAGGTTTCCTGAACCACACCCTGACCCGCGATTGCCGCATCACCATGAATGGTTATTGGCAAAGCCTTGCTGCCATCAGCGCAACCCCGACGCTCCATACGAGCACGGACTGAGCCCATCACAACCGGGTTAACAATTTCCAGGTGCGACGGGTTAAAAGCCAATGCCAAATGGACGTTACCGCCTTCAGTCTTAAAGTCTGAAGAGAAGCCCATATGGTATTTCACGTCACCTGAGCGGTCGTACTGAACGCCCTTACCGGCAAATTCGTTGAATAGTTCCTGCGGGTGCTTGCCAAGCACGTTGATCAGCACATTCAGGCGGCCACGGTGAGCCATGCCGACAACGACTTCTTTAGCGCCGCTTTCACCACCACGATGGATCAACGCCTTGAGCAACGGAACCAGGCTGTCACCACCTTCCAGTGAGAAACGTTTTGCGCCCGGGAATTTTGAGCCCAGGTACTTTTCCAGGCCGTCGGCCGCGGTCAGTTCCTGCAACAAACGTTTACGTTGCTGCTCGGAAAACTTCGGCTGACCTAATTCAGATTCGAAACGTTGCTGGATCCAGCGTTTCTCTTCGGTCGATACAATGTGCATGTATTCTGCACCGATCGAACCGCAGTAGATTTTTTCCAGCGCAGAATGAATTTCACCGAGTGTTGCAGTGTCCTTGCCAATCGCAAGAGACCCTACATTAAACTCGGTGTCATAATCATCTTTGCTTAGTGAGTGGTGCTCAAGCCGCAGATCAGGAACCTGTTCCTGTTTCCATAACTCGAGCGGATCCAGATTAGCATGCTGGTGACCACGGAAGCGAAAGGCGTTGATCAACTGCAATACCTTGACCTGCTTTTCCGACATTTCAGAGTTACCACCCTGAGTCCCGGCAAGCTTCAGCTTGTTTTTCGCCATTTCACGAAACTGATCACGCACTTCACTGTGCTTAATATCAACACTGCCAGTTGGCATGCTATCGAAAAAATCGCGCCATTCATCCCCGACAGCGCTCGGGTCATCCAAATACAGCTCGAAAAGTTCTTCGATATAGCCGATGTTGCCACCGGCTAAATGTGAAGACTCTATCCAGGCTTGCATTGCACCATTTTGCATTGCTTTTCCTTTCAATCTGTTACCACTAAAAAGCGGCGGTGAGTTAGACCGCGCGGCTCAACAGCATCGATTTAATGTGACCAATTGCTTTGGTCGGGTTCAGACCCTTAGGACATACGCTGACACAGTTCATGATACCGTGGCAGCGGAAGACACTGAAGGCATCGTCCAGGTCGTCCAGACGTTGTTCCGTCGCGGTATCCCGGCTGTCTGCCAGGAAACGATACGCGTGCAACAAACCAGCTGGGCCAACGAACTTATCTGGATTCCACCAGAACGAAGGGCACGACGTTGAACAGCATGCGCACAAAATACACTCGTACAGACCATCCAGCTTAGCACGCTCTTCTGGTGACTGCAGGCGTTCACGCGCAGGTGGTGTTTTATCTTCATTGATCAGATAAGGCTTAACCCGCTCGTATTGTGTATAGAACTGTTCCATGTCGACAATCAGGTCACGAATGACAGGCAACCCAGGCAGTGGACGAACCACGACTTTTTTGCCTTTCAGCGACGACACTGGAGTAATACAGGCCAGGCCGTTCTTACCATTCATATTAAGGCCGTCTGAGCCACAGACACCTTCACGGCAAGAGCGACGAAATGCCAGACTTGGATCCTGCTCTTTAAGCATAATCAACGCGTCCAACACCATCATGTCCTGCTTTTCGTCTACTTCTAAGGTGTATTCCTGCATGCGAGGCTTAGCATCGACATCCGGGTTATAACGATAGATTGAAAACTGCAATTTTTTCATCGTCTTCAGCCCCTATTAATAAGTACGCGCTTTCGGCGGGAATGCTTCTCGAGTCTTCGGCGCCATGTTGACTTCGCGCGTCGTCATCGATTCATTTTCTGGGCGGTACACGGTGTGAACCAACCAGTTTTCGTCATCACGGTCAGGGAAGTCAGCACGGCTATGCGCACCACGGCTTTCCTTCCGGAAGTTCGCTGCAACCGCAGTTGAGAACGCGGTTTCCATCAGGTTATCCAGCTCAAGCGCTTCGATACGAGCGGTGTTAAATTCGGCACTGGTGTCATCCAGACGAGCAAACTTCAGACGCTCACGAATTTCTTTCAGCTCTTTCAAGCCTTCTTCCATCGCATCGCCTTCACGGAACACGGAGAAATTCATCTGCATGCAGTTTTGCAGGTCTTTCTTAATTTGTGCCGGGTCTTCGCCTTTCTGGGTATTATTCCAGCGCTCAGTGCGAGCCATAGCAGTTTCCAGATCGCTCTGCGACGCTGGGCGTGCTTCGACGTTGGCCGCCAGTGCGTCTGCCAGGTGCAAGCCTGTTGCGCGACCGAATACAACCAAATCAAGTAGCGAGTTACCACCCAGGCGGTTAGCGCCGTGGACAGATACGCAGGCAATTTCGCCGCAGGCAAAGAGACCCTGAATCGGGGTCGTTTTACCATTCGCATCGACTTGCAATGCCTGACCATTAACGTCCGTTGGAATACCACCCATCATGTAGTGACAGGTTGGAATAACCGGAATTGGCTCTTCTGCCGGATCAACGTGAGCAAAGGTTTTCGCCAGATCACAAACACCTGGTAAGCGTGACTCAAGTACATCACGGCCAAGGTGGTCAAGCTTAAGCTTAAGATGCGGGCCGTACGGACCTTCACAGCCACGTCCTTCACGAATCTCGGTCATCATCGAACGTGCAACCACGTCACGACCAGCCAGATCTTTCGCGTTCGGTGCATAGCGTTCCATGAAACGCTCGCCGTCTTTGTTCAGCAGGTAACCACCTTCACCGCGGCACCCTTCCGTCACCAGTGTACCGGCACCTGCAATGCCAGTTGGGTGGAACTGCCACATTTCCATATCCTGCATCGGCACGCCAGCACGCAGCGCCATACCTACACCGTCACCGGTATTAATATGCGCATTGGTGGTCGAGGCAAAGATACGCCCTGCGCCACCAGTTGCCAGTACGACAGCTTTAGCTTTTACGAAGACGGTTTCGCCAGTCTCGATATTCAGGGTGGTTACACCCACCACTGCACCGTCCTGGTTCTTAACTAAATCCAGTGCATACCACTCAGAAAACACCGTGGTTTTATTTTTTACGTTCTGCTGATAAAGCAAGTGCAACAACGCATGACCAGTACGGTCAGCTGCCGCCGCAGTACGAGCTGCCTGCTCGCCACCAAATTCTTTCGACTGGCCACCAAATGGACGCTGGTACACAGTGCCGTTTTCGAAACGCGAGAATGGTAAGCCCATGTTCTCCATTTCCAGAATCGCTTCCGGACCTGTCTTACACATGTACTCAATCGCGTCTTGGTCACCGATGTAATCAGACCCTTTAACGGTATCAAACATGTGCCATTCCCAGTTGTCTTCATGGGCATTACCCAGTGCAACTGTGATTCCGCCTTGCGCCGAGACCGTATGTGAACGGGTTGGAAATACTTTCGACATCAGAGCACAGGTCATGCCGTTTTGCGAAATTTGCAGTGCTGCACGCATGCCCGCACCGCCAGCGCCGATTACGACGGCATCAAATTCTAGTTCTTTCATGTTTATACACCCCACAACACGAATAAGCCGGTCAGCCAGTAGACAATCAATGCCAGGCTCACAATGAACTGCAATACACCACGACCAAATGAATGCTTCACATAGTCAGTCAGCACTTGCCAGATGCCAATCCAGCCGTGCACCAGTACTGCGGTTAACGCCAGTAAGGTGTAAACTTTCATCCAAAGATTACCGAACAAACCCGTCCAGGCTTCGAATGTTAAATTCGGGGTTGCTACTAAAAAGCAAACCATGAATATCGCGTAAGTCGCCAGAATAAGCGCACTCGCGCGCAACAAGATATAGTCGTGCGTACCGCTACGACCAAAAGTAGATGCAACATTTACCATAACCAAACTCCAGCAAGCACGGATAATACAATGGCCAGAACAATAGCGGCTTTAGCACTCAGATTGCCAGAGCCCAATTCTTCCCAGTAACCCAGGTCCATCACCATGTGGCGCAGACCAGACAGAATGTGGTAGCCAAGTGCGGTCAGAATCCCCCAGACCACAAATTTCAGCAACGGGTTTGCCAACACCGCACGAGCTTGTTCGAATCCTTCAGGAGAGGACAGCGAAATTGCCAACAACCACACCAGAAAACCCAGGGTAACCAGCATGATAACGCCGGAGACTCGGTGTAGGATCGATGCAATCGCTGAAGGCGGAAAACTTATTGTGTTAAGTTCTAAATTAACAGGTCTTTGTTTTTTCACGATTGTTGCCTTATTAAAAGCACATAAATGAAGGTCCGCAAAGTATATCCAGCAGCGCTTACAATTACAATTCCCCTATCCCATCAGTTTTTTAATCCTCGGCGTACAGTTTTTAGGGGGGCTGCTCCTGGTTTTTGCTGCTATCTACGACTAAAGTCGATCATTACAATCCAAAAAATTCATACCATACGTATATACCCGTTATTATAAGGATGGAAACGGCATATCCGACGCCCAAACTGGCGAAAACATTCTAAACGGGCGTTTACCCTAAATTGACAAATGCCCCCCGGATCGAGTAAAACTAGCGCACTTTTTTGATTCGAAATCATTTCGGACCCTAACAAAAGCGAGGAGATTTCCTTATGGCTGACCGTAAAGCCACCCTGCAAATCGACGGTAAGAGCATTGAGCTACCCGTACTGTCCCCAACTGCAGGCTACGATGTTGTTGACGTACGTACACTTGGCAAACACGGCTACTTCACATTCGACCCAGGCTTTTTAGCGACTGGCTCATGTGAATCTAAAATCACCTACATTGATGGTGATAAAGGTGTCTTGTTGCACCGCGGCTACCCTATTGATGAACTAGCAACTCAGGCAGATTACCTTGAAGTTTGCTACATGCTCATTCATGGCGAAGCGCCGACCAAAGAAGAGTATAAAGAATTCGAGAAAACGATCACCCACCACACCATGGTGCATCAAGGAATTCATAACTTTTTCAATGGCTTCCGTCGTGATTCTCATCCTATGGCGATGCTTTGCGCAATTGTTGGGGCGCTCTCTTCTTTCTACCATGATGATTTGGATATCTCAGACTCTGAACAGCGCATCCGTAGCGCTTATCGTCTGATTGCGAAAATGCCGACTATCGCTGCAATGTGCTACAAGCACAGCATCGGTCAGCCGTTCGTATATCCTAAAAATGAGCTGAGCTACTCAGAGAACTTCCTTAACATGATGTTCTCGGTACCCGCTGAAGACTACGAAATCAGCCCGGTTATCTCCAAAGCCATGGACCGTATTTTCACTCTGCATGCTGATCACGAACAGAACGCGTCAACCTCGACCGTTCGTTTAGCAGGTTCTTCAGGCGCCAACCCGTACGCTTGTATTGCAGCTGGTGTTGCCTCGTTGTGGGGTCCAGCCCATGGTGGTGCTAACGAAGCCTGTCTGAAAATGCTGGCTGAAATCGGTTCAGTTGACCGTATTCCAGAATTCATTGAGCGCGCAAAAGATAAAAATGACCCGTTCCGTCTGATGGGCTTTGGTCACCGTGTTTATAAAAACTTTGACCCGCGTGCCACGGTAATGCGCGATAGCTGTCATGAGGTTCTGAAAGAGCTGAAAGTTGAAGATCCATTATTAGACGTTGCGATGGAACTTGAGCGAATTGCCCTTGAAGATGAGTACTTCGTAGAGAAGAAACTTTACCCGAACGTAGATTTCTACTCCGGTATCATCCTTAAAGCAATTGGTATCCCAACCAGCATGTTCACCGTTATTTTCGCTCTGTCACGCACGGTTGGCTGGATTTCACACTGGCACGAGATGCTCGGTGAGAAAGGTCAGAAAATCGGTCGTCCTCGTCAGTTGTACACAGGCGAAACCAAGCGCGAATTTAAACCGCTGAAGCGTTAAACGCGAATTAAGCGGGCGAAGCTTCGCCAATAAAAAAAGCCGACATGATGTCGGCTTTTTTTGTTTCAATTTTATCGGCTATAATCTGGCTTACCAGACAGCATTAACCACAGTGCTAAATGCGTCGCCTCAGTTACAAACGAAACGAGTCAACTGACTCCACCAGGGCCTCGCGCTCAGTATCCCAACGCTCCGCCAGCGCAGTAGCAGTGACTACATAAAAGTAGTTACCTTCCTTCAACACCCGCGAAAACCAGTGGAACTCAGTCCCTTGCATACTGCCGGTATATTCAAATATCAGCTCATTATCACCACGAGCCAGATCAAGCATTTCAAAATCAAGTTGCTCAAACTGCTGCACACTCAGTGCTTCGTAGTCTTCCAGGCTGCCTTCATAGGGCTGGATTTGCAGATTCACATTCGCTGCAAAGCCATCCGCAGCGGGTAAAAAATACTGAAAAACCTGCCCGCCCACTTCACGTGGGAAACTCGGAGGTGTAAATTCAAAATCTGTGGACTCTACTGGCTGAGCAAGCACAGCACTGCTAGCACTCAGACTGAGCAGCAGAATCATCGGTAAAAAGGCCTTTTTTACTGATTTCATTACCGTTTTCCTTCCTGAAAAAACTATTGTAAGCGGCTTAAATTAGCAGTCTGGTTCGTTGCAAACAAGTAGTTGGGGCAACTTTTACCGAGCATTAACACAGGTTCACACGCCGCTAGTGCTAGCCAGTAAGTGTTTCACCCGTGCTCTCAACTGCGGCACAATCTCTGACTCAAACCAAGGGTTTCGTTTCAACCATCGATTATTCCGCGGGCTCGGGTGTGGCAAAGCCAGTACCTCGGGCCACAATCGCTGATAATCCGCAACCGCCGCCGTTACCGTTTTATAGCTGCCGGGCAGATGCCAGTTGATAGCGTACTGACCAATTAGCAGCGTCATCTTTCTGTTGGTCAGCTCTGCCATCAGAGGTTGTCGCCAGGTCGCTGCACATTCTGGTCGCGGTGGCAGATCTCCCTGACTGCCCGTGCCCGGGTAACAAAACCCCATCGGCGCTATAGAAAAGAGTCGGGCATTGTAAAACTGCTCGCGATCCACTCCCAGCCAACTGCGCAGGCGCTCACCACTGGCGTCATCAAAAGGTTTACCAGAGGCGTGGACTTTGCGCCCGGGTGCCTGCCCAACCAGTAATATTGGCGCCTCCCGCGTTGCCTGAATCACCGGCCGTGGACCCAAAGGCAGATGAGCCCGGCATAGTTCACAACGCCGAATCGCGTGCAGTAATTCGTCAAGTGAATCCATTACAGACTAAAGGCGTTAAGACGCCACTTAAGGGTATCGGTAAACTGGCGAAACTGGCTGACGCGGCCATCTTTCAATTGCCAAACGTGAACAAACTGCGCATCCAGAGGCTTTTTAGTGACATGATGAAGCCCCTTGTATCGGCCCTCAACCACTACTTTATTGTCCATCTCATAATATCGTTCCGCTAAAATCTGCAAATCAGGATAATCTTTCTGCAAGCGCTGAAATACTCCCCCAGCGACTTCGTCCGGCCCCACATAAGGGTTTCCGTCCGCGTATGGCGAACTTTCCGCTTCATACCAGTGCACCGAATGGTGCAATTGTTCAACGACCTCAGTCAAGGCGCCTCGGGTAAACGCCTGATACACCGCCTTGACCCTAGCAAGATTGTCCATAACAGTCTCCTGCCTGATCTGGGTATGTGAATGACTCTGCCACGAGTATAGACCCTCCGCGCTTATCTGCCTGTGACTTGCGCGCTGTGCGTGCCTACTGTATGCTTCGCGGCGCAACACCCCACCGACACCAAGGACACTATGACTTTTAAAAACCTCGGCCTTTGCCCGGAAATTCTGCAAGCGCTCGACGCCCAGGGTTACACTCAGCCCACGCCAATTCAGCAACAAGCTATTCCCCCTATTCTGGCAGGGCGCGATGTCATGGCGGCAGCACAAACCGGAACAGGCAAGACGGCGGGGTTCACCCTTCCCATCCTGCAGAAACTAAAAGATGGCAAGTCAGCTAAAAGCAATCATACGCGGGTACTTATTCTTACCCCGACGCGCGAGCTGGCTGCTCAGGTTGGTGAAAGCGTTCGTCTGTACAGCCAAAACCTGGGAATTCGCTCCACGGTGGTATTTGGTGGGGTCAAAATTAATCCACAAATGATCGCTTTACGCAAAGGGGTCGATATCCTGGTCGCCACGCCTGGCCGCTTGCTGGATCTTCATCAGCAAAACGCGGTTAAGTTTGAGCAACTGGAGATGCTGGTGCTGGATGAAGCGGATCGCATGCTGGACATGGGCTTCATTAATGACATTAAACGCATTTTTAAGCTGCTGCCGAAAAAACGTCAGAACCTGTTGTTCTCGGCTACCTTTTCAGAGTCCATCCGGGCCCTTGGCAAAGGCTTAGTCAATGATCCGGTTGAGGTCTCAGTCACACCACCTAATACAACCGTAGAGCGTATCGAACAACGTGTTTACCCAGTCACCAAAAGCCAGAAAAGCAAACTGCTTATTACCCTGCTGCGTGAACTGAATCTGCCTCAGGTACTGGTCTTTACCCGTACCAAACACGGTGCCAACCGGCTTACCCGTCAACTTGAAAACGACGGTATTCTGGCCGCTGCCATTCACGGCAATAAGAGCCAGGGTGCGCGTACCAAAGCACTGGCCGACTTTAAAGCTGGCGGTGTTCAGGTCCTGGTCGCAACCGATATTGCCGCTCGCGGCCTTGATATTGACCAACTACCTTACGTCATTAATTACGAGCTACCGCAAATTGCAGAAGACTATGTTCACCGGATTGGTCGTACGGGTCGCGCCGGCGCAACCGGGCATGCTCTGTCGTTGGTGATGGAAGATGAAATCCGCCAGTTACGGGCGATTGAGAAATTCAGTGACCAGACGCTTGAACTGGCTGATATGACCCCGTACAAAACTGAATTTACCGCGGTTTCATTAGCTGGCCCGGGTAAGAAACCAGAGCCAAAGCCAAATCAGGGAAATCGCTCACGTCGCCCTGCTGGCAGAAAGTCACCTACAGCGGCGAAGTAATTCGAGGTAAGGCGCCAACGGCTGCTCAATTCCTGAACGGAATACACGCAGTGGCGCCGCTCCCTCTCCTCTCAGCTTGCTGTGCTGCGAGTGCTCATCGTTAGTCTGCTGCAACAGCGCGAATAACTGTTTAACGGTGCCCTGATTGCCATCAATCAGGGTTACGCTGTCCCCTACCATCGTCTGCAACGCATTACGAAAATAAATAAAATGGGTACAGCCAAGAACCACTGCTGAATAGTCCGCTAAGCGGTAGTGGCTCAACTGATGCTGCAAATACCGGGTAACCTCGGGTGAATCAAATGTCTGCTGTTCAGCGAAAGTAACCAGCATATCCATCGCCAGCTTGTCTGTTTGTTCACTGCCATCTAAGCGTTGCAATAATTGACTTAATTTACTTTCCTGCAGCGTTAACGAGGTGGCCATCACCATCACCCGTTTCTTACTCGCCCGCTGCAACGCTGGTTTAACCGCCGGCTCCATGCCAATCACCGGAAAAGAAAAGCGCAAACGCAACTCTTTAATGCAAACCGAGGTGGCGGTATTGCAGGCAATCACCAGCGCATCAAGCTGCTGCCCGGCAAGAAAGTCAGCTGCCTGCAGGACACGGTCACGAACCTCTGCCGCAGGTTTAGCCCCATACGGCGCATGCTCAGAATCTGCATAATACAGATACTCGTGCGCCGGTTGTTGTCGCTGCGCTTCGGCAAGCACAGTCAAACCGCCAATTCCTGAATCAAAGAACGCAATCCGCATAAAAAACCCCAGTACTCAGACCGGGGTATTATACATACTTTGCCGCATGATCACTGGCGCTGTCGAATCGCTGCGATAAGTTTATCTTTGTTCATTGAACTTCGCCCTTTAATCGATAGCTCCGCCGCACGGTTATACAGCTGCTGCTTAGTTCGCTCTTCAAGTGGCGTATTCGGGTTGCCAGTGCCTTTAGTTTGCTTGCTCTCGCTGCGCCCTTCCTGTTGGCGCTGCTGGTTTACCGTCCGCGCTGCAATTTCTTCAGCATCGGCGTTACTTTTCCCGCGTTTACGTTCACTGCTTTTAACATGCTGGTACTGGCGTTCGTCTTTATCACTCCAGGCCTTTGGCATCAGAAACCTCCTTAGTAGCAGGGCTTAACGACGCAGATTAAGGGCAATCAGCTCATTCTTAGCTATAGCGTAATCGCCCTGCTTCGCAAGTTTCTTTACAGCCAATTAAAACAGCCAGCGAACCCCAACCATGGTGACCAGCGGATCAATATCCACCGCGACGCGTTGAACCGTGGTGCCGTTCACCCGCACCCGACCCGTGGTCGCTATATTCATTTGACTGACCATCGCGTGGATGCCAAGGTTTTCTGTCAACTGAACATTAACCCCAGCCTGCAGCGCCAGCCCCCAGGAATCTGATAACGTCAAAGAGACCTCATCAGTACCCTGGGTCACCCCTAAACTGTCCAGAGCACCGCTTAACTGCCCATCTACCTGTTCATCAAAGAAGGTGGTGTAGTTAAGACCTATCCCGATAAAGGGCTGCCAACGGTCAGAAAAACGGGTCACGTGGTACTGAGCCAGCAGCGTTGGTGGCAAATGCTTGGTTTTACCGACATGCAAGCCATCGATGGCTGAACCGCTGACCTCGATATCATGACTAAATGGGGTGGCGGCGATCAGCTGAACGGCCCAGTTAGGGTTGAATTTGTAGTCCAGGGTGATGCCTAACTGAGTATTACCATTGACCGCCAGCTCTGTTGAACCAGGCGTCAGCCCCGCCACCTCTTCAATCACATTGAGGTTGGAACTGGATTCCTGCGGCCCTACATACACAGGCCCTACATTCAAACCCCATTGAGCCTCGGCGGCAAAGGAACTCATTGCGACAATGGCGGATACTGCTAACACAGAAGCTTTCATATTCTCTCTCCATAAGGACAACTAAGTAACAAGGTACTGGAGCTAGTCTGAACCTATGCAGCAAGAAAATATTGTGGAAGATCAAGCTTGAGCACGCAGCCGCTGGCGAGTGCAGCGAAACTTTGTGCTACGTCAATAGTTGTCCTTTTTGCTTCAGGCATTCGCTATCCGGCGTTGTAAATGCTTGTACCAGCGATTTCCAGCCCAAAGCGACGCAGCAATGTAGGGGATGCCTCCTAATACCCACATTAGCAACCCTGCCAGTTGTTGATCCTGAAGGTGTCGGGCTTCGCCATATAAAGGGCTACCGGCAAAGGTCAACAGTGCCCCCAAAAAGCCAGTGTGCATGAGTGTCAGCAGCAAGGCTAACAAGGCAAAAGGCGTTTTTCGCGGTGATGCGTAGAGGCACGCCCACCAAAACCAGACCGCGGTGACTAAAAAGCAAAGGTGTTCCAGTCCGTGAATCCACGGGTTGTCCAGCGCCAGCATATAGAACACAGGGATATGCCAGAACCAGATCACGAACCCATGTAAATAGGCGCAGACCATCGGGTATCGGGTGACTTTGAATAACCCGTCCCACAGCGGCTTGCCCCATTTAGCAAAAGCCACATAGAACTGCGCCAGCGGCTTGCTAAGCGCAAACATCGGTGCAATAACCACCATCAGCATCATGTGCTGGGTCATATGCAGCGCCGAACTGCGTGCTGCCCAATCGTCCAGTGGCCCCAATATGGTAAAAATCGTGACTATCAGGGTCGCCTGGAAGAGCCAGAACTGCCATCGCTTTACCGGCGTTCGTTTGGCACCACGCAGATAAAGCAGGCAAACTCCAATTAACGCACCAAGCGTCAATGCGCTCGCCAGGTATTGTTGCAGTTCACCGCCAAACATTATATCGCCTGAAGATGCAGCCTGAGCCGTCATCGCGAGACAAAGCAGCAGGATTAAACCGATTACACGCATGGCGGATAGATCACTCCCGGTAGTCCCACCACCAAGGTGGCAATGGCAGAGACCAGATACAGCGACGCGCTAAGACGAAGCATAAAACGCTGCTGCGTAGCTTGCTCACCGGTCTGGCGATGACAGGCCCAGGCCAGCCCGGCCAGAGGCAGCGCGACTACCACAGTAAGCAGCAATACAAACAGGTTAATCCAGGTCAAGGGACCAAGCGTGGGATCCTGCGGGAACAGCGCACAGGCGACTGACATTCCCCCGTAGAGCAGCACAAAGTAGCCAGCCCAGAGGGTCAGCCCGGCGACTAAATGAAACGGATGCGCGCTTACTCTCATGCTGACACTCCCCAGGCTAAGGGGAACAACAGGAAAGTTGCATAGCTACACCAGAAAATCGCGCAGGTATACCACCATAGTGGCTGCACCACTATAGGTTCATAGGGTAACGTTTTGCTGACATAGCCATAGCGGACTCGCCAGCTCTGCAACGCCGTTACCACAACGACCAACCCACTGTGAAATATCTGTATCGATAGCATCAGCAGCAGTACCGCATCATGCGCAGTCTGACGAAAATTAAGCTCCGCCTGTAGCGTACACCACAACAACACAGCCAGGTGGACCAGTGCCAGGCCAGCACTGAGCGCGAGCATGCCTTGTAACCCCTGGTCCTGGCCTGCCCGTAACTTTTTCGCCAGGCGTTGGTAACAGAGCATTCCGACGCTAAGTATAAGGCCTGACACTAATAGCCCGGGTAAGGAAATCGCTGAGGTCTCAGGCACAACCCAGTTTGGCGACACGGTCCATAAATAAAACCAGCCAAATAACAGTGAAAGATATAATGCAGCATCCGCCAGCAAGGTGATATTCATTCCCCAAAGTCCCGGCCCGTCGAGAGTTCTGGAGTTTAACGGCGGTTCGCCGCGCTGGTTTTCTTCCCTGCTGAGGGGGGCCATCACCGGGTGTCCGCCGTTTTCCCAACTCCAGCGCAACAGACTCAATGCAGCGAGCAGTGCCGCCAGTATCGCCCCCGGATATACCCTGATTAACAGGCAGACGCAGACCACCGCAAGGAAGGCGGCGCTTATCAGTGGCCACCAGGAGTTGGTTGGCAGGTGAATTACTTCTTTCAGTTTGCCGGTAATGGCGTCGGTGCCATAAATTTCGCGTCGCCCATGGTCAATGTCGTTGAGACCATACTGACCCTGAGCCATTTCGTCTGCCAGTTGTGGGTTTTGCCACAATGGATGACGACTATCAACGGTTGCAATACTGGCAAAGTTGTAAGGGGTCGGTGGCGTGCCCGTCGCCCACTCCAGTGAGTCCGCATTCCATGGGTTAAATGGCGCTTTACGGCCATAACGAAAATGCAGCACCACATCGAGCAGAATCATGCCGATTCCGGCGGCCATCACAAAGCCGCCCACCGACGACAGCAGATTCAGCCAGTCCCAGCCCAGTCCGCCCGAATAGCTATACACCCGACGTGGCATTCCAAGCAAGCCCGTCAGATGCATCAGCAGGAAGGTCGCATTGAAGCCGATAAAGGTTAACCAGAATGCCCAGCGACCCAGCCGTTCCGAGGGCATCCGACCCGACAGCTGCGGCAGCCAGTAATACAACCCGGCAATAAGCGGAAAGAACATCCCGCCGACCAGCACATAATGCAAGTGGGCGACCACAAAGTGGGTGTCATGCACCTGCCAGTTAAACGGAACTAACGCCAACATGACACCGGTTAAGCCGCCGCAAACAAAGACAATAAGAAACCCGAACACCCATAACATCGGCAAATTGTAGGTCACCCGACCCGCCCACAGTGTAGCCAGCCAGGCAAAAATTTGAATCGCGGTGGGGATTGCCACCAGCATGCTGGCCATGGAGAAGAATGCCTGAGCTAAGGCGGGAATGCCGATGGTGAACATATGATGGACCCACAACCCAAAGCTGATAAAGCCGGTCATAATAATCGCCAGCACAATCCAGCGATAACCAAGTAAGGGGCGCCCGGCAAATACCGGGATCAGAGTCGAAATAATCCCGGCCGCCGGGAGAAATATAATGTAAACCTCGGGGTGTCCGAACAGCCAGAACAGGTGTTGCCACAAGATCGGATCGCCACCAGCGCTGACATCAAAGAAAGGCATGCCTGCCGCGCGTTCCAGCTCGAGCATAATACTGGCCAGGATTAATGGTGGAAAACCGAACACAATCATCAACGCCATAGCGAGAATGTACCAGGCCATAATCGGCATTTTGCTCAGGCTCATTCCCGGTGCACGGGTGCGCAATATTGAAACGGTCAGTTCAACCCCGGCGGCCATCGCCGAGATTTCAACGAAAGTAATTCCCAGCAACCAAAAGTCCGAGCCCGGCCCGGATGAAAACTCAGAACTGCTCAAGGGGGTGTACATAAACCAGCCGGAATCCGGGGCAATCCCCAGTACCAGACTCGACATAATAATAAGGCCACCGAATAAATAGCAGTAATAGCCAAGCGAACTTATCCGCGGGAACACCAGATCCCGGGTCCCTATTAATTTGGGGATCAGATAAATCGCCATTCCCTCAAGGATCGGAATAGCGAACAAAAACATCATCACAGTGCCATGCATCGTAAAAACCTGGGCATACACGTCCGGGCTCAGTAGTTCCTGCGCTGGCAAGGCAAGCTGCGAGCGAATAAGCATGGCCAGGACGCCACCGACAATAAAGAAAGCGGCTCCGGTCAGCATAAAACGTCGCCCGATAGAGGTATGGTTCACCGCCGCCAATTGCCCCCACCCCGGGAGATTTCCCCACACCTTTTCGAACTGCTGATATTTACTCATTGACTCTCGTTCCTGCCTTCTGAATCGTCTGAAACCTGTTGTTGCCAGTTGCGGTAGGCTTCGGCGTCATGCGCATGAATAACAAACTTCATGAATGCGTGGCCGGTACCGCAATATTCCGCACACTGCCCCTGAAAACTACCAGTTTCGCTGGCCTGCAAACGCAGCTGATTAACCCGTCCCGGGATCGCATCCACTTTGCCGCCCAGGCGTGGGACCCAAAACGAATGAATGACATCCTCACTGCGGATCTGAAAATTGACTGGGGTGTCGACCGGAATATGAATTTCATCGATTAAGGTCACATCAAGATCCGGGTAATGCACTTGCCAATACCACTGCCGCGCTTCAATCTCAATTGACATGGCCCCGTCTGTGGCATGGGGAAGCATGCGGTGACCAACGGGGATCCCAAATACCAAGAGCACGCTAATGGCGATCGTCGGTAACGCCACACCACCCGCAATAACCCATCTGTTTTGTAACCCTTGGGCAACTGCATCGCTATCATGCTCGCCCGAGCGGCGCATCGCTCGCCACCACAAAAAATAGACGCCCAGCATAACGACCACAGAAAATGCCAGCATCCCCCACCACAGCCAGGCAACCTCCGCCGCGTGCGGACCCGCCGGATCGAGTGTTGAAAGCGGCCCACTGCACCCCGTCAGCATCAAACTGGCGAGCAGGCCGCTCTCTGCTACCCTTTTTCGCATATAGAATCCTTTTTTCTCAAGTAGATGAGCCTGCACAACAGGCTAACCTTAAACACGGGGTGAACACCGTTATGCCAACTGCCAAAATCGAAAGTCGTGCCGCATTGCGTGGTCATCCGATGCATCCAGTGCTGATCCATTTCCCTATTGCAGCCCTGGTGATGTTGCTGGGAAGCGATATTGCCTATGTCTGGACCGAGGATTATTTCTGGGCCCGGGCTGGTCTCTGGCTGGCGACTATTGGCACAGGTTTTGGTGCGCTTTCCGGCGTCGCAGGTGCGATTGATTTGTTCACCGTGGGCCCTATTCGGCGCCTGGTGACCGCCTGGGCTCACGGCATTCTCGCGGTGATGCTGCTCAGCCTGGCTGCCTTCAATCTGATGCTGCGCTGGGGCGACGATCCGGGTGCGCTGATTATGCCCTGGGGGCTTTACATCAGTGGCCTGACGGCCTTGCTTATCAACGCAACAGGCGTGCTTGGTGGCCACCTTGTCTATGAATACGGGGTTGGCGTCGATATCGACGAAGCCACCGGCCGCGACGTTAAACCCTGAGTTCCTGATTACAGCGTCCATGGAAACCACTCTGGTTCAACCGGCTTCGCCAATACGATCCAGACAATGGATAGCATCAACACACAAAACAGTGATAGCACCACCACAGAGCAGGCTTTTAAACCGCGAAACTGCTCTCGTTCCGCGCGGATAATTAACAGACCCAAGGCAGCCTGAAGCGCACACAGGAAGGTCACCAGTGTTAGCTTAACCAATAACCAAAAATGTACGCTTTGATTGATAAGAAAAACGGCAGACCCCGCACTAATACTCAGCACAGCCGCTGGCGTCGCAATATGGGTGAAGACAAAACGGGCAATGGAATCGACGGCAGAAGGCGTGCGTGCAAAGCCGTCGAGGTCACCCGACTGGCCAGCCCTCACCACTTGTATAAGGACCAGCGGAATATACACAGCAGCAGCGACCCAAATTAGCAGCGTCATAATATGAAGTGATAAAACCCAGAGCACCCAACCCCCTTGATCAGCTTCTCAGGCTAAGCCCGTCTGCTATATTGTCGTTGTTATCCCCTTCAGCTTTGCAGAAAGTTTTGCCTTTTCAAGTTTTTGCCCTCTGAATGGGTCTCGGGCATCTTGTCATACCAGTTGCAAAACCGCATACTGTGACCTTTATTCACTCGCATATCGACTACGGGACGCGTTGCCATGGCATCATCCAATTATCTTTTAGCGCTTTATGAAAAATGTCAGAAATTTCCAGCCGGCAAGCGCGTCTTTTCGGCCATGTTTGCGCGCAAAGCACCTTACTTTCGCTCTATCAAACCTTATATTAGTGAATTGCAGCCTAACTTCTGTCGCCTGCATATTAAAAAGCGCAAAGCAGTGCAAAACCATATTGGTACCGTACATGCCATCGCCTTATGCAATGGCCTTGAGATGGCCATGGGCGCGGTTGCAGAAGCCAGTATACCCAAGCATTTGCGCTGGATTCCGAAAGGGATGCAGGTGAATTACACGGCTAAAGCGAACTCTGATATTCGTATCGAAGCACACACCGCAGAGGATGCGTGGCAAGCTGGCGACCTCGATGTCGATGTAATTGGCTACCGGGCTGACGGCCAGGCAGTCATTCGGGGGACTATTACTATCTATATTTCTGAGAAGCCCGCGCGTTAACTAGCGTCGGGGTTAGCACGGCGGCGTCGCTTGTCCTGGTACATAGCGGCGTCCGCGTGACTTAAGGTGACATCGGCGTCGTGCATGTCGCCAGGCTGCCATTCGATTACCCCAATACTTGGCCCGCGGTAAAATAAATCAGCCTCCGGTAATTCGAAATTGCCGCTGGTCGCCTCCCGAATGCGTTTTACCAGTTGCGCACTCACAACGCTGAAATCGTCATCCGGGCTACCCAAACCAACGAACACAAATTCATCGCCGCCGTAGCGAGCGACCAGATCGTGCCCGCGTAAGACCCCAACCAGACGTTCCGTGAAACGCTGCAAAAAGATATCGCCAGCATCGTGGCCGTAGTCGTCGTTCAGTTGTTTAAAGCCGTCCAAGTCAATAAACGCAATATACAACGGCGTTTCGAGTCGCTCGGCCTCGCTCATTTTGTCGTCCAGCGCTTCAATCAGATAACGACGGTTTGGCAGCCCTGTTAACACATCATGCAATGCATGCTGCTGAAGCACCTGGTTTGCCGCTTCCAGGCGCGCATGATCATCTAATTTCGCCGCCAGCAACGACAACGAATTTACTGCACTATTCAATAAATACAGACTATCTCCGCAGTCTGCTATATCGGCTTGCAGGAAAATTAAAATCAGCGCTTCAACCTGTGAGCCTGAGCATATCACCAGCGCCTGGGTCTGCTCTTCCGCATCTGCCCATAGCATCGGCTGTTCCTGCTGTTTAATAATCAACTGCAGGGCTCCCTGATCACCTTCCAGCACTTGCTGGGCGAGAAGCTGGCTATGATCGTTGGCGTCTGAAAGATTATCCAGCGCGTCGCCACTGACACGAAAGGCATCCACCTTAGACCAGGCGGTGTCCTGCTCAAGCAACTGACTGACCTCGCGTACAGCAACCCGCAGTGAGGATGCAGCAAGACAGGCACTGGTGATACGGCTGGCCAGGTCGACCTTGTTCAAACGTTGTTCAGCGACAGTCGCCCGTTTCTCAGCTTGCAGGGTACGGCTGTGGCGTTCAAGGTTCAGCGCTATCAGTTCAGAGCACAAGTGCAACAGTTCGACCACACTTTCATCGACATGGACATCAACAGAGCTGGCCCCACACAACGTCCCAAACAATTCGCGGTCTACCCGGTGCACCGGAACACTGGCGTAAGTTTGTATGCCCAGTTCCTGAGCCGCCTTAACGTTACCCCAGCAGCCGGGAACGTCATTGGTAACATAGCGCCCTTCTTCAAGTGCGCGCTTACAAAGTGTGTCTTTCCACGGAACGCTCAAGCCCTCGCCGATGACCATTGCCGAATCATTATCGGCAAATAATACCCGTTGTTCTTCGGCGTTCTTGTCGATAAATGTCAGATAGACTGAAGGCAACCCACTAACCCGCTTAATCAGTGCTAATAACGGACGCACCACACTCTCAAAGTCATCGCCATGTGCGAGGGTGCGGGCCAGTTGTCGTAAATCGTTGTCCATTAAAAGTCACCTTTGCTGTTGCCTTCTTTCTTATAGCAGCATAGGGTATCCAAATGAGCAAGCTTTACCACCCATGAATGCTGATTATGGCCGTATTATCCCTCTTTCCGACACCACCTCATTGCAAACCTTTTGTCAGCCCGCACCCGATTAGCGGCGCGCAATTGAAAATTGGCTTGCTCAACCTGATGCCAAACAAAGCCGAAACCGAAGTGCAATGGCTGCGGTTGTTGCAGCAGGCAAACAGCCCCTTGCCGCTGCATATTTCGCTATTAAAATTCACCAATTGGCAGCCGCAAAATACCAGCGCACTGTATATGGCGCAGTATTACCAGACTGTCGAAGCAATGCTGGCCGCTCGCCAGTTAGATGCACTAATCATCACCGGCGCACCGTTAGGACAAGTTGATTACAATCAGGTCGGTTACTGGGCCGATTTCACCCACTTAACCTGTGATCTGCATCTGCGCGGTATCCCCAGCTTTTATTCGTGCTGGGCAGCCAATGCTGCTCTTCATCATCTGCATAAGATTGCTACCCTGCGTAGTGCCGACAAATTGAGCGGGCTGTTCCCGCAGCGGGTCGAAGCCCACTCACTCACCCGCTCGCTGGCTGACCCAGTGCGGCTGCCACAGTCCCGTTACTCGAGGCCGGACACCAGCCTGCCCATGCCCGCCTTAAAAACACTGCTCAGCGCCGAAGAAACGGGCCCCACCCTGTTTATCGACGAGCGTCGGCTGGATGTTTTTCTACTCGGTCATGTCGAATACGAGGCCGACACCCTGGCCAGGGAATATCAGCGCGATCAGCAAAAAGGCATGACGGTTGCCATGCCTGAAGGGTATTTCGTTAATAATGACCCCAGCCAATTGCCGCAGGCCGACTGGCTGCAAGCCGGCGCGCACCTGTTGGGAAACTGGTTGAGTATGCTTGGCCAGCGACTCAGACCTGAGTTAATGCCTGCTCAACGTCCGCTATAATATCGTCGATGTGTTCAATTCCCACTGAAAGCCGTACCAGATCCTCACTGACGCCTGCCCGGGCAAGTTCATCAGGCCCAAGTTGACGATGAGTAGTACTAGCGGGGTGGCAGGCAAGTGATTTCGCATCACCAATATTGACCAGACGCAGAATCATCTGCAAGGCATCAATAAACCGGGCACCCGCTTCGCGCCCGCCTTCCACACCAAAGGTTAGAATACCGGACCCCTGCCCCTGGCAATAGCGCTGAGCCAGACTATGGTAACGATTATCGGGCAATCCTGCATAGTTGACCCAGCTCACCTTCGGGTGAGCCTGCAAGTAGCCTGCTAACGCCAATGCATTTTGACAATGACGTTCCATGCGCAAGGCCAGAGTTTCCAGTCCCTGCATAATATTAAACGCACTTTGCGCCGCCAATGCCGCCCCGGTATTGCGCAACGGAACGACCCGGGCGCGCCCGATAAATGCGGCGTCACCCAGCGCCTCGGTATAGACCACGCCGTGGTAGGAAGGATCGGGTTCATTCAATTGGGGAAAGCGTTGTGGGTGAGCTGCCCAGTCAAAACGGCCACCGTCGACAATCGCTCCACCGACCGTGGTGCCATGACCGCCGATATACTTGGTCAGTGAATGAATAACAATGTCAGCACCATGCTCAAATGGCCGGCAAAGCACCGGAGTCGGTACCGTATTGTCAACCACCAGAGGTACGCCATGGGCATGCGCTATATCTGCCAGCCGCTGCAAATCAACGATATTACCCGCCGGGTTGCCGAGCGACTCACAGAACAGCAGCTTGGTGCGTTCGTCGATCAACGTCTCAAGACCAGCATAGTCATCATGGCTGGCGAAACGCACATCGATTCCCTGCTGTGGTAACGAATGCGCAAACAGGTTGTAGGTGCCACCATACAGTTGACTGATGCTCACAATATTGTCGCCCGCGCGGGCCAGGGTCTGAATGGTATAGGTAATAGCCGCCATCCCGGAGCCCAGCGCGAGTGCCGCGATGCCGCCTTCAATCGCGGCAAGCCGCTCCTCAAGGACTGCATTCGTTGGGTTCATAATGCGCGAGTAAATGTTGCCTTCGACCTTAAGATCAAATAAATCCGCGCCATGCTGAGTATTGTCAAAGGTAAATGAAGTGCTTTGGTAAATTGGTACAGCTGCCGCACGCTGCGGTGCCTCAGGTCGATAACCATGGTGTAAAGCGAGTGATTCAAGGCGCATAAAATTCTCTCCATATTTTGTTTTTACCTATATAAGCATCTAGACGTCTAAATGTCCAAATAAATTTAATATCCGCAAAACAAGTAGTTACTGGCTGACTAATTGTTGGTTATTCTCGCTAAAACTTGGTTAGCTATGTAGTCGCCTTACTCCCAACAAACTTTCATACCTATTTGTTTTATAAGAGAAAAATTTAAGTTTCCGCGCTGGCATAAGGTTTGCTCTAGTTGTTAATAAGTCAACAACAACCGATTATCAGGAGCCTCCCATGCGAGCTTATCCACTACCAACCCTATTACTGGCGCTTTGCCTGCCACTTCTCAGCGCCTGTCAGAATTCTGATGCGTCGACCGCATCCGCCCTCGACAGCGAACAGCAGGCACCCGCACTACCCGTCGAAACCCATGAGGTAGACCGCGCCACCCTGTATGCCCGTTTTTCAACCACGGGGGTACTTGAAGCCCGCGAAGAAGCTGATGTGGTTGCACGGGTAAATGGTGTGATTGAGGAGATTCTGGTTGAAGAAGGTGACTTTGTAGAACGTGGTCAGGTCCTGGCGACGCTGGAAAGCGAACGCTTTGAACAGGCTCGCCTGCAGGCTGCAGCAGAGCTACGTGGGGTGGAGCAGGAATTAGTACGATTGCAGCAAATGGCGCAGCAGCAGTTGGCCAGTGCCGATGCGGTAGAACGTTTGCAGGCCAATCGGGATACGCTGAAAGCGCGCCTGCGGCTGACCGAGATTGATCTCGAATCTGCTACCATCCGCGCGCCCATTAGTGGCTACATCGCAAGCCGATATGCGAAAACAGGTAATTTGATTCAACAGCATGAACGTCACAGCCTGTTCAATATTATTGATTTAGATCTGCTCGAAACCACCTTGCATGTACCTGAACGCGACCTGGCTAAGGTCCGTAATGGCCAGCGGGTTGAACTTCAGCTTCAGGGTATCGCGGACACTGTGACTGGCGAAGTCGCCCGGATCAGCCCAGCGGTGGACAGTGTCGCCGGAACATTCCGCGTTACGGTGCAAATTCATAACCCTGAACACCAGTTAAAGAGCGGTATGTTCGCACGTGCGCAAATCAACTATGCGCAGCACGACGATACATTGCGCATCCCACATTACGCTCTGCTACGTCTCGACAGTCAAAGCTACGTCTATGTCATTGAAGACGGCCTTGCTAAACGTCGTCAGGTAACCCCAGGTTTACGTGACGGCGAATGGGTCGAAATTACGGATGGTCTCGCCGCTGGCAGCCAGGTGGTAATAACCGGCCAAACCAACTTAACTGACAACAGCCGTATCGTGAGTGTAAATCTATGAGCCTGGTATCCATCGCAGTGAAGCGACCTGTCACTATCGCTATGTTTACGGTTGCGGTAGTGCTTTTCGGAATGGTTAGTCTGTCCCGGCTTGCGGTGACTTTATTACCCGATTTAAGTTACCCGACCCTGACCGTACGCACTGACTACCCTGGCGCCGCACCCGCCGAAATTGAACAGTTAATCAACCGTCCTATTGAAGAAAGTCTCGGCACCGTTCGTGGCATCAGTGACATAACGTCCATCGCCCGCGCTGGCCAGTCGGACGTCGTTCTGCAGTTTGCCTGGGGCACTGACATGGATATGGCAGGTCTTGATGTGCGCGAGAAACTGGACATGGTGCAGTTGCCACTGGATGCCCCCAGCCCCATTATTCTGCGCCTTAATCCGGCCATGGACCCGATCATGCGACTGGCCTTATCCTTACCCCCAGAACAGCAGGAGAACGCCTCCAACGAGCAACTTCGCGCGTTACGCACCTTCGCTGACGATGATCTCAAACGCTTGCTCGAATCTACTCCAGGCGTGGCGTCAGTGCGTTTTGGTGGTGGTCTCGAGGATGAAATTCAGGTCCAGGTTGACCAGGCCGCCATGGCCCGTCTGGATATCGATATGAATACGCTGGTTCGCCGCTTACGCGAAGAAAACCTGAATCAGGCTGGTGGACGGGTCGAAACTGAACGCTATGACTATCTGGTACGGACACTTAATCAGTTCCGTAGTCTGGAAGAAATTGAATCGCTCTACATCGCATCACGCAACGGCCGTCTGGTCCAGCTCAAAGATATCGCCAATGTCAGCGCAGGGGCCAAAGATCGCACCTCGATCACTCGGCTGAACGGAGTCGAATCGGTTGAAGTATCACTCTACAAAGAAGGCGACGCCAATACCGTAGCGGTAGCAAGTTCTGTGCGTCAGCGTCTCGACCTGATCAATCAGGAGTTACCCCGTGGTTACCAGCTCACGCTGGTGAGCGATCAGTCGACATTCATTGAAAGCGCAGTCAGCGAAGTGAAGAATAATGCCCTGATTGGCGGCCTTCTGGCAATGCTGGTTATCTACTTTTTCCTGCAACGACTATGGCCGACTATAATTGTCTCGCTAGCTGTTCCGGTGTCGGTTATTGCCGCTTTTATGCTCATGCATGCAGCCAGTGTCAGTCTCAATATTATGTCACTCGGCGGAATAGCACTGGCGGTTGGACTTCTGGTCGACAATGCCATTGTGGTACTTGAAAATATTGCCCGCCGCCGCGAAGCCGGCGACAGTGTCGAGCAGGCCGCTGAGCAAGGCACCCGCGAAGTAAGCGCCGCGATTACTGCCTCTACACTAACCACCCTGGCTGTCTTTGTGCCGCTAATTTTTGTTGTCGGTCTTGCTGGCCAGTTGTTCCGTGATCAGGCGTTAACGGTTACATTTGCCCTTGCCGCTTCATTATTGGTAGCCCTCACACTTATTCCCATGCTCGCATCACGTCAGCCAGGCAGTGCCGGGACCGCTGGCTTCTCAGACCCTGCTGCAGTGAGACGGCCACGGGGCTGGCGCTGGCTACCTTATCTGTTGCTGACCCTGCCATGGCGACTATTTAGCTTCTGGTTGCCAGTTTACGCCATTGCAGCGCTGCGTTTTATCGGTCGCGGCATAACAGCCCTGAGCCAGGCATTGGTCAAGCCTCTGTTAGCAGCTTTCAATTACCTGTTTAACGCTTGCAGTGGCCGCTACCAATCAATTCTACGTTCGAGTCTAAACCGACCAAAGTCTGTTGCCGCCTTAGTTGTACTGGTTGCTGGCCTTTGCCTGGCATTAACGCCAAAACTGGGTAGTGAGCTGATGCCCGACATGGCTCAACATGAATTCTATTTTGATATCGAGCTTCCTCACGGTAGCCATATCAGCCAAACAGATGCGGTGCTGACCAGTTTGCAAGAGCAACTGACAGATCCCGCTATCGCCTACAGCTATAGCATTGCCGGGATCGGCAGCCTGCTGAACCCTGATGCAAGTCAGGGTGGCGACTATTGGGGTCGTCTGCAAGTGGTCCTGCAACCTGACGCCGCGGCTGATGCACAGCAGCATATTCAGCAGCAACTGCGCGAGGCGCTACAACGCCACCCCGGAGTCAGCGGACGCATTGCACAACCTGAACTCTTTAGTATTGAACAGCCGCTGGTGATCGAATTGTCCGGTTACGACCTGTCACAACTGGCACAAGCCAGCGACCAGGTGCGCAAGGCACTCAGTAGCCATGCTCAGTTCAGTGATATTCAAACCACCCTGCGCCCGGGACAGCCCGAACTGGAAGTCCACTTTGACCATGCCCGACTCAGTCAGGTTGGATTAACGGCTGCCGAGGTCGCCGAGTTGCTGGCATTGCAGGTCGGTGGCCGGGTTGCTACGCAGTACAACCTCGATGACCGTCAGATTGATATTCGGGTGCGGCTGGCCGAACAGGACAGAACCAGCCTCGAAGCTATCGAAAACTTAATTATTAACCCCGGTGCTGAGCGTGAATTACCCCTGCGCGCGGTGGCCGATATTACCCAAAGCACAGGGCCGGGCGAAATTACCCGGGTTGCGCAGCAACGCGTTGCCCTGGTCAGCGCTAGCCTGAGCAGTGGAGATTTAGGCCAGGCCAGTGAGCGCATTCAACAGATACTGAGCGAGCTGACCCTACCTGCTGGTGTTGACGCTCGTTTAGGCGGACAGAGTGAAAGTCAGCAACAGGCTTACAAATCCCTGATGCTGGCCTTGGCTCTGGCCGTGTTTCTGGTGTATCTGGTCATGGCTTCTCAGTTTGAAAGTTTTGCTCACCCCCTGTTAATCATGTTCAGTGTACCTTTAGCCGCGGCAGGCTCCGTGCTGGGCTTATGGCTCACCGGCACCTACCTGAGTGTGGTGGTCTTTATTGGCTTGATCATGTTGGCCGGCATTGTGGTTAACAACGCCATCGTCCTGGTGGATCGGATTAATCAGTTACGTGCTCAGGGGGTCGCCCGGCTGGCCGCCATTCAGCAAGCGGGTGAACAACGCTTACGCCCTATTATGATGACCACCTTAACCACCATTCTGGGTTTGTTACCGCTCGCACTCGGTGCCGGTGAGGGGGCGGAAATGCGCAGTCCCATGGCTGTTACTGTTATTTTCGGGTTGCTCTTCGCCAGCATCCTGACCCTGGTTTTTATTCCTGTGCTCTATGCAATTTTTGACCGCAAGTCATTTTCTACCGGGGAGCAATACGATGTCATCCACTAACTCAGCGTCAGCAGTCTTAACCCGTTGGGCGCTGCGTCGCCCGGTCACCGTTTGCATGTTGTTTTTCAGCATGCTGGTGCTCGGAATGCTGGCAACCCGGCTGCTGCCATTGGAAAAATTCCCTGGTGTCGATATTCCGCAGATTATGATTCAGGTGCCCTACCCGGACGCCTCCCCGGCGGAAGTTGAACGACTCATTACCCGCCCCCTCGAAGAAGCCCTGGCTGGCATGAGCGGTATTGTCGAAATGCGCTCCTTTTCGCGCGAAAATGGCACCGATATTGTGCTCGACTTTCGTTGGGACGAAAATATCAATGCCCGAAATATTGAAGTCCGGGAGCAGATAGACAGTGTGCGCCACCTTTTACCAGCTGACGTCGAGCGCGTGTTTGTATTTCAGTTCAGCACCGACGACATGCCGGTGTTTCAGCTCCGCATCAGCAGCGAGATCGACCTGCAGTACGCCTGGGATCTGCTCGAACGAACACTGAAGCGACCCATGGAGCGAGTTGCTGGGGTCTCCCGGGTTGAGCTCTATGGTGTCGACAAACGGGATATCGTTATCCGCCTGCGCCGGGACGAGATGGCGGCACTGAACGTGGATCCCGCGTTATTGCGTCAGCGCCTGCAACAAGCCAATTTCACCCTTACCGCTGGCTATCTTGACGACGGTCAGCAGCGGATACTGGTCAATCCGGTTGGCCAGTTCGAGTCCCTCGACGACATTCGGGCACTGCAGTTAACCCCTCAGTTGCGCCTGAGCGATGTCGCCGATGTCGACTACGAGTTACCCCGTCGTCGCGATGGCCGCCATTTTAATCAGTCCTATGCAATTGGCATGAACGTGTACAAGGAATCGACCGCGAATCTGGTGGACGTGTCTGCACGCGCTCTGGAAGTTGTTGAAGCCGCGCGCCAGCACCCCGAGTTTGCCAACATTGATCTGATGCTGATGGATGACACCGCCGCGAGCGTTAAATCATCACTAAATGATTTGCTCTGGGCCGGATTGCTCGGCGCTTTGTTGTCAATTATCGTCCTCTACGCCTATCTGCGCCATGCCATTACCACCCTGATTGTTGTGGTCTCTGTGCCGGTCGCCATCTTCCTAACCCTCGCCGCCATGTACTTGCTCGGCTACAGCCTGAATATCCTGTCGATGATGGGACTGATGCTGGCGGTTGGTATGCTGGTCGACAACGCAGTGGTGGTCACTGAAAGTATTCAGCAGGAAGGTGACGCTGAGCGTGGCATCAGCAAAGTTGCGCTGGCCGTGATTGCGGGCACCCTGACCACTGCTATTGTTTTTTTACCCACCGTATTCGGTGCCAAAATAGAAATTACCGTCCTTCTTGAACATGTTGCAGTGGCCATTTGCATATCATTGCTGGCATCACTTCTGGTTTCACAGACATTAATTCCGTTACTAATTAGTCGCCTTCCTTCGCGACTGATGCAGGAAAAACCCCGTAAAGCCCGGGTCAAGGCATTCTATTTGTCCACCTTGCGCTGGAGTCAGCGTCATCCAAGAGTGACCAGCCTCGCGATGCTGCTGGTGCTACTTGCCAGCCTGTTTCCTTTCAGCCAGACCAGTAGTGACCAGGCAGACGTCGCCTACAATGACCGCCTTATTCTCAACTACCATCTCAACGGGCAGTACCGGCTTGACGAAATCCGCCAGGAAGTTGCGCGCATGGAGGCCTATCTATACGAGAATAAGGAGGCATTTGAAATCGACCATGTTTATTCCTACTTTGCGACCAGCCACGCGTTTTCGATGCTGTTACTCAATCCCGAGCGAAGTCAGTCAGTGGCTGAGATCCAGAATCGGGTACGCGAAAACTGGCCGCTCTTGGTCCGCAGCGAACCACAGTTTGGCTGGCAGAGTAGCAATCAGGGAGTCCGTGTCACCCTGACCGGCGCGTCGACCTCAACACTGCAAACGCTGGCGGATGAGCTGATTCCTTTGCTGGCCGCTATCGAGGGGCTTACCGACGTGCGCTCCGAGGCTGAAAGTACCCAGCAGGAACTGCAAATCAGGTTACAAGCCTCGCAGTTACACCGCCTGGGACTCACCAGCCAGGAGGTGGCTGCCATTTTAAGCACAGCACTGAGAGGCGATCAGTTGCGCTCGTTTCGTCACGACCCCAGCGGTGAACTGCGTATCCGCCTCACCTATGACCGCGAACTTGAGACCTCTCTGAGCGCTATTCGCGAACTGGTGGTGCATCAATACCAAGGGCAGCCAATTACCCTGCAACAGGTCGCCGACATCGAACTGCAACCCAGACTTACCGACATCCGACGGGTGAACCGGGAAACTGCAGTTCGCATTGGTGCCAACCTCAATGAGATGACTATGCAGGAGGCGAGTGTTGCGTTAACAGAGGTGCTGGAACAGGTACACCTGCCAGATGGCTATCGCTGGAGTCTGGACGGTGGATTTCGTAATTTCGAAGAAACCAGCAGTGTTATGCAGGTCAATATGTTACTCGCGCTATGCCTGATTTATCTGGTGATGGCTGCCTTGTTTGAATCCTTGCTACTGCCCAACGCGGTTATTGGCTCATTATTGCTGGCTATGGCGGGAGTATTCTGGGGACTATGGATAACCTCGACGTCCCTCGACATGATGGTCATGATCGGCATGCTGATATTAATGGGTGTGGTGGTTAACAACGGTATTGTACTGGTCGACAGGATCAATCAGCTCTATCCTGAATTAGCACTGGAAGATGCGATTATTGCCGCAGCAGACCAACGAGTGCGGCCAATCATGATGACGGTCAGTACCACAGTGTTAGGGTTACTGCCGCTGGCTCTGGGCACCACCCAAATCGGTGGCGACGGACCACCCTACGCACCGATGGCCATCGCAATTATCAGTGGCTTACTGTTTTCGACCTTCACCAGTCTGTACTTCGTGCCACACGCCTATCATCGACTCTTAGTCTGGCGCGCGCACTGGATTAATGTAGTCCGATACAGCGCTAGCCCAATGCGAGCACGGGCTTCGGCCAAAGGCTGATATGCCGGTCGGTTTGCTGTATACTATGCCGCCTTTATCGGGATCATCCTTTCGCTTACGCGAACGAAAAACGGGGAAGATAAGCATTTATGCAGCAAGTAGTTAACATCCAACCGCCACAATTTCTGCCGCGCAAATTTAAGGTGTATCAGCATCGCCAGCTCGACAAGATCGAGGCATTGCAGCACATTCCAAAAGATATGCTGTTTGAAATGAAAGTGGTTGCCAACGTATTGCCCTTTCGGGTTAACGAATACGTGTTCAATGAACTGATTGACTGGGATAAAGTTCCAAATGACCCAGTCTTTCAGCTGGTTTTTCCGCAGCGTGAAATGATCGACCCTAGCGCTTACGACCGCATGGCGGATCTTATGAAACAGGGTGGCAGCACGCAGGAAATTTTTGAACTGGCGGAACAGTTGCGCGCGGAAATGAATCCGCACCCGGCGGGTCAGGTTGAAATGAACGTGCCGACCATCGACGGCGAGCCTTTGCGCGGTATGCAGCACAAATACCGTGAAACGGTACTCTTCTTCCCATCTCAGGGGCAGTACTGTCATTCCTACTGCACCTTTTGCTTCCGCTGGGCGCAATTTGTCGGCAAATCAATGCGGATGAATTCAAATGACGCCGAGTCGTTGCACAATTACCTGGCTGCCCACGGCGAAGTCACTGACCTGCTGATGACTGGCGGCGACCCTATGGTGATGCGGACTAAAAAGTTACGTGAATACCTTGAACCACTCACTGAGTCACGCTTTGATCATGTGCAGACGGTCCGCATCGGTAGTAAATCGCTGACATTCTGGCCATACCGGTTTGTTACCGACCCCGATGCAGAAGAACTGCTGGCACTGCTTGAGAAATTGGTAAAAGCTGGCAAGCATGTCTCATTCATGGCGCATTTTAATCACCCGCAGGAAATGGGAACTGAAATCTGCCATGAAGCCATTCGTCGTCTGCGTGCAACCGGTGTGCAAATTCGTTGCCAGGCGCCACTGCTCAATAACCTGAATAACGACCCGGATGCCTGGGCGCAGATGTGGCAGGAACAGGTTCGCCTGGGTATGGTTCCTTATTACATGTTTATTGAACGTGACACTGGCGCTAAGCGCTATTTTGAAGTGCCTTTGTATCGCACCTGGGAAATTTTCCGTGATGCGTATAAACAGGTTTCAGGCCTTGCCCGCACTGTACGAGGCCCATCCATGTCGGCAGGCCCCGGCAAAGTGGAAATTCAGGGTGTGAGTGAAATTCACGGCGAAAAAGTCTTCGTCCTGCGTTTTATTCAGGCGCGCAATCCGGACTGGGTCCAACGCCCGTTCTTTGCTAAGTTCGATGAAACTGCGACCTGGCTTAACGATCTGAAACCAGCATTCGGCGAAGAGAAGTTTTTCTGGCAGGACGAGTACAATTCGATGCAGGGCTAGCCTGCTCATTTAGCAAGGTAACCCTACAAAAATGCCGCACTCCAATGGAGCGCGGCATTTTTTATGCTTCATTTGCAAATCGTTATGACTAAGAGGCTACTTGCTGAAGGCCTGTCTGATACGCTCAAGATCATCCGGTGTGTCGATCCCGGCTGGTGGCTCAATGATCGCCTGGGCCACATGAATACGTTCGCCGTACCAAAGCACCCGCAATTGCTCCAGTGACTCAAGTTTCTCGACCGGGCTTGCGTCCCATTCCGCATAGCGATGAATAAAACCAGCACGATAGGCGTAAATACCAATATGGCGCAGATAATGGTCCGCTAACTCAATGTTAGAGTCCGGCTTCGCCATAAATTGCTCGCGATCATAAGGAATCGGCGCGCGGCTAAAATACAGCGCATAACCACTACCATCGAGGACTACCTTGACCGTATTCGGGTTAAACACATCTTCCACCGACTCCATCGGTACCGCCAGTGTCGCCATCGGCGCATTACGCTGCGACGCCAGGTTTTCGGCCACCTGTCGAATAATCTCAGGCGGGATCTGGGGCTCATCGCCCTGCACGTTGACCACCACTTCGTCATCGGCCAGCGCCAGCAATTCAATCACTTCAGCCAGTCTTTCGGTCCCTGAGCGATGCTCGGTGGAGGTCATCATAGCGTGACCACCGAAACCTTTTACCGCCTCTTTAATCCGTTTGTCATCAGTGGCGACCACCACTTCAGCGGCACCACTTTCCAGCGCCCGCTCATAGACATGTTGGATCATCGGCTTGCCTGCTATCTCAGCCAGCGGCTTGCCAGGTAACCTGGACGAGTCGTAACGTGCCGGGATAACTACGGTAAAACTCATAAACTATCTACCTTTTTCATTTCTTCGCTGTTCAGTGAACGCGCCGCGTCGGCAAGCAAGGCTGGGATCCCTTCGTTTACCGGGTACGCCAGTTGCTCGCCACGACACACCAGCTCCGTTTTCTCTGCATTCCACACCAGTTTGCCTTTACAGGATGGGCAGGCAAGAATAGCCAGTAGATTCGCATTAATGGTCATTGTTAAGGCCTCGTATCTGTTGAATAAGCGCAGCATTAAAAGATTCAGGCAATTGCGCAGCCACTTTCAGATAATACCAATGCGGTCGGGCAAAACTACGGCATTTCACCGCGTCCTTTTCCGTCATAACCACCGGATATAGGTTACTGACGTTGAAGAAGTCACTGGCACTAAAATGATGGTGATCATCAAACACCCGCGTTTCCATGATGTCCAGCCCTTCGCCACTGAGCAAATTAAAAAAGCGCTTTGGATTACCAATGCCTGCCACAGCAACCACTGATTCGCCATCCGGGGTTTCTATTTCACTGCCATCTGTGACCCGTCGCCAGCCCTGCGCGGCAATTTGCATGGCGACTGGCGGCTTATGTTTAGCCAGCTTAGGCAACACTTTAGCCGCATGGTCAGTGTCCTTTGCTCCGTTAATCAGTACATGGTCGGCTCGTTTCAGCCGTCGCCAGCCTTCGCGCAAAGGTCCGCATGGCATTCGCCATCCATTCCCCAGGCCGCGTGCCGCGTCAACCACAGCAAGCTCAATATCCCGACCAAGACGATAATGTTGTAAACCGTCATCACTTAAAACGATATCGACATCATTTTGCTCGGTTAATATCTTTACCGCCTCGGCACGTTTTGGCGCCACCACGACCGGCACGCCGGTAACAACCGCCATCATATAAGGTTCATCACCCACCTGTGCCGGATTCGAGTCAGCGTTAACCTGCTGCGGGAAAGGTCCTTCGCCGCGATACCCACGGGACACGATGCCAGGCTTGAAACCATTCGCCTGTAGTAGTTCCACCAGGGCCATCGTCAGCGGCGTCTTGCCTGTCCCCCCGACGCTGATATTGCCAATCACAATCACTGGCACGTCGGCCCGGTACGTCTTTCTGAGACGCAAACGGAACAGCAAACGACGTAATCCACTTACTACAATAAAAAACCAGGTTAGCGGGATACACCACCACAACCACGGACTTAAATGTCGCTTATACCAAAGCCGGTTTACCTTCTCACTCACTCCAAACCACCAAACTGCATATTGTGAAGTTGAGCGTAGGCGCCGCCCTGACTCACAAGATCATCATGGGTACCACGTTCGATCACCCGGCCATGTTCCATCACTAGTATTTCGTCCGCATTCTCGATAGTCGACAGGCGATGCGCAATCACCAGCGAGGTTCTGTTTTGCTGCAAATTGTCCAGCGCCTGTTGGATATGACGTTCTGATTCGGTATCCAACGCCGAGGTTGCCTCATCCAGAATAAGTACTGGCGCATCCCGTAATAACGCCCGGGCAATGGCAATACGCTGCCGTTGTCCACCGGACAACATGACACCATTCTCACCCGCCATGGTATCCAGCCCGTTCGGCAGGCTATCGGTAAATTCGTTGACATAGGCCAGGCGCACGGCTTCTTCGATACGCTCTTTACTGACATTACCAGCAGCCCCGTAGGCAATGTTATTGGCAATGGTATCGTTAAACAGAGTAACGCTTTGCGACACCACGGCGAACTGGCGACGCAGTGATTTTAAGGTGTACTCGCGGATATCATGGCCGTCCAGTTCAATACTGCCTGTCTCATAGTCATAAAAGCGTGTCAGCAATGAAGATATGGTCGACTTACCGCTGCCGGATCGCCCTACCAAAGCCACGCTATGACCAGCTTTGACTGAAAAACTGACATTCTTAAGTGCTGGCTCTTCGGTATCAGGGTAGCTAAAGGTGACGTCTTTGAAATGGATCTCACCCTGGGCACGGTCCAATACCCGCTTGCCAGTGTCGACTTCTTTTTTCTGATCGAGCACCGCAAAAATACTCGCTGCAGCCGCCAGACCACGCTGGAAATCGGCATTCACATTGGTCAGCTGTTTAAGCGGACGCAGCAACATGATCATAGCGGTCAGCAAGGCGGTAAATGCACCCGGCGTGAGGTCATCCAGCATGGTGGGTAAGCTGGCGATAACAAGAACCATCGACAGGCTCAGCGATGCAATCAGCTGAATAACAGAGGTACTGATAGCACGGGTGCTGACCAACTTCATGTTCTGCTGACGGGTGACGTTATTTATCTCATCGAAACGCTCAGCTTCACGCTTCTGCCCTTCGAACATCACCACTACCTGATGCCCATTGATCATCTGTTCGGCGGTGGTGGTTACGTTACCCATCGCGGTCTGAATACGGCTACTCACCTGACGGAAACGACGTGAAACCACAGACACGACTTTGCCAATTAACGGCCCAATCAAGAGGAATACAATCGACAACTGCCAGCTGTGGTAGGCCATCAGGCCTAGCAGACCGATGACGAAGGCTCCGTCACGTATTAGCGTCAATAACGCTTTGCTGCATGCTTCAGCCAACTGCTGGGTGTCATAGGTAATCTTTGAAATCAGTTCGCCGGTCGAGACCTTATCGTGATAAGAAACCGGCACCCGCATCAGATGTTCAAACAGCTGTTGCCGCATAACCGTCACAATACGAAAGCCGACATAACTTAAAAAATAAGTCGAAATAAAGTTAAAGAAGCCCCGCAGCAGGAACACGAAAGGCACAAATAACGCACCATAGAGAAGAATGGTCGGGTCACTCTGACCAAGCCCATCGTCTATCAGGGTTTCAATGTGATAAAAGAAAAATGTATCGACGCCAGCATACCCAATCATTCCGATAACTGCTGCTGCAAAAGCCAGTCTGTACGGCTTTAGGTATTTTACTAAGCGACGGAATGTTTGTTGTCGAACTGCTTTTTTTGAATCCATGCATTTGCCATATATAAAAAAAGACTGCGGCATTTTACCTGAAAGGTAGGCCATGTGACCAGCGCCAGGGACCTCAAGGTAATTGATTGAACCAAAAACGTCCATAATGCTGACGGTATGTGTAGACCTTCCAATGCGCTATTTGCCCCTCCGATGGCTGCCAAAGCATCGAAACCTGTCCCTCTTCAGCGCTGCTATACAGCGCCACCCCCGCGTCATTAAAACGTTCAAGCACCTCAGCATGGGGCATATTAAAACGATTCAGATAACCGCTACTGAGCAAAGCCCACTGTGGTTTCACCGCGTCGAGAAACAAATCATGGCTGGAGGTGTTTGAGCCATGATGAGGCACCAGCAACACATCGCTTTGTAGGCGGTCACCATAGCGCTGAACCAAACGAAATTCGGCAATTCGTTCAATATCGCCGGGTAACAGTACCTTTGTGCCCCGGTAACTGAGATGAATAACACAGCTTTCATTGTTAACCCCATAGGAAAAATCAGCCGGTGCCGCGGGCAGAGGCGCTAACGCAATTAAACGGACGTCTTGCCAAAGCCATTGCTGACCCCACTGACAAGGCCAGTAGGCTCCATCGGTATCCAGCACCGTCATTTTCGGGTATGCGGCTAACAATGCGTTCGCCCCCCCGGTATGATCGCGGTGGCGATGGGTGAGTACCAGTGCATCAGGGGTTAAACCACGTCGACGCAGGAACGGAATAATAACCCGGTCGCTGAGATGCCCGTCAATGCCAAAGCCGGGACCACTATCAACCAGCATCGCCCGACCCGCTCGTTCAATGACCAGCGCACTGCCCTGCCCGACATCCAGCATATGCAACCATAACCTGGGGTCGCTCTCCCGCCACCAGCTATACCGACCATATAGCAACAGCAAGCTAGTCAGGCATGCAGCAAGTACCAGGAGCTGCAGTTGTCCCGACCACAGACTGTAGCGGCAAAGTATCCCGGCAACGGTCAACGTAGCCAGACCAGGCATTGCTACAGGCCACCAAGCCATCGGCTGCATCCAGATCAGCAGTGACCATACTAACTGGAGTATGGAATCGCTTACCTGCAGGCACAGTGTTGCTATCGTCGGTGCCAGAGGAAACAACAGTGCCGCAAATAAGGTTAATGGCAGCACAGCAAAACTAAACACAGGGACGACAATCAGATTGGTTAACGGTGCCAGCCAGGAAACGCCCTGAAAAAACACCACCGAAAGCGGCAATAGCATCAGCGTCAGCATCACTTCA
Organism: Aliidiomarina soli; assembly: GCF_003986975.1. GTDB lineage: Bacteria > Pseudomonadota > Gammaproteobacteria > Enterobacterales > Alteromonadaceae > Aliidiomarina > Aliidiomarina soli. Next base: position 377,139 of record NZ_PIPO01000003.1, on the reverse strand, counting down.
AGCCGGCTAAGCTGGATCAGACCCAGTCGCCATCGACTGATTAGGCTGCCATGCACAGGCGGAACTGGCAGCCGCCAGAGCCAGCTGAAGATAGCGGCCACCGCCCCCACCGACAGCCAAAAACCCGCATCAAGAAACGCCAGCGGGTCAAAAATAAGCAGTAGTACCACCGCACGCAGCAAAAGCCGCAGGCTGCTGAGTCGTTTGGCCCCAAGTCGCAACGCGATGATCAAGCTGATTAACAATAGGGCTCGTAAGGTAGCGACCGCAAACCCCGCCAACATGGCATAGCCAAGCGCCGCCAACCATGCTGTCAGCAACGCCAGATACAGAATATTTAACCGCGCCGAGAATGCTCCCGGTAACCGATAGAGGCAAAACCCCAGGATCCCGCGCGACAGAAAAAAGGTGAAACCGAAGACCATGCTAAGGTGCAAACCTGAGATCGCCATCAGATGCGCAACGCCGGTCTGTTGCAGCAACTGCCATTTCTGTTGACTAATCCATTGCCGCTCGGCGAGCACCAACGCCATCAGGACATCAGCATGGACAAGCTCGCTCCGACGTGCTGAAAACTGATCATACAGAGACTGACGAGCACCTGCATTGGCCGAACTCGCCGCAGATAACCGGCTGCCCGCGGTAATATAACCAGTCGCCCGCACGCCGTGTCGGAAAAGGTAAGCCTGGTAGTTAAAAGCGCCCTGATTCAGGCTGCTGACCGCCGGTCGAAGGCGGACTTCAAAACGCCAGTGTTCACCCAGCCGCGGTACAGGCCCCTGCGCCTCATACCAGTCAAGTTGTATCCTCGGCTGCGGTCCCGGTTGCGCCTGAGGCCAGTCTGCGGGCCCTTGTAGCAAACGCCCGGTAAAGCGCCAGCGTAACTCGTTCTCTTCGACTATGCTGTCTACACGAAGGTCAATGGAAAGTGGCTGTCGATAATCTTTAACAGGTAAATTCCAGCTTTGCGCCGCTTTGCCATTGATTAAGGACCACTGGATACCGCACAATAGGCCAAGTGTCACAATCAAAAGCGAACGTAACCACGTCAGGTGACGCGTTTCGCTACCGGAAACTGCTACCAGTGGTGATTTCAGCCAGCAGAACAAAGCGATAGAAAGCAGGGTCCAGGGCCATAGCGCCCAGTCCGGTTGTAACCAGGCTGATGAAAGCGTGCCTAGCAGCACGCCAGTGAACCACCAATCCATAGTAGTTACCTGTTGTAGGTGTCAGCATCCATGCCAAAAAAGACAATTCAGCGCTTTTTGCCGGACCCAAGGAAAATAGCCAGCAGTAAGGCCGTGCGCATGTTTGGTAGCGTCGCACAACGCTCGAATTTATGGCACCTTAACCGACGCTCGGCATCACGTGCTTTTGCCATCGGCTTGTTCGTCGCCTTTTTGCCTGTCCCGGCTCAGATGATCATCGCCGCCGCGATGGCCATTTTCTTTTCTGCCAACATTCCACTGTCGGTGGCATTGGTCTGGATCTCGAACCCCATTACCATGCCCCCCTTATTCTATGCTTCGTATCAGATTGGGTCGCTCATTCTTGGCCGTCCATCCGAGCCTTTCTTATTTGAACCCTCACTCGCCTGGTTCGCTGCCAGCCTGGGTACCGTAGTCCCACCGTTTCTGCTCGGCTGCTTGTTATTAGGCGGGTTGTCCAGTTTATCGGCGTTTATTACTATCCGGATTTTATGGCGTCAGGCGGCAATAAAAGCCTGGCGCGAACGCCAGCGCCTGCGTGCCAGTAAGCGGCAACAGCGCCAGCAGGAGGGGCTTCAGCCCCCGAAGCACAATCAGCAGTAGCCAGCAGAGATTAATCGCCCACCAGTGCTCGTGCCGGATTTACTTTGGTCGCCTTCCACGCCGGATACAAGGTTGCCAGCATACTGGTTAACAGGGCGACCCCTAACACCAGCAGCACATCAAGCCACTGCACGTCGGTAGGAATAGAGCTGACGAAGTAAATATCATCCGCCAGCAACGAAAACGCGAACCAGCTTTCCAGCATTTTTAAAATGGTCGGCAACTGCCAGGCTAAGAGCACGCCGCTCACTGCACCAATCAGGATCCCTATCAGTCCATTTAAGGTTCCCTGCAAGACAAACGTGCGCATAATCATCTGGTCATTTGCACCCATGGTCTTGAGAATGGCTATCTGCGAGCGTTTTTCCTGAACTACCATCACCAGGGTCGAAACGATGTTAAAACTGGCTACTGCCAATACCAGCACCAGTACCAGATACATTACGCTACGCACCAGCTGGATGTCACGGTAGAGATGCCCCTCTGTACGTGTCCAGTCGTTGATATACGCATATTCGGACAACTGAGCAGCAATTTGACTGGCCACCACCGGCGCCTGATAAACATCATCCAGGCGCAACCGTACGCTATTTGCTTCACTACTCAGGCCCATTGCTTTACGCCCTTCTTCTAAATGCAAATAGGCTTGCTGGTAATCGAGTTCGCCGCCCAGTCGGTAGGTTCCGGCAAGCTCCAGGCTAAGCCGTCGCGGAGCACGCAAACTCTGACGATCACTATCAATTTGCGGGACCAGCAAATTAACCCGGTCTCCCACTTTCAGGTCCAACGATTCAGCAAGTCCGTAGCCCAGTAGAATGCCCTGCGGTTGATCAACAAATCGCTGCCAGTCCTCGCTGCTGATATAGTCCGTTAATCCGGATACACGGGGCTCAAGCTCAGGGTCGATAGCCTGCGCCGTAACCCCTTTGAAGCCCCGCCCCTGCTGGATCATGCCGTTAATAAGTACCCGCGGCGCAGCCGCAATCACCCGCGGATGTTCTTCCGCGGTTGCGACCACCTGGCGCCAGTCTCGCAAGCCATCTCGCACGGCTTCATACTGAACATGGGGCACCAGGCTAAGTAATTGTTCTTCCAATGCTTTCTGAAAACCATTCATGACCGAAAGCAATACAATCAGGGCGGCACAGCCGAGTGCAATGCCAGCAGTAGAGGATGCCGAAATGAAATTTACGAATCGGTTTTTATGCTTGCTACGACGAAATCGCCGTGCCAGCAACCAGGGCAAAGCGAACTTCATCGTGGGGTTTCCTCAAGCTGACCGTTATGCAGCATGGCGCGACGCGGCAATCGGTTCGCCAGGTGCTGGTCATGGGTTACCACAATGAATGCGGTATTCAGTTGTTCATTCAGTTCCAGCATCAGGCTGTAAATGGTTTCCGCGGTGGTTTCATCAAGATTTCCGGTCGGTTCATCTGCTAGTACCAGAGCTGGCTGATTGACCAAGGCGCGGGCGATCGCAACCCGCTGCCGCTCGCCGCCGGATAACTTGGCTGGCGCATGGGTCATGCGATGCGCCAAGCCAACGCGTTCAAGCAGCTCAGCCGCCTGCTGTTTGGCCTTCGCCGGATTCATGCCACCAATCAACAACGGCATCGCCACATTTTCCAGCGCCGAAAATTCTCCGAGAAGATGATGAAACTGGTAAATAAAGCCGAGCTTCTGGTTACGCCATTTGGCACGCTGACGCTCTTTCAAACTGTTCAACGACTGGCCCTGCATCACCACTTCGCCCGCTGTCGCCGTATCCAGACTGCCGAGAATATGCAGCAGTGTACTTTTTCCTGAACCCGATGACCCGACGATTGCCATCATATCGCCAGCAGCAAGTGAAAAACTGACATCCTGCAGTACCTTGACCTGTTGCTCACCGTCGGTAAAGGTTTTACTGATATGGTTACATTGAAGCAAATTAGTCATTATCGGTTACTCGTAACGAAGTGCCTGCGCGGGCTTAATAGCCGCAGCGCGCCAGGCTGGGTAAATAGTAGCGAAAAGGGTTAACACAAGCGCCAGCAGCGCAATGCCGGTGACCTGCCATGGTTCAATCACTATGGGTAAGCCAGCACCGTCAGTGTAGGCCATGATACCGACGCCAAAGGCATCTAGCAGCGGGTTCAGCAGCAGACAAAGCAAGAGACCAATCAACACCCCCAGCAGTGTGCCCACGATCCCGTTGTAAGCCCCCTGCACCAGCAACATGGCGAAGACCGCAGGGCGCGACAATCCCTGAGTCTGTAAAATGGCAATGTCATAGCGTTTATCGTGAATCACCATAACCAACGCCGAGACTACGTTAAAAGCTGCAACCGCCACCACCAGCGTCAGCATAAAGAGCATCATCCCTTTCTCCATGCGTACCGCAGCAAATAACCGCCCGTAGCGCTCGGTCCACTGTCCGATGCGGCTTTCCTCATTCACCTGTGGTGCGAGAACGGCAGCAACCTGTTCAGCCCGGAACGCATCATCAAGGTAAAGTCGTATCCCACTGACATGACCCTCAGGGAAGCGCAACAAGCGCGCCAGATCATCGCCGTGCATCAGTACCAGCTGGCGATCTATCTCTGCACCTAATTCAAACTGCCCGACGACGCGGAACATACGCTGAGCCGGCATCACCCCGACCGGGGTAAACTGGCCGCCTGCAGCGGCGACAATGCGGACCTGCTCACCGACCTGAACATCCAACCGATTGGCCAGCGGACGCCCCAGAATAATGCCGTATTCGCCTGCTTCGAGATTGTTTAAGCTACCGCGCACCATATGTCGCGTGACGACATTGTGATGGTCTTCAAATTCCGGGTAAAGCCCCTGCAACATAACGGCATTCAACTGACCACGCCCCTGCACCAGCCCTTCAATCTGCACATAAGGGCTACTGTGTAAAACCGATTCGGGCAATTTCAGCGCTGCCCGCTGGGCCTGCCAGTCGGCCATACCCGTGTTGGCTGTGGCGCTGATAGTGACCTGGGGGACGACACCGAGAATGCGATTTTTCAGCTCATTTTCAAAGCCGTTCATAACCGATGTCACCACAATAAGCGCCGCGACTCCAATCATAATCCCGAGCAAAGAGAAACGGTTAATGAAGCGGGTAAACGCGGAGCCCTGACTACTGCGGCTGTAGCGCACGCCTAAAAACAACGGAGCGGGCTGAAACATATGATTGCGCCTGTTCAAGTCTGGTTTGCTAAAGTAAAGTGTGAAAGCATAAAGACAATAAGCCCATGGCACAACTGGCAAACGAGTAACAAATGACAACATCGACTGACCATCTGCAACAGGCCCGCGACGAATACGCTGAGTACTTCGCCATAAAAGAAGCACTCGATATCAATGTAATTCCACTGGACGACAAAGCAGGTCTGCCAGATGAAGAGGTATTCCTTAGTGAGTTGCCCCTGGTCTTTCGCATGGCTGGTGAACTGCAGCAAACGGATCAGGCTGCCTGGCAGCAAATTCGCTCGCTCGGCGAACCCGGTCAGGCAATTCTTAATATACTCACCCAGCAGAATCAAAAGCTGAATGCGCTGCTAGGCTACCTGCTACGTTATGAAGACGACCCCGACTATCGTTATCAAGCATACGAATACGGTGGCGCCGGTATTGGCTTTTATTCCGCCGCGTCATTTGAGCCGGGGCAACTGGTTCAGCTAAAACTATTTCTGAGTGCAGAATCGGCTGCCATTTTCGGTTACGGCGAGATTATCGACTGCGAGCAAAATGGAGATGGTTACCGAGTCACAGCCCTGTTTCGCCGTCTGCGCGAGGAAGACCAGGAGTTGATGGTACGTGCCGCATTACATGCACAAACCCGGCTATTAAAAAAACGTGCAAGCGAGCGTGCAAATAAGCCCTAAACAGAACGCTTTTTGCTACACTAGCGACTTTTCCAGCATTGATCGTGTGCATTATCATTCATGGCAGCAATTTCTGTATTTCAGGCCGACGCAGTGCCGGCCAACGAGCAAGACAAAACCTGGCGCCAGTTAGAAGGCAGTAGCAGCGCTCTCGCCCTGGCTTCTCTGGCAGAGCGGGAACCGCGCCGGATCTTACTGGTCACTGCTGACGCCCCTGCTGCGTATCGGCTGGAACAGGAAATTCGCTTCTTCACCCCGCGCCTGGCGCCGTATATCAGCGTCTTTCCAGACTGGGAAACCTTACCCTACGACACCTTTTCGCCACACCAGGATATTATTTCCGAACGTTTACGGGTGCTGGCAACATTGCCCGAGAGTGAACAGGGTATCCTGATTGTTTCATTAAATACCCTGCTTCACCGCATCGCCCCGCCGTCCTACGTGCAAGGCCAAGCCTTTATTCTGCAACCCGGTGATAACAAGCCGCTGGAGAAGTTTCGCGCACAACTAGAACAGGCGGGCTATCGCTTTGTAAACCAGGTGATGGAACATGGCGAATGCAGTGTGCGTGGTTCGATTATTGATTTATTCCCGATGGGCGCGACCGAGCCATTCCGAATTGATTATTTTGATGATGACATTGATAGCATCCGCCCGTTCGATGTCGACAGCCAACGCTCCGCGGCCCCGGTTGAACGCATCCATTTGCTGCCAGCACATGAATTCCCAACTGCAGACGCCGGTATCGAAACTTTCCGGCGTCAGTACCGTGAGCAATTTGACGCATCCAGAGCGCGAGAATCGGTTTATCAGCAGGTCAGCCAGGGCAGTTTGCCCGCTGGCATCGAATACTATCTGCCGCTGTTTTTTGACTCTACTGCGACCTTATTTGACTACCTTCCGGACGATATCCTGTTGGTTACCCAAGGTGATTTGCAAAAGCAGATGGAGCAACTCTGGCGGGATATTGATTACCGTTATGACGACCGCCGCTGGGATAAGAACCGGCCCTTGCTTCCGCCTGGCCAGCTGTTTATCCGCAGCGAAGAGCTAAACGCTGAATTTAAACGCCGCCCGCGTATCCGCCTTGGCGTGCCGGAAGGGACCCGCCAACCAGGGCCCGTTCAGTTTGCCACCAAGGCAGTGACCGAGATTCAAATTGAGCATAAAGCCGACGACCCTCTGGCGCGGATCCGCAGTCTGTATAAAAAGGCGCAGGAAAAAGGCGAACGTGTTCTTTTTGCCGTCGAATCGGCAGGCCGGCGCGAGAGCTTGCTCGAACTGCTCGGACGGGCTGGTATTCACCCCCAGGTGGTCAAAAATTTTAGCGACTTTATCCACGCAGATATCGACTCTGGGATTGTGGTCAGCTCGGTTGCACATTCGTTTTATGCCCGCGACCCCGAACAAAGCCTGTGGTTTATTACTGAAAGTGAATTGCTCGGCGCCAAGATCGCGCAACGCCGCCGTCAGGACAGCCGCCAGGCGGGATCTGCCGATGCCTTAATTAAAAATCTGGCTGAGCTGTCGATTGGACAGCCGGTGGTTCACCTCGACCACGGCGTTGGTCGCTACCAGGGTCTGACAACGCTGGATGCAGGTGGCACCGCCACCGAATTTTTGTGTATCGAATACGCCCAGCAATCCAAGCTATTCGTGCCAGTCGCTGCACTGCACCTCATCAGCCGTTACAGTGGCGGCGAAGAATCAAGCGCACCACTGAACAAACTAGGTAACGACACCTGGGAGAAAGCCAAACGCAGAGCCGCAGAGCGTGTCCGCGATGTTGCCGCCGAGCTGCTCGCGGTGTACGCAAAACGCGAATCCAAACCAGGCTATGCCTTTCAGGTTAGTGACAGCGACCATGCTCGCTTTGCCGATGGCTTTCCATTTACCGAAACCGATGATCAGCTGCAGGCAATTCACGCTGTCCTCGCCGACATGCAGGCGCCGCGGGCTATGGACAGACTAGTCTGTGGTGATGTTGGTTTCGGGAAAACAGAAGTTGCCATGCGCGCAGCTTTTACCGCCATCAACGACAACAAACAGGTGGCCGTGTTAGTGCCCACCACCCTGTTGGCGCAGCAACATTATGAGAACTTCCGCGACCGTTTTGCCGACTGGCCGGTGCGGGTCGAGGTACTATCCCGCTTTAGAACTACCAAACAAACTCTCGACGTGCTGGCTGACCTCGAAGCTGGCAAAGTCGATATCGTTATTGGCACTCATAAATTACTCCAAAAAGACATTAAGTTTCATGATTTAGGCCTGTTGGTGGTAGATGAAGAACACCGTTTCGGCGTGCGTCAAAAGGAGCAGGTTAAGCGTCTGCGTGCAGAAGTGGACATTCTTACCCTTACCGCGACACCAATTCCTCGCACACTCAACATGGCGATGAACGGTATTCGCGACTTATCGATTATCTCGACACCGCCAGCCAAGCGACTGGCAGTAAAGACATTTGTCCGCGAATTTGACAAGGCAACTGTGCGTGAAGCTATTTTGCGTGAAGTTTTGCGCGGCGGTCAGGTCTATTTTCTCCATAACAACGTGGAAAGTATTCAGCGTACGGCGGAAATGCTCACCGAGCTGGTACCTGAAGCGCGCGTTACCACAGCTCACGGTCAAATGAACGAGCGTGAACTTGAACGCATCATGGCCGACTTCTATCATCAGCGCTTTAACGTACTGGTATGTACGACCATTATTGAAACAGGTATCGACATTCCTAGCGCCAATACCATCATTATGGACCGTGCTGACCACCTTGGTCTGGCCCAGCTGCATCAGCTACGTGGTCGTGTCGGTCGTTCACATCATCAGGCCTATGCCTACCTGCTGACACCGCACCCGAAACGGATGACCAAAGACGCAGTGAAACGGCTTGAAGCGATCGCACAGTTGGAAGACCTCGGTGCCGGCTTTGTGCTTGCAACCCACGACCTGGAAATTCGCGGTGCCGGAGAATTACTTGGCGATGACCAGAGCGGTCAGATTGAAAGTATTGGTTTTACACTCTACATGGATATGTTGGAAGAAGCAGTGGAAGCGCTCAAAGCGGGTAAAGAACCTAGTATTGACCTGCTGCTTAAACAGCAAACCGAAATTGAACTGCGCATTCCGGCCCTGCTGCCGAGCGATTACATTGCCGATGTCAATACGCGCCTTAGCCTGTATAAACGCATCGCCGGAGCACGCTCAGAGGCGGAACTGGAAGATTTGCAGATTGAAATGATTGACCGTTTTGGCCTGCTTCCTGATGCGGCTAAAAATCTTATTCGGGTCAGCGAGATCCGGCTGCGTGCAGAACCCATCGGCGTACGTAAAATTGAGATCGGTCCCCAGGGCGGGCATATTGAATTTAATCAGGACGCTAAGGTCGACCCAGCGATCATTATTCAAATGCTGCAACGAGACCCGGCGACCTTTGCCATGGACGGTCCGACCCGGCTTAAAGTCAAGCAGGGTGTGGAAGATACTCATTCACGGGTAAAACTGATACAGTCAGTACTTCAGCAGTTAACCGCCGCTTAATAACCACCAGGTACGAGGAAACAGGATTGAACGCACAGCGACGTACAGCATCTTCTTTGACCAGGTCAGTTCGCCGCAGCTGGCTTGCTTTTGGTTTCGCCAAGCGCAGCTTCAGCGCATGCTTAGCAACCCTCTGTGCCAGTGCTCTGTTAACGAGCGCTACAGCACACGCCAATGATCAGCCTGGCGCTGATTTGCGCTGGTTTGAGATTGAGGTGCTGGTTTTTAAGCAGGATCCACAGCGCCATGCCGATGAGGAATACTTTCCGCTACAACTCCGGCCTGTTCCTTTGCGGAATCACCTCGACCTGCTCAACGACTATCGCCGTGAACAACTGGCCCCGGCGCTAGAGATCATTCCCACCTGTACAGAAGATGACGAAAATCACTGGTTTGAAGTTGTCCAGCGTTTACGTATTCTCAGCGAACCTGCATTCATTACAGGCCAGCGCCAGCAGATATCACTGTGCAGAGACTCGATTGAAGAAGCCCTGATCACCGGCGCATTCGGTATCAGCGGAGCAGCGGGTTCGCAACGATCTCAAATGCGCGAAGTGGCCGCGCAGCAAATCAATGGTGAAGGTGGTGACATCTACAGCACTGAGTCGCCTTTCCTGATGCCAACTGAAAGCTTTGAACTAAACTCGCTACGCCAACAACTGGAGCGTCAACGAGGTAAGTCTACCTTGCTTCACACCAGTTGGCGCCAGCCCGTATACAGTCGCAACCAAGGTCGTAAGATCCGCTTATTTGGCGGCCAGAATTACACCAGCGAGTACGATTACCTTGGCTTTGCCCATGATTTTGACAGCGTCGTCGCTGACCGTAGCGACAACCCTAACTTTTTGTTACAACAACAAAATGCTCCATTGGAACGAATTCACAGCTTATTGAACCTGATTGAACAAGGTCAGACACCGTTTAGCCGCCCAGACCGGCAAACGGCAGGATTACCAGAACGACCGGCTAATCCTCCAGCCAATCTGCCACAGGATGTATGGGAATTCGACGGGCTAATGCACATTTATCTGGTCGGGAATTACTTACACATTGACGGCGAATTCAACCTGCGCGACGAAGTGCAGGTTCCGTTGCAGGCTACCTCGCTGGAAGCACAAGCCAATGCGGCTTTACGTCAGGAAGAGGCAGCTGCGAGCTTCTTACGTGGTTATTACTTTAATCAACTGCGTCGGGTTATCAGCCACGAAACGCACTACTTCGACCATCCCAACTTTGGCATCCTGGTGCAGATACGCCGCACCGACTTATCGTCCAGACGCTAGCCACTTCAAAGCAAAAAAGAAGCCCCTTACGGGGCTTTTTTATTATAGATATCAGAGTTTGGCTGACTCAACGCTTAGTGATCGTGAGACTCTTCAGAGGTAAAGCCAGTCCAAATCAAGCTACCCGGCTCAACATCTAAGTCACGTTGCTCTACCACTTCGCCATCATGCAAATCAACCACAGTAATTCTCTGATGCCCCGGGTCAGCAATATACGCCTGGTGGTTAACCTGGCTCACGGTCATAGCCAGCGACATTTCATGAGTATCAGACACCACCGTGAACTGACTCTGCAACTCAAACGGATAACTCTCATGGTCCTGCTCGCGTAAACGGAAAATAGTCATGTCGCCTGCAGTGTCGAGAACAGCAAAGCGATTGCCAGTATAGTTAAACGCAACAGAGCCAAATTCCCGCGCCTCGTCAACTTTCCAGTCAAGCTGCCAGCTTTCACCAGTCGACGCATCGATCAGTACCATGTCCTGCCCTGCACTGCCGATAAAATACGGGCTCTCTTCATGTCCCCACAGTGAGCCGACACGACCTCCCAGCGTTTCCGGCATGCTTAGTTTTTCACTCACGAAGCTGCCATCTTCAGCTACCGACAACAGCAACACGCCATCACCACAGCCAAAGGCTACATGCTGCTCGTTCAGGGCGCTGCCATGTAAATCTACACACTCATTTTCAAAACCCTGGACGAAATCGAAGTGATCAGAATGACGCTCGTAGACTTCAACCGAATCGGGCAAACCTGTCGCGGTTGCGTCGCTGCGGTTGGCAGTGAACAAATAGTCTTCACGGATCTCAGCAGCACCATGCATCGAACTGCTTAACTCCAGCTCCGCCAGCACTTGCTCCTCGACAATACTCTGGTCGGAAAAAACCTCAATTTTAGAGGCGATCCCCTCAGCACCATCATAAAAAAGGGCCCCTCGGTGATGATAAAAATCGTAATGAGTCGGCCGCTCTCCTGTCAAAGTGAAACCCGATAATGCCGGAGCCAGCTCATTGTAATGTGCATGGTCGCCATGAGGTTCAGTTTCATACCCGCTGTCCACAAAGCGAGTCACCCCGGCATCGCGCTGAATCGCAACTGCATAGCGATAATCCGGGCTTGCTAGCAAACGGCCTGGGCTTTGCAGGTCAAACGATTCCAGTAATTCATTGGCCTCGAGGTCATAGACAAAAGCACGGGTTGCATCGTTACCGTATTCCATGAAAATAAGACGCCCAGCGGCACTGTCCTCATGCTCGTGGTCATCCGAGTGATCATGATCTTCATCATGCTCGATAGGCTGAATACTGGTGTCGTCACAGGCTGCCAGCAGCAGAACCGCACTGATTGCCATGGCCAGCTTAGCGGGATGAAAGGAAATAGTCGTTATCATTGAGGTTATCTCTTTTTGTAGTTGGTGAACGGGTCATACCAAACAATCAAAGCACAGAGGCTTGTTAAAAAGTTACGGTATAACATTTCAATTGATATGTTATACCGTAACACTTAAAAAGAAAAGTCGATCCATGAATAGCGCTATAAAGGCACAAAAAAAGCCCCTCGCGGGGCTTTTTCCATGTGTTCGACCAATGTTTTCACCACTCTTTCCAACAGATGCCTTACAACAGTTAGGCATGCCAACCAAGTTCGTCAGCCCGTGCTGCGGCTTTTGCTGGCAGATCCGTTGCGACAAACTGCTTGTGCAGGATCTGAACCCCCAGCATATGGTTAATCACCGCGTCCAGTTGCACCTGCAGCTCTGCCGGCGCATCATCCGCATCATGCAATGCAAACAGCGCATTGACTTCATCGTGATCGAGCAAACCCGCCTCTTCAACAGACTCTTTGTTGAGGTACTTTTTCGCTAAGGCCCGCATGGCCGCCCATTTTTTCGGATCGGTATGCGCTGGAGGTGCCATAAACGCAAACTTCTCGCGCTTATACAGAGTTTCCGGTAACAGCCCTTTCATTGCCTCACGCAGGACCCATTTCTCTTTGTTTTCGCGAATACGTAAATGAGGCGGGATCTTAAATGCGTATTCGGCCAGTTTATGGTCCAAAAATGCCGGCCGCGCTTCCATCGAATTTGCCATATCCACCCGATCACCACCCCAGGTCAGGATCTGACCTTCGAGCATGGTTTTAGTCCACACATACTGAGCTTTATCGAGCGGATGCCGTTCTGCCAGCATGTCCGCATCCAGGGTATCAGCAATCGCCTTACCAGCGTCATAGCCCTGCATCCGTTGGCGTCGGTCTTTTGCCAGCAGTTTATCCGCAAAACCGCTGCAGGACAGCCAGGGTTGCAAGCAACTGGGGGTAAAGCCCATTTTAGCTACGAAGGCATCGCTGACAAATTCTTCCCGTGCCAGCATGGCACCTTTGAATAGCTTGTTGTTCTTTTCCAGCATGGCCTGCCAGTTAGCACGTTCTTCCGGTGGCAGATGGTCCAATCCGTACATAAACAGATCTTTGCGGAATGACGGATAACCAGCGAATAATTCATCAGCACCTTCGCCAGTCATCACAACCTTGTAGCCAACATCACGAACCTGCTGGCTCATCAGGTATTTTGCCACACCCAGGGTATTATAGATGGTGCGCTCGGTATGCCAGAGCGTAGTTTCAAAATGATCATAAAGGTCATTTGAATCAAGCGTCATCACATGATGGTCAGCATCGGTTGCCTCGGCCATTTCGCGGGCTATTGGTGTTTCATCATAGGCTGCTGAATCGAAACCAATGGTAAAGGCTTTTACCGGCTCCTGACTAGCTGCAGCCGATAGCCCAAGTATCGAGCACGAATCAATGCCCCCCGACAAATAACACCCCACAGGTACATCAGCAGTCAGGCGATGTTGAACCGCTTCTAACAACTCCCGGCGAACCCCTTCAACGTACTCGTCAGCACGTTTGTCGTCTTTGTCATGTTCATGCTCAAGGGGAAACTCCATGTCCCAGTATTTGCTCTCTTCGATATGTAACTTACCGTTGACCCGTTTAACACTGACCACATGCCCGGGCATCACCTGACGAATGCCTTCAAACGCAGTGGTACCGGGCACCATGGTCTGAATCAACTGATGGTAAACACCCTCATCTGAGAACTGGCGTGGCACTTCCGGATGGGCAAAGATGGTTTTCAGCTCAGAACCGAACACAATGCCTTTGTCAGTTTGGGTGTAGTACAACGGCTTAACCCCAAAGCGGTCGCGCACCAGAAACAGGGTATCTTCTTCCTGATCATACAGCGAGAACGCAAACTCACCACGTAAATGGGGCAACATGCCTTGCATGCCAAACCGCGGATACAGCTGCATGATAATTTCAGAATCACTCTTGGTATTAAAGCGGGCTCCTTCGGCCGTTAACTGCGCTCGGATACGTTTAAAGTCATAGAACTCGCCGTTATGGGCCAGCATCAAGCGTTTGTCATCAGATAAAAACGGTTGCCGGCCACGGTCACCGACCAAATCGATAATGGACAAACGAGCATGGGAAAAACCAACGCCCTGCTCGGCTATGGTTTTATAACCAAATCCATCAGGACCACGGTGGTGCATAATGGCCGCCATATTGACTAAGACTTGTGGCTCAATCATGTGTTTAGGTTGGTTGTAAAAAACACCTGCAATTCCGCACATACGGGTTCAGTCCTCTGTCAAACTACATCAATGACACGTTCTGCACGCTCTACCATGCAGGTTAACAGTGCCATGCGTAAAAATACCGCCCCACGCGCCTGGCTGAAGTACCAGTTGTGCGACGTATTATCGAGATCCTTGGCCAGCTCTTCGCCACGCGCCAAAGGATGCAAAATGATACCGTCCTGCTTAAGCGGCGAGTCGGCATTTAAAATGAATTTCTTTCCATAGGTTTCAAAACCGTCGCCTTCCCAGGCAATGGCGTTGATATAGGTTACATCCAGCGTCGGTAGCACCTCGTCCAGCTCATTCGCCAGGCGTATAGTTAACCCGCGCTCCTCAAGTTCTTCACGCTGCCCGGGGTCAAACAGCCCGTCATCATCACTGCCATCATGGATAATGACCACCTCTTTGATACTGGTATGAAACACCGCAAGGCTCTTTAACAAGCTTCGCACCGTGCGCATGCGCCCTGGTATTCCTATCACACCAATACGAATTCTGCGCTCTTCAGGCACCTCTGCAGCGAGCAGCTCCGGACGCCATTTGAAGATCGCATACAGATCCGCCATCGCCTGAGTCGGATGCTCGTCGCGTCCGTTCCCCGCATTGACGATCGGAATGCGCAGCGTATCCATCATTTTTTCCAATGACTCGCCGTTATTATCGCGCAGCACCACGCAGTCGCCATAGTTGTTGAACATTTCTGCGACATCATCCAGACACTCACCTTTTGCGATCCCAGTGGTGGAACGGTCAGTGATTGACATAATATCGCCGCCCAAGCGGTGCCAGGCGCTTTCAAACGACAGCCGCGTGCGGGTGCTTGGTTCATAGAAGGCGCTAATGAGGATTTTTCCCTGCAGCGGCGAACGGAACCGGGTCGGGTTGCTCTCATACTTGGCCGCCAGCCGGAACAACTGGATCAGGGTATCCCGCGAAAACTGATCCGACGACACAATATGCTGGTTGGACAGTTTTACCAGATAGTCGCCATCTTCCTGGACGCTTCGCAGTAGCGCTTTAGGATGTGCATCTCCGTATACATCAGGCCTCTCGCGGTCAAACGAGGCATCACTTACATTCATATAGTCACCAGATCGTCTTTGCTTTGTAGTCAATAAAAAATAGCGCCAGCAGCACCACAGGTACTAAAGCACCTGCAATGGTTGCTGCCCATACCATCAGGGTTAATGCCGTTAAGGAGATCATTCTGTGTGCTCCTTCTCATTTAACAGATCCCAGTCAAAATGTTGTTTACTCATATAGACGCCAACCGCTGTTATCACCGCTGAGACCAGACATGCAATCAGCGCGGCGACGTAAAAACCAATCAAAAAGTAACCAGCCAGGCCGCATAGCGTGCCTGCCGCCATTGCCCCGGCCGCGTATTTGCCCTCCAGCCGTGGCTGATACAGACCGACCACTATGGGCCAGATCGTGCTGGCGACAAAGGCACCAGTGAAATTCAACAACGCGGCCAGCGTGGTAATTTGGGGCAAACACAGAATCCAGGTGGCGACGCCGAGTCCAGCAATGGCGATGCGATTGGCACGAAACAAGGTTTTGTCGTTGGCTTTTCGGTTAAGGTGCTTGTGATAAATATCGCGGGTTAGCAGATCTGAGGTCGCAGCAAGCAGTGAATCCAGGCTCGATGCCAGCGCCGAAAAAACCACAATAAAAACCACCACGGCACCAGCGGTGCCAAGTACCGCGGCAGCCACCGTCGGCCCGACCATATCCGGACTGGCGGGGAAAATCCCCAATTGCGGTGCCGCCAAAGCGACGAAACCAGTCACAATCGGGATAGGGAGCCATAACAGGCCACCGGTTAAAAAGGCTCTGAACGCAACTTTCTGTTTAAACGCGAGGGCTCTTGACCACCACACGTTGGAATGAAAGATCTCCCCTAACCCAAAAAAGATATTATTAAATAAAAACATAATGGCGGCCGGGAATAGCAGGTCGAGCAGCCGCGGATGATGGTCAGCAAGGTTCTGGTGGATCTCAGGCATGCCGACATTGGTCAGCAATAACACCGCGACCAGAACCACACCGGTGATAATAATCAGTGCCTGAATAAAGTCGGTGGCAATCACAGCGCGTAACCCGCCAAACAGGGTGTAGAGTACGCAGATAAACAAAATCGCCGACATTCCGATGTGATAATCAAGGCCGCTCAGCGCCTGTAGCAGGATCCCTCCGGCCATTCCCAGGCTGACTAACCAACCCAGCGCATAGACAAACGAGATAACCATGAACAAACACCAGGCGGTAAAACCAAAGCGCAAACGGATAAAATCCCCACTGGTGTATCCATTTGGCAGCAAGGTTTTAATCCGCGCTGAAATCGGCGCAAACAAAATAAGTCCGAGGGCGGCAAACGAATACCCCACCATACCCCACAAACCGAACTGGAACGTCAGTTCCGGCGCAACCAGAGTGGTGTTGCTGGTAACCCAGGTTGCCATCGCCGTAGCGGAGGCAAATGCGAACCCAACATTACGTCCCGCCAAAGCAAACTCTTCATGGGTGGTGGTCTTACGCCCGAGAAACCAGCCAAAGGTTATCCAGGCTAGTCCGAACACGACAATGATGGCAAACCCGACCCGGGCATCGAGGGCAAATTCATCCATGACTAGGTTCCTTGTGATTGCGAGCGGATCGGCGGGTCAATATCAGCATGGTCACAAGCAGGCTGATAAAGAGCAGTGCACCAAGGGTAAACAGACTTAATGCCTGCCACAGTGGGTAATGAACCACATCCAGTTGGTGAATATTGCTGTATTCGCCCGTCCCGGAGTGGACGGCACGGAAGTAATAACGACCATCATCGAAACCGCTAAGAGATAGCTGGCGAAAGGCGCCTAAGGGAGAAAAGGTGTTTTCGACCGTTGCAAACTGCTCCGAGGAAGCAAGCTCAATAACAAAGCTATCCTCTTCAGCAACGCCATCTACACGGAGTTGAAAGTACCCCTCGCGAACCTTATCCGGTCCCTGCAATGTTAACCCGGGTTGGGCCGTGTCAGCAAACGCGGTGCCGGATAGCAGAAGGCCTGAGCCCAGAGTGCTCATCACGACGAGGATTCCAATTAGCAGTTTTTGCATGGCATACCGCTCGCGAATAAAAGCCTTCAGGCTATCAAGCTGGTTACATTTGTTCAACAAATCGTGCAGCCTGAAAACGACGCAAGGCAGGTCGAAGCCTGCCTTGCTGTTCGTTTAAGTTTACGCTGCGATTAGCTGACGCAACACATAGTGCAAAATACCACCGTTCTTGTAGTACTCAACTTCGTTGGCAGTATCTATGCGACAAAGCAGTTCAAAAGAAACCTCTTCACCATTGCTGCGCTTGGCAGTTGCCTGCACGCTTTGACCTGCTTTAATGTCGCGGGTACCGCTCAGCGAAATTTTCTCTTCGCCGGTTAAGCCAAGGCTATCTGCACTTTCGCCATCCTTAAATTGCAGCGGCAGTACGCCCATACCCACCAGGTTTGAGCGGTGAATACGTTCGAAGCTTCGTGCAATTACAGCTCGCACGCCAAGTAAGCGCGTACCTTTCGCTGCCCAGTCGCGGCTGGAGCCGGTGCCGTACTCTTTACCCGCTAAGATCACCAGCGGTGTTTTCTCTTCCTGATAGCGCATAGCCGCGTCATAGATTGACATTTCATCACCACTGGGCACATGACGTGTAACCCCACCTTCACTGCCTTCGACCATCAGGTTTCGAATCCGGATATTGGCGAAAGTACCGCGCATCATCACTTCGTGATTGCCGCGACGCGACCCGTAGGAGTTGAAGTCTTTAATCGCAACCCCTTTGCTCTGCAGGTATTCGCCTGCCGGAGCACTTGGTTTGATGGCGCCGGCCGGTGAAATATGGTCGGTGGTGATCGAGTCGCCAAAACGTGCCAGCACATAGGCGTCTGTTACATCCTCCTGCGCCTTGAGTGGCTTGTCGATGCCTTCGAAGAATGGTGGGTTGGCGACATAAGTTGAGTCATCCTGCCACTCGTAGGTAAGGCTATCCGGGATATTCAGGCTCTGCCAGTGTTCATCCCCTTCAAATAACGTAGCACCATATTCTTTACGGAACATATCACTGGCGACCAGTTTCACCTGCTCGGCAATTTCCGCCTCGGTTGGCCAGACATCTTTCAGATAGACTGGATTGCCGTCTTTATCTTCACCCAGTGGATCTTTACTCAAATCAAGACGCGTCGACCCAGCCAGCGCGTATGCCACCACCAGCGGTGGTGACGCCAGCCAGTTGGCCTTAACTTGCGGGTGAATACGGCCTTCAAAGTTACGGTTACCTGACAACACCGACGACACGATCAAATCGCCCTCATCAACCGCCTTACTGATTTCATCCGGTAACGGGCCTGAGTTACCAATACAGGTGGTACAACCGTAGCCAACCAGGTCGAAACCGAGTTCATCCAGGTACTGGTCCAAACCTGCTGCCTCAAGGTAATCAGTCACCACTTTAGAGCCAGGTGCCAACGATGTTTTCACCCAGGGCTTGCTCTGCAAGCCTTTTTCCAGGGCTTTCTTCGCGACCAGTCCTGCGGCCATCATCACACTGGGGTTTGAAGTATTGGTACAGGAGGTTATCGCAGCAATCACGACGTCACCATGGGTTAACGTCTGGTCGCTGCCTTCAATCGGCACCTTGGTTTCATCTGAGGTACTGACCCCGGACGACTCCATCAGCAATTCAAACGCATCGTTGAGGCCGCTTAGCGAAACACGGTCCTGCGGACGCTTCGGCCCCGCCAACGACGGCTCGACATCGGCCATATTCAATTCCAGGGTTTCGGTAAATTCTGGCTCTACCGAATCGTCCCGCCAGGTGCCCTGCGCTTGTGAGTAGGCTTTAACCAGATCAATCTGCTCTTCCTCACGACCGGTCAGGCGCATGTAGGTCAGGGTTTCCTCATCGACCGGGAAGAAACCACAGGTAGCGCCATATTCAGGTGCCATATTGGCGATGGTGGCGCGGTCAGCGAGTGGTAAATCTGCTAAACCCGGACCGTAAAATTCAACGAACTTGCCTACCACCCCTTGCGCACGAAGCATCTGGGTTACAGTCAGGACCAGGTCCGTCGCTGTTACGCCCTCGCTTAATTTACCGCTAAGGCGGAACCCGACCACTTCAGGGATCAGCATCGACACCGGCTGACCAAGCATGGCGGCTTCAGCTTCAATGCCGCCGACGCCCCAACCGAGCACACCAAGGCCGTTGATCATTGTGGTATGCGAATCAGTTCCAACCAGGGTGTCCGGGTAGGCAAATGTCTTGCCATCTTCTTCTTTGGTCCACACTGCTTTAGCCAGGTACTCAAGGTTAACCTGATGGCAAATACCAGTGCCCGGCGGTACCACGCGGAAATTATCAAAGGCTTTCTGCCCCCAGCGAAGAAACTGGTAACGCTCTTTATTGCGCTCCATTTCAAATTCGACATTCTCTTCAAAGGATTGTGGCGAACCAAATTTATCCACCATAACCGAGTGGTCGATCACCAGATCGACCGCCGACAATGGGTTTATCTTGTCCGCATTTAACCCCGCTTTGGCCACTGCATCACGCATCGCAGCAAGGTCAACTACCGCAGGCACCCCGGTAAAGTCCTGCATCAGTACCCGCGCAGGACGGTAGGCGATTTCACGCGTCGAGGAACGGCTGCCAAGCCAGTCAACCATGGCCTGTAAGTCATCGCGAGTGACGGTGTCTCCATCCTCGAAGCGCAATAAATTCTCTAACAGCACTTTCAATGAGACTGGTAATTTTTTGATATTCCCCAGCTTTTCTGCTGCTTTAGGCAGGCTGTAGTAATGGTAAGTGGCTCCCCCTACCTCGAGCGAACTCAATGTGCCGAGACTGTCTTGACTTGCCATAACCCTCTCCTCAGATATTACTTCTTGTTCTTATGATCCAACGGGACCATCAGTGTTCTTTAACTATAGAAAAAATCCTGCTTTTCTCAATAGTTGCAGGCTAAATAGAGAGTATTCAGGAAATTTACATAGATACTCTCAGTGCTACTCACATCAGACCAGGTGTTCTGATAAACTGCTTTCATTCACGCAAACTGTGCACAAGGAAACGTATCACAATGAGCCAGGTACTCAACGACTTACTGAATTTACTGGAACTGGAAACCATTGAGGAAGGCCTTTATCGCGGGCAGAGCCAGGACTTAGGTTTTGCTGCGCTATTTGGCGGCCAGGTGATGGGTCAGGCGCTCTGTGCGGCAAAGAAAACGCTGGAAGAATCCCGTCAGGTCCATTCACTGCACAGCTATTTTTTACGTCCCGGGGATGCCCATAAACCAATTGTCTACGATGTGGAAAATATTCGCGACGGTAAGAGCTTTTCGACCCGCCGAGTGCAGGCTATTCAGTACGGTAAGCCTATTTTTTATATGACTGCATCCTTCCAGAGTGCAGAAGACGGCATTGAACACCAGGCTGAGATGCCGGATGTACCGGGTCCTGAAGGGTTGGTCTCTGACCTTGATGTTCACCGTGCCCACGCCGATCTTATTCCAGAGCCGTTGCGGACTAAATTCACCAGTGACAAACCAATCCTGATGCGTTTTGTCACTGACTACAATCCGTTCAACCCACAGAAAACAGAAGCGAAGCGCTACGTGTGGATCAAGGCAAATGGCGAGATGCCAGATGATCTGCGCATTCACAAGTACCTGCTTGCCTATGCCTCAGATTTCAACTTTCTTCCGACTGCGTTGCAGCCGCATGGATTAAGCTTCGCCTCACCAAAAATGCAGATGGCGACCATCGATCATGCGATGTGGTTTCATCGTGATTTCCGCATGGATGACTGGTTGCTTTATGCCATTGATAGCCCGAGCGCATCCAACGCCCGCGGGCTGGTTCGCGGCCAGGTTTTCAATCGGGCCGGTACCCTGGTTGCATCAACCATGCAGGAAGGCGTTATCCGTAAACGATCCTGACGCGAGCCAACAAAAAAGCCCCGACTACGGGGCTTTTGCTTGAGTTCAGGTGTTAAAGCCAATGGCTAGTTGTCCTGCATCCGCCGTTGCCAGCGATACTTCAGCCCTTCTTTAAATGCGACCAGACGCCGAACCTGATGCTTTTTCATCAGTGCCACAGGTTTTTCAAGACGGCCTAAGCGGTGACTAATCTGCACTGGATAAGGCCGGATACCGCGAACCTTCAGGCCCGGCTGCCAGGCCCACTGGAAATCCACATCCAGTGGCCGGAAAAAACTTTCACTCCAGTTAAGCATGGTTTCAGCAGCATCCCGGGTAATCACATAGGCGCTGGTTCCTAGCGGGATATGCGGATAGCGAACCAGAGTGGACGCCCCGCAACGCTCAATACCCTTACTTTTGACTCGTGCATAAGGTTCCGCTAATTTAAGTACGTGCCAAGTCTCTTCCAGTTGCGCAATGGTGCGTGGCAGGTAGGAAAAGCTATTGGCCAGCAACACATCGTCTTCCAGCACAATAGCGAAGTCGAGGTCATCATCGACCATCCGTTGCCAGGCCATACGGTGATTCAGGTACGTCGCTATTTCACTGGTCGTCATTGAGCGATAATACTGCTGGGTATTGAGATTCTGGTCATAGCGGGCGTAGTCAGCGCTTTCCTGCACATCCTGACTACCCATTGCTTCAATACGAACAAAAGACTGGCGTAGTCGACCAGCCTGGATACGAAAATGTTCTAAGCGTGTTTTTTCATCTGCCCGGTTAAGGACATAAATTTGGTAGCGCATTCAACTCTCATCTAATGAATTAACCCTGATCCTGATAGAAGAGAATTCTGAGTCTTTATGACGCGTCCGTCAGCCTGGTTTACAGAAGTTTTACGCGCTAATGAACTTTTTACCGCAGCTTCACGAATTATTACGTATACTTAATGCAAACATTGGTGAGATTAAAATCATGCATAAACTGCCATCTCATGAACACCTTCAGGTTTACTTCGAGCGAAGTGACGATTTGTTCGGCTGGTTTTCACCCGACGACATGCTACTTTACGCCAATGCCCGCTTGCGCAACCTGTTCAACCTGTCCAGCCGCGACCAGCGTAAACTAAGCTTTGCTGAGATTATTCGTGACTGTTTCAACGCCCAACGCGGGCCGCTAATCGAAACAGACTGCGTCGACGACTGGCTGCAACATGCACAAACCAAACGACGTAGCGCCCCGCATCGGCGTTTCCAGCTCGACACCACTGACGGACGCTGGTACATGGTCAGCGAAACCTGTGATACCGCCGGCTATCTCTTTATGCATGGGGTTGATATTACCGACCTGGTTGATCGCACCAACGATCTCACTCAGGAACAGCGCAGATTGCGCCGCCTGGCCAATACCGATGCACTCACCGGTGTCTTTAACCGCCGTGCATTCGTTACCGCTATCGAAAACCATTTTGAACAGGTTCAGCGCGACCCGGCCTGCCTGATCCTGATAGATATTGACCATTTCAAGCAAATCAATGACGACTTTGGACACCCCACCGGGGACCAGTCTTTAGTCAGACTGACTGAGATTTTCTCCCAGCATATCCGCCCGGGAGACACGCTGGCGCGCATAGGCGGTGACGAATTTGCTTTGTTTTTGCGCGGCGCTACAGGCAAAGCTGCACTCGATGTCACCGCGCGTATTCGTAAAGCTCTACAAAAAAAGCCACTTCATATTGAAGTGGCTGATAAAAAATTTGACGTCTGCATCCGTTGCTCGTTCGGCATTGCCTTTAGTTCAACGACCGCCGATAACTTCGAAAACCTATACAGCCAGGCTGATGACGCCCTTATTGAAGCCAAGCAAAAAGGCCGCAATCAGGCAGTCGCACAGGCTGAAAGCAGTTAGCGAGCGTCCAGAATTAACGGGGCTACCAAGCTAATAGTGCGCACTGGTGTTTCGTTGTCACTATCGATAAAAAGCTGAAACAGGTCACCGTACTGTTCTTCACTCATTTGTTCAGGCAGTTCGTCTCCAGTGGCACCCATCCCCTGTAACAGGTCCGGCACTGTGTTGCTGTGGCCGATCACCAATGCGTTAACCGCCTCGTTTTCAATTTTTTGCAGCAGCTGCTCGCTGGCATCAGCCTTGTAAAACTGAATAGGCACCGACAAAGCTCTGGCTAAAGGCAGCGCAGTACTGACACTGCGTCGGTAATAAGTGCTGTAGATAGCTTCGATATCTGCCTGGCTTAGCATTTGCGCTAAACCATCTGCACGGCGGTAGCCGTCGCGGGTCAATTCAGGATCAAGTTCGCTGTCTTCCTTCTCGGCGTGACGCATAATGTAAACCACAAAACTCTGCTGCGTCGCTGGTGGTTCCGTTACCACGACCGGGGCGTCGGCGCTGTCAGCCGTTTCCCCATCTTGCTCCTGCGTTTCTTGCAGATCTTCATTTTGCAATTCTTCGTTTGCAGATGCCTCTTCAACCACTACAGGAGGTGCTGTCTGCTCATTGTCGTCACCAGAGGCCCATAACGCGCCAGAAAATACCAATGAAACAGTCAGCAGTGCGGCCGACCCTATTCGTGCAAACATAATCAGTACCCAAATTAATTAGACCTGACGCTATTATGCATGCTTTTCCAATGCAAATGAACCTGAGGTAACACAAATGAAATCAGTGCAACTTCATTCTCGGCTTGAGGTAATAGTTAAAGCTGTCAGCGACCATAGTCAGGCTGGTTTTGGTCACCCCATGAATGGTCATTTGATGCATACGGTATAAGGATGAATACGCCAGCCGTGCCATGATCCCTTCAATAAACACACCACGCCGCGCCAGTCCCCCCATCAGACTGCCGACCGCGTCATAATCGGCTAAAGAGACCAATGAGCCACGGTCCTGATAGACAAAGTCGGTCAGTGCCTCGCCACCTAAACAGCGTTTTATATTTGCCGCTAAATGCTTAGCCTGTTGGTGCGCAGCCTGTGCCCGGGGCGGCACCGCACTGTCCTCGCCCTGAGGGCAATAAGCACAGTCGCCAAAGGCAAATATACGTTCATCATCGACACTTTGCATGGCTGCGGATACATTCAGCGTGTTGTTTTTATTGCAGCTTAAACCAAGCTCAGCAAGAAACGGAGGTGCTTTAATGCCTGCAGCCCAGACACTGAGATCGGTGGCAATGAAGTCATCATCATTGGTATATAAACCGTCGGCTGTGGCTTTTTTTATTGAAGTGTCGGTGTGCAGCCTTACCCCTAACTTTTCCAGTTCTTTATGCACCCGCTGACTCACCTTCTCGCTCAGCGGCGGCAGGATGCGTTCTGCCATTTCTATAATCTGAATATTCAGTCGGCTGTGCTCAAGATCGGTATAGCCATAACTGTGCAGCATATCGGACGCTTTGGTTAACTCTGCAGCCAGCTCCACCCCGGTCGCTCCGCCACCGACAATGCCGATTGAAACCTCTCGCTGTTGATTGCTACTGGCATCATTAATGCGTAAAAACGTATTGAGCATCGCCTTGCGAAAGGATTCCGCCTGCTCGGCGGTATCAATAAAATGACAATGCTGCCCCACCCCTTCAATCGAGAAATCGTTGGCCACGCTACCGACCGCCAGCACCAGGTAATCATAGCCCAGCTCTCGTTGCGGAAGTATTTCATCGCCCTCCTCGTCCAGTAGAGGCGCCAGCGTTACCGCCTGACGTTCTCTATCGAGGGACTGCAAACTGCCGCGGACAAAACGATAGTGGTGATTTTTTGCATGGCCCTGAAACGAAACTTCATCCAGGTTCGAGTTCAGTACGCCAGTCGCAAGTTCATGATACAAAGGTTTCCAGACATGGGTTGCGGCACGGTCAATCAAAGTAATCTCTGCTTTGCCTGACTTTCCAAGCTGGCTGCCTAAACGGGTTACCAGCTCTAACCCCCCTGCGCCACCGCCAACCACAACAACCTTGGGTACCTGCATAGTGCCTCCTGTTTTCTGTTGCTGTTGAGTATAGAAAAAAGGCCAGCAAATGCTGGCCTTTTCGAAGAGTTAATCAATGTCATCACTGTGCTTTATCGCATGCAGTATATCGACGAAGGATTCCACATGGTGGCGCACCTGAACCGACTCCCCGGTGCGCTCGACAATATTTAATGATGACACCAGACCGACGATCTGGCCTTCCTCCTGCACCAGCAGAAAGTCCTGGCCGCTCTTTTGTAAGGTCGCAACGACATCCCCTATCCGCGCTCGCTCAAGTTGCTGATAGGTGATTAACGGTAGCTGGCTGATTGGTTTCATCAAATAATCGACGCTGAGGTCATCGTGGGCAATACTCAGCTCCTTTGCCAGCCGCACAGCCTGACGGCCATGCAAATCGCGCAATGCAAGTACGCCGGTAAGTCGCTGCTGGTGGTCAAAGACACATATGTAACGAGCACCCGCACCGTCCATGATGGCATCAGCATGTTTCAGTTTGGTCGAGGTATGCACATGCAGTGGGTCCTGGTCGGAAAAGTTATCCAGCACCATACGTGCGGGTTCGTTCCAGCTTAACTTAGTGCGGGCATTTAATTTGGCTAACGGCAGCTGTGCTGGCATTGCAGCCCAGCTTAAACTTGTATAGTGGCTCATAAGAACACTCCTAAAATTTCAAAAGACCGGGGAAAATGGTTTAGAAATTCAGTCGGACAGGAGGTGCTCTGGAATAATAAGGGGCGTAAACAGGAATCGCCTGAACTGGCGAAGTTCGCGAGAACCCAGACTCTGGGCTGAGAGGCGCTATTGGCAGGGAACTAACTAATAAGTAATCCGGATCATCGCCCTCAAAATCCTGAGACTGCAGCAGGCTCAGATGATCATGTGCGACATCGTGATAACCATCAATGGAGGCAACACTCTGCAGCGGAACGCTGCTAAACAGCGCGCCGACAAACAAAAACATAAACAGAGTGCGGATACGACTCATGGAGCTAACTCCCTACTTCTACTACAATAAAAGTACGCTCACCATTAGAAAAATACAAGTAATTTTTAGTCATTCATGTCTCCTTTAACAGTTGACACTCTGGGGCTTAGTTGAGAATAATTATCAACTAGAGATCAGTAACGGACTAATCTTTTTCGACATTCATCCGTATACCTACACAACAAAGACAACCACGGACCCCTGATGGACTACTCAAAATTTCGCTATGCACTGGTTTTCTGCTTTACCGTTAGCTGGCTATTTAGCAGCACCGTGGTCGCCCAATCTGACGAGCAGGCATTGGTGGTGACTGAAACATTGCGTCTTGAGCAACAAACGCAACGCGTCGAAGCGGTGGGCACTGCGCAGGCGTTACGCTCAGTTATTCTTTATCCAGCGGTTGCTGACCGGGTTACTGAAGTCAACATCGTAGCTGGAAGCAGAGTCAGCAAGGGCGATGTTTTGGTGCAGATGGACGCCCGCCGCCAGCAGGTTGCGCTGGACCGTGCACGTATCCAACTGGCGGATGCTGAACGTACCGTAGATCGTCTCACCCGAAGCCGGGAGCAGCAGGCCATTCCCCAAAGTGAGCTGGATGATGCGGTAACCGTGCGAGATCTGCTGCAAGTCCAGCTGACCGAAGCAGAAACCGAGTTTGAGGACCGCAAGGTACGAGCCCCCTTTGATGGCGTAGTTGGCATTACTGATGTTGAAATCGGCGATCGGATCAACGAGCAAACTGCGATCACGACCCTGGACCACCGTGACCAGCTTTACATCGATTTCCGGGCACCCGAAAGTGCCCTCGAGTTATTACAACGAGAAGCCGTATTGCGAGTCAGCCCCTGGCAACAACAGGGCACTGAAATCGAAGCCCGGGTAGCACAAATTGACTCCCGGCTGGACAGTGAAAATCGTACTATTCGCATCCGTGCCTTAATCGACAATGCCAACGACAGATATCGGCCTGGCACCAGTTTCAGAGTAAGCCTGCAAACCGAAGGTGAGTCCTATGCCAGTATTCCAGAAGCTGCGTTGATGTGGGGGCCAACCAGTCCCTACGTATGGCGCGTAACCGACGGTCGCGCAGAGCGGGTCGATGTGCAGATTAAACAGCGTACGCGGAGTCGCGTGTTAGTCGACGGCGATCTGGAACAAGGTCAGACCCTGATTACCGAAGGTGTTCAGAACGTTCGCGAGGGTCAGGCCGTGCGTTCACAGACTATGGACAATGACGCATGAGTGCAGACAACGACAGCTCCCTCTATTCGAGTCATTCTGACCTTCCGACCCTGTCGATCCGGCGACCTGTTCTCATTATCGTCCTCAATTTACTGATTATCATTGCCGGTTTTGCCGCCTTAAACGGAACCGAAGTGCGTGAGTTACCGGATGTCGATATGCCGATGCTCACCGTCAGCGCGAGATTCCCCGGCGCCGCACCGGAAACCATGGACACCGAAGTTACCTCACGGCTGGAAGGCGCCGCGGCCCGGGTCAGTGGTGTACATGCCATCTACTCTTCGAGTGAAGAAGACAGTACCCGCATTGTGGTGCAGTTCCGCGCTGGCGTGAATATCGATAATGCCGCCAACGAAACCCGTGAAGCCATTGCCCAGATAGAGCGTGATCTGCCGGACGGTGTTGAGCGATTGTCAATTATCAAAGCCGACAGTGACTCGCGCCCGGTCGTCGCCATTTCGATTTCCAGTGACCGCCTCGACCTTGAAACCATGACTGAGCGCATTGAAACCGATCTGGCTCCGCTGTTTCTGAATATCCCCGGGGTTGCTGATGTCCAGCTGGATGGGGCCCGCGAGCGCGTTGCCCGGGTGATGTTAGATCCGCTGCGGCTGAATAGTTATGATCTCACCGCCAGTCAGGTTGCCGATGTTTTACGCCAGGCTCCTTTTGATGTACCAGCGGGGAGCTTACGCAACACCGACCAGCAAATTATTGTACGAGCCGATGCCAGCTCAGTGACTGCCGAACAACTGGCTGATATTGTCATTACTGGCGATACCCGCGTTGGCGATGTTGCCGATGTCTACTTTTCGCCGGCTGATGCCACCAGCATGGTGCGCCTGGATGGGCGAACTGTTATCGGTATCAGTGTCATTCGTCAGGCCGGTTCAAATACGATTGAAATTTCCAATGAAGTGTCACGAGTACTTGGCGACGTGCGCGAGCGATTTCCTGAATTGCAGATGCAAGTCACCACCGATGACGCGGTATTTATCAAGGACTCGGTACAACAAGTCGTAACCTCGCTGGCATTCACCATTGTGCTGGTTATTTTTACCTTACGCCTGTTTATTGGTTCGTGGCGCGCCACCGTCATCCCCGCCGTGGCGATTCCGGTGTCCTTAGTGGGTGCTGTCGCGGCTATCTGGTTACTCGGCTTCTCGATTAATATTCTTACTTTGCTGGCGTTGGTCCTGGCGACAGGCCTTATTGTTGATGACGCCATTGTGGTCACCGAGAATATTCAGCGTCGCCGAGCTTCTGGGCTAGGCTCGCGTGCAGCCGCCGTGGTCGGCACCCGCGAGGTATTCTTCGCGGTGGTGGCAACGACCGCAGTACTGGCCGCTGTATTTGTGCCAATTGCCTTTCTCCCTTCTACTGCAGGTCGGCTTTTCCGTGAATTTGGCGGCGTACTAGCGGCAGCCGTGATTATTTCGTCCTTTGTCGCCTTGTCATTAGTACCTGCACTGACCGCGCGCCTGCCACTTAGCAAAGGCCGAGAAGGCATCCTCGCCCGCTTTGGGACTCGCTTAATCGACAGCTACGGACGCTCCCTGCACATTGCACTGAATCACGCATGGTGGGTTCTGCTCGGTTGTTTGCTCCTCGCCATTGGGGCCGGCAGTGTCTATCGCGTCATCGACAACGAGCTGTTACCCCCTGAAGACCGCGGTATGATCCGGATTATGGCGCAAGGGCCAGACGGCGCAGGCCTGCCCTTTATGCAACGTCAGGCCGACCGGATGGAAGAAATTCTGCTGCCTTACCTTGAGGGTGGTGAAATCGAAAGCTTGTATACCGTGGTCGGTCAGTGGGATCCAAACCGGGTCTTCATCACGGTTCCGCTAACCGACTGGAGTGAGCGGTCGCGCTCGCAACAGGAAATTATTAATGAAATCCGCGGACCGCTAGGCGCTATTCCAGGCGCTCCAGGCAGAGCTTTCGGCGCCAACAGCCTAAATATGCGAGGCCCCGGTGGGGGTGGTATTGAGTTCGCCCTGACCGGCAACGATTACCAGCAAATTTATCAGGCTGCCCGCGACTTCTCACAACGTATCGAAGAGGAACTCCCCGAGCTGGGCAATGGCCAAATTTCATATCAACCCACCCAGCCGCAGTTACGGGTTAATATTGACCGGCGCCGGGCTGAGGATTTAGGGGTCGAACTATCCGATATTTCAACAACCCTTCGCGTGGCTATTAATGGCGATGATCTGGCCGACTTGAATATCGGCGACCAGGCAGTCCCTATTATTCTGCAGGCAAATCGTAGCCAGGTTAATGACCCCAGTGACCTGAGTAACCTCTATCTGCGAGCCCGCAGCGGCGAGTTGGTTGCGTTATCAGCACTGGCCTCGATCACCGAGGAAGGTGTTGCCGCGGAGCTTGAGCGACATGTGCAGCGGCGCGCGATTGAAGTGAGCTTTGACCTGCCCAATACGCTGCCAATTCAGCGCGCAGTAGAGCGCATTCGGGAGCTGAGCCGGGCCGAACTACCTGAAGGAATCGGCCTGGTCTTCCTTGGTGACGCGTTAACCTTTGAAGAAACCGCACGGGAAGTGACCCTCACCTACATACTCGCGTTGATCATCGTATTTTTAGTGCTGGCGGCCCAGTTTGAAAGTATCAACAGTGCCATCGTAGTCATGCTGACCGTGCCTTTTGGTTTGGCAGCCGCCCTGTTCGCGCTCTTTATAACTGGTAACAGCATCAATATTTACTCACAAATTGGCCTGGTCATGCTTATCGGACTACTCGCCAAGAATGCAATTTTACTTGTCGAGTTCGCTGATCAGCTGCGTGATCGCGGCTACGAGGTACGCCAGGCTATCGAAGAAGCAGCCCGTATTCGTTTACGGCCCATTATGATGACCCTGGTGTCCACTCTGTTAGGTGCGCTGCCCTTAATTCTCGCCTCCGGCGCGGGTGCTGAAGCGCGCAGCGCCATCGGCTGGGTTGTATTTGGCGGTCTTACCATTGCGGTACTCTTTACCCTCTATTTGACCCCTGTGCTTTACCTCGGTATTGCCCGGTTTACCAAGCCCCGTGCCGATGAAGGCAAGCGTCTGCAGGAGGAACTAACAGCCGCTCAGGAGTAGAATGTCCCGCATTGGCGGATGAAGCCAGTTTCGACAAAACTGGCTTCTCCGTCTATGGTTGAAAACGAACTTCCAGTGATTCTTAACCGCAGGCAGTACTGATGTTGAATTATCGTTCAGTCAGGGAACAAACTCTGGCGCTGACAAAGGGACTTTCGGCCGAAGATATGATGCTGCAGTCGATGGCGGACGCCAGCCCGAGCAAATGGCATCTGGCACACACAACCTGGTTCTTTGAAACCTTTCTGTTGCAGCCTCATTTACCTGGTTATCAAGTATTCAACCCTCACTTCAGGTACCTCTTTAATTCCTATTACGATGCTGTGGGTGAGCGACACCCAAGGCCGCAACGCGGCTTGTTGTCGCGACCGGGGCTAAATGAAGTCATCGACTACCGTCGTTATGTCGACGAGAAGATGGATGAGCTGCTCGCGACCCTCCCGACCAGCCTTAAACCTGTCCTGACCATAGGGTTGCATCATGAAATGCAGCATCAGGAATTGATTCTGACGGATATTAAACACGCGCTGTCGCTGAACCCCTATGCCGAAGGTTTAACCTCTGCCTCTGCGGTTAAGCGCCACAGCGTTACCGACCACGGTTACACTGAATTTGACGGCGGCTTGGTGGACATTGGGCATGCCGCTGACAACGGCAGCGATGATAACTTTGCTTACGATTGTGAACGCCCGCAGCACCAGGTATATAACGCGCCCTTCGCCCTGGCAAACCAGCTGGTGAGCAACCGCCAGTGGTTGCAGTTTATAAAAGACGGCGGTTATCAGCGCCCTGAACTGTGGCTTTCAGAAGGTTGGGCCTTATCTCAGCAAGAGCAATGGCAGGCGCCCCTGTATTGGTTCAAAAAGGATAACCAGTGGTACCAGTTCAGCTTTCGCGGTCGCCACCCGGTTATCCTGGATGAGCCGGTGTGCCATGTCAGCTATTACGAAGCAGACGCCTATGCGCGTTATGCAGGTGCGCGCCTGCCAACTGAAGCCGAATGGGAACAGGCGGCAACAGCACAACCCGCCAAGGCGAAAGCGCAGGGACAGTTTCTGACTGTGGACACCGCGCACCACCCTGCAATGCCAGTGCAGAGCGGTTTGCAACAGCTTTTTGGAACCCTTTGGGAGTGGACTCATAGCGCTTTCCTTCCCTACCCCGGTTTTACCCCGGCGCAAGGCGCGCTCGCCGAATACAATAGTAAATTTATGATCAACCAAATGGTTTTGCGGGGGGGGTCCTGCGCGACCCCGGCAGCGCAAATCCGTAGTAGCTATCGTAACTTTTTTCACCCGTATCAACGCTGGCAGTTTAGCGGCGTACGGCTGGCAATGACTCTCGATAACGAGGTATAGATGAGCAGTTTACCAACCCAAAACAATGATCCCGTCGTCTCTCCGTCCGACACCTTCTTAGCCGATGTGTTAGCCGGATTGAGTCAGCCGCAAAAACAGCTATCACCAAAGTACTTCTATGATGCGCGTGGATCTCACCTATTCGATCAGATTTGCCAGCTGGATGAGTACTACCCCTATGCATGCGAGATGACAATGCTCCCGACGGTCGCCGAATCGCTCGCTGACCGCTTTCGTCAGCCGGTAGAAGTGATTGAATTCGGCGCTGGTTCATTGCATAAAGTGAAACCCCTGCTGGACAAAATTAGCGCAATCAGCCGCTTCATCGCGATTGATATCTCAGGCGACCACCTTGCCCTGGCCAGTACTAATTTAAAAGCACGCTATCCACATCTCGAGGTCACGGCGGTGGAAGGTGATTTCACAGAAGCACTGCGGCTACCAGCCAGTGACGACAAGCGCATGGGCTTTTTTCCAGGTTCAACGATCGGCAACTTCTCCCCCGCCGATGCTACCCACTTTCTGCAGAACGCCGGACAGACCCTTGGCCAGGGCCAATATATGCTGTTAGGGGTCGATACCAAAAAGCCAAATGATGTACTGCAAATGGCGTACAACGACAGCAAAGGGGTTACCGCTGCATTCAATAAGAATCTGCTGGTACGTATAAACCGTGAACTGGATGCGAACTTTCAACTCGACCAGTTTGAACACCGTGCTTTTTACAATTCTGACTTAGGCCGCGTTGAGATGCACCTGGTGGCCACCCGAGAACAACGTGTCGACGTCGCGGGGCGTGAAATAAACTTTGCAGACGGAGAAACGATTCACACCGAGAACTCCTACAAGTATCACCAGAACGAGTTCGAAAGCTTGCTTGAAAAGGCGGGCTGGCAGGCCGTGGAATGGTGGCATGCACCTGACAAGATGTTTTCGGTGGTGCTGGCTCAAAATTAATCCCTCCTGAACCGGAGGCGCGAAAAAAATAGAAAACCCCGGGACTCAGGTTCCGGGGTTTTTCTTTCAGGTCGTCAGACTAGTTCTGAGTCACCTGTGCATAGTTGGCCGTACCCAGTTGGGCTATGCTCATGCTGCTGTTATCCGACAGCTGGTGGCCCTGGATCAGGTTATTGCTGCCCACCTGAACCAGGTCAACGTCACCCCATGCCCCGCCTACTTCAAAGGCGCCACCACCGATACCCTGAATGGTATTGCTGGAGCCGTACTGACCAAAGCTGGCCGTATTGCGGATATTAGAAACCAGCAAGGTGAGGCTATTCAGTTCACCAAATTGCTCGGCCTGAACATCGTTGTGGCGTGATGAAAACTCAACTTCAGACGTGTTCTCGTCACCCCACTGCGAACCTATGTACTGGTTGTCATTGCCAGCAACGGAAATAGCCAGATAGTTACTGGTCCCTTCCTGAACGCTGTCAATATAGGTGCTGTGGTGATAGATCTGATCAACGTAGGTTTCGTTGTCCGAGCCATACTGAGCCGCACTGATGAAATTGTCATCGCCGCGGAGAACCACTTCAGCGATGTTCTGATTACCATCCTGCTCAATATAGAAGGTATTGAAGGTTGAGTTTGAGCCGTTTAAACGGGTGTAGACATCAACACTGGCATAGTTATTCTGACCGCTTTGCCAGGTATCAATCGCCGTGTCGTTAGCCACGCTAACGTAGCTCAGGCTTTGGTTGCCATCACCACTTTGATAGGCGTTCAGGCTGTTGTTGGTATCCTCAAGCAAGGTTTCAACCTGGTTGTTACTACCGTGCTGCTCTGCACTAACGCCGTTATAGTCACCATACACCTCAGCCTGGATATCGTTCGAACCCGACTGGAACAGCGACCCGTAGTTATTACTTCCTTGAGCAAAATAATCAATACGGTTACCAGCACCGGCGCCTAGCTGAGTCAGGTCAAGACTGTTGTCATCACCTTCCTGCCAGGTAACTGCCTGGTTATCGTACCCGTCCTGTAACGCGTCAAGCGAGCTTCCAATCCCTGCCTGAGTAAAATCCAAATCATTCATCACACCGATTTGAGATGCCACAACGGATTGGGCGGCACCGATCTGAGTAATCAGCGCCGTATTTTGCGATCCGTCCTGCGTTAAGTCCGTCTGGTTTGCTGAAGCGACACCGCAAATTGCAACTGAAACGGCTAACGCTAATACTGATTTTTTGATTGTTAGAGTAGACATGATAAGAGCCTTCTGTATTAAAATCAGGCTGACCGACGTTTTATTATTAGTATGCGTATCAACCTATTCCTGACACTCAACCATTGAATGCCAGACCTGAATTCAGATACTTACCAGCATCGTCGTTCACTGACTCAGTGTAGGCTCAACACTGCCTGCGACAATCGTAATTTAGGGCGACATGATATTTGTAGAAAATTAGAGGCCGAACAAGAAAGGTATTAGTTTTTAATAGCTTAGAAATAGGACCAAACCCGGTTTACTTGCAATTGTCTAACCCAAATGGATTGATAATGCCCTATGAATCAAGCAGTGAGAAATAGCTAATCAGGCTATTCATCTGATTTATAAAGACTTTTAATTTAAATACCCTCACCCGAAACTCGCTCTGGGTAAGGGTATTAAATTCGGGTTTGTATTGATCGGTCTCACCGGCTATTTAATCAGCCGCGTTGAAAGTCCTCAGCACTGTGACGTTCATGAACCTGCTCATCCGGTTCACCCCAGGTCCGGTTTACCTTCCGCCCGCGCTGAACCGCCGGGCGTTCGGCTATCATTCTGGCCCAGCGCAACACATTCGGATACGAATCTGCATCAAGGAACTCAGCCGCCTCGTACACTTCATTCATTACCAGAGCGCCATACCATGGCCAGATAGCGATATCAGCAATGCTATAGGTATCACCAGCTATATAAGTTTGTTCAGCCAACTGACGGTCAAGTACATCCAGTTGTCGTTTAACTTCCATGGTGTAGCGGTTTATCGGGTACTCGTATTTCTCCGGCGCGTATGCGTAAAAATGACCGAAACCACCGCCTAACAGCGGCGCACTGCCCATTTGCCAGAACAGCCAGTTTAAACACTCGGTTCGCTGGGCCTGTTCCGTGGGGAGAAATGCATTAAACTTCTCTGCCAGATACAACAGAATTGATCCGGATTCAAATAACCGGGTCGGCGGCTGCGTGCTATGGTCCATTAATGCCGGAATTTTAGAGTTCGGATTTACTTCGACAAAGCCGCTACTAAACTGCTCACCTTCCATAATATTGATCAAATACGCATCGTATTCAGCCTCGGCGATACCCGCCTGCAGAAGCTCTTCAAGCATTACCGTCACCTTGACCCCATTTGGAGTCGCCAGCGAATAGAGTTGCAAAGGATTCTTTCCCTGCGGCAATGTCTTATCGTGAGTTGCGCCAGCCTTTGGCCGGTTAATGGAGGCAAATTTACCCCCGCTTTCACTGTCCTGTTGCCAGACTTTCGGCGGGACATAGGTAGATTCTGCCATTTGCGTTCTTCCTCTTTAAGTAAGTTATAACCCTGATGCCCTACAGCATTTCATATAGAACTCAACTAACTATCTGATTTATCGAGTTTGAGCTGAAAATTTCAGTCCATAATTAGGATGAAATGGCCATATCGGTATGCGCATAAGCCAATTACTATACCAGTTAACGCCACATAAATAGTTGGCCTGCATACGATTCAGGGACGTAGCAACACAATGAAATTTACTATAAAAATACTCGGCACGACAGCAGCGACCCTAAGCATTTTAGCTGTCGGTTTGCTTGTTTACTCAGCTCGCCAGCATACACAACCAACTGCCGAGCTTGCAGACACCGTACCTGTGTCGTCTATCCGTTACCCGTTTAATCGCCCGCCTCTGGCGCTGGCTGGTGTGCGTCCGTTTCTCGGCCGCTGGCCACGTCGCCGTCCTCAGGGATACGGGCCGTTAGTGCCACTGGATCAGCCCAGCTCACCAGGCCACCAGGTGCCTGCTTTTCTATGGCATGAACCAATAACATCCGACCAAAGTCTGGTCGCCAGTGAACCAGCTCCCGCTGAAGTACCCGCAGCACATCAAGTACGTATTCTTGATGACAACGAAATCAGTCAACTGGCGACCATCGAACCGCCACAACAAACGCCCAGCGACCGAGCCGCCCCCTCGGCTTTAATGGAGCTGGTAGAGAGCATGAGCTCACAGACCTTGCAAGGCTACCAGCTCGAGCAAAGCCTGCTCAACGGCGCCTTGCCAGCGCCTGCGACCAGCGCGCTAACCTTGCAGCAATCTCAATCAACCAATCAGGTGTCACTGCAACAGCAGGGGGAACTCAATAGTCTGGCATTGCTGATGTTAGGTGAAAATAACTACCTTGAAGTGCAACAGCGTGGCAGTGCAAACCTGATCGGCGGTATCGGAGGGGACGCCGCCTTTCAAATGACGGGAATCAATGGCAACGTCAGCTTAATTCAAAGCGGAAGTTTCAATCAGATCCACGGATACCAGCAAAGTTCTGATAGCATCATCCGTGTTGAGCAGACTGGGCGGGGTAATATAGCCATCATAACTCAGCGCTAGACCCCTATCCGGCATGATGTTCAGCGCTCAGATTGAAAAAATAAATGAAATTTCAGAGTCTTACTGGCAGAATGGAATTCCTACACGGCGTCAGACCATAAGGACATGTCGTTTCTATGCTGTTTCTCTCGTTTTATATTGCAATAGCGGCCACTATAGCAGCTGTTTTTGCTGGTCTGCACTGGCGAAATTCGCACGGCTCGAAGCACGACATGCGTCCATACGCTCGCTACCAGGCGACCGTACGCATGCTGCAAAAAAACGGCGATATTCGTAACTTACTCAGTAATGCACGGAAGTTAGAAGAGCTACTGGACGAGCCGGTACTGAATCTTACTCAGCTAAAAACGACCTACTCTGAATTCCAGCGTGGTCATAAAAGCATTCTTGATCTCCAGGCCGAAGTCCATGCATTGCTGGTGGTAGCGCAAATAGAGCCGCGAGCCCTGCATGGCGCTCGCGAGCTGCTTAGCATGCGTGAACGTCAGCTAACCCTGATGAAGAAACTGCAATCTGAATCAAAAACCCTGCAGGATGTCGCCACACGGCAAACCTTCATTCCAATAGTGTGTGATTTGCAGTCGGCGATTGAGAGCTATCTGGAAGCTATGGAATAATTCACCACCCGGTTAAATTCCTTCATTCTCCATGCTTTGACGATACTCTTTAGCCAGGTGTGTCTTGTCCCTTTCAGCTAACACCTTGCCGGCCTGTTGAAAAAAGCCCTGCTCCTCGTCTTCTAAGTGGTGACGAACTTTATGGTCGAGTTTCTTCAGGATCGCTATCCAGGCCGACGACGACATATCCGTCGCTTCCAGCTCTTCGACCAGTTCATCGATTTCGTGATGCTCGGCCATACCATGCCGCGACAGCTCGACGGTGCTGTCATGATCAATCAGTGGCTTATAGAAAAACCGTTCCTCCGCCACCGCATGCTGCTCCAACTGACGCTTTAACTGAATAAAACCTTCCTTCCGTTCTTCTTCGTCGCCTGAGGTCTGCATTAACTTGTCCAGTAAATGGCGTTGTTTATCGTGGTCGAGTCTCAGTTCTTCAAAAATGGTCATAGTCCACCTTAATTACAGAAGTTCAACGAATTTGTCCTCTAACTATGGTTAGCAATTACCGATCACGCAAGCTGCCAGCTTTCATAGCAGGCTCTGATTTACAACACGTCACTTTCTCGGCAGTATGGGATCAGGTTATTAAAATAAGGTAAAAACAATGCGTTACCTGAGCTCAATTGGCATAGCGCTGGTCGCTGTTTTTGTATCAGCGTGCGGCACCCCGGAATCTGCCAGCGATGAAATAACGCTGACCGAATGGCTCGATCAGCAGTATGCACGTCAACTTGAATTTAGCCCGGTGCAACTGTCACGTAGTGGTAATCACTCACGTCATGGAGAGATAGATGAAGTTTCCGATGCGGCATTTGTTGAACAGCTGGAATGGAAAGGTTCCAGTGTCGAGCAAATGCAGCGGATATTCGATTACGACCAGCTCAGTGACGATGAGAAACTCTCATATGATCTGTGGGCATACCAATATGAACAAATGCAGCGTGGGGCTGAATTCCGTCAGCTAGAATATGTGTTTGAGCAAATGATCGGCCCACAGTCGACCTTGCCGCAGGTCTTAATTGGCAGTCACGAGGTGCGCTCGATGCAGGATATGGGCGACTACAATAAACGTATTCGCGCTATTGCCGGGCGTATCAACGAGCTGGTTGAAATAGCACAGCAACGAGCCGAACAAGGATTACGCCCTCCCCGTTTTGCCTACAATGAAGTCATTCGACAGGCCGAAGGCGTGATAACAGGTGTGCCATTTGAGGAAGGTTCTGACTCGCCGATTTGGCAGGATGCGCAAACTAAGGTCGCTAATTTGCTCGAGACCAATAGCGTCAACGAGCGTGGTGCCGATTTATTGCTTGAAGATACCCAAGCTGCCCTGACCGAAGCACTCTATCCTGCGTATCAAAATTTAATTAGCTGGTTACAGGACGACTTGCCAAATACGCTTGAGAACCCCGAAGGCATTAGCCGCCATCAGGGGGGTGATGCCTACTATGAATACCTGTTGTGGTTTTATACCACCACGGAGCTGAATGCCGACCAGATCCATCAGATCGGCCTCGACGAAGTCGCCCGCCTTACTGCTGAGTTGGAAGATGTCCGCGAACGGGTTGGATTTGAGGGTGATCTGGACGCTTTCTTTCAGTTCTTCCGCGAAGACGAACAGTTTTTTTACCCGAATACTGACGAAGGTCGCGAAGCCTATCTGCAACAGGCGCGTGATTATCTGGCAACAATGAACGAGCAAATGTCAAAGTTTTTTGGTTTGTTGCCTGAAATAGAGTTAGAAGTTCGTCGGGTCGAAGCCTACCGCGAACAGGCTGGCGCTCCGCAACATTACATGCGCGGCTCACCACATAATGGACGCCCGGGAATTTTTTACGCCCACCTGATTGATATGCAGGCCATGGCCAGAAATGAGCTGGAAGCAATTGCCTACCATGAGGGCTTTCCTGGCCATCATCAACAAATCTCGGTGGCTCAGCAGGCCTCTGATATTGCGAACTTTCGTACTCAGGCTCGGTTTACTGTCTATACCGAAGGATGGGCGTTGTATGCTGAATGGCTAGCCAAAGAAATGGGCGCCTATCAGGACCCTTATTCTGAATTTGGTCAACTGGTCACCGAGCTCTGGCGCGCGGTGCGCTTAGTGGTCGATACCGGCTTGCACAGCAAAGGCTGGACCCGCCAGCAGGCAATCGATTACTTCGCTACCACGACCCCGGTCTCAGCAGGCGCCATCCAAACCGAAATCGAACGCTACATGACTCTGCCGGGTCAGGCCACGTCATTTAAAATTGGCATGATAAAAATCCAGCAGTTACGCCGTGAGGCAGAAGCCGCATTGGGCGACAACTTCGATATCCGCGGCTTTCATGACGCGGTGCTCGGAGGTGGCGCTATGCCGCTACCAATGCTGGAGCGCAAAGTGCAGCAATGGATAGACAGCGAGTTAGCCGAATAGAGCAACCCTTATGCATACAACCCAATAAAAGGAACTTAATCCATGTCATACATATCTGGTAGTAAAGCGGCGGCACTGGCTGTCGCTGCTATGTTGTTGTCCGCCTGCTCAGTTACCGTAACCGAGCAAATGATCGTGTCGCCCAGCAGCGAAATTGACCAGCAAAATTTAGCACTGCTTACCGAACAAGCGGGATATCAGGAATCCTTCACGGCAACCGAAAACGGCGAGCAGCTGCATACATTGACCCTTGCCCGTGAGCCAAACCAACCCACCATACTGATTCTCCATGGCAATGCACTGAACATGACCCTGCAACCCTGGTTTGGTTTACTGCAAAGTCTCGCCGAGTTGAACTACAGCA
The DNA here is from genome assembly GCF_003986975.1 of Aliidiomarina soli. Lineage (GTDB taxonomy): Bacteria > Pseudomonadota > Gammaproteobacteria > Enterobacterales > Alteromonadaceae > Aliidiomarina > Aliidiomarina soli. The sequence continues at coordinate 337,384 of NZ_PIPO01000003.1, read as the reverse complement.
TTGTTGCGATTGATTATCAGGGTTTTGGTCTGAGTAGCGGCGATGCCAGCTTTAGTGCCATGCGTGACGATGCCAGCAGTATTATCAACGCACTGCCAGCAGAGTCCGATGTTATTGTCTACGGGCTCTCGCTTGGCTCTGTGATGGCAATGGACATTAGCCAGGAACCACGGGTTCAGGGCGTTATTCTTGAGGGGGCTGTGACCACGGACAGCGAAATGATTGAGGTTTTTCGCCAGCGTAATACGTTGGGCAGGCTTGCCAGCGTGAATGTCGACGAGGCTATCAATTTCGACAACACCAGTGCCGTCAATATGCTGAACAAGCCACTTCTGGTTATTCACGGAGAGAACGACAGCAATATACCGGTGTCGATGGGTGAACAGCTTTACGCAGCTTCAAATCACGCTGACTCCCAGCTATACATTGTTGAAGACGGCACCCACGCCGACACCTTCCACGTTGCACCCGAACGCTTCCAACGTGAGCTCAGCAATTTTATAGCCCGCCTTAGCAGCTACGATTAGAAAGCGTGCTGGCTAACGTAATCAATTAAGCTCAAAGAGCAACGTCTGTAAGCTTTGCCGACTGGCCATGCTCAACAGAGGTTGCACTTCCTTTTCTAGTTATTTGCCCAACGCCGCAAGCACGTCCCGGGTAAACTGGATCTCATCAAAACCTGGTTCGCCAGCGATGTCGTAGCCGCGGCGCACGATAACCAGATCCTCGCCTGGTACGATAATCAGGAATTGTCCACGGTTACCGCGTGCAGCGATGGTGTCATCCGGTATGCCGCTGATACGATCATTGAACAGCCACCACTGGGCTCCATAACCAGGCACCACATCGCCGCGACTATTTGGAGTGGGAGGCTGTGCTGGTGACGGGGTCGAAACATACTGCAGCCAGTCCTGCGGCAGGATTTGCTCACCATTCCATTGCCCCTGCTGTAAATGCAAAACTCCCAGACGCGCTAAGTCACGTGACGTTGTCCATACCTGAGACGACAAAATGAAATCGCCCTGCCAGTCGGCTTCAAGATACGTATGGCGCATACCAATTTTATGCAGCACTGCTGTGAACGGAAACGCCAGGTAATCCTGAACTGATTCGAAGCGTTCACGCAGTGACCGTAATGCCAGCATGGTGTCATTGTTGGCATACTTCCAGCGCTGACCGGGAATGCTTTCCAGCGAATTACCAACGGCCTCATCAGCCACAGTGCCGCCACCAATGTAAATACGGTCAGTGCGGTTGCCTGCCTGATTACTGTCCAGGCCAGAGCTCATATGAAGCAAATGCTGAAGAGTAATTCGCTGGCGTGGGTCAGCCGGATGTGACCAGGCGGCAAGGCCTGCTTCGTCGTTGACATCGACAAGGTCCTGCTGCACGGCAGCCCCGACCACACTCGCACCGATACTTTTGGCCACCGACCAAGTGCGTTGGGACGTCGTTGGGGTAAAACCATCCAGGTAATGCTCGCTCAAGATTTCCTTCGGGCTTGCAATAAGGACCGCAGAGGTTCGTGCACCAGACCCATAGTGGTCGCTAAATGCTGACTCGACTACCTGATCAAGCTCAGCATTGCCCGATGTGCCATTCAGATCCGCATGCGTCTGCCAGGGTTCGCCGGAATCCGTTGCCGGGTGTTGGGTAGTGGCTAAGTCCCCCATGAGGCCGTCGACATGTGCTGCCGCCTCCGCCTCTGCGCCGACCGGTAAGTCAACGCAACCGAGCGCTGGGCGCCAGACACTTAACCGCGGTGGCATACCTTGTGCGGCCGAGTCCGACGCATAAGCCACAGCAACCGAGCGGGTGTCGTCGTCAATGGTCAATGCCCCCTGCTCTAATAAATCATGGATCCTCGTTTCCACAACGTCATAAATACCGGTTAACTCGTGTTCAGTAATCTGCTCCAGCGTTTTGTTAACGCTGGGGACATTGTCTGCGGTATTGCTAGCAGCGTTAAACACTGCACTACAGACAAAGTTACTAATGTAACCGGCTGCGTAGGCATCCAGGGTAGCATCGGTTTTATCCTCACTGGCATGCGCTACACCACCGCTGACAGTAACCCCAACGGTCAACGCGAATGCAGCAACTGCCGGAAATTTTACCTTTGAAAAGTTCATAGGCTGACTCAATGTTGTCAAATAATTGCTCTATCATGCAGTCGTTTACACCGGTCTGACAACCACACCAAGCAAAAAGCTTCAAACTTACGCCTATGCTTGGCACTATGAAAAGCTAAGAACCAGTATGAAGTGAGATGGTATGCATATAAACACTATCGCCGAGGCGGCGGACGAGCTGTTCAATTTATTGCGCCACCAAGCGCCGTTGACCGTACTCACCGGCGCTGGGATCAGCACTGATTCCGGTATTCCGGATTATCGCGACAGCCAGGGCGCGTGGAAAAAAGCACCACCGATGCAGCATCAGGAATTTATGAGCAGTACCACAGCGCGGCAACGCTATTGGGCGCGCAGCCTGCATGGCTGGCCGACTTTATACCGGGCCAAACCAAATTCAGCGCACACAGCGTTGGCGACCTGGCAACAACAGGGACTCATCGGAACTATTATCACGCAAAACGTCGATGGTCTGCATCAACGCGCTGGCGGGAGCCAGGTGATTGACTTACATGGTGACGCCAACGCTATGCTGTGTATGGAATGCGGGCAGAGAAGCCCGCGTCTGCACATGCACGAACGCTGCCTGGCGCTGAATACCCACTATGCAGAAATGACCCCGGAGGTAGGGGCTGACGGTGATTCACATCTTGAAGGGGACTTCAGTGACTTTCTGGTGCCTGATTGCATGGCATGTGGCGGTATTCTTAAGCCAGATGTGGTCTATTTTGGTGACAATGTACCCCGTGCCCGGGTCGAACAAGCGCAGCAAGCGCTGGCTAACAGCCGCGGCTTGCTCGTTATTGGTTCATCGCTGATGGTCTTCTCTGGTTTTCGCTTTGCACGTCAGGCCCATCAAGCGCAACAACCGCTGGCACTGCTTAATATTGGCAAAACCCGCGCCGATGATATTGCCGACTTACGCCTTCAGGTGCATATTGAGCCGACGCTGCGCCACCTCATTGAACGATGACGTCGTTGCCTGATGTTTCATTGAGCGTCGCCTAGCGTTAATCACCCTCGTACTCAAATAGATCGTCCAGCCGGCAACCAAATACACTGGCCATGCGAAACGCAGTCTCCAGTGACGGGGAGTAGCGGCGCTGTTCAATCGCAGCCACTGTCTGGCGGGTTACGCCGACGGCGTCGCCAAGCTCAGCCTGAGTCATATTCGCGTGCGCTTCACGCATTACTTTAACCCGGTTTCGTATCGGCAGAGTAGTAGCCATCGTGGTTCCTAAAATGCGCGTCGATAATTGAAAATGCGGAATACGTACTCACTAAGCTGACTTAGAATAAGTGACGCAAACCCCATGTAGAACAATAAGTTGGCATTCCCCACAAAAAGGAAGTGGCCGAGTGCCGTGACCAGACCAAAACCCAGCACCAGGCCCGACAAATGGCCTGCTCTGTCGTGAATACGACGCTCGCGCTCATCCAGTTTTTGCTGTGCATCTTTCGGCCAGAACAGCGCTAAGGCTATATGGCTAATGACTGACCAGACAATAATCGCGACCGTGAATTTGACCACCGCTGCCACTTGAGGATTTATAACTTCCCCCGCGTCCGCTGAAAGCTGCCCTACCTGCATAAAGTACCCAGCTGCCAACACCAGCAGTATGCCCAGCATAACCCAGGCTGATTTCTCTTGAAATGCCATCTTTGTGCTCTCCATTCATTCGTTAGCGCTGATAAGCAAACATGCCTTTTATGTTAAAAATACTTAACATTGATAGCATAGCCTCGTTAAAAGACATGTCAAATATTTTTAACATGACAACCAGCAAGGCAGTAACCTCACAGAGCTAGAGTCGCTGCGCAAAAAAACGAGCCCTAAGGCTCGTTTTTACATTGTGATACTTACAAAATGATTTGATTTACACCTTAAATCGATTCACAAGCTCACTTAAGTCAACCGCTAAACGTGACAACTCCTGACTTGAGGCGTTGGTCTGGTTTGCCCCTGATGCCGTCTGAGCTGAAAGGTCCTGAATATTGACCAGGTTCTTATCAACATCCTTCGCCACCTGCGCCTGCTCTTCTGCAGCACCAGCAATCGAGGTATTACGCTCACTGATTTGTGACACAGAGTGCGCGATTTGCTGCAGTGCTTCGCCCGCAGCTCGTGCAATTTCGAGCGTCTTATTGGCCTGCGATGAGCTGAGCTGCATTCCTTCTACCGACTCCGAACTCGACTGCTGCACCGCCGCCACCATGCCTTCAATTTCTTTGGTCGATTGCTGGGTACGGTGAGCCAGCGCGCGCACTTCATCAGCCACCACAGCAAAGCCACGCCCAGATTCACCTGCCCGTGCCGCCTCGATAGCCGCGTTTAGTGCCAACAAGTTGGTTTGCTCTGCAATACCGCCTATCACATCCAGCACTTTGGTAATATCTTCAACTTTGGCCACCAGTCGCTCAATATTGCCCGCCGAATTCTCAATTTCACCGACCAGATTCTCAATCGTGGTCACCGTAGTTTGCACTCGCTCACGGCCAAGTTGTGCGTGTCCATCTGCTGCGACCGATTCTGCTGACGTTTCCTGCGCATTGCGCGCTACTTCTTCAATAGCAGCAGTTAGTTCATTTACCGCCGTCGCTGCCTGTTCCAGCTCAGCGCTTTGTTCATGCAGACCTCGGGTTGAATCCTCAGTCACAGAACTAAGTTCTTCCGACGTCGACGCTAGCTGTGTAGAAGAATCAGCGATCATGCGTATCGAATCACGCAAATGCTGCTGCATCCCCTGTAATGCCGTCAATAGCTCACTAGCTTCATCTTTTCCTTCGATTTCGATCACTCGGGTTAAATCACCTTCAGCGATAACCTGAGCATTCACTACCGCTTGATGCATAGGAATCACAATGCTACGTGTCAGTATCACAGCCATCGCTGACATTAAGGCAATGGCGACGATAATAGCGACAATAATGGCAAAGCGAGCGTTACTCGCAATATCACTCGCTGCGGCTATGTCGCTGTCCATATGCTGGTCATACAGAACTCTCAGTTCCTCAATCTCGTCTCTGACTTCATCCACTAAAGGTGGTATTTGCTCCTCTCGCATACGCGCCACCTGAGCTGCGTCGCCTCGATCTATAGCTTCCAATAAAGAGTTAGTTACCCTCCGGAAGCTTCCCTGAGTCGCTACGAAGCGATCGAAAATCGCGCGGTCTTCACTGCTCTGAAGTCGTTTTCTAAGCACATTAGTCTGTTCATCCAGCTCTCGCTGACGTTCGGCCAAACCTTGCCGTGCCTGCCTCCTTTGCTCAGGGCTTTCTGCCAGAATAACGGTATTTATCGCATACCGAACTCCCAAGAAATCTCGATACAAATCAGCCGCAGCCATCATGCTGGGGACTTGAATATCGACTATATCTTCAGTCTCTCCATACATCCGCGCAAGCTGATTCACAGCAAAAATACCCATCATTAAAAAAATAAATCCGATCGCTATAAAAAAAATGGCTGAACGGATACCTATTTTAATATTCCTGAACATGGCAACACCTCTTAATTCCTTTAATACTCTATAGGTGAGTTCCATTAACTCACCCGGCTAACGGAAGTTATTTATTTGCTATAACTTCAGTTCATATAGGTTATCGGCGTTGAGAGTACTTCCCTGCAATAGGTGCAATAAATGATCTTGACTTGAGGTGAGGCTAGGTCATAGCTTTTGTAAGGAGTAACTTATGCAGTTGTTATTTTTATACGCTAGATTTAAAACTTAAAAAAGCGGGAAGGCAGAATAATAAAGTAGTTAACTGTATAACTTTGTGGATTTGTTGATAATTGGTAATAACCAAATAAATCTTTTCATTAGACAGGAAAATGAAAAGCAATGGATTTATTAACTCATAAAATCGAAAAGATAATTCATAAAAGTAGGTGCCGCCACAAGGTTCCCCTCGGCGGCAGGCGACATCAAGGTAACGGTTGGTAACCCATCCAGTCAGGTTCTAAAGGCTGGCTTTCCCCATCGTGCTGCAAATCGATATAGTAGCCATCAATTAAATCCAGTGTCAGACAGTCATCGACAGCCAGCAAATCATCTTTATGCAATTGCTCCGCACCAGCCAACCCTGCGTTTATAACCTTGGCCTTAGCCAGAGCCTTCGCCTCTACAGGCGATCCTGCAACCACCAGAGTAAAATCATGAAACTCGGCCATCTGCCCGGGGAAATAACCACCAAAGTTGACGAAGTAAAGTCGCCGGGACTGGGCTACAGGCTGTTCAGACAATTCGACCCGATAACCATCCACATGGTGCACATGAAGGTAGCTGTCCATATGAACGCTTTTCTTGTCGCCAAACCATTGCCGTTTTAATTCTGGGTAAGACTGCTCAATTGTAGTAGCTATCACAAAGCGAATATCATGCAGTTCAATGTTCGCTCCAGGCGCGCTGCCACCCAGGTAGACCATAAAAAGTTTCTGTGTCATGTTATTTTGTTAGCACACTTCATATCCTAAGATACCCATAGCCTACTGTAAGTAGAGGCCTATAAACAAGAAACAGGCTCCAGGTCATGCAGAACCTGGAGCCTGTTTTACTGCTGCTACTCTCATTCGAACTTAAATGCAGCGCGTACTCAACTGCCTGTACGCTCTCGCCCGCTATTAGAAGTTAGCGCGCAGACCTACCATGTAGGCACGACCGAACTGCTCGTGTTCATAGACCCGGCTGCGTTCGCCCTGAAAGCGAATAGCCTTGCTGTCAGTCAGGTTTGTTGCTTCAGCGAACACCGAGAAATTGTCGGTGACTACAAAGTTGGCACTAAAATCAAGCGTGCCACGACCATCCCAGAATATGTTCAGCGATGGGTCTGCAGTGTCAAAAGAATCAACATACTCAGAACGGTAGTTGTATGCCAATTGCGAGCTAAACCGCTGAGTATCGTACTGCAAACCAACGTTATAGCTATGCTTACTGGTACCGGCGAGCTGAGTCGTACCAATTCCAAATGGCAAATCCGCTTCCGAATCGGTGTAGGTGTAGTTAGCGATAAAGCCCAGCCCCGACCAGGCACCAGGTAGGAAATTAAGTGACTGCTGCCAGTTCACTTCAAAACCATATAGTTTACCGGACTCGCCGTTCTCCGGGCGCACCAGATCAAAGCCAGCAAATTCGCCGTCCGCTACAGTTGAACGCGCTTTGAAAATCGGGTCAGTGAGGTCTTTGTAGAACACCCCGGTGGAAATTAAGCCCAGTGGCTCGATGTAATATTCAGCCATTAAGTCAAAATTGTGCGAATAGGTTGGGTCGAGATCGGTATTACCAATATCCAGTGTTCCCTGGCCCGACGCACGGTCTTCAACAATAAAGTATGGCACCAGGTCAGCAAAGTTTGGCCGGCTCAGGCCGGTGCTATAGGCTGCCCGCAGAATAACGCCACTATCCAGTTCATGACGCAGGTGTGCGCTGGGGAATAATTTGGTGTACGAGTTGCTGGCAAAAACAGCTTCCGCCTGCTCCGTATCCTCATCAAATTCATTCGCCTGGCCAGAGGTTTCAGTCCGTTCGGCGCGCATCCCCAGTAACAGGGTAGTTTGTTCCCACTCCATGGTGCTCATTGCATACGCTGCGTAGGTGTCTTCTTCTGCGTCATAGTTTGCGGTTACTGAAGCCGCTGTACGCAACTGGTAATCGTCAGTTTCAAACAATGACCCGTACTCGCCGACAAAGTCACGAACCATTTTAAAGCCGTTGTTGTAGTAGCCACCAAAAGGCCGTGAACGAGAGTCGATCACCAGTTCAGAGTAGTCAGGGGCGCCAGCACCTTCGCCGTTACGTCGTCTGGATTCGTCATTCATTTTATCTTTAAGACGTATCTTGGCACCGACCTTATTGACCACATAGGCATTGCCCCATGTGGTTGGCAAGCTTAAATCGATGTTATACGCCTGCTCAGTTTCTTCTGAATCCCCGAAGCGACGCTCATAGCGACGAAACTCATAATCTTCCAACGGAAAATCAAAGTTATCCTGCACTACGTTATTTTCACCGTCGAGAATTTCAAAAGTCGGTAAATCAGGGTTGCTGAAATCATAGGCCATCGCTGGACGTGATGTTTCGCGGTACACCAGGTAATCCCGATCCGGGTATCTCTGCTCGCCAGTAGAATAGGCTGCAGAAAATTCCAGAGTTGCCCGGTCAAAGTGATGACGCCCGCCAAGCACGGTGCTATTGATGGTGTTTACGACGGTACGGTTACGCAGTTCGTTATCAAAAGTTGTACGTCCCGATACACCAGACAACGAATCTGAGTCCGGAGTAAACTCATCCCATGAGATTTCAATAGTGTCGCGATATTCACTATCTTCAAAACGTGAGTAGGTATGAGATACGTATAAATGCGTATTATCAGTTGGCCGGAAATCTACACGCCCGGTTGCACCGCTACGAATTCGCTGAACTTCATAGTCCTTGAACTCGGTGGTTTCCGGTATGTACGCACCATTATCCTGCAACACCCAGCTATGTTCGATATTATCAGTGACCCGGTTGGTTTCACTGTGATTGAGTGAGAACAACACACCCAGGTTGTCCTGGTCACCAATGCGGTCGCCAAAGGTAATCCCGCCCCGGTAAGCATCGCCGCTGCCCTTTTCGTTTTGACCCAGCCCCAGGTGACCACGCAAGACCCGACCACGACTGTCCAGAGCACCTTGAGTAACGATATTGATATTCCCGGCAATAGCATCAGCATCCATATCTGGAGTGATTGCTTTGGTTAGCTCCAGTGCAGATATGACGTCCGCGGGAATCGTATCTAAATCAATTGCACGAGTGCCGCCATCGGGTGAAGGCAATACAACGCCATTGACGGAAACGTTGGCAAACTCAAGCGGGGCACCACGCACGTTGACGTAACGGCCCTCGCCTTGGTCACGCTGAATAGAAGCGCCTGGCAGACGTTGCATCGACTCAGCGACGTTATTGTCAGGGAAGCGGCCTAAATAGTCAGATGAAACCACAGATTTGATATTATCAGCAGAGCGTTGAGCATTCAGCGCACGCGCCTGGCCACCCCGCCCTCCGATCACCTGAATACGCTCAATCCCGTCTTCCTGTTGCGCCTGCTCCTGTTGATCAAGTATCACACTAAGAAACTGACCACCCTGCGCGCTGACCTGTGCATCGATAAGCTGATTTTCGTAACCCAGATAATCGACCACTAATTGATAATTACCAACGGCAAGGCCGTCAAAGCGGAAACGCCCCTGACGGTCAGTGGTTACTTCACGGTTAGTTCCTTCCAGACGAACAATTGCCCCCGCTACAAACTGACCACCTGGGTTTGAAATTTCGCCGCGGATAGCCTGACTGCTAATGTCCTTGGCCGACGCTGAGATCAGGCTGAAGTTGGCAGCGCTCTGCCCTGCAAAAGCAACTCCATTGCTTGCAGAGATAATTGCCGCGATGGTTAGTGCAAGAATAGTTTTATTTGTTTTAGTGTGTAACAACATGAATTTTCCATCTGGTTGATTGAGTTTCAGATGGGAGGTCATGGTAGGCAGGAATTATGACAATCTGGGCTAAATTCAATGACGTTATTGTGACGCTTTAGCCATATTTATGAAATAAACAGGGTGACTCCGGTGGAGTCACCCTGACTGTTAATGAAGCTGCAAATGATGGATCTCGCCCAGACAACGTTTTATTTCGCTGTATGGGTAAAAGTAAGAGCCAGGCTCAAACGCCGAGCACTCAGCTGGAAAAGGAACTTCTGCCTCGTTGTGCAGCATCCGTACCAGTAAATCGGAGTCCCTGTCGGTCGCGTATATTTCCCATTGCACATTGGCTGACATCGGCGAGATGATTGCTGCACGCCACGGGTTCGTCTCATAGGCATAAAGCGTGCTCGGCTCGACAGACTTTTCTGTATCAGCCAGTTGTAGCCAGGTCGCGATGGGCATAGTTACCTGGGCATGAGTAAATCGCAGACTTGCCACAGGCGCAGCCGATGGCGCCCGCTGGAATTCGTCTATTTGTGCAAACATTTCCATAAACAACGCGTCTGCACCACGGTAGGTAATATCCTCGCCGACAAAACCAGGCCCACGACCATAAAACGAATCTGCGTCATCAACGTAGGCAAGCCAGCTGGCGTGCTCTGGCAACAAAAACGGCGTCATATCAATATCAGCATCCGCCGTTAAATTAGGAGCTATGCTGTACAAGCCATGCAAAGCAAATAACGCATCCAACTCGTCATTAATCTGGTCTTCATCATCTGCCTGAGCAGTGAAGCTATAATCCCCGGCTTGCAAACGCGCGACAAAATCATCGGTGAATAACCGGGTAAGAGCCTCTTCAGCGACCCGACGAGTTTTGTCCCCCGCTTCTATCTGCGCCATTGCCGCAACCAGCCTAGGGTCGTTGTCACGATAGTCGTCATACCCCTCAGAGCCCTCTGCTTTGTGAAAATATACCGTCTCAGGGCTCGCATAAGCGGGTTGAATACGTGCTGCTAAATGGGGTTGTTCAGCCACTAGTTGCGCAACAAAAGCTTCGCCGCTTTGTGCGGCGCGGGAGCGGCCTGAGTGACTTACCAAAATCGAACGGCTAGGGTCAACCTCAGCACTGAAAAGATCGCTATGCCGCTGCAATACACGGCTCGCCATTTGCGCATGTTCCTGTCGGCCTAAGGTGCTGATTTCACCGTATCCTAAGCGTTGATGGGCAGCCAGCATCGCATCTAAAGCTGGCTTAAGTTGCTCCCCTAACCCGGTCAACGCATCTTCCGCCTCTGCCTGCAGCCACAACTGCAGCATCAAGTCATCGTCATCGGCGCTGGATAATCCACGCGAACCATGTCGCGCAACGTGCTGCAGCATCACAATATGATAGCCGTCAGGAGCAGACGTATAAGTCGACACGTCCTGACGTGGCTGATACGGGGTCTTGCTGGTCAATACTGTGTCATCAGGTGTTGCGCCTGAGCATGCCACAAAGCCTGTGACTGAACAAAAAGCTATCAAAAGCAAAGATAAAGGACGTAAATGCATAGTTATCTCGTATATGAATTAACAAAACCAAGTAGCCTACGCATCATATATGTCACTAACATGACATTTTAATGACTACTCCTTCCCCCTCCATTCCCCGACTAACGTCTGTGTCACGCTCCGTCTAGTGACAGGTTCACCAGTCATTGGGTACTTTAAGCTACACTTATAATATTAACGCGCCTTAAGTAACACAGTAAGTGGAGGTTTGACATGGCTGGCGGATGGTCACGCGATGGGGCAGTACAGGATCAAATTGATGCAAGCACAGAAGACAGTGTAAAGCAGGCACGTAGTCAGATACCGGCGGGCGAGAGCCTGCATTATTGTGCTGAATGCGACGAGCCCATTCCTCAGGCCCGGCGCGAGGCTTTGCCTGGCGTGCGGCTATGCATTGAGTGCCAGACCGCGCTCGACAAAGACAATAAAGCCTCATCGTCGTTTAACCGCCGCGGTAGTAAAGATAGTCAGTTGCGCTGATGAGTGAGATGTTTTTTGACGGCTGGGAAAGTTTACTCCGAACACTCGTCGTTGGTGTACTTGCCTACTGCGCGCTGGTGCTGTTTCTGCGAATCGCCGGCAAACGCACCTTATCCAAAATGAACGCCTTCGACTGGGTTGTGACCGTCGCCCTTGGCTCTACTCTGGCCACGATTTTGTTGAGTAAAGATGTCTCGCTGGCACAGGGCGCCTTCGCCCTGGCTTTATTGATAGCATTGCAATTTATTGTCACCTGGTCGAGTGTACGCGCTCGCTGGGTACGCAAGGTTATTGCCGCCGAGCCCAGCCTGCTGGCGTACCAAGGCAACTACTTAGAAAAAACCATGCACCGCGAGCGCGTGACCAAAGACGACGTGATGGCTGCCGTTCGAACAGCTGGCCAGGCATCCATCGAAGATGTCGGTGCTGTTGTCCTTGGCACCGACGGCTCATTCAATGTTATCCGCAAAGGGGCCGAAAACAACTTGCAGGATCAGCGCAGCGGCGTCGCCTGAGAGGCCCCACGGAAGATTGCATTCCACAACAGTACAAACTGACCATGTTGGTAGCCGCGTAAATTTGGCTCTTGAGTAAAGCTAATCACCAGACCGCGCTCATGCGGTTGCACCATCACGTAAGGTTTGTAGGCAATCTGATGGCGGTTGTCCTGCCATAGATAACCGCTTGCCACCAGGTCTTTTGGAGCAGCAAAATTGACCAGGTTACGCCCATCTGAAATACGCAGCGGGGTGTAGATCTCATTACCGATGTAGTTGGTGTACAGCTGCTCCGGCACGCCCGCCGTAAGCCAGTGTTCCTGATCAACCTGTGTCCGGGCGATAATACCGGGCACCCAGTCGGGTTGCGCCTGCGGGTTACGTAGGTATGACTGATGCGTTTTCGCGTCGCTAATGACGGTTCCTTGCACTGAACTCCCTTCACGCGGTTCGGCTGTCTCAGCATCCGTCGCCTTTTGCTCAAGCGCACTGGCCAGTAACGGCGTCTCACCTGCCACGGCAAAACCGGTGGCATTGCCCAGGGTAATCAACACGCCACCCCGCGCTACCCAGCCACGTAAATTCTCCCGCCCCTGTTCACCCAGGGCCTGCTCGTACGCACCTGGCTGAGCGCTGGCCGGCAGTATCAACACCTGATAGCGACTTAAATCCGCTGCCCGCAGTTGCGCCGGACGAATGGCAGTCACCGGGTAATGAAACTCCCGTTCAATAATATACCGCGTACTACCAGCACTTAAGACACTCGACGGTTCGTCCCATAACAGCGCAATGTTTGGTGCCTGCACCGGTTTAAAATTACCTGACCCTATGCTCGGCCCCTGCTCTATCCAACTATTCGCTAAAGGCTCAACAATAGCGCCGGTTTGCGTGCTTAGCGTCGCGAGCAACTGCGTTAAATCATCAGGGTTACCCTGGCGTGGCAAGACAAAACTGCCGGCAGCGAACTCCCGCCCGTCTTCGTGGGTGAATGCACTGTCCGCACTGCGGATGCGCAAACCTTCACGAAGCGCTGCAGTTAACAGGCGTGCGCTATTCATATCGCCCCAACGCACCACATACCCATAATTGGCATCGCCTTCAGCAATATACCCTGGTAAGACACGTTCGCTATCCACCCGCTCGCTGGCAACATCCACCACCTGCTGACACGCAACCAAATCCAGGTTAAATAAATGCGGTAACGACCAGGCTGTCACGTCATAAATTTGATCCCGCAAGTTATTGCTCCGCCGGCGCTCCTGTTCGGCTAAAAAGTCGTCTGCCAGCGGGACTTCCGGGTCGAGTAACGCACGAACCAGAGAATGACTCGGCTGAGCCAGACCCACCACATAAGCGCCCGCCTCATACTGCTCACCGCAGGCTCTGAAACTACTGGTGGTCTGTCGCACCTCAACGCCCTGCTCGGACAGAATTGCCGCTAACCGGCGGTGGCCTGCGGCGTCACGCTGATTCGGCAAAATATAACTGCGGGTTTGACCGCGCTGTGAACCCTGCTCAATACCCTGCTGGCGAAAGGCGTAGAAATTCTGCAGCAGTTGCTCGCGATTCTCGGCAACCGTCTCGATACTGGCCATAAAGGCAACAAAATTGCGCTGTACTCCATCTGCAAAGGTCAGAATGTCGCCACTGCTTTGCAAAAAATGGTGCCCACGGGCCGATCCCATTTCATAGGTTGATGCCATAGCACCGGAGAAATTGGGCCAGTTCCCGCCGTATCCCGGGTAGAAAAGGTCAAAAATTTCAGCGGTAAAGTAATCAAAACCAAACTCATCGAACCGACGTGCGTTGTTCTTTCCCAGCGCCACCAGGCCGTCACGCTGGGCCTGAGTGACTAGCGGATTCAGCGGCTCAGCAGAAGGCGCAAAAAAGTAACTCTGATCGCCACCCATTTCGTGGGAATCTATAAAGTACAAAGGCCGAGCCTGCTGAAACGCCGCCACCCGCCCCCGTGATTCAGGCTGAGTTAAGGCAAACCAGTCACGGTTCATATCAAACAGGTAATGGTTAGTGCGCCCATTCGGCCAGGGTTCGTTCTGCTCTGCGGACAAACGGTCAGACGAGTGTTCAAGTCCGACTGTGGCATAGTAACGACTAACAAAACGAGCGCGGCCGTCTGGGTTTTGCAGCGGATCGATGTAGATCAGCGTGTTATCCAGCAAATTTTGCGTATCCTCGTGCTCACTGGCGAGTAAGTGCCAGGCAGTCACCAGCGTCGATTCCGCGGGTGAAATTTCGTTGCCATGCACGCTCGCGCCAATCCAGATACTGCCCGGTAGCTCAGCAATCAGGTCGTCAGCCTCGCGTTGGTTTGTCTCGCGCGGGTCCGCCAATGCCGCCATTGAAGCCTGATGCTGAGATAAGTTTGCCAGGTTCTCAGGCGATGAAATGACCGCATAGAACAAGCGCCGCCCCTGCCAGGTTTCGCCATAGTCAACTAACCGAATACGCTCTGGGTGCGCCTGCGCCAGCGCCTCAAAATAAGTGGAGATCTGCTCAGGGGAGCTAATCCGCGAGGCCGCCGGATACCCCAAAACGTCCTCAACTGTGGGCGTCTCGTCGTATTCTGTGTTTGCCCACTGCGGGACACCTGAATCAGCGGCAGTAACGCCACCAAAGACCAGCAAAATGCTGGCCGCCAATGCCTGATAAATACGCTTTCGTTGCATGTCTGAACCTATTATGGAATTAGAATTTTAATTTAGACGTCTAAACGTCTAGGTGCTTATCCCATATCAGAGTCAGGAAGTCTATGATTTATAAACTTCACGTGTCAGGCGTTAGCGACCCCTAACCTGAGTAGAACATGCTTTCGTGGGTTACCACTTCCTTTGACTGCTTTACTTCAAAGATAAAATCAAAATTGGAGACTTTCGCTTCGGGTTCGTCGTCAACCGTCAACGTCAGCACAAAATTGCGCTTTTCCCCGGGTTCAACAGTAAAAGTACCAGCCTCAGACAGGGTAGCCCCTTCCAATCCTGCAACGGTTAAGTCGAAGGTTTTCGTATAGCTGGATTTATTCAGCAAGGTCAAGGTGTAGGTGTTTTCAACCATCCCGTCGTTATTAATCCGATATAAAGACTGGCGATCTCGTATCACCCCAACTTCAAAGCTTTGCCAGGTTGTTGCCCAAAGGACGATCCCTGCAAGCATGACAACTGAAGCAACTCCATATAACCACTGTCCGATCCCTCGGCTTGACGCCGCTTTCTCACCGCGGAAACCGATCAACTCTTTTGCGTAACCAAACTTATCCATGACTTTATTGCAGGCATCGACGCACAAACCGCAGTTAATGCATTCGTACTGCAGACCATCTCTGATATCGATACCAGCGGGGCAGACCTGCACACATAACTTGCAATCAACGCAATCGCCAAGGTTTGCTACCGCTTGTCCACGTTTTCTTGGGCCTCGGTTTTCGCCGCGGGTGGCATCGTAGGTGACCACTTTTGTACTGGCATCAAACATAGCGGACTGGAAACGTGAATATGGACACATATGCTGGCACATTTTTTCCCGCATCCAGCCGGCATTGAGATAAGTGCAAACAGCCAGCGTCATCACCCACCCCATCACCAGAGCAGAGCTGGATAAGGTAAAAAAGTCACTATATAACTGCCTTAGCGGCACAAAATACGACATAAAAGTCAGTGCAGTGATGAGCGAAATGGCGAGCCAAAGTGCATGCTTCGCACTCTTTTTGATAATTTTTTCGGGTCGCCAGGGCGCTTTATCCAATGCCCGGCTTTGGTTGTGAGTGCCTTCGATGCGCCGTTCAACCCAGTTGAACAGCAGGCTCCAGACGGTTTGCGGGCAGGTAAAGCCACACCATACCCGACCATAACGAACACTAACAAAGAACAAAGCAAACGCCGATAGCATGAACAGCAAGCCGAATATAATCAGATCTTGAGGGAAAAGCTTGATCGAAAAAAGCGTCAGAGTTTGCTCGCCAACATCAAATAAAATGGCCTGCTGACCATGGTATTGAATAAAGGGCAAAAGAATAAAAAGAAGGACTAGAATCACGTTGAGGTAACGTCGGATACGCTGATACTTACCGGTTTCCTCTCTGATATAGATTTTACCATCATCCACCGGGGCCTGAAAAATAACATCTTTGTCTGCAATTAATTTAGAACTCACCGTAATTACTCCGCAACAAACTATACGGCGGAGTTTACGGACTGCTATGTCCTGACATAGGTACAGACAGCAGTAAAAAAAACAGATCAGCTCAGTGCTGACCTGTTGACATGCTCACGGACCTGTTGAAAGAACTTTTGCAATAACGCTTTACTCGATTCTGTTAGCTGAAAAGAAGCATTAATACGCAGGCAGTGACTGAATGCATCGTTCAAGGTAAACAACTTACCGGGCGCTACTGTTATATTCATATCCAGCGCTTCGCGGTATAGCGACGTGGTGTCGACATGACTATCAAATTCCAGCCATAGAAAATAGCCACCACTGTGACAGTGAATGGTCGCGATTCCCTTAAGCAACTGGCTTAAAAATTGGTGCATCGCCTTCTTCCGCGCAGCCAGTGTTTTACGCAGCGTCTTGAGGTGTTTTTCATAGTTCTTTGTCGACAGGTATTCAACCAAAGACAACTGAATCGGTGTGCTGGTTGCCAGCGTGCTCATTAACTGGCGTTTCTGTACGTCTAACGCGCGCGAACCTGCCGCTACCCAACCTAAGCGAAATCCAGCCACCAACGACTTAGAAAACGAAGAACACAGCATCACATTGTCACTGCAATCAAACTGCTTTACTGGCACGGGTGGCACGTCACCTTCGTACAATTCGCCATACACATCGTCTTCAATCAAAACAACCTGATAGTTAGCTAACAGCTGGGCAAGCTGCAATTTCTTATCATTACTGAGAGAGTACCCAATTGGATTCTGAAAATTGGACATCAGCCAGCAGGCTTTCACATCATAAGCCTGAAACGCTCGCTCGAGGGAGGCCAAATCAAGCCCATGTTCAGGGTCTACCTCCACCGAAACCGCTTTAAGTCCAAGCCGCTCCAGTGTCTGCATAGCGCCATAAAACGCTGGCGCTTCAATCACCACCCAGTCACCAGGCCTGGTTGCTGCCTGAAGGCTCAAACTGAGTGCCTCCAGTGCCCCGGCCGTTATTACAATTTCATCGGGCGAGATATCAACGCCACGCGCTGCATACCGCTTTGCAATAAGTTGCCGTAACGCCTCGTTGCCTGGAGGCAGGTTATCTAACGCGGCCATCAATGATATTTGCTTTGCGGCTGAGGCCACTGCCTTATTCAGCTGCTGCCTGGGGAATAACGCCGGATCAGGGTAGGCAAACCCGAGACTTAACGTGTGAATATTGCGCGATGCCTGCAGCACTTCAAATACAAAGTCATTCACACTAACCGCTTCAGTCGGTTGAATAGCGCGTGAGCGACCTTGTGGTACTGATACCGAAGCCGACACGCTATACCCTGAACGTTCCCGGGCTGCCAAGACCCCTTGCGATTCAAGCATCTGATAGGCATGCAACACAGTCATCAAACTATAACCTGACTGCTCTGCCTGCTTTCTTAAGGACGGAAGTTTTTCGCCCGGCAACCATACCCCTTTCTCAATCTGAGAGGCGAGCTGGGCGGCCAGTAATTCGTACTTTCTCATGCAGGACACCTTCATTCATAGGTCCTGCTAACGATAACAAATTAAATCTCTGGCTGTTATAAAAAAGCTGGGTTAAGCCGGGCATTGCTAGCCGTTGCAAACTGACAAACCCATCGATGATCTGAGAAGGGGTTGCCTCTCAATGTAAATAACTGTATAAATAAACAGTACATTAAGAGCACCACCGTGCTAACAAATTTAATCCATACATAGCACACCACGAGGAATGCCCATGGCTGTTATTACGCAATATGTAGTAGTGCGAGACGGAGAACAAAAGATGACATTTAACAGTAAGTCGGAAGCCGACGCACACGACAAAATGCTGGACATGGTGGAAGAACTATTCCCCCTGCTTGAGCGCAGTGAAACCCTCACCGACGAGAAGCAAGTAGAGGACATGGCATTTTTCCTCGCCCGCGAACGCGAGCAACTGCTAATCGCCCTTGGCGCGAAAAAACCAGCTAAAAAGAAAGCCCCGAAAGCCGATGCCAGCGCTGACGCCGGCGACGATGCCGCGAAAAAGAAAGAATCTAAAGCGGCATAATAAATCTATAAACTTAGTGCCCTCCTCTTCCGAAAAGTGTAGGGCACAACACCTTCTGCAATTGCTGCCAGCCTGGTCAATTTCTACCTGAACATTTTATAAAAAGCAGGTAGGATAAGTATCTATAAGACCATAAAGGCATAGGCAACCATGAAAAAACGTCAGGTTTGGGGTGTAATTACAGCACTCTCAGCAGCTCTATGCTTTAATCTTGTCGGCAGTCAGTTTAGCCCAGAGGTTGTGAACAATACCTACACCGCCCTTTTTGTTGGACTGATCTACGTGGTGGTTTGTGTTCCCCTGACCATAACGAGCATGATCCTGACACTGCCTTCAACATTCAAGTTATTAAAGGCAGAACAACGTCGCGAGCATGGCTTTACCCAACCACTATGGTTAACCGTGTTCGCCGCAAACCTGTTGCTTAGTGTCGTCTATTTATTGCTGATCGGCCTTATCCTCTATGGGATTATTGCAGTTAGCCTGGGCGGTTAACTGAAAAGCGACCATGTACAACTGGAAGATGCAATCACATCTCCACATTGAGCCGGAGTAACAACGTAATGATGATTATAGAGCTAATGAGAACCGGTGATCTTTCACCTCTTCTGGTATTGCTGATGACGTGCCTGGTTATAATTTCACCTCTGGCGCTCCTTACCGCTAAAATAAAAAATCGCTTAAGCATCAGCGTTGTCATCTTGTGCGTCATACCATTGGTGAATGTCTATGCGTTATTTTTCCTGATGCTGATGCGTAAGCTGCCTAAGACCGAGGGTCGTCCGCTACAACAGGAATAACAAACTCCAAACCAGAGTAAGCATATAAAGGTCATATCCTAACAAGAATGAGATGTTGAAAATGAATCAAAGAATAGGTAAGAAATCTGCAATCTATTTTTTCTTTATAGCAATACTATCCAGCCTGGCTGTAATTGGATACGCACTTAATTTACCCAAGCATTTATTCTTACTTGTAGCATTAGTAATCTGTAATTCATTTATCGTGGCTACAGGAGTTTCTATTTTTATAATGACATTCCTGAAAAAAGATTAGCTCGATTGAACAGGTCTCCACGGATAGATCCAAAGTTAGAAAGTACGTTGCACACCTGGCCTCACCGAAACTACCGCCGAGTCCGCTCTTAGTAAAAGCGCTGGTAGAAGCAAGGAGGCGGCATGAAAGAATTATTCATTTACCTTAAAGTCCTATATAAATAATAAAAAGAGCCTTGGGTTTAACTTATTTAATACCCAAGACTCTTTTCAATCCCAAAATCAAACCGATATATTTTCTTTACACTTCCGTCTAGAAAGTACATCTCGAACAGTAAATCCCACTCCCATAATCGAAGCGAAAAATAATTTACCAACTACCTCCTGAACACTGTTTTCTATAGTGTAGCTCCAATCAAGAAGCACATTCATAGCAAAAAGAAGCTCAATCAAACCGAAAGAAATAAGGAAATTCTTAATAAGAAAAACAACAAAATTTGATTTTTTCATAGTTAATCTACTTTCACCAAGGAAATAAAGCTATCATTTCTTTATCCCAAGTATTGTATTGTACATGCAGTTCAGTCATCGCAAATGGAGCAATTAAATCATTCAGTGAAAATGGTCGATGCTGAATTGCCGTGTAATCTGAACAAACAATATAAGTTGAGCAGTCTCTAGGGCTACCAACATTCAGAGTCCCCGGACAGTTATAAGGATTCCCCCCGCATACAGTTCTGATCCAATCATTGTATACGATCGGGTTATCCGTATAATGTTTTACAAAGTCTTGAATACCCATTTCGCAGTGGGCACTAGCACTATACCGCCCCCCGGTCACCTCCTGATAAGCATTCATTGCAGCGAAAGCAGCTCCCACACTCCTCCCAATCAATCCCCCGGGCGTAAACACCGACACTGCCGCTACTGCAGCAGAGATGCCTTGGCAAACTTTTGTTAACTCGGGGTCATTTTCATAGCCTGGCGGCAGAGGAGCTTGCTGAGCTTTAACTTGAAAGTTAGCAAGAAGCGTTATAGAGACTGTCAGTAAAACTGTTAATATTTTATTAGTCATTTTTGAATCCTTTCATTTAGTTAATTGCTTCCCAGCACTACTAATGTTGTGATAACTGATTCCTACCTTCTAACTTGATAGAACTGCAACCCATTGAATCTAAAAATAAATTCTATTCACAAATCCACATTAACTTCCTTGCAACGCTGTTGGCATCCGTTGAAGTACTCGTACAAATATCTCGAGAGTGTAGAATTATTGCAAAAAAATATTTTATTGCAAGCTTCTACAGTACAAAATTTATACGTTTTTTTATGGTAAATGAAATAGATTAATTGAATTTATCGATTGTATATATGATATTTGCTATGTGCACTCTCAAAAACCAGAACAAGGAGAATCAAGTTGATCCTAAGCTAATTGCCCAATCATTAAGCCCTTGGCATTCAACAGAAAGACCCCACTCGACGCATTTGAACATGCTAAACAATGGACCGATAGGTTTGTTCGGCTTCGTTACGAGTACAAAATATGTTTTTCGCTCTCGATGTGCCTGAGAAAGAAGAGTATAGAGAGGCATATGTCGAAGCCGTTGAAAACTGCGCCGTCTTGGCATTCCACAAGCTGATATCCCAAGCGCGATGAACTGACCAATTGACTATACGCGCCTTTCAACGAGCTGTGGCGATCACATATGATTCAGCTGCACTGTTAATGAGACGGGCCACCGCGTTCCCCGAATAGGGCTCGTTATACCCACGCAACAATTAATGAAGTAAAAAGCCGAGCGGCGATTAAAAACATCAATAGTGCAATCAGTGTATTAATGATACGCCATGCTTTAGGCTTGTTGAGAACTGTAGCAAGTTTTCTGGCTACGAAAACAAGACTATAAAACCAAGTAGCCGACGCGATTAAAGCACCGGCGACGAACCAAGGCTTTAACTCCTGAGATAAGCTTGCGGTTACCCCACCAACCAGCACCACAGTATCAATGTAGACATGAGGGTTAAGGAATGTCATCGCCAATGCCATTAGGATCGTTGATTTTAAACGAACAGGCGATTGGTCGTCATTCTCGATATTCAAGGCGCTGGTACCGTGAATTGCGGAGCGTAACGCCATGGTGCCGTACCAAACGAGGAAGATAGTTCCCGCCAGACTTAGCAATGCTCCCCATACACTGTCTACCGTGACCAACGCACCTACTCCGAATACCCCTGCACCAATAAGTAAAAAGTCACCAAGAAAACACACCGTGGCAGCAGCGAAAGGATGGCTATTGGTTAGCCCTGTTTTAAGCAAAAACGCATTTTGACTTCCTATGGCAACGATCAATCCTCCTGAAATCACCGCGCCCATAAAAAGCGTACTCACAAATTCATACATACTTGCGTCAAACATTGACTCCCTCCCTAAGCTGCACTGATAATGCTAAGATCTCAATGTTTCACTATAAAGAACAAAAAGTCAATATAATGACCGAAGCCAGCAATGAATCCGTTAACACCGCCATCGCTAAGCGCGTCAATCAGTTTCGCAAAGAGCATGGCCTGTCTTTCGATGAGCTCGCGCGCCGCGCTGAAATTAGTAAAGGCATGATTGTTCAAATCGAAAAAGGCCGGGCCAATCCCAGTATTGGGGTTCTTTGCAAGCTGGCAAATGCCTTGAGTGTATCGGTCGCAGATATTGTGGATATATCTGAAGGTTCGAATATAAAAGTTAACCAGCCCAATGACATCCCCACCCTGTGGCATGGAGAGCAAGGAGGAACAGCTCGCTTGCTAGCAGGAACCAAGGGAGCCGTCATGGTTGAGCTTTGGCGCTGGGAAATGTTTGCAGGCGAGGCATTTAAATCAGATCCTCACTCCAAAGGTACCATTGAGCTTATTTATGTTGAGCAAGGATGTTTAACCGTTGTCGTGAATGAGAAGCCCGTGACGCTGGAGCAAGGGATGTCGGTGACGGTTAGTATGGACGTGCCACATGCTTATGAAAACCGCTCAAATTCTGCTGTGCGTTTTACTATGTCGGTGTATGAGAAAAGCGGCTATTAGTTGTCACTCCAAATCTGCAGTTAGCAGCCCGTATGCGCTATGGTGATTTCAGACATAAAAAAAGGCACCCAATTGGGTGCCCTTTTTCATTTGGTGGAGCTGGCGGGATTTGAACCCGCGTCCGCAATAACTCCGCTCTCGGTCCTACATGCTTAGCCATCTCATTTAGTTAACTGCGTAAGTCGCCGAGTGGCAGGCTACTTAGCAGCGATCTCGATTAGTTTTAATGCTTCAGCTACGAGAGAAGCTTCCACACGAGTCTGATTTAGATGACTATCCGAACCTCGTCTCCCAGACTAAGCGCGAGTGGATAGTTAGCGGGTCTTAGGCCGCTAAAGCGTAGTTGTCGTCGTTTGCAACTATAAAGTTGAGGCTTTTTACGAGGCCAGCCTCACCTCGGCATGCACCTTAAGTTTCATTTATCCCGTCGAATCCAGATCAGCCCCGAATTCTGGTATATCTTACTTAAGACTGTTCAAGTGTACCTGAGCGCCAGCTATAACGCCAGATGATTCCGCTCAGGTGCCTACTCTATCACCAGATATGTGGGCTCACTATCATTTTTCAAGGCCCCGGTTACCTTGCTGATACTCTTTACGCTGGTGATAATATTCTGCGCGCATTTCCTCTACTGTCTTATGTTCGATCTCCATCATCGACTCGGCGTCGTTCATAAAGCTCAGTTCACCATCGAACTCAATTAAATGCTCGCCTGGCTGGTAGCCTTGGGCTTCGTTATGGGCTACAAATTCCGGCCACCATAGCGGATGTTCGGGCAGCTCTACTTGAGCCCATTGGTCGTTACTAAGATAACGTTTAGCCACGGCTAACATGCCGTAACTTAAAATCGGCATCAATTTCAGTAGACCCCAGCTATAACTCCACTTGGCTCTGCGGTGGTTGTTCACTGACTCCTGCAGGTTGTGGCTAAATAACTCCGCGTCATTCTTTAAAATACTCAGCATCGTACCGACTAAGGCACGGTCGTTATTGCTACGTTTATTCTGTAAAAAGCGCTCCGCCGAGTCGACTGCTGTATCGTGGAACTCTGGATTGCGTAAC
Organism: Aliidiomarina soli; assembly: GCF_003986975.1. GTDB lineage: Bacteria > Pseudomonadota > Gammaproteobacteria > Enterobacterales > Alteromonadaceae > Aliidiomarina > Aliidiomarina soli. Next base: position 313,911 of record NZ_PIPO01000003.1, on the reverse strand, counting down.
GCGATGATGCAATCAGTTACAATGTGGCAGGAAACCCGGCCCACGCTTAACGGAAGCGAGCGCGGCAATACGAAATCAATGTATACGTCGTCATTGGCCGCATAGCCATAAAGTGCTTTCCAGGCATAGCCGCCATGATCGTATCCACTTGAATTATGAATGACTTGGTTATATCGATTAAACGAATACAGGGTGTTAAGGAGGGACTGAGGATCGTTTTGTATTAACGCATTTATATAACCAAAACTCAGAAAATTCCATTGTCTGAAATGCACAAAAAAGTCTCGGGGTTCCATGTCGCGCGGTTTATAGCTGCCATGCGGCTCGGCATAAAAAGCCTGAAGCCTGTAGTACTCTCGCGATAGCTCGCCTTTGCACTGCGTGACCGTCATGTAATCGATTTTATGCAGTTCTTCGAGAACAAACTCGCGGTCTTTCTTGCTGAGGCGGACGGGTAGTTTCTTTGGTAGTTCCATGGCTCAGGCCGCTCCGACTTTATAATAGCAACGTAAAGACGGATAGATTACTCGGCCCACTACCGGTCGGGCAAGCTTACGAAAAAATTTTAGCCTTTATTTACAAATAGTTATATTTAAATCACAAACTGCAGTCATCACAGCGCGACTGGCCGGTCAGCAAGCGGGAAATTTTGTAGCGGTTGCGGGCGAAGAACAAATAGGCTTTATCGGCCAGCCAGCGGATCCCGGGCCAACGCAAGGGAGCAGTTAACCAGCCCCGGCCGACCAGCGACCAGGCGGCGTGGGTTACATCCAGACCGTAGAGCATCTCACCGTTGTCTGTCTTGCCATGCAAAATGCTATCCGCCGCCGTTTTGTCGATGTCCGGATAGCGGGCAGCAAAGCCGTCGGCGTGAATATCTTCAAATGCCATCTGACTCTGTGTGTCCAGTTTGCGCAACTTACGCATTTCATGCACGCACAGCGGGCAACCACCGTCATAGAATATGGTTAATCGGCTCATACTACCTCGCCATCCCCCTCCCCTAGTCAGAGAGGTTGATTTTACGCCAATTTAGCTCATGTTGGAGCGTTGCTTTGGGCTCCAGCATAGTCGGGTCCAACTCATGGATATCAAGGCCATCTTTTAACCGTAGCGGCAGGTCCTGGTGCACCAGTGCTTTACGGCCCACCGCCAGCAATGCATCCGGGTACTGTTCGGCCAAATCTTCCATATTGTTCTCGGTAATACCGCCATTGATAATCAATGACAACCCTTCCACTTCGGAGGCTACTTGCGCCAGCGACTTGTCACTGTCTTTAAGGGCTTTGCGGTTGACCGCTGTATCTGTGGTGTGGACATAGGCCAAACCGGCGTCACGCAATTTCTCGAGCAGGTAACGGAAACCGTCTTCACCCTCTGGCCATTGATAGTCAGGGTCGGTGACCGTAATCTGGCTCAAACGCATACCAATCACGAAATCTTCACCACAGGCATCATGCACGGCTTTCACCAGCAGTAGCAGGAAGCGCATGCGGTTGTCGAGGTTACCACCCCACTGATCTTTACGGTCATTAAACTCCGTGTTTAAAAACTGGTTTAGCAAATAGCCGTCTGCAGCGTGCAATTCAACGCCATCGAAGCCAGCGGCTTTTGCGCGTTTAGCTGCACCCACAAAGCCATTCATGATCTGGTTGATATCCCCTTCATCCAGGGTTTCCGGCTTAGTCCAGTTTTCAAGTTTGCCATACATAGACAGCGGAACACCTTTGGGGCGAACTTCGGAGACTCCTTTAGGGTGCTCATAAAACCGGTTGTACTGCATTTGTGCCCCGGCATGCATCAACTGGCAAATAAAAGCGGCACCCGCGCCGTGCACTTTTTCGACCACGTTTGCCCAACCTTCCTGCTGGCTGTCGTCGGTAATACCTGGCTGGTACTGATAACCCTGACTGGCTTTGCGGTCGGTGTACACGCCTTCACTGATGATAAGATCGAAACCACCATCCGCGAACCTTGTGTAGTAATCTTCCATTAGCTCTGTGGGTTCGCCTTCATGCTCTGCACTGATGCGGGTCATGGGGCCTACCACCAAGCGGTTTGATAATTCAATATTGCCTAAGGTCGCGTGCTTAAATACTTCTGACATGGACTCTCCTGAGTTCTGTTTCAATCCAATACTAACTGTCGTTTAACGTGCCTCAAGCACTTAATTTTTTAGCAATTTTTGCGATGTGTTCACCCTGAAAACGAGCACCATCGAGTTCATTTTCGGATGGCTGACGTGAACCGTCACCGCCGGCGATGGTACTGGCACCATAGGGGCTGCCGCCGCTAATCTCATCCATGGTCGACTGGCCGGCAAAACTGTACGGCAATCCGACCACAACAAACCCTAAATGCAATAACAGGGTGTGGAAGTTAAGAATGGTACTTTCCTGGCCGCCGTGTTGAGTGCCTGTCGAGGTAAATACGCCCCCTACTTTGCCAATCAGCGATCCGCTCGCCCATAACCCACCGGCCTGGTCGAGAAAGTTTTTCATTTGCGACGCCATCATGCCAAACCGCGTCGGCGTACCGAAGATCACCGCATCGTAGTTTTTCAGGTCATCGACCTTCGCTATGGGGGCGCTTTGTTCGACTTTATAGCCAGATTTCTTCGCGACTTCTTCCGGAACCAGTTCAGGAACGCGCTTTATGTCGACGTCCGCGCCACCCTTACGGGCGCCTTCTGCCACCGCATTGGCCAAGGTTTCGATATGACCATAACTTGAATAATAAAGAACCAGAACTTTTGCCATGTTGCCTCGCAATTCGAATAAGTAATAATAAGTGCATTACTTCAGAAGCTTAGCAGACGGTTTCAATCGGGCAACATGCCCTGACCTAAAACTACGGCCGCACGTAAACGTTTGCTGCCATAGCCGAATGCACGGGAAAAGATTTCCCGTGGGATGGGTAAGTACTGACGAGCGGCCGGGCTTTGCCAGGGTGTATCGTCTTCATCGGGGTCATTGATATAGACAAAGTCATCATCAATGGCCGTGATCAGGACCCAGTGCGGAGCTTTAAACTGATCAAACTGATAGGTGCTGATAAGCGTAATGACCAGCTTACCCTGCTCCAGATCCTGTTCCAACTGGGTCATGTAGTAGTCACTGACATGCACCGGCACTCTGGCCCGCTCCAGTGCTTCAATATCAGCCTGTTGGATTTTAATCATCACTTCGCGCTTGCTATTATTTCGCACCGAATCCAGCAATACCGGGCCGGGCTGGCTTATCCACAGTTCAACCGCCATGCCGCGTTTGTGCGCGGCCCGGGCCAGGCCGTGCGGGCCGCATCCTCCGTGCCCCGACGTCATATAAATGGTGGTCGCTTCGCGCCACAGCTCAAGTTCTTCCAGTTCCGGGTTATGCAGCGGATAACCAAAATACTTCATCGCCATCAGCAGGCTGGCGGGACCACAGGTAAACGGGGTGGTCTGAGTTAAATAAGGAACTTGTCGCGGTAAGCGCTCGCTATCAAAGAAATGCAGCTGCTTTTGCAGCACACAGGCGGCGGAATGGTCATCAAAGTAATCATTCTTGAGGCCAATATCCTGATAACCACGCTGATGAAAGAAACTCAGCGCTTCGTTGTCGTCGGCTTTTACTTCGAGCCGCATAAATAAACTGTGCTCACGCTGAGCTAAGCGCTCCATATGAGTCAGCAGACGGCTGCCATGCCCTTGCCGACGCTGGCTTTGTTCAATTGCAAAGGAGTACATCCGCGCCAGTTTGGTCGCCTGACGGTACAGCATAATGGCGTAACCAAGCAGACTCCCCTGATTATCCAACACCCATACTTCCGCTTCGCCCAATTTAATAAAGCGACGAAAACTGCGTTCGCTTAAAGCGTCGTAGGGAAAACTCTGGGCTTCAAGGGTCGCTAAGGCGGGTACATCAGCTAAGGATGCGAGACGGATCATAGTCATACTGCTATTTGACGCGCTTTCCCTTGTTTGCGCAAGTAGCCGCTGGAAAAAAATGCTGTTAAAATACGCGCCAAATTCCACCCCGTTGAACTGGCTGAGCTGATTCTTGTTTCAGCCACGACAGCAACCGCACAACCTACACCCAAGTATTGCGAGGACCAGCTGTGAGCGAGCAAAAAAAATCGTTAAGTTATAAAGACGCAGGCGTTGATATCGACGCCGGAAACGCATTGGTAGAGCGCATCAAAGGCGTCACCAAGCGCACTGCTCGCCCTGAAGTTAAAGGCAATATCGGTGGTTTCGGTGCTTTATGTGAGCTGCCATCCAAGTATAAAGAGCCGCTGTTAGTCTCTGGTACCGACGGCGTCGGAACTAAATTACGTCTGGCCATTGAAGCTGGTAAACACGATACCGTGGGCATCGATCTGGTCGCGATGTGCGTCAACGACTTAATTGTGCAGGGTGCTGAACCGCTGTTCTTCCTCGATTACTACGCCACTGGCAAGCTGGATGTCGATGTGGCTGCGGATGTCGTGACTGGAATCGGTGAAGGCTGTGTCCGCGCAGGCTGTGCATTGATTGGCGGGGAAACCGCAGAAATGCCTGGTATGTACCAAAGCGGCGATTATGACATCGCCGGCTTCTGCGTCGGTGTGGTTGAAAAATCTGAGGTCATTGACGGTAGCAAAGTTGCACCGGGTGACGCCTTAATTGCTGTGGGTTCCAGCGGCCCGCACTCCAATGGCTATTCATTGATCCGCAAGGTACTGGAAGTCAGCGGCGCTGACTTAAACCAACCGTTAGATGGTAAGCCTTTGGTAGAGCATCTGCTCGAACCAACCCGTATCTATGTGAAGTCAGTGCTGGCTTTAATGGCTGAGCAGCCGATCCATGCGATTTCCCATATTACTGGTGGCGGCTTCTGGGAAAATATCCCTCGTGTTCTGCCGGACGGCACTAAAGCGGTCATCGATGGCTCCAGCTGGCAGTGGCCCAGTGTTTTCAACTGGCTGCAGGAAGCCGGCAATATCGACCAGCGCGAAATGTACCGTACCTTCAACTGTGGCGTTGGCCTGGTGATTGCGGTACCGGCCGAAAGTAAAGACGCGGTGGTCGCCAAGCTCAATAGCGAAGGTGAAAATGCCTGGGTTATCGGCCATATTGAAGCGGCTTCAGCGGATGACGAGCTGGTTGTCATTAATGGTAGTAAATAAATAATGACTGATTCGTCCACAGCACGTAGAAAACGCATCGTGATCCTGATTTCGGGGTCCGGTAGCAATATGGTGAATCTGGCTGAGCATTGCAAAAACGGCAGCATCAACGCGGATGTTATCGCGGTTATTAGTAATCGCGCGGACGCCGCCGGGCTGGCGAAAGCAGAAGCGCTCGGTATCCTCGCTGAAAGCCTGCCGCATAAGGACTTTGCGACCCGTGAAGCTTATGATGAGCGGTTGACCGAACTGGTGGCGGGTTATCAGCCGGATTTGGTTATTCTGGCCGGTTTTATGCGTATTCTTAGCCCTGTCTTTGTCAATGCATTCAACGGGCGGTTGCTCAACATCCACCCGTCGCTACTACCAAAATACAAAGGTATTCATACTCATCAACGTGCGTTAGAAGCGGGTGACAAAGAACATGGTGTCAGTGTTCATTTTGTTACCCAGGAACTCGACGGCGGCCCGGTCATACTGCAGGCCAAAGTCCCTGTATTCGAAGGTGATGACATTGACGACCTGCAGGCCCGCGTGCATGAGCAGGAATATCGGATTTACCCGTTAGTGGCCAGATGGTTCTGTGCTGAGCGTTTACAGCTAACCGAGGAAGGCGTGATGCTCGATGGTCAGTTACTTGGCTTACAAGGGTATGCGGCTGATTAAAGCCGCTACCCTGCTTTCCTCGTGCGACTTTTACTCAAATTGCAGGTTGGTTAATTCGATCTGCGCCTGCTCTTTGCCTTCTTTTATCTGCTGCATCCGCACCATGGTGTAATTTAACTCGGGTGCAAACCAGAAATACGTCTGCCGGCGGTCGCTTTCACGCACCCGATCGATGCGAATCGCTTCGACCTCGCCATAGGGTAAATTCAGGGTTTCCGTTTTGACTCGGGCAAACTCATAGTCACGCTGATTCCCTTTCTCATCGACCAGTGAATACATCCAGCTGTCATCGCCTCCAGCAACATCCAGTTGCAGTTGGTGGAGGACGGCGTTCGGGTCCAGCAGGTCAGCGTCCCATTCAATATCTACTTCATTGCCGCTGGCATCCACAATACGTTCGTTCTCGCGATCGAAGCGTACATTCAACGCCCGATCCGATCCGGTACCGCTGCGGGAATACTCAAATGACTCAGGCACCACCCGCCCGTCCTGCATACGAAATATAGTTTCATTCTCACGATGATCTGACAAAAACAGCAACGACGCACTGGTCACTGTGTAATAGCGCCATGTGCCATCGTCTAACTGTTCCAGAATGCGTGAGGCATCGCCACGCTCCGAGCCTCGACGCGTTAGCACATAGCTGGCTTCATAGGCCAAGGTTTCGGCTCCGGCAGAAGCCTCCGCATCATCTTCTGCCGCCCAGCTTAAGGTCGAGCCCGTTAACATTACGCCGCCAAGCGCGGCAATTGACCAGTGTTGAAGTCGCTTCATAAAGTGTTTTCCCATCAGTCAGATAGCTGAATACCAGCGTGATTTTAGCGTAGCAGTAATCGCTAAATCTCTCCAAGTTATAGCTTCGAGTGTTTTAAGCAGAAAAAATTCCCTTAGCAGAGGTTGGTAAACTTGCAAACTGGTCGGCTTTGATCTACCTTGGAGGGTACTGGTCAGACCTCAAAACTGGAGTAAACAACATGAGTGTCGCAATTTGGATCATCGCTACCCTGCTTGTGCTTGGCGCGTTGATTTATCATCGCAGTTCACTGCGAGTATTCACCTTAGGTACCCTTGTTATGCTTGGCATCGCAACGGGGTTAAGTATTTTTGGCAACACCACGTTAACTGTACTGTGGATTATTGCAGCTGTGCTGTTAGTGCCTCTGAACTTAGGTTTTGTCCGCAAAAACGTGATGACCAAACCAATTCTGGCGATGTACCGCAAAATCATGCCGGAAATGTCGGCCACTGAAAAAGACGCTATCGATGCTGGTACTGTCTGGTGGGACGGCGAGATTTTCCGCGGGTCTCCTGACTGGAAAACTCTGCATAACATCCCTGCTCCGCGCCTTAGCGCTGAAGAGCAAGCATTCCTGGATGGCCCATGCGAAGAAATTTGCGCCATGCTGAACGACTGGGAAGCAACCCACGAACTTGCTGATATGCCGGAAGACGTATGGCAGTATCTGCGCGAGCACAAATTCTTCGCCATGATCATCAAGAAAGAATATGGTGGCCTTGAGTTTTCTGCGTATGCACAGTCCCGTGTGCTGCAAAAGCTGGCTGGTGTTAGTACAGTACTGGCGTCAACGGTCGGTGTACCTAACTCATTAGGTCCGGGCGAGTTGCTACAACACTATGGTACGCAACAGCAAAAAGACCATTATCTGCCACGCCTGGCTACCGGTGAAGAAATCCCGTGTTTTGCTCTGACCAGTCCGGAAGCGGGTTCAGATGCCGGTGCGATTCCAGACAGCGGTGTTGTCTGTAAAGGCGAATTCAATGGCGAAGAAATACTGGGTATTAAGCTCAACTTCAACAAGCGCTACATTACGCTGGCGCCTATCGCTACGGTTGTTGGTCTGGCATTCAAAATGTACGACCCGGATGGCCTGATTGGCGATAAGAAAGAACTCGGTATTACCGCAGCGCTGTTACCCCGTGATACCAAAGGTATGGAAATTGGTCGTCGCCACTTCCCATTAAACGTGCCGTTCCATAACGGCCCGATCCGTGGTAACGACGTATTCATCCCGCTTGACTACATTATTGGTGGTCAGGAAATGGCTGGTAAAGGCTGGCGTATGCTGGTCGAATGTTTATCAGTCGGCCGTGCGATTACCTTGCCGTCGAACTCAGCCGGTGGTGCTAAATCACTTGCTCTGGTGACCGGCGCGTACTCTCGCATTCGTCGTCAGTTCAAGCTGCCTATCGGTAAAATGGAAGGTGTTGAAGAGGCGCTGGCTCGTTTAGGTGGTAACGCCTACCTGATGGACTCAGTGACTAAACTGTCAACCACAGGTATCGACCTGGGTGAGAAACCATCGGTAATTTCTGCCATTGCTAAGTACCACATGACCGAAAAACTGCGTACCGCAATGAACGACGCTATGGACATCCACGGCGGTAAAGGTATCTGTTTAGGTCCGAATAACTATCTGGGCCGTGGTTACCAGGGTACGCCAGTGGCGATTACCGTGGAAGGTGCCAATATCCTGACCCGTAACATGATGATTTATGGTCAGGGCGCAATCCGCTGCCATCCTTTCGTACTGGAAGAAATGGAAGCTGCGCACCATGAAAATGGTAAAGAAGGTCTGCGTCGTTTCGACAAAGCAGTCTTCGGCCATATCGGCTTTGTGATGTCGAACTTCGTTCGTTCACTGTGCTTTGGCTTCGGTGGCAGTGTGTTCATCAAAGCGCCAACCAGTGACTCAACCAAGGCTTACTACAAGCAGCTGACTCGCTTCAGCTCTAACCTGGCACTGATGTCTGACGTCGCCATGGGTGTATTAGGTGGTTCACTGAAACGTAAAGAGCGTGTATCGGCTCGTTTAGGTGACATGCTAAGTTACCTCTACCTGGGTTCTGCGGTACTTAAGCGCTTTGAAGACGAAGGGCGTCAGAAAGAAGATCTGCCGTTCGTACATTGGGCGATGCAGGATACCCTGCACAAGCTGCAGGAAAGCCAGTTAGCCATGCTTGATAACTTTGGCGGCGTTGGCTCCATGCTAAAAGCTATTATGTATCCATTTGGTCGCATCGCGAAAGCACCTAGCGACAAACTGGATCACAAAGTAGCGCGTTTGCTGATGAGCCCGAACGATGCGCGTGAGCGTCTTGGTGAAGGCCAGTTCCTGTCTGAGCGTGGCCAGTACGGCTATGTTGAGAAAGTACTGCGCGATATCATCGCGGTTGAGCCTCTGTATGACACAATCTGTAAAGCAGCAAAACAACGCTTTACCTTTACTCAGCTGGATCAACTGGCTAAGAAAGGTCTTGAGTTGGGCGTTATTAATGCCGACGAAGCTGCTCTGCTGGAACGTGCTGAAGAAGGTCGCCTCAATGTGATTAACGTCGACGACTTCGCACACGAAGATCTGTTGGCTGGCCGTGGTGCCCGCGAGCACTTTGAAAAGCAACAGGCGGCTAAGCAAGACGCTGCGTAATTGCTAAAGCCAGACAACTGGCTTACCTGTATCAAGTAAAGGGCCGCTTTGTGTAAGTGGCCCTTTTTCTATCAGGCTTGTCATCTACTTTCATTATTATTGAGGAGCATACTATGCGTAAATGGATACGCCGTTACATCAGCTCAGCGTCGGGCATCCGCCGCTTGCTGAATTGGTACCGTCCCTATCGCGGAGCTGCTATCAAAGTAACCGCGCTAAGTAAGGACTTTACCTATGCACGGGTAGAAATGCGCCAGCGTTGGTACAACTCGAACTACGTGGGTACCCATTTTGGCGGTTCACTGTACTCGATGGTTGACCCCATGTTCATGTTGTTACTCATGCGCCAGCTGGGGCCCGATTACATTGTCTGGGATAAATCTGCTCATATCGATTTCAAACGCCCGGGCCGAGGCCGTGTCTATGCTGAATTCAGCCTTACCGCGGCGCAGGTTGAGGATATTAAAAAGGCGGCAGACCAAGGCGAGCGCGTGCTTCCGGAGTGGCAGGTGGAGGTGATGGATGAAGACAACAAGGTGGTCGCCAGGGTTGATAAGACCTTATATGTGAAGAAGAAAACCTGAATGAATGTCGTGCTGCAAAAGCTTTAGTCGTAACGCGGCTGACGTTTGGCCAGCCACAACATAAAGCTCACCCCAAGAATGGTAGGAATGGTCCATAAATACGGATTAAACGCCTGGGTTGGCATAAACAAAGCAGCGCCGAACGATAAAAAAGCTGAATACGCAGCAATTCCCGCGCCTATCATTGAGGTAAAGTGCTGATAGAGCCATTCCCGCCGTAAACGCCCCGGTGCCGGCTGAGACTGACGCAGAATAAAACGGATATTGCCCGGGACCATTAAAAAGGCAATAAAAGAGACGCCGATCAGGAGTAACTCGGAGTGGCTCCAGCCAAGCCAGAAGATCCAGATAGCTAAAGCCGCCAGGGCTCCATGTAAGCCAACAATCCAGGTGGTGTTGTAAAGATAATGACGGCCTTTATTCCGCACCGTTTTCAAGCCAAACAAGACCAGTACAGTGGAAAGAAAACCAAGATAGAGCATCATCCAACCCAGGGTCAGCCGTGTCTCGGCCGTGCCATTGACCCATTCCGGTGCGGTGAGATGAAAACTGGCGAGGAACATCGCTGTAAGCCCGGCCGCTATCATGCTGATAGCAAAGACCCGCCCTGTCACACGATGCGTTCGCTGCCCCTTTTTTACCACTAAAGGCAGCCAAAATGTAACCAGCGCAACGGATCCTGTTGCGACGTGAAAAAATACCAGGCCTGCAATTAGCCAATCCACTATTGATTCCCCTTAGTTCCTTGGCGGGCAGTATGAACCCTATTCAACGAACACATTGCCAGCACTAGGTAAAAACTCTGTAAACAGCATATACAGTGGCGGGAAATTCGCTATTCTCACTATGCAACTGAGCAACGCTCAAGAGCGCTCACTCTTAATTTTTTGTCATGGATGACACCCTGATATGTGTTGCGTTAAGAGTGAGTTTACGGCGCCCCCTCCCCCGGGGCGCTTTTTTTTTGCCCTGCTTTTTATTCTTATACTTGGCCAGCTTTTGAACTGGCTGTCAACTGATCCAGCGTCTGCGCCCAGTGCTCAACCCAGCCAGGCAGTTGCGGCGATTCAAGGTGAGCATTGCCAGTTGCATCCATCAGCTGCTGAGGAGTCAGGCCGCCCTTACGGTTCCAGAACATACCCCGAATCACCACAATAGCCGCGACATTGTCCTTTGCATCCAGTATTTTGTGCTCTATGAACGCCCACTTGTGGTTCCAGCCAAGCAAGCGTGTCTCCACATAAAAGCGATCAAATGCTTTTAACTGCCGCATATAACGTGCAGTCACATCGCCAATTACTGGGATCGCTTTATGTTTACGCGCTACCTGCAGACAGCCGGAACGGATAAACCAGTCGACCCGGCCTAAGTCGGCAAAACTAAGATAGCGACCATTGTTGACGTGCATATTGACGTCCAGATCATTGGGCAAGGCGCGAGAGCGGACGCGTAAGGTTTGCAGTGGACTCACCCGCCCCTTACGTGCCCGTTTAAGCAGTATCCAGAGTAAACGTAGTAATAAATTCATAACTATCTAAATCCGCTGAAATAATGCTTTACGCTAGCATAATCAGGGGGCTATAAGCGAGGTCTGACCAGAAATTACAAACAATTCATTTGGACGTCTAGACAGCCTTACTTCCTTTTGCTAGGCTTGAATGGCTCGATTGAGCGCCGCCGATTTAACACCTGCAACTTGCGGGCGGCTAATAAATACCGCTAAAGCGCGCATTGCGCGCGAACCAGACATTTTTGGAGTTCGCCATGAGTATACAATTAGAAATATCCCGCCCTACTCAACCCGACCAGCACTGTGTGAAGTGCCGTCAGCCTCATCAGGCCGGGCAACACCGGGTGGTCCACAACCAGCAAATTTCACTATTCGCTAATTCGACCCCGTTGTTTGACCAGCCTTATGGCACCGAAGAAGTACGCCTGACTGATGGTTGGTTTTATTTAAGTCTGCACTGTCCGGTAAAACCCGTACTGCAAACGCTAAAAGCAGAGAAGCTACCGTGGTTGTGTCCACACTGCGCCGGCTATGAGGGTATTAGTAACCTCGATGCCCCGGGTGCCACCATTCTTAATGATAACGGTGAGCAACGGGCTACCGGCGTTCACCATCTGTTCGACAAACAGCGGCATGAACAGGAGGCGGCAAAGCTGGTGTAGCCAGTCAGGCTCCACCTTCCTTTAGTACAAAAAACAGTGCAAAAAAACAGTACAAAAAAAGCCTGCGAAAACGCAGGCTTTTTTATGCGGTCTGGGTGACAACGCGGCTATTTCAGTAAGCCAATCTCTCGCAGCCGCTCATTCAGGTACTCGTCTGCGGTGATCGGTTCAAACTGCTTTGGGTTATCCTCGCTATGGCAGGTTTCCAGCGCATCAATCACCACGTCCGGGTTAAAGTGAAGGAAAAACGGAATCGAATAGCGTGACTTATGGCTGTACGGGGCCGGCGGATTAACCACCCGATGCGTCGTTGAAGGCAGCACACCATTGGTTAAGCGTTGCAACATATCGCCAACGTTGCAAATAATCGCTCCGTCAATAATGGTTACCGGAATCCACTCCCCGGATTTTGACAGCACTTCGAGGCCAGGCTCACGAGAACCCACCAGTAGTGTAATCACGTTAATATCTTCATGCGCACCGGCCCGCACCGATGGCGTACCTTCGTCAATAATAGGTGGGTAATGCAGCGGACGCAGGATTGAATTCCCTGAGTCGACACGGCTTTCAAAGTAATCGCGCTCTTCACCCAAATACACAGCAATGCCTGCCAGCACACGGCGACCAAGCTTATCCAGCTCGTTAAACAGAGATAGCATTCGGGTTTTAAATTCGGGTACTTCGGCTGGCCACACATTGGGCTGCAACTGGGGATATTTTGGTGTGCCTTCAATCTCGCGCCCAACATGCCAGAATTCTTTCAGGTCGACATGGGTGGCGTCTTTCGCAATTTCAGTCCCGAATGGAGTATACCCCCGCGCCCCGCCCTGACCAGGCATATGATACTGCTTTTTTATTTCATCTGGTAAAGCAAAGAGTTCACGGCTAATATCAAGCGCATCATGAATGATGTCGTTATCAAGACCATGCTGAGTAAGGGCGACAAAGCCGTTGACTTCATAACCTTCGCCAATCGCCTGAACGAAACCTTCGAAATCACTATCGTAACGGCTCATATCAACATGTGGGATAGAATTCATAAAAATACCTTTGCTACACTACAAATTTCATCGGCGCATTGTAACCGAATGTGATTCACGGCACACTTGATTCATACTAATTTATGCATTACTGCTGAGTTTTGAAATAATGAGCGAAACATCAAAGAACCCCTCAATGTTTGAACTGCGTTGGTTTAAAACCTTTATCTGGACCCTGGCGACTTTCTTCGCCATTTTATTCGTGCTGCCGTTGGCGTACGAACTGTTCGTCATAGCGACGCCGGAAATGGATGCCAGTGCAGAGCGAAATTCACGTCAACTGGTTCAGTTTACCTCCAATATATTTTCCTGGGTGGCCCTGTTTTTAGGCTGTCTGGTGGCATGGAACCAGCGCCAAACCCATATTCGCCGGGAACGCCTGCATAAGCGGGTGATCGAACGCACTCGCGAAAAACGTCGTCAGGCGCGCGAAGCTCAGTACGAGAAACTGTATGGTAAAAAGCCGCCAAAAGGCCGCTCGACCTCTTAGATTCAGCACCATAACCTTAGGCGAGGACACGTTATGCGCTCTCTGATTAGTTTACTGACCCTTTCTGCTGGTCTGCTATACAGCGGACTGGTTACTGCCCAGGCGACGTTCCCAAACTATGTCGAGCCCTCGTACAGCAACCTGACTCTGGCGTACACCCAGGCTGACTTCGAAGACTACAGTCCGACAGCGGATGATATTAGTATCCGTTTTGAACAACGAATCATGCCAACTATATATGTCAGCGGCCAGTTCCATGAATTCAGCGAAGCTGTAGACAACCATGCAATCGGACTTGAGCTGGAAGATGCTCAGCTCGGTGTTGGCTGGATGGACCGTTCCCAGGTTGGGCCTCATGTCGATGCATCCGTGCTGATTGGTCGTGAAACGTACCGGCGGCCCAATATGGCCCTGCCCGGCAACCAATTCTATGACGAAAGCAATTATTTTGGCTTGCAGATAGGATTACGTGAAGTACATGGCCCACTGGAAGTCCATGTTGGCGCCGCTTACCTCTTTCATGACAGCGAACAGGACAACCAGATACGCTGGCATGTCACTGGCTATATCAACCTGTGGGCCAACTTATCAGTTGGCTTACGCTACCAGGATAACGACTGGTACAGCTTACGCAGTGTAGAACTACGCTTGCGCTGGTAATCTCAGCCAGTTTATTGTTGAGAAGCACTGGCAGGCGACATACACTTAGCACTACTTTGATCGCAGTGACTATGATGTATAAGAGCCTATGAAAAATTTACCTGCTGTTATTTCCCTCAGTGCTTGTCTCGCTTCTGCCGCCTTCTCCGTGTCTGCGCAGTCTCTAAACCTGACTCAGCCGAGTTACACCCATTTCTCCGGCAGCATCGGCGAAAACTCCCGCGGCTATCGCAGTTATAACCTTGATACTGAGTATGAAATTGGCCACAAACTATTTGTTACTGGCACCTATCAGCATGTTCGCCAGCGTTTCAACGATGACACCACCTTCCGTGAAAGCATTATTGACCTGGGCGTCGGCCGCTACTTTAACGTCTATGATCGCACCACACTCGATGTTTCTGTGTCGCTCGGCAATTTCACCCAAAGCAGCAATCCGTTCAGTGCCTCCGGCAATACTTTCTATACCCTGAACAGTGGCCTCCGCCGTCGGCATGACATGTTCGAGTACCGCCTTGGCTACCGTTACATCGATATGGAAAGTTTCGACAGCAACCATGGTATTGTCGCTTCCGCCCATATTTACTTCACCCCACAAACTGCTTTAGGTGTTTATTTTAACGACGTTTACTCCAACTCCAACTGGAGTTTGGGCATGCGCTTTTTGTTCTGATCAGACCTGCTTCAGACAACTTATTCTCATCCCTAAGCGCCGTTTAGTCTGCACTTCCACGGTAAAACGGGTACTGGTCAGTACCCGTCACCTCATGTATGCTTAGCCAGTTTTGAACATTTACTATAACGATGCTTTGTAAAAGCACTGCGCTATTCATACGGGGAATATCCAATGAGTGATAACAACACCGTCGCCGAAAATAAAGACGGCCTACTCAACCGTATCCTGAATAAAGTCGAAGTTATTGGTAACAAACTGCCTGATCCGGCAGTGATGTTTGCCGGACTGCTCGTCATTATCTGGGTACTAAGTCTGATTTTTTCGCAATTCAGTTTTGATGAAGTGCATCCACTCAGTGGTGAACAGGTCGAAGTCAATAACCTGCTTGCGCCAACTGCCATCGCTGAATTCCTGTCCACTATGGTCACCACGTTTATGCATTTCGCACCACTGGGCGTAGTGTTAGTTGCGATGCTGGGTGTTGGGGTCGCTGAACGCAGTGGCTTTATAAACGTTGGCATTAAATTAATGCTAAACGTGACTCCACGTGCTTTGCTAACACCGATGCTGATTCTCGTCGCGATCGTCAGCCATACGGCAGTCGACGCTGGCTACGTGTTGGTTATTCCCCTTGGTGGTATTATTTTCTATGCCGCCGGGCGCCATCCATTGGCGGGTATTGCGGCAGCTTTCGCCGGCGTCTCTGGTGGTTTTAGTGCCAACTTTGTACCTAGTGCTATTGATCCCTTGCTGCAAGGCTTCACTCAGACTGCGGCACAGATGTATGACCCTGCGGTACAGCTTAACCCACTCAATAACTGGGGCTTTACCGCTGCCTCGTCCATACTCGTTGTTGCGGTTGGTTGGTGGCTGACGGATAAAGTTATCGAGCCGCGCCTGAAGAACACCGAAATCGACGGTGACACCGATGACATTCCGAAAATTGAAGATGTCGACTCGCGTGACCGCAAAGCTTTTTTCAGCGCGTTAATCGTGATGATTCTTGGTATTGCTGCACTAGCAGCCGCTGTTATCCCCGAAGGCTCCGCATTGCGTGACCCGGTAACCCAGGAAATCGCCTCGTTTGATGCGCCGTTGATGTCCTCTATCGTACCGTTGATTTTTCTTCTGTTTTGGATTCCCGGTATTGTGCATGGCTATATCGCAGGCACTTTTAAAGAATCGAAAGACGTCATTATGGCGATGAGCAAATCAATGGAAGGCATGGCCTACTACATCGTCATGGCGTTCTTCTGTGCGCTTTTCATCAAGGCATTTGGCGATTCGAATTTAGGCACCTTGCTTTCCATCAAAGGCGCCAACTTTCTCCAGGCGCTAGCGATGCCAGGCAGCGTGACCTTGGTGGGTATTATTTTCCTGGTTGCCTTTATCAACCTGTTTGTTGGTTCAGCATCGGCAAAATGGGCGCTTATCGCACCAATTTTCGTCCCCATGCTGATGCAACTTGGCTTATCACCTGACCTGACCCAAGCCGCCTACCGCGTTGGGGACTCGGCCAGTAACATTATTACTCCGCTGTTACCCTACTTCCCGTTAGTAGTGGTGTATTGCCAACGCTACGTTAAAGGCACCGGTATAGGCACATTGGTTTCACTGATGCTGCCGTATTCAGTCGTGTTACTGGTTCTATGGTCTGCGTTCTTAATTTTATACTGGACCATTGGCTTGCCACTGGGCCTGCAGGCAACCTACGAGTACCCGGCAGGGTAAAGCTATAGCTTAGAAGTTAACCGTTTAAAAGAGCGCCCCTGTGGCGCTCTTTTTCATTCTATTTGCATGCTATGATACCGGTTAATGCCCCTTTTGAGTTGAACGAGGTTACCACCATGTCATCCTTGCCCGGTTTTATTAGCATGTATTCGGAACTTGTTGCGGCGCCCTCGGTGTCATGCCTCGACCCGTCCTGGGATACCAGTAACAAAGCGGTCATCGATAAACTGGCTGGCTGGTTCGAAAGCTTAGGTTTTCAGGTTCAGGTTAACGAGCTGGACGCACAGCAAGGCAAGTTCAATATGCTTGCCAGCTATTGCCCAGCGGGTAACAGTGACGGCGGTTTACTGCTGGCCGGCCATACTGACACTGTGCCCTGGGATGAAGGCCGCTGGACCCGGGACCCGTTCAAACTGACAGAAGCCGATGGCAAGCTATATGGTTTAGGCAGTGCCGATATGAAAGGCTTCTTTGCCTTTATTCTCGAGGCGTTGCGAGATAAAGACCTCAGTACCCTGAAAAAACCATTACGTATTCTCGCCACTGCTGATGAAGAAACCACTATGGCAGGTGCACGCGAACTGAATAAATTTCCCGACTTAAAGCCTGACTACGCGGTTATTGGCGAACCCACCAATATGGCACCGGTCATTATGCATAAAGGCCACCTGACGGAATGTGTGCGGGTCACCGGACGCAGCGGCCATAGTTCCAACCCTGCGGCGGGGCTCAACGCGATCGAGGTGATGCATGAAGTCATCAGCGAATTACTCGCCACCAAGCAGGAGATGGCCGCAAACTACCAGCAAGCCGCATTTGAAGTTCCCTACCCGACCCTGAACCTGGGGCATATTCATGGAGGGGATGCGGCCAACCGTATTTGTGCCTGTTGTGAACTGCACCTTGATATGCGCCCACTGCCGGGCATGAACATTGATGACCTTTACAGCATGCTCAACAGTCGGCTACATGATTTACAGCAGCGCTATCCTGATGCCATTGCAGTGCATTCTATGCATGCTCCCATACCTGGCTATGCCTGCCCGGCCGACTCGGCTATCGTCAAGCTGGCTGAAGAACTGAGCGGCGAAAAAGCCCAGCCTGCCAACTATTGCACCGAAGCCCCCTTCGTGCAGGATCTTGGCTGTGAAACCATCATCATGGGTCCGGGGTCAATCCGCCAGGCACATCAGCCTGATGAGTACATCACCTTAGCGGAGATTAACCCTTCGCAACAACAACTTGGCCGTTTAATCGAACGGGTCTGTGGGCCCTTAGCATAGGAAAAATAGCAGAACATGGATTTTGCAAAGTTCACCCTACTCTGCGGCGTTGATGAAGCTGGCCGCGGCCCGATTGCCGGGCCGGTCGTTGCTGCCGCGGTTATCCTTGATCCGGCACATCCGATCGAAGGAGTTACCGACTCCAAAAAGTTAAGCGAGAAAAAGCGTCAGCTACTCAGTGAGCGTATTAAGCAACATGCACTGTACTGGGCCATCGCCCAGTGTGATGTTGAGGAAATTGACCAGCTGAATATTCTCCACGCATCGATGCTGGCAATGAGCCGTGCTGTCGCTGCGTTACCGGTGGCGCCAGAGCATGTGCTCATAGACGGCAACCGACTGCCTGACTTAAACGTGCCCGCCACCGCTATTATTAAAGGTGACGCCAGTGAAGCCTGCATCGGTGCAGCTTCGATTCTGGCTAAAGTCGAACGTGACCGGCAGATGCTCGAGTGGCATGAAAAGTACCCGGTGTATGATTTTGCCAGGCACAAAGCCTACCCCACCCCGCAGCATCTGCAATTAATCCGTGAGCATGGAATAACGCCGATTCACCGTCGTAGTTTCCGGCCTGTGCGTGAATTATTGACGGTCTAGTTAGCAGTCCGGGCGGGCCCCAAAAAACCGACAGACCTATAAAAACAAAAAGCGAGTTTCTGATGAGTAAAATAAACGGCAAAACGATTTGGTTAACGGGTGCTTCATCCGGCATCGGCTTGGCACTGGCGGAGCAACTAGCCGCCGAAGGCGCCAACCTGGTACTGACAGCCCGCAATGAAGAGAAATTACGCGAGATAGCGAATCGCTTGCCAGGAACTCACCTGGTATTGCCAATGGATTTATCCCGTCCGGAAAAAGCGGTTAACCGCGCTGAAGCCTTCCTCGACGACATTAAGGTCGATATTCTGATCAACAACGCTGGCATTTCACAACGCAGTCTGGCCTTGGAGACTGATTTTGAAGTCTACCGGGACCTGATGGAAGTGAACTATTTTAGTGTGGTGGCACTAAGTAAGCTGATTGCACCACGCTTGGTTAACCAGGGTGATGGTCACATTGTGACCGTCGCCAGTGTCGCTGGCAAAGTCGGCAGTAAACGCCGTTCCGGGTATTCCGGAGCGAAGTTTGCGGTTATCGGGTTTATGGACTGTTTTCGTGCTGAACTGGCGGACAAAAACGTACGCTGCTTAACCGTGTGCCCGGGTTTTGTTCACACTCAGATTGCGCATAATGCATTAGTTGGTGACGGTTCAGCGCTCGGACAAGCCGATCCTGATAATGCAGGGGGTATTTCCGCCGCCCAGTGCGCGGCTGAAATAATCACCGCCATCAAAGCAGATAAAGATGAGATTATTGTCGGCAAGGGACTGTCTAAAGCTGCTCCTGTGCTGCAACGTTTTCTGCCAGGCCTGGTGCGGCGGATGGTTGCAAAGCGAAACTAGTCACGCGGGTTTAAATCCAGCGGCGCACCTTCTGCTGATAAGCCAGATACGCTTCACCGAACTGTTGCGACAACGCCCGTTCTTCTGGCTGGATCTGAAAACGATTCATGTAGAAGACAAACAACGGCAGCCACAACAGCGCGGTGAGTGCGCCTAACCACAGCGCGAACCCGGTAAGCGCCAGCAAAAACCCCAGATACATCGGATTGCGGCTAACCTTGAAGACCCCTTCGGTTATTAAGGTATTGCTGTCTTCGGGCTTAAGCGGATTGACCGTAGTCTGAGCCGCATAGCAGGTGCGCACGCCAGAGACAGCTATCTGGAAGCCAACAATGGCAAATACCAATGCGATAGCAAGCTGACCGGCAAAGGTAACCAATACCAGCGGCACATATGTGGTAAATAACCACATACAGGCCGCTGTAATTACCACCACTAGCAAGGGTGGAATTTTCAGTTCTAGTTTATTCACAAGCTACCCAAACGTTATAAGTCCTTGTTTACACCATGGGTTTGACGCCTTTGCCACTATGCCCCTGGCGATTCCAGAAACCGATAATACCACCAGAGCGAACCATCAGCCAGGTGAGACCAACCAGAATAAGTCCAAGTATAAAAGCCAGGATGCGCGAATAACGGGTGCTTGAATAAACCCCACCGTCACCAACCGGAACCGGGTTACGTGATGCAATCGGCAGCCCATAGCGCTCCGCCATGTCTTTTACCCCGATAAAGTGAATCGCGGGCACGCCCTCACGTAAAAAGTACCCCATCACCGTATCCACAGCAAACGCGCGTGCCGGGGCGTTACGCAATAAGCCTGGTGCAAACAAACTATCGATACTCGGAGGGCCGACGATGGTGGCGCCGCCACCTACGTTGATGAAGGCTTTAAACGGACGACCCGACGAGTGTTCACGATAGAGCGCAATACGGTCGGCAACTGCTTCCTGGTAATTACTCGGCTGAATGTAACTCGCTCCGCTACGTTCAATTGCTTCGCGGATAATACTACGGCCTTCCGCCGATAAATCTGCGCCACGGTCTTCGACACCACCTATCGAGGCAGCCACAGGCCGCAGCGTCAACAGTTCCGCATCACGAAGCTCACGCTCCATATCCAGCCACAGCAAACCTGGTAAGTTAGCACCATACTGAGAGGACGACCCCGAAGCGATAATAACGGCTTCTGCACCCAATGCCTCAATCGCAGCGTAGACAGCTATATTCAGCGCTGGAAACGAACCGGATACAGCGACCGCGACTA
Source organism: Aliidiomarina soli (assembly GCF_003986975.1). Taxonomy (GTDB): domain Bacteria; phylum Pseudomonadota; class Gammaproteobacteria; order Enterobacterales; family Alteromonadaceae; genus Aliidiomarina; species Aliidiomarina soli. Next base: position 293,306 of record NZ_PIPO01000003.1, on the reverse strand, counting down.
AATCCCCCTCTTCTACGTCCGCATCCGCCAATAATTTCACGGCAACGGCGCCCCAATTGGGGTTGACTGAGGTTTGCTTTGATTCCAGACCACCGATGGTCGTTGTGACTTCGCTACTCGACGGGCCTATCAGACCTGATCGCTGCGGGTCAGTCTCCGGGTTTATCGGCCGCAAATTGCTACGAACTGAACGGATCACATCATAGCTGTCGCGGACCGTACCTGAGGCCGCCACCATCGTTGAATAATGCTCTTCAATGACCGGATCCCGCACCTGAATCTTTTCAGCTGCGAGTAAGATAACAATCGCCATGCCCGCCAGAAAAATAAGTCCCCAGGCTGGAACCTGCGACGAACGCCAGTAAATCTTGGTGTATTTACTCATACTCTGTCTCCTTACCAACCTGGCATTTGTATTGTTTGCTGCGCTTCATAGGCCATCAGCGCATCGGGCATCAAAATGATTAAAGCCAAACGTACCAGCACCGCGGTAACGGCCAGACCACAGAGGGTCTGCAATACGCCTTGGCGGTCAAACCAAATCGCAATCAGACCGGGGATGATATAACCGATAATGCTGGTTTCCATCACCGCCATCATAAAACCTGACTCGAGCTGAGCGACCTGTGCTTCCGCTTCACCCGTCTGACCAATCATTTCCAGATCCGCCCACGAGACCAGACTACCGAGGAACAAATCGAGTAACCCTGCAATCAGGTACCCCGTCAGGATCATAATAATCGTCTGACGACGGCCATAGATAACTACATAGGTCGACACCATACGCACAATAAGAAAAGTGACGAACGCGGCGAATAAGGTTACAGCTACGCTGAGCGGACTCATAAGCTGCAGGGCCATATAGCCTGGCACGACCAGCCCTCCCGCTGCGAGTCCAAATGTGGTGCTTAGTACCAGGGTAAAGAACAGGCCGATGCCAATGGCAACAGCAAGAATATTTAGCGCTATCATAAGTCTTCCTCTTTCAACGCACGATTCTGGAAAAAGCGCGCAACGTCTTCACCGCCACCATGAATATTACACATACCGACGACCAGAGATTTATACCCGCATTCTTCAAACAGAGTTTCGATAATATCGGTCATTGCGCCCTGTTCCATGACCACAATTCGGTTTGGGTCGATCCCAGCTCTGACCGCCATGCGCACAAACATTAAGGTGCCGGAGCCCATCACCACGTACTTATCCGGTGCAGTCCAATTCACGGCGGCTTCGGCCATTTGTTGCGAGCGATGCGGCCGGTCCGCGCGGCAGTTAACCAGAGCAATACGCCGACGACCTTCGCCGTGACGTTTGATTAAACGCTCCCAGATATGGCCTGTGGATTCAGGATCATTGGCGGCGAATGCATTGACAAAAATCATATCCCGTTTGAAATACTCAAGATGCAGGATGCGCATTGCCCCAGCTTCAGGTTCAAGGTCGATCATGCCTTGCAACGCTGCTTGTCTCTCAACCCCGAGGTGTTGGCAGACATTCAGAGCCAGCGCGATATTTTCGGCATGCTCGCTGTACTGGAACTGGCTGAGGACATCATCGCCAATCGCTTTGACTTCAGTTTCGCTGACACCGTGCAGGTCGCTCTTGCGATCCTCGGTGGAATTACGAAAGACATGCAATAAATCTCGTTCCGCCGTAAACAAAGCCCCTTTCACCGGTGTACTTCCGGCTAATGCTAATGCCACGTCTTCCTCGCCCGGCCCCATCACATCAAGGTGGTCAGGTCGCGCGTTGGTGATGACACCAAGGTTTGAACGGACCATTTTCAGTTCAGTGAGCGACTGATAATGAGGCTGCAACGCCATGCACTCAACCACGACAATGTCCGGACGGAACTTTGCCATTCGCGCCATCAGTCGCATTTGCTCGATAATATTCGCGCCGCTAATCCGATAGAGTGCAAATTCACGCCCTTCCGGATCAGTGAATGCGGCGGCTGAACCAGTGGTTTTTGCACAGACCCGCTTGCCGCCACCGCGTAACCCAGCAGCAATAAGTCTGGTTACGCTGGTTTTGCCGCGGGTCCCGTTGACATGAATACGAACTGGTATGGATTTGATTACTCGCCGGTGATGCCAGGCTTCAACAGCACCGGCAACGACCAGCACAAGCCAAAGCGCCGCCATAACCAGCAGTGTGTCAGGTATGGCCACATTGATTCCCCCAAAAAAGTAAATACTGCTCTATGGTTATAACCATTGCTGTCTAAATTGCCAGCGGATATACAAAGTATTTACTTTCTAAAAAATCAAATATAGCCAATAAATCAAGTTATTAGAGAAGGGCTATCGGCCACTCCAGACTAGCTGCTTTGGGCCAGGTAACGGTCCAGCGCATTGGCGAATTGCTGACGGTCACGGGCATGCAACGGGGGTGGCCCCCCGGTATGCTCACCACTGGCGCGCATGGTGTCGTTAAAATCGCGAATATTTAACCGCGCCCCGACATTGCCGGCATCAAGAATGTCACCTCGCGGTGTTATTACCAGGCCTTTTTTTCCAATGACTTCGCTGGCCAGAGGAATGTCCGCCGTAATTACCAGATCTCCGGGTTCGCAGCGTCGTACAATTTCGTCATCTGCTTCATCAAAACCACCGGCCACCTGAATTGACTTTATCCAGGGAGTTTTGGGTGTCGCCTGGTAATGGTTGGCGACTAAAATTAATGGCAACTGCTTACGCACCGCAGCGCGGAACAGAATATCTTTGATAACACGAGGACACGCATCGGCGTCGACCCAGATGGTCATAACCCTGTTCCTTCATTGATTGAGTGGATGGAGTGTGGCTGGTAAAGGTTTAGTAGTATATCGACCGTCACTGTCATCGAAGTCAGCGCAGACAGCCGCTCAAGGCCTTCTCGCCCTGCTTTGTGCTGATGAGGGGTCATTGCCACCAGATCCTGAATGCTATCCTTACTGGGTAGCTCAACAGAAAAACAAAGCCGTTCAGACTCAATCAGCTGCCAACCTGGGCGGCTGTTGGTCGACTCTGCTTCAGCCTCACGAGGGTTGTTATAGAGCACCTGGCGCAGTTCATTCAGATGACCGCTGGCGGGGTCAACTTTGAGTAAGTATCCGGTTGGCTTCAGCAGCCGCAAAAACTCGTTGTCGACGGCAAAGCCAAAGGCGCAAATGATCGCATCGAGACTGCCACTGGTTAAGGGAACACGCGCGTTTGACGCAACCAGATACGTTGCCGTTTTATGCCAGGGCGCAGCGGCGCGCACCGCCCATTTGGAAATATCATTCCCCAGTAACTGCAAGCCGGGGCGTTTGGCGGCCAGTTGGCGAAGATAATAGCCCTCACCACAGCCCGCATCGAGCACGCCCCCCTGTTCAGCAACACACTGCAACAGTCGTTCGATAGCATCAGCTAACGGCTGATAGAACCCCTGTTCGAGAAACCGCCGGCGTGCCTGCACCATCGCCTTGCTGTCACCCGGATCTTTAGAACGTTTGTGCTGGGCAGGCAATACATTGATGTATCCCTGGCGGGCTTGATCAAACTGATGCCCGTGCAAACAACGCCAGCTCCCCTGCCCGAATACCAACGGATTTTCTGCCGCCTGAGTGCTGCCTGAAAAACCGCTGTCTAAACAGACCGGACAACAAAGTAATTCTGTCATTGTTGTGACCACAGGTGTTGATATTGCTGCCACCAACTTAGCGCAATCGCCCGGTTTTGGGGGTTAGCTCGGGGGTTTAACACACTTGGCAGACGTAAATAATTATCCCCAATATCCTCGGCTAATGCCTCATCCTGGCTTGCCAGTTGCAGGGCGTATAATGCCAGCATCACCTCATAATCGTCGGACGAGTCTAAACGCTCAATCAACGGAGGGATTGCCTGCTTGCCGATCTCACCGAGATTCTCCGCAGCGGTGTACCAAACTTTTTCATTCTCGCCATCGCCATAGCTGTCTACGAAATCGCGATCAGCCAGCCGACGCAGGTTATAAGACAACGAATCAGCAGCTGAGTCTGCTGTTGGCGGTGTATCCACGGTGACCTCTGTGTCCTCACTCTGCTCAGACGACGGCGACGAACCACAGCCTGCCAGTGCGAGGGAACTGGCGATGGTTACTCCGAGTAGCAACCGATATAAAGCGCGTTGTTTCATTGTTTTCTTGAACCCTTACTGGTGTGAAGTTAACTGCATCCGGCGATGGATTTAGTTATACTGAGCCACATAATCCTTAGTTTACAGGTCGACCTTTGATGAAAGTAGTCGTTCGATATTTTTTTCGCGGTGTCCGCGCCGTTCTTACGCCCGTGATGTTGATTAGTGAAACACTCACTACCCCAAAACCTATGCAGCGAAGTGCCCAAGGTCAGCAAGAGGTCGACAAGGCATGTCGTGATTTGGCGCTCTATCAGTTTCGCGCCTGCCCCTTTTGCATCAAAGTACGCAAAGAAATGCGTCGTCTGAATTTACCTATTGAAATCCGCGACGCACAACTGGACCCGAAGCACCGGGAAACCCTTCTTCAGGGTGGCGGCAAAAGCAAAGTACCTTGTTTACTGATCCGTCATCAGGACCGCGAAGAATGGCTGTACGAATCCGATGACATAAAAACCTACCTCAATGACCGCTTTGCGGCTATAGAGTAAACGGCAGGTTGCGCGGGGAAGTCTAGCTTCCATTCGGCCGACTGGCAAAGTATCCCGCGCGCAACGGCAGTCCGGCTCGCAGTAACTCCCTGACTTCATTGAGTACATTGAGCTGGATATCTTCCCAGTCACTACGCAGCGCATAACCATAGGACACAAGCAGTTCTTCCAGCTGAATTAAGGCAAACCAGAAGGTCCGCTCCTCACCTGAGCAAGTCGGCAAGGTCATGCCAGCAAAACGCTCACACCAGTCCTCACAAAGCCGATTGAGTTCAGCCAGAACCGATTGATAGTGCCCTTGTGGATGATAATTCGCATCCAGCAAGGCCAGTAAACGCAGCCGCTGCTCCTTCATAAAGCACTGATAGTCATCCATAACCATTTCCCAGGTTTAATCGACAGACTACTTAGTCTAGCTTCAGCGGATCAAACTGCCTGCGGTAACCTGTAGGTTTCAGCGGATTTCAGGCACAAAAAAAGCAAGCCCGAAGGCTTGCTTTCTGGAATCTGTTCAGTCCGACTTACAGCGGAGTGATGTTTTCCGCTTGAGGACCTTTAGGGCCTTGAGTTACAGTGAACTCAACGCGCTGGCCTTCAGCTAAAGTTTTGAAGCCGTTGCCCTGGATTGCGCTGAAATGAGCGAATACATCTGGACCGCCGTCTTGCTCAAGGAAGCCAAAACCTTTTGACTCGTTGAACCACTTTACTGAACCTTTGATAACTTCTGACATACTGGTAATTCCCGTATAAAAATTTGAAAAAATCGTGCGGATAAAAATAAAACTACTTGAAACTACAGGACGAAGAAATTACGAGTAATCAGACATCGAAGTGGAGGATCAATTAAATATTTCTTAACCGACGAGACTCAGTTTACTCCCTCTCAAGCAGAAGTCAAAACTTATTTCTGTATTTATTTCAAGGCGACTCTGCACCTTAAGCCAGCCCACTGCTTTGTAGCAGGTTGCGCATGTGCAATTGCCAAAACTCGATTGGTTGAGCCAATGCGTTGCGGCCCACTGAGATTTCAAACACGCAATGGTTGGCGCTGTGCTGACGTGGCATGGGTAACATCAGCACGTCATGTTGTCGCGCGTAGGCAATAACCTGAGTCATTAGCTGACTCGGAGGAAGCTCTATGCGGATATGAAACATCGCGCACTTAGGCTCTGCGGGGATTAGTTCAATGCCGTCGATCTCAGCCAGCGCCGGCGCCAGCACGACCGTGTAGCTAACCGCCTCACTGATAGCGTCGAGGTTGTCATGCATGCCCTGCTGTGCAGCCAGCACGTAGGGATAGAGCGCGTACAGGTTGCCCCCGGCTCGTCGTGCCCAGACCCGTGCTTTCTGGATAAAGTCTGCATTGCCCAACAAGGCAGCCCCGGCGATACCACCAATGTCTTTGTAAAAAGAAACATATAACGAGTCGGCTAAGTCCGCGATATCCGCCAGGCTATGTTGATAGGCTGCCGCACACTGCCAGATACGGGCTCCGTCTATATGCAATGCGATCTGATGTCGTTTCGCCCACTGCGCTTGCTCCTGCAGAGACTGCCATGAGGGAAGCTCTCCACCAAGTTCGCGCAATGGTAACTCATATACCATCGCGGCAGGTCTTTGCTGGGCTGGCCAGGCTTTGCAGTCGCTCAGGCGCGCGGGACGGTCTGCCGGACCGTACTGAAGCTTTTGCAACTGCCATAATTTTCGGTAACCGCTTTCTTCGTGCAGTAATAAATGACTGCTGGGATGCAACGCCACCCGATTGTTATGTCGTTCATCACAGTGAATACGCAGGGCCAGGGGCTGGGCCATGGTGCCACTAGGCAAGAATAAAGCGGCTTCTTTGCCAAACCTGCTAGCCAGATCTTGCTCGAAGCCCTCAATGAGTTCGCCCTGTCCGTAATAGTCCGCCTCAGGAACGTTTTTTGCCCGTTCACTCAAGCCGAGTAAGACGTCACTCATGCTGCGCTGGGGATGGCGCAAAAAAGAAAATTTAACCTGCCGGGCGGCATCTTTATAAGCTTGTTGTAACCTTGCATCGGCAAAGGCCATTCTAAGTCTCCGTTAATTCTGGCTACACTGATAAGCCAAACCAGGTACCGACTAGCGCGGTGACCAGCATAGCACCGGCACCCCACAGAGCGACACGCATTGCACCTTTGATTACTGATGCCCCTCCCGTCCGGGCCGCGAATGCGCCCAATAAGGCCAGAAACAATAGACTAGAACTGGCGACGCCTGCAACAAGTTGTGAAGGTGGTAACAACCAGCTAGCCACGAGCGGCAACGCGGCTCCGATACTAAACGCCGCCGCCGACGAGATGGCTGCCTTTAATGGCCGCGCCCTGAAGTTGGGGTTAATGCCCAGTTCATCACGCGCGTGCGCTGCCAGCGCATCCTGGGTCATTAACTGACTAGCCACGTCACGCGCCAGAGAACGAGACAAACCACGGTTGATGTAAATCTGAGTGAGCTCTTCCAGCTCAAACGCGGGATCAGCGTTTTGATGACCCCGCTCAAGTTCGATATCCGCTCGTTCCAGATCAGCCTGGGAGCTGACTGAAACATATTCTCCGGCGCCCATCGACAGCGCGCCGGCCACCGCGCCAGCTACACCGGCCAACAGAACCGCCTCTTTGCCCGCGGCTGCGGCAGCGACCCCAATCACCAGGCTGGCGGTTGACAGAATACCATCGTTGGCCCCGAGTACCGCCGCCCGAAGCCAACTCGCCCGGTGAATACGGTGTCTTTGCTGCAATCCTATGTACCTCTTATAGTTCGAACCAGACTACTTTTCTTTATGATCTCCTGCATGTGGTTTACCCGTTCCTGGTTCGGCTTCGTGCGGCGTAGTTTTCTGTTCAGCAGCAGGTTTAGGCTGGGTCTTGCGTTGCTCTTCCTTGCTTTTCTTTGCTTTCACAGCGCCCCCTGCGTTGGCGGCATCAACATCGCCACGAGGCTTACTTTCTTTCGGATACTCCTCTGCATCCTGGACAATTTCCCGTGTTTCCGGGTCAGCCTGCTTCTGTGCCTTGGTTTCTTCGGTTCGACCGCTAAATTTAGCGCCTTCCGATGCCGTTGACTTTTTCTCCTCCGCTTTCATTTTCTGATCACGAGTCGGGTCTACACCCACCGTTGAATCTTTGTCTGGCTGATTCGAGCCTGAGAATAAACGTTTCCAGAATCCCATCACTGCACCTCGTTTTTCACTAAGAACATCCTTTAAAAGGCTAGTGCAATTCACGAAAATGGCGAATTGATGACACAAAAAAGCACACCCGAGGGTGTGCTTTTACATTCAGTGATGACTGGCGCTACGCGAGTTACCTCACGCCATTTCCACTAACATGCTGGAGGGATCTTCAAGAAACTCTTTCCAGCGGTTATTGAAATTCGCCACCGTCGCGCCATCAATAATGCGATGGTCGCCTGACCAGCTTGCCGTCATGATATCGCGGGCAACCACTGCGCCTTGCTCATCAAAACGCGGCAGACTTTGCACCTTACCTAAGGCAACAATAGCGGCTTCGGGCTTATTGATAATGGGCGTGGTTACCGTACCGCCTACCACTCCAATATTGGAAATGGTGATAGTACCGCCTTTCATATCGGCCTGAGCGACTTTGCCGTCACGCGCTGCATTGGTCAGTCGGGTGACTTCTTCCGCGACCTGCAACAAGGTCATATTCTGCACACCTTTGATGTTCGGTACCATGAGTCCAATTTTGGTCGCCACAGCCATGCCAATATTGTGATCCTCGAAATAGGTGATCTCACTGGCTTCATCGTTCAACTGAGCATTCATAATCGGATATTCTTTAAGCGCCAGCGACAGCGCTTTGATAAAGAATGGCATCAAAGTCAGTTTAACGCCTTTGTCGACGTACTTCGCTTTCAGCTTCTTATGCATGGCACGAAGTTCAGTTAAATCAAATTCTTCAGCATAGGTGAAATGCGGAATGGTACGCACCGACTCAGCCATTAATCTGGCCATCGCCGCTTTAACCCCTTTCAATGGTTCAGTGCGGCTGCCACCTGTGGCTTTAGACGGACTTGAAGTCGCTTGCGCTGGGGCTGGTTTGTCCTTGCCGCCATCAACATAACTCTGAATATCTTCTTTAAGAACGCGCCCCTTGCTCCCGCTACCAGGTACTGCCGCAATGTCGATGCCAGCTTCGCGGGCACGCCGGCGTACCGCAGGGCTCGCCAATGCTTTACCTTGCGACGCTGCTTTGGGCGCTTCTGTGGCCGACGCTGCTTGGTTGCTGGCCGCGGTGTCAGCGGATGCTTTAGCAGGTGCATCAGCGGCTGCGTCACCAGTACCTTGCAAGGCAAATAAAGGGTCACCCACTTTGGCGATTTCACCTTTAGCATGGTAAAGCTTGCTCACCACGCCATCTGTCTTCGCCGGGATCTCGACCACAGCCTTATCAGTCATGACTTCAACCACAACCTGGTCTTCTTTTACCTGGTCGCCCTGTTGAACATGCCATTCAACGATCTCGCACTCGACAATGCCTTCGCCAATATCCGGCAATATAAAGTCATTGCTGTGGCCATTGCTTTGAGGGGACTCCTCACTGGCAGTCGCGTTTATTTCGTCGGCGCTGGAGTCCGCAGGTTCTTTCGGCTGCGGCTTACTCTCAGCTGTCTCTTCTGATGATGACGAGCCTTCTTCATCGATCGCAAACAATGCCTCACCAACCTTCGCGACGTCACCTTTCGCATAATAATGCTTAACCACAACGCCATCAGATTTAGCCGGAATTTCTACCACGGCTTTATCGGTCATTACCTCAACCACAACCTGATCTTCTTTCACGCTGTCGCCTTCAGCTACCACCCATTCAACGATTTCGCACTCTACAATGCCTTCGCCAATGTCAGGTAAGATAAAATCTGTACTCATGCTCAGGCTCCTTAGTAATTCAGTGAACGCTTAATGGCTTCGTAGGTTTTCAGGTGGTCTGCCATGTACTCTTTCTCGTGCGCCAGTGGGTACGGCGTATCCAGGCCCGAAACCCGCGCAATCGGCGACTCCAGGTAGAGGAATGCCTTTTCCTGAATTGTTGCAGCCACTTCTGAGCCGAACGCCATCGTATGCGGCGCTTCCTGAGAAATAACCAGGCGACCGGTTTTCATCACTGACTCAGCGACGGTATCCGCGTCCCACGGCAAAATACTGCGCAGGTCGATAATTTCACAGCTAACACCATCTTTCTCAGCCAGTTCTGCTGCTTTCTCGATCACTTCGATCTGCGCACCCCAGCCAACCAGAGTAATGTCGCTACCTTCTTTCACCACCTCCGCTTTACCCAGCGGAATGGTATATTCCTCTTCCGGCACTTCACCAACCGCGGCACGGTACATCCGCTTGGGCTCCATAAAGAGCACTGGATTCGGATCGAAAATCGCACTTAGCAACAAGCCTTTCGCTTCATACGGATTGCGTGGAATAACAATTTTCAGACCAGGAGTATGGGCAAAGTAGGCTTCTGGTGACTGCGAATGGTAGTGACCACCATGGATACCACCGCCATAGGGTGTACGTATCGTCAGGCCACCCACATCAAATTCGTTGCCTGAGCGGTAACGAAACTTCGCCGTCTCGTTGACGATCTGATCGAATGCCGGAAAAATATAGTCGCCAAACTGAATTTCCGCGACTGGCAGGCCACCCTGCGAGGCCAGGCCGTTGGCAAAGCCAATAATACCCTGTTCAACCAACGGGGTATTAAAACAGCGGCTACGCCCGTATTTTTCCTGCAGACCACTGGTGGCACGGAAAACGCCGCCGAAATGGCCGACGTCTTCGCCAAACACAGTGACTTTGTCATTCTTTGCCATCGCCACATCAAGGGCACTATTGATGGCCTGTAATAAATTCATCTTCGCCATTATTATTTCACCCCTTCTGATGTCTTCGGATACGCGTCCGGATACTTACGAACGTGCTCTTTCAGTTGCTCAAGCTGCTCTTTCAGCTGCTCGGTCGGGGTGTCATACACATCATTGATGATTTCATCAATGTGCGGAACTGGAACCTTCTCTGCTTCTTTCAGCGCCGCCAGTACTGCTTCTTTTACTTCCTGCTGCTGGGCATCGGCATCTTCTTCATTAATCCAGCCTTTGCTCAGCAGGTAATTGCGAAAACGTTTCAGCGGGCACTTATCACGCCAGGCCTGTTCTTCATCACGGGTACGATAACCAGTCGGATCATCAGAGGTAGAATGGCCAGCCATACGATACGACATCGCTTCAATCAGCACTGGCTCGTTTTCCTCAACCGCTAAACGGCGTGCTTCCTGCGTGGCTGCATAGACAGCCAGAATATCGTTGCCGTCGACACGAATGGTTTTCATACCATAGCCAACACCACGCGGTGCAATACCGTCACCAGCCAGCTGTTCGCTGATCGGCGTGGAGATCGCGTAGCCATTGTTGCGGCAGAAGAAAATTGCCGGCACTTTCAGCACCGAGGCCATATTCAGCCCCGCATGGAAGTCACCTTCTGACGCCGCACCTTCACCAAAGTACACCAGCGTGCATAAGCCTGAGTCTTCATGCTTTTGCCCATAGGCGTAACCTGTGGCCTGCGGGATCTGTGTGCCCAGCGGCGATGAAATAGTCATAAAGTTCAAATCAGCGCAGCCGTAGTGAACTGGCATCTGACGTCCTTTACCGAGGTCTTCCGCATTTGAAAACAGCTGGTTCATGAACTGCTTAATAGTGAATCCGCGAAAAGCCAGTGACCCTTGTTCACGGTATTGACCCATGATCATGTCGTCGAACTTAAGCGCCGCTGCAGAGCCTATGCTTGCCGCCTCTTCGCCCAGTGACGAAAGGTAAAAGCTAATCCGCCCCTGGCGCTGAGCTGCAATCATGCGCTCATCAAGAACCCGAATAAATTGCATGGTACTGAACATTTTCAGTGCCAGGTCTTTATCTATTTCAGGCAGAGTAACGCCTTCATGAGGTTTGCCATCTTTATCCAGCAACTGGAACATCGGAATGCGCAGTGCATGACCGTCGATAACCTCAACTGAGGTCACCACATCAGGCTGTTTCGTTGTTTGTGTAGCCATAACCTTCTCTCTTTCGATCCGCAGTGCAGCGAAAGCCGTGCTGCGGTCTGAACGTGGATGCTGTTACAAATGTGCGCAACTTTACCTTTACGTCAACTTGGTTGCAAACGGATTCGGGCTTTGTGCCATGCGCCAGGTGTTCACTGCGCAATACAGTTCACAGCAAGCCCCCAAGCGCCGCGTCATGCGCCGTTGTTGGCTGAAACTGGAAGACTGCTCAGACCAGATTTAGTTGCCCGGGATCTATTTCTTTTACCGTGATCAACGCGCGCTGACCGAGTGCAACCTTGGCATTCGGAAAAATAATCGCCTCGCCTTTTTCCAGCACCGGGTACGCTTTGTCACCATCGCGGGCGAGAACGTAACCGGGCTCGAATTCAGTAAAATTTGCCACGTCATCAGCAAAATTGAGCTCAAAGTCCTGCTGGGTACGATTGATACTCCGCAGCACCTGATAGATATGGTGCCGGGCCGGGTCAAACTCACCCAAGGCAAGGTCCTGACCGGCAATCAGCTGGCGCAACGTGCTGCGGCAGGCGGCAAAGTTCTCTACTGGATTTTCACCAAAGGGGCGGACTTTCCCTAACTCGAGCGTAAAGGCGTCCGCATCGAACTGACGCACACTAAAATACGAAAAAGTGGTGGTCGGCCCTTCGTGCAGTAGCACTGTATCTACGCCCATAGCAGCCAACAGTTGCAGCTGCGCCTTCTTGTAGGGCTTGCCATGGGTGAACGGGTAGACTGCGAACTTCTCGTGCTGTGAATCACGAATCGCGGTGTGCATGTCATAATGCAGCCGTTGCCGCTCGCCAGCTGGCGCCTGTTCGAAGAAACGCTGCACATAGCCTTCAATCGCTTTAGCGCGTACACGTTCGTTGTTGCTCAGGCCTTCACCTTCACTATGAGCACCACTGAACAGGCGGTTCATATTTTCATCAACAAAGCGCTTACCAATATTAATCGCTGCCGGATTGGCAATAATGAACATCACCCGCACCGCAGGCGTAAGTGATTGCTCACGAATGGCTTCAATTAACTCATCACAAATCTCAATTGGAGCCGTTTCATCACCATGCACTGCGCAGCTCAGCACCAAGTCCAGTGAACCCTTTGTTGCTGGGGTAGAGTTTGCTGGGGTAAATACAATCACCCCACTGTCCCAGACTTCGACCCCAACACCATTGTCCAGGGAGGTGGCACTGAGTACGTCGGCGTTACTTTCAATGCCCCATTCGTTGGCGCGGGTAAACTGCAAAAAATTCTCGTTGTTGAGCACGCTGATCTAGTCCCCTTGTTTGTTATCTTTTAATTCATTTTCAAATTCTTCCAGCCGGGTACTGGTTGCCTTTAACTGCGCTTTACGCTCGTCTTCCGGCATTGGTCCTGGTTCAAAACCTTTGGTCGCCAACAAGGCTCGCAACACCCGTGAACGATATTCACGGCGATACAACACCCCCACAACCACAGCACTGGCGACAATAAAGAATAGCGGATTGGTAAACCAACACAGATAAGCCAGAGCAAAATAGTAGGCGCGCAGGCCGTAGTTGTATTCATGTCCGGCCTGATCAAGGACCTTTGCGGTGTTCCGCGCATAACGGTCGCGAGCTTCTTCACTCACCGTCGAACGACTCATGTTAGGCGCCATACCGAGTAACACAGAGACAAAACCAAACTGGCGAATGGACCAGGTGAACTTGAAAAACGCGAACACTAAAATAGCGGCCAGGCCGGCGAGTTTAAGAATAACCAGATTGGCGGTCTGTTCGGCGGTGAAAGGTAATTGGTTGATAACACGTACAAACGCATCACTTGAAGCTAACACGGTGAAAACACCAGCCAGCACCAGAACAGTGGATGAGGCAAAAAAGGTCACGTTGCGCTCAACATTACCAATCAGGCTGGCATCCGCGATGTGGTTATCTTTGTGCGTCACTGCATACATCCAGTCGACCCGCAGGCTGCGCAGAATGCTGGAGAGGCAATGGATATGACGGGCTCGTTTTTTAGCAAACAATGAATAGCCAACCCACAGCACTACAAACCAGGCTAAGGCGACAATATCGATCAGAGGAAGCTCATTCATGCGGGGGTCCTTGCGCTTAGGTTGATGCCTTTATTATGCTTTCGCATCATAGACCTAAGCGCCCCCCGCATCAAGGGCTGAAGCTAGTTAGAGGAATCCATTGCCGGCTGGCTCAAGGGCTGTTCGGCGGGCCCTGGCTGGGACTTCCTGAACAGGCGCTTAACGTCATCCAGAACCAGGTATAAGCATGGGATCAGTAACAACGTAATAACCGTGGCAAATAAAATACCAAATGCCAGTGATATCGCCATCGGAATAACCAGTTGTGCCTGGATGCTTCGCTCGAGAACGATCGGAAGCAGACCAGCAAAGGTCGTCAGCGAGGTCAGTACGATCGCGCGAAAACGTGCACAACCGGCATCCACTACCGATTGTTTCAGGCTCACACCCTGTTCCCTCGATTGATTGACATAATCCACCAAAATCAGGCTGTCGTTGACCACAACCCCCGCTAACGCAATGATACCAAATAAGGACAAAATACTAACCGGCATACCAATAATCAGATGTCCGGCGACCGCCCCGATAATACCGAACGGTATCACCGACATGATAATCAGCGGCTGGCTGTATGACCGCAAAGGAATGGCTATCAGTGCATAGATACCAAACATCGCAAATACAAAACCTATTGCCAATGCGCCTAAGGCGTCCTGCTCGTCCTGACTGGCCCCTTCGAGGCCGAAACGAACGTTGGGGTACTTCGCTAAAATATCATCCAACTGTTCACTGCGAATATCACGAATAATGGCGAAAGGTTCGACTCGGGACTTATCGACCCGTGCCCGCACATTGACCGAGCGCACACCATTGACCCGATTAATCGAACTGTAGCCGTCGGCTTCAATAGCTTCGGCAACCGCAGTGAACGGCACTTCACGACCATCGGCGGTACGCACTTTCAATGCTTCCAGATTACCAATCGACTGTCGTTCAGACAGTGGGTACCGGACCATCACCCGCACTTCTTCATCGTCACGCTGGATGCGTTGCGCTTCTGCGCCATAAAACGCGTAACGAACCTGGGTCGCCAGATCCTGCAAAGTAATACCTAATTGATCGGCCGTTGGCTTCAGTACCAGCTGAATCTCTTGCTGGGGCGCGCCAAACGTATCTGAAATATCAAATACCCCATCGTACTCCGCCATCGCCGTTCGCAGTTCCAGTGCAGCTTGTGATAACTGATCCAAATCAGATCCGCTTAACTGGAACTCAATGTCGTAACCACCGCCTCCGCCGATACTACCTTCAAAGTTGAGGCTCTTAATCCCAGCCATTTCCGGTACTTTCTCACGCCACTGGTTAACAATCATAAAGCCATCGATTTCACGCGACTCACCTTTTTCAAGCTCTACAACGATGGTTCCCTGTTCGGCTGAATTAATAAAGGTATTTACATGGCGTACTGCAGGTTCGTCATGTTCCTGCTGATACTCTGAGTCGATTTCATACAGTGCGTTGCGGATTTGGCTGAGTGACTGAATGGTTCGTTCTTCGTTTGTGCCGGGCTGCATTTCCAACGACACCTGAACGAAGTCACTGGGAATATTGGGGAAAAACACCCAGCGCACCACACCACTGTTTATCAGCCCAATCATTAAAATAAACAAAGCGAGAAACGTCGCCAGCGTGGTATAGCGGAAGTCGACACATTTTGCCGCAAATGGGCGGTAACGCGTTTCAACGAAACGTTTCAGTTTGTCCGCAAAGCCGTTGCGAAAGCGCTGAAAACCGTTCTGCTTCGCCTCTGCCGTACGCGAGAACTTCATATGGTTAATATGCGCAGGCAGGATCCATTTCGATTCAATCAGCGAGAAACCAAGGCATAAAATAACCACCCAGGCAATCGACTGCCAGATCCCAGCCATGGCCCCATCCACCATCAACATGGGGACAAACGCCACTATCGTCGTTAACACCCCAAAAGTAGCGGGGATAGCCACCCGCTTGGCTCCGCGAATGACGTTTTCTTCACTCTTGCCATACTTCTCTATCTCAGAGTATGTGCTCTCGCCAATGATAATCGCATCGTCGACCACAATACCGAGAACCAGAATAAAGCCAAATAATGAGATCATATTGACCGAAACATCAATCGCCGATAGCTGCATTAGCATAAAGGCACCAAGGAAGCAGACCGGCAGCCCCACCATGACCCAGAACGCCAGGCGAATTTGCAGGAACAGGCTGAGGGCGAGGAACACCAGTAAGACACCGATGTACATATTGTTCAGCATCAGGTCCAGGCGCCCTTGCAGGTAGTACGAACTGTCGCCCCAGTGGGCCAGTTCGACGCCCTCTGGCAGGTCATTGCGTTTATTGTCGACGTAAGATTTCACCGCTCTGGCAATGGCCAGGTCGTTCTGATCACCGATTGATTCAACGCGAACAAAGGTTGCAGGTTTATCATCAAACTCAGCAAAACTGCGTCGCTCGACAAAGCCATCCTGAACCCGGGCTATATCGCTTAGCAGCAATCTGGTACCGTCATCCCTGCGCACCAGCACAATGCGCTCAAACTCATCTCCGATATAGCTTTGGTTCTTGGCGCGGAGCAAAATATCGCCATTGGGCGTACGGATCGACCCGCCGGGCACATCCAACGACGTGCCGCGGATGGCTGCCGTGATATCGTTAAAGGTTAATCCATAGCGCTGCAAATCAGCTTCGGCCACCTCAATCGAAATTTCGTACTCGCGTGCTCCGACGACTGCGACCTGACTTATGCCAGGCTGGCTGCGTAGTTCATCACGGACTTCATTTGCCATCAATTTACGCGCCCGCTCGTCCAGATCTCCATATACCGACAACCAGATAATTTGCCTTTGCATACGGGTACGATAAATATTTGGCGGCTCTATCTGCGCCGGAAAGCTGGTGATACTGTCGACCCGCATACGGACTTCGTCCATCACTTCCTGAATTGGGTAATCGTTCTCCAGTTCAACTGAAATCGATGCCAGCCCTTCGCGCGCTGTACTGCGCAGGTTTTTGATTCCCTGAGTGTTATCCAGCGCATCTTCGATGCGAATGATAACCCCCTGTTCCACTTCCTGAGGCGCGGCGCCCGGAAACGGCACCTGGATCGTGATCATGTTCAGCTCGACAGTAGGGAACATTTGCTTACGAATGGTCAGTACCGACATGATGCCGCCAATAATAATGAACGCCATCAATAAGTTCGCCGCTACCGTATTACGGGTGAACCAGGCAATAAGACCCCGCTCAGGTGGGCGCTGATCTGGCTGTTGCTCACTCATCCGCAGCCCCCTCTACCGCTTCGTCCGACTCTGTGGAGGCGTCGCTGCCGTCTTGCACTTCAGTTGCTTCCTCGTCCCCTTCGATACGCACTCGCTGACCACTAATGGGATTATCCAGTTGGGTCAGCATGACCCGCTCGCCAGCTGCCAGACCTTCTCTGACAAAAACCGTATGCCGATCCCGCCGCTCGACCACAACTTCACGTTGTTCCAGTATGCGGGGGGCCTCATCTGAAATCACCCAGGTCATATTATTTGAATTGACAGCGTAGCGCGGAAGCTCAACCAGATTCTCAAGCCGAATCCCTTCGACCTCTGCTTCAACAAAACGACCAAAATTAAGCACCCGCTCATGGCTGGAACCCTGACGGTTATAAGGGTCCTGCACCTCGACTACGGCATAGGTGACCTGACTGCCAGCATCAACTACACCTTCGGTTCTTACTATCGTTCCTGGCCATTCATAGCGGCGTCCTGAAATCGACGCTTTCAGCGTCACAGCCGGCCCTGATTTATCCTCAACCAGACCCGTTGGAATATCCAGAAATGCCATGTCCTGGTCGGTTAAGGGTAAGCGGATTTCTGCGATATTGGTTCCGAGTATGTTGCCAACCACCGAATTGGTCGAGACGTATTGACCCAGGGTAACCTCGCGGCTTTGCAACACACCATCAAAGGGCGCCCGGATCCGCGTCCGCTCAAGATTTCGCTCCGCCTGCGATAACCGCGCGTCCGCCGATTGCAGTTCAGCCAGTGCACTGGCCAGTTGCGGTTCACGTAACCCCAACGACGGAATCTCGCCAGCCTCGATAGAACGCCATTCCGCTTCTGCCACGCGGCCCATCGCACGCTCTTCCGCCACCGCTGCCTGGGCGCGGGCCAGATTTGCCCGCGCTTCTTCGCGTGCGACTTCGTAATCAGAGGGGTCAATCTGCAACAGCACATCACCAGCATTGAAAAAACCACCCACCACGAAACGATTATCGACATGAACCACCTGACCACTCACTTCAGCCACCAAAGTGGTGTCATACTTAGGTAATACATTGCCTTGCGCAGCAATGCTAAACTGATGACTGTCTGGTTGTACCACCTGAAAATCTACCAATACAGGGAGTCGTTCAGCGCCCCCTCGCTCAGGTGCCTGGCGCATACTGGCCAACAGAACCGCGACCAGGATCGCAGCAACAAGAATGACAATGGGTAAAATAATGCGTTTCTTAGAAGCCATGGCGTTATACTATTATTAGAAGTTGAAGGTATTATGAATGAGTTATCCATCCTGTGTCAGCCGACAAGGCGTAACCATTTGTAAATCAGACAAGGAAAGATGTAACTAACTGTGTCAATCGTCCAACACTCATACGAACCTGCTCTCATGCTGACAGGTGGCGGCGCCCGCGCAGCCTACCAGGTCGGCGTACTAAAAGGCATCGCCAGCATGGTGCCTCGCGCTCATCCCCTGCCATTTCGGATTCTGACCGGTACCTCAGCAGGCGCACTGAACGCAGCCAGTCTGGCCTGCTATTCATCCAATTTTCATCTGGCGGTAAAGAAACTAGAGCAGGTATGGACCAACTTTTCCACCGATCAGGTCTATAAATGCTCAACCGGCGAAGTCTTCGGGCATCTGATGAGTCGGGTTGGTCGAATTTTTCAGTCCGAAACCGCTGAGAACCCTGCCTCCAGCCTTTTTGACAATCAACCGCTGCGGGAACTTATTCATCGGGTGGTCGATTTCAGAAAAATAGACCGCCAGATACAGCGTGGCTACCTGCGCGCTATTGCCATCAACGCGTCCTGTTACAACAGTGGACACTCGATCTCATTTTTTGAGGGCGCCTCCCATTATAAGAACTGGAAACGTGCCAACCGCGAGGGTGTCCGCAGCCGCTTGACGGCTGAACATCTGATGGCATCTGCCGCTATTCCGATGATCTTCCCCGCTATCGAACTGCAACATAAGTTTTACGGCGACGGCGCTATTCACCAGATATCGCCATTAAGCCCGCCAGTGCACTTGGGGGCGAGTAAAATCCTGGTGATAGGTGTCGACCAGCCGCACATGGAGGATCATCTGCAGCGGCATTACGTTCCGTCTAGCGCCACTATTGCCGGGCACTTACTGGATACTATCTTTGCCGATACCCTGAATTCCGATGTTGAACGTATGCAACGTATCAACAGTACCATTCGTCAACTGCAACGGGCCGGCAGTGAACACCCGGAACTACGCCTCGTTGATACGCTGATAGTCAAACCGGAACTGGATTTCAATCAAATGGCGCACCGCCATTTTGAGCGCATGCCCAGTGCAGTGCGACGCCTGCTAGGGCTGGTTGGAGTCGATCAGGATACCCCTTCCAGCATCGTCAGTTACCTGCTCTTTGAAAAAGAGTACTGCCGGGAGCTAATCGATATTGGCTACCAGGATGCGCTGAAACAGGAAAGTGAAATTCATCACTTTCTTGAGCTTGGCGGCCGACCAATACGATAAACAATATAGCTTGTGCTGGCTCAATAACAACTACGCAAACTTTGCTAGATCTTTACACAGCCTGATCTACAATTACCGTTTACTTTCTATACTCTAACTATGTGCACCTACGAAAAAACTCCTAGGAACCATCTTTGTTCATAGGACGTTTAGGGGGCTAACCGATCATCGACCTTTTAAGATAGAAGGTACGATAAAGATCATAGTGTGCAGGATTGTGAGGTCAGGGTATCAGGCAAGGTTGCTTAAAATGTCCACAGGGCACACCCTACCCCACGATGATGTATGAATGTATAACAATGCCTCGGTAAAGCAGTATAAGTTGTAAAACAGGCTCGATAGGGATGGACAAGCTAGTGAATGCATCAGCACCACAGACCGACTTTGCAGGCAATACGTATTCAGGTACCGAGCTGTTATTGCAGCAACTGCAAAAAAGCCTCGAGTTAGAAGCTATTTTGAACTCGTACTATACCTTTATCCAAAGCGAGCTCGACCTGCTTAGCCTCAGCTATCAACACCAGGATATTCAATCGGTCCTAATGCGCCATGCTGCAGGACTGGAAGCCCCCTGCAAGGTCCATCAACTGCGCTTGAATGGCAACTTTCTCGGTGAACTTCATTATTATTTTTCTACCAGCCCGAATAAGCAGCAGCTCAGTTGGCTTAAACACTGCGAAGTAAATTTGCTTTATCCGTTGCACAACGCTCTTCAATTTCGCCGCTTACGCTTTCAGGCAGTACGCGACCACCTGACCAACCTGGGCAACCGCGTCCTACTGGACGAAGTGCTGCAGCAACTACTGACCGAACATGAACGCCACAATCAACGCCATGCGCTGGTATTACTGGATCTGGATAACTTTAAAGCGGTCAATGATATCCACGGGCATCAGTGCGGCGACCATGTACTGGCTGAATTCGCCGCGATCCTGCAGCAACAATTGCGGGGCAGCGATCGGTTGTTCCGCTATGGTGGGGATGAATTCCTGGTCATTGTTGACAGCCCGGATGAAATTACCTTGCAGCGGATTTTCCGTCGTTTACAACTATCCATCGATAGCCATCCGTTATTACGCGAGCATGCTATCACCTGCTCGGCAGGCGCGGTTTTCGTCAAACCATCACATGACGCAGAAAGCCTTCTTGAAGATGCCGACAAAGCACTTTACTGCGCCAAACGAAACGGTCGTAATCAGTTAGTAACGCCGGCTACGCTAGCCCTGACCCAGTTCGGGTAAATACCTCGCTGGGCCCCTTGCGCGCACTCAATTTGATGATTGATACCGAGTAACGGCACCCATAACAGCTGGTGGCCGTCGGTAACAACCGGCCAGCGTTGGCGTTGCCATTCTGCAATGCCCTGCTTTTTTAATAAACGATGCGCTTTATGCAAAGTACCACCGGGTCTGCGCTGAAAATCATCAGAATGGCGCAATAGTCGCACCTGCAACTGCGTATCTGCGTCCACCATGACTTCCTGCGTTCCGCTCGCTGTCAATTCGCCTAGTCCATCCGGCAATTGGAGCGCCTCTGCACCATCCCAGGCCAGACTAAACTGGCTTAAGTCCGCGAATAACGGAAGTACCTGCACGCGGTCACGATGACTACGCAGTTGCCACTGCGACCAGCGCACCTGAACCTTACCGCCCTGCATCTGCTGCAGCATCTGCGAGAGTACGGCTTCGCTGGGCATCGCCGCGCCCTGACGCTGAATGAACAAACGTAACAGCGCGGCCTGGTGAACAGAGGACAGGTTGTCGAAAGCGCTGCTATCTAAACCATTTTCGTCCAGGCGTAACTGCAAATCCGACTCCAACAGACTCTCTAGCAACTGCTGTTGCTCACCACAAAGCCGTGCCGAACGAGCAACAGTTTGTTCGAACTGCGGCCAGCGGGCGCGCAATTCAGGGACAATCTCGTGACGCAAAAAATTGCGTTCAATGCGGGTATCGAGGTTGGTATCATCTTCCACCCATTGCAGTTGACGCGCATTCGCATACTGATAAATTTCATCTTTGCTGTGCCCAAGCAACGGGCGACACAGTCGGCGCCTTCCGCTGAATGGCGCCACAGCCGCCATCGAGGCAAGTCCTTTCGGCCCGGAACCGCGTTTAAGCTGCAATAAAAATGTTTCAGTCTGATCACTGAGGTGCTGACCAAGCAGGATCACTGCGTTGTCGTCAGTCAGTTCGGTCAGGCGCTGATAACGGGCATCACGCCCCTGTGCTTCTTTACTCTGGCGATTGCTGAGCGGAACATCCAGCGGTTCGACAATGTAGTCAATGGAGGAACGCTGGCAGTACTCACGCAGGAACTGCGCCCACTGTGGCGAGTCAGGGTGAAAATAATGGTCCAGATGAATAGCAAGGTAATGATGTTGAGGGTGTTGCTGCCGGTAGCGCAGGGTTAAATCGAGCACTGACTGGGAGTCAGCGCCACCACCTAACGCAACGACAATGGAGGACGGCCCTTGCAGTTGCAAACTGGCAAGGGCCGCACAATAACTTTGATAAAACTGGTCACTAATGGACTTAACAGTAGCCAAAATTCATTAGTTTCTGGTAACGGCTGTCAAGCAAACTGTCGGTATCCTGCCCTTGCAGACGGTCAAGATCATTCAGTAGTTGTGCTTTTAAACGACTCGCCACTTCAATATGGTCACGATGCGCCCCGCCCAAAGGTTCTGCAATGATGGTATCAACCAGACCCAGTTCGTGTGAACGCTGAGCAGTAACCCCCATGGCATCGGCAGCCAGTTCGGCTTTACTTGCACTTTTCCACAAAATCGAGGCACAGCCTTCCGGAGAAATAACTGAGTAGGTGCTGTATTGCAGCATATTAACTTTGTCACCAACGCCTATCGCCAGTGCGCCGCCCGACCCACCTTCACCGATCACGGTACAGATTGTTGGCACTTTCAAACGCGACATCACTTTAAGATTACGCGCGATGGCCTCACTTTGACCACGTTCTTCAGCGCCAACACCCGGATACGCACCAGGGGTATCGATGAATGTCAGAACAGGCATCTTAAAACGTTCCGCCATTTCCATCAGACGCAATGCTTTTCGATAACCCTCTGGTTTCGGCATGCCGAAGTTACGACGTACTTTCTCACGGGTTTCGCGGCCTTTCTGCTGACCAATCACCATCACTGGTTTGCCATCCAGACGGGCAATGCCACCCACGATGGCTTTGTCATCAGCAAAGGCTCGATCGCCTGCCAATTCATCAAAATCGGTGAACATATGCTGAATATAATCCAGCGTATACGGACGCAATGGATGACGAGCCAACTGTGCAACCTGCCAGGATGACAGGTCAGAAAAAATCTTTTCGGTCAGCTCAATACGCTTCTTTTGTAACTGTTTCACCTCTTTTTCAAGGTCAATGTTCAGATCACCTTTAGCGCTGACACTGCGTAATTCATCGATCTGCGCTTCTAATTCAGCGATAGGTTGTTCAAAATCCAGAAAATTCAGGCTCATCAGTACATTCCAACTTTCGATTAAAAGACCAGCTTGACCTGGCTGGTGCCCAGTATATCCCATAGTTCGTAAAGGACATCGTCTTTCGGTTCAATAAACCAGTTACCACCTGGTTTCAGATCCACACTGGCATTCTCTAACTGACATTGTAAAACAATTGGGCAGGTTCCCCCAGCCGCACTTTGCAATGCCTGTTCGATACGAGTCAGCTGCGGTTTGGCCAGTGTGGCAAGGTCGAGCTGAATACTCAGACCTTTAACGTATTGGGCACGCGCCTGCTCTACTGTCATTACTTCATAAGCGGTCATTGTATTGCCACCACTGAAGTTATCAAATCGGACTTCTCCTTTTACCCACAAAATTGAGTCTTTTTGCAGCAAGTCCTCATATTTTTCAAACTCCTGGCTATACAGTCGCATATCCATTCGCATACTTCTATCATCGAGCGTCACGATGGCCCAGCGCTGGCCTTTCTTATTGACCATCATCCGCACATCCAGCACCAGTCCCGCCGCACTGACGTAATTACCACGCCCGGTTTCACCCAGGTCGGCTAAACGGCCACTGGCATAATGTTTCAGCTCGCGCCGATAGCGGTTAATCGGGTGACCGGTTAAATAGAGTCCTAACGTCTCTCGCTCAGCCTCGAGCCACATCGGTTCTGGCCACTTTGACACCTGCACAAATTCAGCATCAATATCATCTGTCGA
Source organism: Aliidiomarina soli (assembly GCF_003986975.1). GTDB lineage: Bacteria > Pseudomonadota > Gammaproteobacteria > Enterobacterales > Alteromonadaceae > Aliidiomarina > Aliidiomarina soli. Next base: position 269,544 of record NZ_PIPO01000003.1, on the reverse strand, counting down.
CTCAGCGCTTAATACGCCAAACAGATCCGCCTGCCCCATGGCCTCATTTTTCGCTGCCTGATCCGCCTGTTTCATTGCTTTTCCGAGTGTTGCCATAAGCGTCGCCCGGTGCGGTCCAAGGTTATCCAAAGCACCCGCTTTAATCAGTCGCTCCATAACCCGGCGATTCAGTTTTTTGAGGTCGACCCGACGACAGAAATCAAACAAATCCCGAAATGGCCCGTCCTCATTACGCGCGGTAATAATAGACTCTATCGGCCCCTCGCCGACTCCCTTGATAGCACCAATGCCATAAACAATACGCTGCTCGTCATCGACACTGAATTTATGTTCGCCTTTATTCACATCGGGCGGCAAGATGGTTAACCCCATGCGTTCACATTCGTCGACCAGGGTAACAATCTTATCGGTGTTATCCATATCGGCCGACATCACCGCGGCCATGAACTCTGCGGGGTAATGAACCTTCATCCACAAGGTTTGATAGGAGACCAGCGCATAAGCTGCAGAATGCGACTTGTTAAAGCCGTAACCGGCGAACTTCTCTACCAGATCAAAGATTTTAATTGCAAGTTCCGGGTCAATTCCATTATCAGCCGCGCCTTTTTCGAACACCGCGCGTTGCTTTTCCATTTCTTCCGGTTTTTTCTTACCCATCGCCCGACGCAGCAAGTCAGCACCACCCAGGCTATACCCGGCCAGCACCTGAGCGATTTGCATAACCTGTTCCTGGTAAAGAATAACCCCGTAGGTCGGTTCCAGAATCGTCTTCAGGGAGTCGTGCTGATATTGTGCATCGGGGTAAGAGATTGCTTCCCGGCCGTGCTTACGGTCAATGAAGTTGTCGACCATCCCTGATTGCAGAGGCCCCGGCCGGAACAGCGCCACTAAAGCGATAATGTCTTCGAAGCTATCCGGCAGCAGGCGCTTGATCAGCTCTTTCATTCCGCGTGACTCAAGCTGGAATACGGCAGTCGTCTCGGCTTTTTTCAGCGACCGGAAACATTCCTTGTCATCCAGAGGAATCGCCACAATATCAACTGGTTCACGGCCTTCCTTACGCAACCTCGGGTTCACCATATCCAACGCCCACTGGATAATGGTCAGGGTGCGTAAACCAAGGAAGTCGAATTTAACCAACCCAGCAGTTTCAACATCGTTCTTATCAAACTGAGTAACCGGAAAGTTTCCATCTTCATCGCAATAGAGCGGTGAAAAGTCGGTAATTTTAGTCGGCGATATCACCACCCCACCGGCGTGCTTACCAGCATTTCGGGTTACACCTTCAAGACGCCGGGCCATATCAATGACCTCTTTAACGTCTTCGTCTTCGTTGTATAACTGAGGCAGACGAGGCTCTTCTTCAAAGGCCTTGGCCAGAGTCATCCCGGGAGCGCCAGGAATAAGCTTGGAGATTCGGTCAACAAACCCATACGGATGCCCAAGTACCCGGCCAACGTCACGCACCGCTGCTTTTGCGGCCATAGTACCGAACGTAATGATCTGAGACACCGCATCGCGGCCGTATAGATCAGCCACGTGGTCAATCACCTCGTCACGCCGATCCATGCAGAAATCGACATCGAAATCGGGCATCGAAACCCGCTCCGGATTCAGAAAACGCTCGAAAAGCAAATCGAATTCAAGCGGATCGAGATCGGTAATTTTCAGCGCATAGGCGACCAGCGAGCCCGCACCCGAGCCCCGCCCCGGCCCCACCGGAATATTGTTGTCTTTACTCCACTGAATAAACTCCATCACGATCAGGAAGTAACCAGGGAAGCCCATGTCATTGATAACTTTCAGCTCGATTTGCAGGCGCTCATCATATTCACCGCGTTGAGCGGCCCGTTGCTGAGGGTCCGGAAAAAGAAATTCGAGCCGTTCTTCAAGCCCCTTCTGCGACGCCTGCACCAGATAATCAGCAATGCTCATATCGCCAGTTGGAAAGTCCGGCAATACATACTCATCGAGCGTCACGGTGACATTGCAACGCTTGGCTATTTCGATCGTGTTGGCGAGCGCTTCTGGAATATCTGCGAACACCTCTGCCATTTCGGCTGCACTGCGCAGATACTGTTGTTCGCTGTATTGCTTGGGCCGACGTGGGTCGCCTAGGGTATAGCCGTCATGAATTGAAACCCTGATTTCATGGGCGTCGTAGTCTTCAGCATCGAGGAAAACGACTTCGTTCGTAGCCACCACCGGGAGGTCGTATTGACTCGCCAGATCAACCGCCAGATGCAGATAGTCTTCTTCCTGCGGCCGTCCGGTGCGGATTAATTCAAGATAAAAATGGTCGGCGAAATGGGTTTGATAAAATTGCAGGCTTTGCTGCAACGCTTTCTCATTGCGCTGCAGTAACGCCTGGCCGACATCACCGTCTTTGGCACCAGAAAGCACAATCAAACCGTCTGCTTTGTCAGCCAGCCAGCTTTGCTCGATGCACGGCCGCCCGCAACGATGACCTCGAAGGTAGGCATCCGATATCAACAGGGTCAAATTCTGATAGCCCGTGTTATTTGCTGCCAGTACCGTCAGACGGAATGGGGTATCCGGCCAGTCATCGCTAAGCACCCACAAATCAGCCCCGATTAATGGTTTAAGGCCGAGGTCTTCTGAGGTTTTGTAATAACGCACCAAACCACACATATTCATCTGGTCGGTCAATGCCACAGCAGGCATTGCCAGCTCAGACGCTCGCTTACACAGCGGCCCTACTTTTTGTACGCCATCGATCATGGAAAAATCGCTATGCACACGCAAGTGAATAAAAGCAGGTGTTGATGTCATTAAATAGGTAACCTTTTGCAGCTAAAACGCGGTCATACGCAGACAGCTAAACATACACAAACAGACCTGTTATTGTGCCTTAAAGACAAGCGGATCGCCACCGATGAAAAGGGTCCAACCAGGGTCGGAAATCTGTTACCCTTTTGAGGTATAAGGGACTACTAACAAAGAGTAAAAAAACACTATGCGCAACAACCTTCCGGTAAGTGGAAAAGAACACCGTTACCCAGAGCATTATCGATTAATTTCGTCTACTGATACCCGCGGTATCATTACTCACTGCAATGACGCTTTTGTCGAGGTTTCCGGCTTTAGCGAAGAGCAACTGATTGGTGCCCCTCATAACCTCGTGCGCCACCCTGATATGCCCCCAGCTGTCTACAAAGACATGTGGGAATGCTTACGCAGCGGTAAAGCCTGGATGGGGGTGGTTAAAAACCGCTGTAAGAACGGCGACCACTACTGGGTAAGTGCGTATGTGACCCCAATTAAAGACGGTTCAACCATTGTAGGCTATGAGTCCGTTCGGGTGAATGCGGATGAAGCCTCGAAGCAACGCGCACAACAAATGTATGATCGTATCCGCGCCGGAAAATCTGCCCGTACCGGCATGCAACAAGCGCTTAGCTATGGTCGCGAAATGCTACCTGTGGCAGTGCCTGGTTTAGTTGGTAGTGCCATTCTGGCGGCGATTGCTGGCCCTACTGCAGCCATCGTCGGTCTGGCCAGTGGCGCAGCCGCCCTGGCCTGGCAACAGGCGCATTCAAATAGTTGTCTGCGTGCCATGTTAGCTCAACGTCCGGATGCCTATCAGGACCCGTTGGTCGCACAAAGCTACAGTGACTGGCATGGTCTGCGCGCGCAATTGAACTTGGTACTGCTAAGTGAGGCAGCTCGTGCCCGCACCGCCTTGACCCGGATTGAAGATGCCGCCACTCAGTTGCATCAAATCGTCGCGCAAACCCGTACTCAGGCTCAGTCCAGTAACCAGTTGATCGAAGAGCAGAACAACGCGACCGAGAATACCGCCTCAGCGATTAATGAAATGGCGACCTCAATCGGCGAAGTAGCAGATAAAGTTGAGAGCAATGCCGCCCAGGCAGATGTCGCCAGCAAGAGTGTCGACAGCAGCACCGAAACTGCCGCTGAAGCGCTGCTTGCAATTGAGAATCTGAATAAATCAGTGCACAGCATTGCTGCGACGGTGAAAGCACTGGCTGAATCAACAGGCAGTATTGGGCAGGCCGCTGACCTGATTTCTGACATTGCTGAACAGACTAATTTACTTGCGCTCAACGCAGCGATTGAAGCGGCACGCGCTGGTGAGCACGGCCGTGGATTTGCAGTCGTCGCCCAGGAAGTTCGCGCGTTAGCGCAACGCACACGCGAATCAACACAGAATATCCATTCAATTGTGAATAACCTGAAAGAACGTGCAGAGGACGCCGTCAGTGTTTCTCTGGCCGGTGAAGAAACAGCCTTGGCTGGGGTAAGTAAGGTTGAGCAAACAGAAAGCGCGTTGCGTGATATTGCACGTGCCATCAACGATATCACCGACGCCTCAATGCAAATGGCGACCGCTGTGGAAGAGCAAAGCAATGTAGCGGAACATATTAATCAGCAAATTACCGCTATTTCCGATATCGCTCAGCAGAGTAAACAGAATGCCCAAAATACATTCGACTCAAGCGAGCAACTGTCCACCACCACGGAAGAGCTGTATTCACTGATTAAGCGGTTTGCAGCGCGTTAGTCGGTTCTACCAGGCGTCGATTCTGTAAACCTGAGCAGATAAAGGTATATAGGGGCAGACCACCAGCAATGGTGGTTTGTGCTCTAGCCATCCGGCACGAATTTCAGGCACAAAAAAATCGCCTTAAGGCGATTATTAAGTGGCGGAGCGGACGGGACTCGAACCCGCGACCCCCGGCGTGACAGGCCGGTATTCTAACCAACTGAACTACCGCTCCACACGGTACTTTCTATCCGAAAGCTTGTTCATCTTTGTGCATGCTTTTTGCTGCTTGCGTTTGCTCAGTTCAAGTGGCGGAGCGGACGGGACTCGAACCCGCGACCCCCGGCGTGACAGGCCGGTATTCTAACCAACTGAACTACCGCTCCACATACCTGAGCTTACGCTAACATTGCATCAAGAAACGAATTGGCGGAGCGGACGGGACTCGAACCCGCGACCCCCGGCGTGACAGGCCGGTATTCTAACCAACTGAACTACCGCTCCGCTGTATACAGCGTTCGCTCTCAATGCGGCGAGGATAATACGAGTCGCCCGCGTCGCCGTCAACCCTTTTTTCCGCCTTTGCGTCTGTTTGCGCACGAAATCGCCAAAACGTCTACTTTTTAGCTTTTCCGCTGTTCTTTCCTTGCCCACGGCGACGGAATAGCATCACGCCGATCCAGCCGAGCACCAGAACCAGATTCACCCCTACAATCAAACCCAGCATAACCCGTTGTTTACGTAAGCGTTCACGCTCTGCTGCAACCTGTGCAGCAATTTCAGCCTCTCGCTGCTCTGCCCGGATCGCTGCCAGTTCCTCGTCTGTAGGCCCCGCTGGTTCGGGCTGACGCGCCATAAAGTCATAGGTAGCCACGGTAGCCTCGATTTCGCGCCCGTCTGTGGTGGTCGCAAACAAGGTTAAATCGATAGCAAAACTTCCATTCACATAATTTGGGATCCGTTCCCGCAATCGGTCACCCATCGCTGTGCGGATATCTATCCGCTGAATTTCGCCATTGGGATACTCAACATCGCCGCGTAAGACCAAGTCATCAACCTGCAGTTGTTCCTCATCGACGTGAATATCAAGCACATGAGGCACTCCCTCAGTGGCGGACACCCGCACTTCCAGTTGAACTGGCAACTCAGCCAGCATAATTGGCGACTGCTCGTAGGTGCGTTGGTACAATGGCGTGATCGCCTGGTACGACGGCAAGTACGGTCCCGACGGTGCATTGAACCAAATTTCACCGGTAAAGATACCGTCTCTGGCCCGTACGTCATGACCACGACCATCGTCGAGAAAATCCCCTAAGTGCCGCGGATTAATACCAAAGTTGTTGTGGTTCTCATCATTGGTACTGACCAGATGAAGCTGCATCTGGATGGCACTGCGAAAATCGCGTTGCTCAATGGGCTCACCAGCCTCGGTGAAACGCCCTTCAACGCTGATGGTCTCGCCGCGGAAAATACGTTGCGGCAGTGGCTCCGCATGAAACTGCAGATCAGAGATAACCATCAACCGGCTTTCAGGTCGTAGTGCTCCGGACACTTGCCAGGGACCGCGCATGGGCGATTCGATACGCACCTGGTCAAAACCGGCACCAGACTCCCATTGCACGTCTTGTGGATGACGCGAGCTATACCACTTACTGCCATCTGGTAAAATCAGCACCACAGGGTCAGTCCCATGATCACGAAAAAAGACCATGGTGATCTCATCTACATGATCGTCAATACGAAACCGATCACCAAGCAACGGTAATTGATTATCAGGTGCCATTTCGGTTAACCGAAAGGCGTCGTACGGATTAGGTAAAGATTCAGCCACCGCCGCTGGCTGAGATGCCAGCAAGACAGTAAGTGCTAAACCACAACGAATTAACCAGACACGGGCCAAAGAGACTCCCCTCCCTTCTTAAGAAGCTTTGCGATGCGTTGCTGATGTGCTGCTTCTTCTTCGGCAGATGCAGGTAAAACCTTTAGCGCTGGCCGTTGATCGGGTAAGCGTCGGATGGCTGTGAGGTCAGTCAGCTGACCATCTTTGTCTTTATCTGCCAGCGACAGTTTGCGCTGGCCGCCGGTCATCCACAGATAGACATCAGCCAGGATTTCGGCGTCGAGTAACGCGCCATGCAGGGTACGGTGTGAATTATCAATATCGAACCGTTTGCACAGTGCATCCAGGCTGGCCCGTTGCCCGGGATACAACTGCCGCGCCAGCGCCAGGGTATCCAATACCCCGGCAATGTCTTTGGTTAAGCCGTACGGCGCATTAATGCGATTAAACTCAGCATCCATGTGGCCAACGTCGAACGGCGCGTTATGGATAACCAGCTCAGCACCACGGATAAATTCAACAAACTCATCAACGACTTGCGAAAAAACTGGTTTGTCTTCCAGAAACTCATTGGTAATCCCATGCACGCGGATGGCATCTTCTTCAACCAGGCGCTCCGGGTTCAGGTAGGCGTGAAAATGGCGCCCTGTCAGTTTACGTTCGATTAACTCAACGCAACCGATTTCGATGATACGATGACCCTGTTTAGGGTCGATACCTGTGGTTTCTGTATCCAGCACAATTTGTCGTTGCGATTTGGAATCAATCAGTTCATGCATATCATCAACCTTTTATTTTTGCTGTCGGGCTGCGTATACTCGACGCTTTCACTGCACCGGCATATCTGTCAGAGCGCTATAGTAGCAACATCAAAACCTGAGAAGAAGCATGCAGACAAAGGACGTAACAATATTTACCGATGGCTCCTGTCTAGGAAACCCCGGACCTGGCGGCTACGGGGCGATTTTACGCTACGGAAAACATGAAAAAGAACTGGCTCAGGGTTTTCGTCTGACCACGAATAATCGAATGGAGTTGATGGCCACAGTGGTCGCACTCAATGCGCTGACCAAAGCCTGCAAAATCGATGTCTACACAGACAGCGAATATGTCCGCCAGGGCATTACTAAGTGGATTCAGGGCTGGAAAAAGAAAGGCTGGATGACCAGCGCAAAAAAGCCAGTCAAAAACCAGGATCTATGGCAGGCACTGGATAGCGCAATTGCCCGCCACAAAATTGAATGGCACTGGGTTAAAGGGCATTCAGGCCACCCGGAGAACGAGCGTTGCGATGTATTAGCTCGAACCGCGGCCGAGCGTGGCCCTCATGACGAAGACCACGGATATCAGCCGGACTAACCTTACAGGCGCGCTTTGCGCGCCGCGAACCAGCCGATAATCATCATCACCACAAAAACCAGCGTAGCGACGCTGCCCGATGTCAGTGCCGCTATCGCCGGACCCGGACAATAGCCGACCAGTCCCCAGCCTAAACCAAACAGCAGCGCTCCAATCACCAGTGGTTTGTCAATGCGGTTGCTTTTTGGCAGGTGAAATTGAGTATCGCAGACTGGCGCTTTACGCTTGCGGATAAGCAAGAATCCGGGTAGAAAAACTGCCAGTGCCCCTGCCATCACCAATGCCAGGCTGGGGTCCCAGCCCGGACCCAGGTGCAAGAAGCCGAGCACCTTATTGGGATCGATCATCGCTGACACCGCAATCCCCGCCGTCATCAGGAGTCCGCTTAGAAAAGCCATTAAAATTACCATGTGGCTGCCCCCTGAGTGAATAAGGTTGCAATGAGGAAGCCCGCAGCCATGAAAATTAACGTGGCTACAATTGAGCGCTTCGATAACCGGCCAATACCACAAATACCATGCCCCGAGGTACAGCCCGACCCTACGCCGGTGCCGACGCCAACCAGTAAGCCAGCCACGACCACTTCCCAGCCAAGATCTGGCGTGGCAAAGGTAAAGTCGGTTAAAATCAGGCCAACCAACAAAGGCCCCACTAATAACCCGGCGACAAAGGCCAGCCGCCAGGCCCGACCCTCGGTTTGAAATATAGCGCTTGACGCTATACCCGAAATACCAGCTACCCTGCCCAGCATTAACATCAGCAATAGCGCGCCGCTACCGATGATAGCGCCGCCTATCAGCGCACTAATGGGGGTGAAGTTTTCCATTTTTTTCTCGCCTTACACTGTTGGCTTGCCGCTATCGACCCAGGCTTGCATCCCACCTGCGACTGAAAATACTTTTTCTAAACCCATTTTCTGTAACGACTCTGCGGCCAGCGCAGAGCGTCCACCGGAGCGACAAATCAGGTAAGTCGGACGAGCCTTTAGCTGCTCCAGCGCGACCATAGGTTCGCAGCCACTTGCTGCTACCGATGGATGATTGGCCAACTGGAATTCGAGCACGCCGCGCGGCAGATTGATTGCCTCTTTTATATGATGATCGCTGTATTCAGCGGGTTCCCGAATATCAATGATCAACGCGTCTGACTCTGTCACCTGAGCCAGCTCATCAACGCTGCATTCAACGATTGCCTGCTTTGCCTCTGCTACTAACTGTTGTGCTGTTTTCATAACCTTGTCTCACCTTATACTGCTTTTTGTGCACGCTGCACGACCAAACTACCCTGCTATTCTGATTAATATTAACAGGGCCTAATTAATTCGCTATAAAACGGACTGATAAATCACCACAGCGGCCATTAACACCAGAAAAACCGCAAATCCGCGCTGCATTTTCTGCTTAGGTAACCGTATGGCCAGCCAGCTGCCGCCAAAACTACCTATCACGCCTGCCACAATCATGGTGGCGATTACGCCCATTTCGAACTGATAACCAGCATTCGTCATCGGCACATAGTACTGGGCAAAACCGACCACGGATTTAAGTGCAATAATAACCAGACTTGTTGCGATCCCGATCGGCAGACTTAGCCCACCCAAGAGAACCAACGCCGGAACAATCAAAAAGCCACCGCCAACCCCGACAAACCCAGTGATACAGCCTACAATCAGACCCTCTGCCATCACTTTCCAGGGCCGTATAACAATGGGGGCACCCAGTTCAGGTAAGCGCGCCCGCCACATCATGTAAGCGGCCACTATCATTAACAGCGAAAATACCAACAGCTGCCAGCGTGGATCTACCATTAAACCCGCGAGTGCGCCAAGCCAGGTTCCAAACACGCCTGGAATACCGAAAAAGCCAACATGGCGCCAGCTGATTAATTTCTTAAATGCGTTTTGCACTGAACCAAAAAAACTGATGCCGGCCACAATCAGCAATGACGAGGCAATCGCTACCTGAGGGTCCTGGTGCAAAAGATAAAGCAACACCGGTACGGTAAGAATCGAACCGCCCGAGCCAAACAAGCCAAGACTTAGGCCTATTATCAACGCACCAAAAAGAGCCATCTTTAGATTCCTGCTTCTATCGCCAGTCACTATATTCAAAAATAGAATATACTTATAACCAAGAAATTATAAACCCAATATTAAGTATGTCAAATGTTTCGACTGGTCGGCGACGGCACGGCTTTCGGGGTTGTAACCTGACGTGCGAACTGGAGAAATCCCGGGCTCGGGGTTAATGGGAACACGCGCTTTCGGGCAATCAAATAATAGCAGCTGCGCAGCCAGGGGACATAATTGCACAATCGATTTTCGCTCTCGTGACTGGCATCACTGCGGCTAAGCCAAAGCGCGCGGCTGCCAGCGTAACCACTGGCCAACACTTCATAGTTCAATAACCCCAGCCAGTCTTCAATCCGGGCCTTACTAAAATAGCGACCACTCCATGGCGGTTTGCCCGCACTACCGGGAAATAACCCGGTCAGGGTTGCCAGCGCTAGCGGATTATACAAAGTTAGGATCAGGTAACCGTCAAACGCCAGGCTACGATCTGCTTCACGCAGTAACTGATGGGGGTCATCCGCATACTCAAGTACATGCGCCATGATCACCACATCTACACTGCGCCGGGCAAAAGGTAGTGCGTTCAGCTGAGCCCGCACCCGGGCATCATCGCCAGGATGAACCGGGACTTTCTCACGTGCCCGGCAACCTTTTGAAATGGCTTCACTTAACCGACCCAACTGGAGCGCGTAATCGCCGGCTATGGTTGCCCAGTACGGAGCCAACGCATTGCGCTCCGCCTGACACAGGTAGCTACCATGAGCCAGATCACGCCAGGCCAATGGCTGACGTTTGGAACGTGCGACTAAAGCTGGTTTTATTAACATCTAAGGCCCCTTATACTGGGCAGTATACTCTGACTGAGGATGCAGACTTATGCAATTACATGCCATTCGTGCGTTTGACGACAATTACATCTGGCTGATTGACGCTAGTGACGGTAAGCATTGCGCGGTCGTCGACCCAGGTCAAGCGGCGCCGGTACTTGAGTACCTGGACAAGCACCAGTTAACACTTAGCGCGATCCTGATTACCCACCATCATCACGACCACACCGGTGCTATTGACGAGTTAGTGGCGCGCTTCGGCTGCCCGGTATTTGGCCCGCATAATAACATTGCAGGTATTACCCACCGACTAGAGGATGGTGATACTATCAAGGTGCCTGATCTGCCTCTTGAATTGGCAGTGCTCGCTTGCCCGGGGCACACGCTGGACCATATTGCCTTCTACGCTGAACCCTGGCTGTTTTGCGGTGATACCTTGTTCTCAGCCGGCTGCGGTCGTATGTTTGAAGGCGAACCGAAGCAATTTTTTAGCAGTTTACAGCGTTTTCGACAGCTACCTGAGGATACGCTGGTATATTGCGCTCATGAGTACACTGCGGCCAACCTTGCCTTTGCAAAGGCAGTGGAACCCGACAACCATATGCTTGACAAACATTCGCAATGGGTGCAAAAAAAACGTCAACAGGATATGCCGACGTTGCCATCTACGTTAGCCTTGGAGGCAGAAATTAACCCCTTTTTGCGCTGCCACTTACAAAGCGTCAAAGATGCAGCGCAAATCCATGCGCAAACCAGTCTTGGTGACCCGGTAGAAGTCTTTGCCTGTCTACGCAACTGGAAAGATAACTTTTAAGTCAATGGCATACCAATCAGTATGTATCATTGGCGTAGATTTTGCTTAAATTTACATCAGTAAGTAGCCGCGTAGCGGTTACCTTTAACGATAAAATGGCTTTAAAAGCCGTGCGCTACATAGGTTGTATATGAAAAAAATATGTCTTGCGGTACTCGGTGCCCTTGCTTTGTCTGGCTGCCAGGCGACCCAATGGGTTTCTGATAATGTGATGCCGAAGCCTTATACCGATGAGGAACGCACTCACTCCATGGATGAGGGCCTGGCGTTATACGCGCTCAATGCCCCCGTCAATTTACCGACACCAACCTCGACCGATACCAGCCTCTCCCCTCAGCAACAGGCTGACCTGTGGGATCGCATACGCTTGCAAATGAGTATTGATGTGCCTGTTAACGAACGAGTGCAGACTCATATCGATTGGTACACCCGCCACTCGAGCTATATTGATCGCATTTCACAGCAGGCCGCACCCTTTTTATATCTCATTATTGAGCGTATCGAAGAACGTGGATTACCAGTAGAGCTGGCGCTGGTGCCTGTGGTCGAGAGTTCCTATGATACCTTTGCCTACTCTCATGGCAGTGCATCAGGCATTTGGCAGTTCATCCCGAGCACCGCGACTTACTACGGTTTGGATATCAACTGGTGGTACGACGGCCGTCGCGACATCATTGCTGCCACCGATACCGCGCTGGATTACCTGGAACGCCTGCACCGTACCTTTGACGGTGACTGGCTGCACGCGATGGCTGCGTACAATGCAGGTCAGGGCCGGGTCGCCGGAGCGATCCGTCGCAATAAAAATGCCGGTCTAGAGACTGATTTCTGGTCACTAGACTTACCACGCGAAACGCAAAACTACGTTCCGAAAATTCTGGCGCTGGCCGAGCTGTTACGTGACAGCCAAAACTATGGCGTTGACTGGCGTTATGTTGCCAACCAGCCTGTCACCGCGGTAATTGAACTTGAGAATCAGATAGACTTAGCGCAAGCCGCTGAAATGGCGGGGATGACTCTGCACGAATTGCATCGCTTTAACTCTGGGTATAATCGCTGGGCTACCGGCCCGGACGGCCCCCATCGTTTACTGCTGCCAGTGGCCAACGCCGAGCAGTTTAACGTTGCCCTGGCGCAAACGTCGCCTGAGCAGTGGATGAACTGGCAACGCCATCAGGTACAAAGCGGCGAATCGCTGATCCGGATTGCAAATCAATACGGTACAACCGCACGTGCAATCCAGTTAGCCAATGAACTCGACGGGCACGTTATCCGCCAGGGCGACCATCTATTGATTCCGGTGGCCAGTCTCGACCTCGAAGAATACACCCTGAGTGCTGAGCAACGCCGGGTGTCGACGCAAAACCGTTCGCGAGGCAATCATCGTATTAACCACCAGGTCGCCAGTGGCGACACCTTATGGGACCTTAGCCGTAAATACAATGTGCCGGTACGCAGCTTAGCCTCATGGAATAATATGGCACCGGGTGACTTTCTTCGCCCCGGTCAGACGCTGACCATCTGGCGCCAGGAGCGTCCCTCCAATGCAGGCGATGGCGCGGTGGTCCGGGCGGTCTATTATCAGGTCCGTTCAGGCGATTCGCTGGACCGGATTGCCAACCGTTTCAGTGTCTCCATTGCAGACATTGAGCGCTGGAATGAGATCAACCGCCAACGCTTTTTACAGCCAGGCCAACGGCTTACCTTATACGTTGACGTCACCCGGGTAAATATCTGATGAAACGGCTACTTTTAATTGGCTTGTGTTTGATTTGCTGGGCGCTGGCAACGTCTGTTAAAGCCGACACGAATGACGAAGATAGCCGCGGTTTTTCGTATCGGATAGAAGGTCAGGCGGTGCTCGCTGACGGCGAAGAAATTGAAGTCGACATGTTACTCGGCTTTCAGCGCAGCCAGACCCATGGCTGGTATTTCCGCGCTGGACCGGACTACATTTTCCGCAACACGCCGCCGGAAGCCTACTACCTGAACCTGATCCTGGACGGCGAAGGACACGCCTACGTTCTGGAATTTTCCGATCAGCCGATTAAGACCTTTCTTGTCACCGTGGATGACTATGAACTGGAACTAATGCCAACTGAAAACCCGGAGATAAATTTTGGTGTTCGCCTGCGTATGGACCAGCGACAGTACCTTTTCGACAGTTCTCACCCGCGCCTGCGTTTTGAATTAACGGAAGATGGGCTGAGCAGCATCGTAGCCGAGCGCACCATGCGCGACTTATCCATCCGCCGCGCCGAGTAACGCCAGTAAGTCTGCTTCGCTGAGCACTGGGACCCCCAGTGCCTCGGCTTTAGCCAGCTTCGACCCTGCTTTTTCACCAGCAACCACACCACTGGTTTTGGCTGACACACTACCAGCAACTTTTGCTCCAAGTGCCATCAACTGCGCTTTCGCTTCATCCCGGGTCATCTCAGTCAAGGTCCCGGTCAATACATACGTCTTACCGCTCAACGGCTGTTCGCTTTGACTCGGGGCACTCAGCTGAGGCCAACTAACGGCCTTATCACCACTAATCAGCGCATTGATAACCGTCAGGTTATGTGGCTCACGAAAGAACGCGTACACATGTTCAGCCACGACCACGCCCACATCATTGACTTCCTGCAGTGCGTCTTTGTCTGCAGCCATTAAGCTATCCAGCGATGCAAAGTGCAGCGCCAGGTTTTGCGCCGTGGCTTCCCCTACTTCCCGAATACCCAGGCTGTATAGGAATTTGGCTAAAGTAGTGACCCTGCTTTTATCTATGGCGGCGACCAGGTTCTGCGCTGATTTAGTCCCCATACGCGGTAACGATGCCAGTTGCTGCGTGGTCAAACTGTAAAGTTCAGCCGGGCTTTGTACCCACTCGCGCTCTACCAGTTGTTCAATCAGCTTGTCACCCAGGCCGTCAATATCCATGGCTTTACGCGACGCATAATGCATCAGCGCCTGCTTACGCTGTGCCGCACAATACAAACCACCGCTACAACGCGCCACAGCTTCGCCTTCAACACGTTCAACCGCGGACTGACAGACCGGACACTGGGTTGGAAATTCGATGGCTTGCGTGGACGCCGGACGTTCATCCAACACCACTCCAACGACCTGCGGAATAACGTCGCCAGCGCGCCGAACGATCACGCGATCGCCAATACGAACGCCCAGCCGCTCTATTTCATCCGCGTTGTGCAGCGTCGCATTGGATACGGTAACCCCGGCCACTGTCACCGGCTCCAGCCGGGCTACAGGGGTAATAGCGCCTGTCCGACCGACCTGAAAGTCGACCCCTCGCAACCAGGTAAGCTCCTCCTGAGCCGGAAATTTATAGGCAATCGCCCAGCGTGGAGCCCGTGAAACAAAGCCCAGTTGCTGCTGCAAGTCGATTGCATCAAGCTTAAATACCACACCATCAATTTCATAGCGCAACGCTGCTCGGCGTTGCTGGATATCTGCATAATACTCAAAGCATGCGTCACTGGTATCCAGTTGACGAGTTTCAGGACAGACCGGCACACCCCAGTCTTTTAACTGCATTAAACGCTGGTAGTGGCTGTCGTCATCCAATTCACGAGCCGGTTCGACTTCTCCCATCGCATACGCATAAAACTGCAAGGGTCGCCGGGCAGTAATCCGCGAATCCAGTTGGCGCAGACTTCCGGCCGCCGCATTGCGTGGATTGGCAAATACTTTTTCCCCCAGCTCGCGCGCTTTCTCGTTATAGGCGCTAAAGCCTGCCACTGGCATAAATACTTCACCCCGCACTTCCAGCCGCGCCGGGACATCGCCGCGCAAGCGCAATGGCACGTTTTTAATGGTCCGTACATTGGCGGTAATATCTTCGCCCTGATAACCGTCACCACGGGTAGCCGCACGCACCAGCTTGCCGTCCTCATATAAAATACTAACGGCTGCGCCATCCAGCTTAGGCTCTGCACACCAGCGCAGCCCTTGCTCCCCGCTCCGCTCTTCAATCCGGCGAATAAATTGTTCCATCGATGCCTGATCAAAAGCATTGTCGAGGGACAACATCGGCACCTCATGGGTAACCGTAGCGAAAGCCCCGGACGGCGGCGCACCTACTTTTTGCGTTGGTGATTCATCGCTGGCCAGTTCTGGAAACTGGCTCTCAAGCTCCGTTGCCCGCGCAAACAGGCGGTCATATTCTGCGTCTGGTACGCTCGGCGCGTCCTGCACATAATACTCATAGTTATATTGCTGCAGGCGATCGCGTAAGTCTTCCAGCTCGGCTTCCGCAGCGGCCAGTGATAAAGATGTTGTCATGTCTGAATTACCAGTTGGTCGTGGGCTTTTGCAAACGTTGTTTACGTTCAAATTCGCGAATACGCTGATAAGTATGCTGCACCGACTGCTTGGTCACCGGGTTGCGGTTACCATCCAGCACTGCCGCTCGGGGCATTGCGTCCGCGATTTTATTTGCCGCATTGTACATCATGGTGAATGCCTGATGACCGTCACTTTTTAGTGGCAGGGTCATAAACAGCACCAGCCCTTCTGTATGGAACCGCTCCATACTATGGATATCGAAGGTCCCGGGGTTAAACATATTGGCCACGCTAAATAACACAGGTCCATGTCCGGAGGACTCCAGGTGACGGTGGAAAATATCCATTTCACCATATTTGAGCCCCAGCTCAGCGGTCATCTGCAGCAATATAGCGCCCTGAATATCCCCGGTAATAAACAAGGTAATCACTTCCATGTCGTCCTTTGCTGCAGGCTCTGCTTGAGGTTCTTCTTCCGCCTCTGCAGGCTCTTCAAGCGGGCTGTGCTGGTCGTTCTTAACCTGCTGCGCCTGATCGGTTGTTGCCCGCGGCGACTGCTCTGCGCCCGCGCTGTCATCCACCAGCTCGTTATCGTCATCAAGCAAGCCCATTTGCTGCTGCTCAACTGACGCCCGCTCATCATTCAAATCAATTTCCATTTGCTGCAGATCTGGCTCATGCAACTGCTCATCGTGCAGCAGATCAGTTTCCACATCAGTCGCTATCTCAGGCTCACGCTTACGGCTACGGCCCGGTCTGGTCGACACGTCACGCGGTGGTCGCGAGGTATCCTCGCTGAGATCAATATCATCGGCGGCACTGAACAGATCGTCCGCCTGCCGGCTACGTTTGCGTTCAAGGGTTTCCTGCTCTCCTCGCGCTTGCTGGTTATTCTTGCGGATAGTCCATAGCCCCTTACCAAGCAGGGCTAGTATCACCAGTAAACCAATTATCATTAGAGCAATGCGTAAGCTATCCATCGTGTCCTTGTAACCCTTTGTTAGTATCAGGAGGCGTCGGCCAATGCCACGGCCTCATCCACATCGACTGCGACCAGGCGACTAACACCTGGTTCCTGCATGGTTACCCCAGCGAGGTGGGTCGCCATCTCCATCGCTATCTTATTATGGCTGATATAAATAAACTGTACCGATTCTGACATTTCCTGCACCAATCTACAAAAACGACCAACGTTGGCATCATCCAATGGTGCGTCCACCTCGTCGAGCATGCAGAAAGGCGCAGGGTTCAGGCGAAATATAGCAAATACCAGCGACAATGCCGTTAACGCTTTTTCCCCACCCGAGAGCAAGTGAATAGTGCTGTTCTTCTTGCCCGGGGGCCGCGCCATGATAGTGACCCCGGTTTCCAGCAGGTCGTCGTCAGTCAGTGCCAGGTAGGCACTGCCGCCCCCGAATACTTTAGGGAATAACTGACTCAGATCGCTATTGACCTGATCGAAAGTTTTGCGAAAACGTTGCCGTGTTTCTTTATCGATCTTTTTAATCGCGTCTTCAAGTAACGCCAGTGATTCATTCAAATCATCATACTGACTGTCGAGGTAAGCCTTTCGTTCCGCCTGAGCCTCGGCCTCTTCGATCGCCGCCAGGTTAATCGCCCCAAGCTGCTGCAACGCGCGGGCTATCTTGTCCAGTCGCTGCTGCCATTCACCTTCGTCTGCATCCTCCGGCATGGCTTCCAGCACTTCTTTCAATGCATAGCCTGTTTCCTGCAGCCCTTCAAGCAGGCTATGGCCTCGTTCGCGGGAGGCGGCCAACTCAAGCTTGCTAGCTTCGACCTGCTCTCGCTGCTGCTCAATTCTCTGCTGCACACCTTGCTGACCACTGTTGAGCACGTTCAACTCAGCGTCGACCTCTGCCAGCGCCTCAGCAAATGCCTGTTTCTCCGCCTCAGCGTCTTCGCGGCGAGCCAGCGCTTCCGCCAGCTCTTCCTGCTGTTCGGTCGTATCCTGATCCTGCTGCTGCCCCTGCAGACCCGCTATACGCTCACGTAACGCTTCTTCATTGCTGCTACTGCGTTGCATGGAACGCTGCAAATGAGCCTGCGACTGCTGTGCCTGCTGCTGCTTCAGTTGCAGCTGATAGACATCCTGTTGCACCACCTGTTGCTGGTCGCGCACCGCCTGCAATTGTTGCCGTGCCTGACTCAATTGTTGCTGCTGCAACTGTTCTGCCGGCTCCTGATCACTTACTTCACTACGCAGGCTGTCGAGTTCATCTTCCAACGCCAGCTTACGTTCTTCCTGTTCAGCCAGGGTCAGCGATAATTCCTCAACACTTTGCTCCAGTTCGTCACGCTCTTGTTGCTGGTGCTCAAGCCGTTGCTGCAAGGATTGCAATTCAGTGCGTTGCTCAAGAACCTGCTGCTGACGGTTACGTAGTTGCCCGGCAATACGCTCCAATTCAGTTTCGCTGCGTTGTTTTTCCTCGCGCAACTCACGTTGCCGTTGTTCCAGCGCCGCCGACTGCTGCTCCAGTTGCGCATAATCTGACTGCAATTGCTGTAAGTTCTGCTGCCAGGCAAGAACACTGTCCGCCGAATCGGTTGGCTGTTGAATACCATCCGGGGTATACAGCCGCCCTGCTTCGTCAACAGCCATCAGGTAGGACTGCTGGCCAAATAACTCTGCCGCTTCCTCTCCGTCCGCGACCACTGCCACATGCCGGAACAAATGCAGATGCGCGGCATCACCACTTAACCGGGTGGCCAGGCTTTTCGCCGGAGGCGGCTCAGCGGTTTTAGTCAGGTGCAACAGCCCCCCCTGGGTTAACGGCGCTTGCAATAACGTTTCGAACTCTGCCTGACGCAACACAGGTGCATGCAGCAGCGGGCCTGCCACCGCTTCAACGGCACTTTGCCAGCGTGTATCGACCTCCAACAGCTGCAACAATGACGGCGCATGCGCCTGGCCCTGAAGCCAGCTATCAAGCGCTGGTTGCTGAGCCGGTTCGGCACTGGCCAGCAATTGTTCAAACGAGGCGATGCGGCCGCTGACTTGTTGCCGCTGGCTGTTCAGCTGGTGTACTTCAGCACTCAGCGCTTCCAGGTCAGTCGCTTGTTGCAGGCTATGTTGTTTTGCTGCCTGATAAGTCTGTTCAGCTTCCTCTAGCTGCTGTTCGCTTTCACTTAGTGTGGCGCTTAACTGCGCCTGTTCCGCTTGCAAATTCTGTTGCTGTAACTGAGCCAGGCGCGTTTGCGCCTGCTGATACTGAACATCCAGCCGCTGTTGCAAGCTCTCCATGCCGGCCAGTTCAGTCTGACCAACCTGGATCCGCTGATTTCTATCGCGCATTCGCTGCGCGAGAGCATCCGCTTCCTGCTGCTGGTTTTGCAACGCCTCTTCAAGTTCGAGTAAACGTTCACTGCTTTCTTCAAGCTCAGCCTGTTTAAGTTCAAACTCCGGCTCAAGCTGTAGCAGCGTTTCTGCTATCAACTCAGCCTCAGCGCTTTCTTCGTCCAGCTGGCTACGCAACTGTTCAAGCTGCAGAGTCGCTTCGTCCAGATCACGCCGCCTTTGGTCCGCCAACTGACGTTGATGCTGAATACTCTGTTCAATCCGGGTAATGTCATTGTTGCACTGGTAGAAAGCTTGCTGCGCTTTATCAAAGTCAGCTTTGAGTTGTGCCTGGCGCTCACGAAGCTCGGTCTGGCCACGTTCACTGCCACGTTGTTCGGCTATCCACCGTTCTAACTCGGTTTGCTCGTCACGCAACTGAGCTTCAACCCGGTCACATTGCTGTTGATAATGCAGCCAACGCAATGCCTGCAACTGTGCCTTAAGCGTCCGTTCTTCCGCTTTTAAGGTTTTATAGCGCTGCGCTGCTGCTGCCTGACGTTGCAATTTGGCAAGCTGAGTGCCTAGTTCGTCACGCACATCGGTTAATCGTTCCAGGTTTTCCCGCGTGCGGCGCATGCGGCTCTCGCTATCCTTGCGCCGTTCTTTGTATTTCGAAATGCCTGCGGCTTCTTCAATAAAGACACGCAGCTCCTGCGGGCGGGACTCTATTAAGCGGGAAATCATACCCTGTTCAATAATCGCGTAGCTACGTGGGCCTAATCCTGTCCCCAGAAACAGGTCCGTAATATCGCGGCGCCGGCATTTACTGCCATTGAGGAAATAACTGGACTGGCCATCCCGGGTCACCAGGCGTTTGACAGAAATTTCCTGATAACTGGCATACTCGCCCTGCAAGCGCCCTTCGCTGTTATCGAAAACCAATTCAACACTGGCCCGGGAGACTGGCTTACGCGAATTCGATCCGTTAAAAATAACATCGGTCATTGCATCGCCACGCAAATTCTTCGCCGAGCTTTCGCCCAGTACCCAGCGCACCGCATCAATCACATTTGATTTACCGCAGCCGTTCGGCCCGACTACACAGGTCATCTGCTCGGGGAAAGGTACTTTGGTTGAGTCAACAAAGGACTTAAAACCAGCCAGCTTGATATAATTTAAGCGCATCATTTATAGCTTTTTATTCGCGAGCCCCTAGTCTAGCGGCAAACCAGACCTGACTACAACTTTGTCATAACTATGCAAAAATACCCGTAGATGTTTGCAGGCTGCGGCGAAGATACATAGTATTAGCTCCAACCCAACAGAACTAACCATCCCGAGGTGTATTTTGCCGTTTCGCAGGCTTCTTAATCTGCTATCGCTGTTTGCTCTTATCGCCAGCTCCGCACAGGCGGAATCCGGCAAAGGAGCCGCCGACAACAAATACACCCTAAGCACCTCGCTATGGACGACACATTTTAATCCGCAGCCAGATCATAACAACACTCAACATTTTATTGGCTTTGAACGGCGCGGCGACAATATGGTGTCAATTCCACTTAACACACGTTTCCCGGCATTAAACAACGCCACCCCGTTACTCGGATTCGCTTTTTTTAATAATTCGTTTTCGCAGTCCAGCGTATATGCGTACGCTGGTTACGACTACAACTTCTGGCAACGTGAAAACAGCGCCATGTTTGCTAAAGTGACTGCTGGCTTTATTCACGGTTACCGTAATGAATATCAAGACAAGGTACCGTTTAACCATTTTGGCACCTCACCGGCGGCCGTTCCGAGCCTGGGGTTCCGTTATAAACAGATGAACGCCGAGCTAGCCGTTCTTGGTGTCTCCGGTGCTATGTTACTAATTGGTTATAATTTTTAACAAAAGCCATTGCCGATACTAAACATTCATCGTAGTATTAGTAGCTAAGTGTTGATTTATTTATTCATGGCCTGAGGTTTCATACCTATGTTCCAGCGCTTACTCTACATTATCGGCTTTTGCATCCTAAGCTCAGCGTCAGCTTCTGAGCAGTCTCCTCAGCGTATTATCTGGTTAACTGACGTTGACCCTGACGTGCCCGTCGCAACCCCAACTTCCTCTTCTGATATCAATAGTCAGTTACTTGAGCTGTATCAGCCTTACCTGAGAGACTTCGACGTCCAGCCACGCTTTGTTAATTCAGCCCGCGCCCAGGCGATGCTGAGCGAACAGGCTCATGTCTGTCGTGGTAAGAGTGTTTATAATGAAGAACGTGGTCAGTACGCCTATGCATCGGCCCTGCCGCAGGTGGTGTTCCCGCCGCTGCGGCTGTATATGCTGGCGTCTCATCGGCTGGCGGACCAGGTCGAAGCGTTAAAGTCTGCTTCGGAGGATGACCATCTCTCACTGCAGGACGTGCTTTCATTGAGCCCGAATCTGACCCTTGGCCTGGTCCGGGGCCGTTCCTACGGTGAAGATTTAGATCAAGCACTCAGCAGAGACCGTCATAGCAACCAGTTGTGGATCCGATCGGTACCTGATCAAGCGTCCGGGCTTTTCGATATGCTCGTCAGTGGGCGCATCGACCTGACCATTCATACCTCAGTCGCGATGGAACGCTTTATTCAGATGAGTAATCAAGCGCAACCTGACCTTAAAGTCATTCCCTTACGCGAAGCAGACCGAGCCTTGCTTGGCTACCTGCTGTGTAATCGCAGCGAGCAGGGTCAGCAGTTTCTGCAAAGCGCCAATTTGGCGATTGAAGAGCTTAGCCGCACGCAGGAATACTTTGATATGCATATGAGCTGGGTCCCGGCTGCCGAACGGCCCTATCTGGCACGCTTATACAATGACATCTATGGGACCAGTTTCCGCCCCGATTAATCCGCCTCGTCGATGTCCGGAGTTTGTGGCAGACGTTTGTTCGGCTGTACTCCCATCGCCCGAAACTTCTCTACCCGGCTAATGATGTTGCCTCGCCCTTCGGCTAATTTGTTAAACGCGGAATCCAGGTGCTTTTCGGAGTTTTGCAACGCGCCGCGCACCTTCTGCATGTCCTCGACAAAACCAACAAATTTGTCATACAGCCGGGCTGCGTCTTCAGCAATACGCTGCGCATTCTGGTTCTGATATTCGTATTGCCAGATATTGTGGACCGTGCGCAGAGCAACCAACAGGTTGGTCGGGCTAACCAGCATGATATTGTTATCCAAAGCCAGGCTAATCAGCTCGGGATCTTTATCCACCGCCAGCAGAAACGCTGGTTCCAACGGAATAAACAACAGCACATAGTCGAGCGTTCGCACGCCATCTAAACTCTGATAATTCTTTTTGCCGAGCTCTTTTATATGCTGACGTAAAGACTGCAGATGCTGCTGCATTGCCTGCTCTCGCATGCTCTCATCGTCACTGTTAAAATAGCGCTCGTACGCGGTTAACGACACTTTCGAATCGATAACCACATCTTTGTCATTCGGCAAATGAACCACCACATCGGGCTTAAAACTCTTACCTTCTTCATCCCGGTGTTGGCGCTGAGTTGTATATTCATGCCCTTCTCTCAACCCGGACTGGTCAAGCATACGGCCCAGTACCACTTCGCCCCAGTTGCCCTGCTGCTTATTGTCGCCCTTTAAGGCCATGGTCAGAGCCTGGGCTTCAGACGCCATTTGCTGATTGAGCTGGCGTAACTGATTCAGTTCCTGCTTTAACGACGCCCGTTCCTTGGTTTCATCATTAAACTGCTGCGACACTTGCTGGCGAAAGGTATCGATTTGCTGACGCAGAGGTGCCAGCGTATGGCTCAATGTTTCCTGATTTCGTTTATTGAATTGCGCTGAGGTTTGTTCCAGGATGCGTCCTGCAAGACGTTCAAACTCTTTTTCGAGGCGCTCTTCACTGCGCTGAAGCAGGCTTATTTTTTCATCCGCATGCTGCTTAATTTGCTCAGACTGAGTGCGGGTGCTGGCCAGTTTTACCTGAAGTTGCTGTTGATAGTGCTGCGCTTCACGCAGCTCATCCTGCTGCGCTTCAAAACGTCTGGCCAGTTCATCGTAACGCGCTTCCAGCAGGCGTTTGGGTTTTAGGTTCCATAACCCGTAAACACCTGCGCCAAGGGCAAATGCTGTTACCGCGGCAAGGGCCAGCAACCAAACCGGCGAGCTGAGCTCCATTTAAAACTCCTTCATTGCTTTTCAAATAAAAAGGCCTGTTGCCAATCATATCGGCAACAGGCCTTGCATGCATCCATTATAGGCGGCTTAGGTGTAGTGACTGCCCCAGCTACGCTTAGCCTGGAAAGGCATCAGCTTCAGCGATCTTAACTGCCCATGTCTCCGGACCAGCCTGATGCGCATTGTTTCCTTGCGCATCTACCGCAACCGTCACCGGCATGTCTTCGACTTCAAACTCATAGATAGCTTCCATCCCCAGATCGTCAAAGGCAACAACCTTTGCTTTCTTCACCGCTTTGGCCACCAGGTACGCCGCACCGCCCACCGCCATCAGGTAGACAGCCTTATGTTGAGCAATGCTATCGACCGTCTTCTGGCCGCGCTCTGCTTTGCCGATCATACCGATAATCCCGGTCTGCTCGAGCATGGTATCGGTGAACTTATCCATCCGCGTGGCTGTGGTCGGCCCTGCAGGCCCGACTGCCTCGTCGCCAACAGGATCGACAGGCCCTACGTAGTAAATAAACTTATCGGTAAAGTCGACGGGAAGCGGTTCACCTTTGCTCAGCATGTCAGCGATTCGCTTATGTGCGGCGTCACGCCCGGTTAACAACTTGCCGCTCAGAAGTACGGTTTCACCCATTTTCCAGTCAAGAACATCGTCTTTTTTCAACTCATCCAGGTTCACCCGACGAACATTTTCACCCACTTCAAAGGTAATATCCGGCCAGTCTTCTAGTTTCGGCGGCTGCAAATCGGCGGGTCCCGACCCGTCAAGGGTAAAGTGCACATGCCGCGTCGCAGCGCAATTTGGGATCAGAGTGACCGGCTTGGACGCCGCATGGGTTGGCAGTGAATTAATTTTCACATCGACCACTGTGGTAAGCCCGCCGAGACCCTGAGCGCCAATACCAAGCTTGTTAACCCGCTCAAAAATTTCCAGCCGCAGTTCTTCTTCCGCGTTCTGTGGGCCCCGCTCAATAAGTTCGTGAATATCCACCGGGTCCATCAGCGACTCCTTGGCTAACACCGCGGATTTTTCCGCTGTACCACCAATGCCAAGACCAATCATACCTGGCGGGCACCAGCCAGCGCCCATCTTCGGCAGTGTTTCAACCACCCAGTCGGCAACCGAGTCACTCGGATTCAGCATCACCATCTTCGATTTGTTCTCAGACCCGCCACCTTTGGCCGCGATCATGACATCCACCTTTGCCCCGTGAACCATATCCAGGTGCACCACCGCAGGCGTATTGTCACCGGTGTTCTTGCGCGTTCCAGCAGGGTCAGCGACGATAGAAGCACGTAACGGGTTATCCGGGTTCAGATAGGCGCGACGGGTGCCTTCATCGACCATTTCCTGCACCGTCATATCCGTTTTATCCCACTGCACATCCATTCCAACTTTGACAAAACAGGTAACAATTCCGGTGTCCTGACAAATTGGGCGATGTCCCTGGGCTGACATCCGTGAATTCTGCAGCATCTGCGCGATCGCATGTTTCGCCGCTTCACTTTGCTCGCGTTCATATGCGTCCGCCAGCGCCTGGACAAAATCCAGCGGGTGATAGTACGAAATAAACTGCAGCGCATCTGCAATGCTTTCAATAAAATCCTGCTGTTTTATCACTGGCTTGGTGTTGCTTGACTCAGATTTTGCTGACATAGCTTGGGTCGACATAATTACCTCTAGTCCGGCTACAATGGTTGCCCGGCGCTAACCAGGAAACGTGATTCTTAAGCGGCGGTTATGATACTCTGTTTACCTTCAAGCTGCCAGTTAGAGACCTTGTTAAATGCCTCTGTCATCGTTATCCAATGTAGTACTCAGTCGCGAAGTTCCGTACTCCGACTGGTCCGATACACTGGCCCTGTTCACCCCGTTCAGTCGCGAACCCTGGGCGTTGCTACTTGACTCGTCAGCCAGTGTCCACCCCAATAGTCGCTACGATATTCTGCTGCGCCAACCACTGCAGCAACTCAGCGCATCGGTGGAAGAACTGCGCCAGCAAGGGCTGGATCCATTCGAGAAACTGCAACAGCAACTCTCGGCTCAGGCGGACTATAAAGGCGAGCACGACTTGCCATTTACCGGCGGCGCTGCCGGCTACTTTGCATACGATCTCGGTCGCTTACTGGAGTCCATTGACAGCCCGGACGCAGGATCTGCGAGCAGTGATATTAATCTGCCTGATATCGCCCTGGGGTTTTATCAGCACGCATTAATTATCGACCATCAGGAACAGCGTAGTTTTGTCCTTGCCCCCGCCGACCAACTTGAGCACTACGAGGCATTCTGGAAGCCTCCGCATGCACTGGGGCAATTTGATTTTTCCCTATCCAGTGCCTGGCAGAGCAACATGACTAGACCTGCCTACCTTGCAAAAATTAAGCATATCCATCAGCACCTGCGGGCGGGAAACTGCTACCAAATAAACCTCGCGCAACGCTTCAGTGCCAGCTATCAGGGTGATGAATGGCTCGCTTACAAAGCGCTTCGCGAAGCAAACCGGGCACCTTTTTCTGCTTTCATGCGCCTGCCTGACGGAGCCATATTAAGTCTGTCACCTGAACGATTTTTACAAACCGATGCCACCGGCGCAGTGCAAACAAAGCCTATTAAAGGAACGCGTCCGCGCAGTAATGACCCACGGACCGATACCCTGCAACGGCAACAGCTCGCCGCCTCGGCCAAAGATCAGGCCGAAAACCTGATGATCGTCGATCTGCTGCGCAATGATTTAAGCCGAACCTGTCTCCCAGGCAGTGTCAAAGTTCCGGCTTTGTTTGCTATCGAGAGTTTCAATGCGGTGCATCATCTGGTTAGTACAGTCGTCGGCCAACTTGCGACACCACTGCAAAGCATCGAATTGCTGCGTGCGGCGTTTCCTGGCGGTTCGATTACCGGGGCACCGAAAATCAGCGCCATGCGAATTATTGACTCACTCGAGCCCCACCGACGTAGTGTGTACTGCGGCAGTATCGGCTATATTAATAAAGATGGTTCCAGTGATACCAATATTGCGATCCGAACCTTAGTCGCCGCCCAGGGCCACCTGCATTGTTGGGCTGGTGGCGGGATCGTGATGGATTCAGTAGCGGCAGACGAATATCAGGAAACCTTTGACAAAGTTCAGCGAATTCTCCCTGTACTCACCAGCATGGGTCAGGCTGATCAAGTGAGTCGCGGTGATGATTAAAACCCGGGAGCAGTTTATTCGCCAATTCAACCTCGGCCGGCCAAGCCCGACACGCTTTGTCAAAGAGCTCCCCATCCATTACGAATTGCGCCCGTCGGCGGTATTAATTGCGCTGGTCGAACAGCCTCAGGGCATTGAAGTGGTACTGACTAAGCGTACTGATAACCTGCGCCACCATGCTGGCCAGATTTGTTTTCCGGGCGGTCGCCAGGACGCTGACGACGGCTCACTGCAGGTTACCGCCCTGCGCGAGTTCGAAGAAGAGCTCGGGGTACACCGCGATCAGGTAGAGATTATCGGGCAACTGCCAGACATGCCGGTGATCAGCCGTTTTATGATCCGCCCCTATGTTGGGTTTCTTAAGTCGCTGCCCCAGTGGCACCCTGCTCCGGCTGAAGTTGAAGAAGTATTCACCGTACCGCTGCACCAGTTGCTCAGTCATCAGCTGCATTATGCCTATCAACTGCCACGCTTCGGTGTGCAGCGAGTGTGGTTCATTCCCTGGCGTGAACGAATGATTTGGGGCGCAACCGCGGCGATTGTGCGCAGTTTAAGCGAGCAGCTTCTACCCACAACACAGAAGCTGTACAGACCACTTAACTGAGGCTTGCATAAGCCTCGCTTCGCCCCCACACTAGCCGTCATACTAAGCCAATGACATGAATAACGGAGTTTTCGAATGATCAGCGTATTTGATATGTATAAAGTCGGTATCGGGCCATCCAGCTCGCACACCGTTGGGCCTATGCGTGCTGCCCACGACTTTATGCGTGAAGTCGACAAGCAATACGGGGTCAGCAACGTCACCCGGGTTGAAGTCGAGCTGTTTGGATCGCTCGGTCAGACCGGTAAAGGCCACGGCACCGGAAAAGCGGTCATTCTCGGTCTTGCCGGTGAACTGCCCGAAAGCGTCGATACCAGCAAAATCGATGATTTCCTTGCCGATGTTGACCAGAGTCAGCAACTTCCTCTGCTCGGAGAGCATCCGGTTAAGTTCCCGCGCCAGGGGGCGATCGTGTTTCATCGCCGCAAAAGCATGCCTAAGCATGCCAATGCGATGGAACTGCGCGCCTATCAGGATGAAACCCTGCTGCATAAAGATCTCTATTACTCCATTGGCGGTGGTTTTATCGTCCGCGATGCGGATTTTGATGAAACGCTGGAAGAGGCCATCGAACAAAGCACCAAGCCGATTCCTCACCCATTCGACTCGGCCGCGGACTTGCTTGAGCAATGCGGCCAGCATTCAATTAGTATCAGTCAGCTGATGATGGCGAATGAAAAAGTGGAACGCGCAGAGGACGATGTTCGCGCAGGTCTGCTGCATATCTGGAAGACCATGCAGGACTGTATTGACACGGGCATACGTACCGAAGGTATTTTACCCGGTGGGCTCAAAGTTAAACGCCGGGCGCCGGGCTTACACCAGTGCCTAAGCACGGAAGAACAGAATGACCCAATGGGTGCAATGGACTGGGTAAATCTTTATGCCCTGGCTGTCAACGAAGAAAATGCGGCCGGTGGCCGTATCGTGACCGCACCGACCAATGGTGCGGCCGGTATTATTCCGGCAGTGATGAAATATGCCGACACCTTTATCCGTCCGCTAACTGACGATGATGTAGTCAACTTTCTGCTGACCTCGGCGGCTATCGGGATTCTGTATAAGAAAAACGCCTCAATTTCCGGCGCAGAAGTTGGTTGTCAGGGCGAAGTTGGGGTCGCCTGTTCAATGGCCGCTGGTGCCCTCGCTGAAGTCATGGGTGGCAGCGTACGGCAAGTGGAATGTGCCGCCGAAATCGGTATGGAGCACAACCTCGGCTTAACCTGTGACCCCGTCGGCGGTCTGGTTCAGGTACCTTGTATTGAGCGCAATGCGATGGGATCGGTTAAAGCCATTAATGCTGCGCGTCTGGCACTGCGCGGAACCGGTGATCAGAAAGTCTCGCTGGATAAGGTTATTAAAACCATGTGGGACACCGGGAACGACATGAAAAGCAAATACAAAGAGACCGCCCGTGGCGGCCTCGCAGTTAATATTACGGAGTGTTAAACAGCAACCTCAGTACATCGGCAGCTCGAAGTTCGCAAACATCGCTTCGAGCTCGTCGTGACTGCGCATTGTCATTGCTTTTTCGACCACTTCTTTTGTCAGATGCGGCGCAAAGCCCTCGATAAAGTCAAACATATAACTGCGTAAAAATGTTCCTTTACGGAAGCCTATCTTAGTCGTCGAGTGATCGAACAGATGCCCTGCCGGAATTGCCACCAGGTCATCATCTTTCTGCTCTTCATACGCCATACTGGCCACCACCCCAATACCAAGCCCCATGCGCACATAGGTCTTGATGACATCGGCATCAGTCGCAGTAAATACAATCTGCGGGTCAAGGCCGGCACGGGAAAAAGCTTTATCCAGCTCAGAGCGACCAGTAAACCCATACACATAAGTAACCAGTGGAAAACTGGCAACATCTTCAATGCTAATGGATGCCTTTTGCGTTAACGGATGCCCTTTGGGCACCAACACTGAACGGTTCCAGTGATAGCACGGCAACATAATCAAATCATGGTAAAGATGCAGCGCTTCGGTGGCGATTGCAAAATCCGCCTTGCCTTTTGCCGCTGCTTCACTAATTTGTTGCGGAGACCCCTGGTGCATATGCAACGAGACCTGAGGGTACTTGTTGATAAACCGCTGGATCACCGGCGGCAATGCGTAGCGCGCCTGAGTGTGTGTGGTCGCGATATTGAGCTTACCCTGATCGGGTTTGGTATGTTCTGCAGCGACCGCCTTAATGGCATCGACTTTCGACAGGATATGCTGGGCAATTTCAATCACGTCCTGTCCTGCTGGCGTGACGTGAGTCAGATGCTTCCCACTGCGGCCAAAAATCTGAATGCCAAGTTCATCCTCCAGCATCCGGACCTGTTTACTAATACCGGGCTGAGATGTGAACAGACTCTCAGCGGTGGCTGACACATTAAGGTTATTGTTAACCACCTCAACGATGTAACGTAATTGTTGCAACTTCATATACATTGCCTTGATTGAGCCTGCCGTGACGCGGGGTTGGCTACGACAAGCGAAAGCATCCGGCCAGGCCTCTACTGGCTGGCGGTCCCTTTGCTATATTCTCTAACCGTATAAGATTGTCAATATCTATTCAAAGTGTCAAATATAAGCGTTGAATGGACTGTATTTTTCTCTGTCCAGGCCGATACATAATCAGAATTCTTTACACATTGATCCCGGACGCGCAGATTATGCTAAAAGATCACAACCAGGCAGCCGACTTCGCCACTATTTTAGGGGCTGCGGTGCATGACATGAAAAACTCGCTCTGGCTGTTGCTGCAGAATATTAATGAAGTGTCCGAAGAGCTGGGGGACACCCCTGCAGGACGCTCTTTGGCCGATATTCAGTATGAAGCACAACGCCTCAACACCGGGCTCATTCAGTTACTGAGCTTGTACCGCAACGAGTATGACGCCCTGCCCGTTAGCCTCGAAGAGCAGTTTGTCGATGAACTCTTCGATGATTTAGTTGAGGATAGCCGTTTTTATGCCCAGCGCCACCGGGTAGAGCTAAGCATAGACGTCGACTCTGGGTTGACCTGGTTTATGGACCGAACCCTGATCAACGTACTGCTGCAGGATGTGGTGATTAACGCCCTGCGCTACGCGCATCAGCGTGTTCATCTGACCGCTGTGGTAGAGGATAACCAGCTGCTTATTACAGTGCGTGACGACGGCGACGGCTACCCTGACGATGTGCTTGCGCAAATGGCCTCAGGTGAACCCGATATCCGCTCAGGACGCACCGGGCTGGGCCTCTATTTCGCTCAGCGTATCGCCCAGGGCCACGCCCGCCACAATGTCGCCGGTAGTATCCAGCTTAGTAATGCCAGTCAGCAGGATGACAACGGCATGCCAGAGCATGGTGGCATTTTAACCTTGCAACTACCGTAAGTGTAAAAAGTCAGTTATTATACGCCCTGCGGTCAAAATTAATAAAAAATGAAAGGAACGCACAACGCATGCTATACGTCATTATATTGCTTATTGTCGCTCTCGTTTTACTCGCTTTCGCGGTCAATGCTTACCAACAGCACCGCCAGCGACAGGAGCTGGAACGCCGACAAAAAATGGCTCGTTTTCGCAACACCCTGGATGAATCAGAAACGCTGATTGCCAATGCCAACGTGTTTCCCGTCGGCCGCAGTCTGATCTACGTGCTGCATGCCCGTGCCCGTGATGCACTGCATAAGCTGTCTGAAGTTGCGCCTAAAAATGAACTTTATAAAGAACGTCTGCGCGAGTACGACGAAATTATGAATACACTGCGCCCGGACGATCACACTCTGGTCACAGAGACCTTTGCGCTACCTGAAGGCGACAAGCAGATCATCACCATGATTCAGTCGCTGAAGAAGCTTCGCAGTGTGTTAAAAAGCGAACACAACCGTGGTCGCATCGACTCCAAGCACTTTCACGAAGAAGACCGCCGGCTCGAATTTACCCAGCTTAGAATTAACGTAGAAAGCCTTGAGCGACGCGCCGATGCTGCATTCAATTCCAATCTGACCGGGTCTGCCCGTCAGTATTATGAGAAAGCCTTATCCACGCTGCGTAACCAAAGTTACTCCAACGAGTACATTGTCGACCACACCACCCGGGTTGAAAAACGCTTACAGGAAATTACTGACTCGCTACGCGAAACCAACTCTCGCGATGCGGCGGAGCGTGCAAAAGATGTCGATGAACTGGATGAACTGTTCCAACCGAAGAAAAAATGGTAAGTCATGAGCAAGGATTCACGCCTGGTTTACAGCACCGATAGCGGCCGCATTGCACAACCTGAGGCAGCGCCTCAGGTTGGCCCCAGTGACGGGGTCGTCCGTATTCAACGGGAAACCAAAGGCCGCAAAGGGAAAGGGGTGACCATTATACGCGGTCTGCCCCTGCCCCAGGACGAACTAAAGAAACTCGCCAAACAGCTAAAAAAGCTCTGCGGCGTCGGTGGCAGTGTTAAAGACTTCGATATCGAAATGCAGGGCGATCAGCGCGATGCCTGCAAAGCATTTCTAGAGAAGCAAGGCTATCAGGTTAAACTGGCAGGCGGCTAAGCTTACATTGGCAGGATGCACTCGACGGTGCGTCCGTTATCGTTCCAGCACAGCTCACTGGTTAATTGTCTGATTAGCTGCAACCCACGTCCAAAACCATCATCCGTAGGTTCCTCTGCGACCAGTTCGGCATGGCTGAACCCGGTACCGGAATCAGTCACTCTAAGTTTCAAATAGCGTCTGGCTGGACAATACTCAATCCCAAACTCGATCCATCCGTGTTGCAACGCCTGTAAACGCTCCTGGTACAACTGATAGTACTGCTCAAACCCTTCCGGCGTGCTCTTCAGGCTTGAATCAAGTTGCAGCAAGCCATGTTCCAGCGCGTTACTGTAGGCCTCCTGAAGAACCGTAAACAACTGCGATTTAACCAAGCCAAAACCAGGAATATGAGACAAATCACGGACAATTTGGTTTACTGGATCGAGCTGCTGAATGTCCTCACTGTGCAGGCGTATTTTGACCTCGAACGGGATCCCGGACGGAGTGGTGTTGTCCTGGCGTGGCTTGAGCCCGGTCGGTCTGCAACGCAACCACGCCATCGACACATCATCACGCTGCTTACGCCCAATCATCAGGCGCTGCACTGCAGCGGTCAGTTCGCCCATGTTAGTGCAGCCCTGCAGCAGCTCCCGCACACCATCCACGCCGAGCATTCCTTGCTCGGCAGGCAGTTCCGTTAAACCGTCTGTATATAAAACCAGGCTATCATCCGGACTCACCCGCAACGACGAAACCCGGCTATCAAATTCATTATCAGTCAGGATCCCAAGCGCCAGATGCTGCGGTTGCAACGCCGCCCAGGCCCGTTGATCAGCACCCAGCAATACCGCAGGCGGTATGCCGCCGTTCCAGTAGCTCACACGCTCACCGGACGCAGAAAGCTCCACCACTAATGCAGCAAGGAACATGTCGGTGGGCAGTAAATGATGCAGCCGCTTGTTAATCTCGCGCACGATCTCACCAACCGAAGCCCCCTGCTCCGTTAAGCTAAAGAAGGTTTGTGAGGTCGGTAATGCACCGACGGCGGCCGATAATCCATGCCCGGTAAAATCACCCAGTAACACATAGATGTTACCTAGTGGCCCGGGAGCCGCCAGTAACAAATCGCCGTTAAACATAGACATCGGCGACAGGTAGGTATGCAGGTTAGGATAATCCAGATAATTATGAGCTAACGAGTTCTGGAAAATATGTTCAACGATTTGATGTTCACGTTCGATACGGCTTGAATGATACGCCAGCGCTTTATTCTTTTCGGCCAACGAACTACTTAATTCGCGGGTACGCATATGCGCGCGTAGCTTCGCCTCCAGCACCACGGGTTCAAACGGCTTACTGATAAAGTCATCACCACCAGCTTCCAGACACTGTAACAGGGTCTCCTGCTCATCCAGTGCGGTGATAAAAATTATCGGTAAATGGACTTCCCCCGCCAGCTGTTTCAACTTTGGCGCGGTGGCTAAGCCGCTAAGGCCAGGCATAAGCACGTCAAGCAGCACCAGGTCTGGGGTAAAACGCGGGTACACGGCAAGCGCGTCAGCGCCGTCGTTAACAGTCAGGCACTGGTAGCCAAAGCCACGCACCATATCGCTTAGCAGCAACCGGTTCGCAGCCTGGTCATCAACAATCAGAACGCGCATCATCAATCGATATGAAAAAGTTTATCGAAACGGGCTATTTCAAGGATATTACGGATTTCCGGCCGGCAATTAACCAGGTGAAAATTTTTCTCACCCACACCGACTGACTTGCGCATATTCAGCAGCATACCCAGCGCACAACTGTCGATGTATTCAGTTTCACGAAAGTCCACGACCACCGTCTCAGCGCCGTCTTTCAGCTCAGCATAGGACTGTCGGAACTGCTGGACCAGGCCAAAATCAAATTTGCCTTTGACGTGGATAACAAATTGCTTGTTGTCGTTAGAGTACTCGGTCGAGAGGGTCATTTGGTTACCATCCGTTATTTAGGTCAGTGTGACAAAGGTAATCAGCAGAAATAATTTTAAATTCATACCTTTGTCCTAGTACAGCTTGTCAAATGCCGTGTGATTTCTTACTCTGGTGACCTACAACATATGCAGGAATTATTTAATGTCGGCTCAGTTTAACGCCAGTCAGTTGTCCATTCTACTCATTGAACCTTCCGAGGTACAACGCAAAGTCATTACACGCCACCTGGCCGACGCGGGAGTGCGCCAGGTTGACGGTGCAGCGACCATCGCTGAGGCCCAGGAAAAGCTGGGTTACCTTAATCCGGATCTGGTAGCGAGCGCGATGTACTTCGAGGACGGTGACGCCGACAAAATACTCGACTTTATGTTCTCTCAGCCGCATCTGCGTGATACCCCGTTCATGCTGGTCAGTAGTGAAACCAAACGCAACTACATCGAACAGTTTAAGCAACTCGGGGTCGTTGCTATCCTGCCCAAGCCCTTCACGTTCCCGCATTTAAAACGAGCTTTAAATGCAACAATTGATTTAATTGAACCCCAGGCACTGAAGCTAAGTAATTTTGAAACGGAAGATTTGAGCGTGCTGATTGTGGATGACAGCGTCACTTCGCGTCATTACCTCGGGCGCGTGGTACGTAGTATTGGGATTGAGAATATCGTTGAAGCAGAGAGTGGCGCCCAGGCTATCGAGGTACTACGCGATTACCCGGTCGACCTCATCGTCACCGACTATCATATGCCAGAGATGAATGGCGACGAGTTTGCCAAAACTGTGCGCAATGAACTGAACCAGCAGCACGTCCCTATTCTGATGGTTTCGGCCCGCGCCGACGAGCTTCAACTGGAGCAGATTGAGCAAAGTGGGGTCAATGCACTCACCGACAAGCCGTTTGAACCAGAAACCTTGCGCACCTTGCTGGCAAGTATTCTCGACGACCTTTGAGCATAGTCTGCGCGTATAAAAACGGCGCAGAATCAAACAAAAAAGCTGCAGTTCAATACTGCAGCTTTTTGTTTTGCACCTATAAGTTCATGCACCTCAGAGCTTAGTCACGACGCTGACGATACTTGTCCCATAGCTGAGTCTGGCGACTGCTCATTTCGACCGCCCGGCCGTCAATAAACATGTAATCCACCGAGTGCTCTAGCGGATCAAGTATATCCCCTTTTGACACCACCAGGCTGGCACTTTTACCCACTTCCAATGAGCCGAGGCGGTCTTCAACCCCCATCAGCTTTGCCGGTGCCATGGTGATGGAATAGAGAGCGGCGTCATGATCAAGCCCAAATGCGACCGTATGGCCCGCCGCAAAGGCGAGGTTGCGAGTATCCCAGAAACCCGGGTAAGCAAGTGCAAACTCCACGCCCGCCTGCGCCAGCTTGGCTGGGGTCGCAAAGGCGGTGTCGTAGGCATCATCCTGACGCGCGGGTAAGCCGTAGGCATCCCCGAAAACAACCGCGATATTGCGCTGAGCAAGTTCGTCGCCCATCATCCAGGCATCGCGCCCACCGATAATGACCGGGGTGATCCCCTGCTCGTCCGCAAACTCGATAGCCTGGGTGATTTGACGGCGGTCATCGGCATGAATAAACAGCGTTTTGGAACCATCAAACAAGCCGCGCATGCCTTCCCAGCGAACGTCCTGACGTCGCTGAACACCGGCTTGCTGAGCATCAGCATAGGCTCTGGCAGTGGTAAAGACGCGATCCAGTTCGTCACGCATCTCGGCCTGTGCTTCGCGCTGCTCTGCTGGCGAACGTCGTTCCCACGGAGAATTACTAACAGCAACCTGAGGCCAGCTGATATGAATACCAATGTCCGACTCAGTCAGGCTGTCACGGTTGTTCCACCCATCCAGGCTCATTAAGCTGGAGTTACCGCGCACCAGGTTGCCTTGCGGCACCACCTGCGCGTGGGTAATACCATTATAACGGACCGTTGGGATAACATCGGAGTCCGCATTAAACGCAGTATGTGCGGAAACTTCCGGGGTGATATTGCCAATTTCATTGGCATCCCTGGTTGCCCGAACGGCTTCCATTTCAACTAACCCCAGCGTGGTATCCAGGGCTATCAAACCAGGGTATACGTGGCGCCCCTCAATATTAATGATCTCAGTCCCTTCAGGCAGGTTGATATTGCTGCCAATGGCGCTGATTTTACCGTCTTCAAACAACAAGTCGCCCTGAATACGGCCGTCCGTTATAGTGTGCAAAGTGCCACCCTGAAGTAACACTGGTGAGCTTTGTGCACTTCCGGGCGCGACATTATGAGCCAGCACCGGTGCGGCTAGAACACTCGCCGCTAGCAAAGTTAATGCATATTTCATTCGTGCTGTCCTCCATGTTGATGGCCATGAGCAAAGGTTTCTGACCAAACATCGTACTCACTGTCACAATGCCAGGTTGGCTGTTCTGTCTTATAGCCATTGCTGGCTCCGCGGCTGGCGTTGCTGCCTTCGGCGAGGATCTGTTGAATCAATGCTTGCTGTTCCTGTTGAATCAGCTCACGGCGCTCAAGATCCGCCTCACGGTCAAAGAACTTATGACCCTCAATCCAGGTTTGCTGGACCTGAGCATACGCCGACAGTGGATGATTATTCCAGAGTACGAAATCAGCATGCTTACCTTCTTCAAGACTCCCGACCAGGCTGTCAATTTCCAGCTGCATGGCCGGATAGAGCGTAATCATACGCAGAGCTTCCTGCTCATCCATGCCACAGTAGCGCACTGATTTCGCGGCTTCGATATTCATTCGGCGCTGCAGATCGTTGCTATCAGAGTTAAGGCTGGTCAGTACGCCTTGTTCCATCATCTCACAGGCATTGAACGGAATAGCGTCAAAGGCTTCAATTTTGAACGCCCACCAGTCGGCAAACGTTGATGCGCGGGCACCATGTTCAGCCATTTCCGACGCTACTTTATAACCTTCCAAAATATGAGTGAAAGTATGAATGCTAAAGCCCAGCTCATCGGCGGTTTCCATCAATGCTAAGACTTCAGAAGCGATATAGGAATGAGCATGGATATGACGTTCCTCACGCAGAATTTCCAATAACGCTTCTAAGCGATAATTACGACGCGGTGGTGCAGTTCGTGAACGCTCACGTCGGCTCATATCGTTGTAGGCTTGCTGCGCCTGCTCATATTCAGCAGCAGTGCGGAAGAAATCGTGGATAACTGCGACAACACCCATACGGGTTTGCGGGTAACGGTGATTATTAATCCCCCAGTTACTCTGTTTCACATTTTCGCCGAGGGCCATCTTAATGGTTGGCGGCGCTTCGCTGAACTTAAGTCCTTCTGCATTCTCTCCCCAGCGCAGCTTGATTGTCTGCCCCTGCCCGCCAATGGGGTTAGCCGAGCCATGCAATAAATGCGCGACCGTGGTACCACCGGCTAAAGAACGGTAGATATGAACATCATCCGGATTTACCACATCACCGATGCGAACTTCAGAGGTGATTGCTTCGGTGCCTTCATTGACCCCGCGAGCAATCGCAATGTGCGAATGCTCATCCACGATACCAGGCGTAACATGCATACCTGTCCCGTCGATTTCCAGGTATCCGCGAGGTGTCGGTAAATCCTCACCGATGCTGTAGATACGTCCGCCACGTACCACCATGTCCGCGTTTTCCAGAACACCGGCATCTGCAGATGTCCAGATTGTGGCATTCTTAATGATCAGGTTCTGTTGCTCTGGCAGCTCGTCTACCCCTAAGCCAATATTCGGCAAGGTCAGCTGGCTACGGTACTCTGGTGAACCAGCCTGACGAGCTGATGTCTGCTCCTCGTCGGCATCGCCCTGACGCTCGGCGACCACAGCATGGTCCCGACCCGCGGCATCGGTATAACTACCGGATAACTGGTCTCGGTTACGGGCACTTAAGGAAAAGCGGTAAACACCATTACCACCGAACGCTTGCATGTCCACCACAAAATTGAGCTGGTGAGCCTCTGCCACTACGTGAGTGACGTCGGCCTGATGATCATCAACACTTAGTGTGCCTTTCACATCGCCTTGTTGTTGCAATGTCAGTGTGTAACTTTGCCCTTCAACGTTGATGCTGAACTCGCCGGCAAAGCGGGTTGGGTGCATGGGCTTCAGTGCATGTTCCTGGCCCTGAGTCCACACCGAAACAATTTCACCGTCACTAAACAGATCGCCGCGAGTGACCACAAAGTCGGCCATATAGCCCGGTACCAGGCGACCAGCCTTGTCGTCCACACCAGCAATACGTGCAGCTGACGTGGTTAACGCGGCCAGCGCCGTGTCAGGTTGTAAGCCATGCTCGATGGCCTGCCGTACATTGCTCAGAAAGTCGCTACGGTTTTCAAGCCCGTGCAAGGTGAACGCAAAGTCGATCCCAGCGTTGGCCATTGCAGCCGCATTGCCGGGTGCGCGTTCCCAATGTCGTAAGTCAGCAACCGACACATCCAGCTCAGCATACTGAGCACTTACATCAGGTGCCGCCGGGTAATTCAACGGCAGAATCAACGACGAACCAACTTCAGCAATATCCGCTAAGCGCGCATATTCAAAGCCCGACCCGACATAGCTGACCGGGACATCGAACTCGCTGAATACCTGGTGCGCACGGGCAATATCGAGCTCTTCAGTGGTTTCAAAAATAACCCCCTGCTCAGACACATTACTCAGCGCAGCAAGTGCTGCATTGTATTCGAGTACACCACCGCCACTCAGGGTCCGGCCCTGAGCCTGCGCGTACCACTGGGCGTCAGACAAGGTCTGGCGAATTAACGCAACACTGCCCATCAACGAGGCCGGATACTGCTGGGTCGAACTGCCTTTATCGAACGAGCTAAAATGGCGGGTGACAGGCTGGTAGACCACCTGGTTTGGAATTTCATCGGCAAGCGAGACGGTGGTGCCCTGGCCGCGGAAAATGCCATCCATACGGACGCTCTGAACCGCAGTGAAGCCTAATTCACGATAATTATCGGCCTGCTCTGAGTCGGTTGAAAACCCATCCACCCAGCGCAATTGAGCATGAATCGCATCATTTGCCGCATTGCCGCCAGTGCGTTGGTTGTCGTACTGAGCTGGCTCGCTACGCGTATAGCGTTGCGCAGCCTCGGCTTCGGTCACCCCATAATTGCTATACGGGTCAATAAAGCCCGGGTAAATGGTATAGCCGGTCGCATCGATAACCCGCGCCCCCTGAGGCGCCCGGTTGTTACGCTGAACCGCAGAAATTTTTCCGTTTTCGATCACCAGCGTAGCATTATCTAACTGCTCACCAGGTTCGGTCACGATGGTTGCGTTTTGCAACGCAACTAAAGTGGGACTGTTGTCGTGGAGGCCGCGAACTGGTGTAGTATTGCCAGCTGACGCTGTCACCACCACAGTTCCCAACGCTGCCAGCAAACAACTTGCCAGACGCCCTTTCCCCTTCATGTGGATCCCCTATATTCTAATTTACTTATATTTTGTGTATGTTCAGGCCAGTAGGCATTAAAACCGACTGAACCAGGAAGCACAAGAGAGCCGCCCGTTTAGTAAGTTAAATCCACAGCTTTGCTCGACAAACCGCGATAAATCTCTAAACTAAAATAAATTTCAACCTTTACAAATAATTAAAGGATGCTCTCATGCACACAACTATGCTCCGCTCGCTTAGCCTGCTCACTCTGTTGGGCATTAGCTCACTCAGCTTTTCCGCCCATTCTTCTGCCTTTACCGAAGCAGAAGAAGCCGTCGAGTACCGCCAGTCGGCACTCCAGCTGATGCGCGAAAACTTCTCCGTCATGGCCGACATGGTTCGGGGTGACATTGACTACGACGCAGCCACATTTGAAACCCGCGCGGAGGCTTTCTATCATGCCAGCCATTTACCCTGGGATGGGTTCCGTGATGCAGGTGAAAACTTTCGCGGTGATGGCGACGCTCTGCCCGCCGTATGGGAAAACTGGGATGATTTCAGCCAACGCATTGAGCAACTTAAAAGCGATGCCAAAGCATTAAGTGAGGCATCCGCCAGTCAAGATATGAGTACCATTCGTAGCGCATTTATGAGCACTGCACGCAACTGCCAACAATGCCATGACCGCTATCGCGAGTAACCAGGACGACTAGCAATGACCCACTTAGTTCGCGTCTGGGACAGTTTCGTCCGCGCCTTTCATTGGATACTGGTGCTATTACTGCTTGGCCTGTGGTTTACCGGCGGTAAAATTGACTACATCGACATACACGTCAAGCTGGGGTTGTTCACCCTGGCGCTTCTTATTAGCCGCCTGATGTGGGGAATCGTCGGCAGTGACAGTGCCCGTTTCGCCGATTTCGTACGCGGCCCGGTGCGCGCGTTGCGCTTTTTGCGCGATGAAATACGCGGTAGAAACCCAGAGCTTGCTGGGCACAACCCGGCCGGTGGCTACATGATCCTGCTGCTATTGGCGCTGGTGCTGGCACAAGCAGTAAGTGGGCTGTTTACCAATGATGATCTGTTCTTCATGGGTCCACTGGCGAACTGGCTCGATTATGACACCCAGCGCATGCTGACCCGCTTTCACGGGACTAACTTTAACTGGATCCTTATTGCTACCGCGGTTCATATTATTGCGATATTTATTTATATGGCGCGCAATAAAGATCTAATTACGCCCATGTTCAGTGGTAACAAAAAGCTAAGCAAAGACACCGCAAAACCCCGTATCATCAACGGGGGCATTGGCTTTGCCATTTTTATTGCCAACCTGGTCTGGGTATTTTGGTGGCTTGGTTAGCATGCTACACTAGCCGTTCACTTATACGACGAGCAAGGTTGTTATGCACACAGTGTTGATTGCCGATGATGATTTCATCAGCCTTGAAGTGCTCAAAGCGATGCTGGATGAGTATCCACTGGATTTACTGGTCGCCAACAATGGCGAAGAAGCCCTTAAGCTGGCCCGGGAAGGTGAACCCGAGCTGCTTATTCTTGATTACGACATGCCCGATATGACGGGCGCCGAGGTTTGTCGGGCATTGCGCGAAGACGCGCAATTCAGCGATCTCCCCATTATTGCCTTAACCGGGCATCAAAGTGTCTCAGAACTGAATGCTTGCCGCATGGCTGGCATGAACGAAACGTTGCACAAGCCAGTTTCACCGGACAGTCTGCACGTGATTATGCAGCATTATCTGAGTTTGTAAGGTAGCAGGCGGATTGAGATCGGACTGAAGCCACCTTCAACGTGCTTTTGCATCATCCGCCTGTTGCAATAAAGCGCTCGACTCGGCCAGAAATGCCTCCGCATCCTCGCCAAACCAGTCGGCTACTTTATTAAACTCGGCAATAAAACTGTCCCGGCCGCCCTGTTCCAGCGCTTCCAGCAAATTCGCGAAGCGTTGCAGGTAGCGCCGGATCATGGCGAAATTCTGCGGAGCGTCGAGAATAATATCGGCATACAAAGCCGGGGACTGAGCAAACAACCGTCCGACCATCATCAGTTCGAGACGGTAAATCGGCGAACTCAGGGTTTTTAACTGGTTTAGGCTGGCATCCTCCTCCATCAGATGAACACCATACGCGAACGTACTCATGTGACGCATAACCTGAATCAGGCTCATGCTCTCATCGTGAGATGTTGCATCCAGCCACTCAATATGTGCGCCCCAGGTCTGCAACTGAGTAATTAACCAGCTATAAGTTTCAGCTTGACGTCCAGCGGTGGCCACAATCAACTGCTTTGCCATGCTGGATACATTGGGACCGAACATCGGGTGCAGGCCGACCACGGGCCCTTGGTGAGCCGCCAGCATCGCTTCCAGTGGTCGTGACTTAACTGAGGTTAAATCTGCCAGCACGCAATCCTGAGGCAAGTTGGTTAAGCTACTAATCACTGCTTCAGTGCTGGCAATAGGCACGCTCACAAGAACCAGCGCCGCATCTGCAACCGCCTCTGGCAATGTCTCTACGTTGTCGGTATCAATCACATGCACCGGATAACCAGATAACTCAAACCAGTGCACAAACAGAGAGCCAAGCTGGCCGCGACCACCAATTACCACCACTGCGCGATCATCCTCACGTGCTTTTTTAAAACCGCGACCTTTCTGGCTCAGGTAAGACTCGCGCATCACTCGTCGTAAAACATCTTCAGCTAACTGAGGGTTAATTCCCTGCTGACGTGCTTCTTCGCGTCTGGCAGCGAGCAGTGCCCGTTCCCGTTCAGGAACATAAAGCGGTTGGCCTAACTGGGATTTTATCTCGCCGATCTCGCCGGTGACCTGTAAACGCTGGGCGAGCAAGCGAACCAGTTCGCTATCAATAGAATCAATCCGGGCACGCAATGCATCCAGGGAAGGTTTTGCCATGGTTACAATCTCATTTTTATGAAAGCAAAAGTTTAAACACTAACTACGTATACCGTTTTGCAACACCTGTCGCAGGACTCCATACGCCCATTGCAGTGACTGCATGGCATCGCTACTACCACCTTTATCAGGATGTTTATGGTGAACTTGCTGCCGATACAGACGCTTTAACTGACGTTCATTTTCCGGCATGGTCTGCACATCCATAATCATCATCGCCTGACTGCGCTCGTCTGCGCTCACGCTCACCACATCATGGCTGAAGCGACGCCAAAATCCATCCAGCAATGCTTCCACGTCATCACCACTAGTTTCTTTCAGGTGGCTAATATCCAGATAGTACTCGGCTAAAGGGTCGGTCGACTGAAGCCCTTTATCATGTCCATCCGCTAAGGGCTGCAGTTCAATCGAAAGCGGCTCAATGCGCAAATCCGAGAAGCCCTCCCCCCGCCACTGTTCACGTAACAGGTAGAGGCAATGAAAGAGCAGAAAATGAGTCTGAAACAAGCTCAGACTTCCGCGCAGAGCACGCTCACTCAGTAATTCATAGGGTTCGTTCTGTAATATTCGTATCAGTTCAAATTCACTCAAGGGTTGCACCTGAGTCAGTAAAATTTCACTGATAGCCTGTTTCATCGCTTGCATTCATTTACCATAACAAAAAGCTCTGCCGTAGCAGAGCTTTTTTCACCGCTATTCGCTGCGGGTCCTGAATTCAATGGTGCCACTGACAGATCTCACATCCACACGCCCCTGACCATCGCCAAGGCTAAACCGTAGGTTGCGGGCTGGCCCATAAGTCGCTCGT
Source organism: Aliidiomarina soli (assembly GCF_003986975.1). Taxonomy (GTDB): domain Bacteria; phylum Pseudomonadota; class Gammaproteobacteria; order Enterobacterales; family Alteromonadaceae; genus Aliidiomarina; species Aliidiomarina soli. The sequence continues at coordinate 226,943 of NZ_PIPO01000003.1, read as the reverse complement.
TCAGCCTGGTCATCTGACAGATGATTGTTAATCTGACCTCCGGCACTGGTGTTGACACTGAAACGGGCATCCGCCGTAGCGGGCAAGTTAAAAATAAGCCGACCGCTGACTGACTGAGCCTGCAGTCGCGGTGACGATGCACCCAGAGTCACTTCGGCCTCACCACTGACACTGTTCACATTTATAGTGGTAGCATCGGGCAGCGCAAGACGAACCCGACCACTGACCGTAGAAACTGACACTTCCTCTGCCTGCGACTGCACCTCAATGTTGCCGTTTACGGTTTGATACGCAACCCGTCCGCTTGAGTTGGTATCTTCAATACCGCCATTCACCGTGCCCAGCTCAATACGTCCCTGATTGTTCTCGCTGCGGATATTCCCATTTACCGTTTTCAGACTGACCTGAGTGCTCAGACTCTCGCCGTGCACCGCTCCGTTGACGGTACTCAGCGAACTGGCACCTTCAATACCACGCGCCCGGACATTCGCATTAACCCCTTCGAAGCGAACGTCAGCCTGCACAGGGACGCGAATTGTTAATCGTGAGCCTGACTGCCGGCTGTCCGCCTGAACCTGTTGGGGCATACGAACTTCAAAGCTGGTAAAGCCATCGTCTGACTCTAAATTATAACCTTCAGCCAGACTATCAAGCTCACCCCTGACCTCAAAGGTAGCCTGCTCATGGGCAATAATCTCAACTTCACCGCGCATATTTTTAATGTAAATTCGCTCGTTCGCGCTGACCTCACGTGATTCATTGATGACCTCAGCGGCCATACTCACGCTGCTCAGTAAGAGCGTTATGCTTGCCAGTGCTACTGCTATATTTTTAGACATGGATGTCTCCTTAGCTCAGCGTTGCTGAGTGGTAACTGGATATGGCCTGTAACCAGGCCAGTTGTTGTTGGTACACATCCTCGAGTTGTTGCAGCAACCCCGGGTTGTGTGGTTGAAAACTAAGAGCAAAACGAATCTCTGCCACTGCCGAACGAAACATCTCTAACTGATGATCCACATCACCCCAGTTACTGTCGGCGCTATGCAGAACATGAATCCGCTCAGCGATAGCCGTTTCATACGCAGTGATAACCTCGGCTTCGGCGGAGGCTTCTACTGCAACGCTAAAGTCCGGCTGCTGGTCCCCCGGCGGCACATAATTCACCGCCAGTAAGACAGCGACCAGCAAAACACTGGCCACAGCGCCCCAAACAAAAGCCTGCCTCCCCTGCGCAGGTTTGTGCGCTGTAGGTTGTTCGAGTTCAGGCTCAAGTCGAGCCCACAAATCAGTCTGCGGGGTAATCTCCCGACTCAGGCTGGCGATCTGTTGCTCCAGGTATAGATCCGGGTCCTTTTCATGACTCATGAGATAACGCCTCCTTCAGCAACTGCCGCGCACGAAAATAATGAGATTTACTACTACCTTCGGCGATGTGCAGTAACTCAGCGACTTCGCGATGGGTATGCCCTTCAATGGCAACTAACACAAATACCGCTTTTGACTGCGCCGGTAAGCGCTGAATAGCTCGCTCGAGTTCATTGTCGAACGCGCCCTCCGCAGTGGCTTCGCTTTCATGTTCATCGCCAACCTCGACCAGCCGTACCTGCTCCCGTCGCCACATATCAATCGCTGTGCGCTTAGCGATACTGTGCAGCCAGGTGGTAAACTGGCTGTTAAATGAGAATTCCGGTAACTGTCGCCATACTTTGATAAAAACCTCCTGAGTGGCCTCCTCCGCTCGCCCTCTATCACTGCATAAGCGACGGCAAATGGCGTATACCCGGCCGACATAGCTCTCGTAAAGCTGACGAAATGCCGCTTTATCACCCGCCTGGGCATGTTGAATTAAGCCTTTCTCAGAATTAGTCATAGTTGGTTAATTTATTGCTTTACCTGGTTAGTCGCAGGCGGTACCAAAAAGGTTTAAACAGAAGTTACTTTTTGCCCATAAAAAAAGCCCGCACAAGGCGGGCTTTTCTGCAAAACGTTAGCGGGTAAGCTAAAAAGCTTACTTAGTCGCCAGCTTCTCGCGGATACGTGCAGACTTACCTGAACGCTCACGCAAGTAGTAAAGCTTAGCACGACGTACCGCACCACGACGCTTCACATTAATGCTATCAACTTGTGGGCTGTGCGTTTGGAATGTACGCTCAACACCTTCACCGTTAGACACTTTACGAACCGTGAATGCACTGTGCAGACCACGGTTACGCTTACGGATTACAACACCTTCAAAGGCCTGCAAACGCTCGCGTGTTCCTTCTTTAACCTTAACACTCACCACAACGGTGTCGCCCGGAGCAAATTCCGGTAAATCTTGCTTAAGCTGCTCGTCTTCAAGCTGCTTAATAATATTCTGATTAACTTTAGCCATGATAATCTCTCTTCCTAGAATTACACTGCCCGTTACTCTGCGCCGTCCTGGTGTTCTTCAATGAAGACTTCCAGTAAACGCTGTTGCTCGTCAGTCAGAGCTAGGTTGTTTAAAAGTTCAGGTCGACGCAACCAGGTTCTGCCTAGAGCCTGCTGCATTCGCCATTGACGAATTTTTTCGTGGTTGCCACTCAGTAAAACCGAGGGCACCTGTTTACCATCCAACACTTCAGGGCGAGTATAATGCGGGCAATCCAGCAAGCCATCAACAAACGAATCTTCTGCTGCTGAAGCCTGGTGACCCAATACGCCCGGCACTTGTCGTGCGAGGGTATCAATCATCACCATTGCCGGTAACTCACCGCCACTTAACACAAAGTCGCCAATTGACCATTCCTCATCAATGTCGGATTCAATCACCCGCTCATCAATGCCTTCGTAGCGCCCTGCAACCAGTACCAGTTTATCGTACTGACTTAGCTCCAGAACTCCGCGCTGGTCTAGCTTGCGCCCTTGTGGTGACAGGTAAATAACCCGAGCACCTTCACCGACCCCTTGTTTCGCTGCAGCAATGGCCGCACGGAGCGGTTCCACCATCATCAGCATGCCCGGACCACCGCCATAAGGCCGGTCATCAACCGTACGGTGTTTGTCGTGGGTAAAATCACGAGGATTCCACGTTTCGACACTAAGCAGATCCTGCTCCACCGCGCGGCGGGTCACGCCGTAACTGGTAATTGCTTCAAACATGTCAGGGAATAAACTAACCACCCCAACCTGTAATGCCGCGGCCATTAAAAGTCCGCAGGCCAGTCCACGGTAATCCGTTTTTCTTCACGATCCACTGCAACCACATACTGTGACTGAATGAACGGAATTAAACGCTCCCGCTTTCCAAAAGCATCATTGCTGTTTGCCGTCACCACCAGGACATCATTCGATACCGTTGGCAGCATCTGGCTCACCGTGCCCATGTCATAGTTTTCAGTGTTAACCACTTTCAACCCGACCAGGTCACGCCAGTAAAACTCGTCTTCCGGTAATTCCGGCAGTTTATCTGCCGAAACCGCGATTTGCCGACCTACCCACTGCTGTGCAGCGTCGCGGTCGTCAATAGTCGCAAACTTGGCAATTAGCCCTTTGTTGTGCCAGCGCCATTGCGCGACCTCAACAGACTGCCAATTCCCTTCCTGGCCTAACAGCCAGGGTTGGTATTCGAAAATACCTTCGGCCTGATCCGTAAAACTAATGACCTTCAACCAGCCCTTAATGCCATAGACCGCACCTAAGGTGCCTAAAATGACTGGGTTGTTGTCGCTCATGTTTACTCCAGAACCGTTAATAAATCAGCAAAGTTACGCAGCTGCTTTGTTTGCGTCTTTGACTAATTTTGATACACGCTCAGACAACTGTGCGCCCTGGCCTACCCAGTGCTCCACACGCCCTAAATCAACGCGTAATTTTTCTTCCTGACCACGTGCTACCGGGTTAAAGAAACCGACATTCTCGATGAAACGACCGTCACGGGCGTTGCGGCTGTCGGTAACAACCATTTGGTAGAATGGACGCTTTTTTGCGCCACCACGTTGTAAACGAATGGTTACCATACCGTCCTCTACAATGTTAATGAATGTTTCTAAGGATAAAGAAAGCCTCCCGACCGAAGTCAGGAAGCGCGCCAATTGTACGCATTTTGATGTGAAATGCAAGGTAAAACAGCGTTACTGGGGTTAGCTGCAGGTTCACTCAATCTGTTAACTCTGCACGCTCGTTCGTTGCGCAAGCAACTCGCGTACGTCTACATTAGGAGATGCGTGTAAGCAGTAAAATAACGCCTGAAAAAAATTTCTAAATAGATGTCACAGACCTTTAGCATGGTTTATACCAAGCAAGTAACTAGTATCATTAGCAACCGTTGCAATGTCATTTGCAGCGTATTCTTAATCATTCTCCACAAGGCATTGTAATGTTCAGATATTTATTAATAGGAGGGTTCTTGATGACCCTGACAACTGGGTGCACCACCACATCGGCAAAACCACAAAAGCACCGTGACTTGCTGCCTGAGCAAGCTAAGCTCACTCTTATCCTAATTGATGAAGCCTATTTTTTCGACCTCAAAGAGTCCGACGAAGCGGCGTTCCATTTAGCCGCTGCTGAGATTAAAGCGGATCAAAGCCTCAGCGATAATTTTGACAAATTTCTAAGTCAGTTCATCGCTAAAATACCCTTTTATGGTGAAAACTGGCGTGATACCTATAACCACACGCTTGTATTTTATGTGCAGGGACACCAGCAACTCGACCCGCTGCGAGGTTATCAGGTGACCAACGCAGCAGGTGAGACCATCAGCCAGGGTTTCCAGTTAATTCCGGGCGATCATTTGCTCGAACTTTCAATTTTACCCAACAAATATAGCCTCAATGGCGATCTACAAATTGGCATTGCGCACAAAAGTGGCAACATGCTGGAGTTCACTATCCCGCAAGCTGCTTTACCCTCGCCGCCTGGCTGATACTGCATTCTGCTTAGGCGTCAGGTGTCCATTTATGCAATCCTGCTGGCAGTGCTTTGAATGCCAGGACCCGGCAACGTGACCAGTAGACTGAGAGCGCCAGTAGCCCAAGCCCCACCACCAGACCGGTAATGGCAAAGTTGAGGCTGACAATACCGTATTCCGCGAGTACCTTGCTGTAAGTAAAGACCAGCACACTCAAGGCCGCCAGCATTAAGGCGCGGCGGTCTACCCACAATGACACTAACGCCAGGCATGCGTAGATTAATGTCACTGCAACGGCATGCCACAAGGTAACCGAGTCCTCGCCATACATTGCGACGAAACTAAACGCACCTGAGACAATCAGCGGCGCTGCCAGAATATGTAACCAGAAAGCAACGTCCGCGCGATAGTTATTTCGCTGCGGGTCTTTCACATCCCACCACATGGCAAATATAAACACCGCGATCCCCATCGCTAGTTGCAAAATGGGAATGCTAACCAGTACGCCATGGATCTGTCCGGCTATCGTCAACTGCCCACCTAATACCAAGGTGCCGGCGATCATAGCGACCGCAACAGGTACTTTAAAGCGCCACCAAAATAACATCTGCAAAGCCGCGGCGAACAGACACACCAAGCCCGCTCCCCAGCCCTCGAAACCAAAGCTCAGGACTAAGAAGAAGACACTAGCGCCACCAAAAGCGAGCGAGAGCGCTACGCCGGGTAACGCCATGTGTCGACGGCGCACAAAATACTCAGCCAGCGCCCAGGCACCAACGGCAACCCCGACACTAGGGCTCAAGCCAGTAAGATGGCCGAACAAGCTACCAAGCGCCGCAAGTACAAGCGCACAAGCCACGACTACAAAGATGTCGTTGAACCCGGAGATTAAACGAAAATGTTCACTATCCTGGGGCTGAGCTTCGGTGCTCGCAACACCATGCACATGCGCTTTTACATCGGCGAACTGTTGATCAGTTAAAATACCTGCATCTACGCAAGACTGAAGATCTTCATTTGTATAATCTGTCACGACCTTGATTCCTTAAATATCCGTGAACGTTAAAATCGGTACACTCGAGGTAAAGCTACTCGCGGCGCACGCTGACAACTATCTCATTATCATCGAATGCCAGACACAAGCCATTCGCATATAAGCATTGCCTGATCCAGCTTTGCACCAGCATATTCCTTCCTTTGCTTGTCATCTTCCACATCCTTTAGGGACCACGCCGCACTGATCGAGCCTGGTCAACTCGCTTAATCAGGTCGGCAACTATCGGGCTTTGGGTAAACGGAAACCACTTGTTTAGCGGGCAAAATGCCAGTTCCTTTCCTAATGGCCCTGAAGACCGTGCATGGATTGTGACGCGCTCAGGGTTTGTCATATGCTCGTAACTAATATTAATAATATCTTCCAGTTTGACTCGCTGCCGCTTGCCCTTTTTATAGAAGACCAGAGAATCACCCTCATCATAAGCCTGCACCAGATCGCCATACGCCTTTTTAAATGCTCTATAACCAAATACCAGCATCAGTGGAGGCACGAGCGCAAAAAGCATACCGCTGCCAAATGCGGTGTGATAGAACATCAGAATGCACATCCCTGCAGTGACAGTGAACCACATAGCGGGGAATACCTTCCCCGCTAAAATCAGTGATTTAGATATTCTCTTCCTGTTCTTCATCTTGCTTATTGAGCCTGAATACCGTCACCAGAGAGCAGTGGAAGCTCAACTTCATATTCGTGCAGCGTCGTTTGGCCCTTATACCAGATCTCGACCGTCTCTGGTTCACCATAGAAATAGTAAACATCGACTGCGACTCGTCTGAGGTGCGGATGAAAAAAGGTATCTTTGCGGATTTCTGCCAGATACCCATGGCTGTCTTTGACGAAGACCTGGTTTCTGCGCTGAGTGACTTCATCCGTCACCTCTGCAATCTCACGTGGCTCGAATACGGCGTAATCAATCATCAATTGATTGCCGTTCAGCGTGATACCAGTAGGCAGGTCATCTTTGGCGTAGCTGTCCTTGATCAGATTTGGCGCCACAATCATCGGCAGTTTAGCTTTGACACTCGCAGGTTGAGCGGTGAACTGGTCGGGATTAAAGAGCAACTGCCCGATCATAAACGGATATTCGATCTTTCTGTGTTGGTACTCATAAGCACGGGCCTCACTTTCAGGTCCCTCTGTACCTTCTATATTACTTTCAGTCTCTTCTGGCTCCAGGGCTTCAACAGGCTCGCCCTGTTCATCGTAAAAATCGAATGTCGCCAACACATGAAGCCCGCCTGCGCGGTCGCGCTTATTCAGAAAGAAATCACTTTGTACCGGCGGATAAAACCATGACATATGACTAGAGTATTCACTCTCGGCGAACCCTTCACCGGGGGCATGCTGATATTGGACCATTCTCATTTGTTGCTGCAGTAGCTCTTCATTTAACTCAACAACAGATGTTCTAAGCTGAATACGCCCGTCATAAACCGGGGCAGTGAGCGGAATTTGTGGCAAGGCACGCAGATTTTCTTCGCTCGCGGCCATCGGTGCTGGGGAATTATACACAGGGAGCTCCAGTTCCCGTCGAACCTCCTCACTATCCTCGGAGTAAACCATCAGCGTGATCAGCGCTTTGTCCACAGAGCCGTTGAACGCCCGTGATAAAAACAGTTTCCGGCCCTGCTCTTCTTTCAGCGTGTCGCGCAAGTTAATGAGCTCACTGCGCGCCGTTGCTTCATCCAGCGTTCCTTGGTCCGCGCGGTTAAACAGATCATCCAGCAAATTGTCGATGCGCTGCGCACGATGCAGTGGTTCCCGCTCTGTACCGCGCCATGCAATGTAATTGCCATACTCATCGACTGCCTCGGCGAGCACATCCTGACTACCAAAATCCATGCTCTGACCTTCAACCGCGTCGATCTCGATTGCGTAGCGCCCTTGTTCGAACTCTAACAAGGTCACTAAGTAGCCGTCCTGCTCCATCGTCTCCCCGACATCAGCAGCAGTGAATTCAAATTCAATCAGATTGGCCGGCAATTGGGCATCAAACTCAGCCGAAACGGTCGCCGGTTGGGGGTCATCCGCGGTAAATTCGCCCTGGTAACAATAGAAGTCTCCGCGATGAACAATATCATTGGTTTCGCGCTCCCCATTTGCGACATCAGGCATCTGCAGCACATCGCCGTCATCAAGTGTCATCTGTAAATAAGCCAGCCGATGGCGAAACGGAAATTCAAACCCTTCTTTCAGCACAAAGCCCTGGTTATGTGAATAGCGCAGGCAAAGCGAATGTTCGCGGCTGTTAATCGGCACCAGGCTCTGCACATAGGCTTCAGTCATTGCTGCCATATCATCATAATCATGCAGATGAAGTAACTCTGGCTGGGTATACTCAAACCCGTCAAAGTGCATCTGGTGTGGAATCAGGTTCATCATTGAGTAAAAGTTGCCCATTTGCTCTTGCCATAGTAACTGGCCAAGCTCTCTATTCTCTTCAAGCTTTTCCAATACGGCGGAACGGGCGTCGTGAACTCTCTCCAGCTCCTCAAATTGCTCTTTTACACTCATACTGCTTTGCTCCTGCTCCGTGTCCATGTCGCCTGTGCAACCCGCTATTAGCATCGCACTGACTAACCCAACCCATCCTGTCTTTGTCATCTTCGTTAATATCCTTACTTATGTGCTTACAACCTATTGTTTACGGTTTAGCGGGGCTGATGCCCCTTAGTCAGCGGCGCTGTATTCTCTCAACAATCGAATATCGAAGTCATAATCAACATATTCGGTGTCGCCCAGGTACCAAAACTCAACGGTGTCTGGCTCGCCATAAAAGTAGTAAATATCTATCGCGACCCGGCCAGGTCGAGCGTGAAACGAGTGAACTTTCTTCATTTCTGCCAGATACCCACGAGCATCTCTGGCAAACAGCTGATTTCTGCGCTCGACTAGCTCGTTATTAACCTGGTTAACCTCTCGCGGTTCAAACACGGCATAATCAACAATCAACTGATTTCCATTCAGGGTCATACCTGCTGGCAGCTCGTCTTTGCTATAACTGTCCTTGATCAGATTAGGTGCAACCATAATCGGCAAGGTGCCTTGAACCCGCACCGGTATGCCGGTAAGGCGCTCAGGGTAATACAGCAACCCACCCACCATAAATGGGTTTTCCAGGCGTCGGCTGCGCGTCTCAAAGCCAATATCTTCGATTTGAAGATCTTTTAGCGTCGGGTCGCGCACGAGTTCGCCGTGCTGATCATAAAAGTCGAACGCAGCCAGCACAAAAAGCCCTGCGCGGTCTCGTCGATCAAGCAAAATATCGCTTTGAACCGGAGGCGTGAACCAAAGTATTTCAGCAGGATAATCATTCGGCGGGGCTTTCATCAGCCTTTGCACGGTTTCAATGCGTTGCTGCATCTGTTGCGCATCTAAGTCCACAATATCGGTTCTTAACGCCGCACGGTCATCGTAAACCGGCACCGTCACGGGAATTTGTGGCAAGGTATTTAACTGAGCCTGACCCGCGCCTGACAAGTTCGAGAACCTGTGTACCGGCAATGCCAGTTCTCGGCTGACCAGCTCGCTGTCATCGGAATAAACCATCAACGTAATTAGGGCTTTGTCGATCACACCGTGGAACTGCCGTGACAAATACAGCGAGCGCCCCTGTTGTTCATCCAGCATGTCGCGCAATGCCCCAATTTCACTGCGTACTGTTGCCTCATCAACGGTCCCCTGCTCTGCCCTGGCAATCAGATCGCCCAGCAAATCGTCGAGCTTTAGCGCACGCTCATGTGGCTGCCGGCGTGTCGCCCACCACTCAATATACTCGCCATGTGCATCCACCGCTTCAGCCAGCACGTCGCCGCTGCCAAAATTCAAAGGGACACCCTCAGCCGCATCGATCTCAATCGTGTACAAGCCTGTTTCAAGCTCCAGCAGGGTGACGACATAACCGTCCTGTTCCTGCGTCTTGCCTACGTCCGCGGCAGTGAACTCAAATTCAATCAGCTTGTCCGGCAGCTGTGCATGAAACTCACCAGTGACAGTCGCTGGCTGTGGATCGTCCGCCGTAAAAGACCGCTGATAACAGTAAGAATCCCCATTGAAAGAAATATCATCGGTCTCACGCTGACCATTCTCGACGTCAGGTATCTGCAATACATCACCGTTATCCAATGCCATCCGGGAATAGGTCAAACGATGACGGAACGGAAATTCAAACCCTTCGCTAAGCGCAAATCCCTGATGCCTTGGCTGTGAGTAACAGAAAGGATGGTCCTGACTTTGAATCGCCAGTAAGCTTTGTAAATAGGCCTCTGTCATCTCAGTCATGCCGCCGTAATCATGCATACGAAGTAACTGCGGCTGGGTATACTGAACTTCGCTGATGCCTTCGCCGACAACGAAAGGCATAATGCCGAGCAAGGTATGAAAATTAGCCTGTTGCTCAGCCCATAATAGCTGTGCCAGTTCCCGTTCATGTTCGAGTGTCATCAACAGGTCGCGACGAGCCTTGTGAACTTCGCTCAGCTCATCAATTTTCTCAAGTTGCATTTTCACATTCATACCGATCTGCTCCTGCCCTGATTCCTTGGTCCCTGCACAGGCAGTCATAAGCATTGTGGTGACTAGTGCGATCCCTACCTTATTCATGCCCATCATGGTGTATCCCTTCCTTTTGATGCAGTATCGACCCTGGTATATGTGAGGGTTAGCTGATAAACGAAAGATTATCATTTTCGTTTATGTCTGAGAATTACAGGTGAGAGATAAACGTCATGCTTTACAGGATCTTAACTAAAAAACTCCGGAGACCTCGCATGCAACTCACACACGAGATCATCCGGGCCAGCGGGACTGGCGCATCGGGGTCGTCGCCCCAGTGAATGCGAGCGATATTTTCAAGATATCCATTGATTGTTTCAATCTGGATGCGACTGGGGACACTGTAGGGCTGAATAAAACAGACTTCGACGATGCTTTTTCCCCCAGAAAGGAACGCCCAGAAAGGACAGGTCCAGCGCTCCGATAAGCAGGTCGTCTTCTCATCTAAGGCTGTTATACCAATGCCTTAACTCCATTCTTGTCCACTTAAGTCCATTTCCATTGACTGTTCAGGTGATGAGCTGTTGGAGGATGGTCCAGGTTGAGAACAGTATACTGGCCATAAAACCGACAAAAACAAGCCCCAGAAAGGTATAAAAGCCAAACCTCGTAGCGTTTACAAGACAATGATATAGCACAGAAAAGAATGGTTCTGACGCTACTGCAGGCCTTTCTGCCAGCGAGAACCCGCGGGACCAGGCACTGCCGAGGGTATACAGCACGCCTGCCAGCATCCCAATGTAGATTATCGAAAAATACGCTTCAAGAAAGAGGATCCAACCCATCCCTTACGAGGCCTTCTCTGGAACCACCAGGACAAAAAAGGATAACCTTTTACAGCATCTGGCGGGGGCTGCTGCAAAAGGCCATATCCGGGGTCGATGTCCAGCGCTTTCGTTTCCATCGCTATCTCCCGGATTGCAATAATGGAGCGGTTTGATTTCGCCGCGTCCAATGCGTCCTCTGCACGAAACGACCACAAATCCACGCCTAAAGCGGTATACCAGAGGCTGATCAATTCGCGGTTATTCTGCGCGCGGCCGGCCACCACGACCTCTTTGGCCAGATCTGCCATATCCAGCTTTGCCGGCGGTATTGCATCATCACCAGTGAGCACACCTGATGTAACAAACTGCTGCCACAACGGCGAGCCCGCGTCACAGTATAAGTAAGGTGGATCGATATAACCCGCAGTTGGATTGGTATCGCCATTCCATCGTTGCTCAGGGTGAAGGCCGACGAAAGTAAAATCCCGCACATTATCAAAAAATGCCTGATGCGCTGAATAGTCAGGATGCTGAGTAGGTTCAAACTGATAGACAAATTTATGCTTCAGCAAAATATCCAGCACCCGAAGGTGAGTGAACCCCGTGTCCCAGGCTTCCTGGAACTGATACAGATTATAAAATAAAGTTCGCAGTTCCATGCTGTCGTGCTGACCAGCCTGGTCAAGGCATCTAATCGAGGTTTCAACCAGGTCTTCAAATTCGTGCATCGACATGCTGCAGTTCCCTATGCTTGTATACCACCGAAGGGCCCTTTCGAGCCCTTCGATAGAATCGACTTTACTTATTTTTTCTTGCGTTTGCGTTTACTAGGCATGACGCGAACGGTCTTGACCATGTTGTTTTCGACCTCAGTGACTTCGATCCGGTAAGGACCCACCACGATGCACATCGGATTTTCCGGAATGTCGCCAAAGGCTTCAATGATCAATCCATTAATCGTTTTTGGTCCGTCAGTGGGGAAATTCCAATGCAGATCTTTATTCAGCTCACGCAGGTTAGCAGTACCTTCGATCAGGTAGCTTCCATCCGCTTGCAGCTGGACATGGTCACTAGTGACACCACTAATGGTAGTGGTAAAGTCACCAACAATTTCTTCAAGGATATCTTCCAGCGTAACCAGCCCCTGAATATCGCCATATTCGTCGACGACTAAGCCAATGCGTTCTTTATTACGCTGAAACTTCAACAGTTGCACATTGAGCGGGGTACCTTCAGGAATAAAGTAGATATCGCGAGCAGCACGGACCAGAGATGCTTTATCCGGTTCTGCCTGGTAGCGGGTGACTAATCGCATCATATCCCGAGCATGAAGAAAGCCGATGGCATCGTCTATTTGACTGCGGAATAGCAAAACCCGGGTGTGTTGCATGTTCATCACCTGCTTCATGATAGCAGGCCATTCCTCATTGATATCGATGGCAATGATTTCATTGCGCGGGATCATAATGTCATCAACGGTTACTTTTTCCAGATCGAGCACACTGACCAGCATGTCCTGGTGACGACTTGGAATAAGTGAGCCCGCTTCATTTACGATAGTTCGCAACTCGTCAGCGCTCAGTGCATCCCGCTGCTGCTCGTTAGGGTTCATCCCGAACAGTTTCATCATGTTGTTAGTGATGAAGTTTAACGCAATGACGAACGGAAGCATGACCTTCATTAGCAACGTAATCAGAATCGAACTCGGCATTGCCACCCGTTCAGGGTTCAGCGCCGCAACAGTTTTCGGCGTTACTTCAGCGAAGATCAGAATAACCAGAGTCAGCACTATGGTCGCAAAAGCGATACCGGCGTCACCGTAGAGACGCATCCCGATAATGGTGGCTATTGCCGAGGCGGCAATATTAACCAGGTTGTTGCCAATTAAAATAAGACCAATCAGACGATCAGGTCGGTCAAGTAATTTACTGACCCGCTTAGCCCCGCGATCCCCACTCTGCGCCAGGTGGCGAAGCTTGTAGCGGTTGACCGAGACCATGCCAGTTTCCGTGCCGGAAAAATAGGCAGATATAATAATGAGTACGGCTAATATAATAAAAAGCGTACTCGTCGATATGTCGTCCAAGGGGGGTTCCTATTCTATTCGAAAGAGTAATAACTGTACGGCGTTCATGCAATAAGTCAAGGCTGTGCGCAGCACTCACCTCAGGCTAAAAGAACGTCCCGTACAAAGCGACTGCCATAATAGGCAAGAATGAGTAGCAGGCTGGCAATCAGGGTAATAATAACCGCCGGTTTACCGCGCAGTCCGCGCCAGTAATGAACCACCAGAATACCGTTAAAGGTTAGCCAGGCAACCAGGCTGAGTGAAGTCTTATGCAACTGACCAGGCGCGAACATATTCTCGACAAACAAAAATCCGCTGACAATCGCCAGGGTAAGCACGCCAGTCCCTACTGTCAGCAAGCGGAAAAAATAATTCTCCACCGTCATCAATGGCGGCAGGTTGTCACTTAACGCCTTGGCTTTGCGCTGCTTAAGCAGTCGATTAAGGTACAACAGTTGTAACGAATACAGTGCAGCCAGAGCAAGAATACTAAATGCCAGTAAAGACAAGCCAATATGTAAAGTGACACCCGGTTGCACGGTAATAGCATGGCCTGCGCGCAGCGGTGTCACAGCAACCAGTAGCAGGCTGAAAATGGCAAATGTGAAAATAACCGGACGCAGCAGGTTGGCTTCGGCCCGTAAACCACGACTAAGGTTGAAAATAGATAGCAGTGCCGCAATGATCAACAACGTGGCGGCCATATTGAAGTGGCGGAACCCCGTTTCATTGAGCACCAACGCAATACTTAACACGTGGGTGAACACCGCGACAGCACTACTGACTTGAATGCGACGCTGACCCCAGCGCGGCGATGCAGCAAAACGCTGGCCGGTAAAGACAACCGCCATCGTGTAACTGACGATACTAAGCATCAGCAGGAAGCTAATCATGTCAAGCTGAACCTTGTAGTAGTTGTAAGGTTAGTAAGTGTAAGTTCATGTTTTATGGAAAGTTCATCATGTTGGGTTGAGTATACTGCGCAACATCGCCAAACCCAACCGTCTTAAGGTATAATAGCGCAAACTTTTCCCACAGGACGTAACGTTACTATGTTCGAGAATCTAAGTGAACGATTATCGCAAAGCCTGCGCAACATTGGTGGCCGCGGCCGCCTGACTGAAGACAATATTAAGGATACTTTGCGCGAAGTGCGCATGGCGCTGCTCGAAGCAGATGTCGCACTGCCGGTGGTTAAAGAATTTATTAAGGCAGTCAAAGAGCGGGCTATTGGTGCCGAGGTCAATAAAAACCTCAACCCAGGTCAGGTCTTTATCAAAATTGTGCGTGAAGAGCTGGAAGCAGCCATGGGCGAGCCGAATGTCCCCCTCGATCTGGCAACTCAGCCACCCGCAGTGATTATGATGGCGGGTTTGCAGGGGGCTGGTAAAACCACCAGTGTCGGCAAACTGGCTCGTCACCTGAAAGAAAAGCAAAAGAAAAAAGTCATGGTGGTCAGTGCTGACGTCTATCGGCCAGCCGCGATTAAACAGTTAGAAACCCTGGCTGCAGAAGTGGATGTTGAATTTTTCCCATCAACAGTAGATCAGGACCCGGTCACTATCGCCAGCAATGCCATTGCCCAGGCACGTAAGCAATTTATGGATGTGGTACTGGTCGATACTGCAGGTCGCCTGGCGATTGATGAAGCGATGATGGATGAAATTGGTCGCTTGCATAAAGCCATCAACCCCATCGAGACGTTATTTGTAGTCGACGCCATGACCGGTCAGGATGCGGCCAATACCGCCCGTGCCTTCAACGAAGCCCTGCCTTTAACTGGTGTCATTCTGACTAAAACCGACGGTGACGCGCGCGGTGGTGCGGCGTTGTCGATCCGCCACATAACAGGCAAACCAATTAAGTTTCTTGGGGTTGGCGAAAAAAATGACGCCCTCGAACCTTTCCACCCTGACCGGATTGCATCGAGAATTCTGGGCATGGGGGATGTGCTTTCCCTGATTGAAGAAGTTGAGAGCAAAGTTGATCGGCAGAAAGCCGAGAAAGTGGCAAAGAAAGTCATGAAAAGCGGCAAGTTCAGCCTTGAAGACTTTCGTGACCAGCTGCAGCAAATGAAGAACATGGGCGGCATGATGGGCATGCTCGACAAACTGCCCGGTATGGGTGCCATGAAAGGCCAGTTGCAGGGCCAGATGGACGACAGCCTGACCACCCGCATGGAAGCTATCATTAATTCGATGACGCCAAAAGAACGTGAACACCCTGATTTGATAAAAGGTTCACGCAAGCGTCGCATCGCGACCGGTTCAGGTACTCAGGTGCAGGACGTCAATAAACTGCTCAAGCAGTTTACCCAGATGCAAAAAATGATGAAGAAAATGAAAGGTGGCGGCATGCAAAAAATGATGCGCCAAATGGGCGGTAAAATGCCACCAGGCATGTTCCCTGGCGGCGGACGTTAAGCAATACGTTTAAGCACTACCGTTAACCGAACAATAAACGGCGCAGCCAGCCACGGTTGAGCCGTTCTTCACAACCACGTAACTGACCAGCATAATTCAGTGACCGCTGATCGACGCGGCGTGAGGTTGCTACCAACCACTGCTTTTGCAAATAAGTACGACGTTGATAGCCGCCCCACCCTTCGTGGTAGTTGAGGTACTGAGCGTAGGCATCCCACTTAGAGACGCCATTGATTTGCTGGCTTTTACTAATAAACCAACCCATGAAATCAATCGCATCAGCGAAGTTGTCGCGCCGCCCGCGGCGGTTTCCTGTCTCGCGTATGTAGTCATCCCAAGTCATGGTTTTGGCCTGTGCATAGCCATAGGCATCGGACACTCGGCCCCAGGGAATAAACCCCAGGACATACTTACGCGGCGGTAATGCTCGTGAACGAAACGAGCTTTCCTGATACATCATTGCCATGGGTACGTGAATTGGCACGCCCCATTCATCCCGCATCGCTTTAGAGGCTCGCCACCAGTCCCGACGCTCTTCAAAAATATTACAGATATTCTCGGGGTCTTTCGGAGGAGCTGTCGAACATGCACCTAAAAATAGCGTGGAAACAATGGCTAAGACAGCAATCGTGATTTTTTTTCGCTTTTTTGCCAGCGACAGGAACTTTCCGCCTCGCTGCGCCTCTGAGTAAGTAAGCGATTTACACATGATTGGTCTTCCCCTGGACTACATCCCTTTTACGCGCCTCTAGCAGGCGCGTTCTTTTTTCTCTTCTGCCGCTGCAAAATAAGCCTGCAAATAAGCCGCAAAGGTCCCGCTTTGCTGAGACTCAATTGTGCTTTGCTCTGTTAACGACTTTGTCGCCAGCGCTTTTAGTTCGTCTTCGCTGTAATACTCCAGCGACTCCTGCAACAGCTGCTCTCGGTAGTGCTGGGCAAGCTGCATCGCAAACCCCTGTCCGTGCTGCTGTGCTTTACGCATATCGGCGATCAACTGACCTGACAGGGTCCGTTCCGGATTATCGATTTGCGGGCCTAAATGACCTAAAACACAACGGTAGGCATCACCACCGTTTGCATTGTCCATCACTTCTGCCAGGGGTTCCAGCGTCTTGAACAAATCTTTAAGTTGCTCTTTCAACAGCACCTGGTGTTCTCCTTGCTGTAACCGCAACCGAGGGTCACGACCATCAAGTACCACCTTGGTGAGATTTTTACCTGCCTGTTGTTGATCGTCCCAGCTCATTTTAGGACTGTCACTAAGCAGACAATGCATGAGTAACAAATCGAGAAACAGCATTTGCTCGGCGGTAATCCCCACTGGCGTGTAGGGATTGGTATCCAGCGCACGAATTTCAATGTACTCGACACCCCCACGCTCAAGAGCCTGGGTTGGAGTTTCACCAGAATGCGCTGTGCGTTTAGGCCGGATCGGCGCATAGAATTCGTTTTCAATTTGCAGAATATTGCTGTTCAGCTGACGGAACTCGCCCTGGTCATCCTGCACACCAATCTTGGCAAAACGCTCAGATGGAGTCGATACGGCACGACGCAGGCCATCAATGTATTGCTGCGCCGAATCATAAGAAATACGCAGTGCAGCCTGCTCTTTGTTGGTGTAACCAAGATCGCTCATGCGCAACGCTGTGGCATAGGGTCGGTAACTCATGCCACCGCCAAATGATTGCAGGTCTACGTCACCCGGGCTATATCGGGTAAAAGAGCTGCATACGACGGGTGACGCACCAAAGAAATATGGTACGACCCAGGCATGCTTAAGGAAATTACGGATCAGGTCAAAATACCGTTCCGAACGATAGTCGCTGCAATTCTGCGCCCCATCCTGCGCAGCCAGTTCATCCCACAGTTGGTCAGACACCGAGAAGTTATAATGCACACCTGCAATGGTCTGCATGACGGCACCGTAACGATGGGTCAATCCCTGACGGTAGGTGCTTTTCATCATACCCACATGAGATGAGCCAAAATCAGCGATACGAATGTCTTTGGGCTCATTCACATAGCAAGGCATGCTTAATGGCCATAAAAGCTCATCCCCAATATGGCGATAGGTAAAGCGATGTAAATCCCGCAGTTGGGTAAGGGTCTCCCTGACCGAGCGGGAAACCGGAGTAATAAACTCGAGTAAGGATTCCGCATAATCTGTGGTAATCAGCGGGTGGGTCAAGGTTGCACCAAGAGACTGCGGGTGCATGGTTTGCGCTAACTGACCACTATTGGTAATGCGCAACGTTTCCCGCTCAACACCCCGATTAATTCCAGCAAGGGTTGCTGTTTGCTGGCGCTGACGAAGAGCGTCGAGGCGTGCAGATAAATTCATCGACAAAGCAATTCCTATACAATTCCTGCTATCATGCGGCTAGTGTGCCATATTCGACAGTAAAATACAGCGCAGGGAGTTAACTTGAAGGTTTTATTTAAACCCAGCCAGCTAAATGTATTGCAGCATCATTTCTGGTGGATCTGCACGTTATTAGTGCTTTCTATTATCGTTCTGCCTGGTATTTGGATCACTATTCCCAGCGCCCTACTGGTCGCCCTAGCTACTGCCATCAGTATAGACAACCAGCAAAGCCGACAAAGTAAAACTATCAGTGCTGATAGCTCGCAGGTGCTCCGTCAGGTGTTCAACGACCTGCCCAACCGGGTTTACTGGCGCAATACCGAGTTAAAATTAATTGGCGCCAACCGGGCTTTTCTTGACGATTTTGGCCTTAACGACCTCAATGAAGAGGACTTTGCGCAACAGGAATTCGATGCTTTGGCCGCCAATAAAGAGCTGTTCCAGCGCGATCAGGCGACCCTTCAGGGGCAGCAGGCATGTAGCAGTGAAGAACTAAAATTGAAGCTTGGCGAAGCCGCCGACCAGACGCGCTGGGTCGAGCACGCCAGTGCCCCGCTCTACAACGACCATAACGAATTAATCGGCGTTCTCGGCAGTTATTATGACATTTCAACAATCAAGGCAGCCACGGTTGAAATGGCAGCTGCAAAAGAAGCAGCGGAGCAGGCAAACCAGTCTAAAAGCGATTTCCTGGCCAATATGAGTCATGAAATCCGCACCCCGATTAACGCCATTGTGGGAATGGCTAACCTGGCGCTTAAAACCGAACTGAATCCCAAACAACAGCGCTACCTTAAAGTGATTAATTCGTCATCCAATGCGCTGCTTGGGGTTATCAATGACATTTTGGATTTCTCCAAGATCGAAGCAAATAAGCTTACTATCGAGCATATTCCCTTTGATCTCGACGAGGTGCTCAGCACCCTGGCGGACATGTTCGCCTATAAAGCATACGACAAAGACTTAGAATTCATTATAAATCTGCCCGCCAACATACCTACCATGCTGATCGGTGATCCCATGCGCCTCAACCAGGTTCTGGTTAATCTGGTCAGCAACGCGATCAAATTTACCGATGAAGGTGAAATTAACGTCTCCTGTACCTTGCTCGAACAAAGTGACGATAAAGTCTGGTTGCGGATGTCAGTGACTGACACCGGCATCGGAATGGACGAAGAACAGCGCGCAAACCTGTTTCAGGCCTTCACTCAGGCTGACACCTCTACCACCCGAAAATTTGGTGGTACCGGACTGGGGCTGACCATCTCACAACGCCTTATAAAGCTTATGAACGGCGATTTGGGGGTTATTAGTGCCACCGGGCAAGGGTCGACGTTTTACGTCGAAATTGCGTTGCCGTTGCAGCCTAATCAGGACGCATCACACCATCAGTTGCTGCTGGAACGTCTTGAGGGCGTGCGTATCCTGGCCATCGACGACAATCTTAGTACCCGGGAAATGCTCTACGAGTTACTTCGCTCCTACAAGATGGATGCAAAAGTGGCACGCAGTGCCGAACAGGGTCTGCAAATCATGCTCGATGCTGAAACCGCGGGCACTCCGTATCAGATAGTTTTGATCGACTGGCGGCTTCCTGGCATGGACGGCCTTACCCTGGTCGAAACCATGCAGCAGAAGCTGGCTGCGGAGACCATGCCCAAAGCTATTCTGGCGACCGGGTATTACGCGGAAGAACTGGCCGAGAAAGCAAAACTGGTCGGTGCCTGTGACTTTATTACCAAACCCTATACCACCGCCACCCTGGCGCGGGTTCTGAATACCGCGGTATATGGGAACAGCAATACTGATTATGCAAATGCCAGCGATACCATCGCTCATCCGGCTAGTTCCGAACGGGTTCCGGTTGCCTTGCGCAATGCACCGTTACTGGTGGTGGAAGACAATGAAATTAATCAGCACGTAGCGAAGGAATTATTACGCGGGCACGGCTTCTCGGTGGATATTGCCGAGAATGGTGAGGTCGCGGTGAATATGGTGCAGAGAAAAGCCTACGCCCTGGTATTAATGGATATTCAGATGCCAGTGATGGATGGCTACCGCGCCGCCGAAACCATTCGCCAGAATTATAGTTACCAGCAACTGCCCATTGTGGCAATGACCGCTAATGCGATGTCTGGTGACGCAGAGCGTTCTCTCGCTGCGGGAATGCAAGGGCATATACCGAAGCCCATTGACGAAGACATGCTGCTTAGTCAAATCAGCAAGTGGGCCATTCCCGGGCCTTATGACAGCTCTAAACCGGACGACGACGGCGTCCGTGAAACACCGCCGCTGCAGCAACATAAGTATCCCCAGGTGAAAGGTATCGAGTTTGCCTCGGCTCTGGCGCGTCTCAATCATAACGCGGCGCTCTATATACGCCTGGTCAAGCAGCTAGTCGACAGCTACCAGCAAAGCGCGATGAAAGTCGCAGAGTTTATTACCCGTGGAAAACATGATGAAGCACGCCGCTATTTCCACTCGTTAAAAGGAGCCTCGGCTAACCTCGGCTTAATAGCGCTGGAGAAAAAGGCGGGTCGCCTTGAAGATGCAATGAAAGGGGGCGATATTGCGACTGTAGCAGACTTGATCGGCGGTCTTGATAAATTACTGAACGAAGCAGAACAAGCCGCCGATGACTTCGCGGCGCTGCATCAGTCACAGCAAAATTCCGACACAGGAGCAACCGGATGATCCGTTTACTATTTTTAATTCCCCTTGTTCTTTGCCTGCTTTGGATGCTCTTTCTGACCTACCGGGGGTATAGCTTTACTGAGGGTAAACAAGGGTTTATCTACATTCTGGTCATCAGCACCGTAATTGCTGCCTTCTATACCCTAATGTGGTTTATTACCTGACGCCTGGTTATTGTGAGCAGCAGACAGCTGAAAGACTGTCTGCTGCCTGGCTCTCGTTTCTTGCTCTCTAGTACGGAGAAAGTGTCTCTA
Organism: Aliidiomarina soli; assembly: GCF_003986975.1. Taxonomy (GTDB): domain Bacteria; phylum Pseudomonadota; class Gammaproteobacteria; order Enterobacterales; family Alteromonadaceae; genus Aliidiomarina; species Aliidiomarina soli. Next base: position 205,888 of record NZ_PIPO01000003.1, on the reverse strand, counting down.
ACTATCCAACCAGGGCGAGTAAAATACCCGCCGCGACCGCAGAGCCAAGTACCCCGGCTACATTCGGCCCCATTGCATGCATCAACAGGAAGTTCTGCGGATTCGCGGCCAGCCCCTCTTTATTCACCACTCGCGCCGCCATCGGCACTGCAGAGACGCCCGCAGCACCCAGCAATGGGTTGATAGGGTCTTTGCTGAGTACGTTCATCAGCTTCGCCATGAGCACGCCTGCTGCCGTACCAATCACAAAGGCCACCGCACCCAACAGTAAAATCCCCAGGGTTTGCACATTAAGAAACGATGTGGCCGACAGTTGGGCGCCAACCGCCAAGCCGAGAAAAATGGTCACAACATTGATGATCTCATTCTGTGCCGCATTACTCAGGCGCTCGACTACCCCGGATTCACGCAACAAATTACCTAAGCAGAGCATTCCCACCAAGGGCGTTGCCGTGGGCAATAATAACGCGGTTAGAATCAACACCATTAACGGAAACAGGATTTTCGCCTTCTTTGAAACCGGCTTTAATTGCTCCATTTTTATTTGCCGTTCCGCTTTGCTGGTCAGCAAACGCATAATCGGTGGCTGAATAACCGGCACCAGCGCCATATAAGAATAAGCAGCAACGGCAATGGCACCGAGTAGCTCCGGCGCCAGCTGAGAAGACAGATAAATTGCAGTCGGACCGTCGGCTCCACCAATAATCGCAATCGCGGCCGCCTGTTCCAGCGTAAAGCTCATCCCCGGCACCCAATTCAATGCAATAGCACCAATTAAGGTCGCAAAAATACCAAACTGCGCCGCCGCTCCAAGAATAAACATTTTCGGGTTGCCGAGTACGGCGCTGAAGTCAGTCATAGCGCCAACACCGAGGAAAATGAGCAGTGGAAAGACGCCAGTGCTAATTCCCACCTCGTAAATGTAGTAGAGCATACCGCCTGCATCGCTCATGCCGGCGAGCGGAATATTGGTCAGAATTGCACCAAAACCAATTGGTAGCAGCAATAAAGGTTCAAACTTATGCCGGATGGCGAGATAAATCAGTAGCGCACCGACTGCAATCATCAGCAGCATGCCCCACTGCATGTTAGCCAGTCCGGTGCTAACCCATAACGTATGCAAATCTTCCAAGGTTTATGCTCCCTTTACCGCTACCAGCTCATCACCAACCTGAACATTGTCGCCCTCTTTCGCGATCAGACGTGAAACTACGCCGGCGTGTTCGGCCCGTACTTCCGTTTCCATCTTCATCGCCTCAAGAATAACCAGCACGTCCCCTTCGGCCACTTCATCGCCAACTTTGACGTTGTGTTTCCACATAGTGCCCGCCAGTGGTGCGGTAATAATGACCTCGTCGCCATCGCTTTTTGTGGGTGCAGATTCTGGCGCTTCGCTTTTCTCAGCTGGAGTTCCTTTTTCACTTGCAGCCAGACTGCCGTCAGGGCCGACCTGGACCGAGAAAACCTTACCATCGACATTCACATCATAACGTTCCACGTTGCTGCTGCTCTTATCCTTAGAGGCAGGAGCGGCCGACGGTGCTTCGGCTTGTTCGCCTGGCGCCGGTTCAAAGGCATCAGGATTGCCTCGATTCTGCAAGAATTTGAGCCCTACTTCAGGGAAAAGCGCGTAGATTAGAACGTCATCTTCAGCGTTTTCAGCCAGCTTAATATCCAGCTCGCTCGCCTTGTCTTTCAGCTCGCTTTGCAGGCTGTCCATTTCCGGCTTAAGGTTATCAGCAGGCCGGCAGGTCACAGGCTCAGCACCTTCCAGCACACGCTTTTGTAGCTCTTCGTTAACTGGGGCGGCTGTTGCGCCGTATTCGCCCTTAAGTACCGCTGCAGTTTCTTTTGAAATTGACTTGTAACGCTCACCGGTCAGCACATTTAACACCGCCTGCGTGCCCACGATCTGAGACGTCGGCGTGACCAAAGGGATGTAGCCAAGATCTTTGCGTACCGTTGGAATTTCCTTCAGCACCTCATCAAACTTATCCAGTGCGCCCTGCTCTTTAAGTTGATTCTCCATATTGGTGAGCATGCCACCAGGCACCTGAGCCAACAGGATTCGTGCATCAACCCCTTTTAACGAGCCTTCAAACTGCGCATATTTTTTTCGTACATCGCGGAAATAAGCAGCTATTTCTTCGAGTAGCTCGAGATCCAGCCCGGTGTCGCGCTCGGTCCCCTGCACCATGGCCACCAGCGTTTCTGTGGCGGAGTGACCATAGGTCATACTCATCGAGGAAATCGCGGTATCAAGCATGTCGATCCCGGCATCAATCGCTTTTTGGTAAGTCGCTGTGCTCAGCCCCGTCGTCGCATGGCATTGCATCGCAATCGGCAGGTCAACGGCGTCTTTCAATGCGGTAATCAACGACTCGCATTCATAAGGTCGAAGTAACCCCGCCATGTCCTTAATACAGATTGAATGACAGCCCATGTCTTCCAGCTCACGGGCCATATCGACCCACTTATCGATGGTATGCACCGGGCTGACAGTATACGACAAGGTTCCCTGAGCATGCCCTTCATTCTCGATGGTCGCCTTCACCGCGGTTTTCAGATTGCGCATGTCGTTCATGGCATCAAAGATACGGAACACATCGACACCGTTCTCTTTGGCCCGGGCGACAAAACGTTCAACCACGTCGTCCGCGTAGTGACGATAACCCAATAAATTCTGTCCGCGCAGGAGCATTTGCTGCGGCGTATTGGGCATAGCTTTCTTAAACTGGCGAATTCGGTCCCAGGGGTCTTCCCCTAAATAACGGATGCAACTATCAAAGGTCGCTCCGCCCCAGGATTCTAGTGACCAGTATCCAACCTGATCCAATTTTTCGGCGATCGGCAACATGTCATCAATACGAAAGCGCGTGGCCAACAGCGACTGATGCGCATCACGCAGTACAACGTCCGTGAGGTAAAGCGGCTTACTCATGAAATGGCTCCTGATAATACGAAATTAATTGGAATGTCGGGATTTACGATATTGAGCAACAGCAGATGCAATCGCGGCCATGTGGGCCGAATTCGGGCTGTTGCCTGCAGATTGTGGTTGCTTGGCTGGCGATGCCTGTTCTGGCGCCATGCGGGTTAACAAACTCACGCAGCCAGTCAGTACCAGCAGAAAGCAAAATACAGTGGCCATGCCAATTAGCATCAGCGTAACTGCATCTAGAAGCATAGAAGTCATCTGTTATCTCATCTCCATGTGGTACGACCATTACATAGGAAAGCCAACAAAAATGCAACGTTAGCAGGCATGGCAGAGATTAAACTTTGGTGGAATAAAGCAATAGCTTCACGCCTGAATCTTCAGGGTAAGCATAGTCGAAACAACGAGGATTTAAATCATATGGGGAAAGAAATGGCGCGCTCGGGAGGATTCGAACCTCCGACCGCCTGGTTCGTAGCCAGGTACTCTATCCAGCTGAGCTACGAGCGCGCTGATATCTCTTATAAAGACTTGTTATGTGATGGAAAGGAATGGCGCGCTCGGGAGGATTCGAACCTCCGACCGCCTGGTTCGTAGCCAGGTACTCTATCCAGCTGAGCTACGAGCGCGTCGTCACTTACACATCTATCGAGTCGGGACCATTTTGATGCAGTCACTGTTTATAAAAAACAATTTGCAGAAAAATGGCGGTGAGGGAGGGATTCGAACCCTCGATGAGGCTACAAACCCCATACTCCCTTAGCAGGGGAGCGCCTTCAGCCGCTCGGCCACCTCACCGGGACTTGATGGGGCAGAATGATAGCGACTCACAAAAATATGTCAAACGCTTTTTGCAAAGCACACCATCGTTTGCGTTATATTTAGCCAACTCGGGCAAATAACCTGCAACTTTTAAGCGCTAGATACAAAAAAGCTGGCGGAAGCCAGCTTTTCTGTAAGGTTATTCGTTCGAGTCGGTTGAACTCTCGCCCTTTTCTGCCTGGATGCGCATGTAAATCTCTTCCCGATGTACCGACACATCTTTTGGTGCGTTGACACCAATTCGAACTTGATTTCCTTTCACACCCAGCACTGTCACGGTGACGTCGTCACCGATCATCAGGGTTTCACCTACACGGCGGGTTAAGATCAACATTCGTCTGCTCCTTCAATACCTTATTCCCAGTACACTCGATCCACTGACGAGAACCTCGCCGAGGAACAGGCATACTACCAGCCTTTCTTTTAATAGCACTATATCAATACTCATATAGTGCTACGACGTGCTACACGTTCGGTTACCAGCCTTGGATAGCCGTTATAGCATAACATAACCTGGCTAAAGTCTAACCGCTAACTTGCTGTAGCAAGGGTAAAGAGCAGGAAAATACGACCAACGTCAAAAACTCATAATCGTTCGTTCAACCAGGCCGACACAGACTGTAAGGCCGCTTGCACGTTTTCCGGCTGTGAGCCCCCTGCCTGAGCCATATCAGGGCGACCTCCGCCTTTACCGCCAACCTGACTCGCCACATGGTTCACCAGGTCTCCAGCTTTAACTTTAGCAGTTAATGATTTAGTTACACCTGCAATCAGACTTACTTTTTCATCTGAGCTGGTTGCCAGCATCACAATGCCTTCCCCTAGCTGGTTTTTCAGGTCATCAACCATGCCGCGCAGCGATTTTGCTTCAGCGCCTTGCAGCTCCGCAATAATCACCTTAACGCCATTCACTTCGACCACCTGATCAATCAGGCTAGCGCCAGCTTGCTGGCTTAACTGCTGCTGCAAATCCGCAAGCTGCTTCTCTTGCTGCTTTTGTTTGTCCAGTAATTGCTCAATACGCGATACCAGCGTCGATTGATCAGTTTTGGTCAGCTCAGCAAGTTTCTGCAGTTGGTGTTGCTGCTGCTGGATAAAACGAACCGCAGCGGCACCTGTGGTCGCTTCGATACGACGCACGCCGGACGCAATACCACTTTCTTGCAAAATGCGGAAACAGCCAATATCACCAGTACGAGAGACATGCGTTCCCCCGCAAAGTTCGAGCGAGTAGTCGCCCATTTGCACAACCCTTACGTTGTCGTCGTACTTTTCACCAAACAACGCCATCGCGCCTTTCGCTTTCGCTTCGTCAACCGGCATAACGGCAGTCGTCAGCTCAGTATTGCGACGAATTTCAGTATTCACTTGAGTTTCAATCTCACGCAGTTGCTCTGCACTAACCGCCTGACCATGGGCAAAGTCGAAACGCAAGCGTTCTGCATCAACCAACGACCCTTTCTGGGCCACATGCTCACCAAGCACCCGGCGCAGGGCCTCATGGATTAAATGGGTTGCCGAATGGTTACGTTTAATCGCTTCACGGCGCTCCGCATCGATACTGGCAGTCAGTTCCATTCCAATAGCAAGGTCCGCTATAGCTTCACCATGATGCCCGATGGCTTTCCCGATGTACTGGGTGTCAGTCACGTTAAAAACAGCGTCAGCGGCACTCAGAGTACCTATATCGCCAACCTGACCACCGCTCTCGGCGTAGAATGGCGTGCGTGACAGCACCACAACCCCACTTTGACCGGCAGCTAATTGCCCGACCGCCTTGCCTTCGTGGAATAATTCGACAATCTGAACGCTATCTGAGGTATTTCCATAGCCGCTAAATTCAGTCACCTGCTCTGACTTCAACTGCTTAGTGTAATCAGTGGTGAACTGAGACGCTTGCTGAGCACGTTTTCGCTGCTCGTCCATCGCCACCGCAAAGCCTTCTTCGTCCACTTTGACATCACGCTCACGAGCGACGTCTGCGGTTAAATCAAGTGGAAAACCATAGGTGTCATACAGCTTGAATGCGACATCGCCGGGGATAGTATCACCCTCCAGCTCACTCAGTGCGTCATCCAGAATGCTCAGTCCGCGTTGCAAGGTGCGGGCAAACTGCTGTTCTTCCTGCAGCAGTGCCTGTTCGATGCGCTGCTGGTTGCTGACCAACTCAGGGTAGGCGTCGCCCATTTGTTTAATTAAGGCATCCACCAGCTTGTAGAAAAATGGTTCTGTCGCGCCCAATTTAGTGCCATGGCGAACCGCCCGACGGATAATGCGTCGTAACACATAGCCGCGCCCTTCGTTGGATGGCAATACACCATCAGTAATCAGAAACGAACAGGAGCGAATATGATCGGCAATCACGCGCAATGACTGGTTACTAAGATCTTCATAGCCGACCGCATTTGCTGCAGCCTGGATCAGCGCGACAAAGGTGTCGGTTTCATAGTTGGAATGCACGCCCTGCATAATTGCAGCAATTCGCTCCAGCCCCATACCGGTATCAATCGACTGCTTCGCCAGCGGCTCCATGGTGCCGTCCGGCTGGCGGTTATACTGCATGAAGACCAGGTTCCAGATCTCAATGTAACGGTCGCCATCTTCTTCCGGGGTGCCGGGAGGACCGCCCCAGACGTCAGCGCCGTGGTCATAAAAGATTTCCGAACAGGGCCCACAGGGGCCGGTATCGCCCATCGACCAGAAATTGTCTTTCTCGCCAATGCGACTGATCCGGTCTTCCGGTACACCGATTTCTTTGGCCCAGATATCATAGGCTTCGTCATCGGTTTCAAACACGGTTACCCATAATTTATCCGCAGGTAAACCCAACTGCACGGTCAAAAACTGCCAGGAGTACTGGATCGCTTCACGTTTGAAATAGTCGCCAAAGCTGAAATTGCCCAGCATTTCGAAAAAGGTATGGTGGCGGGCGGTATAACCTACGTTTTCCAAATCATTGTGCTTACCACCGGCGCGGACGCAACGCTGGGAACTTGTCGCCCGCGTATAGCCACGTTTATCGGTGCCCAGAAACACATCTTTAAAAGGCACCATACCGGCGTTGGTAAACAGCAGGGTGTCATCATTGTGAGGGATCAGGGAGCCACTGGGGACCACTTCGTGGCCGCGCTCAGTAAAGAAATTTAAAAACGCGGAACGAATCTCGGCGCTGGTCATACTCATGGAAAATGTCCTAACTTATCTGTTCGTTACTCGAAAAATGAATGGCGATTAGCCTACCATAACGTGCTGAGATTGGCACTCAGATTACCCGCGTCTTTTGCGGCGAAAAATGCGCTGCGACGAGCTCAGGAGCGATCGTCGTCATGCACTTTACTGATGGCTGCATAGACATGAGACGACAAAAAACCGCGCGAGGCCAAATGCCGCTGACGCCGGGCTTTTTCTTTATCCTCAGTCGCCGCTTCGGTACCAAAACGACGCTGGTACCGATCAGCTGCCACAGCCACCCAGTCAACGTTGGTGGATTCAAGAATTTGCTCGACCAGCGTTCTCTGGATGCCTTTCTGTGCCATGTCCGAATAAATTTTCAACGGCCCGTAGCCCGCTTCAATACGCTGTCGAACATAGCTTTCAGTAAAACGCTGATCCGATTGCCAACCACGTTCCTGCAGTTCGCTGATGACCTCATCGACCGCATCAGCCGCAAAGCCTTTATCGCGCAACTTACGGGCTAATTCGCTCGCCGAGTGCTCGCGTCTTCCAAGCAAAAAAACCGCACGCTGCTCGATTGCTTTCTTGTCATCTGGTTCAACTTTTGCCATAGATATCCTTAGCATGCTGGTTAAAACCGAGTAAAACGATCACGCTCAAAGTGAACCTTTTATACCAGCAACCGTTCCAAGCTCCAACTGAGTTCGTTTTCACAATCGTTTTATACGTCTGTTTTACTAAACAAGGATACATCCATGCGTTCTTTTTCGTTCATCTCAGTCATCACTACTTTGTCACTAACGCTGTTGCTGGTTGCCGGCTGCAGCGCCCAGGCCAATACTGCTAACGATGACGACCAGATAGTGGTCTCCGGCCAGGGCACAGTGCATGTCGTGCCCGATACCATGCGCTTTAGCCTTTGGGTCGAAGCCGACGGCCATCAGCTAAGCCCGATTAAAACCCAGGTCGACCAAATTACTGCCGCAATCTTAAACCAGTTGCAGCAACGCGATATCAAACGAGAAGACATGCGTTCGTTCCAGCTGGCAATTCATCCAAAGTATAAACGAGAAGGCGATCAAACCGTACAGGACGGTTTTCAGGTAAGCCGTCAGATTGACGTGACCCTGCGTGATGCCAGTAATTTCGACCACCTGATCGACTATGCACTTGCCCAGGGCGTCACGCGTGTCGGAAGTATTCAGTATCAGTTGGGAGATGCCAGCGAAGCGTCGCAGCAGGCTTTATTGCGCGCCATTGATGATGCCCACACCAAGGCTGCGTTAATCGCTGAACACAGCGACCGCGAGCTTGGCTCAATCATCACCATCCGCGAAAGCAGCAGCAACGGCGCCCCTATTATGCGTATGGCGGCTGAAAGCCGCACAATGGACGTCTCAGAGCCTGGCCAGCAAGCCATTAACGCACAGGTTGAAGTCGTTTTCCGCTTACGTTAAACCACGGCGTGGCTGGCACAGTGCCAGCCACCACCGCCGGGTAACAGTGCCCTCGCCGGTAACTCGATTACCGTCAGCCTGGGTTCAGCCTGCTCAATTAAACGCCGGGCAAGAGCATCTTCAGGCACGCCGAAAGTTGGCATCGCGTAGATGTCTCCGAGCCGGATACCGTTGCAGTAGCTGGCACACAGAGGCATGCCTGGCGGGCGCTGCAGCGTATTGGAGCGGCGTTGTATAGTGAGGGCCTCGGCTTCGCTCAATTGCAGTTGCGGCATCGGTAACGGCAGTAACTCGACCGCCAGTTGCTGCTCGCTCAGTTGCTGACGTAAATACGCGATAGTCTGCTGACACCCTTCATATTCAGGATGCATCGGATCGTCCGGTAGCGTCACCGCCAGTGTGCGCGAGCTTAAAAACGTCAGTAAATTGTCCGCATGACCACCCGTTTCATCACAGACTAAGCCTCGCGCCAGGGCAATACTGTTGCGTGCCGCAAACTTGTCGCGAAATAACTGGTGCAAGGTTTCTTGATTAAGCGTGGGGTTGCGCTTCGGCTCCAGTATCGATGAGGCGACATACAGCAATAGTCCCTCGCCATTGGTATGCAATGAGCCACCTTCCAATACCAAGTCAAGGATTTCGCTGTCTAACTGATAGCGCCGACACAACCAGTCACGGGCCGCCAGGTCATCGGCAAAATCCGGATCAAGACCGCCCCAGCCATTAAAGTCGGTGAGCAGACTAACAACCCTGCCGGGCTCATGGGGCAACGATGTCGGATCGGAGCATGTAGCCGATTGCTGAACATAAAAAGGTGCGCAGTCGCGCACCCATATATCCGCATAATCAACCACATCAAGCTGAATAGAGGAAAGCTGATGCGTTTTTAACTGTTCGGCTGCCTGGGCTGAGCAAGACGAATGCACTTGCAGTACCAGTTGGATTGAACGTGCCTGCAGCAATGGCTGCAGTCTGCATAGTGCATCCACAACCGCTTGCTGCGCCGCTGCCGCCTGAAACGGCCAGATATCAGTACGCCAGGGCCAGCGCAGTATTAGCGCGCGCCGAGGCGACCATTCAGGAAGAAGAACGTCCATTGCGGGTGGAAGGCTTCCTCGCCGGTGATTTTGATTTACTGCGTGGTGATGATTTAGAGCTGTCCGGCTTGCTACCTGACCCCGCCCGTCCATGCTTACTGCGTCGCACGGCTCGGCGCGCGCGTTGCAGTTGCCGCTTGCCTTCTTTCTTATCAGTCATACTAACAAAGCTTTGCTCTTCTTTCGGCAAGTCAACCAGTCTGCGAAGGTAGTTGACGCGGTCTAAAGGCAATTCCATCCATGCCCCCTGAACCAGGCCTTTCTCCAGCTTGACGTCACCATAACGGACGCGGATTAGGCGGCTCACCTGCATTCCCTGAGATTCCCACAAGCGCCGTACTTCACGGTTGCGACCTTCAGTCAGGGTGACATGGAACCACTGGTTCATCCCTTCGGCCGCCGTTGGCACTATCTTCTTAAAACGGGCGGGCCCATCGTCCAGTTTCACTCCACCGCGCAAGTTATGCAGGTGATGGTGCATGACCTCACCAAACACACGGACCGCATATTCACGTTCAATTTCCCGGCTTGGGTGCATTAAGCGGTTTGCCAGTTCACCATCTGTAGTAAACAGCAGCAACCCGGATGTATTTACATCCAGTCGGCCGACTGCGATCCAGCGCGCACCATGCAATTTAGGCAGACGGTCATAGACGGTTGGCCGGCCTTCCGGGTCTTTTCGTGTTACCAACTCGCCTTCAGGCTTGTGGTACATCAAAACCCGGCACACCATGGACGTTTCGTCTTTGACCACCACTTTATGGCCGTCGATACGCACGTCGGCCTCGCCTTCAATACGCTCGCCTAGCTGAGCCACATGACCGTCCACGCGGATACGTCCGCTGGCAATCATCTGTTCGATTTCGCGGCGCGAGCCGTGCCCTGAACGGGCCAGTACTTTCTGTAACTTCTCAGTCATAGTTAATGCAATGTCGCCTTGGTTTCGCCACGCTCTCGCGTGTCTGGTTCGTGATCGGCCGCTTGTGGTTCGGCCAGTGCTTCAAGCTCTGGGCGTTCTGCTGCCAGTGCCGGAAGATCCGCTATGGATTGTAAAGAAAAATAATCTAAAAATGCTTTCGTAGTTGCATACAGCGACGGCCGCCCTGGGACTTCTTTCTGCCCCACGACCTTTACCCAGCCGCGTTCCTGCAAGGTTCGCATAATCTGAGTGCTGACAGAAACACCGCGCACCGCCTCAATCTCACCGCGGGTGATCGGCTGACGCCAGGCTATCAGTGCCAGCGTTTCCAGCAATGCCGCAGAGTAACGTGGGGACCGCTCCTGCCACATATTTGCCAAAGCAGGTGCCAGTTCGGCACGGGTCTGAAAGCGGTAGCCTGAGGCCACTTCCACCAATTGTACCCCACGCTCCTGGTAATCTGCTATTAATTCATCCAGGATCTGGCGCAAGCGAGGGCGGTTCAGCTTATATCCGGACAACGCGCCCTGCATCAGCTGATCCAATGTGACTGCTTCATTAGCAGCAAACAATGCCGCTTCAACCAGCTGTTTTAACTGACTGTCTTTGATCATTTTGCATCCACATAAATCATTGAAAAATTTTCTGCCTGAGTAAGCCGGATCATACCCTCTTTATTCAGTTCCAATAACGCCAGAAAGCTAACCACCACCCCGGCACGCCCTTCAGCGACCTCGAAAAGCTGCTGAAACTCGAGCCGTGGCTGGCTTTGCAGCCGATCCAATATGCTACTCATGCGCTCGCGCGTCGATAAGGTTTCACGACTGACATGGTGATGCTGGGTTACATCGATTTGACGCATTACCGCACGCATCGCCGTGACTAAGTCATCTAACCCGACTTGCGGTGGCTCTGGTTCGCTGTCTTCGGCCTGAACCAGCGCACTACCAATAAAAAAATCGCGCTCTTGCTGAGGCTGGCTATCCAGCTCCATCGCCCCCTGACGAATAATCTCATATTCTTTCAGGCGACGGATTAACTCTGCCCTGGGGTCGTCTTCCTCGTCATCTTCTGCCGGCGGCCGCGGTAGCAACAAGCGGCTCTTAATTTCAGCCAGCATGGCGGCCATCACCAGATAGTCGGCGGCCAACTCCAGCTTCAATTCGCGCATCAGGTCGACGTAGGTCATGTACTGGCGAATCACATCGAGAATAGGTAAGTCCAGAATATTCATCTGATCGCGCCGGATCAGGTACAACAACAGGTCCATAGGGCCACTGAATGCATCCAGCATCAGTTCCAGAGCATCAGGCGGAATATACAGGTTTTCCGGACGTTCCAGTACCGGTTCGCCACGCACAAAGCCTAAGGGTAAGGACTGCTGTTCAGCCACTTATGAACTCCTGTTCCGTACTGTTAATCCGCAAAAGGACCCGGGTCGCCCTGCCCTTCCCGCAGCACGCTAACATCGCCATCGGCCATGTCAATTACTGTGGTCGGTTGCTCGCCAATATGGCCACCGTCAATGATCACCCCAACCTGATTGCCTAAGCGCTGTTCAATTTCATACGGGTCTGATTCCGCCATTTCATTGCCTGGCAAGATTAAGCTGGTCGACATCAAAGGCTCATTTAATTCAGCCAACAATGCCTGCGCTATTGGATTCGCCGGCACCCGCAAACCTATGGTTTTACGTTTTGGGTTTAATAGCCGTTTAGGAACCTCTTTGGTTCCTTTAAGAATAAAAGTATACCCCCCCGGCGTATTGTTCTTAATCAAACGAAACGCCTGATTATCAACCCGCGCGTACACCGAGAGTTCCGACAGGTCACGTACCATTAAGGTGAAATTATGGTCCTTATCGATATCGCGAATCCGGCAAATCTGCATCAACGAATTCTTATCGCCTATCTGGCAACCAATCGCATAGCCAGAGTCAGTCGGATAAATCACTACCGCGCCTTGCCGGATCATTTCGACTGCTTGTTTAATTAAACGCGGCTGTGGGTCTTGCGGATGAATGTACAGGTATTCACTCATAAACTTAATGCCTTTGATCCCTAACTAAGGTACTCAGATCCCAGTGCTGCCAAACGGGTCGGCAGCCATCCGGCAAACTCAAATTACGGCCTAGCTCGCGCCAGCGGCCAGGGCCATGGAAATCAGAACCTACGCTGCTCATCAGCGAATAGTCATTTGCCAGCTGCGCTAACTGCAAGCGTTGCTGTGGCGCCTGTTGACCACTAGCCACCTCAAGCGCTTCGCCGCCAACATCTTTGTAGGCAGCAAGCAATCGTTTCAGCCATTTACTACTTAACTGATACGCCAATGGATGGGCCAGCGAGGTAACACCACCGGCCGCCTGAATAGCGCCAACCGCATCCTCCAGGCTACACCACTGAGGCGCCACATACGCACAATTGCCTTTGCCCAAATAGCGTTTGAATGCTTCATCTACGGTCGCAACATAACCGCCAGTGACCAGTGCATCGGCCAGATGCTTACGGGTAATCACCTCGTCAACGTTGTCCTGCCGCGCCCGCACTGGCTGCAAGCAAGCCTCATCAATCTGCTGTTTACTCAATTTGTCTATCATCTGCTCAGCCCGTTCCTGACGTGCTCTTTGCTGAGCCGCTATCAGCTCAGTTAGCGCTTTGTTGTCAAGATCAAAGCACCAACCCAAAACGTGAATTTCATGCCCCTGCCAACGACTACTAAGCTCGATGCCTGTCACTATCTGGGGGACCACGCCGCCAGTCAGTTTGGCCGCCCGTTGACGAGCTTCTGCAATCCCGGCCACGCTGTCATGATCGGTTATTGAGATCACCTCAACATGGAGGTTGTGTGCACGCTCAACCAACTCGCCAGGCGTCAGGCTGCCATCCGACGCAGTACTGTGCATATGTAAATCAATTTTCATTCCGCTATCATACGCGTATACGCCTGTTTAATCATCCATTCAGTATTGACAGCCTCAGTCTCCGTGGGTAAGGTATAGCCAATATAGACAACTTCCTGATTCGTACTCAGGAAATTTTCAGCAGACTAAAGCGGATTCGCGATGAAAATCATGCAAATCGATTCAACAACAGTGCATAACAACCAACCTAACCGTTGGTGGTGGCATCACGCAACTATGCGGGTGCTGTTGTTATCTTTTTGTCTGCAACCAAGCACGTTAGCGCCAACCAGAGCCTAGCGTCAGCAACGAAAAGAAAATCAATAAAAAAGCCCGCAACCTTTGCGGGCTTTTTTATTGAGCCCGGCAGAGGCAGGCGACGACAATCACTTATTAGATTCGGGAAAATACGATGCAGCCGGCAAAAGATATACAACTTGGTTTTGTAGAACCTATTTCTATTCGCCTCGACTATCAGGCCGAACCCCTTAGCGTGCTAAATACACTAGCCACTAAGGACGGGGAGCACCTCTTACTTGAGTCCGCCGAGGTCGATTCAAAAGAAAACCTGAAAAGTTTGCTGATGGTGGATGCTGCGCTGCGTATTCGCTGTGACGGGCTGCAGGTTGAAGTCAGCGCACTGAGTGACAATGGCATGCCGTTACTCGACTATCTTCAACATCAACTACTGGAGCAGCACGGCGACCAGTTTAAGCTTCAGCGCAACGGTACCGAGCTGAGCATCCAGTGTCCGCAAGCCCCCATTCACCTGAATGAGGATGCCCGATTGCAGGCTCCGGGAAACCTGACCCCACTGCGCCTTTTACAACAGTTAGAAAGCACCCGAGCGCACCCGTTTGCAGTGTTTCTCGGCGGCGTCTTTGGCTACGACCTGATCGCCAGTTTCGAAGATTTACCCGCGGTCAGTGCTGGCCATAACAATTGCCCCGATTATCAGTTCTATTTTGCCGAAAGCCTGATTGTCATGGATCACCAGGCGCAGCGTACTGAGCTTATCGCGACACTGATCGGCGGCGACAATATGGCGCAACGCGAGGAACGGCTGTACCAGCGCATGGGTGAGCTAAGTGCCCGTTTACAACGGCCAAAGCCAGTCAGCCCGGTGACCAGCGAAACGACAGCAACCATTCAGGCAACGCCGGACCGGGCAACCTTTGCCCGTCATGTTGAAACACTTAAAGAATCCATTGTCGCTGGTGATATTTTCCAGGTGGTACCGTCCCGCGAATTTAAGTTACCCTGCCCACATGCGCTCGCCGCTTACCAGCAGCTCAAAGTTGAAAACCCAAGCCCCTACATGTTTTACCTCAAAACCCTGGATTTCGAACTTTTCGGTGCATCGCCCGAATCTGCTCTCAAATATACAGCCGCGACCAATCAGGTCGAGCTTTACCCCATTGCAGGTACTCGTATACGCGGAAAAGATAAAGAGGGTAACGTCAGCGCGGATTTAGACTCACGAATTGAACTTGAGCTGCGCAATGATCAAAAAGAGCTGGCCGAGCATATGATGTTAGTGGACCTGGCACGAAATGACCTGGCACGTATCGCAGTTACCGGTAGCCGCTACGTGGCGGACCTGTTGCAGGTGGACCGCTATTCACATGTGATGCATTTAGTCTCACGGGTAGTCGCCCAACTGCGCCCTGAGCTGGATGCGCTGGACGCATACCGCGCCTGTATGAATATGGGAACCCTGACCGGCGCGCCGAAACTTAGTGCCAGCCGTCTGATCCGCCAGGTCGAACAACAACGTCGTGGAAGTTACGGCGGTGCGGTCGGTTACCTTAACGGCGATGGGGACATGGACACCTGCATTGTTATCCGCTCTGCCCTGGTTCGCGATGGAATGGCAGTGGTGCAGGCTGGAGCCGGGGTTGTCTATGATTCAGACCCGAGCGCAGAAACCGACGAAACTGAAAACAAAGCCCGGGCAGTACTGAATGCCATTCGCCGCAGTCAACAGGGAGGCCAACTGACATGAACCTACACAAAGGTCGTATATTTCTTCTCGATAATCAGGATAGTTTTGCCTACAACCTGGTCGATGAACTGGCCCAACTTGGCTTTAGTCTTGAGGTCTATCGCAACCAGTTGAGTGCCGACGAGATTTTCCGGCACATGGAAAAAGCAGCCCTTAACGAGCCAGTTATGCTTTGCCTGTCACCCGGTCCCGGCCACCCCAGTGCCGCTGGATGCTTGCTTGATCTGCTGCAGCTGTGTCGCGGCCGTTTCCCGGTGCTTGGCATTTGCCTCGGTTTCCAGGCTATGGTTCACCAGGCTGGCGGTGAAGTTGGACGCAGCCGACAGGTCATGCACGGCAAGACCAGTTTAATGCAGCTTAGCGAGCATCCGGTCTTTGCCGGCCTTGGCTCACCACTGCAGATCGCCCGTTACCATTCGTTGCAGGCAGTGAAAGTGCCCGAGTCACTGACTGTTATTGCGCAGGTCGATGACATCCCGATGGCCGCCTATGATCAGATAAACGCCTGCATTGGTTATCAGTTTCATCCGGAATCGATTATGACTACTCAAGGCAGCAGCCTATTACACGCCACAGCAAACTTTTTACTTACTCAAGCGGAGCGTCTGACATGCAACAACTAGCCCGGGTTTTAAACGGTGAAGTACTCGACCAGGTTGAGACAGACACCATGTTCTCCTACCTGATCCAGGGGCGGATGACCGACGCACAGATCGCTGGCATGCTGCTGGCGATGAAAATTCGTGGAGAAACTCCAGCTGAGATAGCTGGTGCCGCACAGGCATTGCGCCGGGCGGCTAAGCCTTTCCCTCGTCCTGACTATACCATTGCCGATACCTGCGGCACTGGCGGTGATGGCTCCAATACGATCAATATTTCCACCGCCGCCGCTGTTGTCGCTGCCAGTATGGGCGTCGCGGTAGCTAAGCACGGTAATAGAAGCGTGTCCTCTCGTTCGGGCTCAGCCGATGTGCTGGAAGCGATGAAAATACCGCTCGATGGGCCACCCGATGAAGCGCGTAGCATGCTCGATAATTACAACTTTTGTTTTCTCTTTGCCCCCCATTACCATCCTGGCTTTAAACACGCTATGCCGGCGCGCCAGGAACTGAAAACACGGACCCTGTTTAACCTGTTAGGGCCGCTGATAAACCCGGCCCAGCCCGATGTACAATTGCTCGGCGTATACCGGCCTGAACTGTGCGAACCAGTTGCGCAGACCTTGCAGCTTCTCGGTTGTAAGCGGGCCATGGTGGTGCACGGGAGCGGTCTCGATGAGCTGGCACTGCATGCACCGACCAAAGTGGTGGAAGTGAATGGTGCTGACGTAAGCAGCTATGAACTCACACCGGCTGATTTTGGTGTTTCGCCCGCCCCGGTCAGTGACCTTAAGGGCGGCGATGCGAATATGAACGCCCGCTTGCTGAACGAAGTATTCCGTGGCGAAGGGCCGTCAGCGCATCGTCATGCGATTGCAATGAACGTGGCCGCTCTGCTTCATATGACGGGCCGTGCCGACAACTTTAAAGACGCGACCGAGGAAGCGCTGACGCACATCGATAGCGGCGCCGTGGCAACCCACCTGCAACACATGCAATACGGAGTTGCACTATGAACAGGTCAGCAACTAACTCGCAGCAGCCAAGTATTCTGCAGCAAATAGTCACTCAGCGTCGCCAGCGTATTGCTGAGCTGGCAGAGGTGTATTCCCAGGCCGGGCTGTATCAGGCAACTCAACAACAGCAGCGGCCCCGTCGAAGCCTCGCAGGCCAGTTACGACGTAGCGACAAAGGGTTTATTCTTGAATGCAAAAAAGCCTCGCCATCGAAAGGTCTGATCCGGGCCGACTTTGATCCGGTTGCTATCGCCCGGACCTATCAGCCTCATGCCGCGGCAATTTCGGTACTGACCGAACCTGACTACTTTGACGGAGACTTTGCTTATTTGCAGGCGGTCAGCCGCGAAGTGCAAATTCCGGTCCTGTGCAAGGACTTTATCGTGGAGCCGCTGCAGTTGTATCTTGCCCGCTACTTTGGTGCTGACGCGGTACTGTTGATGCTCTCAATACTTGATGATGACGACTATCGAGCCTTAAGTGACCTGGCTGGCAAGCTCGATCTTGAGGTACTAACCGAAGTTAGTACGGAAGCAGAAATGCACCGGGCTGCGGCATTAAACGCGCCTGTTATTGGCATTAATCATCGCAACCTGCATGATCTCAGTATTGACCTGAATCGCAGTCAGCGTCTGGCCGCACTCGCGCCGAAAGAAGCCTTGCTGATTGCAGAATCCGGTATTACTGAACACAGCCAGGTGCGCGCTCTCGGCGCTTTCGTCGACGGCTTTCTGGTCGGTAGCCATTTAACCGCCCAGGCCGATATTGACCGCGCCTGCCGCCAACTAATTTATGGCGAGCATAAAGTGTGCGGTCTTACCTCGCCTGCCGACGCGCTCATGGCGGCAACAGCGGGTGCCCGTTACGGCGGTCTTATTTTCGCCGAAGGCTCGCCCCGTCAACTCACTGTGACCGAGGCCAAAGGCATTTGCCAGCAAGTACCCGCGCTGGATTATGTCGCTGTGGTGACCACTGATGCAGTGAACGATATCGTTCAGTTAGCTCAGTCACTGCCATTGAGCGCTATTCAACTGCATGGTCAGCAACCCCTTGCGGTAGTCGAAGCAGTCCGCCAGCAACTCCCCACGACCACCGCCCTCTGGTATGCCGTCGACATGGCCAGCCAAGAGGCAACGGACTTTTTTAATTGGCCAGTGGAGCGTCTGGTGCTCGACAATGGCCGCGGTGGCAGTGGCCAGTCATTTGACTGGCAAAAACTGAATACCCTGACCGAAACCCAGCGCCAGCAATGCCTGCTAGCTGGCGGTATTGGTGCTGACAACGCCCGCGATGCGATGGCAACTGGCTGTCGGGGGCTGGATCTAAACTCAGCGGTGGAATACAAGCCTGGTCAAAAAGATGCAGCCGCACTTAATTTAGTCTTCACCCGTTTGAGTCATTATTTTCGCAGTTCCGCTCAAACACCTTCTTCGCTTAGCCCAAAGGACATCAACTCATGAGTAGTCAAGACAAAAAGCTGGACCCTTATTTCGGAGAGTTTGGTGGTCAGTACGTACCTGAAATTCTATTACCTGCACTAGACCAGCTCGAGCAGGCGTTTATTGACGCTCAGCATGACGACTTGTTTCGTGCTGAATTTAACGACCTGTTGAAGAATTATCTGGGTCGTCCAACGCCACTAAGCCTGTGCCGCAACCTGCCCCGCACCGGGCGCAGTAAGATCTACCTGAAACGCGAAGATCTGCTGCATGGCGGAGCCCACAAAACCAATCAGGTGCTCGGACAGGCATTATTGGCCAAACGCATGGGTAAACACCGTATTATTGCCGAAACTGGCGCCGGTCAGCATGGTACAGCAACTGCATTGGCGTGCGCCCTGCTCGACCTTGAATGCATTATCTATATGGGCAAAAAGGATGTTGAACGCCAGCAGCCGAATGTCTTCCGCATGGAGCTGATGGGGGCCAAGGTGGTGCCCGTTGACAGTGGCAGTGGCACACTCAAAGACGCAGTTAATGAAGCCTTGCGCGACTGGACTGCAAGCTATCAAAGCACGCATTATTTACTTGGTACCGCCGCTGGGCCTCATCCCTTCCCGACCATTGTGCGTGAATTCCACCGTATGATTGGTGAGGAATCGAAACGACAGATAATCGATCAGGCCGGGCGCCTGCCAGACGAAGTGATTGCCTGTGTTGGTGGCGGCTCCAATGCAATTGGCATGTTTGCCGACTTTATCAACGAACGTGAGGTTCGTTTAACGGGGGTCGAGCCGGGCGGCAAAGGGCTTAGTTCGATGCAGCATGGTGCTACGCTGAGCGCCGGAAAACCAGGCCTGTTGCACGGGTGCTACTCGTTTTTAATGCAGACCGATGAAGGTCAGATTGAAGAGTCGTATTCAGTATCAGCCGGGCTTGACTACCCCGGGGTCGGCCCTCAACACGCTCATCTGCACGCCACCGGCCGCGCCCAATATGTCTCGGTCACTGACGATGAAGCGTTAGAGGCTTTTAAATTGCTAAGTGCCCATGAAGGGATTATTCCCGCGCTGGAAAGTGCTCACGCCCTCGCCTATGCCATCAAGGTCGCTGAAGCCAGTAAAGAGCCACAAATTTTGCTGGTTAACTTATCCGGCCGTGGCGACAAGGACATTGATCATGTACGTAAAATATTTGCCAGCCAGGAGGCATCGAAATGAGTCAGTCACCCTTTGTTAGTGAGCGCTACGCAGCGATGTTCAAACGCCTGAGTGAAGCCGACCAGGGTGCCTTTATTCCGTTTGTGACTTTAGGTGACCCGGATCTTGAACAAAGTGAAGCGATTATAAAAACACTGATTGATAATGGTGCCGATGCACTGGAGCTGGGCTTTCCGTTTTCTGACCCTGTCGCCGACGGCCCGACCATTCAACGTGCATCGATCCGGGCGCTGCAGGCGAAGATGTCCGTCGATAAGTGTTTTGCTTTGCTCAAACGTATTCGCCAGTACAACGCCGACATTCCAATTGGCTTGCTGGTCTATGGCAACCTGATTATGGCCCAGGGGCGCGAGCACTTTTACCAGCGCTGTGCGGAAAATGGGGTGGATTCAGTGTTGGCGGCTGATATCCCAGTGCGGGAAGGCAAAATCTTTCAACAGGCGGCTAATCAAGCCCATATCGCGCAGGTTTTTATTGCTCCACCTGACGCAACTCCGGTGACATTGCAGCGTATTGCGGCCCATAGCCAGGGTTATATCTACCTGCTTAGTCGTGCCGGTGTGACCGGTGCCAATGCTACGCTTCAGCTACCCGCGGGCAAGCTTATTAACTACCTCAAGCAACAGGGAGGCGCGCCGGCGGTACTTGGCTTCGGGATTTCAGCGCCAGAGCACGTTCGCCAGGCTATTGAGGCTGGGGCGGCCGGCGCTATCAGTGGCTCTGCGGTGGTTCAGCGGATTGAACAGCATCTGGATGACAAGACGGCAATGCTGGCAAGTCTTGCTGAGTTTATCGGCGACATGAAAGCAGCTACCATCAAGTAGTACATAAGACGGCGCCTGCTAGGCCCAGGCGTCTATCAGGTTACCCACGGCCCCGACTCCGCGGGGCTTGTTGACACCGCTTTCCATCGAGGCTCCCTGATTGATGGCTGGCGGTGGCGGACCAATACGGTTGATCTGATCATTGGTGACCCGTGTCAGTTCAGCGCGCGGAGCATTGCGCATGCTGGCAAGGCGCGCATCGTTCTGCACATCCGACTGCCGCTGGCGGAATACATCCGGCCCTGTTTTAACCCGGCTGTTCTGTGCAGACCGTCCTTTTGAGACGGTATTTTCCGGGACCATGTTACTCGACACTAGGTTAGCTCCTGGCTTTACTGCCTTTTCGTTTCCGCCGGTTCAGCCATGACGTGTGTATTTTCGAGACCTGCAGCCCCGCTTCCTTCTTCGTTATCGGCCATTCTCAGAATTTCATCACCAGCCAAAGCAATTGCCAGCCAACGCGTACTATCGCTCTCCATTAAGGCTATCTTCACCACCATGGTTAAAGGAACCGACAGCAGCATACCGACGGGACCCAGCATCCAGCCCCAGAACAATAAAGATAAAAACACGACCAGGGTTGAAAGGCCAAGTCCACGGCCCATCACTCTCGGTTCAATAATGTTCCCCATAATGACATTCACCGCCAGATAAAGCAGCGCGACGGCCCCCGCTATCCAGGGGTTGTACTGGATCAAAGCCATAATTATCGCTGGTACTGAGGCGAGAATAGAACCAATATTTGGAATGTAATTAAACAGAAAGGCGACCACGCCCCAGAGTAAATAGTGGTCAATGTTCATCAACCATAGACTGAAACCTATCAGCACCCCGGTAAACAAACTGATCAGCGTTTTCAGTGCCAGGTACTTATTGATGGCATGCAAAATTGCACCGACATTGCCCATCGTCCGTTCCGGATGTTTAATGGCAAGGCGTATTTTAGCTGGCACTATGCGCGCTTCGCCTATCATAAACACCATAATTAATAACACGATAACGAAACTGGCCATGAAGTTACCGACACCGCTGAGCATATTCACGGTGAGGTTAATGGCGCGGGACGGGTCCAGCTGGGACTGCAACAGTTCCCAGTTGAGGGATATATTGTAGGATTCAGCCTGCGCCACTAACCATTCAAACTGGGCGGCGCTGCGATCGCGATACTCTGGCAGCTTTTGGGTAAACTCGTTGACCGACTGTACAACCAACCCTGTCAGCAATAAAACGATGATCGCAATAACTCCGACTACCGGCAGTAAGGCCAGAAAACGCGGTAACCCCTGGCGGTGAAACCATTCAATCAACGGGTGACAAATAATCGCTATGAACAACGCCAGCAAAACCGGCACTACTACGACACTGGCCGCCTGCACGCCGGCCAAAACCACCACAATGGCAGCCATGGTAAACAATATCTTTCCGGCCGAAGTAATCTGAGCTGAGTTGTTCATCGTAATCCTTACTGAGGTTAAGCCCTGGCTATGCACGACAATGAAAACAGTGTACTCAAGCTGATGCGTTTGAGCAATGTGAGCGAAAAGCTGCTTTACTTGAACTAAGTCACTGAGCACAACAACATAGGCATGTTCATGAAACTATTAATAACAGGCGCAACCGGTCTTATCGGTACAGCGCTGTATAAAAAATTACGCAACCAGCACCAGTTAACGGTGTTAACCCGCAACGCAAACAAGGCCTATCAGAAACTAGGCCATGATATAGAGGTCATTACCCAGCTCAGCGAGCTGAACGACCTCAACCCGTTTGACGCGGTGATCAATTTAGCCGGTGAGCCCATTGCAGACAAACGCTGGAGTAATGACCAGAAGCGCCGAATTGAACAGAGTCGCTGGCAGATTACTGAGCAATTAGCGCACTTATTCGAAGCCAGTGATCAGCCACCGGGGGTGCTGATCTCGGGTTCAGCTATTGGTTACTATGGTCGCCAGGGTCGCGAGCCGGTGACCGAGGACAGCCACAAGGTTCACGATGAGTTTACCCATCGTTTATGCGCCCACTGGGAAGCCCTTGCGATACAGGCCGAGTCGGACAAAACCCGGGTATGCCTGCTGCGAACAGGTATAGTGCTGGCCCAGGATGGCGGAGCCTTACAGCGTATGGCCCTGCCATTTAAATTCGGTTTAGGTGGCCCGATTGGCGATGGGAAACAAATGATGTCCTGGATTCACCTCGACGACATGGTCGATCTCATTCTCTACCTACTGAATAACGAGGAATGCAAAGGCCCATATAACGCTACGGCGCCCAACCCCGTCAGCAATGAAGAATTCAGCCGCACCTTAGCCCGGGTGCTCAACCGACCTTGTCTGTTGCGGGTTCCTGCTGTGGTAATGCGGGCCTTGCTCGGTGAAATGGCCGATATGATCCTGACCGGTCAGGCAGTACTTCCGGAGCGTATCCAGCAACACGGGTTTGAATTCCGCCACAGTACCGTGCGAGACGCCTTGCAACAATGTTGCAAGGCGTAAACTCGAGCGACCACTGCCATCAGCTAAGCCGGCGGATCAGACCCGCTGCATTCTGGGCCAGTAGCCGGGCGCAAACCGCCTTGCCTAATAAGGCAACAATGGTAGCGCCTAATACCGGCCCCAGAATCCAGAAACGCCAGTGAATACTGGGTTGCATCGCAAAGACCTGAGTTTGCAGCAGAAACACTGATAACTCCATGGCGACCGCCGCAATGAGGCCCGCCAGCGCTCCTAAAATAACAAACTCATAAGTCACAGCCCGGGACAGTAACTTGCCCGGAGCACCCAGAGTGCGCAGAATCACCAGTTCTTTTTCGCGCTCTTCCAGGGTCGCCTGTACCTGCGCCACCAGTACCAGAGCACCCGCTAAGACCACCAGCACCAGTACAAAGGTAATCGCCAGCGAGACCTGCTCTATAACCTCACGCAACTGACCAATAATGGTATCGACATCAATCAGCGAGACCTGGGGGAAATTACGAAACAGTTCATAGAGTTCATCGCTTCGCTCGGGCGCCAGGTAAAAACTGGCAATGTAAGTTGCCGAACTGGTCTGCAACGTGGCCGGATCAAAAATCATATAGAAATTCGGCTGCATCGTATTCCAGTCGACTTCACGAATACTACTCACCGGCACAGTAAACTCGTCGCCCCCCACCGAGAAGCGCAGCTCGTCACCCACGACCAGGTTGAGTCGATCAGCTACTTGCGACTCAACAGAGACTGAACCTGTCTCTTCCTCGCTAAACCAGTCACCTGCAGTCAAGTCATTATTCGGTGGCAGATCAGCGCGCCAGGTTAGCTGCAGCTCGCGGCCGAAACCTTCGCGGAATTCGCTGGCATCACGCTCTTCTTTGCTCACCGCGTCACGCACCAGTTCATCGTTAATCGCCATCAGCCGACCCGGTACAATCGGGTACAAATCAGTCGCCGAGATCTGTTCCCGCTCAAACATAGCGTTCAGTTCGGCAACCTGGTCATCGGCGACATTGACGACAAAATAGTTAGGCGCATCATCGGGCAGTTGATTCTGCCAGTCAGCAAGCAGCTCGTTACGCAAGGCCAGAACCAACAGGAAAAGCATCAGGGCGGTGGCAAAGCTTATCATCTGCACTGAGTTCTGCTTGGCACGACGCTGCATTCCTGCCATTGCCAAACGCCAGCTACTGCCTGCCTGCATACCTGCCGTGCGACTAGCACGGATAAACAGGCGACTGATCCCGAGCAATACCAGCACCGCCATCGAGCCGCCGGCAAACAAGGCTGCCGATAGCAACCAGCTGGAGGAATACACCACCATTAATACATAAATAGTGCCGCCACCAATCAACCACTGCAGCCAGGCACGCAAGCTCGACTGCGCAAGGTCACGTTGCAGCACTCGCAACGGCGGTACTTTGATCAGTCGCAGTAACGGGTAGAGGCTGAACATAAGCGCACAGAGCAAGCCCGTTCCGATGGCCAGAAAATACGGCCCACTACCAGCGGACGGCAGACTTTGTTCAAGATATGCAGCGACAAAGTAGATCACCCCAGCCTGCAATAGGTAACCCAGCAGCGTACCCAGGGCGATACTAAAGAACGTCAGCAGCAACAAATGGAGGGTGAAAATACGCGAAATCAGGCCGCGCGATCCACCCAGTGTTTTCATAATGGCCACCGCATCGTAATTGCGCTGGCAATAACGCTGAGCAGCGACTGCCACCGCTGTGGCGGCTAACACCACCCCCAGCAGACTGGCCAGCAGCATAAATTGCTCAGCCCGCTGCAGTGAGCTTGCCAGCGGTGTGTCACCGTCAGTGATTCCCTGCCAGCGTTGAGTCACATCATCGAGCTGGGGCAGCAGCCAGCTTTCAAAACGTTCGATATCGGCGTTGTCGCCGGCAAATAAGTAATGGTAATTAACCCGGCTACCAGGTTGAATCAAGCCCGTCGCGGCGAGATCATCATAGCCAATCAACACATTTGGACTGTCAGTAAACACATTCAGTCCGGAATCTGGTTCGTGGGTCAGAACCTGAGTCACGGTGAATTCGCTGTTACCAATTTCCAGTGTGTCACCCAAGGCTAATTCAAGTCGCTGAAAAAGCTGTGACGCCACCCAGGCTTCGCCGGACTGAGGCAACTCGTCAGTCGGCGCGCCTTCCGCAAATGCCTGATTGCCCACTTCAAGCTGGCCGCGCAACGGGTATTCGCTGCTGACGGCTTTAATATCGACCAGTGCCATATCATTGGCTGCAAAGGCCATTGAATTGAAACTGGTTCGGCGTGCCCAGCGCAAGCCTTCGTCGCTGGCTTGCTGCAGCCACTCTGTATTCACTTCATCGCGCGAACGAAGCACCCGGTCGGCAGCAAGGAATTCTGCGCTTCGCTCCAGTAAACCGGCCTGCAGACGTTCAGAAAACAACGACAGCGAGAGTACGGCGCAAACCGACAACGCTATGGCTGCAGCCATGATCGTCAGTTCACCACGCCTCAGTTCATGCTGCAGTAAACGCCAGGATATTTTATGCCACATTGACTGACTGCTCCTTCAGTTCACCTGCCTGCATCTCCAGCACGCGATCGCATTTTTGTGCCAACGTGCTGTCGTGAGTGACCATCACCAGCGTAGTACCATGTGCTTTGTTCATCTCGAACAGTAATGCCTCCACGGTATGCCCGGTGGTGCTATCGAGATTACCAGTTGGTTCATCAGCAAAGAGTATTTTAGGCTGACCAATAAATGCCCGGGCAATAGCAACGCGTTGTTGTTCACCACCAGACAATTGATTCGGATAATGGGTTAAACGTTCACCCAGGCCTACCTTGCCAAGTAATTCCCGTGCCTGATCTTCGGCATCTTTACGCCCGGCCAGCTCGGCGGGCAGCATGACGTTTTCCAGTGCAGTCAGGCTTGGAATCAGCAGAAATGACTGAAAAATAAAGCCGACTTTATCCGCGCGTATTTTTGCTCGCTGCTCCTCATCCAAATCGCCTAAATTTTCGTTATCTATAAGGACTTGGCCTGTCGTGGCAATATCCAGCCCGGCCAACAGTGACAACAAAGTGGATTTACCTGAGCCGGAAGCTCCCACAATGGCGACGCTTTCACCCGCTTTAATAGCAAGAGTAATTGCGTGTAGAATAGTGAGTGGGCCTGCACTGGTCTCAACTTTTTTCGAAACAGCGGTGGTTTGAATAATCATATGATGAAAAAATTCCTTTATGTCAGCTCAATGCTCGTGCTTTTGCTGGTTATACGGCCGGCAAGCGCAAATGTTTCACTTTTAATTTTTGGTGACAGCCTCAGCGCTGGCTATGGCATTTCTCAAGCCGACACCTGGGTCGCTGAAATCGAACGCCGCTGGCAACAGGACTATCCAGAATACAGTATTATTAACGCCAGTATTAGTGGTGATACCACTCAGGGCGGGTTAAGACGCCTTGCCGAGGTGGTTGAACGCCATCAACCAGACGCTGTTTTTATTGAACTCGGCGGCAATGACGGCCTGCGTGGATTCCAAATCGACAGTATTCGCAGCAATCTGAGCGAAATGATTCACTATCTGCAAAACCGTGATATTCATGTCGCACTCAGCCAAATCGAAATTCCGCCCAACATGGGTCCACGCTACACCGACCAGTTCCGTAGCTTGTTTGCTGACATTGCCGAGCAGCATAATATCGAGCTGGTGCCCTTTTTCATGCTTGATATTGCCACTGACCCCGGGTTGATGCAAAGCGACGGCATTCACCCCAACCTGCAGGCCCAGGAGGCCATTGCTGATATCATGGAGCCCCAATTGCGGGCTATCGCTGAACAGGCAGCCAGCGAATGACAGCAGGCTATTACTACTTCCTCGGACTTGGCAGTAATCTGCAACCCACCCCTAATTTGCAGACTGCACTACACAAACTGCAAGCACAGTTTGCGCAGATAATACTATGGCCAATAATTGAAACCGAGCCGGTCTCGATCGAAAGTCAACGGAGATTCCTCAATACACTGGTCGTGATTGAAAGTAACTGGACACCAGAGCAGTTGAAAGCCTGGTGTAATGAGCTTGAGGAAAGCCTGGGCCGGAACCGCAACGATCCGCTAAGCAGTATCAAAGACCGACCGCTTGATATCGATATTTTAGCCCAGCAAAGTCAGTTGAACCCCAGCGTCCTCAAGTGTTTTACTGAACCCTATGTGCGCCAGGTGCTTGCCTCAGCTGAGAGATCGGCGGAGAGTCTCAGCTCGACGACTCACCCTGTTTCCTTATGGGGACACCAGCTAGGCCAGCGCGCGGCCACCGTCTACACGAACCACGCTGGCGGTCATGTAATGGTTGTCGAGGATAGCGTAGATCGCCTTTTCCAATGCTTCGAATCCACCTTCGACCGCGAGCAGAGTCTCTGCTAAGACTTTAGATTGTTCACCCGCACTATGCTCAGGTAAAAACTTAACCGGCCCTGGCTGTATGGCGTTAACCCGCACCTTAGGTGCCAGCCGCTTGGCAAAACTCTTCATCAGGTTTTCTGAGCCCGCTTTCGTTGAGCAGTACAGTGCATAGTCAGCATTGGGATTATCGACGTAAATATCAGTTATATGAATCACATTGCCGTGGTCCAGAATACTCTCCCTAAGCTGCTTGCTTAAGCTGCTATTGAGGCGTGCGGGCAACTTCATGTGGATCTGATAAAGGGCGTCGTAAAAGTCTTCCAGCTGCCCTTCATGGGCACTGTCTTTTTCATAAATAGAAGCGTTGTGGAGTAGCAGCTCAATGTGCTTAGTGTGCTGCTGGATAGTCTCAATGGCGTGGCTGACGCTGGCGTCATCAAGGGCATCAAACTCAACACCAATTAACTTATCCGGGTCTGTGGCGGTGTCATTCGTTAACGCAGCAAGTTCTCCACTGAAGCTGCGTGTCAGCACTATCACTTTCCAGTCGTTGGCTAACAACGATCGGGTCATATGTAGACCGAGTCGCTGGCTTGCGCCACTGATTACTGCTACGGGGGGGGTTACTGCCATGCCTGCGCCTCACTCAACTTGTTTGGTTTAAGGCATTGTATACGAACAACTTAACGACTTGGATGTTGAAACAAAAGAATTGTGGCAGGTAAGATTTCAAGAAGTGGCGTCCCCAAGGGGATTCGAACCCCTGTTACCGCCGTGCCAAAGGTTCAGCGCGGTGTCCTCAAGACAACGCCTTCACGGCAACGCTCAAACAGAGAAATAGATATGAATTCAAGAAGTGGCGTCCCCAAGGGGATTCGAACCCCTGTTACCGCCGTGAAAGGGCGGTGTCCTAGGCCTCTAGACGATGGGGACCCTGGACTGCTGTTGATATTGAAAGTGGCGTCCCCAAAGGAATGCGTACCCCTGGTATTGCCGTGCCAAAGCTTGGCGCGGTGTCCCTGGGGCACCGCCTCACGGCGGCCAATCTCACGGCATGTGCCGTTGTTCATATTGAAAGTGGCGTCCCCAAGGGGATTCGAACCCCTGTTACCGCCGTGAAAGGGCGGTGTCCTAGGCCTCTAGACGATGGGGACGCAAAATTTCAATCGCTGTTAACTAAGTCACGTTTACCTTGTGTTGCCCTTGCGCTGTTTTACTCGCACTCACGCATACCACAAGATCTTCTTTTTAGTGCCAAAGGCACATAAAAGATGGCGTCCCCAAGGGGATTCGAACCCCTGTTACCGCCGTGAAAGGGCGGTGTCCTAGGCCTCTAGACGATGGGGACCCGGACTCAGTTATGACAGGTTTGGTGGAGCTAAGCGGGATCGAACCGCTGACCTCTTGCATGCCATGCAAGCGCTCTCCCAGCTGAGCTATAGCCCCATCCTGATAAACAATCGCTTCACCGATTGCTTTACCCTGACAGCGGGGCGAATTATAAGGGTCACTAAAAAACTGTCAATACTTTTTTCGTAACTTCTTTCTATTCGGTCAATTTTTTAACAATTCGACGCAAAAACAATCAAAAAGCTGCGTTTTGACAAGTTTTCTTTCACCTAAACGATCCCGCAAACGGCTCCCCTGTCGCTGGTTAGCAATCACCATTTGGACAGTCGAAATGGTAGATCCGCTCTACCCCTTCACGGTCCGACATAGTCACGTCAAGATCGCGAACCAGGCCGTCTTTTACGCTGTATATCCAGCCATGAATAGTGAGCTCCTGACCACGATTCCAGGCTTCCTGGATAGTGTGACTTTTGGCCAGGTTACGTACCTGTTCGATGACGTTCAGCTCACATAAGCGATCTAATCGCGGATCATACGGCAAACCTTCAAGCTCTCGCCGATTCTCACGGAAAATGTCTTTGATCGGAAACAGCCAGTTATCAACCAGGCCGTGTGCGCTGTTGTCCATCGCCGCCGCCACGCCACCACAGCCATAGTGGCCGACCACAAGGATATGTTTAACTTTCAGGGCGTCTACCGCAAATTGCACCACAGACAGGCAATTAAAGTCAGTTTGTACAATCTGATTAGCCACATTCCGATGCACAAAAAGTTCACCAGGCGCCATTCCTACGATCTGATTTGCAGGCACCCGACTGTCAGAACAGCCAATCCAAAGGTACTCAGGTTTTTGCTGATTGACCAGGCGGTTGAAGAAATCAGGATCTTCTTCAATCTTACGCTTGGCCCACTCCTTATTGTTATTAATGAGTTCTTTTACTTTCGGCATTTTAGCTTTGCTCCTCCCGCGCTTTTATAAATTCTAACGCTAGGTTAATCCGTGCCACCACGGTTGCTTGTGGTAATGCAGCCAATGTCGCATCCAGTGAGGGTGAATTACCACCGCCAGTGGCAGCTACACGTAATGGCATACCAACTTTACCCATACCAATATCAAGCTCACTACAGGTAGCCTGAATGGCCTGCTGAATGCCGTCCTGGTTCCATGACGTCAAGTCGGCTAGTTTATCGCGAACCAGCGCTAAAGCAGCTCCGGCCACTGGGCGCAAATGCTTTTTCGCGGCACCAGCTTCAAATTCAGTCACTTGCTCAAAGAAATAGCGACTAATCTCAGCCATTTCTTTCAACGTTTTAACACGTTCCGCCTGCAGGCTGACAATGTCAGTCAACGCTGGGCCGTCACTGGTATCGACCCCTAGCTTATTAAAATGCCAGGCAAGCTCGGTGGCAACTTCGTCGGCGGGCAGTGACTTCATATAATGCTGGTTCAGCCAGTTCAATTTTTCGGTATTAAATGCCGAGGCCGCCTTGTTGATATCCGACAATTTGAACAACTTAATCATCTCATCAACCGAAAAGACTTCCTGGTCACCATGGGACCAACCGAGCCGAACCAGGTAGTTCAGCAATGCCTGCGGTAAGTAGCCGTTGTCACGGTATTCCATGACACTTACCGCGCCATGGCGCTTTGACAGTTTCTTACCGTCGTCGCCGAGAATCATCGATACATGAGCATACTCAGGCACAGGCGCGCCAAGTGCTTTGAGAATGTTAATCTGCCGCGGTGTATTGTTGATATGGTCTTCGCCGCGCACGACATGAGTGATCCCCATATCCCAGTCATCGACGACAACACAAAAGTTGTAGGTCGGCGTGCCATCAGTGCGCGCAATAATCAGGTCATCCAGTTCCTGATTGGAAAATTCGATGCGTCCACGTACATGGTCATCGAAGATCACAGACCCCTCTTGCGGGTTACGAAAACGGATAACATAGGGCTTACCCGGCTGTTCTTCCTGATCGCGACAGGCACCGTCGTAACGAGGTTTCTCACCTGCAGCCATTTGCTCTTCACGCATTTTCTCCAACCGCTCAATCGAGCAGTAACATTTATAGGCTTTGCCTTCGTCAAGCAAACGGTCGATCAGTTGCTGATAGCGTTCAAAACGCTGAGTCTGATAATAAGGCCCTTCGTCGTAATCCAGCCCCAGCCACTGCATACCTTCAAGAATCGCATCAATCGCCGGTTGAGTTGAACGTTCGCGGTCCGTATCTTCTATCCGTAGAATAAATTTACCGCCCGCAGCTTTCGCCACCAGCCAGGAATAAAGAGCGGTACGAGCTCCACCAACATGCAAATAACCAGTAGGACTTGGCGCAAAACGAGAGACTATGCTCATAGAAACTTAACCTTGAGATTCACGTGAATGTACAAATGCCGATAGTCTACCACAGCGCTAATGGACCGCGGTATAGGGTCGTGTTGTGTTTAATACAGAGCTGAGTTTATTACTGCTACAGACCGCTTTCTCCGCTCACTTTACAAAAATCCCAAACGTAACATATTTACATTTAATCAACACGAAAGTACGATAAACAACCTAAACAAAATAAGGATGTTGTCATGCTCAAACCTCAATTGTCGTTGATTCTAAAAGTTAGCAGTCTGACGTTGGCAGTGCTGCTAACTGGCTGCAATTCGTCTGATGAAAAAGGCGATACCTATACTCGGGAAGTTGTCGTTATTGATGGCCAACCCGCGATCTTTAATGGAGCATTCTTTACTTCACTTGGTTATTCCATAGAACGCGAATCAGGTCAACAAACTACCGCGCCATGGATTGAAGATTTCACTTTCCGTTGGGGTTACCAAGTAACGGCGCGAATTGAAGTGGTTACTTACGCCGAACCACCGGAGGATGGACCTATGCACGAATATCGTTTGCTTGAAATACTGGATAGCAGCGAGGATGAAGTGGGTACAGTTTATTCCTTCGACGGGGTCTTCTTGCGCAATGATAATACCTTCCAAATCGATGAAGATAATGAGGGATACTATTTATTCCTGGATGAGTCTTTTGTTTGTGCGCAGAACATAAATTGTGATCAACTGGTCGATATGAGTAATGATGGCGGTACCATTTCACTCGAGTTCGAATACCTCGGCCAATCAGATGACCGTCCCACTGCAGTCATGCTGACCGACTGGAACTAAGCCCCTCTCCGTCTGCCGGTTACTTAATAGTAAGTGTAACCGGCTTTTCCAGGTCCTGGCCGCCAAAACGGGCCCAGGCTTTCTCATGAAAGAAGTAAGCGACCGTATTGACCGCAGGCTCAATCATCGCGATCAGTCCGCCAAGTACAAAGCTGCCTGTCAGCAACCAGGTTACGGTAAACGCAACACAGAAGTGAACCACCGCAAAGGTTAGTGTTTTATTCATGAAATGCATACCGACAACTCCTCAATACCTGATTACCTTAATAGACTATCTTTAATGATAATAGTTCTCATTAATAATGAAAATCAATAATATCGATTGAGATAAAGGATTTTTCACCCTTCAGCGGTCAACTCGCCAATGCGCATAGGTTTTGCCACAGCCATTAAGCGCCGCGAGATTGGTATAGAACAGAACGAGAATAATACAGACAGAAATTGGTGGGTGGTACTGGGCTCGAACCAGTGACCCTCGCCTTGTAAGGGCGATGCTCTCCCAGCTGAGCTAACCACCCATCGTGGTCGACCTTGAGGTCATGGCAGCGCCTGTGAGGCGTGCCTGGGATATGTGAAATGCTGGTGGGTGGTACTGGGCTCGAACCAGTGACCCTCGCCTTGTAAGGGCGATGCTCTCCCAGCTGAGCTAACCACCCATCTTGGTGTATCTCAGCATTTCTTGTCTAAATTGCAGCCACAAAATGGTGGGTGGTACTGGGCTCGAACCAGTGACCCTCGCCTTGTAAGGGCGATGCTCTCCCAGCTGAGCTAACCACCCATATTTCGCTGGACTGCGGGGCGCTATTATAGAGATCGGCGAAAAGCTGTCAACAACAAATTGCGCCTTGAGCACTTGTTTGCTGGTAATTTAGTCAGCCTGGCTGAAGGCTGCGTTGTTCTCATACCCTGCCACATGAACGTCGACAAGACGCCCGGTAAAGGGCGTCAGTTCTACCACCGCATAATTGCCACTTTGCACATCTTCCAGCTGCACCAGCCGACTCCCCATTATGGGCAGGCTAGCTCCCGAGCGCAAAGCCAGTATCGTAGCCACAATACTGGCATCGGCATGCTCGCTAGCACCGGCTTCATCCATCAATTGAGCAAACACCTCAGTCTCAAGGTACACATGCAAATCCACCAGGCTAGTTGAACGCGCGTAGGGAATACGTGGTTGAGACTCTGACACTCTTGCTGCAAACGCCAGTAAGGAAAGTAAGTTATTGATCCTGAATGGCTCATCAAAATGGCTATTTTGCAGCGTGTTCGCAGTGTCGGTCGAGCTGGCTTGTTGCAGCAGCGCGATATCCTCCTGCAGTGCCTTCGTCATCACGATGGGGCTATCCAGCGGCAAATTGAGCAGAGGGCCTATTCCCGGCCGTTGATCAAGCAGCATTAAATCAAACGGATTGCCGCCAAAGCTATCTAGATTGACCAGTTCCAGCAGTAAAGCC
This sequence comes from Aliidiomarina soli, assembly GCF_003986975.1. Classification (GTDB taxonomy): domain Bacteria; phylum Pseudomonadota; class Gammaproteobacteria; order Enterobacterales; family Alteromonadaceae; genus Aliidiomarina; species Aliidiomarina soli. Next base: position 172,639 of record NZ_PIPO01000003.1, on the reverse strand, counting down.
TGGGTGGCGTACTCGTCATCCAGGCCGTATAAGGACGTCAGCCAGGACAGTACCTCAGGAGGATCGTCGCCCTCGACAAGTATACCCTCTCCTTCCGTCAAGGGACTAAGTTGACGCAACACCTCAGGAAGGCGCGGATTCGCTTGCAAAAAAGTAGCCTCGATCGCTGCAAGCTCATCAAGCTCGGGGAAAAGCCCGGCGTTAAAATCCGCTAAGCGGAGAAAAAAAGCCTCCTGGATTTGCATTGATACCCAATCCTGGGCATGGCGCACATCGGCGAGCACCTGGAAACGGTGGGACAGGAACTGAGCCATTTCCTGTTGCATTGCTACAGAGGGGCGTTCATCACTATTCATCACCGCTATGAATCGCTTAAACTCAGCAGTGTCACGTAACGGGACTACCGCTGCCTCACCGCGCCCTTCGGCGATTATGCTCTGAATAAACCCTACGTAGTCAGGAATGTTGGCAAATCCCAGCAGTTCGGCGTAGCGATATAAAATCTGGCAGGGTTCAACCGTATTTGCGCTATCAAAACAATCTTGAGGAAGGCTAAGATTCCCGTTCTCATTACTTTCAGATGCCGGCGCCGTGTCGCCAATTGCGCTGCCTATATACAGAGAAAAGATTAGCGCCAAGGCCCCTGCTCTTTTGTTCATTAACCATATTCCTTCAACTGTTCACGCAGCTCGTGCAGCTCGTCGCGAATGTTGGCCGCTTTTTCAAACTCGAGGTCCTGGGCAGCTTTGTACATGGCTTTTTCCTGAGCTGCGATAGCTTTCAGAATATCTTTGCTGTTGCGATACACTGGCAAGTCTTTTTTCAGTCGTGCCACTTCTTTCTTGCGTTTGCGAGCAGCTCCACCACCGAGATCCATGACGTCGGTGATTTTCTTATTCAGCCCAAGCGGGGTAATGCCATGTTCTTCATTGTATGCGACCTGGATTTTACGGCGACGATCGGTTTCGTCAATAGCTCGCTGCATCGAGCCCGTAATGCGGTCTGCATATAAAATAGCGCGACCATTAATATTACGCGCCGCACGACCAATAGTCTGAATTAGTGATCGCTCAGCGCGCAGGAAGCCCTCTTTATCTGCATCCAGAATAGCAACCAGCGACACTTCAGGCATATCCAGGCCCTCTCGCAACAGGTTGATGCCGACCAGACAATCAAATTCACCAAGGCGCAAGTCACGGATGATCTCCATTCGCTCCACGGTATCAATGTCGGAATGCAGGTAGCGCACCCGGATCCCATGCTCGTCCAGATAATCGGTCAGGTCTTCAGCCATCCGTTTGGTCAGTGTTGTTGCCAGTACGCGTTCACCTGCTTCTGCGCGTATCCGGATCTCCGACATTAGATCATCCACCTGGCTGCCCACCGGGCGAATTTCAATAATCGGGTCAAGCAAGCCTGTCGGTCGTACTACTTGCTCAACCGTTTCACCACCGCTGCGTTCAAGTTCATAATTTCCCGGCGTAGCGGACACATAAATGGTTTGCGGAGCGATGGCTTCAAACTCATCAAACTTCAGCGGCCGGTTATCCAGCGCTGACGGTAAGCGAAAGCCGTACCCTACCAGATTCTCTTTGCGCGAGCGGTCCCCTTTATACATCGCGCCGACTTGGGACACGGTGACATGGGATTCATCAATAATAAGCAGTGCGTCGTCCGGCAAGTAATCCATCAGCGTTGGTGGCGGCTCACCGGGTGCCCGGCCCGACAGATAACGGGAGTAGTTTTCGATACCTGAGCAATAACCAAGCTCCAGCATCATTTCGATATCAAACTGAGTCCGTTCGCGAATACGCTGCTCTTCAATCAGCTTATTCTCGCCAAAAAACTGCTCGCGGCGGTCTTTCAGCTCTGCTTTTATATGGTCAATGGCATCAATGATTTTTTCCCGCGGCGTCACATAGTGAGTTTTCGGGTACACCGTGAAACGCGCGATATCTGCCTGCAGAAGCTGTCCGGTCAAGGGCTCAAACAAACTTATCCGTTCGATTTCATCGTCAAACATTTCCACCCGAACCGCCGCTTCATCGGATTCTGCCGGAAAGATGTCAATGACTTCGCCGCGGACACGGTAGGTGCCCCGCTCAAACGCCTGATCATTGCGGGTGTACTGCAAAGTCGCCAATGTGCGCACCATGTCGCGCTGGTCAACGATGTCGCCACGGCGCAGGTGCAACATCATCTTCATATAGGATTCAGGATCGCCAAGACCATAAATGGCGGAGACAGAGGCAATCAGAACCACGTCACGGCGTTCCATTAGCGCCTTGGTCGCCGACAAACGCATTTGTTCAATATGGTCGTTCACCGAGGCATCTTTTTCTATAAAGGTATCAGTAGTCGGCACATAGGCTTCAGGCTGGTAGTAATCGTAATAGGAAACGAAATATTCCACTGCGTTATTGGGAAAAAATTCTTTCATTTCGCCATACAGCTGGGCGGCCAGGGTTTTATTGTGGGCAAGGATTAAGGTCGGACGATTGGTCTGCTCAATGACATTCGCCATGGTGAAGGTCTTTCCCGAGCCAGTAACCCCGAGTAACGTTTGGTGCGCCAGCCCAGCATCAATGTTTTCCACCAGCTTCTCGATGGCAGCAGGCTGATCACCGGCAGGTTTATAATCAGAGACAAGTTCAAACTTACGTGACATTCGTTTCCTCGTTATTTACCTGACCGGGCACCCGGGCTCGTAACCGGGCCGGCCATTTGCAAAGGCCCGGTATCCTGTTCGTAGTCATTCAGGATACGCATAAACCAGTGATAAGACACAATCGCAGTGAGAATGTTCGCAATCAGGCCACCCACAAAAAGACCTTGCAAGCCCGCCAGATGGCTGCCCAAATAAGACAAAGGCACAAACAGCATAAACAACCGCACCATGCTCAGCAGCAAGGCGCGTAGTGGCATGTGCAACGCATTCATCGACGAGTTGGTTAGGATCACCCACCCCTGTAAACCATAGCTGAGTGGCATGATCCAGACAAACCAGGCCAGTACCTGAGCAACCGCTCCTTCGCGGGCAAAGGCCATTTGGATCAGCGGCAGGCAGACGACCATAAGCCCATAGATGACTAACTGAATAATAAATACGGCCGCTAGCGCAGTGCGGTATGCAGCCCGCACCCGGTCCATTTTACCGGCACCAAAGTTCTGGCTGATAAAAGGCGGTAAACTCATAGACAGCGCTAAAATAAAGATCGATGCCAGGGATTCCAATCGTATCCCGGCACCAAAGCCAGCCACAGCCGCTGCCCCGTAGGTAGCAACAATGGCGGTCATGATGCCCATCGCCAACGGCGTCATCATATTTGCCCCTGCAGCTGGCAAGCCAATACTAAGAAGCCGTCTCGATGATGCAACAAAAACAGAAAACGAAGGTGGCCAGGGGTCAATCAATTTCTTACGCACCACCAGCCAGTACACAATCAATACAAAACCAATGCTCCAGGACAGGACACTGGCCAGAGCGGCCCCTTGCATGCCGAGCGCTGGGACAGGCCCCCAGCCAAAAATTAGCAGTGGGTCAAAAATCGCATTCAGTACCCCGCCCAGGGCCATAATCATTGATGGTGTTTTAGTATCCCCTGATGCGCGCAATACGCTGTTACCAATCATGGGTATCACCAGCATCACGGCACCTAAAAACCACCAGTTCATGTAGCTCATGATAAGTGGCATTAACTCATCGGTCGCGCCAAGCACACTGAAAATTGGCCGGGCCAGTAACCAGCCGGCTAATGACAGTAAGGCGACCAGCAACGCCGCAAGGTACAGTGCCGAACTTCCTACATGGCGCGCTTGGCGAGTTTTCTCTGCACCTAGCTTACGGGCAATGACTGCCGAAGTACCGATGCCTAAACCAATAGTCAGGCTGATCACGGTAAATGTCACCGGAAAAGTAAAGCCTATCGCGGCAAGTGCTTCTGTGCCGAGTAAACTAATAAAGAAGGTATCAACCACGTTGAAACTAATCAGGGTAGCGACACCAAAAACCATCGGCCAGGTCATTTGCCACAACGTTTTCGTAATTGGCGCGTCGAGCATAACCCGTGCTGGTCTGGTCTGACTCATGGGACTCCTGAAGAGGTTTTTCGGGGCAATCAAAGAAAGACCATAGCATATCTTAATAATCGCCCTTTGGCCATGTATGGCGGGCGCTTTAAGACTCCTGGCCGACACTGACTAGACCAGCCGCTACTGGACTTTGTGTGTCGCCCCGCTTAGTATAAGCAGCGCAACAAACACGCATGCAGGCTCTGCATATTTCATTTTTAGTGTACGTAAAAAGGTGCTCTGGTGGATTACAAACTGTCCCGTCGCGTCAACGCAATAAAGCCTTCCCCAACGTTAGCCGTCAGTCAAAAAGCTGCCGAACTTAAAGCCGCAGGTAAAGATGTCATTGGGTTGGGTGTCGGTGAGCCCGATTTTGATACCCCTGAATTTATTCGTGAGGCGGCTAAACAAGCTATCGACGAAGGGCATACACGTTACACCGCTGTAGATGGCATTCCTGCACTAAAACAAGCTGTTTGTGACAAATTCAAACGGGATAATCAGCTCAGCTACACGCCCGACCAGGTGCTTATTTCCAGTGGCGGTAAACACAGTATTTTCAACCTGCTGACGGCATGGCTGGACGAAGGCGATGAAGTCGTTATTCCCGCCCCTTACTGGGTGTCCTACCCCGACATGACATTACTGGTTGGGGCCAAACCTGTGATTGTGCAAGCGACTATTGAGCAGGAGTATAAGATTACCGCTGATCAACTGCGCTCTGCGATCACCGAGAAAACGCGATTGCTGTTCCTCAACAGCCCATCCAATCCAACAGGGATGGCCTATAGTGCCGACGAACTGAAAGCGCTTGCTGAAGTCCTTCGAGATTATCCCAACATTCTGATTGCTACCGATGATATGTATGAGCATATTCTGTGGGGTGACGAACCTTTCGTAAACCTGCCAATGGTAGCGCCGGATCTGATTGAGCGTACCGTTATTCTATCCGGGGTGTCTAAAGCCTATGCGATGACTGGTTGGCGGATTGGCTATGCAGCCGGCCCCAAAGCGATTATCGCAGCGATGAAAAAAGTTCAGTCGCAAAGCACCTCGAACCCTGCCGCCGTGTCACAACACGCCGCGCTAGCCGCTTTAGAGGGCGACCAGAGCTGTATTCAAACCATGGTCACAGAGTTTAAAAAGCGTCACGACTATCTGGTTAAAGCGCTTCACGAGATCCCTGGAATTCAGTGCTTACCGGGACATGGCACTTTCTATACCTTCCCCAATGTCACTGGCTTAATGCGTAAAGCAGGGGTAGATACTGATGTCGCGCTATGCGAGCGGCTACTGGAAGAAGCCAATGTCGCCCTGGTACCAGGCTCAGCCTTCGGTACTCAAGGCTATTTCCGTCTGTCTTTTGCGACCAGCATGGATGTGCTTGAAGAAGCAGTGAAACGCATCAGAGCCTTTGCGGAATCTTTATAGTTACTTGCTTGCATTGAGAATAAGCCCGCCTTGACTCGCTCAGGCGGGCTTTTTTGTATCCTTTCGGTACTTAAGTCGTAGTATTAAGGCCAATTGTAATAACTTTTTATTGTAAAACGTTGAATTTGCATTTATTACAAAGTTATAACGGAACTGCTTTTTAAACCGCGCCTATGGAACGACTATTCTAAGAAATGCAAGCAAAAAAGATATAAAAAATCACTTGACTGGAAATAAAATACACAGGTGATGAATGGAAAAAAAGCAAATCGTTCAGGAATCCCGCATCTCGGCTAAAACGTCACCAATATTCATAACTTATTGATTTATATGAACTTTTAAAAACCGTGCCAATATTTAACCATGCTTACAAAATCGCTACAGCGCCCACCACTGCTTATAGCCCACAGACTTAACCACAAAGTTATCCACAGAAAAAGTGGATAAGATCCGCAATCGCTGACGGTGCGGGCGATCGCAGAAGCTGTGGATAAAAAAACAACAGCCATTTATACCTTTTGATATACTCAGTTTGAAATCAGGATGCAAAACGTATGAATTCAGGCCTTAGGGGCGGATTCTTGGCCAAGAAGAGCAAAAATCAGGCAAACAGAATCTTTTAAGGGCTTTTTGTTGTTTTCCATGTTGACAGGTTCAGGTAACGGCATTAATATTTCGCCCCGTTGACGGCAGTTCCCCAGTAGCTCAGTTGGTTAGAGCGGTGGACTGTTAATCCATGTGTCGTTGGTTCGAATCCAACCTGGGGAGCCAATTCGCTGCCGCAACATTTGCAAGACTTGTCAATTCCCCAGTAGCTCAGTTGGTTAGAGCGGTGGACTGTTAATCCATGTGTCGTTGGTTCGAATCCAACCTGGGGAGCCATTCAAGCAAATACCTTTCATCAATTAAATAGAAAGATCCCGCAGCGACCTCAAGGTCGTTTTTTTGTATTTGAAATTCGCAAACGGCTAATTAATCGGCAGTTGTAATACAAAACAGGCAATACCAGTTCCAAGCAAAGCGCCGGCCAAAATATCAGACGGAAAGTGAACCCCTAAGGCAATCCTGGAAAGCCCAACCAGACAAGCCCATGCATAGTAGATCAGCGCCCAGGCCGGGAAACTAATCGCGGCCAAGCCGGCAAACAGAAAAGCGGCTGTGGCATGCCCTGAGGGAAAACTAAAGCGGTCGGCCGGGGTTATTACCGGCCGGAATGAGAGCCGTTCAAGCGCAGGGCGCGCCCTTCGTAAGGTATTCTTTAGCCACCAGTACAATGGTAGTTCAATGGCAAAGGCAATCAGAGCACGCTGCAGGAACAGAACACTGCCTTCAACTGCCGCAACAATAAACAAACTGGCAAGAGCAGCATAATAGGGTCCATCCCCGGAACGAGATATCCAGATGGCGAGTCGACTGTCTCGCCCCCAGCGTGTCAGGCGGAACAACCAATAAAAAGTAAATTCGTCGACCCGACGAATACCTTCCCAAATGTTGGTCATTCATTCTCCCATTACTTAATTACCAACGAGTTGCCGGCCTATAGTCCGGCCTGACTGAAGGCTTGCGTATGCCCGGATACGGCCGTCTGCGACTACTGCAGAAACGCCATAATAGCCGAAAAGAGCGCTGCTTTACGAGAGTCGCTTGCAAAGTGTTGTTTATGACGCCTTAAACCCCGATAATATAGGCCGTTAATTTTCTTGCGGGATTCTGGCAGGCGTTTTTACCCTGTGTACCCTTTGCCATCATAACAACGCGAGCTTCAATGACTGATTACTTAGTATTGCTAATTGCCACCGTGCTGGTGAACAACTTTGTTCTGGTCCAGTTTCTCGGCCTGTGCCCGTTTATGGGGGTTTCCAACCGCCTTGAAACCGCCATAGGCATGTCCGCTGCCACGACATTTGTGCTGACCCTGGCCTCAGTCTGCAGCTATCTGGTCAATGCCTATATATTACAGCCGTTCGATCTCATGGCTTTGCGCACCTTAAGCTTTATATTAGTCATTGCTGTTGTTGTCCAGTTTACTGAAATGGTAGTACACAAGACCAGCCCAACGCTCTATCGGTTGCTCGGCATATTTCTGCCCCTGATTACTACAAACTGCGCGGTACTAGGTGTCGCTTTGCTGAACATCAACGAACAGCACAGCTTTATGCAGTCGATAGTCTTCGGCTTCGGCGCCGCCATCGGTTTCTCACTGGTTCTTATTGTTTTCTCTGCTCTGCGCGAACGTGTAGCAGCTGCCGACGTACCTCTACCCTTTAAAGGGGCCGCTATTGGTATGATTACAGCAGGCCTGATGTCACTCGCGTTTATGGGCTTCAGCGGATTGGTCTCGGTTTCATGAGTATGGTTGCAGGTATTATCGCATTAGCAGTGCTGGCATTAGCCTTTGGCTTATTGCTTGGTTTCGCTGCCGTTCGTTTTCGGGTCGAAAAAGATCCCATTGTCGAGCAAATTGACAGTCTGTTACCGCAAACCCAGTGTGGTCAGTGCGGGTACCCCGGATGTCGCCCTTATGCGGAGGCGATAGCGAATGGAGATGATATAAATAAATGCCCTCCAGGCGGACAAAGCACCATCGAGCAGTTAGCAGATTTAATGGGTCGCGAAGCTAAGCCGCTGGACGACGCCCATGGCGTCGAAGATGTCAAAAAGGTGGCCTATATACGCGAAGACGAATGCATTGGCTGCACCAAGTGCATCCAGGCCTGCCCAGTGGATGCCATTCTCGGTGCAACGAAACAAATGCATACTGTTATTGCCGACGAATGCACCGGGTGTGACCTCTGTGTGGAGCCCTGCCCGGTTGACTGCATTGACATGATCGAGTTACAGCAGGGACCAGAACGGTGGAAGTGGGATCTTGAACAAATTCCGGTCACACAATTAGCAACTGAGGTGAAATCGTGAGTTCATTAGTCCATCAATTTAGTCACGAGGACCTGCTGCGTAACCGGGATGATATAGCCGCTGGTAAATTGTGGCAGTTTCCTGGCGGCATTCATCCGCCGCAGCGCAAAGAACTGGCCAATAAAACGGCTATCCGTCGACTCCCGCCACCATCCCGTTTATTGATCCCGTTTAAGCAGCATATTGGTCAGCCCGGCACTGTGCTTGTGCAGGAGGGTGACCATGTTTTAAAAGGCCAGCCCCTGACTGCCCCGGGACCGAATTCGGGTCTGCCGGTGCATGCACCAACCTCGGGTCGTATCAAACGGATTGGGGAGCACCCAAGCGCGCATCCGTCCGCGTTGCCGGTTGCAACTATTGAATTACTCAGTGACGGTGAAGATGAATGGGCTGAAAAACACCCCATTGCTGATTACACCGCACTAAGTAGCAGCGAACTTATCGCGCTGATTGCCGAGGCTGGGATTGCCGGTTTAGGCGGCGCTGCCTTTCCAACGGCGCAAAAGCTTGCCGCTGATGGTCAGCTTGATTACTTAATTATAAACGGCGTGGAATGTGAACCTTACATTGTCTCCGACGACCGTCTAATGCGTGAACATGCCGCCGGCATTGTCCGTGGCATTCGCATTTTGCAGCATATCAGCGGCGTCAAGAACGTCCTTATTGCTATTGAAGATAACAAACCAGAAGCTATCAGAGCGATGCAGGACGCCTGCTCCGGCACCGAGAACCTGGCTGTACGTATAGTGCCGACCCGTTATCCGTCCGGCGGCGAGCGGCAGTTAATTCAGTTATTAACCGGGCGCGAAGTTCCGGCCAACGGTTTACCCAAAGATGTTGGCCTGTTAATGCAGAATGTAGGTACGGCGTATGCGGTGTATCGCGCAATTATACTCGGTGAGCCTTTGCTGGAACGGGTTATTACCCTGACCGGAGAAGCATTGCAGCAGCCTGGGACGGTTTGGGCGATGCTGGGTACCCCTGTCGACACGCTATTAAAACAGGCCGGTTATGTGCCCTACCCTAATGCCCGGGTGATTATGGGCGGTCCAATGATGGGCTTTACCCTGCCTACGCTGGACGTTCCTATCGTCAAGGGCAGTAACTGCATCCTGGCTCCGGCCAAACGCGAATTGCCTGCGTCCACTACCGAGATGGCCTGTATTCGCTGTGGCGCCTGTGCCGATGTCTGCCCGGCGTCATTGTTGCCGCAACAGCTTTACTGGCTGGCCCGGGATCATGACCATGACGGCCTGCGTGAGCACCATCTGGCGGACTGCATCGAGTGTGGTGCCTGTGCATACGTCTGCCCCAGCGAAATTCCATTGGTCCATTATTACCGCCAGGCTAAAGCGGATATGCGCGAACAATACATTGAGAAACAAAAAGCCGAGATTGCCAAAGAACGTTTTGAAGCACGCAAAGCTCGCCTCGAACGTGAAAAGCAGGAACGTCTTGAACGCCATGAGCGCGCAGCTGAAGCTCGTAAGCGGGCGCTGGCTGAGCGCGAAGCCAAAGCCGCCGAGACTGCATCAGCCTCAGGCAGCGACACGACTGGCGAGCCGAACAAGCCAGCTAACGACCGGGTAGCAGCAGCCATTGCCCGGGCCAAAGCAAAAAAAGCCGAGCAACAGAAGGCTGCACAGGCAACCGAAAACCCCGAAGGTCAGGCAGATGCCAAGCCCGAAGCGCAAACTGAATCAAGTAATAGTGCAGAGGCGCTGAAAGCCAGCCCAGATGAAGCGCCTGAAAACGACCCTGGAAATGACAAAAAAGCCCGAATTGCCGCTGCAGTAGCACGTGCCAAAGCGAAGAAAGCCGCCCAGCAAGGATCTGATTGATGAGTTTTTATATCGCCTCCTCCCCTCATACACGACAGCGCCGCACGACTGCAAGACTGATGCAATTAGTCATTGTGGCGCTGATCCCGGGTATTCTTGCTCAGTGGTATTTCTTTGGCTGGGGCGTGATCCTGCAACTGCTGTTAGCGGTTACCACAGCCTATGCCACCGAATCACTATGTCTGCATGCCCGCGAACGCAGTTCACTAAGCGCATTGCGTGACAATACCGCACTGGTGACTGCGATGCTGCTGGCTGTCAGTATTCCACCGCTGGCACCCTGGTGGGTGATTGTTATCGGTGTCGCGTTTTCCATCATCGTGGTCAAGCATTTATACGGTGGCGTTGGGCAAAACCTTTTTAACCCGGCGATGGCCGGGTACGTAGTATTATTAATTTCCTTCCCGTTACAAATGAGCAGCTGGGTTGCTCCCGTGGAGCTGACCGGCCAGCATTTAAGCCTGTTCGAAAGCATTCATTTAATGCTCTTTCAGTACACCAGTGAAGGCTATAGCGTCGAACAAATGCGAATGGTTGCCAGCGGCACTGGCCTGGATGCCGTCGCCATGGCGACTCCGCTTGATCATATTCGTACCGATCTCAGTCAGGGCCTGACCCTGAGCGAAAGCCTGCAGGCTCCGCTATTTAGTGGCCTTGCCGGACTTGGCTGGCAATGGGTCAATCTGGCCTATTTACTTGGCGGCCTGTTTTTACTGCAACAGCGAGTCATTCAGTGGCATATCCCTGCAGCACTGCTGGCTTCACTAGCATTGCTGGCCGCATTGGGCACCCTGTTGGCGCCGGATCAGCTGCCCGGCATGGACATTCACTTATTCAGTGGCGGGACTATGCTGGCTGCATTTTTTATCGCTACCGACCCGGTATCGGCCGCTACATCGAACCGCGGACGCCTGGTTTATGCCGCACTCATTGGCCTTATTATCTACCTTATTCGAAGCTTTGGTGGTTACCCCGACGCCATCGCTTTTGCGGTTTTGCTGGCCAATATGTGTGTACCTATTATCGATAAATACACCCGTCCGACGACCTATGGCCATCCGCGGAGGAAGCTACAATGATGACGCAAATGCGCCGTAACGGGCTCATCCTGGCCGCGTTCGCACTGGTTTCGACGATACTGGTTATGACCACCCAGTGGCTGACTGAGGACCGTATCGCTGAGCAACAACGCAGCGAACTGATGACAACGCTTAATAGCCTGATCCCGCCCGCGCTGCACGACAATGATTTATATGCAGATTGCACCTTAGTCACTGCCGACGAACTTGGTCTAAGTGAACCTCAGCCGGTCTATCGAAGCCGTCGCGAGGGACAACCGACCGCGCTGGCACTGCGTACTACCGCGCCGGATGGATACAGCGGCAATATCCATTTATTGGTGGCGCTGAATGACAACGGCACCCTCCTCGGTGTGCGCGCCCTATCGCACCGGGAAACACCAGGTCTTGGTGATAAAATTGAAGTACGCCGCAGTGACTGGATTCACAGTTTTCAGGGGCAGCAAGTACGGGGGGCGGATGACCCACGCTGGGATGTGCAGCGTAATGGCGGTATGTTCGATGCCTTTGCCGGAGCGACTATTACCCCCCGCGCCGTCGTGAATGCCGTGCAACGTACCCTGCTCTATGCAACCGAACATCAGCAGCAGCTGTTTAATGCGAGCGCAAACTGCAGTCAGTCAGGAGATATGCAATGAGTGAAAGCATCGCCGACACCGACGTCGCCGACGAAGCCAGCGCAGAAACGACTAACGGTCGCTTTGATGAAGTCAGAACACTGACTCAGAATGGCCTTTGGAGCAACAACCCCGCGTTGGTGCAACTACTCGGGCTTTGCCCGTTACTTGCCGTCAGTGGCACCGTCACCAATGCGTTGGGGCTTGGCATCGCCACCATGCTGGTGTTGATCGGTTCAAACGTTACGGTTTCGCTGGTACGCAATTTTGTCCCTTCTGAGATCCGTATTCCGGTCTTTGTCATGGTCATTGCAACCTTCGTGACGCTCATCGAGTTGTTCATGAATGCCTTCACCTACGGTCTTTTTATGGCGCTGGGGATATTTATTCCACTTATCGTGACTAACTGCGCCATTATCGGGCGAGCGGAAGCCTATGCATCAAAGAATAACTGGCAGCTATCCGCAATTGACGGCTTTATGATGGGTCTCGGGTTTACCCTGGTGTTGGTTTTACTGGGTGCGATGCGGGAAATTATCGGTCAGGGTACGCTGTTCGACGGTGCCGAACTGCTGTTAGGTGACTGGGCCACCGTATTGCGAATCGAATTGTTCGCCGTTGACTACCCGCTCCTGCTTGCGGTCTTACCGCCCGGTGCCTTTATTGGCATGGGCTTTATCATCGCTGGTAAGAATTGGATCGACCACAAACGCGAGCAACGCAATCAAACAGACTCAGTCAAAAAAGTTGAACGAGCCCGGGTGACCTCTGCTTAGATTATGAATAAACAAAAACGCTACCAAATTCTCAGCCGGCTACGGGATAACAACCCCAACCCGACCACAGAACTCAACTTTAGCAACCCGTTTGAGTTGCTGATTGCGGTGCTGTTATCGGCGCAGGCAACCGATGTTGGGGTCAATAAAGCGACCGGGCCACTGTTCAAAGTAGCCGATAACCCCGCTGATATGCTTGCCTTAGGGGTGGATGGGGTTAAAAACTATATTAAAACCATCGGCCTGTTTAACACCAAGGCTGAGAATGTGATCAAAACCTGTCGCATTCTGGTCGAAAATCATGGCGCTGAAATCCCGCAGGATCGGGAAGCCCTCGAGGCACTGCCCGGCGTCGGACGCAAAACCGCGAATGTGGTCCTCAACACCGCCTTTGGCTGGCCGACAATTGCCGTCGATACCCATATTTTCAGGGTTAGCAACCGCACTAAGCTGGCCCCCGGAAAGAACGTCAACGAGGTCGAGCAAAAGCTGCTGAAGGTGGTACCTGCCGAGTTTAAAGTGGATGTTCACCACTGGCTTATTTTGCATGGCCGATACACCTGTATCGCCCGTAAACCACGCTGTGGTTCCTGTATTATTGAAGACTTGTGCGAATTTAAAGACAAAGTTGAAATCTAACGCGTTCACCATGTGCATCAACAAAAAACGGCAGCCCGAAGCTGCCGTTTTTTGTCTGCCTGATTTTGTTTAATCGGCTTGAGCACTCAACAGATTCGGGTTGAACGGTCGTTGCAGCTGCAATACCACCCGGCGGTTTTGCGCCCGTTCCAGCTCAGTATCGTTGGGCGCTGCATGACGGCGTTCGCCATGCGCGGTAATGCGAATTTGCGATTCGTTAACGCCATGCTCGAGGAGGAAGGTTTTGACTACCTCAGCGCGCTGTTCAGATAACGACTCGTTCTCTTCAAAAGGGCCGTAGGAGTCGGTGTAAGCATCCACCAACACCAGCTCGATTTCACGGTCATGACTAAGATACTGACCAATTTGCATAAGGCGCCGTTTCGACGGATTGGTCAGATCTTCAGTTCGCTCGTGATACTGCAACACGGTAAACGCAATGTCTTCAAAGCTATAGGGTAGTAAGTTGGCTACACAGTCTAAGAAGTCATCGTAACGAGAATGAAAATTGACCGCGGAAATACTCACCGCCACCTGGTCACGCTGATTATGCCAGTCGCGATAGAAAAAAGTCGGCATCATGCCCTTTTCCAACTCGGTCAAAACCGTCCATGCCATTTCTTTATTTAATTCACTGCTGAACTGGCGGTACATGTCCAGGTTGCCGAGTTCTTGAGACGCTACGCCGGGACGCCACTGGGGGGCGACCGACTTAATGCTGGCCACATCATAGGTATCAGGCAGACGCAGCATATCAAGCTGCAGGCGCAGGTTCATATCACGGCTGGCCTGGCTAACAAAGCGGACATTGCCGTAGCGCGGAATATCGTGTTCGAGTGTACACTGCAAGGGTGAGTATTCGCTTACCCGCCACTCCGAGTTGTCCAGACTGGCACCATAGGTGCGCACCGAGCTTTGTGCTGGTGTAGCAGCAATCAGGCTGGTCAGTAGCAGTGAGGTCAGCAGTGTCTTATACATAAAACTACATCCAATGTCAGGTTCAGCGTCTGTTAAAGGTATCGGCGCAAACCATGGTACCTTTAGCTTTTAAAATCCCTTTCTGGCATACTGAGCGCCATCAGAGTGGTCGGCTCCGAGCCAGTACCGATGCAGTTAGTCTACGGGAGTTACATGTCAGATTCCAACCAGACATCAACCAGTCAAGCGATGCCAAAACCTGTCCAAACCACCACCGCCAGCGATGAGCAGAGCAGCAGTTCGCAAAGTGCTCAGCAAAGCCAGGACAGTATGATGAAAGGACGCTTTCGTGGCTACCTGCCAGTGGTTATTGATGTCGAAACAGCTGGCTTCAATTGCAAGACCGACGCATTGCTGGAAATAGCAGCGGTGCTGCTGGACTTTAATGATGCAGGTGAGCTGTACCCGGTCGCTACCCATCACGCCCATATCGAACCCTTCGAAGGCGCCAATATTGAACAATCCGCTATTGATTTCCATGGCATTGACCCGGCCAACCCTTTACGCGGCGCGGTGGCAGAGGCGGATGGGATGAAAGACATTTTCAAAGCCATTCGTAAGCACCAGAAAGCGCTGGGTTGCCAACGTTCAGTGCTGGTTGGACACAATGCAACCTTCGACCATGGCTTCGTCATGCAGGCGGCCGAACGCCAGGCGTTGAAGCGTAACCCTTTTCACCCGTTCGTTACCTTCGACACGGCCGCGCTGGCGGCCCTGACACTGGGTCAGACTGTGTTAGCCAAAGCCTGTAAAGCAGCGGACATTCCATTTGATGGCAATGAAGCCCATAGTGCTATCTACGACACCGAACGCACCGCTGAGCTTTTCTGCTGGATGGTGAATCGCTGGAAGGCGCTCGGCGGGTGGCCCTCACCTTAGCTTTCTTCTTTACCCACAAAAAAACCGCGCCGAAGCGCGGTTTTTTTTTCAGACAGCTTAAACGTTATAGCTTGTCAGAGTTTTTCGACAGGTAAGCAGATACGCCAGCGGCGTCAGCTTTCATACCTTCATCACCTTCGTTCCAGCCTGCTGGGCATACTTCACCGTGCTTCTCGTGGAAGTTCAGGGCGTCAACCATGCGCAGCATCTCGTCAACGTTACGACCTAATGGCAGGTCATTGACGACCTGATGGCGAACCTGACCTTCTTCATCAATCAGGAAAGATGCGCGGAACGCTACACCAGCTTCCGGATGCTCGATGTCGTATGCTTTAACGACTTCGTGTTTAACGTCAGCAACCAATGGATATTTAACCTGGCCAATACCGCCGTTATCCACATTGGTGTTACGCCATGCGTTGTGCGAGAACTGAGAATCGATTGAACAACCGATTACTTTCACACCACGTTTTTCAAACTCAGCCAAACGCTTGTCAAACGCGATCAGCTCAGAAGGACAAACAAAGGTGAAGTCCAGTGGGTAGAAAAACAGAACAGCTTTTGAGCCTTTGATGTGATCCGCAAAGTTAAAATCTTCAACGATTTCACCATTACCTAACACTGCTGCCGCAGTAAAATCAGGGGCTTGACGTCCAACTAGTACAGCCATTTGTATATTCTCCATTTAATAGTCGTGAATAAAAATATAGACCTCAGCAATATGAGGGCGTTCAGTCCGAATTCAAGGGCTTAGCCTTCCGGTTGTTCCGGCGCAGCCTCTTCCACCATAGGTTGCAGCTCACCCTGCTGGAACATTTCCAGGATGATGTCACAGCCACCTACCAGTTCGCCACTAATCCAAAGCTGGGGAAAGGTTGGCCAGTTGGCAATTTTGGGCAGTTCCGCACGAATATCCGGGTTCTGCAAGATATCCACGTACGCGAAGGGCTTGCCACAGCTCATTAAAGCCTGCGAGGCCTGCGCTGAAAAACCACAGCTCGGTAATTTCGGTGAGCCTTTCATATAAAGTAATACAGGGTTTTCCGCGATCTGTTGACGAATGCGGTCGTGAACTTCCTGTTCCTGTTGTGGTGCTTGTTGGTTCTCTTGCATCGAGTCCACCTCAATCACTGCTTAAAGGTAAAAACCTAGTATAACACCCGGACTTTTTTTTGCTAAGCCCTTGAGATCTGAATCATTCGGCATCATGTATTGATTCTGGGACAGGCGGAACTTCCGCTCGCATAGCTTTCGACTATACTGCTAATACTCATTTTAATGAAGTTTAGCGCCTACATGCGAATGGATTTGCGCTAGATGACATGCATTGTTAAAAAAAAGAACGGAGAGCACATTATGGCTTTTGAACTACCCGCACTACCTTACGAAAAAAACGCCCTCGAGCCGCATATTTCAGCTGAAACTCTTGAGTTTCACTACGGTAAGCATCATCAGACTTACGTAGATAAGTTGAACGCTCAGGTTGAAGGTTCTGAGTATGCGGGCAAATCACTGGAAGACATCATCAAGTCTTCAAGCGGTGGCCTGTTTAACAACGCGGCACAAGTCTGGAACCACACTTTCTACTGGAACTGCCTGAGCCCAAATGGCGGCGGTGAGCCAAGTGGCGCTGTTGCTGATGCAATCAGCAAGAAGTTTGGTTCGTTCGACAAATTTAAAGAAGAATTCACCAATCAAGCGATTGGTAACTTCGCATCAGGCTGGACCTGGTTGGTGAAAACAGCTGATGGCGGCGTGGATATCGTCAACACTGACGATGCAGAAACCCCACTAACCGACGACAGCGTTACCCCTATCCTGACCGTCGACGTATGGGAACACGCCTACTACATCGACTACCGCAATGCCCGTCCTAAGTACCTGGAAGCATTCTGGAACCTGGTGAACTGGGAGTTTGTTGCTAAGAACTTCGGTTAATAAGCAGATATAAAAAAACCGCGCTCCGGCGCGGTTTTTTTATTGTTAGAGTGCGGGGCTTGAAGATTGAATTAGCCCCACCAATTCAATCTTCAAGCCCCGCGCTCGCTCTACCGGTCTCAATTCAAAGCACAAGCCTTAGACCCGACCTATTGATCGGTCAGATCGGCTAAGCTCTAATTTAACTCAATCCACCAAATTAGCCGGAATCCGCTCGCGCAAACTAAACCAAATCTTAGCCGACTGGTACCCATACTTACGCACCAGGGTGACTGACTCTTCATAATTGCCCTGCTCGGCCAGTGCACGCAGCTCACTGTAATATTTACGCGCCAGTGGGCGAGCTTCGTCTGAAGAAAAATAAAATTGACCGATGCGCGCGTACAGCCCTTTAAAACCATTCAGAACCAGAATATAAATCGGATTCTCCGACGCCATCGCCAACTCGTGGTTGAGCGTGTAATCGAAATCCGCGAACGCTTTTGGTGTGTCTTCTAAGGCTTCAGCTTTGGCCAGTGCAAGAACCGCTTTCTCTGGGTTCTTACGAATAGCGGCGCGAATATAAATGGTACTGATATTGGTGCGGGCTGAAAGAAGTTGATCAACCAGTTCTGGCATACCCTCTTCATCCAGTCGCGCCAATGTCTCCAGGATATTCAAACCAGAGGTTTCCCAAAAGTTGTTTACCTTGGTTGGCTTACCATGCTGAATCGTCAACCAGCCATCACGCGCCAGTCGCTGCAAAACCTCACGCAAGGTCGTCCGGGTCACCCCGATCAGCTCAGACAGCTCGCGCTCTGCAGGCAAGATTGAACCGGGCGCAAAATGGCCGTTCCAAATCGATTTAACAATGTACTCTTCGGCAAATCCCGCCGGACTTTGTGCTTTAATAATCATTCAGAAACCTTTGGTCAGCCCTGCTTTTTACAATGAAACAGGAGAAGGAATGCGCTGATTCTAACGCGCCGGCATTGGTCGGACAAGTATCCTGTCATTTTCCTTTTGACCTGTGCTACTCTGCCACCACGTTTTACATTGTTATCACCACTTCACTGAGTGTGACACCCTTGAAGCAATCTAACTTAACTAACATATCATATAGCATAGCACGCTGGCCAACCCTGCGCTGGCCCTGGCTGTTACTAGCCCTGAGCGCCTCGACCCTGGTCAGCTATGCGCTTTACACTCAGCACGGCCCCCAACAACTTTGGCCCTGCGTGCAATGCATTTATCAACGCACTGCAATGATAAGCGTCGCCTTATTCGCCTGGTTCGGGTTCTTCATCGCTACCCGCTCAGCGCTGGCTCGCTGGATAGCGCTGAGTGGCTGGTTACTAAGTGCCTTAGCCGGCGCCTATAGTGCTTACTACCACAGCTGGATTCAATCCGCCATTAACCCACTGTTCGCTCCTTGTCAGCCACATCCTGATTTTCCCAGTTGGGCACCGTTGCATCAGTGGGTGCCGCAGGTCTTCGATGCGGGTGGTATGTGTGGTGACATCGACTGGCAGTGGTTGGGACTTTCCATGCCCCAGTGGTTATTCATTATCTTTACCACATTCACTGTCCTCGCGCTGATTGTTATCGCAGCCCGCCTGTTAAGCGCTGCCAGAAGTAAGCGCTAAGCTTCGTTTAACGGCCAGGTAACAATACGCAAGTCGTAGTCCTGCTCATCCATTTCCCCATCTGAAATCGTAGTCTGCGTGGTAATGCTCATACCAGCCTTCTGCATAGGTACTTTCGACCCCTGGTGTAACAGAGGGTGCCATGCAGGCAGCCCTTTTCCTTCATGCAAGCGACGGTAAGCGCAGCTGGGCGGCATAAAGTGAATATTGGGTAGATCCTGCAGGGTGATATTGACGCAGTTTGGCACTTTCTCAAGACGTGTCGGGTAACAGTCGCATTGCGCCGTGACCGGGTCCAGATGCTGGCAGCGAACATCCGTATAGAAAACCTGTTCATCGGCGTGCATATAAAGACTGTCGCTGTCCTGGTCAGGCGACTCAGCATCCGCATCAAGCAATTTTTGCAGGCAGCACTTGCCGCAACCATCGCACAATGACTCCCATTCACGGGGCGTCATTTCATGTAATGTTTTACTCTGCCAGAATTCATTCATAACCGCGCCCGGAGGTTAGCCTGCCACCCGGGTTTTCCACGACCAGTGCTTTTCTGCGCCCTGCAGTTGCAAGTGCAACTCATCTCCCCGACGCAAGGCTCCGACGCCCGCAGGCGTCCCTGTCATCAGGATATCGCCCGGCTGTAAGGTGAAGATCGTCGCCGCTTCACAGAGCAACTCAAGGACATTAAACATCATTGATTTTGTCTCCGCCGCCTGGCGCACACCGCCGTTGATCTGCAATTCCAGTTGCAGATCACGGACTGAGCCAATTTCACTAGACGGAATAAAGCTTCCCATTGGCGCACTGCCGGCAAAGGCCTTCGCGCGTTCCCAAGGGTGTCCCTGTATTTTAAGCTTTTCCTGTTCATCTCGTAAGGTTAGATCCAAACCTAACGAATAACCCCACACCGCGCTCATAGCCTGTTTCGCTGTCGGGTTGGGATCACTCAGGCTACGCCCAATCAAAAGGCTAAGCTCGATTTCATGATGACAGCTCCCCAGCACCTGCGGCCACTGAATTGGCTGCGTCATCGGCTGCAGTGCACTGGCTGGTTTAATAAACAACAAGGGATGCTTGGGTACCTGGTTGCCGAGTTCCTCTGCGTGAGCGCGATAATTACGCCCCACACAGACAACCTTCCCCGGGGTAAAAGGTAATACCCGTCCATAAATATCTTTATGTTGATAACTCATTGATTTTTAGCGACCTAATTGTATTCGGTCGGCAAGGTGACCGACCGCGACGACGAAATAGTTTGAGCGGTTCCAGCGCATCAGGGAATCCCAGTTGGTATACGCAAGATAAATACGACCCTGTTCATCATCAGGGATGATCACGGATGCTTCAATATCATCGCGTAGCGGCAAATCTGAACCATCATAGCGGCGCACACCCAGCGCCTGCCACTCAGCTAAAGGCTTTTTCGTCGACAACCCGGCTAATTCAGTATCGAAGTTGTCCGGAATGCGTACCTGGCGTCCCCAGGTCACATCATCCTGCCAGCCGACCTGGCTGAGGTAATTGGCTGCCGATGCAAAAACATCTTCATAGCTGTTCCAGATATCGATTTTACCATCCTGATTAAAGTCAATCGCGTAACTTAAAAAGGAACTCGGCATAAACTGCGTTTGGCCCATTGCACCAGCCCAGGAACCACGCATCTGGTCTGGTTCTATATGGCCCGCATCAATGATTTCCAAGGCCTGCATCAGCTGGCCTTTAAAAAATGCTTCACGACGGCCTTCCCAGGCCAGTGTTGCCAGCGCCGAAACAACTTTGAAATTGCCGGTGTAACTGCCGTAATTGGTTTCAATACCCCATAGCGCAACGATAAAGCGTGGCTGGACGCCAAATTCCGCGCCAACGCGTTCCAGCAACTCTTTGTGCTCTGCAAATTTTTCTATGCCCTGGTTAACCTTCCAGTCAGGCACCGCTCGCGGCAGGTAGGTATCCAGAGTCAGCACGCGTTCTGGTTGATTACGGTCAGCAGAAACTGCTCGTTCGTAAAACTCAATCCCTTCAAAAGCACGGGCAACGGTGTCTTCACCGATGCCATGTTCGATGGCTTCATTTTTTAACTGTTCTACATAGCGTTCGTAATCGGGTCGCTCATTTTCAGCTTGTTCCTCGGCATAGACGGCTGGATTCGCCAGCGCGACGGCTAGCATTGCTGTGCAGGCTACTTTAACAACATGCATCATCAGGGTATCTCCTAATCAACAGGGTTTTGAGCGGTGTGCTCTTTAAGCCAGTCTTCCGTGGTGGCGGGTAACTGCAGGTAAAACCCTTCAGCTTCTATGTGTTGCTTAAGTTTTGATGCACTGAGACGCGCAATTTTTCGCTCCCCCTGGAGGAGTAAGGTCATTACGTGGGTATGCGGGGTGAAGAGCTGCTGGAGTGTCTCCGGCAGCTCTTCAAAAGAGGCGTCTTTGGCAATATACAGATATGTATCTGCTTTTTTATGTGACCTTAGCACTATGCAAAACATGGTTTACTCCACTTTCATGTCTGCACTCAGTCTACCTTAAGGCCGTGGCAGCAACAACGCTTCGAGCTCGCTTTTCAGCAGTTCTCCGCGCCAGCCGACCAGTAAATCCGGTGGGTTGAGCTGCTGCTTGAGCGCATCGTTACAGAACCAAAGCCAGTGAAACACTTCGTTAATTTGCTTACGGGAACCGATCAACGACGCAGGCACTTGTAATTCCTCAGCTTTCTTCTGGATCAGTGCTTTGGCTTTTTTAAACATGCCTTTATAGCCATCGACAAAATCAAGACGCGGCATTTCCGCTGGAATGTTTTCCTCCGGGCAGGCCAGGCCTGTTTTGACTGCAGCAATAATTTCATCGCCCCAGCGCCGAACTGCCTGTGGATGCATGCTATCAATCGCAGCAAGTTGCGCCATCGATTGTGCTTCTTTACGGGCAATTTCGATTAAAGTAGCGTCTTTAACAATAAAACCCACCGGCTTATCTTTGCGTCGCGCGGTGTTTAAACGCCAGGCCGCTAACGCTTGCAGCACTGCACGCTGCTGCGGTGAGGTTTGCCAGGCGTTGCCGATCTCGCGCCAGGCTAAATCAGGGTTTAGCTGGCGAGTGCGTTTGACGATCTGTAAGGCACATTCATCAGCTACCAGTGCTAGCTTGTCGGCCTGCTGAAGTTCAGTCAGCAAACGTGGATAAATGCGCGCTAAATAAAACACATCGGCCGCCGCATAATAGCGTTGGTCATCACTCAGCGGCCGTGCCAGCCAATCTGTGCGCGACTGTGATTTATCCAGTTCAACATCACAAAACTGCTGCACCATGGCCGCATAGCCAAGGGAATCGCCATACCCTAATACCGATGCCGCTATCTGGCTATCGAACACATTCTGTGGCATCCGTTGCGCGCATTGATGAAGTAACTCAAGATCTTCGCCGCCTGAATGCAGCACCTTGGTCACGTTTTCGTCGGCAAGCAGCTGCCAGAATGGCTCCAGCTCGAATCCAGCTAACGGATCAACCAATACAATGTCATCCGCCACGGCCAACTGCAGCAAACCAAGCTGAGCATAAAAGGTCCGTTCACGGACAAACTCGGTATCCAGCGCCAGCCATCCAGCCGTTTTTGCCTGATCGCAAAACGCCACCAATTCCTTGGTGGCGTCTATAAAGCGATAATTCACTTCGCTCATTCGTCGTCTCTTAGTTCACGACGAAGGATTTTCCCAACATTGGTTTTCGGTAGTTCCTCGCGGAACTCAACCAATTTAGGAACCTTGTACGCAGTCAGGTTTTCGCGACAGTATTCAACTACTTCTTTCTCGGTCAGCGAGTCATCTTTTTTCACTAAGACGACTTTGACCGCTTCACCTGATGCATCGTTCGGTACACCAATGGCGGCAACTTCAAGAACCTTCGGATGGCTCGCCACCACTTCTTCGATCTCATTTGGATAGACATTGAAGCCAGACACCAGAATCATATCTTTCTTGCGATCTACAATGCGGAAGAAACCATCATCATCTGCCACCGCCATGTCACCAGTCGCGAACCAACCATCTTTGATCGACTCCGCGGTTGCATCCGGACGTCCCAGATAACCAGCCATAACCTGCGGACCCTTGACCCACATCTCGCCAGGCTCTCCCAACGGCAGCTCGTTGCCTTCTTCATCCACAATCATGATATCTGTAGAAGGAACCGGAATGCCAATGCTGCCAGTGTAGTGTTCAATGTCATAAGGATTAACTGTCACTACCGGCGCACACTCCGTCAGGCCATAGCCTTCCAGTAAAGGCGCTTTAGTGACCTTCTCCCAATGCTCAGCAACCGCGCGTTGCACCGCCATGCCGCCACCCAACGCTATTTTCAGTTTACTGAAATCAAGATCTTTAAAGCCCGGGGTGTTTAACAAGCCATTGAACAGCGTATTAACGCCTGAAATCATCGAAAACTGATGCTTGGATAGCTCCTTAACGAAGCCAGGCATGTCACGCGGGTTGGTAATTAAAATGTTTTTGCCGCCATGCTTGAGGAAGGTCAGGCAATTCGCCGTCAGCGCAAAGATATGATAAAGCGGCAAGGCAGTGATAATTACTTCTTCACCATCACTCATCATTGGCGTAATGACAGAAGATACCTGTTCCAGGTTGGCCACCATATTGCGGTGCGTCAGCATAGCGCCTTTGGAAGGCCCAGTAGTACCACCGGTATACTGTAAAAAGGCCAGGTCGTCGCCATTTAGCTCGTTTTCTTTAAAGCTGGCGGCGCTGCCTTTACTAAGCGCGCTGTTAAAATCAATGCTGTTGCTAAGACTATAAGCTGGGACCATCTTTTTAACGTACTTCACGACGAAGTTTACAATCCAGCGCTTCGGCGCTGGTAATGCATCCCCAATCCCCGTCAGAACCACCTTATCCAGCTTCACATCGTCTTTAATTTTGTCAAAGGTGTGAGCGAAGTTTTTCAGAATAACCAATACTTTGGCGCCAGAATCACTAAGCTGGTGCTTGAGTTCGCGAGCGGTGTAGAGCGGATTAACATTCACTACTACCATCCCAGCCCGCAAAATGCCAAACAGAGCAATCGGATACTGCAGCAAATTCGGCATCATCACGGCCACGGGGTCGCCCTTTTTCAGCCCGATACTTTGTAAGTACGCGGCAAAGTCACGAGTTTGCTTATCTAACTCGTCAAAGGACAGCTCCTGATCCATGTTTACATAAGCACTTTTACCCTTGTATTTGCTTACACTGTCGTTAAAAATTTCAACCAACGAGCCAAAATGGTCCGGATCAATCTCGTTTGGAACACCTTTGGGATAGCGCTTCTGCCAAATTCTTTCCACCGTGTCGCTCCTGCTTTCTGTTATTTCTAACCCATCCAAATGATGCGTCCGGCCTTCTAATGACGGGCCGTTTAAAGAACATTATTGTACATAGCAAAGCGCCCCAACGGGGCGCTTGTCAAATCTGTAGCCCAATATATTCGCATATCCGACCAGTAGATCCTAGCGGATTTTACACTTGTTCGATGAACTGGCAAGTCAAGGCATTTACTACCCTGGCAGGGTTTTGCATGTGAAAATGATGCCCTCCGGGCAGGGTTTCAAAGCTAATTCGGCGTACATCTGTAGCCCATTTTTCAACTGCTTCTGGTAAGTCATTGTGACCCTGGTCGCCGAGAATCACGTGCATTGGAGCTTCGATGCCCTGCAGAATTGGCGGCACCTGTTGAGCACAAAAACGGAACGGCGAAGGCGCCCGGACACGCGGGTCGGTTCGCCAGCGATAGCCCCCCTCGACCGGCTGCAAATTTCGCTGCAGCAATAACAGCGCCAGGTCTTCGGAAAATTCACTTATTTCAGCTCGCGCTTTGACCAGGCTGGTAATATCAGCATAGACAGGGTCACGCCGTTTGCTCTGCTTTAAACGAGCCTGCAGCCCCTTACGTAACTGCTGCAGCGAATCGGATGCCGGGCTAACCACCATACCAAAGGCTTCCAGAGTGACCAGTTTTTTAATCGGCTGCGGAAATACCGCCGCCAGTGTCTGTGCCACATAACCGCCCATACTGTGTCCGACCAGGTGGATATTCTGCCACTTTTGGACTCTGATAAGCGCCTCGATATCGGCCACCCAGTCGACAAAGTAATAAGCCCCGCCAGCTGGGCGATGGCCTGAGTAACCATGACCAGGAAAGTCGATGGCTACCCAGTCAAAAGCATCCAGATAAGGAAACATGGGTTCGAAGCTTCTGCAGTTATCCAGCCAGCCATGCAACAACAATAAAAAAGGCCCGCCCGGAGTACCTCCACGCAGACCCTTTAAGCTGATATGAGGTAATTCAAAGCTTACCTCGCTAACCTCGTTCTTTGTCGTCAAGCCAACCTCTGGTTTACTGTTCTTTTATTATGCGCTGCTGCACACTCTGCGGACGTTCTATCTGCGGACGTTCTATATGTGGCTCCCGCGAACTGAGCGGGCGCTGCATCTGTTGCGGCTGCTGCTGAGAGCGCTGCGGACGGCTTTCGCCATAGGGAAAGTAATATGGGTGATAGCGGTAAGGTCCTACGCCATACAGCGAATGCCGATACCATAACGAATAAGGGTCATAGTAGTAATAGCCAACCCCTATCTGGTCGCGTTGTTGTTGTGGCCGCCACAACTCGACACCAGTTGCCTGCAACACCGGATAGATGTAATTAAACTCACCAATCTTACCCTCTTCACTGGCGCTGATCTGGCCCAGAGCAGTCAGTGAGCGGCCTTCCTTGTATATTTCCGGGTCCACAAAGCGATCCACATAGACAATAAACCGCCCTTCACTGTCGTCTTCAATCTGCGGTCTGCCGTATCCATTGAGGCGGAAATGAACCAACTCAATACGGGTAGCGTCTGCGCTATTCTCAATATTCGCAATAACGCCTCCCCACCGCGCAGTTCGCCCTTCAAGCTCTGCTGTGCTTCGCAAAGCCTGGCTAAATGGCACCAGATCAGTGGCCTCAGTTCGAATTGGCTCCGGGTAGCGAGACGCACACCCCGCTATAACCAGTGACACAACTAAACCCAAAACTGTTTGCATTATCAGGCGCATGAGCACCTCCCATATCAGCGTCCCGGCAACTTTTGCCAGGTTACTTCATTACGTAAGTAATGCGGTGAAAGATCCTCCGCAGCAATTGCTCGCCCTTGAGCAAAATAGACCTCACCTAAGCTTAGCATGTCTATTGCGTGGGGCAGACGTACACCGTTCGCTGGTCGTAAATCAATCTCAGCGCACTGTGCTTTGATGCGGTCACTAAGCACTTGAGGGTAGGTTTCCCAGCCAGTTCCACAGCTAAACCAGAGGTCCTTCTGTCTCGCGGAGGCGGGCAAACTGACCTGCTCGGGCGCACATACCCGTTCTTCATCTATTGCCTGCATAAGACCATTTTGCAGGCCGTAGGTTCCCCAGTACACCTCGCTCATGCGCGCATCGATAGCCGCCAAAACCTGCTTCGCCTGGTGCAGTCGGTAGCTCGCCTGCGCCATCGCAGCCAGGGTCGACACCTGGATCAGAGGTAAGTCCTGACTAAACGCCAAACCCTGAGCCATGCTAGCGCCGATGCGCACGCCGGTAAAACTACCCGGTCCCTGACTGACGATAATAGCACTCAACTGATCCAGGCTGAACCCGGCTTCTGCCAATACCTCGTCAATATAAGGCAGTAAGGCCTGGGAATGCTGGCGTGGAAGCTCTGCCCCTCGGCTAATCACGTCAGCGCCCTGACCTAAGGCCACCGAGCAATACTCGGTCGCACTATCAATTGCTAAAAAAGCTTTCATTGTTGATTATCTTCCTGCTGTTCAGCTCGCGCCTCGTCAATTTGACGAGCCAAAAATTCTTTTACCACCGGTAATGATCGTGTCCGCGCCATTGCAGGCAAACTATTCAAAAAAATTTGTCCATACTGCTTAGTTACCAGACGATTGTCACAAACCACCAGAGCACCATAATCATATGCATCACGTATTAACCGCCCTGCACCCTGCTTGAGACTAATTACCGCCTGTGGCAACTGCACCTGATTGAACGGGTTCTGACCGCGCAATTTACAGTCTTCAATCCGAGCCTGCAATAATGGGTCGTCCGGCGCTGCAAACGGCAATTTATCAATAATCACCAGGCGCAAGGCATCACCGCGCACGTCTACGCCCTCCCAGAATGAACTGGTGCCGAGCAATACCGCATCCCCTGCGGCGACAAATTGGTCGAGTAACTCCCGTTTACTGGTTTGGCCCTGTACGAGTACGGTGCGCTCCAGTTCAACCTGCAACACCGCTGCGACCTGATTCAGCATGCGATAACTGGTAAACAATAAGAAAGTGCCGCCATGATTGACCGCAATCAACTCACGGGCCAGCTGCAGAATATGCTGCGCCATCGCCGGGTCACTCGGTTGCGGCAAGTACCGTGGCATGTATAGCATCGCCTGACGGGAGAAGTCGAACGGGCTGGATAAGACTAAGGTTTGAGCGTCCTGCAGACCGAGTCGCCCGCTAAAGTGACTGAAGTCTCCGTCCACTGCCAGCGTAGCAGAGGTAAACACCCAACGCGCTTGCTGACGCTGGATAAACTCAGCAAACTTATCTGCGACGCTCAGCGGGGTCTGATGCACCGTTAGATGGCGACTGGTCGTTTCATACCAAAAGCTATACCCGGTGCGAGCAGTATTTGTTAATTGCTGCCAGCGTGTTTTCAGGGCCAGAATGCGCTCGTAACACTGGTCGAGGACTTTGTTACGCCCCAGCGATGCTTTAACAATGTCATAGGCTCGCTGCAATGTCGTGGTTAAGCGCTCACTATCCGACGCCACAGCGGTTTGCTTATGCGCGTCGCGCCAGTTGCCTCGTTCAGGGTCGCGGGCAAACTGCAAACGCAGATCAAGACCACCTTTATCCAGTTGGTCAGCAATACTCTCCAGTTGCTTAAGATCTTTCAATTCAGTGCGGTAAAGCATCCGCAGATCCTGACCAAGCTCAACAAGCTGACGGGTACTCAATGACTCGCTAAAATAGTTGCTGGCAATATCAGGTACCTGATGGGCTTCATCAAAAATAACCATATCCGCATGCGGAATAAGCTCGCCAAACCCCGTGTCTTTCAACACCGCATCGGCAAAAAAGAGATGGTGATTGACCACCACTACATCGGCTTCCAGCGCCTTTTGTCTGGCTTTAACTACATAGCAGTCGTCGTACGCTGGGCATTCGCGACCCAGGCAATTGTCAGCAGTGCTGGTAATTTGCGGCAAAATAATCGAATCTTCGGGCAACTCGGTGAGCTCTCCAAGGTCGCCGCTACGGGTTTGGTTAGACCATTGTTTTACTACCCTGGCCTGCTGCATTTGGGCCAGATATTGGGGGTCAAAGCGAGAAGGCTGCTGCACGAACTGCTCCATTCGCTGAATACACAGGTAGTTGTTACGCCCTTTCAGTAGCGCCACCACCGCATCCGCTGCCAGTACATCGCGAACTTTGGGTAAGTCACGATGAAACAACTGTTCCTGCAGGTTCTTAGTGCCCGTCGACACGATCACTTTTGGCCGCCTGCCATCCTCACCTTTCGCCATTAACGCCGGCGCCAGGTAAGCAAAGGTCTTACCGGTTCCAGTTTCAGCTTCCACGATTAACACAGGGTGGGCGTCCGCCATTGATGCAATTGCTTCTGCCATCTGCATTTGTGCAGGGCGCGGCTGAAAGCCCTCAATTGCCTGACTGAGTAGCCCGTCATTGGCAAAAACATTACTTATGTTTGCCATGCTGCTCCCTGATCTATTGTTACCATCTTGTACCCCAGCTAGTTGAAGCTGCATTATTTCACAGCATTTGATTTGCTTCATCCGTTTCATTCAGCTGGCTAACTTTCCAACAACCGTAGATTTCAGATACAATGCAGCGCTAACGTTTGGCATAGGAAGAAGTTTTGGTGCAGGTTGTTCGTCAATCCCTTACAGCGTGGCTTTTGTCGCTCACTATTCTCGTGGTCAGCCATTCGGCGCAGGCCGTGCAGCCTGAGCCATTGCCAATGAATGATGACAGCTACAGCCTGGCTGAGATCCGGGCGGCCTATTTAATAAGTGTCATGCGCTATGTCAACTGGCCCAATGAAGAGCAACGCTCCGAACTGACCATTGGGGTGCTGGGTGATGAAAATGTTTTCGAGCTGCTCGCTTCTATTCCGCTTGGAGAGATGCGCGATAAACCCATTCAGGTTCAACTACTGACCCGTAACTCTCAGGTGGCCCAGGTCGACTTAGTCTACGTCGGGCCACGCCATAGCGGTGCCAGCGAACTGATCCTCAATCAGGCCATGCGCAACAACGTGCTGGTGATCACTGAAGACCGCCTGGTTCGCCAGAACATGATGATTAATATCAGCGCAGACAATGCTGGTGCAATCAGTTACCAAATCAATGACCAGCGGATTAACTCCGCTGGCCTTGAGGTTACCTCAGGGCTACTGCAAATCAGCGGGCAGGAACTGAATACCCTTGCTGCGCACCACAGGTCGATGCTTGAAATTGCCAGTATTCAAAGCAGCCGTCAGGAGCTGAGTGAACAGAATAGTTTGCTCCGTGAGGAACTCCGTCAATTGCAGGAGCGTATTTCCAGCCTCGAGCAGGCGCTGAGTGAACGTGACCAGGTCCTACGCGTGCAGGAAGGAACCATCGAAGAAAAGCAGGAAGTGATGGACTCGCAGCAGGCTACCCTGAACAATTTGCTGTCAGAGCTGGAACAACAACGCGAATTATTATTTAACCGTGAGGAACAACTTAACCGGATTCAAAACTTACTTGATGACAGTGAAAGAACCTTACGTGAGCAGGAAAGCTTATTGGAAACCAAAGAGGCGCAACTGGCGGCTAAAGAGCAGGAAGGCAATGAGCTGGCTCAGCGTATTACGGCCAATCGCGACATTCTTGCTGCACAACAGCAGCAGCTGCGTGACCAACGCAGTGCTCTGACGGAACAGGCTGCACTCATCGAAAATCGCGAACGCACTATTGACCGGCAGCGCGAATACCTGGTTTATATCCTGATTGCATTAGCGGCGGCCTCAATATTAGGTGTCCTCAGCTTGAGCTTGTACGTCAAGAAACGGCGCACCGCGACACAGCTCATGGATGCCCTTACCGAACTGCATAACGCTCAGGACAAACTGGTAGAGTCAGAAAAGATGGCGGCGCTTGGTAACCTGGTCGCTGGTGTTGCCCATGAAGTCAACACGCCGCTGGGTGTTGCATTAACGGCCACCTCGATGCTTAACGACCGTCGTGAAATTCTGCAGCAAAATGTACGTGAAGGGCGGCTTACCCGGGAGCAACTGGACCGTTTCCTCGGCCAGTCAGAAGAGTCACTCAGTCTGACTGAAAAAAATCTGAGTCGGGTAGCGCGGTTAATCAGTAACTTCAAACAGGTTGCTGTGGATCAGATGGTGACTGAACGGCGCACGATTGATCTCGGCAATTACATTGAAGAAATCATGTCAGCGCTATCGATTGAATTAAAACGTGCCCACATAGACTTCCAGATTGATGTCGATGGTGAAATCGAAATGGACACCATCCCCGGCGCGATGGCGCAAATCCTCACCAATCTGGTGACCAACAGCATACGGCACGGCTATGCTGCCGCGTCGACCCAGGGGGCCGGTGACAGCGATACTCGCGGCACTATCACCATTCGCGCGGCTCGGGCAGATGCCGACTATGTGCGACTGAGCTTTTGTGACGATGGTAATGGCATGGATGACGCAACCTTGCAGAAAATCTTTGAACCGTTCTTTACCACCAAACGCAACCAGGGTGGTACCGGACTGGGGATGCCCATCGTCTACAACTTAGTGCGCCAGCAGTTGAAAGGCGATATCACAGTCAGCAGTACGCCAGGACAAGGCACATGCTTTGAGCTGCTGTTACCGCGTCGAGTGCGGATAAATTAAGCTACCGACGCAATTCACCTGATCAGATAAAGGTATCCAGATGGATACCTTTATGGGTATCGTCATCATGATCAGCTAACTTTTTACGTGGATCTTCAGCCACTGGAGGCTCTTCGGGCGGCTGATGGCTGGCATGATTATCGCCACTTGCCTGCTGTTCAGGTTGCTCTTTTTGCCGCTGCCCGGATTGCTGTTGCGGATTACGATAACGCGCCAATACCCGGGCGTCCTGAGTATCGTTAAAGTCTTCATCGTCCTGCACCGCCGAGCCAGCGGGTGGCCTTTCAACCCGCTTTACCCGCAAGTTTGGATCACGCACATCAACCTGCGTATTGCGCGGTAAAAATGGAAACAAAATATCCTGATTTGCCATAGGTGCCCCCCAGCACAATGCTACACAGCTTCTGTATCGGCCACGTTACACATTCGTCGAGTAGTTTCTATGACCAATTTTAGTCTTTAGGGTTGCATTTTGCGTACTAGTCAGTAGAATTTAGACAACTTAACCACTTTACCGCCGTCAACCATAGGTTTTTAGCATGAATAGTCTATACAACTCTATTTCTGTACATCACCACCATCATTCTGACTGACGGCCTTCAGAGTGTGGAAGGTCCGTTATACCGGTACCTTCCAGGAATCTAATAAAGCCCCCGGAAGCGTACCTTTCGGGGGCTTTTTAATTGTATTTGGTACGCGCCTCGCGCTACGCCCAGCAGACACTAAGGAAATGTTATGAGCAAACAACGTCTAACCATCGCCGTACAAAAGTCCGGCCGCCTCAGCAAAGAATCAATCAAGCTGCTCAGCGCCTGTGGCGTCAAATTCAACATGCATGAAGCTCGCTTAATGGTGCACAGCACCAGCCACCCTATCGACTTATTGCGGGTGCGTGACGATGATATTCCTGGTTTGGTCATGGATGGGGTTGTTGATCTGGGGCTGGTTGGCGAAAACGTGCTGGAAGAAGAGTCACTTGAGCGCGAAATGAAACAGCAAAGCAATCAGTTTCGTTCTCTGCGCCGACTCGATTTCGGCCACTGCCGCCTAAGTATTGCCTTACCAACCGAGCAAAATTTTAACGGCATTGCGGATCTGGAAGGCCTTAAAATTGCGACTACCTACCCTCGTTTGCTGGAACGCTACCTCAAAGATCAGGGGGTCAAAGCGAAGCCAGTGATGCTGACTGGTTCGGTTGAAGTCGCACCGCGGGCGGGCCTGGCCAATGCGGTCTGTGATTTGGTTTCCACTGGCGCGACCTTAGAAGCCAATGGTCTGCGTGAGCAGCAGGTTATTTTCCGCTCTCAGGTGCAACTGATCCAGCGCGCCGAAGCCCTCGACCCCTCTAAACAACAAATGATGGATAAGCTGCTGGCACGTATTGACGGCGTCCAGTTAGCGAAAGAGAGCAAGTACATTATGCTGCACGCGCCGAAAGACAAACTGCAGCAAGTGGAAGATATACTACCCGGCGCCGAGCGTCCGACTGTCCTGCCGTTATCGCACAGCGACGACGTGGTTGCGGTTCACGTGGTGAGCACCGAAACGTTGTTCTGGGAAACGATGGAACAACTGAAAACACTGGGTTGCAGTTCGATTCTGGTACTGCCGATTGAAAAAATGCTGGGGTAGTGACAATGGCAAGATATACAATCGCCAGCGCTGTGCGCTGGCAATCCTTGAGCGAAGAAGAACGGCGCAGTCGTCTTCAACGCCCGGCGCAACGCGCCAGCGAGCAACTGATGAGACAGGTTCGCGACATCATTGAACAGGTTGAGCAGCAAGGCGATTCTGCCCTGCTTGAGCTGACACAGCGTTTCGACAATGTCAGCCTCGACTCGCCTGTGTTAGCCATGGAACAGGTCGAAACTCTCGCCGGACGGACCGAGCAAAAGGTAAAGCAGGCCATAGATCTGGCCTACGACAATATTCGCCGTTTCCATGCGCAGCAGCAACCGCAAACCGTGGACATCGAAACCATGCCCGGTGTGCGTTGCCAACAACGCATCGCGCCATTACGCAAGGTTGGCCTGTATATCCCTGGCGGCAGTGCCAGTTTGCCAAGCACTGTACTGATGTGCGGCGTGCCGGCTCAGTTGGCGCAATGCAATGAACGTATTCTGGTCAGCCCGCCGGACAAAGATGGCCTGTTAAGCCCGGCTATTTGCTATGCAGCATTAAAATGCGGCGTCACTCAGGTAGTTCTGGCAGGCGGTGCGCAGGCCATTGCGGCGCTCGCTGTAGGTACCCAAAGTATCAATGCGGTGGACAAGATTTTCGGTCCCGGCAACAGTTATGTCACTGCGGCAAAACAGTACGTCAGCCAGCTCGCCGGTGGCCCGGCTATCGATCTGCCTGCAGGTCCCTCTGAGTTGCTGATTATTGCAGATGACACTGCCGATGCTGAATTCATTGCCGCTGATCTGTTGTCGCAGGCGGAACACGGACCGGACTCTCAGGTTATCCTGCTCAGTCCTTCAACGAAGGTGGTGGAAGCCACCCGCGCCGCGTTGCAACGTCAGCTAGCCGAGCTACCACGCGCTGAAATCACTGCGCAGGCGCTGGCGTCAAGCAGCTTTATTGTGACCGAGGATTTAACCGAAGCGGCGGCTATTTCACAGCGCTACGCGCCGGAACACTTGAGTCTGCAAATCAAAGACGCCGAGGACTGGATTGAGCAAACCGATCAGGCGGGCTCCATTTTTGTCGGCCACTATGCACCAGAGTCGGGGGGCGATTACGCAACCGGCACCAACCATGTACTGCCCACTTACGGTTATGCGCGTAACTACAGCAGCCTTGGGTTAGCCGATTTCTATCGCCGTTATACGGTGCAGCAGCTAACCCCACAAGGGCTAAGTCTGTTAGCGCCAGCGATCACTGCGCTGGCTGCCGAAGAAAAGCTCGACGCTCACCGCCTCGCCGTCACCCGACGTCTCGACAGTGCGCGTATGCAAGCGGATCTGCAAACTGCTACAGCAAGCACCGAAGGAGAGCGCCAATGAACCTGGTTCAACAATTACTGCGCCCTCACCTGCGCGACGTGCAGCCCTACGCCTCGGCCCGCCGTAGCATGAGTGGTGGCCGTATATGGCTAAATGCCAATGAATCACCCTATAGTGCTGATTACAACGTTGATACCGCAAACCTGAACCGGTATCCGAATTTCCAGTCAGTGGAGCTTAACCAGGCCTATGCGCGCTATGCGGGGATATCACCTGACCAACTGCTTAGTCACCGTGGCAGCGATGAAAGCATCGAGCTTCTGATCCGCAGCTTTTGCGAGCCGGGACAGGACAAGATCCTCATTTGTCCGCCTACTTATGGCATGTACAGCATTTCGGCCGGGCTCAATAATACGCCCGTGGTGAAGGTGCCTTTACAGAGAATGCCGTTGCAGCAAGCCGATACAGTTGACCCCAGCGACGACTGGCAGCTCGACATTGAAGGCATTAAACAACAAAGCGAACAGGTTAAGCTGGTCTTTCTCTGCAACCCATCGAACCCGATTGGTAACCAATTACGCAGCGCGGATATTGAACACTTACTTGAGTATTTTGCTGGCCGTGCCCTGGTCGTAGTCGATGAAGCCTACATCGAATATGCCGATTCAGCGTCTTTCGCTACCTTGCTGACACGGTTCGATAACCTGGTGGTGATGCGCACGCTGTCCAAAGCCTTTGGCCTGGCAGGTATCCGGGTCGGTTTTACACTGGCTAATAGTGAGGTAATCAATGCGCTGGTGCCGGTGCTTGCGCCCTACCCGCTGCCTGACGTCAGTATTCAGATTGCCACTCAGGCGCTGAGCCCGGACAACCTAATCGAGGTCCGTCAGAACGTGATTGAGGCGCAGGGTGAACGTGAAAGGCTCAGTGCTGCATTGACTGAACTGCCGTATGTGCGCAGCGTGCTGCCAAGTGCTACCAACTTTATTCTGTTCAGGGTTGCAGACGCAGACGCGGTGATGCAGTTTTGCGTCGATGCCGGTATTTTACTGCGCAACCAGTCAAGCCAGCCCGGGCTGTCAAATTGCCTACGGGTGACGGTCGGTGCACCGGCTGAAAATGAACAACTGATCGAAGTGTTGGCTAAATTTGCCACCACCTCGCGCTAAGGAGTACACAGATGCTTTCGCAACAAAAAATTCTTTTTATCGACCGTGACGGCACCTTAGTGGAAGAGCCAGCAGTGGATAAACAGCTCGATCGTCTGGATAAACTGGTCTACGAGCCGGGCATGGTGAGCGCGCTGCTGGCATTGCAAGAAGCCGGTTACCGCCTGGTCATGGTGAGTAACCAGGACGGTCTGGGTACAGACAGCTTCCCGCAGGCGGATTTTGACGCCCCGCATCAGGCGATGATGCAGTTATTGCAAAGCCAGGGCATTGAATTTAGTGATGTTCTTATCTGCCCGCATTTTGAAAGTGATAACTGCAGTTGCCGCAAACCAAAGCTGGGGCTGGTGCAGGAATTCCTGCAACAGGGTTTGGTTGATTTCAGCCAAAGCGCGGTGATCGGCGATCGAGAAACCGATCTTCAGCTCGCTGCCGCGATGGGCATTCAGGGCATTCGCTATGACCGCGACAGCAACGGCTGGAGCGATATTGTGAAGGCTCTGACCCTGAAGCCACGTCAGGCCACTGTCGTGCGCACCACTCGTGAGACCGACATTGAAGTGAAAGTTAACCTGGATGAAAAAGCGCCAGTCTCTATTGCCACCGGCATTGGTTTTTTCGATCATATGCTGGAGCAGATTGCGACCCACGGCGGTTTTTCCCTAAGCGTTAAGGTGTCCGGCGATTTACACATTGATGATCACCACAGTGTGGAAGACACCGCGCTGGCACTCGGTGAAGCACTACATAAAGCCCTGGCAGACAAACGTGGCATCGGCCGCTTTGGCTTTGTGTTGCCCATGGATGAATGCCGCGCCGAGGCAATACTGGATGTCTCCGGTCGACCTTTCCTGGTCTTTAATGCCGAGTTCACGGACAGCACGGTAGGAACCTTGTCAACTCAGATGGTTGAGCATTTCTTCCGTTCGTTATGTGACACCATGAAGATCAGCCTGCACCTGAGCACCACCGAAGGCAATGCCCACCACCAGGTGGAAAGCCTGTTTAAAGTATTTGGTCGCGCGTTGCGCCAGGCGATTACTAAACAGGGTAATGAAATGCCCTCCAGTAAAGGGGTGCTGGCATGAAGCTGGTTATCGTCAATACTGGCGTTGCCAATCTCGCCTCCGTTAACTTTGCGTTCAAACGGTTGGGGGTTGAAGCAGTCGTTAGCGCCGATCCAGACATCATCCGCAGCGCCAGCCATGTTGTATTACCTGGGGTTGGTACCGCCAGTGCGGCGATGCGTTCGCTGACAGAGTTGCAGCTGATCGACGTACTGCGCGAACTCACCCAGCCGGTGCTGGGGATTTGCTTAGGCATGCAAATGCTCACCAACAGTTCCTCCGAACAGTACAGTCAACAGTCCAGCAATCACATGGGTGACGCCCCTTTACCCTGCCTGGGCGTGATAGATACTCAGGTTGAACGGTTGCAAAACAAAGACAATCTGCCGCTGCCTCATATGGGCTGGAATGCAACCGAAGTGACCGATCACCCACTGTTCAAAGGCTTTGCCAGTGAACAACCTTATTTTTACTATGTCCATACCTATGCAGCACCAGCTGAGCGGCACTGCATAGCCCGCTGTGAATACACTCAGCCTTTTGCTGCGGCTATTGCCCAGGGCAACTTTATGGGCGTACAGTTTCACCCGGAACGTTCTGGTGATGCAGGCGCACGGGTACTACAAAATTTTCTGGAGATCACATGTTAATTCCAGCGCTGGATATTATTGACGGTCAGGTGGTACGCCTCAAACAAGGTGATTTCGCACGCCAGACCACCTACCATTCTGATCCGGTTGAGGTGGCCTGTGAGTATGCGCAAGCCGGTGCGGAATATCTTCATATTGTTGATCTTGACGGAGCCCGTGACCCCTCCAAACGACAGCTAACGCTGATTAACCGGATGCAGCAGGAAAGCGGTTTGCCCACTCAGACCGGAGGGGGCATTCGTACCACTGAGGATATACGTAGCTTACTGGCCACCGGCGTCGAGCGCGTGGTAGTGGGTTCGACCGCAGTCAAAGACCCGGCCCTGGCGGCGCAGTGGCTGAACGAGTTTGGCTCAGAGGCCATTGTGCTGGCGTTAGATATCAATATTGATGCGGACGGCCAACGCTGGTTAGCGACACACGGCTGGCAGGAGCAAAGCGATGTGCGCATTGAAACCTTGCTCGGCGACTTAATTCCTGCAGGCTGTAAACATGTGCTGTGCACCGACATTAGTCGTGACGGCATGCTCTCCGGCCCCAACGTGCATTTATACCGCGACTTAAAAATCGATTTCCCGGAGGTCGTCTGGCAGGCATCGGGAGGTGTTTCCAGCTTGCATGATCTGAAAGACTTACGTGCGGTAAACTGTGACAGTGTCATTTTAGGTAAAGCGCTGTTAACCGGACAATTTACCCTGGCGGAGGCAACCGAATGCTGGCAAAACGCATAATCCCCTGTCTCGATGTACGCGACGGACTCGTGGTCAAAGGGGTTCAGTTTCGTAACCATGAAATCATCGGTGATATTGTGCCACTCGCTAAACGCTATGCAGCCGAAGGTGCCGATGAACTGGTCTTCTATGACATTACCGCGTCCTCTGATGAGCGTGTGGTGGACAAATCCTGGGTGGCCCGGGTCGCAGAAGTGATCAATATTCCGTTTGCAGTGGCTGGCGGAATTAAATCAGTCGACCAGGCACGTGAAATCCTGTCGATGGGGGCCGATAAAATATCAATTAACACCCCCGCCCTGCGCGACCCTGATCTGATCAACCGGATGGTCGATGAGTTCGGCCAGCAGTGTATTGTAATTGGTATCGACAGTTTTTATAACGAAACCAGTGGTCACTACGAAGTGCATCAGTTTACTGGTGATGAAAAACGCAGTGGTAAAACGGCGTGGCACACCAGTGACTGGGTGCAGGAAGTGATTAGCCGTGGCGCCGGTGAAATTGTTCTTAACTGCATGAATCAGGACGGCGTACGTCAGGGCTATGACGTGGCCCAACTCAAAGCGATACGCGAACAATGCTCGGTACCCTTGATTGCCTCAGGCGGTGCCGGTGCGCTTGAGCACTTTGTTGATGTCTTTCATCAGGCGAACGTCGATGGCGCCTTAGCCGCGTCGGTCTTTCACAAAGGCATTATCGACATGGATGAACTCAAAGCGAGCTTAGCCGACAATGGCATTATTATTCGTCGCTAAGACATCCGTGGCTAAAACGACTCTGGAAAACAAGGATATTTCATGCAACTAACCACAGATAATATGGCGTCGCTCGACTGGCAGAAAATGAACGATCTGATCCCGTGCATGGTGCAGGACGCCAGCAGTGGCCGTCTGTTAATGCAGGGCTATATGAATCAGGATGCCCTCGCCGCTACCCTGCAAAGCCAACAGGTTACCTTCTTTAGCCGCAGTAAACAGCGTCTTTGGCGCAAGGGCGAAGAAAGTGGCAACACACTGCAACTGGTTGAATTAGTGGCTGACTGCGACAACGACGCCATTCTAGCCCTGGCTCGTCCGCAGGGGCCTACCTGCCACCTTGGTACTGAGAGTTGCTGGGTACCACAGCAGCAACCCATGATCAGCGAGCTCAGCGAGTTACAGCGTACTATAGAGCAACGCAAACAGCAGGCCGACGGCAGTCAAAGTTATACTGCCCAACTGCTTGAGTCCGGCATTCGTCGCTGTGCACAGAAGGTCGGTGAAGAAGGGGTTGAAGTGGCACTGGCCGCCGTCGCTCAGGACGATGACGCGCTGCTGAATGAAAGTGCTGACTTAATGTATCACCTGATGGTGGTGCTAAGTGCGCGCGATCTCAGCATTGACGACGTGTGCAAAGTACTGCAACAACGTAAGGGCTAATCCCCAGCGGCCGCTTGCATCCATTGAATTCAATATTCAAGCCCCGCGCTTGCATTCATTGAATTCAACGTTCAAGCCCCGCGCTTGCATTCATTGAATTCAATGTTCAAGCCCCGCGCTCGCATTCATTGCGCGTTGAGTGTTTGCCGGTGGACACGGAATAGTCGGATGGTTAAGAGCACGGCTGCAACGCTAAGGCCACTGATAAAGCCTATCCAGAAGCCCGCCGGACCCATCGCTGGGACCAGCAAGTCGGTGCGGCCCAGCACCACGCCAACGGTCAGGCCAAACGGCCAGTACGAGACCAGAGTCACCACCATTGCAGCCCGGGTGTCTTTATAACCACGCAAGGCCCCGATGGAAATCGCCTGGAATGTGTCGGAGACGGTAAAGATGGCGGCTAAACCAAGCAAGGTCCCGGCAAGCTCGATAATCGCGTTGTCCTCAGTATAGAAACCAGCTAAGTAACGACCACCCAGCCACATCCCCAGGCCATTCACAACCGCAAAGCCAACCCCAAGCACCAATGCGACTTTGTAGCTTCGCATCGCGTCCATCACCTGAGCAGAGCCAAGCGCAAAACCAACCCGCAAAGTCACAGCCATGCTCAGACTAAGCGGAAACATATACACCAGGGATGAAATATTCAGCGCAATCTGATGGCTCGACACCATAATTGAGCCAAGTGGTGCAATCAGAATCGCCACTGCTGCGAACAGGCTAACTTCGAAGAACAACGACATCGAAATGGGAAAGCCAAGCCGCACAAAATGCCAGATATCATCCCAACTAGGCAGGTAAATCTGACTTAATAGCATCAGTTTGCGATAGCGCTTCGCCACCAGTACATAGCCGAGCAGTGACAGCCCCATGCCCCAGTAAACCAGAGCGGAAGCCACACCGGCGCCTGCCCCACCTAGCGCCGGAGCGCCAAAACTGCCGTAGATAAAGATATAGTTGGCGGGAATATTGATCAGCAGCCCGATAACGCCGATTACCAGTGACGGCATGGTATGCGACAGGCCTTCGCAAAAGTTGCGCAGCACCATGTAGAGCACAAGCCCCGGGGTGCCCCAAAGAATATAGGTAAGGTAATCAAAGGTTTTACGACGGAAGTCTTCTTCGACGTCCATCATGTTAAGGAACAATGGCGCCAGGTAAACTAACCCCACCACCAGCAAGGCGCTGATGGCGCAGGTATAAAAGCCCTGCTGCAGCATGTTGGCCATGCGCTTATATTCGCCAGCACCATGCGCGTGTGAAATAACCGGTGCCAGAGCCAGCGCGAAGCCAAACACTAACAGGGTCGCAGGGGTCCAGATTGAACCACCCACAGCAACAGCAGCTAAATCAGTTGCACCCACCCGTCCAGCCATCAAAGTGTCGACGACACTCATCAGCATCTGGGTCAACTGGGCGATCAGGATCGGTCCGGTTAGCAGCGATAATTTGCGAACTTCAGACCACACCCCTGCGGATGCAGCGGGCAGATTCCCGGACGTTTCAGACACAGCGCAGCTCCAATCAGCTCCAAAGTAATAGGCGCGCGCATCATAGCACATTGTCACTGATCAGGGGCATGATCAAAACTAGTCAGGGCTTTAACTTACACTCACGAAGCCCGCGTGCCAGCCGTTCAATATCAGCCTCATTGGAGTGCAGACCGAGCGAAAAACGTAAACATCCATTGCTGGTCAGTTTGTCTGTTAATGGCTGCGCACAGTGTCGACCAGCCCGCGCCGAGACGCCGTCCTGATCCAGACATATCGCCAGCTCACGCGGGTGAACCGCGGGGTTGTGAACGCTAATAACCGGGACCCGCCCTCCGCTGTGCGGCAACGCCGTCAACCAGCTCACATCGGCCAGCACCGCTTCCAGTTGCTTAAACAGACCTCGCAGGTACTCACTGCTACCATTCGCCCGTGCATCCTGCAGAAACTCCACCGCAGTGGCAAGACCCGCCGCCCCAACAAGATTTGGAGTACCCGCTTCAAAGCCCTGTACACCGCTGTGAAAGGTGGAATCCTGCTGATACACCTTATCCACCATACCGCCACCCACCTGGTAAGGAGGCATCGCAGCAAGCACATCGTGGCGCACATACAAGCCACCAATACCGGTTGGTCCATATAATTTATGGCCCGAAAATGCGAGTGCATCGCAGCCCAGCTGGTTCACGTCAATCGCCATATGGGCCGCACTTTGCGCGGCATCGACCACGCTCAGTACACCTTGCTCACGCAATTGATGACAGATTTCCGCGACCGGGTTAATAACCCCTAATACATTGGATGCGTGATTTAACGATACCAGACACGTTCTTTCATCAACCAACTGCATCAGGTTGTCGACCGTGCCGTCATCTTTCAGGTCTGCGACCCGAAACTCCGCACCGACCTGTTCGCAGACTCGCTGCCAGGGCAACCAGTTGGCATGATGTTCAGATAAGGTCACCACCACATTGTCACCGCGCTGTAAACGGGGACGTAACAATGACTCAGCGAGAAGATTCATACTTTCGGTAGTACCGCGGGTGAAAATCAAACTGTCACTGGTCGCGCCGACAAAGCCAGCAACCTTGGCCCGCCAGCTTTCATACAGTGCGGTGGCATGCTGGCTTTGCTCATAACTGCCGCGGTGTACATTGGCGTGATAATGGTGTTGGTAGTCACAAATGGCCTCAAGCACAACATCCGGCACCTGACAGGAGGCGGCATTGTCAAAATAGGCCCAGTCGGGACGTTGTCTGAATACGCTAAACTGCTCGCGCCACTGGCTCATAATCACCTCATTATTTGTTTGCATCAGGGGTTAGCATCAGCTGCTGGTACCCGAACCACTTAGAGGATACCAATATAACTTATAATGAAATCGAATAAAGCCTTTAGCGCACTTGTTGCTGTAAAAATTTTACCAAACCGGGGATCACCAGATCAGGTTCAGTTAAAGGCGCCATATGACCGGCATTTACAGATTGCGATACAACCTGTGGCAGACCAGCCAAAATTTCAGCAACCCGCCGGCTTGAGGCAGGCGACTGTTGGCCATGCATCAGAAAGATCGGGCAATTCAGAGTGGCGTAGTCATTGAGCTGAGCGGGTTCACCCAGTAAGGCCGCGAAATCCGCCTCAACCTTCGGCTGTTTTTGTACCATCCCGGCCTGTACCCGCGCAGGTAAAGCCGCAAAATACCCCGGGTGATTCCAGTAGTCGACGAACGCCTGTGCGGCTTCGGCTTCAGATGTGGTCTCCATCTGTTCGGCAATCGCAATAATTTCAGCCCGCGCCGGGTCTGCTGCGGGTAACAGGTGGAAGGCGACTGGTTCATACAACGCAATACTACTAAGACGTATTCCCCGCTGTTGTAACTCGCGGCCGAGGCGAAGCGCGAGAGCCCCGCCATACGAATGACCGACCAAATGAACAGGTCCGTTCTCAAGCGTCGCCAACAAGGGTTCCAATGCAGCCAGTTCATGGTCAAAACAAAATGCAGAGGACGACCCCTTAGGTAAAGGGTTACCACCATAACCAATTAAATCAGGCGTATGAAGATTAGCATCAGGAAGGAATTCAGTGAGCTGCTTAGTCAGCGGGCGCCATTGGGCGCCGCTGCTTTGTGAGCTGTGTAAACAAATGATATGCATGAAATTAGTAGATTTTATCTATTGCGCCTTACAGGCTTGCGAGTACGCTACCAAGTAAAAAGCCCGCGCTGATAATCAGCATCGCAAAGGTTCCGAGCACGCCGATGGTCCGATAAATACTGACCCCAATACTCTTGGTCAATCCGATTGCATGGAATATACGCGCCACAAACAAAAGGCCACCGAGGGCGAACATGAGGCCTTCAGATGCGTTATTCAGTTCCATTAAAGCAAGCAGGATAAGACCCAGCGGCACATACTCTGCAAAATTGCCATGTACACGGACCGCAGCTTTCAACGGCAGACTCTCGCCCGTGCCAAGACCGACCCGCTCTTTCCAGCGTAAACGAATAATCCGGATCGCCAGAACAATGTACAACAGCGTTAACAGCGCTGCGAACAGGCTGGTTAATGGCAAGGTATTCACGATAAAACGTCCTTCAATTCATCACTGATTTCATTCACATCGCGGGTACCGTCGACACTATGGTATTTGACCACACCTTGTT
This sequence comes from Aliidiomarina soli, assembly GCF_003986975.1. Taxonomy (GTDB): domain Bacteria; phylum Pseudomonadota; class Gammaproteobacteria; order Enterobacterales; family Alteromonadaceae; genus Aliidiomarina; species Aliidiomarina soli. The sequence goes on along the minus strand of NZ_PIPO01000003.1, from coordinate 129,754 downwards.
CTGCCAGATTCTGGTAATAGCTCACCAGTGGTTCTGTCTGCTCATGATAGACACTAAGGCGGTGACGAACGGTTTCTTCTTTATCGTCATTGCGAACGATAAGATCTTCGCCGGTAACATCGTCTTTACCATCTTCTTTTGGCGGATTATAACTGATGTGATAAACACGGCCAGACCCTGGGTGAACACGACGACCCGCCATACGCTCGACAATAACATCATCGGGTACATCAAACTCAAGCACATAGTCAATTTCTATGCCCGCTTCCTGCATCGCATCTGCCTGTGGAATTGTCCGTGGAAACCCATCCAGCAAAAACCCGTTCTTACAGTCTTCCTGAGCAACACGCTCCTGCACCAGACCGATCATGATATCGTCAGAAACCAGCTTGCCTTCGTCCATGACTTGCTTGGCTTGTTTGCCAAGTTCGGTACCTTCTTTGATCGCCGCGCGTAGCATGTCGCCGGTGGAGATTTGCGGGATATTGAACGTGTTCATCAGAAATTGCGCCTGGGTGCCTTTACCAGCCCCTGGAGCGCCTAGCAGAATAATCCGCATGTCGTGTCCTCAATGACTTTTTTAAAAAATGTAATACGAATGGAACAAACTTTACCTCTCAGGCCGAAAAGATACAAGGCTCGCGATGCGAGCCTTGTACCATAGTCGTAGTTGAGGTTACTTGTTAGTCAGCGCTAACATCATCTCATTGAGCTTGCGCACATAGGTGCCAGGATCTTTAAGGCTACCGCGTTCAGCCAGTGTGGCCTGCTGCAATAACAGATCAGCCCAGTCGCTAAAGCGCTGTTCGTCGCTTTCTTCGGCAATGCGCTTAACCAACGCATGCTCCGGATTCACCTCAAAAATATACTTGGTTTCCGGCACTTTCTGCCCGGCGGCTTCCATCAGCTTAGCCATCTGCGTGCTCATATCGTTCTCATCGGTCACAATACAGGCGGGTGAATCAGTCAGACGATGGGTAACACGCACGTTCTTAACCTGCTCGCCCAACGCCTTCTCGAACCGTTCTACGGTACCAGCAAATGCCTTTTCTGACTCTTCCTGTGCTTTCTTCGCTTCCTCGTTATCCATGTCGCCTAAATCAAGGTCGCCACGGGTCACTGACTGGAAGCTCTTGCCTTCATACTCGTGTAAATGGTTCATCAACCACTCATCAATACGATCGGACATCAGCAGCACTTCGATCCCTTTCTTGCGGAAAATTTCCAGCGCAGGGTTGTTCTTCGCTGCTTCGTAGCTATCCGCCACGATGTAGTAAATTTTTTCCTGATTCTCAGCCATGCGGCCAATGTAGTCATCCAGACCCACACGCTGCTTGGCGCTGTCTTCATGAGTGGACGTAAAGCGCAGCAAGGACGCAACTTTTTCGCCGTTGCCCTGGTCTTCCGCCGGGCCTTCTTTCAGCACCTGACCAAAGTTATCCCAGAACTCTCCGTATTGGTCCGCATCACGTTTCGCCAGTTTCGACAGCATGCTTAGCACTTTCTTGGTGCTTGCAGAGCGCATTGAACGGGTGACTCGGTTGTCCTGCAGGATTTCCCGCGAGACATTGAGAGGCAGATCGTTGGAGTCAATCAAGCCTTTCACAAAACGCAGGTAGGTCGGCATGAATTGCTCAGCATCATCCATAATGAAGACGCGCTGAACGTAGAGCTTAATGCCTTTCTGACTATCCCGGTTCCATAAATCCCACGGCGCGCGCTTCGGGATATAAAGCAAGCTGGTGTATTCGTGCTTACCTTCAACTTTGTTGTGGCTCCATAGCAATGGATCTTCAAAGTCATGCGCGACGGTTTTGTAAAACTCTTTGTAGTCCTCGTCACTAATGCTGTCTTTGTCGCGGGTCCAGAGCGCCTGACCCGAATTAATGGTTTCCCACTGACCTGGCTGAGCTTCCACTTTTTCGCCGTCCGGACCTTCACTTTCTTCAGTCGGCTCTTTCCACATCTGTACCGGAATACTCAGGTGGTCCGAATAGGTATTAATAATTTGACGCAACTTCCACTCGTCTGCGTATTCTTTTGCATCGTCTTTCAAATGCAGAATAATATCGCTTCCACGGGTCGTTTTCTCGATATCCGCAACGGTGAACTCACCGTCACCATCGGACTTCCATTCGACGCCGTGGGTGGTATCTGCACCTGCTGCGCGGGTGCGCACGGTAACTGAATCAGCAACGATAAAGGCTGAATAGAAACCAACACCAAACTGGCCAATCAGTTTGGAATCTTTACTCTGATCACCAGATAACTGGCTGATAAATTCTTTGGTGCCTGATTTCGCAATGGTGCCCAGGTTGGCCATCACTTCGTCACGGGTCATACCAATACCATTGTCGCTGACAGTGATGGTATTAGCGTCCTTGTTCACACTAACCCGAACGTGCAGGTCCGCATCGTTTTCGAATAACTCATTGTCTTCCAGTGCTTTAAAACGCAGTTTATCGGCTGCATCTGAGGCGTTGGAAACCAGCTCGCGGAGAAAAATTTCTTTGTTTGAATACAAAGAATGGATCATCAAATGAAGCAGTTGCTTCACTTCAGTTTGAAAGCCATGCTTTTCAGCCTGGGTAGTGTCAGACATCGGTGTTCTCCCAACTCTTATCAGTTATACGCAAAATAAAAGGTTAACCAAGAGATGGGGATACCCATACCAATTTCAAGGGCAAATGAGGATTTTCCTGCGTCAGGTATGGCCAGCCTTACACCTGTTTACGGCCAGAGAAGGCATGACTAAGGGTGGTATGGTCGACGTACTCAAGTTCACCACCGACCGGGACGCCATGAGCAATACGTGAAGCCTTGACGTTATTGCTACGGGCAAGGTCGGCAATATAGTGCGCGGTTGCATCACCTTCCACCGTCGGATTGGTAGCAAGAATGACTTCTTCTATGCCACCTGCGGCAAATCGGGTGGCCAGTTTATCTAAGCCGATATCATTCGGTCCGATTCCATCCAGGGGTGACAAATGCCCCATTAAGACAAAATACTGACCTTGATACTGCGACGTCTGCTCGACCGCGATCACATCAGCTGGCGACTCGACAATACAGAGAATACCGCTTTCAATTCGTTGCGGGTCACTGCATATTTGACAGCGTACCCCTTCAGTTAGCGTGCGACAGGTATCGCAACGACCGACCACTTCGACCGCATGGGCGAGCGCCTCAGCCAGTTGACTGGCGCCATCGCGTTTTTGCTCCAATAACTGAAAGGCCATGCGCTGAGCCGATTTCTGGCCAACGCCGGGCAATACTTTCAGCGCGCGAATCAAATTCGCGATAGCGGGACTAAGTTGCATAATTTATTTGCTGGCTTATTTGCTGGCTTAGAAAGGCAGTTTCATGCCCGGCGGTAAACCCATACCACCAGCCAAACCAGACATGTGCTCTTTGTTGGCTTCTTCGACCCGACGGACGGCATCGTTGGTCGCTGCCGCAATCAGATCTTCGAGCATTTCTTTTTCCTCTTCATCACCCACTAATGACGGATCAATCTCAACCCGTTTCACATTGTGATTACCATACATGGTGACTTTGACCATGCCAGCGCCGGCTTCGCCGACTACTTCCATTTTCGCAAGCTCTTCCTGCATCTGCTGCATCTTTTCCTGCATCTGCTGCGCCTGCTTCATCATGTTTCCTAAACCGCCTTTAAGCATGGGGTATCTCTCTCTTTGCTAAATTAAACAGGTTTTACCGAGCTTTCGTCCAGCTCGGCATTAAAACGTTGCACCAGGTCCTGGATACGTTCGTCATTGCGAACCAAATCCAGCGCTGCCTGAGCGCGTTGTGTATCTATCAACTGCTGAATCAAAAATGGCGTCGCTTCAGGTGTCGCGTACTCTATGCTCAACGCCACATCGCCGACCAACTGACGCAGTCTGCTTTCAAGTTCGCTTAATAGTTGCTGCGAACACAGCACTTGTTGCTGGCTATCAACAATAAGCTGGTAGCCGTCGCCCTGTTTTTCAAGGACTGAGTGCAATAATACCTGGCGCAGCCGACCTGTCGCCTGCATCCCATCCACTGACGCACTCCAGGCATCAATCTCAGCAGCAGTGCGAACGTCAGCGGTTACTTCTGGCGCTTTTTTTTTTGCTAACAACTGCTCCCGCGTTGCCATTAAACTTGCGATTCCACTGTCTGGATTCGGCTGAGGCTCTGGCACCGGTGCTTGTCTGGGTTCTGGTTCCGGCTCTGGTTCTATCTGATGCTCAGGTTCCGGGTCCGGATCGGGCTCCGGGTGAATCTCTGCCGTTGCCTGATTTAAACCCTGCTGCGCCGCTTGCTGCATAACAGACGCTTGTTCCTGGGCCAGCGCAGACTCTTCATCGGGGCTCAAAAAATCTTCATCCGCGTCATCATCAGCCAGCTGCGGCTCATAGTCTGAGGCCACTTGCCGCCCCGCCTGCTTATCAGCAGACGTGTCGGGCGCAGCTGGCTCAGCCACATTGGCTTGCGCCGGACTGACCTGTGCCACATTGAGCTTTGCAACACTGGCCTCTGCAACCGGCATCTCCTGCATAGTTGCAGGGCGAAATGCGAGCAGCCGTAACAGCGTCATCTCGACGGCACTAAATGCATCCACCGCATGAGGCAATTCACGGCGCCCTTCGAGGACGATGCGGTACATGACCTGAACCAACTCTGGTGACAGCGTTGCTGACAGCGACTGAATGCTTTGCTGGTCGCGAAACAACTCGACCTCGGCAAAGGCCGGGCTAATCTGCAGTAATGCCAATTGGTGCAATAAGTTTTGCAGTTCAGGCAATACCACCGCGATATCTGGGACTTTATCCTGCATTTCGCGCAACGTTTGCAGTACGCTTGCGTGGTCGCCGCTTACAATAAGCTGAAGCAACTGTACGATCCGCTGCCCTTCAATATGACCAAGCATAGCCCGCACTGAATCAAGCTCCACGCTCTGGTTGCCCTGAGCAATCGCCTGATCGGTTAAACTCAACGCATCACGCATACTGCCACGGGCAGCACGTGCCAGCAGCTGAATAGCTTCGGCGTCGAACGACAACGACTCAGCCTGCAGGATATGGATCAGTTGAGCGGAAATTTCTTCACGGGTAAGTGCCCGCAGATGAAACTGAAGACAGCGTGATAGCACGGTGACCGGCAGCTTTTCAGGATCGGTGGTAGCCAGTAAAAACTTGACGTGTTCAGGCGGCTCTTCAAGGGTTTTCAACAGTGCATTAAAGGAATGACGAGACAGCATATGGACTTCGTCAATCAGGTACACTTTATAGCGGCCGCGGGTAGGACGATACTGCACGTTATCAAGCAGTTCCCGGGTGTCTTCCACTTTAGTCCGCGATGCAGCATCGATTTCAAGCAGGTCGACGTAGCGGCCCTGATCGATTTCCTGACAGGTATCGCATTCGCCACAGGGGGTTGCACTGATACCCTGTTCGCAATTCAGGCTCTTTGCCAAAATCCGCGCGATGGTTGTTTTACCCACCCCTCGGGTACCGGTCAGCAAGTAAGCATGGTGCAAACGCTGATTAGTCAACGCGTTGCTAAGAGCCTGCAATACATGCTGCTGCCCGACCACCTGAGCAAAGCTGTGTGGTCGCCATTTTCGAGCCAGTACCTGATAGTTCATGAATGTGCCCCTGCGCTTGCTAAATCGTCGTTTCCGGGTGCGCTAGTAGTCTAATCGTACGCGCAAATGGCGTAGCATGGAACACCTGATTGCTCAATTCGCTGGCGACCCGGCAAGCCTGTTAGTTCAATCAGAAAGGCAGCCTCTATGACCTCAGCCTGAGTACGTTGCACCAGCTCAGCGGCAGCACACATGGTGCCGCCGGTAGCAAGCAAGTCATCCACCAGCAGAACCTTGTCAGTGCTGCTGAGTGCGTCCTTATGCAACTCAAGGGTATCATTGCCATATTCCAGGCTATAGGCCTGTGAATGAACAGCGCGAGGCAATTTGCCCTGTTTACGCACCAAAGTCACCCCACAATTGAGTCGATCAGCCAGTGCTGCTGCAAAAATAAACCCGCGCGCTTCAATGCCGGCAATTTGCGTCAGTCCTTTGTCCTGATAACGCTCTGTCAGCAAATCAAGGATCAGGTGCAACGCCTTTGCATCGGCCAGAGTACTAGTGATATCACGAAAAATAATACCGGGCTTCGGATAATCCTGAATACTGGTTACTGTGTCGCGAATATACGCAATCCGAGGCTCAAGCGACATAACGAGGCGCCAGACGTTTGAGTTCTTCGAGCAGGGTTTCACGACTTAGCGGTTTCGCCAGTACACGAGTAGCTCCTAGCCGGGATGCTTTTTCAGCTACCTGACGTGGATCTTCAGTGGTCATAAAAAGCAATGGAGTTTGCCCATAGGCATCCAGCTCCCGCAGATTACGCAGCAGACTTAATCCGTCCATCAGCGGCATCTTATGGTCAAGCAGAACAATATCATAGGTGCTCTTCTTGGCATCTGTCAGCCCGCCCAGGCCGTCTTTCGCCCGCGTAACCTGAAATGGTGTATCGGCGAGGATCTCCGTGATCTGCTGAGCAGTGCGGTCGTTATCTTCAACCAATAAAATTTGCAGGGCCATGCATACCTCGGGTAAAAAATTCGACGCAGATCTTACAAGATCCAGACGCAACTTAAAAGCAATCGAACTCAGTTTAGACCAGCTCTCTGTCAACGAATTGTAAAAACGCAAAAGCCCGGGATGTTCCCAGGCTTTTTAAGCAAAAAACGTCAGGTGCAGCGCACCAGAACTTATCAGTATGGTACTGATAGCTTTAAACGAAGAACTGAATAACGGCAATCACTACCGGCAACAATGCAACCAGTACAAATGCACCCGCTCCCAGTAGCAAATGCCAGTTAGTGCTTTCTTCACGATAGTTTTCGTTGTCAGCCATAGCTAACTCCTTTGCTCAGTCACTTTAGTTGAACAGATTTTACTGCATCCGCCAGCAACTGAAAAGGCATCTTTCCCACCTCTTTGCGATAGGACAAAAAAAGCCCCGCTGCTGCGGGGCTTGTCCTACCAAATTATCCAGGGAGGGATAGCTTAGAAGTTGAAAGTAACTCCAGCAAAGACACGGCGACCAACAAGGTCATACAGCGCGTTGCCTGTATAGCCTGGTGGTACCTTATCCAGCACGTTACGGATACCTGCATTAAATGTCAGGTTTTCACCGAAGTAGTAGGTGCCTGAAATGTCATGCGTGGTAATTGACCCAATGTAACCCGGACTGACGTTCTCATAGCTTTCGAGACGTGGAGTCACGTTAAACAACGCAGAACGGTCAATAAAGCGCATAGTCCAGTTTGCCGACCAGTCATTTAGACGATAGGTGTTGGTCAAACGGAACTGCCAGCTTGGGTCACCCACCTGGCCGTCGTTTACGTTATCCAGCTCAGGCTGATCCTGGAAGTCATAACGTACCCATTTGTCCAGATGGTTAACAAACAATGAGCTTGACAGTGAGCCAGGTAAGTCCCAACGCGCCAAATCGGTGCGGTATCTTACGTCTAACTCAATACCACGGGTCTCGATTGCCGCTGCGTTCAGATAACCCGACGTTACTGCAGTTAACTGCAAGTCATCGCCACGGGTAACCTGAGGACAGAAGTCAGTAGATAAACCACCTTCTGAATCCACACAGTTATTGATAATGTCCTGCGGCTGAATGAAGGTAATCGCGTCTTCAATCTGAATATCATAGATATCCAATGTCAGGCTCAGACCTTCAACGTAGGACGGTGTCCAGACAACACCAGCGGTCCATGAGTCAGAAGTTTCAACGTCTAGGTTAGGGTTACCACCTGATACCAGGTCGATACTCGCATTGGTAACCGACTCGAAATCAGCAGGAATACCTAACGCAGCACAGTTAGCCGCACGGTTCGGGTTCATATCCTGACGCGTTTGGTCACACGGATCTGTTACGTTAACAAAACCTGGTGATTGCGGGTCGAACGCTTCGGTAATATTCGGAGCGCGAACCGCTTGACCGATGGTACCACGAAGACGTACATCCGGAATCGGCGCATACATAAAGCCAACTTTCCACGCATCAGCAGAACCAGCATGCGAGTAATCGGCCGCACGATACGCAAGATCCACAGTCAGCTCTTCAACACCACGCAACCCGGCAAGAATTGGCAAGTTAACCTCGACAAAACCTTCCGTCACGTCATAACTACCAAATGCATCTGGTGTTGCTGCACTGCCGCTTAAACCTGCTTTGGTAAAGGCGTCAGTAGTAGTCGAAGAAGTCTCTTCGCGCCATTCCGCACCAAATGCCACGTCAATAGCACCGCCCTGTAATTCAAAGAAGTTCGCGGTGTCTGTTACAAAGCTGGCACCAACGTATTCTTGTGTAATTACGTCCTGACGGTTTGAATCATGTGAAATGAACGCAATAGCTTCTGGCGTCGCATTGGTACCAAATGGGTTATAAGGTACACATTCGCCACCTGCGTTGACCAGACCTGCGTCCGGGTCACGACATACGATATTACCGTCACCATCGCGGATGGTATCGATAGCCGCGTTGACGTTGCTGACACCAGCTGCGTTACGAATAATTTCGTTTTGCGTGGTCCGGCTGTTGCGAGTTTCGCCATAGCCATAATATACATCGTACTGGAGGAAGCTACGATTCATATCAAAAATACCATCAACACCCATTACCGTGCGGAATGTCTGGCGGCGGTTGTCTGCAGTACGAGGACCCCAGTCGTCAAACCACTTCCATAGTGGCACTTCTTCAATGCCTGCACCCTGGAAGATTGCGCGTAAATCTTCTGGCAAATATGGGTTGTCGTCGACGTTGATGACCATGCCCTGTTCAAACATCGGCTGGAACTGCTGAGTCACGTCCGCTTCAACGTATTTGAAGTCGGCGTATAAACGCGCATTGTCATTCATCTCGAAGTTTAACGATGAACCAGCTGTAACCCGGTTCAGACCTGGCTGGAAGTTTACCCAGTCGTCTGGGTATCCACAGGTTTCACAACCATCAGGGAACCAGCCAAATAGCGCTGAGTTACTACCTTGACGCTCAGGCTGCTCCTGCCAGCTGCCATCTGGGAAGAAGCCGTAGAACGGCCCTAATGGGATAACACCTGTACCGGAAAGGTACTCGGTACCAACGCCCGGAGCCCAAAAGCGATCAGGAATACCATCTAAACGACCAGTATCCTCTGGGTTCAAAACCGTTCCCCAGTAATCGAACTGGCGAATGTCACTTTCCATGGTTTCCTGAATACGGTTCATGCCAATATTGAAAGTCGCGTTACCGCGGCCATTCATAAAGTCACCACCGCCTACCAGGCTGAATTCGTGAGTCCGCGCGCCAACACCTTCAGTTGAAGTGGTACCACGGGCATTGAATTCAACGCCTTCGAAGTCACGACGGGTAATAACGTTAATTACACCAGAAACCGCATCTGAACCATAAATGGCCGATGCACCACCGGTCATGATTTCGATACGTTCAATCATGGCAGATGGAATGGTTGATAAATCAACCTGCGCCGAACCCGGATCACCAGCTACATGGCGCTTACCATTTACCAGTACCAGCGTACGAGAGGCGCCCAGGCGACGTAAGTCAGCCGAACTAACACCAGCTGAAGCATTACTTTCGCGGTTACCGATTAATGTGTCAGTAGCACCAATTGCTGGTAATTCAGCAAGAATCTGACCTAAGTCAGGCGAGCCAAAATTAGCCAGCTCTTCCCGACCGATTGACACCACAGGTGCTGCTTGCGACAACTCTGGACGAGCGATGCGCGACCCTGTGACCTGAATTCGTTCTGTACGATCTTGAGCTTCTTGTTCTTCAGCTTCCTGTTGTGCAAATGCAGCAGGCGCAGCCAGCAGACCGGCCCCCAAAGACACAACTAAAGCGCTCCGGATAGAGCTCGCTAAGAATGATTTGCGACTCATAAGTCTTCCCTTGTGTGTATGAATAATTGTTGTAGTAAGAAGTGAACCGGGTTACTTGTATACATTATTGTTTACGCTACCCGCACCGCTTCACGTTTAATTTTTAACACTTAAAATACATTTACGCAACATTAACGCGTCATATTGTTCTGAGATCAGTATAAATATGTTTCCACAATTAACAAATTGAACTATTTGTTGCAGAAAGTAAGAACGCTCATATCCAGGTGCAAAAAACTTGTACAAAAAAAGGCGCCCGGAGGCGCCTTTTTAGATTTTGAGATTAGATCAGAGTTGATTTAGAACGAATAGCCTACACGCACATAACCGAAACGGCCGATGTTATCGTAGTAAGCAGCTCCGGCAGTGGTACCTGTTGAGTTGCGTGGCATATCGCGATCAAACAGGTTATCCAGACCTAACGTCAGACGTACCCCATTATTGAACAGGTACGAGCCTGTCAAATCAGTCACTGCGTACGAACCATAATCCATGAAGTTGCTTGGATTCGGATTTTGTGACAGCTGAGTTGGGTTATACAGATTGACACCGTTGCTGAAACGAGTACGAGTTCCCACCGACCAGTTGTCACGTGAATAATCCAGGGTCAAACGTAACTGCAGGTCAGCGTCACCCAATACACCGGCATAATCCGTGTAGTCGTCTGGCTCGTTCTGGAACGGATAGCTCTTCGCATCTAGCAGGTAAGTACCCAGTAATGCGGTGCGGAAGCGCCCCTCCAGCGCATCAAAGTCATAACCAAATTCGAAGTCAACACCGCGATTGAAGCTGCGCGCAATATTCAGCGAGAAGTTTTCAATCTGAGTAATCTGGCCCTGGTTTGGTCCATCCTGCTCGCGGGTAATACGAGCACAATACTGGTTGTTAATGCTGCCGGCATCCAGACACTCAGTCAGAATACGTTGTGCATTCAGCGATGAAATCGTATCCGTGATATCGATTTCCCAGTAATCCAGTGTGGCAGAGAAACCTGCCAGCCAATCTGGCTGATACACCACACCCACCGTATACGAGCGTGACTCTTCTGGTTGCAGATCAGGGTTACCACCTGAACGACCTTCCAAACGCGCACTGTCGTAGTTGTCGTCAAAGCCTTCCGGTACTCCCAGGGCCTGACAGGCAGCGCGACGTTGAGCTGCGGTTTCTGCGGTTACGTTGGCAAGTTCGGATGCTTTACACGGGTCATCAACATCATAGAATGTCTGGCTCTGGGCCGAGAACAACTCGTTAATGTTAGGGGCACGCAAGGCTTCAGATGCAGTAAAGCGCGCACGTAGCTCGTCGGTGATGCTCCAGTCCAGACCTACTTTCCAACTGGTGGCGTTGCCCACAGTCGAGTAATCGGCCAGACGAACTGCAGTATCCAGTAGCAGATCACGTACCAGGAATACGTCTGCCACCAGCGGGATGGAGAGTTCAGCGTACACTTCAGTAACGTCGAATTCACCGTCGACTTCACCTAAGGCATTGAAAAAGGTCGCACCCGTAGCTGCGAACGCGTCTTCGTTGGTCACTGCACTTTCTTCACGATACTCAACACCACCGGCGAAACCGACATAACCTGCTGGTAAGGTGTATAAGTACGGATTCTGTACGTTAAAGGTTGCGACGCGCTGCTCTACTTCGGCCGTACCCACTGAGGTAGTAGTGATGTAGTCAGCTGCTTCCTCAGAAATACCTTCGCGGCCCATGATGTTGATCGGCACACAGCCTTCAGCGCCACTGGCACATACAATTTCACCGGCGTTGTTATAGACTGCATCGATCGCATTTTCGTAATTCTCAATAATAACGTTGGCGCCGTTCACTCGTTCAATGTCCGTACGACCCCAGACCAGTGACGCATCATAGCTCCAGTCGTCGGTGAAGTGACCTTCGACCGCCGCCACAAAACGCATGGTTTCACGCGTATTGTCTTCAACGCGACGACCCAGGTCGTTATGGAACTTATTGACGTTCAGGTATTGCTGCCCTGCATCGTCCATCATCCCGCGCAATTCATCATTTATAAAAGCGTTGTTGCGGGCGAGACGGTAAGGGCCGGCTTCCGGGTTATACCCATAGTGGAAAAACGGCTGACCAATGTTCTGCCCTTCGGTACGAACGTACTTGGCTTCTACAAATGCAGTCAGGTCCTGATTAACTTCGTAGTTACTCTTAACATTAACCCCTACCCGCTCAAACTGCGGTTGTAACTCGGAGTACTGACGCAGGTTGATATAGTCACATGGTTCCTGACAGTAGCTATAACCCGGGTCGACCAGGCCGCCCATAGTGTTCTTACGGAAGCTGCCGTCGTCTTCAAATACATACCAGTTATCAGGGTTACCGGCATCACCGACAAAGAACGCGCCCGCTTCCGACATATCGTAGTAGCCTGCGTTCGGCACCGTATAGCGGTCAGGAAAGTCTGGGTTGGTTGCTTCACTGTCTGGGCGTGGGCCATCCGGCATATACTGATGCCCAATCGTCGCCCAGGAGGTATTAGCGTAGTGATGATCCATTGCATTCAATGAATCCTGCGCATTGTATTCAAACGAGGCTGCGACGTTACCGCGGTTATCAGCAAAGTTTGTACCATACGACAGCGTGAAACGTTCGTTGTTGTAGCCGTGATTTTCGGCCCAGCCTTTGGTCACTGTGGCATCGAAGCCTTCGATATCACGCTTGAGGATAAAGTTAACTACCCCAGTTACAGCGTCGGCACCATAAACGGCAGAAGCACCACCTGTGATAATCTCAACACGTTCGATCCAGGTACTTGGAATCGTATTGGTATCAACCGCTGCTGAGCTTGCTGAACCTGCAACATGACGACGTCCGTCAACTAGCACCAGTGTACGGCTGGTACCCATACCACGAAGGTCGAGCAGGCTGGCACCGGCGGTACCAATGAAACGGCCGGAATTCGCCAGGGTGTAGGTGTTCGCCATTGCAGGTAAACGTGACAACACTTCACCGATGTTCATAGCCCCGGATGCAAGCAGTTCATCGCCTGAAATGACCGTAACCGGCGCTGGTGCTACGGCACCTTCACGAATAATGCGTGAACCAGTAACCTGAATACGTTCAGTTCCATCAGCGCCTGAATTGGTATTTGTGTCCTGCGCAACCGCCATCCCCGGTAACGCGATACTTAGCGCACTACCCGCGAAAAGAACGCGGCGTACACTACTGTTAAGAGAATTATTTTTAAACATGACTTGTATACTTCCTAACTACAATTTTTATTATGTCAGTTGATAAACCACTGATATGGACTCAAAAGAGTCAATGAAAAGGAACCACGCATCCTATAACAAGCCTTTATCTATGATCAATGACTTATGCCGATTGAATTATGATAACTATCATAGACAAATGAAATTATATATGTCTATCAATTAGTTACGAAATTAGTAAAGTTGGAGGGATGCGCTGAAATGCAGGAAATATAAGATAGAAAATAAAAAAGCCCACCACAAGGGCGGGCTTTCATAGTTGTATAATTAGCAAACGTTAGATGTCGACACCACGGCGTTCGGCAGTCTCACGAATGTAATTGGCCCAGCTTTCAGCATTGCGACGCTGATCACTGTATCGTGCAGCACGTTCTGCAGCACGAACCGCGTCAGTATAACGCTCTGTATAGAAGTACGCTTCTGCCAACGACATGTAAACACGACCTAGGCCGTCGTCGTCTGATTCAGCGGTTTCTAAGGCAGCGTTAAACGCGCGAGCAGCTTCTGCATAGTTATCCGCTAGCAGCAACGAGTTGCCGCGGCGACGGTGATAATCATGACGATCTTCACGTGACTCCGCATTCTCGGCAGCTAACACGTACATCTCATTCGCCTGCTCAAACTCACGGGCGCTATGGTATGCACTTGCCGCAATCGAGTAATTGCGAGCGGTCTTGTCAATATCATCAGATTCCAGATGACGACGTAACACTTCCGCCGCACGATAAGGGATCATGTTGTTACTGAACATCTGCGCCAACGCACGGAAGTCATTCTGCTGCGACAGGAAACCAGCGCGGTACGCCAGATCCATCGTTGCCAGCGCTTCATCAGAACGTTCCTGCTGGAAGTACAACATTCCCAGCTGCGCCCACCAACGTTCTTCAGTTGGTATCGCCTGCACCGCTTCTTCAAGAACCTCTATCGACTCATCCATACGTTGCAGTTCATATAAAGACGCGAACTGCAAAATGTACGGGTTGCGATTTGGTTCCATCTGATAGTGACGGGCTTTACGAGCCAACGGAACAACCTGCGCGTAATTCTCCATTTGCATGTGCGCATTTGCCATGCGAACAAACACATCCGGGTCCATACGGCCGGTGAACTGAATCCAACGGCGGTAGTTTTCTACTGCCTGCTGAAAGTTCTCTTCCTGAAGATGCAGGTTGGCGACCAATAGCATTGCTGCTTCCTGGTCGTTAAAGCCCAGAATATCAGGTGCAATGGCCTGCTCAAGGCGATTAATTGCATCCTGAGCGCGCTCTCCCGCAGCGTAAAGGTTACCTAAGAAGCGATTCACATAGGCAGTATCATATTCAGTCCGGGTATTTATCCCTTCCAGAATGTTTATTGCCCCTGGAATATCTTCTTCCTCATACAGTTCAAATGCCTGCATGATACGGCGACCAACTTGTTCGCTTGCTGCCTGATTTCGACGGCTGTCGCGTGCTCGTTCGACTTCATCTGGCGACGGAATACGAAAACCAACATCAATGTTATCAGTTTGACGCTGTCGCTCTGCGAAGGACCGTTGCGCTGCTCGAGCTTCCGCTCTCGCCTGCGCCTCGGCATTTGGCTCACCTTCCTGCAACGCGTACGCACCAGAGGATACGAAGCCAAGGCTTACTGCTACTGCCCCGGCAAGTAATGTCTGTTTAAAATTCATTACTTACTCCCCCATTGTGAAGTCAAGTTGAACCGTCATGCCTTCCTGACGCTGCGGCACACCGTCAACAACTTGCGGCGCATAACGCCAGCGAGCCAATGCTCGGCGAGCTTCCTGGTCAAACACGCGGCGTGGTTCGGATTCAATGATTTCGATATCAGTGACTCCACCGGTTTCGTCAATGGTGAACCGTAAGCGTACCCAACCTTCGATACCATCACGCGCGGCGGCGGCTGGATAACGAGGTTCAATACGAACGATTGGCTGTGCATCACCATCACGACCTAATCCACCACCTGGACCTTGCAGGCCAGTATCGGTTCCACCTACATCTACACCACCCATGTCCATATTAAACCCAACAGAGTCGTCAGATGTATCTGGCTCACTGTCCGGCTGTTCAGGTGGCGCCTCAGGCGGTTCCGGAGGAGGCGGCGGAGTACGGCGACGCGTATCCACGTCCTGCTCTGGTGGCTCAGAGACAATATCGATCCGGGTGGGTGGCTCAGGGGCCTCAGCACGCTGAGCCCCACCACTGATCAAGAAAGCCATAAAGACAAACAGAGCAAACGTGACTGCGGCGCCTAGTAATATTGATACTATTACGCGCACCATATTAGTCGTTCTCCGCTGCTATCGAAATTTGAGCAATGCCAGCTTCTTTAACTTGGTCCATCACCTGTACTACAACACCATGACGCGCCCCTTCATCAGCCTGAATAACCACCATATCGGTTGGTTGCTCCGCCAAAAGGCGTTCAAGGTTAGCTGCAACACGTTCGACGTCGACCATTCGACGGTCCATCCACACTTCACCATTCTCACGAATAGCAATGAAGATGTTTGCCGAGGGCTTGTCTGAAGCTTGCGAGGCTTCCGGACGGTTTACGTCAATACCGGCTTCCTTCACAAACGAAGTTGTTACGATAAAGAAGATCAGCATGATGAATACGATGTCCAGCATCGGAGTCATATCCGCTTCGGCTTCTTCTTCAACGCGTAAACGATTACGTGCCATAATTCTTCTCTCTTAGTGATGTGGCAAGCTGTCTAGCAGTTTGTCCTGCTCGCGACGAATACGTGCATCGAGACGAGAAGCAAAGAACATTCCGGACAATGCCGCCACCATTCCAGCCATTGTTGGGATGGTTGCCATTGAAATACCGCCGGCCATCAAACGAGGGTTACCCGTTCCCTGTACCGCCATAACTTCAAATACTGCAATCATACCTGTTACCGTGCCTAACAGTCCGATCATCGGACACATTACGATCATGGTTTTCAACAACAGCATGCGTTCGTTCAGTTTTACTGAAACCTCGGAAACCCAGGCCTCACGGATTTTATGTGCATACCAGGATGTCGTATCTTTCCGCTCATCCCACTGCTTGATGATGCGTTCCCGATCTTTCGGGAACACACCAAACAGGTACCAGTAGCGCTCAATCATTACAATCCACATAACTAAGAGCGCTATAAAGACGAGGTATAAAACATCGCCACCTGTCGCAATAAAATCCCTGACAGTTTCCCAAAGCCCCATCAGGTAGAATTGCATGCTTACTCTCCCTTCTCCGCGTGAGAAGCAATGATTCCAGCAGCTTGCTCATCAAGAATCTGAACAATCGACTTAGCGCGGCCAGCAACAATGCTGTGCACAACAATCAATGGCAACGCTGCAATCAGACCCAATGCAGTTGTAACCAACGCCATTGAGATATCACCTGCCATGATACGCGGGTCACCGGTACCAAACAGAGTAATTGACTGGAAGGTTCCGATCATACCGATAACCGTACCCAACAGACCCATCAGCGGTGAAATAGCCGCCAGCACTTTAATAATGCCTACGCCGGAATCAATCTTCGGTGTTTCACGTAAGATTGCTTCGTCGAGCTTAAGTTCAAGCGTTTCAACGTCAACATTCTTATTGTCGTGATAAACCGTGAGGATACGACCCAGTGGGTTGTTGCCTGGACTCTCAGGATTCTTCAGCTGTGAACGAATCTGAGCACCAGCCATGGTTAAGGTTACTAGCTTATAGATAGCGATCAGTAGACCCACTATTAAAACAACCGTAATCGCATAACCTACCGTTGAACCTTCATGATAGCGTTCAGACAGTGTCGCTTTTTGCGTCAACAGACTTAAGATACCGCCACGAGCAGGGTCAAGGTAGACGCCAGCATAGCCTTCAGAGGAGTTCTCGAAGTCACGTGCTGCCTTTAAAATATAGCCGTCTGGTTGGCGACCCAATGGTTGAATCTGTTCAAGGTCTTCGTTGTAAAGTAAGTATTCACCATTTGAAATCAGGTTAAACGCACCAACACGGACGATTTCACGTGTTTCAGTACCACCTTCAAGCAAGGTTACTTCACCTTCAAAACGGCTTACGCGACCAGATTCACGCATTTCAGTCAGTAACGCGATCCACAGATCTTCCAGTTCGCTGATGTTTGGCAGTTCCTGAGCTTCCGCCAGGCTTTCCAGTACATCTTCACGACCACGATATTCTGCGCTCACTACTGAAGTCGAAATACGACCGATAGTGTCAGACGCTGCACCACGGATAACACCGAAGATTTCACCTAAGGTGCCAACCATGTTATCCAGTTCAGTTTCTTTGTTCGCAATGTCGATTTCGTTTTGTGCGAATTCTTCCTGCAAACGTTGACCGCGCTCTTCTTCTTGTTGCATCTGAGCTTCAGCCTGACTCAGCATTTGCTGACGGTCAGCACGCTCGTCCATAAAACGACGTTCGCGCTCCTGGTCAATTTGCTGAGCTGAGGCACGGTTTTCCTGCACAATGCGCAGTAAATCGTCCAACGAAGTTGCGTCCTGCGCACTTGCAGAGAACGCAAACCCGGCAACCAGAGATAAACCGGCTGCAGCGGATACTAATTGCTTAACTACCTGTTTCATTCTGCATTCTCCGGAGCTGGTACGGGTAAGCGCACGATGTCGACTTGTGTCTGGTTACGCGCCATACGGATTGCTTGTGTCAGCGGGTTCAGATAACTGCTGTCTAACTCAACCCATTCACGAGCGTCGTTGTCCCAACGCCATGCATTGCGCTGATCCAGTGACTGTGCAAGGAAAGAAACACGGCCAAGGTGGAAAAAATCAACCGATATAGTTTCACCGTCAACTTCCAGATCACCCTGATACGCATTCAACGCAACACCGTAGTCCATTTCTGCCTGATAGGCTTCCATGATCTGACGGAATTTTTCAGAGTCAGTCACATTAGACTGAGTCATGATTCCACGCAGGCGTTCAACGCGATTCGCGCGATTTTCGCTACGAATTGGAACATCCAGTTGCACAAACTCGTCCAGTGAGTCAATCATACGGTACATCAGAGGAACCACGCCACGACGAGTCTCTTCGATGCCGTCGATTTGACGTTGCAACGACTCCATAGTCTCGTTCTGATCGTTGACCAAGCGCTCAACGTGGTCATTGTAGACACGTAAGGCTTCAGTTTGGCTAACTACAGCGCGATATTCGGCAAGCAGCTCACGGCTCTGTTCGAACAGCGAATCAATGCGCTCTTGAGACTGAGCAGAGCTGCGATGAGTTTCAGTTTGCTCCGCTTGCAGGCGAGACAAGTCAACGTTGGCAGCAACTGTAGCGCTGCCCGCGACTGCCATAATACCTACTACGGCGGCGGCAATTTTGCTTCTATTGATTACTTTGGTCATAGTTCCCAACCAATTTGACTTAACTTTATGCTTCAGGAGCGAAACGCAAAACACCATAGTTCGGTGCTTGCGAGCCATCCGAAGCCCAGTTTGTGTGAGTGATGAAATATACGTTTTTCTACACTTGCAGCTGCCCTTAGGCGAAAGGGCAATAACTGAATACTCCCATGACATGAGAATACTGTCAACAGGGGATTCGGGCCCCGTTCAGAGCGAACCTGAGCCATAATTAACCTATTTTTAACAGCTTCAGTGTAGCTACTTTATATAGCAGAGATTGGTTGCGCTGGGTACTTTCGATTCAAAATACCAACAGTTTCCACAAACTTGCTGATAGCGGCTTTTTCGCTGTCTCGCAGAAACGGATTCCAGATATCAGCAAGCAACACGTAACGACTTTCGTCACTTCGGTTCCATGCCTCATGTAAGTAATTGTCATCAAAGGCAAATACTTTACCAGGCTGCCAGTTCAACTGCTCAATATCGACCACATTTAAGGCGCAGTTTGGCGGGATCTGCAAGCCCATATGTAACACTGAACGGCTGTTAGTAATACCGCGATGAGGTAACAAATGAGCACCAGGTTGTAGCACCGAAAAACAAACCTCGGGACTATGATCATTTATATGCACTAACGGTAAGTTACTTAACACCTCTGATGTCTTCGGACACTGGCTATGGGTATCGTCATAGCGTTGTCCATGGCGGTAGAAAAACTTCGCATCCCAGTCCCCACCTTCGGTCAGCCCATGTTTGTCTTCATCACGATAATTCTCAATATGAATATTTTGTGAAATAAGCGCATCCAGTTCACTTTTAATGGTTTCAAACTGAGATTCATAGTAGTCAATAAAATCGAGGTCACTGCGATCGAACACTGGCTTGGCCGGCAGGCCCGGGATATAGAGGAAGCCAGGCTGCTGCCGTGGATCTTCATAAACCTTCGGGATCTCGCCGCTGTACATGCGGATACCTTTGCTTACACGCTCTATTTCATCGGCCCCAAACTCCTTTTCAAGGTCACTTATCCAGCCCTCCATTACATCTCGCCGATGTTGCTCCGCATAGTCAACTGCCCGGGCAACCAATTTATGGGCCCAGGGAGCGGTTGACTCACTATTGAGCCAGAAGCCTTCCCCATTGGCCGTGCGCAAAGCAAACACATAGTGTTTAAAGGCGCCTTCAACATCTTTACGGCTGTCGTAATAACGCCCCAGCATCAGATGGGTATTATACGCGCAGGGAACTTCATCAACGACCCGGGTATAAAGTGCCTGCGGGTCCATACTCGATTCAATTAGTTCGTATAAACGCCCGAGCATTAACAGCAACCGCTCGTCTTTTGCATTTCGCGTCAGTAAGCGCTCAGTCACCAGCAGCGCAGCGGCATAGTCCTTCGCATGTAATAGTTGTTTTAGGCCTTCCTCGGTGGGTGGCTGTTGTTGTGTTGTCATAAGGTCACCTCGTACTACCTGGCAAGGAGGAATTTAATGATTCAAAGTATCTGCATTCAATCATCCGGGGATCAGGTCAAATGCGACCGTAATCCGAAAGTTGTTATCGGTAAATGCTTGCGTGCCGTGCCACATATATGATGGGAAAAAGACCACGTGGCCCGCACGCGGCCGAACCATGAAGTCGGCCGTATCGGTAATAGTCTGGACAGATTCTATCTGGCCAAATTTAATCCAGCCCTGCCCTTCCTTTTCAACTGCATTCGGGATTTGCACGTAATAGCACCCGCTTATCCAGCCTTCATTGTGAAAATGGTTCTGGTGGAACCCCTGTTCACGCAATTTCACCGACCAGGCCCCGGTAAACAGAATCTCTTTCGCCTTACGGCTCAAAAATGGATGTTCAGAATCGTCAGCAAGGTCTTCGATGTACTGCGTCAATTGCTGCCGAATAGCGTTTTCCAGCGCTTCTACATCCGATAGCCCCTGACGAAACAGGTGCCCCTGAGTTTGCGATCCTGAGCGTAGTGACTGGTTCAAAGGATGATTCTTATCACGGTGCAGGCTATCAATCTGGCTAATCAATGACTGATGAAATTCGTCCAGCGAGTCATACCCGGGAGGGCATTCAATCGGCATTACCCGCACGAAACGGTCGAAATCATATAACCGACGATACTCGTCGTAACACTGACTAAACTTCAGCGCTGTTGCCAGCAAAGCCCAGTCTCCTTGCTCGACCCGCTTCCCAGGCGACGCCTCTACTCGGTCACGAGCTAACCTCAGCGCCGTATCGGTCTCTCCGTTTGCCAATAACACCTTAATACGCAGTTCACCAATCGCATAACTGGCTAACCAGGCTGATGGCAGCTTTGCCAACCAGCTCTGCGCATCGACCGGCCGACCCTGTTGATAACAAAGCAATGCCGTACAATACTGATAATAAGGGCTCGACGCTTGCTCCGTGCCTTTCCCGCCATAGCTTGTCAGTACTTCTTGTGCCTGCTGCAGTAAGTTAAGACTGGTTAATTTCTGGATATAATCGACCAGAATGGTTTCGTGCCCAGGCACCTGTAACGCAACATCGTAGGGCCCAGACCAATCGCTTTCATTCTGTAACCAGCGGGTTTCCGCCCATAATTGCAGCGCTTTGCGGTTGAGGGGATCTTTCTTCAGCTGCTGTTTCAGCGCGACCAGCGCAAGCTTGATGTCTTTGTTCGTTCCCCGCAGAAGCCTTACCTGGGTTAGCAATTCCGCCGAACGCTGGTGCGCCGGGTTAGCCCGTTGAACCTTGCTTAACGCATCGATACAAAGGGTCCACTGCTGCCATTGAAAATAAATCAGAGCGAGGTTAAACCGGTAACTAAGCGCCCGGGGATCTTGTACACGCAGGTCCACCAACGCTAGGTTAAATAAGGTTTCTGCCGCTTCCAGCTGACCCACCCGATAGGCAGAATCCGCTGCCTGCCCGGCAATATTCAGTCGGGTCAGCTCTTCATAAGGAAGAACGCTGAATTTAGCCCAGGCCTGCGCAAACTGTTGTTGCTGATGAAAATAGCACGCCTGTTGTGCACTTTGCTGGATAGTAGATGGAGCTAATTGCATAAGAACGGCACCACGCGAATCAACAAACCGATACAAATAGTCAAAAATTAATTAACAAATTGTATCAAAATTCGGTGCTGCCATCCTAATTAAGATCAATATTTATTAAAAATAACCAACATAATTTATGGGCGGGCAAGACATAAAAAAAAGCCAGTCAGCAAGCTGACTGGCTTTTCATTCTTAGCAAACTACATCGAAATATAGCTTTGCCCTAAGGCTGCTTAGAAACGGTAGTTTACACGACCGTATAGGTAGCGACCTGCAGTGTCATACGACGAGTTCAGGGTGTTCATATCCTGGTTCGCGGTAACATATGGAGGTTGCTTGTCGAACAGGTTACGAATACCAGCGGTTACTGTCAGACCTTCGCTAACATAGTAGCTACCTTGCAGGTCATGATAGAAGTAGCTGCCAACAGAGTCAGACAGGTTCCATTCACCTGGACGCAGGTCATCAACACCTGACTGATAACGAGTGATTAAGCTCGCGTCCCAGTTATCCATGGCATAGCCAACGTGGAAGTTAGCACGGATGTCGAAGAACGCCGCACGACGGCCACCGAAGTTTGGATCCGCTGCGTACTTGCCAGCCAGGTCCAGTACGTCAGTACCAGATTGCGACTGATACTTGTACTCGTTCAGGTAAGTACCGTCAAAGCGCAGGCGCAGTTGACCGCCAGCAAGTTCCGTTGCCCAGTTAGCATCGAAATCGATACCAGAGGTTTCGAAGGTTGCGATGTTAGCAGTGGTCAACAGGATACCAGAAACGATACCGTCGTTAGCACGGTAGTCAGAACCTGGAAGTGACGGACGACCAATGATTGAATGACCAGGGCCTTCAATCAGATCACACGACGGGCTAGAGAAGTTTTCACTTGAATAGCAGTCCCGAACGATAGTAGTTGAGTCAGCGGAACCCAGACCATCTTCAATTTCAATGTTGAAGTAATCAACCGCTAAACTGAAGTTCTGGATATTGCTAGGCGACCAAACAAAACCGGCTGTGAAGCTGGTAGAAGTTTCTGGTACCAGATCCGGGTTACCACCACTGATTGAAGCTGATTGGTTGTTCGGTAGTTCAAAGTCCTGTGGCAGTCCTTCAGCAGCACAGTTCGCACGAATATTGTCGTTTGAGCTGCTTCCCCAGTTCAGACACGGATCCGTGTATGAAGTGTTGGTTTCTGCCTGCGGAGCAAACAAGTCTGAGATACCTGGCGCACGGAAACCGTCCGCATACGTAGCACGGATCAGTAAATCCTGTACCGGCACATACTCAATACCAAATTTAGTAGTAGTGTCAGAATCAAGGAAGTCATAATCAGTGTAACGAATTGCAGCTGACAGATCCAAGCGCTCAACACCTGGCATACCAGCTAACAATGGAACCGCCAACTCACCATACACCTCGTCTACTACGTAGGCACCTTCACTTGGTGCTGCAGTAACAGAGTAGATTTCACCAACAGTAGCACCGCCATCTGGAATGCTCTGATATTCCTGCCAGCGACGCTCATAACCAGTTGCCCAGCCAATTGGACCAGCTTGCAGGCCGAAGCTACCGGTATCACCAGTTAAGTTAGCCATTAACTGTTTAGTAGTGCCTTTGATAAGAGGCGAGTTCGGAATTGATGCGTAAGCGATCATTTCCGGTGTCAGAGTGTCTTCTGCCAGAGGGTTCCAGTAGCCAACGCCACCAGTTGCCGCAGTACAATCAGCATCATCTAAACAAGCTTCAGGGTTAAGCATCAGACCATAACGGTTCGGGTTAGCACGGCCAACATCCAGACGCGCGTCGACATAGCGTGCATAGTTGTATGACACATCCCACGCCCAACCGTTGTCCAGGTAGCCTTCAAGACCCATTACCATGCGGTAGTCTGAGAAGTCCTGCTGGAAGTTACGACCACCAGTTTCATACAGACGACGTGATACAGAAATATCTTCACCGATAGGGTTATCAGGGTGATCAGCAACCATGGTTGCGCCCCAGAAAGTAGCGTCTGCTGCCATTAACTGGTCTGACTGACGGTTAGTGAAACCACCTTCCAAAAATGCAGTAATGTCCTGAGTCAGGTCATAGTTTGCTGCGGCGTTAATTGAGAATACTTTTTGCGGAGTAACCATGTACGAGGCTGGTGCGTAGTTATATGCATCGCCTTGCGCAGAACTGAATGGACGCACAGCACCCGTTTCCTGGTCTACTACGTATGGACCACCAGTTGCGTATGGAGAGCCTTCTTGTAGTGAAGACCAGCTACCGTATGCATTACCGGTTGAGCCAGCGATAATACGCTCAGTACCAACGCGTTGAGGAACCGGGTCCCCATCGTCATCTAATACCGGGTCGCCATTCTCGTCAACCTGGAAGCCATCGTTAATAGCAACTTCAGCAAGTGGGTTACGTGAGAAGTCACGGTCGCCCTGCCAGATTGGCTTACGCTCAGAGTACTCAAGTGACAACACAGTGTTACCACGGTTGCTTGAGTTACCAATGGTGAAACCAACACGAGAAGTCTCGCCGTCGCCTTCGCCAGTTACGTCGTATTGAGCTACAACTTCAGCGCCTTCGAAATCACGACGGGTAATGAAGTTAACTACACCGGCGATTGCGTCAGAACCATAGATGGTTGATGCACCGTCACGCAGTACTTCAACACGCTCGATAAACGACATTGGAATTGAGTTCAAGTCGCCTGATGCATAACGACGACCGTTAATAAGAATCAGAGTACGTGAAGAACCCAGACCACGCAGTGACGCCGATGCGAAACCTGCAGAGCCGTTGTTGGTTGCACGACCGTTCATACCACCACTCATGGATGGGATGCTGTGAATAAATGCTTCTACAGTAACGTGACCTGACGCTGCCAGATCTTCAGCACTGAATACTGTAATTGGGTTAGCTGATTCGATATCAGTACGTTGAATACGTGAACCAGTTACCTGGATACGCTCAACATCTGCACCATCTTGTTGTGCAATAGCCGAACCTACGAACGCCGTTGAAGAAGCGCCGAATAGCAGCGCGTAGCGCACAGAGCTGGCTAATTTATTATTTCTGTACATAGTCGTTCTCCCTGGAACTTTATGGTTTTAATTTTCGAATGTTTGCAATTTCCCCTGCGCTCATTCTGGTGCCAATTGTTCTGGCTGCAGATAGAGCTAGCAAGCCTTGCCAACATTACAGCTAGGTAATTTTTGACCTGCTCGTTCCATCCTAATTAATGTTAGAGACTAAATCAACAACGATTTTAACAAGTTCCCTTTACGTCTTTACCTTTAGCTAACACAAAACTAACTATTTTAACCGTTTTTAATCAAAAGCTTAGAGCTAAACCCCACTATTTATGCGGGTTAGCCACTAGGAGAGCCTTACAAAAAATATTGCATTTGACATAAGAACTGCATGAGAATTGAACAACGCTAGAGGAAAAACTTATGTAGAAACGTGTTATCTATATTAAAAATTATATCGGCAACAGACGAGTAATTAGAAAAAAACGGCTGTTTTCATGGTAAATTGATATCCTTAACCGGGATTAACTAGCGTCGGGTATTTTATGTCACCACCTGCACATTCATTTCAAACAGTACTTGAGCAATTGCTAACGCGCCTTCGTAACGAAGGTCGGCAACTGCCTAAGACGCTGCCCCGAGCCTGGTTTAGTGACGAGCTTTTCCACTGCCGCAGCGAATACAGCGCCGATTATTTGCGTGAAATTGAAGAAAATGCCCGCACCCTGGATAAACTGTCACCCCAGGCAAGTAGTTACGGCTATCTGAGCCAACGCGTAGAAGCCCAGCTACTGGCTTATACCCAGGCAATTCTGCGCGCCCGTAAGCCAGCCGCAAACTCCCGCTCGGCGACTGCACGAAGCGGTCAATCAACTAAACAGGACAGCGCCCGTAAAACCCTGAGCACGCTCCATCAGGATCTCGCTGAACACCACGAGTACGAACGCCGGCTGCAGGATAACTTACGCGAAGCACAGCAAAAGGCTGTCACCGGAACTGGCAAGCATGACGTCATTATCAAGTGTCAGCAGCGCTTATTGCGCTGCCAACGAGCGATTGCCGCGATTGAAAAGAAGATAGAAAGTAACTAGGCAGAGCGGATGCCTGACTTAGCCCCGACGCAGGGCATGCTTAACTTCGTCAGGCAGTGGCGGTAAAGCGGATTTAGGCAGTAAATAGGTTGCCAGGTTAAGCAAGTCGGTAAAGATGCGATTGCGTTCCGTCGTCTTACGCAGATAATCATGCCCGGAGGAGCCCCCGGTGCCTATCTTCGAACCCAACATACGCTGCACCATCATGGCATGGCGATAGCGCCAAATGGTCATATTGTCGTCCATATCAGCGAGACAACTGAGAACCTGAAACGGCAGGTTAAAGACCGGTTCTTCGCGGTACAGATTAATAAACAAAGCACCCTGCAACGCGCGCTGGGATAACCGCACCCGCCCCTCATCCTGCATTTTCTGATACAGCGTCTGATCGAAAAGTGCGGCGAAATTCTCGCGCGTACCCTCCAACTCGGTCAATTCAGCCTGCAGTTCATCAGCACTAAGTAAGTCGTTGTTACGCAGAATCGCTTCGTCTTTTGCCAGATTATCTTCGATAGTCTGCTTAAAATGGTCCGCAAAGGCGAAGTTATCGAGGCGTAAAAATGGCATTCGCGCTAACCAGTCATCGACACATTCAAACAACCCGGGTTGTTGCTCCAGCCCAGTCAGGTAGGCCCGATCGGCATCGTTAATTCGATTGTAGAATGACTGCTGGTCAAACTTAATTCGACTGTCTCGTTTGAGGCCAAGACTAATTTCAATTTCTTTAAACTGGATACTCTGAAAGCCCGACGCTGGCACCAGATAGTCACGAAACTCGAGAAAATCCTGTGGTGTCATGGTTTCCATCACGCCAATCTGCTGATTCAGCAACTGCTGGATTTTACCAATCCGGTTTAAACGGTGAACCACGGTCATCAGTGACTCATCCGCGATATGGTCGGCACGGAAAATACTCAAGACAGAGCGCAGTTCGTGTAAAACCTGCTTAAACCAAAGCTCATATGCCTGGTGCACAATAATGAATAAGGTTTCATCATGGGCTGGCGGCCCGTAGTGTTCGCTCTGTAAATGTTGCGCGTCAAGCAGTTTGTCCAGCTGCAGGTAATCGCCATAGTAAACTGCGTCTTTGTTCTTTTTCATCGTTTGTTAACCGCATCAGATGTATATACAGCACATTTAAACAGCCCTGCCCCTACTTCGCAAGGTGGCACTGCATGGCACCCTGAATTTCTTTACCTATACTCAGGGGTAGTATAGGTTAATGACAGTCATTGCCTGGCCTCAGGCACACTATAAAGAGGGGGAACTATCATGAAATGGGACGACGACATCCATAATTATTATGAAAAACTGGTGGTCGAACATATCGATGCACTGGAGCTGGAGAAGCGCCACGACAGTAGCTTTTTAGCTGACCTCTGTTGCATGGTTCTGAACCAGTTACCGAGTCGTTATATTCGTCATGAAGTGGATATGGAATTCTACTTGTCAGATCAGGAACGTCAGGATATGCAAACCAAAGTTGAGCGTGCCATTGAGCGAGAGTACGGGGAACTAAAAGAAAAACTAAAAGGGCAGAAAAGCGCTTAGAACTAAAAGGTGGTGACCCCACCAGCCACACCCCGGCACACACATCCCTGACTACGGCTGCTCCCTTCCGGGCCTGACCGGGTTCGCCAGTTCGTGTTGCGAGGGGACCCGTGGGGCCACCGCTGCGCATTATCTATGATGGCCCTTGCAAATGCAAGGCAAGTCCCCCGGTTTACAGCCGGAATGCCTTCATTTGCTTGCTTTTCAAGCAATTTAACGAGCTTTGTTGGTGGTCGCCTTGCCCGCCGCTTTTTCAGCAATTACCCGCTGCGCTTCATCGCTTGCTAATGCCTGCATAAATACCTCCAGTTCACGGTCAATGCGAGCAGACGTACTCTCTACGGGTTGCTTTAACAAGGCTTTGCTGCGACGAAGTGCTTGCGGCGGCTTAGCTGCCAGTTTAGCCGCTACTTCAGCCGTCACTGCCTGCAATCTGGCGTTTGTCACCACCCCATTTAATAAGCCCATTTGCAGCGCCTGTTCCGCGTTGAACGGTTCTCCGAGTAACAGCAGCTCGGCCGCTTTTGGGTAGCCAACGGTTTGTGGCAGCAACAGACTTGAGCCCGCTTCCGGTACCAGTGCCAGATCGACGAAAGGCAAGGCAAATACAGCATCCTCGGCGGCGTAAATCAGATCACAATGGAGTAATAGCGTGGTCCCGATGCCTATCGCCATACCCTGCACCGAAGCCACTAAGGGCACCGTTAACTGAGGTAACCGTTTCAGCAACTGAAAAACCGGAGCTTGTGGGGTTAGCTCTCCGTGACGGAGAAAGTCACCAAGATCGTTACCGGCGCAAAATGTATCGCCTTCGGCGCTGAACACCACGGCATGAATACTGTCATCAGCCTCTGCCTCATTCAGTCCATCGAGTAAAGCCTGGTACATGTCCTGAGTCAGGGCATTTTTCTTGTTTACGCGGTCAAGACGCAAATGGAGGATCGCGCCCTCGCGTCGGGTAATAACAAATTCGCTCATGAGAATCCTATAAGGTTACTGGTTGTACCTGTTAACCCTACCAGTAAACAGCATCCATGGAAACCAGCGCAAGGATGATGCTTAGTGTTGCTCGAGGTAGTCAAATATCGCGTTGGCGCGATTGATACACTGCTGTACCCGGCGGGTTGCTTCACAGGCCGGTTCGCTTAACTCGGAGTTGCCAGCGACATTAGGCAAACTGGTGCAAAGGCGCTGTTCGACCTGGCCCTGTACTCTGATCCTAAAGTGCTGATACGCATCCTCAACCAATTCCGCACGCAGACTGTCGTCTCCGCGGCTGGTTAATGCCCGCAGCCCTTCGTTCATTTGCTCTGTGACTGGCGCTCTGTGCCATTGCGGTGCCGGCCCTTCCTCCATTAAATAACGCTCCAGTTCGACTTCAAGCGTATCGATTTCTGCCAGACAGTTGTCGGCGGCAGCACCTAACCCCTGTAACAACGCCTGGGTATTGGTTTGCTGACGGCTGGCCCCAGCGAAATAGTCACCTTCACTCAATGCAGTAAGCTTGGTCATATCCATGCTGGCTATGACCGCTGCAAACACTAACTGCTGGGCGTAGTAACGCCCTTCGTACTGGTCCAGCGCCGCCATTTGCTGACGCACAAATGCAGTCTGCTGGGCCAGATCCTGAGCCGGGATCCAGCCAATTTGTAAGGTCGGCGGAAAATAGGCCTCGACCCAGTACTCTCCGGAGTCCTGCAGCATAACCACATCCACCAGATACACCCGTTCGTCTTCACTCAGCCCTTCCAGTACTGCTGCATCCAAATCAGGCTCAGCCAAAATTACCGACCGGGAAGACTGTACATATAAGGGTTGTGCCTGGTTTACACGCGGCCAGCTTACCTCTTCAGCAAAACTCTGTTGTTGCTGAGCACGTTTGATCTCATAGCGCAGGTACGCCGCATCGTCCGCCAGCTCGCCCTGCGGACGATGCAATGCCAGCAGTCGGCTAAGTGCTTCACGGGAGCCTGAGTCCTGAAACTCTTGTTCATACCAATGCACAGCAAGCTCATACTCGTTAACCCCTTCCAGTTTCCGGGCAAGATGGAGACGAGTTTCTTCGCTACCGTCATCGAGCTGAGTCAGCATGGTTGCAAAGGAGGTGCGGCAGTCACTGCCACGTAATTCAAGCGCATGCTGAAACGACGAAGGCGTTGCACATGCAACGCCTTTTGTTCCGGTACTCGTACAGCCGCTGACCAATGCCGCGGCAGCTAAAAGCAGCGTTGCCATCGGCATGGCCTTGGGTAAACCAGCCATCTTTTATCTCAGTCCTTGCGGTTACGTTTTGCCAGCGCTTCTTTTGCACCTTGATGCAACGGCAAAATTAAGTCCAGAGCTGATTGTCCATTACCTTCCAGCGTTTTCTGGTTATTGCGCAGTGGCTTAACACGTTTGCCCCATTTAATAATACCGGCGCCGCAGGTAAGCCCACCACCGAATACCGCCGACACTATAGTGTCACCTGGCTTCACCATGCCGTTTTCTACTGCTTCAGCAAAGGCTATGGGCAAGGTCGCAGACGAGGTATTGCCGTACTTTTGAATATTCAGCATGGTTTTGCCTTCCGGCACTTTGCACATCTTGGCAAGGAAATCGATTAAACGCTTATTGGCCTGATGCGGAATCAAGGCATCGACATCATCCATGGTCATGCCGGTTTGCTGAAAAACATCTTCCACCGCCGCGCTCATACCTTTCACCGCGCGTTTGAAGATTTCCTGCCCTTCGAAGTTAAAGTCCATCACACCGTCAAAATTGTAACGGTCAAAGCTTAACCCAAAATCAAGTGCCAACACGTCACGCGCATCCGAGTCACAGCTTATCTTGGAAGCCAGTAAGCCACATTCTTCATCACTCGCTTCAAGCACCATAGCGCCAGCACCATCGCCAAACAGCACCGCGCTTTCGCGTTTAGTCCAGTCCAGAATCCGGGTTAGTCGCTCAGCACCGATAATCAGCACTTTTTTATGCATACCCGTACGAATACCGGCTGTCGCATTATGCATTGCATAGAAAAAGCTGCTGCATGCTGCATTTAAATCATAGGCTGCCGCGCCTGTGGCACCGAGTGCTTTCTGTACTTTCGAAGCCACGTTAGGAATGATTTCATCCGCGGTGCAGGTACCGACAATAATCAAATCCAATTCAGAGGGGTCCAGGTCGGCACAGGCTAAGGCATTTTCTGCCGCGATCTGAGCCAGTTTCGATGTCCCTACTGCACTCACCCGCCGTTCAGCGATGCCAGTACGACTCTGAATCCATTCATCGGACGTATCGAGGAAGGTTGCCAGATCGTCATTGGTCATGACGGCTGGTGGAACGCACTTACCCCAACCTGTTATTTCTGCGTACTTCTCTAATTTCATCTGTGAGACCTTAATATTCTTTTCTGCTTGCGGCTCGGCGCTTTTAGCGTCGCACTCAACGCAACTTTTTGCACCCAGGAGGTGACTGTAACTTCTCAATCGTATACCTTAACAGCATTGAAACCCAGGTATTTTGTCCCCGCCCTGATCTAAACCGCGGGTAACAGCCCTTGGGGTACAACAACAAGCAATCAGCAACGAGGGAAAGAATGATCAAACGACTTATTACTGTTACCAGGAATGTTACCCTGGCTGTCTGCACTATATTTACTTTAGCAGCCTGTCAAAGTGCGCCAGACCCTGTCGCGTTAAATCCACAGGTGGATACCACAGCGTCCGGAGCCAGTATCGCACTGAACGTACGAGACCAGCGAGCCCATAATCACGTTCTACGCTTAGAACATAGTGATCAGACCGCAGATTTTGCCACGGCTGACCCAAGTTTGGCTAGTCTGATCAGTGATCGCGTTGCAAAGCGCTGGGCACTCGACGACACCTCGGGTACACAACTGCAGGTAACCATTGAGGAAGCTGTTTTTGTGGTGAAACAAGGTTCACTGCGCCATGACACAGAACATCGTGTACGTCTGCAAGCCACATTAACCACTGCCGACGGTGAAGTCGAAAAGACATTTTCCGGCAGTCGTGAGTCCAATGGGCCTTTGCGCGCCGATGTAAAGAAGATCGAGGGCGAATTTGCCGCCTTACTGGCCAGCGTTCTGAATGATCTGGTCAACGATGACACCCTGAATCAGCACATTGTCGGTGAGGCAGAGTAAGCCATGCAACCTATAATCAGCGCCTGGGCTCGCCGGGCATCCCGCCTCATGCTTGCTTGCGCATTGTTGTTTAGCGCCAGCATTCAGGCCCAGGATATTCAACCCGATAATCTTTTTCCTCAGGTCAGAATGGTGACTGATCAAGGGGACATGGTGATTGAGCTAAACCGTATGCGCGCGCCAATAACCGTTGATAACTTTTTGCGCTATGTTGTCGCTGGAGCCTACGACAACACCCAGTTCCACCGGGTGGTGGCAGACTTTGTGGTTCAGGGTGGTGGCTACAAACCTGACTTCGAACCCATCGACACCGATGAGCCCATCTTCAACGAATCTGGCAATGGGCTGACGAATGACTTCGGTACGATTGCAATGGCCCGGGAACGCGGTCCACACACAGCTAAGAGTCAGTTTTACTTTAACGTAACCGACAACGAGAGCCTGAATCCAAGCGCGCGCCGCTGGGGTTACGCCGTGTTCGGTCGTATTGTTGAAAGTGACGAGTTACTCAGCAGCTTAGCGACAGTAGAAACCCACACCCATACGGAAACAGGGTATCAAGACGTGCCAGTGCAACCACTGGTGCTAAAACGGGTCGAATTACTGCCCCGTTCATCGCGTTAAGGACGCCATGATTTCCGCTCAACCGAAAGGCTGGCGCGAGGCTCTGGCGTTTTATACCCAACGTCGACTGCTTATTATCTTTTTGTTTGGGGTAGCCAGCGGCTACCCCTGGCTGATGATTGGTTCGTCCATGTCAGCCTGGCTCAACGAAATCGGCATCAACCGTACCAGTATTGGTTACTTCGGTGCTGTGTTTGCGGCCTATTCAGTCAATTTCCTGTGGTCACCACTAATTGACCGTGTTCGCCTGCCCTTCATGCATAAATGGTTAGGCCAGCGGCGCAGCTGGATTCTGCTCTGTCAGTTGGGGATTGCCTTTGGCTGTTTTCACCTTGCCAGCGTGGATTTAGCAGAAGGGCTGCGTTACGCCGCCATGGTCGCGCTCTTTATCGCCGTCTGTTCTGCCACTCAGGACATAGGCATTGACGCCTATCGTATTGATTCAATCGGTGAGAACGAAGCCCGGGTGCAATCCGCTGCTGCTGCCATGGCAACCGCCGGCTGGTGGACAGGGTATGGCGCCATCGGCGCCATACCGTTTTTTCTCTCGGATTTACCAGGTTGGGACTGGCCCCTTATCTATCAGGGGATGGCCGCGTTCATGCTGGTATTAACCGTGGGTGTCTGGCTCGCCCGGGAACCGCAAACCGCACGGCGAGCCCTGCAACTTGAGTCCGAGCACAAATATCAACGAATCGCCCGTGCCCGGCCCGGCAAAACATTAGCGCTGACCCTGCTAAGTGCCGTGTTTATCACCTCGGCATTGCTCGCCTGGAACTTTCTGCCGGGCGTTCTTTCTGCGATTAGCGCCTGGGCGTTATGGCAGCTAGTACTCTTGACCCTGATTATTCGCCTGTTGGTGCAATTACATTTAGAGCAAGCGCCAGCTGGTGAGCCATTATCAGATTCAGCTGACAACACAGCCGCCACCGCCATTAAACGATCTCACCGAATGATCGCCTGGATTATGGTGACCATGATCGAACCCATTTACGAGTTCTTTAACCGCAATGGCGTACGTATGGCACTTACCGTGCTGTTGTTTATTACCTTGTTCAAAGTGGGCGAGGCCTTCCTCGGCCGCATGTCGATCGTCTTTTATCAGGAAATTGGCTTTACCAATACCGATATCGCGATCTTTTCCAAATTGATGAACTGGTGGGTGACCATTTTATTCGCGCTCATTGGCAGCTACGTCAATATGCGTCTGGGGATTATCAAAGGTCTGATCATTGGCGGCAGCGCCATGGCCTTAAGCAACCTGTTATTTGCCGGTCTTGCCGTGGTCGGGCCTGATAAATCACTGTTCGTCATCGCGGTCATCTCCGACGGGTTTACCTCGGCCTGGTCGACAGTCGCTTTCGTCGCTTTTATTAGCCTGCTCGCCAACCGCGCCTTTACCGCCACTCAGTATGCGTTAATGGCGTCCCTCGGTACATTGGGTCGCACTCTGCTTGGGACATACAGTGGTGCCATGGTCGACTGGCTTGACGGCAACTGGGCCCTTTTCTTCCTGTTGACCACTGTGATGGTTATTCCTAGTCTGTTATTGCTGTGGACCATCCGCCATCGAATCTATGCCCTAGAAAACGAGAACAATCAGCGCCAGGCAACTGCAGACTTTGAACGTGACGAAGCAGCGGCGGCGAAAAGGAACGAGCAATGAACTGGCTCATCGTCGGTCATGGTGCACTGGCCAGCCTGTGGGCACACCACCTGCACGCAAACGATAAAAGCGTAAGCCTTATTACGCGGAATGCCAACACGGCGTCATCGGAGGAGGACTTTGTTCTCGAAACAAACAGCGAGCAGCAACATCAGCGGATCGCGGCAATTCCCTGGGGTCAGCTGGATACCTCCAGGCTTGATGGTGCGCAGCTACTTATCATGGTCAAGGCCTGGCAACTGGACGCTGTTCTGCAGCAGTTGGCTGATGTTTTAGCGCAAGGTAACGCCAAACCCAATGCGATTATCCTTAGCCACAATGGTTTGGGCGCCGCCGACGCGTTGGTACAGCGTCACCCGGAATGGCCACTTTACGATTTGGTGACTACCCAGGGTGCCTGGCGCAAAAGCCCCAGACACACGGTGCATGCCGGTCAGGGGGAATCTGTGATTGGCCCGCGCCAAACCGCTGCAGATAATGCCTGTGCGGCTCCGCCAGCATGGTTTACCCCACTCGCCAATGCGTTGCCACCATTAAACTGGGAGCCGGATATCCTGGTGCAACGGTGGCAAAAACTAGCCATCAACTGCGCCATCAACCCACTGGCGAGCCTCGCTGGAAGTAGCAATCAGGTATTACAAGACAGTCAATATAATGCAGAGATTCAGGCGATTTGCGCGGAGGTGGCCGCAGTTGCTGAGGTTGTGCTTGGTCAGGGACGCCTGATTGCGAGCGAGCTTGAGGCGCGGGTCTATACGGTAATTACAGCGACGGCAAATAACACCTGTTCGATGTTACAAGACCTGAAGCAGGGCAACCCAACTGAAATCGACTACCTCAACGGGTACATCGTTCAGTTGGGCGCAGCCTATGGCATTCCTACCCCAGTCAATCAGCGTTTATATAGTGCTATCAAAGCGCTGCAGGTTTAATGCTGATCTTCAATGAACTCAGTCACTTCAAGGCCAAAACCAGAGAGCGCTGAATAACGTTTCGGCGAGCTCAGCAGACGCATTTTATGCACACCCATGTCCGCCAGGATCTGTGACCCTACCCCGACATTACGCGACTGCTGGCTAAGCATTGCACTTGGCTTAGGTTCACCTTTGTCTTCGCGTTCAAAATGGCGAACCTGTTCAATCAGATCAAGTGGCGTTTGCTGCCGACCCAACAAGACCAGTACCCCACCTTCGTCGGCGATTTTACGCATCGCCCGGTACAACGGCCAGCTGCGCCGTGTAGCGCGTTCAGTGGCCAGTAAATCATTAAAGGTATCCTGCAGGTGGACACGCACCAGAACCGGCTCATCCGCTTTTACTTCACCACTACGCAATGCAAAATGGACCTGACCATCCACGGTGTCCTGGTATGTAACCAAGTCAAAGTCGCCATAGGCGGTCGGTAACTTACACTCGCCAACACGTTCGACGGTGCGTTCTTTAATCGAACGGTATTCGATTAAATCAGCGATGGTACCTATCTTGATACCATGTTCTTTGGCGAAAATTTCAAGATCCGGACGACGGGCCATGCTGCCGTCTTCTTTAAGTATCTCAACAATCACAGCGGCCGGTTCAAAGCCCGCCAGGCGAGCCAGATCGCAGCCTGCTTCGGTATGCCCGGCACGGTTCAGCACACCACCATCTTTTGCCTTAAGCGGGAAGATATGACCTGGCATCACCAGATCACTTGGTTGCGCGTCTTTTGCAACCGCCGCCTGCACAGTACGTGCGCGGTCAGCTGCAGAAATGCCGGTGGTAACCCCTTCGGCCGCTTCAATCGAGACGGTAAAATTGGTCGCATAAGGCGCGTTATTTTGATTCACCATGAGCGGTAAGCGCAATTGCTGGCAACGTTGTTCAGACAACGTCAGGCAAATCAAACCACGCCCATAACGGGCCATAAAATTAATCGCATCCGGGTTAACGCATTCGGCGGCCATAATCAGGTCGCCTTCGTTTTCCCGGTCTTCATCGTCCATCAAAATCACCATCTTGCCGGCTTGAATGTCAGCAATGATTTCTTCTGTCGTGTTCAGTGTGCTCATAATTTACCTGTCAGTTTGTCGGCAGGCTAAGTCGCCTGCCCGTTGCTATGGTTGCCAAGTGGCTCACTTACGTGGGCGCAGCACCAGCTTGATGTCTTCGCCTACCTGCTGCACCGAGTGGAATCGCCATTCCGGCAAATCCGTCATCCGGGTAAAAACAGGAAGGTCTATCAGGCCCTTTGCATCCGGGCCCATTAATTTCGGTGCCTGGTAGACGATCAGTTCATCCACCAGGCCTTGTTGCAGTAACGCACCACTCAATCGCGCACCCGCTTCCACCCAAACGTCATTTATATCGCGTTGAGCAAGCGTCTTCATAAGCGCGGTTAGATCTATACGTGACGCGTTGCTTTCTGTATCGCCTTCGACACTCAGCACCTCGCCATGAGCTGGCAATACCGTGTGCGTTGCACCCTGTGGGCGAGCCAGCCAGACCGGACTGGCTACTGACCAGAGCTTTAACGAGTCTCCGATAGCACCGCTGTTGTCGACTACAATCCTCACCGGCTGACGTACGTCTATATCGTCACTAAGCTCGGCGGGATACTCGGCCCGGGTCAGACGCACGTTTAATAACGGGTCATCGGCCAGCACTGTTCCCGCGCCGGTTAACACTGCCGAGCTTAACGCCCGGCCCAGTTGTACATCCTGCCGTGCTGCCACGCCGGTGATCCACTGGCTCTGGCCGTTACTAAGCGCGGTACGTCCGTCTACCGAGGCGGCCAGCTTGACCCGCACGTAAGGCAAGCCCTGCTCTGCGCGCTTAATAAAACCTAAATTCAATTCGCGCGCTTCAGCCTGCATCAGGCCTACATCGACGGCAATGCCCGCTTCCCGTAAACGCTGAATACCGCTTCCAGCGACCTGGTGATAGGGGTCTTCCATCGCGACCACAACCCGCGCGACTCCCGCTTTGATCAAGGCATCAGCACAGGGCGGTGTGCGCCCGTAGTGACTGCAGGGTTCTAAGGTGACATAGGCTGTGCTTCCTGCAGCTTTGGAGCCAGCTTGGGCCAGGGCGTGGACCTCTGCATGGGGAGTGCCGGCCTGAGCATGAAAGCCTCGGCCCAGTATGTGTTCACTGGCATTCACGCTTTCGTTACTGTGTTTTGTCGCACTTTTGGTCGCACTCTTTGTAGCAACAACACAGCCGACATTGGGATTGGGCGAGGTGGTAAAGCGGCCAAGGGCGGCCAGCCGCAGCGCTTCCTGCATACAGGAATAGTCAAAGGGTGAGAATTCGGCAGCTGTCTCAGTCATCGAGGCGGGCGATCTCCTCGCCAAACTCACGGATATCCTCAAACGAGCGATACACAGACGCAAAACGAATATAGGCGACTTTATCCAGCGTTTTCAGTTGCTCCATAACCAGATTGCCAATCACATTGCTGCTGATTTCACGCTCACCGGTTGCACGCAGACCGGACTTAACGCGGCTGATCAGTTGCTCCATTGCCTCCAGACTAACCGGACGCTTTTCCAGCGAACGGAGCAAACCATTACGCAACTTTTCTTCGTTAAACGGCTCGCGGGCTCCATCGCTTTTGATCACCCGCGGCATGATAAGCTCAGCACTTTCAAAGGTCGTGAAACGCTCTTTGCAGGCATTGCACTCGCGGCGTCGGCGAACCGACATACCGTCGCCCACTAACCGGGAGTCAATGACTTTAGTATCCTGCGTGTTACAAAATGGACAGTGCATGTGCTGCTTTCATTACCTGTATGTAAGAACCTGTATGTAAGACGGGCAGGCAACGCCTGCCCGATGGTATTTACCCGTAGACCGGAAACTTAGCGCACAGTGCTTTGACCTGCTCGCGCACGTTGTTTTCGACCGAATCGTCACCCAGGTTGTCGAGTACATCACAGATCCAGCTCGCTACCTGCTTAGCCTCATCAACCTTGAAGCCACGACGGGTTATGGCTGGCGTACCCAGGCGCAGGCCTGAGGTCACAAAAGGTGAACGCGGGTCATTTGGCACCGAGTTTTTATTCACGGTAATGAAGGCGCGTCCAAGCGCAGCATCAGCGTCTTTACCTGAGATATCTTTATCAATTAAATCAACCAGGAACAGGTGGTTTTTAGTGCCACCTGAAACAATTTTATAGCCGCGCTGCTGAAGAACTTCAACCATCGCATTGGCGTTATCCAGTACTTGCTGCTGGTAGGCCTTAAATTCAGGTTGCAATGCTTCTTTGAATGCCACCGCTTTAGCCGCAATCACGTGCATCAGCGGGCCGCCCTGATTCCCCGGGAACACTGAGCTGTTAAGCTTTTTATGCAGATCCGGATCATCTTTGCCAGACAGGATCAGACCACTACGTGGGCCGGCCAGTGTTTTATGGGTCGTTGTGGTCACTACATCGGCAATAGGCACCGGATTCGGATACAGACCAGCGGCTACCAGACCCGCCACGTGCGCCATATCAACCAACAGGTAAGCACCTACTTCGTCTGCGATATCGCGGAACTTCTGCCAGTCGATCACGCCTGAGAAAGCCGAGAAACCAGCAATAATCATTTTTGGCTTGTGCTCACGCGCCAGCTCTGCCACCTGTTCGTAGTGAATATCACCGCTCTCAGGATGCAGCCCGTACTGAACAGCATTATAGGTTTTACCAGAAAAGTTTACATGCGACCCATGCGTCAGGTGCCCGCCGTGATCCAGGCTCATACCTAATACGGTATCGCCTGCGTTCAACAATGCCATAAAGGCGGCGGCATTCGCCTGCGATCCCGCATGCGGCTGCACGTTGGCATAGGTTGCGCCAAACAGCTCTTTCGCACGTTCAATTGCCAGGTTTTCAGCGATATCAACAAATTCACAGCCGCCATAATAGCGTTTGCCCGGATACCCTTCCGCATATTTGTTGGTTAGCTGAGAGCCTTGGGCTTCAAGCACACGAGGGCTGGTATAGTTTTCTGAGGCAATCAGTTCGATATGCTCTTCCTGACGTTTTTCCTCAGCCTGCATGGCGTCCCATAACTCGGCATCAAAATCAGCAATATTCAAATCACGGCTTAACATGGTTACTCCTGGCTGCATTGGGAGCGGCTGCGCCTTAGGCGAAACCGCGTAAGCTAAATGAACAGGCGAGCATTATAGCGGTTAATAGCGCCAGGTAAAACCTAAACGCAGCTGACGACCGGGTTCAAACCAGTCGCGTCGTTCCGCATAACGCTGGTTGCTCAGGTTACTCGCGCGCAGGCTAAGCTCAGCGTCCGGTCTCAGCAGCCAGCCCAGCTCGGCATCGAGGCTGAGGTATCCTGGCAAGGCCTCTCCCTCGCTGGTATACAAGCGGTTGCGGCCATGCCCGCTGAGCGACCAGCGCAGCCGCTGCCCTTGCTGAGTAAGGCGAAGCTGAGCATGCTGACCTGCGCGGTAGGCTAATCGCTGGTTGCTGTCATCGTCACGTGCCCGCTGCCAGGTTAAATGTCCTTGCAGCGACACCGACTCACTCAGTTGCCAGTCACCCGCCGCGGTTACGCCGCGGCTGCTGGCCCGGTCAATGTTCTGTGGCGCCCACAATCCGTTGTCCCCCGGTGCCCAGGCAATTAAACGGCGCCAACGTTGATAAAAGGGTTGCAGGCGAAACTGAATCCCTTGCGTGACCCTGGTTTTCAGGGTGACCTGAACCGACTGACTTTTTTCACGCGCTAAATCCGGATTACCGGCACCTGGCCAGTAAAGGTCATTAAAACCTGGTTCGCGGTAGCCGTTGGCCAGCGCAACGGCACCGCTCCAATGCGGCGTAAGCTGGGCTTTTACCTTTGCCTGAGCACTTACCACCCAGCTCCCTGATCCCATTCGTTCAACCCGCCAGGCAAAGCCAGAGCCTTGGCTACTTTGCCATTGACTAAACAATGCCAGTCGGGAACGCTGGCTGCGCTGGTAGTCCACTACATTGCTCTGCACCCGCTCGCGCTGCCATTCAAACCCTCTGCTAATTGTGCTTCCAGTCGTGGTTTCCAACTCAGTCAGGTAGGCCGCGCGCCAGCGTTTAGTGGAAAAGAGATCGCCCGCACCGGACCAGCCTGCTGCTGAGCTTAGATGATCTCTGCTGATTGCTTGATCAGTGAAGTGTGACAGGCTCAAACGTTGTTGACGCTTGCCCTGCTCACGGACATGCTCAACCTGGGTCAATGACTGCTCGTTGTCGAGCCATGGCTGGCATCTAAGCGGGGCAAAGGTGACTGCATCGACACAGTCCTGCTGATAGTCCGCGTCGGTATACTGGCGCTGGTGGCGAACATGTAACCCATTGCCACTGTTCAGCAAACGCTCAAAGTTAATGCTATAAGTCCCAGCCTGGTAGTCGGCTACCGTGCTCCGCTCCGATGACGCCCCTACAAGCGGCGGACTACGCCGCGGCAGAGCGTAACGCTCGTCACGCAACGCGGCGCTGACCGCGAACTGACTGCGCCCCAGTTGCTGTGACAGACGCAGATACCCGTGACCACCGGCGGTGTCGCCGTCGCCCCTGAGCTGACTTGCTGCGATAACATTGTCGCCATCAGCGCGGGTACGGATATGCACCACCCCGCTCATCGCGCCACTGCCATAAGCGGCAGCCGCCGCGCCAGATATGACTTCCACCGACGCCACCTCGGCAGGGTCGAGAAACTGCAGCAATGGGGTGCCCAGGGTGGTGCTGGTTAACGGCACCCCGTCGAGCAATACCAGCACCTGGCTACTGCCACTACCCTGCATCGATAAACTGAGAGCCCCGCCGGGGCCCCCAGTTTGGCGAACCTGCAAACCAGGCGCATGGCGCAGTATATCCGCCATCGTCTCACCTGAGCGATATCCGGATGCTACATCCAGCACCACAGCATCATGCTGCGCCGCCCGGCCCTGCACCTCAATTCGCTCAATATCCGCCGCCGCAAGCGCCAGCAGTATCGCCCACATCACAACCCCATTTAGGTGATTGGCTTGTATTTGATGCGGTGAGGTTCCATTGCATCGGCGCCGAGCTTGTCTTTCATATAGGCTTCGTAGTCGGTGTAGTTCCCTTCGTAGAAGTTAACCTGACCTTCATCACGGTAGTCCAGAATATGAGTGGCAATACGGTCAAGGAACCAACGGTCATGCGAGATCACCATGGCGGCGCCGGGGAATTCCAGCAGCGCGTTTTCAAGCGCACGCAGGGTTTCGACGTCGAGGTCATTGGTTGGCTCATCGAGCAACAGTAAGTTGCCGCCAGCTTTAAGTAATTTCGCCAGGTGGACCCGGTTACGTTCACCACCGGACAGCTCACCAATGCGTTTTTGCTGATCATTGCCTTTAAAGTTGAAGCGACCACAATACGCGCGGCTGGGGACTTCATAGCCACCAATAGAAAGAATATCCATCCCTTCGGAGATTTCTTCCCATACGGTTTTCTTATCATCCATGCTGTCGCGGAACTGATCCACGCTGGCCAGCTTAACGGTTTCACCCACTTCAATGTGGCCGGAATCTGGCTGATCGGTGCCTGAGATCATCTTAAACAGGGTCGACTTACCGGCCCCGTTCGGGCCGATGATGCCGACAATAGCGCCCTTCGGCATGCTAAAGGTCAGGTCATCAATCAATACCCGGTCGCCAAACGACTTACGCAGGTTGCTGACCTCAAGCACTTTGTCACCCAAGCGCGGGCCGGGTGGAATGTAGAGTTCGTTGGTTTCGTTGCGGCGCTGGTAATCACCACTTTGCAACTCTTCAAAGCGAGACATCCGCGCTTTAGACTTGCTGCCGCGGCCTTTCGGATTCTGCCGAACCCACTCCAGCTCGCGCTTAATGGATTTCTGGCGTGCGCTTTCGCTCTTCTCTTCCTGCTGTAAGCGGGTCTCTTTCTGTTCCAGCCAGCTTGAGTAATTACCTTCCCACGGAATACCATAACCACGGTCAAGCTCAAGGATCCAGCCCGCCACGTTATCAAGGAAGTAGCGATCGTGGGTAATGGCTACCACGGTACCTTCGTAGTCATGCAGGAAACGCTCAAGCCATGCCACCGATTCAGCATCAAGGTGGTTGGTCGGCTCATCGAGTAACAGCATATCTGGCTTATCTAACAACAGGCGACAGATGGCGACCCGACGTCGCTCACCACCGGAGAGAACTTTTATTTTTGCGTCCCATGGCGGCAGACGAAGTGCATCGGCTGCTTTTTCCAGGGCGTGATCGAGGTTATGACCGTCTTTCGCCTGCAACAAGGCTTCTAACTGCCCCTGCTCTTTTGACAAGGCATCGAAGTCAGCGTCTTCTTCAGCGTAGGCTGCGTAGATCTCATCCAATCGGCTCAAGGCATCTTTGACATCCGCTAAGGCTTCTTCAACGGTTTCGCGAACGGTTTTATTCTCATCCAGCACCGGCTCCTGCGGCAGGTAGCCAATCTTGGTCCCGCTTAACGCCCGTGCTTCCCCTTCAAACTCAGTGTCAACGCCAGCCATAATACGTAGCAGGGTCGATTTACCGGAACCGTTTAGACCCAGCACACCAATCTTTGCGCCAGGAAAAAAGCTCAATGAAATGTCTTTTAAAATAGTACGCTTAGGCGGTACCACTTTGCTGACTCGCAGCATGCTGTAAATATATTGCGCCATAATGTGGCTGGTCCTCATCTTGTACCACCCAGTGCTCAGCACTGAGTGGATCCAGTAGCAATGAATTCAATGATTGTAAACGGCGGATTCTAGCAGATTATCCTCTAATACCGAACACCTTGTACAAGGTCTCCGGCTGCAACACCTGGTCCGGTTTG
Source organism: Aliidiomarina soli (assembly GCF_003986975.1). Lineage (GTDB taxonomy): Bacteria > Pseudomonadota > Gammaproteobacteria > Enterobacterales > Alteromonadaceae > Aliidiomarina > Aliidiomarina soli. The sequence continues at coordinate 87,235 of NZ_PIPO01000003.1, read as the reverse complement.
CCGACGCTGAAGACATGCGCCGACGGCTCACGCCCCAGTAAAACCACCTGGTCACAAAACTGGCGGGCCAGGGCTATGTCATGCATCACAGCTATCACCAGCGCACCCTGCTCTGCCTGAGTTTTCAACAACTGCATCACCGATTGCTGATGGCGAGGGTCAAGCCCGGCGGTAGGCTCGTCGACTAACAACACGCGCGGTTTCGCTGCCAGTACTCGAGCCAGTAATACACGCTGTTGTTCGCCCGCCGATAACTCCAAAACAGGCCGCTCTGCAATAGACTGACACTGGCACTGTCGTAGTACCAGTTCGATGGCGTTTTCAGCTTCCTCTGGTGACCAGTCACGCCGAGCATCGGCCCCCAGAGCAACAATATCGCGCACCGGTAATGACCAGAATGGCCGCGCCTGCTGTTCGAGGTATCCCTGCCAGCGAGCGCGCTCACGCATTGGTCGCTGCCGTCGAGGCGATGCTAATAGCGTCGAGGTGTCAGCTGCTGCGTCAGTTGAGTGCTGTAGATGGACCTCACCTGCCAATGGTTTGAGTAAGCCGGCCACGGTTTTGAGTAAGCAGCTTTTACCCGCGCCGTTTTCCCCCATCAGAGCGTACAGAACGCCGCTGTGGAAGTTAATATCGACGTCTTTTAACAGCTCGGCATGGCGCCGATACCCCGTATTAAGGCCGTTACAAACAAGATTCATAGGCTTCGCCAGCGACGCTGAGTGGTTAATAAGAGCAAAAAGAAAGGGCCGCCAATCAGGCTCATGAGCACCCCAAGTTTGAGTTCGGTCGCCGGGCTTACTACCTGCACCAGTATATCAACCAATAACAGCATGGCAGCACCTAACCAGGCTGACCACCAAAGTACGCGGCGCGGGTCTTCTCCACCGATAAAACGGACCATATGCGGCACCATTAAGCCGACAAAGCCAACCACACCAGCCACCGCGACCGCCGCTCCGGTTAACAAAGCGACCCCCAGTAATACCAGCGCGCGCTGCCCGGTTAAATGATAACCCATCGACGCTGCAGTGGTTTCACCAAGGGTCAGCGCGCGTAGAAATCGACCACTAAAAACAAGTAACAGTGCGCCCGTTAGCATAAACGGCAACACCATCCCCACCTGAGCCAAATCGCGATGCGCCACCGACCCCATCAGCCAGAAGCTGATTTCCTGCAATGCAAAAGGGTTGGGGGCAAAGTTGAGCGCCAGCGCGATGCCCCCACCCAGCATCGCAGACACCGCAACCCCGGCAAGAATCAGAGTCGTGACTGCAGGAGAGCGTCCGGCCAGACTAAGTACCAGCAGGAGTGCAATACAGCTGCCAAGTACTGCACTGAGCGGCAGTAACGCCGAATGCCAGCTGACCAGACCAAAATAGAGTACTAACACAGCAGCCAGCGCGGCCCCGGATGAGACCCCGACGATACCAGGCTCAGCCAGGGGATTACGCAGCAAAGCCTGCATCGCAGCACCGGCCATCGCTAAGGCTGCGCCCACCAGTGAAGCCAGCAACACCCGCGGTAAGCGAATATCACGCAAAATATGCCAGTCTAATTGCGCAGCAACATCGAGCGCCTCGCCTCGCATCGACATCAGCAAAAGCGACCATGAATCAATGGGTACCGGGCCCGTGTTCAATGCCACTAAGAAAACCAGCAGGTAGAGCAAGGTTGCCAATGGAATAAAATGACCGGCTCGCATTCGTGGTGTGCTGCTCATAATGGCTCAACCTGAGTGCGCAATGCTTCGACGACCGCAGGCAGTTGCTGCGCCATACAGCCGAATAACTCAGCGGGTAAGGTTAACTGACGCTCTGTCAGCAAAGGCGTTAACGCACCATGCAACAGATTTCTCGACGCCAGGGCAAACCCCTCACCTTGCACCACCACCAGGTAATCCGGATCCAGCCGCACTATCTGTTCCGGTAGCAATGTCACCAGCCCGGATCCGGGCGCTGCGTTGACCGCACCAAGCCGGGTAAGCAATTGATCCCACAAGGTGTCGCCAGCAAAGCTGTAATGGTTGGCTTGCAACAGCAACACCCGTTTACGCTCGGCTTCAGGTACAAACAAAGGCTGCGCCCATTCCATCGTTACGTCAATGTGCTGACCATAGCCAGTCGCCTCAGAATAACGTTGATAAAACTCGACCAGCTGCGACCAACTGTCGGGTTCGGGAAGTGTCGTAACTGTCACCGAATGTCGACGCAATGCGTCTAATAGAAAGGGATTGCTAAATGGATTTGCCAGCACCAGATCAGGCTGCCAGCGTAGGATCCGTTCCAGATTGCCAGCATGCTGATCGGTTCGCAGTACATGCTCAGCGGCGTCCGGCACCGTGTCTTCAAGCAACTGGTCAAAGCATATATTGAGCGACACAATCCGCTGGCTCGCATGCGCCGTTGCTGCCTGCAGCAGGATAAAGAAAACGGTCAGGCAAAGCCCCGCGCTTCGGGTCTTCAAGCGACTAGAGTTGGGCGAGGAAATCATCCAGACGTTGCGCCTGTTCATCACGCTGTTGTTTGCTTAACGGAAGACGGTTCATTAGCTCAGTCGTACAGTCAATCACATCGACCAGACCGACCACACTCCAAAGGTCTTTCTCTAGCTGCTGAGCCTTATGCGCGGCGTATAAGTTGATGTACTTAAACTCTTTGGAGATAAACGAGATATCCGGTTTGCCGGTGCGGTTTATCTCCATGCGCAGTAACATCAAACTGCCACTGGCGAGGGCATTTTCAATGAATGCTTTTTCGATTTCTGCCGACTTAAACTGCGACTTATAGCGCCGCTCAACTTGCACCACACCGCGCCGGTAACGAAGAAACACATACATTTCCAGCAACTGTGGGCGCGAGTTCTGTTCCAGTTTATTCCAGCGCATTTTCAACTGGCTGCCCATTTGCTCTTTATCCAGGAACGGGCGCAGGCTGGCTTGCTCTGGTTCTTGCGCTAAGCCCAAAGAAAGCTCTTTCATAGGCTGGCGCAACGGCGTCACACCCAGCATATCAATACCAAATTCGCCCTTGCTTTCCCGGTGCAGATAAATCGGCAGGGTCATCAGGGCGTGGCTATACAAATTGCGCAAGCACAGCTGCAAGCCATGCAGACTTCCAGACTGGCGGGTATTCAGCACTTCATCCTGATTGTTCTTGATCATCTCTTTGATGTATTCACGACCATCATGGGTTTCGCTTTTAACATCCGCGCGCAGGTGTAGCGTGGTTTTATCTTTAGCCAGATGCATTACCTCATAACGCAAATGGCCTAAATTAAAACCCTGTGCCCGTTTCGCCAGCTGGATCATATCAATTTCAACGTAGTCACCGGCTTTCACGTCCAGCGCTTCCTCAACATCGACCTGCATGCCCATGGTCGAAATATCGCGCGTTGTGCCTAACAGGGTCCGCTCGCCACCACGCACGCGAACGCGGGTACGATAGCCAAAGCGGCTTTCCGAACGGAAATTGACGAAGCTGTAGGCAACCCGCTGCAGTTCCAGTGGGACCTTTCTTGAAACGACAAAGTCTTTCAGCCCAACTAATTCTTCTTTCTTGCAATGGTAATGTTCGTAACGTGCCGGGTCAGGGGTAATGTCATTGAGCAGGCCGACATGAGTAAGACCATTAATCTGACGCATCACATCCGGCGCCGGCGGGCGCTGCAGATGCTTCTCCCGTTGCAGAATTTCCTGCGGTAAGGTCACCGGTGACCATGCCTTACCCAGGTCGAGGCGGGCAAAACTGAAACTGTAGACTTTAAAGCTGTTAGTGCGGCATGCGTAAGCAAGAAAAATCCGTTTCAGCTTCTCATTCTGGTTGAGTTCAAAGTCAGTCGCCGCGTAAAAATACACTTTTCCCTGGCGTAGCATCTGAAAGGTATAAAAAACCGTGTGCGCGTAAGTGCCTGGGTGGTCTTTAAGGTGACGTAAGAAATGGCTTAGCCGCTTGCCGGTAAACAACCCCGGCAACTGGTTCTTATTCTCTTCATTTAACCAGTCATCCAGCACCGCCGCATTGTTCTCAGTTTCGAGCGCCATGGCACTGAACATGCGGTTTTCCTGCCGACGGAAATAAAGCGGCACGCCGCTCATCCGCGGAAAATAGAACTGCTCATGTCCCTTTGCGACCACTGCACCATAGGTATTGTCGACGTTGACTTTGTAGCGCCGTTTATAGCCGTTAATAAAGCGCACCAGAAACTCATCGAATTCTTTCGATTCAAAGTCGACATCGCGAACCAGACGCAGGTAAAGGAAGTCTTTGCGGTTCTCGATCCCGACCACCTGATAGGGCACCACGAAATTAGGGTCGAAGGTAAATTCCTGCGCTAAGCCGGTAAATCGAACGCCTAAGGTACTGCCTTCGGTGACATCTAACTCGGGGGTGATTTTGATTTGCATACCACTGACTGAAATATTGGTGGTAATGGCTTCAATATCATCGCCTAAGCCGGTTTTGATCATCACCTGAACGGCGAAGTTCATCCGCTCTTCTTTACGGTGATGGTAAGTGCCAAAAGTAAAGTAAGGCGCTTCCAGCGCCTTATCAACCGCCACGGTGGTTTCTGCAGTGGTTTTTTCACCGGCTGAGGCGTCACCTGGAATAAGCGGGGTTTCTTCTGCGATAGCGCGTCGTTTAGCCGCTGCGAGCGCTCGTGCACGCTCCCGTTTTGCGATAATGCGGAAATTATTCTCGGCGTTATGGACCTGCTCATAGGTATCTTCGGTGTAGACGCCGCGGTAGTGGGATAAACCGGATTCAAAGATACTAATAGCGACATCGTCCATATAATGGACGAACCCCTTATGTTTATAAGGGCGGCAGTGACCATCAACACGCTTACGCAAATCAATTGCTTTGCGACACGGCCGCGCAAGCCGACGTAATTCGGCCTTCAGCTTGAAGCGCTCAGGGCCTGACAAGTCAGTGGTTAGGGCTGAAAAGATCGAGTCAAACTCCGGTTCGTTGACAACCGGTTTGAGTTGTTCGATTAATTGTTGCTTGGCAACAGTATCCATTTTTGCGCTATCCTGCGTGTCTCTTTTGATTTGTTATCACGGGAAGTATTGTCGCCATTATGAAAAGACTTGCGTGGAATGTCGATACTTTAACGCAGATCTGACACTAATTGCCAATTCGTCGCTAGTTATAAGGTACCTCAACCCGCATGGCCAAGAGTAAACAAAAAACCGCTTACGTATGCACCGACTGTGGCGCTGACTATCCCCGCTGGATGGGACAGTGCAGTGAATGCAAAGCCTGGAATACCATTTCCGAAGTCCGCCTGGGGGCCGCTCAGAACACGCGCACCCCGGCCGGAAGAGCGGGTTTTACAGGTCTGGTCGACGCTAAGGTGCAAACCCTGAATGAAGTGGACTTGCAGCAGGTCCCACGATTCAGTTCGGGGTTTGCTGAACTGGACCGGGTGTTGGGTGGCGGAGTCGTGCCAGGCTCGGCCATTCTGATTGGTGGGTCACCCGGCGCCGGTAAAAGCACCTTGTTGTTACAGACCATGTGCCTGCTTGGCGAGCGAATGAACGCGTTGTACGTAACCGGTGAGGAATCCTTGCAACAGGTCGCCATGCGCGCCCAGCGCCTGCAATTACCAACCGACAAACTACGCATGCTGGCAGAAACATCGATTGAAACCATCTGTCAGTTGGCTGATCAGGAAAAACCAGCGGTCATGGTTATCGACTCGATCCAGGTCATGCACCTGAGCGATATCCAGTCGGCGCCCGGCAGTGTCTCGCAGGTGCGCGAAACAGCTGCTTACCTGACCCGTTACGCCAAGCAAAATAACGTGGCCATTATTATGGTCGGGCACGTGACTAAAGACGGTTCGCTGGCAGGTCCAAAAGTTTTAGAGCACTGCATTGACTGCTCAATCATTCTCGATGGTGACGGCGACTCGCGTTACCGCACCTTACGCGGCACCAAAAACCGCTTTGGCGCAGTCAACGAACTGGGTGTGTTTGCGATGACCGGCGCTGGGCTGAAAGAAGTCAAAAACCCCTCCGCTATTTTCCTCTCACGGGCCGATGAACATGGCAGTGGCTCCGTGGTCATGGTGATTTGGGAAGGAACGCGCCCACTGCTGGTGGAAATTCAGGCGTTGGTTGATCACTCTCAGTTAGCCAATCCACGCCGGGTCGCGGTCGGCACTGAGCAGAACCGGCTGGCGTTATTACTGGCTGTGCTCCATCGCCATGGCGGTCTCGCTCTGGGTGATCAAGATGTATTTGTGAACGTGGTGGGTGGTGTTCGGGTCGCCGAAACTGGCTCTGATCTGGCGTTGTTGCTGGCCATTGTATCCAGTTTCAAGAACAGAGAACTGCCGCGTGATCTGATTGTGTTTGGCGAAGTCGGTCTGGCAGGTGAAATACGCCCGGTTACCAATGGCAGCGAACGTTTAAATGAAGCTGCAAAACACGGCTTTAAACGAGCGATTGTTCCGGTTGCCAACGCGCCTAAACAGCCTCCGGCAGGAATGCAAATCATCACCGTGAAAACGGTAGCTGACGCGTTAGAGCAAATCTGACTCAGCGCTGAGGGCAGACCTTTAGCAATTGAGGTTAAACAGCCGGCGTGAATTCTGCCATAGCGCCTCGCGTACAACCTCAGGGGATTCCGAACGAAGGCTGCACAATGCATCAAATACCCGGGTGATATAAGACGGTTCGTTGCGCTGCCCTTGTTTGCCACAGGTCGGCATATCCGGACTGTCCGTTTCCAGCAGTAAAGCATGTAATGGCAACGCACCGATAGCCGCACGGGTCTTGCGAGCGCGGGTATAGGTAATAACGCCGCCGACCCCAAGCGAGAAGCCCTGCTCAACCCACGCCTCAGCCTGTTGCTGGCTGCCACTGAATGCGTGTACCACCCCTCGGGTAAGGCCGCTGTCACGTACCATTTTTAAAATTTCATCGAGAGTTTTGCGGTGATGCAAAATAACTGGCAAGTCAAAATCCACGGCTATTTGCAATTGCGCCTGCAATAACTGCCGTTGTTTATCCATTGCCTCACAGGTGGCATCCAAACCTATCTCACCGACAGCCACCGCGCCCCCTTTGCCAAGCTCAATGCTAAGCTGCTCAAGGTCTGAGTGCTGGTGCTCGGCAATAAAGTAAGGGTGCAAACCGAAAGCGTTGTGCCAGTTCTGATAGTGTCTGGCGAAATTGCGTTGCTGAGCCCAGCTTGCTTTGCTAACGCCGGGCACCACCAAATGCGTCACCCCGACCTGATGCGCGCGCATCAGCATCTCCGCGCGGTCATCATCAAATTCAGTGAAATTTAAATGGCAATGAGTGTCTATTAGTGCAGCCATAGGACTACTCTACAGGCGGAACCCGGCGGGGACGTCGTTTTAGCAGTGCAGCGGCAAACAGCATACCGGCAACCACAGCGAGGAAAAGCATGAAGCCGGTCTTTTGCTGATAGTCGCGCTGATAAATGCGTGAATCAGACATGATCCGATTGTAGTCAAAGGTAATGCGCATAAAGCCGATTGCATCGCCTTCTTCTTCAATTGGTTGCACCATTGGCACCGCCCACATTGGGGCTGGCAGGCTGTTGAGAAAAGTCTGCACGGGCAGGTCATGGCCCGCCCGGATCAATGATTGACCCTGCGCATCCTGGATCGAAACTTCAAGAATAGCCTCCTGACGCCGCAAATGTTCAGCCAACCCCTGCAGCGCATCCACATTGTCGTCTGAAATCCAGACCCGGGCTTCATGCGAAGCCTGAGCAAGAATCACTCGCGCCAATTGTTCGGTATGCAGGATGCGCACATCCTCGCCGCGTTGCTCAGCTCCAAACCAGGTTAGCGCAATCCAAAGGATAAGCGCTAAGGCGACCAGCAGCTGCAGAATGCGTCGATATAGATGTTCACCGGTCACAAACCAGTGCTTGGTCCAATCAATCAAGGTCTCTTTCATGCTGGTCATACTATAATAAAGCGTGCCGACACGCTAGCTTTTGACAGATTGATAGCTGGTTTACCCCGCCACCCCGTAAGTAGTTCATTTAGCGTCGTTATTCTTTGCTAAAATTGGTACTTAGCGCTTTAATAAAGCGACCGTTCCCTGAGAACCAAGACACAACAAAAATAAGGATTCGTCGTGAGTACTCAAGCAGCAGGCCGCCCCCGGCCAGCCCCCATATTGGCCGAACGCGGCATGGCTGTGTTCGATATGGACTCCACCTTAATTGACATGGAATGCATTGATGCCATCGCGGCAGCAGCAGGCTGTGGTGAAAAGGTAGCGGCTATAACGGAACGCGCGATGCGCGGTGAAATTGATTTTGTGGCAAGTTTAACTGAACGCGTAGCCGCGCTTAAAGGAGTCCACCTTGAAGTCCTCGACAGCATTCGCGACGAGCTGCCGGTGATGCCGGGAGTGGCGGAGTTATTAAATACCTTACGTGAACGACGCTGGCGCACGGTGCTGGTGTCCGGTGGCTTTACCTGGTTTGCGGATGAACTGGCGCGACGCTTTAATTTTGATGTGGTGGTCAGCAACTACCTTGAGATTGATGACAACGACTGCCTCACAGGTACGCTCGGTGGCCGTATTGTCGATGCCGAGGTAAAAGCTGACACTCTGGTGCAGTTGACGAATCAATATGGCTTACCGCGTTCTCAGGTGCTTGCGGTCGGCGACGGCGCGAACGACCTGCCCATGTTACAGGCCGCCGGTTTTGGTATCGCGTTTATGGCCAAACCAATACTGCGCGACATTGCCGACTATTGCCTCGACGAGAAAGATCTATCGCGCATTCTCACCCTTTTACGTTAGCCTGAACTAGCACTCTGAGAATATATCGCGCGTAGCAGATCAGTGCTCGCGCGTATGCTCAAATTCAATATCCGGATAGCGTTCCTGAGTTAAGCTCAGGTTGGCCATGGTGGGTGCTATATAGGTCAGATTGTCGCCCCCATCCAGCGCCAGGTTGTGCTCGGCTTTACGGCGGAACTCATCAAGCTTCTTCGAATCACTGGAGTACACCCAGCGTGCGGTCGCTACCTGAATATTCTCGTAAATGGCATCCACGTTGTATTCAGATTTAAGACGGTGAACGACCACATCAAATTGCAGAACCCCGACCGCGCCAACAATTAAGTCGTTGCTGATTAACGGACGGAACACCTGCACCGCGCCTTCCTCTGATAACTGCACCAGCCCTTTCAGTAGCTGCTTCTGTTTAAGCGGATCTTTTAACCGGATACGACGGAAAAGTTCCGGCGCGAAGTTCGGAATGCCAGCAAACTTAAAGTCATCACCTGCCGTGAAAGTATCGCCAATCTGGATCGTGCCGTGGTTATGCAAACCTATAATGTCACCGGGGAAAGCTTCGTCCACATGGGCACGGTCACCAGCGAGAAAGGTCAGCGCATCCGCAATACGTACATCTTTGCCAAGACGTACGTGCTTCATTTTCATGCCCTTTTCGTATTTGCCCGAGACAATGCGCATGAACGCAACGCGGTCACGGTGTTTCGGATCCATATTGGCCTGAATTTTAAACACGAAGCCGGAAAAATCGGGTGAGTCAGCAGACACAGTCTGTGCTTTATCCGTTTCCCGGCCCAGCGGGGTCGGCGCCCATTCAACCAGGCCATCCAGCATATGGTCAACACCAAAGTTGCCCAACGCGGTGCCGAAAAACACCGGGGTGAGCTCACCGGCCATGAACATTTCCTGATCGAACTCATTCGAAGCACCACGAACCAGGTCAATCTGTTCACGCAATTCGTCTGCCCACACTCCAATGCGCTTATCCAGCTCAGGATTATCCAGCCCTTTAATGATATCGACTTCCTGAATACGATGACCCTGGCCGCTCTTATAGAAAATGGTTTCGTCGCGAATCAGGTGGTAAACGCCTTTAAAGTTTTTCCCTGAACCGATTGGCCAGGTAATCGGCGCACACATGATTTTTAGAACATTTTCTACTTCATCAAGCAGTTCAAACGGGTCGCGTGTATCCCGATCCACCTTGTTCATAAAGGTCAGAATCGGCGTGTCGCGCAGGCGTGTAACGTCCATCAGTTTGATGGTTCTGGTCTCTACACCTTTAGCACTATCAATTACCATCAGGCAGGAATCGACCGCAGTGAGTGTACGGTAAGTATCTTCAGAGAAATCTTCGTGGCCCGGCGTGTCTAATAAGTTGACCAGTTCGTCATGATACGGAAACTGCATCACCGAGGTGGTCACTGAGATGCCCCGTTCCTTTTCCATCTCCATCCAGTCTGACTTGGCGTGTTGTCCCGATTTTTTACCTTTAACGGTACCCGCCTTTTGCAGCTTCTGACCATGCAAAAGTACTTTTTCGGTGATCGTGGTTTTACCCGCATCAGGGTGCGAAATAATCGCAAAAGTACGCCGTTTAGCTACTTCAGCAGCCACTTCCTTCGCCAACTCAGACATGCACTCACTCTATTTACTAGTTACCCAATTATGGGCACGAATTCTACACCATCCCGCCGCTTCATGAAACGAGCGCGGGGCCTGAATATTGAATCCCTGCAATCCATAAACGGACAAATAAACGTATCCCACTCAAGTGACGGCGCTATCTATACAATGGCTAGCACGTTAGAATCACGTAATGTAGTGTGCTAATAAAGCGGAGGCAGTGGCGAACTCGTATTATGGACAATTCAACCTTACTCGCATACCAGCCTATTTATGACCGTCAGTTGGACATTGTTGGCGGTGAACTGTTGTATCGCAATGACAACGGACTAAGCGTACTCGATGTTGGCGAAGAGTACGCCACCAGTGAACTTATTTTTCAGTTGTGCACCGGCATCACTGAGCAGTTTGAAGGCTTTAATCACCCGCTGTATATTAACGTATCGAAAGACTTTGTGCTGTCTGATGCGTTTTTACCATTGGAGCCTTCTCGCGTCATCGTTGAGCTGGTCGAGCGTATCGAGCCCACCCCGGAACTGATTGAAGCCATCGCCCGATGGCATAAAAAAGGATTCCGCTTTGCGCTGGATGATTTCGAGCTTTCTCCGGCCTGGCAGCCGCTGTTTAAATATTGCGACGTGGTCAAGATTGATATCGAGCAGACTTCGCCAGAGCAATTGCAGAAAATCCGCAATGCACTCAGTAATAAGCCGATGAAATGGCTGGCTGAACGGGTAGAAACGCACGCCCAATTAGAGCACTACAAAAGGTTAGGGTTTGATTATTTTCAGGGCTACTTTTTGAGCCGTCCGATCACGATAACCGGCCAGAAAATTAACCCGGCGGGGGTCAATCTGGGTCAAATCATTCAACTGCTTTACAGTGCAGAAGTCGATATCCAGAAGCTTACTGAAGCCGTTTCACGTGAACCAACCATGTCGCTGAAGTTATTGAAAATTGCCAATAGTCCGTTTTACCGCGGTCAGTCGGAAATATCGTCATTACAACAAGCATTGATGCGTATTGGTTTAGAACAGCTGAAGCGTTGGGTGGTGTTGATTGCCTCCCTCGAAGGCGGTTCAACCGCCTCAGTTCATCATGTGCTGACTCGTGCCATGGCCTGTGCGGAACTTGCACGTAATAACCAGGCCTTACAAGGCAAAGCCGAACAGGCATTTCTTGCTGCCCTGTTGTCTGGGGTGGATATTTTGATCGGCGTCGACAAAGAGGCGTTTATCGGTCAACTGACGGTCAGCGACGAAATCCAACAAGCCGCACTTAAACAGCGTGGCGTGTTAGGTGGCCTGGTGAGTATGGTTATTAATGTCGAGCACGCTGCTCACGGCCATGGCGGCAAAGTAAACCCGCGCGTGTTGAGTATCTATAACGAACAAAACTTGCGCACCCGAGAGTTGCTCAACACGCTCGCCTGAGTAAAGCCAGTGACTAAAGTACTTAACTTCAACCTATGATATATCAGCAAAGGAGCCCTAAATGGCTGTAAACCATCCCCGAATTATACTAACACTGGCTGCCAGCCTGCTACTAAGTGCCTGTGGTGCAAATGCCAGTGACGAGCTGCCTCCGCCGGTACAGAACGTCGCTAATCAGGGTGTCGAGATCAAAGGCAGCTTCGAAGGACCAGATGGGATGACCGGCTATGTCGGTGAATTTCAGGGCCAGGGTCTGGCTATTTACGCCACCGCTGACGGTCAGAATGCCTTCGTTGGCACCTGGATAGACAGTGACGGTCGCGACATGGGTGCGGCTCATATACGCCGCTTGATTGAAGAGCCTCGTTACGCTGACGCCTGGGTCGAGTTAGAGCAGGCAAACTGGATACAGGAAGGCAGTGACGATGCGGAGCATACCCTGTATACCTTTACCGACCCATTCTGCCCCTACTGTCGGCAGATGCATGAAAGCATGAAGCCCTATATAGAGTCTGGTCAGGTTCAGTTACGCCATATTATGGTAGGCATCATTCGCGAAGCGAGCCCCTCTATTGCGGCAACTATTCTGGGTTCAGACGACCCTGCTGCAGCACTCAGCGAGCATATGACGACTTTTGATGATGGCGGGATCCTGATGCAAGGCAGTGCCCTTCGTCAAGGTAACCCGATTTTGCAGCAGAACCACTCACTCCTGCGCAGCCTGAACCTGAGCTCAACACCAGCCACCTTCTTTAAAGATCAAAATGGTGTGGTTCAGATGGTACAGGGTGCACCGAACGAACAGGCTATCGAAGCCATGCTCCATCAGCGCTAAATTTGGTCAGACCAATTCAACATTCAAGCCCCGCGCTTGAATGTTGAATTTATCCGCCTTTACAGAGTCTAGGCTAGCGAGCTAGATTAATTGGATAGTCGATAAAGGAAACTGAGTATGGATATAGATATTCTTGGCTGCAGTGGTGGGGTCAGTGGAAACGTTCGCAATATGGGAACCACATGTCTGCGCCTCGGCGAGCATTTACTCATCGACGCTGGCTCAGGCTTAAGTAAACTGACGCTTGATGAGCAGCGTAAAATTGAAGATGTCCTGCTAACCCATTCACATATGGACCATATCAGTGATCTACCCGGCTTTCTGGCCAACCTTTTCGACCACACTGACAAGCCTGTGCGTGTCCACGCATTACCGGAAACCATTGAGATACTGAAAGACTGCGTTTTCAATTATCAGGTCTGGCCGGACTTTACTCAGTTGCCGACCCCGCAAGCCCCGATTCTTGAGTTTGTCGCGATTCAGCCCTGGCGTAGTTTTAAGCTTCAAGGGTATGAAATCACTCCGTTCTTCGTCGAACATTCGGTTCCCACCGTGGGCTTCAGTATTAAAGACAGCAAGAGCCATTTCGTTTTCAGTGCCGATACCACGGTCAGCGAAACACTAATCGACGAGCTTAACCGGCTTGGTCACATTGATACCCTGATGATCGAGTGTGCCTTTCCTGACAACAAGCTTGATATTGCACGACAGTCAAAACACATGACCCCTACTCTGGTACTGGAAACTCTGGATGGGCTGGCTGAACAACCGAAAAAAATCTGGATCACCCATCTCAAACCGGCCTACGACAAACAGATCCGTCACGATATTCGTCACAACCCGGACTGTCATCACTGGCGGGTACTTCCTTAGTTGGTTTACTGAATCTGGTTAGTCGACTCAAACACCAACTAGGCAATTAAAAAAGCCACCTCAGGTTTCTGCCCTGAAGTGGCTTTTTTTCAGTCTTATAGCAATCGGCTAACGATTAAAAGTCGTCCTCGTCATGCAGGTAGAGGCTCTCTGAACCAGACTCCAGTGCTCCCACCAGACCGTCAATACGAGGCAATAACTTAGCAAAGTAAAAACGTGCTGTCTTAACCTTGGCTGAATAGAAGGAATCGGTGCTGTCACTCGCTTCCGCCACTAGCGCCATGCGCAGCCACAGATAGGCGTACGCCACGTAACCGACTAATTGCAAGTACTCCACCGCCAGGCTATTGATGATGTTTTCATCAGTAGGTACCTGTTTCAGAATACCTTCAGTAACGCTCACCAGAGCCTCGGTCGCTGCGCGCAATTGCGCCGCTTCTTTGCTCCAGTTGTCGCCCGCCTCGTTTAAGGTCTTTTCGATATCCGCGAGCAAAGGTTTCAGCAGCTCGCCGCGTGAACCTGCCACTTTACGTCCCAGCAAATCAAGCGCCTGGATACCGTTCGTACCCTCGTAAATTTGTGCAATACGGCAGTCACGTACCCACTGTTCCTGACCCCATTCACGTACATACCCATGACCACCAAGGATCTGCTGACCATGAATGGTCGCTTCTAATCCGGTATCCGTCATAAAGGCTTTGGCCACAGGGGTCAGCAACGCAACCAGTTTATCCGCTGCTTCACGCTCTTCGACATGTGGCGCATATTTGGCCCGATCTAACTGTTGCCCGACATAGCTTGAGAACGCCCGGCCACCTTCAATGAAAGCTTTCATTGTCAATAGCATACGGCGGATATCGCCATGTACCAGCAAGGTATCAGCACTGGCTGAGGTGTCCTGGGTCGCCTTGGCGCCACGGCCCTGACGGCGGTCTTTGGCATAGTCGAGTGCGGTGCCGTAGGAACGCGCTGCTGCGCCCAGTCCCTGAATACCCACACCCAGCCGCTCGTAGTTCATCATCGTAAACATCGCAGCCAGACCTCGGTTTGGTTCACCGACCAGCCAGCCTTTAGCGCCGTCAAAGTTCATCACACAGGTTGCTGAACCATGGATACCCATTTTATGTTCCACGGAACCCGCAGCGACTGCATTGCGCTCGCCCAGTGAACCATCGTCATTGACCAGGAACTTAGGCACAATAAAGAGTGAAATACCTTTGGAACCAGCCAGTGCATCAGGCAACTTAGCCAGCACCAGGTGAATGATGTTGTCAGTTAAGTCGTGCTCACCACCGGTGATAAAGATCTTTGTTCCACTCAGGGCAAAACTGCCATCAGCCTGAGGCTCCGCTTTGGTCCGAATAATCCCCAAATCAGTTCCGGCGTGAGGTTCGGTCAGGCACATGGTTCCCGTCCATTCACCTGCCGCCATGCGCGGAATATAGGTTTGCTTAATCTCGTCACTGGCATGGGAATCGAGGGCGATAATGGCACCTGCGGTCAGCCCTGAATAAAGCGAAAAGGAAATATCCGCCGCACACATCATTTCTTCATACTGTGCTGAAATAACTTTCGGCAGACCCATACCGCCCAGCTCAGGGTTTGCCGTTACCCCAACCCAGCCGCCTTCGGCCAACTGCCTGAACGCCTCTTTGTAACCGTCCGGGGTGGTTACCGTAGCATCACGGTAGCTGACACCCTGTTCATCGGCATTGCGTGCATTGGGTGCTATCAGCCCTTCAGTAACCTTGGCGGCCTCTTCGAGAATGGCAGTTGCCGTGTCGGCGTCCATCATCTCCTGCAATTCAGGCATAACAGCCCAGTCGTCTGCTACGCCAAATACTTCGTGCAGTACGAAATTCATATCCTGTAACGATGCTTTATAGTCGCTCACAACTACCTCCTGACCAGCTGACACCCCTTACCGACTGATCAGCAAGGCGTTAGAAAAACACTAGTTTCAAACGTGTGTTTGATTCAGGCGTATCATTACAAAGCTATTCGCTGCTTGCAACTTCAAAATGCTGCTATTAAGGTGCTTGCTTAGGATCGACCCGTTGCGAAATATTGACAGTTGGAGAATTTGTCTTGAAAACCTACCTGGTCGGCGGCGCTGTCCGCGATGAGTTACTTGGCCTTGATGTGCACGAACGTGACTATGTGGTGGTTGGTGCGACCCCCGACGAGATGGTAGCGCAGGGCTTTACTCAGGTAGGCAAAGACTTCCCCGTCTTCCTCCATCCTGAATCACGGGAAGAATACGCGCTGGCTCGCACCGAGCGTAAATCAGGCAAAGGCTATACCGGGTTTGATTGCTATGCAGCGCCTGATGTCACGCTTGAGGATGACCTGCAACGTCGTGATCTGACCATCAATGCCATTGCCAAAGCCGCCGACGGCACGCTGATTGACCCTTACCAGGGGCAACTCGATATCCAGCGCCGCAGCTTACGCCATGTCTCGGCCGCTTTTAGCGAAGATCCATTGCGTATTCTGCGGCTAGCAAGGTTTGCTGCTCGCTTCGAACCACTGGGGTTCAGTGTTGCCGACGAAACCTGGCAACTGATGCAGAGTATGGTGGCGGCGGAGGAACTCGGCCACCTGGCTAAAGAGCGTATTTGGCAGGAATTGAGTCGCAGCCTGTTGGGTCCATCCCCGGATGTGTTCTGCCGTATTCTGGATGAGCTCAATGCCTGGCCTCAGCTACTTGGTGTTAACCACTGGCAGCCGGTGAGCTGGTCGTCACTCGAGGTTCTGCGCCATTCATTGCAAAGCGAAGCGGACTACAGGTTAAACATTGCCTACACTATTTTTGCTCAGGCGATACTCAGCGAAGGGGTTATAAGCGACGACCGGGAGCTTGCCGCAACCCTGCGTGTTCCGAATGAATGTGCCGAACTAAGCGCACTGGTGACATTGCTAAAGCAAGAACTGGAGCCGACCAGACTCAATGCCGACTGCGCAAATGCAGTAACCAAAGTCATTCAGCGGGCTGATCCCATCCGGCGTCCCGAACGCTGGCAGGATCTGTTAACCACACTGGATCTGCTCGACTGGGGCAGCGCCGACGTCAGGCAACGACTTAGCCAGGCGGCTGTTGCCTATCAGACAGTTAACCCACAAACCCTGATGGAGTTGGGTTTACAGGGAGCTGCTCTGGGGCAGGCACTTAAGGATAAACGCCATGAAGCGGTTTGCCGGGCTCTGCAATAAAGATAGTACCGGGGGTTGCAGCAAACTAGGATTCAGTTCCGCTGCCCCCAGTCAAAATGAACAGGCCACAAAACCTGAGCGCTGGAATCGCGCAACGACTGCCACAAACTGAGATAGCTAAGCTGGTTTACCGGGTGGCGGTAGTGCGGCACCAGCTCTGCCAGAGGTAACAACACAAAACTATTAAAAAGAATTTCCCCACGCGGTAGTTCAGGCTGCTCGCTGCCCTTAGCGGGTTGCACGCAGTCATCATACAGCAGCAAGTCGAGATCCAGCGTCCGCGCGGTGTATTTTTCCGCGTTCAGCGCCCGCCCGTGTTCAACTTCTATATCCTTAAAGAGCTGCTGCAATTCATTGATAGCGAGGTCAGTGCGTGCCTGCACGACCAGGTTGAGGAAGTTATCGCCATCAAAACCAACCGCTTCACTTTCGTACACCGAGGACAGTCGTAAAGAAGAAAAATACTGATTCAGGCGACGCACGCCAGCACGGATATTCCGCTCCGGGTCAATATTACTGCCGAGCCCAATAAATATCTCAGTCACGCGTTCCCCGTTCTATCTGCACCGCAACCGACACTGCATTTTTAAGTGCTGTCGGTTTACTTACCTTAATCCGCAGCCAGGTCACCGCAAAGGTGGACATCACCATGGATGCCGCCTCTTCGGCGACACGTTCAATCAGTTCATAGGGTTTACGCTGCACCAGGGCTGTCAGTTCGTTACTCACAGCTTCATAGTCGAGAGCATCCTGGATGTCATCGCTGAGCCCCGGGCGTCGATTGTCCCAGGCCATTTCAATATCCAGCAACAGCGGTTGGCGAACTTTCTTTTCCCAGTCGTAAATACCTATCGTGGCATCTATTCGTAAACCTTCAATCAGCACCCGGTCGGTCATCGTTGTCGTCTCTATGTTGTGGTTCTATTTGCCATCACTTGCAATGAAAATTACAAAATCAGGTAAAGACAGCTGGTCGGATAGCATTTTTCTAACAAACCTTTTATTCTTAGCTCCTTAAAACTGAGCCTCTTAAAAAAACGAGCAGCCCGAAACCGCCAAATACTACCCTAACTGAAAGGCAAAACCCAAATGTCCGCGCTTGCACTCCTTATGATTCTTTCAGCCTATCTACTAGGTTCAATCAGTAGCGCGGTTATTATTTGTCGGCTTTTCGAACTCGACGACCCTCGTTTACGCGGGTCTGGTAACCCCGGCACGACCAATGTCTACCGTCTTGGCGGCTGGACGCCGGCGCTGCTGACATTGCTGATGGACGTTTTGAAAGGCATGCTACCGGTTTGGCTGGCTTATTATTTCGGTCTGGACCCGTTCATTTTAGCCTGGGTCGCTATTGCTGCCTGTCTCGGCCACATCTACCCATTGTATTTCGATTTCAAAGGCGGCAAAGCGGTTGCAACTGCGCTTGGCGCGATGTTTCCAATTGCCTGGGAAATGGCACTGCTACTTATCGCAACCTGGCTGTTAATGTTTGGCATGACCCGGGTCTCTTCATTGGCCGCCTTAATAACCGTTAGCCTGGCGCCAGTCTATGCTTTCATTATTAAGCCACAATACACTGTACCGGCGATTATGCTGGCAGCGCTGATTATCTGGCGCCATCGCCATAACATCGTCCGGCTTTGCCGCGGTGAAGAAGTTAGCTTCAGGAAGCGTTAACGGCGGGTAATTCCTGCAACGGCCAGCGCGGCCGGGTGATTACAGCAAGATCTTCAGACTGCCCCGCCTGTAGACGTTGAGCACCAGCAAACGCAATCATCGCCCCATTGTCAGTGCAGAATTCAGCGCGCGGATAAAACACCTCGCCACCAAGTTGGGTGGTTAAATCCGCCAGTTGTCGGCGCAACTCAAGATTGGCACTGACCCCACCAGCGACCACTAAACGTTTCAAACCCGATTGCTGCAAGGCCCGTTTGCACTTAATAGCTAAGGTATCGACCACGGCCTGCTGAAATGCCAGCGCGATGTCCGCCCTGCTCTGCTCAGTGCCATCACTTTTTTTAATCGCATTGGCGGCAGCGGTTTTTAGGCCGCTGAACGAAAAGTCCAGACCCGGGCGATCTGTCATCGGACGTGGAAAGACAAACTCCGGGTTAACCTGGCCCTGTTCTGCCAGTTTAGCCAGCCGCGGTCCGCCCGGATAATCCAGCCCCATTAGTTTGGCTGTTTTGTCGAACGCTTCGCCTGCGGCATCGTCGATAGACTCGCCCAGTAGCTGATACTGGCCAATGCCATCCACACGAACCAGCATGGTATGCCCACCAGACACCAGCAATGCGACAAAAGGGAAGGCTGGCTGGTCTACTTCCAGCATCGGGGCAAGCAAGTGCCCTTCCATATGGTGAACCGCTAACGCCGGCACTCCCCAGCCGTAAGCCAGACTTCGTCCAATGCAGGCACCAACCATTAATGCCCCAACCAGCCCAGGGCCAGCGGTATAAGCAACTCCATCAATGTCCTGCGCCTGCAGACCTGCTTCTGCCAGCGCCCGTTTAATTAATGGCAAGGTCTTGCGAACATGGTCACGCGAGGCCAGTTCCGGTACCACGCCACCATAGTCGGCGTGCAGCTTTACCTGACTGTACAATTGGTGCGCCAACAGGCCCCGCTCTGTGTCGTATACCGCAATTCCGGTTTCATCACAGGATGTTTCAATACCCAGCACTCGCATTCGCGGCTACCTCTGTGTGGTTGGATCAGCGCAGGCTGTAATTCGCGCTCTTTCAATAGGCCGCTAGTTTACCGTTTAGCGCCGTCCACTGCCAGAGTATCCAGCTATGTCACGGTCAAGCATCTGCTGAACCAGTGCCTCAGCCACTTCACCGCGCTGCTGCAAACTGATTAACGCCTGGGGCATGGTTTGCATACCGCTCGCCGCCCCGGTCTGCATAGCGGATGCGATCTGACCGATACTATCCTCACGGATCAAATTTCTAATTGCAGGGGTTACCCACATAATTTCATGGGCCGCCACGCGTCCACCGTCGACCCGTTTCACTAGTAACTGGGAAATAACCGCACGCAGCGATTCGGATAACATGGTCCGGACCATGCCTTTTTCATCTCCTGGAAACACATCCACGATGCGGTCAATGGTCTTCGGTGCCGACGTCGTATGTAAGGTTGCGAATACCAAATGGCCGGTCTCTGCAGCCGTCAGCGCCAGGCGTATGGTTTCCAGATCGCGCAGCTCACCGACCAGAATGACGTCGGGGTCTTCACGCAACGCGGCCCGCAATGCCACAGCAAAGCTGCTGGTATCACGGTGAACTTCACGCTGATTAACCAGGCTGAGCTTATTCTGGTGCACCAACTCAACCGGATCTTCAATGGTCAGAATATGATGTGGGTAGTGGGCATTGATGTAATCAACCATCGCTGCCAGCGTCGTCGACTTGCCCGAGCCAGTAGGGCCTGTCACCAGCACCAAACCGCGTTGCAGTTGCGCTATCTCCTTTAGCACAGCCGGCGCCTGCAACTCATCAAGACTTTTAACCCCACCCGGGATGGCGCGCAAGACGGCTGCTGGGCCCCGCTGCTGACAGAACGCATTGACCCGAAAGCGTGCCCCACTAGCTAGCTCATAAGCGAAATCGAGCTCTTGGTAACGCTTGTACTGGGCACGCTGCGCGGCGGTCATTAATTGAGTAAAGGCTAACTCCAGATCGTCGCGATCAAGCCTCTCGCCGCCTGCGCTGAGTATGTCGCCGTCGACCCGCAACATCGCCTTCGCGCCAACCGACAAGTGCAGGTCTGATGCGCCTTTTGCCAGCGTCTGCGCCAGTAATCGATGAATATCCATATTCGTCATCTCTTGGTTGTTGAGGTATTTGTTTGTTACGTCGTTATTGGTGGCCTCTTCGGCGTAGTAAAGGGCATTCAGAGCCCAAACTGCGGTTCAAAAATGAGCCTGAGAAATCGCCGCGTTAATGTTATTATCCTAGTGGAAAGCAATTGATTCGCTAGAGGAAAACCGATGACAATGGCTGATTCAGAGGCGATTGCCACAGCGTTAGCAGAGCAGCAGCGACGCGTTCAGAAGGCTTGTGAACAGGCCTGCAGAGCGCCGCAGTCAGTGCGTATTCTGGCGGTGAGTAAAACCAAACCAGCCTCGGCAGTTCGTGCAGCATATCAGGCGGGGCAGCGGGACTTTGGCGAAAACTACGTCCAGGAAGGGGTCGATAAAATAGCCGAACTTGCTGACTTATCGGATATCGTCTGGCATTTCATCGGTCCGCTGCAGTCCAATAAAACCAAGCTGGTAGCTGACAATTTTGCCTGGATGCAAAGCCTCGACCGTCTCAAAATTGCACGCCGGTTAAACGACCAGCGCAGCGATGACCAAGCGCCGTTGCAGGTTCTGGTTCAGGTTAATATCGATAATGAAGCAAGCAAAGCCGGGATTGCAATCGACGACATCGCCGATTTTGCCGCTCAGCTAGCACAGCTTCCCCGGCTTCAGCTGCGGGGTCTGATGGCTATTCCTGCAGCCGATGCCAGCAACGCACAACAGCAGCAAAGCTTCAGTGCCCTTGCCAACGCATTCAAACAGTTACAAACCCACTATCCTCAGGTCGATACGCTATCATTAGGCATGAGCAATGATCTTGAGCCGGCTATTGAGCACGGCTCAACAATGGTTCGTATTGGCACTTCTATTTTCGGTAAACGACAAGCATAAGGATTTTTCATGGCTAACACCCGTACTATTGCATTCATTGGCGCAGGTAACATGCCACAAAGTATCATTGGCGGTATGGTCCGCGGCGGCTATCCGGCGAGCGCTATTTTCGCCAGCAATCCGAGCCGGCCAAAGCTCGACACCCTGGAAGAAAAGCACGGTATTCAGACCTCCCAGGATAATATCGAGGTTGCCAGTAAAGCGGACGTCATCGTGTTGTCGGTTAAACCTCAATTGATGGCTGATGTTTGCGCTCACTTACGCGAGAACTTGCCCAACCTGGCAGACAAGCTGGTGATTACTATTGCGGCTGGTATTCGGATCGAAAAATACCATCAATACCTGGGCGACGATGTCCGTATGATTCGGGTGATGCCAAATACGCCATCCCTGGTCGGTGAAGGCGTGTCCGGACTGGCAGCCGACAGCCAGGTCACCGAGAATGACAAAGACTTTGTCACTGAAGTATTCGACTACGTTGGCAAAACCATCTGGGTTTCAGACGAAGATGGCATTGACGTGCTGGGCGCGGTCGCCGGCAGCGGCCCCGCGTATTTCTTTGAATTTATGGCAGGCTTGCAACAGGTGGCCGAAGAACTTGGTTTCTCCACCGAGGATGCCCGGACAATGGTTCAGCAGACTGCATTAGGCGCAGCCTCAATGGCCAGCCAAAGTGAACTGTCTCTCGTCGACCTGCGCAAGCAAGTAACCAGTAAAGGCGGCTCTACGGCCAAAGGTGTTGAAGTCTATCAAAATGCGAAGCTCGATAAGATTTCAGCAGATGCAGTCAAAGCGGCCGTTGCACGCAACCAGGAAATGGCCAAACTGTTTTAACAAAGTGGTACAGGTGCGCCGTGCAACCATAACCAGATATTTAATTCACTACAGGGCTTTACCATGAACGAAGGCTTACTTTTTTTAATTCAGACGCTATTCACGCTATATATTATGGCGGTTACCATGCGCATCTGGCTGCAATTGGCGCGCGCGGATTACTTCAATCCATTGAGTCAGTTTGTGGTTAAAATTACCGACCCAATTCTACGTCCGCTGCATCGGCTAATCCCCTCCCCGGGACGCCTCGATTTAGCCGCTTTACTGCTGGCCTTGGTATTGAGCATGATAGCTATCTATATCCGCGCCAGCATGATGGGCGTCACTGCCGATATCATGGTGTTAATTGTGGCAGGCGTGCAGTTCTTTATCGGAACCGTGCTCCAGCTGATGTTCTGGATTATCTTTATTCGCGCCATTTTAAGCTGGTTCAGTAGCGGCAGTAATCCGCTGGAGCTGGTCATGCACCAGTTGACTGAACCCGTGCTGCGCCCTGTGCGTCGGATTATCCCCCCGATTGGCGGGCTCGATCTGTCGGTAATCGTGGTGTTGCTGGTAATCCAGTTTCTCCGTATCTGGATTGGTTTCTGATAAGGGCTCGAGAGAGCTGTTAACTTCAACACAGGAGTACCACACCGATGAAACAGATTTGGCTAGGCTGTTTAGTTGTACTGAGCTTATTCAGCACCTCGCTGTATGGGCAACAGCGTGAAGATGATGGGCAGACCTACCAGCGACTGGGTGACTGGGAGGTACATTACAGTGCCTTCCCCAGCACCTTTTTGCTGCCTGAAATCGCAACCCGTTATCAGCTGACACGGAGTAACTCGCAGGGGGTTGTGAACATTTCCGTGTTAGATGCAACGTCCGAGGAGCGTGAGGCGCAGCGTGTTCAGGTGACTGGTTATACGCTCAACGAGCCTGGCCAGCGACGCAATCTGACCTTTCGCCGCCATGTCGATGGCGAGGCCATCTATTACATTGCCCAAGTGCCTCACGGTCGCGAAGACACCTTACGTTTCTTTGTTACCATCCGTAGCGGCACCGATGAGCAAACACTCAACTTTAACCACACTTTCTATCGGCAGTAACGGCGCATCGGAAACCGCAAGCATGCAGTGAAGCCCGCTAACTAGTGGGCTTCACACCCACTTTCAGAATATCGCCATTCTCAGCCACATCGCGTACGGTCAACACCAGGTTGCCCAGGGTCACGTTGTCCCCGACTACCACCCGGCGGCGGAAACGTTTACGGATCACATCATCAATGCTCTGCTGTAAATCTTCCGGCGTATCACTGGGTAGCGCGTAGAACACCGTTAAGTCCTGCAATTTAACATCGGCATTTAGCACAAAGTCACCAAAGAAACTTGCTTTGGTTACCCCTTTCGCCGTACCGCTGGAGGCAAGCACGTCGGAAATTTTACGCAGGTCAGTTTGTTTCGCCATCACCAGCACGGTATCCCCTGCACTGATAAGTGGGTTGGACAAACGTCGGATCCAGCTGTCGTCACGGATCAGGCCAACGAATTCAACCGGCACCGAAATGCTAATTTCATCCCAGTGGTGGTCGCAGGCCGGGGTGTCGTCTTCAATTTTAAACGCGGCTACTTCGAGCACTTCGTTGCCAGGCACCATATCCAGTGGCATCCGGTAATCAGGTTCGGGCTCCGGCGGGACTTCTAACTTGAGCCAGCGTGCCACCGGCAAAATACTCCAGCCCTGAACCATCAGCGACACCAGTACCACGAAGAAGGCGATCTCAAAATACAGTTGCTGGTTTTCCAGCCCGGCCATCCAGGGGAACAATGCCAGTACAATGGGCACCGCGCCGCGTAAGCCGACCCAGCTGATAAACACCTGGTCGCGCCAGGGAAAGCGGAACGGCAGCAAGCTAACGAACACCGCCAGCGGACGAGCGACCAGAATTAGCACTGCGGCCAATACCAGCGCAGGGATGCCAACTTCGAAGATAGACGATGGGGTCATCAGGATCCCAAGCATCAGGAACATTACAATCTGACTCAGCCAGGCGAGTCCGTCATGCACACGCAGAATATGCATCACCTGAGGCAGGCGCGCGTTACCGATCAGATAGCCCATCAAATACACCGCGAGGAAGCCACTGCCGCCAAGTTTCGCGGTAATGGCGTAGACCATAATTGCACCGCCGACTGCCAGCAACGGAAAAAACGCGAAGCTTAACGGCAGTTTACGACAGGCATACACAAACAGACGACCACTGAGATACCCCACCAGTGCGCCGACCACCGCTTGCTGCATGACATGCACCACCACCATAGGGCCCAGTTTGGTATCTGGCGCGGCCAATACGGAAACCAGGGTCACCGTTAAAATAACCGCCATGGGGTCGTTACTACCGGATTCAATTTCAAGGGTCGATGCGACACGCTCTTTAATCCGCAGACCTTGCGACTGGAAAATTGAGAACACCGCGGCGGCGTCTGTTGAACTTAAGATAGCGCCCAGCAAAAGCCCTTCGGTCCAGCTGAGATTGAACAGAAAGGCCGCAGCCAACCCAGTAATAACGCAGGTGATGATAACCCCAACCGAAGCGAGGGTTGCTGCAGGTGCGAGCGCGACACGGAAGCGTTCGGGGTGGGTGCGCATCCCCCCGTCGAACAAAATAATGACTAAGGCGATGGAACCGATCAATAGCGCAATATCCGGGTTATCAAACTCGATGCCTAAAATACCCTGTTCGCCAGCGAGCATGCCAATGACCAGGAACACCAACAACAGCGGTGCCCCGGACCGGGCCGAAACGATACTCGCCAGAATGCTGACAACCAGCATGGCCCCGGCGGCAAAAATAATAAGATTAACAACATCCATGAACAGGTAATCACCCTAGTTAAAATTTCTGCGAAACTTAATTTGCGCCTTAAAGCATTTTACGTCTAATAACTCATTTTGATATAGCATATTAGCATAATACGCCATAGCTTCCATTTTCGCCGCTGCGCTTTCAGGGTATACTGACCACATCTCAGTGTAGCCAATGGGTGAGCCAGCCATATGACAGCAACTAAATCCATCGTACTTGCCACCAGCAATAAAGGAAAGGTGAAAGAGCTTGATGCCTTGCTGGCCCCTATGGGTTGGCAGGTCCGCCCACAAAGCGAGTGGAACTTCAGCGATGTTGAAGAAACCGGTTTAACCTTCGTCGAAAATGCCATTCTCAAAGCACGCCACGCCTGTGAACAGACAGGGCTTCCGGCTTTAGCGGATGACTCCGGCCTGGCCGTTGATGCGTTAGGCGGAGCACCTGGTATTTATTCGGCACGCTTTGCCGGTGTCGGGGCCAGTGACACGGACAACGTCAGCAAATTACTTGAGCAACTGGACGGCGTTGCGTTGCACGCCCGTACCGCTCGTTTCATCTGTGCGCTGGTTTTTATGCAGCATGCGAACGACCCGACCCCTATTATCTGTCAGGGCGAATGGGAAGGACGAATTCTGGATACCCCTGCCGGGGATGGCGGTTTCGGCTATGACCCGGTATTTTTTGTTGCGGAAAAAGGCTGCAGTGCGGCCGAACTGAGCCCTGAAGACAAGCGTATGCTCAGTCACCGCGGCAAAGCACTGGCGCAATTGCGCCGTTTACTGTAACCAGGATCTTATGCTTACACTGCCTCCGCTTAGTCTCTATATTCACATCCCCTGGTGTGTGCAGAAATGCCCTTACTGTGATTTCAATTCACACGCTCAACCAGAGGTGATCCCCGAACAAGCCTATATTAATTGTCTGCTTGATGACCTGCGTGCAGACTTGAAATGGGTTCAGGGCCGACCGTTGCAAAGTATCTTTATTGGCGGCGGCACGCCTAGCCTGTTCAGTGCAGATGGCATAGCGCGCTTACTGCATGAGGTTGAAGGGTTAATTCCGTTCGCCGACGATATAGAGATCACCCTTGAAGCAAACCCGGGCACCTTTGAAGCTGAGCGTTTTGCCGGTTTCAGCAAGGGCGGTGTTAACCGGCTCTCGATTGGTGTGCAGAGCCTGATAGAACAGCATCTAAAACGCTTAGGCAGAATTCATGACCCGGCTCAGGCACGTGCCGCCGCAGAACTGGCGGGTGAACTTCGTCAGCAAGGACTCCTCAGTAGTTTTAACCTTGACCTGATGCATGGTCTGCCTGATCAAACCGAAGCCGAGGCAATCAGCGATCTGGACGGCATTATTGCCCTGCAGCCCCCGCACATATCCTGGTATCAGCTGACCATCGAACCCAATACCCTGTTCGCCAGCCAGCCACCCACACTGCCCGATGACGATACCCTGTGGGATATATACGAACAGGGCCATCAACGGCTTGCAGCCGCCGGTTACGAGCAGTACGAAGTAAGTGCGTACGGAAAAACCGGCCACCGCGGCCAGCATAATCTGAATTACTGGCGCTTCGGTGACTATCTTGGAATCGGCTGCGGGGCTCACGGTAAGGTGACCTTACCCGCAGAGAACCGCATTTTGCGCACCGAAAAGGTCAAACACCCACGCGGCTACCTTGATTTAAGCCGACCGTATTTATATCGCAGTTGGGATGTGGCGAAGAAAGAGCGCGTGTTCGAGTTCTTTATGAATCAGTTACGTTTACTCGAACCGGCGTTGAAAAGCAGCTTTGTCGACTACACAGGTTTGTCACTGGAAGACGCTGATCAGGTTCTTAAAAAATCGATTCAGCAGGGGTTACTGACCAATAAAAGCGACCACTGGCAAACAACGCCGCGTGGTCGCCTCTATCTGAACAGCATATTAACCGAGCTGGTCGAGGTTTAGCTCTTTTTGAACTGCAAGTCCCAAACGCCATGGCCTAAACGCTGTCCACGCTGCTCAAACTTAGTCAACGGGCGTGAATCCGGCCGCGGAACATAATCACCGTTCGCTGACAGGTTGTCCCAGCCTTGCTCGCCCTGCATCACTTCAAGCATGTGCTCGGCATAGTTTTCCCAGTCAGTGGCCAGATGCAGAATACCGCCATGTTGCAGCTTTGCATGCATTAACTGAACGAACTCAGGCCGGATCAAGCGACGCTTATGATGGCGTTTCTTGTGCCAAGGATCGGGGAAGAAGACCTGAATTTTAGCCAAACTTTCGTCTGCCACGCAATCCTGCAGAATCTCCACCGCGTCATGCTGAAATATGCGCAGGTTTTCCACACCCTGGGCTTCAGCTTCCATCAGGCAGGCGCCTACTCCCGGCCCGTGTACTTCAATACCAATGTAGTTACTGTCCGGGTCGGCCTTGGCCATTTCCACCAACGAATGACCCATACCAAAGCCGATCTCCAGTACCAGCGGTGCCGGGCGACCGAACGCCTTGTCGAAGTCGATGCTGTCAGCCTGGTGCTGTAAACCTTTGTCAGGCCATTGACGTTCCAGCGCTGCGGCCTGGCCTTTGGTCAGGCGCCCTTCCCGCTTTACAAAGCTACGAATACGGTGGGTAAATTTCTCAGTTTGCTCGTTCATGGCGGTTTTTAAACCTGTTACACTGTTCAAAAGCTCGTCATTATGCGGTTTAGCACGGGAAAAACAAGTCAAGATGCCTCTTACCCCTTCTCAGGTTCACCATATTCGTCAGCAAGTCATCAACTGGCAGGCTGAGCACGGTCGCCATGACTTACCCTGGCAACAGGACGTAACGCCGTACCGGGTGCATGTCAGCGAGATCATGTTGCAACAAACTCAGGTGACTACGGTTATTCCTTATTTTCAGCGCTGGATGGCAGACTTCCCGACCTTGTCTGCGCTAGCCAGCGCCAGTGAAGACGAGGTTATGGCCCACTGGCAAGGCCTCGGCTACTACTCGCGGGCACGAAACTTACGCAAAGCGGCGCAACACCTGATCGAGCAGCACGCAGGACATTACCCTGATGACCTTAAGTCATTAAACGATATTCCTGGGATTGGCCGTTATACAGCGGGTGCCATCCGCTCCTTTGCATTTAGCAACTACGGACCCATTGTCGATGGCAATGTGAAAAGGCTCTATGCTCGATTGTTCGCTATTTATGGTGAACCTAATAGTAGTGCGGTTAATAAAACCATGTGGCAACACGCAGAACTGCTCACTCCGGAAAAACAGAGTGAACGCTATAGTCAGGGGGTGCTTGACCTTGGTGCAACACTTTGTAAAAAGAGTAACCCTGAATGCCAGCGCTGTCCTCTGCAGGAAAACTGTTTTGCATTTCAACAGAATAAAATTGGGGAACTGCCGTCGGCGAAGAAGCGCAAAACCAAACCGGTCAAAGACGCGCATTTCGCCTGGCTTATTAATGACACCACGTCAGCTACTGAATTAATGCTGGAAAAACGGCAGAGTCCCGGAATTTGGGGCGGACTATGGTGCATTCCGCAGTTGACGGAGCAACCTTACTCTGCGCGTCTGGTGGGTGAATTCACCCACGAGTTCAGCCATTACCGCTTGCAGGCCAAAGTGTGGGCTCATCAGCTCAACTCGGTAGCAGAAACCGCCAACGCGCAGCGGTTGTATCCACTGGAGCAGCTGGACAGCGTGGGGCTGCCTACACCGATTCGTAATTTCATTAATGATATGAAAGCATTAAGCAAAAATGATACAAACTAACTATAACCCTGGTTGGCTTCCCTTGCTTTTTTTCACCACAAGCCTCATACCTAGGTTAACTGACTAAAAATACGTATAAGTAGTGGAGACGCCATTTTGACCCGAACGGTATTTTGCCAGTATCTGCAACGCGATGCTGAAGGTCTGGATTTTCAAATGTATCCAGGTGAGCTTGGACAACGAATTTACCAGCATATCTCTAAAGAGGCCTGGGCCGCCTGGCAGCACAAGCAAACTATGTTAATTAATGAAAAACGACTGAACATGATGGATGCGGACGCCAGGGCCTACCTGAGCAAAGAAATGGAAGCTTTTTTATTTGAAGGCAAAGATATCGAGATCGATGGCTATACGCCTCCGGAAACGAAGTGAAATTGGGTATAACTTCGTCAAATTTACGTTAAATTCGTCGAAAAATTATTGACAAGCAATGACTTCCGTGGATGCCGAGCTGGTCAGCTAAGGTCAGCTGTGGTACCATGCGGTCACCTTAAACCAACAGGGAGTCTCTATGAAAATCCCAAGCTGGCGAAGAGCAGTAATCAAAGTCGGTAGTGCTCTTATTGCGCCAGATGGCAACGGCTGTAGTTCAAAATACCTTTTAGCAATCGCTCGTTTTATTATTGAAGCGCGTGAGCGCGGGCAAGAAGTTGTACTGGTATCCTCTGGCTCAGTCGCCGCAGGCCGACACCACTTCAATATTGATCAAAAACCCATTCCCGTCATTGTAAAGAAAGCCATGGCTGCCGTCGGGCAGAACCATGTAATGGAAAGCTGGTCGCGCCTTTTTGATTTTCCATGCGCCCAGGTTTTGATGACTCATGACGACCTGCGTGAACGCGAGCGTTATGTCAGTGTTCGCAACACCATTAATACGCTCCTGGAACACGGCATTTTGCCGATTGCCAACGAAAACGATGCGCTGGGAACCGATGACCTGAAGGTCGGTGACAACGACAATCTGGCAGCCATGGTGGCTACCGTAGTTGATGCCGATGCCTATTTTATCTGTTCCGATATCAACGGCGTATACGATAAAGACCCGAACAAGCATAAAGATGCAACTTTGATCCCGGTGATCGAAGAAATTGATGAAAGTATCTATGCCCTGGCTGGCGGTTCCGCCAGTGCAGTAGGCACCGGCGGCATGCGTACCAAAATCGAAGCCGCTGAGAAGGCCACTACCCACGGTATAGATACTTACATTGTGAACGGGCGCAAAGGGAGTACCTTTGAAACCTTATTACGCAATGAAAACCCTGGAACCTTGTTGAAAGCAAAAGAAAATCCATTGTCCAACAAGAAGCACTGGTTGCGCCATACCCTGGTTGCTCAGGGCGAGTTGTTAATCAACTCAGCGGCAGTAGAAAACCTTCGTGTAGAAGGTGGTTGTCTACTAAGCTCAGATATCGTTGATATTCAGGGCAACTTTGATCGCGGTGATGCAGTGCTGGTGCGTAGCGCCGAAAGTACGGACACCATCGCGAAAGGTATATGCCGCTACAGTGCGCACGAGCTGATGCACATTAAAGGCCAAACCGACTCGGAAATTGCCGAACAGTACGGTTACAGCCCAATCAGCGAAGTGATTCACCGTGACGACCTAATGTTAATGGAGAAGCATTCATGAGTAACGTTTCAGCAGAACAAATTGCGCAACGTGCAGCGAAAGCAGCACGCGCCGTGGCTAACCTGACCACTGATGAAAAGAACCAGGTACTGCAGCGTATGGCTGATGCCATCCGCGCGGACAAAGATCTAATCCTTGCCGAAAATAAAAAGGACCTGGAGGCTGGTCACGAAAAAGGACTCGATGAGTCAATGATGGACCGCCTGGAGCTAAACGATGAACGCATCGAAGGCATGGCTACCGCACTCGAAGAGCTTATCGCCCTGCCCGATCCGGTAGGTGAAAGTTACTTACTGGAAGAGCGTCCAAACGGTATGCGCATCGACAAAATGCGTATTCCACTGGGTGTCATCTGCATGATCTACGAAGCGCGTCCAAATGTAACGGCTGACGCCGGTGCGTTATGCTTTAAATCCGGCAACGCGGTCATTCTACGTTGTGGTCGTGAAGCACTGGGCAGCTCAAAGGTTATCGCTGCAGCCATGCATAAAGCACTGCGTGATTCTGGCTTACCGGAAGACGTGATTACCGTGGTGCCGACCCCGGATCGTCAGCTAATGGCCGATCTACTGCAGCAAAGCGACTACATTGATCTGGTTATTCCGCGTGGCGGCGAAGGCCTGATTCATTATGTCAGCGATAACTCCAAGATCCCGGTCATTCAGCACTATAAAGGTGTCTGCCACTTATACGTGGATAAAGATGCGGATCTGGATAAAGCTCTGGCGTTACTGCTTAACGGCAAAACCCAGCGCACTGGTGTCTGCAATGCTCTTGAAGGCCTGCTGGTCCATTCGGCAGTGGCTGACAAGTTCTTCCCAATGGCAGCCAAAGCGCTGGCAGAGAAGAACGTAAAAGTGCATGCCTGCAACAACTCAATCAAGTACTTTGATGGTGCAGAAGCGATTGCGGACAGCGACTTTGGTGAAGAGTATCTGGCATTAGAAATCGCAGTGCGTGAAGTGCGCGACTTTGACCATGCCATTGAGCATATTCAGGAATTCTCCAGCGGCCATACCGACGTTATCTGTACCGAAAATGAAGCCACAGCAAAACGCTTTATTCAGATCGTCGACTCCGCCGTGACTATGTGGAATACCTCGTCACGCTTCTCAGATGGCGGTCAGTTAGGTTTAGGTGCAGAGATCGGTATTTCGACCTCAAAACTCCATGCCTACGGCCCTATGGGTCTGCAGTCGCTAACCACCGAGAAATTCGTGGTTACTGGCACCGGGCAAATCCGCGAGTAAGTGTTTTGCCTATTAACTAGGCATTCGCGCCATGTAACTGGTTGCAAGCCTTGACAGAGGGCGTAAAAAAACGTTTAATACGCCCTCGTTTTTAGCCCCTAAGGCTTGAAACCTGGCATGCCCGGATAGCTCAGTCGGTAGAGCAGAGGATTGAAAATCCTCGTGTCGGTGGTTCGATTCCGCCTCCGGGCACCATTATTATGAGAAACCCGCCTTCTGGCGGGTTTTCTTTTATGTGTCCCCGGCGTCATCTTCGATTATCAAATGCATCCATGCATTTCACCCTCCGGGCCAATGCTTACGCGTTGTTCAAAACCGCTCCCGGCAGTTTTGTCCGCCTCCCTCTTTGCTTTGCCCCTTACAACTGGTTACAATTTTTTCACAACTTTCTCTCCCTGCTCAACGCCAAGTAAGGCATAGTTCCCGTTGGTTAAAAATTCGGCTTCGCCCTAACACAACAGCAAAACCATAATTTAAACAAAGGGACTCACTCATGCTCAGCATTCGCAATTTATCAAAAACCTATGGCAATCAAGTCAAGGCACTGGACAATGTCAGCCTGGATATTCCAGCTGGTATGTTCGGTCTTTTAGGCCCTAACGGCGCAGGTAAGTCATCACTGATGCGTACCATCGCCACATTACAGGGCGCTGACAGCGGCGAGATTGTCTTTGATGGTATCAATGTGGCTGAGCAACCCCAGCAAATTCGTGCCACCCTGGGCTACCTGCCACAGGACTTTAACGTCTATCCGAGAATCAGCGCCTATCAGTTGCTGGATCATATTGCGGTATTAAAAGGGGTGACAAAAAATAAAGAACGCAAAGCGCTGGTCGACCGCTTGCTGGAACAAACCAATCTTCATCAGGTACGCAAAAAAGCCGTCGCCACATTCTCTGGTGGCATGCGCCAGCGCTTTGGTATAGCCCAGGCACTGATTGGTGACCCTAAGTTAATTATTGTTGATGAGCCTACGGCGGGCCTCGACCCCGAAGAGCGTAATCGTTTTCATAACCTGCTGGCTGATATCGGCCAGCATAAAGTCGTAATTCTCTCGACCCATATTGTTGAGGACGTCGCTGACCTTTGTCCGCGCATGGCGGTACTGGCTGACGGTCGAATTCAGTTAGAAGGCGAGCCGCAGGTTTTAACCAACGAGTTAAACGGACAAATCTGGCGCACCACGGTAGATAAGCACGACATGGCAACCACCATGGAGAACTTCCCGGTCATCTCCAGTCGTCTGCAGGGCGGACGTAGTGTGCTTCACGTGCTGGCCAGCGAGAGTCCCGGTGCAGGCTTCGAAGCTGTCGCCCCGGATCTGGAAGACGTTTATTTTGCTACCTTGCATCGTGTACGTCAGCAAAACTCAAACATTCAGAGCAACGCTGCTTAACCGCGCACTAACCGATACGGAGATACAGCTATGTGGTTAAAACTCGTTGCTTCTGAATGGAGTTACTTAAGACGCCTGCCGTCATTTTATATCGTCAGCGCGTTATTCTTTCTGCTCGCCTTCCTGGCGATGACTATCGATAATGTACAAATTGCCGTCGGCGGACCGAATATCCTGCAAAACGGGCCATGGTTCCTGGCCATCGCCATGGTGGTATTCAGCCTGTTTGGCATGTTTGTGGTGGCAAACTTTGTTGGTAACACCGCCACCCGTGATGTCAGCTGCCGTATGGACGGTATTATTCTGGCCACCCCAGTGCCTCGTGGGGCCTATTTATGGGGCCGGCTAACTGGCGCATATCTGATCACCATGCTGGTGTTCTGTGCCATTCCTCTGGGTTTGCTGCTAGGCAGTTTAATGCCGTGGGTCGATGCGGAGCGCTTCGGTCCAACCGTTATCGCCTATTACGTGTGGCCGGTTGTGGTGCTGGTCGCCCCTAGCCTGCTCTTTTGCGCGGTTTTATTTTACGCATTGGCGATGTTTAGTCGTTCAATGATGGGCATGTATCTCGGCGTAGTCGCCTTTTTTGTGCTCTATTTGATATCCGGTGGACTACTCAGTGAGCCCGAGCACCGGACTATTGCTGCCTTGGTCGATCCCTTTGCCAGCTCGGCCTATATGGAACTGACCCGTTACTGGACTGCGATTGAGCGCAATACCGAGATTGTTAGCTTCGACGGCGTCTTACTCTACAACCGCCTGCTTTGGCTCGGCCTGGCTGCACTCATCATTGGCGTCTGCCAATTTACCCTTGATCCTCGCCGGCCACTTACTGGCCGCAGCGCACGCAAACGACAAAAGCAGTTACAACAAAATACCGTCTCTGCAGCTTCATTCAGTGGTGTCTCTGCCGCGGTCCAACTGGATCTCCCGCAGGTGCAGCAACAGCGCGGTTTTACCAGCTGGTGGCCACAGCTGATGCGACAGACTCGCTTTGAAGTCAGTCAAATCGCCAAAAGTGCACCTTTTATCATTTTGCTGTTGATCACTATGATCATGCTGGGGGCTGCATTACTGTTGGAAGCCAACACAGCCTATGGCACCGCGAGCTGGCCGTTTACCCGACTGATGGTGGATGAGGTGATGAATGCAACCTCACTGCTCGCTCTGGTTGTGGTGATTTACTACAGTGCTGAAAGTGTCTGGCGCGAGCGCCAGAGTGGGATGGGCGATATTGTCGATGCCACTCCGGCCCATAGTTCGGTGTTTTTCCTCTCCAAACTCGCCGGTCTTTTGGTGGTGCTGGTAGGTTTGTGTCTTGCAGCCGTAGTGGTCACTGTGTTGTATCAGCTGAGTAAAGGCATGGCCTATCTCGAGCTGGGTCAGTATGCGTTGCGTTTAGGTCTGTGGTACGTGTTACCAATGCTGATGACCGCAGTGCTGGCTATTTTTGTCCAGGTACTGAGCCCGAACAAGTTTGCCGGTATCGGCATTATGGTGGTGTTCATCATTGTGCAGATGACCCTGAGTTCAATCGGCTTAGAGCACAATATGTATTCCTTCTCCGCATCACCGGGACACATGTACAGTGATATTAATGGCTATGGCCATTACCTTACGCCGCAACTTTGGTACATGCTCTACTGGGGTGGGTTAACACTGGTGCTTGCCGTCCTCGCCTACACCTTATGGCGACGCGGGTCCGAGGCCAGCCTGAGAGACCGCAGCCAACGACTGTTAAGTAAACTGGGCTGGTCTGGTGGCGCTATGGTCAGTGCTGGCTTGCTGGCGTTCGTTATTGCAGGCACAGTGATTGTGCACAACACCCGGGTTCTCAACGAGTTCACCCCATCGAAACAGCGCATGGATCGAAGCGCTGAATACGAAAAGGAGCTTCGCCCTTACCATGACATGGCAGTGCCTTCGATCACTGCAGTGGAGCTTGAAGTAGAACTCTATCCACAGCAGCGAAGCGCGGTTGCAGTTGGTGAATACAGTCTGCAGAACCAGACTGAGGAGCCCATCGAACGTCTTTTAGTGCAACTTCCACAGCATGGTTCGCGTGCCAGCAACGCTGAAATACAGGTTGACGGGGCTCAGGTCGGCAACCTGGATCCGCGGTTTAACAGTCAATGGGTGGAGTTCGACACACCACTTGCCCCTGGCGACCAAACCCGGATGAGTTTCAGAGTCGAACGCACCAACCAGGGCTTTGTCGACAGTGGCAATGACCTTAGTCTGCTGCACAACGGCACCTTTATTAATAACTACCAGCTGCTCCCAGCGTTGGGTTATCAGGCCAGTGCCGAGCTGCAGGACCGCCACGAACGACGAAAACGGGATCTGCCTGCCCGTCATCCGCTCCCCGACCTGGACGATGAAGCGCAAAACAGAATCAATGCCTTTACCGGACATACCCATTACATTGATTTCAATGTGCTGGTCTCTACAGATCTAGGTCAGACTGCGATTGCACCGGGGTACTTAACCGAGCAATGGGACGACGGTGAACGGGCATATTTCCGCTATGCGATGGACGCGCCAATCCTCAACTTCTTTAACCTGATGTCTGCGGATCTGGAGATCACTGAGGACGAGCATAATGGCGTTGCCATTAGCGTGTATCACCATGCCCGTCATGGCATGAATGTGCCCCGTATGATTGACGGGGTGAAGGACTCGCTGGATTACTTCAGCGCCAACTTCAGTCCTTATCAGCATCGTCAGTTGCGGATCATTGAGTTCCCGTATCGTAGTTTTGCTCAGGCGTTCCCCAACACAGTGCCGTTTTCGGAAAATATGGGCTTCGCCCTCGATCTGCGGGACGAAGAGAGTATTGATTTCGCCTATTACGTGACCGCCCACGAAGTTGCCCACCAGTGGTTTGCCCACCAAATCACCCCGGGGAACGTGCAAGGCGGTCAGGTTTTAAGTGAAACCTTATCTCAGTACGGCGCCTTAATGGTGATGGAACGTACCTATGGTAAAGAGGCGATGCGTCGCTTCCTCAAACGTGAGCTTGACCGTTACCTGTCAGCACGAAGCTTTGATGTGATCGGAGAGTCGCCGCTGTATCAGGTAGAAAGCCAGGCTTACATTTATTACCAGAAAGGTTCATTGGTCATGTATGCACTACGCGACTACCTTGGTGAAGAAGCGGTCAATACCGCGCTGCGTAACCTGATTGATGAGTTCCAGTACGAGCACCAGCCGTACCCGAATACGCGGGATCTGATCCGTTTGCTACGTGAACAGGCTACGGACGAACAACAGGTGCTGATCACCGATATGTTTGAGCGCATCGTACTCTTTGATCTGCAAACCACGGGCGCTGAACTGACCGAACTCGACAACGGCCGCTGGCAACTTAGCCTGACTATTGATGCACAAAAACTGGAAGCGGATTCCATGGGGCAGGAAGAGGCCGTAGATTTCACTCAGAGCTTCGACATTGGAGCACTGCGCACGCACCCGGATCAAATCAACGACGCGGATGATGTTCTGTATTTACAGAAGCACCAAATCTCTCGCGGTGAAAACCAGATCCTGATCGAGCTCGACGAGCGCCCTGCGTTTGCCGGAGTCGATCCCTTCGTCAAGTTGATTAGCCGCGACGTCAGCCAGAACGTGCGCGCGGTGCGTTAACAACGTAGTTATACAGGCCAATTGACCGAGCCGAAGACCGGTTAACAATACCCTCATCACCAAATAGTGATGGGGGTATTTTTTTGCTCACGGCGTCATCGCCAAAAACGTTTTATTTATTCAGCAGGTATTCTGCCAGTGCCAGGTAATCCGCGAAGAAATCCTCACTATCGCGAAACCCCCGATAATCCATCATGTATTTTTGATTGACGATAAATGTCGGGGTACCCCTCACGCCGAAACGTTCTTCCTGAAGTTGCATTTGTCTGACCAGACTACGCACCTGGAAGCTCGACAGAATTTGCTCTACACGCTCCCGTTCAATGCCAAGGCTATTAAATACCTGATAAATCTGTTCCTGATCGGCAACTTGACGACGCTGAACAAAATTCAGATCAAATACCCTTTCAGCAAAAGACTGCTCGACCTCAAGCAGTCGTGCTGCAGCCCAGGCCTCCTGAACAGAACGCTCAAACCCCGAAGGCGTCAGGCTGCTTACGTGCTGCTGAGTTAAAATTCCCGGCCATTTATCTTTAATCATCGCAGTAAACGGCTGGTACTGGTAACAACTCCCACAGTACAAAGAAAAGAACTCGATAATTTGGGCGGTATCAGAACGCTCACCTGGCAGTTCCTGATAATGAACTCCTTCCTCAAAGACTTCGGCTTGTGCGCTGGTAGCCCAAACCGTGAATTGAATCACGAGAATCATCCCTATACATGAACCTAAATAACGCATACAAACTCCTTTTGTTTTCCTTCAGTTACTCAATCAGCGTTAGCGTGTGAGGCCAATGTGTTTAAGCTCGACACCTTCGACGTTACTGTGTTTAGCGAGAATATCGGCGATACGCAGGTTTAGCTGGTAATGACGCTTGAGGCGCATGACCATTTTGTCACCCTTAAAACACTCGATTAGCGCATTGGTTTTATTGGCGCTTAAAGCAAAAAACGTCACCTTGTCAAAATCGGCCAGCACTTTACCAGTGTCAGCGTTTATGACGTGTCGGCTATCCAGGTCTAACTGAATAACTTTAGGCTCACGGTTAAAGTAATAATACTGCTGGACGATTGCCACCAGTCCGGCCAGGATCGCGGCTAAACCAATCCAGCCGAAACCCTCAAGAGTACCGGTTTCACGGTAGTCAGAAAGAATAAAAAAAGCCAGGGCGGCAACAACGATAATTGTCATCCCCATGCCCCGCATGAGCTGTTGTTTACTTTTAGTCAGGGTGATCATGAGTGCATAGACTCCTGCAAATAAGCTGAAATAGCTGCCATTCTATCGAATTCCCGCTACTTCCGCGACGTCAATGCACTCTAAGCTCAGACAGGCTTGCCTTTATTATTATTGAGGCTATGATGGCCTCACTACGCGAGGATTCTATGTTTGAGTACGATTATTCCATTTTGAGTACCGCCCTCACCTTCCCAAATTAAGCCGGATGCAGCCTTGCATCCGGCGTCCTTAGGCGCTTGCCGTTTATTACCTTTCACCTTGATTAAAACTGTTAGTTCGGTTGGAGAAATACCGTGCTTGCTCGTATGTTCAGGTATTGCAAAACCTCAATTTGCCCCCGTCACCCTATGTTCAGCGAAAACAGTCAGCAGGTGTTGCTTGACCCAGTTGCGTTGGCCAGTTTGCTGAACCGGCTGGAACAAAGCAATTCGTCCAACGCCCGCCTTGAACGCCGGGCCGGAGTTGGAAGTTACCTTACCCTGACTCGATTAGACTGGGTTGAGCAGCTTGAAATTCAACTTGTGGAGCCGAGTCTGAGTCAACCTTCGCAGGGACGTATCTCGTTTTTATCACCACTGGGTTCTGCACTCATCGGTTTACGCCCCGGTAATACCGCCTCCATAGACTGTGCAGAAGGTAAGTCGCGCTGGATGATTACCGACGTTTCTCAGCGCCGGGGAGACAGTTAGTCGGTTTCAGCTCATTCAAGTAAGGAGGGTGCCGCCTTGAAGTCATTAGGTTTACGTCAATGGGGTTATTGTCGAGCAGCGACAATAAATTGAAATCACTGATTGTGAGAGATATCAATGAGTAAAGAAAAAGCGAAGAAAAAGCCAGCTAAAACGCTAAAGGAAAAACGCAGCGAGAAGAAGCGCAAACGTCGCACCAGCGACCTATAGTACATGGGGCCCTCGGGCCCCTTTTTATAATTTAATCAGAAACCTAGCGATAGAAAGTTAAGATGGTGCGGGCGACAAAACTGAGATTATGGTCTAGATTTAGAGCTGACCAATAACAAGGAGATTTCAGATGAAAAAATCACTGATATATGGCACGACTTTTTTCTTCGGCTCATTAGTTTTTAATACCGCCTTCACCGCGCCCGCTCATGCGGACATTGTCAGTACTCAGGAAATCGTTACTGAACAGCGTGCGGGAATCAACAAAACCCAGTTAACCGAGCAGCTGGAGCGTGCTGATATTCAGGAACAACTGGTACGCTACGGGGTTGACCCACAAGAAGCCTTGGCCCGTATTGATTCCATGACCGACGC
This sequence comes from Aliidiomarina soli, assembly GCF_003986975.1. Lineage (GTDB taxonomy): Bacteria > Pseudomonadota > Gammaproteobacteria > Enterobacterales > Alteromonadaceae > Aliidiomarina > Aliidiomarina soli. Next base: position 47,880 of record NZ_PIPO01000003.1, on the reverse strand, counting down.
AGAGATTATGGAATTAACTGCTGACATGGAAGAGCTGCCAGCAGGTGCAAGTGCAGTAACCGTTATTCTTCTACTCTTTATTATTTGGATTCTTATTCGCTAATGTTTCGCAACTTTGCTGTTAGAGCCCCGATGCGCCTGCTGGTGCTTTTCGGGGCTTTATTATTAAGTGCATGCGCCGCCGGGCCGTTGCAGTATGACGAATTGGTTGAAAGCAATCAGTACACCACTCCGGTCGAACTTCTCGATACCCCCTTCCATCCGCAAGAGGCGTATCAGTGCGGCCCTGCTGCCTTAGCGACCATATTGCAGGTCAGCGGTGTCGACGACGCAACGCCGGAGCGTCTGGCGGATCAGGTCTATCTGCCTGAGCGTCAGGGAAGCCTGCAAATGGAGTTGTTGGGTGCGACCCGCCGCGCCAGCCGTGTTCCGTATGTTATGGCTCCCACCCTGGACGCATTAATGACCGAAGTTTATGCGGGTAACCCGGTTCTGGTATTACAAAATCTGGGCTTACCTCGCTGGCCGATGTGGCATTACGCAGTTGTTATTGGCTACGACCCTGAGGACCAGCAAGTCGTCTTGCGCTCCGGTACTACCGAACGTGAGATCATGTCGTTGCGGCGCTTCGAACGAACCTGGAAAATGGCCGATTACTGGGCTTTGGTGGTGACTGAACCAGGCGTATTGCCCGAAAGTGCCGAGCCATTGCGTTATTTCGAAGCGGTTGCGCCACTCGAACAACAGCAACGCTGGGACGTCGCTATCGAAGCGTATCAGGCAGCGGCCGAAGCCTGGCCTGGCGAAGCCACCAGCTTTATCGGCTTAGGCAACATTGCCTACCAGCAGCAACGCTATGGTGATGCTGAGTTCAACTACTACCAGGCCATCGAGATCAATCCTGAGCAAGCCGCCACCTACTTCAACCTCGCGTGGGCGTTAGTCCGCCAAGCCAAGTTCAATGCTGCCCGCTCCGCCGCGAACGAAGCCGCTCAGCTGGCTGCCGACGATGAACGCATGCAGCAAGCGCCTGCGCTTATCGAGCAGGCGATAGAGGATACTCAGGGCTAACCAATCACAGTCTGCCTGGCGATGTCGGGCTGTGATTAGCAACTTTTCATATATCAAATAGCAATTCGGTTTTTAGGATTTAACCTTATAGCCCCTATACTCAGTCCAGATTCATAACCTGGACGACGCATTATGCAACAGACCGCTTTACCCGTACTCGATCTTCGTGATTTACACGCGGGTGGTGAGCAAAAGCAAGCCTTTTTATCCGAGCTTGCTGAAGCTGCCCGCACCGTTGGCTTTTTCTATGTCAAAGGTCATCAGCTTTGTTGTCTGCAAGACGAGGTTATGTCATTAGGCAAACAGTTTTTTGCCCTGCCCGACGCTGAAAAGTTGAGTGTAGAGATGAAAAACAGCGCCCATTTTCGTGGTTATACCCGTCTGCAGGGCGAGTTAACTCAGGGCAAACCAGATTTACGTGAGCAATTCGATATCATGGGCGAGGATCAGGCGGTGAAGGTCGCAGATAACGAACCGCAATGGTGGAAACTGATCGGCCCTAACCAGTGGCCCCAGGCGTTACCTGAGATGAAGCAAACCCTTCTCGGTTATCAGCAGGCCCTGTCTGACGTGAGCACTGCGCTGTTACGCGCATTCGCCGAAGTGTTAGAGCAGCCAGCAACCACCTTTGACGAGGGGATTACCCCGCCCTACACCCACATGAAGCTGATTCGCTACCCTGGTAGTGCCGCTACTGGCGAGCGTCAGGGGGTTGGTGCGCATAAAGATCCGGGCTACCTGACCATAGTCACTCAGGACCAGCAGTCAGGCCTTGAAGTACTAAAAGACGACGAAGGCTGGGTCAGCGTACCGCCGCTTGAAGGTGCTGTCGTGATCAACATCGGTGAACTGCTCGAGCTGGCTTCAGATGGCTACCTGCGCGCGACTTACCATAGAGTACAAAGCCCGGCCGCCGATCAGGTGCGCTATTCCTGCGCCTTCTTTATGGCGGCTAAACTGGATAGCGAAGTGCCATTGCTAAACCTGCCAGAGCACCTCAAGAAAGATGCCCTGGGCCCATCTGCCGATCCGCAAAACCCGCTGTTCTATCAGGTTGGCGACAACGTTCTCAAAGGCCGCCTACGCTCGCATCCGGATGTGGCTCAGGCCCATTACCATGGTTTTGACCGCGCCTGCTAACAGGCAGTCAATCCCAATCAGTAAGGGTGACCGGGATGTCACCCCCTGTTAAGGTAAGCTCGATCCGAACAACACCACCACTTTGGTTCATTTCCACTAGCGTATCGCAGTCCACTCCTTCACCACACAAGAATGGATATGGTCCCATCATATAGCTCCCCTGACTATTAACGTAAACGGGTTCGTCAACCAGGGTCACTTGCGGATACTCGTACACAGTTCCGGCAGGGTCTTCGTTTTCCTCCAGCACCTGAACTAATTCATGTACATAGTCGGCTTCATTCGACGACGTAGACGGATAACGTCTGATTTCCAGTCGATAAGACGAGCCAAACCTATGGTTAAACCCAGTAATTGCACCGGCCCGAACGTCAGGCCCATCCAGCCCCGTCGCTATTACATACAGCGTATTCACATGCATCGTACCCGGCTCTGCATAAGTCGGCTTTGCAGCAACCTCGACTTGATAAACCTGAGCATTATCAATTTCATCGTTTTCTGACGAGTTGCATCCAGCCAAGATAAAAACTAAAGAAAAGCACATCCTTTTGATATGTCGACTCATATCTTTCCCATAAAATTATTAGTAACAATTTTAAAACAAAGTATCAGGAACCCAGTGGCCGCTCAAGTTCAACTACACTCTAGCTATGATCAGCTAGCGGATGACGAGTATGGACTTAAAAAGCGGCCTGCCCTTTTGGGCGATAAAGAATGGTTTGATGCATCAGTACCCAACGTTGCAGGAGAATCTGAAGACCCAGATTGTCATTATGGGCGGGGGAATTACCGGCGCACTGCTGGCTGACCATTTTAGCGAGCAAGGGTATCAGGTAGCAGTGGCTGACCGGCGAGAGATTGGCTGGGGTAGCAGCGCGGCGAGCACCGCTTTGCTGCAATATGAAATCGACGTCCATATGTGTGATCTGGCCAAGGACTTCGGTGAACACTCAGCCTATCTTGCTTACCAGGGCTGTGCCGATGCAATTACCACATTACGGCGCAGAACCCGCTCCTTCTCCGATCTCGACTTTGCAATGCAGGATAGCCTCTATTTCGCCAGCCGGGACAAGGACGTTGAAGGCATGCACGAGGAATATCAGCTGCGCCGCAAGCACGGCTTCGATGCCAAATGGTTAGAGCACGATGAGCTGCAGCGCGCTTACGGCATCGATGCGCCAGCGGCTATTCTGACCCCACTGGCCGCCCGTATCGACCCATACAGAACTGCGCATAAATTGCATCAGCGAGTTCTTAAACGCGGCGGCAAGGTTTACGAACGTACTGAAATTGCGACCTTTGATGCTGATGCATCCGGGGTAAGTATCCTGACCAAAGGCGGGCACCGTATCGATGCCGACCACCTGATCATTGCGTCGGGGTATGAGTCTCAACAATACCTTACGGAAAAAATAGCGGACAACCGAAGCAGCTATGCCTTTGTAACCGATCCTATATCGAAAGCTGCTCTGGGCCCGCTGGCGGACACCATGATCTGGGAATCTGCCCGCCCATACCTATATATGCGTGCGACCGGCGATGGCCGCCTGATCATTGGCGGTGAAGATGATGATATCGATATTCCGGCGCGGCGGGACACTAAGGTTGCAAAAAAAGCGAAGAAACTCGCTGATAAGCTACAGGCCTTGTTCCCCCGCCTTGAATTCAGTGAGGCTTTTGCCTGGGCCGGAACCTTTGCGGAAACTAAAGACGGTTTACCTTTCTTCGGTCCCCATCCCAGTCTGGGCCCAAGAATTCACTTCGCCATGGCATACGGTGGCAACGGCATCAGCTATAGCGTGATTGGCTGCGACGTACTGCAAGCCTGGATCGAGCAATCAGAACACGATCTGAAACAGCTCTTCTCGTTTGACCGTAGGGGGTAAGCTCTTAATCAAAAGCTCCGGCGATAAGCTTTATCACCGGAGCTTTGTATAGTCTCTGAATTAAGACAATAATCACGGACTCTAACGGCTATACCGTGTTTGCGCCGCCTTTCGGGCCGAGCAATAGCCACAGAATGAAGCCAATGAATGGGATCAGGATTAAAATCACAATCCAAAGTACCTTGGTGCCTGTTGATGCGCCGCTTTGCACCGTTTTCACAACGGCATAAATTACTAAGATAAGAAGTATCAGGCCTAAAAACCCACTAAACTCTGGCATCTTGTCACCCTTATGGTTAAAAAATAAAGTGGTTAAGAAATAAAGTTTACCTTCAGTCTACATAAACAAGCCTAGTACAAAATAAAAAAACCCCACAAAAAATTGCGGGGTTTTTACTAACGAAACAATTGCTTAATAGCGCGCTGACTGGTCCTCATCCGGTAACGAATGACGGATAAACTCGCGCAAATCTTCGTTCGACAACTGCAAATCTTCGCTACGCAGATACATCATATGACCACTGCGGTAGCCTTCGAAAAACAGGCGGTCGCGCATCTTGCCACTTGGGTCAAGTTGCCACATGCTGTATTTCGCATCGAAGTAATTGGTCGCGCCGTCGTAATACCCGGCCTGCACCAGCACATTCATAAACGGGTTCTGCGCCATAGCCTGGCGTAACTGACGGCCGGTATTGTTATTACTGCGATCCCATGGATGAACTGGCCCGAACATGTTGTACTTAATATCCGTGCGCACGCCTAGTTCTTCACGCAGGTAATAATTAATCGCCGGGGTAAACGAATGCAACCATGATGTCAGTTCAGAGTTGAAATCCGGACGTTCACCGACATCATTCATATCAATGCCGGTATAACGGGAGTCAAGACGGCCAATGGTCAGGCCTTCATCTCGGAGCAGCTCTTTCCAGAAAAATGCAGTATCGATATCCAGATTACTTCGCAGCACGCTCTGCTCAGAAAGACCTGAATAACGTGCCACCTGACGTGCGACGTCTTCACGTTCACTCTCATCTAACCATGCACCACGCGCCAGCGCAGGCAAATAGGTATTAATCGCGAAGTCTTCCACTTCCGGCAACAGATCGTACAGATCGCCGGACTGGAGGTCCTCGTCCAGTTGCTCATGATACCAAGCGGCGGCAGCGAAATACGGCAGACGGTTGGCGGCTTTGACCGGTCCGTTGCGCTCTATACCCATGTCGGTTGGTGAAACCAGCACAACACCATTGATATACATCCATTGCTGGTTTTGCAGTGCATGGGCGAGACCCGCTACACGGGTGGTGCCATAGCTTTCGCCAATCAGGAACTTCGGCGAACGCCAGCGCTCATAACGGGTGACGAAGGTGTTCATCCATTCTGCCAGGTACTCAATATCAGAATTCACCCCGAAGAACATCTCCCGTTGCTGCTCGCGAGACGGCATTTCGCCATCAGGCCCTGGCAACACACGGCTGTAACCAGTATTGACCGGATTCACAAAGACAATATCTGTGCTATCTAACACCGAATGGGGGTTATCTTTCACACCATAAGGCTGGATAGGAAAGCCTTCATCATCGACCCGCAGTGACTTCGGTCCGGTGTATGCAATATGCATCCAGACCGATGCCGAACCCGGCCCGCCATTAAAGGAAAACATTAATGGGCGGCGCTCCTGATTGCTCACGCCCTGACGTTCGTAATAGGTATACTGCAGCGTTGCTATCGGGTGGCCTTCTTCATCCCAAACTGGCAAAAACCCGGCGTACGCTTTGTAGTCAACCCGTTCACCGTTGATCTCTGCGCGATGGTCAGTGACCACGACCGACTCTGCTTGCAGCGTACGGCGGTGGTCATCTTTGTCGTGAGCCAGGGCACTGAACGCGCTAAGCTGAAGTAGCATCAGCCCGGCAACAGCGCGGCAAAATAATAGTTTCATGCTTCTATCTCGTGTTGCAAAAAGAGATACCCATTAAACGGGTCTTTACGGCAAAGCTCAACCCTGACTCGACGCGAACGAGATAAATGGCTGGCTTTTCGGGGGAGACCGCCCACGCATAGAACAACTAGTCGAACGAGGCGACTTCGTCAGGTGTTAAATGGCGGTATTCACCCGGCGCAAGGTCAGAGTCGAGGACCAGGCTTCCGACGGATTCACGATGCAGGGCCACCACCTTATTTCCCACCGCAGCGAACATCCGCTTAACCTGATGGTAACGCCCTTCATGCAGAGTCAGGCGGAACTGGTTAGCGTCGATCGCTTCAAGTTGCGCCGCTAGCGTTGGGGTTTCTTCACCACGCAACATGACGCCGTTGGCGAATTCGCTCCGTACTCGCTCGAAATCATCGCCGGTCAGTGGATCTGCCAGCGTCGCCAGATACGTTTTAGCGCAGTTCTTTTTGGGAGACGTAATCCGGTGCGACCATTTGCCGTCATCGGTGAGCAGCAATAGCCCGGTGGTATCGACATCTAAACGGCCGACACAGTGAATGGCATCCGGTTTAGGTTCGTCAAGTAACATAAAAACAGACGGATGAACCGGATCTTCAGTGGACGACACCGTCCCTTCTGGCTTATGCAGCATTAAATAGCGCAACCCAATGATTTGCAGGGGCTGACCCAGCCAGCTAACCGAATCCTTCTCGGTTACCGCGGTGGCCGCCTTCTTACACATAACCCCATCGATAAATACTTCTTCGGCGCGAATAGCTCGACCCGCTTCTTTGCGGCTTAAACCAGTCGAAGCTGAAACAAATTTTTCCAGGCGCATAGTGTTATTAAACCTCTTGTGACGCTACTGCGTATAGGTGTCTTACTAACGTAAGTACTCAGGTGAGCACTACAGAAGCTGTCGGGTGATATTGAATGGCATTATTTTACGCGTTAACGGACCTAAACACGACCCGATATAGGGAAATCCGGCTGATTCTTGGGGATCAACTGAATGTCAGTCATAGCTGGTTCCAACAGCAGCGCGACGACACCCTCTATGTGATGATGGAAATCCGTCAGGAAACTGACTACGTGCGCCATCATAAACAAAAGCTGCTGGCCTTTTTTGCTGCCATGCGCGCATTTGCCAATGCGCTGAGTAACCGTCACGAAATACTGTATCTGGCTTTGGACAACCGACAAAACACCCACAGCCTTACTGACAACCTGACCATGATTATTGGGCATATCAAGGCTGAGTCGTTTAGCTATCAGGCGCCTGACGAATGGCGGCTGGATGAACTTCTGCTCCGTTTCAAACCGCCTCAGGTCAGTGTGAACATGGTTGATAGCGAGCACTTTCTTACCTCGCGCGACGCGCTGCAGCAGCATTTTGACAACGACAATGCACTGCTGATGGAAACCTTCTATCGACGGATACGCCGCCAGTACGGCTACCTGATGGACGGTGACAAACCAGTTGGCGGCAAGTGGAACTATGACCATGAAAATCGCAACAAACTGCCCGCAAAGCAGGACATCCCGACCCCGCTCACCTTCGCTAATGATGTCACCGGGTTACTGCAACTGATCGAAGACGCCGGCATTGAAACCATGGGCAACGCTTCAAAGGAGCTCCTCTGGCCCGTCACCCGACAGCAGTCGCGTCAGCTACTCGACTTTTTCATTCGCCACTGTTTACCCGATTTCGGGCGCTTTCAGGACGCATTAAGCGAACGCGGATGGAGCCTGTACCACGCCCGTTTGTCCTTTAGCCTGAATAGCAAGATGCTCAGCCCCCGCGAAGTGGTAGAACGGGCCATCGAAGCCTATCAACACAGTGACGGTGCTATCACACTAGCTCAAATTGAAGGCTTCGTGCGCCAGATTATTGGCTGGCGTGAATATGTTCGCGCTATTTACTGGGCTAAAATGCCTGATTACGCGACCCACAACAAACTTCAGCATCAGCGCAAGCTGCCGGACTTTTACTGGCACGGGCGAACCAAAATGGCCTGTATGCAACACGCAGTTCAACAGTCACTCGAGTACGCCTACGCGCATCATATCCAGCGTCTGATGGTCACCGGCAACTTTGCACTGCTGGCGGGTGTCCACCCGGATGAGGTGGATGCCTGGTATTTAGGGATTTACATCGATGCCATTGAATGGGTCGAATTGCCCAATACACGAGGAATGAGTCAGTTCGCGGACGGTGGTCTGCTGGCAACCAAACCGTATGTATCGAGTGGCAACTACCTCAATAAAATGGGGCATTACTGTAAAAGCTGCCACTACAACGTCAGTCAGCGCAGCGGCGAAGGCGCCTGCCCCTTTAACCTGCTGTACTGGCATTTTATTGAAAGACATAAAGACACACTGCGCCATAACCATCGAATGAGGATGATTTACCGCCAATGGGAACAACGTGATGCCAGTGAGCGAGAGGTTATACTAAAACAGGCCGAACGCTACCTGGCTGACCTCGACAACCTTTGATTAAGCCTGTAATGGCTTGTATTTCCGTCATTCACAAGCCATATTAAGGCCACTTAAAACAACAAGCTTTCAGGATCCTCTATGCGTTTTTCCACACTGCTGTTAACTGTTGTCACCTTAGGTCTACTCAGTGCCTGTACCGCCGCTAAAACACCAGTCTCGGAGCCCGTTAAAAACTTCGATGCCGGGCGTTATATGGGAACCTGGTATGAAATCGCACGCATGCCCAACCGATTCCAGAAGGACTTGCAGCGCGTTACCGCTGAATATCGGTTAAACGAAGACGGCACCTTTGAAGTAACCAATCGGGGCTACAACAGCGAAGAAGGAGAATGGAACTCCGTGATTGGCAAAGCAGAACCAATCGACGACATGCCGGCTTCGTTTGCGGTCACCTTTCAGTGGCCCTTCAGCGGCGGCTATTACATTGCGGAACTCGGCGATGACTATGAGTACGCCGTAATTGTTGGTGACAACACTGACTATTTTTGGCTGCTTGCGCGTCAACCGCACCTGCCGCGCTGGCTAATTGACCAAACGCTGGCCCGCGCGTACGAATGGGGTTATGACATTGAGCAAATTATTGAGACTGAGCATTAAGCCAGTCTCTAATCGCAGCCTGAATATCAGGTAAAGGCATCGCCATAACCGGGTGCAAATAAGCTGTTTGCGTAAATTCAATCATCGTAAACTCACGCCCCTGCGCCCTCACCTCGTGTTCCAGCTCAGCAAAATGACTTAAGGTGTCATGCGTGGAGCCCAGTACCAGCGAGTTATCCGGCAAATGCTCGACCGCATAGCCCCAGGTCAATGCAGCCGGGTCGACCTGGCTGTTTTCAACCAGTTTTTGCAGGCCATCGACATAGCTCTGCGGGGGGATCACCCGCGCAAAGACCGAACTCCGTCGGTGCATAGCAATCAGGCGTTGTGCCGATGCGTCGAAATCAAGTAATGGTGCCAGTACCATAGCGCCAGCAGGTTGGTGAATGCGGCTAAACTCCGCAACCGCCAGCGACCCCAATGAAAATCCTAACAGATACACCTCTCGGTCAGTGTAGCGCTCGGCAATAATCGCGGCTAAGTCGCGTGCGCCCTGGACGCCGAAATTAAACGGGTCTTGCTCGGTCGGGCTAGCGACGACCAAAGGTTGAACGCCCTGAGAGCGCATAAACAGCGCCATCATTCCCATATGGTCCGCGCGCATGCCATACCCAGGAAAAATAACGAGCAAGGGTGCAGATGGCGTTAACCCAGAGAACTCAAACGTTTCGTCCAGCTCCAGTTTAGCCTCGTTCATATAAATATCGGCGCGCAGCTTAAGTTCAGTTAAGGGCTCGCCATTTTCGATCTGTTTAAGGTCTCCCCAATCGGTTACCCGTACACAAACGTCATCGTCCAGACATAAGCGACGCTCGGTTTGACCAAAATCAGTAATAACCGCGCCCCTCATGCCAGTGTGCGTTGCCATTTGACGCTCTATTAAGCCGCTGCAGGCGGTCAGCCAACACAAACAGATTACAATCAGACATCCCTGTTGCTTCATCAGCCTTTCCTCTGTAAGTGCACCTGCCAGTCAGGCAGGTTCATTATTTGTCAGCAGACACAAAAAAGCCACCCGAAGGTGGCTCTTAGCGTTAAACCAGGGCGTTGGGCCTTAGCTTAGACTTTCATCATACCTGACGGCTGCTGACGAATGCGCGCACGTTGTAGTTTCGCAACGATAGCGGCTGGTAAGCCTTTAGGCAGTTCAACAAAACTGTGCTCACCGTGCAACTTAATGTTACCAATCATGCGGCTGTCCATATTGCCTTCGTTAGCAATCGCACCAACGATATCGCCTGGGCGAGCACCGTGGTCTTTACCAACGTTTAAGCGATAGGTATCAAACTCGATGTTCATATCACGGCCTTTACCAGGACGTGCTGCTGCACCGGCTGCGCGAGGGCTTTTATTACCGCGCTCACCACCACGCTCGAAGCGTTCGTTGCGGCCTTTGCTCTGACGCGGGTTACGGTCATTGCGGTCGCCACGTGTATCACGCGCTTCGCGACGAGGTTTAGGGTCGTCTTTAACGAACAATGGACGCGTCTGCTGTTGTTCGAACAACAAGGCCGCAGCCAGGTCCTTCATGTCAACGCCGCCGTCATTGGCCATTTGTTCAACCAGTTCACGCATAGTGTCCAGGTCCTGATTAGCAACCACGTCAGCTAAACGCTTCTGACAGGCTTCTAAACGGTACGCGGTCATTTCGCGCGCTGTTGGCACTTCCATCATTTCGATGGTGCCTTTGGTTTCGCGCTCATAACGACGTAAAAGGTGCATTTCACGCGGACGGGCAAACAAGATAGCCTCGCCAGAGCGGCCTGCACGGCCGGTACGACCGATACGGTGAACATAAGACTCTGCGTCGTTCGGCAGGTCATAGTTAATAACATGGCTTACACCCGGGACATCAAGACCACGGGCAACCACATCGGTTGCTACCAGAACGCGCACGGTACCTGCTTTCAACTGAGACACGGTGGCCTCGCGTTGCGCCTGGTTCATGTCACCGTTCAGGCCAGCAGCCTTAAAGCCTTTGCTTTGCAGGTGATCCGACAGGGTAATAGTGTCCTGACGGGTACGCACAAAGATCAGCGCCAGATTGTAATCGGTGGTTTCAAGAATACGCTCAAGCGCAGTGTTCTTGTTCAGTACCGTCACTTTCCAGGCTTTCTGGGTAATATTCGCTTTGTGTTCCTGGGTTTTTTCGATCGCGACATGGACCGAATCCGTCAGGAATTTTTGCGCAATTTTACGGATTTGCTGTGGCATGGTGGCTGAGAACAATGCACGCTGTGCATCTTTCGGCACGCTTTCCATGATGAACTCGATGTCTTCAACGAAGCCCATGTTGAGCATTTCGTCGGCTTCATCGAGCACGCTCATTTTCAGCTTGCTCAGGTCCAGGGTGCCTTTATTGATGTGATCCATCAAACGGCCCGGGGTACCCACAACAACCTGTGCGCCACCTTTAAGAAGTTTAATTTGCGGACCATAGGCTGCGCCACCGTATACGGTTGCAACAGTTAAGCCACGCATAAATTTGCCCATTTGCTCGATTGATTCAGCAACCTGAATCGCCAGCTCACGAGTCGGTGCGACAACCAGAAGCTGTGCGCCACGAACTGTGGTGTCGATATTGGCAAGTGCAGGCAAACCAAAGGCTGCCGTTTTACCGGTACCAGTTTGCGCTTCACCTAACACGTCACGCCCTTCAAGCAATGGACCAATGGCACGTTGCTGGATAGGCGTTGGCGTATCATAACCTAGCTCGGTAATACCGCGCAGGATCGGTTCAGGTAACTCAAGAGCAGAGAAAGTAGTAAATTCAGACATATATTTTTTTCACACTATTCAACGCTACAACAAACGACAACCCTGTTGCAGACTCACGATATGTAGGGGCATCGCCCGGCACTTATGGTTGGAGCTTGGAACGCGGAATAGTATTTCGCGGCAAGCCAACTGGATAGGCGTAGTCACCCCATGACAATTCAAGGATAACCGGCACTTCACAGCAGGCATTTACCTTGAGGAGGCGTAACTATACTTGGATTACGGCAACATGCAATAGCAACGCGCAAATAGTGAACAATTTTAACAATTGGCGGGCCTTTTCGCCCTGAAACGGCTAGTTTATCGCCAATCCGCCATCTGCAGATAAAGCTTAGCCGCGAAGCCTTTACTGTTCTTTAGTTCAATAAAATGACCCTGCTCATCTTCTTTCAGCTCGCTTCCGCGCCCATCGCTCCATTGCTGGTCGGCAAAAATATAACGCATTCGCCAGCCGCCCGGCTGCAAGGTAATCTTCAGCGTTATGGTTTGCCGGAATAAATGCTCCGCCGGTGCCCGTCGCGATAACACTGAGCCTCCGTTGAGACGGAAATCCGTGCCTTCAACATTCAGCTCCAGGTTCATGACCATGGTAGTACCCACTTCAATTCGTTTCGAATCAAGAAAGACACTGGCTAACACCGGGTATCGCGGCCGCTTAAGCCCTGCCTTGTGTGGGTTTAATAATTCATCAAAACTACGAAAGACGGCTGAATGGTGGTCAATTCGCCGGCTCGATAACGGCACCGGATCGTCCCCTCGCGGGGTCAGGGTGCATTCAAACAAGTACGACCCGCGTATCGTCGCTCCGTCGTCGTAGGCACGTTGCAACGGTGGTGATAAGGGTAACACAGCGGGCTGCATGGTAATTCGAAGACGATAATCACCAAACAGAAACCGCACCAGATTGTCGTAACCGATTTTCGAGTTCACCATTCCATAAGGGCCACTGTGACTGGTATAGGTATGCACCCGTGGCGCGTCTTCAATATAGGCGTTGTCCATGGTCACCAGACCATCGCTGGCTTTATCGATAACCAGCCTGGTCAGGTTGTAGTCATGGGGGTTGGTTCCAACTAAACAGAAAAAGCGCTCAGCAGGAAAGGCGCCATTCAGCGAATTTACCCGTCCATTGCGTGGTTTTAATTTAAGATACTCTGCCATCTCGGCGCGGTTAAAATTATGCGCATCCCACAGCGAAAAAAACCTAGGTACATTCAGCCCCATCACCTCGATGCCGTTATGTGGGGTGCCATAGGTGAACACCTTATCGACCAGCCGGCGACTTTGCTCAGGGTCTGCCTGCTCGTTCTGCAACAGACAGCGGCATATCAGTCCACCCATCGAGTGGGCAACTAAATAGACCTTAAAATCAGCACGCGCCTGGGTATTGTCACCACAGATAAAGTCGCGCACTCTTGCTATTAGCTTTGATAAACGGACCGCCGCCGCTTCAATAGAGGGTCGCTGACTGCGTCCCATAGCATCTGAATCAGTCGCTCCATTCCCTTGTTCATGCTCCTCTTCATAGTAACGATGAATGATGATCGAACGTCTCGGCAGGCGCTTGTCCGTGTCAGGAAAATCGACTGCCCCACCCGGCTCCGCCAGGTTAATACCGTCGGCGTAAGAGTCCTGATAGCCATACTCTTTCATCAGGCGGATCAACGGCGATTCGAAAATATAGTGGCGAAACGAACGATCATATTGCTGCCGGGCCCGAGTCGAACCAAGGTTAAACCCCATATAAGGCGTATGCACCGTCGCTTCCATGGCGTTTTCAGTCATCGCGTAACCGCGTACGTAGATAATTGGATGAAAGGGATCGGTTGGTTCCGGGGCAGTTTTATTTACCGAAGATTTGAGTCCGGGCATATGGCACCTGATGCGCTACAAGTAGTCAATAAATCACCAGTATAGACAGTTTCCCTCCGCTGTTGGCATACTTAATGTCCCACTTGGGTTAACTGAGAGAAAAAGGTATGAAACTACACGGCAGCTTTACCTCCCCGTTCGTGCGCCACTGCCGCATAGCCCTGCTGCAACAGGGCATGGATTTTGAGTTTATTGAAACTGATTACGCGCAGAGTGCAGAGGGATCACCTGCCATGCGAGTTCCTTATCTGCAAGATGGTGATCTGGTGCTGCATGACTCATCAAGCATCTTAAAACACATCCGCCAGCGTAATGAGCAGGGGTTCTGCCAAAGCATTGAAGAGTTCGACCTTTACCTCTTGGTCACCACTGCGTTGGATAGCACTATTAACCTGTTCCTGTTGGAGAAAAGCGGCGTCGATATTGCCACCAATAGCTACACCCAGCGCCAGGCCCAACGCATTCAGCAGTGTCTGCAGGCACTAAATAACAAAGCCGAGCAAGGGTTGGAATGGAATGATGCCGGAATACGACTCGCCTGCTTTATTGACTGGGCGCTATATCGTCAGCGACTGGACTTATCGGGTTTCCCGGCGCTGCTTCGCTGGCTCGAAGATGCCAGACAAAGCCGCGAGTTCGAACTTACTACCCCACCCGCCGCCTAGATAACCGTCAAAAATTGGTCAGCAGATTAGCCTTAAGTCTAACATCCTGCTATCTGGTTAAAGGGTATGCTGAGGTTTAGCATAAACATTCAGCAACCCCTTTTAATCAGCTAGCAGGAGGCCTATGTGTCCTATCAAAACGAATATCTAGCCGCACGTGACAATCCGCAAGCCTTCTGGCTCGAAAAAGCAAATAAACTGGCATGGTTCAGAGCACCAACAAAAGCGTTTGACCCTTCGTCTAACAACTGGTTTAGCGACGGTCAGATCAATATTTGTCACGCTGCATTAGACCACCATATCGAAGAAGGTCGCGGAAACCAGGCTGCGTTCTATTATGATTCTCCTGTAACTGGCAATAAAGACACCATTACCTACCAGCAATTATTCGATGAGGTTCGCCATTTTGCCGGCGTACTGCGCGACCAGGGCGTTCAGCGCGGTGACCGGGTCGTCATCTATATGCCAATGATCCCGCAGGCCGCTATTGCGATGCTCGCCGTCGCCAGACTTGGCGCTGTGCATTCTGTGGTCTTCGGTGGCTTCGCTGCACATGAACTTGCTGTGCGAATTGAGGACGCCACGCCTAAGGTGGTTATCAGTGCCTCTCATGGCATCGAAGTCAGCCGCCTGATTGAATACAAGCCCTTGCTCGATAAAGCCCTGGAAAAGTCCAGCCATCAACCCGACTGTTGTATTGTTTTTAACCGGACCAATGTTCCCGCCGAAAAACAGGTGAACTATACCCTTGTCGACGGGCGCGATTATGACTGGGCCGAACTGATGAAAACCAGCAGCCCGGCGGATGCGGTAGCGGTGAACAGTGATGACCCGCTTTATATCCTTTATACCTCAGGCACCACCGGAAAACCGAAAGGTGTCGTTCGTGATCACGGTGGTTACGCCACAGCACTGCATTACAGCATGGGTGCGGTATACAATTGCACAGCAGGCGATACTATATTTACCGCCTCCGATGTGGGCTGGGTGGTTGGCCATTCATTTATCGTTTACGGCCCACTGCTTGCCGGGTGTAGTAGTGTTCTCTATGAAGGTAAGCCCGTTTTTACCCCGAATGCAGGTGCCTTCTGGCGTATTTGCGAGGACTATCGGATAAAGGCCTTATTTGCCGCCCCCACTGCGTTTCGCGCGATCCGTAAAGAGGACCCCGAGGGTCAACAGATAGAAAGCTACGACCTCAGCGAACTGGAAACGATTTTCATGGCTGGAGAGCGATTAGACCCGGCGACCTATGAATGGACCAGAGAGAAAACCAATAAACCGGTTGTCGACCACTGGTGGCAAACTGAAACTGGTTGGCCGGTGTGTGCCAATCTGATGGGTGTTGAAGCGCTCACTGTGAAACCTGGCTCGGCGACAGTGCCGGTTCCAGGCTATCAGGTCTGTATTCTGGACGACGGTGGTCAGCCGATAGCGAACGGCGAGCAAGGCAATATTGCCATCCGCCTCCCGCTGCCCCCAGGCTGTCTGACCACTATCTGGCAAAATCCTGCGCGCTATGAAAGCGGCTACCTGCGCCAGTTTCCGGGCTATTACGCGACTGGCGACGGGGGTTACATTGACGACGACGGTTACCTGTTTATTATGGGCCGCACCGATGATGTGATAAATGTGGCCGGTCACCGGCTGTCAACCGGTGAAATTGAAGAAGTGGTTGCAAGCCACTCTGCGGTCGCCGAATGCTGTGTAGTTGGGGCACAGGATGAATTGAAAGGCCAGTTGCCGGTGGCACTGGTTATTGTAAAAAATGGCGCAACAATCAGCCCGCAACAACTGCAACAGGAACTGGTTGCACTGGTGCGCGAACAAATCGGCGCCCTGGCCTGTTTAAAAACAGTCGTCACAGTGGCGCGTTTACCGAAAACACGTTCGGGCAAAATTCTGCGCAAGATAGTGCGTAATATCGTTGATGGTGACAGCTATCAGGTGCCCTCTACCATTGATGACGCAGAAAGCCTGGATGATATCCAGCAAGCGTTCAGGCAGACTACTTAAGCCTGAATTGGAGCCGTTGCTCTGCCTCTGGCTCCTGCGCAATGGTAAAGGCGACTAGCTTTAGCTGCTGTGGAACCTGGTCGCGGAAGCTTAAGCGAATGCGCACCGGGTATTCACCATACTGAATAACGTTGAGCTTGCTGCGTTCGTTGTCGCTCAACCAATCGGCGCCGTCGTCAATAGCAAGCGAGTGCAGCACACCGCTTTCAGCGCCATAGACCTGAACACCAAATAGCTGGTGTGGTGTCGGGTACAAATACAGATCGAACTCACGTCGGTTGTCGGTAGCTTGCAAGCGAGCCTGGGCACCACCGTGAGTCAATTCAGTCGAACCCTGAGTAGGCACGTCGATCGGTATCAGCTCCAGCTGTTGCGGGAACCACTGCATGGTAGCTTCAATGCGGTCAACCTGGGCCAGTCCTGATTCAACCCCGTCCCAACCAAGCGGGAATGCCTCTGCATAGCTAATTAATGGGCCATCTGTGCGCTTATAGCTGAACGGCCGTAGCGCCTGAAACTGAAGTTCCAATGCGTCGCCCTGCGCGTTAAAAGCCTCTATCTCCGTGAAATTAAACTGGCCTGCTTCTTCAGCTTCATTCAGAAGGTGCTCGTATTCAAGCGTGATCCGATCCCCGTTTACCTCCACAGTCCCCGTAGAATCCGGGAAGATCTGCTGCGTCGTAGCATCGATTAAATGATCAAGGTTCCCAGGCAAGCGGGTATAGTCAATATCCATGCCTTCTTGGTTGTTGTATTGCAACAGTTCAGCATAGGGCCAGTCAGCTGCCGTTAACGACATCACGGAGCGAACTTCATGCTTATCACCATCTGCCGTGAGCTCGCGTTTGATCACGACACCGGCACGATCTAACCACCCGGTTTCACGCTCCACCAGCATTCGGCCATAGAGTTGTATTGAGTCATCAGTATCACTTTCAATGGTGAAGAGTACATGCTTGTCATACAACGCTGTGACCCGCAATGTGAAGCCGTCCAGCCCGCTGTTAGTGTCATCTTCAATATCACGAGTGGCCCCGGGTTTAAACTGCATACCACTCACCAGACCCGGCTGGGTCAGGACTTCCTGCAGCCGATCCAGACTACCCATCAACGAACGTCGTGCGTCGGTGTAGCTGCTGCTAAGCGGGCTGGTTATGTGGCCGTCATCCAGACTGACTTGCAGCATGCTACCCTCAGCCAGTGCTTCGAGTAATGTGGCATCCTGGTCGTTCATCGCCCCAATAACGCTGCCAAAGCTATAGCCTGAATCTGCCTGAGTATGCAGATAATCCGGCTGCACGGCTAAATTGACCCTATTCGAGCCAGAGTCAGTTACCTGGTAACTTCGTAGCTCAGTCTTTTGTATACGTTCACTATAATCCTCACCACCGGCATCAAGGCGGGTCACCTCAGTGCTGGAAACAAGCTGATAGCGGCGATGTTCGCCCGGTTCAGGCTGAAAATTTGAGACCTTGGCCTGCTCGCTGGAACACGCGGCCAAAACGAATAGAAGAGAGGCCAGAACGGCTAAACGAGGAGTCATCCCTGGATCCTAATACGAAAGTTAAAAAACCATGCTAACCAGCATGCTATGGAATGACAAGCGGCCGCCCCGGAAAGGACGCCGCTTGTCAGATGCGTCACAGTTAGCAGTCACCGTTAAAGAAACGCTGCGAACCACGATGGTCCATGGCTTCCGTTATGCGTCGAATGCCCTGCATATAGGTGGCAGTGCGCAGGGTGACCTTTTCATCTTTGGCGACTTTAAAAATCAAATCAGCCTGCTGGTTAATGCGCTCACGCAGTCGCTGGTTCACCACCTCAGCGGTCCAGTAATCGCCAGTTCGGTTTTGGATCCACTCAAAATAACTGACGATAACCCCGCCAGTATTAGCCAAAACATCCGGAATAACCGTGACCCCGGCCTGTTCAAGCTTGCTATCCGCTTTTGACGTCACCGGACCATTGGCAATTTCCAGAATGACTTTGGCGCTAACCTGCTTCGCATTGTTGTCATCGATGGCATTTTCCAACGCTGCCAGCACCAGAATATCAACATCGAGCCCGAGCACCGCATCGCGCTCCAGCGTGTCGCCTTTATTTTTGCTACCGCTGCTAAAAGGTTTCAGTTGACCCTGTTGCTTGGCGTTGTAAACGGCGTCAATATCCAGCCCTTCCGCGCTGTATACCGTGCGTTGAGAGTCAGATACCGCCACCACGTTGTAGCCCTGATCAGCTGCAGCACGGGCAAAATGATAACCGGCGTTACCAAACCCCTGCACCGCAACCTTTAACTTCTTCGCTTTTTGCTTGTTGCGATCAGCCCAAATGTTGAGCACTTCCAGCGCACCTTCACCGGTCGCTTCCACACGCCCCTGCGATCCGCCAAGCCCTAGTGGCTTACCTGTAATGACGGCGGGCAGTTGGCGGCGGGCAATCGATGCAAATTCATCATCCATCCAGCCCATCACTGTGGCATCGGTATTGACATCGGGGGCCGGAATATCGACATCGGGACCAACCACATCAAACAC
This sequence comes from Aliidiomarina soli, assembly GCF_003986975.1. Taxonomy (GTDB): domain Bacteria; phylum Pseudomonadota; class Gammaproteobacteria; order Enterobacterales; family Alteromonadaceae; genus Aliidiomarina; species Aliidiomarina soli. The sequence continues at coordinate 28,883 of NZ_PIPO01000003.1, read as the reverse complement.
CGCGCGCATGTAGCCTCGCGACAAACGCTCCAGCTCCATCCGCGAGAGTTCCTTAGGGTTGCATTGAACACCCCCTTTACCCCCGCCATACGGAAGATCCACCGCCGCGCACTTAATAGCCATCCAGAAACTCAGTGCCGTGACTTCATCCGCATTTACATTCGGGTGAAAGCGAATGCCACCTTTGGCCGGGCCCCGGGTTACATCATATTGCACGCGCCAGCCCTGAAATACTTTCAGCGAGCCGTTATCCATCCGCACAGGAATTGAGAATTGCAGTGAGCGACGCGGGTGCGCCAGTCGCTGGCGGGCATCGTCAGATACATCAAGCCGCTCGTAGATATCCTGCAAGCGGCTTTGTGCATCTTTAAGAACTTCCGGAGTGCTTACATCATTTTCAGCCATAGATTAAATATCCTTCCCTCATTCATTCGTTTGCTTTTTGAATCAACTCGTTTAGGTATAGCCGAAAAAGTCAGTTTTTGATCAGATCCGCGCTGCCAGTTCGGCTCCCTGACGAATTGCCCGTTTAGCATCCAGCTCTGCAGCAACATCTGCACCACCAATGATATGGGTCGAAATACCCTTGCTTTCCAGCTCTGACTGCAGCGGACGAAATGGCAACTGCCCCGCGCAGACAACTACATTATCTACTTCCAGCAGTTCGCTTTTTCCATCGCGCTCGATCTCGATGCCGCCGGCGACAATCCGCTTATAGGTCACGCTATTGAGCATTTTGACCCCTTTCTTTTTAAGCGTGTTGCGGTGCACCCAACCCGATGTTTTGCCAAGTCCGGCCCCTACCTTGGTTTCTTTACGCTGCATCAGGTAAACCTCGCGTGGGTTTGGCTCAGCCAGTGACTGCGTCAACAGTGCCCCTCTATTCGCATAGGTCTTATCAATGCCCCAAATTTTATGCCATTCATCCGGGTGCAGGGTCGGTGATTCGGTAGTCGTAAGGTACTCCGAGACATCAAAGCCAATCCCACCAGCACCAATTACCGCGACTCGTTTACCCACCTCTTTATGGTCCCGCAAGACATCCAGGTAGCCCAGCACATGCGGCAGATCGGCGCCTTCAATGGCTAAATCACGCGGCTTAACACCAGTCGCCAGAATGACTTCATCGAATTTCTCATCGGCCAGGCTGTCAGCTGTCTTCGTCTCGCCCAGATGCACCTGCACCCCCGTTTCCTTGAGGCGCTGTTTAAAGTAGCGAATGGTTTCAAAAAACTCTTCTTTACCCGGGATTTGTTTGGCGTAATTAAACTGACCACCCACCTCGCTGGCTTTATCATATAAATGGACCTCATGACCCCGTTCTGCGGCATAGCAGGCAAATGCCAGACCGGCCGGGCCGGCACCGACTACAGCTAAACGCTTAGCAGAGGCTACCGGTTTCATCTCTAGCTCGGTTTCAAAACAGGCCAATGGATTGACCAGGCAGGTTGCGCGCTTGTTTTTAAAGACGTGATCAAGACAGGCCTGGTTGCAGGCAATGCAGGTATTAATGCGTTCAGGTGCGCCCTGCTCAGCTTTGTTCACAAATTCAGGATCAGCCAGCAACGGACGCGCCATCGACACCATATCGGCTTCACCATCGGCAAGAATTTTTTCAGCAATCTCGGGAGTATTGATACGGTTGCAGGCCACCACAGGCACCTTGAGCTCCTGCTTTAAACGCGCAGTAATCCAGCTAAACGCGCCGCGTGGCACCGAGGTGACGATGGTAGGAACACGCGCTTCGTGCCAGCCGATGCCGGTGTTAATAATAGTGGCGCCGGTTGCTTCCGCGGCCTTACCCAGTTCGATCACCTCATCCAGGTTATGGCCGTCTTCAACCAAGTCGATCATCGACAGCCGATAAATAAGAATAAACTTCTCACCCACCGCTTCGCGAATGGCCTTGATGATTGCCAGAGGGAACTGCATGCGGTTGGCAAAACTGCCACCCCATTTATCTGTTCGTTTATTCGTCCGCGGGCATAAAAACTGATTAATTAAATAGCCTTCTGAACCCATCACTTCGACGCCATCGTAACCCGCTTGCTGCGCTTTTTTCGCCGCCCGGGCATAGTGTCTGATGGTTTTTTCAATCTGACGCTCGCTCATCTCGCTTGGCTTAAATGGCGTAATCGGCGCTTTGATAGCACTCGGCGCTAAACTAAAGGGGTGATAGGCGTAGCGTCCTGCATGCAATATTTGCAGGCAAATTTTTGCATCGTGCTGGTGCACCGCATCGGTCACAATTTTATGTTTTTTGACATGCCAGGGATGGCTTATCTGACTGCCATGGGGGGTAAGCCGACCACGAACGTTGGGGCTGATACCACCGGTCACAATCAGCCCCACCCCGCCTTTTGCCCGTTCGGCATAAAAAGCCGCCATTTTCTCAAAGCCACCCTTTGCCTCTTCGAGACCCGTGTGCATGGAGCCCATAAGGACGCGGTTTCTTAGCGTCGTAAAACCTAAGTCTAAAGGCTGGAAAAGATGCGTATATGGCGTGGTCATAAATCTGTCCTGTTCTGGTCGTACCTGTAAAGCATCCACTTTAAAGGGAACGGCGACGCCAGGCAAGTTAGTCTGTGCGTGAATGGCCAAAGAGCTGGCATCGAAGGGATTATTCATCTAGCTTAAAAAGCGACGCTTACTTTCAATAAACAGGTGACAACTTGAGCAACAAACCGATGAGCATTTTGCTGGCCTTTGTTATCGCTGTACTGGTGGCTGCTGTACTTGGGACCATATTCCAAACGCAGCTGAACCTGGCTGCGATGGGCAACTTTGGGCCACCGATTAGTTTTTCTATGCGACTAAGCAACACCTGGCATGATTTACGCTACTTTGGCCCGCTCTATCTGGCAATTATTGCCTGCACCTTTCTGGTCTCTTTTAGTATTGCCGAACTAGTCGCCCGCCTCTTTCCAGGTCAGCGTATCGTCTGGCTAACCCTAGCCGCCGTAGTTGGGCTATGGCTCTGCTTTCAGGTCATTGATGCACTGGCGCCGATGCCAACATTTATCGCTGCAACCCGCGGCATCGGAGGGACCCTTATCATGCTGCTCGCGGCTGCTATCGGAGCCGTCACCTACACCTTACTCAGCAGTCCACTTAACGCGCCTGAAGACCAGCCCGGGGATGCTGAGAATAAGGATACTGAGAACAACCATACTGAAGACAATAAGGCTTAATATGCGCACTATGTTGCAAACGTTTCGAATCTCTCTAATGGCCGCATTACTGGTCAGCGCGTCGCCGGCACTTGCCGAGTACACCACCACAGTTATCAGTGATGAACTTGAATACCCCTGGGGAATGGAGATGTTGCCGGATGGACGGATTCTGGTGACTGAGCAGACCGGTGCGTTGCGGATCATTAACACCGAGGGTGAACTGGTCGAAGAGCCCATCGCCAACGTGCCTGAAGCCTGGGTTGAAGGCCATGGCGGCCTGTTCGACGTTAAACTGGCACCTGACTTTGCTGATAGCAACCGTATTTACCTGAGCTATGCCTGTGGCACCCGTAAAAATAGCAGCACCTGTCTGGCACGGGCTCTATTCGCCGGCGATACACTGAACGAGGTCGAAGAGATTTTCCGTTCGTCGCCAGGCCGCGAAGGCAGTGCCCACTACGGAGGTCGTTTCACATTTTTAGCGGATAACACCCTGGTGATGGGGCTCGGAGATGGGTTTGATTACCGGGAACAGGCGCAAAATCCAGAAAATCATATTGGCAGTGTCGTCCGACTTAATATGGATGGAAGTATCCCTGCCAACAACCCCTTTGTTGGACTCTCACACGCCGCCCCTGAAACCTATTCGTATGGTCATCGCAACGTGCAGGGGATCGTTTATGATCCGCAAAGCGACCGCCTTTATACCAACGAACACGGCCCGAAAGGCGGTGACGAACTTAACCTGATGCGCGCAGGCGCAAACTATGGCTGGCCGCTGATCACCGGTGGGGTCGACTACAATAATGCACGCATCACTCCGTACCAGCAACTGCCGGGAATGACTTCGCCATTGCTCGAGTGGACCCCATCGATTGCTCCTTCCGGGATGACGCTATACCGCGGTGACGCCTTTGGTGACTGGCGCGGGGATTTTTTTGTTTCGGCGTTAGCGGCTAAAAAAGTACAGCGTGTGCGGCTGGCAGGCAACCGGGTCATCGAGCAGGAAGATCTGTTTACTGAGCTGGATCGTAGAATTCGTTATGTTTATACCGGTGCTGATGGCTATTTATATCTGCTTACCGATCAGCAGAACGGTGAACTAATTCGTGTGACCCCAAAAGGAGAACACCATGAGTAAATTATCCCGCGACGAGCTTTTATCGAAGGCCATGTACATTAATGGCAACTGGCTGCAAGGCGAGGCAACCTTTGACGTCAGCAACCCGGCATCTGGTGAAGTAGTCGGCCAGGTAGCAAGCGCCAGCCAGAAAAACGTTGAACAGGCAATTGACGCCGCACATAAAGCACTGCAAAGCTGGCGTCGCTGCACCGCTGAACAGCGCGGCAAAAAGCTCCGTCAATGGTACGACGCTATTATGGAACACCAGCAGCCGCTGGCTGAAATTATGACGCTGGAGCAAGGCAAACCCGTCGCCGAAGCAGCTGGCGAAATAGCCTATGGCGCCAGCTTCGTCGAATGGTTTGCAGAAGAGGCGCGACGCGTCCGTGGTGATATTCTGCCCTTATTAAGCGAAGGTCAGCAAACACGGGTCATTAAGCAGCCCGTCGGTGTGGTCGGCTGCATAACCCCGTGGAATTTTCCGAATGCAATGATTACCCGCAAAGTAGCGCCAGCTTTGGCAGCCGGCTGCACTGTCGTGGTTAAGCCACCCACTCTGACGCCGCTTTCTGCTCTGGCGCTTGCGGTGTTGGCTGAGAAAGTAGGGATCCCGCCTGGGGTGATTAATATTGTTCCCACTGACGATGCGAAAATGTTCAGCGAAACCCTGTGCAACAACGAGAAAGTGCGCAAACTATCCTTCACCGGGTCAACCAAAGTCGGTCAGAACCTGATGCGACTATGCGCTGAAAACGTGATGAAAGTGTCGTTGGAACTGGGTGGTAATGCGCCCTTTATTGTGTTTGACGATGCCGACCTGGACGTCGCTGTAGAGCAGTTTATAGCCTGTAAATTTCGCAATGCAGGGCAAACCTGTATCAGTGCGAACCGCGTGTTAGTTCAGAATGACATTCACGATGCATTCGTCGAGAAGCTATCCGCCGCAATGAAAGATCTGAAAATAGGCGATGGTATGCAAAACGGTGTCGATATGGGGCCGCTGATTAACCAGGACGCCGTGGAGAAAGCGCAGAAACTGGTCAGGGATGCACTGGAACAGGGCGCTACCAGCGAACTTGAAGGCGGTCAGCGTAAGGATATCGGAGCGCTGTTCTACGCTCCCGAACTACTGACGGGCATTCGCAATGACATGAAAATTGCCAATACAGAAATTTTTGCCCCTGTGGTTGCAGTGCAGCGTTTCGACACTGAAGACGACGGCATTCAACTGGCCAACGATACCGAGTACGGATTAGCGGCCTATTTCTGTGCCTCCTCCGTGCAACGTATTCACCGTGTCAGTGAAGCGCTTGAAGCCGGTTTGGTCGGTATCAACGCCGGTGCAATTTCCAATGCACTACATCCTTTTGGGGGCATGAAGCAATCTGGTATTGGCCGCGAAGGCTCACATTATGGTATTGATGAATACTTGGAAATTAAAACCTTAATACAAGGTAATCTATGACAGCGATAGAACAGCTCCGCACCACCTTCTCACGCGGGGTGACCCGTTCAATGGACTGGCGTTATAGCCAGTTAGAGGGCATTGAGCGCTTTTTAACAGAGCAGACGGACGTGCTTAGCGCCGCACTAAAAGCCGATCTAGGTAAAAGTAGTGCTGAGGCCTGGACTACTGAGATTGGCTTCACCCTGAAGGATGTTCAGTATACCCGCAAGCACCTCAGGAAATGGCTCAAACCACGTAAGGTATCGACCCCCTTAGTGGCACGGCCAGGACGCAGCAAAATAACCCTGGAGCCTTTAGGGGTGGTGCTCATTTTCGGAGCCTGGAACTATCCGCTGCAGTTGAGCCTGAGCCCATTAATTGCAGCCCTGGCCGCGGGTAACTGTGCGCTGTTAAAACCCTCTGAAGTAAGCCCTGCAACCAGTAAAGTTCTGGCTGATGTGCTACCCGGCTATCTCGACAGTAATGCGGTTGAGGTGCTGGAGGGCGATGCCGATGTGGCAACTGAGCTGCTCAAACAGCGCTTCGACCATATCTTTTACACCGGCGGCAGCACGGTTGGTAAAATAGTCATGCGTGCTGCCGCTGAGCACCTCACCCCAGTCACGCTTGAACTGGGGGGAAAGAGTCCAGTTCTGGTCAGTCGTTATTGCGATATAAAAACCACCGCGCGCAGAATAGCCTGGGGCAAATGGCTTAATGCAGGGCAAACCTGTATTGCACCTGACTACGTGCTGGTTGATGCCAGTGTTAAAGAGCAACTGGTTGCTGAATTACTCAATGCCATTCAGTCGTTCTACGGCGACGAACCGCAACGCAGCAAGGACTACGGGCGGATAGTCAATGACCGTCATTTCAACCGCTTACTTGGTCTGTTAGATGAACACGACGTCATTAACCATAAAGATTATGATCGCCGCGAACGTTTTATGGCACCCATGCTGGTTGACGATCCGCCAGCGCACAGTGCGCTTATGCAGGAAGAGATCTTTGGCCCCCTGCTTCCGATCTGCGCGGTTGATAATCTCGACCGGGCCATCGCTAAAATTCAGCATGCCAGCAAGCCGCTGGCCTGTTACGCCTTTACCCGTGATAAAAGTGAACAACAACGAATTGAACAGCATATAAGCTGCGGCACCCTTTGTTTTAATGACACTCTGGTGTTTATGCTCAATCCAGAGTTGCCTTTCGGTGGCGTCGGTAATAGCGGCATGGGCCGGTATCACGGTGAATATGGGGTGCACACCTTCTCCCACCAAAAGCCAGTGATGACGCGTCGCTTCATACTTGACGTCGCACTGCGTTATCCTCCGTTTAACAAACAAAAGCTGAGCTGGCTGAAAAAGCTGATGTAATGGCCTTGAAGTTAGATCGACTGCCCTTATTTAAACTAAGACAGTAGACAGATTCCTTAGAATGGACCACCAAACGAGAAGGTACTTAGGTGCAAGCACAGAATATTATTGATATTAACGAACAAAACGCACAGCAGGTGCTGATCCAGGGCTCGCAAGAGAAAGTCGTTCTTATCGACTTCTGGGCGGACTGGTGCGAGCCATGTAAGCAACTTACTCCTGTGCTGGAAAAAATCGCAGCGGATTACCCCCATGATCTGATTCTTGCCAAGATTAACTGTGAAGAGCAGCAGGCAATTGCCGCTCAGTTCGGTGTGCAAAGCCTGCCTACCCTGGTGGTTTTCAAAGACGGTCAGCCCGTCGATGGGTTAAGCGGCGCACAACCGGAATCAGCGATTCGTCAAATGCTGGCCAATTACCTGCCCCAACCGCAGGACGAAGCGCTGGCTTTAGCCAAACAGGCACTTGGTGAAGAAAATTTTGAAGTGGCCTACGAACAGGCAAAGCAGGCATTTGACCTGGCACCTGACGATGCTGCTGCGCGGCTTATTCTGGCTGACGCGGCCGCCAGCATTGGCCATACTGAGCAGGCAAAAGAGCTGTTAAAAGCGCTAACCATTGCCGATCAGGATTCGTACTACCAGCAGATCCTGGCTAAAATCAAACTCGCCGAAGACGCCGCCGACAGCCCTGAAGTGAAAGCGCTTGAAGACGAGCTCGCGACGCAACCGGATAATCTCGAGCTGCAGCTTAAGTTGGCGGTTCAATACCATCAGGTTCGCCGTCATGGGGAGGCACTGGATTTATTATTCAAGGTGCTGCAAACCGATATGAACTTTGCCGACGCAAAGAAAACGACCCTCGATGTCATTAATAATTTACCGGCCGGTGATCCACTGGCTGCGAGCGCGCGTAGAAAATTGTACAGCATGCTTTATTAGCTGCTGTCGCTAGCAACGAGTTTAGGCCGGCTCCCTCAGCCGGCCTTTTTTTGTCTAAAATTGGACGATAACCTCGCTCAACGAAAAAGCCAGATCTTTGCAGACCTGGCTTTTAAGGTAGGTTTTTAATGCTGGTAATCAGTGTTGATTACGACAGTTCATCCAACTGCAGTTTTATTTCAACTTCGCTGCCATCCTGGTCATAGCCTTCAACTTCTACTTCACCGTTTGAGCTGACGGCAATTTCATCAAAGCGGTGAATACCACCTTCCTTGCCTTTATCCATTGCTTTTTGCAACTGCGACAAGTCCAGGCCCCAGGCGTCACGTGAATAGCGCTCATGCTCTTCCTGATGCACATCGCCATCGGCGTTAAATACCACTTCGCTATGCATGCCGTCACGGGCAAAACCTTCCACTTCAACGCGGTCACCAGATTTCCATTCAACTTCTGTGACATGGCTAAAACCATAGTCATCCAGCCAATCATTAACCTTACCATGATCATCTGCCAGTACCGGGGCCGATACCATCAGTCCCATGGCGACTGCACCTGCAAGTATACTTTTTGCTTTCATCATATCGTCCTCTGCTTAAAGTAGGTTTCAAACTTTCCAGATAAGTATAGGCACCCCACAGCACCCAGGATGTAAACCTTTAGCAAAGGTCAACCCGCAATCGTTGCGCAGGATCATGAAAAATAACCCAAAAGTAGGATAGGCTGCGACACAAACTAAAACCATCAGGGGGCGTTGTGGGTAAGTTTTTTCATGGGTTAACCTTTAAATTATTAGTCTTGGTAGTAATTGTAGGCTCGGTGCCATTATCCATTCTGGGTGGTTTTACATTTTTTATGACCAAAGCCAATATGGAACAAAGCCTTGAGCAGCAACTAATGTTCGCCGCCGAAGACGCCGCAACACGAGCCCGCCAACTGGTCCAGGTCTCACCCGACGCGCTGGCTACTGCTGACAGCCGTGCTCGTCTGACTGAGCAAATGCAGTTAGCCAGTCTGGGTCAGCAAGGGCGCATCCGCCTTATCGAAACCAGCAATGCTGAGGTCCCTAACTATCATGCCGTCGCCAGCGTGAACCTGGGTTCATCTGCTCCACTAAGTCAATGGAGGGTACAGGCGTTGTTGCCGGAAGATGCTCTGTACGCACCCGTCAGGCAACTCAACCTGGTGATGTGGACACTCTGGGTGATTGCATTTATTACCGCACTCTCGATTGGCTATGCGTTCGCGCGCAGACTATTACGCCCTTTGCATGCCCTCCTCGAGCGCCTGACCAATATAGCCAGCGGTGATGCCGATCTGACACAGCAGCTGGACGTCAGTGGCGAGGATGAGTTTGCCCAGGTTGCAGCCGCTTTCAATCGTTTTATTGCCAATCTACGCAGCGTCGTTGGCGAGCTGGCCAGTACCTCACAAACCCTTGCCAGCCAGGCTCAGCAAAGCATGCACAATGCAGAGCAATCGCAACAGGCACTGACCCGCCAGCATAATCAGGTGGATATGGTCGCCACCGCAATGAATGAAATGACCACGACGGTTCATGAAGTAGCCCAGAACACTCAGGAAGCATCGCATAGCGCCAATGCAGCAATTAGTGCCACCGATGAAGGGCACGACGTGGTCGATGCCACTATCCGTTCAATTGGAAACCTCGCCAACGAAGTTGAGCAGGCGGCGAAAGTTATCACCGCGCTGAAAGAAGAAAGTGTCAGTATCAGCGGCATCCTCGATGCCATTCGAAGTATTGCAGATCAAACCAACCTGCTGGCGCTGAATGCCGCTATTGAGGCGGCCCGTGCAGGTGAAGCCGGGCGTGGTTTTGCCGTCGTCGCCGACGAAGTTCGCACGCTCGCGATTCGGGTGTCTGAGGCGACCGACGAAATCCACAGTATGATCACCAAACTACAGAAAAGCTCTGATGATGCGGTAGCCGTCATGGACCGAGGTCAGGAACAGGCAGCGCAAAGCGTCAGCGATGCTGAGCAAACCGGATTGGCATTGCAACGCATTCGCGAGGCGATTTATCAGATTAACGATATGAATGCGCAGGTCGCGGCCGCCTCTGAAGAGCAAAGTACCGTCGCCGAGGACATCAACCGCAATGTGGTGACAATTTCTGAACTCGCTTACGAAACAGCGACACAGTCGAATGAAGTCGCTACCGCGAGTGAACAGCTAAACCAGTTGGCGGAGACGTTGCAGGCTATCGTCCGTCGCTTTAAGTATTAATCGGAATTTGACTTCCATTAATCGCTGTGGATAATAACGCTCGACCCTCAGGGGAGTAGTCGCTTCTGGCCCCCAGCCAGAAGGTGCATGTCAACATAATTGGCTGAAAACGAGCCATGGTATGCACGGCAGTAGCTTGACGAGACCTGTGGTGGAACTGTACAGACAGGCGGATGCCTGGCTGTGCCTGTAGCCGGGCAGCGCAGTAACACCACATGGAAACGACACGCTGCCCGGCCGGACTCTTATCATGGATGCTTTTTTCTTATCTATCATCACGGTTGGTATTGCTGAAGTCGGCGACCGCTCACTGTTTCTGGCATTGTTATTTGGCTTACGCTACCAGCGGCCCTGGCCGGTGTTCGCCGGGATGGCTATCGGTCTGTTCCTCAATCAGGTGGTGTCAGCGTTGTTTGGGATCTGGCTATTTCGCTTTCTTCAGGCTGACTGGCAGGGCTGGCTGGTGGGTATTGCCTTTCTGGTAATGGCGGTGTGGGTACTGATACCTGAAGACGAGGAGGTCAAAACCGATCTTAAAACACGTCATCTGGTGTTCGCCGCAGCCGTGGCTTTCTTCTTACTTGAGATGGCAGATAAAACGCAGCTGGTGGTGATTACGCTGGCTGGCAGCTACCAGGCACTCTGGCCTGTGGTGCTGGGTTCGACCATAGGCATTCTTGCGGTAACCACTCCCGCACTCTGGCTTGGTTATCGGTTTGCCAATAAACTGCCGCTGCAAACCATGAAATGGGTTGCCTGCGCACTGTTCCTTGTTCTGGGTCTGATGGTATTACTGCAGGCCGCCGGAGTCACCGGTGAGACCAGTTGGTTTAACTTTGATGCCTGGTTACCTGACCACCCCGCGCTGGATTCTCCACCGTCAGCCTAGCTGCCAGTCAACTACGACGCTGCCAGCACCACTTGATTACGCCCCTGATTTTTAGCCTGGTACAGAGCATCGTCCGATGCTCTGAGCAGTTTCTGGTAATCCGGATGGCCATCAAACACACTAACCCCAATACTCACCGAGACTGATACTTCTTCGTCCCGCGCAATCCGAAACGGCTCGGCTGCAACCAGAGCGCAGAGCTCTTTCGACTTTTTCATCGCCTGCTCATGGTTTACATCCACCAACACGATCAGAAACTCTTCCCCGCCCATCCGAAAAACGTAATCCCCCGCCCTGCTATGGTTCATTAACAACGCCGCTACCTGCTGCAGGATCATGTCTCCGGCTTCATGCCCATAGCGATCATTGACCGGTTTAAAATGGTCAATATCGACGGTTAGCACAGCAAAGGATTCTTTGCTTTTTTGCGCCGTCGCCACCTGCTTGCTCATGACCACGGGTAGAAATTTGCGGTTCAGTAACCGGGTTAGTGCGTCACGCCCGGCCTCGAGCGCGTCATTCTGGTCAAACAGGTATTCAATATGAAAGGCAATACTCTTACAGTTTTCACGCAACTCGCGCAGTAACGCCATCGGGTCCTGGGCCGCTGTCGCCAGGTCACCAAGCACAGGGACGATTTCAGTATCAATGTGTTTCATTGCTTGCTGAATCATGATGGTTTCACGCATGCCTTCAAAAGCATGGGCACCTTTATGACGAAACCAAAGGCCAAATTCAGATCCCTGAATGCGTGGCAACTGAGCCTGGGAAACGCCCATCGCTTTTTCAAACATAAACTGGTTTTCCCAATCCAGAAGCGCCGCTCGTTGCCGCTGCTTCTCGCTCGCTACGTTCTCAGCCACTGAGAACAGCCGATAGGCTTCTTCTGCTCTGGCATTGCGTTCGTGGGAGTGACAGTATGCGTGACTCATGATTTCTATGGCGACATCGATGAGCTCCGCCACATAATGCCGCGCACTCGGCTCGTTCAGCCGTTCACCTAACTGGTTCTTCAAGGCACGTGCTCCGCGCATCACTAAGTGCACAGGGATGCCAATTCGGGCATGCACCTCACCCACATGATGCTGCACATCGACGGCTTCAATGACCGAGGTAGGGGTCTCTGCGGTTGAAAAAAGGTTTTCTATCCATTTCTGCATGGAACCATGCAAGCGGGTGCGAACGTCATCATGAGTGAGGTACTGACTGCTATCATTGTCACTTAGCATTTGCTGATAAAAATGCGAGGCCAGCTCGCTTTTATACTGACAGGCAACCTGATTGGCATAACTGCGTGTCTGCTGGTCGTAGTGTTCAAGTAGCGCTTGCCACTGGTTAGCCTGTCGCTGTGCACAAAAGGTTTTCATACTGCAGTCCCCCGATTGGTTTACCGCAGTATAGGTAGGATTGAATTAGGCTATGTTGATCTACACCAAGGCTTCTTTACTGAACAGGTTCTACCTGTCCTGACGGATCAACAGCATCTTCACCCAGCGCCAGTCGCTCCAGACACTCAGCCCGTTCACGGTCATCATCAATGAGCTGGCACTCTGCCATCCGCGCATCGCGCTCTGCATCACTCATATCAGTCGACGAGCATGCGACCATAACAGCGCAGGCTGCCAGTAAAGCAAAAATCCGAATTCCCATTGCATGCCTCTCTTCGTCTAATCTAATAAAGAAAACTCAAGTTGTTCATTAGCTTAGCAGAAAGCGTTAGAATGCCCCAATGAATGCAGACAGCCTTACACTAGACCCCGCGCAGGAACAGGTAGCACAGCGCCTTAACCATCTGCGCCAGCGTCTCGAACAACAGCAGGAATGCGAGCGAGGCCTTTATATTGAAGGGCCTGTTGGTCGTGGTAAAAGCATGCTGATGAACCAGTTTTACCAAAAGCTGCAGTGCTCCGCGAAGATCCGTCTGCATTATCATCATTTTATGCGTCGGGTTCATCAGGCTCTGCAGCAGCATGCAGGTAAAGAAGACCCGTTACGCCATGTAGCTATCGACTGGGCTGCCAGCTATCGGGTTCTTTGCCTCGACGAGTTTATGGTTGAGGATATTGCCGATGCAATGCTACTTGGAACTTTGTGGACGCATCTGTTTGCACTCGATGTGATCCTGGTGACCACATCTAACACCGCCCCTGACCAACTGTATCGCAATGGCTTACAACGGGACCGGTTCCTCCCTGCTATTGAACAAATCAAACTGCATTGTGAAGTGGTGCATCTGGACGGTGGTAGCGACTATCGTTTGTTAGAGCAGGCAGATAATCCCCCCTACTACTGGCTACAGCAAAGCGACCAGGCTTTTCGTCAGCATATCGAAGACCTTGCTGCGGAACTGTCGGCCCCCCACTCGCTGGAGGTACTCGGCCGCCCGATAGAATGCCGTGGCAGCAACGCATCCGTGGCTCTTTTTGATTTTGCAGATTTATGTGACGGGCCGCGCAGTCAGCGCGATTATATGGAATTAGCCAGCCGCTATCGGGCGATTGCGGTAAATCAGGTGCCAGCTTTCAGTTACCAGGCTGAAAAAGCGATTGTTCACGGCGTCGAGGAATCGTACCAGCGCGAGCATCAGGAAACCCACTTCAGCAAACGGGACAACGAGGCCCGCCGCTTTATTGCGTTGGTTGATGAGTGCTACGACCGCCAGTGCCTGCTCTTGATCAATGCTGAAAAAATGCCGGCTGAACTTTATCAGGCCAAACAACTGGCAGTACCCTTTGCACGCTGCAGCTCAAGACTGTACGAGATGCAACGCTGGCCTCTTACGCTTTCTTAACGAACTCTGACTTCAGTTTCATCGGCCCGATACCGTCAATTTTACAATCGATATCATGGTCGCCATCAACCAGGCGTATATTTTTTACTTTAGTCCCTACTTTGACCACCAGGGACGACCCCTTGACCTTCAGATCCTTGATCACAGTCACCGTATCGCCATCCTGCAGCGGATTGCCATTGGCATCATGAATGCCCGCACTCTGCTCAGAGGTGTCCGCTTCAGCAAGCGTTGACCATTCATGGGCACATTCCGGACAGACCAGCATATTGCCATCTTCATAGGTATATTCAGAGCCACATTGAGGGCAATTCGGTAAGCTACTCATGAGCGCGCCTTATTAGTTTGCGAAGTCGGAAAGACGCCGGATCATGCCAGACGGCTTGAGGGAAGTCTATATTCGACATGGGCCGCCGCATAACAATATGCATAACTATGATAAAGGTCGGTCCATAAATGCTATATACTGGTTTGCAAATTCTTAATCTGGGCAGGAACTTAGTAGTAACATGACGGACGCCACAGAACGCACAATTGCCACCCCCATTCGAGGTTTTGCCTGGATGCTTGCCGCGCTGGTTGCGCTCGGTCCACTGGCAATTGACGCTTACCTGCCGGCTATTCCGAGCATGGCCGACGACTTAAACACCTCCTTGCATCAGATTGAAATTACCCTCAGCCTGTTCCTGCTTGGCTTCGCTGCAGGTCAGCTATTTGGCGGACCACTATCAGATAAACACGGCCGACGCCTGACAATTCTGATTGGCCTGACGCTGTTCATGCTGGGTAGCCTGCTCACCGCAATAGGCTGGCGCATTGAGCTACTCTGGGTGGGTCGCTTATTACAGGCCTTTGGCGGCGGCATGGGGGTAGTTAATACCATGGCCATGGTCCGTGATCGCTATTCCGGACGAGAGAGCGCGCAGGTGCTGTCGCAAATTGTTACCATCCTGATGATAGCCCCTCTGGCAGCCCCTTTTATTGGCAGTTTCCTGCTTCTATTCGCCGATTGGCGAGCCATTTTTATGTTTCTGTTTGCTTATGCGGCCATTTTGCTTCTGGTACTCAGACTCAACCTTCCGGAAACCAGGCTCGCTCAGCACGTCACTATTATCAGTCCGCTGCGGCGTTACCTGGCTGTTCTCAAAAGCCGCCCCGCCCTGGCATTTTTATTTTCGACCGCTATGGCTAACGCTGGCATGTTCGCGTTTATTACTGGCTCCCCCGGTGTTTACATGGGTCACTACGGCGCCAGTGAAGCGCTCTACCCGTTCCTCTTTGGCGCTAATATTCTGACACTGACCATCAGTAACCAGATCAATATTCGTTTGTTACGTCATTTTGACGCCCGACTTATTCTGCGTGCCGCTCAATACGGCCAGTTACTGATTGGTGCTACGATGCTGGCAGCGCTGCTATGGCTGCCATTAACCTTGTTTACCCTGGTGCCTCTGGTGATGCTATTTGTTGGCATGCAAGGCTTTATCGTTGCCAACGGCATGTCCAGCGCAACTGATTTTTTCCCGCACAGTGCGGCGACCGCGACCGCATTAATCAGTGCCAGCGGCTTTACGCTGGGAGCAATCTCTGGCGCACTGGTCGGTTTTTTTGGC
Source organism: Aliidiomarina soli (assembly GCF_003986975.1). Taxonomy (GTDB): domain Bacteria; phylum Pseudomonadota; class Gammaproteobacteria; order Enterobacterales; family Alteromonadaceae; genus Aliidiomarina; species Aliidiomarina soli. Next base: position 13,289 of record NZ_PIPO01000003.1, on the reverse strand, counting down.
GATGGTTCACCGCTCGCCATGGTCTCAATTATGGCGATCTGCCCGTTACTCGGCATTGTGTTGCGCAGCCTGTTACAACGCTAACCCCTTTCGTTAGCAATAGAATTTAATGTTTGCACCAGTTTACACTGCACAGCGCAGGACGACGGCTATTTAACTGCTCGGATTTGCCGCCGAGCAGTAAAACCTGATATAACCGATGCCACTTCTGCAAACTATAACGAAAATAAAGGGGTGTTATGAACGCCGAACGTGAGCATTTTAGCTCGAAACTTGGGTTTATTCTGGCCGCAGCTGGTTCCGCCGTGGGCATCGGTAATATTGTCGGTTTCCCGGTGGCAGCAACCAAAGGTGGTGGTGGCGCATTTCTGGTCATTTATGCCTTGTTCGTGGTGTTCATTTGCCTCCCGATCATGCTGGCCGAAATGAACCTCGGCCGTAAAACACAGCTTGATCCTCAAGGTGCCTATCCGAGTATTGCCGGAAGCAAAAGCAACTGGCGTTTCGCAGGTTGGCTGGCGGTGCTAACCCCGTTTATGATCGGCGTCTTCTACATGGTTATTACCGTGTGGATTCTCGGCTACTTCCTCAACACCGTTTTCGGTAACCTCGACCAGCTGGCAAACCCAGACTATTTCGGCACGTTCGTTAATTCCTACTCCATATTTGCTTACCTGGTGGTAGTGGCAGCCATTGTTCACTTCATTCTGGTCGGCGGGGTACGCGGTGGTATCGAACGCGCCGCCCGTTTACTAATGCCTGCTTTATTCGTGATGCTGATTGCGCTGGTCATTTTTGTACTCACGCTCGACAATGCCTTTACCGGGGTGAAATTCTTTCTTGTTCCTGACTTTTCTCAGGTGAATGGCAGCGTCATTAGTGGCGCACTGTCCCAGGCATTCTTTTCGCTGTCGCTTGGTATGGGTATTTTAATCACTTACGGTTCCTATTTCCGTCAGCGCGATGACTTGGTTGGGTCAGCAAAACTAGTCGCTATCACCGACTCACTGGTCGCCTTTATTGCCGGCTTAATGGTACTTCCGGCTATTTTCGTGTTTGACCCGGGCACTAATCCGGAAAGCCTCAGTGACTCGTCCGTGGCCATGATTTTCACCTTCCTGCCGCAGATATTTCTCGCCCTGCAGGAAACCATCGGCTATGTCGGTGCCAGCATTGTCGCTGGGCTATTCTTTCTATTGGTATTTTTTGCTGCTATCACCTCGCTGGTTTCAATTATCGAGGTACCTACCGCGACCATTACCCGCAAGTACAATGTGTCGCGCAAGCGCGCGCTCGGTGTGCTTGCACTCACCATGGGCACCCTGACGCTGATTGCGATTGCCTCGTTTGGCATGCTCAACGTGTTCACTGAACTGTTCACCTATGGTGGCAAGTCCAAATCTTTCTTTGATTTCATCTATGATGTTTTCTATGACACTGTGCTACCACTGAACGGGCTACTGATCTGTTTATTCGTAGTCTGGCGTTGGAAGCGACCGGATTTTCACGAGGCGTTAGCAGAAGGCAACGCAAGCTATCGCAGCAGCTTGCTACGTAAGTACATTAGCTTCTCGCTGACAACCTTCATTCCAGTTATTCTGGCAGTCGTCTTTATTAATACCGTGGCGTCGATTTTCTTCGCCAGCCCGCTTTTTTAAACGGCTAGGTTTGCTAGCCGCTACTTCAGGACAGACAGGTAGCTGATGCAACTTTACCAGGCTATCGAACAGCTCTTACAGCAGGCCGCGTCAAATCATTGGCGCGGCCTGCTGGTATTGCAAGGCGACTCCACAGCCCCCCTGTCTCAGGTTCAATGGCCGCAACCAGCGCTTTGTATGGGTGGTGACTACCCGGTGCCGTTAAAGAGCTACCGCGCCTACCTCGGACGCGCGTATTCCTGTGTGGTACTCGACTTTCGCCAGCAGCAACACGCAGACGCGCTGGCAGCATTAGCCGGAACCTTGGTCGCAGGCGGGCTGCTCGTGCTACAGGTTGATCGACAGCTAAGCCCGTTTCTAAAGCATCTGTTGCAGCGTCAACCCGCTGGCCTGTACATCAAACACCAGCTACAGCCCGATGAGACGATTGATCTACGGGGACTGCCCTTGCCCTCGCTCGACATGAAACCTGGCACCCAGTTGAGTGCGGAGCAAACTGAAGTTCTCAACGCCTTACTCGAGCACCAGCGCATCTACCCGGACCAGCCAGCGTTAATTAGCGCGCCCCGTGGCCGCGGTAAGTCGACGGTGCTGGGCGCATTGGCCCGCCGCCTGCTCGAAGCAAATCACCCTGTCATTATTTCGGCACCGTCAAGACGCCAGGCAGAGGTGGTTCTGCGCCATGGCCATTTACCCATCACTGAAGCCAGCTCTCCGCCTCGTTTCGTGGCCCCCGACGCCTTGCTCGCTGATGATGCTGAGCCTTGTCAGGGCACCCTGTTACTGGACGAAGCCGCCAACCTTCCCCGGCATATGCTGGAGAAACTTCTGCAGCGTTATCCCGGGGTTATTATGGCGACCACCACTCAGGGCTATGAATGTTGTGGCCGGGGCTTCCTGATCCAGTTTCAGAAAACCCTTCAGCAACGCTTTACCCATGCACGACAGCTAACCCTGACTGAGCCATTTCGCTATGCTAGTGGCTGCCCGCTTGAAGAATGGCTTGAGCAACGATTGTTGCTGCAAAATGGCGAGAACGAACAACTCCCCGGGCCGGCGTACAGCGAGCAGGCATTGAAATACATCCATTCCCGAGCCAGTGCACTGGATGAAGCGGAGTTAACAACCTGCTTTAGCCTGTTGATGGACGCGCATTATCAAACCAGTGCAAATGATCTCAAATTGCTACTGGATGACGAGCAGCAAAGCCTGCTGCTTCAATACTCTGGTGAGCAGTTGACTGGGGTCGCCTGGCTGGCTGAAGAAGGCTGTTTACCTGCCGGGCTGGCCGATGACATTGTCGCCGGACGGCGTCGTCCTCCAGGCTCGCTGCTACCGCAACTCTTAGCGCGCCATCTGCGAGACCCTTCAATCGCAAGCACCCGCATGCTGCGGGTGGTTCGCATCGCAGTCCGGCCTTCACTGCAACAACAGGGACTTGGCAGCGCTCTGCTTGGTCACATAGACCAGCTTGCTGACCAGACCGGGACGGCTCTTATAGGGACCAGCTTTGGTGCCAGCGCAGAACTGGTTTGCTTCTGGAACCACAACGGCTATCAAAGTGTTCGTCTGGGATCTCGTCCGGATACAGTGTCAGGCCGCTACGCCTGCGTTTGTGTTAAAGCCTCTGACGTCAGGTTGGCCCCCTCCATTGCGCAGTGGGCAGCCTTTTTCCAGCATGAATTACCTGGCTATGTTCAGCTCCTAAAGCTCAATTACGGGCTGCAGCAGCAGTTGGCGTCAGCCGCAACGACCCCTTTTGCGCCGCATCAGGAGTCATATCAAACGCTAGCTCATCAACGCCTGCTTGATTTCGCTAACGGCCAGTTTGACTTCCCCTCATTGCTGCCAACGTTGTTGGTCAACCCTGAATGGCTCAACGCCAGCCATTTATTAGCCTGTGCTGCGGTGAATCAGGCGCCGCCAGAGACATTGCAAGACCACTACAACATTCACGGACGTAAAGATTTGCTTAAGGCACTGCGACAGATTTGTTTCGAGTTGAGTGTAAAGATATAGTAATGCGCCAATATCCCCTGCGCCCAATAGGTATGTAGCTAATGAATAAGTTGTTGTTTTCTATGGTTACCATTATGACGGTCAGTGCTGCGCTTAGCGCCTGTACCACGACCGAACAAGTCTCCGCTGAACATGCCGATGAGGAACTAGACTATCCGGTTTCCCCCCGCAGCGACCAGGTGACCGATTACCACGGCAACAGCGTGCAGGAACCGTATCGCTGGCTGGAAGATGTGAACTCTCAGACCACGCAGCAATGGGTGGCGGCGCAAAACCGGGTCACCCTGCCTTACCTGGCTGACCTTGAGCAACGGGACGCACTCAAGACCCGCCTGACTCAGGTATGGAACTACGAACGCAGCAGCACCCCGTTTCGCCATGGGCGCTTCTATTTCCATTTTCAGAACAATGGCCTTCAGGACCAGTCGGTCCTGTATGTTCGTGAAGGGTTAAATGGCGCACCTCGGCCCTTACTTGACCCAAATCAGCTAAGCGATGACGGCACGGTCTCACTGACCCGGGTTATGGTCAGCCCGAACGCGCGATACCTGGCCTACGCCATTTCTGATGGCGGTTCTGACTGGGTTGAGTTTCGGGTACGTGACATTCAAAGTGGTGAAGACCTGGCTGACCGTCTGACCGGGATCAAATTCTCTAATGTCAGTTGGCTGCCGGATGGGTCGGGCTTTTACTACAGCCGCTACCCGGAAACGCCTGCCGGTGACGCTGATGACTCACGTTCAGTTGCGATTTACTTCCACCGTATCGGTAGTGCCCAGCGCAATGATCGCCGTATCTATGACCTGAGTCAGTACCCGAGCTGGAATCCCTACCCGGAAGTAACCCGCGACGGCCGTTTCCTGGTTGCTACTGTCACTGATGGCTTTAGTAGCAATGCCGTACATATTCTTGATTTAACCAACCGGGACGCGCGCTGGCGACGTATCATTGATTACTGGGACGGCCTGTACGAATTTATCGACAGCGATGCCAACCTGTTATTTTTCAGTACCACCGCAGGAGCCGAGAACGGCCGCGTCATCGCAGTTGATGTCAATCGACCGCAACCTCAGCACTGGCAAGAACTGATTGCAGAGCGCGATGCGACCTTGCGTGAAGTACGTTACGTCGGCGGTAAGTTCTTTGCTCATTACCTGGATGACGCGCACTCACAGATTGAAGTTTTTAATGCCTATGGCCGCCATGAAGACAGTGTCGAATTGCCGGGTATCGGGTCCGTCGACAGCTTAACCGGGCAGGCATCGCACCTCGAAACATTTTTCACTTACAGCAGTTTTACTGAGCCAGGCGTCACCTTGCGCTACGATATCGAGCAGCAGCAGGTGGAAGAAATCGACCGCGCCCAATCACCGGCAGATCTGAGTAACTACCGGACCCGCCAGGTTTGGTATGAAAGTGATGATGGTACCGCAGTCTCAATGTTTATCGTTCACCGGCATGATATTGAACTGGATTCTGCGAACCCTACTTTATTGTACGGGTACGGCGGCTTCAATGTTGCGTTAACCCCATCCTACAACCCCTCCTATACGGTGTGGCTGGAGCACGGTGGGGTCCTGGCGATTCCCAATCTTCGCGGCGGCGGGGAATACGGTGCCAACTGGCATCAAGCAGGTACTAAACTAAACAAGCAGAATGTATTTGATGACTTCATTAGCGCTGCCCGCTACCTTATTGACGAAGGGTATACCTCTCCGCAACAGCTAGCGATTCAGGGAGCCAGCAATGGTGGTCTGTTAGTTGGCGCGGTGATGACCCAGCAGCCTTCCTTGTTCGCAGCGGCACTACCCGACGTTGGGGTACTGGATATGCTGCGCTATCACACCTCAAGTGCCAATGCGAAAGCCTGGGGTAGTGACTATGGGCTGGCCACTGACGCCGAAGAATTTGCCGCCCTGCACGCGTATTCACCAGTGCACAATGTCGAACCAGGTGTCTGTTACCCTGCTACATTGATAACCACTGGCGACCACGATGATCGGGTTGCGCCCTGGCATAGCTATAAATTTGCCGCGGCTTTACAGAATGCACAAAGCTGCGATAACCCGGTACTACTGCGGGTCGAAACACGTGCTGGACACGGCGCAGGCACACCTACCTGGATGCGCATCGACCAGGTCAGCGACCAGTGGGCCTTCTTACTTGATAAATTGCAAAGCGAATCGCAATCATCTAATTTGAACGCAGATTAGTAAACAGGCATTGCAAAAGCAGGTGGGCGCAGGCAAAATCGCGCCCACTTTTTCATTCAGCGACACGCGTTTAACCAGAAAAGGGTTTCATCATGTCCAGAGTTCTTATTATTGGCGCCGGCGGAGTTAGCGGCGTTGTAGTTAAAAAATGTGCCATGTTGCCAGAATACTTTAGCGAGATTCACCTGGCATCACGCACCATTTCAAAATGTGAAAAGCTGCAGCAGGAATCGGGCAAAGACCGCGTGGTGGGTGTCTACACCGTAGACGCCGACAACGTGGCTGAGCTGGTAGAACTTATTAATAAAGTGAAACCTGACCTGGTGATCAACGTGGCCCTGCCATATCAGGACCTTCCGATCATGGACGCCTGCCTTGAGACTGGCGTGCACTACCTGGATACAGCCAATTACGAGCCAAAAGACGAAGCCAAATTCGAATACTCCTGGCAGTGGGCTTATCACGACAAATTCAAAGAAGCAGGTCTGATGGCCTTGCTCGGTAGCGGTTTTGATCCAGGCGTAACCAATGTCTTCACCGCTTACGCAGCTAAGCACTACTTCGATGAAGTCCATTACCTGGATATCGTCGACTGCAATGGCGGCGACCATGGCCAGGCATTTGCCACCAACTTTAACCCAGAGATTAATATTCGTGAGATTACTCAACGCGGTAAATTCTGGGAAAACGGCGAGTGGCACGAAACCGATCCTATCAGCGTGCGTGAAGATCTCGACTACCCGGGCGTGGGGGTTCGTGCCTCTTACCTGCTGTTTCACGAAGAGCTTGAGTCGTTGGTTAAACATTTCCCGACTATCAAGCGTGCACGTTTCTGGATGACCTTTGGCGATGCCTACCTCAACCACCTGCGAGTGCTTGAAGGTGTCGGCATGACGTCGATTAAACCGATAGATTACAATGGGCAACAAATTGCGCCGCTGGAATTCCTCAAAGCAGTGCTGCCAAACCCTGGCTCGCTCGCCGAAGGGTACGAAGGAATGACCTGTATTGGTACCTACGTAACCGGGATTAAAGACGGCAAAGAGAAAACGGTCTTTATCTACAATAACTGTGATCACGCAAAATGTAACGACGAAGTCGGCGCACAAGCGGTTTCCTACACCACCGGCGTGCCTGCTATGATCGGCGCTTCAATGATGCTGCAAGGTAAGTGGATGAAGCCTGGGGTATGGAACATGGAGCAGTTTGATCCGGACGAGTTTATGGATCGCCTGAACCAATATGGCTTACCGTGGCAGGTTGTCGAAGTAGAACAAAGCCCGTTTAAAAAGTAAGCCTGTTACGACTGAACACTGAGGAAATGGTAAGCATGGCAAACCCCTATATGAACCCGGCGATTCCTTCACCCTGCTATGTGCTGGATGAAGCAAAGCTTAGAAAAAACCTTGAGCTGATGAAACAGGTTCAGCAGCGCAGTGGTGCCGACATTATTCTGGCCCTGAAAGGGTTTGCCATGTGGAGCACATTTCCTTTAGTGAGTCAGTATCTCAAAGGCTGTACCGCCAGCTCGGCATGGGAAGCTGAACTGGCAGCCGATACCTTTGGCAGCGAAGTGCACGCCTACTCACCAGCTTACAAAGACAACGATATTGACGTGTTGCTACGGCACTGCAACCATATCTCGTTTAACAGTTTGTCGCAGTTGCAGCGCTACCGCGACCAGGCGACGGCTGCAGGTGTCTCTATTGGGATCCGGATTAACCCCGAACAACCCGAGGCCGACACCGAACTGTACGACCCGTCAGCGCCGGGATCACGCCTGGGTATCCTGAGTAGCCAGTTGCAAGATCAGGATTTAAGTGGCATTGAGGGTTTCCATGTGCACAATCTATGTGAGTGTGACTCCTATGCACTGGAGCGCACCCTGGCCGCAGTCGAAGCGAAATTTGGTCAGTACTTGCATAACCTGAAGTGGATTAACTTAGGTGGTGGTCACCTGATGACTCGTGAAGGCTATGACATTGACCATTTGGTCACTCAGCTCAAGCGCCTGCGTGAAACCTACGATGTCGATGTCATTCTGGAGCCAGGTTCGGCCGTTGCATGGCAGACTGGCCCCTTGGTATCTGAGGTCGTCGATATCGTAGAGAACGCTGGGGAGATTGCGATTCTTGATATTTCCGCGACTGCGCATATGCCTGACGTGCTGGAAATGCCCTATCGGCCTGTTATTACTGACGCTGGTGACCCAGGCGAACTGGCTCACAACTATCGGCTTGGTGGCAATTCATGCCTCGCTGGTGATGTAATCGGTGAGTGGAGTTTCGCCAACGAACTTAAGCCAGGTGACCGGGTGATATTCGAAGACATGATCCACTACACGATGGTAAAGACCACGTTTTTTAACGGGGTCGAGCACCCCGGCATTGGCATCCTGCGTGAAGATGGTAGCTTTGAACTGGTGCGAGAGTTTAACTATCAGGACTTTAAAAATCGGCTTTCATAAAGCACGGGGTTAATAGTAAAACTGATAAAACAAAAAACGGCTCTCAATGAGCCGTTTTTTTACCTGCTATTCACTGCCGGCTATGCTCGCACTAGGAGTCCAGTGGGCTACGAGCACGCTCCACAATACGTGGGGGGAGCAGCTCAGCAAGTGCTTCGAGACGTCGCTGTATTGCGGCATGTTCACTGCGGTCTGCAACTACAGAGTTGTGCAGATAATGGTACGCCGCTTCATAATCCAGCGGGCTTCCATGGCCTGCCAGTAAGATGTCTGCAAATCGTTTTTGCGCGCGCAGACTGCCCATGGCAGATGCCTCACGCAGATAAAGGATGGCGCGGTCAACATCCTTCTGTACAAACTGACCGCGGTGATAATAGCGACCCATCTGCTCAATTGCTTCCGGCATTCCCTGGGCGGCGGCCGCTTCCATGTAAGTCACGCCCAGTTCCACATCACGCTCATAGCAGACTTCGTATGCCAGCATGTCGCCATACAACAACTGATAACTGGGTCGGCGTTCAACTTCAGCCTGGGCACGAATATCCTGATACAACTGACAATCGTCTTCGTCGCGAACCCGCTGAAAGTGGGTATTGTCACGGATCATACGAACCAGTTCATCATCCGAGTAAAGCTGAACGGCCTCTACTCCGCGCACTGGCAACCGCACGTCCTGGGCCAACAACACAGTGCTGTACAGGGCGAAACTACAGGTCATCAGTGTGATGAATGATTTATACATAACTGCCTCGCTAAATAAATAAAGCTTACCAATGGAGCTGCTCTTTCAATGCTATCGGCGGCTACTGGTAAAACTTCAGTATAGGGTCAGGCTGCAACGCTATTTTGACTGTCTCGCAACCACTGCCAGCCCTTCCAGTACCAGATGCGGTCGTAACTGGGCGTTATGGATATAATCAAGGGTAAGGTGCTCGGTCCCACCACCTGAAAAAAACCAGCTGACGGGTTCCCGGTAGTTTGCTTGAACATACTGATGAGCTTGCTCGACAAAACCTCTTAAGGCGGCCTGACAGCCAAGAAACAAACCATCCTCGGTGCACTGCCCAAGCTCAGCACGGGGAGCGTCATAACGCGCCTTAATGCGATTTGAGCGGGCCACCAGAGCATCTTGCATGGTATGCAAACCCGGCGCTATCCAGCCACCCTGGTGCTGACCGTCTTTATCGAGGATATCCAGGGTAATGGCAGTACCTGCATCGACAATTACGCAATGACTGCTGGTGAGTGAGCGCGCTGCCAATAAGGTCAGCCAGCGGTCCACACCTAAGCGTTGATAATCAGCATAGGCATTCTGCACTCCGGCAAACTCCGCCTGGGTAACCACCTGAATAAAATCAATCCCCGCCTGAGTTAACCGTTGTTGCAGTTGATGATTGGTCTCATCACTGGCAACGGAGGCGAACATCAATTGTTGCGTCGCTGATTGCTCCAGCACCATCAAAAGATCCTGCAGCCCGATCCCATGGCCGATAAAGCGCACGTCATCGTCAATAAAGTCGGCCAGTTTCCAGCGCGTGTTCCCTACTTCGAGTAATTTCATTGACCAGCCCTGACACTAACTTCACCACCAAAATAACGTTTTAAGCCACTATCCTGTTTCACCAGCAATGCTCCATGTTCGTCAATTCCCTGTGCCACACCTGTTTGTTCATGTTGGCCAAGCAATAAACGTACCGGTTTACCATAAAAATGGTCGAGGGTGCGCCAGGTTTCGACCATGCCGGATAGTCCGTGCTGACTAAAATTGTTTAGTACATCGCGGGTGCTGTTAAGCAGCAAGGCAGCCCACTCCTGTCTGACTAGCGGCTCAGCAAGGTGAGACTGAATATCCGTATAGTCCTGGTCAATGTTACGGCGCAATCGCTCCGGCATGCGCAGGTTTAAGCCTATGCCTACCAGCGCGTGACCACCACTGGTCGCCTGGCCTTCCAACTCCACAAGAATTCCGGCTACTTTGGCGCCTTTTATATAAACATCATTTGGCCACTTTACCGAAACGCCTTCAATCCCGGCTTCCTGCAGACTCTGAGCAAGGCCAATCCCAGCCGCTACGCTAAGCCCGAGCGCACTTCCAAGTCCATCATCCAACGGACAGTAGACCGACAAATAGATATTTGCGCCAAAAGGCGATATCCAGGTTTTGCCCCTGCGACCGCGGCCGGCAGTCTGCATTTCCGCGATCACCGCGCTGCCTGCTGATAGTGGTTCTTTACTATCGGCAAGCCAATGTTTCAAATCGTCGTTGGTTGATGTGGTAACACGTTTAACCAATAGCGGAGCCTGTTGATCCGCAGCAAGCGCCTGTAACGCGGTCTGGTCGAGTAACTGCAGTGGCTCTGACAGTTTGTAACCTTTCCCATGAACTCTGAACACATCGAGCTGGAGTGCCTCAAGAGAGCTCATATGCTTGTTGATAGCCGTTCTGCTAACTCCTAGCTGTTCGGCTAGTTTTTGTCCGGAATGAAAGTGGCCATCGGCTAACAGTTCGATCAACTGGTCATCAAGTCTGATTGCGGCGTTGGTCATAATACTATTGAGCCCTGACTATTCAATAAACGAACTTCCGGTTCTAAGGTGACACCGAAGCGCTGATAGACCTGCTTGCGAACCTGCAACGCCAGATCAATGACATCCTGTCCGCTGGCTTCGCGGGCATTCACCAGCACCAAAGCCTGCCGCTGATGGACACCGGCGCCACCGACACGGAGGCTCTTAAGGCCAGTTTGATCAATTAACCAGGCGGCGGCGAGCTTAACCAGGTTTTCATCCAGTTCAAAATAACGAAGGTCCGGATGACGCTGTAATAAACGCCGCAAAGTAGTGCGCCCAACAATCGGGTTCTTAAAGAAGCTCCCTGCATTTGGTAAAACTTTCGGGTCAGGTAATTTACGCTGGCGAACCTCAACGACCTGCTCAAATATTTGCTCTGCACTGGAGTCGGAGGGTAACCCACTGAGATCCGGATAATCGAGGCAGGGTTTCCAGTCGTGAGGGAAAAAGAAGGTTACATCAGTGATAAAGTAACTTTGATAGCCAGGCTGCTTAAATATGCTATCCCGATAGCCAAACTTGCACTCGTCAGCGAGTAGTTCAAAAGGTTGCTGCGAACTCAAATCGACCCCGCGTACGCTACGAATAAACTTCGCCACCTCAACCCCATAGGCCCCAATATTCTGCACAGGTGTCGCACCGACGCTACCGGGAATAAGGGCTAAATTTTCCAGCCCGGCAATGCCCTGCCGCACTAAGGTTTCTACCCAGTAATGCCAGTTCTCTCCGGCAGCCAGTATGACTTCATAACCAGTGGGCTCCTTCTCTATCTGATGTCCCATTAAGCGGTTTAAAATAAGCTGGCCAGCGAAGTCCGCGGTGAAGATAGTGTTGCTTCCTTCGCCGAGGATAACGCTATCCTCGGTCCACTGAACATCCGATAAGTGCTCAGGCTCTGAAATCAAATGGACGTCAGAGCCGTAAACTGGCAATGCAAAGCTATGTTTATCCTGCAGCGAAAACATGGTGCCCTTAACTAAATTAAGTTCGGTAACGTACAATCGCTTATTCTATCGCAATTTGTTAACTAGTGGGCAGCTTCGATCTGAAAAGAGTGCGCAAACCCGCAATCTATTAAATCGAATGATACAAGCGAAAATTAACGGTTTTCTTTTTACTTTATAGGTCTAATATCGTTGATGTATTGGCTTGATAAACCAGAAGCCAACAACTTAATTAAATCTATGCAAACGGAGAATAACTATGAAGAAAACTTTACTTGCAGCAGCGCTTACAACTCTATTAGCTGCTCCAGCGGCATCTGCGAATGACTACGTCATCGACACCGAAGGTGCTCACGCATTCATCCAGTTCAAAATAAACCACCTGGGCTACAGCTGGTTGCTAGGTCGTTTCAATGACTTTGAAGGCTCATTTAGCTACGATGAAAGTAACCCTGAAGCCGCTTCGGTAGAAGTGACCATTGACACCGCAAGTATTGATTCTAACCACGGCGAACGCGATACACACCTCCGCAGCGGCGACTTTCTTGACGTAGAAAAATTTCCCCAGTCGACGTTTGTGAGCACAGGTTTTGAACCCGACGGAAACGGCGGTGGTGTTCTGCACGGCGAATTCACCTTACGCGGCGTGACGAAAGAAATTAAATTTGAAGTTGACCAGGTTGGTGCTGGTGAAGATCCATGGGGAAATACCCGTCGTGGCTTTGAAGGCAGCTATACCTTTGCGCTGGCGGACTATGGAATTGACTATGAACTTGGTCCGGACGCTGAAGAAGTTGAGATCTACCTTTCGATTGAAGGTATTCAGCAGTAGTCGCTGAAGCTGTTCTTGAAGGTTGATTGGAAGGGTGGCTTTGGCTGCCCTTTTTTTTTGTTGGTGTGGGCTGGTGGTGGATTGGCTGTCGATGGTAGATGGTGCTCGGTGTGGGGATGGGCAACCCTGGCGCGGGGCTTGAATCTTGAATGGGTCCACAGTGGGTGGAGAGATGAACCATCCCATTCCCATTCAAGATTCAAGCCCCGCGCCTGCTTTTAAACATGCCAAACGAAAAAACCCCAGCCGGTTGGCTGGGGTTTCTTTCGTTTGGATGCCTGGCGGTGTCCTACTCTCACATGGGGAGGCCCCACACTACCATCGGCGCTGACATGTTTCACTACTGAGTTCGGAATGGATTCAGGTGGTTCCACGTCGCTATGGCCGCCAGACAAATTTGGTTCAACTTCAACAAGCTGTTGTAACTTCAACGTCATCGTATAGATAGACGCTGCGTCAAAAAAATCTCTGTCAGTAATACCCTCAACACGCACTCGTGCAGAGTCATACGTCTTTGGTGTTGTATGGTTAAGCCTCACGGGCAATTAGTACAGGTTAGCTCAACACATTACTGCGCTTCCACAC
>NZ_PIPO01000002.1 GCF_003986975.1 Aliidiomarina soli | reverse complement strand
AAAGCCGGGTGAACTGTCGCCGCCAGTTGTAGATCTGACCGGGATGCAATCCCAATTCTTTGGCGACGGATGCTGCCGTGTTGCCGGGCTGATCCGCTCGGCGTACTGCTTCCCTACGAAATTCCTCGGTATATACCTGCCGTTTCTTGGTCATGAAACACCTCCTGCTAGGGGCTACCTAACTATAGAAGGTGTCTACTGTTTGTGGGTAACTCGGGGAGCTAACGCCGCATTAAGGTGTGAGCAACGCTACCACAAAACCTAGACATACCACCGTAAACACAAAACCCAACGATGGAATGAAAAATGCCAAGCGTTGGGAATCACTCTTAAATGCTTTGTTAGGTTTTAATTTAATGGAACCGTGCCTGTATAGAAGGCAATAGATCAATTTCCTCATGGGATAGCTTAAATTCATCTCCCACTAAATTTACTTCAGAAGCTAACCTGCTACCAAGCCCTGTAATAATTGCGTGCTCTTCCCCAACTAGCTTTGCAGCCTTGTTCCAAAGACAATTATTAATAAAATCGAGATTTTTGTTAGCATCATCTTCATTATGTGCATTTGGATATTTGATATTATTTAAAACTTGGAGTAGCTCTCTTACTTTGTCAAAATCACTTTTCCCACCTTTATGTAGTTCTTCCAGAGCATAGGTATTATTTACTTCACCATTTTCTATTGACTCTCCAAGAACCCCTGCATACAGCACAATTATCCTATTCTCTAAATATGTAGAGACATCTGAAATATCACTAAGTCCACCATATAATTTTATTATAGAACCAGCTTCATGACCGTCGTGTATATGAGTAATTTTTAAGCTAATACCTCCAACCTCAAAACCAAGAATTCTTGCAACTATGTAATGTGCTACTTCGTGCTGTCCAATTTTTTGTAATTGCTTCCTTCTATATGAGCTCATCTTCATTGGATAACCTTATCGCGTTGGATTTTGAAGTAAAAATAATTATACCTGTAGACTCAGTTTGGTACAGGCTATGAAACCTAACGCCGCCAGCACGCGCAGCTTTGTAGTGAAGGCGAAGCCGCAACGAAAAAGCCGTCGCCGTGACTGGCCTTGTTAAATTTTTCCAATGACCAGCCCTGCATAAACGCCTGACATTCGTTTAGCCAGATTTGCGCAGTAACCAAAATACTTCACGCACTCGTTCAGATTCATTCCTGCAGTACCCGGATAGCATAGGGATAAAAAGTATACTTTTTTATCTGGCAGTAGCGCTATTCGAGACACAAACTTCTTAGCTACTTGGTCTGCTCGATTTTTATCCAGCTCTATCGCCACTACAAGCTCTTCAGCTTCGCCATAGATATCAATTGAATCCTTCTGGCTTTTGGACGGCGTATATTCCATCGTCCAGTTCAAGCTAGGAATACTATCCTGCAACCTTTGAAAGACTGAGTTTTGGAAATTTGTAACAATAGCTTTCTGCACATGCTGCGGCTCTCCAAGATGACTTGTAAAATGGTCTCGGCAATCAACGTCAGTAATAACATCCAGGATCGAGTTTAGCCGCTCATCCTGATCTGTAGATCTCACTTTAACTTCTGGCTTCATACTCGATCTCGACTGAAACTTAACGCTTGTAGCATGGGCGCGACGTCAGTAGCGTCCCTTGCCTAAACTTGTTAGCGGCTTAACCATTGCAACAAGACCTGAGTCTTCTCTTGTTACAGAAAACCCTAACGATTCATAAAGACCCAATGCCGCTCTGTTTGACTCGTACACGTTGAGCGTAAAATATTCTGGTTGATACTTAGAGCCAGCAATACTCATAAGCGCCAAACAAAGATTGCGACCTATGCCTCGCGCTCGAAACTCCGGATTTACAATCAACCTCGCTAAATGAAGTGAGTTATTAGCTTTCAGCAGCATTTGACCAAAACCAATAACAGCGCCTTCGCCATCAACGAAGGTGTATGCATTGTCTGCGGATGCGCCCACCTCAGACCATATATTCTCAGGCGATGCTGGATATTGAACCTTCGGGCCGGCCCACATTCGCAAAGATTGCTCGTCGTCTATCCAACTTAAAACTGTTGAAAGATCCAATGCTTCGGCGGCTCGCAATTTCATATCACTCTACTCGCTAACGCCTCAAGCATGGGGGCAGTTCTGCTGCGTCCCTTGGCTTGATTTGTTAGCTGATGTTAGAAATGATACGACCTGCTCCCAGTTATGAAGATAGTCTGAATACCTTGGATTTCTTAAATACCCGAAGGCTTCGCAATCACCTTTAACCCATTCTTTGTTTACTACCCAAACGTTAAACTTTGCTACCGGTCTAGATTTTTCTTCGCCGTCTAATTTGACCTTTACATATTCATGATATGGTTTATCGAGTAGAACCAAAAAATCAAAGTCAAAGCAGCTGATAGATAACGTTGAGTTTGAGTTACTCCTAAATTTCACCTGAAGTTTACAGGTTTTATTATTTATCGGATTAACAACCAGTAAGTCATAGCTTGGCATACTAGGGCTCGCTAGAGAAACAATAAAGCCAAACTCCATCATTAAGTAGCCGGCAATGTAATGTTCTGCAGCTTCTCCTTTTATTGAAGAAAGTGCTTTTTTGTGCCTTAAATCAGTTTCACTAAATTGATGTGGTTTACCGTCTAAATTATTCCGTGCCCAGTTCAATACTGTGTAGAGGCTCCTTTTAAAATCACAAGACGCAAGTTCTGTACAATCACTGTCTTTAGCCCTAATGGAGGCACTATATTCATCATATGATCTGTAGTCAGAATATCTGCTAACCCATAACTCTACTGGTTGACCTTTATAGCTATATCCATCTAGCTCACGGTGAGAGATAGTCCAATGCTTACCATCTCTGTATGAGTGTGTAAAAATCATCAAAGTCTCTATTCAGCTAACGCCTTAGCACAGCGGCAACAGCAAAGCTGTTGTCCGGTGCCGCAGGCGCGTACTGATGCGACTTGTTAGCGCTTTGTAGCCGATTCAACGTGCTGCCACTGATAATATGCATTAGTTGCAATGTTAAGCATATCTTTGTCTTCCAAAGTATCACCATAAGCATAAATAGATTCAAATGAGTCGAGGTCATACCGTTCATGCACACGCCGAACTTTTTCAGAAAGCACGCATTGCTCGCCATCGTATTTCCCTGTCAATAGGCCTTCTCGGTGTTCTAGGGAAGAACAAATAAGGTCAAGTCCATGTTTTTGGCACCATGGGGCTAAATAGATATCTAAACCGCCAGATACAATAACAACTTTATGCCCACTATCTTTGTGCCAATTAATACGTTCCATGGCTTCTGGGCGAAGCGAAGCAGATAAGTATTGCTCAGCAAACTGGTGACCACTTCTTTCAAGCCGGACAATTGGCACACGGCTGTATGCTAATCGCACAATCACACGGCGAATCACAACGCCCGATACAAATCCAAGCTTAAAGCCCAATATCAAGGGCGCTAGTATAAGATGACCAAATACAAGCCTTCTCTTACCTACTGATAGCTTGATAAAGACAGGCATCGTCTCATGAGTTGTGACCGTTCCATCGAAGTCAAAAAGTGCAAGAGCCATGCTTTTTTCTCGCTAACGCCGCGTTCACCGGCTTGTCTGGTGCAACGCTTTGTTAGCTTCTAAAATTTTTTCGATATTTTTAGAAAACTCCGTAGTGTCGGCGAAATAGTTTGGGTACGCCTTTTTTAGCCCATGAACCGATTCAGCTGAAACCAACACAACGTCTTTATCTTTGTTGTCTTTAAATTCTTTTTCTAATTCCGCATATTTCTTTGTAGCTCTACCAATGTGATGGCGTGAATACCTTACTACTTTAATGTTCGATTTATCTACTTCGAGAATTAGCAAAAAATAGTCATTCTTATTCTTCTTGTCCCTACCTAAATGGTTGGTCGATACAGCAAAAGCTCTTAGTTTATGTATTACCCCTAGGCGCTCTATATACTTTACAAGCTCTAAACGCTCTTTTGACTCGGCGCTCTTAGCTAGCCTTTTGTTTTCAATATCTTCAAATGCGATGCTAGCTAACTTAAAAAAATTAAGCCAAGCTTCGTGACCCTGACTAGCCTTTAAACCCTGTCGGGTAAATGTACCAACGACTTCTACAGCTGTAGCCCATGAATGTTGTACTTTGCTACGAATTTGAAGCTCTATCGAGTGGGCTGAATATTGCTTTTTCGCTCCGTTGTAGCGATAAACTAGGTGAATCCCCCTATAACCTGAATTTTTTGGTTTTTTTATGTAATCCCGTTGGCGGCGAAGAATGTTTCTTGTTCTTCCATCAACTATGGCATCTCGTACTTCATATACTTTTTCTTTCGTAGAAACCACTATTCTACAGCCACCAATGTCTTCCATTCTGTCAAGTTTCATTCCGTGTTCACGCTTTAACTTGGCGAGAATAGATGGAGTTCTTTTTAGTCGTCTGACCACGACCGCTTCTGAGTCGATTTCAAAAGACTTTTTTCTGAAATATCCGAGCATTGACTGAATTGGATACTCGTGAGAGTTCCGCCAGTTATCCAGTGCCTCATAAGATTCAAAATAAGTATCTAAATCGAATTCCCCACTAATAAGGTAATCGCCAGCTCGTCTAACAGCTTTTTTCGAAAACTCCAACTCAATCCAAGGCAATTAAATTCTCTCCTTCTCCGATTGTAAGCTAACGCCTTGCTCACCGGTAAATTGCGAGCGCAGCGAGTAATTTATCCGTGTGCAGCAACTTGTTAGCCATTGGCCTCGGACTGCTCTCTGAGCTTGGCTCCATAGTGATATGCCTTCTAAAAGTGAAGGCGAAGCCGCAACGCAAGACGTCGCTTGCCTGACCTTGTTAGGGAATACGCTATGAGCGATCCTATATTCCCCTTTTTTGCCAAAGTAAATATGCTGAACCTAAACAGAAACCTAAAAAGATACTTTGAATTTGTAATGGAAGATTCTCTGAAAGTACACCCAAAGAATGCAGCGCTAACGAGTTAATTGCCACATTGCTAACCATGATTGCTATCGCCAGCAAAATTCCCAACTTACGCTTCTTCCATAGTAAGAGAGCCGCTAGAAAATCCAACACTCCCAAAGAGGACCAATAAATATTTAACCAATCGGGTGCAAATCTGTATGGGAGGAATCCGAAATATATGTTATCGAATACATGCGTTGCACCTCCGACAACCAAGCCAGTAATCCAGATAGTTAAAACAACTTTACTCAAGGTTCTGATATCCGTATCCCTAACGCCCGGCTTTGGGGCGGACTTGTAGCCGCGCAGCGGCGGAGAGGCCGTCCCAGCCCCGAAGGTGCGACAACAGCCGTTTGTTATACCTAAATCTGCTTGAGGTCAATTCTCATTTGCTCTCTAAGCTGTTTAGATTTTGATTTTGCCAATTCTCCGAGACGATAAAGCTCAGCTTGATTTTGATTAGCAAGCTCTTGGTCGTTATTAATGGTTATCTGAACCAGGTCCGACATCATTTTTCCCGACGCAGTAAACATGGCCGAGTAAATCTCCTTAATTTCATCAAGTAGTAATGCAACCTCATCACTTGCTGTCAAACGAAGACTATTTGTTTCTGATTCAATAACCCCAAGCTCTTGAAATCCATCGTGAGTTATTTTGGATATTTGCTCAGAAAACTCAATGGTTGCAGCCGTAGCTGCGGCTTCATCATTGCTTGTCGAAGCCTGTAAATAAGAAGACATGAATTTATTCATTATGGGTATAAAAACGTCTTGATAGTCCGTTTTGTGCCTATTATGAATACTGTCAATGTGTCGAAAGTAGGCTTCATATTGGGAGGCCTTCATCTCAAAAACTTTCATCCTTCGCTGAAGATCAAGGTCGAGGGATTGTTTAATTTTTATAAGCTCACTCTCATGTCGCTTTTTATTGAAATACACGAAACCCAACCAAAGCGCATTGATTAAACCAAATGCCCATGCAAAATACTCCGGCTTTTCTGATATGACGTTGAATATTTCTTCCATGCTCGTCTCTTGGGTTTAGGTATAACGCCGCCAGCATGTGCGGCTTTGTAGTGAAGGCGAAGCCGCAACGAAAAAGACGTCGCCTTGCCTGGCCTTGTTAGGGCAGTCATTCATTGCCCAGATCATGCTTTGCACCTGCTGGCGGCGAAAGAATTCTCTTTAGAAACGGGAATTCCTGAACGCAGATTGCATCAATTTGGTCCCGAATCTTTTGGTCTCCGGTGGTGTGGTTAGCTACACACAGATAGTAATTATTCCCACCGTGTCGCGCGAAGATAATCCATTGCCCGGTTAGCGCAGACTCTTTCATCAGGCGCTTCCAGTTTCCTTCCACTACATCACGCGCAATAGAGAGCACGTCCTTTTCAGAAAAATACCTTTCTTCGCCAGATTCTCGAGCTTCTTCAACCATTCGCTTAGCACAAGGAATGCCATACTTTCTCATTCCTTTTTGAAGATTTATTGCCATTGATGACATCCCGCCCTCAAGATAATGCTTATGCCACAAACCTCTTAGAGGTTGATTGCGTCTGAATATTGATGCGGGTTTGGTACAGCTAGATTGGCGGAGACCTTCAAGAGCCTTTATTTCTTCCATCACTTTAGCAGGGTTTAGACGCCCAGCATTACTCAAATAGTAGAGACCATAGAGCAGCAAGAGACTGTATCGGCCCGACGCAGCTCTTTCCAAACCATATATATCGGCAAAAACCTCCAATTCCTCTGTAACGTCGTTACCGTCAGAGTCTGTTACCTTTCGCCACGTCATCTCAGTTTTTTTCATAGCCCTAACGCCGCTCAGCACGCGCGGTTACGGAATGGAAGCGAAGCCGCAATGCAGTAACCGTCGCCGTGACTGGCCTTGTTAGCGCTTTATATACAAAACACATTCTGAACCCACGCATCATTAGAGTCGAAAGGCCCGTGAATTGAAGCCGTACAGCCATGCAATGGCACTTTTCGCGCAAACTGATCATCAGTTAACCAATCAACGTAAACGCGCCACTCTTCAAAATCTACGTCGCGCACTACCCCTAAGGCACGAACTTCCATATCAGCAGAACCACGACCAAGCATGCGTTTTACTGCGATGCGGTCTCCGCGCCGTATTTGTCGGAATCGTTCACGTTGTGTAGCTATGGAGTTTCCAACATTGCTATCTGATTCGGCTGCTTCGTTAATGTCCCAGCAATACCAATACTGACGGACAATGAAGTCTTTCAGGGCATCATCTGAACCACCCCACATCGCACCTACGAGCCAATATTGTTTGTCCATGATTCTCCTTAGGCTAGGCCGCTAACACCTGAAATAACCGGCGTGCGCTAGCACGTCCGGCGCCGCATGCGCGCAGTTAATTGACTTGTTATGCATTTGGGCTCACACCCCGCCACCTATTCTCGAGCACCAGTATTGCAAAAGCGTAAAGCAAGACAATTACTGCAGAAACAGCTAAAAATCGATGATCTGGAAAAAGGTACCAAACCAATAAAACTGCTACTGTTCTGGCAACTCCATGCACTAGCCCAATCCAATGCCGAATGATCCAAGAAATCGGAAGCCACATTAGCCCTGTCAGAATTCCGACGGTAAGCGGCAACGAGGTGTAATCAATCAGGAAGAAGGGTATCGCAATGGCGTATACAAGAGCTGACATGCCTACTGAGTATAAAAAGAGCGTATCGAAAGTATTCTTTGGCCTGCTTTTATCGAGGAAATTTTCGCCAGTAAACTTTGATATAAACATCCCCAGATAGACAATTGAACCAGTAGCTACAAAAAGAACCAAAGAAATCGCAAAGGGGCTAAGAAAAAGCGAGCTAACTCCAATTAAAGTCCATGCAACCATTCCTGCGATTGGAGTCGCTATCAGGCGACGCCGAGCAAATTCGTCTCTTTGCTCATCTAGAGATCTTTCTTTCTTCATCGGAGTTCCTCGTGGGGTAATGCATAACGCTTTTGTAAAAGGCGCGACGTCAGGAGCGTCCTTTTCACAAACTTGTTATGTAATTGCACTGCGTTGATAGATTTCAGATATTCCCCCTTCCCAGCCTGACCATGCAGTAACCAAGATATATAGAGCCAATAGAATTGGGAGAATATAGTCTGTTACTACGCTTCTATTTATTACTATGTGCCAAATTGACCATAATATCTCTTTCCAAAGCCACCAAGGAGAAAACTGCATTTCGAAGTTTTCGACAGTCATTTCTCCAGAGCCTTTATCTTGTCCTGTCTGCTGTTGGCCGTGGTATACCCATTTCCATTTCTTAAGTGTCCGGTATCCGCAGTCTTCCCTAAAGTCGTTGGGGTATTCTTTTCGAACTAATCGGGTAACCTTTGGTGCACATATTTCATCCAAGAGGTCTGTATACGCAGCATAGAGCTTTGGAAACCCTTCTTGTACAAAATACTGATAATATCGAAAAGCAAAATAGAACCAAGCCAACCAGATCGCTACATAGATAGCATCTGGATTAGAAAACGTCTTAAATTCGATACCCAGAAAACTTAGCTTGTCAATTTCAACTTCACCAAATTTTAAAAACCATATTAGTGCCGACAACGCAAATAGATTTCTCCTTTGCCTTAGCAGGCCATCCGACATTGGCTCTACTGATCTAGCCACAGACTCTCCCAATTACATAACGCCCCTGTGCAGCGCGAGCGTAGCGAGTCCGGCGTCGATAAGCGCGAACTGCCACGGCTTGTTATGTGACAGCTGCTCACTCTGGCAGCCCCTCGAATTCTGGCACATCACCTAAACCTTTATCCCAAACAGCTTTGCTAGATGTAAAGATGTGAGCTGTTGGTGACATAGAGACCTCCGTATCCAAACACCCGGCGGGAATGGCGAGTAGCCCCACCTCGTGAATGATTGGCAATGCGGAACCGCAGAACTTACAAAAACTTTTCTTGTGGCGAGTGCCTGGGAGCGTGAAAGTAGTCACAGAATCTGAACCCGCCAACCAGGTCAACTTGGCTGAGCTCGAAAATAGATTTGCCGCATGAGCAGACCCGGTATCCTTTTGGCAATGCTGACAATGACACAGGTAAAAGCCATCAAAGTTCCCTTGCACTTCAAATTTCGCATTGCCACACAGGCAAGAGCCAGAATAATCAGTCATCAAGTTTTCCTCGATTACCTGTAAACCGTGCGCACATAACGCCCGCCCAAACGCGAGCAACTTATTGCGAGTCCAGCGGCCGAAGGCCGCGATGTCTAAGGCGTTTGTTATGCTTATTCTTCAACGATTTGCTCTGCCGGAATTGAAACCGATGATGCAGCACAACCGCCATACATATTCATGTATCGTAAAACAAAATAATTTTCTTCAAATAACCAATTATCCAACGCTTGCAGGTGTCGCCTGCATCTCGTTATGCGTACTTGCGAGATGGCTGGTTTGAAAATTATGAATTCGTTTTACGATGTTTAGGAAAATCAGCGCCAGGAAGATACTTAAGACACAGCCAACCTGGTCGAAAATATTGAGATTAATTAGATCCTGAAGGTCTTCTACCCGCATAGCACTCCTGAGAAGTGCGTAGCCAAGAAAACTTGAAGCAAGCCATACCAGCCACCAAAGTTGCACTATTCCGCTTGTATATTGTGACTCCCAGTCGGAGGGCTTTTTGCTGGCCTGCCATATTTCCTTCATGGCCTGGTATGGCTTCCATAACGCCAGAACGGGTATAAAGTAGAATCCTATGGACCAACCTGGTGAGAATCTCATATTGTTCGCACCCAGGGCTCTAGCGTTATGATTAGCTCTATGGATCCAACGCAGTATCATGAAGCCGGAGACTGCAAAAATAATTAGAAAGAGAAATCCAACCAGACTCTGGCGGTAGTCATTAGCTGCTCCATCTGCCTCGGCTTGCTCCCGGGATACGTAGTTTCCACTTTGATAGTCGAGTAATAACTGATACTCGAAGTAGTTCGATGCCATAGAAACTAAGACAACGATAATCTGAGCATACAGCATGTATCGAACCCAGGCCGTCAGCGTTTCCGAGTCCTTAAAACCTTCGTTATTTGATGACAATCTATTGTCTCCGTTTAAGTGTTTATAACGCCAATAGGGCTTTCAACCTCGAACCCAACTGGCACCGCAAGACGAGATGTTTTGAACATGGTTATTTTCCTTATCCCATTTGTAGCCGTATGCAGGTTATAGCGCCCACGCTACCGCCCCTGCTAAGAGCTACGCAGATTCGATCATGCGGGTGCTGAAATTGAACAGAGGTAGATGGGGCTGTACGCTCTAATCCGTTAAAGCAGGCTGCATGCGGAGGGCAATTGTAATTATTTCGTTAAGTTGAAAATCCAGATTATAAGGTTCACTTTGCGATTGCAACCCTGACACTTGCCGGGCCGCGGGCATAAAAAAACCCAACCGATTGGTTGGGTTTTTAGGTTCATACCTAAACTGAAAGTAAGCTAAAGGTTACTTCTTCTTCGCCTTTTTGTTCGGCAAGTCAGTGATTGAACCTTCGTACATTTCAGCGGCAAGGCCAACTGATTCATGCAGCGTTGGGTGAGCATGAACGGTCAGCGCGATGTCTTCGGCGTCGCTGCCCATTTCGATGGCCAGGCAGATTTCGCCCATCAGTTCGCCAGCGTGTGAGCCAACAACTGCGCCACCAATCAAGCGGTCGTTTTCTTTATCGAAAATCAGCTTGGTGAAACCATTGGTTGAGTTTGACGCAATGGCACGGCCCGATGCTGACCATGGGAAGGTTACAGCTTCGTACTTAACGCCCTGCTCTTTGGCTTCTTTCTCGGTCAAACCTGCCCAGCACACTTCCGGGTCGGTGTACGCAATAGAAGGAATCACCTTAGGTTCGAAGAAGTGCTTCTTGCCTGCGATGTTCTCAGCCGCTACGTGGCCTTCGTGAGTGGCTTTGTGCGCCAGCATTGGCTGACCAATGATGTCACCAATGGCGAAGATGTTGTCAGCGCTGGTGCGCAGCTGGTTATCGGTTTTGATAAAGCCTTTGTCGTCAACTTCAATGCCGGCTTTGTCAGCACCGATTTTGTTACCGTTTGGAGTACGGCCAACCGCGACCAGAACCGCGTCGTACTTAACTGGCTTGTCTGGTGCGTTTTTGCCTTCAAAGGTAACGTGGATGCCGTCTTTCTTGGCTTCAACTTTAGTTACTTTGGTTTCAAGCATGATGTTTTCATACTTGGTTTTCATTTCTTTGGTGAAGACTTTGATCAGGTCTTTGTCGGCCGCTGGGATCAGCTGGTCCATGAACTCAACCACGTCCAGTTTCGAGCCCAGTGCGCTGTAGACACAGCCCATTTCCAGACCGATGATACCACCACCAAGAATCAGCATTTTCTCTGGTACGAATGGCAACTCAAGTGCGCTGGTTGAGTCCCAGATACGCTCGTCTTCATGTGGAATGAACGGCAGTTCGACTGGCTGTGAGCCGGCTGCGATAATGGCGTTGTCAAACTTGATAGTGGTCTCTTTGTCGCCAGACACTTTCAGTTCGTTGGCGCCGGTGAATTCACCTTTACCGGTAACTACTTTCACTTTACGCATTTTCGACATCTGGTCGAGGCCGCCGGTTAACTGGCCGACTACTTTTTCTTTGTGCGCGCGAATTTTGTCCAGGTCGATCTTAGGTTCGCCGAAGGTTACACCATGGTCGCCCATGTGCTTGGAATCTTCGATGTGCTTGGCTAAATGCAGTAGTGCTTTTGAAGGAATACAACCAACGTTTAAGCAAACACCGCCTAAGGTGCTGTAACGTTCAACCAATACCACGTCGAGGCCTAAATCGGCCGCGCGGAATGCTGCTGAATACCCGCCAGGTCCTGCGCCCAGCACTACAACCTGAGTTTTAATCTCGTTACTCATGATGACCCCTATAGTTAACCGTTTAACTTACCCGGGTACTTAATTGACCCGCTCATCCGGTAAGCAACCTGTTAGTCCAAAATTTTGTACATATAGATACAAATTGCGCGAAGTGGGCAATATTGTACCGAGAATTTAATCCAACGTCTTGTCCATTCGCCGCCTAATTCGCTCGAATGACGGCAGCGAACGGACAAAAGCCGCCTCAATCACAGGCGGCTTTTCAATCACTACAGCAGTAGCTTGCGAATATCAGACAGCGCGTGGTTCAGATACGTAGTGAACCGCGCGGCGACTGCGCCGTCAATGACACGATGGTCGTAGGACAGGCTCAGTGGCAGTTTCAGTCGCGGCACAAACTCGCTGCCGTTCCACACTGGCTTCATTTCGCTTTTCGACACGCCTAAGATAGCCACGTCCGGTGCATTCACGATTGGTGTGAATGCGGTACCGCCGATACCACCTAAGCTTGAAATCGAGAAGCATCCACCCTGCATGTCAGCCGCTTTAAGCTTGCCGTCACGCGCTTTGACGCTGATCTCTGATAACTCTTCGGTCAGCTGCTTGATGCCTTTCTTGTCGACATCACGCACCACCGGCACGACCAGACCATTTGGCGTGTCTACAGCAATACCGATGTTGACGTATTTTTTCATGATCAGGTGTTCGCCGTCTTCGTGCAGCGACGAGTTGAACACCGGATATTCGCGCAGTGCCTGAGCACAGGCTTTCATGATAAACACCAGCGGGGTGAACTTCATGCCAGACTTAATTTTCGCCTGGTATTCGTTCTCCGACTTCCGGAAGCTTTCGAGCTCAGTAATGTCCGCTTCGTCAAACTGCGTCACGTGTGGAATAGTGACCCAGTTGCGGTGCAGATTCGGTCCGGAAATACGCTGAATGCGTGACATCTGGACTTTCTCGACTTCACCGAACTTCTCAAAGTCGACTTTCGGCTGCGCGATGACCTGCAGGCCACCTTCACCACCGGTACCCGGTGCTGCTGAGGCTTTCGGCCGTGACAGTTCGTATTTCACAAACTGCTGCACGTCTTCTTTCAGGATGCGGTCTTTCGGTCCACTACCTTTCACTTGGCTTAAGTCGACACCGAATTCGCGGGCCACACGGCGCACTGACGGTGACGCGTGGACAATGCCATCGCTCTGCCCTTTGCGCCCAAGCGGGTGATCCGGTACTGGCGGCTTGCGTGAACGCGAGCTGTGAGTTTCGCTCTTGCCTTCACTTTTGCCACTGTCTTTATCTTCGTTTGAAGATTTTTTATCTTCTTTTGAATCTTCAGTTGACGACTTGCTTGAGCTGCTGGCACTGCTGCTATCGCTTTTCGCTTTCGAGTCACCTGAACCTGAGTCTGACGACCCGGAGCCTTTGACTTCCAGCTTAATCACCAGCGAGCCCTGCTTAACCTTGTCACCTTCTTTCACCAGCACTTCTTTGACCGTACCGCCTTGTGGGCAAGGCACGTCCATGGTGGCTTTGTCAGTTTCCAGGGTGATCAGGCCGTCTTCGGCTTCAACCGTGTCGCCTTCTTTGATCAGTACTTCAATCACTTCAACTTCGCCGTCTTCACCGATATCCGGTACTTCAACGTCGATAACTTCGGAGCCACCGGACTCGTCACCTGACGATTTTTCGTCTGCTGAATCATCGTCGTCCGACGTTGTATCTTCAGATGAATCGTCTTCATCAGATGATTTATCTTCGTTTGAAGATTTTTCATCCTCTGATTTGTCTTCGCCTGAAGATTTGTCAGAATCGTCCTCATCCGAACCACCCGCCTCGGCGATCATCGCCAGCAGGTCGCCCTCTTTAATTTTGTCGCCCACCTGGACTTTAAGGTCCTCGACGGTGCCGCCAAAAGGTGCTGGAATATCCATTGACGCTTTATCGCTTTCAACGGTAATCAGCGAGTCTTCAGCGTCAATGCTGTCACCTTTGCTGACCAGTACCTCAATGACTTCGACTTCTTCGCCACCGACGTCGGGGACTTTAACTTCTTTTGCATCTGCCATAGTAGCCTCCGTTACGCGTGCAGTGGATTGATCTTGTCAACGTCGATACCGAAGTCTTTGATAGCTTTCGCTACCACTTTCTTATCGATATCACCCGCTTGAGCCAGTTCAGCTAACGCTGCCACAACAATGTAGTCTGCGTTCACTTCAAAGTGACGGCGCAGGTTCGCGCGGCTGTCTGAGCGGCCAAAGCCGTCAGTTCCCAACACCCGGTAAGGTCCTGGCACCCAGGCGCGAACCTGGTCAGCGTAAAGCTTCATGTAGTCGGTTGCGGCAATCACCGGCCCTTTACCGTTTTTCTCTAGCACATCGGTAATGTAGGCGGTTTTTGCTTTCTTGGTTGGGTTAAGCATGTTGTAACGCTCAACGTCCAAACCATCGCGCGCCAGCTCGTTCAGTGAGGTAGCACT
Organism: Aliidiomarina soli; assembly: GCF_003986975.1. GTDB lineage: Bacteria > Pseudomonadota > Gammaproteobacteria > Enterobacterales > Alteromonadaceae > Aliidiomarina > Aliidiomarina soli. The sequence goes on along the minus strand of NZ_PIPO01000002.1, from coordinate 591,732 downwards.
GAAAATGGTGCTGCTGACGTTGAAGTCTTTTTCCAGAACCGCGGCGGCTTCACGGACCTGCTGCAGAATGGTGCCGGAGCCCAGCAGGCGCACATGGCCTTCGGCTTTCTTGGCTTTTTTCTCATCCAGCTTGTAGATACCGCGCAGAATGCCTTCTTCTGAGCCTTCCGGCATTTCTGGTTGCTGATAGTTCTCGTTCATCACCGTGATGTAGTAGAAAACGTTTTCGTTCTCGTCATACATCCGACGCAGACCGTCCTGAGTAATCACTGCCACTTCGTAGCCGTAGGTCGGGTCGTAGCTGATGCAGTTCGGTACGGTGTTGAACAGAATTAAGCTGTGGCCGTCCTGGTGCTGTAAGCCTTCGCCGTTCAGCGTGGTGCGACCGGCAGTACCGCCGATTAAGAAACCACGGGTCTGGCTGTCACCTGCTGCCCAGACCAAATCACCGACACGTTGCGGACCGAACATCGAATAATAGATGTAGACCGGGATCATCGGTTCATTGTTGGTTGAGTAGCTGGTACCGGCGGCAACCCACGAGGCTAATGCACCCAGCTCGTTGATACCTTCCTGCAGTACCTGACCTTTCTTGTCTTCACGGTAGTAAGCGACCTGATCGGCATCCTGCGGGGTATATTTCTGACCCTGGTGGGCGTAAATACCAACCTGGCGGAACAGACCTTCCATACCAAAGGTACGGGCTTCATCCGGAATAATTGGGACCACGCGCTGGCCGATTTTCTTGTCTTTCAGCATCGCGGTTAATACACGAACGAAGGCCATGGTGGTCGAAATTTCACGATCCCCTGAGCCTTTTAAGACTGAATCAAAGGCTTTCAGTGAGGGTACTTCCAGCTCTTTGTCGCTGTTTCTGCTGCGTACTGGCATGAAGCCACCGAGTTTTTCACGGCGTGCTTTCATGTATTTGTACTCTTCGCTGTCCTCAGGGAAGCTGTAGTACGGGATATCTGCCAAATCTTCGTCTTTAACTGGAATATTGAAACGATCACGGAAGTGCTTAATCGCATCAATGTCCATTTTCTTGACCTGATGGGCGACGTTTTTACCTTCACCGGCTGAGCCCATGCCATAGCCTTTAACGGTTTTGGCTAAGATCACCTGTGGACGACCTTTGGTGTTCACGGCTTTGTTGTAAGCGGAGTACACTTTTACCGGGTCGTGACCACCACGGTTGAGGCGCCAGATATCTTCGTCTGACAGGTTGGCCACCATCTCTTTGGTTTCCGGGTACTTACCGAAGAAGTGCTCACGGGTGTAAGCGCCGCCTTTGGCTTTGTAGTTCTGGTACTCACCATCCACGCTCTCTTCCATGACCTGGGCCAGTTTGCCTTCGGTGTCACGGTACAGAAGCGGATCCCAGTAGCGACCCCAGACTACTTTAATTACTTCCCAGCCAGCGCCGCGGAAGGTCCCTTCCAGCTCCTGAATGATCTTGCCGTTACCACGTACCGGGCCATCCAGGCGCTGCAGGTTACAGTTCACTACGAAAGTCAGGTTATCCAGCCCTTCGCGGGTGGCGAGACCAATCGCACCTAAGCTTTCTGGCTCATCCACTTCACCATCACCTAAGAAGCAGTAAACACGCTGCTTAGAGCAGTCTTTAATGCCACGGTCAGTGAGGTATTTTAAGAAACGTGCCTGGTAAATCGCCTGAATAGGGCCAAGGCCCATGGACACAGTCGGGAACTGCCAGAAGTCTGGCATCAGTTTCGGGTGCGGGTAGCTTGGTAAGCCATCGCCATCGACTTCCTGGCGGAACTTGTCCATCTGCGCTTCAGTGATACGGCCTTCGAGGAAAGCACGGGCATAAATGCCTGGTGATACATGACCCTGAATAAAGAGGAAGTCACCGCCGTCTTCGTCCGTTGGCGCACGGAAGAAGTGGTTAAAGCCGACATCATAGAGCATCGCTGACGAGGCGAAGCTGGAAATATGGCCGCCCAGATCGAGTTCTTTTTTCGACGCGCGCAGTACCATCGCCAGAGCATTCCAGCGGATAGCGGCTCGGATCCGCGATTCCAGCGTGTGGTCGCCTGGCATCACTGGTTCCTGACTAACCGGAATAGTATTCAGGTATGCCGTAGTTGGCTTGTACGGTAAATACGCACCGCTACGGCGCGCTTTATCAATCAGTTCTTCAAGCAGGAAGTGGGCACGCTTTGGCCCCTCAGCTTCGAGCACACCTTCTAAGGCCTCAAGCCATTCCAGCGTTTCCTGTTGATCGATATCGTTCTTTTCTTGTTCAGCCATAATGATTCCTTAACTCTTTCACCGACTCTTATCACCGGTGACGGTGATTCATCTTACGATGCTTCTACTGTTCACTGCGCCGGCTTGCTCGCTGCTGACGCTGGTGATCACGATTTAATTGCAGCAGAGTAGCCTCAATATAGGTCAGATGCTGATGACATGCATCGCGTGCCTGCTCGGGCTGCCCTGCTAAAATAGCCTCAACAATAGAGGCCCTGTGCTGTTGTAATTGGGTTCGTATTTCACTGCGGCGGGTCAGGACGTCCAGGTTTTGCCGCATGTTCTCCATTAAAATATCCTGCATGCCACGCACCAGATGAAGCAATACCACATTGTGGGAAGCTTCAGTGATGGCCACATAGAATGTCATTAAGGCTTTGGCTTGTTCGGCCACCCCTTGTTCCGCTGCCTGAGTCGCCGCATCAAAGCTTTCTTCAATCCGGCGATGGTCGTCATCGGTGCCACGTAGCGCAGCATAATAAGAGGACACCCCTTCCAGGGCGTGGCGAAACTCGAGCAGGTCATAATGTGCTTCCGGATTTTGCGCCAGCAAAGCAAACAAAGGGTCAGTGACTTTCTGGTGCAACGCACCGGTAATATAGGTGCCGCCGCCCTGACGCCGGGTTACCAGACCTTTTGCTTCGAGTTTCTGAATGGCTTCCCGCAATGAAGGACGCGACACATCCAGTTGACGTGCCAGCTCGCGCTCAGACGGCAAACGTTCGCCGGCCGCATAGGTGCCGTCGACGATTAAGCCTTCCAGTTTTTCCGTAATCACGTCGGACAATTTAAATGCCTGTACGCGCGATAAACCTGTCATCCTGATGTCGCTTCCTTAAATTGGTCTTACCAATAGACCTATTTTAAATCGTTCGACTATAAAACCCAAGTAAATCATGCCGCAGATTGGTATGACCAGCGCAACCGAGGCGGCAATCCAGCGTTTATAAGCGTGCTACCCCACTCAGGACAGCCAGCCGAGCAAGGTCGCCACCGCCGTGGCTGCCAATAAAAAGGTCATTGTCCGCTTAGCTAATTTAAGCATGGCACAAGGCTCGTCGGTCAGGTCTTCGTGTTCTGCCTGGTCCTCGGCGCGCTCGGCGATAGTCTGTAAATACCCTGCATTTAGTTCGGCGTCTTTGCCGAACCCTTTAAGCCAGACAGGCAAGGCCCGGTTGAAATGGCCTACCAACAAATAAGCAAAACCTGCGACCCGTACCGGCACCCACTCCAGCCAATGCAGAATACGGATAAAGTGGCTGTTCTGTTCAATGGTAGCGGTTTCTGCTTCAATTGCCTTGTCTGCGGAGGCATTCTTCGTTTGTGCCTGCGCCTGGGCATGCCGCGAATCACGAACTAACGCATAGAGTAGAGCCCCTGGCGCACCAAAAACTATAAACCAGCAGCACACCGCAAAATAGTAGCGAAAGTTCAGCCACACCAGATGCCCACCAAGAGTGGTGGCTTCCGCGTCCGGGTTCGCCGCGTCCAATTCTGCTTTTAACTGCTGACAACCTGCATCGTTGTTGCGATGTGCCTTATGCAGATAGTCGCGGACCAACAAGCGCTGCGGCGAACACCCTAAGGTCACCACCAGTACCAAAATATTCACTAACAAGAGCAATAAAGCGCTGTCCTGCAGCCATAACAGAATCCCCAGGATCACAGCCGGTGCTACCCACAGCAGGACGCTTCCGGCGGGGTCGCTGATTGCTCTTTGCAGTGGGGCATGGCTGCGTGCCTGTTTGTGCAAAAAACGGCCCCAGCTAACTGCCAGCATCCGTGATTGCCAGCGTTGGCGCTGGCGTAAACTGCGATCAATCAAAATGGCGATGAGCAGTGAGAGAATAACCATGGCTAGCTGTTGTCCTTGTTGTTATTTGTTTTGAAGCTCGCCTGCAAAGCCGCAGCGCAGGGTTCCGGTTGAGCCTGACACTGTGCTGCTAATGCCTGCCAGTCAAACCCGGGGCCGGGGTCTGTTTTACGCCCCGGCGCGATATGTTCATGGCCGGTCACGGCATCCCCCGCTATCTGCGGATAGGCAGCACGCAGGGCATCAATCAACTGACCCAACACCTGGTACTGTGCTTCGGTATACGGAATGTCGTCGGTGCCTTCCAGCTCTACCCCAATCGAAAAGTCATTGCAACGTTCGCGCCCGTGCCAGCTCGAAACCCCGGCATGCCAGGCTCGTTTGTCAAAAGGCACGTACTGAATAAGCTCGCCGTCACGCCGAATCAGGCAATGCGCCGACACTTTAAGCCCGTCCAGAATGGCGAAGTCAGGCTTTTCAGTACAGTCCAGCGTCCCCAGAAACAGCTGGTCGATATAAGGCAAGCCAAACTGCCCTGCAGGCAGGCTTATGCCATGCACCACAACCAGCTCAATGTCGCTGCCTGGGGGGCGTTCGTCGCAATGGGGCGAAGCACGAAAGCTCGCCGTTTCTACTTTATGCTGTGATACTCTAAGCACGAATACCCTAGAATGTTGATTTTATAGACCAGTATCAAGTATCCAAGGTCTTAGTGTAAAGGTAAAGCGAAGGTGGTTGTGGTATGAGCAGCTCGGACTCAAGTGCGCGTATCGGTAAATGGTTTGCCGGGTTGGCCTGGATTTTCCTCTTGGTGGTGTTGTACCTGTGGTTTGGCGACTTGCTGCAGAAGCAGGAAAATCCCAATCAGTCGGTTGCCAGTTACCAGCAGGACGGCCGTGCCGTGGTCGAATTAAAACAGAATCGTTCCGGCCATTATGTCGCCAACGGCGCTATCAACGGTCAACAGGTGACCTTCATGCTAGATACCGGTGCGACCCAGGTTGCTATCCCGCAAACCCTGGCTGCAGAGCTTGGCCTTGCCCGGGGAAACCCAGTCATTGTGCGCACTGCCAATGGCACCGCTCGCGCGTATACCACCACCATTAACGAACTTCGGTTAGGCGATATCCGGCTTCACGATATCGCCGGGACTATTGTTCCCGGCTATCAGTCGGAGCAAATATTGTTGGGCATGAGCGCGCTGAAAACGTTAGAATTCACCCAACAGAATCGTGTTTTAACGATTTATCAGTAACTCATTACCCGTTAAGTTAAAGAAGGCAAGCCATGAACGAGATCCAGCCGCAGGTGCTGCAACAGCAGATAGAAGCCCAGGTACGTCTGGCCCTGAGTGAAGACCTCGGCGGCGACATCGATATCAGCCGTGATATCACTGCGCAGCTTATTAATCCGTCCACCACCGCTAACGCGCGCGTTATTACCCGTGAAGACTGCGTCTTTTGCGGTAAAGCCTGGGTGGATGAAGTGTTTGCCCAGCTCGGTGGCGATGTCAGTATTGCCTGGCGCGTCAACGACGGTGATGAATGTGCGGCCGGCGATACACTGTTCGAGCTCTCCGGCCCGGCGCAACAATTGCTGACCGGCGAGCGCAGCGCGCTCAACTTTGTCCAGACGTTATCGGCGACCGCAACCCAAACCGCGCGGGCGGTCGATTTACTGCAGGGCTTCGCCACGCGCTTACTCGACACCCGTAAAACGCTGCCTTGCCTGCGCTTTGCACAAAAGTATGCGGTGGCCTGTGGCGGCGGTAAAAACCATCGCCTTGGCCTGTTTGATGCGTACTTAATTAAAGAAAACCACATCAGTGCCTGTGGCGGGGTACAAGCAGCCGTGCAAACCGCTCGCCAGCGCCACCCCGAGCGTTGGGTTGAAGTTGAAGTTGAGAGCATGGACGAACTTCAGCAGGCACTGGACGCTGGTGCCGATGTGATCATGCTGGATAACTTCAGTCTGGGTGATATTCGTCGCGCGGTAGACCTCACCGCAGGTAAAGCCAAACTGGAAGTGTCCGGCAACGTCACCGCCGATCAGCTGCGCGATTACGCGGCAACTGGCGTTGATTTCATATCCTCCGGTGCGCTGACCAAGCATGTGCAGGCGATTGACCTGTCAATGCGATTTGCCAATATGGGCTAAGCCCTGTACTGACCACGAGTTAATAAGAAAAGGCTGCCTTCGGGCAGCCTTTTTGCGTTAAGGCGTACAAGGTCCGGCTGGCCGCTTTGGGCTTACAGGCTATTACTTAAGCATAGGGGTCTTTTGTGTCGATCTGCTCGTCCACAGGACCCGGATTAACGTCACTTTGCTAAGGATAGCGCTATGAACTTCATTACCTTTCGCCGCCAACGCGGCTTTAACCTGATTGAACTGATGATTGTGGTCGCCATTATTGGCATTTTAAGTTCGGTCGCCATACCTGCCTACACCGATTACACCCAGCGGGCCCGGGTCAGCTCGGCACTGGCGGGGGTCGCCCCCTGGCTAACCTCCGTCGCCCTGTGCTGGCAAATGGAGAGCCAGCTCAGCAGCTGCCATTATGGAGGGAGCCACGTCGCCATGCCGGGCGACTTACCCCGCGGTATTACCAATGCGACCACAACCGGCAGTACACTCACGGTCACCCTGGATGCCAATGACCGCAGCTCGCAACCGATTCTGGTTCGCTATACACCAGATACCTCAAGTGCCGGCTATCTCAACTGGACCATCGGGTGTTCCGACTACGATGACACCGCGCGTCCGGTATCCCGGGTGACCGAATGTACCGAGGCGATACTGTGACCCCGCTCCCGGCCGACTCGGCGGCTGAGCGTCTGGTCAGCCAACTGGTCCAGCGCTGTGTTCAGTCTGCGGCCTCTGACCTGCACCTTGAGCCAACATCCACGGGCTACCGGGCGCGGTTGCGCAGCATGGGTCAACTTAAGGTGGTTGAGAGCATTGATGCTCAGCTAGCGCCGCGTGTAGTCGCGCATATTAAAGTCCTGGCGCAGCTTGATATCACCGAACGCCGATTACCGCAGGATGGCCGTTGCCGCTTTCAGTTACCGGGCCAGTTGGTCGATTGTCGGGTTAATACCTTACCCACCTTAGGCGGTGAAAAGCTGGTGTTACGGTTACTGGGTGTCGGCAATGCCAACCGCTGCCTAAGTGAGGCGGGTTTATTACCCAGCCAGCGCAAAACTGTCGACGGTATTCTAAGTCACCGTGAAGGGCTCATTCTGACCACCGGGCCAACCGGCAGTGGTAAAACGCAGACTTTATATACGCTGCTGCAAATGCTTAACCGCGAAACCACCAATATCAGTACCGTAGAAGACCCGGTTGAAGTGGACCTCCCCGCCGTCAATCAGGTCAGCGTGCAGCCGTCACTGGGCCTTACCTTCGCCCAGGTACTGCGCGCGTTAATGCGTCAGGATCCGGATATTCTGATGGTCGGCGAGATCCGCGACGCTGAAACCGCCAGTATGGCCTGTCAGGCGGCGCAAACCGGGCATTTGGTGTTGGCAACCTTGCATGCGGCAAGCCCGTTAAGTGCCCTGATCCGGTTGCAGCAACTGGGCGTCGATGGTTATCAGCTTGCTGCAAGCCTGTTACTGCTGATGAACCAACGGCTGGTCAGCCTGACTGAGAGCAAACGTATTGGCGTCTTTGAACTGGTGCCAATGACCGACAGATTACGCATGGCGCTGCTGGCTAATCCGAACCAGACTCATTACTGGCAAACGCTGGCCAATGCCTGTGTGGCTGATATCGACCTTAAACAGGCCCAGCAGCAACACCTGGCGGAGCTGGCCGGTGTTTAGGAAGACTCTGCGCGCCTGGCACTGGCAGGGTCGTAACCGGCATGGGCTTAAGTTGCGAGGTATTGCCTTTATCCCGCCACAATTACTGCGTCTGCAACTGTGGCAGCAGGGTGTGCAACTGATCTCAACCCGGCTGGTGCGTCAACGCCCGTTGCGCGGCAAACGGCGGCGTAGCTGGCAACTTGATTTCACCGCCGCCTGGGCCAGTTTACTTAATTCGGGGTTGAGCCAACTGGATGCTTTTCGGCTTTTAATGGAACAGGCTCAGCATGCTGAAGTCAGTCAGTGGTTACACAGCCTACTGGCAGCACTCCACAGTGGCAGTAGTCTGCACCAAAGTCTGCAACGTAGTGCAGCTGGGTTCTCTGCGCAATATTGCCGGCTGGTCGAGGTAGGTGAACAAAGCGGCCAGTTACCGCAGGTGCTGAGGCGGCTGCAGCAGCAAATGGAGCAGTCAGCGGCGCAAAGCAAAGCGGTTCGTAAAGCTCTGACCTACCCCCTGATAGTGCTCGCGGTGGCTGTTCTGGTGGTATTTGCAATGCTCTACTTTGTGGTACCTCAGTTCGCCCAATTGTATCTGCAAATGGATGTCGCTATTCCGCCTTCCACGGCCTCATTGCTGGCTTTGGCAGATGCGCTGCGCGAGCCAACCAGCTGGTTACTCCTGCTTCCGCTCGCTGCACTGTGGCCAGTTAAACGCAGCTTCCAGTACAGCATGGGTCGTTACCCGCTATTTGTACGCTGGGTTTATCAACTTCCGGGCATCGGCAGTCTGCTGCTGCGTCAGCATTTAACCGCTGACTTTGCCACTCTGCAACTTGCCTATGCCAGTCATTTACCACTGACCGACGCATGCCAGCTTACCGCGCGCAGCTGCGAGTCGGCGTACCTGCGTCAGCACTGGCAACGCTGCACTCAGTTGCTGGCAGGCGGTAGTAGCCTGTATGAGATTCTGCAGCAAAACCCCTGCCTTAATCAGGAACAGCTGCGCATCATTGACCTTGGGGAACGCAGTGGCCGGCTAAGCGAGCAGCTGGAGCGCTTGACTCAGCAACTGGCGGATCAGGTTGAACAGGTCCAGCAGCGTATTCTTAAAGCCCTTGAACCGGTATTTCTTGCTATTACTGGTGTTATTACCGGCGCTATTTTAATGGCGTTGTACATACCGCTCTTTCAGCTTGGCCAGTTGGTGGGGTAAACTGGCCTCATTGTGCAAGGAGCCAACTGTGACTGAACTTATTTTCGCTGCACTGCTCGGCCTGTTGCTGGGGAGTTTTTTTAATGTGGTCATTATCCGCCTGCCGCGGATGATGGAGCTGCAATGGCAACTTGACTGTGGCCAACCGAAGCCGCCTCAGGGGAAACCCTATAATCTGGCCTGGCCGGGTTCGCACTGCCCTGCCTGCAAAACCCCCATTAAAGCCTACGACAATATCCCCTTGCTCAGTTACCTGTTCCTGCGCGGCCGGTGCCGCCATTGCCAGACCCGCATCCATTGGCAGTATCCAGCGGTTGAACTGATCAGCGCCCTGGTACCTGTGTTGTGCATTCTCCAGTTTGGCCCGACCCCACTCGCAGCAGCATATAGCCTGCTGCTATGGGGGCTGCTGATCTTAAGCGCAATCGATTTACGCCATTTACTGCTACCGGACCAACTCAGTTACCCGCTACTCTGGCTCGGCTTACTCGCGTCGGTTAGCGTGCTGCCGATGGAACCGGTTGACGCTATTTACGGTGCTGCCGCAGGCTACCTGTCGTTATGGCTGGTTTACTGGGTGTTCAAACTATTGACCGGTAAAGAAGGGCTTGGCTATGGCGATTTTAAGCTCTTGGCGGTGCTTGGGGCATGGTTCGGCTGGTCCATGCTGCCGCTGATCATTTTAAGTGCGTCCTTCGCTGGTGCCTTGATCGGGATTGGTCTGCTGGCAATGCAACGGCACCAACGGGGGTCGCCTCTGCCATTTGCGCCTTTCCTCGCCATGGGGGCAGTCATCGCGCTATTCTATGGTGACGCTATTTACGGCTGGTACTGGCAGTGGGCGGGGTTTGCATGAGTAATTTCGTGGTCGGCGTCACAGGCGGTATCGGCAGTGGTAAAACCACGGTCACCGATGCCTTCGCCGCCAGAGGTATTCCGGTTATTGATGCCGACGTCATTGCCCGCGAGATGGTTGCTGCCGGCAGCGACTCGCTCAACGACATTGCCCGCCATTTCGGGCCCGACATACTGACCGCACAAGGCGAACTGGACCGGGCTCAATTGCGGCAGCGTATATTCGCCGACGAGGCCGAAAAAGAATGGCTCAATCAGTTACTTCACCCCCGTATTCGCCACGCCATCGAAACCCGGCTCAACGACGCAGATGCAGCGTATTGCATACTGTCCGCCCCTTTATTGCTGGAAAATAAACTTACCTACCTGACAAACCGGGTACTGGTTGTCGACGTGCCTGAGAGTCTCCAGATCAAGCGAACCATGGCCCGTGACAATAACAGCGAGGCTCAGGTCGAGGCGATTATTGCGGCGCAGATGCCACGCCAGCAGCGGCTGGCCCAGGCTGATGATGTGTTGAGCAATGACGGCACCGTCGCGGACGTGTATGATCAGGTTGAAATACTTCATCAACAGTATCTTCAGGCTGCCGCTAGCAAGCGTCAGCAATAAACCTATTTTTAGATTCAGACAGGCAGGATTATCAGTGTATGAGTAAGCAATCAGCCCCCCTCATTGTGCAATGCCCAACGTGCGACGAGCCAGTGATATGGCAGCCAAGTTCAGAGTTCCGTCCGTTTTGCAGCGAGCGCTGTCGACTGATTGATTTAGGTGAATGGGCAAACGGGGAAAAAGCAATTGCCGGGGACCCACTGCCGCAGGCCGTGAATCCGGATGCTGATAAAGAGGACGATGGGTGGTAATTACTTACCGCTGGCAGCCGCTAGCCTAGTCTTCCGCCAGCAGGCGTTCAATGATCGGCTCATTGGCTTGCGGAAACGGATAGGCTTCCAGTTGGTGGCGCGGTACCCAGCGCCATTCCTGCCCTTCGAGTCCTTCAACCTGGCCGCTAAAACGAGTCACTGTCCATACATCCAGGCGCACTCGTTTGTCACTGTAGGCATGTTCGACCACGGTTAATGGCGCGGACTCTTCCACCACTAAATTCATTTCTTCGCGCAATTCACGCGCCAGGGCATCCTGCACCGTCTCCCCGGCTTCAACTTTACCGCCAGGAAACTCCCACAGGTTGCCCTGATGCTGGTGCGCCGCGCGGCGGCTTAGTAAAAACTCACCGCGGGTATTCTCAACCACACCTACTGCGACGTGGACAACGGGCTGCGATGCCATCGGTTTAGCTCAGCTTACCGTGGCATTGCTTGTATTTCTTCCCTGAACCACAAGGGCAAGGGTCATTACGACCTACTTTTTCGCCTTCGCGAACCTGCGGCTGGCCTGTTGGCGCACCAACTGGCAATGGTTTATCCGCAGCATCGTTGTTCGCACCACTGGTTGCGGCACTGTCGTGCTGGAAACTGCGCTGTCCGGCGTCTGCTTTACGACGTTGCGCTTCGACCGCTTCCACGTCTTCTTCAGCCCGTACCTGAACTTTACTTAAGATACCAATCACATCAACTTTCAGTGCTTCCAGCATTTCCATAAACAGGGTATAAGCCTCACGCTTGTACTCCTGCTTTGGATTTTTCTGTGCATAACCACGCAGGTGAATACCCTGACGCAGATGGTCCATTGCCGCCAGATGCTCTTTCCAGTGCTGATCCAGGCTCTGCAACATGACCGCTTTCTCAAACTGACGCAGCACTTTTTCACCAACACGCTCTTCTTTCAGCTTGTAGGCTTTATTGGCTTCTTCAATAATTCGCTCACGCAGGACTTCTTCAAACAGTTTGTCGTCATCGTCGAGCCATTGTTGCACTGGCAGAGGCAGATCAAAGTCAGCACGCAAACGTTCTTCCAGACCACTGATGTTCCACATTTCGTCCAGTGAGCCTGGCGCAATGTACTCGCTGATCACATCATTTAGCACGTCGTCGCGAATACGTTCGATGGTTTCCGCCACGTCGCCTTCGTCGAGCAATTCGTTGCGTTGCTCATAGACAACTTTACGCTGGTCGTTGGCTACGTCATCGAACTCAAGCAGTTGTTTACGAATATCAAAGTTGCGCGCTTCGACCTTACGCTGGGCATTCTCAATCGCTTTGGTCACCCACGGGTGCTCGATCGCTTCGCCGTCTTTCATGCCCATCCGCTTCATCATCGAAGCCATCCGTTCTGAGGCGAAAATACGCATCAGTGGATCTTCAAGAGACAGGTAGAAACGTGATGAACCCGGGTCACCCTGACGACCGGCACGACCACGCAGCTGGTTATCAATGCGGCGTGATTCATGACGTTCGGTGCCGACAATATGCAGACCGCCCGCTTCCAGCACCGCGTCATGGCGCTTTTGCCATTCCTGCTGTGCTTTTTCGATAGCCTCTTCGCTAGCATCGCCCATGCCTTCAAGCTCGGCCTGCCAGTTACCACCAAGTACGATATCGGTACCACGACCAGCCATGTTGGTAGCGATGGTTACAGCACCCGCCTGACCTGCCTGGGCAATGATTTCGGCTTCCTGAGCATGGAATTTGGCGTTCAATACCTGGTGTTTAATTTTTGCCTGTTTCAGCAACCTTGAAACCAGCTCTGAACTTTCGATTGAGCTGGTACCCACCAGTACCGGACGGCCTTGCTCGCGACATTCCCGAACATCTTCGACAATTGCTTTGTACTTGTCTTCAGCAGCGAGGAAAATCAGATCAGGACGGTCATCACGAACCATAGGTTTATTAGTTGGAACGACTACGGTTTCCAGACCATAAATGGACTGGAACTCAAAGGCCTCAGTGTCAGCAGTACCGGTCATACCGGCCAGCTTTTCATAAAGGCGGAAGAAATTCTGGAAGGTAATCGAGGCCAGCGTCTGGTTCTCGTTCTGGATCTTCACCCCTTCTTTGGCTTCAACCGCCTGGTGCAAGCCTTCAGACCAGCGACGCCCTTCCATGGTACGCCCGGTGTGTTCGTCAACGATCACCACCTGGTCTTCTTTTACAATGTAATCGACGTCACGCTGATACAGGTGGCGCGCGCGCAGTGCCGCATTGACATGGTGTAACAGGGTGATGTTCGCCGCTGAATACAGTGACTGACTGTCATCCAGCAACCCTTCTTCACGCAGGATATCTTCAATATGTTCCTGACCATGCTCGGTCAAATGCAACTGGCGGGCTTTTTCGTCGATAGTGAAGTCACCGACCTCACCCACTTCGTTGCCATCTTCCATCAGCTGGCGGGTAAGCCGCGGCACTATGGTGTTCATTCGCTTGTACAGTTCTGAGCTGTCTTCGGCGGCACCGGAAATTACCAGTGGGGTCCGCGCCTCATCAATTAAGATCGAGTCGACCTCATCCACAATCGCGTAATGCAGCGGGCGCTGTACGCGGTCTTGCGGGCTAAATGCCATGTTGTCGCGCAGATAGTCAAAACCAAATTCATTGTTGGTGCCATAAAGCACGTCACAGGTATAGGCATGCTTCTTCTCGTGCGGCGCCATACCAGCCACGTTACAGGCCACTGTCATACCAAGAAATTCAAACAACGGGCGGTTCCAGTCCGCATCACGACGTGCCAGGTAATCGTTCACGGTCACGATATGGACACCTTTGTCGGTCAGTGCATTCAGATACGCCGACAAGGTTGCGGTCAGAGTTTTACCTTCACCGGTACGCATCTCGGCAATCCGGTTGTTATTCAGGATCATGCCGCCAATTAACTGCACGTCGAAATGGCGCATGCCAAAAACGCGCTTACTGGCTTCGCGCACAGTTGCAAAGGCTTCGGGGATCAGATCATCCAGTTTAGTGCCGTCACTCAGGCGTTGCTTAAACTCGTCTGTCTTCGACCGTAGCGCGTCATCGCTTAATTGCTCGTATTCACTTTCCAGCTGATTGACCTGGATAGCCACTTTGCGTAACTGGCGAATAATGCGGTCATTACGGCTACCAAACATGCGTTTAAATAAACTGCTGATCATGAGTTCTTATCTGTCCTAAATCCGTTATAAGTAGTGTCTGCTTACTTCTACTGCGAAGCCAGACGGCGTTGCACATGGCTACTGGGGTTTACGTGGCGCCCGTTTTCTATTACTTCATAATGTACGTGTGGCCCCGTTGAACGACCCGTCGTGCCAACTGTGGCAATGGACTGGCCGCGGGTGACGACGTCGCCCACCTTAACATCAATCCGGCTCATGTGGGCGTAACGAGTACGCAGTCCACCACCGTGATCAACTTCTATCAGATTACCGTAGCCAGCGCGGCGACCCGCAAAGGTAACAATGCCTGCGCCAGTGACCACCACGGGTGCACCTTCTGCACTGGCAAAATCAACCCCCCGGTGCATCCGCGGGTTCCCATTAAACGGGTCTTTACGAATACCGTAGGGTGATGACAACCAACCAGTGGTAATCGGACGCCCTGCAATTTGTCTCTCATCATTCATATGGTGATTAACCATCACAGACTCAAGGAGGCGGAGCTGTTTTTGTTTTTCTTCGAGCTGTCCCAGCATCGCATCGATGTCATTTAACACCGAATGCTCAGTGTCACTCGGCCATTCGGCAACCGTAATTTCAGGACCACCGACTGGCATCGGTTGTGAGAAATTGAATTCACCAGGCTCAAGTTGAGCGACTTCAGTTAAACGTTGACCCAAGGCTTCAAGGCGCAGCAGTTGTGACTGCATTTCACCAACCCGCATGGTCATCGCCATCAGTTCCTGCTCAGCGTGACGACGCACTTCGCGTACGGCTTCACTTTGTAAAGCCAGTTGCTGCTGCTCGTCGCTAATGCGATGCTGCGCATAGGTGGTATCTAAACCGTCGCTGGTCCAAGGCTGATAATAGCTAACGACCAGAAATGCGCTCAGACCGGCTAGCGACAACAAACGTCGACGCGAGAACCGTAATCCGAACTTCACTTTCCTGCCACGATAAATAATTGATAAACTCATGCTAATACTCTTTTCTGTGCCGAGAACAAAATGATCCGCAAACGTGCGCGAGACATTCGCCAAATTATGCAACAAAGCCGCCTGAGCTCGGTGCAGCAACGCACGGAGCAGTTTCAGGTATGGCAACGCTTATGGCAAGAGTCTCTGCCTGCGGACTTAGCGCCTTTTTGTCGTTGTACCGCGGTATCTCAGGGCGTTATTAAAATCGCTGTTGCCAGCGCGGCCTGGATTCCACGGCTTCGCATGTTAGAGCCCCATCTTATTGATTATTTCAATCAATTTCTAGAACAACCTGTCCATGCAACCGAAATCAAAGTTGACCCTGGGTTTAGCCAGCGTCGTTAATTTCGCCTGCCTTAAAATGCGAAAAGCGGTGTCCTTTAGGGACACCGCTTTTTTTATTACTATTCAAGACCTTAAGCAAGTACGGGCTGCAGGTAACTAATTGGAGACTCGACCCGCTCTTCCTCGAAGGTTGTAAATTCCCAGGCCTGCTGATTTTCCAGCAAGGCAACCAGTAATTGATTGTTCAACGCATGACCTGATTTGTAGGCACGTAAATGGCCCAGGATACTGTGGCCACCCATATACAGGTCGCCCACCGCATCGAGGATCTTATGCTTCACAAACTCATCGTCGTAACGCAGACCGTCGCTGTTCAATACGCGGAACTCATCAAGCACCACCGCGTTTTCAAAGCCACCACCCAGCGCCAGGTTATTTGCACGCAACGTTTCGATGTCTTTCATAAAACCGAACGTGCGGGCACGACTGATATCTTTAATGAAGTTCTGGCTACTAAAGTCCATCGATACCATCTGATTAGTATCGGCAATTGCAGGGTGTTCGAAGTCGATCGCAAAGTCGATGCGGAACCCGTTATGGGGTAACAGTTCCGCCCACTTGTCGCCATCTTCCACGCGCACCTTCTCTTTCACCCGGACAAACTTCTTCGGTAGCATCTGTTCTTGCACACCCGCAGACTGCAGCAGGTAAATAAACGGGTGCGAGCTACCGTCCATGATTGGAATTTCATGGGAGTCCACTTCAATGATCAGATTATCAATACCCATCCCTGAAATTGCGGCCAGCAAGTGTTCAACCGTCGATACGCGAACGTTGTCGTCGTTGATTAAACAGGTACACATACGGGTGTCGCGTACCAGTTCAGGTGATGCTTTAATTTCCACCACCGGGTTGAGGTCGACACGACGGAACAACAGGCCCGAGTTTGCCGCTGCGGGACGCAACGTCAAATTGACCTTATTGCCTTTATGCAAGCCAACACCTGTAGTGCTGATCGCTTGCTGAATCGTACGTTGTCTAATCATAAAAACCTCACTCTCACTTGCTGCATGCCCCAACTTTATTTTGCGCATTACTTGCGCTTGGGGAAAGTGTACTACCCGCTCCAGTAAGGGCGGCCGAGCACTATAACAAATAACACAGCAATGGTCAATCAATAACCATTCGTATCAGTCTGCTTGTCGACGTAAAAACGCTGGGATATCAAGAAAGTCAGCATCCGTTGACGGCTTTGACTTCGCAGCTGGTTTTTCCAGTGACTCCTGGGTCTCGCTTTGCTCTTTATAAGCACGCGCCGTGGCTTCTTTGCTGCTGGCGTAACTGCCAGTGCTTGCACTGCTGGTGCTGGTGCGGCTGCCGCTGCCTTCAGGTTTTTGCGTATTCACCAGTGAAATATCCGGCTTGCGCTCTGCGCCAATACCAGTCGCAACCACGGTGACCCGTAATTCGTCTGACATTTCCAGGTCAATCACGGTTCCCACGATCACGGTCGCGTTATCAGAAGCGAACGACTTGACCGTATTACCGACCGTTTCGAACTCTTCAATGCTCATATCCATGCCCGCAGTGACGTTTACTAATACGCCACGCGCGCCAGACAGATCAATATCTTCCAGCAACGGGCTGTTAATAGCCATTTCCGCGGCTTCCTGCGCACGGTCTTCACCTGAAGCGACACCGGTACCCATCATCGCGGTACCCATCTCACGCATAACTGCCTGCACGTCAGCAAAGTCGACGTTGATTAAGCCCGGACGAGTAATCAATTCAGCAATACCCTGCACCGCGCCTAACAAAACGTTGTTCGCTGCGCTAAAGGCATCCAGCAAGCTGGTTCCGCGGCCCAGTACTTTAAGCAGTTTTTCGTTTGGAATGGTAATCAGTGAATCGACGTGCTCAGCCAGTGCAGCAATACCTGCATCGGCAGACGCCATCCGCTTCTTCCCTTCAAACGGAAACGGCTTGGTCACTACTGCAACGGTCAGAATGCCTAATTCTTTAGCAACTTCTGCCACCACAGGTGCTGCACCAGTTCCGGTACCACCGCCCATGCCTGCGGCGATAAACACCATATCGGCCCCTTGCAGTTGGCGCGCCAGCTCTTCGCGGTTTTCTTCCGCAGCCAGACGACCAATTTCAGGGTTAGCACCCGCACCCAGGCCTTTAGTGACATCCACACCAAGCTGGATGGTGACATCCGCTTCATGTCGACGCAGCGCCTGCGCATCGGTATTGGCGGCAATAAACTGCACGCCTTCAATCGATTCGCTGACCATGTGTTGAACGGCGTTACCACCGCCACCACCGACACCGATCACCTTAATGACCGCATCGGACTCGTAATTGTCCATTAACTCAAACATGCTACTCATTGTTTTTCTCCACTTACCTGCTAGTTGTTGTTACCCCATTACGATCTTTTTCTAAGGCGCTTAGAACTCGCCTTTAAACCAGCTCTGGATTCGTTTCCACCATTTGCTGGTTTCCTTGCGTTCTTTTTCTTTTAACTGTTCATTCAGTTTCAGCTGACCGAAGCGGAGCAGGCCAATGCTGGTTGCATAGGCTGCATCGCTGACATAGTCAGTCAACCCTTTAATATTCAGTGGAGTGCCTAAACGCACCGGCATCTGAAAGATTTCTTCAGCGAACTCCAGCGCCCCTTCCATCTTCGCGGTCCCGCCGGTCAACACAACACCGGCCGCAATCTGCTCATCCAATCCACTTTTCTGGATTTCGTCACGCACCAGTTCGAACAGTTCCTGGTAGCGAGGTTCAACCACCTCGGCCAAAATATGCCGTGACATGGTTCGCGACGGACGTCCGCCCACCGACGGCACTTCAATATTATCTTCCTGGCTCACCATCTGACGCAGCGCACAGGCGTACTGCACCTTAATGTCTTCTGCGTGGCTCAGCGGAGTACGAAATATTTTCGCTATATCATTGGTGACCTGGTTACCGGCTACCGGAATTACCGCGGTATGGCGCAACACACCGCCTGAGAACAGGCAGATATCAATGGTGCCACCGCCCATGTCGACCAGGGCACAGCCAAGCTCTTTCTCGTCATCGGTTAAAACCGCATGACTTGAGGCCACCGCAGAAAAAATCAAGGACTCAACTTTTAAGTCGCAACGTTCGACCGCTTTCTGAATATTTTTCGCCATGTCGTTGGCACAGGTAATAATATGTACCCGCGCTTCCATCCGCACCCCGGACATACCGATTGGGCTTTTGATACTTTCTTGCGAATCAATCACATACTCTTGCGGCAGCACGTGCAGAATGCGCCGCTCCTGGGCGATTGGGACGGACTTGGCGGCGTGAATAACACTCTCCACGTCATCCTGAGTTACTTCCGTTTCGTTGATCGGCACCATCCCGTTTTCGTTCTGGCAACCGACATGACGCCCTGAAATATTCAGGTACACCGAAGACACCCGGCAATCAGCCATCAGTTCGGCTTCATCAACCGCACGCTGAATTGACTGCACTACCAGGTTGAGGTCGTTGACGCCGCCTTTGTCCATGCCGCGGGCAGCGGTTACACCCACACCGACCACACTCAGTTCGCCGTCGGGTAACATCTCACCGATCAGCGCGACCACTTTGCTAGTCCCGACGTCCAGGCTGACAATCATTTTGTCTTCTTCTGTTTTCACGATCACGGTTAACTCACTTCTCTCATTCTTCACGCCAACCTACGGCGACACCTGTGTCATACCGTAAATCGACATAGTCAATGTCTCTGTCATCGGCCCGCTGCAAACGTTCATGTAAATCAATAAAGCGTTGAATGCGTTGCAGCCGCGCTTCACGCCCTAAGTGAAGGGTAATTCCCCCTTCTAGTCCGACACTGACCGAAAATCGCTCGGTCACGCTCAGCTCATCAATCCGGTAGCCGTTCAACTGCAACAGCTCATCGATTCGCAGGTACTGGCGCATTACTTCGTCAATATCTGCAGGCGGCCCGTACAAATGAGGAAGCCAGTCCTCGACTTGCTCAACCCGCCCGGAAAATACCTCGCCGTCTCGGTTTACCAGCGCCTCATCGTTCCAAATGGCCAGCGGCACCTGCTCGACTAGAAAAATCCGTAACCGCCCTGGCCATTCCTTGCGCACCGCCGCACTATATATCCAGGGTAGCGCTTCAACCCGCGCCTTCAGGGTCGCCATATCGGCGCCAAAAAAGCTGCCTACCTCGCCTGCCACCAGGGCATCGCGGACTTCATCCGAGCTGGTATAGACCAGCTCACCCTGCAGTACTATCGCGTCCAGCGGGACCTGTTGTTCATCCATCAGTACCCGGTAAACCCAGTTCCCGGCCAGATAGATCCCAACCAGCAACAGCACCAGACTGAGCAGGCCGAACCAAAAGTCCCATCGAACTTCGCGCCAGTCGACTGCCATCAGTCTCACTCCTGGCTGCTACGTAAAATCCGCACAACCAGGTCGCTAAAGCTCATTCCCTGCTGACGAGCGGCCATCGGTACCAGGCTCTTCTCTGTCATGCCCGGGACCATGTTCACTTCCAGCAATTGCAGGTCGCCCTGCGTATCAGTTTTAAAGTCAACCCGACCCCAGCCCTTGCCGCCGACGGCAGCAAACGCCTTGACCGCGACACGACGCAACTCAGCTTCAAGTGCGTCGCTGATCGGGGCAGGACAAATGTACTCGGTGGTATTGTCCTGGTACTTGGCTGCATAATCATAAAATTCATGCGGTGTCCGTACTTCAATCGCCGGTAATGCGTCGCCGTTCAATACCGCCACCGTGTATTCCGGCCCATCCAGCCATTGTTCAACCAACACGTCCTGGTCATATTGCAACGCGTGCTGCAATGCATGCTGAAGCTGTTCCGCGTTTTCCGCCTTCGCCATGCCAACACTCGACCCTTCCTGGCTCGGCTTGACCATGACTTTGCCGCCCAATTCAGCCAGTACATTGGCCAGGTTCTCGTTCACATCGCTTTTTGTCAGTACTCTCGACGCCGCAGTCGGTAAGCCGATGCCACGCCATAAATATTTGGTTCGCGCTTTATCCATTGCCAGCGCACAAGCCATCACGCCGCTGCCGGTGTAAGGCAAGCCAATCGCCTCCAACACCGCCTGGGTATGCCCGTCTTCACCGCCCCGACCATGCAAGGCAATAAACGCACATTGGTATCCTGCGCTTTTCAATGTCAGTACGTCGGTCTCTGCGGTGTCAACGAAGTGAGCGTCCACTCCAGCTTGCTGCAGACCTTTACAGACCGCTGCTGCCGAGCGCAGGGAGACTTCCCGCTCTGCCGAGTTGCCGCCGCCAAGCACTGCTACTTTGCCAAAGGAAAGCGATGTATTCATTGCTTGCCTCCCGACTGCTGACGCAACTGCTCCGGGTTCAACGACTGGGCATCCAGTACTTTCGCCAGGCCACCAACATTGCCGGCGCCCTGAGTTAAGACGATATCACCGGGCTGGATGATGTCCGCCAGGCGACTGGCCAGTTCATCAACCTGTTTCACATAGACTGGCTCCAGGCCCGCCTGCTGTCGTAACGAACGGCACAATGACCGGCTGTCAGCGCCTGCAACCGGCTCTTCGCCCGCGCCATAAACTTCCAGCAAGAGCAAGGCGTCGGTTCGTCCAAGCACCTCAACAAAGTCTTCATACAAATCGCGGGTACGGCTGTAACGGTGCGGCTGGAAACACATCACCAGGCGACGTTCAGGCCAACCCGACCGAACCGCAGCAATGGTCGCTGCCACTTCACTCGGGTGGTGACCATAGTCATCAACCAGCATCACATCACCATCGCCGAGAGGGTAAGTACCGTAGTGCTGAAAGCGCCGGCCAATACCTTCAAAGTTGAGTAGCGCCTGTTCAATCGCGCTGTTTTCGATCCCTTCGTCGGTTGCCACCGCAATCGCCGCCAACGCATTCAGCACATTGTGCCGACCCGGCAGGTTAAGCACCACCGACAATGGTGACTGCCCTTTACGCTGCACGGTAAAACGGCTTTCGTTACCGGTTTGGGTATAATCCAGTGCCCGTACATCGGCGTCTTCGCTAAAGCCATAAGAAACAATCTGACGGCCCACCTGCGGCAACAATTTACGAATAACCGGGTCGTCAATACACATCACCGAGAGGCCATAAAATGGCAGGTTATGCAGGAATTCTAAAAACGTATCCTGCACCCGGCTGAAATCACCTTCATAGGTGTCCATATGGTCCGCTTCAATATTGGTCACCACGGACACCATTGGCTGCAGATGCAAAAACGACGCATCACTTTCATCCGCTTCCGCGATCAGGTATTTGCTGCTACCCAACCGAGCATTACTGCCGGCGCTGTTCAACAAACCGCCAATAACAAACGTCGGATCCCGTTCCGCCGCCGCAAAAATGCTCGCAATCAAGCTGGTGGTGGTGGTTTTGCCGTGCGTGCCGGCAATCGCAATACCATGTCGAAAGCGCATCAGTTCGGCCAGCATCTCGGCACGGCGCACAACCGGAATCAACTGCTCACTGGCGGCCGTTAATTCCGGGTTATCCGCTTTAATGGCAGAGGAGACCACCACCACACTGGCGGTTTTCACGTGCTCAGCATCGTGACCCATTTTAATGCAGGCGCCTAACTGACGGAGTCGCTGCGTGTTGGCGTTCTCAGCAATATCTGAGCCGGAAATCTGGTAGCCCTGATTGAGCAGCACTTCGGCAATCCCGGCCATGCCCGCGCCACCAATGCCGACGAAATGGATCCGCTTAACGCGGCGCATCTCGGGCACGCTGATCACGGTAAATGGCTGGCGGTCTGTGCCGCTTCTGATCTCACTCATACTACTACCTGCTCTTTCATTAACTGCTGACAATGGCGCACAATCAGTGACGTCGCCTCAGGTTGCGCGACTTTGCGTGCATTTTCGCCCATTTGACGAAGCTTATCCGGCACCGCTGTCAGTTCTTCCAGGGTGGCAAGCAGATGCTCCGCCGTCATTTTCGTTTGTGGCATCAGTACCGCAGCGTGCTGCATTACCAGAACTTCAGCATTGCGCGTCTGATGGTCATCCACTGCATGCGGAAAAGGCACCAGCACACTGGCAATGCCTGCCGCTGCCACTTCCGCCACGGTCAACGCCCCGGAGCGACAAACAATTAAATCATGGCTGGCGTATGCCGCCGCCATGTCCTCAATAAATTCAAGCACATCCGCCTCAACCGTTGGCGGACACTGCTGATACGCCTGCAGGGTCTGATCACGATTGCCCTGTCCTGCCTGATGGGTAACGCGGATGGCATCACCCCGCCACTGACTCAGCGTTTGCGGTACGCGCTCATTCAGCACCCGAGCGCCTAAACTACCGCCAACCACCAGGATGCGGATAGTCTGGTGAGCACGTTCAACGCTCCGGTTGAGGGTGAAAACTTCTTCGCGTACCGGATTACCAACCCACTCTGCTGAGGGCAGGGTTTTACGCGCAATTTCAAATCCAAGCAAGCTCCGATTAGCGATCTTTGCTAATAATTTATTGGTCAGCCCGGGTACCGCGTTCTGCTCATGAATTAACAACGGCACGCCGATCAGTTTCGCTGCCACCCCACCTGGCCCTGCGGTATAACCGCCAAAACCAAGCACCAGGTCGGCACGCAACCGTTTTAACAGCCGGGCAGACTGCCATACCGCGCGACTTAACACGAAAGGGGCTTTCAGGTAACCGACTACACCACGCCCGCGCAACCCCTGCTGCGACATCGCGTGAAACTCAAAACCTGCTGCCGGGACCACTCGCGCTTCAATTTTCTGCTCTGTGCCAACCCAGCTAATCTGATACCCTGCATCACGTAACTGGCGGGCCACGGCTAACGCCGGAAACACATGCCCGCCGGTGCCACCAGCAAAGATCACCACATGCTTACTCATGAGTGCACCACCTTACGCCGCCGCGGTGCGCTTTTTTTCTTCGCCGGGCTGGCTCGATAGCCGACCCGAAGCTCGTAATCGATACGCAACAAAATGGCCAGTGCGATGGTCATCGCCAACAGACTGCTACCACCGTAACTGATAAACGGAATGGTTAAACCTTTGGTAGGAATAATACCAGCGGCGGCACCCACGTTGACCATGGTCTGAAAGCCAAACCAGATGCCAATTCCATGCGCCAGATAGCCGCTGAATGCCCGTTTTTGACGCAACGCCCGTTGCCCCAGAAACAGCGCCTTTATCACCAGCGCAAAGAGCAATGTTACCGTAATCAACACACCGATAAAACCTAACTCCTCGGCCATCACCGAGACAATAAAGTCGGTATGGGCTTCCGGCAGATACTGTAACTTCTGCACACTATTGCCCAAACCCTGACCAAGCCAGTCGCCGCGACCAAATGCCATCAGCGACTGGGTTAACTGGTAGCCACTACCAAAAGGGTCTTCCCACGGGTTCCAGAACGAGGTCACCCGGCGCATCCGGTAGGGTTCGAAAATAATCAGCGCCAGCAGCGCAATAAGCAGCGTCAGCACCACGCCAAAGAACTGGGTAATGCGGGCACCAGCCAGAAACAACATGCCCATGCTGGTCATTGCCACCACCACCACGGTCCCCAGATCGGGCTGCGCCAGCAGCAGCATACTAATCAGACCTAACAGCGCCAGCGCTTTAAGAAAGCCCTTAATATTTTTTCGCACTTCGTCATGCCGACGGTGCAGGTAACTGGCCAGAAAGATAAAGAAGAACAATTTGGCGAACTCAGCGACTTGCAGGGTCATTGGCCCAATCCGGATCCAGCGGGTTGCGGCATTCACCGTATGGCCGACGAAGAGCACGGCGACCAGCATCACGATAGCAGCCAGACAAAGCCAGCCATTGATTGCTTCCCAACGTGACATCGGCTGAGTTAGCACAGCCATGGCGACGACCATACTGAAGGCAAGGTAAAGCCCATGGCGAATAACGAAATAAAATGGGTTACCGGTCAGTCGCTCGCCCACGGGCATCGATGCACTGCTTACCATAACAATACCAATCGCCGCCAGAGCAAGCATAATGAGCAGTAACTGCCGGTCATATAACAGCACCGACTGTTGTTGATGATACCAGTGGCGAACGCGCGTCATCACGCCATCACGAACCGGCATCTGCAGTTCCAGTTGTTGCTCACGCGTCGCCATACAGAGCCTCCACCGCGGCGGTAAATACGTCACCACGTTGTTGGTAGTCGCGGAACATGTCGAGACTGGCGCACGCTGGCGATAACAGAACCAGACTATCTTTGCTGGTATGTCTGGCCGCTTCTCGCACCGCTTCCTCGATGCCATCCACCTCGATCGCACCGCGTTTCAGTGCTGCGATTTTGCTGCCGTCACGGCCAAGGGTAATAAGCACGTCTACCTGTTGCAAAGGTGCTTTCAATACATTCAGATCAGCCCCTTTGCCGTCACCCCCAGCTATCAGAATCAGCTTGCCGCTGACATCGCCACGCAGCCCTTCGATAGCCGCAATACAAGCCCCGGCATTGGTTGCTTTAGAGTCATTGACCCAACGCACACCGTCTACATTGGCCACCTGCTGGCAGCGATGTGGAAGCGGTTCAAAGCTGGCCACCGCATCTGCAGCACACTCAAGATCGGTGCCCAAAGCCGCTACCAGAGCCAGCGCTGCCTGTACGTTGAGCTTGTTGTAATCACCCGGCATTGGCATGCTCGACACCGCCAGCAGCGGCTGACCGGCAAAAACGATGAATTCCTCACCGTCGACCATCTCAACCGTCAAATTATGTTCGTCTGCGTGTAAGCCAACACTGAGAAAATGCTGCAGTTGACGACGACGTAACGGCACGCTTAGCGCATCATCACGGTTGTAAATGCACATATCGGCTTTACGGTAGATACGGTTTTTAACCCGTGCATAGCTTTCCAGATCCGCATAACGGTCCATGTGGTCTGGACTGACATTAAGCACGCAGGCCGCCGCTGGATGTAAGCTATAAGTCTGCTCTAACTGAAAACTAGATAGCTCGAGAACAATGCAGTCATGGCCCTGGTCGAGCAGCTCCAGAGCAGGGATACCTATATTGCCGCCGAGACCGACATGGCGCCCGCACTGGCGCAGAATGTGGGTGGTCAGGCTAACCACGGTCGATTTACCGTTCGAGCCGGTTACCGCTAACACGGGAACATCAACCAGCCGTGCAAACAGTTCAATATCGGAAATAAACTCGACCCCGGCATCGCGTGCCATCAGTAAAGCCGGGGCAGTAAAGGCCAGGCCCGGACTGACAATGACCAGATCCAGGCCAAGCAAGTCTTCAAGTTTAAGCTCACCCAAATAGCATTCGTGCTGCGCTAAATCGGTCGCCTGCTGATACTGTTCAGAACCTTGTGGACGGGTATCAAACAATACAGGTGCGACGTCGTGCGCGGCTAAAAAGCGCGCAGCCGACATCCCGGTCATGCCAAGACCGATAACGCCGATGCGTTCATACCCCTGTAAAGCCGCCTTCACGTCCATAACTTACCTTAGTTTGAGTGTGGCCAGGCCAATTAATACCAGTACCAATGAAAGGATCCAGAAACGCACGATAACCCGCGGTTCCGGCCAGCCTTTTAATTCATAGTGATGGTGGATCGGCGCCATCCGGAAAACCCGTTTGCCGCGCATTTTATACGAGCCCACCTGCAGCATGACCGACAGCGTTTCAATAACGAACACCCCACCCATAATGAAGAGAACCAGTTCCTGCCGAACCAAAATGGCGATAATGCCAAGTGCTGCGCCCAGTGCCAGCGACCCAACATCGCCCATAAACACTTGTGCCGGATACGTGTTAAACCACAGAAAGCCCAACCCGGCGCCGCAAATTGCAGCGCAGACGACGGTTAGTTCCGCGGTTTCCGGGATATAGGGGATCTGCAAATAGGCAGAAAAATTGGTGTTGCCGGTCACGTAAGCAAACACACCCAGCGCACCCGCGACCATCACCGTCGGCATAATAGCCAGGCCATCAAGGCCGTCGGTCAGGTTGACCGCGTTGCTGGTGCCGACAATGACAAAATAAGCGAGCAGCATGTAAAAGGCACCCAGCTGCGGCATCACGTCTTTAACGAAGGGTATTAGTAGCGCCGTTTCTGCACTTTGCCCTGCGCTCCAGAAAAGGTACACCGCAACGGTTCCGGCAATCACCGACTGCCAGAAATATTTCCAGCGTGCAATCAGGCCGGCCGGGTCTTTGCGTACCACTTTGCGATAATCGTCAATAAAACCGACAAGACCGAAGCCACCGATAATAAATAAGGTTACCCACACATACCGATTGCTTAGGTCAGCCCACAGTAATACTGAGACAAAGACTGAAATCAGGATCAGCAGGCCGCCCATGGTCGGGGTGCCAGTTTTACTTAAATGACTTTGCGGGCCGTCGTCGCGAACGGTTTGGCCGACCTGTAAACGGCGCAATGCCCGGATTACTTTCGGACCCAGCCACAGCGACAGCATTAAGGCGGTTAGGATACCCAGAATGACACGCATAGTCAGGTACTGGACAACATTGAACCCGGTATAAAAGAACTGCAAATAATCCGCTAACCAAACTAGCATGTGGAGTACCCCACTTTTGCTTTAGCAGTGTAGTCACGGATCGATTCAACGATCCTTTCCATGCGCGCGCTGCGCGACCCTTTTACTAAAATAGTGACGTCGTTTTTCTGCTTCATAATTGTTATTAGTGCATCCACTAGTGCGTCGTTATTATCAAAGTGCTGGCCCCCATGGCCGTTGAACATCTGGCTGGCACTCTGGCTGAGGCCCCCCAGAGTAAACAGACTATCAATCCCTGCGTCGATAGCATAGGTTCCTACTTCTTCATGGTATCCCCGAGCATGAGCACCGAGTTCACCCATATCACCGAGGACCATCACCCGATAGCCGGTAAAGCTTGCCAATACATCCAGCGCCGCTTTGGCTGACGCTACGTTGGCGTTGTAGGTATCATCAATCACCCGCAATCCGGGGGCCAAATTGTATACATTCATTCGCCCCGGTACTGGTTTCAGACTGGCAATCCCGCTGGCGACATCCTTCAGAGTGCTTCCGAGTTCCATACACAACCCAGCCGCAGCCAGGGCATTGGCGACATTATGCGCGCCGGGCAATGGCACCGAAACGGCCTGCTGCTGATCTTTGCAGTGCAGGGTGAAATGCGCACAGCCCTGCTCATCAAGTTCAACGTCGCTGGCTTTGACATCCGCAGTTGGATTATTCACGGCGAATGTTTTGTGCACCCGGTTGGCATACTCGCGTTGCCAGAACTGGTCAAATTCCGAGTCGGCATTGGTGTAAATCACACCATCCTGCGCCAGCCCTTTAACAATTTCTGATTTTGCCCGGGCGACACCCCAGATATCCCCGAACCCTTCAACGTGTGCGGGCTGAACATTGTTGATCAGGGCTACATCGGGTCTGACTAATGCGCTGGTATACCCAATTTCACCACGATGGTTGGCGCCCAGTTCTATCACTGCAAATTCATGTTCGTGGGTTAAATTAAGTAAGGTAAGTGGCACCCCAATGTCATTATTGAAATTGCCCTGAGTCGCCAGCACGTTGCCGCGTTGACGCAGGATCGCCGCGCACATTTCTCTGACCGTGGTTTTTCCGCTGCTACCGGTCAGTGCCACGGTTTTAACATCGACCTCGGCTTTAACTGCGGCGGCTAAACGCCCTAACGCATAACGGGTGTCTTCTACCACCACCTGAGGCACATCCAGCGCCAATTGCTGGCTGGTCATGATCGCCACGGCGCCATCCGCAATAGCTTGCTGCGCATAATCATGGCCGTCAAAGCGCGGCCCTTTGATAGCAATAAAAAGGTCACCCCTGCGCACGTCGCGGCTGTCGATAGTGACCCGGCTGATGTCTGCGTTGCCACCATGTAAGTGACCATTCACCTTGCTCGCAACCCAATTAATATCAACGTCTATCATAGGGCGACCTCGTTCATACAGGCTGCTACCACAGCGCGCTCGTTGTAATCCAATGTTTGTGTTCCGACGATCTGGTAGTCTTCATGACCCTTTCCGGCCATCACTACCACATCATCAGGCTGGGCATGTTGCAGGCTGTAGCGCACTGCTGCCTCCCGTCCGGGATGCTGAATTATTTGTGCGCTTCCGGTCACACCGCTGACCACATCGGCGATAATTGCCTCAGCCGACTCGGTACGCGGATTGTCATCGGTCACCACCACGATATCAGCATGCTGGCTTGCTACATTGCCCATTTGAGGGCGTTTGCCGCGATCACGGTCGCCACCACAACCGAACACACACCATAACTGGCCCTTGC
Source organism: Aliidiomarina soli (assembly GCF_003986975.1). Taxonomy (GTDB): domain Bacteria; phylum Pseudomonadota; class Gammaproteobacteria; order Enterobacterales; family Alteromonadaceae; genus Aliidiomarina; species Aliidiomarina soli. Next base: position 563,135 of record NZ_PIPO01000002.1, on the reverse strand, counting down.
AATGACGACGCGCGGCTTTAAGAACCTGTTCCAGCGCATCCGGGGTATGGGCATAGTCGACAATGGCGAGCGCCCGCTGCGGCGCGCTGAAGGTTTCCATGCGACCGGCGACCGGTTGTAAAGTCGATAACAGCGGCACTACATCGAGTAAGGTGTAGCCTTCACTCAGCAGCACCAATAACGCGGCTAAGGCGTTACTGACATTAAATTCACCCAGCAACGACAAGCGTGCCGCCACCTGCTGACCCTGCCAGTGCAAGGTAAACTGTGCACCCTCGTGGTCAAATTCCAGACCCGTTGCGCGCAGAACGCCTTCGCCGTTGTAGCCGTCAGCGGGGGCTTCAAGACTGTAACCATAGGCTGGTCGCGCCGACTGCTGATACCAGCCACACACGATCGGGTCATCAAGGTTATAGATCCGCGCACGAGCCGGATAATGGTCGAATAAATCCTGCTTTGCAGCGGCGTAGGATTCCATCGAACCGTGGTAGTCGAGGTGGTCACGGCTCACATTCGTCGCCACCACGGCTGCAAAGCGTAAATCGTTAACCCGCCCCTGAACCAGCGCGTGGGAGGAGACTTCCATCGCCACCACATCCGCCCCTTCATTGGCGAGACCCGCTAAACGTGACTGCACGGTCAGCGCGTCGGGGGTGGTATTTTTTTCTGCCAGCAGCGCATCGATAAAGCCGCTCCCCAGCGTACCGAGCACCGCGGCTTTTTCAGCGAGCCCCTGGTATAGCTGGGCCACCAGGTGAGTCACCGTCGTTTTACCATTGGTACCGGTCACTCCGATTAATTTAAGACGCTCACTTGGCTGGTTATAAAAGCGACCACCAATGGCTGACAGTTGCTCGTTTAAGTGTGGTACCGAAATGATCGCAACAGCGTCACGCTGCTCAATCGAAAAGTTGTCTGCTTGCTGTAAAACAGCCCTGGCGCCCGCTTGCAACGCGGCATTAATAAAGTGGCGCCCGTCCACCTGATAGCCAGGTACAGCAACAAAACAGTCGCCGTGTGTAACCTGGCGACTGTCAAGTTTAAGTCCGCTCACCTCAATATCGGGCAGCGTTTCAGGTGCGTCCGGGAGTAACTGGATGAGTTTAATCACGTTGCCCCCCAAACCCTGCTGAGCGTAAAGTAGCTGGTGAGATGTCATCCGGTGCCACATTCAGGATCCGCATACTGCCTTCCGCTACCGTAGAAAAGAGCGGCGCCGCCACGCTACCGCCATGATAGGCATCACCCTCTGGTTCATTGATCATTACCGCAATCGCAATGCGCGGGTTCGAGGCCGGAATAACGCCGGCAAACAAGCCCACATATTCATCGCCGTAACCACCCGGCACCGCTTTTCGTGTGGTTCCGGTTTTACCGGCAACCCGGTAACCGCGGACCCGAGCCTGACGGCCGGTGCCGTCGCTGCTCACCACTGATTCCATCATTCGCAATACGTCTTCGGTTAACTCAGGTTCAAAAACCTGCCGTCCCTCATGCGGGTTTTCCAGCGCCAGCACGCTAAGTGGACGCTGCACCCCGCCATTACCCAGAATCGCATACATCTGAGCAAGTTGCATGGTCGTCGTTCCCAGGCCATAGCCATAGGATAACGTCGCCACTTCAAAGTCAGACCAGCTGGTGCGGTGGCGGATTAAGCCCATGCTTTCGCCAATCAGGTTTATCCCGGTGTCGCTGCCAAAACCAGCCCCAGCGTAGGTATGCAACAGGTCGTCAATGTCAATCGATAGCGCCAGCTTACTGATCGCTACGTTGCTCGAATGCTGCAAAATTTCCGCTAGGCTGAGTTCACCGTAATTGCGTGCGTCCTGAACCCGGCGCCCGCCGAGTCTCATCCAGCCAGGGCTGGTATCAATGGTGCTGTCTAAATCAACCACGCCCTGCCGCAGCGCCTCTAACATAACCAGCGGCTTAACCGTCGAGCCGGGTTCAAAGGTGTCAGTAATGGCACGGTTGCGCATCAGGTGGGGCAGCATTTCCTGACGGTTATTCGGGTTATAGGACGGGCTGTTCACCATCGCCAGGACTTCCCCGGTGTGGACGTCAACCGCAACCAGCGACCCCGATGACGCGCCGTGATAACTCACTGCTTTTTTCAATTCGCGATAGGCCATTGCCTGAATGCGCTGGTCGATGGAAAGGCGCACATTCTGCGGGTATTCAGCCTGGCGAACTTCGAGCTCTTCAATAACCCGCCCCTGGCCGTCTTTGCGATACTGGCGCTGACCAGGCGTTCCGGTTAGCATGCCATCATAAACCGCTTCGATACCGTCGAGGCCTTCACCATCAATATTGGTAACGCCAATAATGTGCGAGTTGATTTCCCCGGTAGGGTAAAAACGACGCGATTCGTTTTGCAGATAAACGCCAGGAATATCCAGCTGCCGCACATACTCAGCCACTGCCGGCGTAACCATGCGTTTAAGATACACAAAGCGCCGTTGCGGGTTATCAACCCGCGCTAATAAGTCATCCACCGGGGTTTGAAATACGTCAGCCAGCGCCTGCCAGCGCCGCATATCTTCCAGTCCGCTTTGCTCATGCATGCGCAGTGGATCCGCCCATACGGTCTGCACTGGCACGCTGACCGCCAGCTCAACGCCGTTGCGATCGGTAATATTGCCACGCTGAACTTCACTGTGGGATACCCGCAGCGAGCGAAGATCACCTTCATGGCGCAGCCGATCCGGTTCCACCACCTGAATAAAGGCCGCTCGCCCAACCAGACTGAAAAACACCAGTCCGATCATGGCCAGCATAACCTGAAAGCGCCATTGAATAGGTTCAGGTCGCAGGATGCGTTGGTTACGTTTTACCGCCATGGTACCAGCACCTCCTGATCATCCTTCGGCCGCTGCATCGATAGATTGCGCGTAGCCAGCTGTTCAATACGGCTGTGCTCGGCCAATGCGGTTTGCTCAATCACCAGGTGACGCCACTCTACATCCAGCGCATCGCGCTGCTGCAGAAGCTCTTCGCGGTCTGCGACCAGTTCACGATTGAGGTGGGTCAGATAAATCACCCCAAGACTGGTGGCAACAGTCAGTGCCGTCAGCGTGAGCAACCCTAAATGGCGCCCCAGATCCTGACGGATCACATGCAGTAACGTGGATTGTTGTAGCCGGCTCATGCTAAACGCTCCGCAATCCGAAGGACGGAGCTGCGCGCTCGCGGGTTCGTCTGTACTTCAGCCGCTCCAGGTTTTATCGCACGGCTCAAGGGCTTTAAAGTACAGTCTTTCAGTCGTTCAGCTTCCGTCACCGGTAACCCGGCAGGCAACTGTGCGCCGTCACTTTGTTGTTTGATAAAGCGCTTGACCAAACGATCTTCCAGGCTGTGGAAGCTAATCACTGCCAGCCGGCCACCCGGTGCAAGCACCTGAATAGCGGCATGCAGAGCCGTTTCGGCTTCTTCCAGCTCCTGATTTACATGAATGCGGATCGCCTGAAACACACGTGTAGCCGGATGTTTGTGTTTTTCTTTCACCGGACTTACCCGTGCGATCAGCCCCGCAAGCTGCGCAGTAGAGAGAAAAGGGGTGGTTTTACGGTCATGCTCTATGGCCCGCGCGATACGTCGCGCATAGCGTTCTTCACCATAGTGTTTAAATACATATACCAGGTCATCAATCGAGGCCGTGTTAATCCACTCTGCCGCAGACTGACCCTGTTCCGGGTCCATGCGCATGTCCAAAGGACCGTCACGCATGAAACTGAAACCACGTTCGGCGTCATCAAGTTGTGGGGACGAGACACCTAAGTCAAATAAAATGCCATCAACCTGGCCGCTGATTTGCTCGCGTTGCGCGGCTTCAGCCAGAGTGGAGAAAGGAGCTTGGATGAAGTGAAACTGGGGGTGTCCGGCGAGTTCAGCGGCGGCTTCTGCAGCACGCGGATCGCGGTCAAACGAATAAAGACGACCCTCTTCGCCCAATTCGTTAAGAATTGCACGACTATGCCCGCCACGACCAAAGGTCATGTCGATGTAGGTTCCATCCGGGCGAATCGCAAGTGCTTCAATGGCTTCATTGAGCAGTACCGGAACATGTTTGGCTGGCATCGTCATTATAATGTGAAATCTTTTAGTCGGTCTGGAACTTCAAAGTCGCCACGCTGCTCAATTTCAATGTCACGTTTAATTTGTTCGTTCCAGGCGTCTTCTGACCAAATTTCAAATTTGTTCAGTTGACCAACCAACATGACTTTCTTATCGAGCGCAGCATGGCTGCGTAGAATGGGAGCTATCAACAAGCGGCCATTTTTATCCATGTCACAATCGTGGGCATGCCCGAGAACCAGCCTTTTTACCCGGCGTTCAGCAGGCTCAAAATTGGAAAGCCCCGCCAAATACTGCTCCACCACCTTCCATTCAGGCATGGCATAGAGCAACAGACAGGGTTGCAGAGTATCAATAGTGCAGACCATCTTACCTTCAGCCTGCGACAATACCTGGCTACGATACTTACTAGGTATCGCCAGTCGGCCTTTGTCATCAATGCTTACAGCAGTTGCTCCACGAAACATGATCGTCTCCGGGATCGCAGCGCGATCCACTTTTCTCCACTATTCCCCACAATAGTACAGTCTAGGCGTCATAAAAGCACCCTGTCAAGCAAAAACAGGGGCTTAAGAAGCATTGCTTTACCTTATTTTTACTGGGCTTTGAGCAAGTTCATGAAACTGGGTGGGAAATTGTGGGAGAAAATGAATGAGCCAACCTACTAATACTTTATATTGATCTAATTTTGACCATACTGGACTATGTATACATATTACCAGAATAATTAGGTTGTCCCTATGGTTGCGATGCGTCGCTGGTTCATTCTTTTTCTTGTCGTTAGCTTCGCTGTGCTACAAGGGATCCTGATCGCGTTACTCAATAGCTATCAGACACAACAGGCAAACAACGAACGTATCGCTGCATTTCAGCAACTTGCCACCCTGCGCGCTCAGTTTGACGGTCTTCTCAATGCCAACCTCGCCAGCATGCGTGGCTTGCGTGCCGAATTCATGGCCAACCCAGCGATCGACGAACAACGCTTTGCTACGCTCAACCAATACCTGCTGGCTGATGATCTCCATACCCGCCATGTCGCCGTAGCGCCAGATCTGGTGATCCGCTATGTCTATCCACGCAATGGCAACGAGCAGGTCCTGGGTACTGACTACCGCCAGCTCCCCACACAAATGGAGTCAGTTCGTCAGGCTATTGAAAGCGGCGATATCGTATTTCAGGGGCCAGTCCCCCTGCTGCAGGGAGGAGAGGCCCTGATCGCCCGGGTTCCCTTAGTCCATGACGACAATAACTGGGGTATTATCTCACAGGTTTTGGATCATCAGCGACTCTTCGCTGATGCCGGGATTGGCCACGGCGACTCATTGAATACTGCATTGCGCGCTGGTGACGACCATCTCGCCGGTGATGATCAGATCTGGAATCACGACGTGGTTGAGCTGCCCATTCAGCTGGGTGTGTTGCAGTGGTCACTGGCCGGCTATCCGACATACGGCTACTGGGCACCGCCCTGGTGGCACTACTGGCCTTTGCTCCTGGCTGGGAACCTGGTCATTGCCGCCATCCTGGCGTTGTTTATTGTGGTCTTCATTAACCATCGTCGACTTCAGCACGCGTTCTCGCAGATTACCGAACAAGCACAGCGGGACCCGTTAACCGGGCTTGTTAACCGTGTCTATTTGCGCCAGCTGCTGGGCCGCTATATCGACTATTGCGAGACGCACCAGGTAAAATTCTGTGTCCTTTTTATCGACCTCGATCATTTCAAACAAGTGAATGACAGTCTGGGCCATGATCTCGGCGATCAATTGTTGATTACCATCGCGGAGCGGCTCAGTAATCGTCTCCGTGAACGCGATATTGTCGCGCGGATCGGTGGCGATGAGTTCATTTTGGTGCTCAAAGACGTCGACGATCTGGAAACCTGCATGAACCTGGCCAACCAGCTGCAGCAGACGCTGACCCAGCCGGTCGAGCTGGACGGTCATCATATCCACATGCATGCCAGTATTGGCATCGCCATGTATCCGGAGGATGGCGAGGACGTCATGACGCTGATAAAACATGCAGATGTGGCAATGTACTCAGCGAAAAGTGCGGGCCGTAACACCAGTGCCTTCTTCGACGCCAGTATGCAGCGTTCCGCCGAAAGCCAGCTCAAACTATCCGAGGAGATGCGTATCGGTCTCAGCAGCGGTCAGTTCGTGATTTACTATCAACCAATCGTCACCCCAGCCGGCGCGATAACGCATCTGGAGGCTCTGATCCGCTGGCATCATCCCCAGTTGGGGCTCCTCAGCCCGGCCCAGTTTATTCCCAGCGCCGAACGCAACGGAATTATTGCAGTTCTGGGTGACTTTGTACTTACCCAGGTGTGCAGCGATCTGGCCTCATTGCGGGCCCTGATCCCAGGCGTCAAAGTCAGCATTAACCGCTCGCCGGCTGAATTCAATGATCCGCAGGTGGCGTCGCGCTGGCTGGCGATCATGGCTGAACATCAGGTTGTCAGTCACGATGTGATTTTCGAAATTACTGAGTCCATGCTGATGCCGGATCAGCCTCGTCAGCATGCGCTGATCAATCAGCTTGACGAAGCAGGTATTCAATTAGCAATTGATGACTTTGGCACCGGCTACTCGTCGGTCAACTATGTCCGTCGCTTTCCAATTCGTCTGATTAAAGTAGACCGCAGCTTTACTCAGCACCTGGCAGAGGACAGCCGGGTGGTGGCGATGGTCGGTGCGCTGGTGCAAATGGCGAAAGCGCTGGAAGTACAAGTGGTTGCCGAAGGCGTCGAGACCCAGGCTCAGGCGCAGATGCTTGAGACACTTGGGGTCGATTATTTGCAGGGGTATCTTTATACCGAGCCGTTACCGCGTAACGAGCTGGCTGAATGGTATCCAGACTATGCCGCCAGGCTTTCAGCCAGCGGCATAGTACAGATAAAATAAGGGGAGTCAGCCAGTAAGCCGGGTTCTGTCGTGGACAATCATTCGTCTAGGACTACAGTCGCCTGTAGCCTCCAGCAACCTACCCGGATCCGAGGCGGGCCACCCCAAGGATCCCTATTTGGTCTTGCTCCGGGTGGAGTTTACCGTGCCACGAACTGTTGCCAGCCGCGCGGTGCGCTCTTACCGCACCCTTTCACCCTTACCTGTTCCCACTCCGAAAAGTGAGTCATCGGCGGTTTGCTCTCTGTTGCACTGGTCGTCGGCTCGCGCCGCCCAGGCGTTACCTGGCACCCTGCCCTATGGAGCCCGGACTTTCCTCCCCCCACATACCCGAAAGTATGCAGGCAGCGATTGCCCTGGCTGACTCCGGCGGACATTGTACGCGCCCAGGGGGGCAGGTCAATCTATTCTTGTCCACCCTGGCGGCCGTCGCCCTGTTGCTCCAGGCCCCATTGGTAGAGCTGGTTTTTACGTACCCCATAATGCTCAGCCACCACCGCAGCGGCTTTCTTTAATGCCATGTGGGGTAACAATTGCAGCAATAGTCGGGTCGCATCTGCTGGCAGTGCATCGGCGGCCCGTCGTGCACCGTGTACCATTACTACAATTTCACCACGTTGCTGATTGCTGTCCGCCGCCACCTGGTCAATCAACGACGAGAGGCTACCAGCAAGGAAGGTCTCAAATTGCTTGGTCACTTCACGCGCCACGACCGCCTGACGGTCAGCACCATAGACGTCCTGCATATCCCGTAATGTGCTCAAAATACGACGTGGTGATTCATAAAACACCAGGGTCCCGCTCTCCTCGCTGACGGCAGTGAGCTGGCTGACCCGGGCAGCAGATTTAGCCGCAAGGAAGCCAACAAACAAAAAGCGGTCTGTCGGTAGTCCAGCGGCACTTAACGCAGCGATCGCCGCACAGGGTCCCGGAATAGGCACCACTTGAACGCCCGCTTCACGACAGGCATGAACCAGCGGGTACCCCGGGTCGCTGATCAACGGGGTTCCCGCATCACTGATTAACGCAATATTTTCACCCGCCAACAAGCGCTTGACCAGGTACTCACTACGCTGGCGTTCGTTGTGCTCATGCACCGTGGAAAGCGGTCCTTCGACCCCATAATGATCAAGCAGCAGCCTGCTGTGGCGGGTGTCTTCAGCCATAATCAGGTCCGCCTGCTGCAATACCTGAACCGCACGGTAGGTCATATCGCTAAGGTTCCCTATCGGCGTGGCAACAATATAAAGTATCCCGCTGGGTGACTCAGACCGCATATCCTATAGCCCTTTGATTGTGTCCTCGCCGTTGGGCGTTTATAGTATGGACATGTGAATTACCAAGAGCGTTTATTGTGCCAAAGAAGTTACTTGCCTGCATCGCTATTTTCGCCCTCGCGGGTTGCGCGGGTCAGCCATCTGCACCGGTTACAGACCGATCAGCTATAGAGGATGAGCCGTTAGCGGACACCACGACGCTCATCGATGCCAGCCCGGAGGACTTCCTTGAACGCGCAGCGCTCGCTGAGAACCGCGCTCAGACCTATCAGTTCCTGCTCCAGGCCAGCGAAGCTTTCTTTGCCCGTGGAGAATGGCAGCAGGGTGCATCGGTGTTGAGCCAAATGGAAGATGTCGCCCTGCCCAGCCGGCTACGCACTGAATACCTGATGCAGCGTGCCGCCTTGTTGCTTTACTTCGAACAGTGGCAGACAGCGCAACAGATTCTTGATGATATTGAGCGAACCAGCTCCCGCGAGCAGCGGGTTGCCCTTTTACGCCTGTATTATCAATCCTACGCAGGGCAGCAGCGACACCTCAGTGCCGCCCGTCAATTGGTCGAATTGTCGACCTACGATGAGCAGGACCATAATCCACGGATCTGGCACCATCTAAGCCATGTGCCCGCCGGGTACTGGCGCAATGCTGCCCGCGAAAGTAGCGAGCGGATGCGCGGCTGGACCAGCTTATTTACCCGTCTGACTCAGGCACTTGACTACCGGGAACCCGTCGCGCCGACATTAGAGCGCTGGCTGCAACAGTTCTCCGGCCACCCCGCCCGACAACAAGTTGAAGACGTGCTTGCCGACCAGCCATGGCTCCACGAGCAGCCTCGCCGGATAGCGGTTTTGTTACCTTTGAGCGGCCAATTCGGACAGCAAGGCCTGGCGGTTCGTGATGGCGTGCTTGCCGCGCTAAGCAACGAACGAAATGAAGACGTGCTGTTTATCGACACGACCGCCTACAATGCCGACGAAGTACTAGAGCGTCTGCAACGGGAAAATATAGAAGCGGTAATAGGTCCATTGTCTCGCGATTATGTTAACCGTTTCGCCGCGACGCTGAACGCACAGGACGAGCCGATGCCCTGGGTTCAATTGTGGCTCAACCGCACACCAGATGATTACCAGCCGGGGCTGGACAATTTTTTTGCCCTCGATATCGATACCGAAGTTGAATCCGCGGTTGACTACCTTAGCCAGCGCGACCACGAAAATGTCCTGGTGCTAGGCGCTGATACCCAACGTGGACGGCAGCTCGCCAACCAGTTTGAAAGTCAGTGGGTAGCTAAACACGGCGTGACCAGCGTCCATGTTGGCCGTTACAGTTCAAGCAATGACATGCCTGACCGGGTAGCAGAAAGCCTTCACGTGCGCGATTCCAACAACCGTATCGAGCTAGTCGAACGGGCCGCCGGCACTACTACCATAGAGTCTGAACCACGTAGTCGACGTGACGTCAGCGCTATCTACCTGCTCGGTGATGCAGCCCAGGCGCGGCTGTTAAAACCCTTTATCGAAACTAATATCAGTCCGTTTGCCCGCCGCCTGCCGGTCTTTGCCTCATCCTCGGTTCACGAAAGCTCAGACAGCCGCGGCAGCAGTGACCTTGACGGCATTGTGTTTTCAGAAGCGCCATGGCTGTTACCACGGCATTCTGAGCGCGCTCTATTTGAACGCTTTCAACAATTGCGTCCGAATCAGTCACCCTCGTCGCAACGGCTTATCGGGATGGGCTATGATGCAATGGAACTGTTACCCCGCCTGAGTGTAATGAACTGGCTGCCCGGTTACGACCATCCGGGCTTAACCGGGCAATTGCGTATTTCTGAGCATGCCATCAGCCGTCAGCTACACTGGGCCGTATTCGACAACGGCCGTATAGTGGAGCAACGCGGAAATGAGCAGTCGTTCAGTGGGGACACACTTTGAGTACCAGGCAGAAGCGTATTTGAAGGCGCAGGGGCTGACCCTGGTGGAGCGTAATTTTCGCCTCCATGGCGGTGAAATTGATTTGATTATGCGCGACCAGGACTATTGGGTCTTTGTCGAAGTTAAGTTCCGCTATAATGCGACCGTCGAGCATCCGCTGGGGCAGATCCGCCAGGGTCAGCTACAACGGATCCGTCACTGTGCAAAAGTTTATCTTTATTCCAATGATTTGTCCGAGTATCTTACCCCCTGTCGGTTTGACGTCGTCGCCATTACGGCCGACCCGGCGGAGTTACTCTGGGTCAAAGACGCTTTTTAAAGAACCTAAGGTTTTCCATGCGCGAGTTTCTCAAAAACTATTACAACGAGAGTATACAAATTCAGGTTGCCGCCTCTGAAACATTAGCCGATGTTTTAGTCGACGCTGCCGACCTGCTGGTCTCCAGCCTGCTTGCTGGGCAACGGGTATTCAGCTGCGGCGACGGACAGAGTTTGTTTGTGGCCAATCACTTCGCTGACCTCTTATTACAGGGCTCAGAACTTGAACGCCCGCCCTTTCCCGCGCTGGCGTTGGGGCTGAGTTCAAGCCAGACATCTGAGCTGGAATCTATTGCGCGCCAGGTACAGGCGATTGGGAGCCAGGGTGATATTCTGGTTGCCTTTATTAGCGAACAGCATTCCGAGCGAGTCCATCAGGCGATGGAAGCAGCGCTGTCCCGTGAGATGACCATTATCGCTATTATTGGCACCGAATCCGGAGACGCAACCGGTCTGCTCGGTCCGGCCGATATCGAAATACAAATCCCGGCCGCCAACCCGGCACGTATCACTGAACAGCAATTGTTTATCAGCCATCTGCTATGTAGTCTGATTGAACAACAGATTTTTCAGGGGGGGACGTCCTAATGAAACGCATGGCTATGCTGCTATGTTTACCGCTGCTGGTTAACCTTTCCGGCTGTGCCCTGGTCGTTGCAGGGGGTGCTGTCGGGGCCACTGTAGTGGCCATGGACGGGCGTGATGTCGGCACTCAGGTGGACGACAACAGTTTGCGCTTGCGTGTAGAAAGCCATCTCAATGATGACCAGACGCTTCGCGAACAACGCATCCAGATCGTAGCTTACAATGGCAACGTACTGATTTTCGGGCAAGCGGAAACCGACCGCATTCGCGATCAGGCAGTGCGGGTTACCCGTGATGTGAATGGCGTTAACCGTGTCTATGACCAGCTCCGTGTCGGTCCTAAAGCGAGCTTAAGTGAACGCTCGCGAGATACCTTTCTCACCTCAAGAGTGAAAGCGGCATTGATCACCGATAGCGAGTTTGACCATAGCAATATCAAAGTATATAGCGAAAAAGGTGAAGTTTTTCTGGTCGGAGTGACCACTGCTGACGCCGCCGCCGATGCCATTGAACAAGTTCGTCACATGAATGGTGTGGAGCGGGTTATTGATGTACTGGAGCGCCGTTAACGCGCGCTCCAGCTTATTCGTTACTTACTTGACTACTTTCAGTGAAGGTTTGCCCTTCGCTGGAGCTGCTGGCTCAGAAGCGGACTCAGGGTCACCCTGATAGTCATCCAGCCCTGGTTCCTGTTCGAAGATAGTGCCTGCGCCATTCTCGCGCGCATAGATTGCGGTCACTGCCGTCATAGGGACCCAGATACGCCGTGTAGCACCGCCAAAACGGGCTTCAAAGCTGACGTGATTAAGATCCATGGTAAAGCGAGTCACTGCATCAGGATGCACGTTGAGCACGATCTGGCCGTCCTGCACGTGTTCCTGTGGCACATCAACAAACTCCAACGTCGCATCCACAATAAGATGCGGTGTGCATTGGTTATCAACAAGCCAGTCATACATGGCTCGCAATAAATAAGGACGCTGTGGAGACATCTTTAGATCCATAACCCCTCTTGGCGCAGCTCAGGATTAACCCTGAGCTAATTCGCGCTCTGCTTCGGTCAGTGACTTCTGGAATGATGGACGCTCAAACAGGCGTACCATATACCGCTTAATCTCTTTCGCTGTGGAACCTTCTAACTCAATCTTATACTGCGGTAAACGCCATAATAGCGGCGCCAGATAGCAATCAACCAGGCTGAACTCTTCGCTCATGAAGTAGTCACTGTCAGCAAACATCGGCGCCAGTGCCAGCAAGCCTTCACGCAGCTCCTGTCGGGCCTGGTTGGCTTCTTTGTTGCTGCCTTTCAGAATCGTCGATGCCAATGCATACCAGTCTCGTTCAATGCGATACATCATTAAACGGCTGTTGCCACGGGCGACCGGATAAACTGGCATCAATGGTGGATGCGGAAAACGCTCATCAAGGTATTCCATGATAATTTTTGAGTTGTACAGAACCAGCTCGCGGTCGACTAAAGTCGGTACCGCATCCGGATACGGATTCAACTGAATCAGATCTTCCGGTTTTTCATCACCTTCGACAAAGCTGATCTCAACACCCACCCCTTTCTCAGCCAGCACAATGCGGGCCTGATGACTGAACAAATCGTCTTTGCCAGAATAAAGGGTCATTACCGAACGTTTATTGGCAGCTACAGCCATGATTTTCTCCAGTTTATGCAAACAGCAAAGGGGGCGAACTTCGCCCCCAATGTTTTATGGTTTATCCTGCGGCGATTACTTAATATCGCGCCAGTACTCTTTCTTCAGCAATATTGTCAGAATTAAGAAAACAATCAGGAAACCAATAACGAAATAACCCATGCGCTGACGCTCAAGGATCATAGGCTCGCCGGTGTACACCAGGAAGTTAGTCAGATCAAGCATCGCCTGGTCAAACTCTTCCGGGCTCATTGTCCCGTTACCATCGGCGCGAATACCGACGTACACGTCTTTCATTTCACCATCAACCATACGCTGTTCTTCAACGCGGCGAGGTGTGCCCTGCAACTCTTCGAGCACGTGCGGCATACCAACGTTTTCAAACACGTCGTTGTTAACACCAAACGGACGCGAGTCGTCAGCATAGAAAGAACGTAAGTAAGTGTAGATGAAATCTGCACCACGGACACGCGCAACCATAGTTAAGTCAGGCGGTGTCAGACCGAACCACTCTGCAGACGCATCGCCGTCAATGGCAGAGGTTTTATGTCCGCCCGGCTCGTTGGTGAATTGCAGCAACTCTTCGCCTAGTTCCTGAGGAATATCCAGGTCATCAAAGGTACGCGAGTAGCGCTGATACTGCATTGAGTGACACGCCAGGCAGTAGTTCATATAAAGTTGGGCCCCACGCTGCAGTGACGCCTTGTCACTGAGGTCGTGGTCCGCGCGATCAAGCGGTCCGCTGTAGCCGGCCGCAAATGCGACCGACGGAAGAAGCAGAGCCAAGGCTAGAAGAAAACGCTTAATCATTTCGTAACCCTCTCTGGCAGTGGCTTAGTGCGCTCGTTTTTGCTGTAGAACCACATCACAATAAAGAACGCGAAGTACAGGAACGTAAAGATACGCGCCATAATAGTGTACACATCGGTTGCTGGCTTGACGCCCAGATACCCTAGCGCAATGAAACTGATAACAAACACAGTCAGGTTCACTTTGTGCAAGGTACTGCGATAGCGAACCGAACGTACTTTACAGCGGTCCCACCAAGGCATCAGGAACAGGAACACGATGGCCAGGAACATGGCGATAACGCCGAGTAGCTTATCCGGGATAGCACGCAAAATTGCATAGAATGGCGTGAAGTACCAAACAGGCGCAATGTGCTCCGGTGTTTTCATCGGATCGGCTGCCTGGAAGTTAGGCGGCTCAAGGAAGAAACCTCCCATCGTCGGCGCAAAGAAAATCACCCAGGCAAACAGAATCAGGAACCCTGCCAGACCTACCAGATCCTTAACCGTGTAGTACGGATGGAACGGGATAGCATCGACAATGTCTTTCTTCGCTGTGTAACGCTCGTGGAATTCAAATGGTGCTTTCTCGTCGTCCGGCACAGACCCTTTTGGTTTCTTAATGTTGATACCGTCTGGGTTGTTCGAACCTACTTCGTGCAATGCAATCAGGTGCAGGAAGACCAGAATTACCAATACCAGCGGTAAGGCAATTACATGCAAGGCAAAGAAACGGTTCAGTGTGGCACCGGAAATAACGAAGTCGCCGCGGATCCAGGTCGTCAGATCTTCACCGACGAACGGAATTGCACCGAACAGCGAAATAATAACCTGCGCGCCCCAGAACGACATTTGTCCCCAGGGTAACAAGTAGCCCATAAAGGCTTCTGCCATTAGCACAAGGAAGATCAGCATGCCGAAGATCCACAGTAGTTCACGTGGACGCTGGTATGACCCATACATCAGGCCCCGGAACATATGCAGATAAACCACCACGAAAAACGCGGAGGCCCCGGTTGAGTGCATATAGCGCAGCAGCCAGCCATAATCGACATCACGCATGATGTATTCGATTGAGGCAAAGGCGCCGTCAGCACTCGGGTTATAGTTCATGGTTAGCCAGATACCGGTCACGATCTGGTTTACCAGCACAACCAGGGCCAGTGAGCCCATGATGTACCAGAAGTTAAAATTCTTTGGTGCCGGATATTGCGTCACGTGCAGCTTCAGCGAGTTGCTGAAAGGTATACGTTCGTCTATCCAGTTCATAATACGTGACATTATACAGCCCCCTCGTCTTCACCAAGACCAATCAAAATAGTGGCGTCGTCGATAAAGTGATATGGCGGTACGACAAGGTTGGTTGGTGCTGGCACGCCCTGGAAAACACGCCCTGCGATGTCAAAACGCGAACCATGGCAGGGGCAGAAGAAGCCTGAGTCAACGCCGTCCATATCGCCGAAATTACGCGGCAAAAACTGTGGAGAGCAGCCTAAATGGGTACACACACCGACCGCGACAAACCATTCAGGGTCAATCGAACGGTGTTTGTTCTTAGCGTATTCAGGTTGCTGCGGTTGGTCCGACTCAGGGTCGCGGACTTCGTCATCAGTCAGGCTTAACGATTCCAGCATTTCTGGGGTCCGACGAATGACCCACACAGGTCGGCCTTGCCATTCAGTTCTGACCAGCTGGCCCGGCTCTATCTTGTCGATTTTCATTTCAACAGGAGCCCCGGCGAGACGCGCTCGCACACTCGGACTCCATGAAGCAATGAAAGGCACGGCAGCAGCGAGAGCTCCTGCACCACCTACAACAGAGGTAGCAACAGTCAGGAACCGACGGCGGCCTTTATCTACAGGCGCATTGCTCATCCATTTATCTCCAGTTTTGGACGCTTGACGGAGGCATCCGCAGCGAAAAACTAATTTTATTGTGACAAATTTATCAAGCGTGATGATAAAGAAAAGCCCTACCTTTTACAAGGCTAGGCACCTCTTTATACGTGCTTAATACTCAGCGAATGAAAGACTCAGCGAATCAAAGAATATTTCTGGGCTGGCAGGTAACAAACAAAGAGCCGGGAAGATCGGCGTGACACCTTTTGGCAAGGCGTCTTGCCATTTCTAACTGTATAAATAATACTCAATCCATGTCGATACCGCAAAACACATCCAATTTTCGTCTCGACGAGCTGTTAATGGAAGCAAACTTAAAAGCATAAGGGGCAGGATATGCTAAGCACACCACTCATTTCATCCCTCATCGCCGCCTTTTCGGTTGCAGCGACTCCTACCGAGACTATTAAGCAACCTGGCGTACAGCCAGAAGTGCAGCATGTTGCAGTGTTAGCTACCTTTGCTGATGCCAATGCAAGCAGGGTTCTTGAAACCTCATATTGCGAGTACGTGGTCGAACAGAATCCAGGCATGAGCTGTACATCACTACGCTCTATTGGCGACGGCATTGATGTCAATGATGGTCAGGCCTTTGTGGAACTTGCACAGCAAGAGAATGCCGACCATCTACTTTTTATCAGTTGGACAGGTTTGTCGTACCAGCCCAACCCCGCAGTCTTACGCTTTACTGAGGTGTCGCCTGAGCGGGCGCACAGAGCGCATTTCGGCATTAGCCGTAACGGTTGCTACATTAACCGCTATAAAAATGAATTCAGCCTGAGTTTGGTCTCTTTGCATAATCAACAACTGATACAGGCAGGGGAAATTGATACCTATGGTATGGAGCATACCGGCGTCCGCAACATGAGCTACTCAATTGCCCGACGTATCGACGACTCCGTCAAGGTAGCAGCGCTCCATTAAACGGGTTACCAGTGCCCTGCTCGCGCCGCCGAATGAACGCGTCGTCAGGCAGGCACTGGTTGTTTACTCTGAGGCAGGTTCCACGGTAAAGCGGGTCAGGCCTATTAACTGCCCCGAGTCAGTAACCACCCGTACCTGCCAGTTACCTTCCGCGTTAACCGGGAAATTAAGCTTATGTGTCCAGGCGCGATAGCCCTGATCGCGGCCGCCGACGATATCCAGAGTAATACGATCAACCTCGTTGCCATTTAGTAACCACAGGTGGTGAATGCGTTCGTTGAGACCTCGTGGGGCCCGTACCGCAGTCCAGGCAAAGAGCCCGTCGCGGTGAAGACTGGCCACCTCTATGTTTCGAATACTGTCCCCGGGGGCCCGTAGTTCACGATCCATTTGCTGAGACAACGTGATCTCTGTCATGCGCAACGACGCTGGCGGGATCCAGCTGCGTATCTGCCAGGCGCCCGTCGCCATCACAACCAGCATCAGAGATATCAGCGGCAAGCGCCACCAGCGGCCGCTGGGTATGAATCCCTTGAGACTGGGTAGACTGAACAACAAGGCTAAAACAAGCGCCAGTACCAGACTTTGGCCCGTGTCCAGATTGAGTAACAGAGGGCTAACCACCAGTAGCACGGCAAAGAGAGTGAGCGCATGGAAAGCGACAAAAAGTCCGCGCTTGGGAGCCAGCCAGTTGTAATAGATAGGGTCAATCAGGGAGATAAGCGCGCAGGTAATCAGTAACAGCGTAAACACCAGCTGACCGTGATTCCAGGTGGTTGCCGCGAGAAAAAATGGAAGGGTAAAAAAGAGGCTTTCCTGATGCACCATCTGGGTTGCAAACCGCATCACTGCAGGGGGCATTTTGAAGCCAAACCGCTTGATAATACCCAGACGTAACCAGCGCTCCAGAATAAGCCATGCCCAGCTAAGCAGCATCAGCACCGCTATCATCTGTGCCAGTGATTCGTTACGCTCAACCAGAAAAAAACTGGCCAGTCCGGAGGCAAAACCGAACGCTGCCATTAGCCCGGGATGGTCCTGAACCAATGTTGCCAGGCGGGTAAGCAGTTTTAACAGTGCAGCTTTAACTGATTTCATTTAGATTTTCCGGATGCAGTCACTTACTTCGTACTCCTGGCATTGCAATATACCACCTGCAAGCGATGAGCAAAACGGGCACAAAAAAACCGCGCCGAAGCGCGGTTTTTGTATAAGGTCCAGAAACCCGGGCGACTTAACGCTTCGAGAACTGTGGACGCTTACGTGCTTTATGCAAGCCGACTTTCTTACGCTCAACCTGACGCGCGTCACGAGTAACATAACCCGCTTTACGCAGTTCAGGGCGTAGTGATTCGTCGTACTGCATCAGTGCACGAGTAATACCGTGACGGATTGCGCCCGCCTGACCAGTAGTACCGCCACCTGTTACAGTCACGTAGAGGTCGAATTTTTCAGTCATTTCTAACAGCTCTAGCGGCTGACGAACAACCATGCGAGCCGTTTCGCGACCGAAGTATTCTTCCAGAGTACGCTGGTTAATTTTGATGTCACCGCTACCTGGACGCAGGAAAACACGTGCAGTCGAGTTTTTGCGACGACCGGTACCGTAGTATTGATTATCTGCCATTTTCATCTGCTCCGTAATTAAATATCAAGGGTTTGAGGCTGTTGAGCAATATGGTTATGCTCAGCACCTGCATACACTTTCAGCTTACGGAACATGGCACGACCCAACGGACCACGTGGCAACATGCCTTTTACCGCGCTTTCGATAATCATTTCAGGTTTCTTAGCCTGCAACTTATCGAAGCTGATCTCTTTAATACCACCCGGGAAACCGGTGTGTGAGTAGTACATTTTGTCAGTGGTTTTATTACCAGTAACAACAACTTTCTCAGCGTTTACAACGATGATGTAATCACCAGTGTCAACGTGCGGCGTGTATTCAGCCTTGTGCTTGCCACGCAGACGGCGAGCGATTTCAGTGGCCAGACGACCAAGTGTTTTATCAGTGGCGTCTACCACGAACCAGTCGCGTTTTACGCTTTCTGGCTTAGCTACAAAAGTTTTCATGACTTTTAATTACCCAGTTTAATAAGTTCCACAACCTGACATATTCCGGGCTTCCCCGCGAAATGCCAACATATATAACGGCTTGCGACGTCCCTTTCGGGTTTTATCGCTACCGGTAACGTGGGCTGGCGCGGATTATACACGCACCAAGGCTAGTTTTTCAACAACGATCGCACGGCAAATTCAACATTCAGGCGCGGGGCTTGAATGTTGAATTACGCAAGGTGCTCGCGAGCGAGGTATTCGTGCGACTGCATCTCCTGCAGACGGCTGATACAGCGTTTAAACTCAAAGCTAAGGCGACCGCCACTATACAACTCTTCCAGCGCAACTTCGGCTGACATAATCAGCTTGACGTGGCGCTCATAGAACTCGTCCACCAGGGCAATAAAGCGGCGGCTGATATCATCATTCTTTTCGCCCATCTGACGCACGTTTGCCAGCAACACCGCATGGTAAAGGCGGGACAGTTCCATGTAATCATTCTGGCTGCGCGGCCCACCACACAACACGTCAAATTCAAACATAGCGACGTCATCGGCTTCCATGCGGGTCGCAATTTCACGTCCATTCACGACAATCGGTTTGCCGGTAGAATGCGCCTGATGGTCCGGTGCCAGTTGCTTAAAGTAGGTCACCAGGTTCTCATCGGCGTCGTCATCCAGTGGCGAGTGGAAAATTTCCGCCTGAGTCAGGGTACGCATTCGGTAGTCAATCCCGCCATCCACGTTAACCACCTCACAGTGGGCGTTAATCAACTCAATCGCCGGCACAAAGCGTTGTCGCTGCAATCCGTTCTTATAAAGTTCATCCGGCACTATATTTGACGTTGCAACCAGCACTACCCCGCGCTTGAACAGCTCTTGCATCAGGGTACCCAAAATCATCGCATCAGTAATATCCTGCACAAAAAACTCATCGAAACAGAGTACCCGTGCTTCCTCTGCAAACTTGTCTGCTATTAGCGGCAACGGATCAGAACGCCCTTTAAGTTGCTTGAGTTCATCGTGGACACGATGCATGAAGCGATGAAAATGGATGCGCATTTTACGTTCAAAAGGCAATGCGTTGTAAAAGGTATCAACCAGATAGGTCTTGCCGCGTCCGACGCCGCCCCAGAAATACAGGCCTTTCACTTTCTCCGCCTGACCTCCACCGAACGCATTCTTTAGCTTACCCAACAAACCATGTCGTTGAGGCTGCTCGGTGGCCAGCAGATCATCGTAAAGACGTTGTAAATGGTTGACTGCGTTTTGTTGCGCCGGATCATGGCTAAAACCATGACTACTAAGGTCTCTTTGATATAATTCTTTGGGTGTCATCACTGCGCTTACCACTGCCAGATTGAGAAAAACCCACTATCGTGTCGGGCAAAGCATGGTATCATAATCCAATATAAATTAGCATTTTCGGGAGATGTCATTATGGATTGGCTCATTGGTTTGCTGCTGGTTATCGTCGGCGCTGTCATCGGCTTCTTCGCAGCTCGGTACTATCTTTCTTCTCATTCTGACTCTGCCCAGCTTGAAGCTCAGGTAGCAGCCAATAAAGAACAGTTTGACGCCTACCGCAAAGATGTTTTCGAACATTTTGAAACGGCGCGGCAATTAGCTGAAGATCTGAATGACACCCAGACCAAGCTCAATGCGTTTCTGAGTGACAGCCAGCAACTGCTGCAACAGGAAAAAGAATGGCAGCAGCCATTACCTTTCTTCTCTGCCGACACCATCCGTCAATTGCGCGCTGCCAAGGCGCTCGACAACGACCAGTCGCATCCTGATCGCCCGGGTGATGCAGCACCCCGTGATTATTCTGAAGGTGGCAGCAGCGGACTGTTTCGTAATGACGAAGACTACTCGTCCCGCGACCGTAATTAATTTAACCTCTTGAATTAAAAAAATCCGAACTTATTAATAGCTTCAGCAGTCTCTAACTTCGATTCCCTTGTTGTTAATGCTGGAGCTATAAAACCATGAAAAAGCTTGTGCTTTTATTTCTTGCAGCAAGTGCGCTGGTACTTACCCCGGCGCATGCGCAAATTCCGTTTTCTACCAATTCAAAAGAAGTTCCTACCCTTGCTCCCATGCTGGAGCAGGTTACACCCGCGGTGGTCAACATCTCCGTCGAAGGAACCCGCATCACGCAGCAGCGCCTGCCCGATGCTTTTCAGTTTTTCTTTGGCCCTAATGCGCCGCAAAATGGCACCCGCGAACAACCGTTCCGCGGCCTGGGCTCCGGGGTCATTATCGATGCTGAAGCCGGTTATGTGGTGACCAATAACCATGTTATCGATGAAGCCACCGATATCACCGTAACGCTTAAAGACGGCCGCCAGTTTGCTGCCCAGGTACTGGGTCGCGACGAGCAAAGCGATATTGCCTTATTAAAAATTGAAGGCCCCGATAACCTGACTGCGATCGCGATTGGCGATTCCGATGACATGCGAGTTGGTGATTTCGTCGTCGCCATTGGCAATCCATTCGGACTCGGTCAGACCGTCACCTCAGGCATTGTGTCAGCGCTCGGTCGCGGTGGTTTCGGTGCCGACCGCCTGGAAAACTTTATTCAAACCGATGCTGCAATTAACAGTGGCAACTCGGGCGGTGCCCTGGTCGACCTGCGCGGCAACCTGATTGGTATTAACACCGCCATTCTTGGTCGTACCGGCAACATCGGGATCGGCTTTGCCATTCCCTCAAGCATGATGAACGACCTGATCGCCCAGATAATTGAACATGGCGAAGTGCGCCGCGGCATACTAGGAGTTCGGGGCGGCAACCTGACTCAGGAACTGGCAGATGCCCTCAACATTTCCCGCACCCGTGGTGCCTGGGTTAGCGAAGTCGTTGAAGACGGTGCCGCTGCCAAAGCGGGCATCGAAGCAGGTGACGTTATTGTCAGTCTCGACGGCCGGCCGTTGCATTCGTTCGCTGAGTTAGCGGCCAAAGTTGGCAGTATGGGAGCGGGTCGCTCAGTAACCCTTGGACTACTGCGTGACGGTGACGAACTGGAGGTAACGGTGGAACTGGAAGAGCACAGCGTTGAAGCCGTCGCCGCCTCGATGCATGCAGCATTGCAAGGCGCGCAGCTGAGTACCCTCGACAACGAACAGGGAGTTCGTATCAGCGCCGTTGAGGACAACACCCCGGCCCACCAAATTGGCTTGCGCCAGGATGACATTATTATCGCAGTCAATCGCCAGCGGGTTACCAGCGTCGGCGAACTTCGACGTCTGTTGGACAATGCCCAAGGTGTCATCGCTATGCATGTCCGCCGGGGGTCCAGTACCCTGTATCTGGTATTACCCAATTAAGCCAGCAGCGGGTGATAAAGAGGCGGCATTTTAGCCGCCTCTTGCTTTACTTCACCTGTTCGAAATTGCTCAGGAATGCTAGTATGTTCAATTATCTAGCGACTAGCCCATTGAGACGACAACCGCATGAGTAAAGCAGGTGCCAACGTACTCCAACTTTTTATTAAGCCAGCCCTGATGGGCTTGCTTGTCGCTGCTGTTGTGCTGGCTGTGCTGTCTTACCTGAATTCCGATCCACAGCCGCGCATGACCCCATCAAACTCCGTTGCTTCGTATGCAGATGCGGTGACAAAAGCCTCTCCGGCGGTCGTTAATATCTACACCCAGTCTCTTCGCCAGGGTCCCTATGACCCACGGCCGCGTAATTCAGTGCGGCTTGGATCAGGAGTTATAATGGACGGTCGTGGTTTTATACTGACCGCTAACCATGTCGTCTCTGAGGTGGATGAAATCCGGGTTGCGCTGCAGGATGGACGTCTGCTGGCCGCACAAATGGTTGGCAGTGATCGGCTGACTGATCTGGCTGTACTTCGAATCGAAGCCGATAATCTACCGGTCATACCGCAGAATACAGACCTTCAGCCACGGGTCGGTGATGTAGTTCTCGCCATTGGTAACCCCTACAATCTGGGTCAGACCGTGACGCAGGGGATTGTGTCTGCAACCGGGCGAATTGGTCTCGCCGAGCGATCCCAGGGGCTGGGTAGTGGTTACTCCGACTTTATTCAAATGGATGCCGCCATTAATGAAGGCAATTCCGGTGGCGCTCTAGTCAACTCCGCAGGCGACCTGGTTGGTATCAATAACGCCTCCTATCAGTCGCAATTGACCGATCAGGGCACCAGCGGGATTTACTTCGCTGTTCCCTATCAACTGGCTTATCGCATCATGCAGCAGATTATTAGCGAAGGCCGTGTGGTCCGCGGCTACATAGGGATTACTGCTGAGCAGCATTATAACTCGATCCAGGAAGCTCGCGGCTTGCTGGTCAGCGGCATTGACCCTGAAGGCCCCGCTGCAGAGGCAGGCATTGCTATCGGTGATTTTATATACGCAATCGGTGGCGAGCCCATTCAATCGGTGAATCAAGGTTTAGACCTAGTCGCCGAGACCCGCCCTGGCGAACTGCTGGAAGTTCAGTTTTACCGCGACGTACGCCCAATGGTTGCGCAAGTGCAGATTGAACGCCTGCAAAATCAGTAGAACGCCAGGCCACCAACAAAAAAGGGGCCTAAAGGCCCCTTTTTGATAAGTTTAGACGTCAAATTTCTTCATCTTTCTCGCTTTTATCCATCTTGGCCCGTTCAATATCAGCGCCAAGACGACCCAGCTTATGTTCTATTTCTTCATAGCCCCGGTCGATATGGTAAATTCGCTCCACCTCAGTAACGCCTTCAGCCACCATGCCGGCGATAACCAACGACGCCGACGCTCTTAAATCGGTACACATCACCTGAGCGCCAGTCAGTCGATCAACCCCGGTGCAAATAGCGGTGTTGCCTTCCAAATCGATCTCAGCGCCCATGCGCCGCAACTCAGGCACATGCATAAAGCGATTTTCGAATATGGTTTCACGAATAAACCCGGTGCCACTGGCAATACTGTTAAGCGCCGTAAACTGTGCCTGCATGTCCGTTGGGAAAGCAGGATGCGGCGCCGTAACGATATTTACTGCCTTAGCCCGGCCCTGACTGCGAAGCTCAATCCAATTTTCGCCGCGCTCAATCTGCGCACCCGCTTCGGTCAGTTTTTTAAGTACCGCATCCAGCATCCGTGGATCGGTATCGGTGCAACGCACATGGCCTTGTGTTGCCAGTGCAGCGACTAAAAAGGTACCAGTTTCAATTCTATCCGGCATCACTTTATAACGACCGCCGTGCAGACGTTCAACACCGTGAATCTCGATGGTATCCGTTCCGGCATTGCGTATATCGGCGCCCAAGGTATTCAGAAAACGGGCTAAATCAATAACCTCGGGCTCGCGAGCCGCATTTTCAATTACGGTCACACCCTCGGCTAGAGTCGCGGCCATCATCAGGTTCTCGGTGCCGGTCACACTCACCGTATCCATCAGCAAATGCGCACCAGTCAGACGACCATTGGTGGTTGCTTTAATATAGCCGTTTTCGACCACGATGGTCGCACCCATCTGGCGTAAGCCCTGGATATGAAGGTCAACCGGACGTGCACCAATGGCGCATCCACCGGGCAAGGAGACTTCTGCGTGTCCACATTTGGTCAACAGAGGCCCCAGCACCAGCACTGACGCACGCATGGTCTTAACCAGCTCGTACGGCGCCACGCAGCCATGCTCTCGACAGGCCCGAATACGGTAGCTGTGTTCGCCTTCGCGGGTATGGGGGATTCCCAGTTGATGAAGAAGCTCAAACGATGTTTCAACGTCCTGCAGACGCGGCACATTCTCAATGATGACATCGTCTTCGGCCAGAATGGCGCCCAGAATAATAGGCAGGGCTGCGTTCTTAGCACCCGAAATTGCAACCTCACCCGACAGGCGATGACCGCCACGAATAACCAGTTTTTCCATAGCTATTTTTGCTGCCTTATGATGGTTGATTAAGCAGCTTATCGCGCCGCCACTGTTCCGGCGTGTAGGCCTTAATACTTAGTGCATGAATGCTGCCATCCGCAATGGCAGCATTCAAGGGGGCATAGATCATTTGCTGTTGCTTGACCCGCGGTACGTCCGCAAATACGGCACCGACCGCAATAACCTCTACGTGGCTACCATCGGTTTTAACAAATACATCTTCTAAATCAATAGCTTCGCGTAATTTCGCGGTGATTTCCTGGGCGTCCATGACTGCAGCCTCAATATACTGACGTTAACAAATAACGCTTAGCTTATCGAAAGCAGCTCCTGAACGCCACTGACCTCAGCGAATTGTTGCAGTTGTTTGTTTACATGGCGTAAAGAAAGGGTCTGTTTTTTCATCTCCAGCTCGGAACGCAGACGAATCAACAACGCCAGTCCGGCTGAGTCAGCATGGGCCACACCTGAGAGGTCAAGAACCACGTCGGTGTCTGTCGGCACCCAGTTTTTACGGTCTGCCCAGGCTTTAGGAACCGAGCCGCGGTCGAGGTCGCCACTTACGGCGACCTCATTATCCCGGCGCTTAAATGAAAGCTCTTGTGTCATCAGCTTTACCCTTAATTTTCGCGCTGGCTAAACAGGAATTGGCCGATTAACTCTTCCAGCACCATCGCGGAGTTGGTGTTCATGAAGCTATCACCGTCTTCAAGCATCATAATGCCGTCGTCGATAAAGCCAGGTTCCACCCCAAGATACTGCTCACCTAACAGACCAGAGGTTAACACTGAGACTGTCGAGGTTTCCGGCAGAGCATCGTAGTCAGTGCTAATCTGCACTTCAACCACAGGAACATAGTACTCACCTTCCAGGTAAATGCGGCTGACCCGACCTACAGTGACACCACCTATTTTCACCGGCGAGCGTACTTTCAAACCGCCAATGTTGTCGAAGGTCGCATTCAGCGTATAGGTAGAACCGCGGGTAATATCGGTGTTACTTGCCACACGCAAGGCCAGGAATACCAACGCCACAATGGTAGCGGCGACAAATACACCGACCAAAATTTCAGTTTTTCTCGTTTCCATTACTCACAATCCACTTTAGTTAACTAAACATAATCGCAGTCAGGACAAAGTCGAGTCCTAAAACCGCCAATGATCCGGTCACCACCGTTGAAGTCGTCGCTGAGCTGATGCCAGCGGACGTAGGTTCAGCGGTATACCCTTTATAAAGCGCTATCCAGGTTACTACGAAGGCAAACACCAGACTTTTTATAACGCCATTCATCACGTCGGCACGCCAGTCTACAGACGCCTGCATAACCGACCAGAACGCACCGTCGTCTACGCCAAGCCATTGCACACCAACCCAGTACCCACCGATAATGCCGACCGCTGTAAACATCAGCGCCAGCATCGGCATACTAACAAAGCCAGCCCAAAAACGCGGAGCAACCACACGTCGCAGCGGGTCCACAGCCATCATTTCAAGGCTGGAAAGCTGTTCCGTGGCTCGCATCAGACCAATTTCGGCGGTCAATGCAGAACCAGCCCGTCCTGCAAACAATAATGCAGTCACCACAGGCCCCAGTTCACGCAATAAGGATAGTGCCACCATCGGCCCCAGCGCCTGCTCCGCGCCGAAGTCGACTAAAATGGTATATCCCTGAAGCCCAAGCACCATACCGATAAACATGCCCGAAATAATGATAATGAGCATCGACTGGACACCCACTACATACATCTGGCGCAGGAACAGCGGGAACGACTTAGCTGGTTGCGGTTTACCGATGATCGACTGCAGTAGCATGATAAGCGCAGCGCCCATACCACTGAAAATATCCAGGCTAGACCGCCCAAGTTTTGCCAATTTATCCATCTATGCTTTCCTCGCCATCAAGTCATCCAAATAATCAGGCGCCTGATAATGAAACGGCACCGGCCCGTCCGGTTCCCCTTTGAGGAACTGTTGGACCAGCGCGGAATCATGATTCATCAATTCTTCTGGCGATCCTTCCGCAACTATCTGCATGTTAGCGACAATCACTACGTGATCAGCAATACCCATGGTTTCATGAATATCATGCGACACCACGATACTGGTTAAACCCAGTGTTTCATTCAGCGAACGAATTAATTTTACAATCATCCCCATCGAAATCGGGTCCTGCCCGGTAAATGGTTCGTCGTACATAATCAGTTCGGGGTCGAGGGCAATAGCCCGCGCCAGCGCAGCACGTCTGGCCATACCGCCGGACAACTCACTCGGCATCAACTGACCAGCACCGCGCAAACCAACCGCCTGCAATTTCATTTTGACGATGGTATCGATGAGTTCCTGCGACAGTTTAGTGTGTTCCTGGATAGGAAACGCGACGTTCTCAGCCACGGTCATATCGGTAAACAAGGCACCGCTTTGAAACAGCATGCTCATGCGCTTGCGCACGTCATACAGACGCTGACGGCTTAACTGCGGAATTTCTTCACCGGCAAACTGGACACTGCCGCTGCGCGGTTTCAACTGACCACCAATTAAACGCAGCATGGTGGTTTTACCACAGCCGCTCGGTCCCATGACCGCGGTAATTTTACCTTTGGGCACCCGCAGGTTAACCCCTTTGTATATTGGCGTAGCACCCCGGTAGAAGTGCACATCCTTAATTTCGACTAAATTTTCCACGTTGCAACCCTTTTGCAGAGGGGGAATCCAATGAGACGCCCGCCAGGACACTCACTTAATCGACATACGCCCGAATCGCGTTGACAAAGCGTTCACGGTCGGCCGGTGAGCTGTCAACCATGCCCAGTTGCTGCATAAGGCGTTCGCCCAAGACCGCAAAAAAAGCGATACGCGCTTTGTCTCCGCCCATTTCACTCTGATCAAACTTCAGCAACAGGTCATTGAATCGGCCGCGCATCGGGGACAAGAGATCACGATTGTTCGAAGCTGCACAAAGCACAGCGCTATCCAGCGCCAGCTCATCCTCGCCGTCAGCGTTTGCGCCTGCGCGTACATTGGCCTGAGCCATAATAAGCGCCTTGATTTCAGCGTCGCAGCCATTGAACTGGGGCTGAATCGTTTCCCGCAGTTTCTCGCGACTATCGAGCAGACGCTCCATCATCGCCAGCACCAGTTCGTCTTTACTGGCAAAATGGTATAGCAAACCCCCTTTACTAATACCAGTTTCCTCGCTCAATCGGTCGAAGGTCAGCTGGGCAGGGCCCTGCTTTTTCACCAGTTGCTCGGCTGCCACCAGAATAAAGCTACGCTTGCTTGGCCGACCGCCACGCGGTTTGTCATTCATAGTTGTATCTCCTCAAGATTGGCCCGAGTGTAACAAATACCGTCTGCATGGTACATAAATAAGTTGTAACAAGATGCTGCCGTTGGAAAGTGACTTCAGAAGCAGCAGTGATATACTGTCGGCAAGAGCGAAACCCGTATTATGGTTACAACATCAGGAAGCTTATGACTGAGCAAGCGGATGAATTTATTCGTCAGGGATTGCGTGTTCTCGATATCGAGCGCGAAGCAATCAATGACATTACCCCCTCCATCGATCAGAATTTTGTTCATGCATGTCAGGCAATGCTCGGCTGCAAGGGCCGGGTCGTGGTCACTGGCATGGGTAAGTCTGGCCACATTGGCAGTAAAATAGCCGCCACCCTGGCCAGCACTGGTACTCCCGCCTTTTTTGTCCACCCCGGTGAAGCCAGCCACGGTGATCTCGGGATGATCACCGCTCAGGATGTGGTGTTGGCGATGTCCAATTCCGGCGAAACGCAGGAAGTGGTGAGTATCATTCCGGTCATTAAACGCCTGGGCCTGACCCTGATTTCAATGACTGGTAATCCACAGTCCACACTTGCACGCTCCTCAAACGTGCACATTAACGTGGCGGTGCAAAATGAAGCCTGCCCGCTTGGCCTGGCACCGACAGCCAGTACCACAGCCGCTCTGGTGATGGGCGATGCCCTGGCTGTGGCGTTACTGAATGCCCGTGGCTTTACCGCTGACGACTTCGCTCTGTCGCACCCGGGTGGAAGTCTGGGCCGCCGTCTGTTATTACGGGTCAGCGACCTGATGCATGACGGCGAGCGTTTGCCTAAAGTTGAGCAAAAAGCGTCGATTAAAGATGCGTTGCTGGAAATTTCGCGCAAAGGGCTTGGCATGACCAGTATTGTCGATGAGCAGGATGTTTTGTTGGGCGTGTTTACGGATGGTGATTTGCGCCGCATTCTGGATCTCCAGGTCGACTTGCACGAAACCAGCATTGCCAGTGTGATGACCGCGCGTTGTATTACCGTAACCGCGGACACCCTCGCCGCTGAAGCACTTAAATTAATGGAAGATAAGAAAATTAATGGCCTGATTGTGGTCAACCCGCAGCAGTGCCCAATTGGAGCCTTCAACATGCATGATTTATTACGCGCAGGAGTGCTTTGATGGTAAGTACCTGGTACGGCGATATTTCAGAGACCCTGTGGCAGCGCTTTGCATCCGTGCGCCTGCTGATTTGCGATATTGACGGCGTTTTTTCAGACGGTCGCATTTACCTGGGTAACCAGGGGGAAGAGCTGAAAGCCTTCCATACCCGCGATGGTTTTGGCGTGAAAGCGTTGTTACAGAACCAGGTCGAGGTTGCCGTTATGACGGGCCGCCAATCCACAATTGTGGAATCGCGCATGCAGGCGCTTGGTGTGCGGCATATTTACCAGGGGCTCAGCGACAAGACAGTGGCCTATAAAGAATTAATCCAGCAACTATCATTGCAAGATGCTGACGTAGCTTATATTGGCGACGACGTGCCCGACCTGGCGCTGATTCAACAGGTTGGACTTGGCATCGCGGTGCGCGATGCCCACGCCAGCGTACAGCAGTCTGCTAACTACGTTACCGCGCTACCTGGTGGGTTTGGTGCGGTGCGCGAGGTCAGCGATCTGATTCTGTCGAGTCTCGGCCGGCTTAATCAATACATGGGTAGCAGCGAGTGAACTGGCGCGTCAGCTTTATTCTGGTCAGCATTGCTATTGCACTGCTGTTTTTATTCTGGCGCCCATTTTCTGAGCCTGAAGAGACCCTGCCGCAGCTTGATCCCGCTGAATTGCAGCCTGATTTCGTAGCAGAAGGCTTGTTTACCCGTATATTCAACCCGGAAGGTGAACTACAGCATCGGATTGAGTCGACGCGAATGGCCCACTTCAGCGTTATTGGCCTGACTGAACTCAGCAATCCTGTGTATATCACAACCATCCAGCGTGACAATGGCGAGACCGAATTATGGCAACTTCGCGCCGACCGAGGGAACTATTATGATGACGAACGCCTAATCCTGGAAGATAACGTCCGCATTACCAACGAAGATGAAACATCGTTTATCCGGGCCATAGAAACCGAGTATCTAACCATCAATACAAGCACACAGGTGATCAGCACCGACCACCCCGTGCGTATTTATGGTCCACAATTTGAAGTTCAGGGTCAGGGCATGCGTACCAACCTTGAAAGCCAACAACTGGAGTTGACCGAACATGTGCAAACTGTCTATTTCCCTGAGCGTCGCTCTCAGTAGCCTGCTCATAAGTGCGATTGCCTGGGCTGATGTCGAGTATGATTCTCAGCAACCGATTAAGGTTGAAGCTGATCATGAAGAACTGGACTTACGTGCCAACCGCTTAACCTTTCGCGACAATGTCATTATCACCCAGGGAAGCCTGCGGATTACCGCCGATTTACTCGAGGTAGAAGGCGATAACGACGCCGAACTCGGCCAGGGTGAAGTGTTTGTGGCCACAGGCTCACCCGCCACCTATCAACAAACGGTTGATGAAGGGGTCACGGTCAACGCACATGCCAATGAAATTCGATTTGATTCGCGCCGCCGGGTGCTGACGTTAACTGGCAGTGCGGAAATGCGCGAGAGCGGTAATCAGGTAACGGCCGAGCGTATCACCTACTACGTCGACGAACTGAGAGCGACCGCCGAACGCAGTGAAGACAGTGACGAGCGCGTACGCAGTATTTTCCAGCCCCGTTCGAATAATTCATCACAAAACGAGCAAAATAATGGCGATTCTTAAAGTCGAGCATTTGGCCAAAAGCTACAAAAAGCGTGCAGTGGTCAAAGATGTCAGCCTGCAGGTCGAAGCCGGTCAGGTGATAGGCTTGCTGGGCCCCAATGGGGCTGGCAAAACCACAACCTTTTATATGATCGTCGGCTTAGTGAACAACGACAAAGGGCGTATCACCCTGGATGATCAGGACCTTACGCTGCTGCCAATGCATGCCCGGGCGCGACTCGGCATTGGCTACCTGCCACAGGAGTCCTCGGTGTTTCGTAAGTTAAGCGTTCGCGACAACATTATGGCGATTCTGGAAACCCGCAAAGAGCTGAGCAGCGAGCAGCGGGAAGAAGCCTTTGATAGCCTCGTTGCCGAATTTAATATCGGCCATATTGTCGGCAGTCTCGGTATGAGCCTTTCCGGTGGTGAGCGCCGCCGGGTGGAAATAGCGCGCGCCCTGGCCGCCGAACCCAAATTTATTTTGCTCGACGAGCCGTTTGCCGGGGTCGACCCTATCTCTGTGATTGATATAAAGAAAATTATCAATCAGCTGCGAAACCGGGGCATAGGGGTGTTAATTACCGATCATAATGTAAGAGAAACCTTGTCAGTCTGCGAGCGTGCCTATATTGTCAGTCAAGGAGAGTTGATTGCCTCTGGTTCAGCCCAGCAAGTTTTGGCAAATCAGCAAGTTAAGGATGTCTACCTGGGTGACCAGTTTTCGCTATAAGTAAAAATTATGAAGCAAAGTCTGCAGTTAAAACTTGGCCAGCAACTTACCATGACCCCGCAACTGCAACAGGCCATCCGCCTGCTGCAGCTTTCCTCGCTGGACCTGCAACAGGAAATCCAGGATGCGCTGGACAGCAACCCACTGCTTGAAACGGACGCTGAGGATGAGCCTCACAGTGAGTCACTCGATGACTTCCAACAGCAGGAGGGTGACAACAGCACGGCTGATAGCTCGGATATGGAAACCAGTGACGCCTTAGGGCAGCAGGATATTCCTCAGGATTTACCCACAGATTCCAGCTGGGACGACGTCTACTCGGCCAGTACGGCGCCCGCCAAAGGCAGTGTCAGTTCCGATGAAGATTATGTTTACCAGGGGGAAACCAGCGAAAGCCTGCAGGACTATCTGATCTGGCAAATGCAGTTGTCTCATTTCAGTGATGAGGACGAGGCCATTGCGCAGGCCATTATTGATGCGGTGGATGATGCCGGTTATCTGACCATTGATCTGGACGAAGTTCAGGCCGCTGTACAAAAAGATTACCCGGAAGTTACCGACGCCGAAGTATGCATGGTTCTGAAACGAGTGCAGCGATTCGATCCTGTCGGTGTCGCCGCTCGCAGCGTCAGTGAATGCTTGCTTATTCAGCTCACTCAGCTTCCCGAAGACACCCCCATGCGCGCTGAAACTATGATGGTCATCCGCGACCATCTGGATTTATTGGCCTCGCGTGACTATCGAACTCTGGCGCGAAAGTCTAAGCTTAAAGAAGACCAGTTACGTGAGGTCATGCGCCTGATGCACCGGCTTCATCCACGCCCAGGTGAAACCGTTGTTCAGCGCGAGTCAGAGTATGTCATACCTGACGTATCAGTGTTTAAGCATCAGGGCCGCTGGGTGGTAGAGCTGAACCCTGACTCGGTGCCAAAACTGCGCGTTAACGAAGAATACGCAGCATTGTCTAAGCAGGCCAAACGCAGCGAAGATTCAGACTATATTAAGCAGCATATGCAGGATGCTCGCTGGTTTATTAAAAGCATTGAGAGCCGCAATGAGACTCTGCTGAAAGTCACGAACGCGATAGTACACCGCCAGCAGGCATTTTTTGAACAGGGTGAAGAAGCAATGAAACCGATGGTTTTAAATGACATTGCAGACGCCATCGACATGCATGAATCAACGGTTTCACGGGTGACAACGCAAAAATTTATGCACACCCCGCGCGGTATCTTCGAGCTGAAGTATTTCTTTTCCAGCCATGTAAGTACCGAAGACGGTGGTGAATGCTCCTCAACCGCTATCCGTGCCCTTATCCGGAAGCTGGTTGCGACAGAGAATCCCGCAAAGCCACTGAGTGACAGTAAAATTGCTGAACTCATGGCCGAACAGGGAATCCAAGTAGCACGACGGACGATTGCGAAGTATCGGGAATCGCTCAATATCCCACCTTCCAATCAACGTAAAAGCCTACTTTAACGACGGCAACAGAAGGAAGATGTACTATGCAAATTAATTTAACTGGTCATCATGTCGAAATCACAGAGTCACTGCGTGAGTATGTAGACAACAAATTCGCCAAGCTGGAACGCCACTTCGATCACATTACCAACGTCCATGTGATTTTAAATGTTGAAAAGTTAACCCAAAAAGCGGAAGCTACCGTCCATTTAAGTGGGGGCGAGGTCTTTGCTACCTCGCAACATGAAGATATGTACGCTGCTATTGACGGGCTTATCGACAAACTCGACCGTCAGGTGGTTAAGCATAAAGAGAAGATGCAACGTCATTAACTTATGCAATTAAATGAAATCCTTAGCCTGGACTGCACTCACTGTGCAGTCCAGGACTCTAGCAAAAAGAAATTACTGGAAACAATCAGCGGCATGGTGGCCCCTAAATTAGCAGGGATCAGCCGTGCTGATGTTTTTGACAGTCTCCTTCAACGTGAGCGTTTAGGCAGCACCGGAATTGGTCTTGGTATTGCTATCCCCCACGGTCGCCTGGAAAAAGCAGGTAAACCGGTGGCGGTCCTAGTAACCATGGCGCATGCAGTCGATTTTGATGCCATCGATAACCAGCCGGTGGATATTATTTTCGCATTGTTAGTGCCGGAAAATGAGCCAGAGCAGCATTTACGCACCCTGGCTGAGGTTGCTAAACGGCTTAATCAGAAAGAATGCTGCCGCGCGTTACGCAAAGCGACCACCGACCAGGAGCTATACGATATTTTTCTAGAGGAAGGAAGTGCGTGCAATTAATTATTGTTAGCGGTCGCTCCGGTTCAGGAAAAACCATTGCCCTTAGGGTGCTTGAAGATCTCGGCTTTTATTGCGTTGACAACATCCCCATCAGCTTACTGCCTACTCTGGTCCACGCAGTGATGGATAAGTACGAATCCATTGCGGTCAGTATCGATGTCCGCAATCTCCCTTCCGATGAAAACGATCTGGTTGAAACGCTCGAGTTTTTACCCGCCCAGACTAAAGCTGACATTCTGTTTATTGATGCTGCCGACGAAGTGATTATGCGTCGCTTTGGTGAAACCCGGCGTATGCACCCCTTGTCGCAGGGAAACATTATGCTTAATGACGCCATTGCGTTAGAGCATAAACTTCTTGAGCCGCTGGCCACCCGTGCCACCTGGCGCATCGACAGTTCGGCGTTTAGTGTGCATGAACTCAGCGAACAGGTTACCGAACGCGTACTGGGCCGCAAGATGAATAAACTCATTCTGGTTTTCATGTCGTTTGGTTTTAAACACGGCTTACCCTCAACTCTGGATACCGTGTTCGATGCCCGTATTTTGCCAAATCCGCACTGGGAACCCGAGCTAAAACCCTACACCGGCCTGGATGCGCCGGTGCAACGTTTTCTTGGCCAGCAACCGCTGGTAACCAAATTCGTTTATCAGGTTGAGAATTTTATCGCCACCTGGCTGCCTTATTTCCAGCGGAGCAACCGCAGTTACCTGACCGTCGGTATCGGCTGTACGGGTGGACAGCACCGCTCGGTTTACATTGCCGAACAGCTTGGCACCTATTTTCGGACTCAGCACGAACAGGTTCAGGTCAAACATCGGGAACTGGAAAAGAAATGAGTGAAATAAGTCGCGACATGATTATTCGCAACAAGCTCGGACTGCATGCCCGTGCGGCCACCAAACTGGTGCGCCTGGCCAATCAGTTCGATGCCAAAGTGACCCTCACTCAAGGCACCCAGGAAGTCGATGCAAGCAGTGTCATGTGCCTGATGCTGTTGGCAAGTCAGCAAGGAAAGAGCATTCGTGTCACCGCACGAGGCAATGACGCCGCAGCAGCTTTAGATGCGATCGAAAACCTAATCCAGAACCGCTTCGATGAGGCTGAGTAACAGCCCCATCAACAGCCCTCGTTAATTTCCCGCTATCGACATCTGCTCGACTAAGACCGAACCGGTTTGAATACCGTGCCGCGGATCAATGTCGCTCCCCACCGCCACCAGGTTCTGGAGCATGTGGTCAAGATTTCCGGCAATGGTCACTTCGCTGACCGGATACTGAATTTCACCATTTTCAACCCAAAAGCCAGCGGCGCCGCGACTGTAATCACCAGTCACAATATTAACCCCCTGCCCCATCAATTCAGTAACCAACAGGCCACGTCCCATTTTCTTGCACAATGCGTCTAAATCAAGACCACTGTGTTGGACATACCAGTTATGGATACCGCCCGCATGCCCGGTGGGCTGCATACCCATTTTGCGTGACGCGTAGCTGGTCAGTAAGTAACTGTTCAGTTCACCATTGGTTACGATCTCGCGTGGCTCTGTACGTACACCTTCATGGTCGAATGCACTACTGGCGAGGCCGCCCTGAACGTGCGGATCTTCACTGATAGTTAACCAGTCGGGTAATACCTTGGTCCCTAAGCGGTCGAGTAAATAGCTCGATTTACGGTACAGACTTCCGCCACTAATGGCAGCAACCAGATGGCCAAAAAGGCCATGCGCGACGTCACTGTGGAAAAGCACTGGGACTTTGCAGGTATCCAGGCTACGTGCGCCTAACCGTGATACGGTGGCTTCTACCGCCGCTGCAGCAACTTGCTGTGGGCTTTGCAGTAAGTCAGGGTTGCGCGCCAGGGTGTAGGCATAGTCGCGTTCCATGACATCGCCTTCTTTCCCAATCAGGACACAACTTAGACTCTGTCTGGAGCTCATATAGCTGCCAATAAAGCCATGGCTGTTACCATACACCCGGAAGCCCGCGTGGGAGCTGTAATTAGCACCGTCTGAATTGACAATACGCGGGTCTTGGTCGAGCGCCGCCTGTTCGCAGCGCTTAGTTTGTTCAATGGCGTATTCAGGATCCATATTGGCATCAAAGTACAACCCAAGCTCCGGATAGTCGTCCGCCATTAAGGCTTTATCAGCCAAACCGGAATAAGGATCCTCGGAAGTGAATCGGGCGATCTCGTTGGCTTTACTGACCGCCGCTTTCACCGCATCAGGTTTCAGATCTGCGGTTGCTGCGGCCCCTTTACAATGACCACGGTAAACCGTAATACCAAGACTGCCATCCTGGTTGAATTCAACCGTTTCAACCTCGCCTAAGCGACTGTCGACACTAAGCCCCCGGCTTTGGCTCAAGCCACACTCAGCCGCGCTCGCTCCAAGCGATTTGGCAAACGCCAATGCTTCCTGTACGGCTTCCTGCGCCTGCTGCATGTCTGCCTGCAATAGTTTACGCTGATCGTTGCTTTGCCCTGACACCCGTTTCTCCTCGTCTAAATTCAATAGTTACAGCATATCATGTGTTACTATAGTTGGTGTTGTTTAGCCCTTCAGAAATCAATTGTTAGCATGCGCAAGAGAGTAAAAAATGGCCAACCCGAATCAGCCAGGTAACGAACCCAAAGCGGAACGCCCGAATAAAAGCCAAATCAAGCGTGAAATGGCAGCATTACACGATATTGCAGTCCGTCTGGTTGATCTATCCGATGGCGCGACTAAAAAAATGCCACTCAGTGATGAACTTGAGAACGCAGTGGTACTGGCCCGCCGTATTCGCAATACCCGCGAGGGTTACCGCCGCCAGCTGCAGCTGGTAACCAAGCTATTGCGAGCCAATAACCACGACGAGATTTTACAGGCGTTAGACGGCTTGCAACGCAGCGGTGACCAGGAAAATGCCCGTTTCCACGCGTTGGAGCGCTGGCGTGACCGGATCCTAGACGAGGGCGATGACGCTATTCAGGGCTTTATCGACAACTATCCAGAGACGGACCGTCAGAAAGTTCGTCAACTGGTACGTAAAGCAAAAAAAGAGCAGGCGGAGAATAAACCACCTGCTGCTTTTCGTGAGTTATTTAAATACTTACGCGAAGTCTCAGCTTAGCCAGTTCCACCTACCGTCATAGCATCCAGCTTCAACGTCGGTTGGCCCACGCCAACCGGCACGCTCTGTCCATCTTTACCGCACACTCCAATCCCAGTATCCAACGCTAAATCGTTGCCTATCATGGAAATCTGCTGCATCGACGCTGGCCCGTTACCTATCAGGGTGGCACCTTTAATCGGCCGGGTGATTTTACCGTCCTCGATCAAATACGCCTCTGATGCGCTGAAGACAAATTTACCCGAGGTGATATCAACCTGTCCGCCGGCAAAGTAAGGCGCATAAATGCCGTTCTTTACTGAACCGATAATCTCGTCCGGACTGTGCTCGCCACCCAGCATATAGGTATTGGTCATTCGTGGCATCGGCAAGTGGGCAAAGGACTCACGTCGGCCATTCCCGGTTGCCGGCATGCCCATTAAGCGCGCATTCAGTTTATCCTGCATATAGCCAACCAGACGGCCATCTTCAATCAGCACATTGTGCTGGCTTGGGGTACCTTCATCGTCGACTGATAACGAACCACGCCGGTTTTCCAGGGTCCCGTCGTCAATCACGGTAACCCCTTTCGACGCGACCTGCTGACCCATTTTCCCGGCGAAAGCCGACGAACCTTTACGGTTAAAGTCACCTTCAAGGCCATGCCCGACTGCTTCATGCAGCAAAACGCCCGGCCAGCCCGGTCCCAGTACCACCGGCATTTTGCCGGCCGGCGCTTCTTCGGCTTCGAGATTCACCAGCGCCTGACGCACCGCCTCTTCGGCAAAGGCAAAATGGCGTGGCTGGCCGCGTTCATTGCGCTGAGCAAAATAGTCGTAGGTAAAGCGTCCGCCACCACCTGCACTGCCGCGTTCACGGCGTCCATTCTGGGTCGCCAGCACACTGCAGTTGAGTCGTACTAAAGGACGGATATCGGTGGCTAAGGTGCCATCTGTGGCCACCACCAGAATATGTTCGTAGACCGCGGTCAAACTGACCGTGACTTCGCTTATTCTCGGGTCCTGCTTCTTCGCATGGCGATCCACTGCATTCAGAATGTCTATTTTCTGTGTTTCTTTCCACGCTGACAGCGGGTTATCCGGCAGGTACAGGGATGGTGCTGCAGTCGCTGTTAACGCCTGCACGGTTTTTTGCTGTCCCGCTGCGGCAATACCACGTGCTGCCGCCGCAGTTTGCTTTAGCGCTGCAGTGGAAATATCGTCGGCGTAAGCGAAGCCTGTCTTCTCGCCCTCTACAGCACGCACACCAAGCCCCCGGTCTATTGAGAAGCTACCGGATTTAACAATACCATCTTCAAGCACCCAGCTTTCATGATGGCTGGACTGCAAATAAATATCAGCATAATCGATACTGCCCTGGTACAACTGTGCCAGACCAGACTCAAGATCCGTCATCGACATCTCGGCTCGATCCAGCAATTGGGCTTTTACTTCATCATGCATTTTTAAACTTCACCTTAAATTGATTGTGCGCATCGACGGGCATTCGGCGGCGAACTTTCTCCAGACTGGACGTGTCCAGTCGTACCGAGCCGACGCCAATGTCGCTACTAATTTCCGTACAAATTTTGCCCCAGGGGTCAATGATCATCGAGTGACCCCAGGTCTCACGTCCGTCAGGATGTTCCCCACCCTGATTCGGCGCAATCATATAGCACTGGTTTTCGATCGCTCTGGCCTGCAATAGTGGTTGCCAGTGCGCCCGGCCGGTGACCCTGGTAAACGCTGAGGGCAGCACGATAATGTCGGCCCCGGCCTGACGCAGAGCACGAAACTGCTCAGGAAAGCGCAAGTCATAACAAACCGCCATACCAATACGACCAAATGGCGATTCGGCTACCACCAGTTCTTCACCTGGCTTGGTATACCGGGACTCCTGGTAACTACCTGTGCCGTCTTCAACCGTGGCGTCAAACAAATGAATTTTGTCATAGCGGGCGCGCTGTTCGCCCTGGTCATCGAATAGCAACGAAGCGCCCGCATATCGTTCACCCGCCTGCAACGGTATGGTGCCGGCAACTATCCACAATTTATGGGTACGCGCCAGATCAGCAATCGCCTCCTGAATCGGGCCCTGTCCTGGCTGCTCAGCACGTTGTAACTGGTTCGATTCACCGGCACCAAAGCTGGCGAAGGCTTCCGGTAAAACAACCAACTGCGGCCGTTCTGCCGGTAATAACTGGATCAGGCGTTTTAGCTGGGCAATGTTCTCTTCAGGTTCGTTGCCCGACGTCCATTGAATCACACTAACTTGGGTCATCTTCGTTCTCCGTCGATTGCTCAAACTCGATGTCAGGGATATCAACATCCATCTGGTCACGTGCCTCTTCATTTACAACTGGCTGTGAAACCGTTCCGGTAATCGAATATTCTAAGCGCGATATAACCTGAGCATCATGTAGCACCCGGTCAATCAGCAATGCGGCAATCCCGGTCGGCGGGTTCACCATCCATGCAACTAACACTGGCAGGCTCGAGGTAACTTTCGGTACGTACACCAACTGGTAGTCCAGTGCTTCACTGACCAGGTTGGTACTGCCACGTACATCCATATCACCAGCCGAACCATTCATACGGGTATTGTCAGTGTAGACAATACCCTCGTCGATCGTCAGCGTACCGCGAAAGCTTGAGTAAAACATCCCGCGCGCAAATATATCGCGAAAGTCGAGCGTTAGTTTACGCATCAGGCTTTCCAGGCTGAACAGCGAAAACAAACGGGCTCCGCCGTCACTCACATCACGCAAATAGCCTGACCCTAGCTCCCAGTCGATCGCACCTGACAGGCTCTGCTTATTAAACTCTGCCGGCGAACCGTCCCAGTGCAGATCGAATTCGAGCTGAGTGCTGGAGTCCCGCACCACAGAGCTGACGCCAAAGTCGGCAAACAGGTTACCAATGTCATTGACCGCGACCCAGCCTTGCACACGACTGACATAACCAGTGTCACCTTTCTGCCAGCCGCCGGTCATATCAACCTCTGCGCCCGACCGTCGTATATTCAGATTCCGCAACTGTTCACCCTCATAGCTGGGGTCAATAGTCGCTTCGATACGCCCTATTTCTTTTTCGTCGTAGCGACATAGCTGGCAAACCAGATGAATCGCAGGTAACTGGTCGAAGACGTCACCAGCTGGGGTTAAATCCACACTTGAGGACTCTGAGTTGTTGTTCTCAACTTTTTGCAGGCTAAGATAATCAGCGCGAACGGCAATTGGCTGTTGCGGGTCATGCGGAAGCATCATCGCCACCCGGCCGGAGTCAGAAATAAGATCGAAACTAAGGCCCTCGTCTTCGGTTCGGCCACTGAGTTGAACGTCCTCCAGCTGCTGGCCCAAGAGGCTGAGCTGCTGAATACGGCCACTAAGCTGGTTAAGCGCCGGCAGGCGCCACGCTATACCGGCGCCTTCGTCAGCCCCTTGAGGAGCGGCTAACAAGGCATTACGAATGGCAAGCCATGAACTGACATCCAGTTCGTCCAGATCAAGATAAAGCGCAAGCCCTTCATCACTCAGTGCCGGGCCCCGTTCTGGAGTCTCGCCCAATTCTACCAGCGCTCGGCTAAATGTTTTCTCGCCGAGCGGGAGCGCTCCTTCAAAGCGCAGCAATGATGGCCATAATGCGGTGACCATCATCTGTTCGTGATCACCACGAATCGTAAAATCGAAGTAGTCGCCCGCGGCGCGTTCAGCCCCTAGCGGAGCAGGCAAATCCATCGTTAACTGATCGAGCATAGTTCGCATCGCCCAGCGATAACTGAATCCGTCGTCAATAAAGCGCAACGCAAGATTTGCGTCACTGCGCACATCGCCATCCACAAACTCATCCAGCCACTGCGCGTCCAACTGACGGTGAATAAACTCAGCGGGCCACTCGCCCGCCACAGTTACATCTAGGCCGTACCCCTTGTCAGCTTCCTGCTCAAAAGGAGCGCCAGCCAGCGACAGTTGCAACGGTAAGTTATAGACTTCCGCTGTTACTGACTCCGCGTCCAGATGATCATCGTCAAAGTTGAAACGACCATCGAGGTTTTTCAGTGTCATTCCAATCGGCTCAATCAATAACTGCTGGCCGCTAAAATCGACATGCCCTGCAACACGTATACGAGGATCTTCACTCTGATCCTGCGCAGCAGCAAACAGCGGGATCTGTAATTCCACTTCACCGTCAAAGCTGTCCTCGGAATGGAGCCGCTGCAATGCGGCTCCGACTGTTTTCTGTAATGGACTGTCCATAAACAGCTCGCGCGCAGCAACACCGGTTGAACGGGCTTTCGCATTTATTCTCAGCCAGCGTTGCGGCAACATTAAATCGGTGATCTGCGCATCCACTTCGAGCACCTCAGTACCACCCAAACTGCCGCCTTCAGCCAACATACGCAATGCATGATCACGGAATTCGATGGTCATCGCAGTATCTGTAACCATCGGCCATTCCGGCCGAAACCGGAAGTCCAGCGGGCTTGCCTGCAGGCTAGCCAGGAAAACACCGTCATTCTGATAATACGGAAAGGTTTCTAAAGCGCCACGCCAGAGTAAGGACATTTTGTTGACCTCACCGTCGACAATGGCTTCACGCAAATAGTCTGTCAGGCGCTGTCCTAGCTGCAGTGGCAGTAGTTCAAGTGCATCGGCCACCGCCAGCTGCGCGCCGTCTCCACTTAACCACCATTCCACAGTCGGCACATCGACACCTTCGCGGGTCAGGGTAAACTGCTGATTGAATTCGACATCGGCAAGACGCACCCGGCCTTCCGGTAAGGCGACCCGCCAACCGTCGTTTAATCGCTCCCAGTACCCCTGCCAGTGGATACGCGACAACTGTTGGGTGTTGCTAAAGGTAGCCGGGGAGACCAGTGCGACGTTATCACCTGACAGACGGTAAGCGCCCCGCTTAAGGTCACTCCAGAAATCGAAGCTAAGGCCCTGCAGGCCTGGCACTCCTCGATGCGATTGCCAGCGAATGTTATCGGCGCTGGCGAAGAAACTCCATTCCA
Organism: Aliidiomarina soli; assembly: GCF_003986975.1. Classification (GTDB taxonomy): domain Bacteria; phylum Pseudomonadota; class Gammaproteobacteria; order Enterobacterales; family Alteromonadaceae; genus Aliidiomarina; species Aliidiomarina soli. The sequence goes on along the minus strand of NZ_PIPO01000002.1, from coordinate 521,663 downwards.
GTGCCGGGCTTAGCCTGACCTGGACGTCATTCACCACGCCCGCTGGTTTAATCCCTGCAAACCAGTCACGAATTTGCGCACCTGGTGAACCAAATAAACTCCACAGCGGAGCGGTATCACTGAACACAAGGTTATGTAAGTTCCAGGTATGCTCACCATCCTGGAAATGCCAGCGCACAGAATCGACCGGCCATTCACTATCGTCGACGCGGAAAGTTAAGGGTTCGCTGTTCATCAGCCAGCCGTTGTCTTGCGGCCATATTCCCCAGGTCACCGGACTCGATACCAGTTGATGATCACGTCCGTCGCGCTGCCACTGCAGCACATTTTCGCCAAAGTGAACCTGTCCGTTCCCCAGGCGCCCCTGGTCAAAGTCAAACCAGGCCCGCACGTTCAGTTCGGCGCGGCTGATATCAACGCCGGCAATAACCGCTTCGAGCCAGGGTGACATATCCAGTTGCTCAGCCTGCAGATAAAGCTCACCACGCATGGTCAGGAAGTGGTCACCTTCGACATCCAGAATAAAGTTCAGGTTATCTGCTGTTACATCAGACACCCGCACCCGACCCCGGCCCTGACGCCGGTCGACACGGTTAACCCAACTCAATTGCTCGATATAAAGCGTTCTGCCGCTCCCTTCCTGGTTGCGCAAATTGATCTGAGATTCTACGACCTGAAACTGTTCCAGTTGCTCCAGCAATAAACCCTCGAGTGCATCGAGCAAAGGCAACTCGCCACTGCCGGGATCGCTGAAATCAATCAGGTAATCAACATTCACCCCTTCCAGCACAAAGTCGTCCAGCTGCCATTGCCAATTCCACAGGCTCTGCCATAAATTGACCACTAAATGGGTTCGCCCAACATGCAGGGTAAAGGGCTGAGCCTGATCCACCGTGACACTCACATCCTGCAATACCAACGAGGGACCGAAGGTTGACCAGTCCGCAGCCAGGGCACCGATTTCCACGCGTTGTCCGTAGCGCTCTTCAATTAGCGATTCGATGTCGCTGCGGTAGTGGTCAAGATAGGGCAAGCTATAACGCACGCCGCTTAATATTACCGCCGCGAGCACCAGCAAGATGGCCAGCATCAGCCATAACTTGCGCACTGTGAAATGGAGAATTCTTCGCACCATACTACATCATAACCACATCAAACTGCTCTTGGTGGTAAAGGGGCTCGACCTGAACTTTAACCTGTTTACCGACAAACACCTCCAACTCTGCCAATGCATGCGACTCCTCGTTGAGCAAGCCTTCTGAGACAGCGGCTGAGGCGTAAACAACAAACTGGTCAGCGTCATACGCGCGGTTGACGCGGACAATTTCGCGCATGATTTCGTAGCATACGGTTTCCACCGTTTTCATCGTGCCGCGGCCCTGACATACAGGGCATTCCGAGGACAGCACGTGCTCCAGACTCTCACGGGTTCGCTTACGGGTCATTTCGACCAGACCTAAACTGGTGAAGCCATTGATCGTTGTCTTCGCGCGGTCTTTCGCCAGCGCCTGTTCCAGACTGTGCAGCACACGACGCTTATGGTCTTCATTCTGCATATCGATAAAGTCGATAATAATAATGCCACCAAGGTTGCGCAGTCTGAGTTGCCGGGCGATCGCCTGGGTTGCTTCGGTATTGGTGTTAAAAATCGTTTCTGCCAGATTCCGGTGTCCGACAAAGGCACCGGTATTGATATCAATGGTGGTCATGGCTTCGGTCTGATCGATTATCAGACTGCCACCCGACTTTAGATTGACCTTGCGGTCGAGGGCACGCTGGATCTCATTTTCAATATCGAAAATATCAAAAATAGGCCGCTCGCCTTCGTAATATTCAAGGGCGTCTTTCAGTTCCGGAATAAACTCATCAACGAAGTCTTTTAACTGCTCATAGCTTAATTTGGAATCGACGCGAATGCGTTCGATCTGACCACCGACAAAATCACGCAAAACCCGTGCGCCCAGATTGAGGTCCTGGTAAAGCACGCCGCCCTTACTAAATCGTTTCTTCCGTTCCTTAATCTTTTCCCACAGGCGGCGCAAAAAGCGTGCGTCCTGTTGCAGCTCGTCGTCACCGACACCTTCTGCGGCGGTGCGGACAATAAACCCAAGCTGTTCATCAACGACTTCTTTCACCTGCTGTTTGAGTCGGTCGCGTTCACCTTCATCATCGATACGCTGAGACACGCCTACGTGATTTGAACGCGGGGTCAGGACCAGATAGCGGGACGGAATGGTGATATCAGTCGTCAACCGTGCACCCTTAGTGCCCAGAGGGTCTTTCACCACCTGCACCATGATGTACTGCCCCTGCCTCACTAAGCTCGAGATATCCCGCGCAGGCAGCTGCTCGCGATCAAGCTCTTCGACCTGGTCAATGTGGGTGATAATATCTGATGCATGCAAAAACGCGGCCTTTTCCAGGCCAATATCTACGAACGCAGCTTGCATACCGGGCAGTACTCTGGCCACTTTCCCCATATACACATTGCCCACCAGCCCGCGACGCGCTTCACGTTCAATATGGATTTCCTGCAGAATGCCGTTCTCTACCAGAGCGACCCGGGTTTCACTCGGGGTTACGTTAATCAGTATTTCTGCGCTCATCGGCTATCCTCTGCAAGTCGCTTAATCAATTGGTCCGTTTCATACAGCGGCAGTCCGACCACCGCAAAGTAGCTACCCCGGATAAATTCAACAAACTTACCTGCGTACCCCTGAATGCCATAACCACCCGCCTTGTCCGTAGGTTCACCGGTGGCCCAATAGTGCTCAGCTTCATCGCTACTAATTTGACGAAAGCGAATTTCGGTGGTCACCAGGTCATGCAACTGGCGGTTACCGTCGTCGACACATACCGCGGTCATCACCTGATGAGCGCGCCCGCTGAGACGGCTAAACATTTGCAAAAAATGCGCTTTATCACGTGGTTTTTCCAGAATGTCACCGTCAACGACAACTATAGTATCGGCACCAATGACAATGCCTGCAGTGCTTTCGCGCAGAGGCAACCCGGCGGACGCCTTGCTGCACGCCAGACGTGACACGTAGGCATGAGCGGCTTCGTCATCCTGCGGTATTTCAGGCACGTGGGGGCGGATAACTGAAAAGGGGTACTGCAGCAACTGTAGTAATTCATAACGTCGCGGCGAACCGGACGCCAGGTAGAGAGGTTTCATGCGACTCCAAAACGACGGCGAACTTTCCTCATTACCAAGAACAACCAAGGCCAGATAATTGCGGAGCTAACCGCCGGTAGAAAATAGTTACTCTGTAAACTGGCGTTACTCACGTAGTATTCGACCAGATAAACAATTGAGCGTTCAATCATGACCATAAGACCAACGAACAATGCTTGCTGTGACAACGAGAAGTTGCGGATACGTTTATAGTGATGAGCAAAAATATAGCCTACAAATGACATCCCGGCGGCGTGAATACCGAGCGTCGACCCGAGCAATACATCCATTAACAGGCCGATAATGAAGCAGGTTCCGATATTCACCCGGTTCGGAACAGCCATCACCCAATACAATAGAATCATCATCGACCATTCCGGACGCCACGCTTGCAAGCCAGCTGACATCGGCATTACCGAAAGCACCAATCCCATCATCAACGCGGCATTAATCGCCATCCGTTGAGAAAAACGTGAGGTCATTGCCCTGCCTCCTCAAGTAACTCTGGTATTGCCGACGGTGCGTGCTCTCCATCGGCTGGCCACAACAGCAGTACCATCCGTATTCTGTCCAGCTGTGCTACCGGGCGAGCATCGACCTGTGCAAACGGAAATGATTCGTCACGTCGGATACGGGTAATCTCTGCAACCGGATACCCTTCAGGAAAGACACCACCCAAGGAGGATGAAAACAATAACTCACCTTCTTCTAAATCAGTGGAATGCGGCACATGCATAAGTTCCAGGCGTTCGGTCTCGCCAACTCCCTGGGCAACAACCCGGATGCCGGAGATGCGTGACCGCGTAGGTAAGCCATGGCTCGGATCTGAAATAAGGATAACTCGCGAGGTGCTAACCCCGACACTGCTGATCTGGCCAACAATGCCCTGATCATCAATCACTGGCTGCCCCAGATAGACGCCATGTAACAGGCCTTTATTAATCACGACCTGCTGACTAAAGGGGTCCGAATCGACGGCAATGACTTCAGCCACCATTCGTGTGGTGTCCAAATCCGATTCGCTTGAAAGCAGACTTCGTAGGCGTTGATTCTCGGTCACGAGGAAGTCAAAGCGCTGTACCACGCCCTGTAACTCGAGCATTTCTCGCTTTAACTGCGCATTTTCGCTACTTAGCGAGCGGCGGGTACGAACACTTTCATAAACCCCTTGCAGGAGTTGCTCAGGCACTGCTGCCAGGTACTGAACCGGGCTGACTGCAGAATTGAGGACCATCCGTACCTGTTGCATCGCCCCCATGCGCAAATCAAGAATCAAAAGCAAAAACGCCAGCACTAAGGCTAGCGTTAAACGCCCTTTAAGGGAGATCGGTTGATTAAAGAGCTGGTTCACAATTACTCGTAGCTAAACAAGTCGCCACCATGCATGTCGATCATCTCCAGCGCTTTACCGCCACCTCGAGCGACACAAGTCAGTGGGTCGTCAGCGATGATAACCGGGATCCCGGTCTCTTCCATCAGCAAGCGGTCGAGATCTTTAAGCAACGCACCACCGCCGGTCAGAACCATACCGCGTTCGGAAATATCCGAGGCCAGTTCTGGCGGAGATTGCTCCAGCGCAACCATAACAGCCGACACGATACCCGATAACGGTTCTTGCAATGCTTCAAGGATTTCAGCGTTGGTCAGAATAAATGAACGTGGCACACCTTCGGCAAGGTTACGTCCACGAACTTCGACCTCTTTCACTTCATCACTAGGAAACGCTGAGCCAATCTCGTGCTTAATCCGCTCCGCCGTGGCGTCACCAATTAACGAGCCGAAGTTACGGCGCACATAACTAATAATCGCTTCATCGAACTTATCACCACCGATCCGAACCGATGCAGAATAAACCACACCGTTTAACGAGATAATAGCAACTTCGGTCGTACCACCACCAATGTCGACAACCATAGAGCCGGTTGCCTCTGAAACAGGCAGACCAGAACCGATCGCCGCCGCCATTGGCTCGTCGATCAGGTACACTTCGCGTGCCCCTGCGCCCAGCGCAGACTCACGAATAGCGCGACGCTCTACCTGGGTCGAACCGCAAGGCACACAAACCAGCACTCTCGGGCTGGGTTTGAAATAGCGGCTGTCATGCACCGTCTTAATAAAGTGCTGAAGCATTTTTTCGGTCACGAAGAAGTCAGCAATAACGCCGTCTTTCATTGGCCGAATCGCGCGGATATTACCAGGCGTACGGCCTAGCATTTGTTTAGCCGCGGTCCCCACAGCTGCGACGGTCTTCGGACCGCCTGAGCGCTCCTGACGAATCGCGACTACGGAAGGTTCGTTCAGTACGATACCTTCGTCTTTGACATATATAAGGGTATTTGCTGTGCCAAGGTCAATTGACAAGTCATTTGAGAAAATACCGCGCAACTTCTTAAACATGGAGGGCTGATCCTAAAATAATCTGTGTATTAAAACCGGCGTAACTGTAGCAGGCCAACGGGTAGCTAACAAGCGAGCAACAAGGCGGATACCCCCCTTGCCGGATAAATAAATCATTCTTCTCGCACGACCCGGAAACCAACATAGTTTGCGCTAAACGATGAATATAGCTCCATTCTGGACGACACTCGTACCAGGCTTGGAGCAAAGTTGTAGGCTCCCCCGCGTGCGACTGGAGACGAACCATCCCTTGCACTCGTCCATTCCCACACATTTCCCACTGTATCTTCTAAACCAAACGGGTTCTTGGCAAAGGTTCCCATCGGCGAAGGACTATCTCCAGCCCAACGAGTACCGCAACTAAAGCAATTAGCACGTCCGGACCCGATACCATTTCCCCACCAGTAGTGCGTATCGGTACCGGCGCGGGCCGCGTATTCCCATTCGTCTTCACTGGCTAAACGATAGCGCTCACCTGTTTTTTGCGTCAACCAGGCCGCATAACGCTGCGCATCACCGTAGCTCACACAGGTCACCGGCATACGTTCCTGCACCGAGTAACCAGGCTCTTCCCAGGTAATATTTGGGTCAGCCTGGACCACGCCATCAATCATCACGTTACACGCATCGCCTTTTTCGGCGGTCGTCACGTACCCTGTATCACGCACGAAAACGCCAAACTGTTCAATCGTAACGGGGAACACACCAACCGCTAAAGGAACACTCAGTTCAAAATTACGAACCTGAGGGTCACCGCTGGAACCACTACGAATATTACCTAACCGCTGACTTCCTGAAGGGATAACAATCAGCGACGGCCCTTCATTGCGATTTCCAACAGAGTCCTGAATAATTTCGCCGGGAGAGAAATCATAGGCTAAACGGTCAAGTTCAGCACTGTAGGTGGCCGACCGGTTTACATTCATTCGTACATTATGCGACGTATATCCACGACGGCTCACAACCAAATCATATTCGCCGGTTTCCAGCATTAACTCAATCGGGGTCGAGCCGTAGCGCTCGCCATTAATCATTACCTGGTCATCATAGACATTTGAACGAATGAGGACGCGGTGCATGACGTCCTCGTCAGACGGCTTTTTTCCGTCATCACTCGCCTCTTCGTTAGAAGCTTGCACATTATCGGTGCAATAACGAACATCGAGTTCAAGTAATTTACAAACATCAGTGCGTGTAATACGGCCCTGCAGGTCGACCTGCAAGTTAACCGAATAGTTACGCTGTCCACTGAAACCACTGTTCAATGGACGTGAACCAATAAGACGGACATCCGGACTCACCTGATCGCGGTGCTTAATTGCTTGTTCAGATTCAGTCAGGCGGTCAAATGCACTATCAAGGAAATTGCGTGACGCCCGTTGCTTGGCAAGCAAGTCTGCACGGCTTTCACATTGACCGATAGTTTCATCACGATCACAGGTTACTTCTTGTTCTACGCGAACCTGACTGGTCGCTCCGAATTCAGTTATCACACGGTCAACACGAGCCAACGCCAGGCGTTCCTGATAGGTTGCCAGCTGGTTAACGAGGCCATGCTCACGAACCCGGTGACGCTCTTGCTGCGCCTGCAAATTCGACAATTCAGCAGATAGTTCACTGACCTGCTGTGTATTGCGTTGCGCGTTTACCACGGCTTGCTGGTACGCCTGTTGGGCTTCAGAGATATCAGTTTCGGGGTTGTCAACCAGTTCACGATAACGGCGGTTCATCTGTTCCAGCGCCTGCCGACGTTCTTGTTCAACCGCCTCACTTTGCTGACGCGCCTGCTCAAGACGCTCGCGCACACTATTAAGCTGCGCCTCCATCTCTCGGCGCTCTTCCTGTGTGCTCTGATACTGAGACTCAATAGTCGAAATGTGACTTTCGATCTCAGCAACAGTTACCTGCTCACTCCCCTCCGATGCACTGGCGAGAGTGCTGAATAACGGCGAGGCGAATAATGCGGCTATTATTATCGATGTTTGAGCCAGTCGCATGTGTTTCCCCAAGTGTGATATGTGATTTGATGCCTAACAGGCTTATGCTATTTGTTGCACGCTCAAATGGCAAGCAAAGGCTATATAATAGAGCCAATGTTGTGATCAACAAACGCTATTTACAATTGTTATTGTTTTTATTTTCGTTCTGTTTTATCGACCGCTATCGCAGATTCTACATCCTTACAGCGGCGGAATAACCCTCAACTTAACGAAGTTATATCGGCTCGGCAAGCGAAAGGGAAGCCCTAATCGCGAATTTTGCTTCCAGCCTAAGTACTAAACAGGCAATTTTGCAAGGCTATATGCCGATAAAAAGTTTAACTCCGTCTTTGCAAAGGCAATGCGATTATGACTCGTGTTCCTTTTCCTTGCTCACTTTGCAGCCGGATCGCTCCGCCATGATCACGAATAATCCCCTGCGCAATACTTAACCCTAAGCCAAAATGAGTATCATCTTTGCCTCTGGAAAAAAAAGGTTCACAGGCTTGTTCGCATTCTTCCTTCGCCATCCCGCTGCCGTTGTCAACGATGCGGATCTGCACATGGTCTGCTTTTACCGTTAGCTCAGCCTTTATTGTCACCCGACCTGTGGTCGACTCAGCCGCGTTGAGCAAAATATTCAGCAGTGCCATAAAAATCTGGCTTTCAACCAGCTTAATAAGTGGAACCTCGCTGTTCTCTTCAAATACAAAGCGAATTTTATCAGCATACCGGCTCAGAACCACATTGCGGCAATGCTTCACTGTTTCATTCAGATCGGTTGAGGCCCACTCGTTATTTCCGGCTGTCTCGGTGGTGTCGCAAAGCGCATCGACCATTCGTCTTAGCTCGTCAATAGATTCCATGCTTTGCCCAATCAGCCCTTTGCTCTTGCTATTGTCGGCAAAATCCAAAGCCGTCAGCAAATGCTTGCGACTGAGATTGATCGCGCGATTCGCCTCCTGCCCGACGCCTGCAGCCAATAGTCCCAGTGTTGCCAGTTTTTCTGAGCTAATTAACCGTGAACGGGTACTTTTAAAGCGTTCTATCAGGTCTAGTAATTTCTTATTGCGTTCTTCCAGCAATGTACTTTTCGCGACTAGTTTACGTTCAGCCTGCCTGGTCTGTTCAAATAGCTGACGTAACTGAATTTCATCTTCCACCACCCGTGCCAGGCGCTTTAGCTGCGCTAGCTGGTCATCACTGAATGAGCCCGGTACATGGTCGATCACACACAACGACCCTAAAACATAGCCTTCGCTGGTTGTGATTGGGGCGCCAGCATAAAAGCGAATTGGCTTATCCTCGTCCTGCACCAGCGGGTTGTCAGCAAACCTCGGATCGTTCAAGGTATCTTCGACAATGAGCGGCGTATTTTCAGCCACCACATGGGCGCAAATAGACACTTCACGGTCAGTTTGTTGCAGCTCCATACCGCAACGGGCCTTAAACCACTGGCGATCCTTATCAACCAGGCTGATCAAGGACACCGGTTTGGCAAATATAGCAGCAGCCAGTTGGGTGATGTTATCCAGCCGCTCCTCCGGAGCTGTATCCAATATTTTCAACGCTTTTAAATGAGCCAGACGTTGCACTTCATTTTCCGGTTGAGCTGGTATTTGCATTCGCGCCTCCTCTGGTTTGTTCACCAGTTTACTATTATCAGGCGCTTAAATCTTCATCAATGCAGACACAATTTAATCAACCACCAAATTGGTTAGCAATCCGTTACCACAGTTCCAATCACCGGTTGGGGACTGTCCGCTGGCAGATAGTAATAGGCGAAACACCCCCGGTTGCCTCTGGCTGAACTGCGCTCAGGCTCGCCAAGTGACCACTTACGGGACACCGACACATCCGCCGGACGCCAGGCGACAATGTCTTCACCCATACTGTCGAAAATAACCCACTCGCCATCAGTCCCGCCCAACGCGGCGCCGATGCCCTGCCCCGACGGAGCGGCAAAGGTGCCTTGTAAGAGAATATCGTCGAGCTGTTGCGGGGCAACGCCTGCCTGCGCGTTGATTCGCTGCGATGTACTGTGCAGTGAGCGACTGAATTCTTCCACACTACTAGCCCATGCTCGGTCGTCACCTTTAAACCATTGTGGCACCGCAGTGAATAGCAACAGTCCGAGAATCGCCAACACAATCACCATCTCTACTGCGGTCAAGCCATTTTGTAGTTGTTTTGTCATCCCTATTTCCTACCGCATGTGTTACGTACGTTTAGCCATCATACGAACAACTGAACAAGAAATGAACTACTTCTTTGAAATTTTGTTTCTTTTGAATGACTTATTAAAAAAGCACCCGAAGGTGCTTTTTTTTGTAACCAGCGATTCTACGCCCACAGCAGCGCTATATAAGGCGCCAGTGGAGTGGTTCATTAGCCCAATAGGGAACAAACGGAGAGCCCGCTATATCGACGCTCGCTGGCACTGTCCAGGAGTTGGCCTCTAATGTAATTTGGTCGGTATTGCGCGGCAAACCATAAAAATCTGCTCCAAAATGGCTGGCAAAGCCCTCCAGCTTGTCCATTGCGTCATGCTGAAAGAACAGCTCCGCATACAACTCAATCGCGGCTGGTGCCGAGAAGCAACCGGCACAACCACAGGCAGCTTCCTTCTTATCCTGCGTATGAGGGGCCGAATCAGTCCCCAGAAAGAACTTCGGGTTGCCGCTCAGAGCCGCCTGTTGCAGTGCCTGTTGATGACTTTTGCGCTTTAGAATCGGTAAGCAGTAGTGGTGCGGCCGGATTCCACCAACCAACATGTCGTTGCGGTTCATCAGCAAATGTTGCGGGGTAATAGTCGCCGCAACCTTGCTGTTTGCCGATGCAACAAAGTCGACCGCCTGGCGGGTCGTGATATGCTCGAGTACCAGCCGTAACTGCGGATGGCGCTGATGCAATGGTTTCAGATAACGCTCAATGAACACTTCTTCACGGTCAAAGATATCAATGTCCGCATCTGTGACCTCACCGTGCACCAACAAAGGCACTTCAAGGCGCTCCATAGCAGCAAATACGTCAGCCAGTGCGTTAATATCCGTCACCCCTGAGGCCGAGTTTGTGGTGGCTCCGGCCGGGTATAATTTAAAGCCGATTATCGCTGGATTAGCCGCCGCCTTCGCGATGTCCTCGACACTGGTTTGCTGGGTTAAATAAAGCGCCATTAATGGCGTGAAATCAAGCCCTTCTGGCACTTGCGCCAGGATCCGCTGATGATACGCCATGGCCTGTTCGACCGTGGTCACCGGCGGGACCAGATTAGGCATGATGATAGCCCGTGAGAACTGCCGCGCGCTCGCCGGTACGGTGCCGCTGAGTAACGCATCATCGCGCAAATGCAAATGCCAGTCATCAGGGCGGGTAAAAGTGATGCGTTCAGTCATTTAGCTCTCCTCGGGGTAGTGGTCGCAAACGGCAGTATTATACACACTTTGCTGGCACTTTACTCGCTTGCCAGCGCCTGCACCGGATCCAGCCGTGATGCTTTGCGGGCGGGTAAAAATCCAAAAATAAGGCCGGTCAAAAACGCACAGGCAAACGCCAGCACAACTGGAGACACGGCATACAACACTGGCGTGCCGAGTGACTGAATCACCGCCGTCGTAGTCAGGCCTACTACGACACCTAACAGGCCGCCTACCAACGAGACAGTCAGTGCTTCGATCATAAACTGCTGCATGATATGCAGGCGTCTGGCACCCGTCGCCATGCGCACGCCAATTTCCCGGGTCCGTTCAGTGACACTGACCAGCATAATATTCATCACCCCAATCCCACCGACTACCAGCGAAATGACTGCGATTACCGCAAGCAAAATAGTCATCGTATTTTCAGTTTCGGTTTGGGTTTCAATAATCGATGCCATGTTACGAATGGTAAAGTCTTCTATGCCATGACGTTCAAGTAGCAAATTATGCACCTGCTGATGGGTATCATGCATTAAACTGGTGTCGTCAACAGCCACCGTAATATTGCGCACATAGCGCTGTCCGAACAAACGCAATGAGCCCGTACTGAACGGGACCAGCACCACATCATCCTGATCCTGGCCCCAGGGCGACGCCCCTCGTTCCTGCATCACCCCGATGACCCTAAACAGCACGTTATTGACCAGCAAGAACTCCCCTAGTGGGTCGCGGTCTGGAAACATCTGCCGCGCCACCGTCTGCCCAATGACCGCCACAGTCGCTGTCATTGCTTCATCTTCAGGGGTAAAAAAGCTGCCCATAACCGGAAACCAATTGCGCGCCAGCGGGTAGCTGGAATAGGTTGCATTGACTGAGGTTTGCTGGTCAAAACCGGCGCGACGCAGGGTTTGGTTACCGCTTAATTCAGGCACCGCCGCCAGTACGTTAGGTAGCCGCGCCACCGCATCGGCATCTTCCGGGACCAGTGATGCCACACTCCAGCGCCCGCGTTGATTCGGTGCCCCCGGGAAAACCGAGAGTAAATTGCTGCCCATCGAGCTAATCCGGTCCACCACTTCCTGCTGCGCACCCTGCCCGATCGCCAGCATCGAAATCACAGAAGCGACCCCAATCACAATGCCTAGCAAGGTCAGCATGGTTCTGAACACATTAGCCCGCAGTGAGCGCAGTGCAGTGCTAAATGCCTCGCCTAAATCATTCAGCAGACTCGCGTTAGCGCGCGGCGGAGTCGACTTAGCGGGCGCTTTCTGTTCGGTCTGCGGCTTCTTCTGATCGCTGATAATGCGACCATCTTTGATTTCAATCAGCCGGTCCGCATGAGCCGCTACATCGGCATCATGAGTGATTAAAATCACCGTATGCCCAGCCAGCGACAGCTCACGCAACAACGCCATCACTTCCTGCCCACTTTGACTGTCCAGCGCGCCAGTCGGTTCGTCGGCAAGAATAATATCACCGCCGTTCATCAGCGCGCGGGCAATCGAGACCCGCTGTTGCTGGCCGCCCGACAACTGACCTGGCTTGTGATCAAGCCGGTCGGCGAGACCCAGCTGACCAAGCAACTCACGCGCTCGTTGCCGTCGTTGCCCGACTGGCTGTCCCGAATAGACAGCAGGCAATTCGACATTGGCCACCGCATCGGCTGCGGCAAGTAGATTATAACTTTGAAACACAAACCCAAACGCATCGCGTCGCAATGCCGCCAACTGATCTGCATTCAGCCTGGCTACCGATTGACCGCGAAAGTAGTACTCACCACTGCTTGGTTTATCCAGGCAGCCCAAAATATTCATCAGGGTCGACTTACCGGAGCCAGAACTACCAATAATGGCGACAAACTCGCCAGCTTCAATATCCAGGTCGATGTCATGCAGAACCTGGGTGGTGAGCTCCCCGCTCTGATAACTTTTGCTGATGCCACGCAGTGACAGTAACTGGCTATCCACGAGGCACTCTACCTGCGCTGCCGGTCGCGCCAGCCGTGGGCAGGATCACGCGTTGCCCTGGTTCCAGCCCGGCCTGAACTTCAGTATGAATACGGTCACTCAAACCGGCTTCAATCCGCACTTGCTGACGCTGATTGTCTGCCTTGAGCGTTTCCACATAGGCCCCCTCAGGATCACGCTGCACCGCGGCAACTGGCACCGCCAGCACATCCTCGGCAGCATCAGCCACAAAGAAGACCTGGGTGGTCATCTGCGTCATTAAGCGTCGGTCCGGGTTTGGCACTTCAAATAGCGCGTTGTACAGCACGACGTTGTTTTCAACCACCGGCGTTGGTTCAATCAGGCGCAGCTGGCCATGCCAGCGCTGGGTGCGATTACCCATCGTCGTAAAATACACCGGCATGCCGATCCGCAAACGCCCGATATCCGCTTCTGAAACCTGCGCCTGCACAGTCATTTCAGACAAGTCAGCTATGGTTAATATGGTCGGCGTGGTCTGGCTCGCATTCAGGGTTTGCCCGCGCCGGGCGTCAATGGTGACCACCGTGCCGGCCATCGGCGCAAAAATTCGGGTGTAGTTAAAGTTTGCCTCAGCCGCGCGCAGCGTTGACTGTGTTTGCTCGATCTGTGCCTGAATGGAGTCCACCTGCGCGGCTGCCTGTTGCATGCCTGCACGGGCCGTTTCAACCAGTTCTTCCGAGGTCAGGTTGGCAGTCTGCAAACGTTCCTGACGCTGGTAGTTGAGCCGTGCCAGTTCATGGGACGCCTCACGCTCACGTAACACCGCCTGTTGATTGCGCAGTTGCGCCTGATTCGATTCTACCTGCGCCTGCAACAAGGTGGCGTCAATCTCGGCTAGCAAATCACCCGCTTTAACTTCATCCCCCACCTCAACATGGAACTCTTTTAACTGCCCTGAAACCTGAGCCCCGACGTCAACGTAATCACGCGGCTGCAGGCGGCCTGTGGCGGTAACCAGTACTTCGATATCACGCCGCTCGACCTGTGCCGTCGCCGGTACCTGGTGGCGATTACTCTCTCTCACCAATCCAAACCATGCTACCAGCGCAACAGCTGCCAGTAGTATCGCCGCCATCCAGACTTTAGTCCCGCCACCCATGCGGGCGCGCGGTGCCATTAGGTTGCTCATCCGTTTCTCATCCAGTTATTTCATAGTCCCAGAATAGACGGCTGCACACCTGCGTCTTGCAACGCCTGCAGCCAATGTTTGCGGCAACAGGAGACATACCTGTCGTTGCCGCCAATCGCAATTTTTTCACCCGAGCCAACGGCGCGGCCATCCTTGTCAACACGCAACGACATGGTTGCTTTGCGTCCGCAATGACAAATCGTTTTCATCTCCACCAGTTTGTCCGCAATAGCCAGTAACACCGCACTGCCGTCAAAGGCTTCACCGAACGCATCGGTGCGTATGCCGTAACACATAACCGGTACATTCAGAATATCCGCAACCCGGGCCAGTTCCCAAACCTGTGCCACGGTCAGAAACTGAGCTTCATCCAGCAGTACACAGTCAACACTAGCGTTGGTCAGGTAGTCACTAACCAGCTGGAAGAGGTTGGTTTTACTGGTAAAGGTTGCCGCTTCACGCTCTATTCCCAACCTCGAATGAATCCGTCCCCGCCCACCGCGGGTGTCCAGCGCGGGCGTCAGCAGCAACACATGCTGGTCGCGCTCCTCGTAGTTATGCGCCACCTGAAGCAACGATGTACTTTTGCCTGCGTTCATCGCAGAGTAGGTAAAATAAAGAGATGCCATAAAATTAAACTGCCAGCTTGCGTGTCGCCATCGCTGGAGAGCTTCCAGCCACGGCGTTTACTGTGAACGATGTAATAAAGCCTTGATGATGCGTAAATTTACCGCCAAAGACCAGCGCTGGACATCGTTTCTTTGCACTTTTCGGTGAATGGCATATTTTATGGTACGATCCGCGGTTACATTCACCCCGCATCAGGAGTACCCGTCACGATGGCTGTATCAACCTCACCCCATTCGAAATACTCGCTCGACTTTCTGAAGGAAATGCCCAAAGCAGATCTCCACCTTCACCTAGATGGCAGCCTGCGACCTGACAGTCTGATAGAGATGGCCAAACGCAACAAGATAGAATTGCCTTCCTACACCGTAGACGGCCTGTACGACCTGGTGTTTAAGGAAAGTTATAAGAATCTCGGTGAGTATCTGAATGGCTTCCAGTACACCTGTGCAGTACTGCGCGACCTTGAAAGCCTGCAACAAGCGGCGTATGAGCTGGCGGTCGATAATCAGAACGAAGGGGTTAATTACATTGAGGTTCGTTTCGCACCACAGCTTCTGATGGACCCGGCCAGGGGCATTACCTTTGACACTGTAATGCACGCTGTCAACGACGGCCTGAAAAAAGCTCAGGACGAGTACAACCGCAGCGATGCCGTGAAACGAGAAGGTAAGCCACCTTTCCACTACGGTATTATCAACTGCGCCATGCGCATGTTCGGCAATAAAGGCTTCTCTCCCTACTACACGCACATGTTTCAGCTACTCAGTGACCATAAACCGATCGATGTGATTAAAACCGCGGCGATGGAACTGGTTCGCGCCAGCGTTCGGGTTCGTGATGAACAGGATTTACCGATTGTCGGGCTGGACATTGCTGGGCAGGAAATTGGTTACCCAGCGCACAAGTTTAAAGACGTCTACGAATATGCTCATCAGAACTTTCTGCTCAAAACCGTGCATGCCGGCGAAGCCTACGGAGCTGAGAGTATTTTCGAAGCGCTGACCCAGTGCTATGCCGACCGCCTCGGCCACGGGTATTCACTGTTTTCACCCGACATGATTGAGGATGAAAGCATTAGCGACAAAGCCGACTATTCACGCAAACTAGCCTCTTTCATTGCGGACCGTCGAATTGCGGTAGAAGTTTGCCTGACCAGTAACATGCAAACCAACCCAGCCATTGGCGAGTTGAAGAACCACAATTTTGGTCACATGCTGGAGAATCGTTTAGCGACTATTATCTGTACCGACAATCGTCTGGTGTCGCGTACCACCGTCAGCGACGAATACAAATTAGCGCTGGACACCTTCGATGTTCCGCTGAAACGGCTGAAAGACATCGTCGCATACGGCTTTAAGAAAAACTTCTTCCCCGGTAACTATATTGAAAAACGTGCCTACGCCAAGCAAACTCTGGAGTATTTCGACCAGGTTGCGCATAAATACGGCTTTATTTAAATAAGTTGGCATTATTTCTGCAAAAGCCCTTTAAGATACTCAACTTAAAGGGCTTTTTTTATGTTGAATGTAACCTCCAGTGGGGCGGTCACCAACACCAGCGCACAGCAACAGCAACGTGAGCAACAAAGCGTTGACCAGCAGCGTTCCGACGAGCTTATCCGCGACTTGCAGGGCAACAATTTCGAACGACAGGGCTTTCTTGAAGAGGCACAACGACTGACTCTGCTCAATCGTATGGGCGTAGACATCGACGCGCTGAATGAAGTCGAATCCAAAATCGAAGATCTGGAAAGCGTCGAAGAGCTCACCCAACTTGATGCCGAGAAGCTGGAAAGTCTGTATGAACAACGCAAAGAACTTTTCCGGCAAGCCAACGAACGTTCAAACGGCGAATCATTGCCGCCTGGCAGCATGCTCTCGCTAACGGTATAGTAAGGCTATTTGCTGGCCCGCACCCGCGGTCACCACCGTCAGGCGAAGAGATTTGATCATGCGACACTCCGTAACCCGCTGTATCCGTATTGCCTCCGTAATGTGGGCGTCTATGTTGCTGATCAGTTGCAGCAGCCAGACTATCCAGTCGTCGGAGTACGAATTCAGCCTGCAAATTGCTCATATTAATGACACCCATTCGGCGTTTGAGCCAACGCCTGGGCAGTTCAGCACGCCACACCGCGACGTTTTCAACCAATGGGGTGGGCACCCTCGCCTGGCCTCGCGCTTACAGCAATACCGCCTCAATGCGACAGAAGCCGGGCAGCCGTTGCTGGTGCTTCACGGCGGCGATGCATGGCAGGGCAGTGCCTATTTCAAGCTAAATGAGGGGCAAATGAATGCGGATATTCTCAGCCGCATGCAAATCGACGCGATGGCTCTGGGTAATCATGAGTTCGATTTAAACAACGCTCGCCTGAACGATTTCATCAGCCGTGTTAATTTCCCCGTGCTTGCGGCCAATATCGACGCCTCTGACGACGCCGACCTGGGCCGGCAAACGAACCTGCAGCCTTTTACCCTTTTTGCCTTTAAACGTGAACAGAAGCGATCAGTGACCCCCGCTGAAATGACCGCTAGCCTGAGCGACGAAGTGAGTCGCCAGCAAGCGGCCGGCTTTACGGTTGTCGCGGTATTTGGACTGGTCCTCGATGACATGCCCACTATTGCACCGAATACCGGCGATGTAGACTTCTTCGACCTGACCACCAGTGCTCAGCGCACTGTCGACCAGTTGCAGGCCGCCGGGGTCGATAAAATTATCGCACTGACTCATATTGGCAACGCCCTCGACGTGAAATTGGCCAGCCAGGTAAACGGAATTGATGCAATTGTGGGCGGCCATTCACATTCGCTGCTGGGTGACTTTAGCAACCTGGGCCTGGCCACCAGCCAACGGCCATATGCTGAACGGGTCAACAACCCCAATGGCACCACCACAACCTGTATCGTCCAGGCCGGTGAATATGCTCAGGCCGCCGGATTGCTTCACCTATCGTTTGATGCCCAAGGGGAGCTTACCCGGTGTGAGGGTGGTAATACCCTGCTTAGCAACGCGGACTGGTACCAGGATCAGCAGCGAACCCTTGCCCTTGAGCCCAGCCAGAACCAGACCGTCCACGACTTTATTAGTGGGCAACCCAACATCGCTGTCATTGACGAAGACCCGGCATTACGCGAGCACATCGACCGCACCTATCAGCCGGCGCTGAAAGAAGCCTATGGCGAAGTAATCGTCCACTTAACCAGTGCTATTTCTCATCTTCGTCGGCCCGGTGATAATGACTCGGACCACCACGGCTCGCGCCTGGCACCCTTAATTGCTCATGCTCAATACGCCTTTGCTGCCCAGCCAGAGGTCATCGCTGAAACGGGCCTGCAACCGGACTTTGCGCTGGTCGGTGCAGGCGGTATCCGCAGCGGTCTCGACGCCGGTGAATTGCATGAAGGTATTATTTCACTCGAAGTTCTGCCGTTTGCCAGCCAACTTGCGATAGTGCCACTGCAGGGTAAGGTGATACGTCAGGTCATAACAGAAACCGTCGAAGCGACCTTGCCGGAGGGAGCGCATGCAGGGCGTTATCCATACGGTGGCATGCTCCGCTACCAGTTTGTTGAAACCCAAGCCGGTGAGCACGGCGAACTGCGCCAGCTGGAAGTCAATACCGGCACACTGCAACAGCCTGACTGGCAGTCACTTAACGACAATACACGCTATAACGTGGTAGTGAACAGCTATTTAGCCAACGGCAACGACGGATGGACCGCGTTCTATCAGGCACAACGTGAGCGCAGTGAGCGTGTTGATCTGGCGTATCATAACGGCCACCTGCAGGCCTTTCCCGTGGATAAAATTATTGCCAGCGACGGCGGATACCGCCCTCGTTACCAGGGCTTAGCGCTTGCCTGTGATGACCCAGTGGTGAGATGTAATACCGATGCAGTCGCGGTGATTGAATTTATGCGCCGCTTTCCCGAACAAATTCAGTCAGCGACTGAGCCCACAGTGACACTACTAAGACCATGAGTGCAGCATTATTACTCCACAGGAATTACCCCACCGGAGGTGGAAATGAATTCGCGTAAGGGAAGCAGTGACTTTCGCTTTACAGAGCACTCAGCAGAGGCTCTGCTCGAAATACTCGACAACGCTCAACTCGGACTCTGGGAACTAAACCTTAGAACCGGTGACAGCCAGGTCACTCCACGCTGGGCAGATATCCTCGGATATCTGCCTGAAGAGCTGGAACCCGTTACGTTTGAACGCTTTTTGTCGTTGCTGCACGATGACGATAAAGCGTCGCTTCAGGCTCATCTTGATAGTGTTCAGCATAGGCAACAAACCGGCTATCAAATGGTCTTTCGCATGCGCCATAAGAACAATCATTGGCGCTGGATAAAGTCACAAGGCACCGTCTCAGCCTGGGACAACAATACGCCGCTGATGATGGCTGGTTTTCATCTTGACGTAACAGACGAGGTTACTCAATCCATAACCGACAGCCTGACGGGCTGGTATACGCGCCGTCATTTTATGCAAATTGGCAGTAAATCAGTCCAACGGGCGCACCGTCAGGATAGTCGCCTGGCACTCATTATCTTAGACATTGACTATTTTAAGCAGATCAATGACAAGTATGGTCACGCTACCGGCGACAAGGTTCTCATCGCAGTAACACAGCAATTGGGTGAGCGCTTACGAACAACCGATGTAGCAGCCCGGATCGGCGGTGAAGAGTTTGCCATTTTACTCGAAGGCGCTAGTCTGTTCGATGCCCGCAACATCGCCGAGACCTTACGCGAGCAGATACGTCAAAACCAGTTTAGCGACCCCAAAGGCAGCGACTTTAGCATCACCAGTAGTTTTGGGGTCAGCATGCTCAACCCTGACGACGGAACTATCGATGATTTATTGTCGCGCGCTGACCAGGCTCTTTACAGAGCGAAGGCCAACGGCCGCGACCGGGTGGAGCTGGCCTAAGTTGCTGAAAGCAAGAAGCCCCAGCTAGTGGGGCTTCTTAACGCTATAGTTAACAAAATTAAAAAACGTGTTCCTCAGAACGGGATGTCGTCATCAAAGTCAGGATCTGGTGCCAGCGGTTGTGGCTGCGGCGCCTGGTTACCCTGACTGCCTTGCTGGCCGCCGAAGCCGCCTTGCGAACCCTGATTACTTTGGCCGCCGGTTGGTTTACCACCTTGCTGGCCTCCTTGCTGACCTCCACCAAAACCACCCTGGTTGCCCTGGCCACTTTGCTGGCCGCCACCATAACCGCCCTGATTAGCCTGACCGCCTTGCTGACCACCGCCAAAACCGCCCTGGTTAGCCTGGCCGCCCTGTGGTGGAGCGAATCCACCCTGGCCACCCTGACCGCCTTGTCCACCACGGCCATCTAACATTTGCATATCGTTGCAGACGATCTCGGTGGTGTAATTGTCTTTGCCATCCTGCCCCTGCCATTTGCGCGTTTGCAAACGACCTTCGATGTATACCTTTGAACCTTTGCGCAGGTATTCACCGGCAATCTCGGCCAGACGGCGATAGCAGACCACGCGATGCCATTCGGTTTGTTCGCGTTGCTCGCCGCTTTGTTTGTCTTTCCAGGTTTCACTGGTGGCTACACTTAAATTGGCGATCGCGGTGCTATTCTGGGTATAGCGAACTTCCGGATCGGCTCCCAGATTACCGATAAGAATAACTTTATTAATACCACGACTGGCCATGCCACTCTCCTTTACTTAAATACGTGTAATCGTTTAGTGCAGCTGCAATAAGCGGCGCGCGGCCTGGTCATCAAACTGATCGCGCTGCACTTTTAAATAGGTTGTTTGTTCATCTGCCAGCACTACTGCTTCCAGCACACCGGGCAATTCTGCCAATTGTTCTGCCAGCTTTACTGCCATCTGCCGCTCGGCAGGTGCGGCTGCATAGCTGACGTTGGCAACACCCGTGTGCAACTTCATTCCGGCACTGACTAACAGCCAGATGATTAACAGCAGGATACAGAATAAAACCACCCCGGTCATGCCGAATTTACCAAACAGCATGCCACCGGCAACACCCCCGATGAAGGCGCCGAGGAACTGACAGCTGGTGTAGACCCCACTGGCGCTGCCTTTGCTTCCGGCCGGCGCAAATTGCGCTAACAAGGCTGGCAAGTTAGCTTCAAGATAGTTGAAACCAATAAAGAAAATCCACACGGCGAGGAAAAGTATTGTTAAAGACTGAGCAAAAGCCGCAATTGCGCACATTGCCACCACCAGCATCGCGATAGCGACGCGAAAAGCCGCTAACTGACGTTTACGCCGCATAGCGATAATCATCATCGGTACCATGACCAGAAATGACAACAACAAGGTCGGCAAATAAAGCCAGCCATGCTGCTCTGCGGCCAGGCCGGCATCGACCAGCGTCAACGGCAGCGACACAAACCAGGCGGTTAACACCAGATGAAGAATAAAAATGCCAACATTGAGCTGCAACAGCTGGGGATGCTTGATAAGTCGCATTAATTCAGTTGGAACCGCCACTAAATCACGCTTCGGGGTACGATTCACCGGCTGTGGCGTTATGGTCAGCACCAGTACCACTGCCAACAGCGCCGATAGCGCGGTGAACCAGAACAAACCACTCATCCCGACGATGCCGCCAAGCCAGGGCCCTAACACCAATGCCAGCGCAAACGCGAGGCCGATACACAGCCCGATAGTCGCCATGACTTTAGGCCGTTGCTCATCTCGTGAGCAGTCTGAGGCTAAGGCCAGAATAGCACTGGCAATAGCGCCTGCGCCTTGCAGGGCGCGCCCGACGATCACCCAGACCAGGCTATCCGCCATGGCGGCGACAACACTACCGGCCGCAAAGACCAGTAAGCCGCCGACAATCACCGGCCGCCGTCCAATCCGGTCAGACACCCAGCCCATCGGAATCTGCAACATTGCCTGGGTCAGGCCGTAGGCGCCTATGGCCACCCCTATCAACATCGGCGAATAGTCTGCATAGTCCTGCCCATACACAGCGATAACCGGCATGATCAAAAACAGGCCCAGCATGCGTAACCCGAAGACGGAGGCCAGCGATACTGCCGCTTTCTTTTCGACTGAGTTTAATCCGTGTTTATTCAAACCCGAAAACACCTGAATATGGTTGATGGGAGTAGCTAAAATAAGGCAGCACAGTGTATCAGAATACTCAGCGGGCGACCACGCTGGCTGTGCTTGCGGTTGAAATGTGCGATAATACTCGTTTGATCCAGCTAGCCAGCGGGCGTCATCATACACCCAGTCACGAGAAGTCGGAGATTATGGATAAAATTGAAATTCGTGGGGCTCGTACTCACAACCTGAAAAATATTAATCTTGAAATTCCGCGTGACAAGCTGGTGGTAATCACTGGCCTGTCGGGTTCTGGTAAGTCCTCACTTGCCTTTGATACCTTGTATGCCGAAGGGCAGCGCCGCTATGTTGAATCATTGTCGGCCTATGCACGGCAATTCCTGAGCCTGATGGAAAAGCCTGACGTCGATTCCATTGAAGGTCTGTCGCCGGCTATCTCCATAGAACAGAAATCAACATCGCATAATCCGCGCTCCACCGTCGGTACCATTACCGAAATTTACGACTACCTGCGTCTGATGTTCGCGCGTGTCGGTGAGCCTCGCTGCCCGACCCATCACAAAACACTGGCTGCACAAACCGTAAGCCAGATGGTCGACCAGGTTCTCGAGTTACCTGAAGGTAGTAAAGTCATGCTGTTAGCGCCAGTGGTCCAGGGACGTAAAGGTGAACACCAGAAAACCCTGGAGAACCTGGCAGCACAAGGCTACCTGCGGGCTCGTGTGGACGGCAATGTTTGCGACCTCAGCGATCCGCCGTCTCTCGAGTTGCAGAAAAAACATGATATCGAAGTCGTAGTTGACCGTATTAAAGTACGTCCGGGTCTCGAACTACGGCTGGCCGAGTCCTTTGAAACGGCACTCGACCTCAGTGGGGGGACGGCCTTTATCGCCCCAATGGAAGGCAAAGGTGAGACGCTGATATTCTCCGCCAATTTTGCCTGTCCGGAATGTGGCTACAGTATGCAAGAGCTCGAACCGCGGCTCTTTTCGTTTAATAACCCGGCGGGTGCCTGCCCGACCTGTGACGGCCTTGGCGTTGAACAGTATTTTGATCCGGATAAAGTGGTTGGCAACGCCGAACTCAGTCTGACCGGTGGTGCCATTCGGGGCTGGGATAAACGCAATTTCTATTATTACCAAATGCTGCGTTCACTGGCCGAACACTACAAGTTTGACCTCAACGCCCCGTTTCAGGATCTCACGGACGAAGTCCGCACTAAGGTCCTGTTCGGCAGCGGCAGCGAAGAGATCAAGTTCAAATATGTCAATGACCGCGGCGATACCGTGGTTCGCAAGCATGCCTTTGAAGGTATTATCCCCAACATGCAACGCCGCTACCGGGAAACAGATTCCAGCGCCGTGCGTGAAGAGCTGTCGAAGTACCTCGCCGCGCAGCATTGTAAGTCCTGCCATGGCACCCGGTTACGCGAAGAAGCACGCAATGTCTTCGTAGAAAAGACCACATTGCCGGAAATAGTTGAAAAGTCCATCGGTGATGCTTTGGAGTTCTTTACCAACCTTGAGCTGCACGGGCAGCGGGCCAGCATTGCAGAGAAGATCTTAAAAGAAATCAATGACCGCTTGCGCTTTTTGGTCAACGTTGGCCTCAACTACCTGAGCCTGTCCCGCAGTGCAGAAACATTGTCCGGCGGCGAAGCGCAGCGTATCCGCTTAGCCAGTCAGATTGGTGCCGGCCTGGTCGGTGTGATGTACGTACTCGATGAGCCTTCCATTGGTCTTCACCAGCGTGACAATGAGCGCTTACTAACTACCTTGCGTCATTTGCGTGACCTGGGTAACACCGTATTGGTCGTTGAACATGACGAAGACGCCATTCGCAGTGCCGACTACGTGATCGATATCGGCCCGGGTGCAGGGGTCCACGGTGGTGAGGTCGTTGCCGCTGGTCAGGTGGATGACATCATTAATAGCGAAGCCTCCTTAACCGGTGACTACCTGTCGGGGCGTAAAGCCATTGCGGTGCCGACGAAACGTCATAAGCCTGGTAAAGACTTCCTTGAAGTTCGCGGAGCCCGGGGCAACAACCTCAAAGGTGTGGATCTTAAGATACCACTGGGCATCATGACCTGTGTCACCGGCGTATCCGGTTCAGGAAAATCAACCTTGATCAACGACACGCTCTATCCACTGGCTCACCATGAGTTGAATGGTGCTACCACGGGTATGGCCGCCCCCCACGACAGCGTGCACGGTCTTGAACACCTCGATAAAGTAGTCGACATTGACCAAAGCCCGATTGGCCGCACACCACGCTCTAACCCTGCCACCTACACCGGGATATTTACTCCGGTACGCGAGTTTTTCGCCGCGGTGCCAGAATCCCGTTCGCGTGGTTACAAACCGGGCCGGTTTAGTTTCAACGTCAAAGGGGGGCGCTGTGAAGCCTGCCAGGGTGACGGCATGATCAAGGTCGAAATGCACTTCCTACCGGACGTTTATGTGCCTTGTGATATCTGCAAAGGCAAACGCTATAACCGGGAAACACTGGAAGTTCAGTACAAAGGCAAGAACATCCACGAAGTGCTTGAAATGACCATTGAAGAAGCTCGTGAATTCTTCGATGCAGTGCCCGCTATCGCGCGTAAACTGCAAACACTGATGGATGTCGGCCTGTCCTATGTGCGCCTCGGGCAGTCAGCCACCACACTGTCCGGCGGTGAGGCCCAGCGGGTCAAACTGTCGCGGGAATTATCCAAGCGTGACACCGGTAAAACCCTGTATATTCTCGACGAGCCAACCACCGGTCTGCACTTTCACGATATTCAGCAACTACTTGCGGTCCTCCACCGATTGCGTGACCATGGTAATACCATTGTTATTATTGAGCATAATCTGGATGTCATAAAAACGGCCGACTGGATTGTCGACCTTGGGCCTGAAGGTGGTTCAGGCGGGGGTGAGATCCTGGCTCAGGGAACCCCGGAAGACGTAGCCCAAAGCAAAGTGTCGCACACGGCTCACTTTCTCAAACCTATGTTGTAACAGCATCTAAACGCAAGGAACTACACCCGATGTACACAGAAGATCTTAAAGTCCGCTTCTATGAAACTGACGCGCTCGGCCATGTCAATAATACGGTCATTCCGGCCTGGTTTGAAACCGGCCGCCTGCCCGTCTTTGAACTGTTCACTGAGCAGGGTAATCTGTATGAAGTCAGTCTGATTGTTGCCAATCTGAATGTGGATTTTTTGCGCCCGGTCTACTTCGGCGAGATGGTCACGTTAAAGACCTACATTGCCCGCATCGGTAAAAGCTCGTTCGATATTGGCAGTGAGGTGTGGCAGAGCGGTCAGCTTTGCGCGAAAGGCACCACCATACTGGTTAACTACGACCATAAAAACGGACATTCGGTGCCAATTAGCGAGGCGATAAAAGCTAAATTGTTGCAACAGACGCACCCTGATCACCCTTTAGCCAGCTAATACGCTAGTCACGGAGCTTTGCATGGAAGGAAAATTTAAGCGCCCAACCAATCAGGAACTGCTGCTGCAGGAGATCCTACAGGAGGCGCTCGACTTGCCGCTCAGCGGCGAATCCGCTAATTACATTCCAGCCCTTGCCTCCATCAACCCCAATCAATGTGGTATAGCATTAGCCAACCTCGATGGAGAAGTGCACGTTGCCGGTGACGCTGACGTGCCTTTTTCGATTCAGAGCGTATCGAAAATATTTGGCCTGGTCATGGCCATGCTGCGCATGGGCGATGACTTATGGCGACGGGTGCGAATGGAGCCGTCGGGCCATGCATTTAATTCGATAGTGCAGCTAGAATGGGAACATGGTATTCCGCGTAATCCCTTTATCAACGCAGGAGCCATTGTTGTAGCCGATACCCTGGTGAGCCATTACTCAGCCAGCAAAAGTGCACTGATGTCGTTTGTGCGCGGCTTGGCGGACAATCAGGACATCCATGTGAATCAGGATATTTTTCAATCTGAAAAAATGCATGGCAGTCGCAACGCAGCGCTCGCCTACCTGATGAAAAGCTTTGCTAACATCGACGCCGACGTCAACGACGCGCTCGACCATTACTTCTACCAGTGTTCAATTGATATGAGCTGTCGGGATGTTGCCAGAAGTCTTGGCTTTCTCGCCAATCGAGGGGTGCAGCCACACAGCGGTGACCAGATTTGCTCGCGCCGCGACGCCCATCGGTTAAACGCAATTCTGCAAACCAGTGGGATGTATGATCAGTCCGGCGAGTTTGCCTTTGAAGTCGGTCTGCCGGCCAAAAGTGGGGTCGGCGGTGGTATTGTGGCTGTGGTCCCAAATTACGGGGTTATCTGCGCCTGGAGCCCAAGGCTGAACCAGTATGGTAACTCCTGTCTGGGCATGTACATGATTACGCGCTTAGCCAAAAAACTTGGCTTATCAGTTTACTGAGGGCTTGCGGCCTGAACATTGGCCGGACTGGGGTCATACACAAGATGGTTCTCCAGCCCAAAGGACGCAAACAACTCCGCTAATGAACCATCCTCCCACATTTCATCCAGTTGCCCGCGCAGCCAGTCAACATTGACCACAGCATCGTCAGCTACCAGGACATGAGTAGCGTAGGTCTGGTCGACAGTTTTACCAGCCTTAAGGGTCTTAGCTACGTCCGGGTCGTGCAGCTCTAGCATCGCGAGCAGTTCTGTATTCAATAAAATACTGTGCAAACGCCCGCGGCTTAACATATTAATCAGGGTGACATGGCTGTCTGCCAGATACAGGTTATGCTCTTGTTCAAGCACTGCAACATCGCTCTGGTAATCAACAAAGTCATAATGGTAGCCAACGATGCCCCCTACCCGCGCAGCGCCATCGGCGTCATTGCTAACCTCACTGGTGTCTTCCTCAGCGCGCAGGACATGGATATCAGCCCCCTCAGTTAGCTTAGGCCCCTTTTCAACATGAGTACCAATATAGCTGCTCCAGCCCCATTGCTCTGCTTCAAAGAAAATCAACTGACAACAGCCTTCTGGCTCTAACGCCTGATAGCGATGTGGCGGACGGACTTCAATAATTTCAAAATAAAAAGTCTGCTGGCGTTGGTTGACCGCGTCAAGCAGCGCCCCAAGTACATGGCGCTCCAGACGCGACGAATAATAAGGAGGGAACTCATAAGCAGCTACTGCCACATGGGTTGGCTCATCGCTGGCGTTAACCCGACTACTGAGCCCGGAGCTTAAGGCTACCACCAGTAAACATATACACCAGGTACTCAATTTCATACACGCCATTCCATGCCTTTACTACGACTGCTGACCAGTGGTCTATGTTTACCACGTTGGCTGCCAGTGTCAAATGCAAAGCAAGGCGTAAAAAAAGACCTGCTCGAAAGCAGGCCCTTTTTACTACCCTCAGCCTACCTGATAATAGGTGGCTGCGCCGGGGCCCACTGGCAACCCAAACAGGAACACCCAGGTATAGAACAGTATTATCCAGCCGACCAGGAAGACCATACTATATGGCAGCATAATGGAAATTAAGGTACCGATACCGAGGTTCTTCTGGTATCTGGCAGCCACGGCCAGAATCAGACCAAAATAGCTCATCATCGGGGTGATGATATTGGTCACTGAATCCCCGATCCGGTATGCCGCCTGAATCAGTTCAGGGGCATAGCCAATTAGCATCAGCATAGGTACGAAGATTGGCGCGGTCACGGCCCATTGCGCCGACGCCGAACCCAGCATCAGATTGACAAAGGCACACATCAAAATAAACAACACAAATACGCCAGGGCCGGTTAAGTTAATCGTCTGCAGGAAGTTTGCGC
The DNA here is from genome assembly GCF_003986975.1 of Aliidiomarina soli. Taxonomy (GTDB): domain Bacteria; phylum Pseudomonadota; class Gammaproteobacteria; order Enterobacterales; family Alteromonadaceae; genus Aliidiomarina; species Aliidiomarina soli. The sequence continues at coordinate 494,092 of NZ_PIPO01000002.1, read as the reverse complement.
CGTTCACCGCCAATATGGTGCCAAAGTTTGTCCAGCCAAAGAAGGCGACGAACTGCGCAGCGAAAAATACCAGCACAATATACAGGCCCATGGTACTCATGCTTGCAGCCATGGCGTTAATCACATCACGGTCTGTACGCATCACTTTAGTGACAAAGCCGTAGACGAAGCCGGGAATGGCGAAGGTAATAAAGATAAAGACCACAATTCCGCGCAGGAACGGCGAACCTGACACACTGCCGGTTTCAGGATCACGAAGGATGCCTGATTCAGGAACAACGGTCAGTGCCAATAAACCGATCAACGCCGCAAAAGTAACGCCGGCCCAGACCAAACCTGACTTTTCAGTGCGGGTCAGGTTTTCCATCTTAACGTTTTCATCAATATCGGCGTCGGGGTCCATGTCCTTCGGATTGTATTTACCCAGCTTAGGCTCAACAATTTTCTCGGTCACCAACCAACCCAGCACTGCAATTAAGAAGGTACTGATGAACATAAAGAACCAGTTCATTTCTGGCCCAACTTCATAGGTCGGGTCAATCAGCTGGGCTGCCGAGGTAGTAAAACCAGCCAGTAAGGGGTCGACAGTACCAATGAATAAGTTCGCACTATAGCCCGCCGACACCCCGGCAAAGGCCGCTGCAAGACCCGCTAACGGGTGGCGCCCGAGAGAATGAAAAATCATCGCTGCGAGCGGCACCAGCACCACATAACCGAGCTCTGACGCGGTGTTTGACACGACACCGGCAAACACAATAGTGACTGTTACCATCCGCGGCGACGCATTCATAACCATGCCCCGCATCAGTGCAGAGAGCAGCCCGGAGCGTTCCGCAATACCCACACCCAGCAACGCAACCAGGACCACACCGAGCGGCGGAAACTGGGTAAAGTTAGTCACCAGATTGGAAACGATGTAACGCAGTCCTTCGGCACTGAGCAGGTTATTGACCGCAATTTCCTGACCTAAGGTAGCTGGCCGCGGATCCGCTACGCTTAGACCAAAAAAGGACGCAATGCCGCTGGCGACAACGACAAAGACACAAAATAATGCAAACAAAGTGACCGGGTGTGGCAGTAGGTTGCCTAACCATTCGACGGTATCAAGAAAACGGGTAAAGGCACCGCGCTTCTGGGTCGGATCGGCGGCGTTGGAGTTGCCTTCAGACATCTAAATATCCTCTCTTGGCGGCCAGTGGCGGCGCCTTGATGTTTTTTACCAGCGCAGCATTGTAAAACAAATGGCGGGTTATAGAAACCGAGCTTTCGCAAAGACCACAAGGCTTTGTGCAGGCTGTTGTATCAGCAAACAAAAAGGGCTCCCAATGGGAGCCCTTTTTTATGCGTTAACTAAAGGAATGCGTTGCAGACCTCCAGTAAATGCTGTTCCAGCCTCAGATTAATCTAAGATCTTAGATACAACACCAGCGCCTACAGTACGGCCACCTTCACGGATGGCGAAACGCAGACCGTCGTCCATCGCGATTGGTGCAATCAGGTCCACTACGAACTTGATGTTGTCACCAGGCATAACCATCTCTACGCCTTCTGGCAGCTCTACAGCACCAGTGACGTCAGTCGTACGGAAGTAGAACTGTGGACGATAGCCTTTGAAGAATGGAGTGTGACGTCCGCCTTCTTCTTTGCTCAGTACGTATACTTCAGCTTCGAATTTGGTATGCGGAGTGATTGAACCTGGCTTAGCCAATACTTGACCACGCTGGATATCTTCACGCTTAGTACCACGCAACAATGCACCGATGTTCTCGCCTGCACGACCTTCGTCAAGCAGTTTACGGAACATCTCAACACCCGTTACGGTTGTCTTCGTGGTGTCTTTGATACCCACGATTTCAACTTCGTCACCAGTATTCACGATACCGCGCTCTACACGACCTGTTACAACAGTACCACGGCCTGAGATAGAGAATACGTCTTCGATAGGCATCAGGAACGGCTTGTCGATGTCACGCTCTGGCTCTGGAATGTAAGAATCCAGCGCTTCAGCCAGCTCAACAATTTTCTTCTCCCATGCTTCGTCACCTTCCAGTGCTTTCAGAGCTGAGCCCTGAATAACTGGCAGGTCGTCGCCTGGGAAGTCGTACTCTGACAGAAGTTCACGAACTTCCATTTCTACCAGCTCAAGCAGCTCTTCATCGTCAACCATGTCACATTTGTTCATGAATACAACGATGAAAGGTACACCTACCTGACGAGACAGCAGGATGTGCTCACGAGTCTGTGGCATTGGGCCATCAGTCGCAGCTACCACCAGAATAGCGCCGTCCATCTGAGCAGCACCGGTGATCATGTTTTTCACGTAGTCAGCGTGACCTGGGCAGTCAACGTGCGCATAGTGACGGATCGGAGTGTCATACTCAACGTGTGACGTTGAGATAGTGATACCACGCTCACGCTCTTCTGGAGCGTTGTCGATTGATGCGAAGTCTTTTGCCGCACCGCCGTAAACTTTTGCAAGTACGGTAGTGATTGCAGCAGTCAAAGTAGTTTTACCGTGGTCAACGTGACCGATGGTGCCGACGTTTACGTGCGGCTTACTACGTTCAAATTTTTCTTTAGCCATTGCTATTTCCTTTCTATAAGTTTAAAGCCCGGCCCTTGGGACCGGGACCAGACCTCAACTAATCTTTAGCGTTACGCGCTTCGATTACAGCGTCAGCAACATTGTTTGGTGCTTCTGCGTACTTCAGGAACTCCATAGAGTAAGAAGCACGGCCTTGCGTTTGTGAACGCAGGTCAGTCGCATAACCAAACATCTCTGCCAATGGTACTTGTGCATTAACTGCTTTCAAGCCACCTGGCGAATCTTCCATACCTTCGATCATACCGCGACGACGGTTCAAGTCACCTACTACGTCACCCATGAATTCTTCAGGGGTGGTAACTTCAACTTTCATCATCGGCTCAAGGATCGCAGGTTTAGCTTGCAGGGCACCTTTTTTGAAGCCCAGGCTACCAGCGATTTTGAAGGCCATTTCGTTGGAGTCGACATCATGGTAAGAACCATCATACAGAGTCGCTTTAACGCCCAATACTGGGAAGCCAGCCAAAACACCGTTTTGCATCTGCTCTTCGATACCTTTTGATACCGCAGGGATGTACTCTTTTGGTACCACACCACCAACGATTTCGTTAACGAACTCGTAAGTAGGCGCATCTTCGTCTTTTTCATCGATTGCCAGAGGCTCAAGACGTAACCAGACATGACCGTATTGACCACGACCACCTGACTGACGTACAAACTTGCCTTCAACTTCGACTTTCTGACGAATTGCTTCGCGGTAGGCAACCTGAGGCTTACCAACGTTACATTCAACGCTGAATTCACGCTTCATGCGGTCAACGATGATGTCCAGGTGAAGCTCACCCATACCAGAGATAATGGTCTGGCCAGATTCTTCATCCGTTTTAACACGGAATGACGGATCTTCTGCAGCCAGTTTACCCAGTGCAACACCCATCTTCTCTTGGTCAGCCTTGGTTTTAGGCTCAACCGCAACAGAGATGACCGGATCAGGGAATTCCATACGCTCCAGGGTGATCTTGTTGTTGATATCACACAAGGTGTCACCAGTGGTCACGTCTTTCAGACCGATAGCTGCCGCGATGTCACCAGCGCGAACTTCTTTCAGTTCCTGACGGTCGTTGGCGTGCATCTGCACGATACGGCCAAAACGCTCTTTCTTGTGCTTAACCGGGTTATAAACAGAGTCACCTGTGTTTACAACACCTGAGTAAACGCGGAAGAAGGTCAGCGTACCTACGAACGGGTCGGTTGCGATTTTGAACGCCAACGCCGCGAACGGTTCGTTGTCGTCAGCTTTACGCACGCCTTCAGACTCGTCATCGTTAATACCGTTGATAGGCTTAACTTCAGTTGGCGACGGCAGATATTCGATAACCGCATCCAACATCGCCTGAACACCCTTGTTCTTAAACGCAGAACCACACAGAGTCAGAACGATATCGTTGGCCAGAGTGCGCGAACGCAGACCCGCTTTGATTTCTTCCTCAGTCAGTTCGCCTTCTTCAAGGTACTTGTTCATCAGGTCGTCGTTCGCTTCAGCTGCTGCTTCAACCAGTTCGTTGTGCAGAGTTTCCGCTTCGTCCATCAGGTCTTCTGGAACTTCTCCATAGGTAAAGGTCATACCCATGTCTTCTTCGTTCCAGTTGATAGTCTTCATTTTGACCAGATCGATAACGCCTTTGAAGTCTTCTTCAGCGCCGATAGGCATCTGAATTGGAACAGCATTCGCTTGCAGACGCGTTTTCATTTGGTTCACAACAGACAGGAAGTCCGCGCCAGCGCGGTCCATTTTGTTGACGAAAACCATGCGCGGTACTTCGTATTTGTTCGCCTGACGCCATACAGTCTCGGTTTGAGGCTGAACACCAGATGAAGCACAAAGTACAACCACTGCACCATCAAGTACCCGCAAAGAACGTTCTACTTCGATGGTGAAGTCAACGTGACCCGGGGTGTCGATGATGTTGATACGGTGCTCAGGAAACTGCTTATCCATACCAGCCCAGAAGCTAGTTACGGCAGCAGAGGTGATAGTAATACCACGCTCCTGTTCCTGCGCCATCCAGTCAGTCGTTGCTGCGCCGTCATGTACTTCACCCAGTTTGTGCGACAAACCGGTGTAGAAAAGTACACGCTCAGTAGTGGTGGTTTTACCAGCGTCTACGTGAGCACAGATACCGATATTACGATAGCGCTCGATAGATGTTTTTCTTGCCACGTTAAAATCCTCTTAATTGAGTGTGAGCGTGAATTACCAGCGATAGTGAGCGAACGCTTTGTTCGCATCTGCCATACGGTGAACGTCTTCACGCTTCTTAACCGCAGAACCTTTGTTCTGTGAGGCATCTAACATTTCGCCAGCCAGGCGTTGAGCCATGGACTTCTCACCACGTGCGCGAGCTGCGTCAACCATCCAGCGCATTGCCAGAGTGTTACGACGTACAGGACGAACTTCAACTGGTACCTGGTAAGTCGAACCACCTACGCGGCGTGACTTAACCTCAACACTTGGACGGATGTTGTCTAAAGCTTCTTCAAACACTTCCAACTGATCTTTACCAGCTTTATCAGCGATGATGTCTAATGCACCATAGATGATTCTTTCAGCGACTGATTTCTTGCCATCAACCATGACAATGTTAATAAATTTCGCCAACAACTCTGATCCGAACTTAGGATCCGGCAGGATTTTACGTTGGCCGACTACGCGTCTTCTTGGCATATTAATTCTCCGGTGTCTTCAGGGATTACCCAAAACATACAAATTTAAAAGTTTGGCCTTACTAGAAACGGAGAACCGTTAAGATTTAGGCCGCTTCGCGCCGTATTTAGAACGGCCTTGTCTACGATCATTTACGCCAGCACAGTCTAATGCGCCGCGTACAGTGTGGTAACGAACACCTGGCAAGTCTTTAACACGACCACCACGGATCAGAACAACACTGTGTTCTTGCAAGTTGTGACCTTCACCACCGATGTATGAAGTAACTTCAAAACCGTTGGTCAGGCGTACACGACAAACTTTACGTAATGCAGAGTTTGGCTTCTTAGGAGTGGTGGTATATACGCGAGTACATACGCCACGTTTTTGTGGGCAAGCTTCTAACGCAGGCACGCTGCTTTTCACAACTGGTGCTTTGCGCGGCTTACGCACTAATTGGTTTACTGTTGCCATGGTTTCTCCAAGTAATCAGTACTTTTTTAAACGACACAAAGCGCCCGGGTGAACAAACACCCAAGCGCAGCTTTGGTTTTAATGGTCTCAGTCGCTACAACGAACCATATATTCCAAGTGATTCCCCATATAAGGGAGGCCGAATTTTATAGGTCACAGATTAACCTGTCAACCAGATCCCGCGATCTATCTGGTCTTTACGCCTTTGCCAGGCCTGTTTGATATGCATGTGAGGCGTGCCTGCACTCAATTTATCGGTGCCACGTAGCGCTCCCGCGGGGCGGTGGTTTATTCCACCACCACGTCCCACCCGAACGCAGGCAACAAAAAAGGCCCCGAAGGGCCTTTTTTTAACGTGATAACGATTACTCGTTGTCGTTGCTTTCGTTCAGTGCGTCGGAAAGTGCTTGTTCTGCTTCTTCCGCGCTGACCGTGGTTTGCTGGGTTGCTTCCATCGCCGCGGCACGTTTGCGCGCACGGTCCTGGTGATAAGCATAGCCAGTACCCGCCGGGATTAGGCGGCCCACGATAACGTTCTCTTTCAGACCCTGCAGGCTGTCTTCTTTACCCTGCACGGCTGCTTCAGTAAGAACGCGCGTAGTTTCCTGGAACGAGGCCGCAGAAATAAACGACTCAGTCGACAGTGACGCTTTGGTGATACCCAGTAACTGACGCTCGTATAGCGCAGGCATTTTGCCTTCCGCTTCCAGCGCACGGTTTCTTTCGATCACGGCAGCCACTTCTACCTGCTCACCTTCTAAGAACTCAGAGTCACCTGAACGCAGAATCATCGCCTTACGCAGCATCTGGCGAACAATCGCTTCGATGTGCTTATCGTTAATTTTTACACCCTGCAGGCGGTAAACTTCCTGAACTTCGTTGGTAATGTAGTTGGCAACTGCAGACACACCACGTAAACGCAGAATATCGTGCGGCGCTTCAGGACCATCGGCAATAACTTCACCGCGGCTAACCTGGTCACCTTCGAAGACATTCAGCTGACGCCATTTCGGAATCATCTCTTCGTAGTGATCACCACCTTCCGCCGGCGTAATAATCAGACGACGTTTACCTTTGGTTTCCTTACCGAACGACACCGTACCAGTCACTTCAGCAAGAATCGCAGGCTCTTTCGGCTTACGCGCTTCGAACAGGTCAGCAACGCGTGGCAGACCACCGGTGATATCCCGTGTTTTCGAACCTTCCTGCGGAATACGAGCCAGGGTGTCACCGATACCAACTTCTGAACCATCGGCTAAGCTGACAATGGCACCGCCTGGCAGGAAGTACTGCGCTGGCATATCGGTACCCGCGATATTCACGTCGTCGCCATTCTGGTCAACCAACTTAACCGCTGGGCGCATGTCTTTACCAGCACTGGTACGTTGACCAGTTTCCAGTACAACATAGCTGCTCAAGCCAGTTAATTCGTCGGTTTGAGTGGTCATGGTGACGCCATCAATCATGTCCACAAACTTAATCATACCTTTTACTTCGGTAATGATTGGGTGAGTGTGCGGGTCCCAGTTTGCTACTGTCTCGCCACCTTCAACCGCCGCGCCGTCACCCTTCTTCAGGATGGCACCGTAAGGTACTTTATAGCGCTCGCGCTCACGACCATATTCGTCAATCAGCGTTAACTCGGTTGAACGTGATGTGATAACCAGGTGGGTATCGCTGTTTTCAACGGTTTTCGCATTGTGCAGTTTCAACTTACCAGGGTTTTTAACCTGGATGTTGTTCTCTGCTGACGCCCGCGAAGCCGCACCACCGATGTGGAAGGTACGCATGGTAAGCTGAGTACCTGGCTCACCGATAGACTGTGCAGCAATAACACCAACTGCTTCACCTTCGTTAACCATGTGGCCACGTGCCAGGTCACGGCCGTAACAGTGTGAACACACACCGCGTAACGAGTCACAGGTAATGATTGAGCGAACTTTAATTTCGTCCACTGAATTGGCTTCCAGCACGTCACACCATTTTTCATCAAGCAGGGTGTTACGTGGGATTAGCACATCTTCAGAGCCAGGCACTAAGACGTCTTCACAGACGACACGGCCCAGTACACGTTCACGCAATGGTTCTACTACGTCACCACCTTCAATCAATGGTTTAACGTACAGGCCACCAAGGGTGCCACAATCGGATTCGGTAATAACCAGATCCTGTGCCACGTCAACCAGACGACGAGTCAGATACCCTGAGTTCGCTGTCTTCAATGCGGTATCAGCCAAACCTTTACGCGCACCGTGAGTTGAGATGAAGTACTGCAGTACGTTCAGACCTTCACGGAAGTTAGCAACGATTGGGGTTTCGATGATTGAACCATCTGGCTTAGCCATCAGACCACGCATACCAGCCAACTGACGGATCTGTGCGGGGCTACCACGAGCGCCCGAGTCAGCCATCATAAAGACCGCGTTGAAGGACATTTGCTCTTCTTGCTCGCCTTTGGCATTGGTCACTGTCTCTTTTGACAGGTTTTCCATCATCGCTTTAGAAACTTTTTCGTTGGCCGTTGACCAGATATCGATAACCTTGTTGTACTTCTCACCTGAGGTTACCAGACCCTGCTCAAACTGCGCTTGAATTTCAGCAACTTCAGCTTCCGCGCCTTCAATCAGTTCTTTCTTCGCATCCGGAATTTCCATATCGTTGATACCGACTGAGGTACCTGAAACCATTGCATAATGGAAACCGGTGTACATCAGTTGGTCAGCAAAGATAACGGTGTCTTTCAGACCACAGTCACGGTAGCAGCTGTTCAGCAACGCTGAAATCTGCTTTTTGCCCATGTTCTGGTTGATGCTCTGATAACTAATGCCCTTAGGCAGAATCAATGACAACAGGGCACGACCCACGGTGGTATCGACCACGTGCGTGTACTCGGTGACATTACCGTCATCGTCACGCTCGACATCGTCGATGCGTACTTTAACGCGGGCATGAATGCTTGCTGCGCCAGTCCGGTAAGCTTTCTCCGCTTCAGCCGGGTTCTTAAACATCATCCCCTCGCCCTTCGCGTTGATCGCTTCACGAGTCATGTAGTAAACACCTAATACAACGTCCTGTGACGGAACGATGATTGGGTCACCACTGGCAGGCGACAGGATGTTGTTGGTCGACATCATCAGCGCACGTGCTTCCATTTGCGCTTCTAAGGTCAACGGCAAGTGAACCGCCATTTGGTCACCGTCGAAGTCAGCGTTATACGCCGCACAAACCAACGGGTGCAATTGAATTGCTTTACCTTCGATAAGGACAGGTTCAAACGCCTGGATACCCAAACGGTGAAGTGTAGGTGCACGGTTCAAGAGGACCGGGTGTTCGCGGATAACTTCGTCCAGAACGTCCCAAACTTCAGGGATCTCGCGCTCAACCATTTTCTTCGCAGCTTTAATGGTGGTGGCTAAACCACGACCTTCCAGCTTGCCATAGATAAACGGCTTAAACAGTTCGAGTGCCATTTTCTTCGGCAGACCACACTGGTGCAAACGCAACTTAGGACCAACGGTGATAACCGAACGGCCTGAGTAGTCAACACGTTTACCCAACAGGTTCTGACGGAAACGACCTTGCTTACCTTTGATCATGTCAGCCAGCGACTTCAATGGACGCTTGTTAGAACCAGTAATCGCACGACCGCGACGACCATTGTCTAACAGTGCATCGACCGCTTCCTGCAACATACGCTTTTCGTTACGTACGATAATATCAGGTGCAGCCAAATCAAGCAGACGCTTCAAACGGTTGTTACGGTTGATCACGCGGCGATACAAATCGTTCAGATCTGAGGTCGCAAAACGGCCACCGTCCAGCGGTACCAACGGACGTAAGTCTGGTGGTAAAACTGGTAATACTTGCAGAATCATCCACTCTGGCTTGTTGCCAGACTGTTCGAATGATTCAAGCAGCTTCAAGCGCTTAGAAATTTTCTTACGCTTGGTTTCTGAATTGGTTTCAGGCAGCTCTTCGCGCAGCATTTTGATCTGCTCTGGCATGTTAACCTGACGCAGCATATGCAGAACGGCTTCAGCACCCATCTTCGCTTCGAACTCGTCACCGTGCTCTTCAAGCGCATCCAGGTAATCTTCTTCACCTAGCAGCGAGCCGACTTCCATCGACGTCATACCGGCGTCGATTACGACATAGCTTTCAAAGTACAGCACCCGCTCGATATCACGCAGGGTCATATCCAGCATCAGGCCGATACGAGACGGCAATGACTTAAGGAACCAGATATGTGCAACCGGGCTTGCCAGTTCAATGTGGCCCATGCGCTCACGACGCACTTTGGTCAGAGTTACTTCAACGCCACACTTCTCGCAGATAACACCACGGTGTTTGAGACGCTTGTATTTACCACACAAGCACTCATAGTCTTTGACCGGGCCGAAAATACGCGCACAGAACAAGCCGTCACGTTCTGGCTTGAAGGTACGGTAGTTAATGGTTTCCGGCTTTTTGACTTCGCCATACGACCAACTTCTAACCTGGTCAGGCGACGCCAGACCAATGCGGATACCATTAAACTCTTCCGCTTGGTTAGCTGGTTTTAGAAACTTTAGTAAATCTTTCACGCTTCTTCTCCTGTCGGAGTTAAACCTTCGGGGAGCCGGTTAAGGCTCCCGCCTAAGATGCCATGGCTTGCGCCGTGACGGCTAATCGTCTTCCAACTCGATGTTGATCCCAAGCGAGCGGATTTCCTTCAACAGTACGTTGAACGATTCCGGCATGCCTGGATCCATCTGATGGTTGCCGTCAACAATGTTCTTGTACATCTTCGTACGGCCGTTCACGTCATCCGACTTAACCGTTAGCATTTCTTGCAAGGTGTACGCCGCGCCGTATGCTTCCAGTGCCCATACTTCCATCTCACCGAAGCGCTGACCACCAAACTGTGCCTTACCACCCAGCGGCTGCTGAGTAACCAGGCTGTACGAACCAGTCGAACGGGCGTGCATCTTATCGTCAACCAAGTGGTTCAGTTTCAGCATGTACATGTAACCAACGGTTACCGGACGCTCAAACTCATTACCAGTACGACCGTCACACAAGGTGATCTGGCCTGACTCTGGTAAGTCCGCTAATTTCAGCAGCGACTTAATTTCAGACTCAATTGCACCATCGAACACTGGTGTCGCAGTTGGCAGACCAGCTTTCAGGTTGTCGGCCAGACGTAACACTTCGTCATCACTGAATTCAGCAATATTAACTTGCTGGCGACATTCACCAAGGTCATACACTTTTTGCAGGAACTCACGCAGTTCTGCTAACGCACGCTGTTCTTTCAGCATGGTCTCGATCTTACGACCAATACCACGCGCAGCTGCGCCTAAGTGAGTTTCCAGGATCTGACCCACGTTCATCCGCGACGGTACACCCAACGGGTTGAGCACGATATCAACAGGCTCACCGTTTTCGTCGTACGGCATGTCTTCTACCGGTACGATAGTCGAGATAACACCTTTGTTACCGTGACGACCGGCCATTTTGTCACCCGGTTGGATGCGACGTTTAACAGCCAGGTAGACCTTAACGATCTTCAGTACGCCAGGCTGCAGGTCATCGCCCTGAGTGATCTTACGGCGTTTTTCGTCATAGCGTTTGTCGTAATCTGTGCGCAGCTCTTCATGCTGTTGCGCCAGGTACTCAAGTTGCTGTTGCGCGTCTTCGTTTCTGAGGTTTTGGATCAACCACTTGCTGCGCTCTAGCGCGGCCAGCTTAGATTCATCAAAGCCATTCGCCAGAAGCAGGTTACGAACACGTGCATAGACACCTTCTTCAAGGATCTTAAACTCGTCGGTTAAATCTTTCTTAACCTGAGCCAGCTGCATCTCTTCGATATCCAGTGCACGTTTGTCTTTTTCAACACCGTCACGGGTAAACACCTGCACGTCAATTACCGTACCAGTCACGCCGTTTGGTACGCGCAATGAACTGTCTTTTACGTCAGATGCTTTTTCACCAAAGATAGCACGTAGCAGTTTCTCTTCCGGCGTCAGCTGGGTTTCACCTTTTGGTGTGACCTTACCGACCAGGATATCGCCGCCATTTACTTCAGCACCGATATACACAACACCAGACTCATCCAGCTTGGACAGCGCCGATTCACCGACATTAGGAATGTCAGAGGTAATTTCTTCCGGACCTAACTTGGTGTCACGCGCTACACAGTTCAGTTCCTGAATGTGAATCGTGGTTAAACGGTCTTCAATCGCGACACGCTCTGAAATCAGAATCGAGTCCTCGAAGTTGTAACCGTTCCATGGCATAAATGCCACGCGCATGTTTTGGCCCAGCGCCAGGTCACCCATGTCAGTTGACGGACCATCTGCTAATACATCGCCACGTTGAACTGGTTCACCCGGGTTAACCGTTGGTTTCTGGTTAATACAGGTGTTCTGGTTCGAACGGGTGTACTTGGTCAGGTTGTAGATATCGATACCGGCTTCGCCAGGTACCATTTCTTCTTCATTAACCTTAACCACAATCCGGCTCGCGTCTACGTAGTCGATCACACCACCACGTTTTGCAATCACGGTAACACCAGAGTCGACCGCAACGGTACGCTCAACACCAGTACCAACCAGCGGCTTGTCAGCACGCAAAGTAGGCACGGCCTGACGTTGCATGTTTGAACCCATCAAAGCACGGTTTGCATCATCGTGTTCAAGGAACGGAATCAGAGCCGCTGCAATTGATACGATCTGCTGTGGTGACACGTCCATATACTGGACCTGTTCTTTACTGGTCAGAGTAAATTCACCCTGGTGACGACATGGTACTAAATCTTCTTCAATCGCACCGTCATCGGTCAACGCAATGTTTGCCTGACCAATGATGTACTTGCCTTCTTCGATCGCTGACAGGTAGTCAACTTCGTCCGTTACCACACCGTTTTCAACACGGCGGTACGGCGTTTCAAGGAAGCCATATTCGTTAGAACGCGAGAACGACGATAAGGAGTTAATCAAACCGATGTTCGGGCCTTCCGGCGTTTCGATTGGGCATAAGCGACCGTAGTGAGTCGGATGCACGTCACGAACTTCAAAGCCTGCACGTTCACGGGTCAAACCGCCCGGACCAAGCGCAGAAATACGACGCTTATGGGTCACTTCTGACAACGGGTTGTTCTGATCCATAAACTGAGACAGCTGACTTGAACCGAAGAACTCTTTCACCGCCGCCGAAATAGGCTTAGCGTTGATCAGATCTTGCGGCATTACGCTGTCCAGGTCGCCCAGGCTCAAACGCTCTTTAACAGCACGTTCAACACGGACCAGACCGACGCGGAACTGGTTTTCAGCCATTTCGCCGACAGAACGGATACGACGGTTACCCAGGTGGTCGATGTCATCGACAACGTCCAGACCGTTACGGATCTCGATCAGCTTCTGCATAACCGCAACGATGTCTTCTTTGCTCAGGTTACCAGAACCGGTTTCACCATCACGGCCAAGGCGACGGTTAAACTTCATCCGGCCTACCGTTGACAGGTCATAACGGTCTTCAGAGAAGAACAGGTTTTCAAACAATGCTTCAGCCGCATCTTTGGTTGGCGGCTCGCCTGGACGCATCATACGATAAATTTCAACCAGCGCTTCTAAGCGGTTGGTCGAGTTATCGATGCGCAGGGTTTCACTCATGTACGGACCATGATCGAGGTCGTTCATGAACAAGGTGTCGAATTTTTTGAAGCCGGCTTCACGAAGTTCAGCCAGTAACTCTAACGTAATCACGTCATTCGCAGAGGCAACCAGTTCACCAGTTTTGGTGTTCACATAGTCTTTCGCCAGCACTTTGCCTACCAGGTAATCAACCGGAACTTCCATCTCTTCGATGTTCAGTTTTTCCAGTTGCTTAATATGGCGTGCGGTAATCCGACGGCCTGTCTCAACCAGCACATCACCTTTGTCGTCTTTGATATCAAACAGCGCAGTTTCACCACGCAGACGTTCTGGGATCAGGGTCAGTAAGATCTTGTCACGTTTAACTTCAAAGTGTGTGGTTTCAAAGAATAGAGCAAGAATTTCTTCATTGCTGTACTCAAGCGCACGCAAAATGATAGACGCAGGCAGTTTACGGCGACGGTCGATACGTACAAATACGTTGTCTTTCGGGTCAAACTCGAAATCCAGCCAGGATCCGCGGTAAGGAATCACGCGAGCGTTATATAGCACTTTGCCTGACGAATGGGTTTTACCCTTGTCATGGTCAAAGAATACGCCTGGCGAACGATGCAGCTGAGAAACGATAACACGTTCGGTACCATTGATTACAAAAGTACCATTCTCGGTCATGAGCGGAATTTCGCCCATGTAGACTTCCTGCTCTTTAATGTCTTTTACTGTGCCTGCTGGTGCGTCTTTGTCATATAGCACCATGTGCAGCTTGACCCGCAGTGGTGCTGAATAAGTCACCCCGCGAATTTGACATTCATTTACATCAAATACGGGATCGCCTAAGCGATAGCTCACGTATTTTAGTTCTGCGTTACCCGAATAGCTGGTAATTGGAAAGACCGAACGAAATGCGGCTTCCAAGCCATATTGGCCTTCTGGGTCGGCATCAATAAACTTTTTAAATGAATCAAGCTGAATAGATAGTAAGTAAGGTACTTCAAGCACGTGTGGGCGCTTACCAAAGTCCTTACGAATTCGTTTTTTCTCAGAGTAGGAGTACGCCATGGGGTTCCTCAGCTAGCTGATTTCTGACCCTAACTGCCAAACTGCGTGGCAGCTACTACTACAATTTCTATACTAAATGCATCCCAAACTGTAGTGGAAATGGATGCATCCTCTTTAGCGCAAAAGGGCTGGTGACTAAAAAGTCACCAGCCCAAGCCCTAAAAAGGCCTTAATGCAAACAGAACTTACTTAAGTTCAACTTCTGCACCAGCTTCTTCAAGCGTTTTCTTCAGCTCTTCTGCTTCGTCTTTTGCAACGCCTTCTTTAACTGCTACTGGAGCAGACTCAACCAATGCTTTAGCTTCTTTCAAGCCAAGACCGGTTGCGCTACGCACAGCTTTGATAGCAGAAACTTTGTTGCTACCAGCAGCTTTCAGGATTACGTCAAATTCAGTCTGCTCTTCTGCAGCAGCTTCGCCGCCAGCAGCAGGTGCAGCTACTGCAACAGCAGCAGATGCGTCAACACCGAATTTTTCTTCAGCAGCTTCGATCAGTTCAACCAGTTCCATAACTGGCATATCAGCGATCGCGTTTAAAATGTCTTCTTTGGTCAGAGCCATGTCTCTAAACTCCTGGGATTATGAATGTTAATTCGATTAAAAAAATATCGCTTATTTAGCGTCTTTGATTGCACCCAATACGCGGACAAATTTAGTTGGTACTTCGTTAATAGTACGAACAAATTTAGTAACCGGCGCTTTGAAGGTGGCAAGCAATTTAGCCAATGCTTCGTCGCGAGTCGGAAGTGACGCTACAGCGTCCAGTTTTTCTGGACCCATCAGACCGTTACCGATCGATAGCGCAGTCACATTCAGGTTTTTGTTCTCTTTATGAAAATCTTTGAACAGACGAGCAGCGCCGCCTGGTGCTTCCAAAGAAAAACCGTAGAGAAGTGGACCCTTCAATGCCTCGTCCATGTCCGCAAAGTTTGTACCTTCAAAAGCGCGTTTCGCCAGGGTGTTTCGTACAACCTGAAGGTGTACGCCCTGCTCACGAGCTAAGGTACGAAGTTTGGTCATGTCCGCAACTTCGATTCCACGATACTCAGCAACAGCGACGGATAGTGCCTGCGAAGCGACTTCGTTAACTTCTTTAACGATCGCCTTTTTTGCATCTAAACCTAGTGCCACTAGTATCACCTCTTAATGTAAGAACCTTGGTGTTTCCACCTCAGTTCTTTCGTTACAAGTTGGTAGTTCTGCCGAAGCGTCGCTACCCCTTTGTCACGGTGAATCTCTCCCAGAGAGTCTGAGTCGGATGTCACCATCTGCGCAGGCCCCTTTCCGAAGAAAAAAGATTAAGCCCTCACCTCCCGGTGTGGACACCTGCGGTCTTGGATGAGAGCCGCATCATAATGAGAGGCAACTCCAACCCTAAAACCTTTGGTTCCCGCTAACCTAAGTTAGCGACAACAGACCAGCCTTAAGCTTTATCGCTTAGGGTACCTTGGTCAACACGAACGCCTGCGCCCATAGTGGTCGACAAGCTAATGCGTTTAATAAACGCACCTTTCGCAGAAGACGGCTTGGCTTTCTTAAGAGCAGCCAGCAGTGCTTCTAAATTTTCTTTCAGTTTAGCGTCATCGAAATCTACACGGCCGATAGTGCAGTGGATGATACCATTTTTGTCGTTACGATACCGAACCTGACCAGCTTTTGCGTTTTGAACCGCAGTTGCTACGTCTGGGGTAACCGTACCAGTTTTCGGGTTTGGCATCAGACCACGAGGACCTAAAACCTGACCTAACTGGCCAACAACGCGCATTGCATCAGGTGATGCAATAACAACGTCAAAATTCATTTCGCCTTTCTTCACTTGCTCAGCCAGGTCTTCCATACCAACCAGGTCTGCACCAGCAGCTTTTGCTTTTTCAGCATTGTCGCCAGAGGTGAATACGGCTACACGAACATCACGGCCAGTACCGTTAGGCAGTACAGTTGCACCACGAACGTTTTGGTCTGATTTACGTGCATCAATTCCCAAGTTGACTGAAACGTCTACGCTTTCAGTGAACTTGGCAGTTGCTAATTCTTTCAACAAAGCGATTGCTTCGTTTACGTCGTAATCGCGAATTTCAACTTTTTCGCGAATGGTACGCATACGCTTAGTTAGTTTTGCCATTGCATTAACCCTCTACGTTCAAGCCCATTGAGCGAGCTGAACCCGCGATAGTACGAACTGCTGCATCCATAGACGCTGCAGTCAGATCCGGATCTTTCATAGTAGCGATTTCTTCTAACTGAGCGCGGGTAACGGTACCCACTTTCTTCTTGTTAGGCTCGCCTGAACCACTTTTGATACCCGCTGCTTTTTTCAGCAAGAACGCTGCAGGAGGAGTCTTAGTGATAAAGGTGAAAGAACGGTCTTCAAACACAGTGATTTCAACTGGAACCGGAGCACCTTTTTCAAGGTTGTCTGTTTGCGCGTTAAACGCTTTACAGAATTCCATGATGTTAACACCGTGCTGACCCAATGCTGGACCTACGGGTGGTGAAGGGTTAGCTGCACCAGCTGCTACTTGCAGCTTGATAATGGCACTTACTTTTTTAGCCATGTTTCTCTACCTCTGCTATGGGTTAAACGCCTCGCCAGACCTTGAGGAAGGTGGCTCAAATGGCTTCCCGATGAAAATTTGAGCGCGGATTATATACAAATCCGCGGCTCTGATCAAGACTTTTCGACTTGACCGAAATCTAAATCGACCGGCGTCGAGCGGCCAAAGATTGAAACCGAGACTTTCATCCGGCTCTTTTCGTAATCGACTTCTTCAACCGTACCATTGAAATCTGCAAACGGACCGTCGGTAACCCGTACCACTTCGCCCGGTTCAAACATCGTTTTCGGACGCGGTTTGTCTTCAGACTCATTGAGACGATTCAGTATTGAATCCGCTTCTTTGCTGGTAATAGGAGCAGGTCGCTCAGCAGTACCACCAATAAAGCCAAGTACTCGCGGCGTACTTTTAACTAAATGCCAGGTGTCTTCGTTCATCACCATTTGCACCAGTACGTAACCGGGGAAGAACTTGCGCGCGCTTTTACGGCGCTGACCACCACGCATTTCTACAACTTCTTCGGTCGGTACTAAAACCTCACCAAATAAGTCTTCCATGCCCTGCGTTTTAATGTACTCAAGCAAGGTTTTCTGTACGCGCTGCTCGTAGCCAGAGAAAGCCTGTACTACATACCAACGTTTTTTCTGTTCTTCCGCCATGATGATCTCCGCTTGGTTTGCAGCTTAAATTACGCGCTAATACCAGTTGCCATACCGACAACCCGCACTAGAATCCCGTCGAGGCCCCATAACAGCAGTGCCACAATCAAGGTCGCAATTAATACGATCGCTGTGGTTTGGGTTGCTTCTTTACGGCTTGGCCAAACCACTTTGCGTACTTCAATACGGCTTTCTTTAGCAAACGAAATAAACGTCTGACCTTTCACGGTACGGCTTGCTATCAGACCCGCTGCAACAACAAGTAAAACCACTCCCAGGGCACGAAACACCACTGATACGTCATCATACATGTAGTTACCGACGACTGCCGCCGCCAGCAGCGCAATCACGATGACCCACTTAAGGGCTTCCATTGGGGTAGATTGACTCTCTGTATTTGCACTCATGGTTGCTAATCCTGCAATGTACGCTTAACACCAAATGCCGAAGCACTCTGTCGAATATGGCAGGGGTGGAGGGATTCGAACCCCCAACCGTCGGTTTTGGAGACCGCTGTTCTACCAATTGGAACTACACCCCTAAAAACACATACCACCCAAATCTTGGACTAACCCCGTGTAGAAGGAAAACAAGGGAAATGAAGGCTGATTAGGATGGACGCCGTATTATACCGATCAAACTTGCGAAAGCAAGGCCGCGCGCTTAGTTAAACCTGTAGCCAAAGGTAATATTGAGTCCGCTAGCGGTTTCTCCAGCCCGCGAACCATAGCCGTAGGACACGCCAACATGGAAACCACCGAGGGACGCACCGCGAGGGTGGTAGTTATAGGCAAGTAGCCCCCCATAGATAACATCATGGTAATCGGTTCGGTAGTGCCACCGACCGGCGGTGTCCTGCTCGACAAAATACCTCCAGCGATGACCAACCGGTGCGATGCCAATGCCAAGAGCATGCTCACCGCTTGCTGCATTGATCAAATCGAAACGGTGATACATCAGGCTTGCACCATAGGCCTCACCAGCAATCCGATGGCTATTCACAAGCCCGCCACCGACGGTAATCTTGTCATTATCGGTCACTCGCTCGATGGTGGCGCCCAAGCCGCCATATTCCGGCCCTGCGCCTACACCCACATGGTAGGTGGTTTGGGCCAATGCGGCGCCTGAGCAAAGTATGCTAACTGCGCCGAGTATCCATGCCTGAGTCATCGCCTGTTCCTGTCGTTTTAGGTTCATCTTTATCGTTAACTATCCGCGCTTTGTCGACAAGTCACGCATCAGGTGCGCGTGATTTGTCAGCAGCTCATCGACGCCGGCTTTGAGTGCCTGTTCATGTTCGACCAGCGTTTCTGGCAAGTAACCAATGACCTTCGCATTCTGTTTGTGATAACGCTTCACCAGGCCGGCACCGAGTAACGGCAGTCCGCCAAGTTTAGGTGGGATCGCATACACCTGCTCTGCCTTTACACCCAATGCAGCCGCTCCCACCAACGCCGACAGCCCTGCACGCACGCACGCTTTGTCCCGTGCCAGACAAAACGCATTATCTATGGTGCGCTGGACCTGTACTTCGTGGTCCGGGTGCCACATCAGAAAACGTGCACGATTCGTCAACAGAGCTTCTGCCTTTGGATCTCGCATCCAGTGCTCAAGTTGCCTGATAGTTTGTTCGGCGCTATCGGGCTTAATATCCAAAATCCAGTTTAAATGGCTGTAGCGCTCAATGAACTCGTCAAAAAAAAGCAATGGCTCACCTTTGATCAGCTTGATCGCCTCTAGCTCTTTTCGGGTTAGCTGATTGACGGTAGTTGTTTGCGCACTGATACGCGACAGTTCAGGGTCGTGACAAAGCACAATGTGGCCATCGCGAGTCGTACGCAAGTCGGTCTCGAGGTGATCGAAACCCAGTTCTATGGCGTCTTCAAACGCCTTTGCAGTGTTCTCAGTGGCATTCTTGGTATACCCACGGTGACTGATCCAGGTGGTCATTGACGCCTCCTACTAACTACAAGTATCTATAGTGTACGACAGACTCAACTAAGCCACCATCGCAACCGCCGCCGCTAAAATTGATAGCCGAGCGACAGCGCTACCATTTTTCTGCGGTCCCTACCATCACTAACCAAGAAACTCAGCCCTACGACAAGGCCAGTATTTTGCATTCCATCACTATAATAGTGATAGCTTGGACCGCCACCCCAAACCGTTTTGTTGGTATAACTTTCATCGCCGATTGCGCCAATATACACGCCTAGCGCATGGCGGTTAGGCGCAAATCTGGCTTCACTCAGCAAACCAGTGTGTCGCCAGGACAGGCCTGCGCCATAGCTATGGCCATAGCTCGAATACGTTGTTAGTCCGGCGCTTAAAGCGATTGATTGTTTTCCGAAGTGATGCGCAGCATACCCGCCCAGTCCCGAATACGAGAATCCGAGCCCTAGGCCGAAAGTTAGATCACCCTCTTTCGCCTGAGCGCCTGAAACGGGTAAAAATAGAGTCAAAGTAAGTATACAAACTAAAATACGTGGCATCACTGTCATTCCTTAACAACCATATATCCAATAAAATGAACAGCGATTTCAACACAATATCAACATAACTTCGAGTGGAATTTATAATTCCACAAAACAAAAAGGGCTCCCAATGGGAGCCCTTTTCTCGATATTGCTGTTGGCTGACCGCAGGCTAAGCCTGCGCTACCAATTAATCTAAGATCTTAGATACAACACCAGCGCCTACAGTACGGCCACCTTCACGGATGGCGAAACGCAGACCGTCGTCCATCGCGATTGGTGCAATCAGGTCCACTACGAACTTGATGTTGTCACCAGGCATAACCATCTCTACGCCTTCTGGCAGCTCTACAGCACCAGTAACGTCAGTCGTACGGAAGTAGAACTGTGGACGATAGCCTTTGAAGAATGGAGTGTGACGTCCGCCTTCTTCTTTGCTCAGTACGTACACTTCTGCTTCAAACTTGGTATGCGGAGTGATTGAACCTGGCTTAGCCAATACTTGACCACGCTGGATATCTTCACGCTTAGTACCACGCAACAATGCGCCGATGTTCTCGCCTGCACGACCTTCGTCAAGCAGCTTACGGAACATCTCAACACCCGTTACGGTTGTCTTCGTAGTGTCTTTGATACCCACGATTTCAACTTCGTCACCAGTATTCACGATACCGCGCTCTACACGACCTGTTACAACAGTACCACGGCCTGAGATAGAGAATACGTCTTCGATTGGCATCAGGAACGGCTTGTCGATGTCACGCTCTGGCTCTGGAATGTAAGAATCCAGGGCTTCGGCCAGCTCAACAATTTTCTTCTCCCATGCTTCGTCACCTTCCAGTGCTTTCAGAGCTGAGCCCTGAATAACTGGCAGGTCGTCGCCTGGGAAGTCGTACTCTGACAGAAGTTCACGAACTTCCATTTCTACCAGCTCAAGCAGCTCTTCATCGTCAACCATGTCACATTTGTTCATGAATACAACGATGAAAGGTACGCCTACCTGACGAGACAGCAGGATGTGCTCACGAGTCTGTGGCATTGGGCCATCTGTCGCAGCGACTACCAGAATAGCGCCGTCCATCTGAGCAGCACCGGTGATCATGTTTTTCACGTAGTCAGCGTGACCTGGGCAGTCAACGTGCGCATAGTGACGGATCGGAGTGTCATACTCAACGTGTGACGTTGAGATAGTGATACCACGCTCACGCTCTTCTGGAGCGTTGTCGATTGATGCGAAGTCTTTTGCCGCACCGCCGTAAACTTTTGCCAATACAGTGGTGATCGCCGCCGTTAGCGTGGTTTTACCATGGTCAACGTGACCGATAGTACCGACGTTTACGTGCGGTTTACTACGTTCAAATTTTTCTTTAGCCATGACAGCCTCTCTTTAATACGCTCGGTGACGATACTCACCAGTGCTTAGGTTTATAAAACATTCAATTTAATGCAGAGGCAGGAAGCTGGCAAAGAAGAATAAGAACGCAAAAGAATGGTGCTGATAGGCGGATTTGAACCGCCGACCTCACCCTTACCAAGGGTGCGCTCTACCAACTGAGCTATATCAGCACGGATTATGTTCTTATTGGAGCGGGTGGCGGGAATCGAACCCGCATCATCAGCTTGGAAGGCTGAGGTAATAGCCATTATACGACACCCGCAAATCTTACTTTCGGCTACCTGGGGTCTGCAGAAAAAATGGTGGAGGGGGCAGGATTCGAACCTGCGAAGGCTGAGCCGTCAGATTTACAGTCTGATCCCTTTGGCCACTCGGGAACCCCTCCACAAATTTTTTTCTAAATGGTGCCGGCACCAAGAGTCGAACTCGGGACCTACTGATTACAAGTCAGTTGCTCTACCAACTGAGCTATGCCGGCTTCACCGTTTAGGTGGAGCGCATTCTATGGCATGGATTTTACTCTTGCAACAGCTAATCGGGATTTTTTTTGATTTTTGCGGCTAAGTGCTCAATTTTTGCCTAAAGCGGGTGCTTTTTACACATTTAGCTGCAAACGCAAGGTAGGTTTAATGACAGGCATCTCCCCTACCTTACGGCTTCTTTCAACGCTTACGCCGAGAACGGATGGCGCAAGGTTATCGTCTCGATCCGATCCGGACCCGTTGAGATAATATCAACCGGAACCTCAAGCAACGCTTCGATTCGGGCAATGAAAGCCAGCGCTTCGGCAGGCAACTGTTCGTGCTTCGTCGCGCCTATGGTCGGTTGCTGCCAGCCTTTCATGGTCTGATAGACCGGTTCGACGGCATCGTAGTCTTCCGCTGATAAAGGCGGTAACTCAACAACCTCTCCAGACGGTAACTTATACCCGGTACAAATCTTAACTTCGTCCAGACCATCGAGAACGTCTAACTTGGTCAGACAAAGGCCACTAATCGAGTTCAGCTGAACAGCGCGGCGCATGGCAACGGCATCAAACCAGCCAGTACGTCGCTTACGGCCGGTGGTAGCGCCGAATTCGTGCCCTTTCACCCCTAAATGCTGACCAACATCGCATTCAAGCTCGGTCGGGAACGGACCTGAGCCCACCCGGGTGGTATAGGCTTTGACAATACCCAGCACATAATCGATATAACGCGGACCAAAACCGGCGCCTGTGGCAACGCCACCGGCCGTGGTATTCGAAGAGGTCACATAGGGATAGGTACCATGGTCGATATCAAGCAGCGTGCCCTGAGCGCCTTCAAACATCATATGATCGCCATTGCGGCGAGCCTTATCCAGAATACCCGGAATATCGGCAATCATTTTAATCAGTACAGGGGCGATTTCTTTGCAATACGCAAGAACCGCATCGGCATCCACTGCTGGCTGCTTATAATACTCAGTCAACGAGAAGTTATGATATGCGATGACTTCCCGTAGCTTGGCCTCAAACCGCTCCATATTTAACAAGTCACCGACACGTAAAGCACGGCGTGCGACTTTGTCTTCATATGCAGGGCCGATACCACGTCCGGTGGTGCCAATTGCTTCTTTACCACGTGCCAGCTCGCGCGCTTTGTCGAGTTCTACATGGTAGGGAAGTATGAGCGGACATGCCTCACTGATAAGCAGACGGTCACGGACAGGTACACCGCGCTTTTCCAGCATCTCAACTTCTTCCATCAGTGCTTCTGGTGACAACACCACACCATTGCCAATCAGGCAGGTGACGTTTTCACGCAAAATTCCAGACGGGATTAAGTGCAGAACAGTCTTTTCACCATCGATGACTAGCGTATGGCCAGCATTGTGACCACCCTGATAGCGGACTACGTAAGTTGCCTTGTCTGTAAGCAGATCGACAATTTTACCTTTGCCCTCGTCACCCCATTGGGTGCCAAGAATAACGACGTTTTTACCCATGATTCTCAAGCAGTGGAAAATTAAGCCGCGATTCTATCAAAGCGGCGTTCAGAATTCACCCAAATTTTCAGCCTTTAATCTGCGCAAAGTCTTCTGGGTTCTGATATAACGCGAAGCCAAACCGCAAGCGGTCGTGTCGATAGTCCGTTGCTACACCCTGTTCGCGTAGTCGCGACGCGAGTCTGCTGACATCATCGGCTGACGCCAGCTTGAAGGCGAAAAAGTGGCCATGGGTTGAGAAGTCATCGACCAGTAAGTTCGCACGTGTCAATTGTGGGTGCTGCAGGCTATCTATGTGTTCTAAGAACGCATCCTGCAGCGAGCGTATATAGCGATCAATAACATCGGCACTCAACCCTTGCTCTTGCCATAGCTTCAATACCGCTTCGAATCGATACAGCGCGCTATAATCCATGGTTGAACCGGCAAACCGGAAGCCGTCTGCTGCGTACTCAACTGCGCCTTGTTGCGGCTTGGCCAGGTTTTCAAAGTCAGCAAACCACCCCGTGTACTCAGGTCGTAACGAACAGTCCGTCGGCACAACGATAAAGCAGGTTCCCTCACCGGCCTGGGCATATTTATAGCCCCCGGCGATATAGAAAACTCGCTGCTCATAGGCTGACCAGTCGGTCGGTATGGCGCCAAAGCCATGGTAGCCATCGACCACGATAACGCTGTCATCGCGCAGCACTGCATCCAACCATAAGCGAGGCTCGGGCGCCGCCACCCCGGAATTAAAAAACACCTGGCTAATAAAAATTAAATCATACTCAGAGGCGGCAACCGCGTCGCGCCAGCGCTCGGCGAAACTGTCGAACGGCTCGGTCGCAACCCGTTCTATCTGCACATTGCCGCGTTCCAGTAAACGACGGCTCTGCCGGTTAAAGCTATGAAACTCACTGTCGGTGGTAAGAATTTTAATCGCTTTAGCGGGGTCAAAACAGCTTAAGATCCGGTATACAAATTCATGTGTATTTGGCGCAAATGTAATTTGCTGTGGCTGACTGATATTCAGCCGCCCGGCAATTAACGCCTGCACTGAGGGGACCCGCTGAGAAAAGATGACATCCCATTTGTCATCAGCATACTGCGCCGCGTCATCCCAATACTGCATATGAGCCTCACGGGTAACATCCGGCCAATAATAATGACTATGCGGGGAGCAATGCAGAATATCTGGCCGCTGGGCCAGGAAGCGCGAATACAGATGTTTATACATAAGGTCTCCTTGGTTGCTGTCGCAAGCATACAAAAAAGCCGATGTCAGGCCTACCTGCACATCGGCTTTTTAATTCACAGTCGTTACAACCTTAGCAAAGCTAGTCGTTGTTAGTACCGCTCATTTGACTCAAATAACGGAAGAACTCGCTATCCGGGCTTAACACCAATACATCATCGCCACCGGCAAAGCTCGCCCGGTAGGCTTCCATACTGCGCAGGAAGGCAAAGAACTCTGGGTCCTGGCTGTATGACTCACCATAGATACGAGTTGCTTCAGCGTCTCCTTCACCACGGATCTGACGTGCCTGACGCTGTGCATCAGCCAGCATAACGGTGACCCGAGCGTCGATATCAGCACGGATGAATTCCGCTTCAGCGCGACCTTCAGCACGGTGTTCACGTGCTACCGCATTACGTTCAGCACGCATCCGGGCAAAAATAGACTGGCTAACCTCGGTCGGCAAGTTGATTTGCTTCACCCGCACGTCGAGAATTTGCACCCCTAAGTCAGATGCACCGTCGCCAGCCTGAACCAACGCCTGCTCCATCAATTCATCCCGCTCACCGGAAACGATATCGCGAATGGTACGGGTACCAAACTCGCTGCGCAGGCCAGAGTTAATGCGTCGCATTAACAGATCTTCAGCCTGACGTTCATTACCGCCGGTGGATAAATAGAATTGCGAGAAGTCGGAAATACGCCATTTCACAAAAGCATCAACGATAAGGTCTTTCTGCTCGCTGGTAATAAAGCGATCCGGCTGACCATCCAGGGTTTTCACCCGGGCGTCCAGTTTTCTGATCTGCTCAATAAAAGGCACTTTAAAATGCAGGCCTGGCTGATAGACCACCGCCTGACCGCTTTCGTCCTGGGCGATTTTACCAAAACGAATCACAATCGCGCGCTCGCCTTCAGACACTGTGAACAGTGATGAATAGCCAAGTATTGCTAGAATCACAGCGACAACAATCAATAGATTACGCATGCTTAGTTACCTCCCCGGCCACTTGTGCCACGGCTTGTGCCACCGCGAATACCTTCTGGTTGAATCACCTCTGGTGAGCCACCCGATGTTCCCGGAGCACGCTGTTGCGAGCCGGTTGGCAATAATGGAGCCGTCTGCTGCTGGCGATTTTTCATAATCTGATCAAGCGGCAGATAGAGCATATTATTGCTGCCATCGACATCGACGAACACTTTCGCGTTGTTGGAGTAAATTTCCTGCAACGTTTCAATGTACATACGCTGACGCGTGGTCTCTGGTGATATTTGGTACTGCGCGACTAATTCATTAAATCGTGCAACCTCACCTTGCGCTCGCAAAGTAACCTGCTCTTTGTATGCCTGAGCTTCCTGTTGCATACGACGAACCTGACCACGTGCTGCTGGCTCGCGTTCACCGGCATAGGCTTCAGCTTCGCGGATGAAACGCTCTTCATCTTCCTGAGCGGCGATGGCATCATCAAATGCATCACGCACTTCTTCAGGTGGACGGGCTGGCAGGAAGTTAACATCTATCACTTCTAAACCAAGGTCATAGCGCTCAACCAAACGGTCAATAATTTCCCAGGTTTGCTGGCGGATCTGTTCACGACCCACAGTCAGGATATTATCCATGGTGTTGTGTCCGACAACATATCGTAATGCACTGTCGGTACTCTGTGCCAGACTTGAGTCAGGTGATTCGACGTTATACAGATAGGCACGGGCATTGGTGACCCGGTACTGCACACCCAGTTCAACCCGAACCACGTTTTCGTCTTCAGTCAGCATAAAGCCACTGGTGGTTTGCGACTGGACGTTATTCACGTCGACATTGCTGACGCTATCAACAAAGGTCGGACGCCAATGCAGGCCAGAACCAACTTCGGTGTGGTAGGCACCAAAACGCAGT
This sequence comes from Aliidiomarina soli, assembly GCF_003986975.1. GTDB lineage: Bacteria > Pseudomonadota > Gammaproteobacteria > Enterobacterales > Alteromonadaceae > Aliidiomarina > Aliidiomarina soli. The sequence goes on along the minus strand of NZ_PIPO01000002.1, from coordinate 467,509 downwards.
ACCACACCACGCTCAGCTTCATTGACGGTATAGAAGCCAGAAATGAACCACACCACCAGCGCCAGCACCGCAACCAAAATTAATCCTTTGGTTGGTACGCCACCACCACTGCGGGTTCCGCCACCTTTACCTTTGCCGCCTTTACCGCCAAGACCTAATTTGCCTAGCAGGTTTTTCAGAGCTTCGTCCAGATCAGGGGGACCCTGATCTTTACCACCCTGATTATTCCATGGGTCGCGGTTTTTATCGCCGCCATTCCCCGGTTGATTCCAGGCCATCGATTACTCCACATTAAACATAAATAATTTGACCTTACTTGAAGGCACTAACCCGCATCGCGTACGAAGCCAGTCAGTTTTTCCGCATAATTCTTGAGCAGACGCTGCCACTCGATAGCAGGCATTCGCACAGATACTAACATATCACCATTATCAAGTATCTGCTCACTTTCAACGCATTCAAGCGCGTACAAATGACTGCGTAGTTTACCTTCCTCGGGTGGCAGGCGTAAACTCTCGGCCACCATTTGCTTAGCCAGGCGCTCTTCTAAAGCCTGCAGCAGCAACTCACAACCCTGCCCGGTTTGCGCTGACAACCAAACCCGCTGTGGCAGCCCCTGGTCGTCGTAATCAATCCGCGGTTGTTGTGAATCAAGCCTGTCTATCTTGTTACAGACCAGCAACTGGGGCGTATCAGCCGCTTCAATTTCGGCCAGTACCGCATCTACCTGACGCTGATTATCTGCCTGGCGCTCGTCACTGATATCCATCACATGGAGCAATAAGTCTGCGTCCCGTGTTTCCTGCAGAGTGGCTTTAAATGCAGCAACCAGGTCGTGCGGCAAGTGACGAATGAAACCCACCGTATCGGCGAGGATCACCGGCCCCACGTCCTTTAATTCTATTTTTCGTAGCGTCGGATCCAGTGTTGCGAAAAGCTGATCCGCTGCATACACAGTCGAGTTAGTAATCCGGTTGAACAAGGTTGATTTACCCGCGTTGGTATAACCAACCAGCGCCAGAGTGGGAATCTCAGCGCGAAGACGAGCGCGGCGGCCTTGTTCTCGTTGCTTTGCTACTTTAGCGAGGCGCGCCAGGATTGCTTTAATACGAGCCCGTAACAAACGACGGTCCGTCTCCAGCTGGGTCTCCCCTGGCCCACGTAGTCCAATCCCACCTTTCTGTCGCTCAAGGTGAGTCCAGCCCCGGATCAGACGGGTCGAAATATGGCGCAGCTGAGCGAGTTCAACCTGCAGTTTACCTTCATGGGTACGGGCTCGTTGCGCGAAAATGTCCAGGATCAGACCGGTCCGGTCGAGGACCCGACACTGAAATACTTTTTCCAGATTGCGTTCCTGCGACGGAGACAAGGCATGGTTAAAAATTACGATATCCGCCTGGTGAGCTTTCACCAGAGCAGCTATTTCGTCCGCTTTGCCGGTACCGATGAATAATTTAGCATCCGGCGCACGCCGACTGGTTGAAACAACATCTAACGCTTCAACTCCAGCCGACGACACCAGTAATGCTAATTCTTCTACATCTTCACGCGCGGACTCGTTGGGGAAATCAACATTGACGAGTATTGCCTGCTCGCCGCCTTCATATCTATCAAACAAGCGAGCTACCTCTGCTTACTAGAGTTGTCCGACACTACCTTCCTCTTCATCACCGTTTGCTGTCGGGTGATAATTGTTAGGGATCCGGGATGGTACAACAGTCGAAATGGCATGTTTATAAACCATCTGACTAACAGTATTTTTTAACAGCACTACGAACTGGTCAAATGATTCAATTTGGCCCTGTAGCTTGATACCGTTTACTAAATAAATCGAAACGGGAATACGCTCACGACGTAACGCATTCAAAAATGGGTCCTGTAAGGTTTGCCCCTTGGCCATGAGTAGGTTCCTTTAGCAATTTGTTATTAGAATTAATGCTTCGTGTAGCACGCATTAGTGTAGCAACATATTTAGATAAATGAGGTCAATTTCTGAGAAATCAAGTTTTTTTTAACCACATCTGTGGCTGGCTTGGTTGCTCACTCTGCAATATAGACCACGCCCTGTCAGCAAGGTTCTCACGCTCCGGGTCAAGCCAATGTAAATCCGGCCAGCTTCGCAACCAGGTGATTTGCCGTTTCGCCAGTTGCCGGGTCGCGGCAACCCCCTTCAGAATCATCTCCGGGTAGCTATAATCGCCATCAAGGTATTGCCACATCTGACGATAGCCAACACAACGCATTGACGGCATATCAAGGTGTAAATCCCCGCGCTGGCGCAATGCCTCGACCTCAGCCTGAAAGCCTTGCTCCAGCATTTGCTCAAAGCGACGTTCAATACGTTGATGGAGGACACTTCGATCATCCGGTGCTACCGCAAACTGGAAACTGGGTAGGTGTAAGCCTGGCTCACGCGTTGCGGTCATGTCGGTCAGCGACTTACCACTGAGATGAAAAACTTCCAGTGCTCGTAAAATGCGCTGCGGGTCATTGGGGTGAATTCGCCCTGCGGACACCGGGTCAATCGCCTCCAGCTTTTGATGCATGCTGGCCCAGCCGTTTGCTTCGGCCTCGTCGCTAAGCCGCTGGCGCAGTTCAGCATCGGCTTCCGGTAAATTGGACAGCCCACCCAGCAACGCGCGGTAATAGAGCATGGTTCCACCCACCAGCAAGGGCGTTTTGCCGGCCTGCAGCGCGTCTTTGATGCACTGCAGCGCATCCTGACGAAAATCCGCTGCCGAGTAGGTTTGTGCCGGGTCTTTTATATCTACCAACTGATGAGGGTAACAGGCCCGCTCCTCAAGCGTCGGTTTCGCGGTGCCTATATCCATTTGGCGGTAAATCAGTGCCGAATCGACACTGATAATAGAACAGGGCTGGCGGTCAGCCAGAGTCATCGCTAATTGGGTTTTGCCTGCGGCGGTCGGCCCGGAGATGCAGATAACATACCCGTTGTTCTCATCAGTCTCTAGCATAGTGCACGCCAGTCAAGTTTACGCAGATGATCGCAGGCACGCCCTAGTGCAAGTGCCTGTTGCCACCAATAAGCGGCCTGTTCGTCGCTATACTGAGGTTGGGTCACTTGCGCCGCTAACCAGCTCGCAAGCTCGCTCTCATCCGTACCCTGCTTGCGCAATAAAGCCAGCAGGTTATGCAGAGAGTCTTCAACAGAATGGTGGCGTAACATAGCGGGAACCTGCATCACTATGACTTTATCCGTACTCAATGGTTTAAGCATAACGCCGAGCTTCGCCAGCTGATGCACCGAGGCCTCGCTCAGCGCATGATCCAGCTTCAATTGAACCGGTACCAGCAATGGCTGGCCACTCAAGCCCTGAGCTAACTTCTGCAGCAAACGAGACCGCTCGACTTCATAGTGCAGCTCACTGACCCGCGCCAGGCTCAGGTCACTACCCTGCCTTACCAGCACGTAGGTCTGTTCCAGCACCGTCAGCAGTTGCGTATCTGTAGGTGTGTCCGTGCGCGCGGCGGGACGTTCATCCGCTGCCGGTGTCATCAACTGCTGATAGCCAGCAAACGCCGCTGAACTTGACTGGGAACGGGATTCTGGCCGCTCAGTGGGCGAGAGCGGTTGCTCCTGAGCCGTCTGCCCGCTGCGCTCTGGCTGGTGGTAAAAATGCTGTGGTGGTGGCTGATACTCGTCCCCACCTTCAGTTTGCGGGGTCGTGCCCGGCAACGCCTGACGTAAAGACTGCAAGACAAAGTCGTGTACCTGACGTGCCTGATGAAAACGCACTTCGTGCTTAGCCGGGTGCACATTGACATCAACATCCCGCGGAGGCAGTTCCAGATACAACACAAAGGTGGGTTGTCGGTCATCGCCCAGCTGTTCACCATATGCCTGTCGTATCGCATGATTGAGTAACTTGTCTTTCATCATCCGACCGTTGACATACATATACTGAATATCACCCTGATGGCGACAATGCGCTGCCGGTGCAACCCAGCCGCGCAGCAGCCAGGGAGCTACTTCAGCCTGCAGGCTCAGCGCATGCTGTGCAAAGGCATTGCCAACAATAGAACTGAGTCGCTGCGTGGCGTTGCTTTCATCCCGCAAGGGCCGGTAGTCACGAATTCTGCGACCATTATGCTGCAGCAGAATGCGCACACGCGGGCAACCCAGTGCAATACGCCGGACGACTTCGTCGATGTGGCCGAATTCGGTTTTTTCCGTGCGCATGAACTTGCGTCGGGCGGGCGTATTAAAAAACAGGTCCTGCACGTCAATCGTGGTGCCGGTGGGGTGCGCCGCTGGTTGAATTTGCACCCGCATCTCACGTCCTTCACAGAACGCTTGCCATGCCTCTGTCTGGGCCGCCGTTTTTGAAGTCAGCGTTAACCGCGAGACAGAGCTTATACTGGCCAGTGCCTCACCACGAAAACCTAATGAGGCAATGCTTTCAAGGTCGTCCAGCGAGCTGATTTTACTGGTCGCATGGCGACTCAACGCCAGCTCCAGCTGATCCCGTTCGATACCGCTACCATTGTCACGAATACGAATCCGCCGCGCCCCTCCTTGCTCAATGTCGATGAGCAGTTCACTGGCGCCGGCATCAATGCTGTTTTCGACCAGCTCTTTGACCACCGATGAGGGACGTTCTACTACTTCTCCGGCAGCAATTTGGTTAGCCAGCTGGGCGGGTAATTGACGGATCGGCATCAGGAAATAGGAATATCCAGTACTTGCCCAACCCGTAGCGTGGTCGAACTGAGGTTATTGCGCCGCTGAATAGCCCGCACTGTTGTACCGTAGCGCTGAGCCAGTATCGATAGTGACTCGCCTGACTTAACCGTATGCTGACGTTCCGTTTGGTTGGCGAGAATAGTACCGTCCAGCGGATGATTGACAAAGAACTCCCGGGTACCACGATAAAGCGCCTCAGCCAGGCGCTGCTGGTGAGCACTATTACGCATTTGTGTTTCCTCGTGGGGGTTCGATATAAAGCCCAGCTCAACCAATACCGACGGGATATCCGGACTATTCAGTACGGCTAAGCTAGCGGCTTGTGGTTGGCGGCTGTGTAAACGCGTCACCGTACTCAACTGATCAATAAAAATATTCGCCGCGTCAAAGCCACCGCTCATGGAACTGTCCAGTGACATATCCAGCAAGGTTCGCGCCAGATAAATGTCATCGCCATTGCTAGAGAGTACCTCCGCGGCTCCGCCAAGCAGTTCAGAATGCTGCTCTCGGTTCTCCAGCCAACGACCTAACTCTGAGTTCGCCCGACGTCGCGACAACACCCAGACCGACGCGCCGCGCGGCTGAGGCGATGTGAACGCATCGGCGTGAATTGAAATAAACATATCGGCCCGTTGACCACGCGCTACGCGAGTGCGCTGATTCAATGGCACACCGTAGTCACCGGTGCGCACCAGCACCGCTTTCATGCCGGGATCCGCGTTAATTAATGCGGCCAGCTTGGTCGCCACGGGTAGCGTGATATTCTTTTCATAGACGCCAGAGGGGCCAATTGAACCTGGATCTTCTCCGCCGTGACCGGCATCTATAGCGACAATAACTTCGCGTTCAGGCAACCGGTCAGCGCTGCGTGTAACTCGCTGTTCAGGCACCGACTGGCCCGGAATATCAACCACCAACCGGTGACCATAGCGTTCATTCGGAGGTAACGCGAAAATTACCGGTTCAACCTGGTCACTGAGCTCCAGCACAATCCGCGCGGTCGAGCTATCCGGTGGCGAACTGGTGCGCACGCGCCCCACCATCAGTGACTCGAAGTCCAGCGCATCAAGGTTGACCTGGTTGCGGGTATTGTGAAAATCAATCACCAGCCGATAGGGCTGGCTATCATACAGGGTAAAGTAACTGTGAGTGGGCGCCTCAGCCAAATCAAACACAATACGCGTCTTATCCGGCGCAGGCCAAACCCGCACAGATTCAATGGCTTCTGCCGCCATGACCTGTGGACTGGCCAGAACGGCAAACAGTAGTAGCGCACTGGTTATCATTTTTGTCATGATTATCTTTATCATGGTGTTTTACTTCAACTTACAACTTTTTTCAGGCAAGTTTCACCGGCCGAGGTCCGTGCTGTAATCATCACGTCTCGCCCGCCATCAGAATTTTCCCGCAATTCAACGTCGAGATCCGCTGGCGGTAGCAGCCCAAAGCCTCGCTCCGGCCATTCTACTAAGCATACACAATCATCAGTGAAATAGTCACGAATTCCCATAAATTCGAGTTCTTCCGGATCCTGTAAACGGTATAAGTCAAAATGAAAAACGCGCATCGCGTTAAATTCATAAGACTCCACCAACGCATAGGTGGGGCTTTTTACCGCCCCCTGATGCCCCAGTGCCTGTACCAGGCCCCGTGTGAACGTGGTTTTCCCCATCCCCAGGTCGCCCTGTAAGTAAATTACCAGCGGCGCATGCAACGCGGTTGCCAGCTGTGAGCCTAGTTCAATAGTCTGGCGCTCATCCGCCAGAGTTCGCTTAATCATCATCTGTGTTTACTTGTTTCCGTATTGCGTCCATTAAGTCGCTGGCTAACATGCCCCGGGGCGCTGCCTGCGCGGCTTCATCCGCGGCCGAGCCGTGCAACAATACGGCATAGCCGACGGTTTCAGCCAAATTCTGACGTAACTGCATCGAATGGCTGAAAAGTGGTGCCAATAAAGCCGCAATGATACCTGTTAAGGTGTCCCCCATGCCAGCACTTGCCAGCCCAGGATTACCCGTGGTGTTCACAGCGGTGTACTCCTGGCCATGGACGATGCTGCCTGCGCCTTTAAGAACCACGATACCGCCAAATTGTTCCTCTAACCTGGTGGCGGCCAGCCAACGATCTGCCTCAACCTCGCTGCCCGAACACTGCAGGAGCCGCGCGGCCTCACCCGGGTGGGGTGTCAGCACCCAGTCTTCGCGTCGGTTGGCCGACTTTGCCAACCAGTTCAGGGCATCGGCATCAACCACCATAGGCGCATCGTAGTCAGCGACCTTTTGCCACCATGCCTGCCCCCAACTGCCTTGTCCCAGGCCCGGACCAACCGCAATCACATCCGCCTCTGCCAGTAATTCATCCGCCGCCTGGTCGCCCGCGTCCAATCCGCGAACCATCAGTTCCGGCTGCAGCCCGACTAAACTTTGTTGCCCTGGCTGGCAAATCACTGAGACCTTTCCTGCCCCGGCCCGTAATGCCGCTAAACCTGTTAGTCGGGCCGCACCCGCCATACCGTCGCTACCGCCAATCACCAGGACATGGCCGAACATGCCTTTGTGACTATTCCAGGGGCGCTTGCTAAATGCATGCTGCAACTGACTGGCATCCAAACGCCAGACTGAAGCTTCATTCAACGCCCGAAACTCGCGCAAGATACCGAGATCTGCAAACCAGTGCTTACCGCAATAGTCGCCTGCCTGGCCGGTAAACATGCCGCGTTTGGCCGCCACCATGGTAATAGTATGCGTGGCCGTAACAGCACACCCCAATACCCGCCCGCTGTCAGCGTTCAGCCCACTGGGCACGTCGACCGCCAGCACTGGTATGCCGCTTTCATTGAGCGCGTCTATCACTTCCGCAATTTCACCGCGGACATCGCTGGTAAGGCCGGTGCCGAGCAAGGCATCAATTACCACATCCGCTTCAACGTCCTGCCAGTCACTCAGTGACTCGGTCTGGCCACCCTGCTGATGCCACTCTTGCTGCGCACGCTGGCTGTCTGCGGTGGTCGGCGCTTTGACCGCACACACCCGTACAGAATAACCAGCCAGGCTAGCAAGCTTGGCAACCACATAGCCATCGCCGCCGTTGTTACCACTGCCACACAGCACCAGTACCCGCTGCGGCACCGGGTACTCTGCATGCAGGCATTCAAATACGGCGCGGCCAGCTCTATCCATCAACTGCCACATCGACAAGCCGGCGAGCTCAGCAGCGCGGCCTTCTGTCTCGCGCACTTGTTCAGGCCGGTACAGTTGCTGTGGTATGCTCTGCGTTATAAACCTGTTCATTTGTTACCTTCGCTTACCTTGCTGAGGAATCGCCTTACCATGCCAATCACCACGCCAGTCACCATGCCAGACTCCATCGATTATCACGCTCTCGCCCGCGACATCAAAGAATGGGGAAAAGAACTTGGCTTTCAGGATGTTGGTATTACTGACCTCGATCTTAGTCAACACCAGGCCAGCTTACAAAAATGGTTAGACAATGAATACCACGGCGAAATGGAATACATGCAACGGCATGTTGATCTGCGTCTGCACCCTGAGTTGCTGCACCCGGGTAGCGTGCGTGCTATCTGCGTTCGTATGGACTATCTGCCCAAAGGGGCGCTCTTTGCAAAGGTTCTGAAAAACCCACAACTTGGCTATGTCAGCCGCTATGCCCTAGGTCGTGACTACCACAAGCTAATGCGTAAGCGCCTGAAAAAGCTCGGCGACCGGATTAAAGCGGCCTTCGCTGATACCGACTTTCGTCCGTTTGTCGACAGCGCACCGGTGATGGAACGTCCCCTGGCAGAAAAAGCGGGGCTTGGCTGGACGGGTAAACACAGTTTGCTGCTGGACAGTAAAGATGGCTCCTGGTTTTTCCTCGGCGAGCTGTTCATCAACCTGCCCTTACCTGTGGATGAGAAGCAGCCCGAACAGTGCGGTAAATGCACGGCCTGTATGACCATCTGTCCGACCCAGGCTATCGTGGAACCTTATGTGGTTGACGCACGTCGTTGTATTTCCTACCTGACCATTGAACTTCAGGGACCGATTCCCGAGGAGTTCCGTAGACCGATGGGCAACCGTATATACGGATGTGATGACTGCCAGCTAATCTGCCCCTGGAACCGCTATGCTACGCCTACCGACGAAGGCGATTTCGCGCCACGTCATCAGCTCCACGCGCCTGAATTACTGACCTTGTTCGGATGGGACGAAGCGACTTTTCTGCAGCAGACAGAGGGCTCGCCAATTCGCCGCATCGGTCACCAGCGATGGTTACGCAATATTGCGGTTGCTCTTGGCAACGCGCCCTACAGCGAGGATATCGTAACTGCGCTGCAATCGCGGCAACACGAGGTCAGCGACATGGTTAGCGAACACATTGCCTGGGCTTTGGCCGAGCAGGCAGCGAAAAAAATCGACAGCCAACGTCCGTCGCAGCAAATAAAACGACTGGTCAGAGTGATTGAGAAAGGGCTACCGCGCGACGCGTAATCCGTTCACCGATTCTTAGTCCGGCTTAAACACGCCGATAACGCCATCAAAGGTCCGCTCTGACCCGCTACCCTGTTCTTTCGGCTCGCTCATTTTAAAGCCACATTCAACGCATTCCACATGCTCGACACCATGTTCGGTAAATAACATCAGGCTGTCGGCTGCATTGCATTCGGTGCAGGTTGCTCCTGCAATAAAGCGCTTTTTCTGACGCGTCATAGTTCACCTCTGCCTTTATCAATCTGACCCACTGTTCGCCCGGTTTGCCTGTGTTAAACTTGCCAGCACTCTTTTTCAGGTGGGCAGTTATGATTCAGGCAGACGGTTTAGCACTTATGCGCGGAGGCAAACAGCTTCTGCAAAACAGCGATTTTACCATTTTTCCCGGCCACCGTGTTGGATTAGTTGGCGCCAATGGTAGCGGCAAGTCGTCCTTGTTCGCCCTGCTGCGTGGCGAGCTAAAAGAAGATGCCGGCACCATTCAGGTTCCAGCTGGCTGGCAGATCGCCTCAGTTGCCCAGGAAACTCCGGCGCTGGATACCTCTGCACTGAATTACGTAATCAGTGGCGACCAGGAGTACACCGCCCTGACACAAAGCCTGGCCGACGCTGAGCAGGCAAATGATGGTCAAGCCATCGCCCGGATTCACGGTCAAATTGATGCCATCGGCGGTTATCAAATCGAAGCCCGGGCAGCGAGTTTGCTCTCCGGCCTTGGCTTCAGTCAGGCCCAGCTAAGCCAGCCAGTAAGTGCCTTTTCCGGCGGTTGGCGGATGCGTCTTAATCTGGCTCAGGCGTTGATTGCACGTTCGGACCTGCTATTACTCGATGAACCTACCAACCACCTTGATTTGGATGCTATCTACTGGTTAGAGAACTGGTTACTGCGCTACCCGGGTACCCTGGTGCTTATTTCCCATGACCGCGACTTTCTCGATGCGGTGGTGACACACACAATTCATATCGAGCGCCAGCAAACCCAGTGTTATAGCGGCAACTACACCAGTTTCCAGCGCCAGCGCAGTGAAAAACTGGCCCAGCAACGACAAACCTATGAAAAAGAACAGGCCCAACGCGCCCACCTGCAGAAATTCGTCGACCGCTTTAAGGCTCAGGCGACCAAAGCCAAGCAAGCACAAAGCCGGGTCAAAGCACTGGAAAAACTGACCGCCAGTGCGCCGATAGAAGACGCCGCCCCCTTTGTGTTCGAATTCCGTGAACCGGGTAAATTGCCTAACCCATTAATGGAGATGGAAAAACTTCGGGCTGGGTATGGTGACACCACCATTCTCGAGAACATCCATCTGAACCTGGTGCCCGGCAGTCGCATTGGTTTGCTCGGCCACAACGGCGCTGGTAAATCGACGCTGATGAAACTGTTGGCAGGCGAACTCAAGCCGCTGGCGGGCGAACGTCGGGTGAGCGCGGGCCTCGAAATAGGCTATTTTGCCCAGCATCAACTGGAAACACTGCACCCTGAAGAAAGCCCGATGACCCACATTCAGCGCCTTGATCCGCAGGCAACGGAACAGTCATTGCGTGATTATCTGGGCAGCTTTGGCTTTCATGGTGACGTGGTGTATGACCCAACCGGCCCGTTTTCCGGCGGTGAGAAGGCACGTCTGGTACTTGCACTGGTGGTGTATCAACGCCCTAATCTGTTATTGCTGGATGAGCCAACCAACCACCTCGACCTCGACATCCGCGAAGCACTGATGCGCGCGTTGCAAAGTTTCACCGGCGCCATGGTCATTGTCTCTCATGATCGCCACTTTTTACGCGCCACTGTGGATGATTTTTACCTGGTTGCCAACCAGTCAGTCCAGGCTTTTGACGGTTCACTGGAAGATTATCAGCGATGGGTTGAGGATGAGCGGGCGCAGCAAAAAGCGGTTGATAAAGAAGCCCAGTTAACCAGCAATGGCGGCAAAACCGAGAGCACGAAAGCCAACAAAAAAGAGCAACGACAAGCGGCCGCGGACAAGCGTAAGCAGCTCAAACCGGTAACAGATAAGGTAAAAGCTGCTGAAAAACGTATTCAGCAGGCCGAACAGGCATTGGCTCAATTGCACGATAAGCTCAGTGACAGCGAGCTTTACGAGGCAGCTCGAAAAGACGAGTTAACACGCCTGCTTCAGGAGCAGGCCCAGTATCAGACCCAATTGGATGAGGCCGAAGCGATATGGCTGGAACAAAGCGAGATTCTACAAGCGCTGCAAAGCGAGGATTAAGTTACCAGACACTTTGGCAGGCGGCGCTGCAAATCTATCAGGAGCCTGGTATGCAGGCGCGGTTGATTGCGGCTCAGGACAACGCCGGAGACAACGTTAATCTGGCGCTGCTGCAAATCTACCTGCAGCGCCAGGGCAACGCGCTCAGTGAGGCTCAGTTCAGTCAACTGGCGGCCTCGTTACAGCCGTTTTCTGCACAGCATACGGGGCAACTTCGCAAACTTCGCCGTGAACTGCTGGCAAGTGAGGCACTGGATGAAAAAAGCCGCCAGCAACTGAAAGAGCACTTGCTGGCGGCTGAACTTACCTTAGAGGCGGTGGAGCAGCGGCTGCTGGTCGATTTATACAACCAGCTATAACGCCACGCCCGCTTTATTCTTCAAACTGACGCTGGAATTCGGCGACGTCGTCTACCACCACCGCGTCATCAAGTTCAATCCAGTCACTGTCACTGAACTTAGTACCCCGTAACTGGATCAGAACCCGCATATTAGCGTCCGCCTGCAACACCTGCTGCTGATAAAAGGCCAGCATATCGTCAAGGCGCAGGTTCTCAACCGCAGCGATCAATTGATCTCTACTATCAAAGCTGAAGTTTTCACGACGCCAGTCAGCACGGATGCGGCCCGCTTCCTGACTAATATTTTGCGGCTGTTCACGCAGGCTTCCTAGCACCCCTTCTTTCGCCTCGGCAAAGGTGTCTTCGTCGAGAGTCTCAAGGTACTCAGTATACTCCGTACGGAAGCTGTCAAAGTGACCCATAATGTCAGGCAGGTTGGCAACCGAACTCTGGATATAGAAGCCTAATCCCGGATAATCCGCGACGGAGAGCTGAGTAACGCCCACTGCGTAACCAAGCTGCTTATCGGTGCGTAATTCGTTGAAGAAGCGGCTGTGCATAAGCTCCGCCAGCAAGCTTACCCGGGCCCGGGTTGCCGCTGATTCGTCGGCAAACAAATAGCTATCTAACAGCGCCACATCTTCAACCGGTACATCCTGCGCATGAATGACGGTTTGCCCCGGCTGCGGAGTAACCACTGGGTCTCGTGCATAATTAACCTCAGCAGTCACTGATACGATTCCGCTCAGGCGCTCGATCAAGGCTTCAACATCTTCAGTGGTGTAGTTGCCGACCACCAGGGCACGCAAATGAACATCATTGAGCAATGCATCACGCATGTCGACCACGTGGTTTAGCTTAACCTTGTCAATGGCTGCAAGCACCGTTGCATTGTCGTCGCCCGGCTTGTTCATTAACTGACTAAAACGAGGTCCCAACTGTTGCACCGGGAACTGCCGCGCCTGATTCTCAATATTACGGCGTAAGCGGTCTTTGATCTGGCTGAGACGCTCGGCGCTTGGTTCGTAGGATGCAAAGCTGGTCAGCACACGCTCAGCAAGTTGCGCCTGCTTGTCGTTAAAACCCGATAAGCTCAGGTTCAAACCCTGTTGCAGGCTCAGGTTATAACTGACACTGGCAATCGAGGCTTCACGGGCCAGCGCCTGCTCGGCAACATTGAATGCTTCGACCGCTATCGTGGCTGCGATCCGTTCCTGCAAATCGCGCTGCGCATGATCCTGATAAAACATCAGAGTGACATCGGCGCGCGGCTCACGGAACCTTTCGCTTACCTGTAACCATGCGCTGAGACCTGGTTCTTCAATAACCTGCTGAGCCGTTGTCGTTTCCGGCAGCGGTTTTACCGACAAGTCTTCGGGTAACAACGTATTGACCGACGGCAAGCCTACTTCGATCTCCGCAGCTTGTTCACGCCATCCGTTGATGATCTCGTCATTCAGCGGCTGCAGGCGATACTCGCCGTCGTAAAAATGCAGTGTTTGGTCAACCTCTTCGTTTTGCGACATAAACCAGACTCGTGCATTGTCCGACGTAAGCTGACTTAATAAGGCATTCACCGCATCACGGTTAAACCCGTCGAGCCGATAGGAGGCATCAATAACGTTCGCCACGGGGTAGTATTGCAATGCCGCCGCTAGTTGAGTTGCGTAGCTAAAGGCATCACCGCGCTGTAAAAACTGGAAACGGTTGCTAAGTACAGTGGCTAGCTCGTTGTAATGCGCGTCACTAATCCCTTCTTCGCGTAACGTATCCAGGTAATTAAAGAGCATGCCGGCGATTTGCTCACGATGAGCAAGTCCCGATTCGGTCAGTTCAGCCTGGATAATAAAACGTCCGCTATTGCCATAAGCGCCTGGCTGCGCGTAGGCATTAAGACTGTCCGCCCAACCCTGCTCGCGCAGGAATGCACCCGGTGTTCCCGGCATTTCAGAATTCACCATATAGGCCACCAGTTCATTCGGCTTCGAAGCAAACTGTTGACGGTTATTGTCGATGGTGAAATCAATCTGCAGAATGCGCATTTCCATCTGTGGCTTATAGAAGATCTGCACATTACGTTCGCGCTCAGTCACCGCTGGGACGTCGATTTCTGGCACCTCAGCATTGTGGTTAGGTACGTCAGCAAAATGGCGACGCGCCATCTCGGTGAGCTCCTCAACTGAGTAGTTACCAACAATAGAGGCCGTCATCAGATTGGCAGAGTAATAGCGCTCATAGAATGCGAGCATTTCTTCATACAGCACGCTGCCCTCTTTGTCGCCCAGACTTTCGTTGTTACCAATACGAAAGCGCGCAATCGGATGCTCAGGGTTCAACGTCATATTATTGAGTTTGAAAAGAATAAACCCGTCCGAGGCACGACGCATCGACCACTCAGAATCGACTGCGTTGATTTCCTTTTCCGAGTACTCAGGATCAAAAATCGGCGCTTTGAAAAAGTCGGAAAAACGGTCCAGTGCTTCATCGAGACGGTCATTATTTATCTGGAACATATAATTGGTATGGTCATCAGCGGTGTACGCATTATGCATGCCACCGTGACGCGACATATATTCACCATATTCGTCCGGGTCCGGGTACTTTTCAGTCCCCAAAAACAGCATATGCTCGAGGTAGTGCGCCAGGCCAAGTTGCTGCGCCGGGTTTTGCATACTTCCGACGTGTACGTTCAGTGCGGCAGCCGCTTTATCGGCATTGCTGTCACTGACCACCAGCACGGTAAGGCCATTGTCCAGGCGGACCACACCATAGTCACGTTCGTCGTTAGGACTCACGTAAACGTCGCCGGACTGCGCTGCGGGGCTATCCTCCGCCTGTTCAGCGGGCTGACATGCCGTTAGTGCGGTAAACACCAAGGCAACTAAGGCTGCGGACGTTGCCCGCTTGACTCGTTGCAACAATAATTCACTCATTATCTTCTAACATCCTGACTGTAGTTGTTAATGAAAAGTTACCCATTATGCAGCGCAGTGTGCTGGCTTGCAATCAGCAGTTCAGGCACACTGCACACTTACTTGTAAAGAAGTGTGTAGTAGATAGATATGGCCGAAAACAGTTCATTCCAGCCCCACCCATTACTGAAAAATTGTCACCTGCAGACGTTATGGACCCGACTGGCTAGTTATAAACCAGGTAGTAAGTTGTTCTGGCAAAGCCTGAGCCTGGCGGACGGTGACTTTATTGATCTCGCGTGGACCACGTCACCACAACACGCTTTACAGGATGAACAAACACCCTTAGTGGTTATTTTCCATGGTCTCGAAGGGTCGGTCTATTCGCCGTACGCCGACCACCTGATGCAAACAGCGCATACACGAGGATGGCACGCGGTGACCTTTCATTTTCGCGGCTGCAGTGGGCGCCTGAACCGAAGCCACCGGGCATATCATTCCGGTGATACCAGCGACGCCCGCTATTTTTTACAGCAACTTGCCAGCCAGACAAATAAACCCCTGGTTGCCGCAGGCTTCAGTCTGGGTGGCAATATGTTGGTTAAGCTGCTCGGCGAAACCCCTGACATCCCGCTCAAAGCAGCCGTCAGTGTGTCTGCTCCCCTGGCGCTAGGGCCCAGCTCTGTGCGCATCGATCAAGGGTTCTCCAGAGTCTATCGTGGACACCTGCTCGGTAGCCTCAAACGCAAGGTATTAAAGAAAATAGAACTCGGCCAGTTGCAGGGATTTATTGACCTAAAACCGGCTCAGCTGCGCCGACTGCGAACCTTCCGCGAGTTTGATGATCAGGTCACCGCGCCTTTACACGGTTTTCAGGACGTTGATGACTACTACTCAAGCTGCAGTGGGTTAAAATTCCTGCCTTCGGTTCGTACGCCCCTGCTGATTATTCATGCCGCTGACGACCCTTTTACCTGCAAGGCTTGCATCCCCCCGCCGGACAGTTATCCTGCAGGCATAGTTACCCACCAGCTCACCCAGAGTGGTGGCCACGTCGGGTTTGTCGGCTCGCGCCGGGGCCGCCCCTACCACTGGTTAAGTGAACGCATTCTGAATTACTTTGAAACAAGCAATTTTGGAAAAAGCAATTTCGACACAGGAAACGCTGAATGAAAGTACCTTACGAACAACTCGAAACAGACACGCTTAATACGCTGATCGAGCATTTTGTACTGCAGGAAGGTACTGACTATGGTGAACAGGAAGTCAGCCTGTCGACCAAAGTGGAGCAGGTACGCGATCAACTGCGTCGGGGTGAGGCTCTTATTGTTTACTCTGAACTCCATGAAAGTGTGCATATCGTGCTGGCGGCGGACTATCAGCCTGACGACGGCTGAAGCCCGCTGCGCGTTTATACCGTTAAACCAGGGAAGACTGACACCCAGTCGACCCGCGGGTCGCCAAGCACCATAAAATTGGGATTCCCCAGACTTGCTGTGCGATTATAAGTGACAGGCTCAAAATGCTCGCTAACCAGGGTTCCGCCTGCTTCTTCAACGATCACCTGAGCGGCCCCGGTGTCCCATTCCCCGGTCGGCCCGACCCGCAAAAAGCAGTCGGCAGAGCCCTCAGCAACCAGGCAGGATTTGAGCGAACAACTGCCGGTCATTAAAGTGTCTATATCACGTTGTGGGTTCATCCGTGACAGCACGGTGTCCTGCGACTGGCGACGACTGATCGCCAGGGTTAAGCGGTCCTGTCGTGGGTCCGATAAGCGGCGCACGGTAATCGGTTCACTGCTGAACGCGTCATCGCGGAATTTTGAGCGCAGCGCTCCCCGCCCCTTAACCGCATGGTACAAAATATCTTCGCTCGGCCAGTAGATTGCACCTAATACCGGGGTGTAATGCTCAACCAGCGCAATACTAATCGCAAAATCGCCGCTGCCATTAATAAACTCCTGCGTTCCGTCAATAGGATCAACAAGCCAATAGCGCTGCCAGCTGCGCCGTTCTTGCCATGGCACAATGGCTTCTTCGGAAAGGACTGGAATATCGGGGGTATACGCCTGCAGCGCGGCAGTCAAAAATTCGCTGGCTTCAATGTCGGCACTGGTGACTGGTGAATGATCGGCTTTATCACTGACGGTAAAGTCCTGTTTACGGTAGTGTTCAAGGACCAGTAGCCCTGTTTCCCGCGCAATCTGCGCTACCCTGGTCTGCATCTCAGTCATCATATGCGCTCCTCTGCCTGCAACCAGCGCTGCATCAGCAACAGTGCGGCTACACTGCGGGCCTCAGTGAAATCCGGCTGGGCCAGTAATTCATCGACCTGATCAATCGGCCAGGGCACGATTTCCAGCGGTTCAGGTTCGTCCCCTTCTAAACGCTCAGGGTAAAGCTTCTGGCCAATAAAGAGGGTCATTGAGGCGGAAAAGAAAGCGGGTGCCATAGTCACCGATTTAAGCTCTATCAAACGCTCAGCCCCATACCCAATCTCCTCGCGGAGCTCTCGGTTTGCGGCGATCGCTGGTGTTTCGCCTGGGTCTATTAATCCCTTGGGGAACCCCAGCTGGTAGTTATGCAGCCCTGCGGCGTATTCACGCACCAGCAACATAGTTTTATCATCGAGCATAGGAACGACCAGAACTGCGCCGCGGCCACTGCCCTGAACGCGCTCATAGCGACGTTCCTCGCCGTTGCTAAACTGAAGGTCAATGCTCTCAATACGCAGCAAGCGGCTCTCTGCAACAAGCTGACGCGCGAGAATTTTAGGTACTTGCTTCTGAGCCATGATTCCCCGACACTGCTAGGTATGCTGTAACCCTACTATAAACTGAAAAGTTAATGAAACCCATGCTCAATTGGTCACAAATCGATACCTTATTGCTGGATATGGACGGCACGCTGCTGGATTTGCACTACGATAACCAGTTTTGGAACCACCGGGTGCCAGAGCATTATGCCGAGTATCATCAGGTCTCTATAGACGAAGCCCGTCAGCTGGTTCATAGCCACTTCAAGCAGGTTGCCGGAACCCTGAACTGGTATTGCCTTGATTACTGGCAAACGACTCTGCAACTTCCCATTCGCGAGTTAAAGACCCGCACCGTGGACTTAATTCGGCTGCGTGATGATGTACCACCGTTTCTGCAGGAAGCCCGCCGGGCCGGAAAGCAAATCCTGCTTTTAACCAATGCACACCCGGACGCGCTGGCACTGAAAAATCAGCATACCAACCTCGAACAATTTTGTGACCAGCAGTTCTCGACTCATAGTTTCGGAGCCTGTAAAGAAGATCAGAGATTATGGCAGCGTTTGCACGCAGAGGTTGGCTTTAATCCTGGGCGAACGCTTTTTATTGACGATGGCGAAGCCATTCTTGATTCAGCTCATACCTTTGGTATCGGCCATTTGCTTGGTGTCGAAAACCCTGATAGCCAATTGCCAGCCAAGGTTTTTCAGCGCCACCGCAGTTTTGACAACTACGCCCAGTTACAGCCTATAATGAGCACCTGATAACAGCAAAAAAACCGTTCTCAAGCAATAAGGGCAAGCTATGGCGAAAACGAAGTACGACTACGACGCAATTGTAATCGGTTCAGGCCCGGCGGGTGAAGGCGCCGCCATGAAGCTCGCAAAAAGTGGCAAACGGGTCGCCATGATCGAGCGCCATAGCAGTATCGGCGGTGGCTGTACCCATTGGGGCACTATCCCGTCCAAAGCCTTACGCCACTCAGTCAGCCGCTTGATAGAGTTCAATGCAAATCCCTTATTCTCGCGCCAGGATACCCCGTTACACCTTAAATTCAGTGATATTCTTGACCATTCTCAGTCGGTTATCCGGCGCCAAATCAAACTGCGCGGAAGCTTCTATGAACGAAACGGTGTTCCGGTATTGCACGGCGAAGCCAGTTTTAAAGATAAACACACCTTAAAGTTTGTCCGCGACGATGGTTCCAGTGACGACATTACCGCTGCTCAGTTCGTGATTGCTACGGGCTCCCGACCCTACCGACCCAAGTCGATCGATTTTAATCACCCCCGGGTCTACGACTCCGATACTGTGTTGTCACTGAAGCATGACCCACGCAGTATTATTATTGTCGGTGCCGGCGTCATTGGCTGCGAATACGCCAGCATATTCCGTGGCCTCGGCGTCAAGGTAGACCTGGTTAATATGCGTGACCGCCTGCTTTCATTTCTCGACACTGAGATTTCGGATGCGCTCAGCTACCATTTACGCAACAGTGGGGTAGTGATTCGCCACGGCGAAGAGTTTGCCAAGGTGGAAGGCTTTGATGACCGTGTCGTACTGACCACGGAATCAGGTAAGATTATGCAGGCCGACTGCCTGCTATTCGCCAACGGTCGTTCAGGCAACGTTGAAAGCCTGCAAGTTGGGAATGTCGATTTACAGCCGAACGGACGCGGGCAGCTCGAAGTCGATGACAACTACCGTACCAGCACCGATAACATTTACGCTGTCGGCGACATTATTGGCTATCCGTCTCTGGCCAGCGCTGCCTATGATCAGGGTCGTTTCGCGGCCACCGCCATGATTGACGGCAAATGCGAGAAGAAACTCATTACCGATATACCAACGGGTATCTACACTATCCCTGAGATCAGTTCAGTCGGTGCCACCGAAGAAGAACTTACTGCAAAGAAAGTGCCTTACGAAGTGGGCCGGGCTCAGTTTAAGCACCTCGCCCGAGCACAGATAGCTGACACCCAGGTCGGGTGTCTGAAGTTATTGTTCCACCGGGAAAGCCGGAAAATTTTAGGAATCCACTGCTTCGGTGAGCGGGCCGCAGAGATCATTCACATTGGTCAGGCCATCATGGAGCAAAAAGGCAAAGGCAATACACTGGATTACTTTATTGATACTACCTTCAATTACCCAACCATGGCTGAAGCCTACCGGGTGGCTGCGTTGAATGGTATTAATCGGGTCGACGGCTGAAATCCGATTTTAATTAAGCCGCTGGCGTGACCGTATTACGGTGACGCAGCGGCAATTCAATTCGGACTATCAGACCAGCATCTGGGTGATTACGTAAACTAACCTCACCCTGATGCAACTGCACAAACCGCCTCACGATAGCCAGGCCGAGCCCCGACCCTTCGCCACCACGTGCCTGATTGCCCTGCATGAACGGCTCGAATACATCGTCCATTTTACTTTCATCGAGCCCCTGTCCTGAATCAGTCACTTCTAACCAGACACGCGTCCTTGCGCTTACCTCTCCAGTTGGAGTTAATTCAGTCACACCGGTTTCAATGCAAATCGGTGATGCACCATAGTGTTGTGCATTTTCGATAATATTGCTGATCACCCGTTTCATGGCGACCGCCTGCATAGGGACCAGCGGTAACTCAGCCAGGGTAAGTTTGATGTCGTCTTCGCCGATGTACTGCAGGCCCTCTACCACGTCCTGAACCAGAACATTGAGGTCTTCTTCGGTAAAGGTTGCCGTATCCCGTGCCCGTACATAATCGATAAACTGGTCAATAATGGCGTTCATATCATCAATATCATGGACGATGCCCTCGACCAGGTAGTCTTCTGTCGACGGCATCATTTCTGTGGCGAGACGAATACGGGTTAGCGGTGTCCGCAGGTCATGTGAAATCCCTGCCAGCAGTAAATTACGATCCTGTTCCAAACGTTGAATACCGCGCGACATCTGATTGAACGCGCGAGTCACCTGAACAATTTCACTGGCACCACGCTCTTCAAGCAGACCCGGGTCATCACCAGCGGCTATTTTGCGAGCCGCCGCCTGCAATGCTTTCAACGGCCTATTTAGCCAGCGAGCGAACCAAATCCCACCAAAAACACTGAGGGTTCCAATTAAAAACAGATAAAAAATAATCGGGGACGAGGTTCGCTCATCAATTTCGGTGAGCAGAATGCGCTGCCATTGATCCGGGGCCGAGGAGCGACGCACCCAGGCGTACATGTCATCGTTGTTCGACAATCGCACTTCAGCTGGTTCGCCCAATACCTTGCTAATTTCATTGCCAAGAAAACTATAAGCTACTGTGTATTCAAGTCCTGCCTCAAGTGCTTCATCAAAATCAAAGTGCTCCACGCCGCCGAGTGCTTCATAGTCGCGAAGCACAGCGTCCCTGTTCTCGATGTCGAGACGTTCCAGCAACGCCCGGGTTTCAACCTGGCTACCGATCAGGTACACAATCTGTTGCACACCAGGCTTCACCACATAGACCGCTATCATCAGGTAGGACACCGCCTGATTGATAACCAGAATGAGCGCAATAAGGAAAACAGTGCGGGCGAACGCGGTTCGGGGGAGTAAACGCCACATTAGTGTTTAGTGCCATCAGGAACGAACACGTAACCAAGCCCCCACACCGTCTGGATATAGCGAGGTTTGGTCGCATCCGCCTCAATCATCCGCCGTAACCGTGAGACCTGCACATCAATGCTGCGCTCTAGCGCGCTATAGTCACGGCCCCGTGCAAGATGCATCAGTTTATCGCGCGACAGAGGTTCACGCGGATGCTGAACCAGCGCTTTGAGTACAGCATACTCGCCGCTGGTCAGAGAAATAGGTTTGTCACCCTGACGCATTTCACGGGTTGCCAGATTAAACCAGAAATCACCGAATTCAACGATGGTTTCCTCGTCACTCGGCGCCCCCGGCAATTCACGCTTCTGTCGTCGCAATACGGCGTTAATGCGAGCCATTAACTCACGCGGGTTAAAGGGTTTTGCCAGATAGTCGTCAGCCCCCTGTTCCAACCCCATAATCCGGTCAACCTCGTCACCTTTTGCAGTCAGCATAACAATTGGTAACTGGCTACCCTGCTCACGCAGGCGTCGACAGATCGACATGCCGTCCTCATTCGGTAACATCAGGTCAAGAACCATCAGCGAAAAGTTCTCACGCTCAAGCAAACGGTCCATTTGCAGATTATCTGCCACAGAGCGTACTGCGAACCCCTGTTCAATCAGATAACGCTCAAGTAAAGCTCGTAGGCGCGCGTCATCATCGACAACAAGAATTTTATGGGTTTCTGTTGGGGTTTGAATACTCATAATGCAGGGTTCAGTTAGTGTAACTAAACCCAATATAAGAGGGCGCGCCTTAATCTGCAATCGCGTAGCGCGTATTTAAGCGGAAGATTTGTTACAAAGCGTAACGAGGCACTCCGGCCCGTCACGCTCTTTTACCGTTACTAAAGGGTTAGTAAACGTCGCTATCTTCATCGTTTTCGTCATCGTATGAGTAGCGCGCTATAACCTCGCCATGCTGGTTGATCCGTTCAACGACCCGACCCTCAGCATCAATTCGTTTGCGTGGATAATTAACCCAAAATAGCGACGCGTTACCCCGGGTAGACTGCTCAACCCGATTCACCTGATCCCAGTCGATGACTAGCCGGGTACCTTCATATTGACTGCCTTGATTACCCGCACATGCGGTTAAACCTATCACAACAGCCGCCACTGATAGTTTAGTGACTAACCACATACCACACCTCCTAATTAAACAGTGGGCACTGGTTAAATAATACTCAATATTTAATCAGGTTGATATACCAATTTCTTATGCCTGACGGGGTTTTAACAACCGCTTCATCATTCACTTCCTTTTTCAGCAGCGCTCTGGCCATTGGTGAGTCAATTGAGACGTAGTCCTTACGGCCATAAATTTCATCCGGGCCGACAATTTTGAAGTTCAGCACCTGACCATCGTCGTCTTCAACTTCAACCCAGGCGCCGAAGAAAACCCTGCCATCCTGTTGTGGGTTGTAATCCACAACCTGGACATCTTCCAGTCGTTTGCGCAAATAACGCACCCGGCGGTCTATTTCTCGCAGGCGTTTCTTGTTGTATTGGTAGTCTGCATTTTCAGAGCGGTCGCCAAGACTCGCTGCCCAGCTGACTTTTGCTGTTGTTTCCGGGCGTTCTTTGCGCCACAAATGGTCGAGTTCAGCTTGCAGGCGTTCAAAGCCTTCTCGTGTAATCAGGTTGGTTTTCATGCTCTGGTTCTTTGTCTGGTTACTTGAAAGGGTGCTTACTTCATATGCACTTTGCCGCCAATCATCTTATAGGCGGGGGCGCCACGGATCATGGTTTGTCTGGCAAATTGTTGTTCGCAGCCTGGGCAAACACAAGGGGCATTGGTCATGTCTTCAACGATACGCTCGATGAAGCATTTAACCAACGCCCCTTTGCCACCTTTACGGTATTTGAATAGCTGGGTCTTGCAGCGCGCGCAATACACATTAACCGTGCGCACTGGACCTTTCTTGTTTGGTTTCGCCATCACTCCATTGTAACAAAACCAAACTGATTAATTGCGGGCTTTCTCGATTTTTCCGCGCAACTCATCCATTTTCTTTTCCAGCTTAATCTGACCGTCGGCACTTGCCTCTTTCGCCTCGGCCTTAAGTTTTTTCAGCTCGGCTTCCCACTGCTCTACCTGAGCTTCACCTTTGCGTTTATGTGCATCTGAATCACTCATATCGTCATCCTTCTATAGAAAACCTATATAAAGCCTAGCTGTTGCCAGCAAATATGCATGCCCCCGATGCGACCTTTACATCTTTTTTCGCCTTGTTCACTTCTCTACGGCTGCGCCCGACGCTGGCTGATGCGGACTGGCCCCTGAATCGATTGAGTACTTACCTTGCCGCCGCTGCTATGCTCAATGCGCACCCCGCCGACATTGCTAACGTCAATATCGCCACTGCCACTTTCGATACTGACCATTCCCGTCAGATCCTGAATAAACAGATTACCATTGCCGTGCCGCACCGCTGCACTGAAGCTGGACGGGACCCGGATAACCACATCCATGTAGGGTGCCAACCCGGTGTAATTGCTTTCGATAAAGCCACCCTCAAGACGAGCTTCGCCGTTTAGCTGTTCCAGCGACAGCAAAATCGATTCCTCGGCGTAATAATAAAGCGTCGCCTGCACTTCCACCTGCTCCCGATCCGGTTCGCCGATCAAGGTCAACTGACCGTCCCCGAGACGCGAGTGTATATGGTCAAGATCGGCACTGGCTAAATACAGGGTGCGCTCTGTTGTGTGCGGCGGCTGCTGTGCTGCAAGGGGAAATGAGACCGCCAGAAAAAGGCTCGCTGAGCCCAGCAGAGTACCGACCCAGGTACTCAGCCCACTGCTAAACCACGTCGCAAAATCGTTCATTGTTATGTCCTTTATCACTCGTCTACATAGGTTGATCTTCATCGCGCAGCACGAGGCTGCAATTGTGCTATGATGCTGGCTTTAAATCTGGAGCTGGAGCTCCGGGTTGGGTAAAAATCAGTCAATTAAAGATAGCAGAGAGATGCCATGACGCACGTTGTATCCACTATCGCCAACGAATTAAATGTGCGCGAAGCACAGGTTCAGGCCACCATCGCCTTACTTGACGAAGGCGCAACCGTCCCCTTTATCGCCCGTTACCGTAAAGAGGTCACCGGTGGTCTCGATGACACCCAGTTACGGACACTGGCGTCACGGCTAACCTACCTGCGCGAATTTAACGAGCGCCGTAGTGTCATTCTGAAGAGTATTGACGACCAGGGTAAGTTGAGCGACGAACTGCGTACTGCGATCGCGCAGGCACAATCGAAAACTGAACTGGAAGATCTATATCTGCCATTCAAGCCCAAACGACGCACCAAAGGGCAGATCGCAATTGAAGCCGGGCTTGAGCCATTAGCCGACAGCCTGTTAAACGACCCTGCACAGACCCCTGAGCAGGCAGCGACTCAGTATATTAATACCGACGCTGGCTTCGCGGACGAAAAAGCCGTTCTGGAAGGTGCCCGTTATATTCTGATGGAGCGCTTTGCCGAAGATGCAGCGCTACTTAAAACCATTCGCCAAAGTCTGTGGCAGGGTGCCGAGCTCACTGCCAAAGTGGCCCCAGGGAAAGAACAGGAAGGCGCTAAATTCCAGGACTATTTTGAGTACAGCGAAGCTATTCGCAAGGTGCCATCGCACCGCGCATTAGCGCTGCTTCGAGGCCGCAACGAAGGTGTTCTGCAGCTGCAGTTGAATGCAGACCCCGAGCACGTTGATACGAGTCGAAACAGCCAGTATGAGTCTGTCATTGCGAGCCATTTTGGACTTCGCTTTAATGACGCGCCGGCAGATGGCTGGCGCCTGCAAGTCGTGCAGTGGACCTGGCGGATTAAGATCCTGCCACGCATGGAAACTGATCTGTTCGGCCAGCTGCGGGATGCCGCAGAGAAAGCCGCAATCCAGGTTTTTGCCACCAATCTGAAAGACCTGCTGATGGCAGCGCCGGCCGGGCAACGCACGACAATTGGTATCGACCCGGGTCTGCGTACTGGTATCAAAGCCACTGTAGTCGATGGCACTGGTAAGTTACTGGCCAAGGCCACGCTCTTTCCGCATGCTCCACAGAACGCCTGGGATAAAACCATTCGCTCGCTGGAGCAGATGTGTAAAACACATAAGGTCGAACTGGCCGCAATTGGTAACGGCACCGCCTCCCGTGAGACCGACAAGCTGGTTGGCGAGCTAATGAAAAAAGCACCCGAATTAAAGCTGACCAAGGTTATGGTCAGCGAAGCGGGTGCATCAGTTTACTCAGCCTCTGAACTGGCCGCCCGCGAATTTCCCGATCTCGATGTGTCCTACCGTGGTGCGGTGTCCATTGCCCGTCGCTTACAGGACCCTCTCGCAGAACTGGTTAAAATAGAACCTAAATCCATTGGTGTTGGCCAGTACCAGCATGATGTCAGTCAATCACTGCTGGCTGAAAGCCTGGATGCGGTGGTCGAAGACTGTGTGAACGCCGTAGGCGTTGACGTCAATACAGCATCGGTGCCGTTACTGGCTCGGATTTCAGGCTTAAGCCGAATTCTGGCGCAGAACATTGTCAACCATCGCGACCTTGAAGGGCCGTTCGAAAGTCGTCAGCAATTGCTCAGCGTATCCCGAATGGGGCCGAAGTCCTACGAACAGGCCGCTGGCTTCCTGCGTATTATGAACAGCTCTAATCCACTCGACGCCTCAGCGGTTCACCCGGAAGCCTACCCGGTGGCAAACCGCATCGCCACAAACCATGGCCGTGATGTGAAAGGCATTATCGGCGACGTCGCATTCCTGCGTAAACTGGAAGCCAAAGACTACACCGACGAGACCTTTGGTGTGCCAACGGTGACAGATATTATTCAGGAGTTAGAGAAGCCTGGACGCGATCCACGTCCAGAGTTTAAGACCGCCACCTTTAAAGACGGCGTAGAGACGCTGAGCGACCTGAAACCAGGAATGAAACTGGAGGGTGTGGCCACCAACATTACTAATTTTGGCGCCTTTGTCGATATCGGGGTGCACCAGGATGGTCTGGTTCATATCAGCGCCTTGTCGCATGACTTTGTTAAAGACCCGCACCAGGTCATTAAAGCGGGTCAGGTCGTCAAAGTGAAAGTGCTTGAAGTCGATATTCCGCGCAAACGGATCAGCCTGACCATGCGTCTGGACGACGAGCTGCCTCCTGCTGATAAAGCGACAGCACCCGGCAAGGGCGGCCCTAAAGGCGATTCCCGTCATCGCAGCAATAGTGGCAGCGGCAAGCCAAAGCCCGCCGCCAATGCCAATGCTGCTATGGGTAATGCGCTCGCCGACGCGTTTGCTAACGCCAAGAAAAAATAAGCCATGCTCGGTTTTGCGATTGTTCTGAGCTTTCTGCTCGTCGGCGTTATCCTACAACGGGTGCCTGCGCTGCCGATCAGTACCGCCCGTTGGCTAACCCGCTATGTACTCAACGTGGCGGTGCCTGCAATGGTGTTGTTGCACCTCGCGCAGCTAACCGTAGATGCCACCATTTGGGTGCCGGTTCTGACGCCCTGGGCAATGCTGATAAGCAGCATGCTGATGGTGTTCCTGCTGACCAAGTGGTTTGGCTGGTCGCGTCAGGTAATGGGTGCGCTGTTAATTGTAGTGCCGCTGGGGAACACCTCGTTCTTAGGGTTCCCTATTATCAGCAGCTTTTACGGCAACGAAGGTCTGGCTTACGCTGTGCTGTATGACCAATTTGGTTCCTTCATTGGCCTCGCTGTTATCGCCACGACGCTGGCTGCTATATTTGGCCGGCCACTGAATGGCGCAGGAATGACCCCTTCTGCTCGCGGCATTGCGCTGAAAATCCTCACCTTCCCGCCGTTTATCGCGCTGGTTCTCGCGTTGCTGGTGCTTGCCAGTGAAGTGACCTACCCGGTCTGGTTCGCTAGCGCATTAGCAATACTCGGTATGACCCTGGTTCCCGCTGTCATGGTTGCGGTCGGGCTGCAGTTGCGTTTACGGGTTCCGCGCGAGGATGTAGGTCCGTTTGTAGCCAGCCTGTTGTTGAAGCTGGTGATATTGCCGGCCCTGGCGTTTGTAACCATGTGGGGCCTTGGCCTGGATGGTTTAGCAGTTAAAGTCTCACTACTTGAAGCGGCGATGCCACCTATGATCACCGCAGGCGCGATTGCGATTGCGGCTGGCTTGCGCACCACACTTGTCGCTGCAATTATTGGTTATGGGGTGTTATTGAGCGTGTTGACGTTGCCAGTATGGTACTGGCTGATTGAGCTGGTATTCAATTAGGGGAAGCGTATTACCGGGCTAGGCTACGCCTAACAGAAAGCGTTCTTTCGGCCGATAGCTACTTTGGTAAAACTGCTCAATACGCTCGCCCCGCGCTAAAATCTGCGGGTCAACGGCAGCGCCATTGTCAGAAATATTTACTGAGGTTTGATACGACCCATCGTCATTGCGCCAGGTCAGTGTGGTTTGCGCCGCTGGATTTTTGGCAGTGCCCCACTCCCTGGATAAATCAGAAAATCGCGTATTGAGTCGATCCTCGTCGCGCTGCAATTGTCCGTCATTACTTAACGTCGCCGGCTTAGCATCTTGCTCAGCGCTTTTTACGGCGTCAGACTGCTGCTCTTGCTGACGATCGCCCTGTTGACGCTCGCCCTGCCCCTGCTGACGTTCTTCAACCCGGTTTAGAAAGTTAGGAAAGCCTGATTCTATGCGGGCATCCGCCAGTTGCTGGGCGTAGGAGCGGTCTTGCGGCAGTGGGCGGCGTTCTGAATCAGCCCCTAGTCCCCGTTCCCGATTGAACGCTTCATTCGCATGCATCGGGCTGATAACTTCCCGGGTTGTATTGTCGCGCCGTAAAACATCGGTCGGTTGAGCGGCCGTGGTGGGGAGGAAGCTAACAGGTTGAGCGGTTACGTTCATAATGAGTCGCCCCGCTGATCGGTACGGGTATCAGGGTCACGACCAACCGCCAGTAAACTGTCAAACATGGTTTGCGCAGCTTCGATAGAGCGGGCATTGGCTTTAAACGCCATTTCGCCTTCACTTAGATTAATCAATTCTCGCATCATCGAACTACGTTGTGGACTAAGCTGCAAGCCGGTCTGCTCAGTGCTGGTTTTCTCAGCATTGGCTTGCGAGCCAGCCTGCGCTTGTTCGCGCACTTCTCGTTGCTCTTGCTGGTACAGCGGCTGCCGGGCAATTTCATTGCTCGCGCCTGCCACCTGCTGTTCGGCAGATTGCATTCCCGTCTGTCCATTTTGCAAAACCTGAGTTGGCATCGCACCAATATAATTAACCAGCATGATTCAGCTTCCGTAACTATTTACCAATAACTATTCATCAGTAACTATTAAACGTCTGAAACGAAAAAACCTCAAGGCCGACGTATTAACATTCTACGTAGGACTTGAGGTTAATTATTCACCAGCATGACGCGCTTGTAAAGAAACTTACCAAGCTTTTACAAGGCGGCACGGACCATTTTGCGCCAGCGACGACGTTCTTCGCGGAAGCTGCTTTTCAGCTCCTGGTACTGTGCCATCAATGCTGAGTGTGCAACCTGGTCTTTAATTGACTGGGTTTTTGTATCCAGTAATTTTTTCCGTGACAGATAATAGGCCTTGGTTTTTTCCAGCAACTCATCATACTCGTGCTGCATCCATTCGGCAGTTGTCTGACGCTTGCGCTGCAGACGTAACCACATCACTTCCATCCGCGCTTTCTCGATCTGGTACTCCGATGCCCGCTTCAGGTTACCTGCAAGGCCAATGAAACTCATGCCGCGAATAAGCCACTTCGTCGGGTCAAACTGATACCAGCGGATGCCGTTGCGATAGTCGCCTGAAAATATATGGTGAAAGTTATGATAGCCCTCACCAAAGGTTACGAACGCCAGCGCGCCATTATCACGAGCCGAATTACGCTCTGTGTATGGACGGTTACCCCAGATATGGGCTAACGAATTAATAAAGAACGTGGTGTGGTGGTTCACCACCAGGCGCAGGAATCCAGTGACCAATAAGGCACCCAGCACGTTACCAACCAGTAACCCGAGGACAACAGGCAGGCCAATATTCAGCGCCAGCGCTAGTGGCAGATAATACTTGTGCTGCCACATGACAATTTTGTCACGCTGCAGATCTTTGACGTTGTTGTAGTCATAGTACTTATCCGGGTGATACTCGCGCAGCATCCAGCCAATGTGCGAATACCAGAAGCCACGACTTGCCGAATACGGGTCGTTGTCATCATGGTCGACATGCTTGTGATGCTCGCGGTGATCTGATGACCAGTGCAAAGCACTATTTTGCAGCGCAAGCGCGCCACCCAGCGCAAAAATTGCACGCACGCTCCAGTGTGCGTCATAGGTGCGATGCGACCACAGGCGATGGTAACCAGCCGTGATCGACAGACCCGAGAAAATAAACATTGCCAATGCGGCCCACCACAGGCTTGCATCGATACCCACCGTTAAAGCGTATACAGGCACACCAATTGCTGCGACAGCAAAAGTGATACTGAAAACCAGAACGTTGAGCCAAATAATTGGAGCTTTTTTCATAAATACCTTACTTTTCAAACCATCAAAACACTTTCAGCTTACAAGTGTTCGCTCAATGTAGCTTAGTTAAGTGACAGACTCAAGTGAAACTTGTTACACTGGCATTAATTTCCTACCTGTTTACCCTGACTACACCGAGGATTGCCATGGCTGGTGTGCGTGCCCGACAAAAAGAAAAAACCCGTCGCGCTTTGATAGATGCTGCGCTGAATCAGCTTAGTGCAGAGATATCGTTTTCCAGCCTCAGTTTGCGTGAAGTTGCCCGTGAAGCACAGATTGCACCAACCTCGTTTTACCGTCATTTCCAGAATATGGAAGAACTCGGTTTAACCTTAGTTGATGAGGGCGGACTCGCGTTAAGACAACTGCTACGACAAAGTAGACAACGTATCGACAGCGGAGGTTCAATTATCCGTGTCTCGCTGGAAACCTTTATCTATTTCGTTACCCACCACAGCAGCGTATTCCGCCTGTTATTACAGGAGCGCAGCGGCACCTCACGAGAGTTTCGCGACGCTGTGGCCCGCGAAATAGACCACTTCAAATCTGAATTAGCCGACTATCTGATGGCTGAGCGTAAAATGCCTCGTCGCCTAGCAGAGCTGCAGAGTGACGCGATTGTACGGGTCGTCTTCAGCGCCGGCGCCGATGCGCTTGACCTGGAAGATGACGCTAAATTACGTTTAATGGAACAGACCATTGTTCAGGTCAGAATGGTCGCCCGCGGTGCGCAAACCTTTATGGGCGATGACCAGATTTTGCCAGCCAGCGTCCACATCCCTGCAAAACCTGATCATTCCAGTTGATCTGAATACTGGACGGATACGGAGTTGGGTCTCCGGCGCGACGACATAAGCCGTCGGTGATTTGAACCCGCATCCGCTCTTCCCGGGTTTGCACGTTATAGGTCCACATATCAAGATAATAATCAGCTTCACCAGCCGGCAGATTGCGCCGTTCAACCGCTTCTCCGGCCTCTTGCAGTTCAATCAGCACGCGATTGCCTTGCAGCTTAAACTGCCATTGCTCATTTGCCCCTTGTGCCATGTAGTGGAGCTGATTACGTGGCGCCTCACTGATCGCCTGTTGCCAATCACCGGGGAGTGCGCGCTCAGTGCAGTGCCTGGTTTGTTCAAGGCGAGTCCAGGTTGCCGTGTCCCCGCGAAACCGAAAGCTATGGTTTTCTGCCCGGAATACCTTGCCAACCTGAGTACCACGGTCAAGCCAGTGTGAACTGCTGCTGTCGCTTATTACCACTCGCGCACCGTAAAACTGAGCCAGCACCGGCTCACCGTCGCAATTCCATTCGCTAAAGGCGGCTCGCTCACTGGCTCGGGTCGGATCCATCGTCGGCGTCTGCTGACAGCCGCTGATGAGGGTAACGACGGCCGTGGTAATGGTCGCACAGACCAGACGCTTGAACTTCATGCACGTTCCTTTTTATCGGTGATCAAGGTAGAGTATTTAACTATCATGCCTTGCATGGCTAACGGGTAGCAAGCTCCGCCATTCTACCAAGGCCTGATGGCATACAATTAACCTATTCAGCTAACCTATTCAATTAGCATCTACAACAACCTAATCAGGGAGTTCGCATGGCTCGACTATTTAGCTTATGCCTCGGTGCTGCACTGGCCAGTGCATCCGTCGCCCAGGCGCACGACATTACCTTACAGGATATCGTGCAAATGCAGCGGGTAAATTCCGCCATTACCACCTCCGATGGCGACTACATCGCCTATACCCGGGTCCGCCCCAGAACCGCCTACGAAGACGATGACGGTCCAGCCTACACCGAACTATTCGTCAAGACCCCTGATAGCGAGCATGTTCCCTATATAAGTGGCGACGTGCAGGTCAGTCAGATCCGTTTCAGTGATGATGAAAACTACATTCACTTTATTGCCAAGCGCGAGGACGATGAACACAACACCCTGTATCGTATTCCCCTGCGTGGAGGCGAATCGTCACAGTCCTATTCGCATGACACAGCGATTAACAGCTACTCAATAGGCAGTGATGGCAATACCTTTGCTTTTACTACCCGTGAAGCTGCAGCAGAAAATAACGAAGAGCTAGCCAAAAAAGGGTTTCGCGCTGAAGTCTTTGAAGAAGAATTACGCTTAGGCCAGGTGTTTATCCACACATTGAACAGCGATGACGACAGCGAAGCTCGCCAGATTGAGCTCAACGAACACGTTTTAAGT
Organism: Aliidiomarina soli; assembly: GCF_003986975.1. Classification (GTDB taxonomy): domain Bacteria; phylum Pseudomonadota; class Gammaproteobacteria; order Enterobacterales; family Alteromonadaceae; genus Aliidiomarina; species Aliidiomarina soli. The sequence goes on along the minus strand of NZ_PIPO01000002.1, from coordinate 435,737 downwards.
GCCGCATTGCGCCCCCAGCATGAGCAGCTGTTACTTCGCGTCGCCGCCACCCCGTTTGTTGACGACAGTATGATGCTGAGTAACTACCTGCTGATTGATTTCGACGGCAACGAAGTCGTGCGATTACAAACCGAAGGCAAACTTGGCGCCGCCCGCTTCTCAGACGACGGCTCTCAATTAGCTGTGTTAGGCGCGGAAGATCAACATGACCCCGCCGTAGGCCGCATCCTTCATGCAAATCTCGCCAATGGCGAGACCCGTGATCTGTTGCCCGGCTACGAAGGGCATGTTCGGGATATGTTGTGGCAAGATAGCGAACACTTACTTATTTTAGGCGAAACTGGCACCGAGACAGAAATCCTGCGCTTCAATGTCCGCTCGAACGAACACAGCCAGTTGCTCGAACCCGGCCGATTGATTGTACAAAGCCTGGTTAATTATGACGACAACGGTCGTCTGACTATCCTCGCTAACTCCCCTGCCCATCCTGGCGAAGTGTATCAGTTAGCAAACGGTGAGCTGCAACGGATCACAGATTCAAACCCATGGTTAGCTGATGTAGAGCAACCCCGCCAGGAAACCATTCGCTACACAGCACGCGATGGTCTCGAACTTGAGGGCGTTATGGTCTACCCACTTAACTACCGTGAAGGCCAGTCGGTGCCGGTCATCATGAGTATTCATGGTGGCCCCGAAGCGCATGTCCGCAATGGCTGGAACGACCGCTATTCAAGCCCGACCTGGTATGCAGCTGCACAAGGCTTTGCCACCTTCTTCCCCAACTACCGTGGCAGTACTGGCCGTGGCGTCGAGTTTTCCCAGCTGGGGCAAAATGACTACGCCGGTAAAGAGTTTGATGACATTGTCGATGCCAAAGAACATCTGGTTGAGGCGGGTATTGCCGACCCTGACCGTGTTGGTATTACCGGTGGTTCCTATGGCGGCTACGCGTCGGCCTGGGGTGCAACAAAACAGACCGAACATTTCGCGGCCGCGGTGATGTTCGTTGGTATCAGTAACAACCTGTCGAAATTCGGCACCACCGATATTCCAAATGAAATGCATCTGGTGCATGCCCGCAGCTACCCGTGGGATAAATGGCAATGGTACCTTGAACGCAGCCCTATCTACTGGGCCGAACAGGCACGTACCCCAATCCTGATTATGCACGGTAAAGATGACACCCGGGTTCACCCTAGCCAGTCGATGGAACTCTACCGGTATCTGAAAGTGCATGACAACGTGCCGGTTCGCCTGGTGCTCTACCCAGGCGAAGGGCATGGTAACAGCCGCGTCGGTTCGCAACTGGATTACGCCATGCGTCTGATGCGCTGGATGAACTTTTATCTGGTCGAACAGAACGACGGCATTCCAGAGCACGAATTGCCGCACGCAGAAAATTTGTAAGCGCTTGCCAACTTAGGAAAGGCCAGCTCGATTGAGCTGGCCTTTTTTGTAACCGGGCGTTGACTGCTAATGCCGCTTCGCTTGCTTGAGATCAACCTATAAGGCCCTTGCCTGACGTAGAATTCAGGTCTCACCGTGCAAGCAGCGTACAGCCAGGAGTCGACCATGCAGAATACTCAGTGGAATCAGTCGTTAGTAAACAAATACAATGTTAACGGCCCGCGTTATACCAGCTATCCGACTGCACTCGCGCTCGACACCGGGTTCGCTGCTGATCAGGTTATTTCTGCGCTGCAGACCAGCAATCAACCGTTAAGCCTTTATATTCATTTACCTTTCTGCCACAAGCTATGTTACTACTGCGGCTGCAACCGGGTCATCACCCGTCACCAGGACAAAGCCGATAGCTACCTTGATGCGTTGGCCGATGAAATGCGACTGTACGCGCCGCTTATTGCGCACCGGGGGATCCGTAACCTGCACCTTGGTGGAGGGACTCCGACGTTTCTCAATGAGCAGCAGTTAAGCCGTTTGATGTCACTGCTAGCCGATGAACTGGCGTTCCACCCAGGCCACGCCGATGAAGTCAGTATCGAGATTGACCCACGTAGCTGCAGTCTGGATAAACTCGCGCACCTTCGTCATTTAGGCTTTAACCGGGTCAGTTATGGCGTTCAGGACTTTAATCAGGACGTCCAGATCGCCATCAACCGGGTGCAAAGTGAAGAGTTGGTTTCAAGTCAGGTCCACGCCGCAAAAGCGCTTGGTTTTAGCTCGATTAACCTCGATCTGGTCTATGGCTTACCACACCAGACGTTGGACAACTTTCATCACTCACTCGACAAAGTGATAGCACTGTCACCGGATCGGGTGTCAATGTTCAGCTACGCGCATTTACCCACCCGCTTCGCAGCGCAACGAAAAATTGCCGACGAGACCTTGCTGCAAGGTGCTGATAAACAGGCGCTACTGCTTGCGGGAATTGAACGATTAAATGCGGCTGGCTATCAGTTTATTGGCATGGACCATTTTGCCAAACCAGATGACCGCCTTGCCCAGGCCCAACGTGAAGGTCACATGCAGCGTAACTTTCAGGGCTATACGACCCATGGTAGTGACGCCTTGCTTGGGCTTGGCGTATCGTCAATTAGCCAGGTTAACGGGGTTATCTGGCAGCATGAGAAAGACCTGCAACCCTATTACCGCAAGTTGGCCCATGGACAGCGGCCGATCAGCAAAGGAATCGTTCTGCATGAGGACGATCGTCTCCGCGCTGCACTTATTGCCGAGCTAATTTGCCACTTTAAACTCAACATTGATGAATTTGAAAAGGCCTGGGGCATCACCTTCAGCGACTACTTTGCGCCGGCTTTGCGGCTGCTACAGCGCTATCAGGACGACGGCCTGGTTAAGGTAAGCACGACTGAAATAGAAGTCACCGACGCAGGTCGGTTATGGGTGCGGATCATATGTGCTGCATTCGACGCCTATCTTCAGGGGCAAAGCCAGCAATATTCTAAAGTAATCTGACTACTAGCCCGTTATTCTGTCCAGCGGGCTGGTGATATCGGCGTCGAAATTCACGCCGAGTTTATCATGGATAAATCGCAACGCCCGATAGGTATCAGCCAGACTGCAGGGCTCGCCTGAATCGGTGTTCAGGCCTAATTCGGTTAGCTGAATGTGCCAGGTAGGTGCTACATTGCGCAGCGCCAGGCAGCGTTGTACACACCCCAGTGAACAGCCATCCAGGGCGATGATCTGGCGACCGGATGTGGCGACGCTCACCAACTGACGGACTCCCCCTCCTACCCCGGCAATACTGGACATCTCAGCGATGCCATCGGCGTGTAGCCAAACTGCGAGATCGTTTGCCAGTTGAGCCAGGCTGGAGCAACCGGAGCACGAATAAACCAATGGCTTCAAATCCTTGCTCGCACGTTGTTGCATGACCGTCCTCCGTTTCAATTGATATAAACGAAGTGTATCGCTGCCCAATAACAACGGATTGATTTGAATCAAGCACTCGCGATAACAGCCGCTACAATTAGCCGTCTTTACTCAGTTAGTTGTCGTTCTGGCCGATTCGGGGATGCGTTAGTATCCGCCAATAGACGAACGCGTACAGGCTGAATGCGATGATCCAGCCTGCGGCCGCGACATTAAGTAACAGCAGGCCCCACTGCGGGAATACCCAGGGGTAAAAAATGCGCAACAGCGCCGTTCCGGTTATCAGGGCAAAAGCCAGCGTCATTATCGGGTGTGGATGCAAAGAGCGGCCAGAGTGACCCAGTGCGACCCGTGCCATCATTGCCAGGATCATGCATCCCATTGCGCCCGCGGTCAGTGCATGCAGGGCCGATGAATGCGGAATTCCAAATCCGGCGTAACGCAATGCAAACAACGCATACCCAACGGGAATAAACGCGGCAGCCAAATGAAGTGACCACAGCAACGGAAGTCGCCCGGCCTGCCAGCCACGCAACCGCAACAGCCGCCATGCAGTAACCACAGTGGCAAAACTGAATAACAGGCTCATCGCCAGGGCCGGAAGTCGTGCTGGCACATTGAGCAGATGTATAGCTGCGATAGTCCATGTGGACACCAATGCACAGCGCTCCAGCCAGGGTACGCTAGCAACTCTGGGCCGTTGTAAGCCATTTGCCGTGAACATCGGTAAAACCCGGCCCGAAATGACAACCATAAGCACGGTAATCAGAAATATGGCCGCATTGCTGCTGTAGGCTACTAAACTGGACACCTGATTCCAGACTCCCAGATGCATGACCCCGTTTAACAAAGCCAGAATGAGCAAAACAGGCACAAAAAACAAATTCCGCATATTGCCGGCACGTACAACTATCAATGCGAGAAGCCCCGCTGCAAACACCAGGAAACTAAGATCGATAACCGCCACCAGCCAGACTGGCAAGGCAGCCCCAATTGCCATTACCAACCGGCCTAAAACCCAGAGTAAGGTGAGCAGTAGTAGCTGGGCTCCGTGAGGCGCCCGAAGACCTGTCCAGTTTTGTACTGCTGTTAGTAAAAAACCGACGATAGCTGCAGCGACAAAACCAAATATCATTTCATGTTGATGCCAGAACATCACATCGCCATACGGCTTAAACTCAACCGCCGCGTTTAATACCAGGCCCCAGAGGAGTACGGCCATTGCAGCAAATACGGCCGCGCCTAAAAACATTGGTCGAAATGCCTGATCCCATAGTGAGCGCATACAAACTCCCGCAAAGTTTAAACCATCGAAGTCGGCAGGTACCGGACGCCTTATCTTAACTCTCGTCCCAGCTGGGATTGCGCCACTAAACGCAGTACATAGGCCAGCTTAAACAGCCCTGCTGTAACAATTTGTGCAACATGGAGCAAGGTAATCGCCATCAGCGGAAGCTCAGTTTCAAGCCCCCATGCGCCGTACACCGCAGCACCGAACGCCAATAGAAAAAACAGCATGCTTGCGTTCGACCACTTTAATAAAGTTTCACCTGACATAAACATACCTTAATAATGCACCTTATTAAGATGCATTATTAAAGCATGTACTTACTTTGTCAACGTGTGCGATAATTTTGTCATGCAAATTAAAAAATACACCGACTACGGTTTACGCACACTGATCTATCTTGCCACCCTTCCAAAAGGAAGGCTGGCAACTATTAATGAGATCTGTGCTGCCTATGAGATACCCAGAAATCACCTGAATAAAGTGATTCACCAATTGGGTAAAGAGGGTTTTATCATCACCAGGCGTGGTAAAAATGGTGGTTTTCAGCTCGCAGCTGAACCCGCGGAAATCCGCCTGGATCACGTGATAAGACGTTTAGAGGGAGATACACCCTGGGTTAATTGCCATAGCCCAGTGTGCGTCATTGAGCCGGCGTGTGAACTGAAGCACATTCTGGCCGCAGGCAAACGTGTGTTCTACGATTACCTGGCCAGTTACACGTTACATTCGCTACTACACAAGCGGAATGAGCTAGAGCAGATATTTAGCACCCGAGAATTCTAAAAACTTAAGCGCCGCAGAATAACTCATACAAAGTTTCCAGCACTTTCTGCGCTTTCGCATCCGCTAGATGGTAATAGACGGTGGTACTTTCCTTACGGAATTCGACGATACCCTGCTCTCGCAGGCGAGCCAGATGCTGCGACAGCGACGATTGTGAAATACTGAGTCGCTCCTCAAGCTCACTCACGCACAGCTCACCTTCAACCAAATGGCACAGGATTAACAGGCGATGCTGGTTACTCAGCAGCTTTAACAGCGTGGCCGCTTCGCCAGACTTTTCTTCAATTTGAGCCATATCGATGTGTTGTGTATTCATACGTCGCCAACATAACAAAGGTAATTAATGTTTGCGGATTATAGCGCAAACTATTCGATCTTTGTGATAGATCAATGGGATTTACCGAACATTTTATACACTATACCGCCCCCGCCTGGGAAGCTCCCCTAGGTATTTTGTCGTATTTTGAGGATAATTATGCAACCAGAGCTTCTTTCGCCGGCCGGTAACCTCGACGCAATGCGCTCCGCCTTCGCCTACGGAGCCGATGCAGTCTACGCTGGCCAGCCACGCTACAGTCTTCGTGTACGCAATAACGCATTTGACCTGGCTACCCTCGCTCAGGGTATTAAGGAAGCCCATAAACTACGTAAAAAGTTTTATGTAGTAAGTAATATTGCCCCACATAATCGAAAGATAGACACTCTGGTGGATGACTTAGCTGAGGTGATTGAATTATCACCCGATGCGCTCATTGTCTCTGATCCTGGGGTTATTATGTTACTTCGCCGACATTTCCCCGAGATGCCGTTGCACCTGTCGGTACAGGCCAACACCATCAACTGGGCCGCCGTCGAGTTCTGGCAGCAACAAGGCATAGAACGGGTCATTTTATCGCGTGAACTGGGGCTCGACGAAATCGCTGAGATCCGCCAACGCTGTCCTGATATGGAACTTGAGGTATTTGTACACGGCGCCTTGTGCATGGCCTATTCGGGAAGGTGTCTGCTGTCCGGGTATTTCAATAAGCGCGATCCGAACCAGGGTGCGTGCACCAACGCCTGTCGCTGGCAGTACAAAGCCAGCGCCGCGACTGAAGACCAGGTCGGTCAGCTAAATCCGCAGCCCGTGTTGCTGGAAGAACCCATGCGTCCGGGAGAATACATGCCGATGGATGAGGATGAACACGGTTCCTATATCATGAACTCGAAGGACCTTCGTGCGGTTCAGCATGTTGCTGCATTGGCAGCGATGGGCGTGCATTCATTAAAAATCGAAGGTCGCACCAAGACGCCGTATTACGTCGCACGTACCGCCCAGGTTTACCGTCAGGCGATCGATGACGCGGCCGCAGGCCGTCCGTTTAATACGCGCTTGCTGCATGCTCTTGAAGGCATGGCCAACCGCGGTTTCACTGAAGGCTTTTTGCAGCGGCACCGGCCGCAGGACACGCAAAATTACGCCACCAGTCACAGCAATGGCAACCAGCAATTGGTCGCAACCTTTACCGGTAAAGCGAAAGGTAACTGGGTCGAGGCAGAAGTGAAGAATAAGTTTAGTCTGGGTGATCAGCTCGAACTGATGACCCCGCAAGGGAATCACGCCTGGACGTTAAGTAGTTTAAGCAACGCGCAGCGGGCTCCGATTGAGGTCGCTAAGGGGTCCGGGCACCAGGTATGGCTGCAGTTACCGGCTCCGGCAGCCACTGCGAAAACGCAGCTTAAACATGCTTACCTGCTTCGTACCGACAGAGTGCTGGATACCCTGGCCGTGGAGGCAAGCTAATGGCACTTACCATTACCAACGACTGCATCAACTGTGACATCTGCGTTGCGGAATGCCCTAATGACGCGATCTCCATGGGTAAACTTGTCTACCAGATAAACCCAGACACCTGCACCGAATGCGAAGGATACTACGACCAACCCCAGTGCATTCCGGTGTGCCCCGTCGATAGTATCATTCAGCTACCTGCTAACCGCTAAAAAGCGGCTAACCCGGTTTGCGCACGCCCCAGAATAAGCGCATGCACGTCGTGGGTGCCTTCGTACGTATTCACCGCTTCCAGGTTCATCACATGACGAATAACGTGGTAGTCATCGGCGATACCATTCCCGCCGTGCATGTCACGGGCCACGCGTGCAATATCCAGCGCTTTACCACAACTATTGCGCTTAATCAGGCTAATGGTTTCCGGCGCCAGTTGGCCCGTATCGGCCATTCGCCCAGCTTGCAGGCAGCCTAACAACCCAAGCGAAATGTCTGTTTGCATATCTGCCAGTTTCTTCTGAATCAACTGAGTCGCAGCCAGCGGCCGGTTAAACTGTTTACGTTCAAGGGTATACTGCCGCGCTGCATGCCAACAGAATTCAGCCGCCCCTAACGCGCCCCAGGCAATCCCGAAACGGGCTTTATTGAGACAACTAAAGGGACCTTTCAAACCTCGAACGTCAGGAAAAATATGGCTTTCAGGTACAAAAACCTGGTCCATCACAATTTCACCGGTAATCGACGCACGGAGGCTGAACTTCCCTTCAATTTTGGGCGCTGACAGCCCTTGCATGCCTTTTTCCAGCACGAAACCACGGATCTCACCATCGAGTTTTGCCCACACCACAAAGACATCCGCTATCGGGCTGTTGGTGATCCACATCTTACTGCCACTCAGTTGGTAGCCCCCGTCGACACGTACGGCACGGGTTTTCATACTGGCAGGGTCCGAGCCGGCATCAGGTTCAGTTAGGCCGAAGCAACCCACCCATTCGCCACTGGCAAGCTTGGGCAGGTAGGTCTGGCGCAAGCTATCGGTTCCGAACTGATAAATCGGATACATCACCAGAGAACTTTGCACGCTCATTGCGCTGCGATAACCACTGTCGACCCGCTCTATCTCGCGCGCGATCAAGCCATAACTGACATGGTTGACCCCTGCGCAGCCGTACTCTTCGGGCAGTGTCGCGCCGAGTAAACCGAGTTCGCCAAGTTCATTCATGATGGCGCGGTCAAAATATTCCTCTCGATTGGCTTGCAGGATCCGCGGCTGCAATTTTTGCTGACAATACTCATGTACGCTATCGCGGATTAAACGTTCTTCGTCAGTAAGCATGGTATTCAGAGCAAAGGGGTCCTGCCAGTCAAAGTGCGCGCGCGAACTTGTCATTGTGCTTCCTTTTTTAAGTCAGTTTATTAGCCAGTGTCGCCACTCGGTGTCTCGACACCCGCCTCAGGTTCGGGTTGCATGCGGGTCGTTTCACGGGCACTGCAGAGCGCCTTGGTATCAGTTACAAACCCCCAACATAAGCGGGTATTGTGAAGTACTGCCTGCTTGCAAAAGTCCGGACTGGAGGTGGCGGTCGCGTCCTCTATCAGCAACACATTGTAATCCCGGAAGCAGGCATCTTCCATCGTTGTAGTGACGCACTGGTCGGTGTTTACGCCTGCAAATAATAAAGTATTAAGCCCCTGGGTACGCAAAATCTGCTCAAGATGGGTACCGTAAAAACCACTGGTGCGTACTTTATCTACCACGACGTCGTTATCTTGCTGCAGATCCGCAAGCTCTTCCACCACTTCGGTCCCCCAGGTTTCGCTAATCAACGCTTTGTGGCTACCGAGGCTTTCACCAATGCCCTGCATAGCAACAGACTTCTTGTACTGATAGAGCGTTGGCGCGCCCAGGTTTCGCAAGTCTTCCCGATTCGCCCACCCAATCCAGACGACCCACAGGTCATGCTTTCGCGCCCATTCTAAAGCGCGCTGAATCCCGGGTATTGCGCTACGACAACGTTCCGTCGCAAAGCCTGCCTGATCAGCCCAGCCTCCGGTACTGCAAAAGTCGTTCTGCATATCGACAATCAACAATGCCATGCGGCGGGTGTCTTCAACCACAGGCGATTCGGTAGTACCTATTTTAAGCAGGCGCCCAATGGGTCGATGGTGAGGTGACAGGTCGATATGATCGTGTTCCAGGTGCCAGCGCGCGGTACTAGCGCCTAACTGAACACCACCAAGGTCGGTCTTTTGATAGGTTTTACGCTGGGGCATGTGGTCTCCCGGGCTGTGGCCAATGACTACAGCCTAGGAGAAGTAGCGAGGTTATTGAAGTATTTCGTTCATACTTTGCAGGTAACGACGAGCATTGTCTAACACCCGGTTGTTATCCATCGTTTCAGAACCAAGATGAACTTCTTCCAGCACCTCAGCAGTCCCTTCTAGTTCAGCCTGCAAGCGCTGCAGCGCATTTTCAAGGGTATAGGTAAGTTCGTGAATCTTCACCATATCCTCATCGCTTAATTCGCTCTGGCTAATCAGTGCATCCAGTTCCTGATTGTAATTGGTCAGATTGCTCACCGCCTGTTCAATGGACTCAGCCGGTAAGGCCTGATAGTGCTCCGGCCGTTGGTCAGCGTTCGCTGTCGACAGGGTGGCACCCCATAATAAAGCGGTAACAGTCAGTACTTCTTTAATCATATCTTCACTCCCTCGGTTAGGTTGTGGCGTTGAGACGACTCAATGCAACAACAGTACACCAATGATAATGATTATCATCTTCATGATCAAGTCATGCTCCTTAACTACCTATAAAAAAGCCCCACCACTACTGGTGAGGCTAGTTCGAATTAGCTGGTGATTCGCTTAGGTATTAATAATCACGCGCCAGATATCGCGCCAGCCCGGCTCCTTACCATACATAGTAATCCCATAACGGAACAGGCGGGCCGCCAGTTTACGCGCCCAATAAAGCGTGACCAGCATCAGCCCTACCGAGATCACCCATTGCCACCAGGGCACCCCAACTTCAGCAACCCGGATCGGCATCGCGGCAAACGACGTCAGCGGGAAGATACTTAGAAAAGTAGCTAAGCCACTGTCAGCCGAGCCAACAATGGAGAAACTGGCAAACACCGGTACCATCGGAATGAACATCACCACCGAGCGCGATGAATGATTAGGGTCATCAATAGTGGCGGCAAAACCGGCGAGGAAGCTGTTTACCAACAACAACCCGACGAGCAGGAAAAATATCGCATTCAGAAATACCAGCAGGCTCAGCGGCAACTGCATAAAGCCGCCCTGAAATGCCATGTGCACACCATTCACCAGTAAGAACATTAAAAAGCCAGTCAGCAGCATCGACTTGGCACTGTGCATGGTAACGCCGAGGATCTTTCCATCCATCCACTCCTGCGGATTGAGCAGCGTCAACAACTGCTCTGTAACCCGGGTTTGTTTTTCCTGGGTAATCGAAGACATCATCAGCGCGAAGCCATTCATCACACCGATAAACAGCAACAGCACGATCCCGCCGGTAATCAGACTGCGCCCACGACGCTCATTCTCGGCGCTTTCTGCATCCTCGTCGTCAGCCCGGCTGGTGTAGAACATACTGATCTCAACGTCACTGTGATAAAACTCACGGGCCTCGTCGTCCAGCTCCAGGGCATTAAATTTGCGGTCCTGCATCCACTGGCTCAGCTCGTTGCGCAGACTGTCCTGCCACGATGCACTCTTTTCGACATGCAGCACCATATCAAAGCCTTCAACGTCCAGAACGCCGTCATAGTCTTCGCCGATGGAACTGATAATCCGGTCTTTCTGGACCGGTGGCAAACGGACAAACTCGACCTTTTCAACTTCGGGTAAGGCCCCTTCATCAAACACCGCGATACGTTGCTCGCTATCGAAAAATGCGACAATCATCGGCCACAGAATAGCTAGCATGAAGCCACCCAGCATTAACCCTATGGTTAGCAATTCCTGTTTCCATTTAAAGAAACGTAAGAACTCAAAAGTCGCGACACGACGAACTCGTTGCAGATAAGCTGAACTCATGAGCGGATCTCCTGGGTAGCAGTAGAGCTGCGGACAGCGGATAAATACAGATCATGCAGTGGCTTGCGATGGCGCCGAAACTCTTGCAACGGGCCACAGGCAGCAACCTGTTTAAGCAACTCATCGAGCGGCGCGTTTAAGTCAACGTCGGCTTCGAAATGGGTGCCGGCGGCATTACTTTGCAAATTGTCCAGCGCCAGGCTTTGCAGTGCGCCCGTCTCGACCTGACGAGAAAAACTAAAGTGAATCTGCTGGCGGTCCGCCAGCTGGTTATGGATAGCATCCAACGAGCCTTTGGCGATGACTTCACCGCAGTTCATCAATACGAACTCGTCGGCCAGGCGTTCAACCAGATCCATCTGATGAGCACTTAATAAAATCGTCACCCCTTCGGCCTTCAGCTCTTTCAATACTGTCAGCACGTGCTCCTGGTTAACCGGGTCCAGGCCTGAAAAGGGTTCATCCAGAATGACCATGGGAGGACGGTGCAACAGGGTCGCAATCAACTGGATCTTCTGCTGATTGCCCTTGGATAACTGTTTCAGGTGTTCGTTGGCACGCTCGGTGAGTTCAAAACGTTGCAGCCAGTGGTCAAGCTGTCGCTCTATCTCCGCCTTCTCAAGGCCGCGCAACTGACCAATATAGATTAAGTTCTGCTTTAAGGTCCGGTCCTGGTATAAACCTCGATCTTCCGGCAGGTAACCAAAGCTACCGTCGGGTAAATGGGGATAGCTCTTGCCTTCCGACTCAACCCGGATCTCGCCGCTGTCCGGCTCTGTCAGCCCAACCAGCATTCGCACCAGCGACGACTTACCCGCCCCATTAGGCCCCAGCAACGCGATGATGCCACCATCATTGACCGAAAAAGAGACCTGGTTGACGGCACGCAGGGTGGCGTACTCTTTTACCAGATTAGAAATTTCTATATGCACGTTTTTATCCTGTCTTGTTGTTGTAGCAAGGATTGCATTCACAACTGCCTAGTGTGCCTTGCAGTTGTTAAAAAATCATAAAAAAAGTCGGCGAATGCCGACTTTTTATGTTTCAGATTGTTACTGTCGTCAGAGCGACAGTCTTACCTGTTGTTACAACTGAGGTCCTGCTGCAACCAACGCCTGGCCTTCGTCATTGTCGGTGAACTTCTCGAAGTTCGCGACAAACCGAGCCGCCAGATCCTGAGCTTTTACATCCCAGTCATTCGCATCCGCGTAGGTTTGCCGTGGATCCAAAATCGAGCTGTCTTCAACGCCTGGTAAGTTAGTCGGCATCGCCAGGTTAAAATAAGGCAATTCAACAAACTCTGCATCTTCAATGCTGCCATCAAGAATCGAGTCAATAATAGCGCGGGTCGCTTTGATCGAAATACGCTTGCCGGTGCCATTCCAGCCGGTATTTACCAGGTAGGCTTCGGCGCCAGCCGCTTCCATCCGCTTGCCTAGCACTTCAGCGTACTGAGTCGGGTGCAGACTTAAGAACGCCGCGCCAAAACAGCTTGAGAAGGTCGGCGTTGGCTCAGTAATACCGCGCTCCGTGCCGGCCAGCTTGGCAGTAAAACCAGACAGGAAGTGGTACTTGGTCTGGTCTTTGGTCAATTTTGAAACCGGTGGTAACACACCGAACGCGTCGGCGGTTAAGAAAATCACTTTCTTCGCATGACCGGCTTTAGACACTGGCTGGACGATGTTGTCGATGTGATAAATCGGATACGAGACACGGGTGTTCTCAGTCTTCGAGTTGTCATCAAAATCAACCGTGCCATCATCACCTACGGTGACATTTTCCAGCAAGGCATCGCGGCGGATCGCATTGTAAATATCCGGTTCAGCTTCCTGTGACAGGTTGATTGTCTTAGCATAACAGCCGCCTTCAAAATTGAAGACACCATCGTCATCCCAACCATGCTCGTCATCGCCGATCAGCTGACGCTTTGGATCCGTCGACAAGGTGGTTTTGCCGGTACCCGACAAACCAAAGAAAATTGCCACATCGCCTTCTTTACCAACATTGGCCGAGCAATGCATCGAGGCGATGCCTTTCAGTGGCAAAAAGTAGTTCATCATTGAGAACATGCCTTTCTTCATTTCGCCACCGTACCAGGTGCCGCCGATAAGCTGGACACGCTCAGTCAGGTTGAAAGCAACAAAGTTCTCAGAGTTAAGGCCCTGTTTCTGCCATTCAGAATTAATGCACTTGGCACCATTCATAACGATAAAGTCTGGCTTGAAGGTTTTCAGTTCGTCGTCTGAAGGGCGGATAAACATGTTCTTAACGAAATGTGCCTGCCACGCCACTTCGGTAATAAAACGTACCGCAAGACGAGTGTCTTCGTTGGCGCCACAAAAGGTGTCGACCACAAACAAACGCTTACCGGATAACTGACTGGTGACCACACCTTTCAAATGGTTCCAGGTGTCCTGATCAATTGGCTTGTTGTCGTTCTTACCTTGATCCGACCACCACACGGTATCTCTGGTGGTGTCATCGCGCACAATGTACTTATCTTTCGGTGAACGACCGGTAAAAATACCAGTATCTACTGCGACCGCACCTAAGTTGGTGACAACGCCTTTTTCATAACCTTCTAAATCACTGCGGGTTTCTTCTTCGAAAAGCAGCTCATAGGAAGGGTTATAAACGATTTCCGTGGCCTCTGTAATACCATATTGGCTCAGATCCAGATCGGTCATGATACGACTCCTGCGGGACAGTCTGTTTAATTAAGTGGGTAAAGCGTCAACCCAAAAAGCCAGCCCGCGGAGAACCGACTTTTTGACCAGACCAGTTCATTGCCACAAAGAGGCGATTGAACGGTCAAATTTTGGGCGAGAATCATAGCGGTTTTCAGCCCGAAAAGATACCCCGCTATGCATTTTGCATTAATTTTGCGCGAGGGCTTTTTGCAGGGCTTGCGCGACCCGCGCATCGGTAAACTGCGTTACATCGCCATGGTGCAACGCGACCTCTTTTACTAAGGTCGAGGAAATAAACGAGTTTTCTTCTGACGGGGTTAAAAATACCGACTCCAGGCCGGGGTGTAAGCGACGGTTCATATTGGCCAGCTGGAACTCGTATTCGAAGTCCGAGACGGCCCGTAAACCACGAATCAGCACGGTGGCGTCCTGCTCACGCGCAAACTCTACCAGTAAGCCGGAAAACCCTACCACTTCGACGTTCGGCAAATGACTGGTGACAGCCTTAACCAACTCAACCCGCTGCTCAAGAGTAAACAATGGCTTCTTACTTGGACTCGCCGCTATGCCGACCACTACCTGGTTAAATAAGTTGGCGGCACGCTCAATTAAATCGCTGTGACCATTGGTGATAGGGTCAAAGGTTCCGGGGTAAATTGCTTTTGTGTGCATCGGCTGTTTACCTGTGTGCAAATGGCTGGCCAGGGCTTAAAGCATGGCCACTGTTACTAAAAGTGTACAAATCATAACAGGGAAAGGTCTGCGCTGTGAAAGAAAGGATGATCATTTAACGGCGGGCGCGTAAAATGGCGACTATTAATTGACAGACAGCATGCTAAGGCAGAGGTTAAGGATGAAAAACGATTTTTACCAGCAAATCCGGACACAAATTGAAGAGGTGAAAGACGAAGGCCTGTTTAAGAAAGAACGGATTATTTCATCCTCACAATTTTCCGAAATTGAGGTAAACCAGCACAAGGTACTCAACTTCTGTGCCAATAACTACCTGGGCCTGGCGAACCACCCACAGCTTATTGCCGCCGCTAAAGAAGGCCTCGATAAGCACGGCTTTGGTGTTGCCTCAGTACGCTTTATCTGTGGCACTCAGGACATTCACAAAACACTTGAGCAAAAACTCAGCGACTTTCTGGGAATGGAAGACACCATTCTCTATTCGTCGTGCTTTGACGCCAATGCAGGCCTGTTTGAAACTCTGCTTGGGCCGGAAGACGCGATTATCTCCGACGCATTGAACCACGCCTCTATCATCGATGGCGTTCGTCTGTGTAAAGCTAAACGCTACCGGTATGCCAATAACGACATGCAGGCACTGAAAGAGCAACTCGACAAAGCAAAAGCTGACAACGCCCGACATATCCTGATTGCGACCGATGGTGTGTTCTCCATGGACGGTGTGATTGCCAATTTATCCGGCATTTGCGATTTAGCCGAAGAGTACGGCGCCATGGTCATGGTTGATGACTCCCACGCGGTTGGCTTTGTCGGCCAGAAAGGCCGCGGCACCCATGAGTACCATCAGGTCATGGACCGGGTGGATATTATTACCGGCACTCTGGGTAAAGCATTAGGAGGCGCGTCAGGCGGCTTCACTGCAGCGAAAAAAGAAGTTGTTGAATGGCTGCGTCAGCGTTCGCGCCCTTATTTGTTTTCCAATTCACTGGCGCCATCAATTGTTACTGCATCTATCCGGGTACTTGAGATGCTCAGCGAAGGCGATGAGCTGCGCGAAAAGTTGAATGAAAACAGCCGTTATTTCCGTGAAAAAATGAGTGCCGCAGGCTTCGAATTAGCCGGTGCTGACCACGCGATTATCCCAGTCATGCTGGGCGACGCGAAAGTCGCGTCGGAAATGGCGGACCGTCTGCTGGACGAAGGTATTTATGTCATTGGTTTTTCATTTCCGGTGGTACCGAAAGGTCAGGCACGAATTCGTACCCAAATGTCAGCCGCGCACAGCCGCGAGCAATTAGATCGCGCCATCGATGCCTTTATCCGCATTGGTAAAGATCTTGGCATCGTTTCCTAGCCACGTCTGAGCGCCTGACAGCACTGATATTCATTCCTGTTTGAGGATGTAGCATGAAAGTTTTAGCAAAGTTAAAGCCTGAACAAGGCATCTGGATGAGCGAAGCCGACAAACCCGAAGTTGGCTACAATGACATTCTGATTAAAATTAAGAAAACCGCCATTTGCGGGACCGACGTTCACATATACAACTGGGACGAATGGTCGCAGAACACAGTGCCTGTCGGCATGACCGTAGGCCACGAGTATGTCGGTGTAGTTGCCGCCATAGGCGAAGGGGTGCGGGGTTTTGAAATTGGTGACCGGGTATCAGGCGAAGGCCATATTACCTGCGGTCACTGCCGTAACTGCCGTGCCGGCCGTCGCCATTTGTGCCGCAATACCATGGGCGTTGGTGTGAACCGCCCAGGCGCATTTGCCGAATTCCTGTCCATTCCAGCCGACAATGCATTTAAGCTGCCAGATGAAGTCACTGATGACATGGCCGCTATTTTCGACCCCTTTGGCAATGCAGTGCATACCGCGCTTTCCTTTGACTTAGTCGGTGAGGACGTTCTTATCACCGGTGCTGGACCAATCGGAATGATGGCAGCCGCGGTGGCCAAACATGCCGGCGCCCGCCATATTGTAATAACCGACATCAATGACTACCGCCTGAAACTGGCCAAAGAAATGGGCGCGACACGCACGGTTAACTCGAAGCAGGAAAACCTTAACGACATCATGAACGAGCTGGGCATGAGTGAAGGCTTTGATGTCGGACTGGAAATGTCCGGCGTTGCGGTTGCTTTCAATGACATGCTAAAAGCAATGAACCATGGCGGTAAGGTTGCACTACTGGGTATTCCGCCCGGAGATATGGCGATAGACTGGAATCAGGTCATTTTTAAAGGGCTGGTGATTAAAGGTATCTACGGCCGCGAAATGTTTGAGACCTGGTATAAAATGGCGGCGCTTATCCAGTCTGGTCTGGATCTGACTCCTATGATCACCCACAGCCTGCCGATCGATGAGTTCCAGCAAGGCTTCGATATCATGCGCTCAGGAAAATCGGGTAAAGTTATTCTCGACTGGGAGGCCTAGGTGGCCGACTTTAAACGTCTCAGTATTGAACAGGCCCGTCAGCTAATGGCGACCCGCGAGGTCGTCCTTGCCGATATTCGCGACCCTCAGTCCTACGCGCTCGGGCACATCCCGGGCGCCGTGCGTTTAAGCAACGAAAACCTGCATGAGTTTATTCTTGAGCAGGATCAACAACAGCCGGTGATTGTGGTTTGCTATCATGGCGTCAGTAGCCAGGGTGCTGCACGCTACCTGGTTGAACAGGGGTTTGCTGAAGTCTACAGTCTGGATGGCGGCTTTACCTCCTGGCAACAGTACCAGCCTGATCAGGTGGCCCAGAATCACGCAGGACGCGATTAAGGCGAAGGAATACAGCCCACAATGAAAAAGCTAACGACCAGTTCAGATACCGCCAAAATTGCCCGCTTGCGTCAGTTTATGTTGCGTCACGGGGTGCCGGTCAGCGTCTCTGAAAGTGCCGGCAAACTTGACCTTTGGGTGGTGGACGACGGTTACTATGAGACGGCGCTATCGCTGCTCGATCAGTTTGTCGACGACCCCGCCGATAATACGCAGGTCCCCTCGCAGGGCTCGGTGCTGGGACCGACCATCAACAGCCTCTCGCAGCAGGCCGGTCTGCTCACCTTTGTGGTTTTTCTAGTTACGCTTGCGGTTGCTGGACTGCAGTTTTTGTGGTCGATGGACGGCGTTTTCGCGGCACTGATGATCACGCCGGTTGGCACCAATGAGCTTGATTTCACTCAGCCGTGGCGGTTGATCACACCGGCATTTATTCACCTTTCAGCGACTCATTTACTGTTTAATTTGTTCTGGTGGTGGTATCTGGGTGGACGTATCGAACTGCGCTTTGGCGCCGCTCATCTGGCGCTTATATTTCTGCTTACCGGGGTCAGTGCGAATCTGGCTCAGTGGTACACCAGTGGACCGCTATTTGGTGGGCTTTCCGGAGTCGTTTACGGTTTGCTTGGTTTCTGTGCGGTGTATGGCTGGCAGCGTCAAAATAGTCTGACCCTGCCCAACGCCTTGCTGGTATTTATGGTGGCCTGGTTAGTGCTTGGATACACTAATCTGCTGTGGGTTAATATGGCCAATGAAGCTCATTTATTCGGCTTACTCAGCGGTGTGCTGCTTGGTTTTATTTACCGTCTGCGCTACTGATACATGTACGTGGTAAACAACAGGTTTTCGATTACCGGGCGACCCGTTTCGCGCTCCAGCAGCTCCCGAGCAGTAGTAATGCATTCCTGGCGAAGCTCTTCGCGCCCGGTCATCGAGCGAACTTTACCTTCCTGAGCGGCACCAAATATTTCCACGAACGCACTACGCAGCAACGGCGCATGGTGTTCGACAATGCCTAGATCCACCGGATTGCTGACCGCGGCCTCGATAGCAACCCGGATATAGCCTAAATGTCGGGTCTCATCGAGTTTAATGAAGTTTGTGGTGATATCAGGGTCGAAGGGGAAGTACATCACCCGACGCGGCTCTTCATTGCCGAAACTTGCTGGCGAAACTAGCAGCATGAGCGCCGCCATACTGGAAAGCCAAAACTTGGTGTTCATTAAAACTGCAAACTGCATCGGTAATCACCTGTCATCAAACCTAACCCCAGTATACCGAATGCGGACGCGACGGCAATCACTGCGAGCAGGACAGGCTTCTGCTATTATCGGCGAACCATGACCAAAGGACGAACACGCTTGGCTAGTACACATTTATCCGATGTCACCTGGGTAAACATCGACGACCTCCCTTTGCCTGATGCTCTGGCGGACTGGCTCACAGATGAGGACTCGCTAACCCTCAAATTGCAGCGCTATACCGGGCAGTTCAATGTGCGCGTGTTACGCCATGAAAAAGCAACGGCACAGACCGATGAGGTTGCGTTTATGCAAACTGCACAGCACAATCCTGACGTGCAGGTACGCGAAGTCCTGCTCTGTGACGAGGAACGTCCCTGGGTGTTTGCCCGGAGCATTATTCCGCAACACCCCAGTCGTATTTTACAGCAACTGCAGGACATCGGCGAACAACCACTCGGCCAAATCCTGTTTACACATCCAGATGTAGTCGCCGGGCCATTTCAGGTGGCCAGGTTTGGGCCTTCGAGTCAGATCGGTCGTTTCAGTACCGATTTAACTGGCTCGGAGCGCGATTTATGGGCACGTCGGCGCAATTTCTGGCTGGCCGACCAGGCTATTCTGGTCGCCGAGGTATTTCTACCCAACGCCCCCTGCTATGATAAATAGTACTATTATTGATACCAACCTGTGACCAAGGAGCTAGCATGAGCCGTCTGCGACACTACCGCGCCCTGATGCGAATGGATAAACCAATCGGAACCTGGTTACTCGCCTGGCCTACATTTTGGGCACTGCTGGTTGCTGGTGCGGGTGACCCGTCGATCCGAATTGTTGCTATTTTCGCCGCCGGGGTCTTTTTAATGCGCTCCGCTGGGTGTGTTATCAACGACTTTGCCGACCGCAATCTAGACGGTCAGGTTAGCCGCACTCGCGAACGCCCTTTGGCCACCGGCGCGGTCACCTCGCTCGAAGCTCTGCTACTGTTCGCAGTGTTGGTTTTGCTCGCATTTCTGCTGGTGCTGACGTTGAACTGGCTAACCGTTGGCTTGAGTGTGGTGGCATTAGCACTGGCTGCGGTGTATCCATTTGCCAAACGTTTTACTCACTTCCCCCAACTTTTTCTCGGCGCAGCGTTCAGCATGGCGATTCCAATGGCCTTTGCGGCAGTCGAGTACCGGGTACCTGTGCTAGCCTGGGTGTTGTTTGCTGCGAACTTCCTGTGGACGGTCGCCTACGATACTGAGTACGCGATGGCCGACCGCCCGGATGACGTCCAGGCGGGAATTAAGTCGACCGCGATCTTCTTCGGTCGTTACGATATCCTCGCCATTGCGGTTCTGCAGGTCATTACCCTGGCCTTGCTGGCATTAGCAGGCTGGATGTTCAGCGCGGCTCCCTACTACTGGATCGCACTGGTTATCGCCGCTGCGATGTTCGTCTGGCAACTATGGATGATTAGTGGCCGCGAGCCAGACCAGTGCATGCGCGCATTCCGCCAAAACTACTACGTCGGCATGGTTATCACCATCGGCGTTGCTTTGCATTTTTGGCTGCCCGATGTGCCCTGGCTGGGCAGCCTGATCTAAGCGGACTCTTTTAGTTTCTGCACCGACTGGCGAATGGTTTGCACCACCGGACTGGGTAACAAACCATCGATTTCATCGCTCAACAGGGTGGTTCTGTCATTGGAGACATAATCACCCTTGTCATTGACCACAATGTAACCTTCCTGCTTCAGCACCTGAACCAGGGTGCTAAAAATGCGCTTATCGAAGAATTCTGGTGCATCGATACCATGCATAGAGCCAAGGCGCATCGCCAGTAACTCGCTGTGTTTCTCCAGTTCGGAGCGCGACAGATTGTCAAACATCTGCACCAGCTCCAGCACTATCGCATAGCGTGCCAGGGTTTCATTAATAGCCGTCGCCAGCAGACGCAACTGAAAATACGGTTGCGAGTCATGTGTCGGCACGCGGAAGCCCTGCTCTGTTCTAACCAGCCACTTTTGCTCGCTGAGCTGTTCACAAATAGCGGCGACCCAGCTCGGTACATCCTCAGCATCCTGGTTCAGGAACAGCTCAGCACGGATCATGGGTATTACATTGGTTATAAAAGCAACCACCTGCTCGGTACTGAAGTTCTGTCGGGCCAGTGCAAAGTTAGCCACCAAGGCGGGTACCGCAAACAGGTGAAGTACATTGTTGCGGTAATAGGTCATGCTCAACGCCTGCTCTGCGTTCAGACTAACCACTTCACCCACCGCATCCTGTTCAACGTGGAACTTATCCATCTTCACCGCATGCTGCCAGAATGCTTTGCCGTCCAGCTTTGGAACCACCGCATAACTGCTATACGGCACCTCACGCAAAAGCGTCAGATACCCATCAAACTGAGCAATCAGCTCTTCTTTAGTTAACGAATGCTGCTCAGCACTGAGCAAACATAAACCGCTCAGGTTAATCGAATTGACCACGGCCCCATCATTGATGTTACGCATCAGGATATCGGCCAGGTGGTTAACCCTCGGCGTTAACCAGCTCGGTTTAGCCGGCTCTTCAACCCCACGAGTGCTCGACTCTCGCCAATTCGGCTGGTTGCTATCAAGATACTCATCCAGGCGCACTGGCTTACCAAAGGTGACATAACCATGGCCGAAGTTACGCAGTTTGCGCAAAATACCAAAAACCTGGAAGACGGATTCTTTTTTCTTATTTTTGCCACGTAACTCTTTATGATAGGTCGACACTTCCATCACGTGTTCGTAGCCGATATAGACAGGAACCAGGCTAATCGGCCGGCTAATGCCGCGTAACTGGCCCTGCACCGTCATTGCCAGCATACCGGTTTTCGGCGCCAACAAGCGCCCGGTCCGGCTCCGGCCACCTTCCATAAAGTATTCAACCGAATAGCCTTTCTCGAACAAACGTCCCAGATATTCGCGGAAAACCGTGGAATACAGTTTGTTGCCGCGAAAGCTACGACGAATAAAAAACGCCCCGCCGCGGCGGAAAATAGGTCCGGCGGGCCAGAAATTCAGGTTTACCCCGGCCGCGATGTGAGGCGGTACCAGGCCTTCTTTATAAATAACGTACGACAACAGCAGGTAATCCATATGGCTGCGGTGGCAGGGAACATAAATAATTTCATGCCCGTCCTGCGCTAAAGTACGGACCACCTTGGCATGACGTACGTCGATGCCGTTATACAGTCGGTTCCACAACCAGGTCATCACCCGATCGCCAATACGGATCAGTCCTTCGCGGTAATCGGCAGCGATTTCCTCGAGGTACTCCTGGGCCCGTTTGCGTGCTTTGTCTTCACTGATCTTTTTACTCCGGGCTTCATCAGCAATGGCTTGCTTCAGCACCGGCGTGCGCAGTAAGGAGCGGATCATTTCATCGCGTGACCATAGCTTGGGTCCTGCTACTGCATGGCGCAGGCGGCTAAAATGGGTGCGTGCCACGCGTGATAACTTCTGCCCCAGCTTATCGTCATCCTGATATTTATCAGCCATCAGACGCAGGCTTACCGGCCGACTCACACGCAGCATGATAGTACGGCCAGCAAAGAGCAGAACCATCATTCGCTTCCACAGACTGGGCACCTCGATATCCGCACTGACCATGCCGGTTGGCTGTTCACGTCCGGCATTACGCCCCCAGAACAGGCTCGCTGGATACATGATCACGTTGCAGGCAGGGTTGGCTTTATGCAATGACAGCAATTCGCCGAACGGGGTTTCAGCCTCATACTCCAGGCGTCGCTTCGGATCTTCGACAAACAGCACCCGGTCAAAACGCTTACCGTCTATTTCAAGTGCGGTCATCGGGTCCGGCAGCCCAAGCTTACTGACAGCACGCTGCAGTACCACCAGGTCACTGAACGAAGGCGACTTCATCACATACACCACATGTTCGGCGGCAGACGCCGTGGTGTCATGTTCATCACAAATCGTCTCTGCTTTCGTTAACCAACGTACTGGCCATCTAAAAACCGTAAATAACGTATGTTTTATGCTCATAGCTGTCACATCAACCTATGCCAAATCTGCTCCAGAGGATACCACCAACACATGCCGTTGTCCTTTATTCAAGGTCTGTCCAGCTGATACTGCGGTGCCCACCCTGCGACCCCGCCAATCCGATTAGCCTGTTGCACAAAAATAACTCAACAGAGGTTGCACTGGTTAAAATACTGTATATACTCACAGCATACTGTATAGAAAAACAGGTACTAATATGCGACCGTTAACCCCTCGTCAAAGTGAAATTCTGGAGCTCATCAAGAGCAATATCGAAGCCACCGGCATGCCGCCAACACGCGCGGAAATTGCCAAAAGGCTGGGATTCCGTTCCGCCAACTCGGCGGAGGACCACCTTAAAGCGCTGGCCAAAAAAGGGGTCATCGAGATTTTGCCTGGTATGTCTCGTGGTATTCGTCTGTTACAGGATGACACCCTGGTAGAACCCGAGCAATTAGGCTTACCCCTGGTTGGCCAGGTGGCGGCGGGTGAGCCAATTCTTGCTGCTGAGCATATAGAAAACCACGTTCAGGTTGACCAGCAGTTATTCCGCCCGGCGGCTGATTTCCTGCTTCGGGTAAAAGGGATGAGCATGCAAAAGATAGGTATTCTGGATGGCGACTTGCTGGCTGTGCATAAAACAAATCAGGCACGTGATGGCCAGGTGGTGGTTGCCCGCATCGACGATGAAGTGACGGTGAAGCGTTTTGAACGTCAGGGCAGCACTGTATTACTGCATCCAGAGAACGATGAGTTTTCGACAATCTATGTCGACCTTACTTCTCAGCCGCTCACTATTGAGGGGCTGGCAGTTGGTGTTATTCGAAATGGAGGCTGGTTATGAACGCGAATTTAAAGGCTCACCGTCACCCTGGGTTATGGTCCTTGCCCCAGACGCAGGAAGAAAGCCAATTGCCATTGTTTCCACAGGCTCCGATGCCCCAGGTGTCAGCGCCTCAGGCTCCACTGACAGAGACATCATTACCGGCTGTTGAACAAGAATTACGGCACCTTGCTACGCTGTTTCAGCAAAGTGCAGTGCTCGCCGAGCAAAGCGGAAAATGGATCACGCTGATCGGAATGCCTGATGATGTCGGCAATGCCAATGGCATGCAGAAGCAAATCGAAAACCTGCTCAATAAAGCGGGGATCGCATTGCATAAGGTACGCTGGATCCGCTCCACAGATGCTGAAAACAAAGCCTGGGCCACCGAGCAGGCCTTGTTACTCGACAATAGTGCACTTGTAGTAGCCTGGTTGGGCCAGTGTGAATGGCGCGACCTCAAGCGTCTGCAACTTGCGCGTAAACATAGCCAGGCGCAAAGCTGGCTCAGCACTTCAGCCTGCGTAACGACTCCACTCCACTAGCCCTTGCAGGGCTAATTCCAAGGGGCTGTTATTAACAGCCCCTTTTTTATTAACAAATATGATGCTATTTTGATCTGCGACAATATGTCCTGATTAGCTTTTGCGCGCTAAGTAGTTCATCTTCGGTTTACTAAACTTATAAGCCCGATGAGACGTGCACTTGCCAAGCAACCTATAACAAAATAAATCCCGTTCAGCGGGAAATAATTAAAACATAACAAAGGGTTAGGCAAGAACTGCGATTTCTGGGGAAAAGCTGTTCCAATTCTTGCGTATCTCTTTGTTCTTGCGTTACCAATCCCCCCATGGATTGGATAACAAAAGACTAAGAGGAGATGTCGAGTGAAAGCGAGACTGTACCGCGTGCTTACGGCGGCGCTGGTGTTATTCGTCATGCCAGCGGCCTTTGCTGAAAGCCTGCAAATTAATCTGCCACGCGGCGCCACTGAGGTTAGTAATTCAGTTTACAGCCTTCACATGTACGTATTTCTGGTATGTGTGGTCATTGGTGTCATTGTGTTTGCGGCCATGTTCTGGTCCATCATCCGTCACCGGAAATCCCGGGGCGCTGTACCAGCGAAATTCCACGATAATGTCCGAGTCGAAATTGCCTGGACGGTTATTCCGTTTTTGATCCTTATCGCCATGGCCTGGCCTGCGACCTCTCTGCTTCTGGACATGGACAATACAGACGATTCTGATCTGACCGTTCTTATCACCGGGTCGCAATGGCGTTGGGACTACGAGTATTTTGACTATGACGTGCAATACCGCAGCAGCATGGCGACCATGCGCGATCAGGTCTATGCGAATTTGCCCAAAGGTGAGAATTATCTTCTCGAAGTTGACCGTCCTTTAGTTATTCCGACCAATCGAAAAGTTCGCTTATTGATAACCTCAGATGACGTTATTCATAGCTGGTGGGTCCCTGAGTTCGCGATCAAAAAAGATGCAAACCCGGGCTATATTAATGAAGCCTGGACCCGCGTCGATGAACCCGGTATCTACCGGGGCCAATGTGCTGAGCTATGTGGTCGTGACCACGCTTTCATGCCGATCGTAGTCATCGCACTTGAGCCCGATGATTTTGAGGAATGGGCGACAAACGAAGAAACCCGACTGGCTGAAGAACGTGAAGAAGAAGAACGTTTGCTTTCTATGCAAATGACCATGGACGAGCTAATGACGCTTGGTGAAAGTGTGTACAACGCACAATGTGCGGCGTGCCACCAGCCAAACGGACAAGGTGTTCCTGGTGTCTTCCCCGCGCTTGCTGGTGAAGGTGTGTCTGTCGACAGTGACGGTCTGAACGACCATATCGACATTGTCGCCAACGGGGTTCAGGGAACCGCGATGCAGGCCTACCGCGATCAGCTCAGCATGCGTGAACTAGCCGCCGTCATTACCTACGAGCGAAACGCTTGGCAAAATGACACCGGCGATGAAGTTCAGGCGGCTGATATT
This sequence comes from Aliidiomarina soli, assembly GCF_003986975.1. Classification (GTDB taxonomy): domain Bacteria; phylum Pseudomonadota; class Gammaproteobacteria; order Enterobacterales; family Alteromonadaceae; genus Aliidiomarina; species Aliidiomarina soli. The sequence continues at coordinate 410,221 of NZ_PIPO01000002.1, read as the reverse complement.
CATAATTATATCCAAGGCGATAACTAAAGGGGGATGGCCATGAGCACTGTTGTAGATACACATCATGAGCATGATGACCATCATGACCATAAGCCAACGGGCATTAAACGCTGGCTATTTACCACCAACCATAAAGACATAGGGTCGCTGTATCTGTTATTCAGCTTCCTGATGTTCTTCGCTGGTGGCACCATGGCGCTGGTTATCCGCGCCGAACTGTTTCAACCTGGTATGCAAATCGTTGACCCGCACTTTTTCAATCAGATGACCACCATGCACGGTCTGATTATGGTGTTCGGTGCGGTTATGCCTGCCTTTACCGGTCTCGCTAACTGGATGATTCCGATGATGATTGGTGCGCCAGACATGGCGCTACCGCGAATGAACAACTGGAGTTTCTGGATCCTGCCATTTGCCTTCATCATCATGCTTTCCTCGATGCTGATGCCGGGTGGCGGACCTGCTTTCGGCTGGACCTTCTACGCCCCGCTATCGACCACCTATAGTACGGATTCAACAGCACTGTTTGTGTTTGCCATCCATATTATGGGGATTTCGTCGATTATGGGCGCGATCAACGTTATCGTCACCATCATGAACATGCGTGCTCCAGGCATGACCTATATGCGCATGCCGCTGTTTGTCTGGACCTGGTTTATAACCGCCTTCCTGCTCATTGCGGTAATGCCGGTGCTGGCGGGCGTGGTAACTATGGTACTGACCGATAAGTACTTTGCGACCAGTTTCTTTGATGCGGCCGGTGGCGGTGACCCCGTACTGTTCCAGCATTTGTTCTGGTTCTTCGGTCACCCTGAAGTTTACATCATGATCCTGCCGTCATTTGGTATCGTCTCTGCGATTATCCCGGCGTTTGCCCGTAAGCCATTATTTGGCTATGCATCAATGGTATACGCTACCGCAGCGATTGCAGGCCTGTCCTTTCTGGTCTGGGCTCACCACATGTTCACCACTGGTATGCCGGTCTTCGCGTCATTGTTCTTTATGTACATGACGATGTTGATTGCCGTCCCGACCGGCGTGAAAATCTTCAACTGGGTGAGTACCATGTGGCGCGGATCGATGACCTTTGAACCACCGATGCTGTTCGCCCTGGCATTCGTAATCCTGTTCACCATTGGTGGTTTCTCTGGGATCATGCTAGCGATTACTCCAGTCGACTTCCAGTATCACGACACCTACTTCGTGGTAGCGCATTTCCACTATGTTCTGGTTAGTGGTGCAGTGTTCTCGATCATGGCGGCTGCTTACTACTGGCTGCCGAAATGGTCCGGTTTCATGCCGGACGAAGGTCTTGCCAAACTGCACTTCTGGTGCTCGGTGATTTCCGTCAACATCCTGTTCTTCCCCATGCACTTTGTGGGGCTAGCCGGCATGCCAAGACGGATCCCGGATTATGCATTGCAGTTTGCCGACATTAACGCAATCGTCAGCGTCGGCGCCTTCCTGTTCGGCTTCTCTCAACTGATTTTCCTTGCCGTTGTAGTTAAGTGTATGGCCAAGAAAGGTCAGGCTGCAGTCGCCAAACCCTGGGAAGGGGCAGAAGGTCTGGAGTGGGATGTACCATCGCCTGCGCCTTACCATACCTTTGATACGCCACCTAAAATTGAAGCACCGATCCGTTAAGTGAGGTCACTATGAGCGAACAGCATTCAAAGCCTGATAACAGCAAGATGATTACCCGCTTGCTGGCGTCTGTTGTGCTGATGTTTGCGTTCGGTTTTGCGCTGGTCCCCTTGTATGAGAAATTCTGCGAGGTGACCGGATTTAATGGACGCACCAACAATTCAGCAGCGGCGGGCAGCGACGGCAACCTCGTCGATACTACCCGCCTGGTGACGATAGAGTTTCATACCCGGGTTAACCGAGGGTTACCCTGGGAGTTCAGCTCAGAAGTCCGTCGCCTGCAGGTGCACCCCGGCGAAACTACGACCGTTAACTTTACCGCCACTAACCGTACAGGCCGGGACATGACTGGTCAGGCGCTGCCATCTGTGGCGCCTGGCGAAGCCGCTCCCTACCTGCTGAAAACAGAATGTTTCTGCTTTCAAAATCAGCCTCTGGCTGCGGGCGATACAGCGGTGATGCCGATGCAGTTCTATGTTGACCCGGATATTCCCAATCACATACGTACTTTCACCTTGTCTTACATGATGTATGACATGACGGAAGCTGCGGCCCAAGGGCGTGTCGTTGTCGACACCTCTGAGTGAGGAACAGGAAATGAGTTCAGAAAACACACAACACGAAAAATATTACGTACCCGACTCAAGTATTTGGCCATTAATTGGCGCCATCGCACTGGGTCTTATCGCGTTCGGCGCGGCTCACTATATTATCGAGTGGTCGAATGAAGAAGCTGGCTTTGGCCACTGGGTTTTACTGGCCGGGATTGTTGTTCTGGTAGTCATGTTGATAGGTTGGTTCCGTGACCAAATCAACGAATCGCATCAGGGGCTGTACAGTGAACAGATGGGCCGCTCGTACCGTCAGGGGATGAGCTGGTTTATCTTCTCAGAGGTGATGTTTTTCCTCGCCTTCTTCGGCGCGCTGTTTTATACCCGTATGATCGCAGTGCCATGGTTAGGCGGCGCCAGTAACAACGCCATGACCGGTGAAGTTTTATGGCCAGCGTTCGAGGCTATCTGGCCTCTGACCACAACCCCGGATGGTCGCGAAACTCAGGCCATGGGTTGGGGTTTGCCCTTTATCAATACGCTGATCCTGGTTACATCATCAGTGACTCTGCACTTCGCTCATCATGGGCTTGAGCATGGTAAACGCGGCGCTTTGAAACTGTGGCTTGCGCTGACCATTGTGCTTGGTTTGATCTTCCTCAGCATGCAGATGTATGAGTATGTCCACGCGTATCGTGACCTTGGCCTGACCATGCAGTCCGGTATTTACGGCAATACCTTCTTCCTGCTGACAGGTTTCCACGGCATGCACGTCACCCTCGGCGCACTGATGCTGATTGTGATGTTCTTCCGGGTCCTCAAAGGCCACTTTAATAAAGAGAACCAGTTCGCCTTCGAAGCCAGTGTCTGGTATTGGCACTTTGTCGATGTGGTGTGGATTCTACTCTTTGTTTTCGTCTATATCATTTGAGTCAAAAAAGCCGTACTCGCTGCTGCGGTACGGCTTTTTTATCATTGCTAGTTAATAAAGTTAGTTAATAAGGCCTCGGGTTTGGAGTCAGAATACCTGTCGCCAGGGCCAGCACAATAAGTGCAATTATAATGACAGAGAAAAGCACTCGGCGACCAATGAAGTGCGACATCCGTGGCCCATCCTGCTTCTGCCGCATAAGGTGAAACAGGCCCTGAAACAGGTTGTAGATCACATACAGCAGTAACGCAACGAGCAGTATTTTTAAAATGATGTTTATCACGCAGTATTCTCCGGGTTATTTATTATGTCGTTTGATGGCCTGAGTAAAACATTCGCCTCGCGGCGCCGCAACGCGGGTTTTTACCTGCATCCTGTCGCTCTGCTTATTACTTTGCTAGCTATCGCTGCGATGGTCAAGCTAGGCTTTTGGCAAATTGACCGTGGTCAGGAGAAACAGGCTATAGTCGATTACCATGCAACCTCATCGGCTCAGCAGACCCAATCTCTTACCCTCGAGCATATTCGCCAACAATCGCTGCAAACCGATGACCAGATTGAGATAACGGGTTCTTTCCAGGATGGCGCCTATTTCCTGGTCGACAATCAAACCTACAATGGGCGAGTTGGCTATCACGTCGTCGCATTACTTGAGAACGAGGCCCTCGCGCCTTATCTGGTTCCGGTTAACCTCGGCTGGGTTCCTCTCGGTGGTCCGCGCGACACACTGCCTGAGGTAGAGCTTCCCCAGGGTACACGAACAGTGTCAGGGCGCATTCAATTACCGGCCGAGCGCCCGTTCCTGCTCGCCGAGCAGGAATTTTCTGCTCAACTGCCGCAGCGTGTACAGTATCTGGAGCTTGATTCTATCCGTGCACAAACACAACTGCCGTTGGCTTCATTCAGTATTTTATTAAATGAAAACATCGACTTTGGCTTTCGCCGTGACTGGCCAGTCGTGGTGATGGAGCCGCATCGTCATTATGCGTATGCCGCGCAGTGGTTCGGTCTGGCAATTGCGGCGCTGGTTATCTTTCTGATAGCGAATAAACGCCTCGCCCGGCGTCCGCCCCAGCCTTTGCAACAACAGCATACATCTGAAGACTCTGGCAAAAACAATAAGAATGGTTCAGGAGAACACAAACCATGACCACCTCTGATAACCCATCCGCTACTCAAAGCGAGCAACAGCGCAAACGAAAAAACCGCCGTCTATTTATAGGCATCTTCCTGTGCTTTTTGATCCCGTTAGCCGGCGCCCAGATTATTCTTAGCCTTGGCTGGTTTACCCCCGGTGTTACCAATAAAGGGGAGCTGATTAGTCCGCCAATTGAAGCCAGCAGCAGTGAGAACGAATCCATGCCGCAGACCTGGCGCCTTGCGTACCGCGTTCCAGCAGACTGTGACCAGCGTTGTATCAACGGCCTCTATGTTATCCAACAGGTCGATATGGCACTTGGTCGCGAAAGCGACCGCGTCACCCCGATAGCAATTCAGGCCGGGCCAGATGTCTCTGCTTTACCGGCGCCTGAAGAGGGTAGCCGCTTGCAGTATTTGGTACTGCCGCAGTTACACGACCAGCTTAGCGAGCAACCGCAAGGCAGTCTGTTTATTATCGATCCGCTGGGCGCGGTGATGATGCGCTATGAAGGCAGTGCAGACCGTGACACGGCTATCCAGAGCGGTAGTGATATGCTGGATGACTTAAAAAAACTATTAAAAATGTCTCGTGTGGGGTAAGCACTGATGCGTAATCTGGTTAAATTTTCCCTGGTTTTTTGCTTTATCGTTATTGTCCTTGGCGCATTCACTCGTCTGACGGATGCGGGTTTGGGCTGTCCAGACTGGCCCGGCTGTTATGGCTTCCTCAGTGTGCCGCATAGCGAAGCTCGACAGACAGTTGCCGTTGAGGCCTTCCCTGACGCCCCGCTGGATACGCAAAAAGCCTGGCACGAAATGATCCACCGGTATGCAGCCGGTACTCTCGGTTTTCTTGTTCTCGCCATTGCAGTGGTCGCCATTCGCCGCAAGCTACAAGCGTCTCAGAGCAGCAAGCCAATGAAGCTGCCGATTATTCTGCTGGTGCTGATTTGCTTTCAGGCTGCGCTTGGAATGTGGACGGTTACCATGATGCTGCAACCAGTGATCGTCATGCTCCATTTACTGGGCGGGTTCGCCACCTTTTCCTTACTTTACCTGTTATATCAGCGAGAAAACGACTTCCGCATTCCGGGCGGCGATTTGAATTTGCGTAAACTAAGAGGGCTGGCCGCGTTAGCCTTGGTTGTGGTAGTCGGCCAGATTGCACTGGGGGGCTGGGTTGCTGCTAATTATGCAGCGGTTGCCTGTACCGAATTACCCATTTGTGAGGGCCCCTGGCTCAGCCGTTTCGACCTCGCCGGAGCCTTTAGTCTGCCCAAAGCCGCTACTTACGAGTTTGGCGTTCATAGCTACGCTGAACGCATGACCATGCATGTACTGCATCGGCTTGGCGCCATTGTTACCACACTAGTGGTGGGTTATTTACTATACAAGCTCTGGCATACAGCCCGCTCTAACCAGTTCCGTACTCATACATTTATTATTACCCTGTTACTGATCGTGCAATTGACGCTCGGTGTCAGTAATGTAGTGTTTAGTCTGCCGCTTGCAGTAGCCGTCGCCCATAATGCGGTCGGTGCGCTGTTGCTCATTTCCTTAGTCGGACTAAACTATAATTTATCCCGCAAAGCATAATAAGAAAGGGGAACCTCTTATGGCTCATCAAGCGATTGCACAGGCGTCAGCCAAACGTGCGCAATGGCGTGATTATCTCGAACTCACCAAGCCTCGGGTGGTGGCATTACTGCTGTTAACCGCAGTGGTTGGCATGTGCCTGGCCACGACCACCTGGGTCAGTCTCGAGGTGTTGGTGCCTGCGGTGGCCGGTATTGGTCTGATGTCGGGTTCTGCAGCGGCTATTAATCATCTCGTTGATCGCCATATTGATGCCAAAATGGCACGAACCCTGCGCCGTCCATTGCCAACCGGGGCCTTGTCGCCAGTCAAGGTACTGACTTTCGCTGCAATCATTGGCGCCCTTGGCTACCTCGTCCTCGAGCTATTTGTAAATCGCATTACTGCGCTGCTCACCCTGGCTAGCTTAGTCGGTTACGCGTTCGTTTATACCATGTACCTCAAGCGTGCGACCCCTCAAAATATCGTGATTGGCGGGCTCGCCGGGGCGTCCCCCCCCTTATTGGGCTGGACCGCCGTCACCGGAGAAATTCACGCCAATGCGGTTTTACTGGTGATGATTATTTTCACCTGGACGCCACCGCATTTCTGGGCACTCGCCGTGCATCGCGCTAAAGACTACGCGAAAGCCGATATCCCGATGCTGCCTGTGACTCACGGCATTGATTTCACCAAGACCTGCATTTTTCTCTATACAGTTTTGTTGACGGTGGTTTGTATTCTGCCCTTTTTAACCGGTATGTCGGGCTGGCTGTACCTTGCCGGTGTTAGCGCACTGAATCTTGGTTTTCTTGGCTACGCCTGGAAACTGAAGTTTGCCCCATCGAAACTAACTGCCTACAACATGTTCAAGTACTCTATCTGGTACCTGATGGGCTTATTCATTCTATTACTTGTGGACCATTACTTATTCACATGATGTTACGTATAGTTTTTATCTTATTATTGGCGCTGGTTGCGGTTGGCGGTGTGTGGAGCTATCAGAAAATTGCCAACCCGGGGCCTCCACAACTGGAAACCAGTCTGCTTTACTCCAGTCCACGTAGTATCGACCCTTTCACTTTACACAGCACCGCAGCACCAGACGCCGACAATGAAAGCGCTGCAGGACGCCAGGTCAGTAATGACGACCTGTTAGGGCAATGGACCATTATCTTTACCGGGTACACCTTTTGCCCTGATATCTGCCCCACCACCATGGCGCAGCTCAAGCAAAGCTGGACTGATATTAATCAGGTCAGCGCTACGCCGATGCAGGTATGGATGGTTTCTGTCGACCCCCAGCGTGATGATATTCCTCGCCTGAGGGACTATGTAGGCTTCTTTAACGACGGTCTTGACGCTTCTGACCAGCCTCCTTTCCTCGGTGTGCGCGGTGAACATAAAGATTTGTTCCCGTTCGTGCGTAACATCGGGCTGATGTATAGCATTCCGGAAGAAGATGAAACCAACTATCTGGTTAATCACAGTGCGGCTATTATTTTGATTAGCCCAGAAGGCCATCAGCAAGCGGTTTTTCGCGCCAGCCATGAGCCGGGAATGATACCGACCGTTAACCCAACTTTATTGGTAAATGACCTTAAACGCATTATCCGTTACCTTGAATAAAGGGATGGCATAAAGAGCTCAGAAAAAATGGCATAAAAAAGCCCGAACCAGGTTCGGGCTTTTTTGTTCCGGGGCAACGCAAACTTAACCTGGCCAGCTACCCTCTTCGTTCATTCGTATCCACTGCTGTGAATACCAGTAATAACGACCGGGCTTACTGATACTGGGCGCGGTACAATTGTATCGCGAACGGCCAAAGCCAAGATCATCTTCAGCCTGCACACGCATAGTATTATCATCAATCCACTCAATATCGTGTGCCCGATTGCTGATAAAACAGGTTACTTGTGAGGGGCGAAAATCGCGCACCTCGAATTCGATTTCCAGAGTCGGACGGGTCTGTTCATGAGTCAGCAAGGTGTCCTCGTAGCGAACCTCCTTAATGGGGAATGCCAGTGCCGCCATTTTGGTCCCCAATGAACTAAGGTCTGCATACACCCCGGCAGCCGCGAATCGCGGAATAGCGCGCATATCCGAGGTCGGCCCAAATCCGCCCGAGTGCTGAGCAAAGCCGGTGAAGCCAAGCTCTTCAACAAGCTCCAGTAACACATTGTCATACTCCCCATATGGGAAAGCGAACAACTGGTGACTAACGCCTACTTCATCGAGGATTTTTTGCTCCGCCTGGAGAATATTCTCGGCCGCACGTTGTCGCCACTCGGCGTCATCACGGCGAGGCATATGGGCATGGTCAGTGGTGTGGTTAGCAATGGTAACGCCTTCGTCATGTAACTGACGGACCTGGTCCCAACTCATATAGCGCCCAGGCCGCTCACCAATGGGGTCGGTGGTAACAAATAAGGTCCATGGCACCTCAAATTCCTGCAAAATCGGTCGCCCAGCACTAAAAATGTTTTCGTAAGCATCATCAAAGGTCAGCACTACCGCTTTATCAGGTAACTCGGCCTCGCCTTTCACACCAGCAATAGCGTCACGGATATCAATCACGGTAAAGTCATTGTCCGCCAGGTACTGCAGATGTGCTCGTAATTCGTCCGGTGACACTGTGGTTGAGCGTGGTGTACTCTCACTAACATGGTGGTACATTAATATAGATACACTCGGCTCAGCCTCGGCGGCAGCGTCGAAAGGCAGCGACACTGCCAGCAGCGCCGCCAAAGCAGTGCCTTTTACCAGTCCCCAAAAATGCATAGGTAGTCCTCTTTGTTGCAGTCTGTACTGAAAAATCCAGGTGACCATCGCACGCTGTTTGCGATTGCCTTGCCAATGATTATTTCCAACATCGCCGCCCCTTTATTAGGGTTGGTTGATACAGCCATCATAGGGCATTTGCCGGACGCTATCTACTTGAGTGCCGTTGCAATTGGTGCCATGGCTATTAATTTCGTCTATCTGTTGGCGGTTTTTTTGCGCATGTCCACCACCGGGCTGGTGGCACAAAGTTTCGGCGCAGACGACATCCACTCCCAACGTACCTTTGCCGTACACGGCTTGTTATTCGCAGTAGTGCTCGGTGTTGTCATTATTGCATTGCAGCCACTTATTCTGTGGTCTCTGTGGCAGCTGGTGAGCGCCAGCGACGCGTTACAGCTGTTAGCCACGGACTATATCCGTATTCGCCTGTGGGGCACCCCAGCCGCGCTAAGTATGCTGGTCATTCTGGGCGTATTACTTGGACGGCAACAAGCACGTAGCGCCATGGTACTGGTGATCCTGAGTAATCTTATCAATGTCATACTCGACGTGGTTTTAATTATTGGCCTCGGCATGAATGTTGCCGGCGCCGCCTGGGCATCGGTCAGTGCTGAATGGGTAACCGCCCTGACTGGCCTGTTTTTTCTTCACCGCGGCCTGACCCTGCAGTTGCGTCATTTTAAGCAAATCAGCCTGAAAGTATGTAAAGACTTACTAACTCTGAACCAGAATATATTCATCCGCTCGCTAGTGCTCCAGCTGTGTATGGCAGTGATGACCGCCTACGCTTCCTATTATGGGGCCACTACCGTCGCCGCAAACGCGGTGCTGATGCAGTTTCTGATGCTTATTTCACTGGGGCTTGATGGCGTTGCTTATGCAGCAGAAGCATTGGTGGGTCAGGCCAAAGGGCAGCGCAACGCTGCCAGACTGAAGCACTGGTTTCGTTTAAGCCTGTTTTGGTCAATGCTTTTTGCCGTTAGCTACAGTCTGCTGTTTTTGTTCACCGGTAGCGCCATTATCCGCTTGATTACCAATATTCCAGAGGTCATTCGCGTCGCCGAAAGTTATCTGCCCTGGCTCATTGTGATGCCATTGTTAGCTCACTGGAGTTATCTGTTTGATGGTATCTATATCGGCCTTTCGCAGAGTAAAGCGATGCGTGATTCAATGCTGCTGGCCGCACTGTTTGGCTTTGTGCCGGCCTGGTTGCTGACGTTAAGCTGGCAAAACCACGGGCTGTGGTTCGCACTTAGCCTGTTTATGCTCAGCCGGGGTGTCTGGCAATGGCTGTTATTGCAACGCCGCCAGATGCTCACCCTAACCTCATAATCGATGAGGAAAAAAAGGCCGCCCGAAGGCGGCCTGAAATGACATGGGCATGTCGAAAGTTAAACTATTAGTTTCCGCTCGGGGCCAAATCATCCATTAGCACCAGACCCAGGCTATCCGCATCGTTGCCGACAGCTACCGCCGTGTAGATTCCACCAGCCTCAAGATCCACTTCAAGTGGACCCAGCGCCGCATCGGTCTGACCGGCCAGGGTTACCGTCACAAAGTAAGTGCCTGCTGCCAGCGGTACGTTCCCGGTGGTGGCTAGTTCAGCCGCATTAAAAGGTACACTTTCAAATGCCGGAGCGGAGTCGGTGAAGTCATTGCTTGGCGTAACATAAATATCGACATCGCCAGCGAATGGTGATGCATGCACAATCCGAACCCGAGCTTCGGTGGCCACGCGGCGGTTGTCGAAGGTGAGAGCCTGAAGGTTAGCACTGCCATCGCCCAGCTCACCGGCGGCAACTACAGTCCCCTGCCAACCGTCAACTAACGACGCTGCCAGCTCTAGTTGCACGTCCGCATCGTCAGCCAGTGTAACCAGAAAATCATAATCGCCCGCCGCGACGTTCAGGTAGTCCGTGAATTCAGGGAATGCCAGTGCTGCAACCGCAGGCGTACCTGTAACTTGATTGGCATACACATCCACCGCCGGTACATCAGCCGCAGCATGCACCACTCGCAGGTCCGCCCCTGTCGTAGTCGAGTACACCACCGATGAACTCTCACCATCGGCGACGAGCAGTGCAAGCGGCGCGTCATCAGCGTTCGCGGCGGTGTTTAAAGTGGCTGTGACCATCAGGTCGTCACCATCATTCAGGGTCAGCGGTGATGAGAAAAGTACGCTACTGGCATCACCTGACGCCGTGAGGGTTACCTCATAGTCGCCCGCCGGCACCTCGAACGGCTCCGAATCTTCTTTATATGACAATGTGTAGGCAGCATTGCCATCGACAATATCGGCACCTGGTTCGGTCAGGTAAACATCAACAGAGACATCAACCGGTGCCCCATGCAGGACCCACAGCCGGGCATCACCATCAGTGACCGAACTTACCGGACGATTCAGAATAAAAGGTTCAAAAGCGAACGCATCGTCCGCACCTAGCTGACCAATGGCAAATACTTCGTAACGAACATCGGTCTCAAGCGCCAATGTCTCGTCGATAACGGTGCTAAATTCGCCACTTGGCAATATGCCATCAACCGTGACATTATAAGATGCTTCAGGCACTTCAAGGGTGGGCGAAGACTGTTGATAGTCGACACCTTCAAGGCCACCCAGAATGTCGCCATTAGCAAGAATGTTGACCGCAGGCGCATCCGCTGAAACGTGATGAATACGCAGTTGCGCATTGCCGGCGGGATCAGGATCTGGCGTAGGAGTAGGTTCAACCCGTGTGCTACTGCTGTTACAAGCAGCCAGTGCCAACGCCAGTGACGACACGGCCAGGGTTTGTGTGATTCTGATCATGATGTACCTCGTTAATATGTAGTTAGGGTTCAGCAATCTTAACTACGCGGGTACAAAGTGATCAGGATCACACTTCCACTGCAAAAAACTAACATCTCATTAACGCATAAATAATTAACTCATTGATTACTCAAGCATTTGGATTGTTATTTTTTATACAACTTTTAATAGTAAGAATGCTCGCCACGGCTATGCTCGGTCACGTCACGAACACCGTTCAGCTCATTTGGAAACTCTTCCAGAAGTTGTTTTTCAATGCCTTCTTTAAGGGTCACATCGACCATTGAGCAACCGTTGCAACCACCACCGAACTGCAGAATGGCAAAGCCATCGTCGGTAATCTCAGCGACCATCACCTGTCCGCCATGACTCGCTAACTGTGGATTGATTTCGGTCTGGATCATGTACTCCACCCGCTCAATCAATGGCGCATCATCGTCCACTTTGCGCGCTTTGGCGTTGGGCGCTTTCAGCGTCAGCTGCGAACCCAGATCCTGCTCTACAAAATCAATTTCGGCAGCTTCCAGAAACGGCGCGCTTTGGGCATCGACAACGGCATCGAAACCTTCAAATGGCAACGTTGTGTCAGTCGGTTCAAGCGAATCTGCCGGGCAGTATGAAACGCCGCATTCCGCATTGGCCATGCCAGGATTAACCACAAACACGCGAATATTAGTGCCCTCTGGTTGCTGGCTTAATAGTTCACGGAAATGACCCTGCGCTGCTTGCGAAATAGTAATCATCACTCACCTCTTTGCACGATATATTGCTCTCACTCAGAATACCCGAGTAATTTACTAGGGTTTATTTTATCGCAAACAAACGGCAATGCATAGTAAAGCGCTAGAGCTTGAGTCGCCCTTCTGTTAGCGTGCCTGATAACGATATGTAAATCAGGGGAGTTACCATGCAACACCACCTTTTTCGATGGGCACTGGCGATCGTCGCTTTAGTTGCCTTGCCGCTCCAGGCAGCAGACTACGATCTGGATTACTACCTGCCTGCAGGTACCGAGCTTGACCCAAGCGTGCCAACGCCGGCTGAAGTATTGCATTATGAAGTCGGTGAATGGCATGTTCGCCATGACCAACTGGTGCGTTACATGGAAGTACTCAGCGACCATTCCGACCGCTTTCAGATGGAGATTATTGGTTACAGCCACGAACGACGTCCGCTGATCCTGGTAACAGTCACCTCAGCAGAGAATAAAGATCGGGTCGAGGAAATGCGTCAACAGCACCTTGCCCTGACGGATCCTGAGGCCGACGCCGATGTCAGCGAAGCCCCCTTAGTCGTTTACCTTGGTTTTAGTGTTCATGGCGACGAGTCGTCTGGCGCCAATGCGTCACTGCTGACAGCCTATTATCTGGCGGCGGCGCAGGGAGAGGAAGTCGAGCAGTGGCTGGACAATACCGTGATTCTGCTTGAACCTGCCCTTAACCCGGATGGCCTGGGACGCTTTGCACAGTGGGCCAATCAGTTTAAGAGCCAGAACCTGGTTAGTGACTCACAAAATATCGAACAGCAACAACTATGGTTACGTGGGCGCCAGAACCATTACTGGTTTGACTTAAACCGCGACTGGTTGCTGCTACAACACCCTGAGTCCCGTGCTCGCATCAGTGCGTACCAGCGCTGGATGCCCAATGTACTGACTGACCACCACGAAATGGGCACCAACTCGACATATTTCTTCCAGCCCGGCATCCCATCGCGCAAGAACCCAATGACGCCTGACGGCAATGTCGAGCTAACCGCGTTACTAGCCGAGTACCACGCGGATAGTCTGGACGATGTGCATAGCCTGTATTACACCGAAGAATCTTTTGATGACTTCTATTACGGCAAAGGCTCGAGCTACCCGGACATTCAGGGAACTATCGGGATTTTGTTCGAACAGGCATCATCGCGGGGCCATTTACAGGAATCAGTCAACGGCGAGCTATCCTTTCCGTTTACTATCCGCAATCAGTTCCTGACCTCCTTGTCGACCATTCGCGGATCGGTTGAAAACCGGGATCGTCTGAATAGCTATATGCAGAGCTTTTACCGTGACAGCATTGAACTGGCCGGTGACGCTGACTTTGACGGTTACATGCTGCGTGGTGATGACGCCGATCCGGCGCGGATGGACGAACTCCTTAACATTCTGCGCCAGCATCAAATCGAAGCCTTCGCGGTCAGTGAAGACTTTTCTGCCGACGGCGAAGACTATAAAGCGGGCCGCGATTTTTACATTCCAGCCAGTCAGCGCCAGTTCCGTTTACTCGAAGGCGCTTTTAGCACCCGCCAGGACTTTCCTGACAACACCTTTTACGACGTATCTGCATGGACCTTACCGAGCGCTTTTAACATTGAGTTCGCCCAGGTAGACAGTACTCGCAGTTTCCGCGTCAGCGAGGAAGCATTCGACGGCGAACGCAACTGGCAAGCGAATCGGTTAACCGAAACCAACGTTGGTTATGCATTCAGTTGGGAGCACTATTTTGCCCCTCGTCTGCTCAGCAATTTGCTGCAAGAGGATGTCCATGTTCGTCTGGCGCATCAGCCAATGACCATCGAAACGGCCAACGGCGAGCAACACTTTCCCGCTGGTACGGCCCTGGTCACTCGCGCTTACCAGACGAAAGAATGGGACCAGGTTACTAATTTAGTTGCCGGGTATGCCAACGACAATCAGGTTCCAGTCCATACCATCGCTCGTGGTCTTACCCCAAGCGAAGGCATGGACATTGGTAGCCGCAGTATCGACCCGGTTGAAATGCCAGAGGTACTTCTGGTCGTCGGCGACGGTGTTCCGGTACAGGAAGCTGGGGAAACCTGGTACTACCTGGATCGTCATCTCAATCTGCCAGTCAGCAAAATCGAAACGCAGCGCCTGGAGCAGGTAAACATTGACCGCTACAGCCATATTATTATGGTCAACGGCCGTTACAACTTTAATGATCAACTGACTAACCGTATCCGTAACTGGGTTACTCACGGCGGTACCCTAATCGGTCAAAAAGGCGGCGCGCGCTGGATGGCTGAGAAAGAGATCCTTGGGGTGAGCTTTGTCGAGCAGGCAGAGTTTGACGAGCAATTCAAAAAACATGGTTTGAGTTACGGCGAGCGTGACCAGTTTTACGCTCAGCAACGTGTAGCCGGTGCCATTTTTGAAACCGAGCTTGATCTTAGTCACCCGCTTGCAGTGGGTTACACCCGCCAGTACCTGCCGGTCTTTAAAGACAGCACAATGGCGATGATGGCCGACACTTCTCCTTTTGTTGATGTCGCACGTTACCGTGAAGAACCTGTTCTTGCTGGTTACGTATCCAGTCAGAACCGCGATGTACTGCGGGACCGCACCAGTGTTGCTGCACATCGTTTTGGTAGCGGACGAGTCGTAGGTTTTGCCGACAACGTGAACTTCCGCGGCTTTTTCTGGGGCACTTCGAAACTGTTAGCAAATGCTATTTTCTGGTCTCAGTATGCACACGGCACGACGTCGGACGATGACGAAGCGGCTGATGCCGAAATGGAGCATGCGCACGCGCACTAACCCTCACCATGGTATTCAGCGGGTGTGTACGCCAGTGCCCACCCGCTGACCTGTTCTACCCCACTCTCCAGTAACACTCTGGCCGCCGCCGTCAGGGTTGCACCTGTCGTAATAACATCATCCACAATTGCCACATGGCGACACCCACAGGCTCGTCCACAGTGGGCAAATGCCTGATCGGCGTTCGCTTGCCGTGCGGCCCAGTCCAACTGATGTTGCTGATGTTCGCCACCAACCCGGATCAGTCTATCAAGCACCGGCAGTCCCAAGACCTTTGCAGTCGCTGTAGCCAGCTCCCAGGCCTGGTTAAAACCGCGCTGTCGCCACCGACTCCATGACATAGGTACCGCACATACCGCATCCGGTAAGGGGGTACATGACTGCTTATGGTAGGCAATAATTTGAGCCGCCAGCAAGACCGCAAAATGACTCGCAAGCGCCGGCGTTGAATGGTACTTAAAGCGATATAGCCAGCGGTCTGTCGGCGGCTGAAACGACAACGGGGCAACCCAGGTATGGCAATAATCAGGGCGTGTCAGTGGCCGTAGATTGTGCGGTGGCAATCGCGGTAAATCGTTGAAGCAGGTCGAACACAGACCGCAGTGATCAACGCAGCTCTGGTCACACAACCAACACTGCCCTACAATATCCAAAGAAAAGAAAGACATAGCTCAACATCAGTGGATAATCATGGGTTTAGTATGAACCTTTACCCTATAAACAGGAGTCAGCCATGGCGCAAAGTTTGGTTCTGCTTCACGGCTGGGGGTTGAACGCCGCAGTCTGGGAATCGATAAAACCTCAGCTTGAGCAAGCCATTCCAGGCTCAATCGACGTTCATGCCCTTGATTTGCCTGGCTTTGGTGACGCGCAGTGGAAAGACGACTTGACTGAAGCCAGCGCCGTTGCGGACTATCTGGCTGATTATATTCAAACCCATACTCCGACCGGACAGGCGGCGGTACTTGGTTGGTCTATGGGTGGCTTGCTCGCCACTACACTGGCGTTGCGTCATCCACATTGCGTCACCGGGCTGTATACAGTCGCCAGCTCCCCTTGCTTCGTCAGTCGACCTGACGACGGATGGCCCGGCATGGACCCCACCGTATTAAAGGCGTTTCAGGCTCAGCTAAGGGATGACTTTAAGACCACGCTGAAACGCTTCTTAGCGGTGCAGGCAATGGGGGCTCCCTCCGCCCGAAATGATATCAAGCAGTTGCAGGCACTGCTGCTAAAAAAACCGTTGCCGGTCCCCGAAGCACTGCAAGCGGGTTTAAACTGGCTGGAAAAAGTTGACCTGCGCGACCAGTTGTCGCAACTGAGTATGCCCTTCTACCGCGCCTATGGTCGGCTCGACAGCCTGGTACCAGTGGCGGTTGCAAATCAGATTACATCAGGTGACTGTGAAATTTTTGCCAGCAGTGCACATGCTCCCTTTCTCAATCAGCCTGAGGATTTTATTGACTGGATTAAGGCGACAATGTAAGACAATGTAAAACGTCAGCAAAGAGCCACCACAGGCGGCAAAAAGCGACTAAAGTAAGCTCAGGTATTTGTATCTGTTTTGCAGTAAGTTACTCTACATTTATGTAGCATAAATATGTTTGTTTTCTATACTTAGCAGCGTTTGACTACTTACCATCAAGGACTCGATAACTATGATTCGCTCCCCTTTTCGATCGGCACTTTTACTTCTCATAAGCATCACTCTGGCTGCCTGTGCCACTTCAACCAATGAACGGGTGAATCCGACCCCGTCATCGCCGCAGGTTAGTCCAAGTCTGCAGCAGGATGAACCTTATGAAGGGCTGAAACGACGCGTCGCCATTGCCCGCTTTAGTGATGAAACTCGTCGCGGCAGTAGCTTTTTTGTGGATGACAATTTTGACCGTCTGGGCAAACAGGCAAGTGATATTCTTGCCTCCAGACTAACCGACAGCGGTCGTTTCATTATGTTAGAGCGAACTGACCTGAACCAGGTTATCGCAGAACAAAACTACGCCAACCTTGAACCGAGTCGGGTCGGCGCGGATTACCTTATTGTCGGTTCAGTCTCCGAATTTGGTCATTCTAATGTTAGTGAAACCGGCATTTTCACCCGTAACCGTATCCAGCAAGCGCGGGCCACAGTAAACGTGCGCTTGGTTGACACCAGCAACGGACAAATCGTCTTTTCGGAAGAGGCCAGTGGCGAAGCCCGGGCCGAGGCAAGCACTACCTTTGGCGTAGGTGAGCGCGCGGCATTCAACACCGCGCTGGCAGATCAAGCGGTCTCAGCCGCGATATCACAGCTGGTCAGCAACCTGATGGAGAATCTTTTGGATAAGCCCTGGCAGGCCTATTTAATAGGTCGTCAGGACGGCCATTTATTAATGACCGGTGGCTCGCAGCAGGGTCTTAGCCGGGGTGAGCAACTGGTCCTTTATCGTCGTGGTGAGCAGGTTAAGAACCCACAAACAGGGCTCAACATCGAACTTCCTCCGACTCGACTCGGTCAAATTGAGGTCATCGACTTTATTGGTCGTGGTGACAATGAGTTATCGCTGGTACGCAGCGATACCGAGTTGAGCGACGACTTCGATAACCTGGTCATACGCGCCGAGTAGATAACCGATATTCTGTCTTTAAGGAATTGACTATGCCCCGTTTTATAACCATTATCAGTGTCGCGTTCGCCCTACTGGTGCTCAATGCCTGCACCAGCAGTTATGAACGGGTCACACAGCCAGCCAGCGAGCAGGCCTTTTTACATCTTACCGGTAACTTCATGGGAACTGTTCTGATCATCAACAGCCAGGACCCAATCACGCTGCGTGAAGGCAAGACCCGGACCTTTCAACTTGAAGGTCAGCGCTTTGCCGCCTTTGAAGTTTCACCGGGGCCTTTGCATGTGCAGATATACCGCAACGACAGAGTTTTGATAAACCGCGAGCTGTACGTTTCCAATGGAAACGCTGTCGCCATTCGTGTGCCCTGACCTAAACTCATATGACTAAATTACGCTTACGCCACGGGCTCATAATCAGTCTCTGTCTGCTCCTCTCAGCCTGCGCCAGCCAACCACGGCAAGGGATGTACTGGGGTAGCTATGAATCGAGCTATTATGAGCTTGAGAATACGCCTGGCGACCAGGCCCGCCAACGCCACATCGATACCCTGCGTAATATCGTTGCGGTCAGCGACAGTCGTGGCTGGCCACCGCCTCCCGGTACCTTACTTGAGCTTGCTAACTACGAACGCCAGTTAGGCAATCAGCAGACCTACGCGTACTACGTTAATCGTGAGCGTCAGCTTTATCCTGAGTCGAACCTGTTCATTCGGCGCTGGTTTGCCGATGTCGTGCCACCTGTGGTTGTACCTGAGCCTGTGGTGACCGACGAAAACGACAAACCAGCAGGCCCAGCCACGGACCAGAATGCCACTGAGGAGCAAGCCAATGACCCATCTTAAAACAGTGGTTCTCGCCCTTGTCGTGGCGCTGACCCTGAGTGCATGTGCCAGTTCAGCTCCGCCCGATGAATACGCGTATTTCAATTCACCCAATATGCGCAGCGTACTCGTCCTGCCGCCAGCCAATCGGACGACCGCAGCTCAGGCGCCGGATCTTTTCTATACCAGCCTTGCGGTGCCTTTAACCCGGGCCGGGTTTTACGTATTCCCCAGTCAACTGACCCAACAGCTGTTACGTGATCAGGGGATTATAGACGGCGCTCAGCTTGAGAGCGTCGACCCACGCCGTTTCTATGAATTGTTTGGTGCCGACATGGTATTGCAAACCACGCTGGTTGCATGGGATACCAGTTACTTGGTGATCGGTGGGTCGGTTACCGTCGCTGCTCAGTATCAACTGGTCTCGACCCATACCGGCGAGGTTGTCTGGCAGGCTAATGAGCGACAATCGGTAAATACCGGAGGAGACAGCAGCAGTCTGCTGGGAGCCTTACTGGAAACCGCGTTAAACACGGCGCAGCAAGACTATATTCCGCTGGCACGAGAAATGAACCGACGGGCATTTTCAAGTTTGCCGCATGGCCCCTACCACCCCCGTTTCATCTCAGCCGCAGAACGAGCGGAGATCCTTCGATCAGCGCAGGACGACGCTCGCTAGCGCTGACAACGACGACAATAGACAGAAGCACGCTGCCCTAGCTGAATTGTTTCCAGCACCGTCTGACAGCTTACACAGGGCTCTCCGGCGCGGCCATACACCAGCAGCTCCTGCTTAAAGTACCCAGGCTTGCCGTCCGCCTGGGTAAAGTCTTTTAAGCTGGTGCCGCCTTGTTCAATCGCTTTAGTTAATACTGCTTTAATTGCACTGCTCAGCACCTGATACCGTGCCAGCGAAATACGCCCGGCCGCACGTCGCGGGTCAATACCCGCCGCAAACAGCGCTTCGGTTGCATAGATATTGCCAACCCCTACGACCACTGCATTATCCATAATAAAGGTTTTTACTGCGCTGCGTCGCGAGCGCGACAAGGTATAAAGACGCTGTCCGCTGAACTCATCGGTCAACGGTTCCGGGCCAAGGCGACTAAGCACAGACAATTCGCTGCCGTGCTCCTGCCACAGTACAGCACCAAAACGTCGCGGGTCATTCAGGCGCAGTACCTGGCCTGAAGCGAATTCAATTTCAAAATGGTCGTGTTTACTGCGTGGTAACGCTGCATCAACAATGCGTAACGCACCGGACATACCCAAATGAATGATTAGAATGCCGGGTGCTGTGTGCAATAACAAGTACTTGGCACGGCGTTCAACGCTAGTGATCGCCTGCCCGCTTATCAGCTGCACACTAGCCGGTATTGGCCAGCGCAGCTGAGGCTGATGGACTCGTACCTGAACCACAGGGTTGCCGACAATATGCGGTTCAATTCCGCGTCGGCTGGTTTCTACTTCGGGTAATTCTGGCATATCGTTGCTGCCTATCGCGGCGGTCGTAAGCTGGTGGCTTGCTCATGGGTGGCCAAAAACACGGTATCGTAACCAGGCAACGCTACCAGAACTTGGTTCGGCTGAAAGAACACCGCAATTTTAAGTACGCCGTTCTGATCCGCCACACTGACTTCGACCGCATATTCTTCGCCTTCCAGAAGGCCGTCGTAAGGTTTCAGGGTAAGACTTTGCCAGGCATCCAGCCAGTTGCTTTGCTCTGCACTGGTCAACTGCCCGCCGCGCAATTCCCATTGGTTGCCCACGCGAACAAGATCATGTTGCTGGTCACGTAACTCAACAATGTTAAAGACCGCAAATGGGCGGAAAGACTCGTCAGATGCATTTCGGCTGCTATCATGACCAAGGAAGTAGAAAATAAACATAAAAGCTAACACAACGTAAATGATCACGTTGTTCCAGCCCCGCTTTGAAAGCGTGATCCCGAAAATACTACGTTGGTCAGACTGTGTTTTTTTCATATTATGCCTGTTCACTTGTTCGCCAGAACACTATATATTGTGCGCCGTTTGACTAAAGGAAACACCACACTTGGATATTTCTGGTATTGCCGACGAGCTCGCCGAGCACGGTTATTTCATTGTGCCACAATTTTTTAGCCAACAGAAAGCTCTGCAGTTCTATCGTTATGCTCAATCACTGGATGACAGCCAGTGGCAGCTAGCTGCGATTGGCCGTCAGCAACAGCAAACCATTAATACCAATGTCCGCAGCGATACCATCCATTGGCTGGACAAACAGCATGGTGTTGAATCCGATTACCTGACGCACATGGACCAGCTGCGGCAGGGACTCAATCGGGAGTTGTTCATGGGCCTGTTCGATTACGAAGCTCATCTGGCCCGTTACCGTCCGGGCGCTTTCTATAAAAAACACCTGGACGCGTTTAAAGGTCGCAGCAACCGCATCCTCACCACTGTGCTGTATCTCAATCCACAATGGAGCAAAGCCGATGGCGGCGAGCTTGTGCTGTATGGTGAGCGCGGTGAGGTACTGACAGAGGTGCTGCCGACTTTAGGTACCATGGTGATTTTTCTCAGCGATCGGTTCGTCCATGAAGTGAAAACCGGACTAAAAGAACGCTTCAGCATCACCGGCTGGTTTCGTCTTAACAGTTCAATTAGCGGTATTATCGATCCACCCCGCTAAACCAGGCTAGCGTTTTTTACGCCAGCGCAGATACAGCACTAATCCCCAAACCAAATAGTACCAGAGCACACTCAGCGCTAGTAACACCAGCGCAGCAAGAGATATCGAGGCGTTCAGCCGCAGTCCCGCCGTGTCCAATACCAGAATCAGTAGATTGAGCAGCATCGAGGCAATCAGAAACGTCGCCAGCAACGGCCAGCGCAAAGTGGCACCGGTAGCAGGCCCGGAGGCAAGCAGTACCAGCAAGACATGGTAGCCGTGCTGATAGAAGCCTTGCCCGCTAATCAAATACCAAAGAAAAGGTGGCACATAGGAAAGCATAACCAAGAGGAAAATTGGCTTAACAAGGCGGCTACTGGAAATTAATCGGAACATGGTTGGCTGGCCAGATTGCAGATACAAAAAACCCGGCCAGGGCCGGGCTTTTAACAAACACTACTTACTTGATTTTCGCTTCTTTGAAAATCACATGCTTGCGAATTTTCGGATCAAACTTTTTGATCTCCATTTTCTCAGGCATGGTGCGTTTGTTTTTATCAGTGGTATAAAAGAAGCCTGTACCAGCTGAAGATACTAAACGGATCTTATCGCGCATCGTAATGAGCTCCCTTTATTTAGACTTTAACGCCATCGGCACGTAAACCTGCCAATACTGCGTCAATGCCGTTCTTATCAATAATACGCATTCCTTTAGTAGAAATACGCAGCTTCACCCAACGTTTCTCGCTCTCAACCCAGAAACGGTGAGTCTGCAGGTTTGGCAGGAAACGACGACGCGTTGCGTTGCGCGCGTGTGAGCGGTTGTTTCCAACCACAGGTCGCTTACCTGTAACTTGGCATACTCGTGACATTTTCATTTACTCCAAAAATTGCTTGCAAGCTCGCCTTTCGCCGCGGTGGCCTTGCCTTAAATTCGAGGGCGCAATTTATACAAAATTTGAGCGGTAAAAGCAAGTAAAACCGCTTAATTTTTTAGTTGCTGCTCAATTAGTGACCATTGCTGATCAAAATGATCGATTGGTTTGCGGGTAAAACCAGAACGCACGAATTGTACGATCTTCCCCTCTACAAAAGCTAGTACCCAATTGGCTAAAATGCCTTCTTCCATGCTCGACGTCAGCCCGTCACGAATCCGTCGCTCGCGAAGCATCTGTTTAAACTGTGCTTCGATCTTATCTGCGATCGCTGCAACACGGTGACGCAGGCGTTCATGCTCCCCGCTTAATGCATCCCCAGTGTAAATGCGCGCCATACCAGGACTTCGCGTGGCGAAATCCAGTAACAGGCGGACACTCAGGCGAACCCGTTCGGTGCTATCCTTTTCATGTTCGAGAATGCGGTTAATACCACCCAGCAAAATATCTTCCAGATAGTCCAGCAACGCCTCGAACATGCGCGCTTTAGACGGAAAATGGCGGTATAGAGCCGCTTCCGATACACCGACCTCTGCGGCCAGACGCGCCGTTGTGATAGGTTTCCCCGGGCTATTTTCAAGCATGGTAGTGAGGCTCTGCAAAATAGCCTCGCGACGATTGGTTTTCGGCTGTGACATGTGTGGGTCCTTCTTTAATCCCTGATATATGCTGCGTTATTTTTATCGTAGTGTGTATCTGTGTAGCTTATTGCGTTCCTGAATGACCGAAGCCGCCTTCCCCACGACTACTGTCAGTAAACTCATCGACTAGATTAAACTCCACCTGCACCACTGGCACTATCACCATTTGTGCAATACGTTCACCGGGTTCAACCCTGTACGCGTTGTCACTGCGGTTCCACAATGACACTTTCAGCTCGCCCTGGTAATCCGAATCAATTAAACCGACCAGGTTTCCAAGTACGATACCATGTTTATGGCCAAGCCCGGAGCGCGGCAAAATGGTTGCAGCAAGGCCTGGATCAGCAATATGCATCGCCAGCCCGGTGCCGATTAAAACGGTTTCTCCCGGCTCTATGTGGAGCGGCGCGTCCAGACAGGCGCGTAAATCTAAACCCGCTGAACCCGGTGTTGCGTATTCAGGTAACGCGATCTCCTGACCCATTTTCGGATCCAGTACTTTTATATCCACTTTCTTGCCTGGGTTGTTATTCATCATTCAGTGTTCTCGTTGCTGTAGTTGTTGACTCAGATGTTGGACAATTTTTTCTGCCAGCTCTCGTTTGCTGGCACTACCAAGCGACTCATGCGCAATATCCGTGGGGCCATTGCGCCAAAACAGCTCGATGCTATTGGCATCACTATTGAATCCGTTGCCTGCCACACTCACATCATTGGCCGCAATCATATCCAGACCTTTGCGTTCGAGCTTGCCTATCGCATAATCTGCTACATCCTGTGTTTCGGCCGCAAACCCCATAGTATAAGGGCGTGACTGCGAAATAGTCGCGACACTAGCCAGAATATCCGGATTTTTAATCAGCCGCAGCTCAAGCTGGTCGTCTTCTGTGCCTTTCTTCTTCATCTTGTGTTCAGCAACCTCGGCGGCACGGTAGTCGGCTACTGCGGCACAGCCTATAAAGACGTCCTGCTCTGCTATTCTGGCATCGACTGCTGCTTGCATCTGCAACGCAGACTCAACGTCAATCCGGGTCACACCCGAGGGGGTAGGCAAAGTGACCGGCCCGGCAATCAAAGTAACCTCGGCGCCTGCCGCTCGCGCTGCTTCGGCCAGCGCAAAGCCCATCTTACCGGAACTATGATTGCTGATATAACGCACCGGATCGAGTGCTTCACGGGTTGGGCCCGCCGTGATCATCACTCGGGTGCCGGCCAATAACATGCTCCTGCCTTCGAGCTGTTGAATAACCCGGTTGATAAGCTCAGCGGGTTCCAGCATGCGTCCCGAGCCGACATCTCCACAAGCTTGCGAGCCCTCGCCCGGCCCCCAGATAAGTTTGCCGTCGGCACGTAACTGAGCCAGATTACGCTGGGTGGCTAGCGCCGCCCACATTTGCTGGTTCATCGCCGGCGCAATTGCAACAGGCGCTGCTGTGGCCAGACACAAGGTGCCAAGCAAGTCATCCGCCTGTCCATGTGCCAGCTTAGCCATCACACTAGCGGTTGCCGGGGCGACCAGAATTAAATCTGCCCACTTGGCTAGTTCAATATGGCCCATGCCTGCTTCTGCAGCCGGGTCGAGTAGGTCATCATGAACCGGCAGACCTGAAACGGCCTGCATGGTCAGCGGCGTGATAAACGACTTAGCCCCTGCGGTCATCACAACTCTTACTTCAATCCCTCGTTCTTTCAAACGGCGTACGATTTCTGGCGTTTTATAGGCGGCGATGCCACCGGTCAGGGCCAGAATGACGCGCTTAGACTGTTGGTTTTCCATCTCTGAAGTCATCTCTGAAGTCGCCGATATGTCGCAAATTTAGCTTAAGATACCACGACCTATAGGCATTTGGCACCTACCTTGGCTAGGCTGTAAGTGCTTACTAGCTCAGGGCTGAGCGGCGGACAATAGTCAGGGAACAAGTTAACAGGGAGTAGTTGCATGGACAACGTAATCAAAAACTGGCCGCTTGAAGAACGGCCGAGGGAAAAGTTTATTCGTCACGGCAGCCAGTCATTAAGTGATGCCGAACTACTGGCACTGCTCTTTGGGACTGGTACAGCTGGAAAGAATGTCATTAACTGGGCGCGCGAGTTACTGCAGCAAAGCGGTGGACTCGCCCCCTTACTGGCCATGGAGGGCAAGCAGCTGTGTGCACTTAATGGTATCGGTCCGGCGCGCAGTATTCAGTTGCAGGCAGTGCTTGAGCTTTCCAAACGCTATCTGGCTGCGGCACTAAGTCGCGGAGAGGGCTTCACACGCCCGTCACTGGTTCGCGACTACCTGGCTACCCAGTTGCGTCACCAGCCGCGTGAAGTCTTTGCTGTGCTGCTACTGGATACTCAGCATAGACTGTTACACTACACGGAACTGTTTATGGGCACTATCAACGCCGCGCCGGTCTATCCGCGGGAAATTGTTAAACTGGTGATGCAGCACAATGCCGCGGCGGTCATCATCGCCCACAATCACCCGTCTGGCGTCGCTGAACCCAGTCTGGCCGATCAGAAAGTTACCGAGCGGATCAAACGCGCTCTGGAAGTGATCGATGTTGGCTTACTGGACCACTTCGTCATCGGCGGTGAAGGCACCGTGTCCTTCGCTGAACGCGGGATGCTCTAAGGCCAGCAGTAAGTAACTACAGCCCTTCCGTGGTGCGCGCTCGAGCCAGCAGGTCCTGAGACGCCTGCATCGGGTCTTTGCCTTCATACAGCACCAGGTAGATTTGTTCGACGATCGGCATTTCTACGTCATAGCGCTTAGCAAGCTCGTAGACTTCCTTGGTATTGCGGTACCCTTCTACTGCCTGGCCAATCTCTTTGACTGCCTGTTCAACAGTTTTTCCTTCGCCCAAGGCCATGCCGAAACGACGGTTCCGCGACTGGTTATCGGTGCAGGTCAGAATCAAATCGCCGAGCCCAGCCATTCCGGTAAAGGTTTCCGGTTTGCCACCCACCGCCAGGCCTAAGCGGGTTAACTCAGCTAGGCCCCTGGTGATCAGGGCGGTCCGGGTATTGGCCCCGAAGCCGATGCCGTCAGCCATACCAGCACCAATGGCGATAATATTTTTCACCGCACCACCTAGCTGCATGCCGGTAAAGTCGTCGTTCTGATAGACCCTGAACGATTTATCGCAGTGCAGAATTTCAGACAGCTCATTGACAAAATTGGGCTGGTTCGACGCCACTGCGATCGCAGTGGGCATGCCACGGGCCATCTCGCCGGCGAACGTAGGTCCCGATAAGACAGCCAGGCCCCGCTTCGGTCCCAACACATCCACGGCAACGTCTGATAGCAGACGCCCAGTGCCAGGTTCAAGCCCTTTGGTTGCCCAGGCAACCCGCGCATTCGGACGCAAGTGAGGCTTGATCTGTTGCAGTACGTCCGCAAAACCATAACTGGGAACCACCACCAAAATGGTATCGGCATCCGCCACCGCTTTGGCCAGGTCCGCTTGCAGGGTAATGGTATCAGGCAACTGAATATCCGGCAGATAGCGGGTGTTTTCACGCTTGCTCCGCATGGTTTCAATGTCGTCCTGATTGCGCCCCCACAGCGTTAGCGGGACCCCTTTTCTCGCAATACAAATAGCAAGGGCGGTGCCATAAGACCCCGCCCCTAATACGGTAATTGCGTTGTTCGCTACCGATGTCGTCACAATATGACTCGCTTACGCGTCCTGCTTTTGCTCAGCGGCTTGCTGTTGCGCTTGCTGCTGTTGCATGTGCTGAGCGAAAACCGCATCAAAGTTGACCGGCGCCAGGTTTAACTGTGGGAAAGTACCACGGGTGACCAGGCTGCTGATGGCTTCACGTGCGTATGGGAATAGGATGTTAGGGCAGAACGCACCCAGAGTATGCGCTTTATTCGGCTCAGGCATTTCTTCAGAAACACTGAAGATACCAGACTGCGCCACTTCGCACAGAAACGCGGTTTCACCTTCTACGGTGTTTTTAGCTGTTAGCGTTAAGGTTACTTCATACACGCCTTCATCAATTTTCTTGTTGCCAACGTTCATATCAACGTTTAGCTCAGGCTTCCATTCTTTACGGAAAACATCAGGAGCATTCGGCGCTTCGAAAGAAACATCTTTCAGAAAGATACGCTGAATTGCGAATTGAGGTTGTTGTTGCTCACCTTGAGCGGCGCCATTTTGCTGTGCTGGTTGCTTTTCATCAGCCATAATAAATTCCTGCCTAAATGTTGTTGAATAAGATTATTTTGATTTCTTACCAGAGGTTTTCGACTTAGAAACCGGGAAACTGGCATTTTTCCATGCAAACATCCCACCTTGCAGCACTGACGCTTGTGAAAATCCTGCTTTCTCAAGGGCAACTGCGCCCTGTTTAGCCGTGTTACCATGGTTGCATACTACAACGATGGGGGCGTCCTTAAATTTTTCAAGGTTTTTTGTTTCACCGGCTTTAAGTTGCTCCAGGCTGATATTACGAGCCCCCTGGATATGCCCCTGGCTGAATTCATCTGCCGAACGAACATCGACAAAGACACCACCCCGGTTTACAGCAATGGTCGCTTCCTGCGGTTTTAACATTTTAGCTGAGGATAAACCGCCCTTAATAAGGCTATTGACCAAGAGGAAAAACGCCACTAACCATGCAGTGGTAAGAATGTAATGCTCGGTCGCAAAATCGATAAATTCATTCATGTTACTGCTGCAACTCCCGTTGAATCTTTTGCTGCCTGAACCGAAAAACGTCGCTGTAGCTCGCCTGACGGCATAAAATCGAGCCCCAAAGTATACCGACTCAAATTTGAGTTACCAGTAAAATCTCCGTCTGGACGGGTGCTTAAATAGCCAGTTTGCAGTAAAATGTTGACACTATTGTAAATCACCTGGATAAAACCGGTTTTCTGCAGACGACTAATCTAATTGAGGCAGTTTATGAATACGTCGCCAGGCGCTCGCAAAAAAACACTCGCTCTTTTAATTCTTGATGGCTGGGGTTTACGTGAAGACGCCCCTGATAATGCGATTGCAGCGGCACACACCCCAGTGCTGGACGAATTATACAAAACCCGCCCGAACACCCAGATTGATGGGTCCGGTATGGCCGTTGGCCTCCCCGACGGACAAATGGGTAACTCCGAAGTAGGTCACGTCAACCTGGGTGCCGGTCGCATTGTTTATCAGGACTTCACCCGCATCAGTAAAGCCATTGACGACGCCACCTTTGAAGACAATCAGGTCCTCAACGACGCTATCCAACAGGCCAGCCTGGCCGGCGGCAAAGTCCATATTATGGGCCTGCTATCTCCCGGTGGTGTGCACAGCCATGAGGAGCATTTGCTGGCGATGGTCAGAATGGCGGCTCACAAAGGTGCTAAAGACGTTATTGTGCACGGCTTCCTCGACGGCCGGGACACCCCTCCACGCTCGGCGAAGCCGAGCCTGCAGCGGTTTCAGCAATGTTTCACTGAACTTGGAAAAGGCCGCTTTGGCAGTCTGATCGGCCGTTATTACGCAATGGACCGTGATAACCGCTGGGACCGGGTTGAACGTGCCTATCGTTTACTTACCGAGTGCCAGGCCGAGGTCTATGACAGTGCCGAGAGCGCATTAGAAGCCGCCTACAACCGCGACGAAAGCGACGAGTTTGTGCAACCAAGCTGGATCGGTGAGCACACCCCAATCAGTGACGGCGACGCAGTGATTTTCATGAATTTCCGTGCCGACCGGGCACGTGAATTGACCCGGGCCTTTGTTGAAACTGACTTCAGCAACTTTCAACGTAACCAGCACCCGGCCCTCGCCAGCTTTGTGATGTTGACCGAGTACGCGGCAGATATTAAAGCGCCGGTTGCCTTCCCGCCCGATGCGCTGAGCAATGTATTAGGCGAGTGGCTGGCCAAACATGACCGCACTCAACTGCGTATTTCCGAGACTGAAAAATATGCCCACGTCACGTTTTTCTTTAGTGGTGGACGCGAACAGGAATTCCCGGGCGAGAAACGCGTACTGATCCCCTCGCCTGATGTAGCGACCTATGATCTTAAGCCCGAAATGAGTTCTACTGAACTGACCGATGCCTTAGTAAAGGCAATCGACAGTGGCGAATACGATGTTATCGTGTGTAATTACCCTAATGGCGACATGGTTGGACATACCGGCAACTTTGACGCTGCA
The DNA here is from genome assembly GCF_003986975.1 of Aliidiomarina soli. Taxonomy (GTDB): domain Bacteria; phylum Pseudomonadota; class Gammaproteobacteria; order Enterobacterales; family Alteromonadaceae; genus Aliidiomarina; species Aliidiomarina soli. The sequence goes on along the minus strand of NZ_PIPO01000002.1, from coordinate 381,446 downwards.
GTAAAGGCCTGTGAAGCCGTCGATGCCTGTATTGGTCGTGTGCTTGAAGCCCTTGAACGTAATCATGGTGAGTGCCTGATTACCGCAGACCACGGCAATGCTGAGCAAATGGCCGATCATCACACCGGGCAGTCGCACACCGCCCACACCAGTTTACCGGTGCCCTTTATCTACGTCGGTCGCGACGCGACCCCGGTAAGTGATGGGCGGCTGTCGGATGTAGCGCCGACCATCTTGCATTTACTTGGGTTAGCACAGCCGGATGAAATGACCGGTAAACCTTTAATGCAGCTAAAACAAGGATAAGTAATTGATGACATGGCGGCCTGGCCTGATTCTTTTCGGAGCATGTTGCTGCCTGATGGCAGCAAGTAGCAATGCACAACCCGATACCGAACAGGAACGCGAGCAAGCTCAACAGCAACTGCGAGCCCTGCAAAACGAAATTGAATCGCGTCGGGAATCAGTCCAGCGTCGTCAACAGCGACTGAGTTCACTGGAGCGCGAACTGCGTGACATCGAGAATCGAGTCGCTGATACCACCCAACAGATCCGCCGCACCGAAGCTGAACTGGACGCGAACCAGTCCCGTATCAGTGACCTGGAACAGGAACAAGGCGTGCTTGAAGCGCAGTTGCAGGAACAGGCAGAAATGCTCGCCGACCAGATTGAAAGTGCCTACCGCAGCGGAGGCAACGACTTCGTCCAAATGCTATTAAACCAGCAGGACCCGGCACGAATTGAACGTCTGCTGACCTATTATCGCTATTTCAATCAGGCCCGAATGGAACAGATCCAGGCACTGCACGCCACCGAACAGGAATTGCGTAGTGTCGAACAGGACTTAACGTCGCAGCGTGACGACCTGAGCCGCACCATAGCCCGTCAGGAACAACAACGGCAACAGTTACGCGAAGAGCAGCAAACACAGCAGCGTAACGCGCAGCAACTGCGCACCGCGCAACAGAATGAAGAACGTGAATTAACCGATATGCTGCAGGACGAACAGGAGCTGACCGAACTTCTTGCGGCATTAGACGATGTCATTAGCCAGCAGGAGATCAAGCTTGCTGGCCTGGCATCGCAACGCGGGCAGTTACGCGCGCCTGTTAACGGTTCGATTCGTCATGCCTTTGGTCAACGCCGCAGCGGCCAGGTGAACTGGAAAGGGCTCATCATCAATACCGATGCAGAAGAGCCGGTGCGGGTTATTGCCGACGGCCGGGTTCTTTTCTCAGACTGGTTAAGAGGCTTTGGGCTGGTCGTTGTGGTCGACCATGGGGAAGGCTATATGAGTCTCTATGGCTACAATCAATCATTAACCCGGGACGTCGGTGAAGCCGTTCGAAGTGGCGAGACCATTGCCTTGACCGGTCAAAGTGGCGGTCAGTCAAGACCGGGGCTTTACTTCGAAATACGCCATGAAGGCAATCCAGTCGACCCGGTGCGCTACATTCGTCGCTAAGGCTCAGGAAGTAGACTCTTCCAGAGTGCTCAGCAGAATCAATGCCTGCTCCCTGTTGTCACCGCAAACATAGGCTTCGGCACTAAATTGTGCACACACGTCAGGCCGACGCGGATCGCCAAAGAGCTTACACAGATTATCGCTGTCGAGCTGGACACAGGGAGTATTGGCGGGTTTGCCATTCGGCATGCCTGGAATAGGCGAAGAGATAGAAGGGGCGATGCAGCAAGCACCACACCCCTTCCGGCATTGCATACTAGAAGGCAATTTAAAGCATAGCGGAACGCAGTTTCTTCATCGCGTTCTGCTCAAGCTGACGGATACGTTCCGCCGAGACCTGATATTCTTCTGCTAAATCCTGTAACGTCACTTTGCTGTCGTCCAGCCAGCGCGCCCGCACAATATGCTGACTGCGCTCGTCAAGCGCACGCAGGGCCTTGCCTAAACGTTTATTGGCATGTGCGTCCCAGTCATCATTTTCTACCTGACTGGCAACATCGGTACTCTTGTCTTCGAGATACTGAGCAGGTGAGAAGTTGCCGCCTTCACGGGCATCATCGTCATCAGAACTTAGTTCGAAGGCTGGGTCATGGGCGCTCATACGCGACTCCATTTCCATCACCTCAGCGCTGGTTACACCCAGTTCGCTGGCGACAGTTTCCACTTCAGCACGGTTAAACCAGCCCAGGCGTTTTTTCGCTTTACGCAGATTAAAGAACAACTTACGTTGCGCTTTGGTGGTCGCTACTTTAACAATACGCCAGTTACGCAAAACGAACTCATGAATTTCAGCTTTGATCCAATGCACTGCAAAAGAGACCAGGCGTACGCCGACCGTTGGGTCAAAGCGTTTAACGGCTTTCATCAGGCCGATGTTACCTTCCTGAATCAGATCCGCCTGCTGCAGGCCGTAGCCTGAATATCCGCGGGCAATGTGAACGACAAAACGCAGATGCGACATGATCAGCTGCTTAGCCGCCGCTAAGTCGCCTTCATTTTGCAAACGTTCTGCCAATGACTTTTCTTCCGCGGCAGTTAGCATCGGAATGCTGTTTACCGAAGAAATATAGGCTTCCAGGCTTCCGCTGCGCGGAACCGAAAGTGCCATTGAGTTAACGTTAGTGCTCATTTACTACCTCGCGTTCATGTTCTTTGGAGAGCTCTCTGCACTTCTTTAACGGAAGTTTAGCGGAAGAAACGTTTACCAGAGTGACTGTCCGCTACAGATCGCACTCGTTCAGAGCCCGAAACGGTGAAAAAGTTCCGTCGGACCCACTATACTAGCAGAGCCAACGACGATCTCAAGCGCTGTAAAATCTTATAGTCTGGTCAGTTTAGCCCAGGGGTATGACAGGCAGATGACGGCTTCGCTTAGCGTGGCTCTATCGCCGCCACATGCCGCCGCACCGCAATCCAGGAGCCCAATAACCCGAGCCCAACGGCCACCGCCCACAGAATTAACAACTCATTGAAACTCAGTCCCTGCAGACGAAACTGGCTGTCGTAGAGTTCTGTCACCCGTAATACCGCGGCGCGTATCCACCAGATCAGTAGAAACGTCGCCAACCAGGCGATCAGGCCACCTATCACGCCATACCAGGCACCCGTATATAAAAATGGTCGCTGGATGTAGCCGTCCGTCGCCCCGACCAGCTTCATGATCATGATTTCGTCACGCCGGTTCAAAATACCCAGACGTATCGTATTACCAACAATCAATACCACGGCAATACAGAGCAAAATTGCCAGTGCGCCTAGCGCATCTTCGATCAGTTGGATCAGTGCCTGCAGGCGTTCGACCCAATCCAGGTCCAGTTTGACTTCACTGACTTCGTTTTCGCTCGCTAGTTTACGCTGCAGTTGCGACGCACGTTCGGACGAACTGTAATCACGAACCGGAGTAATAATAAGGACGTCTGGCAACGGGTTGCTGTCCAGATAATCAATCGCACTACCAAATCCGGAGTACTCCCTGAATTCCCGCAAGGCGTCCTCGCGTGAAATATGGCTGACCTCCGCCACTTCGTCCATCAGGCTAACCCGACGCTGGAACGTTTCGACCTGTTGGCTACTGAGGTCTTTGTCCAGAAAGGCAGTGATCTCCGCCGGATTATCCCACTGCTGACCCACTGCCTGGCTGTTTTTAACCACCACGTATAAGGTGGCTGGCAGCGTCAGGCTAAGTCCGAGCACAGCAATGGTCATCAGCGACGCAAACGGAGTGCGCCATAACTCGCCCAGGCTGCCCACCGCCTGTTGCGCATTGGAGACGAAAAACATAATAAAGCGACGTATCGGACCGATACGAGTGATTTTGGCTCCCTGCTCGCCGCGCTTACTACGAAACAACAGACTCATAACTCGCTCCCTGTCAACGCGCCGCCATGATGATCATGAGCCAGCCCATCGTCAATCATGCGTCCGTCTTTCAGTGTCAGGGTGCGATAGCGCATGCGCGCAATCAGCCCAAGGTCATGGCTCGCAATCAGCACCGACATACCAACACTGTTAAATGACTCAAACAAACGCATGATGTCCATCGACAATTTAGGGTCAAGGTTACCAGTCGGCTCATCGGCGAGTAACAGCGGCGGTTTATTTACAATCGCGCGGGCAATACCAACACGTTGCTGCTCCCCGCCGGATAACATAATCGGGTAGTGCCGTTCTTTACCGCCAAGCCCCACTTTATCGAGGCTTGCGCTGACCCGCTTGGCCGCTTCCTTATGGGTGTACCCTTCAATCAGCAAGGGTAAGGCGACATTGTCATAGACAGTTTTGTCCATCAGCAGCCGGTGGTCCTGAAAAATAACCCCAATATCACGACGCACATACGGGATCTGGCGTCGTTTAATTTTACGCAGGTCGTGGCCATTAATTAAGACTCGCCCAATGCTCGGACGCTCCATCAACGCAATTAAGCGCAGCAACGTACTTTTACCGGCCCCGGAATGACCGGTCAGGAACGCCAGTTCACCTGCTCGTAAATGAAAATTGACCTGATTCAGCGCCTGGAAGCCACCGGGATAGGTTTTACTGACCTGCTCAAATTTAATCATATTGGGTATCGCTTCACTTAAAGTAAGCTTTGGTTATGTAAGCTCTTGTCAGAGCAGGCCGCGCTGGCTAAGCCTGCCGACTTCAATCAGCGCCCTTCACATCGGCAGTTTTCACCTCAGCAAAAAGTGCCTCAATAAATTCATCACCTTTAAACGGACGCAAGTCGTCCAGCTGCTCACCCACACCAATATAACGGATTGGGATCGCAAATTGGTCGGCCAATGCAAAAATAACCCCACCTTTGGCAGTGCCATCCAGCTTGGACATAACCAGACCTGTGACCCCAACCGCCTCATTAAAAAGGCGTGCCTGACTAATCGCATTCTGACCTGTCCCCGCATCCAGGGTCAACATGATCTCATGCGGCGCCTGTGGGTCTACTTTTTTCATCACGCGGACAATTTTTTTCAACTCTTCCATCAGGTTGGCTTTATTCTGTAAACGTCCGGCGGTATCCGCAATCAACACGTCCACATCGCGGGCTCGCGCTGCTTCAACCGCATCATAAATAACCGACGCACTATCGGCCCCGGTATGTTGCGCAATAACGGGAATATCGTTGCGCTCGCCCCAGACCTGCAACTGCTCGACGGCAGCCGCACGGAACGTATCGCCTGCCGCCAGCATGACCGATTTACCTTCGCTCTTGAACTGTTGCGCCAACTTACCAATGGTGGTGGTTTTGCCCACACCGTTGACGCCGACCATCAGAATCACCATAGGGCCATTTTCCGGCTTAATCACCAGTGGTTTACTAACCGGCGCAAGGATTTCTTCAAGGTATTCTTTCAGCCGGTCAAACAAGCGCTCTGCGTCTTTCAGGTCCTTGCGCGAGGCATGGTCGGTCAGCTCATCAATAATCTTTTGGGTGGTTTCCACCCCAACATCGGCCATCAATAGCTGAGTTTCTAAATCTTCAAACAGCTCGTCATCAATCTTTTTACCAACAAATACATTGGCCAGGCCTTCACCGATATTCGACGATGTCTTACGCAGGCCCTCGCGTAAGCGGCTCCACAAGCTCTTTTTATCTTGCTCCGGCTGAGTCGGTGCTGGTTCATTTTTTGTTTGCACCTGTTCAGTCACCGCAGTCTGATCAAGCGACCGCTGGCGCGCGGCAGACTCTGCCATCGCGACAGCGGCATCCTCAGTGGCTTCGCTTGAGCGCACCGGCTCCACTTCTGGTGCAGCGGGCTGCGCGTCGGTCTGTTCCGGTTGATTGTCGTTAACAAGCGTATCGGGCGTTGGTTCAGGCTCTTTCTTACCTTTGAACCATGAGGAGAATAGGGAACGTTTTTCAGCCATAGCGTAGCAAGTATCCAGTTCGTCAAATGCGTAATTTGCGTTCAATTCTAACACGCACGTCTCAAAAGTGGCCACCGAGGTGAGATTTTGGATACAATTTACCAAGATATCTCAATCAGGTACCCCGACATTGAAAGCTAAACCCAAAGCACGCTCCACTCAGGCCACAGGCAGCATTCGCATTATTGGGGGCCGTTGGCGCGGACGCAAACTGCCAGTGTTGGCCGCGGACGGATTACGCCCGACCACGGACCGGGTAAAAGAAACCCTGTTTAACTGGCTCCAGTTTGAGCTTCAGGACGCCCACGTACTGGATTTATTTGCCGGAACCGGAAGTCTTGGTCTGGAAGCGCTATCGCGCGGTGCGGCGGTGGTAACTTTCGCAGAAACCCAACGCCCGGCCTGTCAGCAGCTAGCTAGTAATCTGGCCATGCTTGAAGCGAGTGGACAGATCGATAGCCAGGGTGCTGAGCATTGCCTGCAACAGTTACCAGCCCATAGCATCGATATTGCGTTTATTGACCCGCCGTTTGGCAAAGACTGGCTGCAGCGAATTATTGCACCAATGGAGACCCGTCAACTGGTCGCCGACGGCGGCTGGGTCTATGTCGAAAGCGGAGTCAATGACCCATTCGTAAGCTGGCCGTCAGCCTGGCATCTGCACCGCGAAAAGCGTGCCGGGCAAGTTCATAGCCGTTTATTCAGAGTGCGTCGTGAAAACGCCCAGGCAATTACCGACTAGGCGCTTCAGACAAGGTATCGATGGCTAAGCCGAGGTTACTGATGCCTTCGTCCTCTACCATGCTGCGGACCATCTTAACCAGGTCAGCAGTAATCTCAGGCTGACCTTGAAGAAAGGTGACCATCGCTTGTTGCATGGCAATTTCGTACTCAACCAATTCATGCTCCTGCAGCATTTGCTGACGGTCATCCGGGCTCATTTCAGCCCCTTCAGTCAGTTCAAGAAAATGAGCGACACTACCCTGGGAAACTTTCGCTACGTCCAGCAACGGCTTGTCTTCTTTGTCCAGCAAACCCTGCAGCAAGGTACTAATAGCTACACAGGCTTCCATTGCCGGGTAAACGCCGAGTAAATCATGGCCATGCTCACTGGGGGTTTGCTCATCAATTTTTTCCTGCCAACGGGCAAAGTTCGCTTTGCCACCATGGCCGAGCCAATGCCAGACGACATCCAGCGCACCCTGCAATACCTTGGGGTCACCAAAGCCAGTGACGCGATGAAACAGATCGTAGTTTGGTCGCATCCGCGCACTTAAGTAACAGGCAAGGAGAGCCTGATGGAGAAAAGGTAACTCACGGATTTGCTGAAAAGTAGTACGTTTACTCATGCCTGCCCCGCCTGCTCCATGTACGCCATAATCCCGTCCAGGAACATTTGCACTGAAATCATAACCAGAATCATACCCATGAGCCGTTCAATAGCATTCAAGCCACGTTGACCCAGGGCCCGTAAAAATACGTTGCTGAACATTAGCACAGTCGCCGTAATCCCCCAGGCGATAACACTGGCAGCGGTCCAGTCCAGCATCCGGTCAGGCGCCTGGTTGGCAAACAGAATCAACGCGGCGAGCAAAGAAGGTCCGGAAATTAACGGGATCGCCAGCGGGACAATAAAAGGTTCATCCCCTGCCGGCAGCCCCAAGACACCGCCGGGCTGTGGAAAAATAAGCCGCAACGCGATAATAAACAGAATAATACCACCCGCAATTGACACCGATTCCTGACGCAGACCCAGCCAGCTCAACAGGCTTGCCCCGAGCCATAAAAATAGCAGCATAAACGCCAGTGCAAACAGCAGCTCACGCATTAATACCAGCCGACGACGCTTTTGTTCGACATGACGCAGCACCGACAGGAAGATGGGCAGGTTGCCTAGCGGGTTCATAATCAATAACAGAGTTAACGGTTGCAGTCAGTATATCCATCTGCGTGGTGGGTCCTTAGGCTGGCGTGACAGGTTGTCGATAGTGTACTCTGAAGTCAGTTATTCACCAACCAGCAAAGGCGAATTTTTAGCGTATGAACTGGCAACATGTCGCAGGCACCGAAGCGCTTCAACTGAGCGCTATTCATCAGGCTCATCAATTGATAGAGCCTTATATTGTACACACGCCGGTGCTGCAGAGCCCGCAGTTAGATGAACTAACCGGGGCGTCACTATTTTTTAAGTGTGAAAACCTGCAACGCACTGGTGCCTTTAAATTCCGCGGTGCCTGCCATGCGTTACTGCAGCTGACCAAAGCACAGCGGGCGGCAGGTGTGTACACCGTTTCGTCAGGCAACCACGGTGCAGCACTGGCCTGTGCCGGACAGTTATTGGGTATCAAGGTAACGGTCGCAGTGCCCGCCAGTGCGCCAGCCAGTAAAAAAGCCAACATTGCCCGCTACCACGCAACCACGGTGGAGATTGAACCTGGCATGCCGGCACGCGAGGCGATCATAGCTCAGTGGCAGAAGGAGCGTCCGGACGCATCCTTCATACCGCCCTACAATCACGATCACATCATTGCTGGTCAGGGCACTGCTGCGCTGGAACTGATTAAAACCGTAGCAGACCTCGACTGCCTGATAACGCCTGTTGGCGGCGGTGGTTTGCTCAGTGGAAGCGCCATGGTCGCCCACAGCCAGAGCCTGCCGATTTATGCCGCGGAACCAGAACAGGTCGACGATGCCTGGGCCTCGCTGCAAAGCGGCTCTATCGAACCATCACGCGGCCCCAATAGTATCTGCGACGGTTTGCTGACCAACCTCGGCGACAGGACCTTCGCCATCATTAAGCAACACGTCAACGATATTCTGCGCATCAGTGAAGACGAAGTGGTCGCGGCGATGCGCTTACTATGGCAAGAACTAAAAGTCATAGTCGAACCCTCGTCGGCTACCGTGCTCGCTGCCGTGCTGCGCTACCCCGATTTATTTAAAGGTAAACGGGTCGGGCTGATTATAAGCGGTGGTAACGTCGACCTCAGCCGCTTGCCCTGGCCAGTCGATTATCAGGAGCTGACATGACTCATTTGCAATGGCAACACATCACCGGCCCGCGAGTGCTGGTCGACCGGTTTCGCGCGCAGCGCAACATCCAGCGTATGCAGCAAAAAGCGATTCAGGCGGGTGTTCAGTTACGCCCCCATTTTAAGACGCACCAGTCGGTAGAGATAGGCCGCTGGTTCCGCGAAGCCGGTACCCATGCCATTGCGGTGTCATCCGTTCGCATGGCACAGCAATTTGAGAGCGCAGGCTGGCGCGATATCATGCTTGCCATCCCGCTCAACCCCAGAGAACTGTCCGCCATCAACCAGCTCGCCGGCAACTGTTCATTAACTCTGACCATTGAAAGCGCGGATGCACTCGATACCATCCGCCGACTTAGTCAGGACGTGAACCTGATGATCGAAATCGATGCTGGTTACGGCCGCACTGGCATAGACTGGCAGCAACAGCGCCTAATCAGCGACCTCGCCAACCAGGCACTACAGTTACCCCAGGTTCGTCAGGTCGGGTTGCTGCTGCACGCCGGCAACAGCTATCAGGCAAGCGGTGACAGCGCTATTCAGCAAGTTCATGAAGAAAGTCTGCAACGCTTAGCTGAAGTCAAAGCCCATATTGCCGAACCGGCACAAAGCCAGCTTTTCGTATCCGCTGGCGACACGCCGACTTGCAGCCGCATGCAAAGCTTTCCCGGGGTAGATGAGATCCGCCCCGGGAATTATGTGTTTTATGACTTACAGCAACAACACATTGGTGCCTGCGACTGGGATGACATTGCACTAACCCTGGCCTGCCCGGTTATCGCCCGCTACCCGGAGCGCAATGAAGTCGTCGTCCATGCCGGGGCTGTGCATTTAAGTAAAGATTATTTGCTCAGTAAAGACCGCTATGAAGGGCGGCCCTGTTATGGCCAGGTCATGCAGATAAGTGAGCATGGCTGGCATGGCAAGCCCGTCGATGGTGCGTTCGTGCATGGCCTGTCACAGGAGCATGGCAAGGTGCGCATGCCACCAGCACTAATCGAGCAAACCAGACTCGGTGACCTGTTAGTCATCGCCCCTGCTCACTCCTGCCTGACGATGGCCGCTATGCACGACTTTATGATTATTCAGGGGACGCGGTAAGCGTCCTTTGTTTGCTCACCACTATTCAGCCCTCAATCACTCACTCCGGGTCGATCTCGTCACTGTCGCGTGACGATTTACGTTTTTTCCCGTGCGTCCTTGACAGAACCACTAAATTCGTTCATATAAGTATGGACTTATATAAATACTAACTTGATAAGGAGCATGATATGTCCGTTGATTTTGGTGCTTATTTGGGTAAGGTTACGCATTCCGTGGCTGTGTTAGAGCGAAATGGTGAACCCGCCCGGGGCGTCACCCTGGAGCGGGACTTTAAAACGACTATTGAGGATCTCTGGGATGCTATTACCAACCCGGAACGACTTCCACGCTGGTTTTTGCCGGTTAGCGGTGAGCTGAAACAGGGTGGCCACTATCAACTGGAAGGCAATGCCGGTGGCACTATCACCGAATGCACAGCGCCGCGTTCGTTAGCGTTGACCTGGGAGTTTGGTGGCGGTGTGAGCTGGGTAGAGGTGACGCTTACCCCCCAGGACGAGCAGTCCTCACATCTTAAACTGGTTCATATCTGCCCGCTTGACGAGGAGTTCTGGCCGACCTATGGACCTGGTGCCACAGGCGTTGGCTGGGATCTCGGTTTAGTCGGGCTGGCGGTTCACCTTGAGTCTGAGGGTGGCGAACGTTTTGATGAAGAGGCTTTAGCAAAGACTGCAGACGGTCGGGCTTTTATCGCGGCATTAAGTCAGAACTGGGGCGAGGCTGCTGTTGAAGCGGGTGACGATGAGCAGGAAGCAAGGCAGGCGGCCGAAAAAACAGCGGCGTTCTATTCAGGTGAATAGTCAGGTGAATAGTCAGGTGAAAGCACGTAGATAAAAATAAAGAGGATTGTCAGATGCACGCTTTCGATGTACTGGGCGACCCCGTTCGTCGTCGCATACTGGAGCTGCTCGCTAAAAGCGAGCACAAATCAGGCGATATTGTTTTGGTCATTCAGAGTGAGTTCGGTATTACTCAGGCGGCGGTATCCCAGCACCTTCGGGTGCTCCGTGAAACCGGTTTCGCTAACGCCCGTATCGATGGAGCCAGGCGCATCTACTCAGTGCAAGCAGCACCTTTGCAGCAAGTAGATGCCTGGCTGGATCGTTTTCGAACCTTCTGGGAACCCCGGCTCAGCGCACTGGAGACCGAAATTGCCAGAGGCAAAAAGCAACGCGATTAACTGGCAAACAGCTGATTAATATCAGCGAACGCTTTGAATTCCATTGCATTGCCCGCCGGGTCGTAGAAAAACATCGTTGCCTGCTCACCCGGCTTACCTTTAAAGCGCACATAGGGTTCGATAACGAATTCGATACCCGCCGTCTTCACTTTATCCGCCAGTGCCTGCCATACATCCATTTCCAGCACCGCGCCAAAATGTGGCACTGGCACATTGTGACCATCCACAGCGTTGTGTGCTGGTGGCAGAATACGATCTGGCGCTACATGGGTTACCAGTTGGTGGCCAAAAAAGTTCCAGTCTATCCACTGCGCGGAACTTCGGCCTTCTTCACAACCTAAGAGCGTGCCGTAAAACTCGCGCGCTTTGTCCAGGTCATCAACCGGAATCGCCAGATGAAATGGTGGTATCCCGGTCTGCTGCTGGTGAGCCATTACATGGCCTCCAGCGCTTGCTCGAGATCTGCAATCAGATCATCGGTGTCTTCAATGCCGACAGAAATACGCACGAAATTATCGTGGATACCGAGCTTTTCACGATTTTCCGCAGGAATAGATGCATGGGTCATAATTGCAGGGTGCTCAATTAAACTCTCAACCCCACCCAGACTTTCCGCTAACGCAAAAATCTCAACAGCCTTCAGGAAACGCCGCGCACTCTCAATGTCACCGTCCAGGAAAATTGAAATCATGCCGCCAAAACCAGACATCTGTTGTGCCGCTAACTCATGCTGAGGATGACTTTCAAGGCCTGGATGCACCACTTTGCGCACCCGTGGGTGTTGTTCCAGCCACTGCGCGATTTTGAGACCGCTTTCGTTGTGCTGTTTCATCCGCAGCGCCAGTGTTTTAACCCCACGCAGAGCAAGGTAGCTGTCAAAAGGCCCGGCAATCGCGCCAACCGCGTTCTGTAAGAACACCATGCGCTCAGCCAGATCGGCGTTGTCGCCCACTACGACGATGCCGCCAACCATATCAGAATGACCATTGATGTACTTAGTCGCTGAATGCATCACAATATCGGCGCCGAACTCAAGCGGGCGTTGGTTGAATGGGGTCGCAAAAGTGTTGTCAACGACCACAATCATATCCGGGTTGTGCGCTTTCGCTGCTTTGGTAACCGCTTCAATATCCACTAATTTCAGCATCGGGTTGCTGGGTGTTTCAATCCACAGCATGCGTGTTTTATCAGTGAATGAGGTTTTAACCTGCTCCAGATCGGCCAGGTCAACGTAGGAGAACTCAAGCCCTGCAGAACGTCCTCGGACCTTATCAAATAAACGGAAGCTACCGCCGTATAAATCGTCCATTGCCACCACATGGTCACCACTGTCGAGCAACTCGAGAATGGTTGACGTAGCCGCCATACCTGACCCAAACGCCAGCCCCTGGCTACCACCTTCAAGGTTCGCTACTGCTCGCTCATAGGCAAAGCGGGTCGGGTTGTGAGAGCGCGAATATTCAAACCCTTTATGTACACCCGGGCTGTCCTGCAAATAGGTTGAACTGGTCACAATCGGCGGCATCACTGCGCCGGTGGTTGGATCAGGCGCTTGCCCGCCATGAATAGTACGGGTTGAAAATGCTAAATCTTTTTTATTGCTCATAACTACCTCTTAATCCAGTTTCTGCTCGGCTAGCCAGTCATCATTAAACAGCTTCGATAAATAGCGGCTACCGGTATCGCACGCCAGGGTCACTACGCGTTTTGCTTCGGTCTGTTCACGACAGTAACGCAACGCTGCGGCAATTAATGTACCGCTGGATGAACCGACCAAGATGCCTTCTTTGGACAATACATCACGCGCGGTCTGAAACGACTCTTTGTCGCTGATAGCATAGGCTTTATTCGCCAGACTGATATCACAGGTGTCGGGAATAAAATCTTCACCAATGCCTTCGATCAGCCAACTGCCCGGCTCAACTTCTTTGCCTTCATTGACCAGCGGCGCCAGAATTGAACCGTCCGGGTCAGCCAGCACCAGATCGACATTGGCATTTTGCTCACGCAGGTATTTGCCGACGCCACTTAATGTTCCGCCAGAACCGACGCCACACACAAAGGCATCCAGCTTACCGTCCAGCTGCTGCCACATTTCCGGGCCTGTGGTGGTGTAATGGGCCTTCACGTTCGCCTGGTTGGCAAACTGGTTGACGTAATACGCATTGCGTTCTTTAGCAATCCGCTGGGCCATATCCTGATAGTATTCCGGATGGCCTTTATTAACGTCCGAGCGTGTTTCAATAACTTCAGCGCCCATCGCTAAAAGGTTGTGTAACTTCTCACGGCTCATTTTGTCCGGCAGCACGATAACCAGCTTGTAGCCCTTTTGCATCGCAACCAGCGCTAATCCCAGACCGGTATTACCAGCAGTCGCTTCGACAATGGTATCGCCTGGCTTCAGCTTGCCTTCTGCTTCGGCTGCTTCAATCATGCTCACGGCGATACGGTCTTTAATCGACAAGCCAGGGTTCTGAATTTCAAGTTTCAAATACAACTCGCAAGGGCCTGTATCAAGATTGCTAACGCGTAACATTGGCGTGTTGCCGATCATTTCCAGTGCATTTGCATATACGTTCATAGTGAATCTGCCTGTGGTGCTGGGTGAGTGGGTATGATACTAAAGCTGAAGACCAGTATCTATGGCAGCGTCTATGCCAACTGGTTATCAGCTATGTCTTTTATGTGCGTTCAAATGTAGCTAGACTGAGACAAATCGCAATTCGCGGACAATTCTGTTTACACGATGCTTATAAATAAGGAAACCTGAATGCAACTTAGTACTTTTGCTTCTTCTCGCTTAACACGCGCTCTTCTCGGTGGCTCAGCGCTACTCGCGCTGGCCGCGTGTACGACTGCTGACGAGCCCCCTCAGGACCAGTTCTTTGATAGCCTGTTGGCACATTGTGGCAATGCCTATGCAGGCGAAGTCACAGAAGGAGACGAAGAACAGGATGCAACATGGATCGCCAGTGACATTGTCATCGAATTACGTGAATGCAATGAAGAACGGATTCGTATCCCACTTCACGTTGGCGAAGACCGTTCGCGAACCTGGGTACTTACCCGCACTCAAAGTGGGCTGGAATTAAAACACGATCACCGAGAGGAAGATGGCAGCCATGACCCGCTGACCATGTACGGGGGCGAAACCTTTAGCCCCGGCACCGCGACCTCACAATCATTCCCGGCCGATGAATACAGTAAGCAACTGTTTGCCGAACTGGGGTCGACTGCTTCTATCCGCAATACCTGGTGGCTTGAGCTACCAGACGAAAATACACTACGCTACCGCTTAGTGCGTGACGGACGCGAGTTCCAGGTCGATGTCGACCTGTCACAACCGGTTGAAGCGCCACCAGCACCATGGGGTTGGCAGGATAACTACGATTATCGCCAGTAAGATTCTCGCCGTACAAATAAGAAACCGGCCGCACTTAATAAAGTGACGGCCGGTTTTTTTATTCAGCACTGATTAGATCATGGCTGATAGTTAGCTTCCAAATCTACGCCAGAATAAGCCTGATAAGCATGCACACCTAAATACCAGGTGCCAGCCTGCGGGTTATCGATGGTGCAGATTTCATTGTTACCGGCAAGATACGGGCGACAATCCCAGTTCTGCAGGGTCGGTGACCCGGCTTTACGAACGTATAGGTCAGCATCGCCCGAGCCACCAGATATTTCGACCGTAAAGGTACTCATACCAGATGGAACATCGATGGTGAATCGGTTCCATTCGCCGGTCGCAGCGCTAAGGTTATCGACGCTGCCGCCACCTCCGGTATCGTCACCACCACCGTTGTCGCCGCCATCGCCTAACGCCAATTGGACTGCTGCACCAGCATCCAGAATGCCCGCCCCGCAACCGCTGCACGACGCAGGAAAGCTACGTGCACTGTCGGTCAAGATTTGCGCAACCTGATCTGGGGTAGCTGAAGGCAGTGCCTGTTTTACCAGCGCGGCAACACCAGCAACATGCGGAGCAGCCATGGACGTACCCTGACTGAAACGATAGCTGTCACTGCCAGGTGTCGTAGAACCCGAGTTATAAGTAGACAATACGCCTTCAGGGTCGTTTGCGAAACTCTGAGCCCCGCCTGGAGCCGCCAGTGTCACAGACGAGCCGTAGTTAGAGTAGTAAGCACGGCCACCATCACGGTTGGTGGAGGCAACATTCACCACGCCTGAGCAGTTGCCCGGGCTGAAGTTATCCGCGTTTGAGTCGCTGTTACCTGAGGCAATCACCACCGTCGAGCCGTTGCTGCGCGCCGTGTTAATTGCACTTTGGGTAACCGACTGGCAGCTGCCCTGCCCGCCAAGACTCATGTTGATAACATCAGCCGGGTTCTGATTCGCGGTCGTGCCAGGGACACTAGCGCCAGACGCCCATAAAATACCATCCGCGATATCGGCGGTG
Source organism: Aliidiomarina soli (assembly GCF_003986975.1). GTDB lineage: Bacteria > Pseudomonadota > Gammaproteobacteria > Enterobacterales > Alteromonadaceae > Aliidiomarina > Aliidiomarina soli. Next base: position 365,883 of record NZ_PIPO01000002.1, on the reverse strand, counting down.
GTACCACCACAACGGCCTAATACACGAACCGGAACAACCTGAGCGTCGTAAGCGACACCGGCGACACCCTGACCGTTATTAGAAACCGCCGCGATGGTGCCCGCGACATGGGTTCCATGCCAGCTTGAATCCTGATCCTGGGCTGGTCGGCCACCTCCACAAGCGCCAGCGCTGACCCAGTCGCCCGGGTCACTGGCATCGTTGTCACGGCCATCACCGTCGTTGCCTATGAAAGGGTCACTGATCATGTCGTAACCCGGTAACAGGTTGCCTGCCAGATCAGTGTGCGGGCGATAACCGGTATCCAGTACCGCTACGACCACGCCTTGTCCAGTAATACCCTGTGACCAGGCACCTTCGGTATTGGCACCGCCAACCGACTCGTAATAATGCCACTGCTGATTATATTGCGGGTCGTTCGGCGCGTTTTGCGGATGATGAAAGCGGTTTTCTTCAACCAGCTCAACACTTGGGTCACTAGCCAGAACTTCCATCATACGACGAACATTGCGCCGTGAAGTTGGGTGCAACGACTGGGCGGAACCACCAACAGCATCGACCGCACGGAATACGTGAGTACGCGCCAGGCCCATACTACGTACATAACTGATTTCCTGACCACTCAGCTGAGACATCTGCTGAGCCCGAGCTTGCATTAACGCGCCCCGTTGGCTCGGGTTGCCATTAACTTTCGCCATTACGTCAGGATCTTTTTCTTCTTTGAAGCGGATAATAAAACTGAGTTCGGGCCCGTTCTGACGCAATGAAGTGCGACTCTGCCCGCTTTGTCCTGCACCACCGCGGTTAACCTCTTTAACCTGTCCCGGAGGAGCTGGACGAGCGATCTCAGTTTGAGTTAGTTCATTCGCCTGAACGGCGCCGAGACCAAAGGAAGAAACTAGTGCTAAACCTAGCACGCTTAATTTTGTGTTTATAACTTTTTGCATAACGTTTTCTTTTTGTTTTAGAAAAGAAATCGGCTCAAATGAGCCCCGTAGTTCTGATTACTGCGGGTCTGATAAGGATCTAAACATCACCCAAAACGGCTAGCCCACAAAAACCTTAACAAATTAAAAACGTTATTTTAACAATGTTTACAAAAAGATTACTAAACCCCTGGTCAGATTGGTTTTATTCTTCTCGGCACTGACGATAAAAGTCACTGATCGAGTAGCGTTCTTCCTGCACCATGCGCTCATCCCAACGATAACGAATGTGCAGTTCATCCTCATCAATGTTCATATCGACTTCATTCACGGTCGCCAGACGATCAAGATAGAGAATGTTTTTGTACAGCAGCGTGTGATTACAGCTAAATACCACGTTTATTTGAGTGCGTTCTGCAACCTCCCCACCGCTGCGCACGGCATTAATCCGATACCCTTCACCTTCAATCGATTCAAGCACGGTATCGTCACTGACCTGGAACATGATAATAGCAAAGAGTGCCAGTAAGCCCACCAAACCAGCCCAGACCCAGGCCCCAATCCGTATCAACGGCCACTGCGGCATGTCACCGACCGCGCGCTTGAGCATCACGACACCGGCAATCACTACAATCAGGTGAAGTACACTGACAATACTTTCAATCAATACCTGTTGCTCAGTCCAGCGCCAGGCAAACACATAGGTTCCCGGTTGCAATGCAATTTCGTACCATAAGGGAATGGTCAGAGCCACCATCGCCAGCGCCAGCCAGAGCAATCGCTGGCCGTCCGCTTTTGCATTTGAGCCTTGCGTTTTATTCATTCGTTGGTCAGTCATACTTGCCTCTTTCACTTCCACTTCACTGGCTTGTCACAGTTGTGGCTGCTAAGCCTCAACATCGCTGTCGCTCATTCTCTTTGCCAAGAGAGTACCTCGGCTTTAGTAACAGAGTACCACAGCAAAACTCACCATAGCAGAGCCTGATATAGCCGAGTGCCTGTGCAATCAGAGTTCACGCAACTGCCGTAACAATGCATCCAGCGCACGGTAACTTAATGCTTCGCTCAAATGCTGACGACTAACCTGACCTGCAGCATCCAGGTCAGCAATGGTTCGCGCCAGCCGCAAAACCCGATGGTAGGCGCGATGAGACATTTTAAAACGCTCCACAGCCGCGACCAGAAATTCATGGTCCGCCTCACTGAGCTGACAGATTTCTATCACGTCACAGGCTTTCAGTTCACTGTTAAGGCAATGCTGACGCTCAAGCTGCAGCTCCCTGGCTGCTTCCACCTTGGCTAACAGGCTCGAACTCTCGGCGCTGTTCTCGCTGTTTTCCTCGTTGCTACTTTCCGGACCGCGCTGTATGCCATGGCGTAACACATCAGGCTGCCTCGGCACTTCCACCTGCAAATCAATCCGGTCTAAAAATGGCCCGGAGATTTTACTTAAGTAACGCAGGATCTGGTCCGGGGTAGCCCGGGCCGACGCGAGATCACCGTCAAAGCTACCGCAGGGCGACGGGTTCAGCGCACAGACTAGTTGAAACCTCGCCGGATACGAGGCCCGTTGCTTAGCCCGACTGATATGGACGACCCCTGACTCCAGTGGCTCCCGCAGACTGTCCAGAATATGACGATGGATCTCGGCCAGTTCATCAAGGAATAAAATACCGTGATCCGCCAGCGATATCTCACCCGGTCTGGCGTCCGACCCACCGCCAATCAAGGCCGCAGCCGACGAGGTATGATGCGGCGAGCGAAACGGCCGCTGACGCCAGCTTTGCGCCTGAAAGCCGTCCTGGCTTATCGACTGCACCGCCGCCACTTCCAGCGCCTGCTGTTCGTTAAGAGGCGGCAAAATACTCAACATGCGCTGCGCCAACATGGTTTTGCCCGTCCCCGGTGGCCCGACAAAGAGGATATTATGGCCACCGGCAGCAGCCAGCAGCAACGCCCGTTTAGCCTGATGCTGCCCCTGTACGTCCTGCATGTCGCCATGGGCCATGGTCCTGACGGGTAAAGGTGACGGCTGGATAAGGGGTAGGCGCTGCGCGCCCGAAAGGTGCGCGACCACCTCCCGTAGGGTGGCGAAACCATAGGCCACCGCGTCGCGTAGTAACGCCGCTTCTTCAGCGTTTTGGCTTGGGATCAGTGCTAAACGTTGCGCCTGCTGGCAGGCGATTAAACTCGGCAGGGTGCCGCGCACCGGGCGCAGCTCGCCATTGAGGCCCAGTTCGCCATAGCATTCGATGTCATCAAGGTGCTCAAGGGTCAAGGTATCAGCCGCCAGCAATACCCCAACTGCAATAGCCAAATCATAGCGCGCGCCCTGCTTCGGCAGCTCAGCCGGTGACAGGTTGACGGTAATCCGCCCCACCGGAAAACTAAAGTCACTATTCAGCAGTGCCGTACGTACCCTGTCCTTCGCCTCTCGCACCGTGGTTTCCGGCATGCCAATAATCTGAAACTGGCCAATTCCCTTTGCCACACTCACTTCAACCTGAACCGCCGGCGCTTCCATGCCCAGCATCGCCCGGGTGTGCACCACCGCAAGCCCCATACGCCCTCTCCCTGGCCAATAACCTTCCCTAAGCCTAGTCAGCCGCGCGCCAGCTGCCTATGAGTCAATTGCGTATAGTGCTAGCTGATTTAGTTCCCATGCTCGGACCTATCAAAACAACGGAAACTCGTAACGGTTACTTATCCAGAGACTCCCTCCTCAATTGCCGCCACTCGCGAAAACGCATACACTGACCTAGTCAAACAACAGGCTTGGTTTAGGTATGTGGTTAGCAAACGCAGTCGGTAAAATTCCGTTCTGGATTCGGGTGACTTTCGTGGTCGCCATTTTTTCTATTCTGCTGGTAATGTCCGGCCCGGTTATTTTTAATCACGTCGGCTTTTTTCTGGTTTTGCTGTTTTTACTCTTTTTTGATCGCATTGTGGCCCGCACGGAACATAAGTCGGTGTATGTGGAAGATGTTATTGAGGCGGTGCAGCTGGAAGGCGGGCGCCTGCGCATACTGGGCGAGTCCATTGAGGCGAATCAGGTGCAACGCATTGCTATTGGCAGTAACGGTGAACAGGGTTACCTGCAGTTTCCGTTCAACCCTAAGTTCCGGGTCCGGTTGCTATTTCCTGCGGATCAGGTTGGTCAGCTTAGCCTGCATTTAAAACGCCTATTGCCCAACATTATTCTGGTGGAATAACTAAATGACCTTACCGGACTACCTGCATGTAGACCCTAAGTATCGCCTGCAGCTGCGCATAGACGCGCTGATAAACTGGGGGCTGTTAATTGTGGCCAGCTTGATAGCGCTGTGGTGGATACCCGCTGAATGGCGCTGGATTCCAGGCCTGGCGGCAATTTTATTTATTCTGATCCTGTTGGTGATGCTGTTTTTTTGGGCGCCGCGACGTTACCAGTTAACCGGCTACGCGGTCAGTGAACTGGACGTTCATTACCGCACTGGCGCCCTGTGGCGCAAGCAAACCGCGGTGCCTGTGAATCGTATTCAGCATGTCGAAATAAGCCAGGGTCCGATTGAGCGTATGCTCGGGCTTAGTCGCCTGTCGTTGTATACCGCTGGCGGGGCTGGTTCAGACTTAGCGATACCCGGCTTAGCCAAATCACAGGCGGCACAAATTCGCAGTCAGTTGCTCGGCCTTATCAACGAGCCGGACGAAGACTAAAGGAGTAGAGAGCTAAACGTGCAACGAGTCTCCGTCTATACGCTGATTTACTTTCTCGGCCGCTCGATCGTCCAGCTGGTCAGGCAAGGGAGTAACTTTATTCCGTTGCTGGTCATTCTTTTTGCTGGCGGCGAGCACCTACGCCAACTGGCGTTACCTGTGTTGTTCATTGGCATACCCACTGGGCTTTGTTTACACGCCGTGCTGTCGTGGTGGTTCTTCCGATACCAGAACGATAACACCCGCCTTTTTATCCGCAGTGGCATTTTTAAACGTACCCAGTTAACCCTGGATTATGCCCGTATTCAGCAGGCGGACATTCGTCAACCCTGGTACTTTCGTCCTTTAGGCCTAGCGGTGCTCGGTGTCGACAGCGCTGGCTCAGAAAGCAAGGAGGTGGAGCTGGCCGGAATTCCGTTCGCCCACGCACAAACTCTTAAAGAGCAAATGCTGCATGAGTCACGCTCGAAAGGCAGCGAGCAACAAGGCCGCGCCGTCGACGGGAGCGAAGCCAGTGGTGACAACAGCCCCTCAACCATTTATCAGTTCACCCTTGGGCTAAAAGAAATCGCCCGCTATGGTCTGATGCATAATCCGGTGCTGCTGGCCCTGCCTATTCTGCTCTACCCACTCAGCCAGGGCGATATACTGGACGACCTGATTGATCAGCATCTGCAGCAACTGATGCAGTCTTTCAATCACATCAGTCAGGACGAAAGCGGCTGGGCGCTGTTAATAGCGCTGACCCTGGGTGCGATTGCGCTGCTGGTGGCGCTGTCGGTAGTTATCGCTATCGTTCGTTTCTATCGTTTCAGCCTGCACATTTTTGCTAGCACCTCAGAAACCACCACAGCTGACACTGCCGGGAAGACTGAGGATAAAAACCTGCACCGCTACCAGTCTCGTTTCGGCCTCTTTACTATCGCCTCACGTACCTTCCAGTACCTGCGGTTACAGCGCGTGGTCATTCAGCAAGGGTTCGTGGCACGCCTTATTTCACGCTACTCGATGCGGGTCAATCAAAGTGGTCAGGTGCAGCGCCAGCAGCAAAAAGCCTTTTTCCTGCCGGTACTGGACCAGTCTCGTCTCGACGACCTAAAAATTCAGCTCGGCTTAGCGCAGACCCCGGAATGGAAACGGACCCACAAAGCCAGTATGGTGCTGCCGTTCCTGATTAGCGTCGCCTTTATAACTGCAGCTGCCACTCTGATCAGTTCATTCGATTTGGAAGTGATATTGCACGCTTTATGGATAAGCACGCTGGTTTCAGGGCTGGTGCAATGGTTGAGCTGGCGCAAACGGGCAGTATTTGTAAATGACCACTGGTTTGCGACCCAGCAAGGTATTCTCGGTAAGCAACAGCGTTGGGTGCCGGCACATAAAATACAGGCCCTGACATTACGCCAGGGCCCGTGGCTACGCTATTGGGGAATGCTCAGTCTGCAGGTCTATAGCGCTGCCGGCCGTGAAACCATTAGCTGGTTGCCTGAATCTGAATTACAACGAATTAGTGAGCACCTACTAACCAACAGCAAGACCTTCCACGGCCGATGGATGTAGTGTTGAAGCTCGCTTAGCCTTGCTGTTGCTGACGATCTGAACGACGTTCGCGCCCACCACGATGTTTGTCACCCCGGAAGTGCCCTGCTTCCCGCCACTCGCGCATGCGTTCACGCATTTCCTGACGACGCTCGGTTGTCCATTCACCACGTTTCTCGAGCATTGCATTGAAATCATCTGCGGAAATTTCACCGTTGCCATCTTCGTCCATGCGCGCGAAGGCCGATGTCGCTCGTTCTTCCGCCCGTTGTATCGCGTTGGCAACAAATTCGCTTTCACTGATAACGCCGTCATTGTTGCTGTCAATCCGGGCAAACCAGTCGTGCTCCTCAACAGCCTCACCGGTTTCATCATTGGCCGTTGCAGCAGTACTTGCCAGCAGCATAGCCGAGGTTAAGGTTACCGCTGCAATGAGAGTTTTAAAGGTTAATTGCATAGATGTTTTCATGGTCGTTCTCCTTACCCGATTGGGTATCCTAAGTTGATACCTCTAATCTATTCCTCAAGTGTGCAGAGAGGGTGAGGGAATTAAGGAGAAACTGTGGAGATATCCGGTTCAAACCGGTAACCCACCCCATAAACCGACTGAATAAATTGCTGCGCTGCACGCACCTGTGTCAGTTTAAGGCGGATATTTTTGATGTGGCTGTCAATCGTGCGGTCCGACACCACACGATAGTCGTCATACGCAGCATTCACCAGCTGGTCGCGTCTGAACACCCGCCCCGGATTTTCAACCAGAGTCTGCAACAGGCGAAACTCAACCGGTGTTAACTCAATCGCCTGATTATCCAGCTTCACTTTGAGTGCCGCCGGATCAAGCAATAAACCGGGTGTACCCTGCTCTGCAGCGGAGCTACTCAGCCAGCGCTGACGCCGTAAAATTGCTTCCACACGGGCAACTACTTCACGCGGACTGAAAGGTTTGCAGATGTAGTCATCGGCGCCAAGCCGCAGCCCCAACAAACGGTCAATTTCATCGTGGCGGGCGGTTAAAAATACCACCGGAACCTGAGAATGCTGGCGCAGTGACTGGCAAAGCTCGAGTCCATCAAGGCCTGGCAACATAATATCCAGAATCACCAGATCTGCCTCTAGTGATCCTGCGGTTAGCGCCGTTAGGGCCCGGTCTCCCTCGCCAAAAGTGGTTACTTTGAAACCAGCATGGTGCAAATAGTCCGCAACAAGCTGCTGAATTTCTACTTCATCTTCTACCACGACGATATGGGCCTGGGGTTGGCTCATTGGCTGGTTACTCCCGGGTCCGGCATGCTCAGACAAATTTGTAAGCCGCCCAGCGCGCTTTGCGTTGCTGTCAGGGTGCCAGCATGCGCCTGCGCAATCCGCTCACATATCGCCAACCCCAATCCGCTGCCACCCGATCGGCGGTTACGGGAGCCCTCTTCCCGATACAGGCGGCGGAAGATATCTTTCATTGCGCTTTCTGCGACACCCGGCGCCGAGTCCCGAACGATCAATTGCACGGCATTGTCTACCTGCGCTAACTCAAGTTCAACTTCACCTGGCGCATCGGTATACCGCATGGAATTGGACCAGACATTCATCAGTAGCTGTTGCAACCTTTGCGGGTCAGCTTTGATACTAAGTGGCTGCAACGGCAATTTCAGCCTCGCTTTAAGGCCCGCCTGCTCAGCCTGATGGCTAAGCACCGGCCACTGCTCCTGTAACCAGCCATTCAGGGTCAACGGTTGCCACTGGTAACGCAACGAACCTGCATCGGCGTCAGCCAGCATATGCAGGTCGTCCACCAACTGCGTCAGTTGCCGAACCTGGCCCTGCAACAGACCCATTTCTTGTGCGTCCAGATGGCGAATACCATCTTCTAACGCTTCCAGCTCAGCCTGCAAAATAGTCAGCGGCGTGCGTAACTCGTGTGCAATGTCGGCCATGAACGCCTGTCGCTGGCCTGCTGCCGCACGCAGCGTTCGCGCCAGCGCATTAATATCGGCGGCCAGCGCCGTTAGCTCATCCCGCCCCTGCTGCGGCACTTCGACATCGTACGCTCCAGCGGCAAGCCGTCGGGTCGCCCGGGTCAATGTACTCACCCGGCGTCGTAAACGTCGTGCCAGTATTGCTGCAACCAGCGCCGCGACCAGCAAAGCAGCAAAACCCGCCAGCAGGATCGCCGCCATTTGCTGCTGTTGAAAGACCTCGTCAATGGGTTGTAACGGACCTTGCGGCCGGCCCGTGCGTAAATAACCCAGAGTCACCCCGCTGTCCGGCTCAACAATAGATACCTGAATAGGGTCATTAATATCGCGCCCAAACAGTAAATCACCATCGGCGCTATACAAGGCAAGATTGCGAAAGCTGAGGCGTCGCGGGTCGAGCCCGTCGCTCTGAGGTTGCTGACGTGACTCGCGCCACTGCGCGATGCTCAACCCAGCCAACAGCCGGCGCACCCCGCCCCGTTCAAGTTCACCGAGCTGCTCGAAGCGAAAATCCGCATCACGTTCTGTTTGGCGCTCGTAGTAGTCGGCAATAAGCACAGCGAGCTCCTGCATCCGCTGTGTTTCCTGAGCACTGAGGTAATTATTGAAGTTATGAATAAAATAGAGACGGATGCCGACCAGAGTGGCCATCACCAGAATCAATGCAACACCTGCGATGGCAACAAATAGCTGCCAGCCAGTGGATAAGCCAAGTTTTTTCACGCTGGGTTACTCGCCTTCGTCGGTATTCACACTGCCTTCGCCTGCTTCGTTTAGGGTTCTCAACAATTGAGTCGCAACTTCCTGCATGCTTCGCTGCCAGGCAATCTCAAGGGCCTCAACCATAGCGTCATACCCATCCTCCGCCAATTGCTGATGCTCACTAAAGCGACCACTGGCAAAGAAGTCCTGCTGATAGTTACGTGCCTGCCAGATCCCAGCCACCTCGACTTCCCCATTTGGCAACAGGTGAAAGCTGTCGATATGCAGATCCAGGCGCAAGTCGTAGCTCCGCAAATGGCCGCTCCCGGCCACTGGCAGCCAGTCGCTACTAGCGAGTTGCTGGGTCAGACCGTGGCGAAGCTGTCGTTGCAACTGTGAATGCAACGGTTCTGCCCACTGGTGCTGCCGTGAACGATGAATCTGCTGGTTGTTGAGTGCCTGAGTCAGGCTTTTGCCGGCCAGGTAACTGGCCACTTCAACATCGCCAACCACGACCCGTTTCTGCATCGAGTCGTCAATAACCTCAAATTCCGGTGTGTTCAGCAGGTACGAAACGGTTTGCGGCGGTTGGCTGCTGCACGCACTGAGCCACAAAATGCTCAGTACAAGAGTTATGGTTAAATGGATGGACTGCTTCATTGGCGAGGTCTCCGTGGCTCAGGGTCGCGTTCCGTCGGGGGATTAAACAACAACGAGTTAGGGCGCTCACGCAGTTGCTCGGCAAACGGCTCTAGATCATTGAGGATCTGTTGCAGGCTATCCAGCGAGCGTGACAAATCATTGTAGGCTGGCGCGTCACTGGAGTACCCAGCCATCATCCGCTCCAGTTCAGCTAAGGTCGCATTAAGCCGGGCAGGCATATCTTCCATCGCCGGGTCGCTGAGTAAGCGGGTCACCTGCTGGCTTAACGACGACACCGCTCGCAAGGTTTCTTCTGAAGTCGCCAGGGTCTGCTCTGCGTGGGAACCCAATTGACCAAAATCAACCTGATTGAGGTTGCTGATTAGCTCGCCCAGTTGTTTATCCAGACTGCCTCCACTGCCTGACTGAACAGGAAACACCGGGTAGTCGGCACTGGCTTCTGCCACCGAGATGGTTTCAGCTTCGCTAAAACCAATATCCACATACAAGGCACCGGTCAGCATGTTTCCAGCGCGCAAGCTGGCGCTCAGTCCGCGCTCGAACAACGCGTCCAGCTGCTCTTCCCAAAGATCCATATTAAAGCCGGCAAACCTGGGTCCGAGTCGTTCTGGCTCCATCCGAATTAACACCGGCACCTGCCGTTCTAACAGGTTTTGCCCCAGGTTTTCACCCCCCGTATACGGGACCTGCAACACCGTACCGACTCGAATTCCGCGGTACTCAACCGGCGCTCCCGGGCTCAGCCCACGGACACTGTCCTCGACTAACAATAAGTAGTCTGCGTAGTGCGTGAAACCTTCCTGCCGCGCTGCTTCCTGATCGCGAAACAGGGTGAATTCGGCACCGTCTTCGACCGGCTCGCCATAGCGGGTGTCGACCAGGGTATCGAAGGTAATCCCTCCGGCCAGCACTGATTCAAGCGACCCTATGTCGATGTTCACGCCATCTGCACCAAACTGCATCGAAACGCCAGAATTCTGCCAAAACCGTACGTCATCGGTAATAAGTGCCATAAAGGGTTCTTCAATAAACACTGAAAATACGTTCAACTGCTCTTCAATATCAAATTCAGTGCGTTCAATACGACCCACGGTGTGGCCGCGGAAGGTCACCGGGTCCCCCGGGTTTAGCTGATTGCCGTATTGGCCACGTAGCTGAACCGTGAGGCCATTCTCGTCGCCGCGGAGTACCGGAGGCTGAGCTAAGGCAACGAAATCTCGTTTCCCCGAGGCGCCTTCGGCGGGCTGCATTTCAATATAGGCGCCGGATAAAATAGTGCCCAGGCCGCTGATCCCTTCGCGTCCAATCCTCGGCTTTACCAGCCAGAATCGAGTCTGCTCAGTGAGCATGGCCTCGGTTCCATCAAACATTCGAATATCGCTAATGGCATGACTAAAGTCGTCCGACAAACGCACGCCTTCTACTCTGCCCACCGCCACATCTTTCACTTTGACCAGGGTTTGGCCCGCTTCAATCCCCTCTGCGTTGCGCAGTTCGAGTGTCACTAGCGGGCCCCGCCCACTGACTGTATCAAAGGCCATCCACACGCCAATAGCCAGCGCCACAGCGGGGACTAACCAAATCGAGGATATCCGGCGCGCTTTGCGGCGAGAGGCTTTTTCAAAGGTGTCGTTCATGCTTCCATTCCTGTACGTCAAAGCGAACTCGCTCGGGGTGCCAAAGTGCTTTCGGGTCAAAAGCCATAGCAGCAAGCATAGTTAAAACAACCACAGCTGCAAACGCCATCGCTGCAGGCCCCGGATAAATAGACAGCAAGGCCCCAGCCTGAATAAGTGCAACCATAATGGCCACCACGAAGACGTCAATCATCGACCAGCGGCCAATGAATTCAACTACCCGGTACCAATACACCCGGCGCTCGACGCTGAGTGGCTGCGGCCGACGAATGACAAAACAGAGCCAGCTAAGTACCGCTATTTTTGCGATTGGAATAATAATACTGGCAAAGAAGATAATCGCTGCGACCAGGTACGAGCCCATCTCGGCCATTTGCCAAACGCCGCCGATAATCGTCGAATCGACAGTGCCACCCACGGTAACGGTTCGCATCATCGGGTAGAGGTTGGCCGGGATATATAGAATGCTCGCCGTAAGCAGCAACGCAAGACACCACTCAATACGGTGACGTCCGGGCATACGCAACTTACGAAAACAGCGGCGGCAATGGCCCTGTTCAATTCGATTCAACAGGCCGCAACTGTCACAGCCAACCAGCCCCTGAGACAATGCATCCACGCCTGCTTTGGCGACGTATGGCGTTTTCGCTTCATGGCGCAACGCAAACCACATCCAGTCGGTATCGATGTTAGAAACCGTCTTTACCAGCAGAATAACGTAGCCACAGAATGCCCAAAACGACATGCCCAGCTGAATATCGGCCATGCCCAACAGCTTTACCAGACTGACTAACACTCCGACTAAAAATACATCAGTCATTAGCCAGGGTTTAATGCTGCTGATCGCCCGCGCTAACCAGATGGCGCCCATCCAGTACTGGCGGAGGGCAACGGCTGAGTAGACATAGACCACCGCTATTAAATACAAACCCGGTAACACCAGGACCGTTGCCGCGATAAGAATAGATAACAACGGCCAGTCGTTACTGCGAAAGGCGGTCGCAGTGTCCAGCAACACAATATCCTGAGCCTGGCCGCCTAAAGCGAAGGACATAAAGGAAAATGGCATGGTAAACGCCAGCATGATCAACGCCGACAGTGCATAGGCTAAAACACGTTCGGCGGGGGCGTGAGCACGGTAGGTTAGTTCCCGTTTACAACGAGGACAATTCGCCGCCTGCCCGGCCTTTAATGCTGGCAAGGCGACGACAAGATCACATTCCGGACATGCTCGACGCCGTTTCATGACTGCACTTAGTTGGTAGTATCCACTGAACTCGCCTCGTCAGCACCCTGAACCGTGGCCGGCTGACTTGCATTGTCATCGTGTGCGGCTTTTTCCAGTACTTCGATACGCTGACGCAGGCGTAATAGCATTTGTTGCTGTATTTCAAACTCTTCACGTGTCACCACATCGAGCTTGCCGAGCTGTTGCTGCAACGTTAATTTCACCCGGTTTTCAATATTATCGGCCATATCACGTACACCCGGCGGGATGCTGTCGGTGATCTGCTTGGCGAGTTGTTCAATTTTTTTAGTATCAATCATTAGGCTTAATCCGTTTTTACTTCATGTTTAACTCTTGCCTTAACTATAGCACGGGAAATGGGGTACACTCTGCGCGTTTTCTTCGAGGTATTTATGCAGTTAAATCCACGTCAGCGCGAAGCAGTAACCTACATTGGCGGCCCATTATTGGTGCTGGCCGGTGCTGGCAGTGGTAAAACCCGAGTCATCACCGAGAAAATCGCTCACCTGGTCCGCCATTGCGACTACCGGGCCAAAGACATCGCCGCGGTAACTTTCACCAATAAAGCCGCGCGCGAGATGAAAGAGCGTATTCACAAAACCCTTGGCCGCCAGGCCTGCCGTGGACTCCGTGTTTCCACCTTTCACACCCTGGGTCTCGATATTATCCGCCGGGAAACCGCCACCCTGGGTATGAAACCTGGCTTTTCGTTGTTTGACGACCAGGACTCAATGGCACTGCTAAAAGCGCTCACCGACGATGAACTGGATGTCGATAAAAGCTGGCTTAAATTAGCGGTCAGTAAAATCAGTAACTGGAAGAATGACATGCGCTCGCCTGATGCCGTACTGGCGTCAGCTGAGGGTGACGACCAAGTGTTTGCGGTAGTTTACGAGCAATATCAGCGCCACCTGAAAGCATACAACGCACTTGATTTCGACGATCTGATCCTGTTGCCAACGGTGCTGCTTCGCGATCACCCAGCCGTTCGTGAACGCTGGCAGAAACGCATCCGCTACCTGTTGGTCGACGAGTATCAGGATACCAATACCAGTCAGTACCAGTTAGTTCGCCTGTTAGTTGGCGAACGCGCTCGCTTTACCGTAGTGGGTGACGATGATCAGAGTATTTATTCATGGCGTGGTGCGCAGCCGAAGAACCTGGCATTGCTACAGGACGATTTTCCACAGCTGCGCGTGGTCAAGCTTGAACAGAATTACCGGTCCATGGAGCGGATCCTCAAATGCGCCAATATCCTGATTGACAATAATCCGCATGTGTTTGAAAAACGTCTGTTTTCCGATATGGGGTATGGTGAGCCGTTACGCGTCATCTTTGGCCGCAACGAAGAAAACGAAGCCGAACGGGTAGTCGCCGAGATAGTCCGCGAGCGTTTCTTAGAGAAAACACGCTATGGTGACTACGCCATTCTGTATCGCGGTAACCACCAGGCACGTGGGTTCGAAAAATCACTGATAAACAACCGTATACCCTACAAAATGACCGGTGGTCAGTCGTTTTTCTCGCGCGCCGAAATTAAAGACATCATGGCGTATTTGCGCTTGCTGGTGAATCCGGACGACGATAATGCGTTTTTGCGTATCATCAACCTTCCGCGTCGAGGCATAGGCCCGACTAGCATGGAACGAATTGGCGAACTTGCCAATCAGGAAAGGGTTAGTCTTTTTTCTGCCTGCCAAATTCATGGCCTGAATACTTTGTTAAGCGCGCCTGCCTTTCATGCGGTGCAAAGCTTTGTTGAGCTTATCCAGCGAACCGCACGCAAAGCGGCTGAACCCGGTGAACAAAGCGTCCATGCCATCCGCGATTTAATTAAATTCATTCAGTACGAAGAGTGGCTGTTCGAAAGCAGCCCAAGTCCGGCCGCCGCCGAAATGCGGATGAAGAACGTTAATGAGCTGTATCGCTGGGTCAGCGACATGCTAAAGGACGACGATGACGAGGCGCTGAGTCTCGAGCAGGCAGTGAATAAACTGATGCTGCGCGATATGCTCTCGCGACAGGACGAAGAAGACGACGGCGATCAGGTGCAGCTAATGACGCTGCACGCTTCAAAAGGGCTCGAGTTTCCTTACGTCTTTATGGTCGGCATGGAAGAAGGTTTGTTGCCGCACCAGTCGAGTATTGATGAAGGCAATATTGAAGAGGAGCGGCGCCTGGCCTATGTCGGTATTACCCGCGCCCAACAACGACTGATTTTCACTCTGGCCCGTGAACGTCGCCAGTATGGTGAAACTATACGGCCCGAACCAAGCCGTTTTTTATTCGAGCTGCCGCAGGATGACGTTAAGTGGGAAGATAGTCAGACCAAAGTCAGTCATGAAGAAAAACAACAACGCAGTGCCAGCAACATTGCCGCATTACGCAATATGCTGAAAAAAGACTGACTTAAGCGTAGGCTTCTTGCTCGTCGCTGGCTCCGTTATCGCTTTCCTGCAACGGTTGTGCTGCACTAAACAAGTTGCCCTGGCCATGATGCACACCCAGTTTACGCAATTGTTTAAGTAGTGCCTTTGACTCAAGCCCCTCCGCCGTCAGACGAATAGAAAGTTCTTCGCATAAGGTGACCACGTGTCGCACCATCGCACGGGCGCGCGGCTTGCGACCTGTTTGGCGAACGAAGTTGCGGTCGAGCTTAATAATGTCAAACGGATAATTATAGATAAACTGCAACGGTCCTGACCCCCGTCCAAAATCATCCAGCGCCAGCTTGACGCCGAATGCGTGCAACCGGCGCAGACTGACCAGCAGTCGTCGTCCTTCCTGTCTGAGCAGGTTTTGTTCGTCAAATTCCAGTACTACCATGTCCTTAGGTATCGGCAACGCATCGATTGCTTCTTCCAGGGCTTTAAGATGGCGCATGGTCATCAGGTGCTGTGTCGACAGGTTAAAATGAACCGGCGCCTGCGGTAATTCGCCGTCTTGCTGCTCCAGCACCAACGCCGTCTGTTTAATGACCCAGTGGTCGATATCCAAAATAGCGCCTGAACGTTCTGCCTGTTTAATAAAGGACCCCGGGGCCAATAACTTATCACCTCGTTGCCAGCGCAAGAGGATTTCGTGCCCTTCAATACGGTCGCTATCAAGCCCATAAATAGGCTGATACCACAAACGAAAATCGCGGTAGGTATGCGCACTTCGCAGCGCCGACTCCTGACTAACTGCTGCCACCAGGCCGTGGCGGATGGTATCGTCAAAGATCACATAGCGGCCGCGGCCCGAGCTTTTCGCTTCATACATAGCAGCGTCTGCATCGCGCAGCAGGCGGTCAACACTTTCATTAATATCGCGGCTTAATGCAATGCCAATACTGGCCCCGGAGAAATGCTCCTGATCGTCCAGGATAAAGGGTGCCCGCATCATCTGAATAATTGACTCAGCAACCTGCTGGGCCTGCTCAAGGCTTTCGATATGTTCCAGCAAAATTACGAACTCATCACCGCCGATACGGGCAATCAGATCATGTTGCGAGACTGAACTGCGCATGCGTTGACTGACTTCAAGCAGAAATTGGTCACCGGCCGAATGTCCAAGGGTGTCATTAATATTTTTGAAACGGTCAAGGTCGATAAAGAGCACCGCAAAGTTGCCCTTTCGCTCACGTTGTTGCCGGCGAATTGCTTTTTCGACCCGCTCTGTAAACATCGGACGGTTCGGTAATCCGGTCAGGTTGTCATGATGGGCATCGTAATAAAGTTTTTCTTCAATCTTCTTACGCCGTTCTATTTCCTCGACCAGTTCCTCGGTTCGCTCCGCAATACGTTTTTCCAGGAAAACATTGGCCCGAGCCAGTTTCTCCGCTGAACGCCGGCGTTCGATAGCAACTGCCACGTGCTGAGAAACGAAATTAAGCAACTCTAGATCATCACTCGAATAGGTCGACTCGTTGTTATAGCTTTGCACCGCCAGCACGCCGAAAACGTCGTCATTGATTGATAGCGGCGACCCCAGCCATTGCTGTGCCAGCATGCCGTTGTCACCGCCAACCACAATTTCACCGCGACGCACCAGCTCCTCACGTTCACGACTGCCGATCATAATGGGCGAGCCCTGGCGCAGAACGTACTCTGTCATCCCTTTACGCAAGCGTCGCTGCTTGGCTTTACGATCGTTTTCATCGACATAATAAGGGAAGTACACCTGCTGGTTATTCTCTGTCAGCAGCGCGACGTAGAAGTTTTGCGCTTTCAGTAGCTTATTGATCTGTTTATGCAGCTCACTGTAGAAACTGTGCATATCTTCAGAGCTATTGGTCAGTTCTGAAATCGCAAACAACACCGACGTTTGCAGCTCAGCCTTTTCGCGGACGGTGATTTCTTTCAACAGATCTTCATTGGTGACCCGCAGTTCCGCTGTCTGCCTTTTAATCTCTGCCTGCATCAACTCTCGTTGACGAAAACGTTCCAGCGCATTCACAACGTGTTGCGAAACGAACATCAGTAATTCGAGATCCTGCTGGCTGTAGCGAACGTCTTCCTGGTAACTCTGGACTACCATCGCGCCCATGATCTGGTCACCAGATAATAAGGGGACACCCAGCCAGTCCACATGCAGCGAGCCCATTTTATCGATTTCACCGCTGTGTTCTAGTTCGCGGAAGGTGTCCTTGGTCAATAACAAAGGTTCACCTGTGCGCAGCACATAACCAGTTATACCGCGCTTCAATTTTTCTGCGGGCATTTGGGTCAGGGTGTCGAGGTTATCCTGCTCGTCAACAAAATAGGGGAAGTGAACCGTTTCAGAGGCCGCGTCATACAAGCAAATATAAAAGTTATTGGCGGCCATAAGCTCACCAATAATGGCGTGTACCGACGCATAAAGCTGGTCCATGTCACGTGCCGAGGCCGCCAGCTCAGAAATCCTGAACAGCGCTTTCTGCACCACCTCTGCCTGGCGGTACTTATGCGTGAGCAGCTTCAGCCGCTCAATCACCTTTTGCTGGCGTTTGAGTTCTGAGAGCTGCTCGTTGGGGGCGGCAACTTGTGTCATGTTGTTAGACTAGTACCCTATAGTAAGTGGTCAGTCATTAAGTTATAAAACATCAGCATATAAGCAACCACTACTATACATGGGTCACAAAAGTCTGAAAAGCGTCCAATTAGTTTAAAATAATATTAATATTTGCTCTTTAAATAGTACAAAAATAAGACTTTTCAAGTTATTCACGGAAATGAGTTCGCCGCGAGCAAGCTGTAGACAAAAAAAACCGCCTTCAATGAGGCGGCTTTATAGAACTCAAATTTTTACCGGACTTATAAGCCCGCGATCATGTGCTCAACGGCGGCTTCAATCTCGTCGTCCGAGCACGCACCACAACCACCACGTGGAGGCATCGCGTTAAAACCATTGATAGAATGGTCTAACAATACGTCCATCCCTTTGGCAATACGTTCTTCCCAGTCACCGGCATCGCCTTTTTTCGGCGCACCCAGTACACCACCTGCGTGACAAGCTGCGCAAGCCTGGTTATAAACTTGTTCACCTGAACGAGGCTCACTCGAACCACCGCTTTGCGCTGCAGACGACTCACCCGCCATACGAACCTGGCCCGCTGGCTTTATGCGTTCTGCAATGCTGTCTTCTGACATATCCTGTGCAACAGCAACACCGCCTGCGATAGCCATTCCTGCCGCCATCGCTACCCAAGTCTTCCAATTCGCTAATTTCGCTACTTTCACAGTTATCTCCTGAGATTGCCAAACGACGGCCTACCCCATTCGCAACCTTTGCCTGGGGGGTTATCACCGTACTTAGAGGTTTAAACCTCCGCCGATTATAGCCACAAACCTTGCTCGGTTAAATAGCTGTCTCTTTTCATTACCACTCGTATGGGAAAAAGATCACTGTGATAAACTCAGTGGATGGACCCACATGACCGTAAAATTGCCTTACTTGACCTCGATGCCTTCTTTGCCGCGGTGGAAGTAAAAAAAGATCCAGCGCTGGCAAACGTTCCGTTTGCAGTAGGCGGTGGTGGTGAGCGAGGGGTGGTCGCAACCGCCAACTACCTCGCCCGCCAGTTTGGTGTTCGCAGCGCCATGCCCGGTCATCAGGCCCGCCGGCTATGCCCGCAGCTGCATTTTGTGCGACCTGACATGGCTGCCTATAAAGATACTTCCCTGCAAATCCAGCAACGTTTACTGGAAGTAACGCCTCATATGGAACCTGCCTCGATTGATGAGTTCTATCTCGACCTGACTGAAAACCAGCTGTGTAAGGGCAGTGCGTCACTGACAATGGAGATGATCCGTGACGAGCTAAGAGAATTTGGAGTGACTGGATCTGCCGGTATCTCAAATCAGAAAATGGTCGCTAAAATTGCCTCGGAAGAGCACAAACCCGATGGCCAGACCCTAATCAAACCCGATCAGGTATTCAGTTATATTGGTCAGTTGGCACTTGCCCGAATTCCAGGCATCGGGCCCAAAAGTCAGCAACGTTTACAAACCATGGGTTGGCATTACGGCGCCGATATCCAGGCACTGCAACTCGAGCAGCTGCAGCAAGTACTCGGCGACAAGGCAGGTTATGTGCTCCACCAGCGCTGCCTGGGGATTGATCTTCGCGAGGTCGTTACCACCCGCGTTCGCAAAAGCGTCGGCACCGAAGAAACCTTGCGTCAGGATCTGACCTCGCTGCGCGCAGTGGAGCAGTTCACGGAACGCGAACTGCTGCCATCGTTAAAGCGCCGCCTGCGTATTGACCGCTGGCAGGATGCCCGCATCAAAACTCAGACCGTTAAGCTGAAGTTCAATGATTTTCAGCAAACGACGGTCTCCCGCGCCAGCAACCGTATCAGTCCCTCGATATTTTATAGCCTGCTACGCGAGGCCTGGGACCGCCGTGCGTTGCGCTCAGTTCGCTTAATAGGCATCAGCGTTACCCTGCCCGACCCTGATTCCTCGCGTCAGCTTGAGCTCGACCTCGAGTAAACCAACACTGGTCGGCTAACGCCGTTACCTCAGCTGTGGTAATCTCCGTTATCCCCTGACCAACCTGTTACAGCTGTATTATGAAACTGATATTGAAATTAATTGCCGGTATTCTCGGCGGCATCCTGATTGGCCTGTTCGCCCCGGAATGGTTAAACCGTGTTCTGCTCACGTTTAAAGATCTGTTCAGTGAGTTGCTCACGTTCACCATTCCTTTATTAATTTTATTTTTTATTACCAGTGGGATCGCAAACCTGCCGCAAAAGTCCGGCCATTTGCTTGGGCGAACCCTGGCTATTGCCTACGGCTCGACTATTGTCGCCGGCAGCTTGGCTTATTTTATAACCGCGGCCATCGTCCCTTCGCTCACCGCAGCAAGTGGTTCGGTTGAAAACCTCGGTGCACATGGTGTGCTGCCATTGCTTAGCCTTGAAATTCCGCCCTTGCTCAGTGTTATGACGGCACTGGCAGCCGCTTTTGTATTTGGCTTAGGTATCAGCGCACTGCAGGCTACGTCGTTGCGTCAGGTTTCAGACGAAGGCCGTGACGTGATTGAGCTGCTGTTAACCAGAGTGATTATTCCACTGCTGCCGTTTTATATTGCTGGTGTATTTGCTGATCTGGCGCTCTCCGGCACCGTATTCGCGACCCTGCAGACCTTTGGCATTATCCTGGTGCTGGCCGTCGCCATGCACTGGCTCTGGCTCAGCATTATGTTTGTCAGTACCGGTCTGGCTCTGGGCGAATCTCCCCTGCGCCTGATCAAAAATATGCTGCCAGCCTATTTTACCGCGCTTGGGACCATGTCCAGTGCCGCAACCATTCCAGTCACATTGCAGGCAACCAAGCAAAATGGGGTCAGCAAACGCATTGCCGACTTTACCATTCCACTGTGCGCAACCACGCACCTGTCGGGCTCAATTATTACCATCACCACCTGCGCTGTTGCTGTCATGGCAATGCGCGAAGGGCTTGCTATCCCGAACTTCTTCGACATGCTGCCATTCCTGTTGATGCTCGGCGTAGTCATGCTCGCCGCGCCAGGCGTCCCCGGAGGTGCGGTCATGTCTGCCATTGGTCTGCTCACCAGTATGCTTGGCTTCGGCGAAGGTGCCGTGGCGCTAATGATCGCACTCTATATGGCACAAGACAGCCTGGGCACTGCTTGCAACGTAACCGGTGACGGCGCCATTGCCCTGTGGGTGAATAAGTTTGCGAAGAAAGACACAAACGCAACAGATGACATTGCCTAAGCAGTGCTTTTGTTCAATAAATCTGCTAAAATCCAGCGCTTTTCAAATCTAACTGGAAAGCGCACTTCGCGCTCAAAGAGGCAAGAATCATGGCATCCGTACTGATTTTAATGGGCTCGCAATCCGACTGGCCAGTCATGCGCCATGCAGCAACCATGCTGGATGATCTGGGTGTCGACTGGGAAGCCCGCGTGGTTTCGGCCCACCGCACCCCGGACCTGCTGCAAAGCACGATGCAGGAAGCCGAACAGGGCAATGTCCGGGTGATCATTGCCGGCGCTGGTGGCGCCGCGCATTTGCCGGGCATGTTAGCAGCCTTCACCCACCTGCCGGTATTTGGGGTTCCGGTGCAGAGCCGCACCCTAAAAGGCATTGATAGCTTATTGTCGATTGTGCAAATGCCCAAAGGTGTCGCCGTTGGCACCCTGGCCATTGGCGATGCCGGCGCTGCCAATGCTGGCCTGCTCGCCGCACAGGTAATTGGCACCCATGACAGCGATGTAGCCGGACGTATTAAGAGCTTCCGCGCAGCGCAACGTGACAAAGTAATGCAGAACTCAAAGCTGGAGTTATAACGTAGTGAATATCCTTATTCTGGGTAATGGCCAGTTGGGGCAAATGCTTGGCCGAGCCGCGATACATTATGGACACGCATGCCTGTTAGTCGATACCAAAACTGACCAGGTCATGCCGGTCGCCGCCTACGAACCATTACCCATGGATATCGCCGCGGCGACTGAATGGGCCGACGTAGTCAGTTGGGAGCACGAACAACTGGCCCCTGCGCACGTTGCCATTTGTAAAGCTAAGTTTCTGTCACCCACCGACAACATCCTGGCATTAACGGATCGCGAGTTAGAAAAATCGCTGTGCGATGAACTCGCTCTGGCGACCTCGCCCTGGCAGTCTTTCAAAACCCGGGATGAGTTGCAGGCCTGCCTGCAGCAGACACAAAATGCGGTGGTCATTAAAGCAGCCCAGGGCGGTTACGATGGACGTAGCCAATGGCGTCACCGCCCGCAAGCGGATAGCAACATCGCACCTGAGTTGCTGCAACAAGCCGGCGCCCAGCGCGGTATTGTCGAAGACATGATCGACTTCACCTGTGAAGTTTCCATTGTCGGCGCGCGCAATGCACAAGGCGACATTTGCTGCTTCCCGCTGGTCGAGAATGTCCACCGCCAGGGCATCCTCAGTCATACCCTGGCTGGAATGACCGAATTGCCAGAGCATTTACAGGCGCAGGCCGAAGATTTCTTCAAACGTTTGACCGACCATTTGCAGTATGTAGGCACCCTTGCGATTGAATTCTTTGTGGTGGGAGAAGCGAGTAGCGCACGCCTGTTAGTGAATGAAGTCGCCCCTCGCGTGCATAATTCCGGCCACTGGACCCTGACAGGCAGCAGTTGCGACCAGTTTGACCTGCATATTCGGGCCATTACCGGCATGCCATTTCCGGCAGCATTGAATACTCAGGCTACGGTCATGTTAAATGTGATTGGGGTCAGTCAAATCGCCGAGCACCTGTGGCCAAGCGACGCCGACCCATACTGGTATGGCAAAGATGCTCGCCCCGGACGTAAGGTCGGCCATATTAACTGGCGCACCACGAGCCGTGGCGAAGCACTGGCGTTCGTCGATCGCGAGCAGCCACAGGCACAACAACTGGCTGACTGAGGTCTGCCTGCGCAGTAAATAAAAACTGGCTGTCGAATGAACCATTCAGTATTTATGAACGTTTAGATAGCACACTCTTTTTTTCAGTTGGGTTCATGAACGCAGCCTCCATATTTCAGCGCCACTTTGCCCGATTACCGGTTTGGCAGTGGCTCTTTCTGGCCGTTGCCACGTTAGGTCTGTCCGCTGCATCGCGTTGGTTAACCTTACCCGGGGTTGCCTTCTCAGCCCTGTGGCCCGCTTCTGGTATATTCCTTGGTGCGGTGCTCGCGCTGGGTAACCGCCCATTATGGTTGCTGGTCCCCTGCATGGTGTTCTGGTCATCCATGTTGATGAATGAACCCTGGGCCATGGCGGTTTCCGGTGCAGCCGGACTTGCCTGCGGAAGCCTCGTTGCCCGACTACTGATTGAACGCGGCAAACATAGCATCAGTGCTCGCGGCACCTTGTCCCCGCTGCATTATCTTCCTAATCTGTATTTTAAGGGCGCTTTTGTCGGAAGCGGTATTTCATCGTTAATCGGCTCCCTTGGCTACCGTTTCTCGGTGCCTGCCGCCGCCGAATTCGCCTGGCAGGATATCTGGCTAGTCTATTGGCTGCTCGAAGGCCTTGGCGTTATTCTCTTCGCCCCACTGTTCTTCTTTATGCTGCGCCGACCGTCGTTTACCTGGCAGTCCATTCGCGTCGATTTTGCGAAAAAGCCGATCCTTATCTGGGCCGTCATGGTCCTCCTCGCGATCACCTTGTCGGTTATTCTCGGCCAACTGGGCGACGACCGTTACGCGCCCATTTTCGCTCTCGCGCTATTCCCGCTGGTATGTTGGTTTGCCGCCGAAGCGAGCCCACCATCCCTGGATAGTATCATTCCAATTTTTGCCGCTATCTTCGTCGTTTTTTCTATTTACCAATGGGGTGGTTTACCTGCCGTTGAGGACATTACCGGATTACTCCGCGTCTTACTCCAGGTTGGTTTTCTGGCAGTTATGGCACAGCTGGTCGCTAATATTAATCACCAGCGCCACCTGCTGCTCGACCGGTTTCGCCGCCAGGCGTACCAAGACTATCGTACCGGCCTGGCAAATGACCGTGGGTTATATCAGGAAATAAAAGAGCTACTGGAAACCAACCGTAACGGTCAGCATTACCTGGCTTACATTAGCCTGATCGATATTCAAATCATCAAAGAATTATTAGCACTGGACGGTGCCATAACCGTTGAGAGCGTGCTGACCCAGCAATTGCAGCAGTTTGCCGTGGACCACGCCGTGATCGCCCGGTTAAGCGAGGGCCGCTTTGCCGTGCTCCTGCCAAACAGCACTAAAACGCAGGCGGAGATAGCAGTCAATGAATTGCAGCAACGCTTGTCGCGGCCAGTGGACGAAGCCGGGATGCGCTCTAATTTACGTATCTCGATAGGAGTAACGCCGGTTAATGGCCAGCTTTATAGCCCCCAACAGTATGTCAGTGTGGCTGCTCAGGCGGCTAATATTGCCAAGCAGCATTCGTTGAATGTGTACTGGGTAGACAACCCCAAACAGGTGGCAGCGGACCACTACAGCAAGCTGAATCGCTTTGGGTTATTAAAAGACGCCATCGAGAACGATGAACTTGAACTCTTTGCGCAGGAAATCCGTGCTCTACGGGAGCCGGAAGAAGGCAGAGCCTTTGAAGTCCTGGTGCGGATGCGCGACGAACAGGGCGAGCTTTTGTCCCCGGCCCAGTTTATGCCAGCCGCCGAGGCCTTTGGCCTGATGCCCGCACTCGACCGCTGGGTTATCCACCATACGATGGCATTTCTTGCCGCCGATAGCGCTCGCCTTGAGGGCACCTGCAAATGTGCGATCAACCTCTCCGGGGCATCATTGTCAGATCCTGACCTTGCCAACTACATTGCCCAGCAACTGAATTATTTTCAAATACCGGCGAGCAAACTAACCTTTGAAATAACAGAAACCGAAGCCATAACCAGCACCCAACAGGCCACCAAATTTATTCTTGATGTGCATGCCCTCGGGTGCCGAGTCGCCCTTGATGATTTTGGTACTGGCCTGGCGTCGTTTGAATACCTGCGCCAATTCCATTTTGACGAGATAAAAATCGATGGGGTTTTTATCCGTGAACTCGCAAACAACGACGTCGATGAGAGCATCGTCAACGCAATTTGTAAGGTAGCGGCCGCGATGCAACTCAAAACTGTTGCCGAGTTTGTGGAGAATGTTGAATTGTCAGATCGCCTGGCAAACCTTGGCGTAGACTACGCGCAAGGGTATGGTATTGGCAAACCTCAACCAATAGGCGACCTCTTCACCCATGGCAAACGCTCAAGCTGACACTTACCTTCTGGCCCTCGATCAGGGCACAACCTCCAGCCGTGCCATCTTGTACAATTCGCTGTTACAACCTCAGTGCAGTGCCGCGTTTGAGTTCGAACAGCATTATCCGCACAACGGCTGGGTGGAGCATGATGCCGAAGATTTATGGCAAACCACGCTACAAAGTTGTCAGCAGGTTATTCGCGACAGTGGTATCGAACCACAACACATTAAAGCACTGGGTATCACCAACCAGCGTGAAACCACCTTGCTATGGGAACGTTCAACCGGCAAGGTTTTATCAAACGCCATTGTCTGGCAGGACCGACGCACCGCCCGCTTTTGTGACAGCTTAAAACAACAGGGGCTGGAGCCCTTGTTCCGCGAACGTACCGGATTGCTGCTCGACCCTTATTTCTCGGCGACCAAGTTGCGCTGGTTACTGGACAACGTGGAGGGCGCTCGCGAAGCCGCGGAGCGCGGCGAACTTTGTTTTGGTACCGTCGACTGTTACCTGCTCTGGCGCCTGACCAACGGTAAGGTCCATGCGACCGATGCCAGCAACGCGTCACGCACACTGCTAATGAACTTAGCGACCCGGCAATGGGATGACGAATTGCTCGAAATCCTTGATATACCTCCCTCGGTGTTGCCTGAAATCAGAGATAATGCCAGTGATTTCGGCCATACCGACGCTGAATTTTTTGGCCACCCTATCGCAATCTCAGCCATGGTTGGCGATCAGCAAGGCGCACTCATAGGGCAGGCATGTATTCATAAAGGCATGTTAAAAAGCACCTATGGCACAGGCTGCTTCGCTTTGCTCAATACAGGTTCGAGCCCGATATTTTCGGACAACCGACTACTCACAACGCTCGCCTATCAGCTGAACGGCGAACCAACCTATGCCCTGGAAGGCAGTATTTTTATGGCCGGCGCCATTATTCAGTGGCTCCGCGATAGCTTAGGCGTGCTAAGTACGTCAGCAGAGAGCGAAACCCTCGCCGAAGGAGTTGATTACCAGCAAAGCGAAATTCTGGTGCCAGCTTTTACTGGCCTGGGAGCCCCCTACTGGGACCCGGACGCACGCGCAGCGTTATTCGGTATGACCCGCGATACCGGTCGTGAAGAACTGGCGGCTGCCGCGTTAAAAAGTGTCGCCATGCAAAGCCAGGATTTACTGCAGGCAATGGCCGATGACGGTCAGCCCGCAACCCGCCTCCGGGTCGATGGCGGCATGACAGACAACCGCTGGTTTTTACAGGCCTTAAGCGACATGACCGGACTGCCGGTGGAGCGGGCCGCTATCAGTGAGGCAACATCGCTTGGCGCTGCCTTTTTGGCCGGGTTGCAGAGCGGGGTTTTCAACAGCCTTGAAGATATAACAGCGCTGCATAAGGTCGACATTGAGTTTAGCAGCAATCTGAACGCGTTAATTCGCGATGAGATCCGGCAAAGATGGTTAGCCGCAGTGGCCAAAATCCGCTAAACTACTTGCCCTTTTTTTATTGTCAGGGTTGATTGAAAGTGACTAAACAACTTTCGCAACAAGATCGGCAGCCCGGTCCTGATCACGAGGCTATGGTAGAGCTCGCGCGTCAGGCTATGGCAAAAAGCTATTCGCCCTATTCAGGTTTTAAAGTAGGCGCGGTGGTGGTCACCCGCAACGGTAGCGTATTCAGTGCCTGCAATGTCGAGAACGCCTCCTACCCGGAAGGTACCTGTGCCGAGGCCGGTGCCATTTCAGCAATGGTGATGGCGGGACAACAGCGAATTCAGGCTATCTACGTAATCGGCGCCGGCGACGGCCTGGTCAGCCCCTGTGGCGGCTGTCGTCAGCGTATCCGCGAGTTTGCCGATAGCACAACCACCGTCCATATTTGCGGTCCGGAAGGCATTCGTAAGTCGCTTCTGCTTGACCAGCTACTACCCTATTCATTTGGTCCGCAGCATTTGAACGTCGCGCAGGCGGATTAGCCAGCAAGGAACCTCTATGAACCAGCAAGCCAGACAACAGATTGCCGCAAAAGCCGTCAGCCTACTCGATCTGACCAGCCTCAACGACGATGACAACGAGGCTAGTATTCGCGCGCTGTGTGAACAGGCCGTGGTAACCGACCACAACGGTCAGGCGCATAGTGTGGCGGCGCTTTGTATTTATCCGCGCTTCATTCCTTTTGCCCGTGAGACCCTGGATGCACTCGGTTTCTATCAGGTGCGTATAGCGACGGTCGCTAACTTCCCCCATGGCCGCGCTAATATTGATACGGCCGTGAAAGAGACCCAAGCGTGCGTTGCTTATGGCGCTGATGAAGTCGATGTCGTAATGCCCTATCAGGCGCTACTCGACGGCGATGAGAAAACTGTATTTAACTTAATTGCAGCCTGCAAAGCGGCCTGCGGAAACCAGGCCCAGCTAAAAGTTATCCTCGAAACGGGTCAACTTGAATCCGCTCAGCTGATTAAGCGCGCCAGTGAACTCGCCATCCAGGCAGGTGCAGACTTTATCAAGACATCCACCGGTAAAGTAGCCGTCAATGCCACCCCTGAGTCAGCCCGTACTATGCTTGAGTGCATCGCAGCACAACCACGCAAGGTCGGTTTCAAACCTGCCGGTGGAGTGCGCAACCTGGATGACGTCACAACCTATTTTAACCTGGTAGAAAACAGCGTAGGAGCTGGACAATTGACCCCAGCCCTGTTCCGTTTTGGTGCCAGCTCATTGTTGAACGCCTTAAAAGACGAGCTGACGGGTGCCGAAACCAAGTCATCCGAGCAAGGAGCCTACTAATGTTACCGCAGGAAGTTATTCGCGCTAAACGAGACGGAAAAAACCTCTCAGATGAACAAATTGCCTTCTTCGTCAACGGCATCACCAAAGGCACCGTGACCGAAGGCCAGGTCGCTGCGTTCGCTATGGCAGTGTACTTTAACGGCATGAACCTGCAGGAGCGAGTCGCTCTAACGCGCAATATGATGCACTCCGGCAGTGTCCTCAAGTGGGATGATCTCGACTTGCCTGGCCCGGTGGTGGATAAACATTCTACCGGCGGTGTCAGTGACATGGTCAGCCTTATGCTTGGGCCTATGGTCGCAGCCTGTGGCGGCTATGTGCCGATGATTT
This sequence comes from Aliidiomarina soli, assembly GCF_003986975.1. Taxonomy (GTDB): domain Bacteria; phylum Pseudomonadota; class Gammaproteobacteria; order Enterobacterales; family Alteromonadaceae; genus Aliidiomarina; species Aliidiomarina soli. The sequence continues at coordinate 338,179 of NZ_PIPO01000002.1, read as the reverse complement.
CAGGACGTGGGCTTGGCCATACCGGCGGCACTCTGGATAAATTCGACAGCATTCATGGCTACAACACCAGCCCGGATTTAGCGACCTTCCGCGATATCGTGAAGAACGTAGGGGTGGCGATTATCGGCCAGACCAGCGATCTGGCGCCAGCGGACAAACGTTTCTATGGCATCCGTGACGTCACCGCGACCGTGGATTCAATGCCGCTGATCACAGCCTCGATACTGTCGAAGAAATTAGCCGCTGGCCTCGACGCCCTGGCGATGGATGTGAAAACTGGTAGTGGTGCCTTTATGTCCACGCTTGATGACGCTAGCGGGCTGGCCGAAAGCATCGTTAAAGTGGCAAATCAGGCGGGTGTTCGCACCTCTGCAACCATAACCGATATGAATCAACCGCTTGGTAGTACCGCTGGCAACGCGGTGGAGATGCTTGAAGCGGTAGACTACCTGACCGGTAAACATCGTAATCCTCGTCTGCACCAGGTGACCATGGCCTTGTCCGCGCAAATGCTGACCCTGACAGGCTTAGCCAGCAGCGACGAAGACGCTCATCAGCAACTTCAGCGTGTGCTCGACAATGGTAAAGCCGCTGAAGTCTTTGCGCAGATGGTGCATGCATTAGGTGGCCCCGCCGACTTTATTGACAAGCCGATGGCCTCAATGCCAGCTGCCCCTGTGGTAGTGCCAATCCTCGCCGAGCAAAGCGGTTTCATTCATCGCATTGAGACCCGCGATCTCGGCTTGGTGGTCGTCGAGTTAGGCGGCGGTCGCACCAACCCTGCAGACCCGGTTGACCATGCAGTCGGCCTCACTCAATTACCTGTAGTGGGCGACCGGGTTGAAAAAGGCCAGCCAATCGCCACCGTGCATGCACGCACCGAACAAGCAGCACAACTGGCTGCCCGGCAGCTCCGTGCCTGTATTGATATAACCAGCACGCAACCTAAGCCAACCCCGGTTGTCTATTCCACTATCAGCCCGCAGCAAGCGGAGCAGATCCGCATCGACTAGCGACGAGGTGAGCCATGCCGCGCAGTATTATCTTAATGATGGATTCGTTTGGCGTAGGTGCCAGTGAGGACGCCGCGGAATTTGGCGATACCGGGGCGAATACACTCGGCAGCATAGCGCGGCATGCCGAGCTTACCCTGCCCAATCTGGAGCGCCTAGGGCTCGGCCTGTTGGCCGAACAAGCCAGTGGCGAACGCCCGCAAGGCCTTACCTACAACGGCCCGGTAGACGCCTTATACGGCTACGCCGCTGAAATCAGTCGCGGTAAAGATACCCCAAGCGGGCACTGGGAAATGGCCGGCGTGCCAGTACTGTTTGACTGGCATTATTTTCCACAGCAAGCAAAGTGCTTTCCAGCGGAGTTTATTGAACAACTGATTCAACGTAATCAGCTTCCCGGGGTACTCGGTGAATGTCACGCCTCCGGCACCACCATTCTGGAGCAGCTCGGTGACCGCCATTGTCAGAGCGGCATGCCGATCGTTTACACCTCGGCCGATAGCGTGCTGCAGATTGCTGCCCATGAAGAACACTTCGGCCTCGACCGCCTGCTCAGGCTTTGCGAGGATGCCCGTCAGTTACTCGATGACATGAAACTGAATGTAGGCCGGGTTATTGCGCGGCCTTTTGTTGGCGGCAGCAATAGCGGTGACTATACACGCACCGGCAATCGTCGCGATTATTCTGTTTTACCACCAGCTGACACCGTTCTTGACCGGTTAAAAGCAGCAGGCGGCGAAGTTATCAGCATCGGCAAAATTGCCGACATCTATGCCCATCAGGGTATTACCCAAAAAGTGAAAGTCAGTGGCAATGACGATATTTTCACGGCCACTCTGGAAGCGATGCGTTCAGCCCCTGATAACAGCCTCATATTCCCGAATTTCGTCGACTTTGATAGCCAGTATGGCCACCGTCGTGACATCCAGGGCTACGCCAATGCGCTTAACGAGTTCGACGCGCGGTTACCACAGTTGATCGCGCAGTTAAAACCAGGCGACCGGGTCTTCATTACGGCCGACCACGGCTGTGACCCCAGTTTCCCCGGCAGCGACCATACCCGTGAGTTTGTTCCGGTAATTTGCTTCGGACCGGGCATTAAAGGCGCCAATATAGGCCGACGCGGCACCTTCGCCGACATTGGCCAGAGTATTGCGACTCACCACAACCTGCCGCCACTGGACTATGGAAAAAGCTTTCTAACTTTGCCAAGCTAAGCCTAGTATTCCTTAGCTAAGAGGACAGGCTGTGAAAAGGTTTCGCTTGCTCGCTAGTATGCTCCTGCTCGGTGTAGCGTCGCTAAGTCTGTGGCTGACCAGTACCCACGCCAACCAGCCCCATGTAGCCCAGTTATTGATTGAAGGGCCTATAGGCCCGGCGACCACGGATTACCTCGAACGCAGTCTGAAAAAAGCGCAGAATCAGGGCGCCCGACTGGCTGTGATTACTATCGACACCCCCGGCGGCCTGCTCAGTACCACGCGTGATATCACCCGGTTATTTATGCAGTCTGACATACCTATAGTCACCTACGTCTCCCCGGAAGGCGCGCGAGCGGCGAGTGCCGGCACCTTTCTGGTCTATGCCAGTCACATTGCAGCGATGGCTCCATCGTCACAGCTCGGGGCAGCAACACCGGTACAGATGCAAGCCGATGACCTGGACAGTGCCATGCGCGACAAGGTCACCAATGACGCTGTGACCCACATCCGGTCGCTGGCGGAACGCAACGGCCGTAATGCCGACTGGGCTGAGCAGGCGGTACGCGAGGCGGCTACCCTTGGCGCCGACGAGGCGCTGGCGGCGAATGTAGTCAATTACGTTAGCGCATCGGTAGAAGCACTGCTGGCCGATATTGATGGCCATGAGATTAGCCTGCAAGACGAAACTATATCCCTGCGTACCGCTGACCTTGAGATTCGTCAATACGCTCCGGACACCCGCAACCGGATCCTGAGTCTGCTTGCAAACCCACAAATAGCCTACTTACTATTGTTAGTTGGGATTTATGGTTTAATCTTTGAATTGATGAGCCCGGGCGTACTAGTTCCCGGCATTACGGGTGCCGTTTGCCTGCTTTTAGCCGCATTTTCGCTGCAGATACTACCTATTAATACCGTGGGCCTGCTGCTGATCGTACTCGGTGGAATTCTGCTAGTTGCCGAGTTTTTTGTACCAAGTTTCGGCATCATCGGCGTGGGTGGAGTCATCGCGCTGACCGCCGGTTCACTGATGCTCTTCGACAGCTCAGTCCCGGGTATGGAGTTATCGATGAATTTAATTTACGCAGTCGCACTGGTGGCGTTGGCCTCAGTCGCTTTTATCGCCCTGGTGATGGCGCGCAGCCGGATGCGCAACCGCAAGCCAAGTGACCGCAATGTAGTCGGCGAACAAGGCAAGGTGATTGAAAATCTTAATCCGCAAGGGCTGGTTCAGCTAGGCGATGAGGTGTGGCCAGCCACCGCCGAGTCAAGCCGCCTGATAACCCATGGCAAACTGGTCCGGGTTACGTTCCAGCAGGGCACCATGGCATTTGTTGAGGAAATAAAAAAGACCGAGCAGCAACCTGCCCGGCCTTTCTGGAAACCCAAACCACGCTAACTAGTCGTTGTCTTTTTTATAACGCTCAAACCAGGCCAGCGCATGTTCCACTTTAGCGATCATATTAGAGGGCCGCGCCGACACGCCGTGATAGGCGTCCGGCACTCGTACCATCGCCGTATCAACACCCCGTAACTGCAGGGCCTGATAATACTGTTCCGTATCGCTGATAGGTGTGCGCCGGTCCGACTCACCGGTAAACAGCATGGTCGGTGTGGTCACATTGCCCACCAGTGACAACGGTGAACGCTGCCAGTAATGGTCGTGCGCTTCCCAGGGGGTGCCCGGGAACTGATTCTGAATTTGGCCGATATAACTGTCAGCAGTCAAAACCTTGGAAACCCAGTTGATCACCGGGTTGGTCGCGGCCGCCGCATTGAAACGATCAGTCAGACCAACCGCATAGGTCGCTGCGATACCACCCGCAGACCCACCGGCAATAAACAGATTCTCTTCGTCAATGAAGCCCATTTCCAGCATCGCATCAACCGCCGACATATGGTCGCCAAAGTCATCCACCGAGGCATACTTGTTGTTCAGCAGCATGGCAAAATCCTCGCCGTAAGAGGTACTGCCGCGGTAGTTGTTGTATACCACCACGTAGCCTTCTGCCGCATAGCGCTGCAATTCAGCACTGAAGTGGGGACCGTAATTCAGATGTGGACCACCATGAATTTCAAGCACCAGCGGGTAGCTCTTGTCCGGGTCAAAATTCGGCGGTGTGATGTACCAGGCATGGATTTCACTATCATCGGTCTGCGATTGATAGGTAAATTCATGTACTTCGCCGAGGGTTCGTTGTCCCAACACATCGCCATTCAGGTCAGTCAGGTAGCGAGGCTCGGTGTCTGCCGACTTAAAACCGACATCACCCAGGCGGGTCGCATGACCACGGGTGTAAGCAATATCACCCTGCTCATTCATGCTAAACATGCCACTGTTATATGGCCGACCGGACGGCAGCCCTGATACATCCTCGAGGATATCGAGAATGCGACTACGCAAGGTCACCCGGGCAATTTTTGTTCGCCCGCGGTCCTGGTAACTCACAACCAGAGTCTCGTTTCCAAGCCAGTGCGGGTTGCCGACTGAACGGTCAAAATCACTGAGCAGTTCGTCACTTTGCTGACTCCCCCAATTCATTACCCGCAGCTTGCTATTGGCATAAGGCACGGCTTCGCCAGTTCCCTGAATATAAGCAAGATGCTGGCCGTCCGGCGAGAACACCGGATTGCGCTTAGTCCCGGCTTCATCCGTTAACTGTTCAATGTCGCCGTCCAGGCTCACCTGGTACAGGTGGCTAAGCCGGCTCTCAAATTCAAAATTCTCACTGCGGTTGCCAGCAAACACAATGGCATCGCCCTGCGGCGTCCATGCAAGCGTCCCACCATGATTGAAGTTGCCTTCAGTCAGCTGACGCGCGCTGCCACCATCCGCCGGTAATACAAAGATGTGCCGATACGCTGAGCGCATAACCCCGCGGCCATCTGCCTGATACTGAGCCCGTTCTACAACCACTGGTCGTTTAGCCCATTGTGCCCCGTCCGGCATAGCTGGCCGATGCACCGAACTGGCAAATTCAGTCGCTTGTGCCTCAACTTCCATACTAAATGCGAGTTGGCGTCCGTCCGGTGACCAGCTAAGGTTCGCCGGCGCGGCGTCGAGCTGGCTTATCGCAGCACTGCGCTCTTGCTCAACCCAGTGCACGTGGATCTGATTGCGTCCACTCTGGTTACTGACAAACGCTAGTCGGTCGCCCTCAGGTGACCAGGTTGGCTGGGTGTAGCTGGCATCGTCGGCGTACAACGGATAATGCTGGCCTGTCGCGGTATCGACAATCCACAGGTTACGCCGTGTATTGTCCTGCATAATGTCGTTGCTGTTACGCACATAGGCAATCTGGCTGCCGTCCGGTGACACCTGCACATCGCTGGCGTACTCCAGTGCAAAGATATCCTCAGCACTAAATACCTGCTTTTCCTCGGCAGTCGCGGGCAGACTCAGGCCAGCGGTTGCCAGCATGGCGAACGCAGCGAGTTGTACAAGCCAGCTTGCTGTAAATAAAGAACGCATAAAAAACCTCTTTGTTAAGCTAGTCGCGACGTAAGCCAGTCACGGATATCGGCAATTTGCTCAGCGCATAGCTGATGCTGCATTGGATAACTTTTGAATTCCACCTGATAGTCACGCGCCTGCAGCCAGTCGCGAGCCTGCTCGCCCAGTGACTGTGGAACCACAGGGTCCATCGAGCCGTGGTGGATTAGAAAGGGAGTGGTTTGTTGCTCTGCGCTCAGGCGGATAGTTTCACGCGTCGCCAGGTAGGTCGATAAACACATCACCCCGGCGAGTTTCTTCTGGTAACTCAGCGCCGCCTGGTACGCCACCGCCCCACCTTGGGAAAAGCCAGCCAGAATAATACGCTCCGCCGGAACACCGCGTTCAATTTCACGTTCAACCAGGGCAATCACCGCATCGGCAGACTTACAAAGCTGTTCGTTATCGACCTTACGGTCGAGGCTCATTTCCAGAATGTCGTACCACGCCGGCATTTGCATACCGTTATTAATAGTTACCGCAATCCGCGGCGCATGCGGGAAAACATAACGGATGTTGACCCCAGCGGGTTGCGCCAGATGTGGTACCACCGGTTTAAAATCATTGCCGTCCGCGCCCAGCCCATGCAACCAGATGACTGAGGCATTAACGGGTTCGCGGCTTACCACTTCTTCGCAAGGTAAATAGGTCATCGTGCTAGATCCTGTTCTAATAAAGCAACGTTGCATGCTAAAGCAACTTGGATTCAATCTCCAGCGCCCCAGTCAGAGACTTATGCACCGGGCATTTATTCGCAATCTCAAGCAGCCGTTCGCGTTGCTCATCGCTCAAATCCCCTTCAATCTCTATATGGCGAATGAACTTATCACTGTTGCCATCTGCAGCGCCTTTTTTCACATGCAATAAGGTCACCGAGACTTTATCCAGCGGCCACTTTTTATGCTGTGCGTACATCCGCATCGTCATGCTGGTGCAGGCACCAAGTCCAGCCAGCACCATTTCAAAGGGAGCTGGCCCCTGGTCCGCACCACCCATGTCTTCCGGCTCATCGGCCAACCACTCGTGCTTCGCTGTAACTACCTGGTTGGTGAAGGGTAAGGTCTGTTCAGACACTTTCACCACACCGGGTTTTAATCGACAGCTGGACATATTCACCTCCGCGTTTACGCTCTGAATATAGGAAAAATAAATCTTTATAAATCAATTAGTAACATAATTCTCAGTCGCCCAAGTCTTGAAACCTGGCTGTCTGCGCACATTTAAAGAGTGTAGGCGGCGGGTCTCTGAGAGAGCGCCAGCCTGCACAGGTGAAACAATTTATATCGCTCAAAAGAGGATAGACCTATGAACACAATTGATTTAACTCCACTCTACCGCAGCAGCATTGGCTTTGACCGCCTTGCTTCGATGCTCGACAACGCGTTACGCAGTGACACCAGCTCTGGAGGTTACCCTCCTTACAATATCGAAGCGCTGGGTGAAAACCGTTATGGCATTACCATTGCCGTAGCTGGTTTCGCGGAAGACGAGCTCGACATTCAGGTCGAACGTGACGTACTGACCGTACGCGGACGTAAGTCTGACGACGAGCAAGAGCGCAACTACTTATATCAGGGTATTGCGGCACGTGCATTCGAACGTAAATTTAACCTGGCAGAGCACGTTAAGGTCACCGAGGCAGAAATGCGCAACGGCCTGCTCAATATCCATCTGGTTAAAGAGGTTCCGGAAGCACACAAGCCTCGCAGCATCAGCATTAAAAACGCCGACGCAGCGATTGAGCATAAAAGCTAACCTCAACCCGCAGTACTAACCTTGTGTAACCTAAAAGGCAGCTCATCCGAGCTGCCTTTGTCTTATATTTGCCTTTCTATTTGTCTAAGCATTGAGCGCTAACCAACGCCTTACTGCTGCGCTGAATACTGATAAACCCATTCGGTCAGCAAACGCACGCCGTAGCCAGTTGCACCCGCCGGATGAATACCGTTCGGTGACGAAATCATCGCATTGCCAGCCATATCAATATGCGCCCAAGGCGTGTCACCGGCGAATTCACGCAGGAACATGGCACCTGCCGACGCGCCCGGCGAACCGCCATTGATCAAGTCAGCCACATCACTGCGAATCGATGCCATGTAGTTCTCATGCATCGGCAGCTGCCACACCAGTTCATCCACCGCTTCACCAGCTGATTTCAGTGTCGCAAGAATACGCTCGTCATCACTGAAAATCGCTGAGTACTCAGTACCGATTGCACGTACTTTAGCGCCAGTCAGTGTTGCGATATCAACCATTGCACGCGGCTCAAACTGACTGCGCGCGTACCAAAGACCGTCTGACAGTATTAAACGTCCTTCTGCGTCAGTGTTATTGATCTCGACAGTAATACCGCTGCCCGTGGTGACTACGTCACTCGGTACCTGGCTGTCGCGTGAGATCATGTTTTGAGTCAATGGAACTACACCAACCACATTCACTGCAGCATTCTGCATCGCCAATGCCTTAATAGCACCCACTACAGCGGCGCCGCCGGCTGAATCCGTTTTCATTGAGCGCATGCCTGCAGAACTTTTTACATTAATTCCGCCCGTATCAAAGGTGTTTCCTTTGCCGACCAACGCCAGAGGCGCATCGTCACTGCCACGCCACTGCATTGCCAGCAGGTGAGCCCCATCGCGGCTTGCCTGACCCACGCCATACAGCGCGCCCATACCCATTTCACGAACCTGCTCCGGGCCTAAGACAGTAACCTCAACGCCTAGCTCTTCCAAGTGGCGAACACGCTCAATAAAAGCCATTGGCGCTGAATCACTGGGTGCAATATTAATCAGTTCACGCGCTAAAAATACGCCTTCAGCCAAACCATTGAGGCGATTGTACTCACCTTCGGCCTGTTCGGTAGCACGCCAGGTAAAGTTCTGCTTAGGTCGTTCCTCTGGTTCGCTCCGATAGCGGTCAAAACGGTAGTTGCGCAAGTCGACGCCATGCGCAATGTTGGCAATCAAAAGTGCCGGGTTGGACGCCGCGTTGATCATTTGAGTGTCGACAACGACAGTGTCGGCGCTGGTATCGGCCAGGTGAGCGGCCAGCGACGCACCCGCTTTTTCAGCATCAGTCCGCGACAGCATGGTGACATCGCCAACACCTAACAGCACGATACGATCTGCCTGCGAATCAGCTGGTGCCATCACATCCAGCACACTGCCCACACTGCCATCAAATTCAGAAACCTGCATCACGCGTTCAAGATGTTCGCGGGTGGAGCGTGCCAGCCCGGGAACATCGAGCCGTTCAGTGTCAGCCGGAACCAGTACAACCACGGTATCTGCCTGCTCTAACTCAGCCTGCTGAGTAAACGCAATACTGGTGTTGAGGTACGAATCTGCCAGCACCGGCGTGGAGGTAAGTGCTAACGCAGCACCAAACATTAATGATCGTGCAAGTTTCATAAAAAAATAGCCCTTGTCTGAAACAACAAAGGCTATAGCATGCGTTTTTTACAAAATGAAAACAAGTTCGCCGCGTTAATCCGCCGTGATTTTGCGACTTAAAGTGTAAACATTATCACCTAACGGCGAGGCATCGGCATCCGCGGCAACTGCTGCAACCGAGATCTCAACCGCCTGGTCAGCGCCGGCTTTCCAGTGGATATACCAACGAGTACGTTGTTCTTCTCCGTCCGCCGAGGCTTCTGCTGGCTCAGAATGGCTGAGGTAGGTTATCCCATCCGCCTCAAGCTGCTGTTGGCCGGACTGAGGCTCAAACTCGCCACTCGATGCGCCAGTCCCGGCGTTTCTAATTGCTAGCTGGAAGCCACCAACTTGTTGTTCTGGGTCGAGCACTATGAGTTCCAGCTGATAGGTCTTCCCCGGCACGAGCTGCTGAGCAAGGCCTGCGAGTTCAATCCCGCTTCGTTCTGATTGCGGCGGACCTGCAAAATGGCAGGCGCTGCAGTCAGGCTGCTCCCAGCCGCCCGTATAACCAGGTTCGGCACCCTCCGGAAAGGCAGACACCGCAGAGCTTGCTAGCAACCCTGCGACTATAAGCGTTACTCGGTTAATCACTGATAGTCGCTCTGCCAATGGTGTTTTTGTCGGTACCAAACCAAATCGAGTTGGTTTCCTCGTCAAACACCATGTGGCGTACGCTGCCCCCTTCGCTCGGCACTTCAAATGGCCGACTGAACTGTTCGCTTTCGGGGTCAAAGGCAACAAAGCGATTCGGCTGAATGCCCGTTTCCACAAACCAGATACGGCCTTCTGAGTCATTGGTCACCGCATAGGGTTTTGAGTCAGACTCGCCTGGTGCACGCCACTCATCAATTTGTTCGGTCTGCGGGTTGTAGCGGCCAATATAGCCCTCTGCATAATCGCCATAGAAGAGCATGCCATCGTCCGTCACCGCGAGGCGGCGTGGACGAGTATTCTCTCTCGGCAGATCAATTTCCCGCACGCTGCCATCAACCACAGTCGCGAGTTTATTGGTGCCGAAAAGCACATACCATGGCTGGTCATCATGCACGATTACGCCGTACGGCCGGGCTCGCTCTGTTTCCACATCGTACATGGTAAATTGGTAGGTTTCAGTGTCCATAAAGCCGATTTGATTTCCACCCTGAACGCTAAACCACAAGTCACCGTCGCTGGTAAAGTCAAAGGTGTGTACGTCTCTGGGGCCATCACCCGGCAATGGGATTTTGGTGATTTCATGGGTTTCGCGGTCGATATGTCCGATATGTGCAGCCCGGTTACCGGCGTACCACGCACCCCGGTCATTGACCACCACGGTGTGTGGTCCGGCGCCGTCTTCAAGATCGATTTTGGTAAATTCTCCGGTCGACGGGGTGAACGTACCGACGTAATGAGAACGTTGGCCAACGAACCAAATCTCGTCACTGTTAACAATCCAGGGGTCACGTGAACGTGAGCCTTCAAACGGCACCTCCCATTCTTCAATGGTAAGGTCTATATTCAATTCTTCAGCATGAGCGGCCTGAGCAACGATCGCCAGCGCCGTTGTCAGCACTAAATTTATCGCAGTTTTCATCTGTTAACTCCATTGATTAACCAATTCAAACGAGGTTACAAAACGCTAACCTTGCATTCTCTGATTACAACTGTGGTTCATATTTGCACAGTTTGCGACCTGAAAACGGTAAAATTTGCTCATCAGGGAAGCTGGTCCGGCGGCACCGGTTTAGCGAAATAGTAGCCCTGGAAGCGGTCGCAGCCAAGCGCCAGCAAACTGCGGAAGTGCTCTTCGCTCTCGACGCCTTCGGCGATAGTCGTCAGTGACAAAGTATGTCCAAGCGACAGGATGGTGCGGATCAGCACTTTGTGATGCTCCCCCTGATTCATGTCACGAACAAAACTCTGGTCTATTTTTAACTCATCAATAGGCAAGCGGTTCAGATACCCCAGCGATGAATACCCGGTACCAAAATCATCCAGTGAAAATTTAACGCCGACGCGCTTCAGGCGGGCCATTTTCTCGATCACCTGCTCGGTATCTACAAGTAACATCGACTCGGTGATTTCCAACACCAGCTTGTCCGGTTTCGCCCCGGTTTCGGCCAGCGTAATCAGTACTTTCTCAGCGAAATCTTCGGCCCGTAGCTGGCGTACGCTAACATTCACCGCAATAGTCCAGTCGCTCCGCGTTGCATGGTTCTGCCATTCGACCAGCTGGCGACAGGCACGTTGCAGGATCCAGTCACCAAGGGCGACTATCTCGCCACTTTGTTCCGCAATATGAATAAACACACCGGGCATCACCATGCCACGGGTTGGATGGTGCCAACGGATCAATGCTTCAACACCTGCCACCTGCTGCTCCCGGTCGAGCTGCAGTTGATAGTAGAGCTCTAACTCGTCGTGGTTCATCGCATGCCGCAGATCCTGCTGCAGCTCAAGCTGTTCGGTAATCATCTGCTGAATATTGGCGTCGTAAAAACACTGGGTGTTGCGCCCGGCATCTTTCGCCCGGTACATTGCCTGATCCGCCTGCTGCAAAATGATATCAATGTCGTCTTCGCTGCCATCAATCAACGTAATCCCGGTGCTCAGAGTAATACGGGTGGTTTGCTGGCCAATCCGAAATGGCTCGTTAAGCAAGCGTTCTATCTTCTGCAACACAACTTCGACCTCAGCCGCCGCTTTGTCACTCTGGTTGCTAAGCCTGCTCAACAAAACTACAAACTCGTCGCCCCCCAGCCGCGCGACTGTATCGTAATCGCGAACCAGTTCTTCCAGCCGGTCGCCTATCTCGCGCAGCATGCGGTCACCCTCGGCATGACCATAGCTATCATTGAGTTGTTTAAACTTGTCCACATCAATGAACAGCAGCGCCGCAAATTCTTCTTTCGCAGTCGCAATACGCACCGCTTTCTCCAGCCGTTGCCGCAACAGACGACGGTTTGGCAGCTGGGTTAGAGCATCATAAAAGGCCAGCAGGTTTATCTGATGCTCCGCTTCTTTACGTTCAGTAATATCGGCTACCACGCCATTCCATAGACGACCATTTTCACTAGGCTCGTTGCTCGGTACCGAGTGCACGCTGACCCATCGCTCCTTCTGCCCCTGAATCAATCGCCCTTCCCAATAGAAGTCGCGGGTTTCTTTGGTGGCGCGTTCCTGTTGCTTATAAAATGCCAGCGCATCTTCAGGGTGAAGCTGGTTATATACATACTGCGCAAGGCTGTCAGACTGTTCGAGGGCATCCTGCAGGCCAAGCAACTCACGAAAACGTTCGCTGGTGTAGGTCATTTCATGGCGACCTTGTTGAGTCAGTTTAAACTGATAGACACCGATAGGAATCAAGCGGGTAAGCTCATGGTATTGGGAAATCGAACGCTGCAATGCTTCTCGTTTATCCTGAACCTCACGGTCAGCCCGGCGCAGCAAGCGCGCGGCGCGTTGGTAACCAAGCCAGGTCACCAGGGCAAATATAAGCCACAACAGCGATGGCATGACCATATTGGTCATCCAGCGTTGCACAACTGCGCTTCTGGAGGTTGCAGAGATGACTGCCAGGTCATAGTCAGCTACGGGCTCGATCCAAAGGTAGGACGCTCCCGGGCCGGTTAATGCGGTATCCTGATAATGGTAGAAGCCGCGCCCCTGGGTCAGAATATCCTGCAAACTGGATGGCACGACCTCAGTAAAAAGCTCATTCCGGCGCTGCTGTTCAAGGGGCAATGGATGAAGGTAATTGAGGTAGCCATCCGCACGTACTACCGACAGGTAAGTTGCTGAAGAGATTGGCATTCGCGCCCAGCTAGCGTGGCCACCATCAAGGCGATTGCCGGCTGTGAGGACGGCACGAAGCTGCCCCTGGTCATCGTAAACCGGCACCCGCATCGGGATAATCCATTCGCCAACCGCCTCAAAGAAATAGGGCCGCCCAATATGAAAGCGTCCTTCTTCCACCACTCGCTGAAAACTTTCTCTGCTTTCACCATGGGTCACGACATTGGGCAGAGGTGCGCGCAGTTCCCGGGTGCTAGCGGAAATAAACTCACCGTCGAGCCCGACAAGACCAAAACCGACCAGCCCCACATCCGTTTCCTGCGCACGCGCTAAAAACGCATCGCCCGCCGCCGGATTGGTAAACACATCCCGATAGACCAATTCATCCGCCATGCTGTTCAGCAGTAATTCGAATGTGCTGAGGTGGCTGCGCATGCCCTGAGCCATCAATTGTCCGGTATGAGCCAGTCGTTGATGCTCGTTGCTAACGGTGCGCTGCCAGGTCAGAAACGCAAGTAGCAGCGCAGTCAAAATAAGAATCACGGAAAACAGCCGCGCAAACGTGCGTAGCACAGACTCACGGTTCTCACTCACTAAAGAAGCCCTTGGCGACATATAATTCTCTGATAGGTGTTTGTATTTTTTATTATTCAGCAGGCTCACAGTAATAGAATCAAAAAGCGAAAGCCAGCAAGCCAAACTTGCCTGTTTACCAATAGTGCAAAATCTTGAGCTAAACTGAAGGTGGGAATAATAACAATACGGTCCAGGTTACTATGTCTATTCGCATACCCTACTTCAGTTCCACCCTATTTACTCTCGTCACCCTGTTCTTAGTTAGCTGGTCGGGCAATGCTCAGGCCATCGGGTCTGAACCTTCTACTCGTTATGTATCGGCGACTTACCAGGAATTTGAAGATCAATTCGACTTTGATGGCGCTGGCTTCGACGTTTCAGGCCGACTCGGTCGACACTGGCTACTTGCTGGTAGTTATGCAGAGGTCTCGGCGCAAGCCGGAGACATAAAAACCGACTGGGATATAACATCGGCACGCCTTGGCTACATGCTCTATGAAGGCGATAGTGTTGCTTTGTACAGCGGGCCCCAGGCTCTGTATATCAGTTACCAGGATGAAGGCAGTATGTCCGAAGACAGCGAAACAAATTTTGGGGCCTTCGTCACGCTTCGGTATATGGCGACCCTCAATATCGAGCTCAATGGGGAACTGAGCTACATTCACTTTGACACCATCAGCGGCGATACCCTACTCCAATACAATGCGGGCACCCGATTTTTCCTGTTTGAACATCTAACGCTAGACGCCACCGCGAAGTTTGGTGAATGGAGCGGCTTTCAAGTGGGAGTGAGTTTTCACTTTTAACTGGGGCCCCTGTATGTTTTCTATACCAAACCGCATAAGCGCCTGACAGATCGAAAGTTTTCGTCTAACGTTAATGGTGAATTTTTAGTCAGGAGAAGGTTATGACCCCAGCTCTAGCTCTCGGGCTCGCCTGTATACTTTTTTTATGGGCTGTCCTTTTGGGTATTATGTTGGCCTTTGCGCGGTTCGGCAAAGAAGCGAATCCACCACCTGTTCTTGTCTGGTGGCATGGTGGCTTCGCAATCACTGGGTTTCTTATCTTGTTGTATGGAAGCTTTTTCGTCGGCTACCCGATGCTGGCAAACATTGGCGTCGCACTGATAGCGTTGGCTGCGTTTTTCGGCCTCTGGATGTATTTTCGCTATCACCGCAACGACCAACTAATCCCCCCGGTTATTGTCTGGGGCCATGGTTTAGTCGCGGTTGTCGGCTTTATTATGATCTTATCCGCCATGTTGAATCTTCAAAATACTGGTCACGGGTAAATGACGAACGATTAAAAAGACGCCAAATCATGTAAAGATCTGGCGTCTTTACGCATTTTAACGACATTTTTACACCTTTTAGCCGCCGTTTTACTTGCGATAACCAGCATATCAACAAGACTTTGTGTGGGACTTGAATAAAAGGAGAGACCACATGAAGATTAAATCGCTTGTTATTGCTACCACCCTTGCACTGGGTGCTACCGCCACCACCGCGATGGCAGAAACACCATCATTTTCTTATATCGAAGGCCGCTATGTCGAAATGGATGAAGCGGAGACTACATTCGATGGGTATGAAGCTGAAGTTTCCGGGCGCCTAGGTAACTACATGTTTATCTCTGGGAGCTACGGGGAAACATCTGGCAACTGGTCCGAGTTAGGCAATGTCGACTTGGATATCGCAACCGGCCGGCTCGGCTTTATCTTTGGTCAGGACGAGCGCGTTGCAGCCTATGTAGGTCCGCAGGTCAGCTACATTCAAAGCACATACGGCCTCGGTTCTGACGGTGACTGGGAGCTCGGCGACGACAGCACCACCGACTGGGGCGCCTTTGCAGGCGTACGTGCGATGATCCTACCGCGCGTTGAGATCAACGGTGAAGTCAGCTACATCGACTTCGAACGTGAGAGCCTCACCTCATACACGGCTGGTACGCGTATCTACCTGACGCCAAACCTGGCAGCCACAGGCCAGCTACGTATGGGTGACCTTGACGGCTTCGCCGTCGGTTTAAACTACTCATTCTAAGTGCGTCGTAACCACCACAAAGCCCGGCCTAGCGCCGGGCTTTTCTATATTCTCTTTCATCCCACCGTATTGTAATCAATGCGCACGATTTGCTATGCTAGCGCCGCTCAAGCGCTCTGCTTGGTGCATGGAATCAGTATATAAGGACTTAAAATCTATGAAAAAAGCCTATCTAGCTGCATTATTAGCCAGCGTAATTTCGGCTCCTAGCCTCGCCCAGTCGCCTTCTTTCAACTACGTTGAAGTAAGTTATTTTGATGCCGATGGTCTGGATGGAATCTCTGCCGCCCTAGTTAAAGAACTCTCCGACGACTTTGTGATGCTGGCTGATTTTGCATATGCCAGTGACAGCTTTATGGACACCGATATTGACGTGACTTCAGTATCTGGTGGTGTTGGCTACCGCCACGCAATCAGTGAGAAAACCGTTCTCGTAGCAGGCCCACAATTACTTTATGCGCGCGCCAAAGTAAGTGCCAATATCGGCGGTCAGTCGTTCTCAGACAGCGACTCAGAAACTGGATTCGGTATTCTAGGCCTGGTGCGCCATATGGTCTCCGAACAATTTGAATTGAATGGTGGTCTTCAATATTCCAACATCGGTGATGGCTCGAATACTGATGCATTTGTTGGGGCTCGGTTGCACTTAAATGAGCAGTTCTCGTTGAGCGCCAGCTTAGCGTTTGATGACGCTGATACCGTCTCAGTGGGTGTTGCTTACCACTTTTAAATCACGACGAATACAATAGTAATCGCTGTTTAACTGAGGAAGCTGGACTTCCTCAGTCATTTTCCCTACAATCGCAACGCTTCGTGACTCGCCGCTCCCTGCGGCAACCCGTCGCCAAGTACAAAATGCGCCCGTAGCTCAGCTGGATAGAGCGCTGCCCTCCGGAGGCAGAGGTCAGAGGTTCGAATCCTCTCGGGCGCGCCATTTTCTTCCTTCCATATTTATTCTCAATTCTTTTCTTTGCTATTTTTTCGGTTTGACCGTTAACTTAGCGGGCTGAGTCGAACCGCTTATCGATAGTAGCCTAAAAAGCGCCAAGATGAGCCTGTTACGGTCGTTTAGAGAAGCTGGCACTCTAATATCTGCGTTACGGGTATTTGATGCTATCAAGACCTATCAAACAACTGAAAAAACATTCAATTGCCTTAAAGCATAGGAATACACAAGCAGGCTGACAGCTCTCGATTGTTGACTCCTATCTCTCGAATCCACTGACGGCAAAACCTTGTCTCATTGCGATATCGGCAGTCTATCAAATACTAATCGGGTTCGACCCAAACTTTCGGAGTCTACACTCCCGTAGTTTGTCACCTGCTAGATTGATATGTTATAACATATCAATCTAGCAATTCGGAGAAATCTATGACAAATAAACGGGTGAGAATTAGTGTTGTTATTTCAGTTTCTGTAGCGACTCTATTTTCTATAGCGGCCAACAGTGAAACTTCGCAGGAAGAAGCTTCTTCGGCATCAAATGAGAAAAAGTTATCGTCATCCTCGGAAATTGAAAGAATCTTGGTAACCTATTCAGGAATTGGCCAACGGAATTCAGGCCCTGCCACTCCCATGAATATACTCTCGGGGGATGAGCTTGCGCATCGCCGCCAAGGAACACTAGGAGAGACACTGGAAGGTCTCCCTGGTATTCATATGGACAATTTTGGAGGGGGAGCTTCAAGGCCAGTGATTCGCGGACAAACAGTGCCGCGAATCGAGATTCTTTCGGATGGGGCTGAGCTATTCGACGCATCCTCAGCTTCCCCTGACCATGCCGTGACTACTGACCCGCTCCTGCTTGATGCAATTGAAATTGTGCGTGGCCCAGTAGCGACATTATATGGTGGCAGTGCAATGAATGGTGCCATTAATCTCATTGACAGCAAAATACCAAAAGCTTTTCCTGAAAATGGTGCAACCGGGGCAGCGGAACTCCGCTATGGGGTTGGCGACGAGGAGAAGTCATTCGCGGCCAGATCAACTGTCAGTCTTGGTCAGTTTGCTTTTCACGCTGAGGGGGCAACCCGGGATGCGGAAAATTACAATGTTCCGAGCGACTTCGGCAGTGATGAGCTGGCTGACTCTTTCTCAGAAAATTCATCCTTCAGTGTCGGGTCATCCTGGATAACGGACAAGGGTTACATCGGTCTGGCTTATACGCGTCAAGAGGCCGAATATGGGCTCCCCGGCCACTCTCATGAAGGTGGCATCTGCCACACTCATGGATTAGACCTACATTGTGAGGAGCATAACCAGTATAACAACCCCTTCGAAGGGCTGGATAACAGCCACACAGCCTATATTGATCTGCGTAGCGAGCGTATAGACATACGCGGGGACTATGATGATCTTCTGCCCGGATTTACTCATACCCGCTTGCGCTTTTCTCATACAGATTACGGTCACGATGAAATTGATGGTGATACTCTATTTTCCAACTACGGGAACAATGCATATGAAGGGCGCATCGAACTGACCCACGTCCCGCTCCTGGGTTTTATTGGTACATTCGGGATTCAATACACCGAGAGCACTTTTACCGGGTTGAACCGCACCGACCCAACCGATAACCGTGAGCTATTGGAGTACATCACGGAAAATGTTGGGATCTTTCTAAGCGAACAGCGCTCGATAGGTGCATTCGATTTGGAAATGGCAATACGGCAGGACTGGAGAAAAGTTACAGTACCTTTCAATATGTACGCAGCCCAGAGTCCCGAATATTGGGACTTCCTCATTGATTTGTTTGGAGAAGATGGCATCCAAATGGATATAGATAATGCAAGAACTCGCCACGAAGATACTTATTTACCGAGAAAATCGAATCCTTTCTCAGCCTCCATTGCCGGAACCTGGAATTTTGATGATGACTATTCTGCGGCTCTGTCTTTGAGTCGTTCGCAGCGCTCGCCGAGTGTGCGGGAACTGTACGCCCAAGGGAATAATCTCGCCACCAATAGCCTCGAAGGTGGTTTACTTCGTGCAAACACCTTCTCCAGCGAGTTTCCTGTCTATGACGATATAATAGAAACAGCCAATACGATAAACCTGACATTCCGCAAGAAGACAGGGCCAACCCAATTTGAAATTGGCTTGTATAGTCAAGATATCGATGATTATATCTTCGCCAACCTGGTAGAGGAAGAAACACTCGAGTCTGGGGCACTCTTTCGTTATCTTATTTATACTCCAGCCGATGTCCGTTTTACCGGAATCGATGGCCAAATCAGTCACCAGATCGACTCTGAGACGCTTCTGACCATCTTCGGTGATTATGTTCGCACTGAAATGAAAGACGTAAATGATAACCTACCGCGCATTTCACCAGGACGGCTCGGAGCTCGCTACGACAGGAACTGGGGACTGCTTTCAGCCAGCCTCGAATATTACCGTACCTTTGATCAGGATCGAGTCGCTTCTTACGAAACGGAGACTGCAGGGTACAATATGGTTAATGTCACGCTCTCTTACAGTGTCAAGCGGGCTGAAGGACAAGATCTCGAATTCTATATTCGAGGAACCAATCTAACTAATGAACTAGCCCTTGCACACACATCTTTTGTGAAAGACCAGTCACCACTTCGCGGCCGGAACCTTGTATTAGGTGCTCGCATGAAGTTCTGACCCGTTAGAGCGCTTCGGAAATTAACGAGTCCAGCAACTTCGCTGGGCTTAATTTAACGCCTGAATAGCAAACCTGTGGCCAATTCTTCTTGACCACTACAGTGCCAGATCTGTGACAAGTTTGTGGTATCCATTGAAAATAGATCAGCTCAATTCATTCCGCGAGTGGTTCTAATAATGGGAGCCTGTCATCAATTTTCAATTTAGCATCGGCTAGCGACCGGTAGTTTGATTCCGGAAAAACCCGTAAACCCTTATATATAAGGTAGAATACTACCGTTTCATGGTCTATATTGAATTAATACCAGTATCAAACTACCGAGTCCGACTATGAAAACCGTAACCCTGCAGCTTTTTAATCGAGGGCAATGGTGGAATGCCGCTGAGCTTAGCTTTGGCGGAGATAAAATGAATAGCCATGTGACCTTATCATATCTCCCCGATTATATACGGCATGTACCACGCTACGACCTGCGCGATAGCTGGGCATGTAGTGTAAATGCACCGGTCAGCATCGTGCCCATTGATTACCCAGGTTGGCCGGCGCTATTAGACGATTTACTACCTGCAGGTGAATCTCGTACTTGGTGGCTCAATTACCTCAATGTCAGCAGAAGCAGTGTGTTTGAGCAAAACTACGCGCTTCTCACGAAAGCATGCATGGCGCCTATCGGTAACTTGCGAATTCAAGAAGCCATCGAGCAGATTAATTACGATACTGCTCACCGTTTTCCTATCGAATCTGTCGTTCAGTTGCAACACGATTTCTTAGAATATGCGCATGAGCAAGGTGCGGCTGTTGGAGGGGCAACCGGCGCCGGCGGTGCTGCGCCGAAGTTACTGCTGATGGTTGAAAATAACCAAGTATTCATTGACGGTGACTTTGCTGGAAAAGCCCTCTCTGCAACTCCATACCTCACTAAATTCGCCAGAAATACGCGCTCTCCTCGAGACAATAACGTGCTTAAAGCTGAAGGGGTGTTTTATCAGGCTCTCGCAGAAATACTCCAAGGGACTGACATCGAAACCATTGATGTAGACCGTCTCATGTTAAAAGAGCATCAAGGCCAAGTAAGCCTATGGTTGCCTCGGTTTGATGTAACCATAGAAAATTCAGTTGCCGCTCGTATTGGATTGGAAAGTATTTACTCAATCATCAATGCCGCGCCTGGTAGCTATCAAAATCACCTGACCGTTATGCACACAGTGTGGGAAAGAATTAGAAGCACTACACAGATGTCTAGTTTCGAGTTTGCCACACAATACCTTGCGCGAGACTTGCTGAATTTGGTTTTTGGTAACTCCGATAATCATGGCCGTAATATCTCCTTTTTAAAGTTCGAAAATGATATCCAATTCGCACCCATTTACGACTTTGCCCCGATGAAAGCAGATCCAGAAATGGTGACTCGTTTATTTAAGTGGAGCGACGACTGTGAACGTAGCGGTACTGTCAGGTTTGACCAGGTTGTCGAAAAGCTTAGTGACTTTGGTGAACCTGATTCGCTTTTGGCGTATTTGAAAAACCTCGCAACACCTCTCATTGAGCTTCCTAATTTGCTGACCAAGCTAAATTGTCCAGAAGAGATACTTGAGTACCCTGCAATTGGGTTTGCCAATATCCACCAAAAACTAGTGAGCTATGGAGTCTATCATGCATGACCTATCTGCTGATGAGCGCAAAGCACTGATAGCACAAATAGAAGCGGCGTTGGCTTCCAATAGCATTTCCATTGGTGAGGCAGTGAAGCAAATTAGAACGGAGCTCTATGGCATGAATCAGAACGATTACGCCAGGTTTATCAATGTTTCCGACAAAACCCTGCGCGATGTCGAGAAAGGAAACACCGATCCGCGACTATCAATAGTTAACAAGTTACTCGCACCGGGGAGTTTTCAGGTCAGTGCTAGAGTAGTCAAAAGAGTCATTTAGTGTCGAAATATTTCAGTAACCACGCTTTGCCAGCTTTTTCCCATCCTGAAATACGCGAACATTACCACGAAAGGCGAGCGGCGACGCGTGTTCCATCCACATTAAGGACAAACGACCAGCCATTGCGCTCACACAGTCGTTGAACGATCCCCAGGCCTAACCCATACCCGTGAGACGACGATGCCTCTGTTGGCGTATCTTGCCCATCAGCATCACTGCTCACATGATTGGCGACTAACAACTCGTGCTCGTTAAGCAGAATGGTAATCGGGCCCTCCCCTTCATGGGCATGCTCGAACGCATTTCGCACTAGATTATTAACTGCGATAGAAAAAGCCTGGGGATGTCCGCTGATTCTGGGCGTTGCGCGAGCATCGATATCAACATCGACGAACTTGCCGTTCAACAGGTAGCGCTGCTGCTCGACCGCCTGACTAACCACCGGCATCACGGCAAACTGCTCTTCATACAGTCCGTCATCGGTTTCGCGCGCAAGACACAGGAACATTTCAATCGTAGTTTTCATTTCGTGCGTCGCACGCCGAACTCGATCTAGCACCTTTGCATCAGCCGCTGATAAATCGCTTTGCTCCAACAACTCAAGCGCGCCGGTTATGACCGTGATTGGCGTGCGCAACTCATGACTGGCTGAGCTGGTAAAGTACCGCTCCCGCACAATAAATGCACTGATACGCTC
The DNA here is from genome assembly GCF_003986975.1 of Aliidiomarina soli. Taxonomy (GTDB): domain Bacteria; phylum Pseudomonadota; class Gammaproteobacteria; order Enterobacterales; family Alteromonadaceae; genus Aliidiomarina; species Aliidiomarina soli. The sequence goes on along the minus strand of NZ_PIPO01000002.1, from coordinate 316,384 downwards.
AAGTGTCTTCTCAATGGTACCAGCCAACATACCCACTTCATCGTTGCCGAAACGGCCAGACTCGATGCGTTTATGGTCTCCGGCGGATAGATGTTTCAGGTCGATGCTCGCCACCACTTGAGCGAGTTCCGCGACCGGGGCGACCGCCCTGCGGATCACCACCATGCCGAGCCCAAAGCCAAGCAAACCAAGCGTACCCACGACACCGGTGATGACCAGCAACCACCACCAATCCTCTGACGACTCAGCTTCAATTCCAGCAACATCAAAAACTACAAATGCACGCCCCTGCTCATTGTCGGTGGGTATGACCGCGACATGAAACTCTTCGGCAGTGAATTCGTAAGTTCCATCAGCGGGATTGGTTAGCGCCCACTCTCTGAGCGCTTCCGGCAAGCTCTCAATCTCATCGTAGCCGCGCAGGTTCATCGTCAACGCCGGATAGCTTTCAGCAGCATGCTCCAATTGCTGGGTCATCACACGGTCTTCGCTCAACTTAATTGCAGCGAAGAAGGCGAATCCCCAAGCCACACTCAGTACCGCAACACAGACCGCAAATGCAATGGCGACACGTTTGCGCAAACTGTGACGGTACATTACTCTGGTTCCTCCGCAATTCGATAGCCGATACGATGCACAGTATGAATAAGCGGGCTATCAAACGGCCTATCGATAATCTGACGCAACTTGTACATATGCGAGCGCAGCCCATCACCATCGGGAGGCTCATCAGCCCATAATAGCGTTTCCAGCTCATCGCGGGCCACGACGGACGGCGCCGCTTCCATTAATCGTTGCAGCACTTTCATGCCTGCAGGGGTAATATCAATACGACGCCCCGCTCGATGCACTTGCAGCGTGGACCTGTTCATCGTTAAATCCCCTACGGTTAACAGGTTGGCGGCTTTTCTGTGACTTCGTTTGTAAAGCGCCTGCAGTCTCGCATGCAGCTCTTGCAACTCGAACGGCTTACTTAAATAATCATCTGCTCCCACCGAAAAGCCTTTGAGCTTATCATCAAGCGTATCCCTTGCTGTTAGCATTAGAATAGGCGTTTCTAATGCCGCATCCGTGCGTAATTTGTGGCAAACGCTCAGGCCATCCATTTTCGGAAGCATCAAGTCCAGAACAATCACGTCGTAAGGATTCGTCAAGGCGAGTTGCACCGCGCTCATACCATCGTAAGCGAAATCTAAAACATAATGATGCCTTTCAAGGTACTCTGCGATGTTGCCGCAAATGTCTCGGTTGTCTTCGACAATCAATGCTCTAATCGGCGGCGCAGTCACCTGTTCCATTCATTGCTCCCTTTACCAAGCGTAATCTTACCAGGCGTAATCGAATCGCAGTCCAATGAGAGGTTCCGCTTCACTATCATCTTTCACTTGCACACCCCGACGATAATCAAACTCGGTATCATCGCTCGAAGACGCTGCCGTTACGTTGATAACATCGAGAAATGCCGTTACATCTACTGGGCCAAGAGCACGCCGATAGTCAACGCGAACGTTAAACGAACCGGATCCACTTTTGCGACCGACGTTACGCTCTGTGAGCTCTTGAGAGTATCGCAAAGGCTCCCCTGGTCCTAATACGTCAGCGTGAATAATAAAGTCGTTGTCAGGTCTGCCGGAAAGATATTTGTAGCGTCCAGCAACCTTCCAGCGATTGTTAATTTCCCAGGTCAAACCAATGGTAGCGACATGCCGACGGTTGAACTCTGCGGCCACGTCACCGCGGCCGTCTTTCCGGTCGACTACGGCATCGTTATACGAATAGCTTGCGGTAGCGTAAACGCCCTCGGTAATCATACCGTTGGCCACGATATCAAGGCCATACGAAGCGCCATCACCTCTGTTTGCAAATGTCCCGCTGGCTCTATCAAGATCGATCACCAAATTGTCGAGGCTTTGATAGTAGGCTTCTGTCAACACCGACCAGCGGTCGCTCGGGAATAGTTGAAAGCCGACACTGCTATGGGTAATTTCTTCGTTTTCAAGGTTGTTCGACTCATTTGCAGCCAGATCTAAAAACCGGGGCGACTGATAGAAACGTCCAGCGGTGGCAAAGTATCTTATGGTTGTGCTCGGCCGCCAATTCACGCTGAAACGCGGCGACGCTAAACTTTCGTCTGTAAAGCCATCCCGCTCTAACCGCAGCCCGGTGCTAAAATCCCAATCTCCGCGCTCAAAAATCTGCTCGACGTACCCTACGTAATTCGTTTCTTTTTGATTAAATGACGAGTTGATGTTCTCAGGTGTCAGTACAATATATTTCTGATCAGGATCGGGTCTAAAGTCTTCGTCATCGTAAACGAATCGGATCCAGTCGCCGTCTAAAAAGGTGTCGTAATTCAGTTCCAGTTGCGTTAATCGAATACCAGCTTTGAACACACCCCATTGGTTTAAAGTCTCAAAGTCGCTACGCCAACCGCTCTCCGTTTCCCCCTCACTGAGGGTAATAATGTTTTCTCTTACCGGGAAAGTCGATGGGGGAGAACCTTCTGGTACAAGATCCGGGAATGCTTCACCTTCTGAGCTGACTTTATCGCTTTTGCGGTAGTACACCCGATTGGTCAAGATCGCGGTTTCACCAATCCATGACCGCAATGTCAGACCATACAAATTACTATCTTGTTCAGAGTCTTGCAGCGACACATCTTCGAAGTTAGGCGACTCTGCAACGTGTGTCACGCCGCGGGTGTAATCCTCGTGTGTATCTATCAGCAAAACTTCTAAAGTGTGATTGTCATTAATAGGTGTGACCGACTTTACGAGGATGTCTCGCAATACGGGCTCACCAATGTCTAATTCTTCGATGGTTTCAAATAATTGACCGAAGTCGAGTCTCCGAGCAGAAACCAACAAGGTAGCGTCTTCGGTGATGCCGCTCGGACCGTCATAACCCACTTCATAACCCGCAAGATCGTAGCGAAAACTAGCGGAAGGACTTGGGTTACCATCGGCGACTTCAAGTTTAAGCAAAGATGCAGCCCGCCCCCCATAAGCCGCACTCCATCCGCCTGGCGAAAACTCTGCGCCACTGATCACGTTCGGTGCGAAAATCGAAAAACGGCCACCTCCACCGACATCTTCTTCTTCACCCAGGGTGGCATCAAAATGAATCGCTTTATCAAACGGAAAGTCATCGACCAATAGCAAATTGTCTCTCGGACCACGGCCGCGCACGCTGAAACTCGCGAACTCACTGGAAGAAGCCAAGCCAGGTAAACCATCTAGCGACAGGAGGGGATCTGCGCCACCACCAACTGCACTTCGTAATGCTTCTCTATCCAGATAGGTACTGCTCCCTGATCCGTATGCTTCAGCACGTTGCCCTTGAACTAGAATTCGCTCAATTGTCTGCTCTACCAGTTCGAACTCTACTCGGACATTTTTCCGGGTGATCACGCGGATGCTTGGCTCATACGCTGGAGCGAATCCGTTTTTGGCTACCCTAACGGAGTAGAGACCAGGATCGAGACCGTCGACGACAACGCGGCCTTGTGAGTCGGTTTCTACCGATTGTATAGCATTGGTTTCACGTTCCGTGAGCGTAATCTGCGCAGTTGGAAGTGGCCGGTCAGTCTTCTGATTTTTGATGATAAAAGTCAGCGCACCGGATGCCTCTGCTGCGTGCGTAAAAAACGGGAAGCTTATTAGAAGCCCACACAGCATTAACGACGATACCTGTTTCAAGTACCTGCTCATATTCGCATTCCTCTAACTATCAGCCTTAGTGAGTTTATGAAGCGCTGATAGGTTAGCAAAGCCAATGTGACTAAAAAGTCGCTGAAATATGGAGAACCAACAGGAGTACATTGCATAACCCCTATAACGCTAATCTGAGATCTCTTTTCCGAGGTTGCTCGTATATACCTTCGAACAACCATATCCCGGGCATCCATTGCCCGGTTACACTCAGGAAAATTTTTCATGAAAAACGTCACAAGTTTAATGCTGGCCTTGCTTCTACAAGGTTTCTTGTTTCAAACAGCTTTAGCGCAAGAAGAAAAAACAGTGATGGTGCCCTTGCCATCGCAGGACGACTTCACCCGGGGCGAAGACGGCTGGGCCTTAGGCTTGGGACTTGGTATCGAATATGAAACCGCCTACGAAGGGTCGGACGAATTCGGCTTTGAGATTGACCCAGCCGGTGCGTTGCAATGGCGCAGAGGCGACAACATTTTCTATTTCGCCGGTGAAGCTTTCGGCTGGCGTGGCCTGCGCGCCGACACCTGGCTACTGGAAGCCTTAGTCGGTTTCGAGGAAGGCCGCGAAGAAAATGATTCCGACAAAGGCTATTTAGATGGGCTCGGTGAAAGCGATGAGGGACTAGAACTTGTCTTGCAAGCTCGCCATGCGTTCACCGAAGACTGGCGCTACTGGCTGGTTAGCCGCGTAGTTGCCAGCGAGAACGGCAACCTTGGGCTATTTGGCGTGGGTCGCCGCTTTGGTGACCAGCTAGACGGTTCTGGCCTGGAGGTGAACCTTGTTGCGGTATTCCACGATAGCGACTATGCCAACAATGGTTTTGGCATTACCGCCCAGCAATCGGTGGCATCAGGGTTGGATGAAACACGAATCAGCAGCGGTCTGCGCTCTGTGGGGATCGATTTCAATTATCGTCACCATATCAACGACAGCTGGCAGATATACGGCGAAGCACTGTACGAGCACTTTAGCAGCGATGTTCGCTCTAGCCCAATCGCTCGCAGCAACTATGAGACTGAAATAGGCGTCGGGTTCATCTACGTATTCTAGGTTGGTTACATTGTCAGACTGCGCGTGCTCGGGGGGACCCAGATAATCGCCCCGCGCACACGCAATACTGTTCGCCAGCGGCGGTTTCGCGGCACGTTTCCACCGCTCTGCTACTCAGCCCCTCCGACAAATACCTGCAAAAACTTCAACGCTAGCGGATTCTCCTCAATTTGCGCTTGGGTGAGAGTGTCTATCTCGTGTCGCAGCCCGTCGCCGTTGCTAAGTGCAACTAAAGTGAGGCCATCATCTGGGGCCTTTAGCAAGAGCCCGGCATAGGCATCTGGCCACCAACCGCTGTGCCAGACGAGTCGATGGTCCTGCCAGTTTTGCACATACCAACCATAGGCGTAGGGCATTGGATTGCCTTCAGTGTCGTTTGTTGGTGTCCACATGTGCTCACGTAAGTTTGCCGACATGATCCGCTCGTCATCCAGGGCAATGGAATACTCAGCGAGTGCTTTGGCGCTGGCGATAATTCCTGAACTTGCGTTGAGTTCGGTATTTGGCAGTACCCATGGTGTGGCCCAGTTTGAACCGTCGGGTGTATTTTTAAACGGCGGTGCGAAATGGGTTAGTACCCCACTGGCATTAGCATCACGCCAGCCGGCTGCTATATGCTCCAGTTCGCCCGGCTCAATGACATATTTTCTCATCCAATAACGCCAGCTTTTGTCGGTGTTCTCTTCGACCCAATTCGATAGTCGACCAAATACAATCGGGTTGTAGAAGAAGCTGCTACCCGGTTCGCCATTGACCTGGTTCTGCAGCACATGGCGCAACGTTATCACTTGATCACAGGAAATCTCGGGCACCTGATAGCCGTTTTCTAGTGTGCCACCGCCAAACAGGTTGCCGCTGGTGGTTAGCCAATGGCAGCGGCGGCCCCAATCACTTAAGGTCGTGAAATCCGCATCGAGGTCAATGTGACCATCGGCTTCCATGCCTAACAAGGTTGCGGCGGTGAAGGTTTTGGTAATCGAAGCGGCCAGGTAAGAGGTGTTTTCCGTGGTAGCTTCTTCGGCATCGTGGTCCTGAAATCCAATGCTTTCCACTAAAATGATTTCGCCGTCTTTTACTACGGCCACAGAAAGGCTAGGAATGTGCTTCTCCTCGCGAAACGCTCGTAAGTACCGTTGAAACTCCTCCAGTTGTTGCTGCGTTGTGGCCGACTCGGCGACGGCTTCATTGATGGAACAAATGCTCACTGAAAAACAGGCAGCCGCCGTCAGCAGCGCACCATAGATGGTTGCTTTCATAATGCTTCCTTTAAATTTAAGAGTTATGAATGTGTCGTCGTTCGCGGAACGAAGCGGCCTGCTAGCCGCTCCTTAGGAATGGAATAGCTGGGTAATAGAATTTCTGCTTTTGGATGACGGCAATGATATTGATCAGCATGATTGTTACGACAATCGGAATAACGCTCATGAAGAACAAAAACCCGTATCCCCGCACAGTCACCAGTGCCGCCAACGAGAGAATAAATAGCAAAGTGCTGGTGATTTGAAAGTTCACGACGGCGCGGCCATGGGTGTCGTAAACGGGGTTGTCGCCGCGCTTATAGGTCCAAAGTAGCAGCGGCGCAATAATGTTCAGCAGAGGAACAAACCCCGCAAACGGAGAAACATGCAGTAGTAGAAGCCACTTGAGTTCGGGTGTTTGCGCTATGCTGGCATTTGGCGTAGTGAGTTGCAGCAAATCATCTACTTCAATATCTAAAACGGCTGCTAACAGCTTTACCGTTCTCAGATGAGGCGTGACCTGCCCTTTTTCAATACGCTGAATGGTTCGCACGGTCACATTCGTACGATCCGCCAACTGCTCCTGCGAGAGGCCTTTGAGTTTGCGTTGATAAATTAATCGCTTGGCAATGTGAGAATGGTTCATAGATGTTGCTCAGCTTTTTCGCCCGTTTATTTGAATTAAACCATAGCGAAGAACCCACGACACTGTCACGACATTACTCTGTCATGTAGGTGCCATTTCTCGTCCTGATACCCCAGCAAACTTCACCCGCGAGACTCTCCCACAGCAGACTTTTCCTCTGATGTCTTTTTTTGTCGTATTTAGGAATTAACTGCCACCGCTATTTCCCGTACATTGGGCTTATGGAGGAGATCAATGACAGTTCATCAAGTATTTTTTATCGCAAATGGTTTTCAGGCATTGGACTTATTCGGTCCTCTGGATGCTTTTATGGAGACAAACACGTTTGTACCCAATGCATACAAGGCCAGCTTATTGGGCTTACAAAAAGGCACGGTGAAAACCGTTTATGGACAGCAGTTGCAAGCTGATTTGTGCCTGGATGACGAGTTTGAATTAGATGACCTAATTATTTGTGGTGGTAATGGCATGCGTACGTTACCCGTGAGCGTAAAACAGCTTGCACAACTGCGCGAAGTCGCTGTTAAAGCAAAGCGAGTATTCAGTATTTGTACCGGTGCGTTTGTCCTCGCGAAGTTGTTTCCAGACCGGCCGCTTACAGTCACTTCTCACTGGCGGCACTGTGATGATTTGGCGCGTCGCAGTCCTGGAATTGACGTCCAAACGGAACCCTTATTTGTGAATAGCGGAAACATATGGTCGTCGGCAGGAGTATTGTCCGGAGTTGATTTAGCGCTTGCTATCATTCGTCAGGATCATGGCAATGCAGTGGCCGCTAAGGTAGCAAAAGAGTTGGTCGTATATGTGCAACGTGCTGGGTCACAGAACCAGTTTTCCGACATGCTACAGCTACAATCAGGCGAAAGCTTTAAACTCTCCCCTCTTCTTGACTGGCTCGCTCAACATGTAGACAGACCAGTAAGTGTCAGTGACATGGCAAGCTTTATTAATCTCAGTGAAAGACAGGTTACCCGTATCTTCAAACAACACCTGAACTGCACGCCAAGCGCATTCTTTAAACAGTTGAAGCTCAACTATGCTCGGGACTTGTTGGGAAGCGAAAACATAAGCGTAAAGCACGTTGCTCATCGCATAGGCTTTAACAGTTATGATAGTTTCCGTCGGGCATTCTATCGGCAGTTCTCTGTTTCACCTTCAACCTTCACAAAAGGAATTCACTCGTGAAACGATTTCTCAGTCTAATATGCCTATTTACACTCTGCTGCACTCAAGCGATTGCATTGCCCACACAGCAAGTGACGGAATGGGCGGACGATATCGACTTTTACGTTGAACAGGTTAAAACAAAGCACCTAAATCCATTCCATACACTATCTGAAGAAGAGTTCGATCAGCGGATTGCAACATTAAAAACAGAACTCGATACCCTTTCCGAAATTCAAATAGAAACCAGGTTAATGGGCATAACATCTGCGCTTGGTGACGGCCACAGTAACTATTTTATGATGTCAGGCCCTCACCGCCATTTTCCTCTGCGATTTAAGTACTTTGGCGACGAGCTGCGGATAATAGCGGCAACTGAAGATTATGAACACTTACTTGGTAGTGAGCTGGTTAGCATCAATAACGTGCCCACAGCCGGCTTGTATGAGCAACTAAAACATCACCTTTCCGGAGTAGATAATCAGTTTAGTGAAAAAACCAGTTTTGAATTCCATCTGACGTTGGCCAAACTTTTAGCAGGCCTGGGAATTGTGGCTGATGGTGAGGAAGCAGAGTTCGTCACTAAGAGAGGTAACTCATTTTCTACGCATCATATCGAGCCAATTTCAATGGCATTATTCGGGCAAATAGAGTCTCCTTATCAATCCCGTACGCCTGCTCTCGCAATGCAGGACATAGCTATGCCTGGGATACAGCTTGATATAGTCGATGAAACTACCGCATATTTTCGTTTTCGGCGCTATCCTGATTTAGCGGACGTGCTTGATAATTGTGATGCCCTGCAATCAAGGCTTGAATCCAGCAATGCCCGGTACCTAATCATTGATTTTCGTGGTAACGGTGGTGGTAATTTTTACACCGGGTTAGCTTTTTCGTCCTGCCTGTTGCCACTGAAGCAATTTGATTGGCTCACAGGCGCTGTTCTGCTGACAGATGGACACACTTTTTCAGCCGCAATGAGCAACGTCGTTCAATTTAAACAGCTTTTTAATGCAACGGTAATAGGTGAACCGACAGGCGGAGATCCGAATCACTTTTCTGAAAGTTATCGTTTTGAATTACCCAATTCTAAGCGGAAACTGAGTCTCTCGATTCGCTACTATCCCTTTTTAGAAAAACCAACGGACGCGGTATATCCTGAGGAGTTAGTTACCCAGTCTTGGGAAGAGTATGAAAAAGGTTTAGATGTCGTTTTAGTGAGGGCACTGGAACATTTTCAGCTGTGAAACTCCCCCGGAAATCTCTTTGATAAAATGAGTTATTTCCGGGGGAAGCCAGTCAGAAGTTCCTTTATATACGCGATTGTTGCTGCGGACCGCAGGCACAGATAGAAGTGTTTCAGCCTCTGCAGTCTATTCCGCTTGCTGAGTGACTAGAATTGCTCGACGCCTAAACCGCAGCAACGCCACCATCGACAAAAAGTTCATGTCCAGCGACAAAGCTACTCTCGCTTGATGCAAGGAAGAGGACTGCTCTTGCTACTTCATTAGGTTCCCCCAACCGCCCAAGCGGGACGCTTTTATTTAGCGCCTCTTCGACTTCCGGTTGCGAGTCGAGGTAGCTTCGTATCAGGCGTGTTTCTGTTCCACCGGGCGAGACCACGTTCACGCGGATGCCTCGCTCCTTAAGGTCATTCGTCCAGCTTCGGGCGAAAGAGCGCACTGCTGCCTTACTGGCGTTATAAAGAGATTGGCCTGGCAGGCCTTTACTGCCAGCGATGGAGCCGTTGAGGACGACAGTACTTCCCGCTGTCATCAGCGGTAGTGCTTTTTGCACAGTGAACACCATGCCTTTAACATTGACGTTGAAGGTCGAGTCGAAATGCGTATCATCAATCACATCGAGTGGAACGACCTCGTAAATGCCTGCATTGGCAAACACGACATCGACTTTTTGGTGATCGCGTTGGATCCGTTCGTAAAGCCGAGCGACGTCGGCAGAGTTGGTCACGTCACCCGGCACGCCGACCGCCCCGTGGCCGATCTCTTTTACAGCTTCGTCGAGTAGTTCTTGTCGGCGCCCTGTGATGTACACGTGCGCACCTTCGATGGCGAAAAGTTTCGCCGTTGCGAGGCCGATGCCGTCGCTGCCGCCCGTTATCACCACGACTTTGTTTTCGAAGCGTTTCGTCATTTTCTAGTACCTTTCTTAATTAAGTGGAGTGTTGCTCCACTTAATATATGGAGGTAAGCTCCACTTAACAAGGAACAGAGGAAAAAAATTGAATAATGAACCTGCCCTCCGGGCTGATGCGAAGAAAAATCGCGAACTTATACTTACTGCCGCCGAAGATCTTTTTCAGGAAAAAGGAGCGGGGGTTGCGCTGGAAGAAGTTGCCAAGCGCGCCGGCGTCGGTATCGGTACGCTTTATCGTCGCTTTCCCACGCGTGAGGCACTTTTGGCCGCTACTAGTAATGAGCGTTTCTTATCGCTGGCGGAGAACAGCCGTGCGCGCGACCCGGATTTGGCTCCAGGCGACGCGGTACGAGCTTATCTTGAAGATCTTGCTAGGGACATGAGCACTTATCAGAACCTTGCTACTTCGATTGGCACTGTTATCCAGTGCGGAACGCCCGGTTGTAATGCTATCACCGCCGAAGGGCATCGGCTGCTTCAGCGTGGACATGAAGCGGGTGCCATTCGTCGCGATGTGACTTACGAGGATTTTATTTACATGGTAACTGCCATTTCCATCGCTATCGAAAATGACCTCTCACCGAAATCGCGTATTGGGCATCTGGTAGATTTGTTTCTGAATGGCATAAGCGTAAAAGGCTCGGATTAGCCACCGATATACTTCTCTATCTCCGCCAGCCATTTAATTGAACCGAACCGATTTTCTCGGTCGATCTTAGGATCATCTGACACGACCTCACGCGGGCCCTTGTTAATTGTTATACCATCTCCCGTCAAAGTCTCGGCATCCGTCTCAGCAACTACATAACCACTCTCAAACAGAAGCCTTAGTGTCGAAGTTTTTCGACACTAAGGGCCAGGTCTTTGAGACTTAAATAAAGCTTTTGTCGTGAATTGAAGTCAAATAGCAGCTTTTAAAACTGGTATTTCACACTGACGCCATAGTTGAGAGGAGCGCCCGGCATCGTCCATAGCTTGTGATATGAATTTTCGAAGTACTCTTCATCAAATAAGTTGTTAATATCTAATTTCACACTTAATTGTTGGTTTAACTCTATAGAAGCAGACAAGTTAAGCAGGGTATATGAGGGTAAAATATAGTCAGGGTCAGTAGTTTCTCCTAAACGCTCACCGACATAACGCACAGTAGCTCCGAAGAAAGTGTTTTTCTGCATTAATTGAGTATAGTGATTCAGGGAAACATAACCTGAATGTTTCGCAATATTGATTAACCGTGATCCCGCAGGAACCGTCACGCCCCACTCGGGATTTATAACCTCGTTGACTGTGTTGGCATCGGTATAACTATACCCCGAGTGAATACTTGTATTACTGGTTAAATCAGTGCTTAGTTGGAACTCTATCCCCCGACTTTCGACTTCACCTAAAGTTGCTGAAAGGCCTGTAATAGGTTCTGCTGTTAGCATATTGGTTTTTTCTGCGTCAAATAGTACGAGACTGCCAGAGAACAGGCCTGCTATATTCTGCCATTTAGCACCTATATCAAAAGACTTTGTTTCTTCTGGATTAAATGCATTTCTATCCGAATCCAACCCTGGGTTGGGTCTGAACCCTTCAGCATAACTGGTGTATAAATTAATATTGTCGGTTATTTTATGCAGAAAACCCACGCGTGGTGTCACTTGAGTCTGATCCTGAGTTTGCGTGACATCAGTCAGTCTATTCAAAATATCCTGTTCAAATCTATCTACCCTGAAACCAAGTAACAATTTCGACTTTTCAGTCACTTCAATCAGGTTCTGAGCATAGAAGCCGAGACCTTGCTGCTCCTCAGAGGTGAATGTCGTCGGTGACACTTCAGGGCGCTCCATCCTGTACTCTGGATTATTAGGATCGATGCTATAGGTTGTGTCACCCGCGCCCCAAGCTGTTCTCCATACTCTATAATCGGTATCTAAGTGATAGTTATAATAATCTAAACCGATCAACACATTGTTTATGAAGCCTGCAAGTTCTAGGTTACCACTAACTTCGAAGCGTGCAGATAGATCGCGTGCCTGATAGTCTCGCTCTCTTCTCTGTCTTGATAAGATGTTAGGGTCGGTATAGATCAACTGTCTGCCGTCAGAAAGCTCAGTATCTGAGGAGACGCCTTTAAAAGATGAATCTCTATACGAGAAACCAGCTAACACATGCCAGTCTTGGTTCAGTGTATGATTTAACGTGAATTGGTGACCCAAGGCTTTAACTTCATGAGCACCATCCCGAATATCACCATAAAAGTCTCCAGGGTTAGCCGCATCAAAATCATTGTCTAAAATATAAACGCCACGGTCTAATGGCTTTTCCTGGTCAAGAATTTCCATTTCATAAGTTAAATTAGTTGTGTCAGAAATATTCCATAGTAAGGAGGGGCTTAAGTTTAAATTTCTAATGAAAACATTGTCTCGATAGGTATCAGAGTCTTCGTATGAGCCATTAATACGGAAAGCACTCACATCATTGATACCGTTAGTATAATCGAACTCAAACTGTTTCTTATCGTAATTTCCCAAAGTCCCCTGAATATAACCTTGCTCAGCGAATCGTGGTTTTTTAGTGATAATATTGATGGTGCCACCTGGTTCGCCCTGACCATACAACGCTGAACCCGGCCCCTTCATTACCTCTATTGTTTCAATATTAACGGTGCTTCTGTTCCCGCTATAGCCGCGTACGTTAAAACCATTTATCAGGTAGCCGGTAGGGTTATTTTCGTCCCCGGAAAAGCCACGAACGGCAAAACTGTCGAACATACCGCCCGAATTATTCTGTCTAACAACGCTCGGTGAAAAATCTAATGCATCGATAAACCGCGTAATGCCCTCGTTACTCAAGGTGTCGGCATTAATACGGTCGATCGCCTGCGGTGTCTCAACCAGGGGAACATTGCCGCGGTACGGCATTCGGTGTTCTCTAACTTGAATGCGCTCAATAGCCTGGTTGCTTTCTGGCTCTTGATTGACATCGCTTTGGGCAGTTGCATTCGCAGCAACGAGCAACAGTGAGTATATACACAACTTCTTCATGTCTTCTTCTCAATAAAGGAACGGGAGAAGCGTTACCTGATACCGCTTCACTTAAAAATATGAGTCTGACTGGGTTATTGCTGAGGAACACCGATAGCAACTGGCGATTCGTCTTTTCTTATTGGCGGCGTTTCATTAATCATCAACACTGTGCCATCCACAGGTGCTGCTAACGTCTGCACCTCATTACCGAAATAATCAATGACCACACCAACTTCAGCGCCGCGCGTTACGCTATCCCCTATAGTCACCAGGGGCGTGAAAAAACCATCATAGTTGCTTTGCGTATATTGAATATCTTCATAGATCACAGCTTCCTGATGAGGCGCTGTTTGACCAGGTAACATATCAAGAAAGAACATACTGTTTTTTGCCACTTCGTAGGCGAAATCAATCGATTCCTGATCGCGCTCGGCAAGATGCCCAATTTCAGTCGTGAGGCCGGGCTTGCCTCGAGTCATGGCGGTGTTGGGAAAAGAGATTGAGTTTGCGGGATCGGTTGGTCTGTCGCCGTACATAACAATATGCTGCATTCCCGTCGCTTTGGCGAACTCGAAGGTCAGCTCGTCCAGTTCGTCGTCGCCGACAAATGGCGAATACACATGGTTAAGTAACTTCTGGTTTGAACTGCCTGAGTGCATATCGACAAAGAAATCAATTCGACTGATAAACTCACGAGTCAACAGCTCCGCAATCTGCTCCGTTGCAGTACCGGTGCTACTGCCTGGAAACTCTCGGTTCAGGTTTTTTTCATCGTTTGGGTTGAGTGCGAGCCGGCGGCCATGAAAGCCATCCAGGTTCGCCAGATGCAATAGAATCACCGTCCCCTTAACAGTGTTAGCATCGAGCTCCTCAGCAAGCTTTTGCAACGCGAACATGGCTGGAAACTCGTCACCGTGAGTCCCGGCTGCTAACAAGAGTACGGGCCCAGGGTGAGCGCCATTCACCACCGTAACCGGTAGTCTGACGTTACCTTCTTCCGCGATATACGATTGTTTTTCGCCGGCCGCGGTGGTTACTCCGACTAGCTCGAAAGGCTCCTTTGCCTTGGCATTGAGACTAAAAGCACAGAGTACGACAATAGCGCATGTATTTAATAAGCGGGACAGTTGTAGACTAACCATAAAATTTGGAACTCCTGAAATAATGCTGATAAATGCCACATGGGTCGGCTGTAAGTTAATCATCCGCGTTAGGTTTAAATGTGGGTCTTTCTTCTAACGCTGCCGCACTATATTCCCTGCCATTAAATAAAAGCGGGTAGTAAAAATGACGGAGTTCAGCATGAAATTCTCTGACATCCCGTTCGTACTGCCACGCAGCAGGTGCATCGGTTTGCGCCCAATGGGTAAGTGTGCGCTGCAGAAGCGTCGCAGGCGATAGCCACGCGACCCATCCGGCGGCGTTGTATCTATCTTCAGCGGTTTGTTGGTAGGCTTGCGAAAGTGGTCGCGCTTTTTCATCGCCAATTTGTTGGAAGGCGTAATACCACTTCCATTCAAACAGGCTACTGGTCTGTGTTTTACCTTCCCACTGCGGATGAGAAGCCTCAAAGGCATCCATTGTTATGTGATGGGGAAGATCCCAGGCAGCATTCACGGCTTCGCGCTGGGTCATTAATATATCTCCACCTGCTGGGCCCTGATAAGTTTCTTCGATAACCACATCACCCACAGCGGGTATGATAAAACTCGTGAGTAGCCAAACGCCCAACAGGAAAGAAGCCAACACCGGTGCCGGGAACCTAAAACGCGATACCCAGTAACACAGAGCTGCCCAGCCGAGCAGATAAACAGCTACCGTTAATGCGACTAACGAGATAAGGCTAGCTGAAACACCGTTTACTATGGCGCCGCCAATAAAGGGAATAATTAATGCCAGCCATAGTGCTGTAACGATAAAGCCAGCACGCAGCAGCCAAAAGCTGCTTCTGGCGGTAACCGTCAAAAAGTCATGACGACCGGCCGCGCGTTCTGAGGCGCGCATATCGTGGAGTAGAAGAATCAACAGTAGCGGCGCAAATACTGCAATAACAAAGGCAAAATCAATTCGTCCAGCCAATGCTAGCTCTGGGTTTTGCGTATCAGATTCGTGAATTTGCCCTTCTAATGCAAGCATTCTTACCCGGTGTTTCCAGGGATAGACATCTCTTACACCTAATGCCGCAAATGCCAAAGATGAGGGCTCGGCATAGGTTAAATGAAAGCTGTAATAAGCGGCTTCGCCATAGCCGCTATGCTTTTGTATGACTTCTTCGCGATCCTGTTTATCTGCTTCGAGCAGGCGCTCAATGGTTGCTCGTTGCTGAGCCACATCCATGCTGCCGGTCCAGACCGAAAATAGTGATAACACCAGCCCGGATATCAGTAAAATAACAACGCTTTTTCGACGTAAAACAAACGTGGTTTCACGACGGATATCTAACCAGCTCATATACGTCTACCTGCAAGTAAAGTGAATCCCAGCACCATAGCGAGCACAAAGCACAGCTGTACAAAGGCGAGTAAACTCCCGGAAAAGCGCTGTTGTGGTGACAGTGGTGTAAAATGAAAGTTATTCAGGATCTGCCAATTATCAGCGCTAACGGTAGCCGCGCGGTTGGCTTCTGCGCTGCGGTATCTATTGGTGTCCTGGGCTGTGGTCATGGCTTCAGCCTGCAGCGTATTGAGCGACTGGACAAAATCAAACCGCACCTTTTCAGCTTCACGCAAAAAGCGATGATAATTTTCAAGGTCGGTACCGGCCAGCTTCATAGAGGCATTTTGAATAGCTATCATCGGTGATAACCAGCCAAACTGACGTGCAATATCAGCCTGAGACGTTTGCTGACGCATTTGTTGAGCGGCAAACTCGTTGAGCACTTTGGTCTGCTCTGCCTCTGAGTATTGCGCCACCACGCCTCTAAAGTTGACTGGCAAATCTTCCACGGAATCGACATTGTATTCAGCCAGCAGGCTTCTTTCGAGGGCTTTAAAGGCGGGGTCACTCGCATTATGGCCATCGCCTATTTGGCGCATTTGCTGCAACACCGCGAAATCTGTTTCTAATTTTCCCGGCGAGGCCACCATCACACTGGCTGTATTACTGGCAACACGGGGTAACACAAGACAAAGCAAAATCCAAACAGCAATCAGCCCACTAAAGCTGGTGCTGTTAGAGGTGGCTAGCGTAGAAACCAGTAACACCACACCGCACCAAATAGCCAGATAAAGCAAATAACTGGCGATAAACGAGACGACCATAAGCAAGGCGGCCCCGTTTAACAAGGTCATCACGGCACCTACTACGAGCGGCACCAGCACCAATATCCCTGCCCCGGCCAGCGCCACCCCTTTACCTGCTAGCAAAACAGAGGGGGACACACCCTGAACTTTAAGAAAATCCAGGGTGCCAGCTTCGCGTTCGCGGGTCATCACGCCAAAGCCCAGCACAATCAACAGTAGCGGAGTCAGGATCTGCATCACAAAAGCGGGAGTCAGCTTACTCAGCCAGGTTAACCCGCTGCTTTGTTTTTGATCAGCAAAGGTAGCGCTGTTGTGGCGGTGACCTTCTAAAAAAATCGCGTTTCCGGTAAAAGCATCGACGCCCGGGTCCAGCGTGCCAAGTGGAGGGGGTGAGCGAAATAGATAATGACCGTAGTGCACCATCCTATGAGGATGGCGATCCGGTTGGTCAGTAAAAGTATGCTCAGCTGCAGACTGCATATGTTGGCGCTGCTCTGCGCTTTGGCTGATTGACGAATGCGTCACCCACACCGATGCGATAGCCAGCGTAAGCGCAATCACTAAGACGGTTTGGGCAAGGCTGGAACGCCGCCAATATCGCCACTCGTCCCGGGCAATGGCTAAAACAATGTTGCTCATGCCACCACTCCCTCGATAAAGGCATTGTGCACGGTTTCGGAGTCGATGTTTCCGTGGTCGGGCGCATCAAACATGCCAACAATTTCGCCTTCCCGAAGCAAACCTATTCTGTCAGCCACATGGCAAGCCCCGTAGACATCATGGGTTACCATTAAAATTGTTGAGCCCTGCTCCGCAAGCTGAGTGACTAAACGATTAAACTCGTCAATGGCTACTGGGTCTAAACCTGACGTGGGTTCGTCTAAGAACAAAATCGGCGCTTCACGCAACAACGCCAGGGCTATCGCCGTTTTCTGCCGCATCCCCTTGGAGTAGCCATTCAACACGGTGTGCCAGGCCGATTCCTGCAAAGCAACACGTTTAAGCGACTCAATAATGTCTGCATCCGTCTTTGGCTTGCCAGACAGCGATAAAAAATATCGAATATTCTCAACAGCCGTCAGGTGGCCATAAAGCATCACGGATTCAGGTAAATAGGCCACTTTTTCACGCACAATTGCTGGCGACTGGTGCACATTGACACCAGCAAGAGTGGCGGAGCCTGAAGTTGGTGTCAGCAAGCCCAGAAAGGTTTTGATCGTAGTCGATTTGCCTGCACCGTTGCCGCCCAGTAGCGCCAGAATTTCGCCTCTATGGACAGTAAAAGACACATGTTTCAAGATTTTCTTAGATTGCACTTCAACACACAGATTTGAAGCACAGATAACAACGTCAGACATGTCGCGTGGATCCCAATAATTAGAATAACAAGTAGATTTGGTGTTATGTTATAACATTGGAATTCTTAATGAAAGGTGTGATCAACTGATTGGTGCAGATGCTATCTGCCACTTTAATTGTCTGGATGAGAGCAAATCTACAACCCTAGAGAGTGCCAAGGGGGAGCTGTATCGAACCCACGACACTTTTTTTTGATTAAAACAAAAAACTATATTGACAATTCTAGATATGCAGATATAATGATCCACATGAACATATTAGAAGCAATGAAAGCGTTAAGTAATCAAACAAGATTATCAATACTGCAAAACCTTCGGGAGCCGGAAAAGCATTTTCCGCCTCAGGATGAAGGCGATGTGACTATTGATGGTGTTTGTGTAGGTAGTATTCAGGAAGGCATTGGAATGAGCCAGTCGACTACGTCGACGTATTTAGCTTCGTTACAACGTGCTGGGCTTGTTACTTCCAAGCGAATGGGTGGATGGACCTACTACAAACGAAATGAAGCAAATATCCAAAAGTTGATTGAGCTTCTTAGCAAAGAGTTGTGAAAAGCTCTTTTTTTTAAACCCCGTATATCGTTATATATCGATATGCAAATATCTAGATAGGTGAAGTTATGCGTGCAATGATTATAGAGTCTTTTGGTGGACCAGAGAGTTTTAGTGAAGTTGTTTTACCCAAACCAGAGCCTGGTGAGGGGCAAGTTTTAGTGAAGGTCCATGCGACCTCCATCAACCCGTTGGACTACCAGGTTAGACGCGGAGATTATAAAGAGTATGTACCATTGCCGGCCATTACGGGACACGACGTCTCTGGTGTAATCGAGGCAATTGGTCCTGGTGTGACGGCATTCAAGCCAGGCGATGAAGTATGGTACACGCCTGAAATCTTTGCCGGTCAGGGTAGCTATGCCGAATATCATGTTGCTCATGAATCAATAGTTGGCCTCAAGCCTGATGCACTTAGTCATCTTGAAGCAGCGGCACTGAGTTTAGTCGGCGGTACCGTGTGGGAAGCACTGATTACACGAGTCAATCTGCAGGTCGGTGAAACAATTCTGGTTCATGGTGGTGCTGGTGGTGTTGGACACATTGCGATTCAGATTGCTAAGGCGGCGGGTGCACGAGTGCTAACCACGGTGTCTTCGCACAATGCTGAGTTTGTAAAAAGCTTAGGTGCAGATGTCACCATTGACTACAAGCAAACCGACTATGTTGAAGCCGTGCTCGAAGCAACGGATGGAAAAGGTGTGAATGTTGTGCTTGATACCGTAGGTGGCGATACCCTCGAGAGAAGCCCATTGGTATTAGAGCAGCTGGGACGCGTTGTCAGCATCGTCGACATTGCCACCCCTCAAAACCTTGTTGAAGCCTGGGGACGCAATGCCAGTTATCACTTTGTCTTCACCCGTCAAAACCGGGGCAAGTTAGATGATCTTTCGCGCCTGGTAGAGCGAGGTCTGCTCAAGCCCGTTGTTGGTGCAACCTATCCGTTATCTGAAATAGGCCTTGCACATGCTCGACTTGAGCAAAAATCAAACGGTTTACGCGGCAAAATTGCTATCGATGTAACTGCTTAATTGAGTCATACGTCTGGAGGAATAACAAATGGTTATTGAAATTGCCCGCTTTCAGGTAGCGCCCGAACAACAAAAAGGTTTCTTTGATGCCTTTGCCGATGTGAAAGCCTATGTTGAAAAAGCTGAAGGTTATCAATCGCACATAATTAGCCAAGAGATTGAAGACCCGTCTCGTATCAGTTTAATGGTGAAATGGCGAAGCTACGAAGATCATGTTGACCTTTTTGAGCCCAGTGAAGCGCATGAAATTTTTATTAATGCACTGATGCCCTTCTTCCAAGGGGAAGTCGAGGTCTTTCATTTTAATACAGCACCAGCATCAATTGGAGGTGAGAAATGAAAGCGGTAGGTTTCTCAGAATATCTTCCTGCTGATGTTGAGGATGCACTGGTCGCTTTTGAAGCGCCAAAACCAAAACCAGGTCCTCGTGACCTCTTGGTTGCAATTAAAGCTGTATCAATCAATCCAGTAGACACAAAGGTACGCCGTAATGGCGTACCTGATTCTGGTCATCGTATTCTCGGTTATGATGCGTCCGGTGTTGTCGAAGCTGTCGGTGAAGAGGTGACTTTGTTTCAACCCGGCGACGAGGTGTTTTATGCCGGAGATATTAGCCGCCAAGGGACGAATGCCGAGTTTCATGTCGTAGATGAAAGGATAGTGGGTCCTAAGCCACGCACTATTTCATTTGAAGAGGCAGCGTCTCTTCCTTTGACCAGCATAACGGCTTGGGAATTATTGTTTGACAGCTTCAAAATACCTGAGGGTGGCGGAAAAGATGAGAGTCTGCTCATTGTTGGCGGTGCAGGAGGTGTCGGTTCTGCGCTGATCCAACTGGCAAAGCAATTGACCAAGTTGCATGTCATCGCAACAGCCTCAAGACCTGAAACACAAAAATGGTGTTTAGACTTAGGTGCCGATGACGTCATAGATCATCGTCAGTCACTCAAAGAGCAGCTTTCACTGCTGGGTAAAACGCCCAAATATGTGGCTGCACTGACACGTTCTGATTTACATTTTGAACCTTTAATTGACATTTTGCCTGCCAGAGGGCAAATCGCAATGATTGACGACCCGGGCGCATTAGACATATCCAAAATGAAACTGAAGTCACTCAGTTTTCATTGGGAGTTTATGTTTACGCGGCCAATGTTCCAGACTGAGGACATGGCTAAACAACACGCTTTATTAAAAAGAGTAAGAGATCTTGTAGATGCGGGAGAACTAAAACCGACTTTAAGCGAAATACTTGGTCCAATGAGCGCTGGTCGTATCAGAAAAGGGCATCAGCTTCTGGAAGCAGGTAATACTATAGGTAAGCTAATTTTATCGGGCTTTTAGCACAGACGGTTTATTATCTTTTGGCAATATCTGATTAAGCGGACACGTTTATTGTCCGCTTTTCTCTGTAAATTCAACCCTCAGCGGAAACGTCAATTGTGCTATCTCTAAAACTCGTCGACTGAGCTTCGACAGCCACTTGCGTAAGCCCTGAATATACGAATGTTAGGGTTCATTTATTTCAATTTGTTCGTGCCTAAACGCGCTCTATATTACAAGTAAGTACTGAAGTTTAGTGGTTAAAGATTTAGAAGGTTCGGAGCCATGCGGACCAGTGAACTGGCAATTAAAACGTTGTCATTGATTGAATATATAAAGGACACGACCATGAAAATAGTAAACACAATCGTCTCTGCCAGCCTTTTAGCATTAAGTATCGGCAACGCGTTTGCCAGCAGCTCTCCGGGTGTGGAGACCCAAACTCAGGGCTTTTTAAATGCCTTAGCCGAAGGCGACGGTAAACCGCTGGAGCAGTTATCAGTAGCTGATGCCCGTGCCGTGCTGGTTGACGCTCAGCAAGGGGCCAGCCTGCCAGCGGCAGATGTCACCGAAAAAACTATTACAGTAGATGGCCAGAGCATCAGACTGGTGGTTGTAAAACCACCTGGCACTAAAGGGACTTTACCGGCCTTTATGTTCTTCCACGGTGGTGGTTGGGTATTAGGCGATTTCCCGACCCACGAGCGGTTAATCCGTGATTTAGTGCAGCGCTCTGGTGCGGCGGCGGTCTATGTTGATTACACCCCGTCACCGGAAGCCCAATATCCTACAGCGATTAACCAAGCTTATGCGGCAACCAGATGGGTAGCGCAACATGGTAACGACATTGGTGTGGATGGTACGCGTTTAGCGGTAGCCGGTAACAGTGTAGGCGGTAACATGGCCGCGGTCGTGGCATTGAGAGCTAACGCTGAAGGTACGCCGGCGCTGAAATTCCAGCTATTGTTGTGGCCGGTAACCGATGCGAACTTTAACAATACCTCATATCAGACCTATGCGGAGGGCCATTTTTTAACCCGCAATATGATGCAGTGGTTCTGGGATAACTACACCACCAGCGCTGAGCAACGCAACGAGATTTACGCCTCACCGTTGCGTGCTACTACTGAGCAGTTACAGGGCTTGCCCCCGGCGTTAATTCAAACCGCGGAAATGGATGTGTTGCGCGATGAAGGCGAAGCTTACGGCCGTCACCTGAATGCCGCGGGCGTTGCAGTCACCACAGTACGCTACAACGGCATGATCCACGACTTTGGCTTGCTGAATGTGTTAAGCGATGTACCGGCGGTGCAGGATGCCTTAGACCAGGCCGGACGTGAATTAAAGGACCACCTGAAATAAGTGGTCAAGCAATCTTAAAGCCTCCGGTGGGAACAGAAATTCGGCAGATCCGAATGATTCATACTATGCATCTTTAGCTGCGTGTAAAGTAATCACGGTGATGATGTGTGCGAAAAACAAAAAAATTCCATTTGTATGTTATTAAAGCTAAATTGAAATTCTTTGGCAAAATATAACAGCGCCAGATAAGCAAAAACTTGTTGAAATTTCAGGTAGATGGCCGATACATAAGCTGATGACACCGAGTGCGACGAAAATTCTAACTGAAGTCATGTGAACCCGTAGAAAGGTTTTTTGGACGGAGTATTTAACTAATGAGTGTTTGTTTTTTTGTTAAGCCGATCGTAAATAGGGACACTGCATTAGCTTGGTTGCTTGTCTGTTTTCTGGCGTTAACTACATCGGCATGTGGTGATAGCAACACAGACGATGGACAATCAGTCGCGCCTCCACCCGAGGAAACACCGCCCCCCACTGGTTACCTACCAGAACCGGATTTTGAATCAGCCCCTAGCGCAAACACTCCATCGTTGCCGAGACCGGATGGTCCCTCCTTGCCACCACCGCCCGCCGAGCTTCGACTCTCTTCGACTTATGTTAAGAGTGATCAGTCTCAGCCGATTAGCGGTCTTACGGTAAGCTCTTCTGAGGATGAAAATGCCACTAACACCCCAGATAAAGTAATCGATGGGGACTTAACTACCCGTTGGGAAAGTGCCTGGAGCGACGCTGGTGATAGCGCTGACGACGCTTGGTTGCAGTTTGATTTTGGCTCTAAAACCGCGATTGGTTATATGAAGCTTTACTGGGAAAATGCATACGCTGACGAATATGCTATTTATGTCTCTGATGATGCACAAAACTGGTACCAATTGCGTTACATCACCGGCGCTAAAGGGGGTACAGAGGAGTTTTTTAATCTAGATATTGATGTTCGCTATGTTCGTCTACAAGGTATCAACCGGCACACTCAATATGGGTATTCATTGTTTGAGGTTGAATTTAAAACACCGGGCCTCGACACCTCAATGCCAGTGCTGGATACCTCTTATCAATCCTTCCCATTAAGTGGTAGTGGTCGACAACCGCTGCCAGCCCCGGCCGAACCAGTTGAACGCCTAAGTTTCACGTTAGCTGACGGCACTTTGGTTACCCGGTTTGGTATGGTGGGACGTTCACGTCACGCTCGAGAACGTGGTGAGGAATGGAACGAATACGGATTTGGCCCGAATGAAACCGTTGATACATATGGTAACCCGGTTGATCTGGGGCCTGGCGCACATCTAAATTTTGTCGCTAATTATTTTAATAATCGTACCTGGGGTGTGGAGTTTATCGACAACAGCAACGTTGCTGGTGTCACTGCCCCGGAAATTATTGTTAACCAGTATTATCAGCAAGCGCAAAAAGGCGGAGGGCACTCCTTTGTACGCCGGTTTGATGACCCGAACGTAACGGGTTTCGGTTGGATGAGCCCAGGTAATCTGCTGGATGATTCAACATACCTTAGTGACGGCGCTCCCTGCCCGGTCGTTGAAAAACCGGCCAATGGCGTACTATTAAATCCTAACAGCGGCTATGACGGTGTCATTGGGGCTAATGATGGCTGCAGTGTGGTATTTGACACCTACCCAGCCCATCGAGCGCTGTCTGCCAATGCCGATGGCGTATTGGTGCCAAATGGGGATACTGTGGCAGCGAGAGCGTTGAAAAAAGGCGATATTATTGAATTCACGGGCTCATTTTTTTCTACTCGTGAAGTTATGGATTCTATTGGCGATAACGGTGGTTTTCGCTATTACACCAACGAGCTAACATATGTTATGGGTCAGGGCTTACGCCCTTGGTATGGTGTGCAACCCAGGTTAATGAATCATCCCTTGCCTGATAGAACCTTGCAAGGTGGCCTGGGCTCTGTGTCTTACGATTACGCGGACAATGCCACTTTTATATTTCAGCAGCCACACAACAATATTGGTATGCAAAATATTCAGCGCTTTATGGAAGGGCGGCGTTGGCTACATACTAATTTATGGAATGGCGAACATAATGAAGATGGCAATGACCGCAATGATGCAGGTCGATTCCTGCAAGGGCCGCATTTTAATCAGTCATCCTGCTTAAGCTGCCACATTAGCAATGGCCGCAGCGTGGCGCCCGTCCTACGGAACCAACGGCTGGATACTATGGCTGTGCGCGTTGGCGCGATCAGTAGCAATGCTAACGGTAACTACCTGCCACATCCAATTTACGGTCAGGCAGTACAGATGAACGCACGCTCCACCACCACAGGGGTCGCGCAAAATTGGGGGAATGCCGTAACTGTTACTGGCTTCGAAACGAAAAATGTGCAACTTGCCGACGGCACGGTGGTAGAGCTACGCAAACCAGAAATTGCCTTTGAAGGTCCCACTCCTGAAGCCTATTCATTGCGATCAGCTCAACCATTAATCGGAATGGGCCTATTGGAAGCAATCGCAGATGAAACTATTTTAGAGCGTGTTCGCACCACTCCTGATTCTGATGGCGTTCTTGGTACCGCTAATTATGCTTACGATCCGGAAACCGGTGATGTACGCTTAGGACGTTACGGCTGGAAGGCCGCTAAAGTTAGTCTGCATCATCAGGTCGCGAATGCGGCTTTACTGGACATGTCTGTTACCTCTTCCATTTACCCGAATCGAGACTGTTTGGCTGGCCCCAAATACTGTGATGCTGCAAGCGGAACAGAACCAGGTTTACCAGATGATGCGCTACAGTTAATGACAGAATATCTGCATCTGCTAGCCGTACCGGCACAGCGCAGCTTGGTTAGCGGCTTTCCTGGAAGTGTGTCGCCAATGGCGTATTTAGATGTTAACCCAGCACAAATAGCTCAGGGCGAGCAAGTATTTGAAGCTATCCGCTGCAATGCTTGCCATATCAGCGAAGTGCAAACGAGCGCCCGCTCACCGTTTGATGAAGTACGCAATCAAACTATTCGACCCTATACTGACATGCTACTGCATGATATGGGCGAAGAGCTGGCCGATAATTTTTCCGAAGGTCTGGCAAGCGGAAGCATGTGGCGAACGCCAGCATTGTGGGGTCTGGGATACGCTGAACACGTTGCTGACGGTATACCTGTCGGTTATTTACACGATAGCCGCGCGCGCACGCTGACCGAAGCTATATTATGGCATGGCGGAGAAGCTGAGGTTATTAAAAATCGTTTTGTGGACCTCCCTACAGATGAGCGTGAAGCGCTACTGGCTTTCTTAAAGTCGTTGTAGCATAAAGCGTGAGACAAAAAAATATCACGACGCAAACTTCTCGGGAACAGTTCTTCACAGGAGACACAGCGATGACCGTACCTGACCATCCGTCTTTCGCCCGTTGGTACTCTGAGAGCAAAGAGGCACCCTATGTGGGTACACAGAAATCTCCGGGAGGCATTTTAGACTTGCTTGAAGTAACGCGCCCGGCTTGCGAGATGTCTCGCCCGGGTCTGCCGGATCTGGTCCTTACTCAGGACATGCTCGGTGGCAGCCGTGTACGCGGTAGTTCGGGCGGGGGGGATTTTGACGTCACTAGCGAAAAAAATAGTCTCTATCTTTCCGCGCCGAACTTTGCCAATACGCTCATGGTAGACATCAGCCATCAACTTCGCTGTGTGTCGTTTCCAGTGGCAAAATGGAGGAATGTGCTGGACGAAGCCACCGAAGGCAAGCTCTCGTTTGATAACATACAGATCCACAGAGGGCCATTTCATTCGGCAACCATTCAATCATCGCTTCGGAATCTATGGGCTCTGAGCGACCAAGAAGAGGGAGCGCCGTCGCGTTTGTTGGCTCGGGCCGCAGGTTGCGAGATCCTTGCCGAGCTTTGCCGTTTGAACGAGGCACCATTCACGCAGACAACGGGGGGCCTTGCTCCTTGGGCAAAGCGGCGTTGTCAGGAGTTGCTGCGCGCACGGCTGTCGGAAGACATCAGCCTCGACGAGTTAGCCGCCGAGGCGCAGTTGTCACCTTTTCACTTCACGCGCATGTTCAAACAAAGCTTTGGTGTACCACCACGAGTTTACCTGACGCAACTAAGGATGGAGAGAGCTTGCGAGCTTCTTGAGCAAACGGACCTTTCAATCACGGAGGTTGCCGTTGAAGTGGGATACTCGTCCAACCAGGTACTCGCCAGAGTATTCAGCAAACATCTGCACATGAGCCCGTCCGATTATCGTAAAAAAATCCGCGTCCCGGTTTGCATCAGCATCTAGCAATAAATTATACCAGTACCAGTGATTTTAGCCGAAGTTATGAGCGAATCACTTTATTTTAAGTACGGATCAGTTAGTTTTATTTGCGTTGGTGAAGAGCGAAGTAAAAGCCAACAAATAATACCAACCGTTAAGATTAGTCCTGTGCGCAATAGATCTACGTACAACTGAGGTATGTATAAAATAAGATTATCAATCAGGCCTTGTTGAATTGAGTTTACCGCCCCATGCGCCAGGGCAGCGGGCCAAAAGCTTCCACTCCTGATAGTAAGCCAACCAAGGAAAAGCGAAGCACCGATCATCTGCAGTGGGAATAGAACAAAAGCGCCAAAATAAGGATAGTCTGGGAAATTATATCCGAAAAGCAAGCCAGGAAGATGCCAAGCCCACCAGATTAAAGCAAGCACCATTATGCCCGTCAAAACGCCATACTGACGAGTTAATTGCCCTTGCAAGAATCCTCTCCAGGCAAACTCTTCTCCAGTAGCAGCTACTAAATTGATGATGGAAAATACAATACTAGTCACAAGAATGTTTACTAAAAACAATAACCATCCTTGAAACCCTATGCCCAGTATCCAGGCCTCCCCTGAAACATCGACACCGGTCAATTCAAAACTAAACCAACCTGAGGATGCCAATCCCGTAGCAACCAATAATCCTACTACACCAAATCCAATAGCTGTTTGCACTACAACACCTAACGGTAAATAGCGTACCTGACCCAAACGCCAAAGCACCTGCGCTCGAACTTTAGGAATACGAGCAATAAAAATAAGCGCTAACACTGATGGGGACCACATGACACAAAAGAATACAGCAGCGGTAAAACTGCTCTCTATACCGAAAATCATGATTGCAGGTATTTGTGCTCCCCAACTTACAACGAGGGACAACAAAACATATAAGGCTATTGCATTAGGCTTCAAACTATTTCTCCTGGATCCATTCTTTAATATTAAGAATAACGATTTCTATCAAGAGGCTTGTCAGTTACTGCAAGACTTCCATCTTTATTTTCTACCTTCAAACAACCTACCCACCCCTTCCAGGTGACGAGTCACCAACGGTTGATAATGAATTAGTTTTAAGTCGTTTATAAACAAGCATTCCTTATTCATAAAGTCTTTATAAAAAGACTCCTGATTCTTACTTGTTACCTCTATACCCATTTCTGAAAATTCTCGCCCTAAACCTTCTATAAGTCCTTGAAGCGCTGAGTTAATCATGCAAGGCAATGACGACAAAGCAGTAAACTCATACGATTTTTCGTAAATAACTTGAGTTACTTTGCAACCATGCTGCGACGCTAGTCTGTCCGCCAATATTCTATATATTTCAGTTACAGCAATTATTTGCCTTGAAATATATTCCTCTATAGCATTTGAGGAAATGGCCTCGAGAGGACCAAAGATGAGATTACCCGGAAAGAAAATAACTTCATCAAAACGCTTAAAATTCAAAAAGGCCCGCTCAATTTCATAGTTCAAGCTCCAATCATCTTTGTGGTTACAAATGCTAGACGTGGAGCTTCTATTACTCTCGACATCAGTAAAATAATCGTCTGCAAAGTTTAATTCCCAAACGGCTTTATCAGGAGCTTGAATCGTTCGAAGAAACTGCTGAGCAAATAACGTTTTACTGTTAATCAATAAGTATCTGTACATTACTCTTTCACCTTACTCTTCTTTCGTCAGAGCTGTAGTATCGCTGACCACCACCTGCGGATCATCTCTAGCCAGGTTTGCGAGTTGGTATGGTTGGTAATCAATCAGAACCTGTACTAAATTTTCAGGACAAATAGTTGAAGTTAGATACTTCGAGTAAGTTTGAATTAATAAACGAGCATCGACGACAATACTTTCCCCTACTCCTATTAGACTGCCATTCAAAATGGCGATGCGGTACTATCCATATGTATAGTATCCCCTTTGTGGTTGACAGGGCCGTACTATAGAGACTGAAAATTGGCAATTCATAGATGGCGATAAGATTATTACTGTTCGCTCGTAAAGGAGTTTCAAAGGCAACAATGGTTTATTCCCGAATACAGTTGCCGAACCCAGGAAGACTGCCTGATGATCTTCTTGCACAGGATGGTCTCAACAGGATTAATAATAGTAAGGTTGTTTAAATAGACCATTTAAATTTTAGAATACGTAATGCTGAATTTCTGAATTTTATTGACTTGGCACTTCCCTTATCATTAAGACCAGCCATCAAGTGAATAGAACATATCCATGAATAATTTTTTTGTTGTCATTTTTGCCACGGTAACAGGTTATTTAAATACCGCTGTAGCGGCAGACAATGTACAAGAAGCCTCAATAGAGATTTTGAAAGGTAGTGGCAGTATCCAGGGATTACGTGTTGCCTATAAACCATGGTTGGCCCATCTGGCAGATATAGCGTTCGTAGGGCGGGCCAGTATCTACCTTGAAGCTAGTTTGAACCTATGGCGCCACGACAAGCCGACTCTCTATGACAATAATATCGCCCTGGCGTTTTCACCAGTGATACGCAAGGAATTTACTACCCTTATTGATTACCCGGTTTCCTGGGAGCTTGGAATTGGTATCAGTGTATTGAGTGAAAGACAGTTTGGTGGGAAAGATCTTGGGTCATACTTCCAATTTGAAGACCGACTGGGTCTAGTCTTACACCTTGACGACTCAAAGCATTTGGCTTTGCGGTATATACATTACTCAAACGGCGGATTTTCAAACAACAACCCGGGAATGGACTTTTTGAATTTAGCATACAGCTGGCAATTTTAATGCTATCAGCATGTTACTTGTCAGAGACTCTTTAGTATTCTTTTACAACTGTCCGCCAGGAAAGTTCCACATCCCTATTCTTACCTGGCGGGCGGTTTTTTTAAGGTGATAACTGAAATCTGCACTCGCTAATCCTGCTCTGGAATAATTATATATGGCATCAACTCACGCTTTTAATCATTCGATATACTTCCCGCCAAAATTTCCAGGATAAACTCTATTGCTTCGGGTGATTGATAGGCATTATGGGCTGAGTGAACGACAACTTCTTGTTGAGCATTCTTCATATGCGCACTGCTGTATTCGACTACACCATCAGTCATGTCAGGACAGTTCAAAACGTCGGAGCAAGTGGCTGGGTTGTTGTTACCAACCACAGAAAAAAAAGGTACCACTGGATGTAGTTTACTAAGTTCTTGTATAAGTGGATGTTGGGGTGAAAGAACTCTAACGCTGTCAGGCCCTGTTCTTGTCATATAAGGTTTCATTTCGGGCTTAACGAATTTTTCGACACCTCCTTTCCAGATTGAACTGAATAGTTCCCGCATACTAATTGGAAGTCTGATTATCGCACTAGCTACTCTTGCAAAAAAGCGCTCTGAAATGGCGCTTCCCTTATGGGGAGTCTCGATAAATACTACTCCTTTAACATTGCGCTCAGGAGTTATAAGAAAAATCTCCTTAAATGCCTCGACGTCATCTTCATATAGTCCAAGATCGTCAGGCCCTACACTGAAAGTCCTGTCCCACAAGTGCATGCCACTATTAACCACAAAGAGTCGGCTTATAATTCCCCCCATACTATGACCGATGATCCACATTTCATTATTGACCAAAGATTCGCTTGGAAAATTAAGTTCGGATTTAAGTTCCGCCAACTTACTCTTTAGCAGCATGGCACTATAAAATGGCGGGGGGCCGGAAGGATAAAATGCATGCCAAATCTGGTATCGCTCTGCTAATTTGGGATCTGAGGAAAGCGCCCAACTTAATCTGCGCCAAATCATCGGGCTTGAATTTAGGCCGTGAATCATCAGTATCGGTATTTTATGCGGTACGATTTGCTCTATGGCATAAATACCAAGTTTGTCTTCTACCTGATCGGATAAAAACAGACCTGTTAGTTCGTATTCTCCGATCTTCGCTGCTTCGGCTAGCAATAGGTAGCTTGTTGCCAAGTCGTTAACTACTGGATAAAGTCTACTGCCACTTCTCCAAAACGAATTGTGGGGTCGCTTAAGTTCTAAATTTAGTACAGGCAGATTAGGGTTGCTAACGTCCAGGCTCAGTGGCATCGCGGCTAATGGCCTGAAAACACCCTCCTGCGGATAAAATTTATCTAAGTTTTCACCGTTATTCGCTCGTTGCCCTACTAAAGCTACACCAACAGAGGTGTCATTCGGCGTAGTCGTTGTAAATGCATCAAGAGATCGAACGTCTGAGGAAAAATTAATATTATCAAAGACTTTGTAATCATAAGACGATCTATCAATTCTGACTTTGAAATTTATGGGCTGGGTATGTGTATCAGATAAAGCCAGTCGAACTAAAGGCTCTAATGATTGGTTAAATAGTAGAATGGCTTCAGCAGCTTGCTCATCTGTTAGGTCAAGTGAGAGCCAACGTTTAGCACATGTAAAAACTAAAAACGAAGCTGAATATGTCTGAAATGATTGCTCCGCCAATTGCCTGCATAAAACCGGAATTTCATTATCAACCACTGAGGTAATAATGGTAAACCTTTCTATAAACTGAGGATCCAATTCGCTATTAGTTAATAGCTCATAAGAGTCGATTCCGATGTACCTTGGTGAACTGCAAGCACTTAACAAAAATAGTGATGAAATCAAAAAAAACCGAAACATTGGGAATAATCCACCGAAGCTGGGAATATTCAACTTAATAGAAGCGGACTCTTATACAATTTATAATTATGTAAGCGACCGCTTATCGTTATGATAGACGGTCACTTACATAGTACACACTTAAAACACCAAGACTGGTGTAACCGTCACCCGCATTGAATGCCTATCACTTATGGTTAATTTAACTGCACTGCAATTTTCGCGACATGATTTCCTTGGAAGCGAGCCATGGTAAGCTCTTTTTCTGACGGTTGTCGTTTACCATCTGCACCTGCGATACAGGCAGCACCAAGCGGCGAACCGCCATTTAATTCTGTTATATCCGCCAATTCAACACAGCTATATGGTAGACCGACTATCACCATGCCATGGTGAAACAGTGAAATATGAAATGTCTGAATGGTGGTTTCATTGCCTCCACCTGTGCCAGTCGATGTAAATACACTACCAATTTTACCAATAAGCTTGCCCTGTGCCCAAAGACCGCCAGTTCGGTCGAGGAAATTACGCATCTGCGACGCCATATTGCCAAAGCGAGTGGGTGTGCCGAAAATAATTGCGTCGTAGTCTTCCAGATCTGCCGGTTCCGCAATTTCCGCTGTTTGGTCTAACTTCACACCAGCAGATTTTGCAACCTCAGGCGGCATAAGTTCTGCAACTCGTTTTATATCTACTCTAACTCCAGATACTTCTCGCGCTCCTTCAGCAACGGCATTCGCCATTATTTCGACATGCCCATATGATGAATAGTAAAGTACTAGTATACGCTTCATAAAATCCCCCATTCTTTATTATCTAACAATGTTTTCAAAAATTAAATTTAGCGGTATTAACGCGCTAGTTGAAATCGCGTCCGTTATACAGAGCGTGCCGTCAGCTCCAATTTATGGCTTGAGTCGAAACTTCTGAAGTGATGAACTATTCTCTCAACTCCTGGCTTTAAGCCAAAGTCTTGTCTTACATTCAGATAAAAATCGACTGCTCGGGTGTTTGGCTGATCGAAAAAGACAATTTTGCGCAATTTACCTTCAGCAATTAAGTGCTGCACGTCAGGATAGGGCAACCAGGCATAACCGATACCGTCACACACTAACTCAATCGCTGAACTCAATTTATCTACTGTCCAGCAATTATGAGTGGCGGATGCACCTCCCGATTGGGTTGCAGCCTCCCGGTCTACCTTAACCTCAGTGTGCTTCCTTAATGCATTCGTCGAAACGACATTGGTGCTATCAAAAGCTAAGTTTTTTGTGCCAACAACCGCCACATAGCATACGCTGAGTACGCTTTTTACCGAGAATCCCGACTCCGCCGAATTAAGTACTGATAGAACGACATCTGAATAATATTCATCGTCAAAAGATGCTGTTGATACCTGAGTGATCTCAAGCTGTTTCAACGAGAGTTCGCTGCTCGTTGATTGCAGCACGCTTCTTAGGATCCCGATTGGAAACAATTCATCAACCGCTATTTTTATATTTGAGTCTTGCAGATTCGTCAGTCCAGAAATGTAAGATTCAAGGTTATTAGCATCTGATAATAGCTTTTCTACAAGGCAGAGTATTTTCTTGCCATCCGACGTTAACAGGGTTTTTCGGCCTTCTACCTTCAGTAAACTTACGTTTAGCATTTCCTCTAGTTTAGTTACTGAGTGATGCACTGAAGATGGGCTCTTAAACACTTTTTCACTGGCCTGAACAAAACCACCATATTTTGCAACTGCCTGGAACATGTGCCATTGTTTGAGTGTTACTTTGTTCATAGTTTTAGCCCTCAACCACCCGATATAGCCCTACGCACTGTCTACTTAACAAGTTATCTCTACGAATATTATTCTAACCAGTACTCAGTAAAATGAGACCTATACATAAGCATAGTTTCGGTCTCAGGTCGTTTCTCTTAGAATTTCTTGCTACTGAGAGCGACTCACAACCACGAGTGCCTTCTGGCATCTGAACTATCTCGATACAAGCGTTGTGAAGACGATATTACCGGAAGACCTAATGAGAAATATGCACAATAATTCAAATGCTCTGATCAGCATTCTGGTATTAATAATCATTTGTTACGCTCCTTCTAAGGCTTACCCGGCAGACACAGTATATGCGGTTATAGACCTGCCTCCTTTCGGGTGCCAGCCCTCAGGTAATGTTGAATGCATTAACACTAAATATACCCAAATCGTCGTTAACGCGATTGATGACGAAACCGATACTATTCAAGCCTTCCCCTATCCCAGGGCATTAAACATGTTCGAGACAGGACAATCCCCGATACTCATTGCATTAACGAATAAGCGACTGATGAAACAAGCACATGTTATTGAGCTGTATTCTGGAGACTTTTACTTAGTCAGTATGGGATTGGAAGTTTCATTGGAAGGCAGGACAATTTCTTACCTCAGAGGGGCTGATGTCCAGAAAGAAATTGCAAGTTCTGTTGATGCTACGCCATTTGAAGTCAATGATTATCGTCAGATGGATATGATGATAGAAGCAAACAGGTTAGCTTACGTTATCATCCCGCGTTATATATATGAGAACAAGGCAGATAGTATTTTCAAAAATACGGAGATTTTATCGGAGCATAGCCTACCGATTTTACTTTATGTAAATAAGAACGAGTCGAATTATCTGGAAAGGATTAAAACGGCGTTATCAAAGACCTCGTTACCTAGCTCTGAGCAATATCGCCACCTATTTTATTAACCGAAGCTAAGCTACATATATGAGCCTATAAGCATGCGAAAGAGTCGTCAATTTGTATAGCTATACAAACGGATAATGGTTTAAGACGCTGCGCAATTCTATTATGCGGGTAGCTCTGACAATTTATGAAGACCAATAAGGTAACGGCCTGATGGCCACTTACCAGCATAACACGTTGAATTTTAAAATGTTTTCCAGAGAGACACTTCTTCCCGCATAATATTAGTCGCGAAAAGAAAATAGAACAGACACCATTCCCAAAGACAATGTCTAGCACCTGAGGTAATAATTCGGCCAGCGCTATATGGCTGCAGCAATTAACTTAAGGCTCCGCACTCAAAAGGGCCTATACGCGCCTAAAGGTATAGGAGTCATATGCAGAAACCTGATGGTACAGAAGCTCTGATTGCGATTGTCGACGATGACCCGTCTGTCCGCGCAGCGTTAAACAACTTATTAAGTTCAGCGAGCTATAAGACCCTGCTGTTTGAATCAGCCGAAGCCGTATTGCAAAGCGATATTTTATCTAACATTAGTTTTATGGTGCTTGACGTGAAACTAAAGGGTGCAAGTGGCATTGAGTTGTTTGAACAGCTTAGTGCTGTCGATGTAAATATTCCAACTGTGTTTATCTCGGGTAATGCAGATCTGAATACCCAGTTGCGTATAGCTCGTGGCGGGGCCGTGCTATTTCTACCAAAACCTGTGGATGTGGAGCTTTTGCTGAGAACTATCGACGAAACACTGAAGGTCTAAACTCTATCACCTCTCAATAGTTGGCGTTGGGTAATAAGGGTAATGAATTTTAGCGCGTTCGGATAGCCTCTGCTGCCACTTCTTGCGTACTCATGGGGAGCGGTCGAACTCGAAGAGAAGCTAAAGCGAATCACGAACTGCTCGACGGTAAGCAGACGGACTTTTATGCTGGTATTTAAAAAACACCCGAGCCAGCACCTGGCTAGAAGAATATCCAACTTTCAAAGCTATTTCCGTGATTGAAAGGTCCGTTAATGCGAGAAGTTCGCAGGCTTTCTCCATCCTTAATTGCGTCAGGTAGACCCGTGGTGGTACACCAAAGCTTTGTTTAAACATGCGTGCGAAATGATAAGGTGACAGCTGCGCCTCCGCGGCCAACTCATCCAGGCTGATGTCGTCAGCCAACCGCTCGCGCATAAGTTCCTGACAATGCCGTTTTACCCACGGAGCAAGGCCGCCTTTTGCCAAAGTAAATTGTGCTCCACTAATCCGACACAACTCGGCAAGAATCTCACAACCCGCAGCTTGAGCTAACAAACGCGATGGAGCGCCCTCTTCGTCAGACAATGCCCATAGTCGCCGTAGCGATGCTCGAATAGCTGGCGAATCAAACTGCCGACCGTAACTAAAGGAAGTGTCGAATGAGAACTTGCCATCTGAGGCTTCGTCAAGCAAGTTTTTCCATTTCTCCATAGGGAACGCCAAGCTGCGAAGCTGATGGCTTTCTTCCATAACAGCCGAAGTAGAAAAATTTGGCGCAGCGAGGTTGAGTCCGCCTCTTTCGCTTTTCAAATCGAAGCGCCCCCCGCCTAAATTGCCACTGACACGACTCCCCCCAAGCAAGTCCTCATAGAGGACGATCTCTGGCAGTCCAGGGCGGGACATGTCTCCGGCCGGTCGAGCTACTTCAATCAGTTCAAGGATTCCACCTGGGGATTTCCTCGTCCGCAAATAAGAGGCTTGTCCGCCCTCGCAGTACCATTGGGTGAAAGACAACTGGGTAGGTTTGATCACTGTGATACCTCCCGCAAAATGAAAATCACAAAATTTTGGTTACGTATCTCGCCCAACCATATGCCAGCCTGGCCTGAAAAAAGTATTTCGATTTGCTGCATAGTGCTTAATAGTTAACAAAAAATAATGTCGAACAAGGTCAATGACCTCTGCACAACGTTTATTTTTTCAACACAGTGAGAAACGATAAACCCTTTTAGCATAACCGACGTGCATGCAAAACAGAGTTTTCCTTACATCTCGAATGACGATTGTTCTACAGGAGCACTGGACACGCCCTGTTCCTTACTTGCAATAAATCAGCGCTAAGTGCTAAAGCAGGTTCGTACACGAACTGCCCGGCGATAATCGGAAGGGCTCATATGCTGATATTTGAAGAAAACCCGGGCAAGTACCTGGTTGGACGAGTATCCAATTTTAGTGGCTATATCCGTGACTGGAAGATCTGTTAATGCGAGAAGTTCGCAGGCTTTCTCTATCCGCAATTGTGTCAGGTAAACTCGAGGAGAGACACCAACGCTTTGCTTGAACATGCGTGCGAAGTGAAAAAGTGACAGCTGCGCTTCGGCAGCTAACTCATCAAGGCTGATATCTTCCGATAATCGCGCGCGCATCAGTTCCTGACAACGCCGCTTTACTCCTGGAGCAAGGCCTCCCTTTGCCGCAGTAAATGAAGTCCCACTCAACCGGCACAACTCAGCAAGAATCTCGCAACCGCCTGCCCGAGCCAACAGTTGCGAAGGCGCTCCCTCTTCTTCCGACAACGCCCACAATTTTCGTAGCGTTGATTGGATGATGAGCGAATGAAATGCTCCTTTATAAAGTCGTAAGTCTTCGACCGAGCCACCACCAGCTTCGTCAAGTATATTCTGCCAGTGAGCCAGGGGGAAAGATAAGCTACGTAGCTTATGCCTCGTGCCGGCAATGACCGTATTGGCAAAGTTTGGCGCGGCGAGATAGAGAGAGCCTTTCTCACTCAACGTCTCAAAACAACCACCTCCGGCATTACCCCGAACACGACCGCCACCTAATTGATCCTGATACAAAACCAGTTCTGGCAGCGCGGGGCGAGACATATCACCGGCTGGCCGCTCAATCTCGATCAAATCGAGAATGCCACCCGGGCTTTTACGCGCTCGCAAATATG
Organism: Aliidiomarina soli; assembly: GCF_003986975.1. Lineage (GTDB taxonomy): Bacteria > Pseudomonadota > Gammaproteobacteria > Enterobacterales > Alteromonadaceae > Aliidiomarina > Aliidiomarina soli. Next base: position 280,021 of record NZ_PIPO01000002.1, on the reverse strand, counting down.
ATGCCTGCCGACCCTCGCAGTACCATTGGGTGAAAGAGCGAACATCATTTAAAATCATTGGTCTATCTCATATGGAATGTCTTAGCCATCCTTTCAATCAGCCCTTCCGGCCAACAATCCGATACTAAGCGTTCACCTACTACTATTTTAGAATATATTCCCCGGACGACAAGATGATAGGCGTATAGGTGGAGGTCTATTGCCTATGCATTGCCCTTTTTAATTCAAGCCAAGTTCGCACTCAAACGTTGTGCTCCTAATGACTTTGCGCAAGATCCGCACGGTGACAGCAATTTCTGCACCGCACCATTTTTCGCCTCGCTCTATAGTAATAAAAGTTAGCTTATTTCGGACGAATCTCCGCGAGCCTTTGAAACTTTGTTGGTCGGCGTCCGGCCACTTGAAATTTTGTTTTCCCGCGGACATTAGATTATTACCTCATGAAGCACCAAAAACTACAGATTTCTGACGACGTCAGTAACCAACAGTTATCTAAGCTGCTTAGGGCATCCAAAGCAATCGCTGAAGCAGTGGATTATGCAACGTTATTACACACCCTGTTATCCATCATTGTGGAACAGACTGGTGCGAAGCGGGTACTGATACTAAAACCACAACGCGATAGTCTGATACTGGAAGCTAGAGCACACTCTGCCTCTGAAGGGGTTTTGATCGAACCTGTCCGTTGTGAAGCGAACTGGGATGAGTTACCAAAATCCCTGATAAATACAGCTATACAGACACAAAAACTACTGTATGCGAACATCGGTCAGCAAAGCACACCTTATGATCTCGACCCTTATTTTCAACGCTTTTCCGGTTTCACTGCTCTTTGCCTGCCAATGATTAAACAAAATAAGTTAATTGCTTTATTTTACATGGAACTCAACTCAAAAGAGGAATCGTTTAGTGAGAGTTACCTTAGTGTACTCACTTTTTTGGCTACACACGCGGCTGCAGCGATAGAAGCCGCCTGCTTACAGCGTCGTATCGATGAGGTGAGCCTACAGCACCGGCAGCTAGAGCGCGCATTGCGGCTGGCCGATAAATCGTTAGCTTTAGGTGAGAAAATAAGCAGAACAGGCAGCTGGCGCTGGGATCTACATAAGAACACTTTAGTTTGCTCCAAAGAGTTTTGTCATATCTTTGGTTTAGATCCTCAGCGCCGCTCTATCTTGTTTACTGAATTCGCTGCTTGTATTCATCCAGATGACAAAGATGCTGTGTTGGATCAAATTAACCACTCTATACAGACGGGAACAGCCATCAATGTGGAGTACCGTTTTCTTAAAGCAGACGGTAGTGTTTTGTACCTAACGGGGCAAGGATGTCCGGTATTCAGCACTGGCAAACACATTGACTATGTTGGAACGGTAAATGATGTGACTGCGCAGCGCGCCGCAGAGAATGCGCTACGTGCCGCACAAGAGGAGCTAGCCCGGGTTTCACGGATTACCACTGTAGGGCAGTTAAGCTCGTCTATTGCTCATGAAATTAATCAGCCTTTAATGTCTATTGTCGCCAATGCTGGAGCTGGGTTGCGCTGGCTGCACCGACCCGTTCCTGACTTGCAACAAGTCAGCGCCAGTTTGCAAGCTATAGCAACCGAAGGACAAAGGGCAGGACAAGTTGTGGAAAGCCTGCGAACTTTGACTAAAAACACGAAAGTAGTGCTAAGTGTTCTGGATATACATGATGTGCTGAAATTTAGTTTGTCCATCGCTCGTCGGGAAATGGAACGACGCCATGTATCACTAATACTAAACCTGGACTCAAAGTTGTCACATATTCGCGGTGATATGGTGCAATTACAACAGGTGATATTGAACTTAGTAATGAATGCGATAGAAGCTATGAGTGAAGTAAGTAACAAATCAAGAGAATTGATCATATCTACTTTTACAGAAAAGGATCAGGTTATTTTTATCAAGATTGAAGACACAGGGCCTGGCATCAGTAATCAAATAAAGGACCATTTGTTTGATGCTTTTTATACTACTAAAAAAGACGGCATGGGCATAGGCCTGGCAATTTGCCATTCTATTATTAATATGCACGGTGGCAAATTATCTGCAGCGGCACGTCAACCTGTAGGTAGCGTATTTTCATTCTCTATACCTATAGCGAAAAAATAAAACACAAAGCTTAAATGGAGAAAGTAAATGAACGGCATGGTGATAATAGTGGAAGACGAAGATCCGGTGCGCGCTGCGTTGGTCAGGCTACTACAGTCAGCGTGCTATACAGTTCGTGATTTTGCATCAGGCAAAGATTTTTTCAATAATCCCATGCCAGAAACTCCGGCGTGCTTGTTGCTGGATATGCAAATGCCGGACATAACAGGGATGGAAATTATTGAAAAGCTAGCCAGCACTGACGTGAATATGCCGGTTATTTTTATAACAGGGTACGGCTCTATTCCTATGAGTGTGCAAGCGATGAAGTCAGGCGCCAGAGAATTTTTAACCAAACCTGTGTCTCCTGAAGCATTATTAGCTGCAGTTGATGAGGCGTTAGAATCAGATCGGGCTAACCTACAGCATCGTATTGAGCAGTGCGAGTTTACAGCGCGTTATAACTTGCTAACCCCCCGGGAACAACAAGTACTAAAATTTATTATTGGTGGTTTGATGATCAAACAAATCGCGGCGGAGCTAGCTGTCAGTGAAATAACCATCAAGGTTCATAAAAAGCATATTATGAACAAAATGCGTACCAAAACGATTACCGATCTGGTGCGGATTACTGAACGCTTACATATAGCCCAGGCCAGAGGGATCTGAGTTTCAGGTTATTCACTCTTTAATATCATATTCTAAGATTAACTAAATAAGGTTCTCAGATGCGCGTTTGTCGTTATTCTTCTGCTGCGGTGTTATCTGTAGCTACATTATGTAGTACTACGGTATCGGCACAGCAAACTGCTCCTAAAGGCTTTTTATACGGTATGGGTATAGGAGTAAATCAGGAGATCTACCGCGGCTATAGCAACCGCACGATACCTGTACCCATACTGGGCTATCACGGCGAAAAGTTATCCATTTCCGGCCCTTTTATCAGTTATCAACTGCTGGCGCTAGACAACATCAGTTTCAGCGCTAAGTTGACACCACGGTTTGCCGGCTTTGACGAGTCTGACAGTAGTGTGTTTAACGGCATGGCTAAACGCAAAGATTCACTGGATGGCGGCATTAGTATGCAATTACGTCACAAAGGCTGGCGGCTGGAAGCCGATACAGTGTTTGACCTATTAGGTAATTCCAACGGCAGGGAGTCGGAACTGACCGTAGGTTACAGTTACATTGCCGGGGTGGTAATGATTGAACCTACGTTTGGTATCAGTTATTCCGACAGCAAGCTGGTTAATTACTATTACGGTGTACGCCCGGACGAAGCGACAGCTCAACGCTCGTTTTACCAGCCCGGCAGCGCAGTTAACTACAACGCCGGCTTCTCTCTTAGCACGCCAATATTTTTTGGCGGTTGGACCAGGCTTGGTATAGAGCACCATTGGTACGAGAGCAATATCAGCGATAGTCCGCTAACCGACCGCGATAAAGGGTTGTCAGCTTTTCTATCCTGGTCGACATTTTTCTGAGTTAACGACGTAGAGCCTGCACTATCTGGTGCACGGCCTACAGTTGTAGGCCGTCTCTGGTCGCGACATCACAATGGCAGAGACCTGTGTTCGTCAAAAAATTGCACCACCGAAACCGGACAGTAGGCGCTTCTACTCCTCCTTCTTGGCTCGCGGTTTAAAAAAAGGCCTGGGTTCCGGTTTCTCCAAATTGCCATGAAACAACTGACGCCCCTCTCTCAAGCCACCAACCAGCTCCAGCTCCACCCGCTTTGAGTCACGGTGACGCACTTCATTAATAGCATCTTTTGCCTGCTCCTCACCAAAGCCCAATCCCGTCAGCACAGCCTGACTGAACACCAATGCAGATTCAAAGGTCTCGCGGATCTGAAACTCCACCCCCGCTTTGATTAGCTGCAGTGAATGGCCACGATCGTATGAACGAACATAAAGTTTAGTCATTGGAAAAGCTGACTGGCACAGCTCCACAATTCGGTTCGCAGACTCAGGGGTATCAACGCACACCACTATAGCTTCGGCTGTTTCTGCACCCGATGCACGTAACACATCGAGACGCGTACCATCTCCATAATGAACCTTGAACCCGAAGTTAGCGGCCGATCGGATCATATCTACGTTGCTCTCGATCACTGAGAGTTCGACACGGCGCGCCAGCAACGCCTGGCTAGCTACCTGAGCGAATCGGCCAAAACCGATAAAGAGCACCTGTCCACGTAGGCCGTCAGCCTCATCGATGCCATGAAAATCCGTAATAGCGCCCCCCCGGTGCATTTTCGCCTGAGCGAGCAGTATAATGGGCGTGAACGCCATCGAAATAATCACAATCGCGCTCATAATAGCGGATGCGCGCTCATCGAATATGCCCGCTGCTGTCGCGGCTGCATAAAGGACAAAAGCAAACTCGCCGCCTTGAGCAAACAACGCCGTCCTTTTCATTGCAATAGCATGTGTGGAGCGTGTTAAACGTGCGATAACATAAATGCCAAGCCCCTTCACTGCCATAAAGACGATGACGCCACCTAATACTATGCGCCATTCATTGGCAACAATCTGTAGGTTTAGCGACATGCCTACGCTCAGAAAAAATAAACCTAGCAAGATGCCGCGAAACGGCTCGATATCCGCCTCCAACTGATGCCGGAAGTTAGATTCAGCAAGCAGCACGCCTGCGATGAAAGCCCCCATCGCCATCGATAAACCTACACTTTCCAAGAGCACGGCTGACCCCAAGACTACCAGCAATGCAGCAGCAGTGAGTACTTCTCGTGCTCCGGTGCGGGCGATGATGCGGAAAAACGGGTCAAGCAGCCAATGTCCGGCTACCAACAATGTCGTCAATCCCGCAACGGCGATAGCAGCGGATTGCCATACCGGCGCGGTATTCGCGTCTGCCGAGTTGGCTAATGTGCCCCACAGTGCAACCAGTGCCAATAAAGGTACAATCGCCAGGTCCTCCAGTAGCAGGATGGAAATTGAGCGCTGTCCTTCAGGAGACGCAGTTTCGCCCTCCTCTTGCAGCAGTTGCATAATGACCGCGGTTGATGACAGTACAAAGCCCATAGCCCCGACCACGGCAACGGGAAATGAAACCCCCGCCGCCATCGCGACCAGCGTCAGCAAGATACCGCAGGTGGCGACTTGCGCTACGCCGAGCCCGAATATCTGCCGTCGCAGCGTCCACAACTTGGATGGCCGCATCTCCAGGCCAATGATGAACAGGAACATGACAACGCCTAACTCCGCGGTGTGCAAAAGCGTTTCAGGGTTGCTAATCAATCCCAAGCCGAAAGGACCTACTGCAAGACCGGCCGCAAGGTAGCCAAGCACGGAGCCTAATCCAAAACGCCTGAACAGTGGTACAGCAACGGTAGCAGCCCCCAATAAGACCACAGCCTGTACCAGGCTAAAACCAGATGCGTCTGTCATCAGACCTCCGATGGTGTTGCTTTATAATTGTTTCAATCATGGTGTCTCTCCGGCATAGCACTGTTCATCAACAATGTGGTCCTGTTCTTTAGCTTATGAACTATGGAGTACGCCCATAAAGTCGGGGGTAATCATGTTCGCAAGCTGAGATTTTGCAGTCATTAGTGCTTTTTCGCGCGATTCGGCTCCGGAACCAACTTTTTCGGCATGCACAAAGCTGATATCGGTTATACCGATAAAGCCCAACAACGTCTTCAGATAGGGTTCCTGGAAATCCATTGCTTTAGTAGGCCCTTCAGAATAGATCCCGCCCCGCGATTCGATGACTATGACACGTTTGTTTTGCAGTAGCCCCTGCACAGAACCGTCCTTATAGGCAAAAGTAACCCGCGGCCGGAGCACATGGTCAAACCAAGCCCGTAGCGTCGACGGTATACTGAAGTTGTACATCGGCGCGCCAATCACAACGACATCAGCGGCCTTTAATTCAGCAATCAGCTCGTCCGAAAGGGCTTGTGCTGCCAATTCGGCTTGTGTTTCAGCAACTGCTCTGATGCCGGCAACGGTGGAGGATGTCAGATGCGGTATGGCTGCATCTCCAACATCACGATAGATAATCTCGGCGTTGGGGGCTACTTCCAGTAACCGCTGTACAGCGTCCTCCGCCAAAGTTCGTGACACCGATGTGCCACCTGACAAGCTGCTGTTTATAACCAGGATTTTACTCATGAGCGTTGCTCCTTTGAATCACCTATTGAAATAGCATTAAGTCGTGCATTTACCGATACTTCGTTCTGCAATAGCCCCAATGTTCGGCACCTCTGCCCGGCCGCTGATGCGACCACGAATAGCAACAAGGTCATGTCGACCAGAAGTCATGATGATACCTCTGATATTTTGAGGAAGGGTGATTTACCGATAAACGAGTGTCGACGACGACACTCACCCCTGGACAAGAAGAGAATGCCATCCCAAATAGTGATGGCGGTAGTATACATTCAGATAGTATCCATTTATCTACATCAGACCCGACCTGGTCTGACACACCTCCCCGCAAAAGTCAGAGTTTCCAGCATTGTGCTGGCGAGAGATCGTCAAGCTTCCGATTTCGGGTCAGATAATGACAACCCATATACAGCCACGGTATTGAGTCGCTCAAGGAAAACGAAATATTGATTCGTTTTTTGTCAATGGTGTTTGGGGGGGGCTGGCATAAACTTACTGCTATCGGGTATGGACCTTTTTAGTCATGAATAGCGAGGCAGAAGTAAAGCAAGCTATTACATGACTTTCCGACAGGAAAGTTTGGCAACTCGGAACACACCTAGGAATACACCTAAGTGTTGAATGTGCATCAAGCACTATTCTTTTTAGGGGAAATAGAATGAGTAAACCATATACTCGTTTAGACAAAAATAACGCAGCCGTACTCTTGGTAGACCACCAAGCAGGCCTTTTATCTCTGGTACGCGATATTGATCCAGATAAATTCAAGAACAATGTCTTAGCTCTAGCTGATTGCGCAAAGTATTTCGAGCTACCAACTATACTAACAACCAGTTTTGAGCAAGGACCAAATGGTCCATTAGTTCCCGAGTTAAAAGAAATGTTTCCTGATTCACCCTATATTGCACGTCCAGGACAAATCAATGCTTGGGATAATGAGGAATTTGTTAAGGCAGTTAAAGCAACAGGGAAGAAGCAACTCATCATCGCAGGTGTTGTAACTGAAGTTTGTGTAGCGTTTCCTGCACTTTCTGCACTTGAAGAAGATTTTGATGTTTTCATCGTTACTGATGCATCGGGAACGTTCAATGCAATCACTCGTGATGCAGCTTGGGATCGTATGTCTGCGGCTGGTGCCCAATTGATGAGTTGGTTTGGCTTGGCGTGTGAGCTTCACCGTGACTGGCGAAATGATATTGAGGGTTTAGGCAATCTTTTTTCTAACCATATTCCAGATTACCGAAACTTAATCAACAGCTACACCACTTTCCAACCAGAAAAGTAAAGATATTGAGGGTACTTATCCAGGTTATGCCGGTGCGAAAGTACTTAGCACTCCAGTATAGAGGAATCTCAACATGAGCAAGGCATCTGATCTGTTCATCCAATGTCTGGAGGAAGAGGGGGTAGAGTATATTTTCGGGGTTCCCGGCGAGGAGAATCTCGACATGCTCGACAGCCTCAGCCGCTCGACCAAGATCCAGCTGATTCTTACCCGGCATGAGCAGGGCGCAGGCTTCATGGCCGCCACCTATGGCCGACATACCGGCAAGACCGGCGTATGCATGGCGACGCTGGGACCGGGCGCTACTAATCTGGTCACTGCCGCGGCCTATGCCCAGCTTGGTGGCATGCCGATCCTGATGGTCACCGGGCAAAAGCCGATCAAGAAGTCTAAGCAAGGTCGCTTCCAGATCCTGAATGTGGTCGACATGATGCAGCCGCTGACCAAGTTCACCCACCAGCTCGCCAGCGCTGACAACATCCCCAGCCGTGTGCGCGAGGCCTTCCGGCTCGCCGAAGAGGAAAAGCCCGGCGCAACGCATATCGAGTTTCCCGAAGATATTGCTGCCGAGCAGACCGAATCGGTGCCGCTCAAGCGCAGCCACACTCGGCGGCCCAATGCCGATATGAAGTCGGTCCGCGCTGCGGTGCATGCGCTCGAAAAGGCCAAGTCGCCAATCCTGGTGATCGGCGCAGGCGCCAACCGCACCATGACCAGCCGGATGCTGCTCCAGCTCATCGAGAAGACTGGCATTCCGTTCCTTACCACTCAGCTTGGGAAGGGCGTGATCGACGAACGTCACCCCAGATTTGTCGGTTGCGCGGCCCTGTCGGCGGGCGACTTTGTTCACCGCGCGGTAGAGGCCGCCGACCTTATCGTCAATATCGGCCATGACGTGATAGAGAAGCCGCCGTTCTTCATGCAGGCCGGCGGCACGCAGGTGATCCACATCTCGTCAAAAACCGCCGAGGTCGACCCGGTCTATTTCCCGCAGATCGAGGTTATCGGCGACATCGCCAACGCGATCTGGCAGATCAAACAGGACATCGTTCCCAATGGGGGCTGGACGTTCGACACGATGCTGGCGGCGCGTAAAGGTCAGGTTACGCACACCGCGTCAATCTCGGGCGATGCACGCTTCCCCATCTTCCCGCCCTTTCTGGTCGAACAGGTTCGCGCGGCAATGCCCGAAGACGGCATCATCTGCCTCGACAATGGAGTGTACAAGATCTGGTTCGCGCGCGACTATCCGGCTTACCGCCCCAACACCGTGCTGCTCGATAATGCGCTCGCCACTATGGGCGCTGGCCTGCCCTCGGCCATGGCGTCGGCGATGGTCTATCCTGAGCGTAAGGTGATGGCGATTTGCGGCGATGGCGGCTTCATGATGAACAGTCAGGAAATGGAAACCGCCGTTCGCTTAAAGCTCAACATTACCGTGCTGATCTTGAATGACAACAGCTATGGAATGATCCGCTGGAAGCAAACAAACATGGGCTTCAAAGACTGGGGACTGACCTATAACAACCCCGATTTTGTTAAGTATGCGGAAAGCTACGGCGCTTTCGGCCATCGCGCCGAAAGCGCCGAGCATCTCAAGCAGTTGCTCACGCTTACCTGCGACACGCCGGGCGTCCATCTGATCGACTGCCCGGTTGATTATTCGGAGAATGACCAGATTCTCAACATCGACATCAAGATGCTATCAAAGGCATTGTAATCGTTGTCCCTTTTCCACGGCCCCCGGCGTCGGGGGAAAAGCACGTACACCGGGAGTTTCCAATGACCATGCTCAAGTCCGTCTATCCGCTCTATCTCAACAACGTGGCGCAGCAACCGAATACCGATCTTGCTGTGACCGACAAGTTTACCGGCGAGGTCGCGTTTCGCGTCGCGCAGGCCGATATGGCGACGATCGATGCGGCGATCAAAGGAGCGGTCGAAGCGGCACAACCGATGGCGCAGATGGCGAGCTACGAGCGCCAAGCGGTGCTTACCCATTGTGTCACCCGTTTCACCGAGCGCTTCGATGAGCTCGCGTACGCGCTGTGTGTCGAGGCAGGCAAGCCGATCAAAGATAGCGAAGGTGAAGTTGGCCGGCTGATCGACACCTTCCGCATCGCCGCCGAAGAGTCGGTACGGATGACCGGCGAGGTCCAGCCGCTCGACATTTCGGCGCGCTCCAGGGGCTACCAGGGCATCTGGAAGCGCGTGCCCATTGGACCGTGCTCGTTTATCTCGCCGTTCAACTTCCCCCTCAACCTGGCCGCGCACAAGATCGCCCCGGCGCTTGCGGTGGGCTGTCCGTTCGTGATGAAACCGGCGAGTCGCACCCCCTTGGGCGCGATCATCATCGGCGAAGTGCTTGCCGAGACCGACCTGCCCAAGGGCGCATTCTCAATCCTGCCCGCCAGCCGCGATGGGGCCGACCTGTTTACCACCGACGAGCGACTCAAACTGCTCTCGTTTACCGGGTCGCCCGATGTCGGCTGGGACCTCAAGGCGCGCTGCGGCAAGAAGAAGGTGGTGCTTGAGCTGGGCGGCAATGCTGCGGTAATCGTCGACGCTGATGCTGATCTCGACGATGCGCTCGAACGCGTCATTTTCGGCGCCTTCTACCAGTCTGGGCAGAGCTGTATCGGGGTGCAGCGCATCATCATACATGCCGATGTCTACGACCGCTTCCGCGACATGCTAGTCGCCAGGACCAAATCGCTGGTGGCAGGCGATCCTAAGCTGCGCGATACATTCATTGGTCCGATGATCCACGCCAAAGAAGCAATGCGGCTCGAAACCTGGGTCAACGAGGCGGTCGCCGCTGGCGCCACTCTGCTCTGCGGTGGCAGCCGCGACGGCGCGATGCTCGATGCTACTCTGCTCGAAGACGTTCCTGCCGATACCAGAATCGTCACTGAAGAGGCGTTCGGCCCGATCGCTTTGCTATCAAGTTTCACTGATTTTAATGCTGCTCTCGCCGAGGTCAACGCCTCCAAATTCGGCTTGCAGGCAGGTATATTCACCCGCGACCTGTTCAAGGTGCTCGACGCCTGGGACCATCTCGATGTTGGCGGCGTGGTGATCAACGACGTGCCCAGCTACCGCGTTGACAACATGCCCTATGGCGGAGTCAAAGATTCGGGGCTGGGCCGTGAAGGCGTGCGTTTCGCCATGGAAGACATGACCGAAATCCGCAATCTGGTTATCCGACGGGCATAAACTGGACATCGTAGACACTTGATTAATCGTCAGACCGCATCTTGCCGGCATGAGGGAACTTTCCTTGACGATACGCGGCATAGTAGCCGGCCAGTTCTTCTTGAGACCCCGCAATAAACGGTCCCTTTGCAACCACCGAAATGTTCTGCGGCTGACCAGCGTAGAGTAGTAGCCGAGCGCCTTTATCCCCCGCCTGCAATTTAAGCAGACTGTCGCCATCGCCCATGGGGCCCATCCAGCCCACGCTATTCTTAGCTAGTTTCTCGGCAGTGGCACCAACCTCTACTTCACCTTCAATTCCCACCACAAATGCGTTGTAGGTAGCAGGCAAATGCGATGCGAAGTTAGCTCCGGACTCCAGCCGGATGTCAACCAACGTCACCGGCACAGCATTCTTCGTCGGTGCCGCCGCGTTACCTAACTTGCCGCTGTAGACTGTCGCCTGGACGCCAGGCTCAGTATGCTCCGGCATCTCAGTGCGGCGTAGGATTTGCACTCGGGGTGGCATGTTGCGTTGCGCCTCTGGCAGGATCAGCCAAAGCTGGAACAAACGCATTCCGGTGGAGACCGTCGCGTTCTCAGAATGGACGATGCCGCTGCCAGCAGTCATCCATTCGACATCGCCCTCCTCCAACCGCCCACCGGTATCTTCCATCGAGCCATTGAGCATGAAGGTCACTGTTTCGAGACCGGCATGGGGGTGCGCCGCGCCAAACCTTCCACCCTGCGTGATGTTGTCATCGGCCATAAGGAAAAACGGGTCAGTTGCGGGTAGATTATCAGGTGCTATCACCAAAGCGGCCTTATGTCTTTCTCCGTCGAACCCCGGACCCAGCGCGGGTATCCGGGTGACACGTTCAATTGATCTTTCAAGCATTGGGCAAGTCCTTATCCAGTTATGGGCGGCTCGTCATGAATTGACAGCGCCTTTACATTCTAGCCTAGAATTACGGACCTACCTGACCGAGTCTAGATGCGTATTCGGAAACACAGTGTTGCTCAATGCACAATCCCGAGGTTGGCGGCCGGCCGTTTATACTTGCCTGATGTCATATCACCTCGATAGCCAACGTGAGTAGCTCTTGATAAATAAGATCCTTAACTTTCTGAATACGACAAAGATCCGCGACCACCTGAATGAGGAAGTCACAGAGTTCCCCGAGCATGAGCGTTCTCCCGTACCCGGGTCGCCCGCAACGCCGACACATGGGCCCGCTACTCGATTGGCCTACGCCTTTGTCGCAGTACTGGTTGGGATTACTGTAGGTTTAAGTAACGCGCTGGTGAGTGTCAACACGCTTCAATTGCAACAAATAATGAACCTAAGCGCATATCAAGTGGCGTGGCTATCGACCTGTTATGTAATGACCGCTGTCTCGGCTAACTTACTGTTGATCAAGGTTCGACAGCAATATGGCCTGCGTCGCTTCACTCTGGCATTCCTAAGTCTGCATGCCGTCCTGGCGTTGATACTAGTGTTCGCGCCGGGCTTTGAGGCAACGTTGTTGGTACGCGCAATCAGCGGATTCGTCGCCGTAGCACTGATACCGCTTTGTCTATTCAACATGATGCAGGCTTTTCCTGCAAGATGGCGTATGCGGGGTCTGGTACTTGGCATCGGAGTGACGCAATGCGCCATACCTTTAGCCCACGTCCTGTCGCCATCGTTACTTGCCAGCGAAGGATGGCGCTCATTGTTTCTACTTGAGGCGGGACTCGCATTACTTTCACTTGCGGCATTGGGGATGCTCCGCCTGCCGCCGGCAGAGCGAGTTCGCGTTTTCCAGCCGCTCGACCTATTAACTTTCGTTCTGATGGGCAGCGGCCTGGCACTGATTGCCGCTGTGCTGGGCCTGGGCCGATGGGAGGGGTGGTTTCAGGCTACATGGATAGTCACGTCGCTTTTCATCGCCATACCGGCGTTGCTAATAGCAGGTGCGATTGAGACGTTCCGCCAGACGCCCCTGTTGAACCTTCGTTGGCTTGGCCGTGGCGACGTTGCGCGCTTCGCCGTAGCAATATTTATGGCGCGGATCGTGTTGGCAGAGCAGGCATTCGCGATCGGTGTAGTGAGGGAATTGGGCGGCACAGCGCAGCAACTTACCACACTATCGATGGCTATGTTGGGCGGAGCCATCGCTGGGGTTCTCAGTAGCGCCCTCACAGTGAATGTCGAGAAGCTTGCCAGGCCCATAATGCTATCTGTAGGAATCATCTCCCTTGCCGCTCTTGTCGAAAGCGTGTCGGGTGGCCCACATCATCTGCAGCGCTTCTACATAACTCAGGCCGCTATCGCTTTTGCCGGGACCTTCTTTCTGGGACCCGCATTACTACTGGGTATCATCAACGCACTGCGACACGGCAACAGGGAGCTTATCAGCTTCATCGTTCTGTTCGGGATCGTCAACGCACTTGGCGCGCTCGCGGGTCCGGCGCTGCTGGGAAGTCACCATGACTGGAGCCGGGCGGTGGGCGGAACCACATTGGACGCAATGTTGGAGACGTCGCGGCTGGTAGCCGTTATTGCCGGGTGCACGACAATCTACCTCGCATTCCTACTGACCCTGCGGATCCGGCGGAAGCTGGCAGAACTGCGGTCCCAAAACAAAACAGACCCGATTTTTCTAACGGGCCCGGCAAACACTCCTATTGCCCTGCCAGCTGACAGTCATTGGCGACCACCACGCCCTGGTATCGCAATGGCGATTACATTTACCGCCATTGCATTGCTTGGTGCTGTGCTGGTTGTAGCTGCCTGGTACCTGCCGGTCTGACGCCCGGATGAAGGCAATTTCATCTGGCAAGTTAACGCGTGAGTGTTGCCACATTAGCAACTCTAAGTTCTTTCTGTACTAGCTAGTCTAACCCTTAGGAGTCTCTACCCTTAGATAAGAGGTGCGCAGACATTGCCTGCAAGCCCTTTTCACTTTCCAACGGAGACCGCCATGAGCAGCTCAAAAGCATCTAAACATTCACCTGATTACCAGACGCGCGGGACAATTTATGACTACTAAAGCACGAGCAGCCGTGATCGAACGTAAGGATGACCCCTTCGTCATGCATGATGTCAGCATTGAAGACCCCCGTCCGGACGAGGTACTTGTACGGATGGTTGCGACAGGAATTTGCGCGACCGACGCACATGTCCGGCATCAGCTGTTGCCTACCCCATTGCCAGCAATTTTGGGTCACGAGGGTGCGGGCATTGTTGAACGCGTCGGTTCAACGGTGACCCACCTGAAACCCGGCGACCATGTCGTGCTGTCCTACAATTCATGCGGGCATTGCAAGCCTTGTCTATCCTCCCACCCGGCCTATTGCGACAAGGTCTTAGAGGCCAACTTTGCTGGCGCCAGACTGGATGGTTCCATAGGTGTTAAGGCGCAAGACGCGGACGATCTCCATGCCCATTTCTTTGGCCAGTCCTCGTTCGCCACTTATGCACTTGCCCATCAACGCAACACCGTCAAGGTGCCAAGTGACATTCCACTGGAAATCCTTGGACCGCTTGGCTGTGGCTTGCAAACCGGGGCTGGTGCAATTCTGAAAGCGATGAAAGTACCGGTCGGCGCCACTATTGCTATCTTCGGAGTCGGCGCGGTCGGTCTTGCCGCGATCATGGGCGCCAAGGTCGCTGATGCCGCTACCATCATTGCCATTGATGTGAATGAGGAAAGACTGGCGCTTGCCAAGGAGCTTGGTGCAACGCATGTCATTAACGCAGCTCGTGGGGTGGATGTCTCCGTCGCCATTCGACAGATTGAGCAACGGGGCGTTGAATTCGTGCTCGATACCAGCGGGCGGGCGTCAAACCTGGACGCCGGGATTGGCGCACTAGCACCGCTAGGGCATTTCGGCTTCGTTGCTTTTAGTGCTCATTCGGAGGCAATGGTCGACGCGTCGCGCCTGGCTGTCGGGCAGACGCTCCAAGGCATTATTCAAGGCGATGCCTTATCTGCGCTGATGATTCCCCAGCTGATCGGACTCTATCGCAGCGGTCGATTCCCGTTTGACCAATTCATCACCTTCTACGATTTCTCGGACATCAACCAGGCATTCGACGACGTTGCTGCAGGCCGAGTCATCAAGGCAGTACTGCGCTTCTGACCACTGACGGAGTTATTGCTCAGCTCTCAACACTAACAAACGCAATATTTAACAGAGAAAGGAAACAAACTATGTGCGACAACCATCAAAAGCCGATTACGGCATCGGATACGCCTGACTTTTTCGGCATCGACCGTTACGGTTTCCCAGAGGCGGGCGAGCATCCGCTCGATCCAGCTGAATACTACCCAGCGTACTTCTGGGGCGAGCGCTTCCAAAGGCTCGGCTATCACTGTGAGGAACTGCGCGACGGTTTTTACTGGGTAACCAGCGGCGGCTATGATGCGGCGTTCGTGGTGACAGACGAAGGCGTGATCGCGATCGATGCCCCGCCAACGCTTGGCGAAAACATGCTGGCCGCGATCGAAGAGGTCACCGACAAGCCGGTGACACATGTGATCTACAGTCACTGGCATAGTGACCATATCGGTGCCGCCTCAGTCTACGGACCGGATGTCGAGATTGTCGCCCACGAGATCACCAAAGAACTGCTGGAGCGCTTTCCTGATCCAGATCGGCCGCTGCCGACGATCACTTTTTCGAAAGAGTATACGCTGACGCTAGGCGGCGTGACCCTGGAGCTGTCTTACAAGGGCGAAAATCACTGCCCCGGCAACATCTTTATTTACGCACCGGCTCAGAAGGTGCTGACCTGCATCGATATCGTCAGCCCTGGCAGCGCCACCTTTATGCACTGCGATGCCTCGCAGAACATCACCGCTTGGTACGAGGCTCAACACCAGATCATGGAATACGATTTCGACTTTCTCGTCGCCGGTCACCATATGAAGTACGGAACGCCCGAACTGGTCAAGGAGTCCATCGAGTATTTCGCTGACATTCTCGAAGGTGCGCAGGCGGCCGTAGATATTTACGCGCGATCCGACCGGCTGATGGACATTGTTCTGAAGCCAGGTCTTGACCGCTTCTGGGTCGGTACCGAAAACTGGATCAACTCGATGGTTAACTACACGACCAAGTACGTACTCGAAAAAAAGACCAGCAATGGCAAGCTCTGGTCTGAGCGTCTGGCAGGTGTGACTACGATGACAAAGTATCACGCCTATACCGTGATGGAATCGATCCGCATCGAGCGGCCGAACCCCAACTACCGGTTGCGCGGCGAGAATCCACCACCGTTTCAAGCCTAAGCTCCACCTCGCGCGGGCGGGATAGGATGATAGCGCTAACCGCAGCATAAGGATAGCGCCTCACTGTTGAGGCGCTATCGCATTGCGTCTTACTATACAAAATCAGGAATAACCAATAATGACTATCTATTCTGCCAAGAACTGGATCGATGGCAGCTTCGTCTCTTCGTTGAAGCGCAGCAATTCCATCAACCCAGCGACCTATGAATCCATTGGAGACTACTCCGATGACGGCGGCGCAGCTGCCGCTGCCGCCATCACCGCCGCTTCCCGCGCTTTTCGTGGCACAGGCTGGGCACACGACACAATACTTCGCGCCAGGGTTCTGGACCAGATGGCCGAGGCGATAGAAAGGAACCGAGAGCGGCTGATCGACATCCTGGCGCTCGAGAACGGTAAGGTTCGGGGCGAAGCTGCAATGGAAGTAGAAGGCTCCCCCGGCAAGTTGCGCTACTGGGCCGCGATGGCGCGCACGGAAGCGGGCCGCTCCACGCAGCCACGACCGGGTAGCCTGTCGATTGTCTTGCGCCAGCCCATGGGAGTAGCTGGCGTTATCGTGCCCTGGAACTCGCCGATCATCCTTGGAGTTCGGTCGTTCGCGCCAGCCCTGGCTGCAGGATGCTCAGTGGTTATGAAGATGCCAGGCCAGGTCGCACAGACTGCAGCCGTGCTGGCAGAGATCCTCGCCGAGGTAAATGACCTCCCGGACGGTGTCATCAACATATTCGCGGAAAGTGGATCAGACGGCGCCTCGCTCTTGGTAGAAAGCCCGGACGTGCCAACGATCAGCTTCACCGGAAGCACGCAGACTGGCGCCGCAATTGGCGCCATTGGCGCGGCGCGGATGAAACGGCTCGGACTCGAACTGGGCGGCAAGGCACCGATGATCGTGTTTGATGACGCTGAAGTACCATCCATGCTGCCAGTGCTTGAGAAGGCACTAACTGTTTTCGCTGGTCAATTCTGCATGACGGGTTCGCGGCTACTCGTTCAGGACGCGTTGTACGACACTGTCCGGGATCAGCTTGCCGAGCGGCTACGCGCGGTGTGTGTGGGTCCGGCTTCTGATCCATCGAGTGACATGGGCCCACTGATCGACAAAGCGAATGTCGGGCGGGTCGACAAGGTCGTCCAAGACGCGATCGACGCCGGGGCCAACGTGATTGTCCGCGGAGGTCCTGTCACGGACGGTCCACTAGCAAAAGGGGCATTCTTCCGCCCCACTATGCTCGAAATCACCGACAACAGTCTGGCGATCGTGCAGGAAGAGACCTTCGGGCCCGTTCTCACTATCCATCGTTTCTCGAACGAGGCTGAAGCCATCGAACTGGCGAACGACAGCGACTACGGATTGTCAGCCAGCGTCTGGACGCGCGATATAAACCGCGCGCTGCGCGTCGCTGGAGCTCTGGAGGCGGGCAGCGTCTTCGTCAACGATTGGGCAAAGGTGTATGACGACACAGAAGAGGGAGGGTTCAAACTATCGGGCCTGGGCAGGCTCAACGGACACGCCGCGCTTGATGACTTTATCGAGTACAAGCACATAGCATTAAGTCCTGGTCTGGCCTGATACCCGGCAGTGTCAGTGCACTGAGGCGGAAGGTTGAGGGGCTCGACACAGTCGGCAACCGCTCACATGGGTTGGCGCAGGTTGATGCCGATCAGTTCAACAGGGATGTGCTGGCGTTTATCCGCAGCTGACTTTTGCGCCGCCCGAATTTCATTCGGACGGTGCACACTTCTAAAATTTATGCACCTCGTCCAGAAACATGTAAATTTCGTCGATGGCAAAGCAGCTCATGAATTGCATTGTCCGTTCAATGCAGCGTTGCCCGTTTCGCAACACAGACTTCCGCAGAATGGCACTACCGCTTTGCGTATGTGGCCAGTACAGTTTAATTTCCAGAAAACGTCTCCGTAACCGGTGCAGGTTTTCCAAGGAAATCACATCTACTCGCAACAACACCAGAGGATATAGCTATGACTTCCCGTGATGATACTTTGCTCACCCCCGACAACCACGCGGTGCTCTTTATTGACCATCAATATCTTCAATTGCTTTCTGTACGCTCCCACACCGCGGAAGAGGTCGTGTCGAACGCCGTTCTGACTGCCAAAACGGCAAAGATTTTCGAAGTACCATTTCTTTTCACCACCGCAATTGCCGAACGCCAGGAACTCATCAAAGACATTCAAGCGGTTGACCCTAATCAGGTGCCAATCGACCGGACTGGCCTGAACTCCTGGGACGACCCACGGGTTGTGGAGTGGGTGAAAAATACCGGTAAGAAAAAGCTCGTGATTGCTGGTCTATGGACCGAAGTTTGTTTGAACATGGCGGTTCTTTCTACCCTGGCTGCAGGGTATGAGGTTTACATCGTAACCGACGCCTCAGGTGGCAGCAGTGTGCGGGCACATGACGACGCCGTGCTGCGAATGACTCAGGCCGGCGCTCGGCCAATAAATGCGTTAGCCTATATCTCTGAATTGCAGCGCGACTGGAAGAATGAGAAGACTGCATCGCAAGTGGTGAACCTGGTTGCCTCAATGGGCGGCACTTTTGGTCAGGGGCTCATGTGGGAATGGCAGTTGTTGGACTTGCAAGAGGGTACGCGCTGAGTCGAGTCTTTGGTCAGTCGATATTCCTCTATCACGGCTGGCCGCTTTCACCCGATGGGGGAGTCAATTTGATGTTGATCATTTCAACACTGACATGCCGGCGTTCATTCGTTGTTCAGATTTTCGGCGCACGAACACTGTTCGGGCGTCGCTGATCGCAGCCTTATCCAAATCTAAGGTAATCATCCAATAATAAGCAGAGCGGTTCCAGGATGGTTGGGAATCAGCACTCCCCAGTTCGCGGGGGTCCTGTGATGGGCGGTCCACTAGCAAAAGGAGCATTCTTCCGCCCCACTATGCTCGAAGTCACCGACAACAGCCTGGCGATCGTGCAGGAAGAGACCTTCGGGCCCGTTCTCACTATCCATCGTTTCGACAACGAGGCTAAAGCCATCGAACTGGCAAACGACAGCGACTACGGATTGTCAGCCAGCGTCTGGACGCGCGATATCAACCGCGCGCTGCGCGTCGCCGGGGCTCTGGAGGCGGGCAGCGTCTTCGTGAACGATTGGACTCAAGTGTATGACGACACAGAAGAGGGGGGATTCAACCCACTCACACTGCCGCATTCATCTTTTCATAGAGGAAATCTATTAGCGCTCGCACCCTCGCGACCCGGGACCGGGCCGCCGGCATGAAGATATGCAGACCGGCACCTTCATTAGGAAAGGCTGGTAACACTACTTCCAGCTCGCCCCGTGCCAGCGAATCCTTAACCATGAACCGCGGAATGAGAGTCATACCCAAACCCGCTCGGGCAGCGGCCAGCAGCATTTGCCCGTTACTGGTGCGAAAGTCGGAGTTCATGCGCACAGTCTCCCAGCCCTCCCTGCATTGGAAGCGCCATTGCCCGGTATCCAAAACATGGAGTAAGGCATCGTGCGAGGTCATTTCAGAGGGTTTGGTTGGTCGTCCTCGTGCATCCAGATAGCCTGGGCTGGCGACAACGACCCAATCGACACAGGCAAGTTTGCGTGTGATTAGTGTCTGGTCTGAGACGGCACCCACCCAGATGGACAGGTCATAAGCTTCCGAAGTCATATCGGCTAGACGATCATCGAAGATAATATCGAACTGAACGCGCGGGTGGCATAGTGCAAACTCGGCGAGCAGTGGCGCGAGTACAAACTCGCCAAACGCAGTTTGGACCTGAACACGAAGGTGGCCGCAAACGTCTCTCGTTAATTTGTTTACGACTTCCTGCGCCGATTCTAATTCAGCCAGACCTGCGCCAGCGCGTGCCTGGTACTCGCGCCCGATATCGGTCGGCGTGGTACCTCTGGGCGTTCGGGTCAGCAGTTGAGCGCCGAGAACCGTCTCCAGACGACTTACCCGGCGGCTCACGATAGACTTGGCAATACCAAGACGTGTGGCAGCAGTCCCAATACTCCCCAACTCCACCACACGGATGAAGGCAATTACATCTAACAAATCAATGCGTGAGTGTTCCTGCATCAGAAACTCCAAGCTCTAAGCGTTCTATCTAGTGCGACGATATAAAATCGCTAACATCAGGGTCTGCTTTATTTTGTTCCTGGCTTTTGGGGGAATAAATTGACTACTACCATGCAATATAGGACACATGTAGAACCCAACAAATTGAAATAAATGACACGTAACATTCGTTTATTAAACATATCCTGTTGTTTATAAACCATTGTACTGAGTGAATTAGAGCTTCTTGTGGAGTATTTGAGTGAGCTTTCTCAAACCAGCCACTCATTTAGTATTCACGATATCGCCGCGAGCGAACAAGATGTTCCAGAATGGTTTCGGAGGAATTTCGCCATTGGGGTCTAATTTCAATGCTTTGCGCCTTTATGCCAACTTTTGCTGGTGTCTCGAGCAAAACGCTGGAATATCCGGTTAACTGGCTTGGTTTCTCGTCCGTTACAGTTCCGTTTCCACCGTGAAATCAACGATGTCCAGTTCGCCCGGATACCAGACTTCGATGGTCTCAGGTTGACCATAAAAGTAGTAGGTCTGATAGCGTGGTTCACGCTCCTCAGGAACATAAACAGGCTGTTTGTGCAACAAAGCCAGATAGCCATGCTCATCTTTGGCCATCAGTTGATAGTCAGTCATTAACGCGGGATCTTTCTTCATCGGCTCGGCTTCTGGCGCATTAAAAGCATTCAAGTCGACCGTCAAGCGGTTGCCTGAAAAGGTTAATCCGCTAGGTAATTCATCAATCGCGTATTGTACTTGTCGCATGTTGGGTGCGGTGACGAAGGATATTTTGCCAGTAATACTGGCTGGACGATTCGGCCAGAGTTCAGGGTCGTAATCAAGGCGCGCAGCCATAAATGGCGCTTCAATGCCGCCGAAGTTGAGCTCCGACGCATAATGAATATCGCCATCAAGGTCCGCATAAAATGCCTCAATACCAGGGTCAATTAAGGGCTTACCCTGGTCGTCCAAAAACAGCAACATCGCGGCACTGGTTTTTATCACGCGCTTCTGCCGGTTCAACAATAGGTCACTACGCAACGGCGGGTAAAACCAAGCGATCTGTTTCGGGTAATCTCCGGGGCGCAGAGAGCTTGGGTCAAACACCGAAAAGTTGCTTTGTTCAATCTGGTCATTCATTTCTGCTGCGCTTAATTCGGCGTGCTCAGCATTCACACTTATACGTTTATCGTAAACGGCTGAGGTGATGTCGAGTTGCGCTAACGCCTGTTCAACAGCGGCATCTGCGGGCACTTCGGTAACCAATTGTTGCACTGGAAGTTGCAGCTGTTTTTCGATGACAGAGTCCCCCTCCTCATAGATCATCAAGGTCACCCGCACTTTATCGATATCACCATTATAGGCCCGCGCGAAATACACACCGTTGCTCTGCTCTTGACTAAACTGACGCTTCAACGCTTCCAGTTCAGCGCGCGCCTCATCAACGTTGACGTCGTTCTCTTGTGCGCGCCGAATCAGATCATGAACAAGTTCATCGACCAACAGTACTTCAGCCATGGGTCGTCGCCGCGTCGCGTGCCAGGTTAAATGGTGACCATTGCTTGCTTGTGCTTCGGCAACAACATCACGCGGACGAAAACGCTGCCCGGCGTCATTGGTTGGATTATCGATATAAATCTCGAAGCGGTTATTCTGCCAGGCCTGCACTGTCAGCGAGTAACCTTGTTGGGTGAGGGTTTTGCCAAGATCCTGAGCGCTAAATTCAAATTCGATGAAGGCAGCAGGCAGTTGTGCCGTAAAGTTGGCACTTACAGACTGTGGTGCTAACTCCTCTTGCTCACTGTTGAGTATACAATACGCATCACCGCTCTTTACCACCGATGGGTAGGTTCGGTCTGGATTGCTTTGGTCAAAAAATGGAAGCGTATCGCCATTGGCTAGTGTGGCCGTTTCGTAATGCAACTGATAGCGAAATGGAAACTCAAAGCCTTCATCAAGTTGCAAGGCTTGCTGTGAACCAAGCGGTGAACAGTGCGGCTCGAAATTGTTTTGCAGAGCGGTCAAGCTGTCCAGGTAGGCGTTCATGAGCGCTTCTGTGCCGGCATAATCATTCATCCGGCTTAATTCTGCAGATTGATACTCGATGTTATAGGCTGGCGCATAAAAACTCATACGCTCCAATCCACGGAAATAATTAGCCCGTTCTTCCTGCCACAATAATTGTGCTAAATCCTGATCAGCCAGCGATTCCAATATGTCATAGTGAGCATTGTAGAGCGCTTCGCGTTGTTCGTACCACTGCACGATCTCTGCCTCAGTCATGTCCTCTACCATCACGTTATCCTGTTTGGCGGTACTCGCAATAGCACTGAATAGTAGCGGGGTGCATACAGCTACGGTAAGGATGATTTTCAAAGCGCCCATCAGCGAGTTCCTTGATCCGGTCAATTGTGGATTTGCTCTGAAAAGACTATCAGGTAAGCCGAATAAGTGACATCAGAAATGACTTATAAACCGTTAATTTACAATGTGTTAACAGATATTTTCGGATGCCTGATTGGCTATTCGCTGTATTGCCAATACGGCGGCGAACCAAACACCGTAACGAAGTAATCAATGACCGCCCTGACATTGAGCGGCTGGTGCCGCGAATCAGGATAAATAGCGGCAATATATTGCGGCGTGGTTTTAATCGCGGTAGGTAGGTCTTTAAGTAGCTTGACCAAACTCCCATCCTTTAAATAGTCGCCGATGAGCCAGTCCGGAAAAAGCACTATACCCGTACCGTTTAATGCAGAAGTAAGTAAGGTCTCTGCATTGTTGGACGCTAAAATGGGGTCAACCATCTGCTGTTCCCAGGCTCCATTTGGAGCCTTAAAAAGCCAACGGTTCGGCCCTGACGAGCCGCTATAAACCAGACAGTTATGCTGGGTTAAGTCCTCTGGAGCTTCAGGTTGCCCATGCATTTTCACATACTCAGGGCTGGCCGCCAGATGGTAAATCTGACTTCCTAAAACCCGCGCATGCAGTGTTGAATCATTCAGTGTATCAATGCGAAAGATAACATCCGCAGGCTCGATATGTGGGTCAATGTAGTCATCTGTTAGCGTTAGTTCAACACGAAGTTTGGGGTGGCGCAGGAATAGACCCGGTAACCAGGGTGCGAGATGCCGCTGGCCAAAAAAGACAGGCGCATTTATTCTGACAACCCCTTCCGGCTCTTCCTTTCGGTCCTGCAGTTTATTACGTACATCAAGCAACTGCTCGCTCGTCTCACGAGCAAATTCAATAAATAGGCGAGCCGCCTCGGTTGGCATGATCGCTCGGGTATTGCGATAGAACAGTTGCTGCCCTAATGCGTCCTCTAACTGCTGGATCACACGGGAAACCATGGACGGCGAGACCCCTTCCCGTCTTGCCACGACTGAAAAGCTTTTGCTGTCGTACACGGCAATAAAAAATTTCAGTGCTCTGATATTGATTGCGTTAACTGAATTCATTTGTGCAATATTCGCAAAGGTGTTTAGTGCACCTTCCCATTTTTCAGTTGATGAGTCTAGGGTAGGCTGCTGCTCTTGAAAAGTAAGGAGTAGCGTATGCAAATTATCATGGTTTTATTGACCGTACTGGCCGGAATGGGACTCTCAGTCGAAGCCGGTCTATTGGGGCCGCTTGGAGAACAGGTCGGAAAGCTCTGGGCCACATTCAGTATTTTCGGAGTTGGTGCCGCGCTGACCTTCCTCCTCATGCTGTTTTTCAGTCCCCGAAATAGTCCTTCGTTCTCGTCCCAGCCCGCGTGGACGCTTTCAGGTGGCTTGCTAGGACCCGTCTATGTCGTCGCACTGACCGTAACCGTTCCGGTGATTGGCATTGCCATGACTATGATTGGGATTCTAGTCGGGCAAATTACCAAGAGCTTTATTATCGACCACTATGGTCTGTTCGGTACACCGCCACGCAAAGTCGACCGCAGACGCATCGCCGCTTTGTGTTTCATTATTGCCGCTCTCGCTCTCATGGCTCTCGATTAAGGAACTTTTATGACTTTAATAATGATTATTATCGCCATTGCTGGCGGTGCAGCACTTAGTATTCAGGCCGCCGTAAACGGCGAGTTAGGCAGTAAAGTCGGCGTCTTCAGAAGTGCCTTTTTGACCTTCCTCCTGGGTGCCATTATTACCGGGTTGCTCATATTTTACTTTGAACCGACTTACGCAACGACACTGGCAGATGTGCCGAAATGGCAATTACTCGGTGCCTTATGCGGCGTTCCCTACATTGTCATCATGGTGATGGCCGTACAGAAAATTGGCACCGCCGTCGCGACAGTGGCGGTTATTTTCGGTCAACTCGCAATGAGCATTCTGATTGACACCCTTGGCTGGTTTGGTAACTCAGAAGTGACACTATCGCTTTCACGAGTTGGCGCTGTGCTGTGCCTGGGCGTTGCTTTGTATTTCATACATTCGAGTATTAAAAACGAGAGTGCTTAACTCTCGGATTCGAATAAAAACTGATCGTATCTCAATTTCCAAGGGTTTCACGTCGCATAAAGGCCCAGTCAATCAAGGCCTCCACAGAGGGGCCAAGGGCTATCCCCATTTCGGTCAACGCGTACTCCACCTTTGGCGGCACTTGCGGATAAATCGTTCGTGTGACAATGCCGTCCTTTTCCAACTGTCGGAGCTGCTGGATTAGCATCTTCTGGTTAACACCCTCGATACGTCGTTCCAGTTCAGAAAAACGCAAAGGCGATTTGGCAGCAAAGAGCTGAATAATAATGACAATTTTCCACTTGCCCTCAAGCACTCGTAGCGCTTCGCTTGTCGCGGAAGCCCAGACAAGCTGCTGTTCAGGGTCTTCGCAACGCCAATCTCGATCAGTCATACTTACCTCTTGGTGGGTACTGCACTTTTTTGTGGGTTCTTGCTCTTATGTGTGTCCGCCCCTATTGTACCTGAAAAGAAACTTCGCAAACCAGGTACGGACATGAAAATCGGCGTAATAGGTACAGGTAATATCGGCGGCACACTTGCCCGCAAATTAATTGCTGCGGGGCATCAGGTTCGCGTCGCAAACTCCAGGGGCCTCGAGGGCGTTCGGCCATTCGCGGACGAAATCGGCGCTGAAGCTGTCGACATTCGTGGTGCGGTCGATGGCGCAGAGCTAATTATCCTTGCGATCCCGCTCGCTGCCATTGCCAGACTCCCTAAATCGCTCTTCGAAAGCACCCCAGGAACGGTTCCCATCGTTAGCACAAGCAACTACTACCCAGAGTTGGGAGATCCACGCATTCCTGAAATTGATGCGGGCCAGGTAGAGAGCATATGGGTCTCGCAACAGCTTGGTCTCCCCGTGATCAAAGCCTTCAATAACATTCTTGCCTATT
The DNA here is from genome assembly GCF_003986975.1 of Aliidiomarina soli. Classification (GTDB taxonomy): domain Bacteria; phylum Pseudomonadota; class Gammaproteobacteria; order Enterobacterales; family Alteromonadaceae; genus Aliidiomarina; species Aliidiomarina soli. The sequence continues at coordinate 254,594 of NZ_PIPO01000002.1, read as the reverse complement.
CCCTAGCCGAGCTCAGCCGCCCCCAAGGGGCGGAAGACCGACTTGCGGTTGCCGTGGCCGGAGAGGATGTTGAGCAAAAACGTATTGTCATGGGACTTGTCAACGAGACAGGCTTTGATCCGGTGGACGGCGGTAGTTTGGACGATTCATGGCGACAACAGCCATCAACGCCGGCCTACTGTTGCGACTGGGGTGCCGAGACAATGCGCAGAGCTCTACCCGCTGCGGTGGAAAACGAAGCACCCCGCAAGCGCGCTCAGTTGCCCGAACAATTTGGAACCCTTGGGGAGAACCCGACCCACTCTGACATCGTCGCCCTCAATCGCTCCTTGAACTGGCCTGACTGACCTGGCATATCGGGATTTCAGGTAATCCTGGCACTCAGGCGCCAAAGGCTGCCGTGTATAGGCATAGCTCATTAACCCACTACCCGACTTATTCCACTAGAGGAGACGAAAAATGAAAGCTGTAAGATGGACCAATGGCGACAAACCAGAACTGGAGCTACACGACGAATCGACACCTTCACCAGGAAATCATGAAGTGCTGATTCGAGTCCACGCCGCCTCCCTGAACTTTCGTGATCAGGTGATATTGGATGGCCAATATGGCGGCCCCACCCAGGAAAACGGTGTCCCTTTGTCTGATGGAGCGGGAGAAGTGGTTGCGGTTGGTAATCGTGTAAGCCGAACTAAAGTCGGCGACCGTGTTTCGGCAAGCTGCAACCCATTCTGGATTGGCGGGCCTATGCTGGCGGAATACCATTTGAACAGCTATGGAATATCAGCAGACGGCTGGTTGGGTGAGTATATTGTTGTGCATGAAAACGCTATTGTGCACTTGCCCGATTACCTGTCTTACATAGAAGCGGCGTCTTTGCCTTGCGCAGCGGTTACGGCCTGGACCGCTCTGAATTTATCGTCGCCCCTTCAACCCGGGCAAACGGTATTGGTTCAGGGGACGGGCGGTGTCGCGTTATTTTCTCTTCAGGTAGCACAGATGTTTGGCGCTCGTGTCCTCGCAATCACCTCTACCGAGGAAAAAGCTGAAAAGCTAAAAGCGCTGGGCGCAGAATCGATGGTCAACTACAGCACCTCCCCAGACTGGGAACGCGAAATTCTTAAGTTGACCAATGGCAAGGGAGTCGACAAGGTGATCGATATCGCGGGAGAGAAAACCATCGTCAAATCTGCGGCATCGTGCCGAATTGGCGGAGAAATTGCGCAAGTCGGGTTTACCAGCGGCATCGGAGGAGGCTTGCCACCTATCGACGTACTGGCACGCTCTCTGCGGGTTGCCGGCACGGCCATTGGCCCGCGGATTAATTTCGAAGCGTTGCTCGCAGCCATGGCTCAGCATGAAATGAAACCGGTCATTGATAAGGTTTTTCCGTTCGCGAAATACCATGATGCGTATCAGCATCTTGCCAGCGGGAAGCATGTCGGGAAGATAGTTATTGATGTGGCACATTAACCGCCAGACTCTCAAGTCTGGGATGCTGATTAGTAGATCCTACTTAACGGTAGCGTATTGGTTTACAGGTATACACTACCCGATAGGAAACTTAGCCTCTGGGTACTTCAGATGCTTAGGCTTAGGTCTGGCGAGAAAGTACGCCATGGTAAGCGGCCCTAATCGCCCCACAAACATCAGTAGCATGATGATCCATTGGCCAGCCAGGGAAAGCTCGCCGGTCATGCCGCGGGACAAGCCAACTGTCGAAAATGCCGACACGGCTTCAAATACGATATCTAAAAAAGGCGCTTTATGAGTAACGGTGAGTAAAAAAATGCTGAGCCAAATCGTGAACGCGGATATAAGGGCTACGGCCAATGCTTTACGCACCGTATGACGTGGAATTGAGCGCCAGTTGATGACCACTTCATCACGCTGACGCAGGTACGCATAGGTTGCCATCACCAGCACCACAAAAGTCATTACTTTTATGCCGCTGGCGGTACTCAGCGACCCGCCGCCGATAAACATCAGGAGCAGCATCAAGGTCGTAGTGCTGTCTTCCAGGCTGGCAATATCTATGGTGTTAAAGCCGGCGGTGCGCGGGGTGGTTGCCTGAAACCAAGCTGCCCAGATCTGTTCACTCATGGTAAGGCCTGCCAGGGTAGCCTGGTTGTTGGCCTCCAGAAGCAAAATTAAAACCATAGCGACCACGTTGATAATAACAATACTCGCAATCAACACCTGGCTATAGATACTTAGCCTGCGCCATGAACGTGTTTGCCAGAGCTCCATCCACACCCCAAAGCCCAACCCTCCTGCTATAAAAAGTAAGGTGATGGTGAGGTTGATGGTTGCATCCCCAACAAATCCGGACAGGCTATCCGCGGCCAACGCAAATCCAGCGTTATTGAAAGCTGATATAGTGTAAAAAAATGCTTCAAAGGCAGCGTCAGGCAGAGCCATATCAGGCCACCACCTGGCAAAGAGAATCACAAAGCCGATAGCTTCTACCACCAAGGCGAACAGCAAAACTGCTTTCGCAGTTTGCGCCACACTCGCCCACGAGGTCTGATTAAAGGCCGTGGTCGCGATAATTTGCTGGCGAAAACCAATCTTTCCGCCAATTGCCAACAGTGCGACGACCGCAAACGTCATCAGGCCTAAACCACCTGCCTGAATTAAAAGCGCAATCACGGTCTGGCCAAAACGCGTAAAGTCGGTGCCCGTATCGACTACCACCAGACCTGTTACTGTTACCGCGGACGTAGCAGTGAAAAGCGCCTCCTGCACAGTAATGCTATCAGTAGTGGCAAAAGGAAGCTTCAGCAACAAGGCACCCAGAACAATTAGACCCAAAAAGCCACAAGCCAGCACGGCCGGCGGGCTCATGCGCACTTTTTGACTCTTAAAATGAACTTTAGAATGCAGTGCTATCGGGCGTGAGTTCATTTAAGCACCGGACTCAACTTGGTCAAGGCCTCACGGGTGCCTACTAGCACCATGTGATCACCATATTCCAGGACGAAATCTGGCGCCGGTGAGTATTCAATGTGAGAATCGCGCTTAATCAACACGACCCGTACTTCATCCTTAGCCCGCTTAGTAATCGACGCTAAGGTCTTGTTGGTGACCGCCCCGGTGAAGTGAACATCGACCAAAAACGTGTAGTGACCAAGCCCAATATAGCTATTCACCATAGGGTAGTTGAGCGATTGTGCGACCCGAATACCCATTTCTTCTTCCGGGTGAACAATGTTCTTGACCCCAAGCTTCGACAAAATCGCGTGATGGGACGAGTCTCCCGCTTTCACCCAGACTGACGTAATGCCCATGTTGATTAAGTTAAGCGTACATAACAAACTGGCTCTTAGGTCTTCACCAATAGCGACGACGATACCATCACAACTCTGCAAGTTAAGCTCTTTTAATGCTCGTTCATCGGTCGCATCTGCAATCACGGTATGGGTTAAACGGTCAGCCAACGGCTCGATTGCGCGTGGATCTGTATCAATACCGAGAACCTCGTTCCCCAAGTGCATCAACTCTCGTGACGTTGTTGTGCCGAAGCGGCCTAGTCCTATTACTGCAAAATATGCCATATCAAAGCTACCTCAATTTTTTTTAATACTATTGGCAACTGACTGATCAGGCTATAAAGAATCCGTAAAATTTATGCGCAATAGACATATATTTGTGTATTTCAATAACGCTTACGCTGAACACTCAGTTAAGCTTTACCTTTGCGGTATTCCGTATTGAACGTATCCCGGAGTTTCTGAATATGCGCGCCCAGTCGAAAGCCGAAAGTTTGTTACGCAAACTAAAATCGTCCGAATCAGGCAAGCTCACCATATTTCTCGGCGCAGCACCTGGTGTAGGAAAAACCTACGCCATGTTAAGCGCAGCGAAGGAGCGGCTGAACCAGGGTATCTCGGTGACACTGGGCGTGGTTGAAACCCATGGACGCAAAGAAACCCAGGCCATGCTTGAAGGTGTGGAACGCCTGCCTCTGCGACAAATTGAGTATCAGGGTACAGCACTGACAGAATTTGATATCGACGCGGCACTGCAACGAAAACCTGAGTTGATTATCGTCGACGAGCTTGCGCACTCCAATATACCCAATAGCCGCAACAAGTTCAGATACCAGGACGTAGAAGAGTTACTGGCAGCAGGCATTGACGTCTACACCACGATCAATATTCAACATATGGCCAGTCTCAATGATGTCGTCCGGCAGGTAACGGGCGTGCGCGTCACTGAACTGGTGCCTGACTATATTTTTGATCTGGCCTACGACATCATTCTGATAGATCTGCCTCCTGAGGGGTTAGTGCAACGTCTGCAGGAGGGTAAGGTTTATCTGCCTGAATACGCTCGTTCGGCTCTGGAGCAATTTTTCTCCCTCGAAAACCTTATCGCGCTGCGGGAAATGGCGATTCGGGAAGTCCTGGTGCGGGTCGATACGAACTTATCAGACGAACTTATTTTAAAAGATAAGACACCGTCTTACACCATCCAGGACAAACTGGCTGTACTGATTAGCGCTAACTCGGCGCATGACTATTTAGTACGCCTTGGCCGCCAAATCGCTGACCGTCGCCATATGCCCTGGTATGTGGTTTGGATTGATACCGGCAGACCGCAAAGCACCTCGCAGCGCATGCAATTGCGGCGAGATCTTGAGCTTGCCGGGGAGCTGGGTGCAAAAACTATCACCTTAAAAGGTGCCACCAGCTATGACGCAGCGGTAAAGTTTTTAGAAGAACAGCGCATTAGTACGGTGCTCGTAGGCGCTCGGCGCCGCTGGCGGTTTAACCTCTGGTCGAAGCCTTTGTACCGCAGGTTAATTGAGTCAAGTTTAAACATTGAAGTTTCAATTTATCATCCACCGCAAGCGTCGGTACGCACCCGACGAAAACCCAGGCAGGCACCTATTCTCGGCCAAAAGCCAGGCTACCTTGTGGGGGCACTGTTAACTATACTGGCCACCGTCGTGGCAATCGCATTGCTACCTTTTGTCGGTACCGGAAATCTGGCTTTAATTTACGTTGCTGCGATTGTCACCACAGGTTTAAAATTCGGCTCCAGGCCAGCGCTAGCAACCGCATTTTTCGCATTCCTCGCGTTTAATTTTTTCCTCACCGAGCCGTTTTATACGTTTGCGGTAGACGACCAGAACGATGTCGCCACACTGGTATTCCTGCTCCTGATCGGCTCCATCAGCGGTCCGGCTGCTTCCCGGTTACGCCGTCAGTTCATGTTGTTAAACGAATCGAGTCGCTTCTCGGACACTCTCCGCGACTCCGCTGAAACACTCACCAAGGTCACCACCGATGGCGAAGTCTACAAAACCTTTCACCAGGTATGTCAGAACATGGTGGAGCTGGAGGCAGCTGTCGTTATTCGTGACGATAGCCGGGAGATCAGGTGTGTCGAGGGGAGCATCACTATTTCTGAAAAACTGCGCGCGGGAATAGACTGGGTGTTCGCAAATGGCAGTGCTGCAGGACGCTTTTCAAATACCCTGTCGTCACTACAGGAAGTTTTGCTGCCCTTAGGAACACTCGCTCGGCCGGATGCAGTAGCGGTTCTCAAGGTACCGGCATCGGATCGTCAGTTGTCCCTGTTTCAGCAACAACTGCTTGAGTCTATGCAGCAACAATGTGGTACCGCGCTGCAGCGTATTCATCTGGCCAATGCGCTGGAAAATACCAAGATATCCATGGAGGTGGAGCAACTTCGCACCGCGTTGCTGTCGTCCGTGTCCCACGACCTCAAATCACCGCTTTCTTCCATGATGGGGTCTGCAGAGCTATTGCGCTTTCGTTTCCAACAAATCAGCGAAAGTGACCGGGTCGAACTAATAGACGGCATTATCAGTGAGAGTAAGCGGCTTGAAAATTATATTCAAAACCTATTGGATATGACGCGGCTGGGTTACGGCGAACTGAAGCTTGAGCGCGACTGGGTAGAGGTGGATGATATCATTGCCAGTGCAACAAGCCGGCTCAAGCGTTATTACCCAGATATTCAATTGCGACTCACCGTATCTGGCGAACACGCCCCCATTTATGTCCACGGCGCGTTGATCGAACAAGGGCTTTTTAATATTCTCGAAAATGCAGCGCGCTTTTCGCCTCCCGACGCTCCTGTGTGTATCGAACAGCTCTGGACTGATGAATACCTGGAGATAGAAATCAAAGATTCGGGCCCGGGTATCCCGGACGAGGTTGCAGAAAAGGTGTTTGATATGTTCTATGTGGTTGCTGACGGGGATTCAAAGAAAAATAACACAGGGATGGGTTTAGCCATTTGTCGGGGTATGATTGGTGCACACGGCGGCGAAGTCTTGGTCGACAACAAACGTATCAGCGACCAGGGCACCTGTTTTGTTATTCGGCTGCCTTTAGATCAACGGAACCAGCCCAACACAGCGAAAGTGAGCAAGGCGATATCATGAACGGGCAAATTTTAGTCATTGATGACGAAGCGAAAATTCGTCGGCTCCTCAGTATTACATTGCAAAGCGAGAATTACTCAGTGGTCGAGGCCGACAGTGGCAACTCTGGTATCAAACTCGCTGCCCGATATCAGCCTGAGGCCATTTTACTGGATCTCGGGCTACCTGATATGGATGGTCAGGAGGTGTTGTTAAAACTAAGAGAATTCACCGACGTACCAATTCTGATTCTTTCGGTGCGCGATGCGGATGCGGAGAAGATCAAAGGTCTCGACAATGGTGCCCAGGACTACGTCACCAAACCATTCAGTGTCGAAGAGCTGCTTGCAAGATTACGGGGATGCCTGCGTGATTACCGCAAGAAGAACGATGTTGTCACAGAAATAGACGATGGCAATCTCTACATCAATTTTGCATCACGTGAAGTCATTATTCATGGCGAACCTGTTGAGCTCACGCCGAAAGAGTACGCTGTTCTCTCCCTACTCGCCAGGCTGCGTAACCGTGTGGTTACCCAGGAGCAAATTCTAAAAATGATCTGGGGCGAAACCCACATTCACGATACCCATTACTTACGCATTGTCATTAGCCATCTGCGCCAGAAACTGGGCGATTCCCCGACCATACCGCGGTATATCCTCACTGACCCGGGCGTCGGCTATCGGCTTATCTTCGCCCAATAGCCTGTTTCCCGCCGCTACATCTTTGCCTTCGCGTCTAAACACCACTACTTTAAATAGTATGGATTTTTCTTCTCTCGACTACCGCCTTATTTCTACTATTGCCTCGGTGGTAATGACGCTCGCCTGGGTTGCTTATCTACACCTTGCGCTCACTCAATATATGCGGGCCAACCGCCCTTTTTTAGTGATTCAGCATGCGCATGAAAACGACCCCTCGGCGCTGTGCCTGTTTGTTAACCTGAGTAAGGAGCCTGTTCACCTGCAAGCGGTCATTGCCCGTGTTCATAGAGGCGATGAATGTACGTCGTATCGGATCACAAATTATGAACGCATCACGGCCACCGAACAGCATGTTCAGTCAAAGTTGCGGCAGGGGCCGATTCAACCGGGCGGATACTTAGTGTTAGGCTCCTTTGCTGATATCATGCTTGGCAATCAGTCGGCGGACGAAAGCAGCAGCGAATCAACGACTGACCAACTTTCGCAAATTGCTAGCTTGGAGCTATGTGTGGCTGTGGTATACGCATCCAAGAAACACCACATTGGTGCTCGACGGCACTTTTTCCTCGAGCACCTCGACGAAAAAACTAAAATTCACGCCTACAGTATTTTCACTGAGCAGCTTGTACGCCGCAAGCACCGCCATACTGTCAGAGAATGGGTCAAGGCCGGAGTTGACCCCTGGCAGGAACAGGACACCGCAGACGAGAGTCAAAGCCAGTCCAGCTCGTCGATAGATAAGACATCAAACCGCGGGACATAGAGCAAAACTCTCCGCATTATGCGAAGGTATTGAAAAGCCACCACAGTAAAACCACCACCGCGGTCAAACCTATAACGGCGAGTATTTTATAGCGCTTAATTAAAGCCTCGGCCTTATTACCAGCAATATAGACCACCGCAGCCAGGCCAAAATAACGAACAGAACGGGCAACCGCTGTAGCAAGCAAGAAGTAAAGTAGCGAAAACTGGGTAGCGCCTGCTGCCAGCATGGCTATCTGAAACGGCACCGGAGAAATACCCACGGTCATTACGAACCAGAATCCCTGACTTTGCATCTGCTGCTTAACCCGATCAAACTGCTCCGGATTAGAGAATGTTTGAATGAACCAGTCGCCAACCAGGTCAAACAGAAAATACCCCATGGCATACCCGAAAACAGCACCAACTATGCACCCAAGGGTCGCCATTAAGGCAATCAGCCACAGGCGCTCACGCCGCGCCTGCATCAGAGGGATAAGCATCGCCTCCAAAGGCACGGGGACTATCGTCGATTCAAGAAAAGACGCTACAGTAATGCCCGTCAGCATGTTTTTTGAATGAATCATCTTGTGTGTCTTTTCTTTCAGCTTACCCATAGTCGCGCCTTTTCCTGAGTGTCGTATCGAAGCCTACCCGGTTCCAGTGCCCAAAAGATTTGGTTCGCAGGTTTTCCGGGAAACGGTTGTAGTATTGAGTGTATTGGCAGTACTCAACCCCTGATTTTTAAAATAAAGAATCAAGAAGCTATTTGCCATGGGACATAATCACCAGCATGGTCATGATCATTCGAAAGATATATCCTCATCCCGCCTAGGCTGGGTACAGTTCTGATGTTTGTTGATTGGCCCGCTCTTGACCCTATCCTTTCTATAGGTTTTACACTATTTATACTCGCCAATGTGCTTCGCAATCTATGACCTACTCTGAGACTTTTATTCCGGCCGTGATGCTAACTGATTAGGCTTAGGTCTCTTTAAAATGTCATTCGCCATTGAGTTTACTGGTGTCTGCCTGTTATTGTTAAACCCGATCCCGGTTGTATCCACAGGTAGCTAGATTGTCAAAACTTGTCTGGTCATTGGTTATTGTTATGCTTCTTCACAGTTTTTTCACCTGTGCGGCTGCGGCTGGGCACGTTGAGGATGCTCAGCATACATTTGATTATGCGTATCAAAACCACAGCCACACTGACCACGACACAAGCTCACCTGAAAGCCCCGATCTGAATCATGAACATCAATTTCACTCCCATGTAAGCTGCATTATCGGCTACGCGGCGTTGCGTTCGGAAGGACCTTCACCAGCACCAGCGATAGCGCACATAGGTCGAACGTTCAATAGTAACGACCACCAACCACCAGTACCCCCACCGAATTTTTAATCTTCACCCTTAAAGTCTGTGCGTTACGCACAACCATTTTTATTGTGGAGATGAATCATGAAATTATTCTATTTCGTGATTGCTGCATTAGTGGGCTCAATGTTTGTGCCCCTTTCAGCAATCGCAAATGAATTGACCCTGCGCGATGCCTTAGAAAGAGCAGTGCAAGACAATCCGGGCTTACAAACGTACCCGTATCAACAACGCATGGCTGAAGCAGAAAAACTGCAGGCGTCTTTACTACCTAATCCAACACTTGGCCTTGAGCTCGAAAATATTGCGGGTAGCGCCAGCAACCAGGGAATTGAAAGCGCCGAGGCAACTTTATCGTTCAGCCAGTTAGTTGAGCTGGGTGACAAACGGAGTCGGCGCGTTGACGTTGCATCAGCTGAACAGCAGCAACTTGATGCTGAATTTAACTACGAAAAAGTTGAAGTTCTGGCTGAGACCGCCCGTCGTTTCTATAGAATTGTTCTATTGCAGGCGTTGGCGAACTGGAGTCAGCAACAAGAGCTACGGCTGGAAGATGCACTTGATATAGCGACAGAGCGCGTGGAATCTGGTGTGGTACCGCCTTCAGAAGTTACCCGCATTCGCCTACAACAACGTCAAACTGTTGCCACTTCGGAAGAAATAACCGGAAAAATTGCGGAAGCTAGATCCGATCTCAGTGCCATGTGGGCTGCAGAACCTCACTTTTCCCGAGTTGTCGGCGAGTTTGACGGCTCTATTCATTTGCCCTCAAATGCTGATGTTGAAAATGCAGTGAATCATGCCCCGGAATTTCTCCGCCTGGTTGACTCAGAACGCTTGTTGGCAGCTAAAGCTAATGCCCTGGAAGCAGCTGCAGTCGCCGACTTAACACTTGGAGTTGGCGTCCGTTACAACAATCAGTTCAATGAATCTAGCCTGGTTCTTCAGGCATCTATACCACTTCAACTGACCAATCCCAATCGCGGCTTAATTCGATCGAGCCAGGCTGAGAGGGATTTGCTCCTCGACCAACAACGAATAGTGCGCGAACAACTACGAGTGTATACCCGCGCTGTTTTGGCGCGGTTGCAAATGAATCAAAACTACCTGGAGCGTATTCAACTCGATTTACTCCCGCTTGCTGAGCAATTAGAGCAAGAGACCACCGCTGGTTACGTTAAAGGTATTCATAACCTCTTGATGGTACTCGATGCGCAAGAAGAACTCGCACAGTTGGAGTATGAGCAACTTAATCGCCGTTACGCTATTTACCAAGACATTCTTGAACTTGAGCGAATGACAGGGCAATCATTTTTGGAATCTGCATTATGAACCTTATTAAATCAATTTTTATTCTCCTAAACCTGTTCCTTGGGTTCGCCGCACAACCGACTTACGCTTCAACTGAATCCAGTCATGCACATTCAGAAACAAACGTAAATGGGCCTAACGGCGGAACACTGCTCACTGAAGGCGACTTCGCGGTTGAAATAACCATATTTGAATCAGGCATTTCACCGAAAATGCGCGTTTATACCTATTCGGAAGATGAGCTTGTCGACCCTGCGCAGGTAGAGCTTGAAGTGGTACTTCACCGACTGGGCAACATCAATGAGACGCTTAACTTTACGCCTGAAGACGATTATCTGGTTAGCAACGACCCTATCACTGAGCCGCATTCGTACGAAGTATCGGTTAGCGCGTCCACTCAACATAACCGGGGTGAATGGCATTACGAAAGTTTTGAGGGACGAACAACTCTCCCGGACCGGATAATCGAAGAGGCCGGTATTCTGGTGGAAAGAGCGGTCCCAAGAACATTGAAGTTCAAGGAGCGGTTATTTGGTGTTATCGCACCGGTAAACGGCCAAATGGCAAGCGTAACAGCAACATACCGGGGCACAGTGTCCGAGGTCCTGGTTACTATCGGCGAGCAAGTGATAAAAGGACAGACATTGGCCAGGGTCATCAACGCTGGCAGCGGTGCCAGTTATGAAGTGATCAGCCCAATTGCCGGCGAAGTTACGGAGCGGTTCATTACCGCTGGTGAAATTGCCAATCAACAAGTGCTCTTTGAAATAGTGGACTTATCCAGCGTTTGGGTCGAGCTTTCCGCATTTCCTGAGAACATCGAAAAACTGAAAGTTGGGTTACAGGCGGAGGTATTTGACTTACATCAACATGAGCGCGTCAGCGGAGAGATTATCTACATTGCGCCCGTGATGACAGGTGGACACATCGCACGGGCTCGTATGCTGATCGAGAATGACAACGGACACTGGCGCCCTGGCATGCATGTTCAGGCAGATGTGACCACGGGCGAGAGAGACGTGCCATTGGCAGTAAACGTCGACGCCGTGCAAACCTTTCGCGATAGGCAGGTAGTCTTTGCTCAATATGGCAATACCTTTGAGGTGCGGATGCTTGAGCTGGGTGATAGCGACGGTGTTTATATCGAAGTAGAAAACGGCTTAGCACCCAATACACCCTATGTGTTTGGGAATAGCTATTTATTGAAAGCCGATGTGCTGAAAGACGGCGCAAGTCACGACCACTAGGGGCGAACTTATGATTGATTCATTTATCCGTTTCGCCATTCAACGTCGTTGGCTGGTGATTGCGGCAACATTGCTTGTTGCAGTACTTGGCGTTTATAACACATTAAAACTGCCAATTGATGCGGTCCCTGACATTACCAATATTCAGGTACAAATAAATACTGAAGCTGCGGGCTATTCACCATTAGAAACAGAACAGCGCATTACCTACTCGGTGGAGAATGCGATGGCCGGTATTCCCAATCTCGATTACACACGTTCGATATCACGTTATGGGCTGTCTCAAGTGACCGTGGTGTTCGAGGAAGGTACTGACATTTATTGGGCAAGGCAGCAAATTAGCGAACGCTTACAGATGGTTCGTGGTGAATTACCAAATAATGTTGAGCCTGCCCTTGGGCCCATCGCTAGCGGATTGGGTGAGATATTCACCTATATTGTGCGAGCACAGCCGGGCTCCCGGGACGAACAGGGCCAGCCTTATACCGCCGAATCCTTACGTACGCTGCAAGACTGGGTGATTCGTCCCCAGTTAGTGAAAGTGCCAGGGGTTACTGAAATCAATACCGTCGGTGGCTATGAGCGCGAATACCAGGTGGCACCTATTCCCGGCAACATGTTGGCTTACAAGGTGTCTGTCGCTGATATTTTCGAAGCGTTGCAGTTAAACAACGACAATGTCGGTGCCGGTTATATCGAGCGAAATGGGGAGCAGTGGTTGGTGCGCTCACCTGGGCAGCTAGCATCTTTGGACGATATTGGCGACGTGGTGATCACCAAACGTGATGATGCGCCAGTGCGAGTAAGGGATGTTGCTGAGGTCTATTTTGGTCAAGAGCTGCGTACGGGGGCTGCAACTGCAGATGGTGAAGAGGTGGTGCTTGGCACCGCTATGATGCTAATCGGTGAAAACAGTCGGATTGTCTCCGAAGCAGTTGCTGAACGATTGCAAGAGGTGCAACTGAGTCTCCCTGACGGTGTCATCGTAGAACCGGTCTATAACCGCACGACGCTAGTGGAAAAGACCATTGCGACCGTGGAAAAGAACCTTTTCGAAGGCGCGGTATTGGTGATTGTTGTGCTGTTCCTGCTGCTGGGAAATGTGCGTGCTGCGCTTATTACTGCGCTGGTGATCCCGTTAAGTATGCTGTTCGCAGTTACCGGAATGACTGCCAATCGAGTTTCCGGCAACTTGATGAGCCTCGGCGCAATCGATTTCGGTATTATTGTTGATGGCGCCGTTATTGTTGTTGAAAACGCACTGCGTCGCCTTGGCCTGGCGCAAAAGCGATTGGGTCGGCTACTAACCACCAAAGAGCGGTTAAACGAGGTTTTTGAAAGCACTCGCGAAGTTTTCAACCCCGCGGTTTTCGGTGTACTTATCATCATGTTGGTGTACCTGCCGATATTCGCACTCAGTGGTGTCGAAGGTAAAATGTTCCACCCAATGGCGTTTACTGTGGTATTTGCTCTGTTGGGCGCTCTCATTTTATCGATGACCTTTGTGCCCGCCGCGATTGCCATTTTCGTAAAAGGGAAGGTTAATCACGACGAAAACCGCATTATGCGGGGGGCTCGTCGGTTGTATGAACCGCTCTTAAGGGGAACGCTCAAGCAACCCTTACTCATCATTGTTATCGGGTTTAGTTTATTTATTGGTTCGCTCTATCAAGCATCAAAAATGGGCACCGAATTTCTGCCCCAGTTGGATGAAGGGGATGTTGCTATGCATGCACTCCGAATTCCGGGGACAGGATTACAGCAGTCCGTCGATATGCAATTGCAGCTTGAGTCAGTCATTGCTGAGTTCGATGAAGTAAAGCGGGTCTTTTCGAAAATAGGTACACCGGATGTCGCAACAGACCCCATGCCTCCTAGCGTGGCGGATACCTTTATTATTCTAAAACCCCGGGATGAATGGGCTGATTCGTCGAAAACTAAAGATCAGTTCTTAACTGAACTGCGTGAAGCGGTTGAACAACTGCCCGGGAATAAGTATGAGTTCACGCAGCCTATCGAGATGCGATTCAACGAGCTTATTGCCGGCGTTCGGGCTGATTTAGCAGTGCGTATTTACGGTGATGATCTTGAACAACTTAAAAGACTGGGCGATGAGGCGGTGCAGATCATCCAGGGGGTTAGCGGTGCAGTCGACGTTCGTGCTGAACAAACGACAGGCTTACCTACGTTGTCTATTGCCCCGCAACGTGATCATCTGGCGCTCCTAGGCTTGACGGTTTATGACGTGCAACGGGCGGTGCAAAGCGCTGTTGGAGGGCTCGAAGCGGGCACTATTTTCGAGGGCGACAAACGGTTTCGACTTATGCTCCGCCTGGATCAATCCTGGCGCTCCGATATTGACTCATTGAAGCGTCTGCCCGTTGCTGTTCCCGAAGCCGACAATCCGGAGCTTCGGTATGTGCCGCTTGGTGAAATTGCCGACGTTGAACTGACCGTTGGGCCGAATCAAATCAATCGTGAGAGCGGCAAACGTAATATGGTTGTCAGTGCGAATGTGACTGACCGTGATCTTGGCTCATTTGTCGGTGCCATTCAGGAGCAGCTGCAATCTGACTTGTCGCTTCCTGCGGGATACTGGATTGACTACGGCGGCACGTTCGAGCAATTGCAATCTGCATCGCAACGGCTGGCGATCGTGGTTCCGCTAACACTGCTGCTAATTTTTGGACTGCTATACAGTGCCTTTAACTCACTGAGCAATGCTTTGATTATATTCACTGGTGTGCCCCTGGCGCTAACTGGCGGTATTCTGGCGCTCACACTGAGAGGAATGCCGCTGTCAATTTCTGCCGCTGTCGGCTTTATTGCACTATCCGGTGTTGCGGTGCTAAACGGCGTGGTAATGCTATCGTTTATTCAGCAGCTACGAAACGGCGGCAAGACCATCATTGAGGCGGTGTTTGAAGGTGCACGCCAACGACTGCGGCCAGTACTCATGACCGCCCTGGTCGCTAGTTTTGGCTTTATACCCATGGCTTTCAACACAGGTACTGGCGCTGAAGTACAACGGCCGCTGGCGACCGTAGTGATTGGTGGGATTGTTTCTTCAACACTGCTGACCCTGCTCGTCCTTCCTGCGCTGTATCTACTTATTAATAAGTTACGACGATTGCCGTCGTCATCATGATATTTTAAAAACGGAAGTTGGGTCTTCGGGCTCAACTTCCTCTTTAACGTCAAAGGAAGAATGAAACCTCCCAAGAGGAAGAAATTCAGCGGCAAAAATAATTCTATCCGGCATACTAAACAATTTATTTTTATTTACTAAATCTATTTTTACTGCTAATTAAAATGAAATGAAGGGCAACGTCACCGCGGGCTCTAACGGGTTATCTGCAACCACAGGTGCTGGATACGCAACTGGTATATCAGCAACCTCAACTGGAGGTATTACTGCAGCCACCAAGTTTACGGTGCCAGGCTGCGAAGTTAAATCCGAGTGCGGAAAATAGGATGTGAATAATTTAATAAATATAATGTACTTTTTAACATTTATCTTTTTTCTGATCTTTATTATTAGCGCAATAGCTTCATTAATGGATAGAAAAGTAATCCGCAGAAAGCTCAAGCATGCAGAGTTTGAAAAATATTACGACTACTTCCCTACCGAATCAACTCAAACCAGTATAGTGAGTACATGGAAGGTTCTGGGGCTATTTGTTTTTGGGAAGTGGAAGGACATAGAGTCCCCCGAACTACTCCACCACCTGAAAAGACACAGGCGAATCGAAGTCCTGGCAATTTCAAGCTTTTTTATTGCCCAATTTTTCTTCCTGCTAGCCTTGGCACTTAGCGAAGAGTTAAATGCCTTCTAGAATAACTAAGGTTGTTAACACATGAGTTATATAATAAATGCTCTCGTCTTATTGGGATTTGTCGGGCTATTTAACTTCTTTGCGCTCTGGATCCCAGTTCTTTTTATCAGAAACGCTATAAAGAAAGAGCTCAAAGAGACTGACTATGAGAAATACGACCAAGTATTTGCCAGGGATCTACTTCATCAAAGTATCAGCACGTCCAAAAGAGAAGAGAGTTTTTTCAAAAGAAAAGATTGGCCTGATATCAATTCAGGCGACGTTAAACGCTCCTTACGAACTCAGAAACGATTAGAGTGGATTGCCAAATGGAGCTTCATTGGGTTCATCATCTGTTACGTTCTGGTGATGATCTTAAGCACGATTTTTAATCGCTGAACCCTTCTAACACTGCGACACCAACGGGGTGCGTTCTATAAAAGCTTAGTCTGAGTTGACCTGGAGGTAGCCAGTAGAACTGGGAACCTCCGGGCCAACTCGATGTTAGTACTTAATGTCATGCCCGTCCCAGCTCCGCTACGACAGCCACCATCATTCGTGGCTGTAATTTAACTGGTAGTCGAAGACTCCTCCAGCCGCTCCCGGCGTCGTAAAATGCGGCCGAATAGCCGGACTAGCAGCCCTTTAAAATCGTCCAGTATCAGATACAGACAAGGTACCAGCAGCAGGGTAATCATGGTGGCAAAAAGCACTGCAAAAGCGAGTGAAATAGCCATCGGGATTACGAACTGCGCCTGCAGGCTCTTCTCAAACATAATCGGCAGCAGGCCGAAGAAGGTGGTCAGTGAAGTCAGGATAATCGCCCGGAAGCGTTTTCTACCGGCACCCATGACTGACTCATACATAGACAGGCCCTGACTGCGTGCATAGTTTACGTACGAGGTCAGTACCAGACTGTCGTTAATAACCACACCAGCAGCCGCAATAATGCCGAAGAAAGACATCATCGATAAGTCATAGCCGAGAATGAAGTGCCCCCAGACGGCGCCGATCATGCCGAACGGTATCACCGACATCACAATCAGCGGCTGTGAGTAACTTTTCAGTGGAATCGCCAGCAAGATAAAGACAGCCAGTAAACCAGCGACAAAGAACATCACCATCTCCGCAGCCTGTTGCTGCTGCTCGGCAAAGTCCCCACCCAGCTCAGTCCTTACACCGGGAAAACGCTCGAGTAATTCCGGCATAATGTTCTCGCTTACGGCAGTCGCAACCTCACCGCTGGTCGTTACGGCCTGGTCAACACTGCCGAAAACGCGCACAGTGCGGAACCCTGACTCACGGTTTACCCGGGCAACGCCTGGCACTTCCTCCAACTGAGCCACATCACCAAGCATCACAAAGTCGCCATTAGCTAAACGAATACGGGTGTATTCCAGCTCAGAAATTTGTTCGCGGGTATCACGTGGGTACCGCACCATGACCCGTACTTCATCGCCATCGCGGATCATACGCTGAGCTTCTGCCCCATAAAAACCGTGGCCAACCTGAGCCACAATCGTGGCTGGTGTCAGACCTAATTGATGAGCCCTTGGTTTTAGCGCAATATTGAATTCCCGGGCCGAACTATCAATGGTTGAACTAATATCAATAAACCCAGGAATACGGCGCAGTTCAGCCGCCAGCCAGTTACCGGCGTCATTCAACTGATTCAGATCACGAGCAAACAGACGGTACCCTAAATCACCGTCGCCCCCACCTGACATCACCGAATCATAAATCGTTAACTCACGCAGGCCGGCAATCTCTGGCATGGCTTCACGCCAGCGGCGGGATAGTTCAAACGAGTTATAAGGCCGGTCGTCTTCCGCTACCAGGGTCATGAGTATACGTCCCTGGGTCTGGCCATTGAGGAAAGCCAGGATATTGACCATCATCGGCTGACCAAACTCTTCCTGACTTTCCGCTTCGACCTGATGAAACATTTGCTCAAGCGACTGCAGTGCGGCCAGCGTTTGCTGTTCCGACGCGCTCTGATTCATTTCAAAGTTAATCGACGGGTAATCGTGGGATACTTTCGGCTGACCCACATTACGCACATGGCCCGAAGTAATCAGGCTCATACTGATAATAAATAAGGCTACGAACACCGCAAAGGTCATATAACGATGAGAGATACAGCGGTGTAATAACGGCTGATACACATTATTTATAAACGCCTGGAAGCGTCGGTTAAAGCGGGCACGAATATCATTTTCTTTGAGTGGCTTGAGCTTGGTATGTGCAAGGTGAGCTGGCAATATCAGCTTTGACTCAATCAAACTAAAAATAAGACAAAGAATGACCACCCCGGCCAACGGCTTAAAGAAAGCCGCGTCCATACCCTGCGTCATCAGGAAAGGCGCAAATACCGCTATCGTCGTAAGCACTCCAAAGGTGGCCGGAACCGCTACGTGCTGCGCTCCACGTACCACATTATCAATACTGTGCCCGTTGGCCTCGGTTTCAGCATAAGCGCTTTCCCCGGTCACTATGGCATCGTCGACCACAATACCGAGCACCATAATAAACGCGAACAGCGAAATAATATTAATGCTGATACTAAAGAATGGCATTAACCAGAATGCACCTAAGAAGGCAACCGGCAAGCCCAGCATGACCCAAAACGCGACCCGCATGCGTAAAAACAGCATTAGCATCAGGAACACCAGGACACCACCCTGCAGCATATTGGTCAGCATCATAGTCAGCCGCCCATTGAGGTAGTAGGTCATATCAACCAGTACATTCAACTCAAAACCAGGCGGCAGATCGGTATTTTTCCACTCCACATAGTCATTCACTGCACCCGCCACATCTGGCAGCGACTGCGAGCTGCTTGCATTTACTGCCATAAATGCCGACGGCTGACCGTTATAACGCATGTAGTTAATACGCTCTTCAAAGCCATCATGAATGGTGGCGATATCACCCAGGTACACGATTTCGCCCTGGTTACCGACAATCACCGGAATCTGCGCGAAATCATCGCCACGGTATGCCCGCTGTTCAGAACGAATCGCAATCATGCCCGATTCGGTGCGTATATTACCGGCCGACAAATTATCCGAATACTGACGGATCGCGGTGGCTACATCCTGTAGCGTAATCGCGTATCGACGCAGTGTTTCGGGAGCAACTTCAACCCCTATTTCCCAGGCTGGCATGCTGTTGAAGTCGACAAAACTGACATTGTTCAGTTGCAGCAGTTCGCGCTCGATATCACGGCCCATTTCTTTTAGCTCAATGGGGTTGTCACTTCCGGTGAGTACCAGTTCTACCGCCTGCTGACGAAACTCAACCTGGTAAATGGTCAAAGGCTCCATTCCCGCAGGAAAGGTAGCAATTGAATCGATATTTAACTTCACCTGATCCAGACGCTGGCTTATATCTTCGCCTTCATCCAATTCGATAGAGACCTGCCCGCCACCGCGCCAGGCCACGCTGCGCACGCGTTTGATGCCTTCGACGTCCTGCAGTGCCTCTTCTACCTTGATCAGGATGCCTTCTTCAATTTCCTGTGGCGCGGCACCGCGGAAAACACTATTCACATGAATATAGTTAACTTCCATTTGCGGAAACATCTGCCGCTGCGCGGTCGCATAACCAATCAGGCCAAGCACGATGATAAACACCATCAATAAGTTGGCAGCCACCGGGTTATTGGCAAACCAGGCAATAATACCAGTAGGCCGCGGCTGGTCCTGAGTCACATGGTTTTGAGTCATCGCTTTTACTCCTGCGCTGTCAGCGTATCTTCAGCTACAGGGCGAACTTTCATGCCATGCTGCGGGAAATTAGGCGGCATCACTACCAGCGTATCTGTGGCGGAAATGCCTTCTGTAATCAATACATCGCGACCTTCTTTACGCAGAATATTAACCTGCTGGCGCTGCAGTGTATTGTCATCGCTAACCAGCCATATGCTGTCCCGCACCAGAGCTTCCTGAGGTAAACGGTAGACTTGATTGAGCGATTGCCCTTCAATATTAACCGCCACAAACTGGCCAAAGCGTAAGGTAGGTTTATCGCTATGTAAGCCATAAGGGTCGTCAAGGCTGGCGACTAAACGTGTCATCCGGGTCTGAGTATCGACAATGCCTAAATCCCGCACGATGCTGACTGGCCGCGGGTCTGTTAGGGTGTCGATATACGCCTGACTACCCACCACTTGTTCCTGTAAAAACTGCAGATCAAAACTAGCGATAGGTAAATGAATTTCCGCCCGTTCCACGTTATAAATTTCCCCCAGGGTGGTTCCCATAGAAACTACCTGCCCTACCCCGGTATTGCGCGACCTGACTAATGCATCATACGGCGCTCTGATCTGAGTTCTGTCTAAATCTCGTTGCGCTTTTTGCAAACCGGCTTCAGCCGACTTCACAGCAGCTTCTGAGCTTTGTAACTGAGGTAATCGTAAAGCAAGTGGGGTTGGGTCCTGAGTGTTACGCCATTCCTCCTGTGCAACACGAGCCAGGGCCTGGTCTTCCTGCAACTGAGCCTGTGCTGCAGCCAGATTCGATTCGGCACTAAGCAGTGCGGTGCGATAGTCGGAATCGTCGAGCCTCACCAGCACTTCATCTTTGCGTATTAAACCACCTTCGATGAAATTTTCATGAAACGCGATAACACGCCCTGTCACTTCAGGTGTTAAGGTTGTTTTCTCCCGCGGCTGCAGTTCGCCCCAAGACGTCACGCTAAATTGATGAGATTCAGGATTGATGTTACGCACCGTCACAACAGGCCCGGGTGAGGCTTCGTTGACAGGCTCAATCGGCGGTGTGCCAGTTGCATTTATCACCGCCGCACCCGTAATACCAATAACAATTACAGCAACGGGTAATGAAATTTTCAGCCAGGTTTTCATACATTCCTCTGGTACACTAACTCAGTTATATTAAGCGCAGGATAAAGGCTCTTGTACGGTTAGGCGAGCAATATAATGTTAGAAGTTGTAACAGAAAGATGAGACCGGGCTACGACTAACCCTTTATTATGAGCGTACAACCCACTCGGGGTCAGCAAACTCGCCAAGCGGACGGATTTCACAATAAGGCGCTGCGCTGCGAATAATCTCTGCGACCTCTGCATTATGCTCTGATTCCATCGCGTCCCGCGCTGCTTTACTTTCCCAGTGAGCTATAGCAATCAACACCTTAGGGTCATCCAGCTTACGGTGCAGCTCGGTACCTAACGCGCCGGGTGCACGTTGAATAATGGCACTGGCTTTTACCCAGGCATCGGCATATTGCTCCGCGGTATGCCCGTCTTTGATGCGTACTTCAAAAATATATTTCACCTGGTCTCCTCCCTAACTAGTACTCAACTCGTTATCCAGTACATTTACTCACTGTGCCGCAGGGGTCAAACAAGCAAGCCGGACAAGGGTCCGGCTTTTAGATTCAGACGTCAGTACTAAATCAGCTCAATACCACCGCCAAAGCTGCGGTAAATACTCACTAAACGGATAAAGCTTTGCTGTTGCAATTGTGCCAGCTGGTCGCGACTTCGCAGTAGCTCGCGCTCCGCGTCGAGCAGCTCAAGAAACTCTCCGGTGCCCGCATCATAACGCTGACGGGCAATCTGCACGGCCTTATTACTGGCCTCCCACTGCAGTTCGGAGCTTATTTGCTGCTCCCTGCTCAAATTATAGCTGTTAAGAGACAACTGCATTTCGTTAAGGGCATTGAAGACCTGCTGCTCAAATTGAGCAAGCGCCATTTGCGAACTCGCCTCGGCCTGGCGAATGCGTGCTTTTACCGATCCTAAATCAGCCGCCTGCCAACTCAGGGTCGGCGCCACTGACCAGCTTTGGGTTTCACTCCCAAGGGTTAAGCCTGGCCCGGAAACGAACCCCAGAAATCCATTCACTGACAAATTGGGGTAGAGATCCGCAGTGGCAACACCAATTTGTGCCGTGCGCGCCGCCAGTAAGCGCTCAGCACTGGCTACATCAGCGCGATAGCGCAGGTAGTTTTCACCATCCACGACCGCCACCGGTTTTTTCAACGCAGGCAAATCGGGCTCCGCCTCAAGGTCTAGCTGGCCGGGCTGCTGCGCTAGCAAAGCCGATAAGGTCGCTTCAGCCGTTAACAGTGCCACCCGATGCACTGGCACCGACGCATGTATCTGATATAACTGTGCGTCGATTTGCGCCACTTCCAGCTCAGAGGCCATACCGGCCTCTAGCCGCGCCAGCACAATAGAACGGCTTTGCTGTAGGTTCTGCAAATTTTGCTCTGCCACCACTAACCGCAACTGAGCACCCCGGTATTCACCATAACTGGTAGCCACCTGGCTTATAAGCTGCACCTGAGCATCGTGCCAGAGAATGTCGGCCTGTTGCGCTTGTGCTTCAGCCGCTTCGCTGGCGCGGCGTAACTTGCCAAACAAATCCAGGTCCCAGCTTACCCGGGCTCCGGTACTATACCCCCGGGTGATCACACCATTATCGTTTGTGGCCAGAGTCGCATTCTCACTGGCCTGGTAACCAGCATCCAGGCTTCCACCAGGCAGACGGTCAATCTCGGCATTGCGAAATACAGCATAAGCCCGGTCTACGTTGGCTCTGGCTTGCGCCAGAGTTCGATTCTCCATAAGCGCGTGGCTAATGAGCCGGTTTAAAACCACATCATCGAATGCCAACCACCAGCTTTGCGCTTGTTCAGCCTGCTGATAGGGACTGTTGAAACTAATATCGTCTACTGCTTCCGGCGTTTGGTAATCCGGCCCCACAGCGCAAGCGCTTAATGATGCCACCAGCGCGGCGATAACTGTGAGCTTTAGTCCACTAACCATGACTTACCTCCTCATTATTTGTCTTTGCTACAGCTGCCTGCACTTTGTCACCGCGCTTCGCCAACATGTAATAAAACAGCGGGGTTAAAATTAAACCGAAGATTGTCACACCTATCATGCCGGAGAATACCGCCACCCCCAGCGCCTGACGCATTTCTGCCCCGGCCCCGCTGGAGAACGCCATCGGCACCACACCCATAATGAACGCGATAGAGGTCATCAGAATTGGCCGTAAGCGCAGGCGGCTTGCCTCCAGAATTGCGTCCATGGCGTTCATACCATGGTCTTGCAGCTCTTTAGCAAACTCTACAATTAAGATGGCATTTTTGGTCGCCAACCCAACCAGTACAATCAATCCAATCTGGGTCAGGATATTGTTATCGCCCCCATAGATCATGACGCCGCTCAGCGCTGATAACAGAGTCATGGGGATAATCAAAATAATCGCCAGCGGTAAGCTCAAACTTTCGTACTGCGCGGCGAGCACCATGAACACCAGCAGAATAACCAGCGGGTAGACAAACATCCCAGCATTACCGGCCTCAATTTGCTGATAGGTCAGTTCGGTCCATTCATAGGTCATACCGTTGGGCAGGGTTTCAGCCAAAATACGCTCAATCGCTGCCTGTGCCTCACCCGTACTGTAGCCGGGTGCCGCCCCACCATTTATTTCCGCGGTGGTGAAGCCGTTGTAATGCATCACCCTGTCTGGCCCTGCGGAATCAGTGACATTTATAAAGGAGCCAAGCGGCACCATGTCACCCTGCAGATTACGCACTTTTAGCTGACTGATTTGCGCCGCGCTTTGGCGGAATTGCTCGTCAGCCTGCATATTCACCTGATAGGTGCGGCCAAACTGATTGAAGTCATTCACATACACCGAGCCCATATAAGCCTGTAGCGTCTGGAACACTTCATCCAGCGCAACGCCTTGCTGTTTAGCTTTGGTGCGGTCGATATCCAGATCCAGTTGCGGCACATTCACCTGATAACTGGAGAATACCCCCGCCAGTTCTGGTGTCGCCCAGGCTTTTTGCATGACCTGCGTGGTGACGTTGTACAGCTCTTCATACCCGTGGTTCGCGCGGTCCTGTATTTGCAACCTGAAACCACCGATGGTGCCCAGCCCCTGGACTGGCGGGGGTGGGAAGATAGCAATAAATGCATCTTCAATACCGGCAAATTTCTGGTTCAGTGCCGCCGCTATCGCGTTACCAGACAGCTCCTCACTCTCCCGTTCATCGAACCCGTCGAGCCCGACAAAGACGATGCCGGAGTTAGGGCTATTGGTAAAACCGTTAATGCTTAATCCAGGAAACGCTATCGAGTTAGCTACCCCTGGATGATCCAGGGCAATACGCGACATTTCTCTGATTACGTCGTCGGTACGCTCCAGCGAAGCGGCATCCGGTAACTGGGTGAAAGCGACCAGGTACTGCTTGTCCTGACCTGGCACGTAACCGGTCGGTGTGGTTGCAAACTGCAGCCCGGTTACGCCGACCAGGGCAACATACATCACGCCGACAATGACGCCATAGCGAATAACCTTTTTCACCAGCCAGCCGTACCCGCTAGATAAGCGGGCAAAGAACCGGTTGAAAGGATTAAACAGCCAGCCGCCAAGTACTTTGTCCATACCGCGGGTTAACACATCTTTTTTCTCGCCCGGGCCTTTTAAAAGTAATGCTGACAGTGCAGGGCTCAGGGTTAAGGAGTTAATCGCCGAGATAAAGGTCGAAATAGTAATAGTTAACGCAAACTGTTTATAAAACTGCCCGGTTAACCCTGACATAAAGGCTGTCGGTATAAACACCGCCGCCAATACCAGTGTGGTGGCCACAATAGGCCCGGTCACTTCTTTCATGGCTTTTTGGCTAGCCGCCAGTGGTGACAGGCCTTCGCTGATATTACGCTCAACGTTTTCCACGACTACAATGGCGTCATCCACCACGATACCGATGGCCAATACCAAACCGTATAAGGACAATGCATTGATCGAAAAGCCGAGCAGGTGCATAAAGGCAAAGGTACCCACCAAAGACACCGGCACCGCGACCAGCGGGATAATAGAAGCCCGCCAGGTTTGTAAGAACAAGACCACCACCAGCACCACTAACAGCACTGCTTCAAGTAAGGTTTTTACCACTGCTTCTATTGAACCGCGCACAAATACTGTCGGGTCATAGACGATGTCATAGGCTAAACCTTCCGGGAAATTTTCGGACAGCTCACTCATTCTGGCGCGTACATCATCCGAAATTTGAATAGCGTTGGAGCCGGACGCCTGAAAAATAGGCAGTGCAACGGCGTCTTTGTTATTCAGCAGCGAGCGCAATGCATAGGTGGAGGCACCCAGTTCAACCCGGGCCACGTCTTTTAACCGACTGACTTCGCCATTGGCACCCACTTTGATAATAATATCTTCAAACTCTTCCTCGGTGGTTAAACGCCCCTTCACATTAATCAGCAGCTGAAATTCAGCATCTGCGCTGGGCTGTGCGCCGAGACTACCGGCTGCAGCCTGCTGGTTTTGCTCCCGGATAGCAGCCGTAATTTGCGCCGGCGACAGGTCCAGTGCCGCTACTTTGTTCGGGTCGAGCCAGATGCGCATGCTGTAATCGCCAGCACCGAATAAGCGTACGGCTCCCACGCCTTCAATCCGCGCCAGTTCGTCGCGAATATTTAGTGCGGCGTAATTAGACAAGTAAAGCATGTCATACCGGTCATCCGGCGACGTTAAATGCACCACCATGGTTAAATCAGGAGATGATTTTTCCGTCACTACACCCAAACGCTGCACTTCCTGCGGCAGACGCGGCATAGCTCGATCAACCCGGGCCTGAACCTGGGTTTGCGCTAAGTCGACATCGGTGCCAATGGCAAAGGTAATGGTTAAGGTCATCCGGCCATCAGAGGTAGCCTGTGATGACATATACAGCATGCCTTCCACGCCGTTGATTTCCTGCTCCAATGGCGAGGCGACGGTTTCTGCGATCACTCTCGGGTTGGCACCCGGGTAGTTAGCGGTCACCACCACCGTAGGCGGTACCACTTCAGGGTACTCAGTAATAGGTAGTTGCCATACGGCTATCGCACCGGTAATGAAAAACAACAGTGAGATAACCGCGGCAAAAATGGGTCTTCTGATAAAAAACTGCGAGAACATAACGCTTTCCTTAATCCTGATTCGCCGCACGGTCTGCCTGTGCAGTCAGTGCTGTACTGGTCTGATCCAGTAATTCCTGCTCTTCCCGTAAACCACTTATTTGCTCCGCGCTTGCCATGTCCACCAGTCTCGGCTCGATCTCCATATTTGGCATCACACGCTGCAGCCCGTTAACCACAATTTTGTCGGTCGGGGTTAAGCCTTCGCGCACTATGCGCAGTCCGTTCAGTTTCTCGCCCAGAGTTACTGAACGGTATTCCAGCTGGTTATCGTCATTTACCACCAGCACAAACTTGTTGTTCAAATCGGTGCCTATTGCTTTTTCGTCAATCAAAATGCCATCGTAGCTTTCGCTGCCTGCCAGTCTGATGCGAGCAAACAGACCCGGTAACAGGTTGCTGTCGTTATTGGCGAAGCTGGCCCGGATACGGATAGTACCGGTCTGCTGATTGACCCGGTTGTCAACGAAATCAATGCTGCCGGAGTGGTGGTAACTGGTGTCGTTGGCGAGCGCCATGTACACCGGATTTGCACTCGCATCGCGGGTGTCAGCCCTTTCACCTGCATCTGCCAGGCGGGCATATTTGAGGTAACTTTGCTCGTCGACATCAAAGTAGGCGTACATTTTATCGGTCGACACAATGCTGGTTAGCTGACTCTGGCCGGCGTTCACATAGTTTCCGGCGGTTACCATTGCGTAAGACACCCGTCCACTAATCGGCGCAGTGATATCGGTGTAACTAAGCTCCAACTCGGCGCGTTGCAGCGCGGCCTCGACGGAGGCTACCGTGGCGGCGGTTTGTTGCTGACGTGCTAAGCGGCTATCCAGTAATTCCGCCGAAATAGCCCGCGCGGTACTTAATGTTTCTGCCCGCTGATATTCGTTAGCAGCGTGGCTGGCGGCGCTCTGTGCAACTTGCAATTCGGCTCGCAGCCGAGCCACTTCGCTAGCAAAGGGCCGCGCGTCGATTTGCAGCAGCAAGTCGCCTTTTTCCACCAGTGCCCCTTCGCTAAAGTGAACTTGCTCGATATAACCCGATACCCGGGGTATCAGCTCTACCGTTTGTGGTGCCTGTAGACGGCCAGTAAACTCATCCCACTCGGTGATCCGCTCATAGACCACTTCTGCCACGCTCACCTGAGGGGCCGCTGGCGCCTGACTCTGACTAGCTGCTTCCGGATTGCCACAAGCAGCCAAAATGACAGCCACGCTGCCTAACATAAAAGTTCTTATTGAGTTCTTAGTGCTCATGACGATTTCTCCAATTTGTTCCTGAAAACAGCAAACGATAAATTAAAAATTGCTACTTGTGTACCGAGCGGTAAATATATAAGACAGAGAAATTCCGTCAACTGATTTTTGTAACGATCGGTAAATAAATTTTGTTATATGTAAGACGAATCTGGTCTAAAACAGATCCGCACTGCTACAGTTCAAAGTAAACACCGGGTCGGCAGGGGGACCGTCAGGCTACCTCATCAGTGTACGTAGGGAGTCGGCTATGTTTAATGCCGAATACTTGAGAGTCTTTGCCTGAAACTACAGCAAGCACTTTCCGACACGAAAACTGAATGCCAATCCAGACTGTCGATTCCAACGTACTAAAGTTACATTTATACTACACGGTAAATAATCCTTGCTAGACACTTGCTAGACAAAGGTGGGGCGGATTGTTTACTATACAAACAGTTTTGGGAATCAGGAGCTGAACAATGCCATCCGTAAAGTCATTCGCAAGTTGCACTCCTTGTATTGGTCGCCCACGCGCCTTTGATATCGACGCCGCACTGGAAAAAGCGCTGGAAGTGTTCTGGCGTAAAGGCTATGACGGCACGTCACTAACCGATTTAACCGACGCGATGGGCATCAATAAACCCAGCTTGTATTCGGCCTTTGGCAATAAAGAACAATTGTTTTTAAAGGCGATAGAGCTATACGAAAGTCGTCCTTGCGCTTTTTTCCTGCCCGCTTTGGAAAAACCCACTGCATATCAGGTGGCCGAGCATATGTTGTATGGCGCAGCGATGAATATGACTGACACCAACCATCCGCAAGGGTGTGTCATCGTGCATGGCGCCTTGTCTTGCAGTGAAGCAGCCTCAACGGTAAAAGAAGCCCTTCTGAGCCGCCGGGTAGAAGGCGAGCAGAAACTGAGAGAGCGTTTTAAGCAGGCCAAGGCAGAAGGTGACTTACCCGCGCATGTCGACCCCGACGTGCTGGCCCGATATCTGGGAACTGTGCTGCAAGGAATGGCGATTCAAGCCAATAATGGTGCCAGCACCGACGACTTACGTCAGGTCGCCGCAATGACATTGCAGAGCTTCCCCAGAAATAATCAGATTGCCTGATACTCCACACTTATTACCTATTCCTCTAATCCTGCGATGAGAGAATAGGCAAAGCAAAGTCCGCTGATTATACTTTGGTTATCACTACGATGGAGAACCAAAGATGACTGATGACCGCGAGTCTTTGCGCCAGAAAATGCTAGTTCCGGTGTTGAAAGCTATTGATTCACCGGGCTTAACCAGCACCCGCATACCCGGCGTAAAACTGTACCGTAGTGATGACCTGACCACAGCGGCGCCCGCTATTTATGAGCCCAACTTATGCTTAATCCTGCAGGGAGAAAAAGAGGTGTGGCTGGGCGACGAGCTTCTGGAGTACGGTGAGCTTAGGTATCTGTTAGCGCCCGTCGCATTACCGGTAACCTGCAAAATTATTACTGCGAGTAGGGATAAACCCTATCTGGCGTTAAGCGTCAGCCTGGACTTAGATGAACTGACAGATCTTGTGATTGATATGCCTCGCAAGAGCACAACTGCGGAAACCCCCACCCGCGGTATCGCTGTTGGCGATGCTGATTTAACACTTATTACGGTTTTCCATCGACTGATCGAGCTGCTCGAATCACCGGAGGATATCCCGGTCGTGTTACCGTTAATCAAGCGTGAGCTCTTATACCGCGTGCTGCTTAGCCCTTTAGGCAGCCGCCTGCGGGAGTTCGCCCGGGTTGACAGTCAGGCCTATCGCATTAGTAAGGTGACCGAAATATTGCGCGCGCAATATAAGCAGCCACTGCGGATTAAAGAGCTGGCCGAGGCCGCACATTTAAGTGAGTCCGGGCTGTTTCAGGCTTTCAAGGCCGTGACCTCGATGTCCCCGTTGCAGTTTCAAAAGCAACTGCGCTTAAATGAAGCCCGCCGTATTATGCTCTACGAAGGGGCAGAAGCGTCCACCGCCAGCTACAAAGTCGGCTATGAAAGCCCTTCCCAGTTCAGCCGGGAATACAGCCGGCTATTTGGCGCGCCACCGAGAGCCGATGTGACCCGCTTCCGCCAATCGCTGTGACCTATGATCAGTTACTCAATTCATCATCCAACGCAGTCGCTCGCTGCGCCGCTGGGCGAGCTTCGATTCGCTCGACATAACTTTTAAATGACGGCCGCTCTTCCAGGGTTTTAAAGTGCATACCCCAGCTAATATGGCTACCTACATACACATCGGCCGCAGTAAACTGCTCGCCGCAAATAAAAGGCCCTTTGCTAATCGCCAGCTCAAGCGCCGCCACAATATCGTCGTGCGTCCCAGAACCGATCATTTGCCGGTTTTCATCAAGGTTCCAACCACAGGCCTTCGCAGTGGTTGCCATTTCTAGCGGCCCTGCTGCAAAAAATAACCAACGGTAATAAGTACCACGTTGAGGGCTATCTATCGGCGGCGCCAGGTTCTTTTCTGCAAACTGATCCGCCAGATAGGCACAAATAGCGGCCGTTTCAGTGACCACAAGGTCACCATGCTGAATAGCCGGTACTTTACCTAACGGGTTGATTTTTAAGTACTCAGGCGTCTTCATCTCACCTTTGTAATTGAGCACCTTGGTGGTGTAAGGCACACCAACCTCCTCCAGCATACGCCGGACAATACGAGCCCGGGATTCAGGGTTGGTATAAAAAATCAGTTCTTTGGTGTTGTTTTGCATCATCCTGTTCCTTTTGTTGTGGGTTTTACGTCTGTTGAGAACTATATTGGCTATATAGGTCACTATTGGCCCTATATAAAATATATTTTGCACATTTATTTTTAGCACGAATGCAAAGGACAGACATGACCGGCCCGACAACACGAGTCTTAGCTTTACTGGAGTTACTACAGTCGCACAGGCGCTTGAATGGTAGCGAGCTGGCGCAAATGCTGGGGGTGGATAAACGCACGGTCAGGCGTTACATCACCGCGCTTGAAGAGTTAGGTATTCCGGTAACCACAGAGCAAGGGCCCCATGGCGGTTACATGCTGGTGGCTGGCTATAAACTGCCACCGATGATGTTCACCCACGAGGAAACCCTCGCTCTCTCGTTAGGGCTGCTGGCCGCAAAAACACTCCAGTTTACTGATGCTTCTCCTGCCTTGAACAGTGTTCAGGCGAAGCTTGAGCGCGTTATGCCCGCGCACATTCAGGCGCGCGCTCGCTCCATTACCCAACACACCAATCTGCTTTTGCCAGACACCGGCGTACCGCAGGAGCAGTCGCTGCTCATGCCATTAATGGAAGCCATAGAAAGTCAGCGCCGGGTCATGGTCATTTATATTGGTAAAGACAAAACCCGACTGGAACGTGAGCTGGATCCCTATGGCATGCTGTATCGCCTCGGCCATTGGTATATTGGCGGCTTTTGCCACTTACGGCAGGCGCTGCGCACGTTTCGACTGGACCGACTGGCAACGGTAACAGTACTCAAAGCGACTTTCGAAAGGCCAAACAACTACAACGCCGCCGACCATTTCAAACAAAGTCTGTGCGCGATGCCCGGCAACCTGAAGGTTCGTGTTCAATTGCACACCGATATCGACACAGCCAGCAAAGAACTCGGGTCAAATGCCATGCTGCTGCATCAGGAAGGCGACTCGGTGTTCATTGAAACCACGGTCGACAGCGCCTACTGGTTCGCATGGTGGCTCTCTCGCCTGCCCTTTCCCTTTACCATTTTAAGCCCGCAAAGCCTAAAACAAGCCTTGCGCCAGCGCGCCGAACAGCTTCTCAGTTACTGCTAGCGGCAAGCCTGAAAGACTCCCCCCGGTGGAGCAAGCTGCGAGTCAGAAGTTACGCTTTTAAAGCGGCGTCAGCTCCAACGAGCAGCAGTTGAATACCCAGCTTCTGTTGCTGTTTTACCTCTGCTGCAAGATCACTAATCAGCATCGGGTTCGCCCAGCCTTCGGGCGTTAAATACAACAACAAAACATCATTTTTGACTCGCATCCGCTGTAAAAGCTGAGCCGGTTGACGGTCGGTATTAAATAGGACGGCAAGGCGCAGTAGAGCAAGCAAGCGATGAATGTCATGGCCTTCGAATGAGTGTAAAACTGGAAATCGGCTAAGCTTAATATTCTTCCTAAAATGACGTACCAGGACCGCCAAAAGCAACTGTTCTTCTTCGCTGAAGCCGGGCATATCTGCATGCTCAACAATATAACCGGAGTGGCTTTGAAT
Source organism: Aliidiomarina soli (assembly GCF_003986975.1). Classification (GTDB taxonomy): domain Bacteria; phylum Pseudomonadota; class Gammaproteobacteria; order Enterobacterales; family Alteromonadaceae; genus Aliidiomarina; species Aliidiomarina soli. The sequence continues at coordinate 223,548 of NZ_PIPO01000002.1, read as the reverse complement.
ACCACTTGAGTTAATGTGCAGACCAACTTCGTGCAATCTGGCAGCCCATGCTAATCGCTGCAGCCATTCCGGCGCATCCAGCTCCCATCGTTTAGCAACCTGGTCCAACATAAAAACCGCTGTTTTTGCCACTGTGCCAGCATGTTCATTGTCGATGCGATAGCGGGCAGCCATGGCATCAACCGTGCGCTGCCGAACATCCTGGTGTCCAATAACACGGTCTGTTAGTTCATAAAGGACGCCTTCACGCAACGCCGCATCATGCACTTCCAGAGCATCAACCTCGAGTTCTTCCATTAATGCGATTAAAATAGCCAGTCCGGCCGGTAAAATAGATTTTCTTTCCGGTTCGACGCCTGGCGCATCAAAATTCTCGAGTTGAGAGAACTGAAGAAGTTCATCTTTGCACTGGTAGGCCTGCGATAACGTAATTTGCCCCGGTGCCGACTGATCACGCAATTGCATCCACTTGCTAATTGCTTTAATCATGCCGGACGTTCCTATGACACGTTCAGCGCCAAATTTTCTGACCCCAGCAGCAATGGGTTCCAACTCACTGCGGGCGGCGACCAGTGCTTTTTTAAAACGCTTTTCATTTAATTTGCCACCAGTAAAAAACCGCTTGGTATAGCTTACCGATCCCATGGGCCGGGAACTCAAAGAGTCTGGTTCAAACTCGTGGCCGGTTATCACTTCTGTGCTACCGCCACCAATATCAAAAACCAGACGCTTACCCTGATACGGGCTTGTCTGCGCAACGCCCTTGTATATCAGGCGCGCTTCTTCATGGCCGGAAATTATATTAATTGTAAAAGGAAATAGTTCAGCTGCCCGTGCAATAAATACATCGACGTTCTTCGCCTCGCGCAACGTATGCGTCGCTACCACATGCACATGTTCAGGTAAGAAACCCTCCAGGCGCTGGGCACACAGCACCAACGCATCGAGCCCACGCTGCATGGCGTCTTTGTTTAATTTTTGCTTGGGGTTGAGCCCATTCGCAAGGTGAACCTTCTGCTTGAACCCCAGCAATGGCTGTAAATGCCGATCAATAACCCTGGCAGTCACCAGGTGAAAGCTATTAGAGCCTAAATCCAGCGCGGCAAAATGCTCTTCTTTCATGCTGGCGGCTCCTCGCTATTCAGCTTATTGGCGTGGGTGCTTACTGTTTTAAGGTAGTCATATATCGCCAGTTGTGAACGAACTTTCTTCTTGTTACCGCGCTTTCGGTATTGATTCGTCTGATCCGCATCGATGATTCTTGCTTTGGTATTGTCCTGCCACTGTAGCTCAATAATGGCTTTGATATGTTGCTGTAACTCTGGGTCAATAATTGGGCAGGTAAGCTCTACACGCTCATCTAAGTTACGAGTCATCAGGTCCGCTGAGGAAATAAAAACCCGTTCGCGGCCCTGACTATGGAACCAAAAAACCCTGGGGTGCTCAAGAAACCGATCGACAATGCTTATCACCTCAATGCGCTCACTTAAGCCTTTAATGCCAGGCATTAATGCGCACATCCCTCGTACAATAATACGTATTTTCACGCCCGACTGAGAGGCGTGATAAAGCTTATCGATGATCGATTCATCAACCAGATTATTTACTTTGATAACCACTTCGGCGCGGCGCCCGTACTTTGCGTGTTTCACTTCACTGGCGAGCAGCCTTTCAAAATTAGAACGCGTACTAATTGGGGATACCCAGACATGCTTGAAATCAAAGCGCCGGTAAGGTGCTTCGAAATACTGGAAAACTTTCTCAACATCGGCACAAACGGCCTGATGTGCGGTTAACAAGCTAAAATCTGTATAAATCTGCGCGGTTCGTTCATTAAAGTTTCCCGTACTAACGAGCGCGTAGTCACGAATTACTTTGCCTTCTTTACGTTTAATCAGGATAAGTTTTGAATGTACTTTTAATCCTTTGATACCAAAAATGACACGAATACCTTCCTGCGTCATTTGCTTTGCCCACTCAATATTAGCTTCTTCATTGAAGCGAGCCTGCAGTTCAACCATGACAGTGACTTTCTTGCCGTTATTAACCGCCTCTATCAACGACTGTACAATTCGGGATTGCGGCGCCACCCGGTAGATACACATTTGGATGCTTTCCACCTGGGGGTCATAGGAGGCTTGCCGCACAAGCTCAGTAGCATGAGAAAATTTATGATACGGGTAGTAAAGTAAGACATCGCGCTTCGCCACAGCATCAAATATATTGCGGTATTTAATAAGGTAAGGGTGTTCTATAGGCACCAGCCTGGAATAGACCAGAGAACGATGCCCCCAGTTTTCAAAGGTTACAAAATCCCGGGTATTCCGGTAACGGCCACCAGCAACCAAAGAATCATGGCTTGTCAGCTGCAGTTTGTCGTGGAGGAAATAGAGCATTTTCCGCGGCATGCTACGGTCATAAACCAACCGCACGGGTTCTGCATCAAAGCGTTGACGAATGCCCTCTTCCATTTGCTCCAGCAAGCTCTGATCGATATCGTGAGGAAGTCGGTAGTCAGAATCACGCGTAAGCTTGAAAGAATAAGCACGCAACGAGTCAAAGGGTACTATGCCTTCAAACAACTCGTGCAGGCAAAGGCAAATGACGTTATCAAGCAGGATAACGCGTTTGTTACGTTTACTATTTTTAAAAGGTAGTTTGATAAACCGGGGGAGCTGCTCAGTGGGCACTTCAAGGGCGACATACGTGATCTTGCCCTGGTCAATCACTTCAACACACAAATACGTCGCATCTTCGTTAACCGCTTTGACCAGATTGGTTGAAGGCTTTATTAACAAAGGTACTAAACAACGCTTTATTTTCTCATCAAAGAAAGTTGTCAGCCAGGCACGCTCTTCTTCAGTGGCCTGCTGCTCGTCTATCACGCGAATGTTTTTGCGCAGCAATGCTTTGAGCACATCCCGATAAGACTCATCAAACTGCTGCTGTTGACTTAATACTTTCTGATGAATAGCTGCTAATAACTGTTCGTTATCGGCCTGCTCTTCAATAGTTTGCGCGAAAAAAAGACGACGCCGAACATCGGCTACCCGTACGCGGAAAAACTCATCCATGTTATTGGAGAAAATACCTAAAAATCGCATTCGCTCAACCACAGGAACAGTTTTATCCGCGGCTTCCTGCAGTACGCGTTCGTTGAATGCTAACCAACTTAATTCCTTCGGAAAGAACCTCATAGCTTCTCCAATGCGATTTGAGAAGCTACTGTACTCGAATTAAACGAAGGAAATATTACACTTCTATGAAGTGTTACTAGCTGAGGAAGCTGGAGCGGCCTGCTTGTTGCTCTTGCTCCACCTGCCGGTTATTGGTGTTTTGGTGTTTAAAGCTAGAGGAGATTCTGCATTGACCTAACCCGGTTTTCTTCGGATTCCTCACGTAGCTCGACATCCATTTCATAGTCAATGTCTTGAATGTCACCGCGATACCAGATTTCAATACTGGCGGGCTGCCCTAAAAAGTAAAACACGTGCACCGGCTCACCTGCTTCACGCTCGCGCACAACCACAGGACTCACTCCCTTGATGTATCTTTGCTCTGCATCTCTGGCAAAAAAGCGATTACGCAGCTCAGTTTCCAGCAGCGAACCATTGAGTTCTTCCCTTGGAGTAAATACCTCATAATCAACCGTCAAGCGGTTGTCATCTAAGTGCATACCAGCAGGTAAGTTGTCCGCGTTGTAGTTTTCTTTGACAATATTCGGTGCAGTGATGACCGGAATCGTGGCCTGCAAATGAGTTGGCCACTGCGGCATATATTGCGGTGTGTAGTTGAGGCCTGACCTGGTGAAGCTGAATAGCTCATCTTTGTCGCGGGTCTGTTCAATCTCTTCGCCTGCGCGGTTAAAAAAATGAACCATCCCTTTAAGCAAGTTACGCTGCTCTTGCGATTTCTGATCGAAGGCGTAACGTTCGGAACGGCTGATAAACATATCGCTTTGCACTTTAGGATAGCGCAAGTGTAACTGCTCAGTGTGGTTGTAGCCGCCCGGACTATACGGGCGAACTTTCTGATAGCGGACATCTATCAGCTGTTGCATATCCTCTGCTGTCAGGTCAGTCCGCAGTGACGACCATTGGTCATAGACTGTACCTTGCACGTTAATCTGCGGAAGCGTATCCAGATCCAATTCACCAGCAAGCTGCGAGCGGCCGACGAAGTGAATCGGAAATTCAAGGGCATGGCTTACTTTCTCTTCCGTTTGAGCCCGCGGTAGTAAGGTAACTCGTGCGACATCAATCGGTCCCATAAAAGCAAACGCTTTGCGCAAGGTTGTCCCCTGCGCCACCGACAGCTCAACAAACTTCTCATAGCCTTCATTGTTCACGGTGTCTGCATCGACTTCGCCACGCAGGGCACGTTCGATAATGTCATCAATCCAGTCACTCATTTGATCATCGTAATCAGCCTGAATCCAGGTGCTCATCTGACGCGCAAGCTCTCTCTCATTCAGCGCCATTGCCTCGCCAACAATATCCTGATCGCGGAATCGCATGACCTGGTCATCAGGTATCTCAACCTCTATTTCGTAGTTAAATTCATTCAATTGAACCAGGGTAACTGAATAGCCGCGCTGGCTTTTCGTTTGTCCCAAATCTGAGGCTTGAAACTCAAACTGAATCACATCCAGAGGCAACTCCGCAGCAACCTCACCGATAATTTTGACCGGCTTTGCATCATTCTCAGAACGCGTTTCAAGGAAATAGTATTCATCTGGCTCGTATCGGATTTCAGCCGTACGCGCCTCCCAGTTTAATAAATCAGGCAGGTCCTTCACCTCGCCATCGTCCATCACTAACTGAGTAAACTGAAGCTGATTCTCAAACGGAAAAGCAAACGGCTCGTGCAGGCGGAATGATTGGCCCTGTGGCGAATCTGTGGTGACCACAAAGCTGCTACGGTAGGCTTCAAACAGCGCAGCCGGCGTCTCATAATCCTCCATCCGCTCAAACCGGTTTGCAGCAAACCGTTGCCCTAATGGTCCAATAAAAGAAGCGCGAATGGGATCAACATACGAATAATCAGTTGGTTCCTCGTCGAACTGAATCGATCCGCGAGTGTTGCGGTAAATCACATACTCCTCTGCTTCGAGCGCTTCAACCAGGTCCTTGTCGTCAATGGTTGCTATTTTCTCGCGCCGCTGCTCCCGCTTTTGCTCTAACTCAGCCATCGCGTCTTCCCGTTGCTCCATCGTCAATACCTCCCTTTCCGCATACGCATTACCGCTCCACATCAGTGCTATCCAGGCCATAACAAGCAAAGCACTCAGAAACAAAATTCCTTTTTTTATCATCGCAATACCTAATTTATTTCACTTGGTTTTTAAGCCTGTCTGCAAACACTATATCTCTATAAAATAACGCGTTTAAAGCCAAGCTTACGTTAAGGGGAGGTAAATCTACTAAGGCAAAACTACAATGTATTGAAGGTTAGGGGTATCGACACAAGGGTCTTGAAAGGGCTGCGCAGTCAGCCAGTATATGCTGAACCTGATCAAGCTCTACCAGTTCATCGGCCGCACCATATTCTGTATCACAGGTACCTCGCGCACCGCGGCTATCCATAGTTCGCCCGCCGACTATGCAGGAATTAAACTGGGCGGTGCCGTCCTCTTGCATTGAAATTTCCCATGCATTCCCATCCAAGCCATGCCACCAAATCGAATTGACGTAATCGTAATAGAAACGCATTGAAAGTGTTAATAAATCGACTACGCTGGTGTGTTGGTAAATAAGGTTATCTTTAATGATCAGTCTGTCCTGCCGTAGCAGCGCCTCTCTCGTCGAGGTGCTCTGTTCACTGTAGTCTGGTCCCTCTCTCCTAATCGCCACATGAGTTGGCAAGTAGTCATAGGTAGTCTCTGAGCGCGCTGACTGATTATCTTCTCTGGTTAGGAAAATCATTTTAGTCGGAAGCCCATCACTATATTCTACGTTCAAGTCGGTTAAGCTAACCTCTCCCTTATCATTCTCGCTAACAACCTTAAAACGTTGGTCCTGTATTACTCCGTCATGAAAGTTGTATTCCATGTATGAATGAACAGCGTCACTGACAAAGTCAGTCCAGAAAACTCTGCCATCCAACGATTGGCCAACTACGTTGATTTGTGACGTCTGTTTACCATTCCTATCCCAGGCTCTATGCCGAACTATCTGACCATGACTAAACTCTGTTTCTTGTTTTAATTGCCCATTCAAATACCAACTGTAGCGCGTGCCATGCTCTACCCCGTTCCGTTTTTGAAGTTCATTGTCGTCAGAGGTTTCCTGGCTACAAGCCGAAACAATCAAGCAGATAAAAAAGAAGACAATTAGATTTCTCAAACCAAAATACCTTTTACATCCGTGTAATAAATTAAAGAACTATAATATCGACCACGCAAATCAGTCACAAGCCACTATGGAAGCTTTTCCATAATTTAACCTTCTTAACTTACTACACCGAAAGCTCAGTAATCTCTAATTTTTTACCATGGTTAATAAATAGTTGAATAATTGAATTAATTTTTTCATATTTAAATTAATTCAAAGTTTAGCTTTGTGGAAAAGATAAACTTAATATAGCATTGCGCAATTATCCATCTGGGCTCTAAATACTATGACTATTTTAAAACGCATGAGCCTATGGCTTAGTCTCACCATTCTCTCCCTTACCGCGCTTGGCGTGATCATCGCTACGACTCAAACCAGTAACAGAATAAATTCCGCTCTGGAACTTGAAAAAGCATCGGTCACGCAAGCTGTTGAAGACATGCTGACCATCACTGACCGTCTGATGAGCAATCAGGTAGCCGCTAGTTTGGCAACCTTAAATCATTTAGTGGATAGTCAGGGTGGGCTTGATGTGGGTAATCCGGTGCAGGTCGGTGAACACCAGGTTCCCGATCTGATTTTAGCGGGAACAGCGCTGGCCAATAGCGTTCAGCTGGTTGATTTGCATAGCCAGTTACAAGGTGGCACGGCGACTATTTTTTCCCGCCAGGGTGACCAGTTCATTCGCATTGCGACCAACGTACAAACCTCTCAGGGTCAGCGGGCGACAGGAACCCATCTGGATAGCTCAACTCAGGCTTACCAAACGGTTATGCGTGGCGACACCTACTCCGGACAGGTAAACATTCTTGGCCAGTCCTATATCACAGCGTATCAGCCTGTCTTTAATAGCAGGAATCAAATCATTGGTATTCTATATGTAGGCTACCTGGCTAACTTTAACGAACTTGAGCAATATATTGCAGACGCGCGTATTTTGAATAACGGATTTGTTGCATTACGCGACGACCGAGGCACCATTCGGTTGCACTCGTCGCACCTCAATTCAAATGAAGTCACGCGCATTGTTAACAGTTCAGCGAATGAATGGCAGCTTTCAGAAACACCTTTCGCTAATTGGCGATATGACATCATTGTAGGCGCAGATAATCAGGAAATAAGCACGCTAATGATTTGGCAGGCCGTGCGGCTGGTCATTGTCATTATCGCATTTGGGCTACTTTTATTGGCGATTATCTTATGGCTCGTGCATCACATAGTGCTGCGGCGGATTAACCAGATGAACCTCATGATCCGCAGTATCGTCGAAGAAGAAGGCGATTTAGTCCAGCGCATCAACTCAAAATCACCCGATGAGTTAGGCGATATGGGCCGCCAGTTCGATGCCTTGCTTGAGCGCTTGCGAGTGACCATCGCGTCTGTAGCCACCCTAAGCGAACAATCCCATGCAGAATCCGCCAAGGTAGCCCAGATAGCTGGTCATTCCGATGAGCTGGCAGGAGACCAGGCGAGCGAGGTTGAAACCATTGCAACCGCAGTCCATGAACTGGCAACCACGGCGCGTAACGTTGCTGACAACACGAGTTTAGCTGAAGCGTCAGCAGTAGAAATTAGCCAGCAAATTGAAGCGATGCGCGTCATGATCAGCCGTTTGCGTAATCAGCAGGTTAACTTTGCTAACGAGTCAGAGCGGGCAGAGCAGGAATTAACGTCGCTAACCCAAGCGTCCGACGATATTGCGCGTATTATGGAAGTCATCAATTCGGTTGCAGAACAAACCAACTTACTTGCACTGAATGCGGCTATCGAGGCGGCGCGAGCGGGTGAAGCTGGCCGGGGCTTTGCTGTTGTCGCCGACGAAGTCCGCGCGCTTGCCTCCAGAACGCAACGCTCAACCGAGGATATCGCTCATCTGCTGGACAGTTTGCACCGCGGCGTCAAAGCGGTCGGAACGGTCATTCTTGCTCAGTCCGAGCAATCGCAGCAGAGCCTCTCGGCGGTCGAGGAGGTCACTGAGATGAGTGAGACTGTGAGCCAGGCGGTTGACACTATTACCGGGCAAAATGCACAGGTTGCTAGTGCTGCAGAAGAGCAAAATGCGGTATCGACCGATGTTAGCGTCCGTTTAGAGCGACTAAAAGGACAAAGCGCAACAGTTGCCGAGCAAGCCGAAGAAACTGCAAACGCTAGCAACAGATTAAGTAACTTGATTCAGCAGGTGGACGAGCAGTTGCGACGATACAAAGTATAAAGTCAGTCGATGTGAGCCGTACATGAGCAAAGCATCGACACCTAAATGTAATTAAACCGTCATCTAAAATGAGTAAAGTGGCTGCTACACGACGATCACATAGCTTACCCAGCTAAGCCTTTCGCCACGGGACGCACATGCCATGACTACTCAGGATAAGAATTTACAGATTGATATTTCAGGTGTTGATCCCATTTGCAATCAATCGAACGGTGATGACTTTTATGACGTGGTTAATCGCCAGCTAAGTCGTCGTTCTTTTCTTAAAGGTGGTCTTGGCGTCGCCGTAAGTTCGTTTATGGTTTCTCCTTTGCTGGCTGGCTGCGCTATGCCAACAGCGCCAGCCCCATCTGCCGGACTCGGCTTTCAAGCCATTGCGGGTAACCGAAGCGATACCGTCGATGTCCCTCCCGGATATCGTGCCGAAGCGTTTCTTCCCTGGGGTACCCCACTGGTAAATGGTGCCAGCGAGTTTAAGGACGATGCCAGTAATACTGCGTTAGATCAGGCCAGACAAATTGGTTCACATCATGATGGTATGCATTTCTTTCCAATTGACGTGAAAGACGGTGGTAATTCTTCAACCGAAGGCCTGCTGGTCATGAACCATGAATATGTTGACCCGGAGACGCTACATACCCGCTATGCACCGCAGGCACCGCGTCCGCAGCAGGAAGTATTCAAAGAAATGATGGCCCATGGCGTATCGGTTGCGCATATTCTGCGTAACCCGGACGGACAGTGGCAACTGGTCACGGGCAGCCCGTACAACCGGCGAATTACCGCAAGCACCCCGATGCAAATCAGCGGCCCGGTGGCCGGACACGACATGCTGGTTACGCGCTACAGCCCCGAAGGCACCAGCACACGAGGGACGATTAATAATTGCTCGCATGGCTATACGCCGTGGGGAACCTATTTGACCTGCGAAGAAAACTGGGCTGGTAGCTTTATCAACAACGATGAAACGCCACCTCGCGAGCATCAACGATATGGCGTTCGCCGCGACCATAGCCGTTATTACTGGGAGACCGCGACTCCCCGCAGCGATGAAACAGATCGCTTCAATGCCTCGTCAGTTGCCGGGACTGCCGCAGAAGACTACCGAAATGAGCCCAACCATTTCGGCTGGATTGTCGAAATAGACCCTTTTGACCCAGCTAGTAAACCGGTGAAACGCAGTATGTTAGGCCGCTTCGCTCATGAAGGCATCGTCTTTGCCCCAGCGGTTGAAGGTGAACCTCTGGTGGCTTACTCCGGCGATGACGCGCGCTTTGAATACATCTACAAATTTGTCTCGGCAAAACCCTATTACCAGTCAACAGCCTCCGGCGAGCTACTCGATGACGGGACACTGTATGTTGCCCGTTTTAATGACGATGGTACAGGCACCTGGTTGCCGTTAGATAGTGAGCACCCGGACTTTAAAGCGAACGCACTTAAGGCGGGCGTTACCTTTAACTCTCAGGCGGATGTGCTTTTAAATACGCGCCTCGCGGCCGATGTGATGGGAGCGACCAAAATGGACCGCCCGGAATGGGGAGCCGTTCACCCAACGAGCAAAGAGGTCTATTTCACGCTTACCAACAACACCCGCCGTAGTGAATTACAAACCGACGCTGTCAATCCGAGAGCTGAGAACGCTCACGGCCATATCGTCCGCTGGAGTGAAGATCAGCAGCAAAGCGCCACCTCATTTCATTGGGATATTTTCTTACTCGGTGGCGAAGCAGGTACTCACACTGCAAACCAACGCGGCGAAGAAACTACATTAACAGCTGACAATCAGTTTGCTTGCCCCGATGGCCTTTGGTTTGACTATGGGGGGCGGCTCTGGATCCAGACAGATATGAGTGGCGCACTGATGCAGCACGGCAATTTCGGGAATAATATGATGCTTGCCGCAGACCCCAGTACAGGTGAGCTTAAGCGTTTCCTGGTAGGGCCGGTCGACTGTGAGGTCACCGGAGTGGTGACCACACCCGACAGCCGCACCATGTTTGTGAATATTCAACATCCCGGAGAAAGCTCACCATCCGGCAACTTTAGTAGTAGCTGGCCGACCGGCAATGGTGCCCGCCCGCGCTCATCAACGGTGGTGATTACGCGAGAGGATGGCGGAATCATTGGTGGGTAAAAACCATCACAGCAGGGCGCAAGCGCTGCTGTGACGAAGACCCTGAATAAGCCCTTTCTTTACCTTAAATCGGCGAACCAGGCGGCATGGATGCGGGGCTAAAAGCCTCCGGCCAGGCGCCTTGGTCCAACCCATCGGCGATCAAACCAGCTAAATAGGTGGCGTAATAACCGGATTGCGACGCCAGTGCTTCCTGGGCGCGGTGAAGAGCGTGGTGAAATTGCCCGCGCACTTCAGGTACGGTCCGCTCATCATGCAGAGCATTCACCAGGTGATACAACGACAGATAGGCAATGCGCTGGCGAATCGGGTCGCCTTCCACGTCGCTAAGTACCTGATCAAGCAAACGATTGGCAATAGATACCGGCGCCAGCTCTGCATACTCATTGTTGCGTGACTGCCAATGCACACGATTCATGCGTTGAGCATTAAATAATAACTGCAGGGTATGATGGGCACTGGTTTCCGCAATGGTAACCGGGTCAATAAACAGCCCCCAGCGTGACGGGAAGTCCTCGCGCGAGTCATCTGAGCCGTAGGTTTTTGGCACCAATAACGCTTCAATGTGCTCAGGGATAGTTAAGAACTCCGCTTCTAGCGTACCCAACAACGCGTTCAGCGCCCGGTTCTGTGCATTCGCTTCGACAGGCCGATAGTCCGGCTCCCCTGCTCCATTGAGTAAGTACCGATAGTGCATGCCGCCAACCAGTTTAACCGCGCCTTCAACCTGATAGCGATGGAGCAGGTACATGGGTACAAACACTTGCTCTAGTTCATCCAGTGGCCGGTTGGGGGCCAGATTACCCGTCCCAAAGTGCGCCATCACAGTGCGCCGTATGTCTATCAACCGCTCCAGTTCGTCGGTCGCATCGGCGCCGTTGTTCCAAAGGTGGGCGGTCGGGTGCCCTCCGTGGATGGGCCGTGCATCCCGGTCAGAAATAAAGTTCAGGCCCTGCGCTTTGCTGTCATCGAGCAAGGACTGCAGTGCCTGTCGTTCCTCATCGGCGGATGCGAACTGGGAATAACCGTAGGCGACAGTAAACTTGTCCCACACACCAAGACCTGTGTCGTAGGCATCGCGCAGGGTAATTTCGCCATCCCCGGTTAGGGTAACCAATGGGTGCGGGTAATCCATAACTGAAGCACGATCCTGCGAGTTCGCTGCAAAGTTATGCGCGATCCCTAGTGTATGCCCGATTTCATGCGCAGACAGCTGACGGATACGATTTAACGCCATCGCCTCTATATCTGCCATCATCTGCTCGCTGTCGCGTCCTTCAGCAAAGGGCGCCAGCAGCCCCTGAGCAATGAGCATATCCTGGCGTACGCGCAATGACCCCAGGGTTACATGCCCCTTTAATATCTCCCCGGTGCGCGGGTCTGTGACTGACGAACCATAGGACCAACCGCGGGTTGCCCGGTGTACCCACTGAATCACGTTGTAACGCACATCCATCGGATCGGCGTCGTCAGGAAGGTCCTGCACTACAAACGCATCTTTAAACCCAATCGCTTCAAAGCCTTCATTCCACCAGCGCGCGCCCTCTAAAAGCGCAGTGCGAACAGGCTCGGGAACACCTGGGTCAAGGTAATAAACAATAGGTTCAACCGCTTCGCTGACCTGCGCCGTGGGGTCTTTCTTTTCTAAACGGTGGCGGGTAATAAAACGATGGTCCATCGACTCGCCCAGCGGCGCAGCGTAGTCCTGAAAGCCTCGCGCATAATAGCCGCTATTAGGGTGAAAACTGCGCGGTTGATAGCCATCATCCGGCAATGCAATAAAAGAGTGGTGTAAATGCACGGTAATCGCCGTCGGCTCAGGTGTGACCGAGCGCACATACTGCCCTGCTCCGTCACCAGTAAACGTCACCTTGGCCTCGAACTCTGTATTCTGCGGAAAAGATTTGGTGCGCTCAGGCCACAGAACTGAACGCGTGGCATCGACACTGAAATCACCTTCATCCAGTTCTTTTAAGCGAGGTCCAATGCCATGGATATCGGTATACAGAAAGGGCGTGTAATCAATTAATACATGGTCGTCTGATTGCGCAACGACGTCAAAGCCCCACAGTACCGATTCAGCGAAAGCCTCTTCGACACTTCTGCGCTCCGCGTCGTTATCGGTCAGTGCCTGGTAATCTGTGTTTTTCTCGCTGAGTAAAACCCGATCTCCGTGCACCGAAAACTCCGCCAGGCGGGTTTTACCTAATTGCCCGCGGTCCAGACCAAGGTCATTCGAGCCGACGCCTCGCGGTAGGCTACTTTGAAAAATAAAGGCGTCACTTTGCTTGGGAACTGCCAAGTAAAGTGCATCGTCAGCGGCATCAATGTAAAACGTGTAATAGCCAGCCTGCTTTTCCATGTCGTCGGTAAAGTCATCAATTTCATCGGCAAACACTGAGCAAGCGACGAGTAAAAGCGCAAAAGCAGCTACCCGGGATAAGCTATATAGCATGGTGAATTCCTTGAGCTGTTAACAGAACATCAGGTTTCAGTCGATGTCTGAACGTAGCAAGTTCGCCATGTGAAAGCCAGCTTCAATGGTCGCCAGGCACAGAGCTCAGAGCCCCGCTTTTTTAAGCCCCCGAATCAATAGACGGCGCTCTAGCCAGGCACCAACACTATCTGTTCTATCCAATTCCATGCGTTGTAACAGCGACGCATAGTCTTTACCGCCTGTGCCTGACAGCAATGCCCTTAGCAGGGTCAGCAGTTTACCTGTGCGCGTGGATGTATCGGCTTTTAACTGTTTCAACGCCTTGCCTATTTTTAGTTCGTCATCAGTAAACTCGCAACCGAAAGGAAATGGCGGAAACAGGTCCTGCTGCTGGAGGTCATTCAAACTTTGCCCGATAGCAGCGGGGGTATTGTTTTGCCACGCAGCAGGTAATTCAAAGTTCGTGTTCACTTTGCCTGCGTCCTGCGCCTGCTCTAACAGACCGGGCTGAAATCTGGAGTCGGCAATACGGATCAGTGCCAGATAAACCTCTTCATCGGATTTACCCCGCAGGTCGGCAATGCCATATTCAGTGATAACAATGTCCCTCAGGTGACGCGGGATGGTGCAGTGTCCGTAAGAAAAGACAATATTGGAGCTTGTCTTAGCGCCTGACGTGCGTGTGCTGCGTATGGTTAATATGGAGCGCGCGTCTTCCAGTTCATGGGCCATCGCGACGAAGTTATATTGTCCGCCGACGCCGCTCAGCACCCGGCCATCTTCCAGTCCGTCCGACACCGCTGCACCATCCAGTGTGCATTGCATCGCTGAATTAATAAAACGACCAGACACCCGCTGGGCGACTTTGAGCCGTTGGTTACCAAAGCGATGATCATTCAGGTCGTTAATGTAATTTACGCTGCTCATGCAGATAAGCTGGCGTTGCTCAGCCGTTAGCTGTGCTAGTTTTTTATAAAAATTACGCGGTCCCAGATAGAAGCCTCCGTGCATGACAACTCCCTGCTGCAGGCGCCCGTCGTTACCTGCCCCTGGCTCTGAACGGCCCTCGTTGATCTGCTCTTGCAGTTCCGCATCCGGATAGACTTGTCGGGTTAAAACGCCAGCTTCCATAAGGTAGATAAAGCCATCGACCATCATTTCGCTGCACCCGTACAGGCCTTTGCTAAAAGGCTCGCGGCCGCCACATTTATCAGCCACTGGAAATCGTTCTGCTACCTCAAGTTTGTTGTATAGTTGCCGCCAGGCCGTGTTGTTCTGATGCCGTAAACAGGTACTGTAGATTAACGCTGAGCCCAATGAACCTATCCCCACCTGCAAGGTACCGCCATCCTTTAACAGGCAACTCGCATAGAAGCCAATCAGGTGATCTGAGGCGCTAATCGGGGTTTGCGGGACTGAAAAGAGCGGGTAATCCGGCTCATTGGTTTCTAAAACCAGGTCAAACGTGTTCACCGGTAGCGCCGCGTCACGCCCGAAAAACGGCAGGTTAGTATTGCACTCCGCAACCAGCGCTATGGGGTTAGCCTCGGTTTCCGCGGCTCGCAGGTTAGTGAATAAGTCCAGTGACAAGTCGGGGTTGCAGCTAAGGCTAAATTGCCGTGGGTAATCGGCATCCGTATCTGGTGCTACTAGCTGACCGACAACATTCACGCCTAACGCTATCAGATCACGCATGGCGTGGGTGTAATTGGTACAGATATAGCGCTGCTGCTGTTCTTTGTGGTTTAGGAAGTTACCAGCCTGGAAGAAAAACTCCGAGACCTTCACGTTGTCCGGCAGATTGTGAGCAAGCACATCACGGGCGTATTCCAACTCAGGAATATCACCATACAAACGCTCGATAAAGGGGTCCATAAAGCGTTTCTCAAGACCTGCCGACGGCGTCGGGGCCACCAGTGACAGCGCGGTCACAATGTGAAGCTCCAGCGAGGGGTCCGCTTTTGCCCGTTGGTACAGGGCATTGGCGAAATGGATCGGCTTCCCTAAACCAAGCGGCAGACCCAGCGTTATTTTTTTACCTACCCGCTGAATAACCTGATCAACGCACACACTACTGTCTGAAACTCTCTGCGGGCTCTTCCCGGGCATTATCGAACTCCTCGTACTGGTCTATGAACATTGCATACCCCTCATTGAGGTTCATAGACAGACGCAAGTCAATAACTAGGCTTTAAACTGCTGCCAGCCCGCAGCAAGATACTCCGTTTGCTGGCTCATATTGGCACTGGCATCTGCAGCATTCAGGGCAGCGCCTGAAAGCTGGGTAATTTCTTCATTTAACTGGGTAATATTTCCTGCCGTGTCGCTGGCGACTTTTTGTTGCTCATCGGTTGCCGCGAAAATCTGTTGAGTGACGTCTGCAATACCCGCGATTGCCTTGCGAATATCGGCAAAATGCTGCTCACTGTTCTTACTTAAACCGACTGTCCGCTCCGCCTGAGACTTAACCGAGGTCATTGTCTCGACAGCCTGGCCTGCTTGCTGCTGCAACTGTTCAATCATAACCCGGATCGACTCAGTGGCGTCACGTGTACTGGCGGATAACGAGCGGACCTCATCAGCAACCACCGAAAAGCCGCGCCCTGCCTCTCCAGCCCGGGCTGCTTCAATCGCGGCATTTAACGCCAGCAAATTAGTTTGCTCAGAAATCTTACGAATAACATCCAGCACATCTGAAATCTTTTCAGAATCTCGTTGCAAACCGACCACCACCTCAGCGCCAACCGCCACCTGGCGTGCGAGCTGCTCAATCATGCCTGCATTTTCCTGCACAATGGTCTGCCCGGCGTTGCTCAGCGCTTCTGTGTCACCTACCCGTTCCGCACCACGTTCGGCATGGTTGGCTACCTGGCTCGCTGCTGCGCTCATTTGCGCGATCGCCGCCGCCAGCGTTTCCGACCGGGTGGCCTGGGTTTGAGTACCCACGGAGATATGGTCACTGCTTGATTGAACCAGTTTCGCCTGCTCATTGAGTGTAGAGGAGTTCGTTGCCAGGTCCTGAATCAGTCGCTGCATATGCAACAACATGATATTCAAGGCTTTCGCCGCTTCCGCGACTTCGTCCTCGCCACTGTCGTCAGCACGCAGTCGCAGGTCAGAGTTCGCGGCCACCTGATTGAGTAAGTTACGCAAACCCTCTAAGGGGAGTCGAATACTGCGCTGGATGACCCAAATAAACACCACAACCCCAGCCAACAGAACACCGCCGCCTAGCAAATAAATCCAACCCAGCAACCAGGTTAACCGCTCTGCCTGGTCACGTACCACGACAGCGGATTCAATTTGCTGCTGCACAAAACCATCAACCAAACTGCTAAAGTGATTTATATACTGGTTAATTTCCGAGGTAATTGTGGACTCGTTCAGAATCCGCACGGTGAGAGCGTCAGTGCCTGCTGGGGTTAGCCATTCTTCATACTTTGCAATGGCCTGAAGAAAGCTTTCATCCAACTCGGTATAATCTACCACGTCGCTGTCATCAGCAGACGCAAGCGGCGGCCGCAACGCTTCGAAGGCCTGCCAGTGAGTCGCGGCCTGATTTAGTAAAGCGCGTACGCTTTCGTCGGTAGCTTCGGCTGAGGACCAGCCCGTTCGATACTGACGTATCGGTTGTAATGCATCCTGCTGCAGAAGCTGCTGAGTGGCCATAACATCTGCCAGTACCGCCAGATGCTCGTCATACAGTTGGTGAAAGTAACGATCCTTGGTATTCGCCACCCACACCGAAACCACCAATATTAACAAAAGAAAAGCTACTGGGATGCCACCCAACAGGATGACCCGGGTACGAATTTTCAGTCTCGACAACATCTTTGTTTACCGCTCCACTACAGATGGCGGCAACTGTACTTATGCAATATGACTTTATTATTACGTTTAGGCGTTTCGTTTAGACGTTTCGTTTAGGCATAAAGGAATTTGCCGCAAGGTGCTATCGCGTACTAACCTGAACAAAGTTTTAGCGCAAGAAAGCGAGATGCCTATGTTGTTGCAACTTACTCTGGTTATTACGCTTGCCTTTATCCACGCCTATGCAGCCAAGCTGCTGAGGCTAAAAGAGATCCCCCGCAGCGCAGCGCTGTCATTCGCTGGCGGCGTGTCGGTCGCCTATGTTTTTATTTTAATATTTCCGGAACTGGTGGAAGCTCAGGAAACTATCAGTGGCCACGGCCTGGTTGCCTACATTGAGCATCATGCTTACCTGGTGGCACTCGTCGGGCTGACCGTATTTTATGGTCTGGAGCGCTGGGTTAAGCGTTACCGGCAACCACTTCCCGAACCAGAAACCCACCCCGAGTCCGGTCAACACCATGCTCCGGGCATCGGCGTCTTCTGGCTGCACATTGTCTCGTTCTCACTGTATAACGCACTGGTTGGGTATTTACTGGTCTATCGCGAATCCGCGACCTTCGAATTGGTTTTATTTGTGCTGGCGATGGGATTTCACTTTCTGGTCAACGACCACGGGCTGCTCAAACATCATCGTGAGGCCTATCTCAAACGTGGCCGTTGGTTACTCTCAGGCGCCGTACTATTTGGTTGGGCTGTCGGTCACCTGGTCGAAGTCAGCGAAGCCGCAACCAGCGTATTATTTGCTTTCCTGGCTGGCAGTATCATTCTTAACGTGCTCAAAGAGGAGCTCCCGGAAGAGCGGCAGAGCCGCTTTCTACCCTTCGCCTTAGGCGTCGGCATCTATGCGGCGTTGCTGCTGGTCGCGAGCTGACTGTGGGTAACTTAAGAGTCGGTACTAAAAGGTACTCAACCCGGTGGCTTCCATAACCCGGTACAGTAACCGGGGCCACACACCATCATCGGCGTAGGTCGCGTAGTCGACACTGAACTGGCGCCCGTCGCGGTTATGCCACTGGTCATCAAACCATTGTTGCCCTTGCTGTAAAGGCTCGGACCCGATGGCACCGCGCACTACCACACTGGTCTCCAGATTGAGGTTATGCAAATTGCGTCGGGTGAAATTGGTCGAGCCAAGCAGCATGCTCGCTTGTCCCTGGTGGTCACGGTATAGCATCCACTTAGCGTGACACTGCTCTCCCTGGGTGTTGCACCAGCGAACCGGCACCCCGGCCTCCGTTAATTCATGCGCCACAGGCCGGTTCGGTACGCCATTCTTCTCGCGACCAAATGCATCTTTGTTGGGGTCAAGCAACACGCGCAACTGGACACCACGCTGCGCCGCCCTTGTTAATGCGCGTACCACATCACGATCTGACAGATAGAAGATAGCCATATCCAGTGCTTCGCCCGCTTCTGCCTGGTCAATTATTCGCAACAACGCACGCTCGACTGCACGCTCGGTAACTACTTGCACGCTTAGCTCATTTCCGTTGGCGGTTGCTGGCTGCAAACCTGTATCCGGCGCAGTCCCGCCAGAAAACTCCAGCACGGTCGCTTCGCTATCAAATAAATCCCACGCCGCCGCGCCGTTAAAACGCAGCGCCACATTACTATGCGCGCTGCTACCATCGTGAGGGTTGGCCGAAGTTACCAGTGCGCTGAGTTGATTGCCGCTATCGGCAATCACCAATTTGCGGTGATTCGCTTTAAAGTTCAGCAACGCCAGATAGCTACGCAAAGTCACCTTGCCCTCGCCAAACGGGTTCGGCAACGTATCACCTTCGCTATTACCAAACGGCTGGATAAGCGGCCGCCATAGCGCCGAGTACAGCGGGTTGCTATCACGCAGGCGGGTCAGATCAGTAAGCACAACCGGAATATCGGCTTCTTCCAGCGCGGTAAAATGGGCCGACGGCTGTCCGCCATAGACTGTATTTAACGGATCAGAAATGACATGTACTTCCAGCTCGGGGTAACGCTGTTTCTGCGCAATCAGTGCCGCTGTCAGTTCGGTGGATAAGGCCCGATGGGTTTCACTGACCTCGCCCTGAAAGTCGTTAAACAGAAACATATCCACAAGCACGAACTGCCGTGCTTCAGCGATCATGTCAAACACCGCATCGAAGATCTGCTGCTCCACCTGGCGCTCACCGCTGGCATCGACATAGGTTCGGTCGGCCAGAAACTCGACGTTGCCAGCGCTTCGTGGTGGCGCTTCAAGGTCTAAACCCGCAGGCAGTGGCTTGTAGACCTGATATATACCGATAGTCACTAGCACCACTACCAACAGCGCTAACACGCGCTTACCAGTACTTTTGCCGGTAATAAATGGAGTGAATGAGCCTTTCTGTTTTTGCATGATGTATTGGTGTCCAAAGAAGAAGTTGGCTGCTCGCATCAGCCGTGGAAGGCCGATCGGCGTCGCGCTAAAAATTGTATTATTGGGCAAGTAGAAAGTAGCATTATGCTAACCACTTGCACTGCTCGCTGCCACTATATACCCGTTATCACAACCTACTCTAGTATAGTGACGAGGGCATATAGTATGGCGAATCAACAGATAAAGACCTGGTTTATCACCGGAGCCGCACGCGGCCTCGGCTTTCAGGTCGCAACTTCGGCAGCGGCGGCCGGTGACAATATTGTTGTCACCGGGCGTAATATCGAAACATTGCGAGCAGCGTATAGCGCGTATGGCGATAACGTCTTATTACTCGAATTAGACGTTTGCCGCCACGACCAGGTTGAGGCCTGTGTAAAGCAGGCTGCAGACCATTTTGGCCGAATTGATGTGTTAGTCAATAATGCGGGCTATGGGCAGCTAGGAATTTTCGAAGAAATTGCAGCCCCAAAAATTGAGATGCAATTCAACACCAACGTCTTTGGTCTGATGGCGGTAACCCGGGCAGTATTGCCGTATATGCGCCAGCAAAAAGCAGGGCATATTATTAACCTTTCATCCATTGGTGGCGTCGCTGGCTTTGATGGTGCGTCGGTTTACTGCGCGACCAAATTTGCGGTCGAGGGTTTCTCTGAAAGCCTGGCACTGGAAGTGAAGCAATTCGGTATCGGCGTGACGATTGTCGAACCGGGCTTCTTTCGCACGGACTTTCTTGACCCCAGCTCGGTCAGCTACGGAGATACTAAACTGGAAGACTATCAAGCCTACTCTGAACAGGTAATTGGCTCGTATCAGAGCCATAATCATCAACAGGCTGGCGACCCGGTCAAATTCGGTCAGGTGATAGCAAAACTAACCAACGAGGCGAACCCACCACTGCATTTCGCCGCGGGTTCAGATGCCATCGAGCTGGTTGGCAAAGCGTATCAGGGCCGACTGAAAGAGCTGATAGACTGGGCTCACCTGTCCACAACCACTGACATTGAGTAATACCCAGACAACTTAAAGAGGGTGACAGACATGACGAACATTGCTCAGCAGGCTCAGGCACTGGCCGTTAAAATACAGCAGCGTTTTCCTGCTGACGGTGTATTTCAAACCGCAGTACCACGACTGTCTGTGACCCGCTTCTCAGCCCCCACAGCTGCTATTCCGGTGGTCTACCAACCAGCAGTCTGCCTGGTTGTTCAGGGCGCCAAGAAAGTTATTCTCGGAGAGCGTATTTTCGAGTACAACATAGCCCGCTATCTGGCCGTGTCGGTCGATGTACCAGTGACCGGGCAGATCACTGAAGCATCGGACGAGGCGCCCTACCTTTGTTTGAAACTAGACCTGGACCTCAACCTGCTCAGCGAACTGATGTTAAAAATGAACAGCCCGCGACCTGCCCGACCAGCCGGCAGTGAAACAGCCATTGCAGTTAGCCTGGTCACCGCTGAACTGCTACAAGCCTTTGAAAGGCTGCTTCTACTCACGGAAGCTGCCGAGTCGATTCCAGTTCTCGGGCCTCTGACTGAGCAGGAAATTCTCTATTGGCTACTGCAGGGCGAACAAGGCTGGGTTCTGCACCAGTTGATTAGCGGAGACAACCGCCTGGCGCAGGTTAACAAAGCGATTCAGTACCTTAAATACCATTACCGCGAACCCTTTAGTAAAAGCACATTGCTCGAGCTGACCTGCATGAGTGCGACCAGTTTCTTCCAGCACTTCAAAGACGTCACTGCTATGACCCCGCTGCAATACCAGAAACAGCTGAGGCTGCAGGAGGCGCGCCGCTTACTGCTGACAAACGAATTCGATGTGAGCGGCGCTGGTTACCAGGTCGGCTATGAGAGCCCATCGCAGTTCACCCGCGAGTACAGTCGTCTGTTTGGGCTGCCACCTTCAAAAGATCTCCAGCTACTCAAGGGCGACACAGACCATCATGCTCTGGATTTCAAACGCAGTTCCAATAGCCGTATTTCCCGTGCTGTGTGATTACGGTTGGTCTGCATGTAGATCCACAATTTAATCGCCACCTGAGCATTAAAAGTGAGGATAAACAACACGCCCCAGAATAGTTCAGTATCGGCGCTAGCGGTAAAAAAGCGATAACCGCAGAGTACCAGCAACACTGAGAATATCACCCCAAGCCCATAGGCAACCTTGACCAGCCAGCCAATATCGTATTTAAACCCCTGCTTTAAATACCCGGTCAAGCCTTCCCCGGTATCCATTAATTTATCCAGCTCGCGAGCTTGTTCAGCCAGGTCTTTTTCAATTTGTTGATCAACATCTTTGTTGCTAGTCATTGTGTTACTCCTCGTTTGCATAGATATGGCGTAATTTCTCACGAGCGCCGTGTAGTCTGGATTTCACGGTTCCCACGGGAATCGACAACACCAGAGCGGTTTCGTTGACTGACAACTCGCTCAGATAAAACAACTCCATGACCTCCCGTTCTTCCTTCTTCAATGCAGCTAGCAGTGGCGCCACATCTTCTATATCGGGCCGATAATTGTATGCAATGGCGGCTTCTTCATAGCCGTTTTCAGCCGTTAAGCTGTCAACCGATGCAACCTCAACTTTGCTTTGTCGCCGTGCCCAGTCAATGATCTCCCAGCGTAGGGCGCGGTACAGCCAGCTGCGAAATACCCTGGCATCGTTCATCAGGCGCAGTCTCTTACCCACTTTTAACCACACGTTTTGCACCAGGTCTTCAGCCAGAGCCATATCCCGAACCCGCAGCATTGCATAACGTTTCATGGGCGTGAAAAAGTGCCCGTAAAGCGCTGTCATAGCACCACGCTTGCCTTCCTGTGCCCTAAGAACCAGCACTTCAATCTGTTCACTATCCATTTCACGGATGCCTTCTTAGTCACTTATGCGAGCAAATAATGTATTTGCATCCCTACCTCATCAATATGGTAATAAGACGAACAAACGCTGAGCCTGGTTCGAACCACGACAAAAAACGCGCGCGGGTACTAAACAATTCACTTGAACATCCCCTCCACTCAACGGAGAATACAACCTGGCTGAGCTAATAAATACAAGGACTTAACATGAGCGTTGCCGTGATATGGATTACTATCGGTGTATTACTAATATTATCTGAATTGCTGGCGACCAGTGTCGTGGCTGTGTTTTTCGGTCTCGCGGCTATCGTGGTGGGGCTATTGCTGCAGTTTGGCTGGATTGAAACTGCCAGCCTGCAGTTCCTGTTATTTGGCATTATCAGCCTGGCGTTATTGTTTACCGCCCGAGGCCGTTGCAAGCGCTGGTTTGTAGGCTATACGGTCGACGATAACGAACAACCAAGTAAATTAAGCCAGGACATTGGCAACCGCGTTCTTGTTCATGCCGACTTTATTCAGGGCGCTGGTCGCGTTGTGCTAAACGGTGTGCAATGGGACGCGCGTTCTGATGAACCACTTAAATCGGGCGACGTTGCCTGGGTTGTGGATAACGACGGCATTCAGCTGCACGTCTCTGCAACTAAACCCAGTTAACCGAACCTACTGAACAATTTCAAACCATTCACGAATGGGATCATCTCTCAAGGAAACGAAACAATGCAAGAAGCACAAATAAGTGTAAGTTTGATTCTGACAATTGGTTTTGCCATTGCGGTAATTATCACCATTGCGAAAACCGCGCGCATCGTCCCCCAACGAAGCAATTTCGTCATCGAGCGGCTGGGTAAATACTCTCGCACACTCGACTCAGGCTTTCACATTCTGATCCCCTTTATCGATAAAGTCGCTTACATTCAGACGCTTAAAGAAGAAGTTATTGATGTACAACGGCAAACCTGTGTCACCAAAGACAACATCCAGGTAGGTATCGATGGCGTTCTCTATATCCAGGTCGTCGACTCGCATAAAGCCAGTTACGGCATTAACGACTACCGTTATGCAGCCTCACAACTAGCGCAAACCACCATGCGCTCAGTGATTGGCCAGACCGATCTGGATAAAACCTTTGAGGAACGCGCCAAGATAAACGAAGAAGTGGTCAAAGCACTCGATGAAGCAGCATCTCCATGGGGCGTAAAAGTGCTCCGTTATGAAATCTCTGACATCGAGCTACCAGCCAGTATTAAAGACGCCCTTGAACAGCAAATGCGTGCTGAACGTGAACGTCGCGCCGCAATTGCTAAGTCAGAAGGCGAACGTCAGTCAATGATCAACGTCTCGGAAGGTCACAAACAGGAAGTTATTAACCTGTCTGAAGCCGACAAAATGCGCCAGATTAACGAAGCCGAAGGTCGTGCCCGTGAAATCGAACTGGTTGCCGTGGCGACCGCCGAAGGTATTCGTCAAATCGCTGAATCGATCAACCACCCTGGCGGGTCTGAAGCGGTTAACCTACGAGTTGCTGAACAGTACGTGAAGGAATTCGGTAATCTGGCGAAAACCAACAACACCATGATCGTGCCGGCTGAACTGGCCAATATCGGCGGTGCTGTTGCTGGGCTATCCGAAATGCTGAAAAGTGCACAACGCTAAGCGCTGTTAATTACGTAAATAAAGCTTGGTTTTAAAACAGCCTTTTGAAGATGGTTTTTAATATGTTATAACATAACAATACCATCTTCCTGAGGCTGATTTTATGCAACCATCAAAACTCCCCGTCACAGTACTCTCCGGTTTTCTCGGTGCAGGCAAAACCACACTATTGAAACACCTGTTAAGTAACCGCGATAACCTTCGTATTGCGCTTATCGTCAATGACATGAGCGAACTCAACATTGATGCCGACACGCTAAAGAATGACATCGAGTTACGTCGCGCCGATGAAAAACTCATCGAGCTCAGTAATGGCTGTATCTGTTGCACCCTGCGTGAAGACTTACTCACGGAAGTCACTGAATTAGCTCAAAGTGGCAAGTACGACTATTTAATTGTCGAAAGTACCGGCATCTCCGAACCGTTGCCTGTCGCCGAAACCTTCACCTTCGAAGACGAAGACGGCCAAAGCCTGTCGTCCATTGCAACGCTTGATACCATGGTTACAGTGGTCGATGCAGTCAATTTCCTCAACGACTACAACGAGGCGGACTCATTGCAAGAGCGGGGGGAGCATTTAGGCGAAGACGACCAGCGCAGTGTCTCCGACCTGCTCGTCGACCAAATTGAGTTTGCCAATGTGATTGTGGTTAGTAAAAGTGATCTGGTGATTCCGGAGCAACTGCAAAAAGTCATTGGGATAGTCAAAAGTCTTAACCCGGATGCCAGGGTTTATCCGATAGAAAACGGCGACATATCGCCTAGTCTGGTACTTCATACCCGCCTTTTTGATTTCGAAAAAGCGTCTCTGGCACCGGGCTGGCTTAAAGAAATGCGCGGCGAACACGTTCCTGAAACCGAAGAGTACGGTATTGGCAGCTTCACCTACACCGCCCGACGCCCGTTTCACCCAGCCAAGTTTCACCAGTTTCTGCATCAGTCATGGCCATCCGGGAAATTAATTCGCTCAAAAGGCTATTTTTGGCTCGCCAGCAGACCCCACCAAGCGATGCAATGGAACCAGGCAGGCGGTATTGCACGGTATGGTGAGGCCGGTTACTTCTGGAAAGCGGTGCCTAGCAATGACTGGCCAAGCGATCAGGAAAGCCTGGATTATATCAATGAGAAGTGGCAGGAACCCTTTGGTGACATGCGTCAGGAGCTGGTTTTCATTGGCCAGGGAATCGAGAAAGACGACATCATCGAGCAGTTAGATCAATGCCTGCTGAATGACGAGGAACTTGCAGCCGGTGTTCCTTTCTGGTTACAAATGGAAAGTCCGTTTCAGGGGGCTTAACGACAGTGCGGGGAAGCACTTATAAGTGCCAGGGCTTGCTTAAGGACGGGTGCGGCCCCCCTTGTTCCTTTTTATGAATACTATTAATAATTCTGCGCAAACCGATAAACGCCCACAACCAAAATACCGCATGCATCACCCCAAGCATAAAGATTGCCATTGACGATGGCATCACAAAGTCAAAATGAACAAGATTGACCAGTATCTGAAGAATAATCGCACCCACCGCCAATACAAAACACAGGCCAGCAAACCCTCGCAGTACTCGTAAAAAATTCAGCATACCAACAGATCCCACCATAATCAGTGCCACCTTATGATCGAAGAAATACGCGACTTATGTGATAAAAGCCTAGCAGCAATCGGTAGTTAGTAAAAATAAGGAGCCACTAATTGTAGGTTCCACCATAAAGGCCAGGGGCAGGTATTAACCATTTACGATGACCAGGTGATGGGTGCTGGTATCAAGACCAGCATCGGTTACAGCCCGAACTTCCATGCCGACTTGGACCTACTCTAATTTGAAGGCGACGGTGCCGATGCCAATATATTGATGTCAGTTGAGCCCCCATTAAGCAAGAGGTCTATTCAGCCAATACTGGAAGTCGGTTGCATCGCCTCGCTGCTCATCGGTTAACTCCCTGATAACATCGCTAAGGAGATCCATACTTCTTTTGACAGAGTGACCCATACCCTGCTTTTCAAGCATAAGCAGCATGCCATATCCATGACTTCTCATCACGCTTCAATTGATACAAAGCGCTGGACAGTCTATCCATCAGCGGGCCAGCCGCTTTATCTTCAAGCCAGTAGCGCAAACGGTGCATTTGCGCCACCAGTTCTCATAGGCTGGTGGCCTATAGCGGAGTACCGCAGACCGTTAACTAATCCAAAACTATCCTTTCAATCACCAATCCGCTCTAGCACCCGCTGTGGAATGCGTTGCTCACGATTGTTTTCACGCATCAGGCGAATGTAGGTTTGGTAGGCTTCTCGGGCCTGGTCGTAATTTTCATTCCCCCAATGAGCATCACCTAGGTTGATGTAAGCGACTGTGCGATTGGGAAAGACTGCTACAACTGCATTTAATAACAGAATAGATTCGTTATACTGACCACTTTGCTCAAGGTAGTAGGCAATATTGTTGTAATGCTGAACATTAGTAATACTTACCGGAACAACTAATAACATAGCCCGAACATCCGCTGAACTCAGAACAGCCTGACGATTTTCATCTCTGAAATAGGCATCAAGCTCCCTTGGATAGCTTCGTCTGTCTGTGAATTCTGTATAAGGCTCACAATTTTCGTAGCATACAATTAGAGAGCGATTACTGGATAAATATTGAAAGGGGCTATCGAGTTTTTCAACTTGGTCTGCTGCCAAGTATGAGGTGAAATATAGTAAACTACCTCCATTATAAACGGGTAACCCCATCCTAGCATAACCCTCTATCTCAGGGCTCAGTTTTTGTAGGTAGTGTAGCGGCTCCAGAAGTTTATAATCCTCTTCGACCTTTTCATAATCACTGTCCTCAAAACCACATAATTGTTTGAAAACATAGTCATAAAAACTATTTCCTAATTTGTCCTGGAATCTCAATGTATCCAAAGACACCTGCAATTCACCATCTTCAGGAACACATTTAAACTGTCTCTCTTCGTCACTATTACTCAAAGGAAATCTTTCGTAAAAGTCATCAATATATATAAAACCGTTTTGATAACGAAAGTTTATTTGTGAAAACCTAGAACCTTGGATAGCTCCAAACCCAATGGAATATTGTCCACTAGATAATTGTCTCATGTTTGCACCGGTTATGGCTCGATAGTAATTATCATCAACTATATAGAAACCATGAAGCCTACCGAGAGGGTTCACTCCGGGATCACGATTAATCCCAAGACGTTGGGCATCACCAGAAACGGCGTATTTATCGCTATATAATCTAATAAGACGTTCTTCTAACCTAGTATTAAAGTGGACTAATTCATGGCAATAAAATTCATCTCGGCAAGGGGATTTAAGCTGAATAGGGCACACATCTCCCTCCTCGACAATGTTTTCGTTCCTTTCGTCAGTAAAAATGTCACACGACTTATGACGACCTGATTCGACACCAAATTCTGCAGAGATTACTCCATAATTTGGTAAGTCGTTCTCAGAAGCATATGTGCTTGAACCAAGAGTAATGCTAAAAATTAACACTGCACAAGAATGAAAATAGCTCCACCTCATTTACAAGCCCTCTTCCAATAATTTTTGAAATTCACGTGCATCACGCGCAATAATCTCTGGTTTATCGCCAGGGTTAATTATCCCTCTTGCTCCAACGTAGTCTGGAAAATTTGAAATTTTGGGATCAAGATAGCGTGACAAACTTCTCCCCGTGAAACGACCATCCTTCATGCCCAGCAGGATAATTCTGGTTGCTAGCTCAGGATCAGATGCGAATGTAGGATCAGTCACTAGATCAACATTTAATGCACTACCCAACCTTTCATAATTGTCTCTCCCCGTTAACTGACAATAACCTCGCCCTCTGAATCGATAGCCATCACCAGGCTGATTATTACCTAGTCTACCACCATAGTTTATGTTTGCTTCTTGCTCTCCAAGCCGCTCAGCTCCGGGATCAAAAAAACCTCGTGCTTGACCTTTTGTGAAATCATAGGATTCAAGCCGAGCCGTGGCCAAAATATAAGCTAGATAATAAACGTTAAACTCGTCAAAATAGTCATAATAGACCGTGTTAATAGCATTTAAAAAGTCGCGAAGATTATTCTTTGAGGTTTCTCCAAATGGATCGAGATTTATATATTTAAGTTCGACAAGATCGTACCAGCCCATTCTATCCTTATCCTGATGAACAGCATCATAGTTGAGAATAAAGTCCTCTACATCGATGTAGCGTTGTTCATGTCGCAACTGACTCACCAACCTGATCGGATGCATATGCCAGACATCCTTAGTCAGGCCCAATCGACCTTGAGCTGCGTCCAGCCATTTCAGGTGGGTGAGGCGCTCACGCTCGTGTTCGAGGTTGTCTTGTAGCTTCTCATAAAACGCCTGCCTTTCATCCTGGCCTCTGGCCCAGGCATGCACCTGACCCAGGTAAATCTCCCACCATTTGTAATGCGCCCGATTGGCATCATCGTGCCATTCATTGGTGTGAAGGCTGAGCAGGTGTTCCAGTGATGTCGCTATCTCGTCATTGCGATAGGCTTGTTGCACTTCCCCGTGGCTAAGATGCTCGTCCTCATTATCATCCAGACTGGTCAATAGGTTCTTAAAGAAGCCGTTATCCGCTTTCGGATTAGCCTCGTGGTCGGTGATATCGCCTTGGCTCATCCAGCGCCAGTGCTCTGAATTAAACAAAGCTTGTGGTGGTGGCTCGACCGCAAAAGCTTCCAGGTGGATTTGATGGCTGTGTTCAACACTGCCATCACCTTCCCGACACAAACGCTCATGCAATCCCAAATAGCCCAGAGCATCACCAGCACGGATAGCTATCGGGGTCTCCAGTACGACCAGCTGGTCGGTGCGAATATCCGGCTGCTGTTCTGCTGGCAGGGCGATGGCCTGGGTCTGCATATGACTAAAACTCGCTGCATCAAAGGCCATCCAGCCTTCTTGACCTTTATTCTCGCCGCTCAGGATGCGATAGCGGTGGAAGGTGTATTCAGCGCCGTCCTGTCCCAAGCGAGCTCTAACCTCAGCATCATCAAGCCGCAGCAGTTGCGAGCCTGTTGGCAATGTCGCATCCGCCACCGCACTTAGATAGGGCGGTGATGCCCAACGGATATTGCGACCACTGGTTAATTGGAAACGCTCGAGGCCATTATCTTGAGGCGGTGTTATCCTCGGTTGTGGGTACCAGCGGGGGAAGGTGCTCTGTACTTCAAAACCATCGGTATAAAACGCAGGGCTATTCTTTTCGTGCAGGGCGACCCAGAAGGGTTCTCCCACGTCACCATTCTCCGGGTTATAGGTTCGGGCTTTGACGAACAGGTAGTCATTGCCACCCAGCGAATGTTGTTCTGCGGGGTCCGACAGGCACTCAATCAAAGAGCCCGCAGCCAGTGTTTGCGTATCACCGGAATGCTCTGCCGGGTTGGCGGCGCGGCGCGTGTTGCGCGTCGACTTAACCCGGTATAGCGGGCCCGGCTGGTAGTTCAACGGCCGCAGGTGCATGTAGAGACTGTAAAAAGTAAAGCTGTCTTGTGTGTCCGGAACTGGGCAACGATGACGAAGCAGGCAAAAGCTGTTGCTGTAGTGCAGCGTTTGCCCCTGAAAGGAGCTTTGCAGGTAGTCTTCGGTCATGCGATACGCCACCAGCTCACCATCGGCCAGTGCCCGTATCGGCTCAAACGGATGGTTGGGGTGGCTTCGTTCGGTGATGTGAATACCTCCATGCCAACGCCCGCCTTCACTCAACAGGTAATGACCTGTTGCCTCTGTACGCACCTTGCTCAACAGCTCAAGCAAAGCGCCCTCGCTTCGCGCTGTTGCTGAGGTTTTTATGGGATAACTGACGTCCATTGGTTGCTCCTGAAATCCTTAATTCTTGTTAATGTCAGTCCGATGCCCTGAGGAACACAGGGGTCAGGTATTGAACACTTTCTTCTGGCACCAGCTTCATAATCATCACAGGCTCAACCGCTTCAGGGCGCGCTGGCGTCTCCGGCTGATTGCTGCCACCGCTGGTGTAGCTGA
Source organism: Aliidiomarina soli (assembly GCF_003986975.1). Lineage (GTDB taxonomy): Bacteria > Pseudomonadota > Gammaproteobacteria > Enterobacterales > Alteromonadaceae > Aliidiomarina > Aliidiomarina soli. Next base: position 193,653 of record NZ_PIPO01000002.1, on the reverse strand, counting down.
CCGGACCTTTGAGTTTGACGTCGCTGCCTTTGAGGTTGATGGTGTTGCCATACAACTTTATGTGGCCCTCACTGGTGAGGGTGATGCCGGCACTGTCGTTGCCCAGTATCAGGTCGCCCTGGCCGTTGCCCTCGATGGTCAGGTTGCCCATGGCCTGGGTGATAACACTGCCTTGGGGCACGCGTATCTGATGGCCATTGGCACTGCGAATGTGCAGCTGGTGCTCGGCTTTGAGGTGCAGGGTCTGCCCGCTTTGCAGTTGGATGTGTTGGCCTGCCCGTTGCTGGTGCTCGGCTTTGGCCTGGGTTTGCAGGTGGCGGGCGGACTGCCAGTGGCGGGCGCCCTGTGCGCTGCTAGTGTGCTGGTTCATGACCTGGGTGCTGCGGCTTTCTTTGATGTGCTGGCGGCTCTGGCCACTGGCTTTTAGGTACAGTTGTTTGGCGGCATCAAGGCTGATGGCGCCATAGTGGGCGGCCAGGCGTAAAAAGGGCTCGGCCTCATTGGCATTCAGCTCCAGGTGCAACTCTTCACTCAGGCTTTGCAGGCGGATGCAGGGGGAGTTGGCAGCATCCTCGGCGTTTGCACCATCCTCCAGGGTCAGCTCGTTCTGTGCTGGGGTGATAAGGCGGTGCTGGCCTGCGTTTTTGTTGGTCACCGGGCCTGGGGCGCTGAGGTGTGGCAGTACTCCCAGTATCAATGGCTGATTGGGGTCACCATTGACGAAGGTTATCAGTACCTGAGTGCCACCCAGTAACGGAAAGTGCCAGCCGGCGGCCTCGCCAGCAGAGGGGCGTAGCAATAAACCCGGGTAGCGGCTTCTGACGTCGGGTTGATTAAAACTGCTGAACGCGTACTCACCCCGGCTATCGGGCTGTGGTCCGCTTGCTCCCCAGATGGTGGCCGGGAATACCAGCGGGTGTTTCTTCGGCACCGTCAGCGGCGTTGGGTAGGGTATCTGCTGGCTGTTACAGGCCGTGACCACATTGTGGTAACTCAGTTGCCCCGGGTGGTCCTGATGCGGTTGACTGGCGTGGTGCTCCACACTGAGAATGATAACCTGCTGGTCCAGCGGCGGATGGCCAAGTGGCAATGCCCCGGGTTGCAGGCGCAAGGTCTGTCCGGGTTGCAGGCGCGGCTGCAGGGTCACCAGGTGATGCTCCACATTGTGTTGCAGACGCTGGTTTTGTTGTTTGACCCGGCGGGCGGCTGCTTCCGGTGGCAACGGCGGCGCGAAGGTCTGCCAGTGACCGCGACCGGTGCCCTGATAATGGGGCCCCTGCAGTTGGCAGCTGTGGCGTACGCCCTGCGCTTGCAGCTTTGCGTTAAAGCCAATCTTCACCAGCTGGTTTATCTCCCCCACCCCGTGACTGCCCGTCAGCGGAGGCAGCGTCATCGCCGGTACATCCAGCGGCATATAATAGGTGCGGTCACTAATCACCAGGCATTCACGGCCCGTGCCGGTGTCCGCAAACCAGTAGTTCCAGCCTGCCTCACTGAGCAAGCGATTAAAGCAATCCAGATGGCTCTCCGCCGCCTGCAGCAACGGCGCCGGTGGCAAGCCTTCATGCATCGGTGCATCCAGCCGCCAGTCGACTTCATCGCGGGCATAGCCGATGTCATCCAGCAGTTGCTGCACCACCTGACGGCGGCTGAGCTCAGGGAACAAACGGCTTTTTTGTTGCAAATGCCCCTGCCACAACCGACTGCGCAGGGTCAGCACCCAGCGCTCACCAACCCGCGCCGACACCACCTGCCCCTGCAATTGACGCACACCACCATCGTTACCCGGCACGCGCAGTTGCATCGCCATCCCGGTTAACGACTCCGGCAGCACACCCGGCAAGGGGTCAACCTCAACCTCGGCCCACATCGGCGCATTCAGGCTCTCCCGCGCCTGCAACGACTGCACCGCCTGGCGACGCCCCTGCCACTGCAGACTGACCGACAGCTTCGCTGTGTTCATGGTTATCACTCCCTGATTGACCTTAGTTGTTGCTCAGCGCGCCACCTGACGCCAAAATGTTGTCCGACACCAGTTCTATTTGCGCCGCTTCGAGAAGTAAGCTTCCATCCGCCGTGATCTGAATTTGGGCCGCGCCATTTTTCAGGGTCAGGTTGCCGCTTTCCGACACCATGGAGATATCGCCCCCGGCCTGCAGCAGGTATTCACCCTGCTCAACCTGGACCTGGTAATCACCGTTCCTGACCTCGTCAAACCGCTGGCCTTCGGCTTCCATGTGCATGTCAGCGCCAGCTGATATGCTCAGGTTGCCGGTTTCCGCACGCCACTGAATATCTTCAGCTGCATCGAGAATAAAGTTCTCGCCCGCTGAAACCTGAATATCGCCAGTTTCTGTCAGTAACGTCTCATCACCACCGATTTCGACCTGTTGGTCTTCACCAACGGTGACCACCATGTCGCTGCCCGATTGCAGCAACATGTTACGGCCCGCCTGAATTTCAACATCGCCTTCGTCACTAACCAGTTCCGCTTTTTCATTGTCTTCGCTGGCGTCCAGCAACAAACGGTTTTTATCCTCGGCGGTGGCCAGCAAAATATGTGCTTGCTGGGCGGTGTCGTCCATCCGCAGGGTATGTCCACCGCGAGTCTGGATCAGGTTAGTATGGGCGTTATCACGGGTCACCAGATCTGGCGCCTCATGGTTAAACAGCGCACCTAGAATTACCGGACGGTCGAGGTCACCATTCAGCCCCGACACCACCACTTCACTGCTTTTTGCCAGTGGAAAATGCATTCCGTGGTCACTGCCCCCGAACGGCTGAGCATTGCGGGTCGGCGAACTGGAGTAACCATCGCCGTCAGCGCGCTCATCAAAAGGGTAACGCAGTCGGTAGCAGCCCTGCTCGTCAACTTCTTCGGTGATCCGAGCCGACAGCGCCAGCGGTAAGCTGTCGCGCGGCGGGCAATACGGAATATAATCTATGTCCAGCGGTAACACCCAAACCCGACACTGAAACTCACGGCTGCCACCACCACTGTTATTGAGGCTGCTCTGGTCACCACTGAAAGCGACTTGCACCACCCGGTAGTTGCCGCTATGCGCTGGATGGCCAGTTAACGCGATAATCTGGCCTGGCAGCATACCTTTTGCTGAGGTTACTAATTCGATGACCTGACTTTGCCAGTAGTGGTAACCCGCCAGACGTTTTTCCAGTTGTTGGCCAGCTTCTGGCGTCGGGTAGTTAAGCCCCCAGTGCTCGGTGTCACCGGCGTTGCCACCGGTCTCGCTGTGGCCTGCAATATTAAGGTCAAAACCAGTGTCAGGATTGTAGTCTTTGAGATGAATCGCTGATGGCGCTAACTGGTAACGACGCTCCACATGGTTAATATGGTCTTTGTCTTTGGCCGCACCGCTATTGGTCATATACGGCAGGCGCAGAATGGTTTTTGCTTCTGGTACGTCACTGAGCTGGCTGGTCAGGTACAACTGTGTCCGCTGTTCAGCCTGTGACAAATGAATAAAGATCCCCTCACGGGCCAGAATGCGGCGAATAAATGCATAGTCGGTTTCTTCGTACTGGGTCAGCATCGCCGCCGGCTCAGGTTGATCCGCTGCAATCTGAATATCACACAGATCACCCAATGCATCACGCAGCAGCTCGGTCGCGATATCAAGCGCGTTACGATCCACGAAGACTCTGTTATGGCGTCGTTTTTTCAGCAGATGCAGGGGTGACACCAGGGTCACGTCCAGCGCGGCAGGGTCACTGGCCTTACGGCTGGCCTGAATACCGCCGACAAGCCCATGCATAGGCACCAGCTTGCCACCGTTAAGGCGCATGAAAACCGCCGGACTACCCAACAAAGCTGCGGTGTCGATAGGCTCGCGCAGCAACACAGTCAGCTGCAGAGCAAAGTCTTCATGCAACGTAAACGGCGCTTCGGGGTCAGTCTCAACCCCCAGTACCAAGGTTGAGCTGGCGGAGTGCTCGCCCAACTGAACAAAAAACTGACTGCTATTGCCCTGCCCGCCGGCTTCGCTTAACAGCTGGCTGATTTCGGCGACTGGCAGATCCTTAATGGCTGACTTGAGCATGTTCACTCTCCTCTGCCGGATTCGCCTCAGTTACCTCGTCTGCGATATCAGCAAAGGTACAGCACAGCTCGCCGGCTTCATCCAGCTCAAGGGTCATCACGTCTGGCATGTCGTCCTCGGCCATAAAGGTCAGGAGCTGTGCGGCGATACCCGGCATCAACTGCTGTTCCAGCAGTGCATTGACATAACGCGCGCCTGAGTCGGTGAAACGGCACTGACGGGTCAGGTAATCCATCACCGCTTCATCACAACGCATTTGAATACCATGCTGTTCCTGCAGACGCGTAGCCAGTTGCTCCAGTTTGAGGCCGACCACTTGTTGCAGGCTCTCTTCACTAAGGCTGTTAAACGGCACCAACTGCATCCGCGCGACCAGTGCCGGGGCAAAATGGGCCAGCACTTCAGGGCGCACCAGCTCCGCCAGTTCAGTAAAGCTCGGCGGCTGCCATTCGTCTTCAGGCTCATCAGCCTGCGCCTGTTTCGCCTCTTCTGCCGCTTGCAACTCAGCAATGTCGTTCACGTCATTCAGGTCGTAGTTCGCGGTTTCATCGGTCTGTTCAAAGCGCTGTTGAATCACATTGGCGCCGAGATTCGAGGTCATCAGAATCACGGTATTTTTAAAATCGATTTCGCGCCCTTCGCCGTCCCGCATAAAGCCGCGGTCAAACACCTGGTAAAACAGGTTCATCACGTCCACATGAGCTTTTTCCACTTCATCCAGCAAGACCACACAATACGGACGCTGACGCACCGCTTCGCTTAACAGGCCACCCTGACCATAGCCAACATAGCCAGGCGGCGAGCCTTTCAGTTGCGAGACGGTATGGGCTTCCTGATACTCACTCATGTTGATCGTTACCAGCGCTTTTTCACTGCCGAACAGCTGTCGCGCCAGGCCGCGTGCGGTTTCGGTTTTACCCACCCCACTTGGGCCTGCCAGCAGAAACACACCTAACGGGCCATCTGAGGTTTTCAGACCCGCTTTGCTCGCGCGCAAGGTCCGCCCGATAGCGCCAATGGCTGCATCCTGACCGACAATGCTTTCCATCAAACTGGCTTCCAACGTCAGTAAGTTATGCAGCTCGTCTTTGACCATGCTGCCCACCGGAATACCGGTCCAGTCAGCCACCACATCGGCGATGGACAGCGCGTTTACCTCTGGCTGCACCAACGGCCGGGTCGTTTGTAAATCGGCTAAGGCTTCGCGGCGTAGCTGGCTGATAGCCAGTAACTCATCCAGGTTTTCCGGGTTATCGCTGCTCGCTTGTTGATCCAGTTGTCTGGTATCCGCATGGATGATCTGTACCAGTTGCGACTGCTCCTGCCAGGCCTGCTCGGCGTCGCTGGCGTCCTGCAATGTTTTTTCCAGCTCTGTGCGCAGGTTGGCGAAGACCTCCTGATTAATCGCCAGACCACGGCCATGTTCACTGTGCAGCGTTTGCAGGCGGGTTTGCAGGTATGCAATGCGCGCATTCAGTGACTCCAGCGACTGCGGTGGCATCGCCTGCCCCATGCGGACACGAGCAGCGGCGGTGTCTATCAGATCAATGGCTTTGTCTGGCAGGTAACGTCCGGTGATGTATTTTTGCGACAGCAACACCGCGGTTTCCAGCGCTTCGTCGGTAATTTGCACCCCGTGGTGACCTTCGTAACTGGTTTTAATGCCGCTCAGCATATGAATGGCGGCTTCAGTGTCCGGCTCTTCGACTTTCACCATCTGGAAACGACGGGCAAGTGCAGGGTCGCGCTCAAAGTACTGTTTATACTCACGCCAGGTTGTCGCTGCAACGGTGCGTAGCTCTCCGCGCGCCAGCGCTGGTTTAAGCAGGTTTGCGGCATCGCTCATACCGGCTTCCCCACCGGCGCCTACTAACGTGTGTGCCTCGTCAATAAACAGCATGACAGGTTCAGCGGCGGCTTCGACTTCTTCGATCACCTGTTTCAGGCGGCGTTCAAATTCGCCCTTAACCCCGGCACCCGCTTGCAACAGGCCCAGATCAAGCACGCACACCCGAACGTTTTTCAGTAAGTCAGGCACTTCGCCAGCGACAATTTTCTGCGCCAGCCCTTCAACAATGGCGGTTTTACCCACACCTGGCTCACCGACCAGCAGCGGGTTGTTTTTACGGCGGCGACACAGAATATCGATGGCCATGCGAATTTCAGCGTTACGGCCACTGATCGCATCTAATTTGCCGCTTCTGGCCCGTGCTGTCAGGTCGGTAGTAAAACGATCCAGCGCGGTTTCACCCTCAGCACCCGCTGTCGCTGCTTTGCCTGTTGAAGTTGAAGCGGAAGCCGATCGGGTCGCCAACTCCTCAGAGCCATGCACAATGGCCGCGAACTGCTGGTGCAGCAACGGCAGGTTGACCGCATCAAGAGGTTGGTACGCCTGATACCCAGGCAACTTCGCGGACAGGCTGATGGCAGCATCCAATAAACTGGCCGAGTTAATCTGCTCGTCGTTGTAATGAATAGAGGCCGCCAGGCAGGCCTTCTCGAGCAATTGATAGAGCGCCTGAGAAATACCCGGTTTACCCGGCTGGCCACTGCGTAAACCATTGATATTTTCAATCAGCCCTTGCCACAGCATGTCCTGATCGACCTTAAAGTAGCTCAGCACCGCATTCAGATGGTTGTTGGATGCGTTCTCCATCAGTTTCAGCAACATGTGCTCGACACCGATTTCAAAGTGTCCGCGACTGACAGCGAAACCAGCTGCAGCTTCAAGCGCGCTGGCACAGGTTGGGTTTAGCTTTTCGACCAGTACCCGAAGTGTTTGGTTGTCCATGGCAAAGTGCCCTCTGGTTGAATGAAATAATTAGTTAAATGATTAAATAGCGATACTGACTGCAGACGTAGCGTTGCCCGACCCAGTTAGTCGGGCCTTTAGCCAGCGCACCTGCGCGACCAAGCGCCAGCTTTTTGCGCCCTAACTGTTGCGCTTTCGCATCCGCCTGAGTTGAAAACTCCAGCGCCCATGTCAGGTCATCGGGCAAGGCGGCACTCAGTGCCTGAGCCAAAGAACGTGACAATGCCCCGCCGGGTTGCACCCGGGCAGCCTCAGACTTGCTCAAGCGACCCATCCGAATGGTTACCAACTGACCTCGCACCGCGACCCGCCGCCCAAGGCAAAGGGTGTCGTTGATTGCGGGCCTGTCACCAAGCCGTGATGGCTGGGTTAACGGCTGCCAGCTGCAGGCATCTGTGGTCAATTCAAGAGCCTGGCATTGCAACAATTGGCGCAGCATAGCGGCGAGTGCTTTCTGGCCCGGCTGGCCCTGTAGATAAAGCCCCGGGTATTGCAAACAGGCATCGGTTTCAGCCTTGTCTGATGGCAGCAACTGACTTAAAACCTGCGACAGCGGACCCAGTTTGCTAGCGCTGGAGTCGTAAAAACGGCTTGCCTGCCAGACAGCCTGGCGCAATTGATAAAATGGCAGATTGAACAAATCCAGAAAGGCACGTATGCGTTCCGCGTAATCCGTTTCCACCGTCGCATCTTCAAGAAAGTAATGCGGTAATGGCGAATCGACACCATAAAAGCCATCAAAACGAACCTGAACATCAATGCTGTCGTCGTCACGCTGCTTAACCCGACCTACATCGGCAGCAGGAAATGCCAGCGAATCACTCGGCCGAATGCGCACCGGCGTCTCGTCGCCAGCCAAACGACGCAGCAGCTCAACTAACTGGAAAGGGTGATAACGATGCCCTTCTGTTACCACATGTTCCAGTGTCAGAGCGGCGGGGTTCAACGCCTTGGCAGCCATCTTGTTTCCTCATAATCAGGCAACAACACCAGGCGGGTCGAGACATCTTCGCCGACCGGCGCCAGCGCCGCCAGCAACTGGTGGATCATATAGCCGAATAATTCGGCGTCGGCTTTGGAGTCGAACGCTTCCTCCTGCACCGTTAGCTCGACCGCCCACTGTCGACACAGGGCGCCCCGTTGAATACCGTGTTGCAGGGTTTTACTGAATGACACCAGCGACTCAATTCGTCGCCGGTTCGCCGCTTCCCCACTCCAGTCATAGAGACCCAGTAACTGCTGCAGCTGGTGCTGATGCTCAAGGTTGCCAATACTACTGGCGAGAGTCGCTATCCAGCGCCACTCTGGACCGTCATTGGTTGCCGCCCGGCAGGGCTTGCTAGGGCGGGTGATATTGCGCACTTTGAGTCCCGCAAGCGACTCGGCGCGAACTTCCTGCACAGCCCCCAAACCAATATGCTGGCGGGCGTAATAGCCGTTGCTGGCGGTCACGCCAACACTGACAATTTCAGACACCGGCTGGCCCCCCTGATGCAGCACCAGGCGGGTCACGGGTTTACCGGCAGGGGTTTGGTCCTCAATGCTATAGAAAACACTGTCATTGCCGTTACGGTAATGCCGCGCATGTAAGTGAGCATAGCGTCGCTCTGCGCCGGTATGCAGGTTACGCCCGGTCACCCGGTCAACACTGAAAATATCCATATGGCCAAGGTAGGTGGTATCCGGACGCAACGGATAGTCTGCGCGGGTATGATCAAAACGCAACGGCTCAGCGTCCGCATCGAACAAATTCACCACAGGTACCGTATTAAGAACCAACTGACTGGCATCAACGCTATGATTTGGCGGTAGGGTCAGGTCGCTGTCCACGGTCAGGGTGAAGCTGGTCGCACCCTCTTGCCATTCAACGTTTTCCAAGCCTTCCAGCTCAATGTAGAAAAAGAACTCCCGTGCGCAAAAATAATCCAGCGGCAGTGAATAGGCGGCTACGTCGCGCCCGGTTTCCGGTAACATGCCGGCCATGGTTGCCAGCGATTGAGGCGCGAAACGCACCGCGAAACGGCGCTCACTGCCTGGCTGTTGCAACGTACAATGGGTGCTCGCACTGGTCAGCAATTGCCATAACCGATAAGCCTGTGAGCGGTCACTATTCAGATAAACCGGCAGTCGCTGCAAGTTCATACCTTGCCAGGGTTGCGACTCGGCCTTTAGAAAATCGATGGTTAACTGGCAACGGCCACCTGTGGTGTCATTGCGTTTGAAGCTATGTACCTGCAACGGTCGGATCATTTGCTCGCGGACCGTGGTGAAGTGGCAGGCAACCTGATCTGGGCCTACGTTACGCGCCGTTACGCGCTGTCCCTGACGGACAGTAATAGGATTGGTAGCGTCCTGCGGCAAACTAAACTCGACCACACAGCTGGAGGGGTATGTCCTGCCCAACGCCGGCGCCATTTGTTGCAGTAGCTGACTGGCCAGCTCTGGCATGCCTTGTTGCAATTGCTTACGGACACCCGCTGTGAGAAACGCCATGCCCTCGAAAAGCCGTTCAACATAGGGGTCGCGGTCACCCAAACTCTCCAGGTTGAGCAATGCAGCCTGTTCCGGATAAGCGCTGGCGAACTCACTAGCCGCCGCGGCAAAATCCTGCATTTCGCTTTCGAAGAATTCTTTCATGCCTGTTCCCTTATCGGCTGTGACACCCGTACTTTGCCGCTGCCCTGAAAATGGCTAAAAAACTCAACTCTGACTCCACTACCTATTTCGCCACGGATTCCGAGCCGAAGCACCGCATCCTGGCTGGCACCTGATACTGTAAACACCTGAACCTGAGTCAAGCGTGGTTCGTACTTTTCAATCATGCGCTGTAACTGATGAACCAGGGTGGTTTCGGAATGGGGCAACCCCTGATAAACGCGATCGAGTTCCGGCAGGCCATAATCCGGCTGATGCTGCAATACGCCGCAGCGCGCACTTAACAGCCGCTGCAGATGGTCGTGAATGCTGTGCAGCAAATCATCTTCTGTCGGATAAGCAGGCAGTGCCGAGGCATCTTTGTAGTTGCCATGAAGAATGTCATAAAGCGTATACATGGTGTTTCCAGAGTCGTAAAAATGGGGCATGGCAACGCCATGCCCCTGTCGCTTAGCGACCTTCTACCCAAGAGTCGGCAAACTCAATGTTGCCGTCCAGGTACGTCCAAGCAATCTTCTGGTAACGAATAGCAACCTGCTCCAGGTGCGGGTAACGCTCCTTGTCAGAATCCTTAACGTTTTCCATTTTTGGACCCACAGATGTAACCTTCACACCTTCCAGCGTATGGCGGAAGTACTCCACCTCAGTACCGGTTTCGTCAATTTTGTACCAGCTCAGTACCAGCTTCTGCAGGGTTTGACCCGTGCTACAAGCTTTGTAAAGGTAAGGGCTAGCCGCATCAAATGACTTGGTAATGATAAAAGGTTCGTGCTTACGGGTACCCGTCAGCTCACCAGTATCGTCATCCGTAGGAATGCGTAGTTCGTGCTCAAACGCCAGCACCTCAATCGTACCCTCACGTCCGGATACGGTGACAGAACCGTGCACATCATTTCCTTGATCGTCGGTTAGCCACATGTAGGCAGGTATTGCCATGGTCAATCTCCTATTAATGTAAATTTCCTATTATGTCGGGTAGTTACCAACAACTTGGCAATTCTTCGAGCTTTCAAAGCTCACCCACGAAGAACAGGGTCTAGACTGAAGGCATTTGCGATACCAAGGATAACTTGACATCAACACCCTCAACCTGAAAGTGTGGTTGAACGTACATGTTCACCATATAAAAACCAGGGTTATCAGCCTGTTCATTGACAACCACAGCACCATCGCGCAGTGGATGAGACGCTGCTAATTCTGGCTCTGGATTATTCATTTTGGTCACCATGCCCTGCATCCAGTGATTCAGTTCATTCTCCAGATCCTGACGCGACTTCAGTGAACCAATGCTTTCCCGCTGCAATACTTTTAGGTATTGAGCTATGCGCGATACCAGGAAGATATAAGGCAAGCGTGCGTTGATTCGCGAGTTCGCAGTAGCCTCTGGCGTGTCGTATTCTGTTGGCTTTTGTGCCGAACTGGCAGAGAAAAAGCAGGCATAGTCACTGTTCTTGTAATAGCTCAGCGGAATAAACCCATGGTCTGCGAATTCCAGTTCCTTGGTTTCTGAAATCAGTACTTCAGTTGGGATCTTAGACTCAACCCCTTTACCTGACTGGTAGAAATGGATCGGCATGCCTTCCAGCTTACCGCCGGCTTCCGGACCGCGAATGTTCACAGTCCAGCCGTGTTTCTTAAAGCTACGCACCATGTTTGAAGCAAAGGCAAATGCCGAATTACCCCACAGGTACTTACCATGTTGCTCGCCGGTTACCGCTTCCTGGTAATTGAATGAACGGATCGGGTTCTCGTCGCCATACGGCAGGCGCAATAAAAAGCGTGGGAACACCAGCCCGACATAACGCGAGTCTTCGGTTTCACGGAAGCCTTTCCAGCGCAGGTACTCAGCGCGGTCCATGTAGCTCGACAGATCCTGAATTTTAGGAATATCTTCGATATCTTCTTTACCGAAGAAGACCGGACCCACCGCACTGATAAAGGGACAGTGTGAGGCACTTGCCACTTTCGACAGTTCTGACAACAGCTCTACATCGGGCGCTGTGCGGTCGAATTCATAGTTACCAATCATGACGCTTACCGGTTCGCCACCTGGTGTGTCGTATTCCTGTGTATATACCTGATCAAACAGCCCCGATTGCGTGGTATCCGGTGCTTCTTCAAAGTCCTCTCGCAAGCTCTCTTTGTCGATATCCAGTATTTCAACTTTGGTGTTGGCTTTAAAATCGGTACGGTCGGTAAGAAACTTCAAACCACGCCAGGTTGACTCAACTTTTTGGAAGACTTCGTGGTGAAGCACTTCGTCCAACTGGGCACTGATCGTCTCGTCAATTTTAGCGATGTAGAAATCCAACAGCGTCTTGTCGATCCGTTCAATCTGCTCACCAGCTTCCAGAGCGATATCAAAGAAGACTTGCAGGCCCGCAGTAATGCGCTGATTAGCATCGGTACGCGCCATTTCGCCTGGATCATGAAAGTTGCGGATGTTAACCGGGTCAGTTAGTGGTTGCAGATCCGCCAGCGCGCACAGGCGCTCATAAATTCCGGCATCTTCTACAACCGCGGCGTTCTCGGCCGAAGACTGGGTTTGGGTAGACATAGTGAATCTCCTTATTTTATTCCGCTGCTGGCTCTTCAGCCTGAGCCTGGTAATCGGCGATTAAGCCTTTTAGTTGGTCCTTCAGCACACTCAGGTCGCCTTCTGAATTAAGAACACGTTCAACCTCTTTGCGCAGAGATGCATTGTCGAGCAGGTTAGACTTGAGGTCTTTCAGCAAGTTACGCATTGATAGAAGTTCACTGACCTCTGGGATCTGATAGGCAACCTGCTCCGGATGAAATGAACTAAAGCTGCTCGCGGTAAGCTCTACTTTAATTTCGGATTCGTCATTTTTAATCCGGTTTGGAACCGAGAAATTCATCGTCGGTGACATGTTTTCCATAACCTGTTCCAGGTTATTAGAGGTGATATTGATCCGCTCACGGTCTTTAACACTGCCTTCGCTTTGGCCATGACTAAAGTCACCCATGACCAGAATTTTGAATGGCAATTCCTTTTTTTGAGTGGCACCACCGGTCTCCAAGGCCAGAGATATATTGACGCGGGCTCTTGGGATCTCGTTCTGAAAACTACTGGACATTTCCTTCTCCTTTTTTTAAAGCCACTGACTGGCCATCGTAATATCGGTTGAACAAATCTGATGATTGACCTGCTGTAACTGCTGTTTAATGGCAGCTTTGTCGTCGGCTCCTCGGGTACGCCTTAACTGATGCTCAAGGGCAAACTGCAATTGCCGCCACACCTGCAAAGCAAGCGCGGGGTCTAGGGCTGGTAAACGGTATTCAAGTAGTTCGTCACTGAGCCTTTTCAGTAACGGCAATGCCAGCGCAGACTGATCGTTTTCTACACAGAGTTGCCCCTGCATCAGACTCAGTCGAATACGCTCCATGGTGCCGGCAGACGGCTGTTCAGCGAGCCATTTCAAGGCCGCGGTGATACCAGCAGTGCGGGCCACATCACGGGCCTGACTGAGATAATCCACACTGCCATCGCTGTCACTGCTGGACGCCGTTAAGGTTTGCTCGATCCATCCCAGCATGCGGCTTGATGCAAACGGCGACTCATCGGCAAAGCGCAGGCTGGTCAATTTCGGCAAACGTCGCAACAGGCCACTTAATTGCGCCTCGATAGCATAAGTTACCTCGCCAAGACCGACCATTTGGGCGCATTGATGGGCAATACGCTGGTATTCGAGATAGAACAAACCGCCAGGGTTCATAAAGGCGTCTTCGCAAGCCAGCCAGGCATCCATCCACTGCCCTTGTTCCATCAGGTTTTCGATTTTCGCCTGATCAGAGTTCGGCGGTGCGGCGACGCGGGTAATCCCATCATCGGCAGGCGGCATTTTTAAATCCGACCAGCGCACTGCGCGGTTGAGGCTTGCATAGGTGCCATACATCTTATTTTTTCTGTAATAAGTGGCGACGTGGCGAAACACCTGGGTTAACTGCGTATCTGACTGGATCTCAGCAGGGACCTGGTTTGCAGTGGCGGGCGCAGAGGCCCCCCCTGCGTCTGACGGCAAGGCTTTGGACTTTTGCTGACTTTGCAACCAGCTGGAAAATTTGGTCCAGTGAAAGTCGTCTTCCAGTACTGCACCACTGGCTTCACAAAACGTCTTGTAGGCATCGCTTAACTGCTCAGCGCCTTCATTGGTTAAGCCGTTGCCATAACTTTCCAGAAAATGAATCACTCTGTCCTGCGCAATCCAGTTCAGCGCCGCCTGTCGGGCGCTTGGCTTTGCCGGGTATAATGCGTCAGCAAAGGTCGTCAGCAGCGCACTCATGACCTGTAAGCCAAACAAAAATCCATCGGCCCCATGCAATCGAGTAGCAGCAAACCACAAGTAGCCGGCCACGCGCACATCTTTGCCTTCCTGGCTCAGTACATCGACAGCCGTCGTCAGAATCAACTCATAGTCTGCATCGCTTTTGCTTTCAATTTGCGCCTTAATTTGACTGAAATGCTCGCCATAACGTGGGTCTTGCCCAACACCCGGGGCATCAGCACCGGCAATCGGGTTGCCGATGGCATCAAGCCAGGTAGCCTGTTTGTTTTTGAAATCACTCATCGAACAACAACCTGTGTCATAAAATCTGTCTGGGTAAGCGGTAGCCGGTAAACAGCTGCTTATTCAAAAGTAAGCCGGCCTGATCGGAACGGAATCGATAACGTGCGCTTCCTGCACTGCCATTTTCATCCTCAAGCAACCACACCAGTTCATATTCATTGCTGCGCACCTGGCTTGCCTCAGCCTGATGCAGAAGGCGCAACAACGACCAGCTGCCGTGCGCTTGATGAGTCAGCGTTAACGCCTGTCCGGAGGGGCGTAACTGAACTCTGGACAGCGAATTTTGCCGCCCAGCTGTCCATGTATGATCACGCCACTGCTGCGGTTCGTTGCGGTAAGTCAGCAAGAAATCGTCCTGCACGAAACGGCTCTCGGTTATACCCGGCACGGGTTCAGGCATCAGGGCATAGCGAAAGCCCAGATCGCCGTCCAACTGGCTGGTTACCGCACGCGCTATCTGGCGTCCCTGGCGCAACGCCAGTAAATAATCCGCTCGGAACTCAAGGCCCATACCCAACCAGGTATGGTGTTCAATAGAGTTGCTATGCAACGTTACGAAAGGCGCAGTCATGTCCCGGTAAAAGCGCCATAAGGTGCCTTCTCCGGTATCGAAAAATTCGTGAAAGGCACTTAACGGTGCATCTTCAGAGCTCTGAGCAAACGGAAAACGTCCGTCAAGGTGGGCGCTATACTGGGCATAAATGTTTCTTTCCCATTCGTCCTGCAGCGCATCTTTTGCGGTGTTCAGAACCGCCTGCCAGGTGGTTTTTACGGGCAACAACAGTACGTGCTGCAACAGTTCACCGGCTTGCGGTCCATGGCCCAGACGGATGCGGTTGATACTTAAATTAAGCGCGTAGAGCTGCTGGCTGCTGCCCTGATCTGCCAGCATGGCTGAGGCATACTGCAACGCTTCCTGACTAACCCGGGCGGCTGCCAGCATGGATTCAACTTCCGCAGCCAGACGGTTTATATCTTCCAGATATTGCTCAAACTGGGGAGCACCATCAATTTGATAGAATTCGACGAAAGTCTGCAATGGAGCAAAGCGAGACTGAGCACGGCCCAGCAGTGACTCTACTCGCTGACGCTGACCAGTGGACTGCTGGTACGCGCCAATCTGATACTGAATATTCAACGACAAGGGTCGCAACGGCGTGCGTTCGCCACCCAATAGTTGAAGGTTATGATGCACCTCATCGAGCGTGTCGAACTGTGGCATATAGAACGCCTGAATGTAGGCTTCCCAATGCTGCCGATAGTCGTCGAAATAGAGTTCGCGCACCCGAGCCTCAAGAGGGCCTGCCGCCGGGGTAGTCTGCCGCTCGCCGTAGTGCTCGTCGAGCACCCAATCGTCCATACTGACGCGCTGTACAGTACGTTTGATTTCATCTTCAATATGGTTTTCCCAGACACTGCGTGAGTACATCGAACTAAACTGATAGTCGTTGCGCAGGATGTAGGGGTAACCCGGCGGAATCACATCGCTTAACTTGACTGGCTCAAAACGCTGTTGATTACGACTGGCAAGCAACTGATAAATCGCATCTGCGGTGGCTTCAACTGCCAGGTTACTGCGCGCGGTGGCCACAAGTCTGTCGCTGTAATGGTTACTGGTCCAGCGTGCTGCCTGCTCACTATCAAAGCCATGCGCGTAAAAATAAGCCAGTGTGTGACGAATCACCTCAATAACCGGCGCATCAATCTGAGTTACGCTGCGCTGCATTACCGCTTCAAACCATACTGGTGCAACTGCCGCTGCGGCCTTTTCCGGGTCCATGTTGGCAGCGAAACGGGTTTTCATCAGGTAGGCTTCTAGCAAACCGTAGTACTTATCCCGTTGTGCGCTTCTCTGCTGCTCGTTCAATCCAGCCCATTGCCGGGTTTGCTTTTCAAGCGCCTGTTCTAGGCTGCGTGCGAGCATGGTATCGAACTGATCTTTCATTGCAGCGGTCAGGAAACGCTCAAGGCGCTCCGTGGTCCCGGCAGTGATAAGCGGCAGGTCGACACCTATCGCTCCGGCATAACTGCGTTGCTGCTGCATTTGCTCAAAGTTTTGAGTCGCCACACTGAATAAGCCCATTAGCGTCATCGGGACGCTGTTAGCCTTGTCATATTCACTCGCAAGCTGCTCCACTGACAGCCTGAACTCCGCCACCATGTGTTCATGCGACCGCCAGTCTGAGTAGGTAATGCCAAGCGCAGTCACCGTGGAAGACATCAGCACCATCGCCACCACAACACTCTTTCTGAGGTTGCGCTGTGAACGTTTAACTGAAGGAACGGGCGGCGCAGAAAAGCCTGCGGCCAGTACACGATGCACTCCAGACAAAAGAAGGCTGGGGCCACCTTCCTGCCGCCAGGTAATGTCACTCTGGCGCTTGAAGAAACCACTCTGCCTGACACCATGAAGGACACGTTCATGCGCCCCTTTCGCCGATGCCACTGCAAACACTCCACTAAAACCAGGGTGCGCTAAAGCACGTGATTCACTGGCCAGAATCTGCAGAAACTCGCCTAGGCGCAGGCTGAGTTGCTGCATCTGATAAGGAAAACCGTGTCGGCCCAGCTTCTCAATACTACTTAGATGAGCTGGCACTGGTTCATAGGTAACCTGCTGATACATTTGCCGGATTCGCTCGGCAATAGCCTGCTGCAGGCTTTCTGGCGTGGCAGTATGCCACTGGCGACCCGCTATAAGCGTACCCCAGGTGGCGTCTTCACCCTGCTGATCAGCACGGTCAAAAAATGCCTGACAACCATGCAACTGATCGACCTGGGATACCATCAGCAAAGCCGGATACAAACGCCCGGTGCCTTCCGCACAGGCTTTCAGTAAGGTAGTAAAGCTCAGACATTGGGCCTGCAGTTGCGCAGTGCTTTGCAATGCCAGCCCCTCAGTTGGCAAGACAAAAATAAGATCAGACAGACGACCTAAACGCGACGGTCGTTTGGCAGCCCATTTAAAGAGTCGAACGAGTAGTTTTTGGCTTGCGCCATCCGTTTCTTGCAGCGGCCATTCGAAGAAAACGCCCCGCTTCGACAAATGCCAACTGGTACTATGCTGTCCTAATGGCAACTGCAAGGTGCGTATTTTAAGGGGGTCCTCGTTGCAGCCACGAATAAACTCGCTTTTTCCCGCGTGCTCACTCCCGGTAACCCAATGTAACGGTAACTTCTTCAACGAACGACGCAGGCCCAGATCAAAAGCAGCCTGGTGAAGGAATTTCTCGACCTGACCAATATACTGCAGGATCTCCGCCTCTTCCGGCTCGCCACGACGACGAGCACGGCGAATACGCCATTTCTTGATGCTCCAGACAATCAGGCAGAGCAGGTAATAGGCAACATAAATCGCCGCCAGCGTCCATAAGGCCTGTATACGGTAGTCTTGCAGCACCGGTACTTGTGGTCCATAAAAATAGATGACCAGTGCCAGTACTACGAGAGCAAGCAAAAAGATAAAGTCAAACGACTTTAAAAACGATGAAATCCTTTTCATTAGTCAACTCAGGGGGTTATGAAGCCAGACTTAGTTTGCAAATTATCCGCATGGGACTGAATAAAATTATGCAACTGCTCGAGGGTTCCAAATAAAATAAGGTCGGAAACTGAAAATATGAGTACAGGTAAAACAATTGCCGAGACCAACAGGTAGCGGTGCAACGGCCAGGCAGGACGCGCCCAGCCCGACTCTTGTAACACCGTGTCGGATGGCGCTGTCGAGGCCGACGGGATAAAGCCCGCTTCACTAAGCCCCGACTCCAGGCTCAACACCACATCGCGCAACGCGCGGCCATCGGTGTTACGGTATTGCCCTTCAAAGCCAAGCTGAATGCAACGCCAAAAATGCCAGAGTGGCAACGCATTGGTAACTGGTGCGGCGCGCAATGTATGCACGCGGTCAAAGAAATGACGACCGGCACGGGCATCACCGAACAGCCGCACACACAATGGTTGCCGTGCCCACTGAGCCTTGTCTTTCCAGGCTGAGCGCATGACTATTTCGTCAGCCAGGGCAGCGGTAGCATAGACAATCGCATCGACCTGCTCGTCACTAAGGCCTATTTCAGCGAGGACACTGCGGCTATGGCCGATGTGTTCATTGATTTCAGCCATCACTTCATTGTATTGGCGCGGATACTGGCCCAGATCACTGACTAAATAATGAACTGGCGAACTCAGATCCATGATCACCTGCATGCTATGCTTGTTCATCCCTGTCTCCGTTCCCTTATAGCGTGACGTGTGACCTGTTACCCGGCATCCACCGCCAGCAATTCAACGCTGGCGTCACTGAACTCACCGGTGCAAAAAACCGCGAGCTCGCGTTCCTGCTCCACCTGCTGCCAAAGCTCGCCTTCTTTCTCGATGGCGAAATATTCAAAGCCACTTTTTTGTCGAATTTTGGCCGGAATGCGTTTGCAGTACCGTAGTGTCAGACCCGGCAACGCTGAACCTATCAGTTCCTCCATCGCAGACGGCACCGCCACTTTGCAGAAATCAGGGAAGGTATCCAGCAACTCCTGAGTCACACCCGGTTGGCGTAAAGCGAGGTAAAAGTCCGAACTCGAGAAGTCGCCAAGGTTGTGGTCCTCGGTCACCAGCACCCCATGTTCATTGAGCGCGAGGCGTAACTGCACGTCCTGCTCATACGTCAGATTCGCCAGTAAGTAGTCGATTTCCTCGAGTTGCCCAGCCAATGTGTTGATCTGGTCTGTATGCTGGTATTCGTGGGTCTCACCCTCAGCGCCTGCATACAAACGTAACTGGGCTATCATCCGGTTAAGCAGCAGAAACGCGTCATGCGGATGCCCGCCTGCAGGACCAAGTAAACTGGATAGCTCGCTGAGGTAACCAGCAAGGTCTTTTTGCAGCATAAATCCGGCTAACTCCACCGAGGAGAAACTGCTCAGGTCGCCTAACAGCCCGCGTTTTTCCTGATATTGAGTAACCCGATGCAGCAGTTGCTGCTGCAGACTCTTGAGCGCTTCGTAGGAGCGGGTGTGCTTCTGCAAACGAATAAGGCTCGGTTGCCAGCTTTCATCAAGCGCGTAACGCCCATCGTCCTGACGACGAAGGCAGCACACTGGCAACGCCACCAGATCATTGCGTAGTTCTTGTTCGGTAATCAGCATTAAGTTCGGCTGCGCAAATAGCAGCTCTTCCTTACGCTTATCGTCGTAAGCGTCACTGACTTCGCGGTATTGCGCCTGCCAGGCCACAGTGCCCTGCGGCGGTTGATAGCCAGTGATGCCAGCGACCAGATCACGATCTGCCATTGCCACATAAACGACAAGCTGCTCATCGGCAGCTTCATCAGCAATCACCATTTGCACCGGTGTGGCTTCGCTAGGCTGAAAATGGACTAAACGGCCATCCGGAAATGCCGCTTTAAGTTCGGTAAGTTCTAGTCGCTGATTCGCCAGAGCGGTTGTGTTCCAGGCGATGCTATCGACACCCCAGGGGTAGGCGGTTAGCATGCTGTGCCAGGCTGCATGGGTTGCTGTTTGCAGAGAGTCCCAGCGCTGGAAGTGTTGCTGGGTCAGCACCACGCCTTCCGCCCAGACAATTTTTTCTACTACTTTCATCCCACTAGTCCTTTAGGGTTTGCGTCACTCGCTTTACTGCTAATGCGTCCTGGCTAAATCAATCTGAGTATTCTTTAATTTTAGTTCTGAATGCGTTGTCATCGGTCTGAGCAGGCCATTCTTTAGCTTACCCGACGCCCGCCAATGCTCGCCATCTACTCTACGAAAAAAGGCGACAACCCCATGATACTGAGCACCGTCTTCACGCAAAAACTCGAGGCGCTGGTGCTCTCCCGGTTCGACAATAAACTCTTCTTGCTTGAGTAAACTAGTACCCAAAACCGAGGAGCCTTGTTCAAGGAGTAACTGGTAGTCAGCCTGCTGAAATTCTTCAGCCGTTTTGAGCTGATACATGCGAACCATGACGGAATAACTTTGCCCGTGCAGGTCTGGATTAAGGGTTTCGTCGGCTCTGATATCGAGCACGATGGAGGGGGTTGCACATCCGCTAAGGAAAAAAGCGAAAAGCAAAATCGGGAAAAACCCGAAGCCGCATATTCCTTTATTACTGCCCATTTACAACTACTTCCCTGTTAATTCTCTTGAGTGTTTGCTGACACTCAGACAACCTGACTAACGCCGCTTCTTTTTTATTTATTCACAGAAGCGTCAGCTTGGCAACCCCATTTTTTTATTTTTACCCTCATCGCTCAGTCCTTTAAAATCATATGCTTATAATATTCACCGTCATTATTATCTTTACATTGAAAAATGAAATTATCACTTTTTTTACCTAGTAAGATTGTGATAGCCTCCGCTCGTTATCAGGATGATCAATACCTTAGATTCAGGCTTTAAAACTCAAAATTTAGACTCCGAATTTAGACTCAGAAAGGAACTCTGACCGCATGAACGCCAAGCATAAACCCCGTGTGCAACCATTGCAGTCTGCTCAGGCAGCTCTCCTCAGTGGCGAAATCATTCAACTCGCCTCGGTCAACACCGATAGCGGCAACCTTGCTATCATTGACCAGTGGCAAACAACACATCAGATTGATGCTCAATGTCAGTTGCTGCCGCAACTCAAGCCGGGCGATCGCGTAGTCTTCTGTATCCTTGACGACGCCCAGGTAGCGGTACTCCACCGGCTCATGCCGGTGCAGGATGAGCAAAGCGCGCAACCGGCAAAACAGGACAAAATTGAGTTCAGTCTGCCTGGGGTCGAAGACCTTGGCGTGACAATGAGCAAAAACGGTATTGAATTGCGCGCCGGTGAAACCTCACTACACCTGAACCGGAATGGCAGCCTCAGCATCAACGCCCGCGAGCTCAAACAAACCGCCTCGGAAAACCTGCGATTGAAAGGTGGAAACGTTCATATCAATTGAACCTGTCGTACACCATGGACTTAATCAAGCTGCATATGGACAATGCCGAGGACCTACTCGCCCGGCGTATTAGCCACCTGAAACGGCCCTTTATCGCCCGCAGCATACTGACGGGCCTCGACTATCGGCTGTTGGCCAGCCTCAGTGCTCTGCGCTCAACGGTTGCAATCCCCCCTGCTACGATCGACGCGAGTCAGCCCTTGCAGCTTTTTCTCACTGTCTTTTACGGTCTGCAACAAAACCTCAACGCCACGATCGAAGTACTTGATGACCTCGCCGACAGCCTGGATGCCAGCGCGCACCCCTATATCGAGCAGGCATTCCAGCTCGCAGCCATTACCCCGGAGCCCGATGCAAAACTACCTGCCAGCAGTGATCTGTCACGCAAGCTGCTAGTTACCCATGCCGCGCAGCTGCCTGAAATTTGGCTGCAGCAGGGATTGCAGGATAGCGATGACACTGTCGCGGCCATTTGTGTGCAACGGCTCGGCGAACAGCGGCAGAAAGACCAACAAGGGTTGCTTAAGCAATACAGCCAAAGTAAAGCCCCACAGACCCGGCTGGCAGCTCTGCTTGCCCTGGCGCGCCAGGGTTGTCCGGCAGCAGCTGAGGAGCTGACCGAGGAACCAACTGCCACTTTGCAGCATTCACTCCCTGCCTGGCACGCTGCCTGCTGGCTGCACCCTGAAAAACATGCGTCATCCTCGCCGTTAGCTCTGGCTTTCACCGGCAAACCAGTGGTTCTGCCACAACTGATTGAGCAGATGGAGCACGCTACCAGCATGGCTGACGCTTATCAGGCCTGGTTATGGCTGACCGCGCGCAACTTACCGCATTACCCGGCGATACAGGCGGCAGACGCGCCTGCTCAACATGTCGCGCCGACCCCAGGGACACAACCTGACACTGGCGCAGCGAGCCGCTGGGTACAGCAGCAAAACTGGCATGCCGAACAACATTATTTTCTCGGTCAGCCGCTAACCCAGACTGGATTGGGCCGCTTAGTCCACCACTTCACCGGTCGCTGCGTTCCCTTACTAGCTACACACCAGCAGTTGCAAGGCCAGCCATCCACCGAACGCCTGACAGGCTTCTGCCTGCCGGACGTTCAACCTACCCCTAGCGCAGAGGAGTTTTCTGATGAGTAATGTTCTGATTAACGGGCGCACCGCGGTTCACGCAGGTTCAGGGGGGATACTGAACACGGTCGATGTCTGCCTGACCAAAGTGGGCCCGGCGGTGGTGCCCATTCCATACGCCAATATCGCCCAAAGCGAAGACGCCAGCGCCACCGCAGGTAGCGTGTTCATTGACGGCCATCCGGTGTGTACCGCCGCCTCGATCTTTGCGGCCAGTGCCGGTGACGAAGCGGGCTCAGACGGCGGTGTAAAGTCTGGCATAACAGAAGGTGCCGCTGAGTTTATCAGCAGTTCAGCCGATGTCTTTATTGAAGGCGAGGCGGCGGTACGCATGGGCGACATGATGATTTCCAACGACGGTAACACTGCCCCGGCTCCGCTGATGCAGGGCGGCGCAGCCATGCCCTCTGATATCCAGGCGCAGGCTACCAATGACACAGAAACCATTACTGCGGCCCTGTTTGATCATGCATCCACCCATGCCACTCAAGGCATCGCCATGATGCAAAACAGCCACGCTGTTGCCGCAGAAAACGACACCGAATAGCCTTTTACGGCCACAAATTCACGGAACGACGTACTGAATACACAAGGATTGCCATGTTACAGATTAATTCGCTTAACCAGGTCGGTGTCGCTAGTTTCGCGCTTGCCCAAGGGCAGCAGCCCAACCCGTTTATGCGCCTGCCCGAGCAAGGCGGTGGGTTGTGCTACATTCCATTGACCGTGGCGCCCCAGCCAAGCTGGCAGACACGACCGGATGTTGACCCCGAACCTGAACTTGCCGATACCCCCAACCTGTTTATGCCCCTGCGCTTGTTGCGTCGCCTGCCTGACGGCCAGACCCAGCCTCTGCGCTCGAATTGTTGGCTGTATATTTTTCAGGACGGCTACCTGTGGCGGGAGATACGTTTACCACAAGGCCGCCAGCGCAACTTGCTGGACGTGAACCTGAAAAAACACGCTGGCGAGAACCAGCGTCCGGCTCAGTGCCCAAGTTCAGAAGACTTAACCCTCGCCTACCGGGTGAATGGCGAAACCCCGGAGTACCGCCTCGCGTTTTCAGAAGTGCAATGGAGCTGGCAGCAAATTGAGGCGCTCGGTGGCATGCATCCGGAGGATTTTCGTAGCCCCGAAGACAGCTGCGATTTGCAAAGCGAAGACACCCTCAGCGCGCTGGAGGAACGTACCAGCCTGATACCGTTAAGCGATGAAGACATCGAAGATTGTCGCATTCATGTACTCAGTGGCCCGTCTCAGCCCGAGTTCGGCGACGGCCCATTGATGATGCCAGAGACCATCACCCTGCCGCACCTGATTCTTAGCGATGTGCTGCAGGACGCCCGCGACCTCAAGCACAAACAGGATGAGCTGATAGCACTGCAGAATGCCGGGCAGCAGAGCCAGCAGACCGGTCCGTTAGCCCTGGCGCAAATGATAAAAGAGCTGACCGACGGCGGTGACCCAAATGAATTGATACAACACCTTGCCCCAGAGCGTTATGACCAGCAGTTACTGGCAGCCTGGAGCACGCTGGAAGAAACGCTGCCCGAACACCTTGAAACCGCCGAACAAAACCTGCTCGCGCTCTTGCAGCAAGCTGAATTCACCATCTCCCTGAGCGACTACACGAATGCGGACGACATCCTGGTGAACGAAGTCGGCCTCGCCATGTTCACGCAGCTGACGGAGCACATGTTCATGCCTGAGTCACTGACCTGGCTGAGCTGCATTCTGGATCACGAGCAAAAAGATGACCACCCCGTGTACGCGGCCGCTCGTGGCGAGAACGAAGCACTCAACCAATGGCTCATGCGCCGCACCTCTGAACCGGACCTGCCGCTACCCGGCGAAGACGACGAGCGCCTGCAAGGGCTGGACATCGCTGACCGTATTGGATTGATCACACGGCTGCCAGCTACCTTTGATTCACTGGTCAGCAAATATGCAGAGACACGCGCACATTACTTTGGCAATCAGGTACAGAAGGCTCTTGACGCCGTCATTGTCCGCTTTGGTGACTTTATAGGTAAAGACCGAGCAGCGGCGCTCGCGCTGTATACGGCACCGATTGAGCTAAATCAATGGCAGAATCACGCCACTGTCCCTGCAAGGGGAGCATACTACCGCTACTTATCCGACAATTACCCCCTAGCTGTGGCCCACTTAGGAAAACAGCAAGCATTCCAAATAGTGCCCGAAGGCCGCAGTATCGGGGAATGGCTACGAGCATTTGATGAATCGCGTACCTGGCAAAGCGTCAGCCTGAGTATTTTAGCGCCACTGTTAGCTTTGAATGCTCGTTTTGCGTTTCAAAAATCAAGAGATACGAACTGGGAGCACATGGATGATACACTAAGCACTGTCGCTGCCACTGCTTCATTCACGGCTTTTGTTCTGGAAAAGATCCAGAGACTAATGCCAAAAACTCAGGCTATGAAACTGAGTTCGGCAAATAAAAACAGATTAACTGCACGCGGAAGAATACGCGCTATGAGTAGGCTCAGCATAAAACAAATTGCCAGTTACGTTGTTTTCAAAGTCATTATGCGTACCCTGATAATTGTCGCAGGGGTCGCCGAGACAGCCCTTGGCATCTGGCACGCAAGGCGAGGTTTTCAAAGTGGAAATACAGGCGTCATGATAGGTGGCGGACTTGAAGCCGTAGGCGCTGCCTTATTGTTAGCATCCAGCCTGATTGTAATTGGCGTTATTGCGGCTGGCCCTGCGCTTTGGCTCTTTTTGATTGGTATTGCTATTTTCGCAGGAGGAACCACACTGCGAATATTCTCTGAATACTCGCCGCTAGAGCAAGCCGTACTCCATGGTTGGTTCGGCTCTCGCCCTTATGCGGTGAGCAACCTGCCATTTAGGCAGCCTGAAACATCGAGCACTCCCCAAAAAGATATCGAGTTTTACCAGGCAACCACCAACAGCCTGACTCAGAAAACACCCATCGACTGGAGGCAATTTGAAGCGCTGGATTTACAAAGTGAATCAACTGAAATCACCAAAATACTCTTCAACTTCAATGCTGAAATTAAGGTACATCGGCTAGAGCACGAGCACTCTCGCTGGGCAGTAATCAGAGGCGCTGAGACTCACGCCATTGTTGAATTGAATGTCTCATTGGGCGCATTTTCACCTGTAGACTCAACCCTTCATGGCCATCTTCATATACGCGGCCAAGAGATTCCGCTTGAACAGTGTCATGTTGTCGAGCTTCATAACCAGAGCCCGGCTGGGCAAAACCAAAGTCTACCACCGAGGGGATTGCGCATTTTGACTAAAGTGCCAGAGCGGCATGTGGTTGGGACTTTTGGTCGCGTAAGTGCTGAACTGCAACTTGACCCTGATGGCAAAGGTCAGCTCCATATTCCGGAAGACCCGGCGAGCTATACGTGGAACTATCGCGCCGCTACGCTTGTGAACTCAGAGAATGTGGGCTCTATGAGTCAAACTAAATGGGCCCAATTACAAGCCCTGGCAGTGCAATCTCTTGACAGCAGAAGCGAGCCGCAAGTCCTCGTTCAAGGGCCCAGTGGTTGTGAGTATCAGCCACGCAAAACAGCACAAGTTTGCCCTCTATTCTCCACTAGCACGATAGGAGTTGCATAATGCCTGTCTACCGCGGCATCGATAACGGCAAAGGACAGCGTAAGTTTCGCTTCTATGCCAACGAAATACTTTCTTCCAGGCGCTACAGTAAAGAGCACGGCTCCGCTGTGCTCACTGGCGAGAAAACCTTCAGCCGCCTTTATCAGCATGTCACCGACAAAACCATTGGGGCCTTTTGTGACCTGCGCGGCGACTACCTCATTTACGGCTGGCGGCCCTGGATGGTACCCATCGCAATTCTCGCTATGCTGAGCCTGGGCTTTGGTATCACAGCTCTGTTTGCAACCCTCACCCTGGAGGGCGAACCTCCTGTGTGGTGGTTAAGCTGGTATGGTGTGGGTGCTTCCGCTGTCTGTGCGTATATTGGTTTTCGTTGGTACCCCCATAGCCCTTTCAGCCACTACATTGTCTTTGACCGGCGCAACAAACTCGTCCACCTGCCCCGTTGGCTCAGCCACAAGCAGGACTCTATTCGCTGGGACGAAGCAGACATCGCCGTGATTGATATGCCGAGTGGCATCATCGGTGAGACCACCGACACCGAACTACACGTCCTGCCGCCACCTGTCAGCTTCAACAAGCATGGTACCCGGCGCTGGTTTCGTCATTTTAAGTTCCATTTTGACAGCAAGGCGCCCCACGAACTTAAAAAGTATGATGGCTATACCGTGGATGGCGCCGAAGCCGTTTATCGCTTTATTGTCGACTTCATGACCAAGCCGCGGGAACAATCTATTTCTTTGGATGCTATCTGCTCCCATGACCTGGATATAGAGCTAGAAATATATGGCTATAATGACTTTGAAAAAGCAGTCAGTAAACACAAAAAACTCTGGTCGCTGATTGACCCCGAACGCTTACCTACTGAGCCCAACTGGGAGCGTGACAGTGACGGCAATTGGCAACAAATTCGCCCAGCGGTGCGCGATCGCTTTGGCTGGTTTGGCCTGTGGAATAGAAGCTACACCTTGCCACCCCACCTACGCGGTACCAAGGCAGACCCGGACTATAAAGACGACCCTAATGCACCATTGCCGGTGTCACGTTGGTATTCAATAGAAAATGAAGGCACTGGCGAGCTAATTGGCCAGCCGCCTGAGGTCATCGCCTCAGTATTGCGCGGCGATGGCATGCCCAACAAAGCCTCCCTTGAGTGCACTCGCCTCAAGGAAGGCGGTTGGTCAGGATCTGAGCAAAGTTGGTGGTACAAGCAGTTTGAACCCGTTGAGAGCAGCGCATTCAAACCGGAGCAGGCTGTAGCTGGCAAAAGTTTGGGCAAGGAAACCGACTAATGCCTGTCTACCGCGGTGGAACTGATCAGCCAAGATATATTGTTAAAGCCGATAAAATATTAGCATCTGAACGTTACAGTGCGCAGCATGGCTCCTCAGTACTCACCGGTGAGAAAACCTACAGTCGCCTCTATCAGCGCGTCACCGATAAAACCATCGGGGTCTTTTGCGACCTGCGCGGCGATTACCTGATTTATGGCTGGCGACCATGGCTTATCCCTATGGCGTTGTTGGGTGTTATTGCGCTTGGTCAGTTAGTACTGGGACTTATCATTTTATTCGCAGGCCACTCTCCATCTCTTTGGACTTTAACCTGGCCCTTTGGTGTACTCTCATCACTTTTAGCAACTTATATTAGTCTGTTCTGGTACTCATCCAGCCCTTTCAGTCACTACGTAGTATTCGACCGGCGTAACAAACTCGTGCACCTGCCCCGCTGGTTCAGCCACAAACAGGACACCATTCGCTGGGATGACGCTGACATTGCGATTCTTGATGTACCCAGCGGTATCCTTGGCGAAACCACTGAAACACAGCTTAGCGCTGTGCCGCCCCCCTTAAGCTTTAATAAAAACGGTACCCGTCGCTGGTTTCGCCATTTTAAGTTTCACGATGACAGCAAAGCACCACACCAACTAAAGCAATATGATGGATATACCGTGGATGGGGCTGAAGCTGTTTATCGCTTTATTATCGATTTCATGACCAAGCCTCGGGAGCAGAATATTTCTTTGGATGCCTTATGCTCTATTGACCTGGACGTAGAGATGGAGCAATT
The DNA here is from genome assembly GCF_003986975.1 of Aliidiomarina soli. GTDB lineage: Bacteria > Pseudomonadota > Gammaproteobacteria > Enterobacterales > Alteromonadaceae > Aliidiomarina > Aliidiomarina soli. The sequence continues at coordinate 165,793 of NZ_PIPO01000002.1, read as the reverse complement.
GGGTAATAATGATTTCGAAAGAACCGTCAGTAAATATAAAAAACTCTGGTCACTGATTGATCCCGAACGCTTACCCACAAAGCCCAACTGGGAGCGTGACAGAGAAAACAACTGGCAACAAACTCGCCCAGCCGTGCGTGCTCGCTTTGGTTGGTTTGGGTTGTGGAATAAAAGCTATACCTTGCCACCCCACCTGAAAGGCACCAAGGCAGACCCAGATTATAAAGATGACCCTAACGCGCCTTTACCTGTATCGCGTTGGCACTCCATTGAGAATGAAGGCACCGGTGAATTAGTCGGCCAGCCCCCTGAGGTCATTGCTTCGGTGCTGCGCGGCGATGGCATGCCGGACAAAGCCTCTCTTGAACGCACTCGCGTTGAAAAAGGCGGCTGGCCGGGCACACGCTTTGATTGGTGGTATCAGCAGTTTGAAACCGCAGAGAGCAGCGCTTCCGAGCCCGAGCAGGCTGTAGCTGGCAAAAGCTTGGGCCAGGACACCGACTAATGCCTATCTACCGTGGCATCGATAACGGCAAAGGACAGCGTAAGTTTCGCTTCTATGCCAACGAAATACTTTCTTCCAGGCGCTACAACAAAGAGCACGGCTCCGCTGTGCTCATCGGCGAGAAAACCTACAACCGTCTCTATCAGGGCATCACCGATAAAACCATTGGTGTTTTTTGCGACCTGCGCGGGGATTACCTCATTTATGGCTGGCGGCCCTGGATACTGCCCATGGCGATAATCGCCTTGCTGAGCCTGGGATTTGGCATTACTGCCCTACTGGCGACTCTCACCCTGGAGGGCGAACCTCCTGTGTGGTGGCTTAGCTGGTACGGGGTCGGTGCATCCACTATATGTGCTTACATTAGCTTTTTTGGGTACGCCCACAGTCCCTTCAGCCATTACATCGTCTTTGACCGGCGCAATAAACTCGTGCATCTACCCCGCTGGCTCAGCCACAAGCAGGACAGTATTCGCTGGGACGATGCAGACATCGCCGTGATTGACATGCCAAGCGGTATCCTCGGTGAGACCACCGACACGGAATTACACGTACTGCCGCCACCTGTCAGCTTCAACAAGCATGGTACCCGGCGCTGGTTCCGTCATTTTAAGTTCCATTTTGATAGCAAAGCACCTCATGAACTCAAAGCATATAATGGCTATACCGTAGATGGTGCTGAAGCCGTCTATCGCTTTATTGTCGATTTCATGACCAAGCCGCGGGAACAATCCATTGCTCTGGACGCTATCTGCTCACATGATTTGGATATAGAGCTAGAAATATATGGCGATAATGACTTTGAAAAAGCCGTCAGTAAATATAAAAAACTCTGGTCGCTGATTGACCCCGAGCGCTTACCCACAGAGTCCAATTGGGAGCGTAACAGCGACGGCAACTGGCAACAAATTCGCCCAGCGGTGCGTGCTCGCTTTGGCTGGTTTGGGCTGTGGAATAAAAGCTACACCTTGCCGCCCCACCTGAGAGGTACCAAGGCAGATCCTGACTATAAAGATGATCCCAACGCACCGTTACCAGTGTCACGTTGGTATTCAATAGAAGATGAAGGCACCGGTGAATTAGTCGGCCAGCCGCCTGCAGTCATCGCCTCGGTATTGCGCGGGGATGGCATGCCGGATAAAGCATCTCTTGAACGCACTCGTCTCAAAGAAGGTGGTTGGCCAGGCATAAGACGCGATTGGTGGTACCAGCAGTTTGAAGAGAAGAGATCTGACATTAACTCAAGTAAACAAAAGAACAGTAACGTTCACATTAAGCAGGAAGCATTATGAAACAAGTCACCATCGGCCTATTCATTAATCTCATCATAGTTGTACTATTTTATTTTGAAGCTCAGCAACCTACTATCGATGCGGGGGCTTACTACATCCTCTTTCATGTCTCTGCACTTTGCTGGTTAGTATCCTTCGTAGGGCTATTTTTACTTATTCAAAGTAAAACTAAAATTGGTGCCTTTCTGATTATGGCAGGCAGTGCCATTTTCATTCCTATTGGTTTCATCGCTTTGCTGGGTGGTGCCAAGTTTATGAAGTCAGCACAGGCGCAAGACCTTAAACTGCGGAGTAATTCTTTAGCCTCTGCTCCTTCAGCCCCCGATCTTTCAACGACCAGTAGAGAATCTCTAGCTTTTTACAGTCGCAAACATTTTATGAGTTTAACAATCATATTATTGATTACTATCGTAGCCCTGTTCGCAGTTGACCTTTACTTCGCTGCCGCTATTTCAGCGACTTATAGTATTTTAATAGGCGGTTTAGTCCTTCATTTTATTAGCGCTTATACACCCACCGTGACTGTGGGCAAAGACTACATAAAGCTCGGCATGGGGCTTACCCAAAAAAGCAACCTGCTCCTTAGCGACGTGAGAGCCATTAATCGAGATAAGAAAAAGATTGTCCTTCACGTTCAGCGCAGAGATGACCGCAAATTATGGGAAGCCCCTATTTATTTGACGGCCATGGATGAAGAAACGCAGCATCAGCTTTATCGAACCCTACAAACCCGACTAAAAAGTCCTTCCAACCAGGCAAGTTCAGCAACAGTGCTTAGTCCTGAGTAATCAGTCATTGTGAGACGAGCGGAGAACATCAAGCATGAAACAAGCTACAATTGGCGTATTAATTAACTTTGTCATGACTATTACAGCTTACATAGTCTGGCAGGAGACGCTTTCTTTCGGACCTTGGTATAGCGAGGTGGCTACCAAGTTAGGCTATGCATTCTACTTAAGCGTCGCTTCTTTGCTTATCTGTGGTGTTGGGCTGGTTTTAATTTTTTTGCACGACCGGGAGAAGGGAGCAATTCTTATTATTGCTGGTAGTATCGTATTTCTCCCCATTGGCTTAGTATCTGCACTGGCTGGTGCAAAGCTTCTGATCATCCTTCGCGGTGAAAAACGTAACCCCCAGCTTGCAACGCTCGATGAACTTACTCAGGCAACTCAGAACCAACCAAAGCCAGACACTGGAAGCAGTGCTTTCTACACGCAAAAATACATCTTCCTTACTACTCTGGCGATAGCCGCAGGTGTCGCTTTATCATTAACCAATCAACAGTACTGGGACGTCTCGCTTGAGCAGAGCATTAGCTACGCTATCCTTGGGACGATTGCAGTCGCTTGGTTCATCAGTTTCTTTACCCCTGCCGCTACCATCAACGAATACGAGTTAAAAATCGGTATGGGCCTGACCCCACAGCACAATCTGCTACTGAGCGAAATCACCGATATTGCTCGGGACTCAAATAAACTGATTGTTTTCTATCGTCTGGCTGAGTCAGGTGAATCTGGGCATGTCGTGATTGAACTGGCGTTGATGACCGCAAAAACCCAACAGCGAATGATTGGGACTTTAGTGGACAGATTAAAGCACGCTCCGATGAGCAAGGTTGTCGCCTGATGCCTGTTTTAGTCAACGAATCCAGGCTCCCAGCCTTATTGTTGCCCGGTTGGTCTCTCGACCGCCGATCTCAACAGACGGTCATTGTTAAGGCAACCTGCAACTTTGATCTCGACGGGCACCTCACGCTGGCTGACCAACAGCCTCCGCTGGTGTTAACCGACGCCTACCGAGACGAGCCAACGGCGAGCAGTCTGCTGCAAGCGAGTGAGGTGGGGCCTTTTAAGCAAACCGCTGAGTTTTATTTGTTTGGCACAGCGCACCCGGCTCATCCGGATGATACCAGTACGACCACAACCGTGTCGCTGCAAGGCCCTGACTGGCAGTTGCGAAAAACGTTGTTGGTAGTAGGCCAGCACCGCTGGAAACGCGGCTTGACTGGTCTCACACGAGGGCCGATTGAGCCGCTGCAGCCAACAGCGCTTACCTATGAACTGACCTACGGTGGCATGGACCCCAAAACAGGTACTCGCCTTGCCGATAACCCCGCAGGTCGGGGCTATAACCCCGGCGGCCGCCTACTGAACAACACCGATGCCCCCTGCATAGAGTATGAGTCTGAGTTCAAAGCGAATTTCAGCGGCGGAAACCGACCTGCTGGTTATGCACCATTGCCTGTTCAATGGGCGCCTCGCTACCGTCGGCTTGGTGAGCCGCTCTCAGAGCAGGCGCTTAATCAGTCGGTTTGCCCCTGGGGAGACGCTGTCGATCCTCGCGTTCATCATTGTGCGCCAGATGATCAGCAGTTACCGACTTTTATTACTGGTGGTGAGCAGCTGTATCTGGAGGGGTTTTTCGCTGGCTCACAGCGCTCAGTTGAGCTGACACTTCCCAGTGCTTTCACTCAAGTCCGTCTTTATCGTCAGCAGGCAACTGCTGAAACTTACACACTTGCCTGCGATACCTTGCTGATTGATACAGATAAAAAGCAGCTTAGTTTACTCTACCGTGCCGCGTTACCTACGCAGTCAGTGATGATGGATGCAAACGATGGCTGGCTGGTTGTATCACCGCATGTCGGCCCACAGTTTAACGAGTCTTACGATGCAAACTAATATCTACGTCACCGACTATGGTGTGTTACTTGCCACAGGCATGAAAACCGAGGCGCTGCTGCTCGCCACAATGGCACGGCTACCTTTAATGAAAGTCGACCCGACAACACCGCTGCTTCGGCCCGGCGATGCTGAAAGTCACCTGCCAGTGCAATTAACCTGCTGCGATAACCCAGAGTTTCTATGGGAAGCAGTCAACGACGTCGTACAACAGAAAGCCAACACTAACCACAGTGTGATACTGATGCTGCCTGATCCAGCAGAACCCCAAGGCGACGAGGTTAATCAGGGGGTTAGCGAAAGCATTGATGTTCCGGGCGTCACCACTGCGTACCCGGGGCAACTTTTCACTCAGTTCGAGCGGGCACTGGACCAGTTGCAACGAGGCGATATCGACCTGTTAACCTGCATTGGAGTTGATTCGTTGGTTAGCCATCCGTTGATGGCGGAGTGGCTACGATCAGGCCGTTTGCGAACACAGCAATATCCTGATGGCCGTGCGGTTGGTGAAGGGATGGGCTGGTTTACCCTGGGTTTGCAACCTGGTCAGGATGGCGCAGTGCAGTTTTATCCGGGCGCCTGGACCAGTGAACCTGTGCACCAACGTAGCAAAGAATATCAAGGTCTGGCTCTGTCCGTCGCGCCCTTTGTGCAGTCGATTCTTACTGAGGAACCTGACAGCTGGGTCTATAGCCGTTGTCAGACTCCGGATGACACGCTACAGGCCTTTATGGGCTTTCAATATCACTGGGGAAACAGAAACTATAAACGTCTCGAGCAGCTTTTCCCAGCACGCCAGGCGGGGGACTTAGGCGTAGCAGCATGGCCAGTGGCAGTAGCCCTCGCCTGTGAGCGACTGGCGTTCACCCCTTCCCCAAAACAAACTGCGATAGTCAGCGAGTCGCACCCTGACGGGCAGCATCGTAGTGTGTTACTGCGCTCAGAGCGCGAGCAACCACAACAAAGAACCACTGGCGACTAAACACCAAAGTACTGTCGCCAGAAGAATTGGCCGTATGCCTGCCTGGCGGATTTGGCTTAACTGCATAGACGCACCGAGCAAGTAAATACTTACAACCAGCAGGTTTTGCGCCAGCCATACCAGGTCTTCAAATAGCCACGCTAACTGCGGCAGCGTCTGCGCGAGCACCACAGCGACAAGAAACCAGGGCAAAAAGGACGGCAATGCGCTTAAGGTCTGGCGGGCTTTAGGTGCCTGGCGGGCAAACAACCAGACGCTGAGTAACACCAGCGGCACAATAAAAACGGCTCTGGCCAGCTTAAGGGTGGTCGCGGGTGCCAGTGAGTCAGGGTGAAAGGATTGCGCGGCGCCCACCACCGACGAGGTATCATGAATGGCAACGGCCGCCCAGACCCCAAAGGTTTGCGGATCAAGCGCCAGCCAGTGACCGATGACAGGAAAAATAATCAGGGCCAGGCCGTTGAGGATAAAGACACAACCAAGCGCTATCGCGATCTGTTCGCTACGGGCGCGAATGGCCGGAGCTACCGCGGCAATGGCGCTGCCCCCACATATTGCGGTCCCGGCGCCGATTAAGAAGCCGGTTTTTCGCGCCACACCTAACCAGCGTGTGACCCACCACGCCACTAGCAAGGTCAGTAGAATCGAGCCAATCAGTAAGCTCGCGTAGTCCCGGCCCAGGGTCACCGCGGTGCTCATCTGAACGCCAAAGCCTAACCCCACCACGGAGCAGGCTAATAAGGTTTTACTGACTTTTGCTGTGTTCAGCCTAACCGGCGCGGCACCGACAAAGGCGACCAGCAAGCCTAATAGCAGAGCATGCGCCGCGTGCACTTGCGGGTGCAGGCAGGCCAGTAATAAAACAATAAAAAGCAGTCGTTTCCACATCCGCGCTAGTGTAGCCTGACAAAGGCTACAACGCACCCCCTTGCTTGGGTATACTAGCGCCCCGTTGCTAACGCAGTCTTTTCTTAACCCGAGGTCTTTTGCTGATGGTTCCTGACAATGTAAAACAAAGCATGCAAAAGACGCTCAATGCGCTCCGTGACACGCCTGGCTTTACCAGCCGCAAAGGCCAGATGACGATGTTCGCTGAAGTGGCTAAGACGTTATTTGGGGTCTATCAGGAAGGCGACCAACCGCATCGCTCGCTGGTGATTGAAGGCCAGACCGGTGCTGGCAAAACCCTCGGTTACTTATTACCGGCGATTGTAAGTGCGATTAAGCTGAAAAAGCATGTGGTGGTGGCAACCGCCAATGTCGCCTTGCAGCAACAGATCATGAATCATGATTTGCCGCGCCTGCGCAAAGCAGGTCTGCATTTTGAACAAGCGTTTGTGGCGGGTCGTGGTCGCTATTTTTGTCGCCGTGACGCCGAAACCTTCGTTAACGACCAGGACGCCCCGGATCTGCTAACCGACGAAGCGGATGTGCAGCACCAGCGCAAGCATCGAACTCAGGTAGAGCAGTTGATTACCCTGTTCGATGCCAATCAATGGAATGGCCTGAAAGACGACTACCGCGGCAAACTAAGCCTTGAGCAGCCCTGGTGGTCGCAGGTGAATGCCAACCGCGACACCTGTTCACGGCGCAACTGCGCGCACTACGACAACTGCGCCTTCTTCGATGCCCGTAAAGATGTCCGTGACGCGCAGGTCATTGTGACCAACCACGCCATGCTCTACGCCGACATGCTCCATGTGCAGCCGGAAATGCGTTTATTGCCAGCAGCGAAAGACAGTATTTTTGTTTTTGACGAAGCGCACCATATTCGCGATACCTTTCGCAGCTCTCTCGCCGCCGAGCTTAACTTCGAACTCTTATCGAAGCTGGATCGCAACAGCGGCCGCCTGGTGAACCATATTCAAAGTCTGGTCAACGGGGCCTCTCTGGATGTGGTCAACGTCGATAACCTGGCCGTGCGCATGCGGGATGACTTTAAACTGATGAGCAGCGCGGCCAGCCAGATCATTGACTGTGCGCATGGCTATTTAGGCGAGGCTCGCGCCAGCGCCTTTAAAAAACCAGTTCATCGCTTTGAGCAAGGTGCTCTGCCGGAGCAACTGCAACTGCTGTTAAGCGAGCAGCTGCAACCAGCGCTAGAAGGGCTTAATGGAGCCTGTCAGAAGGTTAATGAGAAAATCAAAGACGCGCAGGAAAAAGCAATTAGCGATGACAGCCGCTTGCAAAACTACCTCGGTAGCCTGCGCAACCTGACTCAGACCGTGGAAAGCGCACTCAATGCCTGTGTGTTACTGAAAACTGAAATTAACCCTAAGCAGGGCATTGCGCGCTGGTTAACCCGCCATTCTGACCTGCGGGTCGATATTACCCTAAGTGCTACGCCGATTCAGGTTGGCCGCCAGTTTGAGCGTGAAATTGTCACCCCGGCCTTTGCCACTATATTCACCTCGGCGACATTGCAGTCACTAGGCAGCTTCCGCCGCTTTAGCGAGCAATTGAGCCTGTACCAAAAAGATGGCGTGCAGTTTCTGGTGATTGAATCACCCTTTGACTACAAAAAAGCGCAGCTGGTGACCTACCGTGACTTACCCGAGCCGAACTTTAACAATGAAGCAGCGCACACCAGTGCCATGCTCAAACGTTTTGGCAACGACATTGGCGAGCATAAAGCAGCACTGGTGCTCTTTGCGTCCAAGCGACAAATGCAGAGCTTTGTCGACAAGTTGCCAGCGGCACTGGCTGCTGACAGCCTGGTGCAGTACACCGCCACCCGCGACAGCTTGGTCCGTCGCCATAAAAAGCGTGTTGATGAAGGTAAGCGCTCGATTTTGATTGGCTGCCAAAGTTTTTCAGAAGGTCTCGACCTACCCGGCGCTTACCTGACCTTTGTAGGTATCGCCAAGCTGCCCTTTGCCGACGTCAATTGCCCGATTGCAGCCTCGGAAAGTGAATTCATTGAAGCGCAGGGCTTGCACCCTTTCGCTATGATCGCGCTGCCCGATGCCAGCCGTCGCTTGGTGCAATGTGTTGGCCGGCTCATGCGCAGTCAGGATTGTTATGGCGAAGTGCGAATTTATGACAGCCGCCTACAGACCAAGGGGTACGGCAAGCAATTACTGAATTGCCTGCCGCCTATGCTGCAACGAGTGGAGTAACCCCTGAATTTAATCAGTATAGGGCTCGGTGCTATAGCTCTGTTGCCAGGCCTGCATGCCGCCCCACAACACTTTAACCTGGTCAAAGCCCTGCCGCTTTAACAATGAGGCGGCGACGACTGCCCTCGTGCCGGAACCGCATACGGTAACCACCGGACGGTCTGAACGCAGGCCGCCCAGCTTACTGGAAAGCTGACCCAGGTACGCGGTATAGGCGCCGGAAATCACTCCGGTATCTTGCCACTCATCGAGCTTACGAACGTCCAGGATCTGGGTCTCAGACCCGTCCTGTAAGGCCGACGCCAATGCCGCTGCGGTGATATGTTGAAGCTGATTAACCTGCCCACGTTCAATGGTCCACTGATTGGTATTCAGTTTCCAGTAGCCACGCACATTGTCAAAGCCGAGACGGTAAAAATGCGCATACGCAGTGTTCGCCTGTGCTTCATTCTCAGCCAGCAGTACCAGCGACTTCTCTGGGTCCAATAACCATCCGGCATAGGCAGCTATCATGCCTATCGGCAGGGACAGTGTGCCGCCCAAGTGCTGGCCACTGAAGCACTCCGTCCCCCGCACATCAACCCAACTGCAGTCATTCAGTTCGCTCAGTTGCTGCATGCTCAGTGCCGGTAGTTCCTGCTGCAGGACAGGCGCCTGTCCATCCAGGTTGCGTTGCTCCATCAGCTTGAAATAGGGTGGCATATAGTGCTGCTCAGAGGTTTTATGGGCGATAAATGCATCCCGGTCACCGAGTAGCCGCAATGCCGGATTCGTTAGCCTTTCATGGCCGATAGACGAGAACTCGCGGTCGGACAAACCACCGCCGCAGACTGACCCGGCACCATGCGCCGGGTAGACCAGTACATGGTCTCCCAGTGCCACCAGCGTCTCGAGGCTGTCATGCAGCAGACCGGCGACCTCCTCGGCCCGGTCGGGATAAAAATCAGTCCGCCCGACATCACCAATAAAGAGCGCATCCCCGGTAAACACTGCGGTTGGGATACTGTTGTCGGCCTCGGTGTCATAAAGCACAATCGAGATGCTGTCGTCGGTGTGACCAGGGGTGGTCAATACGTCGAGCCGCAAACGCCCGAGCTGAATCGAAAAGTCGTCATCAAGTATCCTTGCATAAGCCACCTCGCCTTCCGGATTAGGGCCATGGTAAACGGTGGCGCCGGTTCGTTTGGCCAGAACCGGGGCACCACTAATAAAGTCTTCGTTACGATGGGTTTCGAAAATGGCTCGAATACGGCATCCGTGCTCACCTGCAAGTTGCTCATACACCCGGGTGTCGCGACGGGGGTCAATAACTACCGCTTCTTCCTGGTCACCAACCAGATACGATAAATGGGCCAGTCCATCGGTTTTGATCGTTTCAATAAACATGCTGTTCCCACCTCTGCCTGAAAACACGGTACCTAGCAAGGCTAGCTCAAAGTACGGCTTTCACAACCGAACGAGCCACAACGTAACGAGCTTCCCACAACTCGCTTCCATTGCTACAGTAGACATTAACTGCTGCTAAATTATACAAACCTCCCACTCCAGCAAAGGGGGCACTATGGCTCCAGCCAAAGCCGCAATGCGAATGACGGCGATTTATATTTTGATCGGTTTGGTGTGGATCCTGTTCTCTGACAGAGCGGCCGAATTTCTGGTTGTCGACCCGGCGGCATTAATGCGTGTGCAAACCTATAAAGGCTGGGCCTATGTAGTCGTCACCGGTCTTTTATTTGGCCTCTTGGCGTGGGTTTGGCTGCGCCGTCAACAGCAACTGCATGAACGGGACGCCCTTACCGGGCTTCTCAACTTATATATGTTTCGTGACGTTCTCTCCGAGCATCTTGAGGCCGCTCGCAGTGCCCACCAGCCATTGGCCTTGGTAGTTGTGAATATTGACGATTTTCGCCAGCTCAACAGTCAACTCGGTCAACGTCAGGGCGACCAGATGTTACAAGGGTTTGCCGAGAAACTGCGGACCCATTTCCCGCTCCATGCTGCGATTAGCCGAATTGCTGCGGATGAATTCTGCATCGCTTTGCGCGGTGTGTCGCCGCACGATAGCTTGCTCACTCAACTGGAAACCTTACAAACGGAGATCAAAGACAGCCTGCCAGGTACAAGCCTGCGTCAGCATAGTCCAACCGCCGCCACCTGCAGTATCGGCATTGCCTATTTTCCACAGGACGCCTCTCACAGCAAAGAGTTAATGAGCGCCGCCAACCTGGCTCTGACCGAGGCTAAAGAACAGGGCCGCGGCCAGCGCTGCGTGTACCGCGAGTCCTATGGGGAAAGCATTAATAAACGCGCTCAGCTAACAGCTGACCTACGCCAGGCGGAACAACGCGGTGAGTTAAGTATGGTCTATCAGCCTCAGTTCGCTGCCGGTGGGCAGCGCCTGGTTAGTGTAGAAGCCTTGCTCCGCTGGTCGCACCCCTTGCACGGTCAGGTGCCACCAGATGTCTTCATTCCACTGGCTGAGCAACAGGGTATTATCCGGGCGTTAACCGACTTTGCCTGTCAGCGGGTGCTCGATGACCTGCTCCCTCTGAAGCTTTTTAGCAAACTCGATCATGTGTCGGTTAACGTCTCAGCGCACGATATTAATGACCGCAACGCACTGGCCTCCTTCATCAGCCGTTTTTCGCACAATGCGCAGACCGCTGAACTTATTGCGGCAGGTAAAATACAGCTTGAGATTACCGAAACCGCTGTGATGCAAAACATCGACCACAGCCTTCAATTGTTGCAGCAATTAAAGGATAAAGGCTTTCGTATTGCGATTGATGATTTCGGTACCGGCTATTCCTCACTCGGCATTCTAAGCCGTTTGCCGGTTGATGAACTCAAAATTGACCGGCTTTTTGTGCGCGATATCGAGCGCAATCAAAACGATTTATTGATTGTCAGAACCATTGTAGCCATGGCCCATGCTCTCGATCTGCGAGTGGTAGCCGAAGGTACTGAAACGAAAACCCAGCTCGATTTACTGACAGAGCTTAACTGTGACCGTCTGCAAGGGTATTATCTGGGTAGGCCCGTTCCCGCAGCTCAACTAGAGGCACTCCATGGCACACGACACCCAGACTCTCAATCAGTCCCGTAACCTGTTTGGCGACCAGCAACAGATATGGCTGTTTGGCTACGGCTCGCTGATTTATAAAGTTGACTTTGACTACCTCGAACGCCGCCCTGCTCACATAGAAAACTGGACCCGCCGATTCTGGCAAGGGTCCCACGACCATCGAGGGACACCGGACGCTCCAGGCCGCGTCGCCACATTAATTGAAAAACCCGGTGCCATTTGCAAAGGAATGGCCTACCTGAATACCCCGGCGGTATTTGACCACCTCGACCACCGTGAGAAAAACGGCTACCTGCGCTTCACCACCGAAATGACCTTCGATAACGGAGACACGGCGCAAGGGTTGGTATACATCGCGACCGAGGAAAATGCGGCGTTTCTCGGTCCTGCATCGGCCTATGATATTGCCCGCCATATTAAATCCTCGACCGGCCCGAGCGGGCCGAATGACGAATATTTGCTGAAACTGGAAAGTGCACTGCGTGACATGCAGGCCGACGACGAGCATGTCTTTGAGATCGCTAGTCACTTACGTGAACTGTAACAACGAAGGGAAGGTATGAGCTGGGAGTTTGTAGTACTCGGTATCTTTGTCGGCATTGCCTTTACCAGTGAATCGATAACTGGTTTCGGCAGCATTGTTATTGCGGTGGCCTTAGGCAGCCTATTGTTCCCCATCCCGCAATTATTGCCCATTCTGGTGCCATTAAGTGTCTTTATGAGTAGCGCGCTATTTATCCGTTTTTTCCGCGATATCGACTTTCGGCTGCTTTTTAAACGCATGTTGCCGTTTATGCTGGCTGGTATGTTGCTTGGCATTGCCCTCTTGCAGGTGCTCAGTTCGGATGCACTCAAGGCTGCCTTCGCGGTCCTGGTGTTATGGTTTGCACTACGCGAATGGTACAAATTACAGCGCGGCATAATCACCCGTCCGAAACCAGTGTGGTGGCAGCCCTGGTGGACATTCTGTGCCGGCATCACCCACGGCCTTTTTGCCTCTGGCGGGCCCTTACTGGTGTATTCTATGAATACCTTTGCCATCGCCAAAGCCAATTTCCGCGCCACTCTGGTCTGTGTCTGGCTCGGTCTGAACCTGACCTATTCGGCTATTATGTGGCAACAGGGCCTGATTCAACCTGTACTACCCGTTATTCTGGCTTACCTGCCAGTGCTGGCAATCGCCTTCTGGCTTGGTCACCGCATCCACAAACGGGTTAACGAACGGCAGTTCAAACAGATTGTTTATGCCCTGCTAACCTTTTCCGCCGGCGCCATGCTGCTGTCGACGATTCCTTAGCTTTATAGCGCGCGCTAAACGAGTTTACAGAGAAACAAGGGCACAGTTACGACCGGCGTTCTTCGCCTTGTAGAGAATGCTGTCAGCACGCTTCAGCATGGCATCGGTACTCTCGCCGGGCCGGCGAATCGCGCAGCCAAGGCTAATAGTCACTTTAACTGTTTTCACCTTACCAGCACCGCCGCCACGTTTTTGCTGGCCTTTCTTACCGCTCACCGGTCGCCGCTGCGAACGCAGGCGTAACGGGTAGTTGGCTACACGCTGGCGAACAGACTCCAGCCGTTGGGTAATTTCCTCTTTATCCGCATGGCTAAAAATAAGTGTGAACTCTTCGCCGCCATATCGGAATGCTTTGCAGCCAGGTTCTTTGCGTAACTGAGCTGCAATCAAGCGCAAAACCTGATCGCCGACATCGTGACCATAGGTGTCGTTAAACTTTTTAAAGTGGTCCACGTCGAGCATAGTCACCGCACTGCGCCGACCGAGCTTACGCATTTCATTCATTAATGCCCGCCTTGCTGGGAGCTGGGTCAGCTCATCAACGTAGGCGAGATTGAGCATTTGCGTGGTCAGACCGAGTAACAGAGTCAGCGCCAGGGCAAACGCCGCCAGATTCATTAACTGCGGCTGTTGCGTGGTCAGTAACATCAACAACAAAAGCAGCGTGACCGCCAGTTCGGTCCATTCTCGCGGCTGACCGCTACGCTTGGCCCGAGGTATAAACCACACCCCAACCACCAGCAATGAAAACAACAACAATGGCCAGCTTAGTGACAAGCCAGCCACCAACGGGCGGGCGGCAAACAGATTAAAGCCCCACCAGTGCTGGGCATCAGCAAGTGATAATAACAGCAACAGCAGCGGCAAGCCGACCACAACCGCCAGCAGAGTAAGGCCAAGGGGTCGCCATAATGGAGGTTTCGGCAGCAGGCTCAGCAGCAATACCAGGGCGACCATTAACAACGGCAGAAATACCTGCAACACCGCTACGCCGTCCTCGGTGAGCGCCTCGGCCAGTACCCGTTGAGAGACAAAAAAGACACTGGCGACTAACCCCAGCCAATACCACCACGACCATTGCCGCATTAACCCAGCCAACGCGGCGACCGCACTGAGGCTGAGCCAGATGACCCAGCTTGAGGCCAGTGCATTGATAACCGGTTCAGCAACCGTGAATAAAGGCGGGATCACACTGACTGCAAGCCAGCCAAGCAAGGGTAAAATAACTAAGAATGGCAAGGGGGACCCTCAATGCAGCAACGACAAAATGTCAGGCCTAACGAATACCCGTATAGTACTGAAGAGTCGCCGAAAAAACAAAACCCGCACAAGGCGGGTTTTGACAAGTCTATCAGCTGATTCAGACACCAGGTCAGGCTTTAGGCCCGCGACCTCGCACTGCATTGGCAATCAAAGAGACTACCAACAGAACAATGAAAATAAAGAAAATCACCTGAGCAATTGAAGAAGCCGCACCTGCGATTCCACCGAACCCCAATACAGCCGCAACGATCGCGATAATGAAAAATAACAGAGCCCAACCTAACATGTATGTCTCCTTTCGTTCAGTTCAATTTAATACCAACTAAAACATAGCAGTAAATTTTCACTGCGCACGTCTGCAGATTTCATTACTGCCTGCTAACATTAAGTGAAACCACGTCATAACTGACGTAGCGACTCACCAAGGAGAAACGTAAAGATGATTAAAATATTGAAAATACTCTTGTTTTCGGCATTTGTAAGCATGCCAGCCTGGGCCTCAGGCATTCCGGCGTCAGTGCAGGAGGTTTCTCATATTCACCGTCCGAATGACATGCACTACACCGCCGGACAACCGACTGAGGCACAAGTGCAAGCCTTCGCTGACTTAGGAGTACGTCATGTGGTCGACTTGCGCCCACCGGAAGAATCCAGCGACATTAACGAAGCCGCCTGGGTGTCTGCCAGTGGCATGGCCTATTACCATATCCCTATCGCCAGCGGCGAGGACTTAAATTCTGAGCATGTGGAAGTGCTCGATACCATCTTGCAACGCATCGGTGACGAACCAGCACTCTTACACTGCGCCAGCTCCAACCGAGTCGGTGCCATGATCGCATTACACGCGGTATGGCATGACAATATGGAACTGGAAGAAGCAATTGAACGTGGTAAGGACTATGGCCTGACAAGCCTGGAAAGCGTGGTTCGCCAACGCGTCGCTGAGAACGATTAAACAGTACCCTAACAGAGACACTGCCAGCACTTAGTTTCAGTTTCAGTCGCTGGCAGATGCCGCTTGATCAGGATTCTGTTCAACCTCGGTCATCAATACGGCCACCCGGTCTTCGACATCATGTCGCAGTGAGCGGCGTAAACCGAGCATGAAAACCACTTCGGCAACCACGAACAACGGACCTATAACCAGTCCAACAATGTCATCAACAAAGGCTGGCTTGCGGCCTTCAAAATAGTGGCCGACGAACTGCCACACCCAGCCCACAATAAATAATCCAATGCCCCAACTTAACCAGGCAGCGGTCGTCAACCCGGCAAATTCGGCCGCAGCCCATAAGGCCAGCACCAGAAGCACCGCCATCAGCAGCCCTAACCCCCGGTCCAGGCGAACGTAATAGACAACCGCGGCGATACTAACCAGCAGCGCCGGGGTCACTGCGAGCCCCGCTACTGAAAATAGTAACGGCCGCGAAAGTAGCGTCAGTAACGCCACGACGATAAGCGGTATACCGATAAGATGGGTTGCGATGTTCTTTCTATTGCGGTGATAACAAGCGTACTTCGCGAGCTGCTCAGTCACAGTTTTCATAGCGGTGCTCCTTTTTTGTTTTAGCATACGCCGAGCATAGCGCGGCGGCAAGTACGCGCGCACTGCCTTTCTCCGGGTGCTGTCAGGCTCCTACGGGAGCACCCGATAGACTGCAAACCCTTCGCCGAATTCATGGTCATGGTAGTCTGGTAAATGCTCGATATCACGCAACTGGGCGGCCTCTTCGCGCGCCGCTGCACTTCCCGCCGACTGCATCAGGGCACGAGCACCACGGGGCAACGCCAGGTGCCAGTGTATATCCAGTTCTGGGGCCAGGACCCCCTCATTCGTTGCTGCCTGCCGGCGCAAATAATCTGCTACCAGCTGACGAGTCTGCTCGGCACTCTGGTACACCGTTAAACTACCATCCAGATGAGGAAAGTTACCGCCCCCTGAGGCCCGGTAGTTATTGGTGACGACTAAAAATTCGTCGTCCCGTGAAACCAGCAGTCCCTGATACCGCAAATTGTAAACCCGGTGATGACGTGGATGGATTAGCTCACCGTCGGCGTTGAAACGTGCTGGGTGGTGCGGCTGAATTTCGTACGTAACACCGCGGATAATGTCAAAATTGTAACTCGCGACATCCTCTCTCAGCAGCCATTCGTTGCTCTCCGGTTGCATACTGATCTGTTCATAGGCACGCGCGCTCATCTCCAGCCAGTCGCGCAACTGAGCGCCATTCACCCGCACCACCTGCAAGGTATTGGGGTAAACATACAGGTCACTCAGGTTGCCCAACGTAAGCTCGCCGGCTGCAATACTGGTGTAATCAGAAGACCCCTGACTGCCGTTTCTAAAGGGTGCGGCAGCACTTAAAACCGGTAAGTCTGTGGGTAGAATGCCCTGTTGTTGCAGTGTTTCGCCATGCGTCTGTTGCGCTTCATTGATCAACTGCACCGTCAGCTCCGGGGTCACCATTGCAAAATGATTCCGTAACGGGGTTTGCAACGACGCCACAGGCTGATTTAAGCGTTGCAGTGTCTCGCTGTGGGCGTTTGCCACGCTGGCATCCACCTGAGCATGAGTACGTTCGTCGATTTCACGCAGGCTCACCTGACTGCCCGCAACCTGCCAGCCCTGGTCGTAACGCAGCTGCAAATCTATCAGCCCGAGGTGGCTTCCCCAGTAACCCGGCTGTACCGCTGGCACCCCATGAATATAGCCGCCATCGTTATCGACGCCGGGTAAATCATCATAATCACTTGCGCCTGGAAATACGCGGTGCTGATGGCCAAATAAAATGACGTCAATGCCCGCTACTTTGGCCAGCTGCAGACTGGCCTGCTCAGCAAATTGCGGATAATGGTCAAAGTTCTGCAACCCCGAGTGCGGAACCGCAACCACAATGTCGGCCCCCTGCTCTCGCATCAACGGGATATAGTGTTCGGCCGCTTTGACCATATCCTGAACCTGGATTTTACCGTCCAGATGATGGGCGTCCCAGTTCATGATCTGCGGAGGCACAAAACCAATCACACCGATATTCAGTTGATGTGTGCGACCATCACTGGCAACAAAGTCACGCTGCAAAATGACATAAGGCTCGACCAACGGCTCGGCTGAGCCAAAAGGAACGTCCTGTTTGCCGCTGCTCTCTGCGCTCGGGGCTATAAAGGTATTCGCACTAATAAACGGGAAATCTGCCTGGGAAAGCGTCGCTTGCAGAAATTCGAGGCCAAAGTTGAATTCATGGTTACCCAGGTTGGCGACGTCATACTGCAGGGTGTTGAGCGCAGCAATCACCGGGTGAGTCTGCTGCGTTAAGTAGGAAACCCCTTCGCCAGCGACATAATCGCCCAGCGCTGAGCCCTGAATCACATCGCCGTTATCAATCAGCACCGAGTTGGCGCTTTCACTGCGCGCCTGCTCAATAAGGACCGCCGTGTGAGCGAGTCCGTAGTCGCTGGTCGGTTGCTGGGCAAAGTAATCATAGCCTTTCATATAGGCATGCAGATCCGTGGTCTGCATCAGCCGAACCTGCATACTGGTGCCGGGTGCGGGGCCTTGGGTGGTGGCACAGGCGCTGACAAGAATCGCCCCGGTAACAACACTGGCAATAAATAAAGATGACTTCATTGGTGGCTCCTCGTAACATTCAACACAGTCCGCAAGCGAGCTAAGCAAACACAAAGTGGTTAAGGCTACCCTATTCTAAGCCACGGACTCCAGCTGCGCCGACTATTTTAGGCAAAGATTTACCCGCTAACGGAGAGATCAGATGACCACGGAAAAAAATAACACCAGGTATGTCGAGAAAGCACTGGTCGTGTACCCCAAAGATCAGTTTCCGTTGCTGGAAAGCATCCATAGTTTTGCCCTGACCCATCAAATCGAGTTAATCGATGCTGAGCTCGACGACTTTCTCCAGCGTCCCGGTTATTACAGTGACCAGGCGGACCATGTGGTGGCCCTGGTCACCGACATGAATGTTCGTGAATTCATCGACTTAGCTAAAACACTAAACTTTTCGTTAGGCTTAGTCCCGTTAGAAAAGGGGCTCATGCTGAGCCAGTGGTTTAAGCTACCCAAACAAACCAGCGACGCTATCCGTCTGGCCTTTGAGAATGACCCGGAAGCACTCGACATTCTGCGCTGCAATGATGAAATTGTGCTCGGGACCATGAACCTGGGTGAAACACCATTCCTTAATCAACGCAGCAGCCTTTATCTGCGCCGAAACCAGTCCGCCTGGCGTTTTTCACTCTATTGGCTGGCATTACTCTGGTCCAGTATCCAGACGTTGTTTTCTATCAGAGCGGTGCCGGTGGTTCTTTCGACCACACGCAAACAAAAAATCCGCACCGTTATCACCGGGCTTATTGCGTTTGAAAACGATCTGCAAGGTGGTGCGGCGCGTCTCCTAAATACCAGTCTCTCGGCACAGGATGCGCGTTTCTCGGCCATTGTTATTGCGCCTAAATCCATCGTCCAGTACCTGGCCTTTATTTTTGCCACCCTGAGCCGTAAGCGTCGCTCGTTACAACGCCTGCCAGCCGCGCTCAGTTATATCAAAGCCGATACACTGACCATTGAGTCCGCGCAAACACTAAAGTTCTACCTCGATGGACGACCCCGTAAAGCGAGCACCATTGAGCTGACCATGTTTCCGCGTGCCGCGCGCATTAACATGAGTGACGCCTACCACGACATGCATTTGGCCCGGGATGATAACAAAGACACCATGCGCATCGAGAACCTGCCACAGAATGAAACCCGGGTTGCCAATATTAGTCGTCGGTTGCCGTTTTTCACCCATGCCCTGGAAGATGACTTTAAAGAAGCCTTTGTTCAGCTGCGCGACAATGCGACCCCAAGCCCCGATTACGTGGCATTAATGATGCTTAGCACCATGGTTGCGGCGATGGGTCTGTTCGTGAACAGCGCGGCGGTGATCATCGGGGCGATGATCCTGGCGCCATTAATGGCGCCGCTGGTCTCCGCGGCGATGGCGATTCTGCGCGGTGAAGGCAATTTATTTGCCCAGTCGGCGCGGACCATTGGTATAGGGATTGGCTTATCACTGGCAACTGCCGCGATCATCGCCCGCCTGTTCCCGATTGAGCAGATAACCCCGGAGATCCAGGGCCGGCTGCAACCTGCCATTCTCGATTTAGGCATCGCGATTGCCTGTGGTGTCGCAGGCGCCTATGCCTATGCCCGCAGCTCGGTGATGCGCAGTCTGCCGGGGGTGGCGATCGCCGTGGCGCTGGTGCCACCCCTTTGTGTGGTCGGCATCGGGCTCGGCTGGTGGCGCTGGGACATGGTCTACGGGGCAGGCCTGTTGTTTGTTACCAACTTAGTCGGCGTGATAGGCGCCGCGGTCATTACCTTTCTCGTTCTTGGCTTCGCCCCGGTTCAGCGCGCCAAGCGGGGTCTGGCAATAACCGCGGTGTCGATTGTGCTGATTACCATTCCTCTGTCGCTGTCGTTTGCCGGCATGTATCAGCACTGGCAGTTCGAGCGTGACACGGCGCAACGGGTGTTTCTGTTATCTGATGTTGAGGTACGTCTGGTCAATGTCGATGTTAGTCTGAGCCAGGATACTATCGTCCTTCGAGCTGAAACGCTGGCAGCGGCACCCTTGTCGCCGGAGCAGGCGTTGCAGCTGAAAGCGCAACTGGAGTCACGCTGGGAGCGCGACGTCGTGTTGGAACTTGGCCATCGAATTCGCCTGTAATACGACGTTCAGCTCTAGCCATAACAGCCGAGCACTTTGACCCGGGTGATTTGTTGCAACGCCCGCAGCGCGCCCTGCATGGCGATATTGTTCAGACTCGCTTCGACGTCCATAAAGAAATGGTATTGGCCAAACCCCTGGCCAGTGGGTCGCGATACAATTGATGACAGGTTCAGACGCCGGGTCGAAAAGCAGTGCAACACTTGCTCAAGCAAACCCGGACGGTCATTGTCATTCATCACCATCAGCGATGTTTTACGGGCTACGCCGTCCTCTACAATAACGTCTTCAACCTGAGCAGGCCCGGGTGCCAGCAGCAAAAACCGGGTGGCATTGTGACTGTAGTCGTGTACGTTAGTCTGCCGCCAAGGCATAGTATCCGCCGCTGCATCGGCCAATAAATGGTTCGGCACAATGGCCATCGCCCCCTGACCGAATTCCGCCGCCAGTAGCAGTGACTCGCTGTTGCTTTGCGTCGTCAGGATCTCCACATCACCCAGTGCATCGATAAAGTCCCGACATTGGCCGCTGGCAACAAACTGCACATACAAGCGCTTACACTCAGAAAGTTCCCCCACCGCCCCGCAGGCACTGAATTCAATCGACTGGTAGTGCTCGCTGACAATATGCAGATCGGCAGTGACCAGATAATCCAGCACGACAGGTACGAAGCCTTCTGATATGTTCTCTATAGGTACCACTGCATAGTCGGCTTCATCGGGCAAAGCCTGCAGGCAGCGTTGCAGATGACTGTAGTAGACCAGCCTGGCACCGAAGACGACGCCGGGTTGCTGCTGATACATAGTCGCAACCACATCAGAATAAGTGCCTGGTGGCCCCAGGGTCGCAAGTTTCACGGCGTACCTCGTGGTTAAAAGCTCGATACTATTTCAGCCAGCTTGCCGGTTGCAAGTACTTCCGTGACCACGTTTTTTATTAATCGTTACTAAAAGGCCTCCCATGTTAAGTTCATCCCGCCGCTCCATCGCTAGTTTTCACTCTGCCATGCGCCAGCTTGTCGTTGCTGCCAGTACCGCCGCGGTGCTTTGCCTGCCGGCTGCAACCCAGGCCGCTTCCCAGCTTAACCCGGATGGCAGGGTCAGTCTTGATGACTACATCGAACGCGGTCGCGTTCAGTGGCAGGTTCCCGGCATGGCGGTCGCCGTCGTCCAAAATGACGAAGTCATTTACGCCAAAGGCTTTGGCGTGCTCGGCCTTGAGCAACAACAGGCGGTCAACCCGCACAGCCTGTTCGGCGTCGCTTCAACCACCAAGGCGATGACCGCAGCAGCGTTGGCGATATTGGTCGATGAAGGCAAACTCAACTGGGATGACCGCGTGATTGACCATTTACCCTACTTCCAGTTAAGTGACCCCTGGGTGACTCATGAGGTTCGCATCCGCGATTTGTTAAGCCATCAGGTCGGCGTTGGTCGGATGACCGGTAACCAGCTGCGCTACATGCCAACCGCCAGCCGCGAAACCGTGATCCGGCAAATGCGCCACCTTGAGCCTGAAGCAGCGTTCCGCTCCCGTTATGTGTACAGCAACGTGATGTATTCAGCCGCAGGGGAAATTGTTGCAGCCGTGTCGGGCATGTCCTGGGATGATTTTATTGCCCAGCGTCTGTTTGCGCCACTGAACATGGCGCGCAGCAACACCTCAATCACCCAGTTCACAGCCGACGATAACAATATCGCCTGGCCACATCAGTATATTGAAGGCGACATTGTTCCCATTCAACGACGGAATTTCGACAATGTTGGCCCTTCCGCGTCAGTCAATACCAGCGCTCATGACATGGCTCAGTGGATCCGTTTACAGCTCGGTGAACCTGGGGTCTATGCCGGGGAGCGGCTGATAAGTGAAGAAACGATGCAACAGATGCATCAACCGCAGATCGCGCTTTCCCGAAGCGACCGCAATGAACCCGTGCGAGCCTACGGATTTGGCTGGACGCTGAACAGCTATCGCGGACTCGCTACCTCCTCTCATGGTGGTGCTACCGACGGCTTCAATACCAGCTTAACCCTGGTTCCAGAGCTTGATCTCGGCATCGTTGTGATGACCAATACCTTTGAAAACTACCGTCCCGCTGTGGTCAATGAAATCATTGATCGGGTCGCTGAGTTGCCTGTCAAAGACTGGCAACGAGAGTACTTCGACGCCTACCAGGCCCGCTTCGACCAGGCCATGGAAGAGCGCGAGCGCATAGAGGCGAATCGCCAGACAGGCACACAGCCAAGTTTCACCCTGACCCAAATGGCTGGCCGCTATGTTGATGACCTCTACGGCGAGATTGAAGTCTATGTCAATGACAACGGCGGCCTGTCGCTGCACCTGTGGAATGATGGGCAAAGTCTGCTCGATCTTGAACACTGGCATCACAATACCTGGCGGGCCAGTTACCACAACCGCGCACAACGCGAGAAGTTCGTCTATTTTAGTATGGACGCTGAAGGCAAGGTCGAAGGTCTGAATATACGTTTCACCCTGCGTCCTGTACTGACGCAGGTAGGACTCTACCCGACTAATTACTATCGCGACGTTCATTTCAGCCGTAAGACAACGCCGGAGGCGCCATGAAACATGCCGCATTAATCAATCGTCACAGCAGTTTTCTATTGCTGATTGATATCCAGCAACGCCTGGCGCCCGCCATTGCCGACAGTCAGGCAATTATAGAGCGCAACAGCTGGTTGCTGCAGGTGGCTGCTGAGTTGGACGTGCCCGCGATCGTCACTGAACAGTATCCGCAAGGGCTCGGCCACACGGTGAGCGAACTGACGGAGCTGGTGAAAGCGGCTGAAGTAATGGAAAAAACCCATTTCAGTGCCTTCGCCGAAGACGATATTGCTACCTGCCTGAAAGCGTTAAAACGGCCACAGGTTATTCTAACCGGCACCGAAACCCATGTTTGCGTATTACAAACGGCCCTCGACATGCAGGCTGCCGGTTTTCAGATCTTCGTGGTGGCAGACGCAGTCGGTTCGCGCAATTCCACCAATAAAGAACTGGCCTTACAGCGCATGCGGGATGCTGGCTGCGTTGTCGTCAGTAGCGAGATGGTGGCCTTTGAGTGGCTTCAGCAAAGCGCTACTGACGAATTTCGTCACATTAGTAAAACCTATATCCGCTAGTTTTAGTGTCGAATCCGCTCTTTAAAACGCGCGCCCAAAACCAGTAGCACAGGGGTTAACAGTAAGGTAAGGACCGTGGCGAATGCCAAACCACCAGCAATGGCACTGGAGAGCTGAGTCCACCACTGCGTAGACGGCGCGTCGATGCCAAGACTTGGTTCCAGCAGGTTGACGTTGACCCCGAGCACCATCGGCATCAGCCCCAAAATCGTGGTGATCGCGGTCAACAGCACTGGCCGCAGACGCAGCGTGCCAGTTTCAATCGCGGCCTCTACCGCACTTTTGCCCTGTCCACGGAATTCGTTGTAGGTGTCAATCAATACAATATTGTTATTCACCACAATCCCGGCCAGCGCAATAATGCCCATGCCAACCATCACGATGCCGAACGATTGTCCGTTCAGTAGTAACCCACCAAGAATACCGGCTGTTGACAGTAAAATGGCCGACAGCACAATGAAGGTCTGATACAGACTGTTAAACTGCAACACCAGGATCAAGGTCATCAGAAAGATAGCCACCAGGAACGCCATCATCAAAAACTGCGCCGCCTCCTGCTGGTCTTCGCCTTCACCGCCGATAGAGATAAATACGCCATCCGGCAACTCATTGAGAACTTCCTGCTGCAGACTCTGCAGGCGCTCATCCAGTTGATACCCCGCTTCCAGATCCGCTTCTATGGTCACCGCGCGCCGCCCGTCCATCCGTCGCAGTGTTCCTACTTTAGGCGCCGCTTCAAGCTCGACCATATTGGCGATCGGGATCTGCCCGCGTGACGACTGTACCGTGAGCTGTCGTAGCTGATCGATATGACGCCAGCTCTCGGGGAAGCGCAGACGGATGTCTACTTCATCAATTGCATCACTGGGACGGTAACGCGCCAATAAAATACCATTGGTCACTAACTGCACCGCGTTGCCCACTGTCAGCACGTCAGTACCAAGCCGGGCGGCTTCTTCGCGATCCACCTGAATTCGCCATTCGATGCCCGGCAGGCTGCGATCATCGGCCACATCCGTAAAGCCCCCAATGTCATCCATCGCCGCGCGAATACGAGTGACCTGGTCATTGATCATCTCAGGTTCAATCGCACTCACCGTCAGCTGAAAGGGTTTCCCTTCACCCGGGCCCTGTTCCTGTTCCCGAAACTCGAGCACCAGTCCAGGGATATCCGCAGTGCGTCGTTGCATTTCAGCGAGTATTTCCCGCGCAGGCCGGCGTTGGTGCCAGTCGATGAACTGAAACTGCAAAATCCCTATGGTGTCGACACCGGCATTCCAGTCTGGTGCCGCTATCGAGCGTGCATAAAGCGCCCGTACTTCAGTCAGATCCGCAAGGCGCTGTTCGACCTGACGCACCATAGCGTCTTTTTCATAGACCGAGTAGTCACCGCGTGCGCGCACCACCACCTGAGCCGATTCCGGTTCAACCGCAGGAAAGAACTCGACGCCATGATTAAATTTCCCGTACAACACATATATCGCAGCAATAACCAGCAGCACTCCGCCCAGCGCCCACCACGGCCTTGTCACGGCGCGGGTTAAAGACGACTTGTACCAATGGGTAAAGCGCCCTTCAACAGCCTCTTGCCGGGCCTGGGAAACCCCTGAAATGGCGCCCAGCGTAGGTAAAAATATGAGTGCCATTACCAAGGAGGCACTTAACGCAATAATTACCGTCGCCGGGAGATACTTCATGAACTCCCCGACCACCCCAGGCCAGAATAGCAAGGGAACGAATACCGCCAGCGTGGTCGCGGTCGACGCAATGATTGGCCAGGCCATGCGGCTTGCCGCCTTCGCCCAGGCGTCGTAAGGGTCATCCCCCTGCTGCCGGTTCCGGTCGGCCAGTTCACAGACCACCACGGCGCCATCCACTAACATCCCGGCGACCAGAATAAGCGCAAACAGCACAATAATGTTCATCGTATAGCCGATGGTTAAAAGCACCAGAATGGTGGCCAGAAATGCACCGGGGATGGTAAGGCCTACCATCAACGCTGAACGCACGCCCATGGTCGCGATGATAATGATCAGCACCAGAATAACCGCGGTCATCACATTGTTGAGCAGCTCTGATAGCATCTGCTCGACTTCACTCGACTGATCAAGAATATAATCAACCTGCAAGTCTTCCGGCATCACCTCGCCAGCATCCTCGAGCAGCTGTTGTACATTGCGCACCGTATCGATGACATTGGAACCAGTTCGTTTTGAGATCTCCAGCACCACCGCAGGCTGGCCGTTAATACGAGCAAAGCCTTCCGGGTCAAAGAAGGTACGCCGCAGCCGTGCCACGTCGCCAAACGTAACCACATTATCGCCATCGACCTTGACCGGCACTGAAAGCACATCTTCTACGCTTCCAATCACACTGGGCACTTTGATTGAAAAGCTACCGCTTTGCATATCCAGGCGCCCTGCGGCGACCAACTGGTTGTTGTTCGAAACAAGACTGAGTAATTCGCTGTAAACAATGTTGTAACTGGCGAGCACCTGCGGGTCGACGATAATTTCCAGCAGATCCTCGCGGTCACCACCTATGGTCACTTCGAGAACTTCGGTAAGCCCTTCTATTTCTTCTTTCAGCAGCCGCGCAGTGCGGATCAGCTCCTCTTCGGAGATCGGCCCGGATAAGCCGACCGACAGCACCGGAAACAATGCCACATTCACTTCATGTACACTGGGCTCTTCAGCTTCCTGGGGAATGTATGCGCGGGCACGGTCGACCTTCTCGCGAACGTCCTGCAACGCCGCGCGGGAATCAAACCCGGCATCAAACTCGAGTGTTACCGAGGCATGCCCTTCCCCGGCGATGGCGGTCATTTCCCGCAAGCCTTCTATCGATCGAAGCTCTTGCTCCATTGGCCGCACCATCAAACGTTCCGCATCTTCCGGGCTGACCCCCTCATACACCATGGAGACGTATATGATCGGGATAGGAACGTCCGGATTCGCTTCCTTGGGGATAGTCTGATACGCAAATAAACCGCCAGCCAACAGAATAACGAACAGCAGAATGGTTGCTCTACTACGTTGTTGGGCGGCTCGTATTAGTAATTCCAATGCTCCGTCTCCACTACTCGTTATCGACTATCTGTGCGTCGACCTTATCCCCTGGCTCAACGAACCCGGCACCCTGGGTAATAAGTAGCGCTCTGGTCGGTAACCCCTTGACCCACAACGACTCTCGTCCCATGCTCAATATTTCCACAGTACGCTCAGCAACTTGGTGCTGGTCGTCGAGCAAGCGCACTGTAGTCCGCCCGTCGCCATCCAGACGCAACAGCGATGGAGGAATTTGATGCGCGTCGGTCGCATCCAAGGCAATACGCAAGTTAGCACTCGCTCCGGCTGCTGCGGCTTTTGCGTCGTTGGCTACTTTTACTTCGATATGAAAACTTCTAGTTTGCGGGTCCGCAATACGGCTGGTATGAATTACTTCGCCTTCGAGCCGGGTGCCATCAAGCAGCTCGACCTGAACCTGCTGACCGCGGTGGACTTCATTAATGCGTTGTTGAGGGATGCTGGCGCTGACTCTTAGCTGACTAACATCAGCAAAAATTAACAGCTCCTGGCCAATATCCACGTATTCACCAGGGTCAATTAAACGGCGGTCAAAGATTCCGTTAAAGGGCGCTTTCGGCTCAGTGTATTCTAACTGCAGCTGCGCCATCTTCAATTCCGCCTCGACTCGCGCCAGCTCTGCACTTAAACGCAAGCGTTCGGTCTGTGCAATCAGGTTATCCTGCTGCAACCGTTGAGCAGCAGCCAATTCAGCAGCGGCAACCTCCTGATCAGCGAGCAATTGCTCAAGCCGGGCCGTTTTGTCCTCGGCTTCGATTCGCAATAGCACCTCACCCGCTTCAACTTCACTGCCTTCTGCCTGCTGCAAACTGAGTACTTCGCCAGCGACGCGAGCCCGCAGCGAAACCTGTTGCCAGGGTTCGAGCTGTCCCTGAACCGGTAACTGAGGCTGGTAGCTCGTTGCCGTGAACCACTGTGCCTGGACCCGGGTTACTTCCTCACTGGCTTGTTCTTCATTAGGTTGCGGAGCCTCGTCACGGGCACTGCGCAAAGTTCCTGATATCAACCAGACAATCAGCACGATAACCAGCGCTAGCGCTATCAACTGCTTTTTATCTGCTTTAATTCGTTTAAACCTGCTCAACGCTGACTCCTTATCAATCGTTAATCAATCGCCCGTTGGATTGCATTAAACCTATCGTAACCGACATAGAATGCTAATCTAAATCGTAACAAGCTATGTACAATATTATTTGGTCCGCAAACAGCTGGAGGCTTTATGCAAAATTTACCTTTTGAGTACGCAATTATTGCACTTGCGATACTTGTTATTCTTGCGATGTCGGTTCGGTTAATTCCGCATCGGCACGTGGCCCTGGTGGAGCGCTTTGGTAAATACACCCGCACCCTTGAACCCGGCCTTAACTTCATTATTCCATTCGTGGAGAAAATCTCGCACAAGCAGTCGTTACGTGTGCAACAACTGAACGTCAGCATTGAAACCAAAACGTCTGACAATGTCTTTGTGATTGCCCGGGTCAGTGTGCAGTATTTTGTTGAGTCCGCCGAAGCGGCTTACAATGCTTTTTATCAGCTAGACGACCCGGAAGAGCAGATCACCTCGTATGTTTACGACGTTGTCCGCGCTCAAATTCCGCGCCAGACACTGGACAATGTCTTTGATAACAAAGACGAGATCTCGAATGTTGTGATGGACCAGTTGCAACAGGCGATGGAAGAATTCGGTTTCCGCATTCGCAATACTCTGGTCACTGATATCGACCCGAATGAAGACGTTAAACGCTCCATGAACCGTATCAATGCGGCGCAACGCGAGCGCCGCGCGGCAGAGCACGAAGCCGAAGCTGAGCGGATCAAAATCGTCAAGAAAGCGGAAGCGGACCGGGAGTCGAAGATCCTTGCGGGTGAAGGTATTGCCGGTCAACGCAAGGCCATCGCCGAAGGACTGCGCGAGTCGATTGACATGGTCGTCGACGAAAAGAATGGCATTGGTGCAGAACACGTCGTCTATTTGCTGACCTTTACCAACTACGTCGACGCCCTGGAGTCAATCGGCAAAGAAGGTACCGTTATTATGGTTCCCCAGCCAACCGGGCAACTCGACCAGATGGACGAAATCCGCAACGCCATCATCAGCGGTTCGACGGTTAGTAACGCGGCGAAAAAGAAGGTTAAAGAGCAGCCCGAATAGCGCTCTGCGGCTGTTTATGGCTAATCGCCGTAAACAGCCCCTTCCATCCGCTTATCCGCCGCTCCGCGCCAACCGTTGTCTACCCGTTCGATACCATGCACGCCGCTGTCGAGTATTTCCAGGTCGACCTTATGGCCGAGCGCTTCAAGTGCCTCGATCCTGTCTTGCAGATTCGTGCCTTGTTCTACTTCAAGCCGTTCGCCGCGGTGCAGCAGATTGGGCAGGTCAATCGAACGCTGCAGGCTTAATTGCCAGTCAATAATACCTATCACGGTTTTGGTGACATACCCGATAATCCGGCTGCCACCACGTGAACCTAGGATGTACGTCAGTTCACCTTCCGCGTTAAAAATAAAAGTCGGAGCCATTGAGCTGCGGGGGCGTTTACCCGGTTCAACCCTGTTTGGTGACAGGCGGTCACTTAAGGTCGGTTCAAAGGCAAAGTCAGTCAGCTGATTATTCAGCATCAAGCCAGCGGCTACCATGCGACTGCCAAAAGGCGCCTCGATAGACCCGGTTAACGCCACTGCATTGCCTTTGCTGTCGACCACACTTAAGTGTGAGGTGCCATATTCATCGTCTTCGCGCACCGGTTCAGCATCATCAATCTCCAACCGGCCATAAGGTTCACCGGGGTTGGCTTGCCGAGCTGCGCGACCGGAGCGGATCAGGCGCGAACGCTGCGCCAGATAGTCAGGGTTAACCAATGCACCGCCGTCCACCGTCGCAAATGCCGGATCACCGATATAGTACTGACGGTCAGCAAATGCCAGCCGACTTGCTTCCGCATATAAATGAATAAACTCAGGGCTGTCCGGTTGCATCGAACCCACATCGTGAGGCTCCAGCATACCCAGAATCTGCAGCATGGTAATACTACCGGACGATGGTGGCGCAGCACTGCAGATGCGCCAGCCCCGATACTCACCACATAACGGGTCGCGTAAAACCGCTTCGTAGGAGGCAAAGTCCTTCGCAGTCAGCTCTCCTCGCATCGGCCAGCGCTGAGCGGCGCGGGCGCGGTACGCGTCGCCAATACTACCAAGGTAAAATGCATCTGGCCCCTCTGCGGCAAGGCGACTTAAGGTGGCGGCAAGTTCCGGGTTACGCAATCGGGGTTCGTCGCTGCCCGGCGAGGTTTCAAACATGTCTTTAACGTCACCAAACCAACCCAGGGTTCTGTCCGCCGCCATCTGCCGCTGCAGTCGCGGCGGCATCGGAATACCGGCATCAGCCAGCTCAATAGTGGCGGTAAAAAGCTCGTTCCACTCTAGCTGGCCATGATCCTGATGCGCCTTGTATAGCATCGCCAGCATACCCGGCACACCGACCGAGCGGCCCCGGGTAACCGCCAGATAATGATGCAGCGGCCAGCCCCACCATTGAAACCAGTCTTCTTCGGCAGCAGCCGGAGCGGTCTCACGGCCGTCATACATAAACTGCTCGCCGCTTTCGGCATCAAAATAGAGCATAAAACCACCACCGCCGAGGCCGGTTTCATGGGGTTCAACAAAGGTCAGTGCGATCTGGCTGGCGACCGCAGCATCCATTGCGTTGCCACCGGCACGCAGAATCTCGCGACCAATCTCACTGGCATGTTTGTTTGCGGTTACCACCGCATGAGTGCGGTGGATGTGAGCGTTCCGCTCGCTGTGGTCTTCAAGACTGACATCTGACTGAGAGCAGGCGGTCAATGCCAGGGTCAGGCTCGTAACCAGCGAATACAGAACGGATTCAGTCGCCTTGATAAGCGGCCTCAATCTCTGCTAACCCCTGATCAAGCTCGTCCCGATTTAACCAACGGCCTCGCACAAGGACGCCTTCAGGGTGACTGAGTGTAGACAGGTCCACTAGTGGATTATCGGCTAGCAGGAGCAAATCGGCCCGGTGGCCAGGCCGGATTTGACCAAAGGTGTCCTTGTCCTGAAAATACTGTCCGACCGCGACTGTGCCGGTACGTAGCACCTCATAGGGTGTCAGCCCTGCCGCTTCCATCATCGCCAACTCATGCTTAAGACCGAGCCCCGGGACGCTGTAAACCTGTGGCGCATCTGTCCCCATCAGGATTTCGACCCCTTCCTGATGCAGGATTTGCAATAACCGTTGTCGGTTTTGCTGATGAACTGCGGCATTATCTCCGCTGTAATACCGCGATTCAGCGGCATTATCCAGATAACGTTGCCACCCATTTACAACTGACTGAGGCATGTAACGAATCTCATCATACTGGCTCAATTGTTCAGTATCGGCGGCGCCAATCAGGGTCGCCCATAATGCCTGCGTCGGCACCACCCCTACACCGCTCTGCTTAGTAAGTTCGGCTAGCGAGCGTAGTTCTTCGTCGCTCGCTACCCGGTCAAGTGCATCAATAAATTCAAGATAACCATCCAAATGATCGATAGTGCGGATGCCCAACTCCATGGCACGGTCCAACGGTACTGACTGCGGAATATGGCCAGCAAACGCCATACCCAGCCGTTCTGCTTCTTCAGCAAGCGCGGTAAACTCTTCCAGTTCCAGGCCGGGATGCACTTTCAGTAGATCCCACCCTGCCTCGCTATGCTGCTGCACCATTTGCCGCGCATGTTCAGGCGACTGCACCGAGTTTCCGTTGAAACTTGGCCCCGCCAGGTATAAGGTCGGGCCAAGACGGACGCCGCTTGCAACCTCGTCTTTTAGTTGCAACTGATCATCATGTCCAAGCATGCCGCGCACTGTGGTGACCCCACCAGCGAGGTACAGGAATAGCGTATCGTCAAGATAACGCTGAGGAAATTGCTCGCTCTGCCGAGGCGGCACATGACCATGCATTTCACTTAGACCCGGCAGCAGGTAACGCCCCTCTCCATCGATAAGAGTTGCATCGTGCGGCGGCTGAAATTCGTCCATTGGCAGCACAGAGGTAATTCTGTCGTCGCTAATAACAACCGCATGATCCCTTAACACCTGTTCCTCATCCATAGGTACAACATGGACGTTAGTAAACACGATATTCTGAGCCTCGGCGTGTGCCGCCACTACCAACAGGCACGCCCCGCCGAAATATTTAAATACTGTTCTAAGGGTCTGTTTCAACATTATTATTTACCTTAAATAGCGGTCCACTGAACTGGCTTCAGTATAGCGCAAACGGCGCTATTTGCTGTCATAAGGCGTCTGCTGCTTGGTCAGCATCCGCTCCATACGTTGCAACTGGGTTTGCATATCATCGACGCCCTGACGTAACGCTTTGATGTCCGCCGCTTCGCCTTCACCCTGCTCGATATCATGCGCAGCACTTTCCTTTTGCATCGTTTCCAGCACGATACCGATCATCATATTGAGGAAAATAAAAGCACTGAGAAAAATAAAGGAGACATAGTAAATCCAGGACCATGGGTGAACCTCCATGGTTTCGTACATGATCGCGGTCCAGCTTTCAAAGGTGGCAATACGAAATAAGGTAAGCACCGAGATTGCAATATTTTCCCAGTAGAACGGGTTGATATCATGAAACAGAAAACTACCGACGGCCCCGTAAATGTAGAAAATAATAAACATAAACAGTGCCACATACCCCATTCTTGGCAGGGCTTTTAGCAAGGCGTTCATCAGCATCCGCAGTTCCGGTACCATCGACACCAGCCGCATCACCCGGAAAACACGAAGCAGGCGGGCAATGAGCACGGTTTCGCTGTTCTCAACCGGGATCAAACTGGCAACCACGATCACGAAATCAAAAATATTCCAGCCCGAACGGAAGAAGTTGCGAAAGCGCGGTTCGCTGAGCATGCGAATAATGATTTCGACCAGGAAGAACAGCGTCACCGCCCAATCAAGAATATTCAGAATTGGCGTATAGCGACTGGTCTCCTCATAGGTCTTCGCTCCGACCATCAATGCGGAGATAACGATAATCGCAATCACCACGGTTTCAAACATCTTGTTTGAGCGCAGGGTCAGAAAACTCTGCTGCCAGCTTTGTAAGTCCTGCCTTTGCATCTTTGCCTACCTGCTACCAGGCCCAGGTTCGAAGTGCGAACCATCCTGAGGTTATAAACCAGACAGCAAACGCGACCGCGATAACTGCACCAAGAAGATTTCTCCATTTCGCCCGGAGGTCCGGTTCACGGTGCCAGTAAAACAGGCTACTTAGCAGACCCGCCAGGGCGAACAATGGAAATAAGAACGTGAATATAAACAGCAACACACTACGCCAGTTGTCGGTGCTTGCCTGCTCCAGGCTCAGACTGCCAGCAACAAATGCAGCCAACAGCAGACACCACGCCGCCGCCGTAGTGAAGTGCCGGGAGGTCGGATAGCGTAGGCTATTGCGACGGGCAAATGGGTGGCTTAACAGGACCAGCAAACCCAGTATGACCAACAACGGCGGCGCTAACGCATTGACCACCGGGGTTCGCTGCCGCACCTCAGTATGGATTTGGATCCGCTGAGTGCCATATTCGTCACTGAAAAGCACCCCAACTTCACTGCCATCTCCACGGTGCGCCAGGCGACTACCATCAACAGAGCGCAGCGGCACCGTAGCCGAGATCCAGGGCTTCAACGTAAGGTTGGCGCCATCCCGACTGACATAGGCAAGGTCAAAAATAGAGTGCAAAGGCGCCAGAATGGCATGTTCCGGGTTCTCTAACCGGTACCAGCCCTGCCAGCGCTGCTCCACACTGACCCCGCCCGGTACATTAACCACGCCCTGTTGCTCAACCAGCAAATGCTGCCACACTAGTTCGTCTAAGGCAGGCAGAAAGCTCTGATGATCGGTCGCAATCACATAGCCCAGATCAAGCTCCGGGTTATAACGAAACTGCGTGCTGTACCCGGCAAGACTGCTTTGACGTCCGCGCCAGAGACCAAATCTGGCTCGTGTGTCGAGGCCAGCTGCGTAGCCGTATTCAAGCCCGGCGTCTGCAGCAGCCGTACTGCGTGGGCTTTCCATGGCGATGATACTGTCAGCGCGCAACACCGCAGACGCACTGCTTGCGCCGCGGCTTAAGAAAAAGCGTCCGAGTGTGACCAGATCGTCACTGCGCAGCCAGAGCCCGTCCGCTTCAGTGAAATAGCGAGCTACAAAAGGCACTTCCTCTGCTGGTAAACCATGTGACCCTGGGCGAACGTCGCCTGAGCCGGAACCTGGCTGAGCACTTTCAATCCCAAGCGGTTGCAACACCTCAGTCTCGATGACCTCCCACCACGACAGATTGTAGTGGCGTTCCAGCATAGCAGCCAACACTGCATAATTAAGGGTGCTGGGGCTACTGGCGGAACCTGGCGACCAGCGTACTTTTAACCCAGCTTGCTCCCGCGCCAGCCGCTGCATCAATGACGGTTGGTCAGTACCGCTTTGCAGATGACTTTTAAAGCGGCGCTGATCGAACCCGCTGGAATGC
Source organism: Aliidiomarina soli (assembly GCF_003986975.1). GTDB lineage: Bacteria > Pseudomonadota > Gammaproteobacteria > Enterobacterales > Alteromonadaceae > Aliidiomarina > Aliidiomarina soli. The sequence continues at coordinate 132,078 of NZ_PIPO01000002.1, read as the reverse complement.
TCCAACAAGTGAATAATCAAAACCGGTGCCTGTTCCTGATACGGGTTTTCGACCGTCAGTTCAGGCAAACGCTGGTCGATCCGGTCAAATAGGCTCCATTGCCCCTGCTCGACTAAGCGCATCACCGCCAACGCGGTCAGTGTTTCAGTCACCTGGCCAACCAAATACAGGCGGTTCTCGTCACTTTGCCCAACAGAGTGGCGCCAGCGAGCCCCCTGACCATCAAAGATAATCACCTCGGCCTGGCCAATACTAAGCCGCTCTGCCCGTTCCTGCAGCGCAGCAGCTAACGCCGCATTCGTTGTTTCATCAGTATCAGCCACCGCACTAACACTCACTAGCGTCAGTAGAACGGTCAGCCATAGGCTGAAGCGTCTCATCTAGGGTTCGAGCTCCTGGCTGGTAAATACATCTTTGAACAGTGGCGTGCTTAAATAACGCTCTGCCGAGCTTGGTAATATGACCACAATGCTTTTTCCATCATTGTCTGCCTGCTCAGCCAGACGTACAGCGGCAACCACCGCAGCGCCGGATGAAATGCCCGCAAGAATACCTTCTTCGCGCATCAACCGGTGCGCCATTGCCATCGCCTCGTCGTTACTGACTCGCTCAACACCATCAATTAACGCCAGATCTAAGTTCGCCGGTATAAAGCCAGCCCCAATGCCCTGTATTTTGTGGGGTGCAGGCGTGAGTTCTTCACCCTTCAGCGCCTGTCCAATAATCGGCGAATCTTCCGGCTCGACCGCAATCGCCTGCATGGCGCAGCCTTTGTCTTTAAAGTAACGAGCGACGCCGCTAATGGTGCCACCGGTCCCAACACCAGCCACAAAAATGTCCGGTGCACCGCCTAGTGCTTCTTCAATTTCGGGCGCGGTGGTCTGAAAGTGGATTGCAGGGTTCGCCGGGTTCTCAAATTGCTTCAGTTGGACGTAGGTCTCTGGCTCTTCCTGTTCCAGTCGCTCCGCTTCGGCGACCGCCCCTTTCATGCCCAATTCGGGTGGGGTCAGAATCAGGGTGGCACCCAGTGCTTTCAACAGTTTACGCCGTTCAAGGCTCATTGACGCAGGCATCGTTAACACCAACGGGTAGCCGCGCGCAGCGGCTACAAATGCCAGCGCAATCCCTGTGTTACCAGAGGTCGCTTCGATGATTTTTTTGCCCGCGGTTAACAGGCCCGCTTCTTCCGCCGCCCAAATCATACTCGCACCGATGCGGCACTTGACGCTATTAGACGGGTTACGACTTTCCATTTTCACCAGCACCTTGGAGCTGGTTATGCGGTTCAGGCGCACCAACGGTGTGCGTCCAATGCTGCTGGCGTTGTCGTCAAATACTTGCATGCTGGATTCAGCCATGGTCCTTCCTTAAGTTAACTACGACCGGGCACTTGCCGGTTAAATACTGGGGTCAAAGCGGTCTAATGCGTCTTTCCGACTTTCCGCGGCGCGCTTCTCTGCTTCCCTGAAATCTTCATCATCCATTTCAATGCGTGGTAAGTCCCCACACACGTCGCCACCGAGTTTATTTACCGAGCTACACAGCTCACTGACCCGCTCGTCCAGCAAGTTGACATGGTCGAGCATATTGCCGATCGCCATCGCCACCGGATCGGGGTTATCTTCTGACACAGCGTAGGCATCAAACCCATATTTTTTTGCCATCGCGGCACGTTTGCCATCGGTGGGAATATCCTTTGGTGCCACAACCCGTCCGGGAATACCGACCATGGTTGCACCTGCCGGAACATCTTTCACCACCACCGCATTCGAGCCGATACGTGCATTGTCGCCGACATAGAGTGGCCCCAGCACTTTGGCACCTGCACCAATAACCACGCCATTACCCAGGGTTGGATGGCGTTTTCCCGCGGTCCAGCTGGTGCCACCTAAGGTAACACCATGGTAAAGGGTACAATCATCGCCAATTTCAGCGGTTTCCCCAATAACCACGCCCATTCCGTGGTCAATAAAGAAACGGCGACCGATTCTTGCCCCTGGGTGTATTTCTACCCCGGTAAACCAGCGCGCCAGTGTCGATAGAAAACGCGCGAGCCAACGCAGCTTAAGCAGCCACAAACGATGACTGAGCCGGTGCCACCAGATTGCATGAAGCCCGGGGTAATTGGTCAGCACTTCGAAGAAATGGCGCGCTGCAGGGTCTCGTGCATAAACGCTGGCAATGTCTTCTCGTAAGCCTTTAAACATGTCGCTGGTCCTAATTCAGGTGTGGGGCTTTGCCGCAGTATAACGTGAGCACGTCGATTCGGTGAAGCGTACATCTATGAACTCTGTTATGTTGGGGTGCAAATTAAAAAAACAATAGTGAGGAGTGCCCAATGAAAGCAATCTTAGCCACGCTCGGCGTTACTGCCAGTCTTGCTTTTTCCAGCCAGCTGCAGGCTGCGACCTATATTCATGCAGGAACCCTGATCGATGGAACTGATAACGACCCTCGCAGTGAGGTGACCATTGTTGTCGAGGATGGTCGTTTTGCTCGTGTAGAGTCTGGTTTTCAACAACCATCCGACGATGACACTCTGATTGATTTACGCCAGTCCACCGTCATGCCCGGCTTCATTGACAGCCACACCCACCTGTCCAGTCAGCTGAGCCAGGGGTCGTATATGAACCGGTTCACCGACAACCCGGCGACCACAGCGGTGCGCGCGGCACATTATGCCCGACTGACCCTTCACGCCGGCTTTACCACGGTGCGCGAACTTGGTGACAGTGATCACGTTTCCGTTGCCCTGCGCAACGGCATCAGCCAGGGGCTTATCGAAGGCCCACGCATTTTCGCAGCTGGCAAGTCGCTCGCCACCACCGGCGGTCATGCGGACCCAACGAATAATACACGTGACAGCTTAATTGGCGATGCCCCTACGCCCGCTGATGGCGTGGTCAACGGCCCTATCGAAGCACGCCAGGCAGTGCGTAAACGTTACCAGGACGGTGCTGATCTGATCAAACTGACCGCCACCGGTGGCGTTCTCAGCATGGCCTCAAGTGGTGACAACCCTCAGTTCATGATGGATGAACTGGAATCTATTGTCACCACCGCCCAGGATTACGGCATGACGGTTGCTGTTCACGCTCACGGACGCGAGGGGATGCTGCGCGCCGTTCGCGCCGGGGTAGATTCAATCGAACACGGCACCTACATGGATGAAGAGGTAATGGCAGCCATGCGCGAGCACGGCACTTACTACGTGCCCACTATTACCGCAGGTAAGTCAGTTGCAGAACGAGCTGAGATAGATGGCTTTTTTCCAGAGATGGTGCGCCCTAAAGCACGCGCGATAGGCCCGTTAATTCAGCAAACATTCGCCGATGCCTATAACGCCGGCGTTAACATTGCGTTCGGTACTGACGCTGGGGTGTTTGACCACGGCGAAAATTACCGTGAATTCGGCTATATGGTTGAAGCTGGCATGCCTGCCATGGAAGCCATTCGCAGCGCGACCTATCATGCGGCAACGCTGCTTAAGCAAGACGATGATCTGGGTACTGTTGAAGCCGGAAAACTGGCCGATCTGGTCGCTGTCGAAGGCGACCCTCTGGCCGATATCAGCATTCTAAGTGAGATTCACTTTGTGATGCGTGACGGGCAGGTCTTCAAGCAGAACTAAAACCCATTTACCGTTAACCATTAAACACTAACCAGCGCGCTGTCGGCGAACCCATACCAGCAGCGCGCTGATATCTTTCTGAATCGGCTCTGCCAACTCCACTTCATACCCTTCGCGCTCTCGGTCCATTTCACGAATATCCTTTTTCGGATGCTGCTTGCGCGCTTCGTGGGTCGGCATGTGTTTGATCCGGTGATACATATCATGGATTGCAGGGTAGTCCTGCTCATAGGTTTTATCGCCCGGCAAGGCGAGATGGTCAAGTAACACCGTGAGCCGCAATGACCCTTCGGATAGCGGGCATTGTTCCTGCTGCATGGCTAATGCAATCGTTTCGATGCTCTCAAAAAGATTACTATTGCGCTTGCCGATGGCCGTATCCCGGATCTGCCGTTGACGCCGCAATTGTGCTAACAGCGAACCTGCGTAGTACGCCAATGCCGCAATAATAATACTACCTACAATCAATGCTAACCAAACCATTGCTTTCTCCTGTTATACCCAGTCTTTCGGGTTTTCAAAACGTTGCCACGGCTCTAAATCGTCGTCACTGTCATCATCGTCGTCCTCGAGGTCGATCCCCAGTTTTTCCGCAAGAGCCCGGTAGCGGGTTAACTGGCGATCCACCCATTGTTGGTCCTCAGCAGTTAACGCTTTGCCATCATCCAGCTTGGCTAACAGTGTCTGTAACCGTTCGTTCTCTTCCAGCGCGGCAAACTCCTGCTCAGGCGACAGCGGTTCAGCGGCTGCTTTTTTCGCGGTGACTGGCGCTGGTGACGCTGCATTCAATGGGATCTTACGTTTACTTCCTACTCTCGGATCGTTCTGGCGCGACGCTGCAGTGGCAGCAGGTGATTTTGCGGCGCCTTCGGCGTGCCGGTTGCCGGCGGGCTTACCTTTGCTGCGCTGCGGCTTTTTGCTGTTGTCGGTGGCACCATGTTCACGTAAATTTTTGGGCTGAGACTTCACGCCCAGCGGACCTTGTTTTCGTGTTTTTTTGCGGCGGGTCATTATCCGTACCTCACTATAACTATCTTGCTATATGGTAACGCATAAGGGCATTCAGAGCAGTGAATTTGCGCAGAGAAAATAAAAAAGGCGATGAAATTGCTTTCATCGCCTTACTTGAACCCAATGCACCCTAAGGTGTTTCGAGAACTGTTGTCGCTACTTTCGTAGTTATTATTGTTATTACGTCTTGTAAGCTTTTAGCCATTATTATTGTCGATGCGCTACAGTAACTGCTGTGCATCCCTTTGTTGGCACGTCGACCACATCCCATGGTTAACTTATATGTCGCCTCCTGGCGTTATTATTCTTCCTTGTTTAATCTGCGCGCTTTTTACTGCACTTTTTATAATTCTTATAATTCTTATTTTTATAGCTTTTATTATTTTTGTTATTGGTGCTGGTGCTTGAAAAAGATAAGCCAACAAATGATTAACCTTTCATCTGGCCAGCACGCTTTATGGAGTCCTAGGTTACGGTTTTTGAGCAGAGTATCAACAACTTTATTGCTATAAAAAACGCGTTTCTTATTACCGTTCGTTAAATTTGTGTAAAGACCGAAGGTATAAAACTACTCTCAGGGTCGCAACCTGACGCTAATTAAGCGTACAATCAATGTTTTGATAGTATGACGTTGCGATTAACCCGTTTAAAGGAGTCACCATGCGCCTCTCTCTCGTCGCCGCTTCGGTATTGATGCTTAGCGCCTGCGCCGGTACCACGCCGTCGCCTTCAACTCAATCTAATCAGGCTCAATCTCAGACTCAAAGTCACCCTGACCGAGCATTTACCAGTCTCGCTCAGCAGGCCTGGGACTATCAGAAAGAGCAGCGCCACCCTCAGGACGGGTTACTGGACATTTCGCCTCAGGCACTCGCTGAGCGGCATGCTCAGCGCCTTGAGTTTTTTCAGCAACTTGAAGCCATTGATGCGCGCACACTCAGTATTCAAAACCGTATTAACCGCGACATGATCATGTACAGTCTGGCCAATGACATTGATCAATATGAATTCAATGCGCACCTGATGCCGCTAACCAACGAATTTGGTTTCCACAGTGCCATTGCCAGTTTAGCTGGGCAAGCACAGCTCGTCAGCGAACAGGACTACGCAAATCATTTGCAACAACTGCGTGCCATTCCGGCCTACTTCGAGCAGCAGATGGACTATATGCGTCAAGGCATCGAGCAGGGTATTACCCAACCTGCGATTGTGCTTTCAGGGTTCACTGATGGTATTCAGTCCTACGTCACCGGAGACCCCAGAGAAAGCGTTTTTTATCGGCCTTTCGCACAGCGCTCGTCACACCTAAGTGAGCAGCAGTACGGTGAATTCGAAATGGAAGCGCAGACCCTCATTGCCACCGAGGTGAATACCGCGTATCAGGACTTCTATGATTTCATGCAAAATGAGTATCTGCCCAATGCGCGGCGCTCTATAGCAGCGACAGCATTGCCACATGGTGAGCGCTTTTATGCCAACCGGGCGCAGCACTACACCACCACCGACTTAACGCCGGCAGAAATTCACCAGATCGGGCTTGATGAAGTGGCCCGTATTCGCGCTGAAATGCGTGAGGTTATCGAAGAAGTCGGTTTCGACGGCAGTTTTGCTGAATTTATTCAGTTCCTGCGCAGCGACGACCAGTTCTATGCCAGCAGTGACGGGGAATTACTGCGCGAAGCCGCCTACATTGCCAAACGGGCCGATGCTGCGTTACCCGCCTTGTTCAGACATTTGCCGCGCACGCCGTATGGGGTCGAGCCGGTTCCAGCGGAAATAGCCCCCAATTACACCACCGGCCGCTATGTCCGAGCCAATCGCGATGACCAGCCGGGCTTCTACTGGGTTAATACCTACGCGCTGGACCGTCGGCCGCTGTATGAACTGGAAGCCCTGACCTTGCATGAGGCCGTTCCAGGCCATCACCTGCAAATTGCACTGGCTCAGGAAATGGACCAGTTACCTGAGTACCGCCGTGAAATCTACATCTCCGCATTCGGCGAAGGCTGGGGACTGTACGCTGAGTATCTGGGGCTCGAAATGGGCTTCTACACAGACCCCTATAGCAACTTTGGACGCTTAACCTACGAAATGTGGCGCGCTGCTCGTCTGGTTGTCGACACTGGCATGCACACCATGGGCTGGAGCCGTGACCGTGCGGTTGAGTACATGGCCAGCAACACCGCCTTGTCGATGCATAACGTCAACACCGAGATTGACCGCTACATCAGCTGGCCAGGCCAGGCGTTGTCATACAAACTAGGTGCTCTGAAGATCAAAGAACTGCGAGCTTTGGCTGAAGAGCAGCTGGGTAATGACTTTGATGTTCGTGAGTTCCACTACCAGATCCTCAAAAATGGCAGTGTGCCGTTACAAACACTGGAAGCCAATATCCAGCGCTACCTGCAGGAAGCCGCGCAGTAAGCCACTGTCCAGGTTAAAAGCCAGATACAAAAAAGCCCCTCGCCATGAGGGGCTTTCGTTAGGTAGCAGGCGCTAACTCTTGGAGCTTAGCACTTAGCTAATCGTCATTTAGCTATTAATAAAGACCGCTGATGTAACGAGACAGCAGTTCAATGTCTTCGTCTGATAAACGGCTGGCAATGTCACGCATCATTGCGTTGGGATCATTGCTTCGCTCTTCACTACGGAACTGCTCAAGTGCAGTGCGCGTGTAGGCTGCATGCTGGCCGCTAATCATTGGGAATGCTGCCAGCCCCATGCCGTTACCGCGCGGCCCATGGCAGGCTGCACAAGCTGTAATGCCACGCTCTTCGTCCCCACCCATATACAGAGCCTGCGCCTGAGCCTGCTCTTCTTCACTCAGGTCGGTACCGATAATCTCATGTTCCTGTGCAGCGAAGTATGCTGCCAGATCACGAATGTCCTGCTCACTTAAACCTGCAACCTGGTCGGCCATCAGTACGTTATAGCGACCACGCTCGCCCTGGCTTTCATTGCCAGTCTGGAAATCGTGCAACTGTTTAATTGTGTATTTATTATGCTGCCCGGCAATAGTCGGAAAATCTCCGCTTGGGCTGTTCCCGTCTGCGCCATGACAAGCTGCACATGTTTGCGTCAATTCCTGACCGCGCTCGATATCACCTTCTTCTGCCAAGGCTGCATTGCTGGCAAAAAGTACTACACCACATAAAATCGCGAATTTCTTCATGACTTGATCTCTGCATCCATTATGGGCATCCGCCCAGACTTAAAGTCGCTGTTAACGTACTAAACTGGCATACATTTTACACGATTCTCGGCATGAATAAATGCCTAATCCCACCGAGTGTACAATGGATTAGCTGAACGGCACGAAATCCGGCATAATAGCCGCCCAATTTCTGTGCAGAGGTGTAGCGTGACAGATTCAGTAATAAATTTTGGTCAGGCCCAATTTCTGACCAGTGCCCCCGATATCCGTAAGCTCCCTGCTGACCAAGGCATTGAAGTGGCGTTTGCAGGTCGTTCCAACGCCGGTAAGAGTAGTGCGCTCAATGCATTAACACGGCAACGCCAGCTAGCCCGCACCAGTAAAACGCCAGGCCGTACTCAGCTTATTAATGTGTTTACCTTGTCCGATCACCAGCGTTTGATTGACTTACCTGGGTATGGTTTTGCCAAAGTACCGCTTGAAGTCAAACTTAAATGGCAAAAGTCCCTTGGTGAATACCTTCAGATGCGTGACTGTCTGCGTGGCTTGGTGGTGCTGATGGATATCCGCCACCCATTTAAAGATCTCGACCAGGAACTCATTCACTGGGCGGTCGAAAGCGACATTCCAGTCCTGGCGGTGCTAACCAAAGCAGACAAACTTAAATCCGGGGCACGAAAAAAGGCGCTGATGGATGCTGAAGAAGCAGTTCCTGGCTTTGGTGGGGATGTCCGGGTTATTACCTTTAGCTCGTTAAACAAACATGGTTTGCCTGAGCTTGAATCAACCCTAAATAGCTGGCTTACCCAACCTGTTGGCACAAGAGAGAATGACACCGCACACGATGACTAATTATCCGCTTTCTACCTGGTTGAAATTACTACTCCTGGCTCTTGTCTGGGGTAGCTCTTTCATGCTGATTAAGAAAGGCTTGTTGAGCTACACGCCAACCGAAGTCGCGGCGTTACGCCTGGCTGCGGCAGCCGCTGCGCTAGCCCCGTTCGCTCTGTGGCGGCTGCGTACGGTAAAAGGTAAGCAGTGGCTGGTGCTGTTATCGGTGGGCATGACGGGTAGCCTGCTCCCTGCTTTCCTGTTTGCATTTGCGCAAACCCAGCTGGATAGCGGTGTAACTGGCACCTTAAATGCCTTAACCCCGCTCTTCACCCTGATTATTGGCGCCCTGCTATTCTCTCAATGGGTCAGTCGCCGCACCATCATAGGCCTGGGTATTGGCTTCGCTGGCACCTTGCTGCTGGTTTTAGTCCAGGGCAATGGCCAGGTGGCTCTAAATGCCTACGCGTTATTCATTGTATTGGCCACATTATGTTACGGCCTTAACCTGAATTTCATCAAAAACTACTTGCCTAATTTGAGTCCGGTCACCATTACCGGGGTTTCATTATTGATGGTACTGCCAGTGGCTGTGCTGTATTTAGCCGGCCCGGCCGACGTCGTCAACAAGCTCGCGAGCGGGCCGCAAGCCTGGTGGTCACTGCTGGCTGTAGTCACCCTGGGCGTCATCGGCACAGCACTGGCCTTGGTCCTATTTAACCACCTGGTACAAATAGCCAGCGCCATTTTCGCCAGCTCAGTAACCTACTTGATCCCCATTGTGGCCATCACCTTAGGTGTGCTTGATGGCGAACTGATTTCTATCTACCAGGTTGCGGGGATGGTGTTGATCCTATTCGGCGTCTGGTCGGCGAACCGCCAGCCAAGTACCCCGGTCGCCGGGGCGAATGCCGCCACGGTCAGTGAAAGTCTGGACGATCTAGAAGCCGACGAAGCGCGCTAATGCGCTTCGTCCCAATTATCACCAATTCCAGCTTCAGCAACCAGCGGTACATCCAGCTCAGCGGCCTCTTCCATCACTGAACAAAGAGCGGGCACAATCCGATCCAGGGCCTCTTCTTTTATTTCAAAAACCAGTTCATCGTGAACCTGCATGGTCATGAAAACCTCGTCCTGTTGCGGCTGTTTCGCTAACCAGTCGGCGACTTTAATCATCGCTCGTTTGATTATATCGGCCGCAGTACCTTGCATGGGTGCGTTAATTGCAGCCCGCTCGGCAGCCTTCTTGCGAGGAATATTACGCGCTTTAATTTCGGGCAAATACAGTCGACGACCGTACAGGGTCTCGACATAGCCTTTATCCGCCGCCTGCAGGCGGGTACGCTCCATATAATCCTGAACACCAGGGAAGCGTTCAAAATAGGTGTCCATGTAATGTTGCGCGTCATTCCGCCCGATGCCGAGTTGCCGCGCCAGCCCAAAGGCTGACATGCCATAGATTAAGCCGAAATTGACCGCTTTGGCACTGCGTCGTTGCTCGCTGCTAACCGACTCAAGAGGCACTCCAAAAACTTCCGCTGCGGTGGCGCTATGGATATCGAGCCCTTTGGCAAAGGCGTCGAGCAGGCTTTTATCCTGCGATAAGTGCGCCATGATACGAAGTTCAATCTGACTGTAATCGATCGCCACCACTTTGTACCCGGCAGGCGCGATAAATGCTTTACGAACACGGCGTCCCGCCTCATTTCGTATCGGTATATTCTGCAGGTTCGGATCACTGGACGACAAACGCCCGGTGGCCGCGACAGCCTGGTGGTAGGAGGTATGAATTCGCTGCGTGGTACGATTCATGACTTTTGGTAGCTTGTCAGTATACGTCGATTTGAGCTTGGCCATACCACGGTGTTTCAGAATTAAATCCGGCAGCGGGTAGTCCAGTGCCAGTTCCTGCAATACTTCCTCAGCGGTACTTGGTGCCCCTTTGGGCGTCTTTTTGCGTACCGGCAGTTCGAGCTTTTCGAAAAGTATGGTCTGCAGCTGCTTGGTCGAGTTTAGATTAAACTCCTCCCCCGCAATGGCAAACGCCTCTTCCTCAATCTGGCGCAGAGCCAGTTCAAGCTCTTTACTCTGGATGGCTAGTAAGCCAGGGTCCACCACCACACCGCGACGTTCCATGCCCGCCAGAATACTGAGCACGGGCAATTCCATGTCGACTAACACCGAACGCAGGCCAGGCTCGTCCTGCAGACGTTGCCATAAAGCATGATGCAAACGCAGCGTGACATCCGCATCTTCGGCAGCGTAAGGCGCCGCCTCATCTAACCCTATCTGATTAAAGGTTAGTTGCTTGGCGCCTTTGCCTGCCACGTCTGTAAAAGAAATGGTTTTATGATTCAGGTATTGCAGACTTAGCGTATCCATATCGTGCCGTGAACTAACGCTATTCAGCACATAGGAGGCCAACATGGTGTCATTAAGGATGCCGCGTAAACCAATGCCATAGTTAGCCAGAATATGCATATCGTATTTCAGGTTCTGACCTACCTTGCGCGGCGTCGGGTCTTCCAGTAATGGTTTCAGCTCAGCCAGCACCCAGTCCATATCCAGCTGTGCAGGCGCGTCCAGATAGTCGTGGGCTAATGGCAGGTAGGCCGCTTCGCCTTCCTGCACAGCAAACGACAAGCCAACCAAGCGCGCATCCATGTAGTTAAGACTGGTTGTTTCAGTGTCCAGGGCAAACACTTCGGCCGCCTTCAGCTTCTCCAGCCAGCGAGTGAAAGCCTCTTTGCTTAGTATGGTTTCGTACGCACTGGTATCGATGGTGGCGGTCTTGGTGTCGATGTCGCTACCCGCTTTGCGTTCGTCAGGCGCGAGCCCCAGTGCCTGGTCAGTCGCTGCGCCCTGCTCAAGTACTTCGCCCAGCCAGCGACGAAACTCGCACTGTCCATAGAGCTGCACCAAGGCCTCAGTATCTGCAGGCTGAATGGTTAATTCGTCCGGCTTCATGCTCAGGCTAACATTTTCATCAATGGTGGCTAACTCGCGTGACAGCAACAACTGCTCTTTGTATTCCATAAGCTTTTTCGGCATGCTTTTGGCGCCGCGAAAGCTGAGTTCAGTCAGTTTCTCCGGCGCTTCCAGCATCGCATCAATACTCTGCATGCCCTGCAACATCGCCTGCGCTGTTTTATCGCCGACTCCCGGCAGACCGGGAATGTTGTCCGAACTGTCGCCCATCAGTGCCAGGTAATCAATAATCTGCTCTGGCGACACACCAAATTTGCTTTTCACACCCTCGATGTCGGTAATAGTATCGGACATGGTATTGATTAGAATGGTATGTTCACCAACCAACTGCGCCATGTCTTTATCGCCAGTGCTGATCAGGGTCAAGCGGCCTTCTTTCTCTGCTTGGCGGGCCAGCGTGCCAATGACGTCATCGGCTTCGACACCATCGATGCATAGCAAAGGTAACCCCATCGCCTGGACAATTTCGTGCAATGGCGCAATCTGACTACGCAAGTCATCGGGCATCGGAGGCCGGTTCGCTTTGTACTCTGCATAAAGGTCATTGCGAAATGTTTTACCTTTAGCATCAAAGACCACTGCCATATGGCTTGGTTTGTAGCGCTTCAACAGGCTGCGCAGCATGTTGACCACACCGTAGATCGCACCAGTCGGTTCACCAGCACTATTGGTCAGATGGGGAGGCGCATGGTAAGCGCGAAACAGGTACGAGGAACCATCGACCAGAATAAAAGGGTTTTCAGGGATCTGGGTCATAGCAAAGCCGTCTGATTAAAGAAGTTATATAGCGTATAGGATGCCACAAGGCGGCTCTTTTCACCATGTTGGTGCGAGCTTGAAGTAATCTGAATAAGCTGTGGATAACTCTGTGGGCAAAACAAAGGCACCGTCTCCGTCAAAAAACAAGGATCCAGTGGGAAGTTATCATAATTTACTGATTTATAAGGCTTTACGGCTGTAGCCTTTGGTATAAGCAGGTCGTTTTTTTAGTAACTTCTGCTTACTTTAGACTGTGGATACTGCATAGAACACACTGCATGTTCTGTCCTGGTCATTTTCATTCTGTCCCGCTACAGGGTCTAACTAAGCGGGTCGATAAGACTACCACAGGGGGGAATAAGCGCCAGCAATTTTTTGCGATAAAAAGGCCGGCGCTTATAGCAAGAATTAATGAGCCGGTAAATCCAGGGCTTCGCCGTTGATACTAAGCTCACCATCCTCTAATTCAATTAACCAGGGTAACTCACCGCTAATGACTCCGCTTAAAGGCATCATCAGCATTTGCGGTAAATCAAGAACGTTCAATCGACCATTGAGATAGTCACCAAACTCAGCATCCTCTGTACGCGGAAAGCCTTCACGCAACCAAAACTCACCGTTGGCTTCAACCCGACCAAAATCCTTGATCGTAGTTTGCAGTTGCTTAATGATTAGCTTGCCGTCATTTTGCTGAGTTGCTTCCAGTAAAGCGAAATCTGCGCCTTCCTGATCAGCATTTTGCTGGAACTGCTGAAACGCTGCGAATGGAATATTTTCGACCAGGACATCTAACTCGAGATCGGCCATAAAGCCCATGTAATCGATTTCTTCGACCGACAGATCAGACTCGAACTGAAGATTGTCACCAACCCGCTCTACCCGGATCTCATTCACAAGCTGGCTCAGGCTCATCTGGGCCTGATCATCAGCATTATTGAATGCAACATACTCAATACCGGATTCGCCCGTACTCAGCAGAAGCTCACCGTCGTCCGGGTGAAGCCGCGTTTGAGCAGAAAAATGCAGCCCCTCAAAATACACACCCTCTTTCGCATGAGACTGCTGCGTCGGCGTCACACGCAACCATTCAACCCGCGCCTGGCTATGCTGCTCGTCTTCTTTCAACACAACATCCAGCGCAAAAGGTGCTGCCATCAACACAATATCAGAGGCCTCATCAGCCATTTCAATCGCCGGCACCTGGTAGCTCAGGCGCGCTCCGCCCAGCCCGACACGGCCATCGACAATAATAGGTTCGCCATTTAGCATGCGGGCATTAATCGACTCACCGCCTAACGATGCTTCAAGCTCACCGGCTACCGCCGCACCCAAAGCCCCATGACGAAGACGCATGGTGTGAGTAATCACCAGGTTACCCAGCGGCTCTGCGTCCATTTGCACGGTAACCAAGCCTTCTGAACTCCAGAAGCCAGTTTCAGTCCATTCAATCTCTAAATCCACTTCAGGTGACTGATTGGCATACGTCTGGAACTGCTCGCTGGCAACCTCTCGCGCTTTCGAGCCAGTGATACCGACCAGTGTCAGGTACACAGCAACCCCAATTACAAGTAGCGCTACCACCCATTTTGCTATACGACTCATGAATATCCCTTCTCTTTTTTAGTAAATTAGGTTAACTGTTAATTTCTGCGGAACAGGCGGTTAAGCACACCTGGTCCTTGCTCGTGCTTGCGCTGTTCATCAATAAAGTTGCGCCAGAGTTGCTCTAAAGCATGCCTGGTTACCCTTTCAAAGTCAGGTTGTAAGACCTTGAAACCAGGCCCTCGTAATAACTTCGCAATACTCGATGGCGGGTTACAGACCTGCCATTGGCCAAGGATAAACGCGTAGCTTTGCATTAGCATGGGTTCAACTTCTTCACTGAACTTATCCGATAGCTTAAAGTGCTCGCGGATTGCTTTGCCGCAGCGTTTAAAGCGTTGCGCCAGCTTGGTCTTGTAAGACAACAACTCTTTGCTATCGATGTTCAGCTCGATCACCGAATGACTTAAACTCGCCAGTGGCCACAAATTAGGTTGTCGCTCTGTGAACGCCATCAACGCGTCGACTAGTTTATCAACTTCATCCCCGCCAACGTAGCTTAATTGTTTTTCAATATGTTGCAGCCAGTCATACAGCTCATCTTCCAGCAACGCCAGATAGATTGATTCTTTGGTATCGAAGTAGATATAGGTGGTCCCTTTCGAAACCCCGGCCCGTGTCGCTATCGCGTTCATGGTCGGCAACGCGCCTGGCTTTGCCAGAAAAAGTTCCAACGCTGACTGGACAATACTGTCCCGGCGACGGTCCTTCTCTTTAGCCGTACGGGCGCGTTGTTTGTCGCCAAGTACATTGCTCATCTGTTACCTCATCTATCGCGGTTGCATTTACAATGGCCAGAACAGCAGCAGCGCTGGAATGCCGACGCACAAGACTATCACTTCTAAGGGCACACCGAGGCGCCAGTAGTCACCAAATTTAAACCCACCCGGCCCAAGAATCAGGGTGTTATTCTGGTGACCTATCGGGGTCAGAAAGGCACAGGATGCGCCGATTGCCACTGCCATCAAAAACGTGTCGCTATTCACACTAAGGGCGGTCGCACTACTCAGTGCTATAGGACACATGACCGCCGCAGTAGCCGCATTATTCATAAAATCCGACAACACCATGGTAATAATTAAAATCGCAGTCAGTGCGATAATGGCATTTTCCTGCGCCACCACAGCAAGCAAAAAGTTCGCCAGCAAGTCTGCGGTGCCGGTACTGGTCATGGCGCCAGCAACCGGGATCAAAGCCGCTAATAACACGATCACTGGCCAGTCAATTGCCGAGTATATCTTACGCGGCGCTACCACTTTCAATGCCATCACAGCCAGCGTACCCGCGGCAAAGGTAATTGCAGCTGGAAGCAAGCCAAATGCAGCACCTGCAATAGACCCGGCCATCACCAGGCTGGCCAGCATCGCTTTACGTTTGTTTGGAACGCGAATCGAGCGCTCCGCCAACGGCACACAACCAAACACCGATGCAAACTCTGCCAGCGCCTCGGAGTCGCCTTGCATCAGTAGTACATCACCAGCCCGAAGCCGCGTGTGCCGTATGCGCCGAATATTATGAGTACCCTGGCGTGAAACCGCCAGTAAATTTACCGAATAACGGGTCCGCAATGCCAGCTCGCTGGCGGCGCGCCCGATAATGTCACCATCCGGTAACACCGCCAGTTCCAGTAACACCACATCCCCCGCCGCTTTTTGCCGCGCGTCTTCTTTTTCATCCGCTGTCTGGTCTTCATCATCCAGCGCTTCAGTACCCCGCGAGTAAGCAGTCACCCGACGCCCCATAAAGGCCTTCGGTTTTACTTTCGGCGACGGATTCACTGCGTCCTCTTCATCTCCGTTGTCCTCATCGCGTTTGGGTCGCTGACTTTCTTCAAGTTTTAACCCCAGGCTAGACAACGCAGCACCAAGGCTTTCCGGATCCGCTTCAATGACCAGAACATCTTCTGCTTTCAAACGACGCTGAGGATGCGGAGCCGTCACTTGTTCATTGCCACGTAAAATCCCGACCACCTGCGCATCGTGTTCGTCTAACGATTTTTCCAGCTCATTAATGCGCAGCCCTTCGGCTTTACTGCCTTCACGAACCCTGACTTCGGTAATGTACGCCGCAGTGTCGAAGCCTGAGGCATCGGCCCGCTCCCGCGCCGGCACTAAACGCCAGCCAAGTAAGGCAACAAACACCACACCGGCGAGAGCAATTAAAGCCCCGACCGGCGTGTAATCAAACATAGCAAAACCTGATTGCCCGTTTTCGATACGAAATCCGGAAACTATCAGGTTGGGAGGGGTACCAATCAAGGTGGTCATGCCGCCAAGAATTGAGCCGAACGAAACCGGCATCAGTACGCGGCCAGGCGGGAGCTGCAAGCGGCTGGCTAACTGAATAGCAATGGGCATCAGAAGCGCCATCGCTCCGACGTTATTCATAAAGGCTGACATCAGCGTGGCGAGCCCCGTCAGCATTGCAATACTAAAGGTCGGCCCGGACTGCTTAGGAAGGACTTTTTGTGCCAGCACGTCAACAGCACCGGATGCCTGGAGTGCACTGCTTAACACCAACACACAGGCCACGGTGATAACTGCAGGGTGGCCAAACCCAGTAAATGCAATGTCTGCCGGCACCAGGCCGAGAAAGACGCAGGCGAGCAACGCCCCCAGCGCAACCATGTCATGGCGCCAGTTGCCCCAAATAAACATTATCATGGCAGCCAGCAATACCAGCAAAATCAGAATTTGGTCGAGGTTCATAGCGCGCCGTTAGTATCCTTTTTGCCTTAGCTTAGCAGTATCGCAAAAAAAGCTCGCTCGTTTTACACGCGCAGTGCTTGCAACGCCTGTTCAATGTCGGCCTTAACACCGGTCCACAGCTTAAAACTGGCGGCGCCCTGAGCAACCAGCATACCCAGTCCATCACTAGCCTGAGCAGATTTATTTAACAGCGAACGGGCTGTTTGCAGAAAAGGCGCCGCGGCATCCGCGTAACTCAAATCGTAAGCCAGCCGGGCCTCAGCAAACCACTCGGCGCGTAGATTCGCGACCTGACCGCCGTGACCTCCCGCGGAGGCATTTATAATAATATCAAACGAGGCCCGTTCATCGGTCTCGGCATAGCAACGCAAGCGTTCATCAGCAAACCATTCAACAAGCCGTTGTGCTCTCTCAACCGTCCGGTTGTTGATAACAACGCTCGCCGGACTAGCCTCCAGTATGGGTTGCAGAATCCCCTGTACCGCGCCGCCAGCGCCGAGGATCAAAATTCGATTACCTGCAATCGAACCGAGCAAACGCTCGAGGTCCGTTAACAGACCCTCACCATCGGTGTTGTCTGCCAGCAAGCTATTGTTTTTGTACAAGAGTGTATTCGCAGCACCCGCCCGCAATGCTCGCGGGGTCGCCTGGTCAGCCAGCGACAGCGCCGTTTGTTTATGCGGTAAGGTAATATTGGCGCCGACACCACCGGCGGCGAAAAATTCACGGAGCTGGTGGGCGAAGGTTGCACTGGGTGCTAAAATGGCGCGGTAATCGACTGTCAGCCCTGCCTGTTGCGCAAACAACTGATGCAATCTGGGAGACAAGCTGTGCGCGATAGGATCGCCAAAAACCGCCAGAGGTATCATGTTTTCTCGCTTTTTTACTAAATCTAAGACAGAGGACCCGTACGCAGGCTCGCAATATAGCCAGCTTGGCGGAGACCCCGGCGTCGAGGCCATGGCCAATCGATTCTACGATATCATGGAAAGCGATCCGGCTGTGCACGCTTTACTGGCGTTGCATCCGCAACCGCTCGATAGCGTTCGAGGGCGTTTCTTTGACTTTCTCAGCGGCTGGTTGGGCGGGCCGCAACGCTTTGTCGAAAAGTATGGCCATCCACGTTTACGCGCTCGCCATTTGCCTTTTAAGATCGACGAGAGCATGCGTGACCAGTGGCTTTACTGCATGTATCAGGTCATTGACGAGCAAGTTGATGACACCCTGCTTAAGCAGCAGTTACGTGCTCAGTTCACTCAACTTGCTCATCACATGATCAACAGCTAAGCCGCTATCAGTCTTTTTCCTGCTTTGCTTTCAAGCGTTCAATACGACCCTGGTAGCCTGTTTTAGTGCCATCTTTCAGACCATAATCCAGTGCTTGCTCACAGACCGAAATGGCTTCGGCATACTGCCCGCGTTCACCCAGCACACTGGCATAATGCTTGAACGTACTCACCTGCGGTAACTTACCACCATTAACCTGCGCCAATCGCTCCCGGATATGCTCGAACTCATCCAGGTGTGCCTGTGCATAATGCATCAGTGCAATCCGGCCTTGCTCTGTATTGCGTTCGCGATAGCAGGTATCGACAATTTGCTGGTACAAACGATGTCGCGCTAACGGATCGGTTGTTTCGGCCAGCCCCGCCGCCTGCGGTTCTACTTCGCTCGGTACTGACGGCGCGCTGTTGGTAGCAACACCGGCTCCGGCTGCACGTTCAAGGTCACTCTTGGTAGCCTCACCAGCCTTCTCCATATGTGCTTTTTCGGCCGCTTTGACGGTCGCTTGTTGCGCTTCCGTCTCACCAGCATCGGAGGCTTCAATCGCAGTACTGCTAGTTTCTTCTGTTCTGGTTGTCTCTGTTGTCGTAGTCTCTGCTGAGTGCGTAACAGGTTCACTATTATTCACCTGGCGTTTAACCACTATACTTCTGGCCACTATTGCCACGACAGCAATAACAGCAACGAACATTAAAAAGTTAATCATCGGTAGAGTCCCATTTACCAATGCAGATTAACGTTTGCGGGCACGAAATCCTGGTTTACCCCGTTTCTCTGCGGTTTTTGCCTTGGCTCCGCGTGGTGACCGCGCCTTTGACGGACGTTGTTGCACCACAGGTGGCCGAGAAGCTTCTTCTGTTTTTATAGAGTGAGATAGCACCCGCTCCAGTACTGCTAACTCCTTCCCGGCTAGTTGCCGGTACTCACCTACGGCCAGGTCGCCTAACGCAATGTGCATAATACGCACCCGTTTCAAAGTGACCACTTCGTGACCAAGGTATTCAGCCATACGCCGAATTTGCCGGTTTAACCCCTGGGTTAAAACGATACGCAGGGTTCGACCGGAGATGCGTTCCGCAACACAAGGTTTGGTTACGGTATCCAGGATCGGTACGCCACTGCGCATCTGTTGCAAGAAGGCATCATCGAATCGTTCCGCTAAGGTAACTATGTATTCTTTCTCATGTTCGTTACCTGCGCGCAATATTTTGTTTACAATATCACCATCATTAGTGAGTAAAATCAAACCTTCTGATGGCCGGTCGAGCCGACCCACCGGAAAAATGCGCTGCGAATACCCCACCGCATCTACAATATTGCTGCGAACTTTTCGCTCTGTGGTGCAGGTCACACCAACGGGCTTGTGGTAAGCAAGATAAACGCGGTCAGGCTTTTTGCCCAGTGGTTTACCCCGCACCTCGACTCGGTCATCCGGCCCCACGCGGACGCCCATCTCGGCCACCGCGCCATTCACTTTGACCGCCCCTTCGGCGATTAACCTGTCCGCTTCACGCCGTGAGCAAATGCCCGTTTCGCTGATCCATTTATTCAGACGGGTACCGTTCGCATCGCTCACTTTAGCCAGTCCTGTGGTTGCAGATATCGTTCATACAGACGTGCTTCGTCGCTGTTTTCTTGCGGTTGATACATATACTCCCAACGCGCCAGCGGCGGCATCGACATCAGAATCGACTCTGTTCGGCCACCCGTTTGCAAACCAAACAGCGTTCCGCGGTCATACACAAGGTTGAATTCGACATAACGGCCACGGCGATACAGTTGGAAGTCCCGCTGCTGCTCGGTGTAGGGCTCGTTTTTACGGGCTTCCACGATAGGAACATAGGCTTTGACAAAATGGTCACCCACCGAGCGCATCAGGCCAAAGGCATGTTCAAAATCAAGTTCGCCGCCTGGGTTGGTGTTCAAGTCATCAAAGAACAGCCCACCAACGCCCCGTGTCTCGTTGCGGTGCGGAAGGTAAAAGTAGTCGTCGCACCAGTGTTTAAACTTGTCATAATAATCAGAGCCAAACGGGTCACACGCGGCTTTTGCAGTTTGATGCCAGTGGATAACGTCGTCTTCGCGGGGATAAAAAGGCGTTAAATCAAAGCCACCACCAAACCACCAGACCGGGGCTTCACCGTCTTTTTCAGCGATGAAAAACCGGACATTGGCATGGCTGGTTGGAATATGCGGATTGTTCGGGTGCAGCACCAGCGACACACCACAGGCATGAAAACTTCGTCCGGCAAGTTCTGGACGATGCGCTGTTGCCGACGCTGGCATAGTCGCCCCATAGACATGGGAGAAGTTGACACCGCCCTGCTCGAACACCGCGCCGTTTTTGATAATTCGCGAGCGGCCGCCACCACCTTCTTGCCGCGTCCAGCTGTCTTCTTCAAACTGTGCCTTGCCATCTGCGGCGGCCAACGTATGGCAGATATGATCCTGTAACTCAAGCAGATACGTCTTCACCTGTGCCAGATAGCCATGCTCATGACTGGGCTGTTGGGCAGTGGCCGGTGACTGAGCTTGCGATTCAAAGCGGTCAGACATTAGCGCAGTACCTTATTGGTCAATGGGTTAATAATAGTGCTCGGGGTCGTGGCGCCACCCACAGGTGCATCCATCACCCACGCCACCTGATCACTGAACTGCTGGCGGACTTCGTCTGCTGTGGTGCATGGCGCTTTGCCGCTTACGTTGGCACTGGTTGACACCAGCGCTGTACCCAGGGTTTTGCAAAGTTGCCGGGCAGGTTCGAAGGCGGTAACTCTGACCGCTATGGTGTCATGCTCCCCACGCAAAAATTTAGGGACATCATCACGAGCCGGCAGCACCAAAGTGGTGTGGCCAGGCCAATGGGAAAGCACTTTAAAGCGAACATCCTGGCCAATTTTGCGGTCATCCACATAATCGAGCAACTGACTGTAATTGGCCGCAATCAAGATCAGCCCTTTTGCCGCATCGCGCTGTTTCAATGCCAGCAACTTACGTACGGCGACTTCATCATAGGGGGCACAGCCCAGGCCGAACACAGCCTCTGTCGGATACGCGATTACGCCATGATTCAACAATGCCTCACGGGCTTCAACGAATTGCTCTAACTGCTCGTTCACCGGGGGTTCTCCTTAATCGCGCTAACGTTGAGCCTGTTATTTTTGCAGGTATAGCGCGGGACAATCGCGCGTTTAACAAAACACAGGTGAATAGTTGGTTATTATAAAGGCTTTGACTTGTAATCGCAGGTCTTTTGCGGACAACTCAGGCGTTTACCTGCGGCAGATGCTTTTTCCACCAGAACCGGATAACCACAGTCCGGACAGGGCTGTGCAACTGGTTTTTGATTGAGCGCGAACTTGCAGCTTGGGTATCGGTTACATGGGTAAAAGTGTTTACCAAATTTATTCGTTCGTTCAACCAACTGACCCTTGCCGCATTGCGGGCAGTCACACAATGGGCTTTCAGGATCTGGCTCCGGATCTGCCATGTAGTCACACAACGGAAATCCACTACAACCGATAAAGAACCCATAACGGCCTTTTTTCAGTAACAGGGGTTTTTCACACAGGGGGCAAAAGCTATCAGGCAGAGGCTCGGGAGAGAATGCCTCTTCTTCATGCAGAGATCGGGTATATGTGCACTGGGGGTACGATTTACACCCCCAAAAGCTGTTTTGGCCAATATGCTTAATAACTAAAGAGCCCTGACAACGAGGACAGGGCTCCGAGTTATTCGACTCAGCCAACTCAAATAAGGTATCGTCGCGTCGACTCATAGCCTAGTGGAGGAAGCCTTCTGGCTCTTCAAACAGTAACCCTTCCATTTGCGAGTAGGCATCTTCCCGACCCGGCACATTGAAAAGTACCATCAGCACGACCCATTTAAGGTCTTCCAGACTAAACTGCTTGGCATCCAGCTCCATTACCCGATCCATCACCATCTCACGGGTGCTGAAATCGAGTACGCCGATTTGCCCGAGGTACATCAGGAAGCCCTGGCTCGAGGTATCTAAGCGCGCCTGCTCATCGGCGGTAAATACCCGATACGCGGCCTGGGGCGACGTTTGCAGATAGGGTGTTTTACCGCTGTCCTGTAAGTCCGCAAGACGCTCTAGCCACGCCAGTGCTTTATTGATTTCCTGGTGGTGAAACCCGGCCCGAGTTAACTCATCGGTCAGTTCTTCGTGGTCGACAACCACTTCCATTTCTGAATGAATGTAGTTCTCAAACAAGTACATGAGGATATCAAACATCGCTTATTCCCTCCTCACCCTGACATACCCGCCAGGAACTGCTGTTACCCATCCATCCAACTCAAGACTGATGAGCTGGTTCATAACCTCGGCCACTGGCAGGCGGGTACGTTCGACCAGGCTGTCAACGGACGTGGTCTCAAATCCTACGTTAGCTAACATTTGCTCGTTTGCCAAGCACGGCTTGCCAGTTGCACGCTTTCCTACTATATCGGGCCGCAAGGCTAAAACTTCAAGCGGCGTATTGCAAACTAGTGGCGGCAATTCATCTAAAATGTCCTGACCACAGGTAATTAGTTTAGCACCCTGCTGGATTAAGCTGTGATTCCCGGCGTAACTACTTTGGGTAATGGGCCCGGGGACTGCCATCACGCTGCGATTTTGCTCTAGTGCGAAGCGTGCCGTCGCCAGGGAACCGCTGCGAGCGCTGGCTTCGCACACCAGCACCGCCTGGCTAAGACCACTTATAATACGGTTACGGCGTAGAAAATGATCGCTTCGCGCCGCCGTGCCAGGGAAAAATTCACTTACCACCAGGCCATCGTTGCGCAATTGGTGGTACAAATCGCGCTGCCGTGGGGGATAACAGATATCTGGCCCGGTCCCTAACACAGCTATGGTTACCCCTCCTGCACTAAGTGCAGTTCGGTGCGCTGCCGCGTCGACCCCCATCGCCATTCCGCTACAGATCCCCCACCCTGCAGCAACCAGCTCCGCGCTTAGCTGTTCGGTTTGCTCGAGACCATAAGGGGACGCCCGGCGACTGCCCACAACGGCAATCAGGGGGTTACCAAGTCGCGCTACATCACCCTCAACAAACAGCAACGGCGGAGCGCGATCAATCTGCCTCAGGTGCTCAGGGTATTCGCTGCACGCCTGGCTAACCACCGCGCGCTGCTCCCCTTCTTCAAGCCAGCCTACAACGGCCTTTAGCACCTGCGCGGAGCAGCCCGGAAACTGTTGACGCCAGAACGAGGTCAACCCGTCCAACGGCTCTTTCTCGTTGCCACCGACAACGATGCGGTGCTTTTCAAGCAGCTTTAATAAAGATCTCGGCGCCAGAGTGAACGAAATCCAGTCGCTTAGCGCGGCCACTAAAAGTTTTGCCTCAGTATTTGCATTTAGCATCGAACATCCTTGTTTCACCATTTGTGGAAACATATATAGTCAGACAAATTAGCGACATCACAAGGGCGGCACTAGGATTTACGCGCCGTACAGGTTAAAATTAAGCCATTGCGTGTGGTGTTCTCTGAAACCCTGTAACCACACGTCCGAAAGCAATTGCAAGTGAGGCACTATTACCCATGGCGAAGTTAGACATTTTACAATACCCGGATGAGCGTTTACGCACCGTCGCGAAGCCTGTTGGCGAGGTAGATGACGGGCTGCGAGCTACCATCGACGCCATGTTCGAAACCATGTATGAGTCGAACGGGGTTGGCCTGGCGGCCACTCAGGTCGATGTACACAAACGTTTTTTTATTGCCGACTGTTCAGAAAACAACGACCAACCACTGGTTTTCATTAATCCTGACATTATTCAACGCGACGGGATGCATGAAAATGAGGAAGGCTGTCTGAGCTTTCCAAATGTTTACGCAAAAGTGGAACGTGCCAGTACGGTCACGGTTAAAGCGCTGGATCGGAATGGTGATGAATTCGAAATGGAAGCTGAAGGTCTGCTCGCGATTTGCATTCAGCACGAAATAGACCATCTTGAAGGCAAGCTGTTTGTTGACTATTTATCGCCACTGAAGCGCAGTCGCATTCGCAAAAAGTTAGAGAAAGAAGCCAAACTGGCAGCGCGCCACGCATAGAGGATTAGCATCGTGCGAATTATTTTTGCCGGAACTCCGGACTTTGCAGCGCGTCATCTAGACGCGCTTATTCATTCTGAGCACGACATTGTCGCCGTTTATACTCAACCAGACCGACCCGCAGGGCGCGGTAAAAAGCTCCAGCCGAGCGCCGTTAAAACCTTAGCACTGACCCATCAGCTCAAACTTGAACAACCTGCAAGTCTTAAAGATGAAGATGCGCAGCGCCTGCTCGCCGACTATGAAGCCGATTTAATGGTGGTGGTGGCATACGGATTGCTTTTACCCCAGGCCGTTCTGGATGTTCCACGCCTGGGCTGCATTAATGTGCATGGTTCGTTACTCCCGCGCTGGCGTGGAGCGGCCCCAATCCAACGTGCCATCTGGGCGGGTGATGAAGTAACCGGGATCACGATTATGCAAATGGATGCCGGACTCGACACAGGCCCAATGCTACTTAAGCATAGCGTCGCCATTGACCCTCAGGAAACATCCGCCACTCTGTATAGCAAGTTAGCCGAGTTCGGTCCTCAGGCTTTATTGGAAGCGGTCACCAAGCTTGAACAGGGAGGGCTGGACGCTGAACCTCAGGATGACAGCGCGGCGACCTACGCCAAAAAACTGCATAAAGATGAAGCGCGGATTAACTGGCAGGACAATAGCGCGGTATTTATTGAGCGTTGTGTGCGCGCCTTTAACCCCTGGCCTGGCACCGAATTCAGCATTGAAGGCCAGCGCTTTAAAGTCTGGCACGCTAAGGTTGTTGAAGCGAAGGCCGATCAGCCTGCCGGCACTATTGTGTCAGCGGATAAACGCGGGATCTGTATTGCCACCAGCGACGGCCAGTTGAATATCACTCAGCTCCAGCCACCCGGTAAGAAGGCAATGGCCGCTGCCGATGTACTCAACGCGCGCGCCGATCTGTTTCGCCCGGGCAAGCAACTTGATCAGGCCGGGGCAACGCAATGAGCCAATCCCGTGCGGGAGCATCCGGCGCGCCAGCACGTGCCGCTGCAGCCTCAGCGTTACAGCAGGTGCTTCAGCATCAGCGTTCGTTAAATGTGGCTTTGCCTGAAGCGGCGCAGAAGTTTAAGCTCACTGCGGCCGACAAAGGCCTGGCTCAGGCCATCGCCTTCGGTGTGCTGCGTGACTTACCGACACTCGAGTGGTTAGTTGCCCAGCTCGTCGATAAACCGCTCAAACCAAAGGTGCGCATTGTTCACTACCTTTTACTGGCTGGCCTCTACCAATTGCGCAGCATGCGCACCGCGAGCCACGCCGCTATCTCTGCCACCGTTGATGGCGCAGTGCTGGTGCGCCAGCAAGGTCTTAAAGGCCTGATTAACGCAGTACTGCGCAGCTACCAGCGCAAACAGGATGAGTGTGAAGCTGAGATAAATACAGCGAGCGAATTAAGCGGTAACCATCCAGGCTGGATTAAAAAACGTTTGCAGCAGCGTTACCCGCAAAGTTGGTCGCAAATAATCGCCGCCAATCAGCAACAGCCGCCAATGTGGCTGCGGGTAAATGCTCGCCATCACAACGCAACCTCGTACCAGGCATTGTTGACCGAGGCAGGCATTGAAAGTCATAGCTACCCCGGACTTGATCACGGATTGCGTCTTCAGCAACCACTCGATGTCGCAACCCTGCCAGGCTTTTCCGAGGGGTGGGTGTCAGTCCAGGACGCCGCCGCTCAGTTTGCAGCCCCTTTATTGGGCGCCCAGCCGGCTGAACGGATACTGGATGCTTGCGCGGCTCCGGGCGGAAAAAGTGCGCATATACTTGAAGGTGCGGCGTGTGAACTGACCGCTCTGGATATCGAAGCGAGTCGCCTTGAACGGGTCAAAGACAATCTTCAACGACTGGCCCTTAACGCAACCATCGTCGAAGCCGATGCCACCGCCAACGACTGGTGGGATGGCGAGCTGTTTGACCGTATTCTGCTTGATGCACCCTGTTCGGCGACGGGTGTTATTCGCCGCCACCCCGACATTAAGTGGTTACGCAGAGAAAGTGATATAGCGGATCTGAGTGACCTGCAGCAAACAATACTGACTAACCTTTGGTCGATGCTGAAGCCAGGCGGACAGTTACTCTACGCGACCTGCTCGGTGCTGCCTGAAGAGAATCACCAGCAAATTACCCATTTTATTGACGCAAACAGCGATGCCGAGTGGGACGAATTGCCTCCCCCCCCTGCCTGGCTGGCGGTCGACCCGCTTGCCAGCAAAGGCTGGCAGTTGCTGCCGAAAATCGATGGACATGACGGCTTTTATTATGCACGCTTGAAAAAGCAGCAGCATTAATGGCATAGGATATACCCGGCACTATGAAAATCATCATTGTTGGAGCAGGACAAGTTGGTACCACACTGGCCGAGAACCTGGTCGGTGAACAGAACGAAATTACCATCATCGATCCTGATCGCCACCGGCTGAGTGAGCTGCAGGAAAAATTTGACCTACGGGTGGTCATTGGCAATGGCGCGCACCCAGATACATTACAGGCGGCAGGTGCCGACGACGCCGATATGCTGATTGCGGTCACCAGTACCGATGAAGTGAATATGCTGTCCTGCCAGATCGCCTATAGCATGTTCAATACACCGACCAAAATAGCTCGCATCCGCTCCGAGCAGTACATCCGCTACAAAGACAAACTGTTCCATAACCAGGACATGCCGGTAGACCATCTAATCGCGCCGGAGCAGCTGGTAACCAATTATATTAAACGCCTAATCGACTACCCCGGTGCATTGCAGGTGATGGAATTCGCGTCGGGCAAAGTCAGTCTGGTCGCGGTAAAAGCTTATTATGGGGGCAAGCTGGTTGGTCGCGCGATTTCCGCGCTGAAACAACATATACCGAATGTAGATGCTCGGGTAGCGGCTATCTTTCGTCAGGGCCGTGCCATTCGGCCGTTAGGCAGTACCGTAATCGAAGCGGACGACGAGGTCTTTTTTGTCGCTGATACCGACAACATCCGTATTGTGATGGAAGAGCTGCAGCGCCTTGAGGATACCTATCGACGCATTATGATTGTCGGCGGGGGTTTAGTCGGCGCAGGCCTCGCCAAAGCCCTTGAGCATACGCACCGGGTTAAACTGGTCGAAACCAAGCTTGAGCGTGCGGAGTACCTCTCGGCGACCCTCGAACACACCCTGGTCCTTCATGGCGACGCGTCGGATCAGCAATTGCTGAGTGAAGAACATATCGAAGACATTGATGTGTTTGTCGCTGTAACCAACGACGATGAAGCTAATATTATGTCAGCAATGCTGGCAAAGCGCATGGGAGCGAAGAAAACCATGGTGCTTATCCAGCGTAGCGCCTATGTCGACCTGGTTCAGGGAGGTGATATCGACATCGCGATTTCGCCACAGAACGCGACCATTTCCGCATTGCTGCGCCATATACGCCGAGGCGACATTGTCAACGTGTACTCTCTGCGCAAAGGCGCGGCCGAAGCCATTGAGGCCATTGCCCATGGTGACGAAAAAACCTCTAAGGTTATTGGCCGTTCAGTGAACGAAATCAAATTGCCGCCGGGCGCGACCATCGGTGCCATTGTCCGCGGAAATAAAACCATTATTGCCCACGGCGAAACCGTTATTCACACCGACGACCATGTGGTTCTGTTTCTGGTCGACAAAAAGTACGTCAGCGATGTTGAACGATTGTTCGAGCCTAGTGCACTCTTCTTCTGACCACGCTACCCCTCTCCGATCTATGCCTGGTGAGGGGTCAGCCGCGCCAAAACGTCGGCGTAAATAGCACCAGTAACGTAAACACTTCAAGACGACCGAACAGCATTGCCAATATCGCAACCCATTTACCCACAGTGCTCACATCCTGGAAGTTGGAGGCGACGGCACCAAGACCCGGCCCCAGGTTGTTGAGGGTCGCTGCGGTTGCGCCAAAAGCTGAGTAGTCGTCAAGACCTGTGGTGATGAAAGCCAGCATAATGAACACGAAGACCAGCGCATAGGCAGCAAAAAAGCCCCAAACAGCCTGCACTACGCGGTCCGGCAATGGTCGATTGCCATATTTAACACTGAATACGCCGCGCGGATGAACCAGCCGGTTCAGCTCCCGCACACCCTGGCGGAATAACAACAGCACCCGAATGACTTTAAGCCCCCCGCCAGTAGACCCTGCTGAGCCTCCAATAAAACTGGCAAAGATTAGCAGTACTGGCAGAAAGACTGGCCACATACTGTAGTTATCGGTGGTAAAACCGGCGGTAGTGGCAATGGAAACGGCTTGAAAGGCACCATGGGAAATCGAACTAAGAATATCGTCATGCCACTGCAGTACCGCCAGAGTAAAGGCACAAATCAACATAAGCACAAACTGGATCAGTAAGAAGGCGCGCAATTCAGGGTCGTATAGATAACCACGAATGGTCTTCCCCCGCACCGCGCCAAAGTGAAGTGCAAAATTCACCCCGGCTATTAATAAAAAGACAATGCAAACCAGGTTAATCCAGCCGCTGTCGTAGTAGCCGAGGCTAGCATCGTGGGTCGAAAAGCCACCAATGGCCACCGTTGAAAACGCATGGCCAACGGCATTAAAGACGCTCATTCCTGCCAGCCAGTAGAAAAAGGCACAGGCCAGGGTCAAGCCTAGGTAAATGTACCAAAGATGTTTGGCGGTATCGGCGATACGCGGAGTCATTTTATTGTCTTTCATTGGCCCCGGGGTTTCCGCACGAAACAGCTGCATCCCACCGATACCAAGCAGCGGTAATATTGCCACCGCCAACACGATTATTCCCATGCCTCCAAACCATTGCAGCTGTTGGCGATAGAAACGGTACGAATGTGGGAGCTCGTCAATACCGGTCAGAATGGTAGCACCCGTGGTGGTTAACGCCGAAAATGACTCAAACATCGAGTCAGTGAAGCTAAGCGTGAATTCATCAGGCATCCAGAAAGGAATCGCCCCCACCGACGCCAGTACCACCCAAAACATCACCACAATGACGAAGCCCTCGCGGGTTTTTAAGTCACGACGAAAATTCTGGTTCGGATACCAAAGCAGGAAGCCAATCAACAGGCTTAACAGAAACGCGAAGAAAAATGCCCCCGCACCCCCGTCATTGTAATAGAGGGCTATACCAATAGGTGGTAGCAAGGTACTGCTAAATAGTGCAACCAACAGCCCTAGAATTCGAAGTATTGTGCGAACCTGCATCAAGCAAGACCTTGTTCACGAGTGAGATTACGGGCGCCCTGCTCGGTAATGAGCAGATTATCCTCTATGCGGATACCACCAAAGTTGCGAAGTTCGTCAAGCTTAGCCCAATTAATTGCTTTCGCATCAGGCCCGTTCGCTAACTGCTGCATCAGTGAATCAATAAAATACAAACCGGGCTCGAGGGTAACAACCTGACGCGGTTCAATTTTACGGGTTGTCTTTAAGTTTGCATAGCGCGCTGGTGGCACAATCATCTTGCCGCTGGCATCAGGCAAGCTGCCGCCGGTGTCGTGAACCTGAAGCCCTAGCATATGGCCGAACCCATGGGGCATGAACTTATCGACAATTTTCCGCGATATCATGCCATCGACATCCATTCTGACAATATCAAAGCGTTTCAAAATGTCGGCGATACCCAGTAACGTTTGTTCATGCAACCAGACATAGGTGCGGTTTGGGCGGATCTGTGCAGTCAGGTCCAACAGTAACGAATCTACACTTTTTACCATTGCCGCGAACTCGTCGTCCTCGAAGGCGTAGGTTCGACTTATATCTGCGGCATATCCACGTACCTGTGCGCCAGCGTCAATCAGCATCGAATGCACCGTTGGCGGGGCAAACGTCTGTTTGCCCCGGTAATGAAGCGTCGCCGCATGCTCATTGAAACCAATAATGGCATTGTACGGCATCTCCTCTGGTCCCTGCCGGGTTGCCGCCATATAGGCGAGCCAGCAATCAAACTCGGATGCCTGGCTAAAAAATGCGGCTTCCGCCGCTTCGTGGCCGAGCGCTGCTATTCGATTCGCCTGTTCAATGCAGGCTATTTCGTAATCGCTTTTAAATAGCCTGGCATAATGAAGGTAACTAAGCACCGCTTCAGGGTTCACCTCTAAAATACCTAATGCCTGAGCCACTTCGATATGCTCGCCAAGATAGACCGTGCGTGATTTGTCGTATGGAAGGTATTTATCGACAGCGTCAGGCGTACTGATTAGTTCCACGTGGAACATACTCAGCCAATCCTGTTGATCGATATATGGGGCTTCATGCCAAAAATCGTCACTGGCGAAGAGCACCAGAGTCGGTTTCTGCTCCGGGCGCATCAGAACCCAACTGTTGGTCGACTGCAGGAGTGGGCATATCGCTTTAAAGTGAGGACTAACCCGGAATGCGTATTCACTGTCATCCATAAAATGACGCTTCAACTGACCCGCATGGATAGCCAGGACATCAATGTCCTTAGCTATCAATAGGCGGTCATATTTTTCACGTAACTGGGAAAAGTGCTCAGCAAAGTGAGGTAAGCTGGGCTGGACTCTCGACATTGGTGCAGATGCCTCCATCAGGATGAATAAGCATACTATGCATGTGTTGCATCAGCTTGTCATCCTGCCCCAGCAAATTCGCATAGATCTGCTGATAGGTCAGTACGGCTTTCACATAATCGCGGGTTTCCTGGTAAGGAATAGTTTCAATCCAGATATCCGCCGCCACCTGAGCCTCAGGGACCCATTGCTGTACCCGCCGATAGCCGGCGTTGTAGCTTGCGGTCGCGAGTAGCCAATTACCACGGTTTCTGCTGAGCAAGTCAGCCATATAGCGTGTTCCCAGACGAATATTGTCCTCAGGCCGGTCAAGACGCGGAGGATGACGGTTCGTTGGCCCTGGCGTATTACGCTCGATATAGTCCGCAGTTGTCGGCATGATCTGCATCAGTCCGCGGGCACCTACGGGTGACCGCGCATCAGGCTGAAAGGCACTTTCCCGCCGTATAATGGCGTAAACCCAGGCTAAATCGAGTCCCCAGTGCCCCGAATGCTGGGTCAGTAGTTGCTGATACCCTAATGGAAAACGGCGCTCCAGATCTGAATAAAGGCCCAGGTTTGAGAATTCGCGGATACTCTGGTCCAGCCATTGCCACTGGCTTGCCAGCACAGCAGCAACCTCACGCTCCTCATCCGGCAATCGAGCCCGCACCAGATTCCACTCACGACGAGCATCCAGATAGCGTTCTAACTGAAGAAACTCATAGGCACGCTGTACCTCTGGGCGGCTAAGTAACCTGGATCTTGTGGCCTCATCAATAATAACCGACTCCCGATGCAAATTCGGAGCAACATCCAGTTGAGCTGCGGCCATAAAACCATAGTAATGGCGTTGCTCAGCTAGTTCGTGCCAAATCGGCTCCGCTTCCAGTGGACGACCAAGCTCGTTTAACGCTCGTGCCTGCCAGTAGCGGTATTGGGTAGAGCTGTCAGGCAGTGACTCAGCCAGACTAAGGATGGCTGCAAAATCCTGCTGCCGTAATAACGTGGCTAAATACCAATGCCGAGCAGACTCACTCAAGCCCTCTAGGGGTAACTGCTCGAACCATTCGCGTGCGTCTTTCTCTTCACGCACCGCAAGAACAACACCAACCAGGCTATTCACTTTTTGCCGTTGCTCATCGCTAAATGAAAAATGAGCCTGCATCCCCTCCCATACTTTCCGCACGACGCCGATATCGCGCCACGCAAGCTTAAGGGTCGTTGCGATAACATGGGCTTTTGCACGTTCCGAGTCGCCGGGCAATTGGTGATACTCGATAATCCGCTGGGGCCGCTGGCGCAACAATAGAATGTTGTCAGCCAGCTCGATGCTTTGTTCATTCGTCAGCAGGCTGCGCAGATAACGCGCCATGCTCCAGTTCTCTGCGTCTATCGCAAGATCGAATCGCTCCCACACCACAGCATCCGTTCGTTGCCCGGCTTGCTGCCAGGCATTAAACGCCGGGTCACAGGTCCGCGGCTGGCTCTGTGGTTGCACCCAACGTTGCTCAACCATTTGCCAAAGGGCTTCCGTTGGTTCATTCGTCAACTGCAGGCGATATACCAGATAGCGACACATCTGTTCCTGGCTACCGCGATCGACAAAGTCCCGGACGAAACGCTGTTTATCATTGCGTCGGGCGAGATAACGCAGCCAGCTGTCTCGCAAACTCCGTTCCGCCGCTGTGCCATAGTAGAGTTGCATGAAGTTCCGAATTCGGGATTCTCGTCCGAGGCTCAGGTTTGCTTCCAGGTAGGCAGCTTCAATGTACGGCCATAGAGGGTAATGGTAAAAGCGTTCTGTTAACTCAAAGAATTCCTGCGCATCAGCCCGCCCGGCAGACCTTTCCGCCTCTACAAACTCGCTACGAAGCTCGCTTAGATTCTCAGGTAGGGGCCGGGCATCAGCCTGAGTAGGCCGATGTTGCTCGACCTCGCCTGACCAGACTGGAAGCGAACTAATAAAAGCCAGGCAGCCACTTAGTGCAAGCCAGCGAAAGCTTTTAAACACCTGTTTAAATCCAGGTTGCAATGTGGGATGATTAGTGCCACATTTTTGTTCCATACTTTGAGCACCATATTCGTTATTCGTTGTAAAAGGTTAACGGCATCCGCCGTAAACAAACGGGAGACCCACGATGATTTACCAAGGTGAAAACCTGCACGTCGATTTTGTTGAAGACGGTATTGCCGAACTTCAATTCGACGCCCCAGGCTCCGTCAATAAGTTTGACGAGAAGACTCTGAACCAATTCAGTGACGCGTTAGACGCCCTCCATAAAGAAAGCGGACTTAAAGGCGTTCTGGTTACCAGCAGCAAATCTACGTTTATTGTAGGCGCTGATATCACCGAGTTCCTGACCCTTTTTTCTGATATCGAGAAAACAAAAACCTGGGTTCATAAAGCATCACGCGTCTTCGACAAGCTCGAAGACCTGCAAGTTCCAAGCGTAGCCGCTGTCAGTGGCTTTGCGTTGGGCGGTGGCTGTGAAGCTATCCTTGCCTGTGACTACCGCATTGTCGACGAAACCGCAGTTATTGGCCTGCCTGAAGTGAAGCTCGGTTTAATCCCAGGCTTTGGTGGAACGGTTCGCTTACCTCGGGTAATTGGTCCAGATAATGCACTGGAAGCGATTACCACTGGTGCCAATCACAAGCCAGAAAAAGCCCTGAGCATTGGCTTAATCGACGCCATTACCGTGCAGGATAAGTTGAAAGACGCAGCTATTAGTATGCTAAAAGACGCGATTTCCGGCGATCTCGACTGGAAAGCGAAACGTCAGCCAAAACTTGAACCGTTGCAAGCTAACGACACCGAACGCTTAATGACATTTAGCACCGCCAAAGCACTAGTGTTTGCTAAAGCAGGTAAGCATTACCCAGCCCCGCACGCTGCTGTCGAAGTTGTTGAGCGTGGTGCCGGCGAAGCGCGGGAAAGTGCTCTGAATATCGAAAACGAGCTGTTTGTAAAGTTAACGCAAACGGACGCAGCGCGAGCCCAAGTCGGTATTTTCCTGGCTGACCAACTAGTCAAAGGGAAAAGCAAGAAAGCAGCGAAATCCGCCAGCAAGCAAATCAAGCGCGCCGGCGTATTAGGCGCTGGCATCATGGGTGGTGGTATCGCCTATCAGTCCGCCGTTAAGGGCATTCCTGCAGTGATGAAAGATATCAAACAGGAACAACTGGATTTAGGCCTTAACGAAGCAGCTAAGATCCTCGGTAAAGGGGTTGAGCGCGGTAAAGTTTCACCGAAGAAAGTCGCTCAGACTCTGAATAATATTGTACCTACGCTGCACAACAACGAGCTTGAGAACGTCGATATCATCGTTGAAGCAGTGGTTGAGAACCCGAAAGTTAAAGGCGCCGTGCTGGCGGAGATCGAAGGTGTGGTCGCTGATGATGCCATTATCACTTCAAACACCTCGACGATTTCAATTGACCGTCTGGCCTCGAACTTAAAGAACCCTGCTCGCTTCTGTGGCATGCACTTCTTTAACCCGGTCCATAAGATGCCATTGGTTGAAATCATTCGTGGCAAAGACACCTCAGAAGATACAATTTCAGCTGTCATCGCCTACGCCCTGCAAATGGGCAAAACGCCAATCGTGGTAAACGACTGCCCTGGCTTTTTCGTCAACCGGGTACTGTTCCCCTACTTCGCAGGCTTCAGCTTATTGCTCGACGACGGCGTCGACTTCCCGAAAATCGACAAGGTCATGGAGAAGCAGTTTGGCTGGCCAATGGGCCCTGCCTACTTGAGTGACGTGGTTGGTATTGATACCTCAGATCACGCTACGCACGTTATGGCTGAAGGCTTCCCTAGCCGCATGCCACGTGACGAAAACGGTGCTATTGCCAAACTGGCAGCGGCTAACCGTTACGGTCAGAAGAACGGCAAAGGCTTTTACGAGTACAGCACTGACAAGCGTGGACGCCCGGTTAAAGAGGTAAACCCTGAGGTTTACGATGTCATTGGTCAGAAGACCGGTGACGCTGAGGCCGATGAAATTATCGCTCGCTGCATGATTCCAATGATCAACGAAGTCATTCGTTGTTACGAAGATGGCATCGTAGCCAGCGCCGAAGAAGCCGACATGGCATTGCTCTATGGTATCGGCTTCCCTCCATTCCGTGGTGGTGCATTCCGTTACCTGGAAACCATGGGTCTGAAGAAATTTGTAGAGTTGGCTGACAAGTACGCTCACCTGGGTGAGATGTATCAGGTGACCGACGGTCTGCGTAAGAAAGCAGAAGCCGGCGAATCCTACTTAAACAGCTAACTCGAACGGAGAAGATTATGAAAGACGTAGTCATTGTAGATTGTATCCGCACGCCAATGGGCCGTTCGAAAGGCGGCGTATTCCGTAACGTGCGTGCTGAAGACCTC
Source organism: Aliidiomarina soli (assembly GCF_003986975.1). Lineage (GTDB taxonomy): Bacteria > Pseudomonadota > Gammaproteobacteria > Enterobacterales > Alteromonadaceae > Aliidiomarina > Aliidiomarina soli. Next base: position 97,140 of record NZ_PIPO01000002.1, on the reverse strand, counting down.
TCAGCAGAATTAATGAAAGGCTTGATTGAGCGTAACCCGGGTTTTGATGTCAACGAAATCGAAGACATCTACTGGGGCTGTGTTCAGCAAACCCTTGAGCAAGGTTTTAATATTGCACGTAACTCATCGCTGATTGCTGGTCTGCCGCACAGTATTCCGGGTGTTACCGTAAACCGCTTGTGTGGTTCGTCAATGCAGGCGATTCACGATGCAACCCGTGCGATTCAAACCGGCCATGGCGATATCTATATCGCTGGTGGTGTTGAGCACATGGGCCACGTACCTATGATGCACGGCGTGGACTTCCACCCGGGCATGAATAAGTCGGTTGCTAAAGCATCAGGTTCTATGGGCATGACCGCAGAGCTGCTTGGTCGCAAGTTCGGTATCAGCCGTGAAATGCAGGACGAGTTTGGTGCACGCTCGCACAAGCTGGCGCATAAGGCCAACATTGATGGCGGTTTTGACAACGAAATCCATGCCATTAACGGCCACAACGCAGACGGCGCGCTGCATCGTGTTAAACACGACGAAGTGGTACGCCCTGAAACGACCGTAGAAGGCTTGGCAGGCTTGCGCCCAGTCTTCGACCCGGCCAATGGTACGGTCACCGCTGGTACGTCGTCAGCTATCTCTGATGGCGCCGCTGCGACTCTGATCATGTCAGCCGACAAAGCCAAAGAGCTTGGCTTAACCCCTCGGGTTAAAATCCGTTCTATGGCGGTAGCAGGCTGCGATCCGAGCATTATGGGCTATGGTCCGGTGCCGGCGACGCAAAAAGCATTACAGCGTGCTGGCCTGAGCCTGGCGGACATCGACCTGTTTGAGCTGAACGAAGCCTTCGCAGCGCAGGCATTATCGGTGATGAAAGGTCTCGATATGCTGGATCTGATGGAAGACAAAGTGAACCTCAATGGTGGTGCCATCGCTCTGGGTCACCCACTCGGCTGCTCAGGTGCACGTATCTCAACCACACTGATCAACCTAATGGAGCGTAAAGACGCAACCTTAGGTCTGGCCACTATGTGTATTGGTTTGGGTCAGGGTATCGCGACCGTGTACGAACGCGTATAAAAATATCCGCTTAAAAATAGAAAGCCGCAGCGATTTTTGCTGCGGCTTTTTTTATGCCTGTCGTGTTAGACTTATTTTCTACAACAGACTGCGTTAACGATATTGGTTTCACTGGAGCATCGATCATGGCCCCGTTTCAAAATGCTGACCATCAACTCGATACAACCGGACTGCGCTGCCCGGAACCTGTCATGTTAATTCGGGCTAAAGTCCGCAAAATGGAGGAAGGTGACACCCTACTGGTTATCGCCGACGACCCGGCGACGACCCGTGACATTCCGAGTTTTTGCCGTTTTATGGACCACGAACTATTGACCCAGCAAACGGCGGAAGTACCCTACCAATACCTGATTCAAAAGGGTCTGGTTAAGGCTTGAGTGAGCTAAAGCTTGTATTCCCAGAACTCAGCCTGACCTAACGTCGGGTCCAGCTGATACGGCTTAAAGCCAAAACGTAAATATGCCTGTCGTGCACGTTCGTTGCCCGTTAACACCTCCAGAGTGACTTTGCAGCAGCCACGCGCCTTGGCGGCTTCACAAACTTTATCCATCAGCTGCTGGGCGATACCTTCACCGCGGTGCCCATCGAGGACTGCAATATCGTGGATGTTGCACAAGGGTTTTGCCGCGAAAGTTGAGAACCCTTCAACGCAGTTCGCCAGCCCAACCGCCTGGCCGTCTTTATAGGCGATAAAGCTATACACTCCATCGCGTTTTGCCATTTCTGCGATGAGCGTTGCTTTAGTCGCCTCCGGCAGGGCTTCACCACCACCCATAGGATCCCGTGCGTACGCTTCGAGCAGGCTTATCAGTTCGCCAGCTTGTTTACTATTGGTGTAATCTACCGCTTTCATCTCAATCATTATTCAGGCCTCTTGGTCCAGTACAGACGCGCCAAAAGCCGAGTCTGCCTCAATTATGAATTCACTCGCCGTATCCTACCAACCAATTCCACGAATTTCCCCGCTATTCATGTATATTCATCTACTTATCCCCCAAGGAATAGCCAAGAATAGGGTTTCAACCAATCCATCAAAGGGGCTCAGCATGACTTCAGGCAACATGACGTTAGGTGAAATTATTCGCTACCACCGTCAGCAACAAGGGCTTTCTCAACCAGAGCTAGCGAGTAAGGCGCAAATAGAGCAGTCTTATCTGTCTAAGCTGGAGAACGATAACTCATACCCGTCTGACGATATTCTCAAGCGGATTCTAAGCGGGCTTGATCTGGATATTGCCGACCTTTGTGCACAGCTCGATATCCGCTCGGCTGATCCTAAAGTGATGCATATTGAATCTATCCGCACCTACATGGGCAGATTTCAGCAACAATCTCAGCGACGTAGTGTCTTCCTGATGGCTATATTTACACTAACGATTGGGATTGGTTGCGCACTCTTTTACGCCGGGTATAGCGAAGCGTTTTTTCCGGAAAAGCAATATAGCTACCAGTCACGTGGGGAGATACAGCCAGGGGAGCCCACAGACTACTTTGAAGGTGGCTGGCGCAGAGAGTTTCCAGCTGGTGCATATAGGCCGTTCTCAAGTAGTGAAGGCAGCCCAGAAGGGGAAGCGAAGCAGCAGCTGCGTCAGGCACAAGTAGACCAAGCCAACAGAGTTAACTACCACAGCATTCAGAGCTTTCAGCCGCTGGGGAGCATTGTCGAGCGGCAACTCGACAATGGCAACCGACGCTTGTACCGCCTGGTAGGCTCGCCCACCCAGGTCTCCCGTGCTGAAAACGGCTGGCTAATGTTGGTGGGTATCACTCTGACCGTTAGTGGTGTCATTGGGCTACTGCTCGTATTACGGCTGGGCTCATTTCGCGGCTACCCCTTAGGCAACGGATAACACTCCTAAAGCTTACGTACATGACAGTCCCGCAGGTGGTCATTTACCATGCCAACCGCCTGCATAAAGGCGTAGCAAATGGTCGGCCCGACAAAATTGAAGCCGGTCTTTTTCAGCGCTTTGGACATTGCCTCAGAAGCCGGAGTTTGCGTGGGTATATCAACCATTTCACCTGGCTTTACATCAACCACCCGCCCATCTACAAAGCTCCAAAGAAATTCGGAAAAATCCTCTCCACTGGCTTGCAGTGCCATGTACCCATCTGCATTTCGGAATATCGAATTAATTTTAAGACGGTTTCGTACAATTCCGGCGTTTTGCATCTGCCGCTCAACAAAGGATTCACGTTCAGCGCCCTGAATGGCATGCAGGCGTTCCGGGTTGAACTGCAAAAACGCCTCTTCGTAGGCCGACTGTTTGCGTAATATGGTAATCCAGCTCAGGCCGGCCTGCTGGCCGTCAAGGCAAAGTTTGGCAAACAATTCGTGACTGTCGTACACCGGCCGTCCCCAAACTTCATCATGATATTTTTGATAATCTGGCGCATCACCACACCAAGGACAGCGTTTAATTGCATTTAGTGCGTTATTCAACCTCTATCCTCCCTATAAATCGGGCTTTAGCTCAGGGTATAATCACACAAACTTTTAGCGCTGGACAGCGTAAATTCGGCCGACTGTAAGTGGAACTCTCATGGAAAAATTTAACGTTAAGACATTTCAGGGCCTGATCCTGGCTCTGCAGGATTTCTGGGCTCAGAAAGGCTGCGCCATTGTACAGCCGCTGGATATGGAGGTTGGTGCCGGTACCTTCCATCCACAGACATTTTTACGCTCAATCGGCCCGGAGCCAGCCAATTTTGCCTATGTGCAACCATGCCGCCGCCCGACCGATGGCCGTTATGGGGAAAACCCGAATCGTCTGCAACATTATTATCAGTTCCAGGTTATCTTAAAACCCTCACCGTCGGACATTCAGGAACTCTATCTTGATTCGCTGCGGATGCTGGGTTTTGACCCCTTAGTCCACGATATTCGTTTCGTTGAAGACAACTGGGAATCACCGACCCTGGGTGCCTGGGGTCTTGGCTGGGAGGTCTGGCTGAACGGCATGGAAGTCACCCAGTTCACCTATTTTCAGCAGGTCGGCGGAATCGAGTGTAAGCCAGTCGCTGGTGAAATCACCTATGGTCTTGAACGCCTGGCAATGTATATCCAGGGCGTCGACAGTATTTATGACCTGGTTTGGACCGACGGCCCTCGCGGCAGAATCCTCTACGGCGATGTTTTCCTGCAAAATGAGATTGAGCAGTCTACCTATAACTTCGAATACGCCGATGTCGATGTACTGTTCGCTCGCTTTGAAGCCTGTGAGAAAGAGTGTGAGCTGCTCATTGAGCACAACCTGCCGTTACCAGCCTATGAGCAAGTGATGCGCGCATCACACGCTTTTAACCTACTCGACGCACGACACGCAATTTCAGTGACTGAGCGCCAACGCTATATTCTTCGGGTACGCACCATGGCCAAAGCCTGTGCAGAGGCCTACTTCGCAGCGCGAGAAGCGCTTGGATTTCCATTAGCAAATGTAGCGGCCAAGTAAGGGAGTGCTATCCATGACCACACAAGATCTATTGATTGAACTTGGCACCGAAGAGCTGCCACCTAAAGCCTTGGTTCAGCTCGCGCAAAGTTTTGCCGACAGTATTAAAACCCAGCTTACCGCTAGTGAGTTAGCATTCACTTACGTTAAGTCCCTTAATTCTCCTCGCCGGCTTTCTGTGATTGTTGAGGGACTACAAACTCAGCAAGTTGACAAAGAGGTTGAAAAGAAAGGTCCCTCGGTTGACGTGGCATTCGATGCGGACGGCAACCCGACCAAAGCAGCACTCGGCTGGGCCCGGGGCAACGGTATTAGCATAGAACAGGCCTCACGCTTAAAAACCGATAAGGGTGAATGGCTGGTGCATAAAGCCACTGAGAAAGGCCAGCCAGTGACTGCGCTACTGCAGGATTTCATCGAGCGAGCCATTAAACAACTGCCGATCCCACGCCCTATGCGCTGGGGTAGCAGCGAGCATAGCTTTATCCGCCCGGTCCATCACCTCACGGTGCTTCTCGGCAACGAGGTGGTAACCTGCTCAGTACTTGGTATTGACAGCTCAAATACGGTGACCGGTCATCGCTTCCACCACCCGGAACTGGTTACCATTGCCAATGCATCCAGCTACATTGAACAAATGGCAGACGCTCATGTACTGGTTGATTTCGAACAGCGCAAAGCGGTTATTCGCGAACAAATTGAAGAGCTGGCGGAGCAGGAAAATGCAACTCCAGTTATGGACGAAGCGCTATTGGATGAGGTTGCATCGCTTGTTGAGTGGCCGGTTGCCCATGTGGCTCATTTCGAAGAGCGTTTCCTGCAAGTACCTAAAGAAGCCCTGATCTATACGATGAAGGATGACCAGCGCTATTTCCCTCTGGAGGATAACCAGGGACAGCTCCTTCCTCGCTTCATTTTTGTTAGTAACATCGAAAGTAAAGATCCGAAGCAGGTCATTGAGGGCAATGAAAAAGTGATTCGCCCCCGTCTTGCCGACGCCGAGTTCTTCTTTGCGACCGACCAGAAAACGCCACTTGCTCAGCGCGTCGAGGGATTGCACAAAGTGCTGTTCCAGAAACAACTGGGCACGTTAGGAGAGAAAGCAGAGCGTATTTCTCGCTTGTCCGGTGCTATTGCGACACTATTAAATGATGACGCTGAAGCTGCGGCCCGCGCGGGATTATTGGCTAAAGCCGATTTGATGTCAGACATGGTGATGGAATTCCCCGAGGTTCAGGGCGTTATGGGCATGCACTATGCCCGCCTGGACGGCGAAAGTGACCTTGTTGCCAATGCCATTGAAGGCCATTACCACCCTCGTTTCGCCGGTGACACCTTACCTGATAGTAAAGTCGCCTGCGCCGTTGCACTGGCAGATAAGCTCGATACCCTGGCTGGTATTTTCGGCATCGGACAAACTCCGAAAGGCGACCGTGACCCCTTTGCCCTGCGCCGTGCAGCCATTGGCCTGCTGCGTGTTCTTATTGAAAAGGAACTACCTTTAGATCTGCCACTACTGGTGGATGAAGCTATTAAAGGATATGGCGACAAGATCAAAGCGAGCAGCGCGTTAACTGATTCAATCGTCGATTTCCTGCTAGGACGCTTCCGGGCCTACTACGAAGACCAGTCGGTTCCGGTTGATGTGATTCAGGCAGTGATGGCACGACGGCCGACGGTTGCGTTTGATTTTGATCGTCGTGTGCATGCCGTGCACGCTTTTAAATCGAACCCTGAAGCAGACGCACTAGCCGCAGCCAATAAACGAGTTAGCAATATTCTGGCGAAGGCAGATCAGGTTGGTTCAAGCGTCGACCCGGACTTGCTTTCTGAAGCCGAGGAAAAAGCATTACACAGCGCACTGGATTCAGTTCGAAACGACGTCAGTGCCGATGCAGAGCAAGGAAACTACGACGCGGCGCTGAGCCGTTTAGCAAGCTTGCGAGAGCCTGTGGATGCATTCTTTGAGCAGGTCATGGTAAATGCAGACGACAGTGCTGTCAGAGCGAATCGACTTGCCCTTCTCAGTCAATTGCGAGCGCAGTTCCTCAATATAGCCGATATTTCGTTACTCCAATCCTGAACCAAAAAGCCCGCTTAACTAAGCGGGCTTTTTATTCACTGTAATCAACACTATGGCTGTTTGCCGCCTACCCCTCTATCACCTTGGACTCCATCCAACGTATCCAGGCGCCAAAATCGTCAGTGTCCCAAAGGATCATGCCGTGATGCGTGCGCGGTTGCACCGCATGCAGGGTAATATCCTGATTACTTGCTGCTAGGTCCTGTAGTCGATCCAGAGAGGTTATCCGGTCTTCGACTGAGCCCATTATAAGTATCGGGATACCAAGCTCGCCAACGCGCTGTACGGCAGCCGTATCGGCCTGCGTCGTACCTGCTTCATCCAGTGCGTAGCGAGCTCCCTTTTTAAGGCTACTTTCCGGCACTAAGTGAGCACTGCGAGTATAGGCTCTTCCCGCATCCACGAAAGAATCGACAAACTCAAGCATTGGGGCTAGTAACAATAGGCTTTCGATATCGTCACGCAACGGCGCAAGATGACTAACCGCTGTACCACCCATTGACATACCGGCCAGGTGGAGAGGTCCGGTGAAATTGTTTGCATCTAGGAGCTGACTGACAGCCTGAGCTTCAGGTTTCCCACTAAAGGTAAATGCACCTTCTGAGTTACCATGACCATACAAATCGACTAATACGACATCAAACCCCGCAAAGCGCATACTTTCGGCAATAAAAAAGAGTGATTCCTTATTAGTTCTGAATCCATGAATCAGAATATACGTCCCACGAGTGGCTTTCGGCACGGCACCATCAAGCAATAATTCAACCTTGTCGTTACCCCGGGTCGTATCCAGCTCTATCTCATAACGCATGGACGTGCGTCGACTGCGGTCCGCTGCTGTTTTCTCCGCATAAGGCCAAAACCGTAACCGCACCTCCATCGCCTCGGTCTCAAGCGGCGCCTGTTGCGCCCAGCTATCTGCGGCATCAGCCCAAGTCTCACGCCCCTGATTATCGTAGGCACGGGCAACCGAATACGCCAGGCAAGGCAGTCCCGCCGGGCAGTAGGTCGCGCGTTGATAACCAATTCGTTCATACTCTACGGCCGGTAGCAGTTCAAAGTCCAGCATCGGTGGATGCAAAGCGCTACGACCAATTAGGTTGGCGCAACCAGTTAAAATCAACAGCCCAATGAGAATGGTAAGAGAGTATCTGACTAAATGCATGGTGACGTTCCTTTGTGAAAATTCCTGCTGTGTTAGCCATATTCTTACAAAAAAGCCTCTGCAAAACAGAGGCTTTTACATAAAATTAAATGTTAGTTGCCAGGGCCGCGTTAAGCAGCCCACCTGCGGCCATTAGTCTAAACATCGAGGTTAGACACTTTCAACGCATTACTTTCGATGAATGCACGGCGCGGTTCGACCTGGTCACCCATCAATGTTGAGAACAGTTGGTCCGCCCCAATCGCGTCTTCAATTCTGACCTGAGTCATGCGACGGTTATTCGGATCCATTGTAGTTTCCCACAGTTGCTCTGGGTTCATCTCACCCAATCCTTTGTAGCGCTGTACGTACAAGCCGCGCTTGGACTCGTTGATAAGCCATTCAATGGCTTCAACGAAATCTTTCACCACCTGTTTACGCTCGCCGCGCATCACAAAGCCGCCTTCTTCAACCAGGCCATTGATCTCACCGCCGATTGCCGTCATCTTTTCGTAGTCCCGACCTACGACAAATTCGTAGGTTAATGGGAAGTCAGTATCGATGCCGTGTCGACGTAGCTTGATCACAGGCAGGTAAGCTCCGCGCTCGTCTTCCTCAACAAGATGAACCTGATAGCTAGCTGAGTCTTTTTCATGCTTGGTTAAATCCGCAGCGAAGTCCTCTGCCCATTGCTCCATTTGAGCCTTATCTTTTACCAGCTCTGGAGTTAGTTTTCGAGCGTATACCAGTCGATTCAGCATGTGCTTAGGCGTGCGTCGGCTCAAGCGCTTGATAGTATCAATCGCGAACTGATAGTCCTGCACCATCTTCTCCAACTGCACACCTGTTATACCTGGCGCATCGGCATTCACGTGCAAAGATGCCTTCTCAAGAGCAAGGCTGGCCAAATACTGGATCAGACCTGGGTCGTCCTTGATGTAGGTTTCCTGCTTGCCTTTCTTCACCTTATAAAGAGGCGGCTGAGCGATATAGATATACCCTCGCTCAATGATCTCCGGCATCTGACGGTAAAAGAAAGTTAGAAGCAAAGTCCGGATATGCGACCCATCGACATCGGCATCGGTCATAATGATGATACGGTGATAACGAGTTTTATCCGGGTTGTACTCATCACGGCCAATACCACAACCCATGGCGGTAATAAGAGTCGCTACTTCCTGCGAGGAAAGCATTTTATCAAAGCGTGCTTTCTCAACGTTGAGGATTTTACCCTTCAACGGCAGAATAGCTTGATTCTTACGATTACGCCCTTGCTTGGCAGAACCACCTGCCGAGTCACCCTCCACAATGTAGAGTTCAGATAGCGCAGGGTCTTTCTCCTGGCAATCAGCCAGCTTCCCAGGCAGACCAGCGAGGTCTAATGCACCTTTACGTCGCGTCATTTCACGCGCTTTACGCGCAGCTTCACGGGCCCGAGACGCATCAATTATTTTCTGTACGATAACTTTAGCATCTGTTGGGTTCTCTAAAAGGAACTCGTTGAGATACTCGTTCATCGCTTGCTCTACCGCACCTTTTACTTCCGACGAAACCAGTTTGTCTTTGGTTTGCGAAGAAAATTTAGGGTCTGGTACTTTTACTGAAATCACAGCGGTCAGGCCCTCTCGAGCGTCATCGCCAGAGGTCGTGGTCTTCGCTTTCTTCGCATAGCCTTCCGCTTCCATGTAGCTATTCAGCGTCCGCGTCAATGCAGCACGGAAGCCTGCCATATGGGTACCACCATCCCGTTGTGGGATGGTGTTGGTAAAGCAGTAAATATGCTCTTGGAACGAATCATTCCATTGCAGACCTACTTCTACGCAAATACCATCGTCCCGTTCCATCGAAAACTGGAATACCTTAGGGTGGATCGGAGTTTTTTTCTGGTTCAGATACTCAACAAAGGCAGCGATACCGCCGTCGTATTTGAAGTGGTCCTTGCGGTCACTCCCTTCGTCTACCAAATGAATAGAAACGCCAGAGTTCAGGAAAGACAACTCCCGCACACGCTTGGCTAGAATGTCGTAATGGTAGGTAATATCGGTAAAGGTTTCTTCACTCGGCCAGAAACGAATCTCAGTGCCCGATTTATCTGTATCAGACACTGGTTCAATAGGTGCATCCGGTACACCATGCGTATAGGTTTGCTGCCATTTTTTACCACCGCGCCATACCGTCAACTGAAGTGTTTTACTCAGCGCGTTAACAACTGATACACCAACACCGTGCAAACCACCGGACACTTTATACGAGTTATCATCAAACTTACCGCCTGCATGCAACACCGTCATAATGACTTCTGCAGCCGACACGCCTTCCTCATGCATCTCAACCGGGATGCCTCGACCATCATCGCGAACCGACACTGAGCCATCCGCATGCATAGTCACATAAATCTCATTGCAGTGACCAGCCAACGCCTCATCAATTGAGTTATCCACGACCTCAAAGACCATGTGATGCAAACCCGTTCCGTCATCGGTGTCACCGATGTACATACCTGGGCGTTTACGCACGGCGTCCAGACCCTTAAGGACCTTAATACTCGACTGATCGTAGTTGTTCTCTGACATAAAAATATTCCTACTCGTGTCTTTAAATTGTTCCATGTTCCACGTGGAACAATTGAGTTTCGGTATCGCTAAAGTGTGACCTTATTTTGGCTTCATCAATCGCGGTAATAAATACCTGACTGCCACTATCTTTTAATGCGCTACACAACGTTTGCTGGTTCTTTTCGTCCAGCTCTGCCGGTAAGTCATCCACTAAGATGATACACGGCTGCTCCCTTCGGAGCTTGTAATCCTGTCCCTGCACCAAACGCAGTGCAGAGACTAATAACTTTAACTGACCTCTGGAGAGTCGCTCTCTAGCGTCCACTCCATCAACCTTAATTTGCCACTCAGCTTTATGGGGACCCACGCTGGTGAACCCCTGTCTGCTATCCGCTTCAAATTTTTGCTTCAACGCATCTGCAAGTGTTTCATCGTGGCGATGCCACCCATGATTCAGCTTAAACTTAAAATCATACTGAGGCAGAAATAACTGACAGTAATCGTTTAACAAGCCATTCAGCCCGCTTACATAGTCTTCTCTGGCTATCGCTACCTCTTCCCCGGCGGCAGCTAATTGCTCATCCCAGTAGGCACCGGCTTGCGCTTGGTGGTTGCCCTGGCGCAGTAAACTATTGCGTTGCTTTAACAGCCTTACGTAACCTGCCCACTGTGGAAAAAACGATTGTTCCACGTGGAACAATCCCCAATCCATAAACTGACGCCTTTCCTTCGGCCCACCCGTTATAAGCTCGACGCTTTCAGGCGTTATCAGTTGAACCGGGACCAGGCGCGCAAGTGCCGCAAATCGCTTCTCAGTATCTCCGTCGACTTTGACCTGCGATTCACCACTTCTAAAGCGACGGTAGCCTATGCGATGCTCAACGGGATCGTCGCTACCATTCTCTAGTAATTTTGCAAACAAGGTAAATGCCTGTTCACCGTCCTGAACTACTTGCCTGATTTGGTGAGTTCGAAAGGAACGGCCAAAACCGAGACAATAAATGGCTTCCAGAATACTGGTTTTGCCACTACCGTTTGCACCACAGAGCATGTTCACCTTCGACGACAGCTCCAGCTGTGCGTTGGAGAAATTCCTAAATTTCTCTATGTGCAAACGTTCTAGTCGCATCGACTACAGGCGCATGGGCATAACAACGTACAACGCCGAATCGTCCGCGTTGTCTTCAACCAACGCACTACTATTGGCGTCGCTTAAAGTGAACTTCACTTGCTCACCCTGAATAGAGCTCAACACGTCGAGGACGTAGGTTACATTGAAACCCACTTCCAACGCGTCGCCCTGATAATCCACTTCAATTGCTTCTTCCGCTTGTTCCTGCTCCGGGTTATTGGCTGTTAATGCCAACTCGCCCGAACTCAGGTTGAGCCGTACGCCACGAAACTTCTCATTGGACAGAATCGATGCCCGAGCACAGGCGCTACGCAACAGATCCTTATCAGCAATTACCGTCTTATCACCACCTTGCGGAAGCACACGTCGATAATCAGGGAAGCGGCCGTCAAGCAATTTACTGGTAAACACCATCCCTTCGCTGCGAACCCGGATATGGTTCTGGCCAATAGCCACCTGAATAAGTTGGTCGTCCTGCTCCAGCAGGCGCATCAGCTCAGTCACACCTTTGCGCGGAACGATTACTTGCCGTTGTGGTAAGCCGGACTGCTCGAGTTGCATCCCGGCCATCGCCAAACGGTGTCCGTCTGTGGCAACCGTGCGTAACTGATTGTCATTGACCTCAAACAGCATACCATTCAGATAGTATCGAACATCCTGATTCGCCATCGAAAAATGAGTTCGTTCCATCAGGTGTTTCAATTCACCACGAGCAAGCTCAAAGGTAACTTCAGCCTCCCACTCATCGATATCCGGAAACTCACTTGCCGGCAATGAACTCAAGGTGAATTTACTGCGGCCGGAACGGAGAATGATTTTATCACCATTCGACTCAAGCTTAACGTCATGCCCCTCTGGTAAGCTGCGAACAATATCCAGCAGCTTTTTAGCAGGAACCGTTGCCTCGCCTTCTACAGCGCCTTCCAGGCTGACCTTAGAGACCAACTCTACTTCTAAGTCAGTACCCGTCATACGCAGCTCATCGCTACTCACCCGAATTAACACATTGGATAAAATCGGTAAGGTATGACGACGTTCTACGGCACCGCTAACAACCTGCAGTGGTTTCAGTAATGCATCCCGAGTGGTGCTAAAGTTCATGTGCCTTATCTCCCATACTGTTGCGAGCCGGATTGTGGCGCGCTATGTCCGTACCACAGCATATGCAGACATGTTCGTTAAACCGACAATGTCCGATTAAGATTGCGAAAGTCTTCCTGGATCTCATGATCCAACTCTATCAATTCTTTTATTTTGCGACAGGCATGCAATACCGTGGTGTGATCCCGCCCGCCAAATGCGTCGCCTATTTCAGGCAAACTATGGTTGGTCAGTTCCTTGGCTAATGCCATCGCCAACTGACGAGGGCGGGCAATCGAACGACTGCGCCGCTTTGATGTCAGATCTGCCACTTTAATATTGTAATACTCAGCCACCGTGCGTTGAATATTATCAATCGTTACCAGTTTTTCCTGCGCAGCGATTAAGTCACGCAATGCCTCTTTAACAAAATCAATGGTTAGCTCTCGACCGGTTAAATTGACATTCACCGCAACCCGGTTCAACGCTCCTTCCAGTTCCCGAACATGGGAACGCAAGCGTTTAGCAATAAAAAAGGCTACTTCATGCGGTAATTTGATGCCTCGCTCTTCCGCCTTGCGCTCCAGAATTGCGACCCGCGTGGGCAGTTCAGGCGGCTCGATGGCGACTGTCAAACCCCAGCCAAAGCGCGATTTAAGTCGATCATCAACCCCTTCAATTTCCTTAGGGTAAACGTCACTTGTAAGTATAACCTGCTGATTTCCCTCAAGTAACCAATTGAACGTATGGAAAAACTCGTCCTGGAAATGTTCCTTGCGAGCAAAAAACTGAACATCATCGATGAGCAAAGCATCCACCGAACGATAGCTTTCTTTAAACGCGTCGATCTTATTGTGCTTCATGGCATACACCATGTCCTGCACAAAGCGCTCAGCACGAAGGTAATAGACCTTGGCATCCGGTTTACGCGCCAGAATGCCATTACCGACCGAATGCAATAAATGGGTTTTACCCAGGCCCGTACCACCGTAGATAAACAGCGGATTATAAGCACCGCCCGGATTCTCGGCGACCTGAAGGGCTGCCGCACGCGCCAACTGATTGGATTTACCTTCGACAAAGTTTTCAAAGGTATAGGAACGATGTAAGTTACTGCTTTGCAGCGAAACCGGGCGATCATCATCAGATGTCCGGCGCTGGGGTCGTGGCCGTTGGTTCGAAGCAGCCTGACTGGTGGTTTTACGGCTGCCATTAAGGCTGCTGTTATTGGTATTGCTGTTTGTTCGCGCTCCACCGACTTTAAGTTCAACATTCGGTGGTTCCTGACCCGCTTCTTCGCGCAGGAAACTAATAATTTGCTCGAGGTATTTATCTTTCACCCAATCCATCACATAGGTATTGGGTGCATATAAAAACAGGGTGTTATTCTCTAGTTCGACCTGCAAAGGTCGAATCCAGGTATTAAAATGCTGCATGCTTAACTCGCTTTGTAAACGAGTGGAACACTGCTGCCAAAGCGACTTACTCACGCTTCACTCCTGCTATCCTGTTTTTATCATTGAATGGATGTGACGAGCGGCCAAACCCTGGCTCGCGATCAAGCCACCATAATACGGAATTAGGCGGCCACACGCCAGTCATTTACTAGTAAAAAGGCAAGTTATCCACAGCAATTAGTGATCACTTTACGTTGACACAGATCCTTTATTTTTGTAGAATTCGCGCTCAAATTTTAAGACACGTTCACGTACGGAAGTATTGTTATGAAAAGAACATTTCAACCAAGCGTTTTAAAGCGCAAGCGCACTCACGGTTTCCGTGCTCGTATGGCTACCAAGAATGGTCGTCAGGTTTTAGCACGTCGCCGCGCCAAAGGTCGTAAAGTACTGAGCGCTTAATGCTCAGTACTTTTTTACTCAGGCTACCTGAGTGACTCAGAATACATATCCGCGGGAGTTACGTCTGTTAACTCCCGCGGATTTTCAATTCGTATTTGATAACCCTCCAGTTAAAGCTGTTACTAAAGAAGTAACCGTTCTTGCCAAACCAAACTCCCTTTCGCACCCTCGGCTGGGCATTACAGTCAGTAAAAAACGAGCGCGTCTGGCGGTAGAACGTAACCGCATAAAAAGAATTATGCGTGAAAGCTATCGGTTACAGCAGCACAATCTGTCAGGGTTTGATATTATCGTCATCGCAAAACCTGGTATCACCAATTTGGATAATCAGGCATTGCATGACTTGATGAATTACCTATGGCGAAAATTAAGCAAGCGCTGCAAGCAATACCAATCGCGTTAATTCGCGTCTATCAGCTTGTTATTAGCCCGATTCTGGGGCCGCGCTGCCGTTTTTACCCTACGTGTTCACATTACGCCATCGAAGCAATTCGCATCCATGGCGTGCTCAAAGGCAGCGCACTCGCTGCTAAGCGCATTGTTAAATGTCATCCGGGAAACCCCGGTGGCATTGACCCAGTGCCAGGCTCTCAACTTGAAGCGGAAACGCAACAAAGGCAAAAAGAGACAAAGTAACACTATGAATTCGCAACGTTCCCTACTCATTATTGCTTTGCTGGTCCTTAGTTTCTTTATGTTCCAGCAATGGCAAACCAGAGACGCAGCGTCCACTCCGGGAGTTGATGCCGCTAGTAAACCTGAACCTACCAATGTTTTACCTACTGTTGGTAACGACGAGTCGAGCAACCTGGTGCCAGGCACTGCCGACGATCAGCCAGACTCAACCTCTGCGGACATGCCTCTGAGTACGGATGCAGAATCTGGTGATACCATTCGCGTGCGCACTGACGTATTGGATGTCGAAATTGACCTCCTTGGCGGTGATTTAGTTAACGCGTACTTGCTTGAGTTTGCTGAGCGTCAAGGTGAGGCCGAGCGTTTTAATATCATGCATCGCCGCACCAACCATATATACATCGCGCAAAGTGGCCTGGTCGGCCGTGACGGCACAGATTCGCCAAACGAGCCGCGCCCGACTTTCAGCGTTGAGCGCAACGATTTTTCGCTGGACTCAGGCGATGTTTTAGAAGTGCCTTTGACCTACGTGAGTGACGACGGAACTGAGTTCACTAAAACATACGTGTTCCGCCGCGGTGATTACGCCGTGGATGTTCGCTATGACATCGCTAATAACGGTGACAGTGCCAAACGCGTCGCTCTATATGGCCAGTTACGCCAAAGCATGGTCAGCGACTCGGGCAGTATGTTTATGCCAACGTACCGCGGTGCTGCATTTTCAACCCAGGACACGCGTTATGATAAGTACAGCTTTGATAAAATCGAAGACCGTAACCTGAATCAGACCACCACGGGTGGTTGGGTTGCGATGCTAGAACACTATTTCGTCAGCGCCTGGGTACCAAACCAGGTTGGCCAGAACGTTATCTACACCATGGCTGCACCAAACAACGAAGCAGTTATCGGATTTACCAGCCAGACCATTCAGGTAGAGCCGGGGTCACGCGGCCAGGTTGAGGCGAGCCTGTTCCTTGGACCTAAAGATCAGGACCGCCTTGGTGAGCTGGCAGAGAACCTCAATTTAACCGTTGATTACGGTTTCATGTGGTGGCTGGCAATTCCTCTGTTCAGCCTGATGCAGTTTATCTACGGCATTTTCGCCAACTGGGGTGTGGTAATTATCCTGGTGACGCTCATTGTTAAGATGATTCTGTACCCACTGACCAAAGCGCAATACACCTCCATGGCAAAAATGCGCATGGTCGCTCCGAAAATGAAGGCGCTTAAAGAGAAGCATGGTGAAGACCGGCAGAAGCTTGGTCAGGCCATGATGAAGCTCTATCAGGAAGAAAAAGTGAATCCGCTCGGTGGCTGTTTACCGATGCTGCTGCAACTGCCTATTTTCTTAACCCTGTACTGGGTCTTGTTAGAGTCTGCCGAATTCCGTCATGCTGACTTTGTGCTCTGGATTACTGACTTGTCCAGCCGTGACCCGTTCTTCATTCTGCCATTGCTGATGGGTGGCTCAATGTTCCTGATGCAGCGGTTACAGCCAAGCCCGGTTACCGACCCGATGCAGAAGAAGATCATGCAGCTGATGCCTGTACTGTTCACTGTGTTCTTCTTATTCTTCCCATCTGGTCTGGTTCTGTACTGGCTTACCAGTAACTTGGTCTCAATTTCGCAGATGCTCTGGATTTATCGACAGATTGAGAAGAAAGGCTTCAAAGGCCAGAAAAATAAAGCGTAAGCGTCCCCTGGACAGCTAACCTTAAATAGCCCGGCACCTGCCGGGCTATTTTTTTGCTAGGCTAGAAGTGCGAAACAACCGTCCATTTACCAGAGGTAATTCAGTATGCGCCGCACCCGTTCAGTGTTTCATTTACTCTATCTGATTGTTATTGCTGTACTCCTGACCCTGCTCTACGTAGAACGTTATGAGGGCAATGAAACAACTTCAGATACTGACCAGCAGACAAACCTCAACGCTACCCGGGAAGACGACTACCAGGCGCAACACCAGGCGTTGATGGAGCAATTAGAGACCCTTGAAACAACTCTGCTGGATCAACTATCCTCCCTACAGCAACAGCTCACCCGGCTGGAAGATGCAGCTGACAGCGGAGTGTCTGATGCTACTGAATCCACAGGACAAGTCCCAGACAGAGACCAGCCACAACAACCAGCGACCGTAGATACCTCAATGCTGGATGATTTTGACTCTCACCAACAGCGTTTCGATATTCAGTCCGTAGACCCTGACTGGGCGTATCATACCCGTGAACGTATCGTCGAGCTCTTTGCTGATGACCCGGCTTTAAAACACTACCAACTTAACGATATCGAATGTCGCACGACCCTGTGCCGGGTAGACATCAGTGACCGCCGTCAGACAAACGAAAGCGACACCGAAGCCGGCCTGCAAAACCCCGACCACCTGCGTCAGGCATTAGAGCTGGTTAACAACAACGACCATGGCTTGCACTACCTGATTCGAATGGACAGCAACAATGGTCGGTACCGGGTTCTGCTCGAGCGAACCAATGTCAAAAACGACGACTAAGCTTCGATGGACGCATTGCTGCTTTTTCCCGATAATACAGCTCTTAATTTTTAATCTGGTGCCCTCATGAGCAGACCGCAGGCTGAGCAATTTTCCAACGACAGCATCGTCGCGCAAGCAACTCCTCCCGGCAAAGGGGGCGTGGGCATTGTCCGTGTCTCAGGGCCACAGGCTGAGCTGGTTGCTCACCACCTGCTGGGACACTGCCCTAAACCCCGCTATGCGGAGTACACGCCATTCAGCGATGGCAAAGGCCAGGTGCTGGATCAGGGCATCGCCCTGTTCTTTAAAGGGCCGAATTCATTCACTGGTGAAGATGTACTGGAACTGCAAGGTCACGGTGGCCCCGTCGTCATCGATATGCTGATTAGGGAGATCCTGACGTTACCCAGCCTGCGCATGGCGCGACCAGGGGAATTCAGTGAACGGGCCTTTATCAACGACAAGCTCGACCTTGCTCAGGCTGAAGCGATTGCGGATTTAATCGACACCACCTCAGAGCAGGCCGCACGGATGGCCTTACAAAGCCTGCAGGGGGAGTTCTCGCACCGGATTGACGTACTGGTGGATGCGGTTATTCAATTACGTATGTATGTCGAAGCCTCAATTGATTTTCCCGACGAGGAAATTGATTTTCTTAGTGATGGCAAAGTGGCGAACGATCTCAACCGCATTATTGATAATCTTCAGGCTGTCGAACGCGAAGCCCGCCAGGGGTCTTTATTACGCGAAGGCATGCGGGTTGTTATCGCTGGTCGGCCGAACGCCGGTAAATCCAGTTTGCTCAACGCATTAGCCGGCCGTGAGTCAGCGATCGTGACCGACATCGCAGGAACCACCCGCGATGTCCTTCGCGAACACATTCAAATTGATGGTATGCCACTGCATATCATAGATACCGCAGGCCTGCGGGAAAGCCCGGATAAAGTTGAGAAAATAGGTATTGAACGGGCATGGCAGGAAATCGAGCAAGCCGACCGTGTGCTATTTATGGTCGACAGCAGTGAAACATCCGCGAATGACCCAATGGATATCTGGCCGGAATTCTTTCAGCGGCTGCCTGAGCATATCCCCTACAGTGTGATCCGTAACAAAGCGGATTTAAGCGATGAGCCAGCTACTATTCAACACCACCAAGGTCACAATCAGCAAAGCGTGCCGGTGTTGAACCTGTCCGCTAAAACGGGCCTTGGTATCGAACTTCTGCGCTCTCATCTGAAAGAATGCATGGGCTTCAATGACAACATGGAAGGGGGCTTTATGGCCCGCCGCCGTCATCTGACCGCACTGGAAATGGCCCGAAATCATCTGCTATCAGGCAAGGAACAGCTGGAACTGAACATGGCGGGCGAAATTCTCGCCGAAGAACTACGCCTTACCCAACAGCATTTAAATGAAATCACCGGTGAATTCACCAGCGACGACCTGCTAGGTAAAATTTTTGGGTCGTTCTGCATCGGGAAATAAAAAGCTACCATTGGATCATCACAATGGTAGCCAGATGCCGACTCAGGGTTTGAGCAGGACTTTGCCTTTGCGGCCCGGCTCAAGGGTAGCGCGGGCAGCCTCTGCTGCGTCGTCCAGGTTATAAATGCTATCAACAGACAGTTTCAGCTCCCCACTCAGGGTCCGCTTTAGAAGCTCTCCAACCAGCCGTTGTTTATTCTCTGAACTCATCTCCTGACTAACCTTACTGCCCCAAAACCCTTTCACTGTGGCTTGTTTGAAGATCACGTCACCGGAGCCAATGCTCATCGGCTCACCAGTCATTGAGCCAAAGGAAACCAGGGTGCCGCCTTCACCAAGTAGCGTCATCAAGTCTCCGCTCGCTTTGCCTCCAATAGAGTCAACGGCAGCGCTAATAGAGTTGTCACCGACCAAAGCCCGCACCTGCTCCTGCCAATCTGCCTGCGCGGTAGAAACCGCATTGGTAATACCCAGCTCAGCCAATTCATCGACACCTGCATCACGGCGTACCAGATTGATGGTATGCACACCACGGGCAGCTGCCAGCATCGCCAGGGTCTTCCCAACTGCACCGTTTGCCGTGTTTTGCACCACCCATTGGCCAGCTTCGACCTGCAAGAACTCTAGCAGCATCAACGCACTCAATGGCATTGCAATCAACTGCGCCGCGGTTTCATCTTTGATCTCATCAGGCATCGGAATTGTCATTCGCGCCGGTGCGGTGAAATACTCAGCCCAGGTGCCGTGTGCGCTGGCGACAGCAACCCGTTGCCCGACCGACAGACCGTCCACACCTTCGCCAAGGGCATCGATGACGCCGACAGCCTCGCTGCCACCAATGGCGGGCAGCTCGGGTTTATAGCCATATTGGCCGCGTATAGTCCACAGATCATGATGGTGTATCGAACCCAACAATGTCTTAATCCGGACTTCGCCCGGGCCTGGCTGTGGAACTGGGCTATCGCCGAGCTTGAGAACATCAGCAGGTTCGCCGAATTCAGTATAAATAGCGCTGCGCATATCAAATTCCTTAACTAAATAGATTGCAAATAAGCGTTCTTGTCGAACCAAAGTACCCGACTACAGCAGTTTGAGTAATGCTGTAGCCGTCGCTTTAGAACTAGCCGGGTTCTGACCAGTCACCAGATACCCATCCGTCACCGCCAGAGGCTCCCAGTCCGGGCCTTTTTCATACAGACCTCCTAACCGTTTGAACTCATCTTCGAGCAGGAAGGGCACCACCTCGGTCAGGCCCACAGCGTCTTCTTCACTGTTCGAGAACCCTGTTACCCGGCGACCCGCCACTAACGGCTGACCGTCAGCGTCGCGCACCTTTACCAGTGCGCCAGGTGCGTGACAGACTAAAGCAAGCGGCTTGTCAGCACGGGCAAAGGCTTCGAGTAAATTAATTGAGGTTGTATCAGTCGCAAGATCCCACAACGGCCCATGCCCTCCAGGATAGAACACAGCATCGAAATCAGCCGCATCAACCTGACTCAGTGCCAGGGTCGCTGCCAACTGCTTATTCGCCTCGTCGTCCTGGCGAAAGCGCTCTGTAGCAGCTGTCTGTGCTGACTCGTCGTCGCTCTTGGGATCCAGCGGCGGCTGACCACCAGCGGGGGATGCCAAAGTAACGTCCGCGCCAGCATCTTTAAATACATAGTAAGGTGCCGCTAACTCTTCCAGCCAGAAGCCAGTCTTCTCTCCGGTGTCACCTAAACGGTCATGAGACGTTAAAACAACTAAAATTTTCATAGGTCATTGCTCTCTTCTATTTCTAAACTGAAATGGATTTCTAAATCGAAGTGAAGCAGCAAGTGCTGCTACAGGAGCACCATCTTATTTAAAATTAGACCAGTCGTCTAGAGAAGTAAAAGATCAAGCTAATAAAACGGTCATAGCTCTAATCTAAGCCCAGCATCCGTTTAGTAGCCAACAGGGCTGATTCAAGCGGCTGCCGGTCGCGGGTTATTTTGGCTCGCAGACTGGCTCCCATCCATAACTGATAAAGACTGGCTGCAGCCTCGCTACTATCAGTCCAGGGCCGCAATGAGTCATCCGCAACGCCTTGCTCCAAGGTCTGCGCAAGGCGCGCGATAATAGCTCCGGTTCCCTGTTCGAGAACCTTACGCATGCCTTCTGATAAGTCACTGACCTCAGCGGCGAGCTTAACCGCCAGACATTTGCCTTTAGGGTCGCAATCGGCCTCAATATCGATCCAATATTGCCAATATCGCATGAGTCGCTGTTCTGCAGAGGCACCCGGCAGGGTCAAAACAGTTTCAAGCTGGACTAAATAATCAGCAAAATAGGTTTCCAGCAAGGCTTCACCAAAGGCTTCTTTCGACTTGAAATAGTGATAAAACGACCCTTTGGGAACACCGGCGGTCAGTAGGATTTCATTCAGCCCGACAGCAACAAAGCCTTTACTGCTGATAATTGGCTTGGCCGTATCGAGGATATGCTGCCGAACATTGCTGTTTGCTGATAGTTTCATAGCCACATTTTATAACTTGATTAGACCAGTTGTCTACAAAGCCGAGCTGTTCTGCTAAATCCGCAGTCCAGTAATATCGAAGTGAGTAAGTGCTTACACCATGAATTATTAAAGTAAGTGCTTAGTAACGGATTTTGTAAGTATCGAATCACAAACTTAAGCACTGAAATGCCCTGCAGGACGATCCCGTCAAGCCCGCTTACGCACCTTCTAGAAAAGCAACTACACTACTAACTATCGCAATAATAGAGTGAGACAAACGCATGCATTTGAAAACTTTCCCATTTTCTTTAACCGTTATTAAGTTAGCCGCCCTTGCTGCAGCCTTGCTCAGTGTCGGCGCCTGTAGCAGTGTCTATTACGATACCATGGAGAAATTCGGCTACGAAAAACGCGACATCCTGGTATCACGGGTCGAAGACTCGCGCGACGCTCAGTCGGATGCCCAGGAAACCTTCCGAAGCGCCTTAGAACGCTATCAGAGCGTTATCGATACCCCAGAAAGTGACCTCCGGGAAAAATACGAAGAAGTCCGTGAAGCCTATGAAGACAGCGAAGACGCCGCGAAGGAAGTAAGTGAACGCATCGCCGAAGTCGAAGATGTCGCAGAGGACCTGTTTGATGAATGGGAAGATGAACTCGACCGCTATACCAATCAGCAGCTTCGTGCCTCCAGTGAACGTCAACTGGGTGAAACCCGCCAGCAGTATGAAAGCCTGATTAGCCGTATGCAACAAACAGAAGAACGTATGGGCCCAGTGTTGCGCGCTTTTGAGGACCAGATGTTGTATCTGCGTCACAACCTTAACGCGCAGTCAATTGGCGCGCTGGAAAGCGAACTTACTCAGATCAGAAGTGATGTCGATACCCTGATCCGTAATATGGAAACCTCGATTGCGGAATCTGAAGCCTTCATCCAACGCTTAAGAAGCCAGTAACTAACTAATTACTACTGCCAATCAACCAGCGTAAAGCGACGTCTCAGTCGCTTTGCGCTTGCTCACGACCGGCACTTTTTATCCGCAGTTGTCCGGGCTCCACCACCAGATCCATCCCCAGCCGTTGTAATAGCTGATAACGGCTGTCGTCCTGATCGAAACGATACACCGGATGTTCATCCAGGTAATCATGCAGCAAGCGGTATATCTCAGTGTGTAAGCCATTTAAACGAAGCG
The DNA here is from genome assembly GCF_003986975.1 of Aliidiomarina soli. Taxonomy (GTDB): domain Bacteria; phylum Pseudomonadota; class Gammaproteobacteria; order Enterobacterales; family Alteromonadaceae; genus Aliidiomarina; species Aliidiomarina soli. The sequence goes on along the minus strand of NZ_PIPO01000002.1, from coordinate 74,480 downwards.
AGCCAAGCCCTGTCTCGACGGAGGAATCTTCGAGTACCAAATCGCGAATAAAAATTGCGTGATGTTCAGCGCTGTAACTAGGCGCGCCGGCCATACTCAAATCAACAGCAACCGGGTATTGCTGACCAAACACAGTCGCATTCAGCGTTGACTGGGTGCGAACCCGGACTTTGCCATCACCGTCCTGGCCAATATCAAGTTCCAGCGCATCCACATTCAGCGCCGCACTTAACCCCGCAAAGTCGACCTGATAGCGAGTCGACTGCAGTTCATTCAGCGCCAGCTGCTCCAGTTCATCCTCACTGATGGTGTAATTAATCAACTGACCCATTTGGGCGCAAGCTGTCATCAGGCACCCTGCAACTACAACTGTTATCAATTTAATCATAATGACGCTTCCCGTTCTCTTGGTGGTTGGCCTCGCTTTTCTCCGTTACCAGTTAAGAGTTCACTGGCAACCCGTTCCATAACCAGCGTCTCACGGCCTATAGATATGCCCATACTGTCAGGCCGACGCTGCATTACCTGATGGTTATGACGAATCGCTTCATCCAGCGCCACCCACTCGACCGACATACCATTGCTAACTTCGTAGTGTTCCAACTGGTTTGCTACCAATGGCTGGTTGAGTTTGCAGTGGTACCAGTAGGAAGTCTGAAACATCATGTCCCAGTCCGCCTTCCAGGTAGGCTGATGTTCCGTGACCTTGCCAAAAGGCGCGATGATATCAATATCATGGGCGCCGGCTTCTTCATGCAGTTCACGGCGCAACCCTAGCTGAGGATCTTCACCCGCATCCAACCCGCCCCCAGGGAAGCTGAAGTCGTCATAGCGCGATGTATACATCAATAGTATTTTTTCCTCACGCAGAACAATACCGCGTGCTGCTTCACGTTTTAGCACTTTCAGATCTTGCTGGTTACCCAGGCTTTCAATAGAGTGGTGGGTAAGGTGCGCTAACAACCGCATACAGGGCGCTCCGTTGCTTGATAGATTAACTGGACAAAAAAACAGCGAAGAGTATACATCAGGCACCCACTAAAAGAGAGGGGCGTCACTTACGCAACACGTCCGCCAACGGCTTTAACTTCGGAATATGCGATATCACCACCATAATAACGGTCATTACCGGTACTGCGAGTAACACACCGACAGGTCCCCACAGCCAACCCCAGAAAAAGATAGAGACAAAAACGATGATCGGGTTAACCGCTAAACGCTGACCGTGGATATAAGGCTCAAGAAAGAACCCGATAACGGTAATCAAAAGCACGAAGGCCCCTGGAACCAGGAGAATTTGCCACAGCTCCTCGAACGTAGCCACCGAAACCACCAATAGCAGACCCGTACCAAGAATACCGCCAATGTAAGGAATAAAGCGAACTAAACCCGCTACCAGCCCCCACAGCACAGGGGTGGGCAAACCAGCGGCCCAGGATAACAAACCAATCGCCACACCGATGCCGACATTGACTGAAGTGATCACCCCCAGGTAACGAGCTATCTGCTCCTGACCGGAACGCACGATGCAAAGAAAGATATGCCGTCGCTGGCGACGCATTTGCTGCGCCAGATTGCGCACCAACACATCACCGCTGACCAGAATAAAATAGGTTAGCGCCAGCGCTAACGCGAGCCCCGTTACGCCACTTTGTACTTGCGTCGCAAGCCGGTTCTGCCAAAGTTCACTTTCATGAATAATAACCTGAGGTTCGTCTGACTCTTCAACTTCATCTTCAACTTCGGCCTGAATATCTTCGGCCGCTCGCTGCAGCTTTTCCAGATCCTGCTGCACCTCACTGCGCCCCTGCAATAACCTCTCAACCGCCCGGGGCGCATCTTCCGCCCATTGTGTGAGCGGTGCGAAAACCCCGTAACCAATACCGGCGAGTGCAGCAATAAAGGTTAGGATCAAAGCCAACGCGCTTATGGTGCGCGGGATATGCCAGCGTTTGCCGGCAGTCGCGACCGCCGGTGCCATCAACAGGCTTAACAGCAACGCAAAAACGATCGGCAGCAAAATTTCACTGGCCAGAAACAACGTATATAAAACAGCAAAAGTGAAGAGCCCATAAATAGGCGTGCTTAAATCCTGTTTTTTGATCGTTTTTAGTAAGCTGGAATTGCTTTCAGATTCAGGGTTCTGACTGCTTTGCATAAACCGCCTCAACATATCTTATTGTTATAACTGCTGCTAACTATAGCTTACTGCGGCGTTTCTAAATGATAAGTTTTTCTAAGTTAACAGATACTATAAATACATCTTCAAAACGCTAAAAATTTGTTGAGTAACGCGCAAAAACTAAAGCCAACTGCTAGAATCCGCCCGTCTCAGGTTGTCCTCCGACCTGTCTCACCGAGCAATCATCTTTTGCCAGCAACAAACACAACTAATCACTGAATTAGAAGAGTAAAGCATGAAACGAAGCAAACTTGGCCTCCTCGGCCTTGGGCTTGGTCTTGCACCCGCCCCCGTACTCGCCGCTAGCGGCACTCTCGACCTGACCACCTCAGGTGTTGGCTATATCGCCCTAATTGTTTTCACCCTAGCCTATTTACTGGTCATGGGCGAAGAAAAATTGCATCTGCGTAAGTCGAAACCTGTACTCGTCGCCGCCGGTATTATCTGGGCTCTGATTGGCTGGCACTATGTCCAGGCGGGTCTGCCTTATGAAACGGCAGATGCCTTCAAGCACACCTTACTTGAATTTGCCGAGCTAATGCTCTTTTTGCTGGTCGCAATGACCTACATTAATGCGCTGGAAGAACGTCGCGCATTTGATGCTTTACGTGCCTGGCTGGTGCGTAAAGGCTTTAGTTACCCTGCACTGTTCTGGATTACCGGCCTGTTGTCGTTTTTTCTTTCCCCCATCGCCGATAACCTCACCACCGCCTTGCTGATGTGCGCGGTGGTCATGAAAGTGGCAGAGCATGACAGCAAGTTCATTGGCTTAAGCTGCGTCAATATAGTCTTAGCCGCCAATGCGGGCGGTGCGTTCAGTCCATTTGGTGACATTACCACGCTAATGGTGTGGCAGGCCGGCGTTATCAACTTCCAGGAATTCTTTGTGCTCTTCATTCCGGCAGCCGTCAGTTACCTGGTACCAGCCTGTGTGATGTACTATTTTGTACCCAAAACCAAACCAGGCGGTGTAATCGAGAACGTCGAGCTGAAACGTGGCGCAATCCGTATTGCCTGTCTGTTTGTCTTCACTGTAATGACAGCGGTCTGCTTTAAAACCTTGCTTAACTTACCGCCGGTCATGGGCATGATGATGGGTCTGGGTTACCTGCAGTTCTTTGGTTACTTCCTGCGTATGACGTTACCAGGTTCTCTGGCCCGTAAACGGGCAAAGGCCGAGCAACGTGGCGATCAACAGGCATTGAAACGGCTTGGTGGAGTGGTGCCTTTTGATGTCTTCAGCCGGGTTCAGCGGGCCGAGTGGGACACCTTGTTATTCTTTTATGGGGTCGTGATGTGTGTCGGTGGCCTCGGCTACATGGGTTACCTCGCCGTACTCTCCAACTTCCTCTATCTGGACTGGAATGCAACCGGCGCCAATATAGTGCTCGGTCTACTCAGTGCCGTTATCGACAACATTCCGGTAATGTTTGCGGTGCTTACCATGATGCCCGACATGAGCCACGGCCATTGGCTCCTGATCACGCTTACCGCGGGTATTGGTGGCAGCCTGTTATCAGTCGGCTCCGCAGCGGGAGTTGCATTAATGGGACAAGCACGGGGTCATTACACCTTTTTTGGTCACCTGAAATGGTCCCCGGTCATCTTATTAGGCTACATCGCAGGGGTTGCGGTTCATCTCTGGCTCAATGCCAGTTACTTTGCTATTCATTCTTAGGCATAGCGGCCACAGGTTATCGCGTAATGCGCGGTGGTCGTTTGCGATTGTGACCCGTAGGAGGCGCCAGAATTGGCGCTTTCTTGTATCTACGCCGAACCCAGTTAATGGTTCTAAGAACCCCCGGCTGCAACACAACCCATCGTTCCATTCTGTATTTGCCCGGCACATCCGACATAATCAACGCCGCCAGCAACGTCAGTAACCCCTGGCCAGGCAACACCAGCATCAATAACCCCGCCACCATCAGCACCAGTGCCAGTGCATTGCGCGCGGTAGTGAACCAATACGACGACAAGCCACGACGCCGGCGCCGATGAGCACCAAGAAAGTAGTCCTTCGGCATATAAATAATCAGCACCGGCAGGACCACCAAAGACACTACAGCAAGTATGACGCTGATCGAGGTTAACCACGGGAGATAGGGCTGAATCCAATCAAACGCTGCTACTAAGCCCTCGATCATCCTTGTTCCTTAACCGATAAGCACTCCAAATTCATTACTCAGCCCCTCCTTTCTTTACCTGCGCAATAAACTTTTCTCCAACATGTTTACCATGCAAATAGCCTTTGCGTAAGCGTAAGCCATTGCGCGAGAGGCGACCGACTTTAAATTCAGGTCCAGGGGCGAGCATACGCATATTGCAATCCGCAGGCGGCTCGTCAATAAAATCAAGCGAGCGATTGTAATGCTGATAACGGTCTTTGGTCGCCCTGGCTAGCGCAGGTTGTTTGCGCAAAACCAGGTTCATAAAGGTTTTATTTGCTGGTCGTTTACGATACCCATGGCTTTGCGACAGGATCACGGTAATATCGCGAGCTCCCCAGGCGTACGCGGTCTCCACGGGGATCGAGTCACTTAACCCGCCATCGGTCATCGCCATCCCTTTCACTTTGGGGTAATCGCGATAGGCAAGGGGAATAGCACAGGTCGCTGGCAACACATGACCCAGGTTATCAAGATCTATCTGGCTGTAGCAGGGCTTGCCGTCCCGAATCCGGGTCGACACCACATAGAGTGGAATTCCCCGCCGCAAAAACATCGCCTCATCAAGCACCTCATCCTTCGCCGATTCTTCAATAAGCCAGCGCACATCGGTCAGGTGCCCACCAGTTAACGCGCGCCGGAAATTAATAAACTCGGGACGGGTAGCATGGCTTTGGAAGACCTTGTAGGTTCGTTGGAAATCCCCTGACAAGTAGCTTAATGCGGCGGTGGAACCCGCCGAGACACCAATCACAAAATCAAATGGATAGAAGTCAGCCTGAATAAACGCATCCAGGACCCCGGCCGCAAAAATGCCACGCATAGCGCCGCCTTCCACGACTAAAGCTCGTTTACCTTTTGGCTTATGAGGCATCAGCATAGGGTCGACCGCCAACCGTTTTGTTGTATTCGAATGTAGTACTGCATACCATCTGCCCCCACTCTAACTACCTACTATAAACTATAGCTAGATCTCAGCAAGGTAGGCTTGCGCTTTCCTGGTTCCATGCTTAAAGCCTTTATCAAGTTTACGTGTGTCGCGGGTAAAACGACCCACCTTAAACGTAGTATCAGGGGCTATCACTCTGACCTTACAATCAGCTGGTGGGTTCGCTATGAAGTCCAGCGCATCGTTATAGCGTTGATGACGGGAATGCACTGCTGCACACAGCGCCGGATGTTGTTGTAGTAACCAGTTTGCCAGCCAGGGGGTACGTGACTGGCGCATTCGATAACCCAGCGGCCGTGACAGCACCACAGTGATATCGCGGGCTCCCTTCTCATAAGCATAACGAACCGGAATCGAGTCGCTGACACCACCATCGGTCATTGCTTTGCCATCCAGCTGCGGAAACTCACGAAAGACAACCGGAATTGCACAGCTGGCAGGGAAGGCCTGATGCAAATTCTGTTCATTGATCACCGTGTAATGAGGTTCGCCGTTTTCAATCTGGGTACTGACCACATGCAGCGGAATGCCGCGTTCAAGATAGCGATCAAATGACAAAGGCACCTCCTCAAACGAGGTAAACCAAAGCCAGGCAACATTGCAAATATGGTCCCTTTTACTCAGCAACGCCCGCGGGCGAATAAACTCAGGCCTGGTCGCATACGTGGTAATAACTTTATGATTTCTACCTAAGTCACCAGCCAGGTACCCAATCAAATTGGTAGCGCCCGCTGATACGCCGACAGCAAAATCAAAAGGATTATAATCCTGCTCTAAAAAATAATCTAAAACCCCCGCCGCAAATATTCCGCGCATCGCGCCACCTTCGACTACCAGTGCCTGCATATATCCGTTATCGCTCCAAATCCATAAAAACATCAAAAAAAAAACCGCTTACAGGTCGCAAGCGGTTTCTTTAACACTCAGTAAAACCAGGCCCTAACGCAGTAGCAAAAGTGGGATCTTAGTACTGGTTAACAAACGGTTGGTATGACTGCCAACGAAAAACTCACGAATTCGTGAGTGGCCATAAGCCCCCATCACCATGGCATCCATTTTTTCATCTTCAGCATACTCAAGCAGTGTCTTTTCAACATCGCCCTGCTCAAGGACCGCAGTGACGGTAAAGCCAGTCTGTTGCAGACGCTCTTTCGCCCAGTTCAAATCTTCCAAATTGTCATGGTTCTCAACGCCCACCATCATCACATGCACGGGAATACCTTTAAACAGTGGGCTGTCAGCCACCATTTCGGTCGCCTTGCGTGAGGTGGCACTGCCATCATAAGCCAGTAAAATACGCTCAGGCGCTTTAAACTTACCAGTCACCACCCAAACCGGGCGGCTGACCGCGCGAATAACGCGCTCAACCTGATGGCCGATATGCTGGCCGACCCCTTCACCGTGGCGACCCTGCTTGCCGACAACCAATAAACGGGTTTCGTTTTCCACCTCAAGCAAGGTATCAACCAGATCGCCATGGCGTTGACGGGTCGCCACTTCAGTCAGGGCCGTAAACGACTCCTTGATGTGCCGCTCAGCGGCGTCCAGTACCATCAGCCCCTGACGACGTGCCAGTTTAGCGCGCTTTTCTTCAATTTCCGCCAGCTCGACCAGCAGGTTCTGTCGGGTATCGACGCCAATGTTGCCACTAAAATCGATATCAGTCGGAGTACGTACATCATCTAATACATTGAGTAAAACCAATGCATTGTCCAAACGCTGGGCAGACCAGGCTGCGTAATCACAAACCGTTTGGCTCAGCGAGCTGCCGTCAACACAAGCAATAGTGTGAGTGCTCATAATGTTATCCTTTTTATAATCGAAGTTTAGTGACCATCCATTAGTTTAGCAGTGGCTTCGGGATCATTCGCCACACCAAACTTATCTACGACCGTTTCGGTGGCTTTATTCATTCCGATAACTTCAACATCGGTCCCTTCGCGGCGGAATTTAATAATGACCCGGTCAAGCGCTGAGACTGAAGTAATATCCCAGAAATGCGCTCGATCTAAGTTAATCTCAACCTTATCAAGGGCTTCTTTAAAGTCAAAAGAATCGATGAACTTTTCAGCCGAACTGAAGAAAACTTGACCTGCAACATCATAACGGCGACTTCTGCCGTCCTCAGACAATTTAGAGGCGACGTGCATGTAGTTGCCAACTTTGGCAGCAAAGAACACTGCAGCAAGTAGCACCCCTACAAATACACCATAGGCCAGGTTATGGCTCCAAACCACTACAACCACCGTGGCGACCATGACAATATTGGTGCTCATTGGGTGTTTCTTAAGGTCAATTATCGATGCCCAGCTAAAGGTACCAATCGATACCATGATCATCACTGCAACCAAGGCCGCCATAGGAATAAGCGCAACCCAGTCAGCAAGAAACACCACCAAAATAATAAGCGCAACACCGGCAACCAGTGACGATAAACGTCCACGACCACCTGACTTCACGTTAATAATAGACTGACCAATCATCCCGCAACCAGCCATACCGCCCATAAAACCAGCACCTACATTAGCGATACCCTGACCACGACACTCTTTATTACGGTCACTTTTAGTGTCAGTTAGGTCATCAACAATGGTCTGCGTCATCATCGACTCAAGTAACCCAACTACTGCCAAAGGTAGTGCGTAAGGCAAAATAATCATTAAGGTTTCTAAGGTAAGCGGAATTTGAGGGATCAGGAACACGGGAAGTGTATCAGGCAATTCTCCCATATCGCCCACGGTTCGAATATCCATGCCCAGGTACATTGCCAGCGCAGTCAGCACTACAATGCATACCAGCGGCGATGGAATCGCTTTGGTGAGATAAGGCAGACCATAAATAATCGCAAGTCCGCCAGCCGTCATCGCGTAGACATGCCAGGTCACATTAGTAAGCTCTGGCAGTTGTGCCATAAAAATCAGAATCGCCAGTGCATTGACGAAACCCGTAACAACCGAACGCGAGACAAAGCGCATTAACACGCCTAATTTGAGCACCCCGAATACAATTTGCAGTAGGCCTGTCAAAACCGTTGCGGCCAGCAAGTACTCTAGCCCGTGGTTATCGACCAGCGTTACCATAAGCAACGCCATAGCCGCTGTTGCTGCAGAAATCTGCCCAGGCCGCCCACCGACAAATGCCATAATCACACAGATACAGAAGGAGGCATATAATCCAACTTTAGGGTGGACACCAGCAATAATGGAGAACGCAATCGCTTCCGGGATCAACGCCAGAGCGACAACAAGTCCAGCTAATACATCACCACGAATATTCGAGAACCAGGTCCTCTGAAGATTGGCTAACATGGGTTTTCCTTCTTAGATCGATAAAAATCACATAGCTCCCGCTACGGCAGGGGCCACTATAATCATTAAATGTTAAAAAATGGTGAAAAATCACACAACGTAAAATACTGCGAGAAATGCAGGTAGAATGAGCTCTCCGGAACAGGAAAGATCACAGAAGGTTATGGAAACCTTCAGAAATGGGCGGTTTTCTAGGGCGGCGTGATAGGCACTATGAAAATCCTACTTTTCTATTGAATTAACAGCCTGTTTACAACAGGATGAATAAAATTTGGAGCGCGAATACTACTGTAATTCTGTGCGTAAAACAATCAATCTAAGGGATATCTGCATGGTTATTGATATTTTAGTCGGTACTACCTCAGGAAATACCGAATTTCTCGCTGACATGCTTCACGAGGAACTAAAACAACGCGGCCACAGCGTTCGCTTCCACGACAACCCGCAACTAAATGACTTACCCACCAATGACGGATTCTGGTTAATCTGTGTCGCCACCCATGGCGCCGGCGAAGTTGCCGACAGCATGCTCGATCTAAACGACCAATTGCAACAGCAACAGCCTTCACTTAAGGGCGTACAGGGCGCGATACTGTCAGTCGGTGATTCAAGCTACGATACCTTTTGCCAGGCCGGTAAAGACATCGAACACGTAGTAGTCGGTCTGGGTGTGCATTTAATAAGTCCTCGTTTCGATATTGATATGATGACGAGCAGCGATCCTGAGCAAAGTGCGGTGAACTGGCTGCAAAGCTGGGCAAGCAAACTTGGAAGTTGATCAACACAGTGCTTATCCACAACAAGGATCGCTTACAGGCAGGCCTCTCTACCTTAACCAACATGGTTTACTAACAGCTTTTAAGCTTAGTTACCCCCATAATTGAAAAGGTGTGAATAGATCATGATCAAAGCTGTGATCACAAGCAGGGACAACTATGGGGATAAAACCCATTGTGGATAAGGGCTCTTTTATACCACTGGTTACCCCAGCATAAGATCGCTGTTTATGCACAAGGATCATGATCGCGTAAGATCCTGATCCTCAACACGAATAGACGCTTACCCACAGAAAAGGCGCTAGCTAATAGTAAAAGTAATAAAGAGATCTAAAATAAAAGATCTTTATATTAGATCCTTCTCTCAAGGCTCAATTCGCTTTCATCGCCACTAATCAAATTTACGCAAAGCCTCTGTAAAAACCTGCAACTAAGCGATATAAGTCATTTCTTCATCACCCCCATTCATGTAAAATACCCGCCCTTGCGATCCTAATGATCGGATCCGCAATCTATGCTCGGAATAACCATGGTGACTGACCTATGACTGAACAGTTTGATGTGATTGTAATTGGAGGAGGCCACGCCGGTACTGAGGCTGCTCTCGCTGCTGCCCGTATGGGCCAGCAAACCCTGTTACTGACTCATAACATCGATACACTTGGTCAGATGTCATGCAATCCAGCCATAGGCGGTATTGGTAAAGGTCATTTGGTAAAAGAAATCGATGCCATGGGCGGGATCATGGCAAAAGCTGCAGATCATGCTGGTATTCAGTTTCGAACCCTAAATGGATCAAAAGGACCAGCAGTCCGCGCTACCCGAGCCCAGGCAGACCGTGCGTTATACAAAGCCTATATTCGCCAGGCACTTGAACATCAGCCTAATTTGAAGATTTTCCAGCAAGCCTGCGATGATCTGATTGTTGAAAGTACCGGCCAGGGCCAGCGGGTTACCGGGGTCATTACCCAAATGGGCCTGACCTTTAAAGCCAAAACGGTTGTTCTAACGGTTGGGACTTTCCTTGGTGGACAAATTCATATTGGTTTAAGCAATTACCGCGGTGGACGTGCTGGCGATCCACCTTCAATTGCCCTGGCAGATCGTCTGCGCGAATTGCCGTTACGGGTTGATCGTCTAAAAACCGGAACACCGCCACGAATTGACGCCAATAGCATCGATTTTTCAATGCTGCAAGAACAGCCCGGCGACAATCCCACGCCTATTTTTTCGTTTATGGGCGCAGCTGCTGACCACCCGAAACAAATTAGTTGTTATATCACCCATACCAACGCCAATACCCATGACCTGATCCGCCAGGGGCTAGACCGCTCACCGATGTATTCAGGCGTGATAGAAGGGGTGGGGCCACGTTACTGCCCATCGATTGAAGACAAAGTAATGCGTTTTGCTGATAAAAACAGCCATCAGATTTTTGTCGAGCCAGAAGGTTTAAGCTGCACAGAGGTCTACCCCAACGGTATATCCACCAGTTTGCCATTTGATGTGCAGGTCGCTTTGGTCCATTCAATCAAAGGCTTTGAAAATGCGCATATCACACGACCTGGCTATGCCATCGAGTACGACTTTTTCGATCCCCGTGATTTGAAACCCTCCCTGGAAACAAAATACATTGATGGTCTGTTCTTTGCCGGACAAATTAACGGCACCACAGGCTATGAAGAAGCCGCTGCTCAGGGGCTTATTGCAGGTATGAATGCAGCCTTGCAGGTCCAGCAGAAAGAGGCCTGGACCCCACGCCGCGATGAAGGCTATATCGGTGTTCTGATTGATGATCTAGCGACCTTGGGGACCAAAGAACCCTACCGTATGTTCACCTCCCGTGCTGAATACCGTTTGCTGCTGCGTGAAGACAATGCGGATCGTCGTTTGACCGCCAAAGCTCGTGAACTGGGTCTGGTTGACGATGCACGCTGGGCACGGTTTAACAGCAAAATGGAAACCATCGAGACTGAATTGCAACGTTTTCGTGGCACATGGGTGCACAAAGATCATCCTGCAGTACCAGCACTCAACCCGATGCTAAAAAGCCCGATTAGCAAAGAGGTCAACCTCGAAGAGCTATTACGTCGACCTGAAGTGACCTACCAACAGCTGACTTCAATTGAAAGTTTAGGGCCTGCGCTGGATGATACTCAGGCTTCTGAACAGATTGAAATTCAGACTAAATATGCAGGCTACATTACCCGTCAGCAGGATGAAATTGCTAAAGCGTTACGCCATGAACACACCAAATTACCGACTGAATTTGATTATTCGTCGATTTCTGGTTTATCCAACGAGGTGGTGGCGAAACTTGCTGAGCACAAACCACAGACGGTTGGCCAGGCAGCGCGTATTTCCGGAATCACCCCGGCGGCTATTTCGATGCTGCTGGTGCATTTAAAGAAACAAGGCTTGCTGCGAAAAAGCGCCTAAGGTCACATACCGAGGATGAAACAGAAAATGTCCGACGCAGCCCAGCTCGCGCACAAGCTTCAGCAATTGCTGGCGACGACCTCATTGGCAGTCAGCGAAGCGCAACAAAGTCAGTTAGTCGAGCTGGTTTTACTGCTAAATAAATGGAATCAGGCTTATAATTTAACCTCGGTACGCGATCCAGAGGCCATGTTGGTCCGCCATATTATGGACAGCGTCGTGGTCTCCCCTTACCTGCAGGGCGAACGTATCGTGGATGTAGGCACTGGTCCGGGTCTGCCGGGTTTACCCCTGGCGATTCTCAATCCGGACAAAGAATTTGTTTTAGTAGATAGCTTAGGAAAACGGATTAATTTTATTCGCCAGGTGGTTCATCAGCTGGGCCTGAAAAATGTCACTGCAGTCCACAGTCGGGTTGAAAATTATGAACCTGATCAAGGGTTTAGTTCGGTTATAAGTCGGGCATTTGCGTCACTTGCAGATATGCTTAGCTGGTGTCATCATCTACCTTCTGCGGAGGGAAGCTTTATTGCGCTGAAGGGCCAATTGGATGAAGATGAGCTTACCGCTGTTCCTGCAGAATTTACCGTCGAATCCAAGGTACGGCTGAATGTCCCCGAGCTTGAAGCAGAGCGTCATCTGGTGGTGATACGGCAACACCAGTAAACCAGGTTGAGCCATTGCTTGGTTATGATTGTGGACATCCTGTGTAACCATCCGTCTATCTATAACAAGTAAGAGGCAGCTTTGGGCAGAGTTATCGCAATAGCGAATCAAAAAGGCGGCGTTGGTAAGACAACGACAGCAGTGAATCTGGCAGCGTCGATGGCTGCAACCCGGCGTAAAGTGTTGCTGATTGATCTCGATCCGCAAGGCAACGCCACCATGGGAAGTGGTATCGACAAATATGATCTTGAGTACACCGCCTACCATATTCTGGTGGATGACAAGCCGGTGCAGGACGTTGCCGTGCATAGTGAAGACGTCAAGTTTGATATCATTGGCGCCAATGCGGACGTAACCGCAGCTGAAATTAAGCTGATGGAAGTGTTTGCCCGCGAAACCAAATTACGCCGGGCCCTCGAGCCTGTGCGTGATCAGTACGACTTTATCTTTATCGATTGTCCGCCATCGCTGAATTTACTAACGGTCAATGCAATGGCCGCGGCAGACGCTATTCTGGTTCCCATGCAGTGTGAGTACTACGCCCTTGAAGGCTTAACCGCACTGATGGACACCATTGAACAACTGGCGTCGGTGGTTAACCCAAACCTTGTCATTGAAGGTATTCTGCGTACCATGTACGACCCGCGCAACCGCCTGGCCAATGATGTCTCTGAACAATTAAAAAATCATTTTGGCAGTAAAGTGTACCGGACAGTCATTCCGCGCAATGTGCGCCTGGCTGAAGCACCAAGTTTTGGTGCACCGGTTATGTACTATGATAAGTCATCAACTGGCTCAAAAGCCTATCTGGCATTAGCAGGTGAAGTAATTCGCCGTGCTGAGCAAGAAAATCAAGCGGCGCAAACATCCTAATTTAGCGAAGGTCAACATTCATGTCAGCGAAAAAACGAGGCTTAGGGCGTGGTCTGGACGCTCTGTTAACTAACAGTGCAAATGCAGCAGCGCGGCATGAAAGTCAGCGTCCGGCTATCGAAGATATAGCGGCAGACAAAGGCGAATTGCAAAAGTTACCGGTGGAGTTCCTCCAGCCTGGTCGTTTTCAGCCACGCAAAGACATGGCCCCGGAAGCCCTTGAAGAGTTGGCCAATTCAGTTCGTGCCCAGGGCATTATTCAACCCGTTGTGGTTCGCCAGTTAGGTGATAAAAGCTTTGAAATTATCGCCGGTGAACGGCGCTGGCGCGCCGCGCAAATAGCCGGCCTGGATACCATCCCATGCCTGATTAAAGACGTCAGTGACGAAGCCACTGTTGCCATTGCCCTGATTGAGAATATTCAACGTGAAGATCTCAATGCGATGGAAGAAGCCACAGCGCTGGCTCGTTTGCAGGATGAGTTTAATATGACTCATCAGGGAGTTGCCGATGCGGTTGGTAAGTCGCGTACCACGGTGACCAATTTACTGCGCCTGAATAACCTCAACACGGACGTCAAAACGTTACTCGAACGTGGCGACATTGAACTTGGCCATGCCAAAGTCTTGCTTGCGGTGGAAGGCGACCTGCAAAGCGAACTGGCCAAATTAATTGTGGCCAAGGCGTTAACTGTGCGTGAAGCAGAAAAGCTGATTAACAAAGCCTTGAACCCGACCGAAAAGAAAGAACCAGAACCTACGGATCCCAATGTCCAGCAGCTGGAAGAGAGTTTGAGTGAACGGCTTGGAGCCAGCGTTGCGATTAGCCATAATCGCAAAGGAAAAGGCAAGCTGGTAATCAACTACTCAACCCTGGATGAGTTGGATGGGATTTTGGCCCACATAAAGTAAGGTTACCCTTAGTCTTTTTATTGTTATTCCCTTGTTGGTTGCCTTTAATTTCAACGGCTGGCGGGGCGTATTGGTTAGCAATAAAGTTGCAATTTTCTGCTGAAACTTTATAATCGGCCGAGTTTTTGTGCTGTATTTATTTCAGGCAGCACGCTTAAAAGCAGGATATCGGTCATGTCACGGTCAGCCCATCGAATAATGAATACATCGGGCCGCCGCGTCGCGCGACGTTTATTGACCTTGCAGTTGGCGGTATCAGCGATTTTAGTTTGTCTATTTTGGGCATTTTCCGGCGCAGCAGCCGCGTTAAGTGCAGCGACCGGTGCAGTCATTGGCCTGGTCCCCAACAGTATTTTTGCGGTGCTTGCTTTTCAGTTTAGCGGCGCGCGATCGGCACATAGTGTCGTAAACAGTTTTATGGCCGGTGAAGCATTGAAGTTGATGCTCAGCGTGGTGTTGTTAGTAGTGGCGTTGAATCTTTTAAGCGAACCTCTGTTACCTTTGTTCGTAGTATTTGCCCTCCTCCACCTGCTGCATTTGCTGGCCCCGATTTTACTTTTAAAAACTAACTAACTTAGGTTGTTAACATGGCTGCAAATGGAAACATTACAGTCCAGGGATACATCAACCACCACTTAACCGATATGACTGTAGGTGAAGGCTTCTGGGCCATTAACCTCGGTGCGTTAGGCTGGTCGATTATTCTTGGTTCATTATTTGTCATCAGCTTTGCTCTGGTGGGACGTAAAGCAACAACGGGTGTACCGGGTAAGTTCCAGTGCTTCGTTGAGATGATTGTAGAGTTCGTTAGTGGCTCAGTGCGTGAAACCTTTCATACTAAAGATCGCCTGATTGCCCCGGTAGCGCTGACTATTTTCATGTGGATCTTCCTCATGAACTTAATGAAGCTGGTACCGGTCGACTGGTTCCCTACGATTGCCGGTTTCTTTGGCTTGCTGTTGAATGGCAGTGCGTTACCAGAGTACGCACAAAACTATTCATACCTTGAGCAAATTATGTCGCACCCATGGAGCTATCTGAAAGTAGCACCGACTACCGACATTAACATTGCAATGGGTCTGGCGCTGGGCGTGTTTGTGCTGATCCTCGGTTACTCAATTCGTTACAAAGGCGTTGGCGGGTTCGCAAAAGAATTGAGCCTGACCCCGTTCAATCACTGGTCGCTGATTCCATTTAACCTGGTCCTCGAGCTGGTGCAGTTGATTTCGAAGCCGGTCTCACTGGGTCTGCGTTTGTTCGGAAACCTGTACGCCGGTGAAGTCATCTTTATTCTGATTGCGTTGGTCGGTCTGGGGCAGTTACCGCTGCACTTTGCCTGGGCGGTCTTCCATATCATGGTTATTTTGCTGCAAGCGTTCATTTTCATGATGTTAACCATCGTGTATCTGAGCATGGCGGCTGAAGACCACTAAGCACGATTTTTTTACTTTTACTTTTAACCTTAACTTTAGAGAAAACTGGAGAAACCAATGGGTATTGAAACTGCAACTTTGTTCGCTGTAGCTATCATCCTGGCAACCGCTGCACTATCAACTGCGTTAGCATTCGCACTGATGGGTGGTAAGTTCTTAGAAGCGACTGCACGCCAACCAGAAATGGCTGCTCAGTTGCAAACCAAAATGTTCATCCTTGCGGGTCTTATTGACGCAATCGCTATGATCGGTGTTGGTATCGCGCTGTTACTATTATTCGCTAACCCGTTTGCGTAAGAGTCCCTGTAACCAACCAATAGGAGGCTCGTTGTGGATATCAACGCAACTCTGATAGGTCAATCGATCGCGATGGTCGTGTTCGTGTGGTTCACCATGAAATTTGTGTGGCCACCACTGAACAATGCCATTGAAGAGCGTCAGAAGAGAATCGCTGACGGTCTTGCGGCTTCCGAGCTTGCCGAGAAAGACCTTGAAAAAGCACACGAGCAGGTTGCAGCGGAGCTTAATAAAGCTAAAGCTGATGCCGCTGAAATCATCGAACAGGCACGTAAGCGTGCAACTAAACTGGTTGATGACGAAACTCAGCGTGGCCAGGAAGAGCGTGAGAAAATCATTGCCTCTGGTCATGCCGAGATCGAAGCGGAACGTAACCGTGCTCGCGAAGAACTACGTAAGCAGGTCGCTATACTGGCAGTTGCCGGCGCTGAGAAAATTATTCAGCGCGAAGTAGATGCGGCTAAACAAAGTGACATAGTTGATAAACTGGTCGCTGAACTGTAATCACGGGGGTTGAGCAAATGTCAGATTTGACTACGGTGGCTCGCCCCTATGCGAAAGCAGCTTTTGATTTTGCTGTTGAGCAGGGCGCGTTACAGGAATGGCAGGACATGTTGGCGTTTGCCGCGCAGGTAGCGGACGATGCAACCATGCAGACGTTCCTGAAGGGTGCCGTTAGCCGGGATAAAGCCACTCAGCTATTTTTGAGTGTGTGCGGCGAACAGCTCAACGAGAAAGGCCAGAACTTTATTAAGGTTCTGGCTGCTAACCAACGCTTAAATGCATTGCCAGCAATTTTAGAGAAGTTCTCTGAATTGCGCGCTGACCATGATAATGAAGTCAGTGTCGATGTCACTTCGGCCAGTGAGCTCAGTAGTGAGCAACAAGCCAAGTTAAGTACTGCGTTAGAAAAACGTCTCGCACGCAAAGTTAAGCTCAATTGCAGTGTAAATCCTGACCTTATGGGTGGCCTTTATATACAGGCCGGCGACACCGTCATTGACGGGACCCTGAAGAGCCAGCTTTCGAAGCTGGCGCACTCACTGCAATCATAATCGGGGACGAGAGCATGCAACTGAATTCAAATGAAATTGCAGAACTGATTAAAAAACGAATTGATCAGTTTGAAGTCGTCAGTGAAGCTCGTAACGAAGGTACCATCATCGCGAATACCGACGGTATCATTCGTATCAACGGCCTTGCAGATTGTATGCAAGGTGAGATGGTCGAGCTTCCTGGAAATCGTTACGCTATCGCACTGAACCTGGAGCGCGACTCTGTAGGTGCGGTCGTTATGGGTCCTTATGCAGATTTGCAGGAAGGAACCAAAGTTAAGTCAACTGGCCGCGTACTGGAAGTTCCAGTAGGCGAAGCGTTACTGGGTCGTGTTGTAAACACCCTGGGCGCACCAATCGACGGTAAAGGCGCAATTGATGCAGCGGGTTTCGAACCTGTTGAGAAAATTGCGCCGGGCGTTATCGAACGTCAGGCCGTTGATCAGCCAATCCAGACTGGTTACAAATCTATCGATGCGATGATTCCAATCGGCCGTGGCCAGCGTGAGCTGATCATCGGTGACCGTCAAACCGGTAAAACCGCGATTGGTATCGATGCCATCATCAACCAGAAAGGCACCGGCGTTAAATGTGTCTACGTTGCTATCGGTCAGAAGTCTTCGACCATCGCCAACGTCGTACGTAAGCTGGAAGAGCACGATGCGTTAGAGCACACGATTATCGTTGCTGCATCTGCCTCTGAGTCTGCTGCACTGCAGTACCTCGCGCCATACGCTGGTTGTACCATGGGTGAATTCTTCCGTGACCGCGGTGAAGATGCACTGATTATTTACGATGACCTGTCAAAGCAGGCCGTTGCGTATCGTCAGATCTCACTGTTGCTACGCCGTCCACCAGGACGTGAAGCATTCCCAGGGGACGTATTCTACCTACACAGCCGTCTGCTGGAGCGCGCTGCTCGTATTAACGAAGCAGAAGTTGAGCGCTTAACGGATGGTGCTGTGAAAGGTAAAACCGGTTCACTGACCGCCCTGCCTATCATTGAAACCCAGGCCGGTGACGTATCAGCATTCGTACCAACCAACGTGATTTCAATCACCGACGGTCAGATCTTCTTAGAATCTGATTTATTCAACGCGGGTATTCGTCCTGCGGTGAACGCTGGTGTGTCGGTTTCCCGTATCGGTGGTGCAGCTCAGACCAAAATCATCAAGAAGCTGGGTGGCGGTATCCGTCTTGCCTTAGCACAGTATCGTGAGCTGGCAGCATTTGCTCAGTTCGCCTCTGACCTTGATTCTGCGACCCGTGCTCAGTTAGAACACGGCCAGCGCGTGACTGAGCTGATGAAGCAGAACCAGTATAAGCCAATGAGTGTCGCTGACATGGCAGTATCAATTTATGCTGCTGAGAAAGGTCATCTGAAAGGTATCGAAATTAGCAAAATTTTGCCGTTCGAAGCCGCTCTGATCGACTACATGAAAAGCGAGCACGCTGAGCTCATGGCTACTATTAATTCAACTGGCAATTACAACGACGATATCGATAAACAGCTTGCTGCTGCTATCGAGAAGTTCAAAGCTACGCAAACGTGGTAATTGAGCAGCCGCTGCGTTTACGCGTAGCGGCTAAAGTCGTTTAATCGCAGGAGAAAAGTCATGGCCGGCGGTAAAGAGATAAAAACCAAGATCGGGAGTATTAAAAATACTCAGAAGATCACCAACGCAATGGAAATGGTTGCTGCGTCCAAAATGAAACGGGCGCAGGAGCGTATGGAGCAGTCTCGTCCTTACGCCGATGCCATTCGCAATGTGATTGGACACATCGCTCAGGGCGACCTTGATTTTACGCATCCTTATTTGGAAGAGCGTGAGGTTAAGCGTGTTGGTTACATCGTCATCTCAACCGACCGTGGACTGTGTGGTGGCTTGAACGCAAATGAGTTCAAAGCCGTATTACGCGATGTCCAGCAATGGGATGAGAAAGGCGTTGAAGTCAGCTTCGCAGCCGTGGGCAGTAAAGCAACTGGTTTCTTTAAACGCATTGCAGGTAGCTTAGCCTCACAGGCTTCAAACCTGGGCGATGCACCATCTGTGAATGATGTAATTGGAACCGTTGCGGTAATGCTAAAAGCATTCGATGAAGGCACGATTGACCGCCTGTTTTTGGTGTACAACAAGTTCGTTAACACCATGACGCAGGAGCCCGTGATCAATCAGCTGTTGCCTTTGCCGAAAAGTGATGAAGCCAAGCGAGAGTACTCGTGGGACTACATCTACGAGCCGGACGCTAAAACCATTTTGAATACACTGATGAAGCGCTTCGTTGAAAGCCAGGTGTATCAGGGTGTCGTCGACAACACTGCAAGTGAGCAGGCGGCACGAATGGTCGCGATGAAAGCTGCAACTGACAATGCGGGTGAACTTATTGATGACCTGCAACTGGTCTACAACAAGGCCCGTCAGGCAGCAATCACGCAAGAGATTTCGGAAATTGTATCCGGCGCCGGTGCGGTATAAGGCAAAGGTCTTAAAGATTTAAAGAGTTAGAGGAAACGTCATGAGTCAAGGTAAGGTCGTCCAAATCATTGGCGCCGTCGTGGATATCGAATTTCCACAAGACGCAGTGCCAAAGATCTATGACGCGCTCCGTATCACCGAAGGTGAGCTGACAGGTTTGACCCTCGAAGTTCAGCAGCAGTTAGGCGGTGGTATCGTCCGTGCAATCGCAATGGGTGGTACTGACGGACTGCGTCGCGGTGTGAGCGTAGAAAACAGCGGTGAGCCAATTATGGTCCCGGTAGGCCTGGAAACTCTGGGTCGTATCATGGACGTATTGGGTGAGCCAATCGATCACGCGGGCCCGGTGGGTGAAAAAGAGCGTATGTCTATCCACCGTGCGGCGCCTTCATATGAAGAGCAGTCGAGTTCGGTAGAGCTGTTAGAAACAGGTATTAAAGTCATCGACTTAATCTGCCCATTTGCTAAGGGTGGTAAAGTTGGTCTGTTCGGTGGTGCGGGTGTTGGTAAAACCGTCAACATGATGGAGCTTATCCGTAACATCGCTATCGAACACAGCGGCTACTCAGTATTCGCCGGTGTTGGTGAGCGTACCCGTGAAGGTAATGACTTCTATTACGAGATGAAAGAATCGAACGTACTGGATAAAGTTGCGCTGGTATATGGTCAGATGAACGAGCCACCGGGTAACCGTTTGCGCGTTGCATTGACCGGCCTGACTATTGCGGAAAAATTCCGTGATGAAGGTCGCGACGTTCTGTTCTTCGTTGATAACATCTATCGTTACACCCTGGCCGGTACGGAAGTATCAGCACTGTTGGGTCGTATGCCGTCAGCTGTAGGCTACCAGCCTACCCTGGCTGAAGAGATGGGTGTACTGCAGGAGCGTATCACTTCAACCAAAACTGGTTCAATCACGTCAATCCAGGCCGTTTACGTACCTGCGGATGACTTGACTGACCCGTCACCAGCAACCACCTTCGCGCACTTGGATGCGACCGTGGTACTGAACCGGGACATCGCGTCACTGGGTATCTACCCGGCGGTTGATCCGCTTGACTCGACCTCGCGTCAGCTGGATCCACAAGTGATTGGTGAAGAGCACTACAACACTGCACGTGGCGTACAGTCGGTATTGCAGCGTTACAAAGAGCTGAAAGACATCATCGCAATTCTTGGTATGGACGAATTGTCAGAAGAAGATAAGCGTACAGTGGCGCGCGCTCGTAAGATCCAGCGCTTCCTGTCTCAGCCGTTCTTCGTTGCAGAAGTATTTACTGGTTCACCTGGTAAGTACGTGTCGCTGAAAGACACCATTGCCGGCTTTAAAGGCATTTTGAATGGTGACTACGATGACCTGCCAGAGCAAGCGTTCTACATGGTTGGTTCCATTGAAGAAGCGGCTGAAAAAGCAGCTAAAATGTAATCGAACCGGAGGTTTGTGATGGCGGTAAATACAGTACACCTGGATATCGTAAGCGCGGAAGAGAAACTATTCTCGAAGAAAGTGCGATCGATGACGGTGACAGGTAGTGAAGGTGAGCTGGGTATTTTACCTGGTCACTTGCCTTTACTAACCGCCTTAAAGCCCGGCATGGTACGAGTGGTTTTAGAAGACGGTCATGATGAATTGTTCTATATCGCCGGTGGCTTTATGGAAGTTCAGCCTGACCATATCACGGTACTTTCAGACACCGCCGTACGTGGTGGTGATCTGGACGAGCAAGCAATCAACGCGGCTGAAAAACGTGCCCGTGAAGCCATGGCAGATGCCAAAGGCGACACGAGTTACGCCGAAGCGGCTGCTGAGCTTGCCCGTGCTATGGCACAGCTACGCGTGTTGCAACAACTGCGTCGTCGCAAAGGTGGTTAACAGCCTAAGCTAGTAACCCTAGTAACGAAAAACCCGGCCATGCTGCCGGGTTTTTTATTGCGCGTTTTTTATTGCACGTTTTTTGTAGCAGTAATCGGGTTAAGCGAGCAAGCCTAAGCGCAGCCAATGCGGTTTTTGCCGGCTCCACAGGGTTGCGACCCACTTCTCGCCCTTTTCAACCGGGCTGCCGCAGTGCAGCGATGCAGGTATTGGCAAGCCTGCTTCATTGGTATTGTTAAAGGTGACCATGCCGCCCGTTGGTGGCTTCACCTCCTGTTCCCAGTGTTTGAACCGGGTCGCGCCGCCACTGAATTCATTATTTAAATACAGCACGCTGGTTTTCACCCGTTGTCCAAATACTGCCAGTTCGTCCTGCACCGTAGGCGCGTCACTGACAATGTAGTCGTGGTGCCATTTGAATTCTTCGCCTTGCTGGTAACGATAAAAAATCAAGGGTTCGCTGTGGCTAACAGGTTGCTGCTGGGCGGCTGCCATCAGTCGGGTTAAAGACGCCACCACCAGATCGGTAGCCGGTACCGCTGAGATAAATTGCTTGTTATTGCGCACATCAGTCAGGATCTGCTGTTCGTTCTTGTGGCCGTATAACAAGGCATCCTCAAGTTGACGATGGGTATGGTCAATCAAGTAGCGTAGCGACACATCGGGTAACGCCAGTTGGGTTTGCCGGAGATCTGCATTTAACGACTGATCAGAAGAAAGTAATCGAGTCGGCTCAGTCAGCGCCTTCCACAACGGGGCTGCTCGCGGATTGACGGGTATTGCAAACTCTGCCAACGTGGTGCTGAAGTTCTTAGTATCATCCTGTGTGGCGGTTTCAGGCTGCCAAAACTGCTCAAGCAAATTGAGTCCTGCAAGGTCGTGCTCGGCAGCAAAGTGGAGCACCAGAGCGAGTTCCTTATCTGAGGCGGAGCTTGCCAGCGCATGGGCTAGCCAGACATCGG
Source organism: Aliidiomarina soli (assembly GCF_003986975.1). Lineage (GTDB taxonomy): Bacteria > Pseudomonadota > Gammaproteobacteria > Enterobacterales > Alteromonadaceae > Aliidiomarina > Aliidiomarina soli. The sequence goes on along the minus strand of NZ_PIPO01000002.1, from coordinate 52,114 downwards.
TAAACTCGGCAGAGCGGCTCGCCAGCTCGATAAGAGTAGCGACAGGGATTCGTTGGCCGCGAAAACCTTGCTGAATAATTTTTAGCAGTAGCTGGTAGGCTTGCTCATGTTGAGTCGTCATGGCGTCCTTTTTCTTTTAGAATGTGTCTTTGAAATGAAAAAGAAACATTTAGTAAATAAAAACCGCTTCAAATATGAGTATATGTGATTTTAGAGGCGGACAAAACTCCCGGGTAACTATAAGAATGTGTAGAGAATGAACTGGATAAAAGAACTACCGGCAACCGTTGCCTATCGAGTAAGGCGTAAATACAACTCGCTGGAAGCCAGTCGGGTTAAGCGTCAGTCTGTGCGTCTGATCACTGAAGCCTGGGAAGCTAGGGACACTAAAAAGCCTGTGGCTCATCCACTGCCGTTGAAGCTGATGATCAACCTGACATCTTTTCCTGATCGCTTTGACACATTGCACCTGACGTTAAAGTCGCTACTTACTCAAAGTGTAAAACCAGACGCGGTTAATTTGTGGTTGTTTGAGGGAGATAAACAACACTTACCGCAGCACGTTTTAGATCTGCAGCCCTTTGGCTTAACTATTCATTGGGTAAGCGAAGACACCCGCTCCTATAAAAAGCTGATACCAGCGCTGCAAAGGTTTCCCGATGTATTTCATGTAACCGCCGATGACGATATTTACTATCGACCCGACTGGTTGAAACAGCTCGTCGACGGCTATACAGGTGACAACAACCAGATTTTAGCGCTGCGCGCTCACTTTGTACGACGCTATGCAGACGGGACCGTCCAACCGTATCGTAAGTGGGAAGCCAAAACAGAGCGCAAAGGCCCTTCTAAAGACCTGTTTTTTACCAGTGGCGGCGGTGTGCTGTTTCCTCCTGGTTCGCTACACCCCGATGCAGTTAACGCTGAACTGGCTGCTGAGCTGGCGCCAACCGCCGATGATATCTGGTGGTTTGTGATGGCTCTGCTCAATGAATCCAAATTAAAAAGGGTCGGCGAAAACAAGGGGCTCGTTACCTGGCCGTCGGTGGAAAGTAGCTTTCTCTGGGGCATCAATAAATCTGCTGAGCACGGAAACGATGCGCAGCTAAACAACCTCTTAAGTCACTATAACCTTAAGCTCTGAGTGGCCTTGCTGTGCTGCTTTTCAATTTAAGGGCGGCGCAGTAAGTGGTAGACTAGCCGCCTAGTATGTTTTATCGATATGGTTTGAAGCAATGGAACAGAGTAAGCTCAATGCAGTCATTCTGGCTGCTGGCAAAGGCACCCGTATGCGCTCCGCGCTACCTAAAGTGCTGCATCCCGTCGCCCACAAGCCGATGGTGGCGCATGTCATTGAAACTGCGCAGGGTTTAGGCGCACAAGCGGTTCAGTTAGTCTATGGTCATGGCGCTGAACAGTTGCAGACAACGTTGGCTGGTTACCCGGTTAATTGGGTTGAACAGGCCGAGCAGCTCGGTACCGGCCATGCGGTTCAGCAAGTGGTACCTCACCTCGCAGATGACGACACTGTACTTATTCTATACGGCGATGTGCCATTGATTCAGCAGCAAAGTCTGCAAGCCTTGCTCGAAGCGAAAGGCGACAGTGCGCTGGCATTACTCACCGTGACCTTGCCAGACCCTACCGGCTACGGGCGTATTCTGCGCGACGATCAGGGCACCATTACCGGCATTATTGAACACAAAGACGCAACCCCTGCCCAGCGCCTGGTAACCGAAGTAAACACGGGGATTATGGCGGCTCAGGGGAAAGACCTGAAACGCTGGCTCAGTGCGTTGTCGAACGACAATGTACAGGGTGAATACTACCTGACTGATGTTGTTGCGATGGCGGCCAATGAAGGTGTGCAGATTGCCAGTAGCCAGCCGCAAAGCGCGAGTGACGTGGAAGGCGCTAATAACCGGGTGCAGCTAGCGGCCCTTGAACGCGCGTATCAAAAACGTCAGGCAGAACAGTTGATGCTGGCGGGCGCTACCCTGATGGACCCGGCGCGTATCGACGTACGCGGCAACGTCGAGATCGAAAATGATGTAGTGATTGACGTCAATGTCGTCTTTGAAGGTGATGTTTATCTGGCTGAAGGTGCCGTGGTCGAAGCAAACTGCGTGTTACGTGACTGTCGCATTGGCAAACATGCACGGGTTAAAGCCAACAGTGTGATTGAAGGCGCGGTACTGGGTGAAAATGCCCAGGCAGGCCCCTTTGCCCGTCTGCGTCCAGGCGCCGAACTGGCCAAAGACGCCGCCGTTGGCAACTTTGTCGAAATGAAAAAGTCCTACCTTGGCGAAGGTGCCAAGGCTGGCCATTTAAGTTATCTTGGCGACGCCCAAATTGGCGCTGGTGCCAATATCGGCGCCGGCACTATTACCTGCAACTACGATGGGGTGAATAAATTCACCACCGTCATTGGTGAACAGGCTTTTATTGGCTCAAATAGTTCGTTGGTAGCACCGGTCCAGATTGGTGACCGTGCTACGACCGGGGCTGGCTCTGTGGTGACTCAGGATGTCGAAGCAGATCAGCTTGCTGTCGGGCGGGCACGCCAGCGCAACCTGACTGGCTGGAAACGGCCGCAGAAAAAATCAGATTAAGCAGAAGGATTCATTATGTGCGGGATTGTCGGGGCAACGGCTGAGCGTCGTGTTGCAGAAATTCTTTTAGAAGGCTTACGCCGTCTTGAGTATCGTGGTTATGATTCAGCTGGTATGGCGCTGCTGAATGACCAGGGGTTAACCAAAGTGCGCCGGGTCGGCAAAGTGAAAGAGCTGGCCGATGCGGTTGAACGGGACGGTATCAACGGTCATGTGGGTATTGCCCACACCCGCTGGGCAACCCATGGTGGGGTTACAGAAGCCAATGCCCATCCGCATGTATCCTCGGGTTCACTGGCGGTGGTCCATAACGGCATTATCGAAAACCATGAGAGCCTGCGCACTAAGTTGCAGGCGCTCGGCTATGAATTCGAATCGCAAACCGATACCGAAGTTATTGCTCACCTTGTTCACCACGAGCTGAAGTCAGCAGCTAACTTACTAAAAGCAGTGCAAACCGCGGTAAGTCAGTTAGAAGGTGCCTACGGCACCGTGATCATGGATGAACGTGAACCAGGTCAGTTAGTGGTCGCTCGCTCTGGTAGTCCTTTGGTCATAGGGCTAGGTATTGGTGAGAACTTTGTTGCGTCCGACCAGCTGGCGCTGTTACCTGTAACCCGCAAGTTTATTTACCTCGAAGAAGGCGACGTGGCCGCCGTCTCGCGGGATGACGTTGCTATTTTCGATCAGCAAGGCAACGCTGTTGAGCGCGAAACCATTACCTCGGATCTGCAGTACGACGCCGGCGGTAAAGGTGAATACCGCCACTTTATGCTCAAAGAAATCCACGAGCAGCCGTTTGCGGTGCGCAATACCTTAGAAGGTCGCGTGCTGGACGGTAAAATTGCGCTGGATGCGTTTGGCGACAATGCCGATGAGATTTTCAAAACCATCCAGCACGTGCAGATTATTGCCTGTGGTACCAGTTACCATGCCGGCATGGTCGCCCGCTATTGGCTTGAGCAATATGCAGGGGTGTCCTGCAACGTCGAAATCGCCTCGGAATTCCGTTACCGCAAGTCCCATGTCTTTCCGAACAGCTTGTTGGTGACTATTTCTCAGTCGGGCGAAACCGCTGATACCCTGGCCGCGCTGCGTCTGGCGAAAGAAATCGGATACACCGCCAGCTTAACGGTGTGCAATGTCGCTGCATCATCAATGGTGCGTGAGTCGGATCTGGCTTTCCTGACCCGGGCTGGCGCCGAAATTGGTGTTGCCTCAACCAAAGCGTTTACCACTCAGCTAGCTGGCTTACTGATGATGACAGCCGCCATAGGTCGTTACCATGGCATGTCAGCTGAAACCGAAGCGCGCATCGCGCAGGCACTGTCAGCGTTACCGACCAAACTGGAAGAGTGTCTGGCCATTACCCAGGATATCGAGAAGCTTGCTCCTGAGTTTGCCGACAAAGAGCACAGCCTCTTCCTTGGCCGCGGTGACCAGTACCCGATAGCTATGGAAGGTGCACTTAAGCTAAAAGAAATCAGCTACATTCACGCCGAGGCCTATGCATCAGGCGAACTGAAACATGGCCCGCTGGCGCTGATTGATGCCGACATGCCGGTTATCGTGGTGGCACCGAACAACGAGCTGCTGGAAAAGCTCAAGTCCAACGTTGAAGAAGTGCGCGCCCGCGGCGGCATCATGTATGTCTTTGCTGATCGCGATGCAAACTTTAAAGGCGACGACAGCATGCGGGTAATCAACCTGGCCCACATTGATGAGCTGATTGCACCGATTATCTATACCCTGCCATTGCAGCTACTGAGCTACTATGTGGCAATCATCAAAGGGACTGACGTTGATCAGCCACGCAACCTGGCGAAATCGGTGACGGTGGAGTAGTTCAGTCAGGGTAGAATAAGGAAAAACGATGCACCGACGTGGTGAAGAAACCGAGGCACAGAAGCTTCGCAATAAACTGATTTTCTATCCCATTCTGCTGGTAGTTGTAGGCTTACCAAGTTACCTGCTGGCGAAGGGAACCTTCGGCTGGATAAGCGGCGCCTGGTTTGAGATCAACTTTGCGCATTGGGGCGTCTGGATTGCGCTGGGGATTACTACGCTGGTGTATGCCGTGGTGCTGCTGATGATTGCAGTGCAGATGGTGTTGGGGTTTATGCTGGCGTTAAAACGCTAGTTAATGCGTTTTAACGACGGCGGATCCTGGTGGAGCCGTCAGTGTGAGTACACAGACCGTACTGAAATGGCGGTTGCATCTGCGGCACCACGAACAACAGGTCGGTAAACCAAAGGCAACCATTGTTGTCGTCGAGGTACGCCGGGTAGCTCATAAAATCGCGTACTGCCTGAAAGTCGGGATGCTGCCAGGCTGTCTCGGCCTCAGGGGTCGGCTGCCTGGGGTGGAATGTCCATTCCGCGTCGTTGCGAGCGAGGTAGGCGTTGGCGCTTTGTTGCATCCAGTTGAAGGGCCAGTCTAGCGGGTCTGAATCGCTGACTCTGAGGTCCATGGCCCACACCCCCTCGTTCGCGTTCTGTAATAACTTCCAGTGATAGAGTGAAAATGGCTGCGGCCAGGCTTGCATGGCGTGTCCGCTAAGCGGTGCTGCTTGCCTGGCATATTGCTTGGCATAGTTCAGCGCGGCGTGTTTCTGCACAGCAGCAAAGCTGAGCCAGATAACCGGGCCGAGAAGCGTGATAACGGTGACTAAAAGGCGCGGGTTCGGCTGTCTGGCCTGCCAGTAAATCACGCCCAGCGCCAGCACGATGCTGGCGCTAAACACCGGATCTACAATAAATAGCAGCCCGAATGACACCCGCTCGTTACTCAGCGGCATCAATACGCCAACATCCCAGGCTGTCAGCAGATCTGCAGCAATGTGGGTACAAATACCTGTTAGCCCCAGCCAATACAGCAAAGCAAACGTCAGCGCTGGCCCTTTGCTGTGTCTTTGTATGCATCGAATAAGAAGCGCAAACAGCAGCGCCCATGCCGGCGCCAGCAGCAACGAATGGGTGTAAGTACCATGCCAGTAGGCGTGGTAATAAAGCGGGCTGAACAGCAAGGTAACACTATCGATGTCGGGGAAAAGCCCGGCCAGGGCACCGAGTCCGGTCGCAGCATTCACTTTACGCCGGTCAACCACCCTTGCCACTCCCGCGCCGCCAAGAGCACCCAGCGCTGCGTGGGTTAACGGGTCCACGGATTATTTCCAGAGCTGAACACGTTGCCCCCGGCGAAGCGCTTTTTGCAGAGTCTTTTTGGTGCGGCTCTGCTGTGGTGATGTGTCTTTCAACCAGTGAATAAATACCCTTATAAACAACCCAGTAAGCGCAACTTCCTGACCGATTCGCTGGAGATGACTGGCTTTGAGCTCTGCTGCTTCGCGAAACCATTGCACCGTGCGGCTGATGCGCAGTAGCCCGGCAGCCTGTAGATGAATATGCCCGGGTTCGAGCTTGTAGAGCAGCATTTCACCAGTCAGTCTGTGGTACGGCGATAATGCATCCAACCAGCTTTGCATGGCACTGCCGAGTCGTAAGGTGTTCAGTTGCAAGGTGAGCGGGCTTGTAGGATTGGCAGGCCTTGGTTGTGGGAAGCTCTGCAACATGGCTCTGTCAGCCCGGTCTAGCCAGGCATCGACGAGTTCGTCTTTCTGCGCGAACTGTGCGTGGATAACAGCAAGTGACGTATTCAGCTGGCGCGCTACCTGATACAGCGTGAGCTGCTCCCAGCCGGTTTCGTTACCCAGTTTAAGAGCAGCATCCAGAATCGCGTCCCGCGTTAGCGTGTTGTCCATATAAACCTCATCAGCATTAACCTAAGCATCAGTATAGAAAAGGCTCAGGTGTTTGCTGATCAGGTTGTGAGTAGCAGCCTAGTAGGCTGGCATCAGAAAGATTTCGCGCACGCAATTGCGGGGGTTGGCATTCAGCGCATGCAACACCGCATCGGCGACATCGTTTGCATCGAGTTTGTCCGGTTTTGGCTCATCGAAGAAAGGTGTGTTGACCATGCCTGGCGCGATAACGGTGCAGCGGCCCTGCCATTCTTTCATTTCTTCGGCCAGGTTCGATGCAAAGCCGTGTACGAACCATTTAGTGGCACCATACACCGAGCCTTGAATGGTTCGACGACCAGCCGCTGAACCAGTCATAATAAAGTGCCCGGTGGTTTTACGTAAATGCGGCAGGGTCAGCTTAGCGGTATAGAGTAAGGCATTGATATTAATATCGATCATCTTCTGCCACTGGTCGGGCTCACCAGCCTCCACGCCAGGGCTGTTAACGCCCATGCCGGCATTGGCAAACACCGCATCAAGCTGGCCAAAGTGGTTCACCCCTTGCTCGACTACTCTACTTAATTGCTGGTAGTCAGTGATATCGGCGGCGACGGCGAAGGCATGCTCTGAGCCTAATTCGTTGACCAATGCCTGTAGGCGTTCCTCGCGGCGTGCGGTCAGAATGACTTTGACGCCATCCTTGACCGCTGCTCGCGCTGTTGCTTCGCCGATACCGCTCGACGCGCCGGTAATTAACATTACTTTGCTCATTACATCCTCCGTTAGGCGACCGCCCCTCAGGAGCAATCGTCATCTTAGTTTTGAGTCTGACCCGGCCTCAACCTTAGCAGACCTGGCGGGCTTTAAAAGCCGCGGCGGTAGGAAAGGCTGAGAAAGTCCATGCCTGGGTTATTGCTTGCCAGGCCGGCATTCGAATAGTGCATGTAGCGCAGACTCAGGGTATGTTCGTCGCTCACTTTCAGCACGACCCCGATCCGGTCTTCGAACTGAAAATGGGAGCCCATGTTTTTATGTGCAAACAAGCGCTCATCGAGAAGACTGACCCCGATACCAAACTCCCAGAACACAGGTCTGTTGGCCAACGCGGCAAATTGCCGGGTAATAACCGGGGAGAGCGCTAATACATTGACTTGCCGATGCTCATCGCCGGCGTCTTGTTGCCAGCGATTGAAACTGGCTTCAAGGTGCCAGTTGAGATCCCAAAGCGGTAGCTGTTGCGGCTCCATCGGTTGCAGTGCAATGCGGATTCCCGACGTCGAATACTCTCCAGCTAAGTAGTCGACCCCCATTTGCTTCGCATGTGAGTTAAGTGGTAACGAGAGCGATAACAGCAGCAATACAATATAGATTCGCATGACAACACCTCGTAGTTAGTAGAAGGCTATTATCCGGGGCCGCTGTAAATTATTAAATGCGAATATTCAAATGGCCGCGATTGGTTTTTCCGTCGATTTCTGCACTTTTAGTTTTGCTGAAAATCTGTGCACTGACTGCTGCCGGGCCGCTAAAATGAAAAGCGGCCGCAGGGGCCGCTTTGCAAAATGGGTTTAAGGCTTATCCGGGCTTTAACGGCCTCTGACCCGCAGGTTATCCCGAACGTCACGGACTCCATTGGTGTTGCGCGCCATCTCAACGGCCAGATCCCGCTGGGCTGAGCTTTCTACGTGGCCATTTAAAGTTACCACGGCCTCATCGACTTCGACTTCGATATCGCGGCCGCTAATCTCGCCTGACATCAGTAAGCGAGACTTGAGGACGGTAAAAATACGCCCATCGTTGAGCGTGGCACGGACGCCACCTTCGTCATCGTCGTCGCCATCGTCCTCGTTGCGCACGGTGAGGTTGTTTTCAACCCCACTAACACCTTCAATTCCTTCCACCAACTCTTCGGCTAAGGCTTTGTCGGTGCTGGTCTCTACTTCACCTTCCAGGGTCACCACTCCGTCTTCCACCGACGAGCTGATACGGAAAGCATTGAGATTGGTATTCAGCATCAGTGAGGTCTGAGCTGAACCATGGATCCAGGCGTCCCGCGATTCACCTTCCCAGTCAGTATTTGCCTGAGCACTGATGCTGGCGCTGCCTAATGCGAGCGTGACTAACGCGGCGGTTAAGGTACGTTTCATTTTGTATCTCCTGTATAGAAGTTCAGGGAGATACTAGCGAAGCCCGTGCCATGTTTCATAACTTATTGATAATTATTAAATTGTTAGCGTTATGGAAGGGTTTTAAGCAGCTTATTAGGGATGTACTGTGAACTAATTACAGGGTGGCTGGTAATTATTTCAGGACGCTGAGGGGCTGAGTTGGTGTTGCACCCGGTACTGTTCTTTAAGTGCTGCCAACTGGTCTCTGGATATTTGCAGGTAGGCGGCAAGCTGCGCCAGGCAATGGCTTAACTGCTCGTCACCCGCTTTTTTGACATCTCGTTTTAGGATATCAAGGGTAAGCCGTTCCTGTGCTTCGAGCAAATCAAGAAAGATAAAGTTATCAAAGGCTTGAATTGAGCGTTGCGCAGTTTCAAACCAGTCGCTACAGGCCTGGATGCGGTCTTCTTTGTTGGAGTCAGGGTGAGAGTGAGAGCCGTACTGAGTAACCACATCTTGCAGCTGCTGATGAATTTCGAACCGTTGCTGAAATATACGGCGGATGTTGTAGTCGTCGACGTGGTGAGTGGCGAAACGATAGAAGTTGCACCCTGCCTTGCTTAACGCATAAATATCATTGAGAGGCATAGACACTCCTGAATTAATTCTGTGCGCGGTCTGAACAGATGTACACCCAACACTGGGATGTTCGGTTTCGGTGACCCATACAATAGTCGTACCAAAAATCAAATAAATGTAAATGTTTACGCTGGCCGGGAAGCCCTTTTCTATACTTGCTTGACGCAGATTCACTCAACGTTGCTATCAAGGAGTGGCCGGGTGATGGCTAGACCTCGTTTGTTTCTTCATATTAAAGATCCGTCGCTGGACCAGCGTCTGCGTAGCCTGCCAGTGGTAAGCAAATTCTCGCTGATACCAAGCAGCGGAGATCCCGACTGGCCGACCCAAATGGTGACCGCTAAACCTGCTGTCGCGTTAGTAGAAATGAATCAGCTTTGCGACACAGAGCGGCAACAGCTACGTCGACTGCACCCGTTTCAACGGCTGGACTATATTATTCTCAGCCAGGGGTCGCCCAACCCTGATATAGATAATCAGTTATTACACCATGCTGGGTTCCACTTTCGCGCGCCCTATTGCCTGCAGCATATAGAGGCTACCCTACAGGATTTCTACCACAGGGGGCAACGTGACCAGGCGGTTAGCGAACAGATTTTACATAGTGAACTGGAGCAATTCGGCTTGTTGGTAGGGTCCTCCCAATCGATGCGTGAGCTCTATCAGACCATTCGCAAAGTCGCTGATTCGGCGGCACATGTGCTGGTTAGTGGTGAAAGCGGCGCAGGCAAAGAGCTGGTCGCGAACACGATTCACTCGGCCAGCGCGCGGGCGGATAAACCGTTCATTGCATTGAACTGCGGCGCCCTTAGTCCTGATCTGATCGACAGTGAATTGTTTGGTCATGTAAAAGGCTCATTTACCGGCGCCCTTCGTGACCACAAAGGGGTCTTCGAACAAGCTGACGGGGGTACGCTGTTTCTCGATGAGATAACCGAGATGCCACTTGAACAGCAGGTTAAATTGCTCCGCGTGCTGGAATCGGGTGAATACCGTAAGGTGGGTGGCTCAGGCGCTCAGTTGGCGAATGTGCGAGTTATAGCGGCGACCAATAGAGAGGTTCAGGATGCGGTTGAACACGGCTTTTTGCGTCAGGACTTATACTTTCGCCTGGCTCAGTTTCCAATCCGGGTGCCGGCACTTCGCGAGCGTGGCGAAGATATAGAAGGTTTGGCTAAGCACTTTTTAGCCTATCGCAATGCCTGTGAAGGCACTGCGAAGTCGATTACGCCAGCTGCATTGGCTCAGATCGGTCGCTACCACTGGCCGGGTAACGTGCGCGAACTGAAACACACACTGGAACGAGCCTATATCCTGGCTGACAATGTCATCGAGCCAAGTCATATTGCGCTTGATGGCGGGACCAAGCCGTGTGTGCTGGCAATGCCCAGTGGAATGCCGCTGAAGGAGTTGGAAGCCGCTGCCATTCAGCAGACTTTGTTGCGCAATCAGGGCAACAAAACATCGTCTGCTGAACAACTAGGGATTAGCGTTAAAACGCTGTATAACAAACTCGAAAAATATCAGAGCTAAAACTGTGCGTTGTGATACACCTTCTGTACGTCGTCACAGTCTTCCAGCATGTCGAGGAATTTCTCCATCATCGCTACATCATCCTCACTGATTTCCACTGCGGTCTGTGGCACCCACTGGATATCATCGGTAGCGAAGTCAATATCAGGGTAGGCTTCGAGCAGCGCCTGACGCGTTTTAGCGTATTCAGTGTGCGGGGCAAATACGGTGACCATGCCGTCTTCCGCTTCGACATCGGTTACATCAACGTCAGCTTCCATCAGTAACTCAAGGACGCTGTCTTCATCGTCACCTGCAAATGCGAAAATCGCTACATGGTCGAACATGTGCGACACCGTACCCGGGGCGCCAATTTTGGATTTGGTTTTAGTGAAGCAGTTGCGCACGTCTGTGTAGGTGCGGTTGCCATTGTCGGTCAGGCAGTCAACGATGACCATGCAGTTACCTGGGCCGAACCCTTCATAGCGAGCGGTAGCATAGTCTTCACCACCACTGCCTTGTGCTTTGTCCAGTGCCTTGCTGATCACGTGGGCGGGTACCTGATCTTTCTTGGCCCGTTCAATGAGCGAACGCAGGGTCAGGTTCATGTCCGGATCGGCGCCCCCTTGTTTTGCCACCACATAGATTTCACGGCCATATTTACTGTAGACACGGCTTTTTGCGGTTGCTGTTTTAGCAATCGATTCTTTTTTATTCTGATAGGCTCGGCCCATGACTTCATCCTGTTAGACAATACATAACACACACGTGAGGGCGAATTTTACACACTGTTGCCGAATTTATCTATGTCCTGATCTAGTTACACTCCTCTCTCAGCCAACGGCCTTGCTGGCGGATTTGGATGGTTTCGGGATTTCCGGCCATGCGCGTGGTGAATTCCGCGTTGCCTTCATATTGCTCGTTATTCAATACAACGATTTGGCCGCGGCCTTCATATGGAGGGTCACCGGCGCACTGAAAACTAAAATGGTAGGTATCGCCTTGTTGGGTGATGGTCTGGTCGCAGCCGTCTTGCTGTGGAAGATTCCCTCTTCGGATATCGTCTTCTGTCAGACAGACCTGCACACTGGAACCTGCCAAATCAAGGTTAATTCCCTGAGATGACATCATTTGCTCGACCATTCGACGCTGACTTTGCGGAAGCTGCTCGAGTTGCTGTAGCGCTTCTTCAATTGCTCTTTCCATTTGCCCACTTTCACTCTGCATGGAAAAGCTGTGCTCCCAAAGTCCGGGGCGAATATCAAGATCGAGTTCATCTTCAGCCGTGGCGGTGGAAAGCGAACCAAGGACCAGGGCCATGGTAAGGCCGAGTGTAGAGTTTCTGTTCATGTTGATGCCTCGTTGATGCTTCGTTGATGCTTCGTCATTGCGCGATGTCGCGCGGGTCTTCTGGGCTTAAGTAAAGAAGGGCGCCTGCAATGCAGACGCCCTTTAAACTTACCAGTATTATGGAGATCTTGCTAAGTTTGCTGTGGTTACCACCTTAAAACTGGTGGGTGACCTCACCGCACTTGTCAGCAGGACCGTCCGCTGGACATACTTCATAAGTTACTTCGTCTGCGTCCGTCATGAAGCTGTCACGTAAACGGTTACCAGTATACGTGCCTACCAGTTCGCCGTCCCGATACACAACTACTTCACCGTCAGCGTTGTCCCAGCGTAGCTGAACGACAGCCAGACCAGTGCGTAATTTACGCGCTGAAGCAATTGAAACTTCAATCTGATCGAGGTTGATAGTAATGGTCTTAGTCACTGAATCAGACTGATCATCGCTATCCGTTACTACCAGGCTTACGTCGTAGCTGCCCTGTTCGGCATAGGTATGCATTGGGTTTACTTCAGTCGAGCTTGCGCCATCGCCGAAGTCCCAATCATGACTAACCAGATCCAGGTCTGCTTCGCTTTCGTCAGTGAAATTAACAGTCATTCCGTCAATGCTATAGCTGAAGTCTGCAGATGGTGCATCTGGCTGTGGCTCTGCATCACTGGCGGCACTGATAACCAGTGACCAGAAGTTCAGTGTGCCGGTGTCAGCAGCAGCGTTATCCGAGACAAACAACGTCCAGTCACCCTGCATTGATTCACCGTTGAACGCGTCCACAGACCAGGTTTGATCGATGTCATCGGCGCTGCCACCATCGCGGTCATGGAGCACGTGCTCAGTCCCTTCAGGTGATGTTAGCGTAATGATTAAGTCGCCAATCCAGGTATGAGTAATATTGACCGACACATCTGTACCAAACACCAGGCCTTCTTCAGCGACGCTGATGATGCTGGTGATACCTTCAGGGTCTGCATCAGGAATCGATACCGGGTTGTTGTTTTCGTAAGGGAAGTCTACCAGGTTAGCAGGCAATACCATCAGCGAACTGGCAGCAGATCCTGTTAACTCACCACTATCAACGTCACTTGCAGTTAGGTTGATGGCGTACTCACCCCATTGGGTATCTTCATCGGTATATACAGTTAAAGTGACTTCTTCACCGGCAAATGCAGTGTCCGCAGAGAGATCAAAATCAAGTGCTGGGTCAATGCTTGCACTTAAGTTCACTTCACCTGACCAGTCAGCAACACTAAGAACCTCAATGGTGTACTCAGCGCTGTCACCAGCCGAAACTTCCTGTGCAGCGGGTTGCATGATTAAGGCAAAGCCAGGTGTTGGATCAGCATCCAGTAATGCCTGATAAGCATTCAGACGATTCCCGGTTACGGTACGGCCAGCCAGTGCAGGAGTTGGGTCACCTGAATCGAGCAGGATCTGTTTTACTTCAAACAAATCCAGGTGCGGTGCGATGGACCAAATCAAAGCGGCAGTGCCGGCAACATGAGGAGATGCCATCGATGTACCTGACGCTGTTGCGTAGCCGTCGTTTAGGTAGGTTGACAAGATAGCAGAGCCTGGAGCGCCAAGGTCAACCGAGGTTAGTCCGTAGTTCGATAGAACGGCCAGTTGGTCATTGCGGTCAGTATTGGCAACCGAGATGATGCCATCCAGGTCATAAGCGGCAGGGTATGCAGGTATCGCGTCTGAATCGCTAGCTTCGTTACCTGATGCTGCTACAAACAAGATACCGGCATCAATACCGTCTGATATCGCGGTGCGTAAGGTTTCTGAATACGGCCCCCCGCCCCACGAATTGTTGGTCGCAACCAGATTGACACCATGATTGACTTTCAGGTTGGTGAAGTAGTCGATACAGGCGATAGCGCCTGCAGTGGAGCCAAATCCGTCTGCATCAAGGAACTGGCAGCCAGCAACCTTAACATCCCAGTTTACCCCAACCACGCCAAGACTATTGTCGCCCACCGCGCCAATAGTGCCCGCCACGTGGGTACCATGACCATTTTCGTCCATCGGGTCGCCATCATCATTGATAGCCGAATAGCCGAAACAGTCGTCAATGACCCCTGTACCTGTGTCATCAATGCCGTTGTCACAAATTTCCCCCGGGTTCTGCCACATATTTGCGGCAAGGTCCGGGTGGGTGTAGTCAACGCCTGAGTCGATCACCCCAATTACGATGTCACTGGAGCCTGTCGTGATATCCCATGCATCCACGGCGCTGATATCGGCGCCAGGGGTGCCTCCTGCTTGTCCGGTATTGTGCAGACCCCAGAGACTGCCAAAGTTCGGATCATTGGGAACGGCTTGCGCCTGAATATCATTGATCGAGATGGTGTAGTTCGGTTCCGCTACCTCAATTAACGGGTGCGCCGCTAAGCGTTTGATCGCACGGTCACGCTGAGCAGAGTTCGCTACACGAATTTCATTAATGCGACCTTGTGCGACATGTCGCATACGAAGGTCACGGCCAAGTACGTCAGTTTCACGCAGAATACCACCAACACCGCGAATTACCTCTTCTCGCTGTTCCTTGGAAACCGATTCTTTAAACATCACCAGCAAAGAGTCTTCCTCTGCTTGGGTGCTCGCTGCCATAGCTGAGCCCGTAAATAGGGCTAAGGAAATGCCAACGACTAATTTAGTTTTATTAGTCATTTTATTCTATTCCTCAATTTATACGAAGGTTTGTGTTCTTATAAATGCGAATTTTCCGCACCAAGAAGATCTAGCATAAATAATCGAGTTGGATGCCCTTATAACGGGAGGTCGAACCTAAATTAAGAACCTAGTTGTAGTCCCTTTGGTTGATTTAGGGCGTTAATGATTATCTTAACTTCATGTTTTTAAATGAATTTAGTCTTCAAGGTATTAGTTTTGGGCTAGATAAAAATGACCCAAGATGATGATTGATTGATGGCTGTTGAAAGTTACCCTTAGCTACGTATTTGCAAGGGATAATAAAAGAAGAAAATAATGACTTTCTCTGATTTTAGTGAATTGAACTCGACTTCTTTTTTTATTTTCATGTCGCGCAGCATGGCTGCGCGGCACTGCATGGTAATTGAAAGATCAATAAAACATTCAGCAATAATTTCTGATTTTAATCGAGCAGTACTTTTAATCGAGCAGTACTAATACAATAACAGGGAGACAACTATGTCTATCTTAACAAGTAAAAAGAAAGTCTTAGCCGTTGCAATTAGCATGGCTTTTTCAGGTGCCGCTTTAGCGGACACTCAGGAAGCATATTTAGAGCAGATTGGCGATGACAATCTGGCCACTATTGACCAGCAGGCAGGTTTGCACGACGCTGCCGCACTTCAGGATGGCAACGAGAACAGCCTGGATATTCTGCAAACAGGCTTATGGCAAATTGCTGAGTCTACCCAGGAAGGTAATGGCAACGATACTACGATCGAACAACTCGATACCTGGCATGAAGCGTACTCTTATGTCGCAGGTGACGAGAACGTGGTGAGTGTTTTCCAGGATGACTTTTTCAACATTTCATTCAGTTATGTCGACGGTAATTACAACACGGCGATGACTGAGCAGGTCGGTTCTCTGAACTCCTCGGAAATCGTCCAGACTGGGGATGATAACTACACCTCAATCATCCAACAGGGCGACTCAAACTGGAGCTTGTTTGAAGTGGTTGGCGACAGCAATGACTTCAATAGCGAAACCTATGGGAATGGCAATGAAACTGCGGTTCTGGGTGGCATGGGTAGCGGCAACTTAGTTGATGTCTATCAGGTTGGTGATTTCAATGTAGGTGGTATTGCTGGTTTAGTGGGTGATAATAACACGGCATTTATTGACCAGTCGGGCGAAGCGAACGTTTTCATTGCCTATGACGTTGAAGGCGACAACAACTACATCGACGTCCTCCAGTCTGGCAATGACAACCTGTTCCTGCTTGACCCGTTGCAAGGCGACGACAATGTGGTACTTGCTCAGCAAGTGGGCGACGCTAACCTTATCGATGGTCCGTCTGGATTAGTCGGTAATGACAACCAGATCTATGTAGACCAAAGCGGCAACGACAACTACGCCATGTTTGAAACCGACGGCGACAGCCACAATGTCAGCATCGAGCAAGCGGGTGACTTTAATGAAGCCTATGGTTTCGCAATTGGTGACAGCAACATGGTTTACGTTGGTTCTGACGGCGACTACAACCTCAATGCAGTGGCTGCGGATGGTTCGAACAATGATCTGTCATCAAGCCAAACTGGTGATTTCAACACCTCACTGGTTGAGTTCCAGGGCGATGACAACCTGGCTGACGTACAACAGGACGGTGATCTGAACGAAGCCTACGTGTTAGGTCTGGGCGCTTCAGGCAATGATGTAGCGGCTTCGCAGGTTGGTGACCTCAACCTGATCGACCTGTTGGTGACCGGTTCTGGCAACAGCATTGCGCTGGCTCAGAATGGTACCAGCAATATCATCGTTGGTATGGGCGGCCTTGGTTCATCGTTTGAAGTTGGTGGTGACAATGGCTTAGTTGATATTTATCAGGAAGGTTCGCTGAACATGGTAATGGGCCAGCAACTGTCCAATGGCAGCACTATGGCGGTATCTCAGATTGGTACTGGTAATACAGCTATCGTTAGTCAAACAAACTAAGAAAGGATCTGAAAAGCCACCGCTTTCGGTGGCTTTTTTTATTCCCGAATTAGTAGAAAGGGGCTACCTAATTACGTCTATTGGTCTCACGAATAAATAATTAACCCAATAACAAATAAAGGTTTTTTATTTAATCTCCCGATTTTTATCAGAGCCACGCTAGCCCAATAATACGATTGATAAGGGGCTAAGAGTGGCTAATGTACTAACACTAGCGACTAGGAACCTAAGGGACACAATCATGGCTTTCCTAAAAACAACAATAAGTTTAGCTGCAGTAATAAGTTTGTTCTTGCCAGCAGTACATGCATCGTCTGAGTTACCAGTTGGCCTGGCCAGTTTGCTTGAGCGCCAGCAAATGGCTAGCTTCGGTACCGCGGCTTCCGCAGGCCTTAGCGGCAACCAGCTGCAACTGGTGCAGGACGGCAGTAACAACCAGGCTATCTTGTCTCAATCAGGTAGCTACCAGCAACTCAACCTGACTCAAATCGGTCAGGACAACCAGGTAAATGCAACCCAGATAGGCTCTGGCAATAACGTTCAGGCCTATCAGAATGGCAGCTACAACACGGCTGACATTGTGCAGGAAGGGTACGACAACGCTATTCATCTGGAGCAGCTTGGTCACTACAACCAGATACAAATTCTGCAAACTGGCTTCGAAGCCAGTATGACAGTGACTCAGTATTAACAGGTGGATCATGTTTACAGGCCGTCGTTCACCGGCTAAGTGGTTGTTTATCCTATTCCTCTTAGCCCCTGCTCTCATTCCTGGAACCGCATCTTCGCAGTCCTCTGATATTGAGTTAAGTGGTCTGGTGCTGGACCGAACCATCACGCGTTTCGGTAAAGATTTCTTTTTTTACTACACCAGCTACTGGCGCGATATTCCCGATACCGAGGGGCTGACAGTGGTTATTCATGAGCAGGTATACCCCCAGGCTGGTACCCGTCTCTGGGTCGAAATTGAACAGGAAACCATTTTTCAAACCTATTTTGGACGCCGTCACAGCGACGTAAAGAAAGTGGCGGAGCAGGCAATTTTGATCAGTCTCGACAGAGTCGCAGATTTGAAAGCTCGTGCTGTCGCTGACTCGATTCTACAACAATTACAATAAGGAACGGCCATGAAAGCAATTTTCAAATTAACCGCTTTGTTCGCTGTTATCGGCGTTACTACCCAGGCTAGTGCCACTCAACTGGTCTATGAACCTGTCAATCCCAGCTTCGGTGGCAACCCGATGAACGGCTCGTTTCTGCTGCAAAAAGCGCAAAGTCAAAATGCACACCGGCCCGAAAGTAATCAGCGTTCGTTTGTGCAGCGTTTTCAGGAGCAGCTGGAACGAAACATCATTAATAGCTTAACCCGCCGCATAGCGGACGGCGATTTAGTTGAAGGGGTCTATGATACCGGAGAATACACGGTGGAAGTGACTGGCCAGCCTGACGGCAGTGTGTTGGTTTATATTACCAACAACAGCAGTGGTGAAGTGACCGTTATCACCATGCCGGGCTGGGGAGGTTAAGATGCGTAGAGTATTTATCATGGCTCTGGCGGGCCTCTCTTTGACCGCCTGCTCTATCGTGCCTAAACCGGAAAATTTCAATATTGAACCTGCGACCATAGATGCACGCAGTTCGGTTATGGAGTATCTGCGTGAGCAGCCTCGCCCTGGAACCCCAATTCCAGTCACTGTCTATGCGTTTCGCGATCAGACTGGCCAATACAAGCCACAGGCTAATGTTTCAAGTTTCTCAACTGCTGTTACCCAGGGCGGGACATCGATGATGATGCAACTGTTGCTGGACTCAGGTTGGTTCGCCCCGCTGGAACGGGAAAACCTGCAGAACCTGTTAACTGAACGTCAGATATATAATTCAGCGGGTAATGGTCAGGACCTGCCGCCGTTGAAAGAAGCGCGGCTACTGCTGGAGGGCGGTATTATCAGCTACGACACCAATACCACGTCAGGCGGGATCGGTGCGGAATACTTTGGCATAGGGATGTCAGAGATGTACCGAGAAGATCAGATATCGGTTTATTTGCGCGCGGTCGATGTGCATACAGGCCAGGTTTTGCTATCGGTTTCGTCAACCAAAAAGGTGTTTTCAACCGAGGTGCGTGCGGGCTTATTCCGTTATGTGTCGCTGAACCGACTGGCGGAAGCAGAAGGTGGCTTCTCTATGAATGAACCTGTTCAGCTTTCTGTTCAGCGGGCCATGGAAACGGCCTTGGTTGAGCTTATTGAGCGGGGTAAAGAACGCGGCTTCTGGCGCTCTGCAAGTTAGCACGCAGTTCGCAGGAATGTAGTAAGCCCGTCAGGGGCTGAATTAAAAAAACGCCGCAAATGCGGCGTTTTTTCATCGTACCATCGACCGATGGGGTCAAGCTTCGGATTTAATGGAAAAGTCCGGATGGTAATTAACAATATTGGACTGTTGAGACCAGCGTAAAAGCTCAACCCGATTACGTGCCTGAGTTTTTCTGAAGATGGATGACAAGTGCGTTTTAACCGTATGGGCACTGATGTTCAGCTGATAAGCCACTTCTTTGTTGCGTGCTCCCTGCGCCACCAGTTTTACAATATTCAGTTCTTGTTTGGTTAGTGAAGTGTGCGGGAAGGCGCTGTCGCTATTGTTGGTTTGTTCAATGCGCCGGGTCAGCATTTCGTTGACTAATTCTGAAAGGAGCCAGCGCGGGTAATACAGCTGACCTTCGCTTAATACTTTAAATGCGGTTAACAGTTTGTCCAGCTGATCATCGCTATAAATAATCCCTCGCACGCCGAGATCCAATGCTTGCTGCGGATCACAACTGCCACGAGCAACGTCGAATACAAAAATAGGGAACCGCTGCGCAATCAGGTTTATTTCACTGGCTGTATGATTGTGAGTTAACTGCTTCCCAGCCATCGAATACGCCACCATTGCGTCAGCGTCGACGTCCATATGAAAAAGCTCAGAGCGACTTTTTGACTCTGTTTCAATATCAATAGAATTGGCGAGTAACGCGATATTGGTTGGCTTGGCGCTGTTAGATACAATCAGAAATTTATTATACTTTGACATAACAACCCTCATAACCCCTTGTATGGATCTCAATCCATTTGTTATAAAATCAATTTTTATATTAACACGGAGAATGAGATTTGCACGTTAAATATACGAAATACGGGGGTATGAAAAAGGCCCCGGAGGGGCCTTAGAAAGCGTGTTCTTGTAGCGTGGGGAACAAAATTAATTTTTTGCGCTACCCATGCGCTCTTCCATCCGCTGCATACGGCGCTCCAGCTCACGGCTGCGAGTCTGCAGTTCCTGAGCACGCTGCTCGGCTACTTCAGCACGTTGCTCAAGCTCAGCGCTGCGCGCTTCACACTGTTCAGCAGAACGCTCAGCGTTGCGAACCTGGGCACGCAAGTCAGTGACTTCGTCTTGTTGCGCTTGTGACGCACAGCCAGACAGAAATAGCATACCTGCACTGGCTAGAACCAAGAGGGCTTTAGTTTTTAACGGCTTATTGATCATTGTATTCTCCATTTTTGCTCTGATAGTGCTTACAAGCAGAGGTTGCTTATTGGTACGAAATTGTTAACGGGATACCTGTTTTGCGAGTAAAGGCAAGCTCTACCATGTCCCAGTCTATTTGCCCTGCTCGCTCTGAATTAGTATCACGCGTTTGGGTTAAGGTATAGACTAAATCTGTCGAACTTGCAGGCGCAGTACCTTGATTTACCTCACGATGTACTTCCATCACCATCTTACCCTGAGTGACTCCGATTTTTAATGGCTTATCAATAATACGCACCGGCACACCGATGGCTGTCATATAGACCAGCGCCTCGATGTCGTGGTTATTCATGCGGATGCAGCCAGCACTGGTTTGCGCCCCGATGCCAAAACGCTGATTGGTTCCGTGTATCAGGTAGCCCTGGGCGCTTAAGTTAATCGCATAGGGGCCAAGTGGGTTGTCTGGGCCTGCCGGAACTACGCGGCGGATCTCGCGGCCCTGTTCTTCCCAGCGTTGACGAATAGACTCAGGCGGGTACCAGGTTGGGTTTGGGATGCGGGCCGTGATATTCATGTCGCCCTGAGGGGTGGGAGTATTTCCCCGGCCAATCCCTACCGGGAAGGTATGAATCGTATTTTCATCGGGTAGAAAGTAATACAGGCGGTATTCAGCCAGATTAATCACAATTCCTTCCCAGGTCACGTCCGGTAATACATATTGCGTAGGCAGGGTAACGCTGGCGCCCACTTCTGGTAACCAGGGATCCAGATGCAAGTTAGCATCCCGGATATCGGCATAGCCCAGGCCGTGGCGCTCCGCAATATCCAGTAACGTTTCGCCATCGGCAACCCGAACCGTTTGCACTTCACCGATCACCGACTCGCCGTCCGCTGGCCAGTCGAACTGGGTCTGAGCCATCGCTGTGCCCTGAATTAGCAACAGCAGTAACACCGCCCTGTGTATATTAACAACAACTTTCATTTACAACTGCTCAAATTTTATTTTGTTGCAGACTATACCCCCTTTTCGAGTACGGGTTAAGAGGGGCAGGTAACTTTGTCATCAAAGCGTCATCTGTTTGTTACGAAAGCGTCATCCTGGCTTCGTATGCTGCTGAAAAATTCGCCATAAGCGGAGACGCGTATGAAATGGTTAGATTATATTCAACGCTACGATGAAGTGTCCTATCGGTGGTTTAGTGGAACCTGGCAATGCAGGCCCAAGGTAGTCCTGGCCAGGGTTGTCTCAATGAGTGGTGACGGCTGGATGTACGCATTGTTGTGCGCTGGTTTAGTGCTCACTGAACAACCCGGTGCAAGCACCATGTTCTGGCTACTTTGTCTGACCTTCGCTGTGGAACTACCAGTCTATGTTGTACTGAAAAACACTCTGCGTCGTCAGCGGCCTTATCAACGGTTAAAGATCTGCGCGGTGATCCAGGCCAGCGATAAATTCAGTTTCCCCTCCGGTCACACCACGGGTGCGTTCGTGTTTGCCATTATTGCCAGTCACTTTTTCCCTCAGGCGGCGCCCTGGTTAATTACCTGGGCAGTGACCATCGGCTTGTCCCGCGTTGCGCTGGGTGTGCACTACCCCACTGACATTCTGGCTGGCGCTGGTTTAGGCAGCGGCTTCGCTTACCTGGCACTGATTACTATGGAGTTAATATAATGCGAATTCTATATGGTGTTCAGGGGACCGGCAATGGCCACTTAACCCGCGCGCTGGCGATGGCAACTGCATTTGAGTCCTGCCCAGAGTTGAAGGTTGATTTTCTGCTTTCGGGGCGCAAACGGGCCAAGTTGTTCGGGGTCGACGCATTAGGAGACTTCAGTTGGCGAGCCGGGCTCAGTTTTGCCACCCGCGGAGGGCGAGTCTCTATTCGCGATACCTTAAGTCAGAACCCATGGTGGCGCTTTTGGCAGGACGTCCATGAGCTTGACCTGAGTGGCTATGATCTGGTGGTGACGGACTTTGAGCCGGTGTCCGCCTGGGCCGCCAGACGGCAGGGGGTTCGTTGCATTGGGCTGGGCCGTCAGTATGCGTTCTGGCAAGGGCACCATGCATTGCCGGTTAATCCATTACAGCGTGCGATGATCCGCCAGTTTGCCCCTTGCGATGAAGCATTAGGAACGCACTGGAGTCCGCTCAATTCATCCACCTTACCGCCGTTAATTGCACCAGTCGGAGAACTGGGCAGCGCTCAATCGAAACGTTACCTGGTCTATTTACCGTTCGAGCCGTTGGCGGACATTGATGTGTTGTTGCAGGCGCTGCCAGAGTATCAGTTTGATGTTTTTCACCCTGAAGCAACACCTCGGGTGACCGCGAACGCGACCTATTTTGCTCCTTCTCGGGAAGGTTTTAGACACGCATTCAGTAAAGCAGAAGGAATCATCGCCAATGCTGGCTTTGGGACCAGCAGTGAGGCGCTGGCCAGTGGTAAGAAGTTGCTGGTAAAGCCGCTGCAGGGGCAGTTTGAACAGGTTGCCAATGCGCATTGTTTACAGCATGAAGGTTTGGCTGGTGTCTGTCAGCATCTCGAGCCTGAACGGGTGCACCGCTGGATCCAGAGCCCATCTCATGCCCGGTTGCAGTGGCCCGATGTGAGTCAGCATGTAGCGAAATGGATTGCCACCGGCGCGAAAACGCCAGTGGCACACTTATCGCAGCAACTATGGCAGCAAAGCGGCTTGCAACGGCAAACCGCCTGACCTACCCGGCTTATTGCTGACGCTGTTGTTCCGATTCCAGGCGTAGGGCTTCAAACTCATTACCCTGTGCCCATTGTGGCCAGTCACGGCTGTTGGCCAGTTGGTTGCCAACCCGAAAATAAATCCACAGGTCCTGATGGGTGCCGCGTAAATCCCATTCCGGATCGTACTCGTCGGCTGGTTTGTGATAGGCCTCACGGTTGAAGATAGCACGCTGCTCCTGACCCCAGCTCTCGCCGAGCTCGAAGTGGTCGTTGCCACCTTTTGCATAAAGTACAGGAACCCCTTTATTAGCCAGGCTGACGTGATCTGAGCGATAGAAGATCCCTGCTTCCGGGTTTGTTTCCGGCGCCATGTGACGATTCTGCATATCAACGAACGGTGCAGCGTAGTCCTGAATATCAGAATTCTCCCAGCCAACCACGACAAAGTCACGCATGGGGCCATACACATTGAGCACATCCATGTTGATGCCTGCGACGGCTTGCTCTAACGGCAGCAAAGGGTTGGAGGCATACCAGGCAGAGCCGAGTAATCCGCGTTCTTCAGCACCGACCAACAGAAATACAACTGAACGCTCTGGCGCTTGCCCTTTGGCGAACTCTTCTGCCATCGACAGTACACCGGCTGTGCCACTGGCATTGTCCTGCGCACCATTGTAGATGTCGCCGCTGATTGGCTCGACGCCTAAATGATCCCAGTGGGCCATGTAGATAATATGCTCACCCGGGTGTTCAGACCCCGGAATGTAACCAGCAATGTTATGAGTGTCGATGTAGCTAAACTCATTTTCCACCGTGACTGAAGCCTGAGCATTCAGTGACATGGGTTCGAAATCGCTGGATAGCGCCTGTTGATGTGCCTCTTCAAGTGTCATATCGACGTTAGCGAAGAGCTTTTCGGCGCTCTCAGCAGTAATCCAGCCTTCGATTTCGCTACGGTCCATATTGCGGTTGTCGCGCGCCAGATCAAAACGAACCGGAGAACCGCCTGCGATCACACCCCAGCCATACCCGGCCGGGCCGGTTTCGTGAATAATAATGGCGCCGGTAGCACCCTGACGGGCGGCTTCTTCGAACTTGTAGGTCCAGCGGCCGTAGTAGGTCATGGCATTGCCGGTGAACAACGAGTCGTCCTGCGTGGCGTAGCCGGGGTCATTGACAAACATCACTACGGTTTTGCCTTCGACATCAAGACCTTCGTAGTCATTCCAGTCAAATTCAGGGGCTACAATGCCGTAACCGACAAATACCAGGTCACTGTTCTCCACGGCCACACTGTCAACTACGCGTGGAGTCCACACCATCATCTCATCGCGATATTTAAATTCGCTGTCGCTGCCATCATGGCCGATGGCCAGGTTGGTAACCCGGGTTGGGGCAATGCGCACTAAGGGAACAGGCTGTAAATAGGAGTCGTCGTTCAATGGCTCGATACCATTGGCTTCGAATAAGCTGGTGACATACTCGATGGTTAATTCTTCACCCTTGGTGCCAGGGGCGCGGCCTTCGAATTCATCCGCTGATAAGGTGCGCAGATGCTCGCGGTAATTTTCATTAAAGCGGTAGTCGACATACCCGTCGGCGTCGACCATTGGTTGAAGGGCCGTATCGGCGGGGGAGTCCTGCTCAGCCGGACCATTGGCAGGCGAACAGGCCACAGCAAAGGTGCCAACGGCCGCCAGTAGGCTTAAATGTCGCAACATGATTACTATATCCTCGGTTGTAAAATTCGGCAGCGTTCAGACGCTTGTTAATTATTAGCGTACTAACTATACCACTTCAGACAGGCAATGGGGGTAGCGCGCATACAATTGAGGATAAGGATGGGCCAAAAAAAAGCGCGACCGAGTGGCCGCGCTTTGGTTCGTTTACTTTCAGCAATTAAGAACGAAGTTCTTCGATGCGTTGCTGAATTTCAGGGTCGTTCTGCATGCGATACGCAATAGCGTTGTATTCTTCAACAGACAGACCACTGTTTTCTACTGCTTCAACCATTTCGCTTTGTGCTGCAATTTGCAGTTCTTGCGCTTCTTCCTGGTTTTCGGCTTGCTCAAGTTCAGCGACAAATTCATCGTTGATGCGCTCGATCTCATCTAATGCATCAGCGAATTGTTCCAGTTGCTCATCAGAAACTGGCTCATTCGCCATCTCTTCCATTTGCTGCTGAGCATAAGCCTGCTGGTCCTGTTGCTGTTCCTGAGCCAGAGCTGGCATTGAAAACAGAGCGGCGGCGATAGCTGATAATGCAAAAGTACGTTTAAACATAATAAGTTCTCCTCGTTTAAAGTTGTCACAGGTTATAAAGCGAAGGTCATGCCAGATTGTTGAATAACTCAAAAACAATTCTTAATTGTATGTTTTTAAAAGACTATTTTTATTGGCCTGGTGTTTAAGCCGATTGGAAGGGAGCCATATAAGAGGTATTAGTGTATACTTTTGTCACATGTGACAGATATGTCAGTGACAGAAGTGACACAACTATGAAAAAGTCCGTATTTCGATTTCTTCGCCTAAGTGGCTTGCAGCGAGCACTGCTTTTATATGTGGTGCTGCCTTTACTGGTTATTGCTGGCGCTGGGATTGCGGTCGGCCTAGATCGCATGGCTACGCTGGAATCTGATCGGTTAAAAGATGACGTTGAGTTAATAGGACGGGCGATTCGCTTACCCATCGGCGAAGCACTGGCGGTAAACGATGAAGAAGCCGTGCGCCGAACCCTGCAGTCGGTTTTCGATATCGGCCGCATCTATGGGGCCTCTGTATTTGACGTCAATGGCAATCAGGTCGCTGCGGCGGGTATTACCGAGCGTGACCTGACCACCAGCCAGGTTGCGCAGCAGGTCGTTACCACAGGCGAACAGCAGGAACGGTATCGCCAGGTTTCGGGGATGTTCCTGTTCTCGCATTTTATTCCTGTCTTTGACGATCTCGGTCGCACTAACGGTTTTATTCAGATAAACCGGCGCGCCAGTGATTTTGATGCCTCCCTCACTCAGTTATCGCAAACCGCCTGGGCGACTTGGGGGGTGCTCTGCTTCGCGACGTTGGCGGTGGTGATATTTGGCCACTACGGTGGCGTCGGCCGTCACGTCAATGCGTTAACCCAAAGTATGAATCGGATTGAGCGCGGTGAGCGGGCTCATCGTGCTGATGAAGCCGGGCCGTCGGAGCTGGCAGAGCTGGCGCGGGGGCTGAACCGGATGCTGAATAGCATTGATAACAAAGATAGGGAGCTGGTGCAGCGACAGGCTCATGAGGAGGCGCTTGCGCAGCAGTTGCAGTACCAGGAAAAAATGGCCGCAATTGGTCGCGTTGCTGGCGGTATAGCCCATGAGCTGGGGGCGCCATTGACGGTGATTGATGGCCGCGCCCGCCGATTGTTAAAAGACAATCAAGACCCCTCTCAGGTACGGCAGCTGGAGGCTATTCGGGGACAGGTTGCGCGGTTAACCCGTATCGTTCGGCAATTACTCAACTACACCCGGGCCGGCAGCTCGGACTATGAATCGGTGCAGCTGGGACCGCTGGCGAATGACTGTGTGGCCAACCTGCGTCATGAGTTAACCAACGACGAATTGCAGATTACACTCGATGTCCCGGATGATCTGCATATTGAAGCTGACGAAGCACGACTTGAGCTGGCTTTGATTAATATTATTCGCAATGCGGCTCAGTCGGCGACCCGCGAGGTTTCAGTCACAGCGGTAAGTGACGGAGACGGCGTTCAGATCCGGGTGCGCGATGATGGCGCTGGATTGCCTGAAGGGGTGGACCAGGCACAGTTGCTGGAGCCGTTTTTCTCAACCAAGACGCAAGGTGAAGGAACTGGTTTAGGGCTGGCAATTGTTCATAACGTGGTAACCGAGCATGGCGGCCGGGTTGCTATCGCAAACCATAGTGCAGGTGGGTGTGAAGTAACAATCTGGTTACCAACGCGGGCTTTGCCCGTGATTAAGGCAGTGGAGAATGAAGATGACGAGTAAGACTGAGCGCATAGTCGTGGTGGAAGACGATCCAGGCCTACAGGAGTTGCTGGTTGAAGAGCTTGAGGCTGAAAAGTATCAGGTACAGGCCTGCGATAGCGTGGAAAGTGCCCTGCCCTTAATTGAAAAATGGCAGCCTGATCTGGTGGTGAGCGATTTACGCTTGCCGGGTGCCAATGGCATGACCATGGTGCCTAAACTGCTCACCTTAAGCGATACTCCGTCGATTTTACTGATCACTGCATTCGGTACGGTGGCACAAGCGGTAGAAGCCTTGAAGCAAGGTGCGGATGACTTCCTCACCAAACCACTGGATATGGAGCATTTCCTGCTCTGCGTACGACGTCTGCTGGAAAACCGTCGTTTAAAGCATACGGTACGGGCGATGCGGGAGCAGCAGACTGAGAATTTTCACGGCATGATTGGACGCAGCCGCACTATGCGTGATCTATACCAGCAAATTCATCAGGTCGCTGATGCTGGTTCGGCGGTGCTTGTACTTGGCGAGAGTGGCACCGGTAAAGAGCTGGTGGCGCAAGCTATTCATGCAGAAAGTGCGCGGCAGCAAGGGCCGTTTCTGGCGGTTAACTGTGCGGGTATTCCGAAAGAATTGATGGAAAGCGAGTTCTTTGGCCATGCGGCGGGCGCATTTACCGGAGCTCAGAAGGCTCGTAGTGGTTTGTTGAAGGAAGCCCATGGTGGCACCTTGTTACTGGACGAAATTGGTGAAATGCCACTGGAACTGCAGGCGAAGCTGCTCCGTGTGTTGCAGGAAGGGACTATTCGCGCTGTCGGCAGTGACCAGGAAACTCTGGTCGATGTGCGCATTATCGCCGCAACCCACCGCGACCTGGAAACTCTGGTTAGCGAAGGTAAATTCCGTCAGGACCTGTTTTATCGTCTGGAAACCTTCGCGCTCAAGGTACCTCCGTTGCGCGAGCGAGGTGATGACCGTGAGTTGTTAGCCCAGCACTTTGTCGCCGCGCTGAGCAAAGACGACGGACTGTCGCCTTCATTGTCACGTGAGACGATGGAAAAGATCTATGACTACCCTTTTCCTGGCAATGTTCGAGAGCTGCAAAACGCGATGGAACGGGCAGTAACCTTCTGTCAGGGCAGTGAAATTCGCCCCGAACACCTGCCTGAACGAATGCAGCAGGCGTCCCAGTTGACCTTGAGTCAGAACGACTCTGGCAATAGCGAGCCCGGCATGCGTGAGCTACGCTCATTGAGTGATGTACAGCGCGACTATGTTCGCTATGTGCTGCGTGAGACTGGCGGTAACAAGCGCAAAGCCGCTGAAGTGCTCGGCGTTACCCGTCGCACACTGTATCGCTGGCTGGAAGACTGATCGTTTGTCATAACGCATACGTAGCGCTGTGGTAACTACTTTGATCAATAAGGAACGGGCATGAAAGTATTAATGATTTTGACGTCCCATGAGCAACTCGGAGATACCGGTAACAAAACCGGATTCTGGGCGGAAGAGTTTGCTGCACCCTATTATGTGTTCGCCGATGCCGGAGTCAGTATCACCCTGGCATCGCCAAAAGGTGGTCGGCCGCCGATCGATCCAAACAGTGAAACTGAGGATGCCCAGACCGAAGCAACAGAGCGTTTTTACAAAGATGACGCGCTACAGGAGACCCTGTCTAACACGGTGAAGCTGAGCGAGGTCAGTGCTGATGACTTTGATGCGGTTTTTTATCCTGGAGGACACGGACCGATGTGGGATCTGGCAGAAGATAAAACATCCATTCGTCTGTTGGAGGAGTTTTGGCAGCAGGGTAAGGCTGTTGCTGCAGTTTGCCATGCTCCCGCGGTACTGCTAAACGCCAGCCTGGTCGGAAAGCCTTTAATCGCAGGGCGCGCTGTGACTGGCTTCAGTAACAGCGAAGAAGAAGCCGTTGAGTTGACCTCTGTGGTGCCGTTTTTGCTTGAGGATGAACTCAAAGGTAAAGGAGCCCGCTACGAGAAAACCGATGACTGGAAGCCATATGTTATTCAGGATGGCATGTTGATTACCGGGCAGAACCCAGCCTCATCGGAGCCTGCAGCGAAAGCACTGCTTCATATTCTGAATGGCGAACCTTAACGCTTGCCTATATGACCGGTGGTTATTAAAGTAAATAACCACCGGTCACCTAACTTAAAAGCGCCGTTCGACTGCCAACCCAGCACTTAACTGGCGGCCTGGCGCAGGCTCGAACGAGCGCCCACTACCTTGATTCACAATGACCGAACCCACGTAGTTGCGGTCAAGCAGGTTGTCGACCCGCAACCACTGGCGGAATTGCCATTGAGCGATCTGCTGGCGTGCTTCCACCGCGCTATGCCAAAGCACGAACGAGGGAGCGAATTCAGTATTGCCGTCGTTACTGGCAATTCGCGAGCGATACTGTGCAGTAAGCGACGCACGCAAACGCTGATCCTGCCAGGGTGAAAGATTGATTTGAGCATACAGATTGCTGGTTGCAACCCCGGGGATACGCTGGTCGTCTAACTGACCACCTTTATAGCGGGCCTTAATAATTGTTGCCGCTCCACGCAGATCAAGCATCGGTGTCCACTGATAGGTACCGCTTAGCTCGACACCCTGGCGTTTAGTTTCTGCAGCGTTTCGGTACGTGGTGCGGCCATCGATTGATTGATCAACCACGATTTCATCATCGGTACGCACTTCAAACAAGCTGAGCTGAGCCATCCCCCGTTCAGTGAGCCACTTATGGCCAAATTCAAACTGCTGCACCTGTGCCGGACCGAGTTCGGGGTTGAGGCCACTGTCATCGTTTCGATACGCTAGTTCAGTCAATGTTGGGGTTTCGAATCCAGCGCCAGCCGATGCAAATACCGACCAGGTGTCAGTTAACTGATAGTTAAAACCAGTCGTCCAGGCGTGCTCGGAATAATCGATTTGGCCACTGTCGTCCGGGCGTATGCCGTCAATTATAAAGCGGTCCTCGACCGCAAACTTCATATCCGAGACACGACCGCCGAGTAACCAGGTTAACTGGTCAGTAAGTGCATACTGACTGAGCGCGTAGAGATCAGTCTTCTCAACATCGCCGGTTTCGTCACGGCGCAGATCACCTGCTGTGCCAAAATTATTTACAAAACCCAGGCGCGTGTCTTGCTGTCGTTCAATATCGGTTCCCAGACTCAACTGCCATTGGTCGTTGAAGGCTGCCGGACGCCAGTTGACCTGACCATGAACTCCGTAAAAATCACGGGTCAGGTCTATTACAGCGCCCGAGGAGGTCAGGTCAGAGCCTGGAAAGGGTAGAAATTGTTCTACCTCTCGTTGTCCATTCCAGGCTGCTAGTTGCCAGTCGACTGTGGTCAGGGTCTGACGTAGGGTGACAGACTGCTGACGATGACGGATCTGCTTGCGGGTGTTGAACACAGTAGCGCCAGCAAAGGTTTGCTGCGGATCTTCCCGCCATTGTTCAGCGGTTAACGAGCCCGGGTCCTGCAACAAGGGCGCATTGTTGTCATCGGCACGCACAATAAGCTCCAGCCCGTTAGCAAACTGATAGCCGCTGCGCAATGCGTACTGGTCGCGCTCTACGTTGCCGTGAGAACGGTCGCCGTCGGTGCGGAAGCCGGCATAATGCCCGGATAAAAAGAACGGACCCTGCACATAAGCGCCATTCAAAGCGGTTCGTTGACGGCCGTTTTCGCCGACCGCAAGAGAGGCACCAAGATAGCTTTGTCGGGGTTGTGTGCTTTGCAGGTTGATGACTCCGCCCGCCGCGTTGCCATAGACGCTGGCAATGGGGCCGCGGAGGACTTCCACATGAGCCGGTTCATCGACAAAGATACTCGACGTTTGTGCCTGCCCGTCGGGCATCGACAATGGAATACCGTCCAGTCGCATGACAACACCGCGCACACCAAAGGCGGCCCGGGCGCCGAACCCACGCAATACGATACGGGTGTCCTGAGCAAAATTGTAGCGGGTATCGGTTTGCACGCCGGGAATCCCGGCCAGAATTTCTGCCATGTCGATGCGCATGCCCGGGAGTTGCTGCTCGACTTCCACGCGGTCGATAGAACCAGCTGAGTTCAACCAGGGCTGGCGGGTGCGCGTTGCTGTTACCACGACCCGCTCAATCGGTTCCTCTTGTGCGCTAACAGAGTCGTTTGCGTCGCTGGCGACACCCGTCGCGGGTAAAGCCAATGAAAAAAGGCTCGCGGTGATCGCGAGCCTTGAAATTGATTGATTCATAGATACCACTCCGCAGGCTTACTCAGCAGGAGATAAACGCAGTACTTTTCCATCCGCGTCGTCCGTTAACAAATAAATGTACCCATCTGGGCCAACCTGAATTTCTCGGATACGTTGGCCAAGTTCCAGAGTTTCCTGATGAATAACATGGTCACCATCGACTTCGAGTCGCGCTACCTGTTGTCCGCGCAAACCGGTTGCCAGGACATTTCCCTGCCATGCCGGGAACTGGTTTCCGTCATAAAAGGTCATGCCCGATACGGCGATAGAAGGTGTCCAGTGCCAAACCGGCAGTTCCATATCGTCTTTCTTAAAGCCGATACCCACTTCGCCACCACCGTACTGTTCACCATGGGTTATAACTGGCCAGCCATAGTTGTGTCCGGATTGTGGGCGGTTCAGTTCGTCACCGCCTTGTGGGCCATGCTCGACAGCCCACAAATGACCGGTTGAAGGTTGGATATCCATGCCCTGGATATTGCGGTGGCCGTAAGACCAGATTTCCTCAAGAGCGCCTTCTTCGTTGACGTACGGGTTGTCCTCCGGCACCGAACCGTCGGGATGGATTCGAACCAGCTTACCAGTGTGCTTATCCAGCGTCTGGGCATCATCCTGACGGTGTCCGCGGTCACCAAGCCCGATAAACAGATACTCGCCATCGTCGCTAAATGTCAGCCGACCACCGTAGTGACGACCACCTTCTTCTTTTGGATACTGACTGAAGATAACTTCAAGATCATGCAGCGCGTTGTCTTCGAGGCGAGCGCGGGCAACCGCAGTACTGGTGATTTCACTGCCTTCGCTTTCAGGTTCTGAATAGGCGAAATAAATCAGGCTATCGCTGCTGTAATTGGGGCTCAATTTTACGTCGAATAGTCCGCCCTGGCGCATAACCTTGATTTCAGGTAAGCCACTAATGGGTTCTCCGTGTGTGCCGTCCGCCTCAATAATACGCATGGTACCTGCGCGCTCTGTCACCAGCATCCGGCCGTCATTTAAAAACGCCAGTCCCCATGGGTGGTTAAGGCCTTCGCTGACGGTTTCGACGTCGACATCAGCCCAGCGGGTTTCAATGGTTTCAGCCTGGGCTGCAGCCAGCGTCATAACGCTTAGGCTTACCAAGGCGAGTGAACGGGTAACTAATTTCATGTTGCTCTCCAGTCTGTT
This sequence comes from Aliidiomarina soli, assembly GCF_003986975.1. Classification (GTDB taxonomy): domain Bacteria; phylum Pseudomonadota; class Gammaproteobacteria; order Enterobacterales; family Alteromonadaceae; genus Aliidiomarina; species Aliidiomarina soli. The sequence continues at coordinate 19,900 of NZ_PIPO01000002.1, read as the reverse complement.
ATGAGACGTATTCTGATCCGCGTTGATAGTGCTATACGGATGTTTGCTTCTACAAGTTCAGTGGCTGCTTATCGATGTCATTATTTAGCTTAACGTCGATATTGGTAATAAGTCTGCAACCGTTTCCGCAATTTTGCGGAATGTTTGGCGGCGCGACGTGGTGGGTCTGAATAGCAGCCCTATTTCACGATAGGCTTCACCGTCTGTCGGGGTCAGCGCAACCAGTTCAGTGTTACTTAGGATTCCCTGGTCGATTGCCATTTGTGGCACAAAGGTGGCGCCGGTCCGCGCTTCGGCCATTTGCACCAGGCTATGCAGACTGGATGCGGTAAAAGGATTGATCTTACGGCTATTACCTAAGCGACAGGCGGTGACCGCATGCCCGGTCATACAGTGTTCATGCTCAAGCAGGAAAATGCTTTGATCCGGCAGCTTATTGTAGTCCACGGGCTCGCCGACGTCTTTGGCCAGATCCGGGTGTAGCACCATCTTGAACGGATCTTTACCCAGTACCCAGGACTGGTTGCCCTGAGTTTCAATCGGTAAGGCCAGAATAAGTGCATCCAGTTCGCCATTCTTTAACAGCTGCATCAGGTGCGCGGTGGTGTCTTCGCGGATCTGCAATTGCAGCTTCGGAAAGTCGTCATGCAGGCGGCGACTCAAAGGGCCGAGCAGGAAAGGGCCAATGGTCGGAATACAGCCAAGCCGCAAAGGGCCTTCCATAATATTGCCCTGGCTTTGGGCGTGATTCATCAATTCTTCGGTTTGGGTCAGAATATTGCGGGACAGGTCGACAATTTCTTCGCCCATGCTGGTGAACAGGAAAGACTTATGGTCCCGCTCAATCAGCTGACAGCCAAGTTGTTCTTCCAGATTTTGAATGCCACTGCTTAATGTGGACTGGCTGACGTAGCAAGCCTGCGCAGCACGGTTGAAATTCTGATGCTGATGCAATGCCAGTAGATAGCTAAGGTTCTTCAGACTTGGCAGTTTGTTCATGGAGTTCTCCCGCTGACCACTTTTATTCGTTTAACCGATTACTGTGATAGTTTTTATTCGCTTTCGTCGATGCAGAGCTAAACCTATCATGTGCAACGTGAATTTCAAACAGCAATCCTAATTGGAGGACGAATTATGTTAACAGTAGGCGATAAATTACCAGATTTCTCAGTTGTTGCAGCGAAGCCTGGATTCAACATGCCAGAAGAGAATGGGCAAAGTGCTTTTGAGACTATTACTCAGGACAGCTTTGAAGGTAAGTGGAAAGTTATCTTTTTCTACCCGAAAGACTTCACCTTCGTATGCCCAACTGAAATCGTTGAGTTTGCGAAACTGAATGAAGAGTTTGCAGACCGTGACGCAGTAGTTCTTGGCGGCAGCACAGATAACGAGTTTGTGAAGCTGGCATGGCGTCGTGAGCACCCGGATCTGAATGGCCTGAACCAGTATTCATTTGCTGATACTTCAGGCGACCTGGTCGATGGTCTTGGTGTTCGTGACAAAGAAGAGAACGTGGCGTTGCGTGCGACTTTCGTGGTTGACCCACACAACACCATTCAGCACGTTTCAGTGAACAGCCTCAACGTGGGCCGTAACCCTCAGGAAATCGTACGTATCCTCGATGGTTTGCAAACCGATGAGCTGTGCCCATGTAACCGTGCGGTGGGTGGCGATACTCTGTAACCGAGGCGCCCAGTACGTCAGCGGTGCCACAGCACCGGGCACCGCTGCTATTTCCCGGCTGTTAAGCCACCTTGTTCAGTACGCAACTAATTTTGGAGTGAAGTATGACTATTGCAGACTACAAATCAGGGCTTGGTAGCCACTCAAAAGATACCAAGCTGAATCTGGGTAACCTGTTTTCCAATCCTGACGCAAGTGGGATGACCAAGGACCAGTTTTATGGAACAGCGCTTTCTCTGGCCTATTCGCTGAATGACAGCAAGCTGATCAAAGCAGTCGAAGCTGAAGCCGAAGGCAATGTTGAAGCCAACGTGGTTGAAGCGGCTAAAACCGCTGCCTCGTTAATGGCGATGAACAATATTTACTATCGATTTTTACACCTGGCCTCTGACAAACAGTTTGCCAAGATGCCTGCCGGACTGCGCATGAACGCAATGGCGAACCCAGGTGTCGAGAAAGTTGATTTCGAACTTTATTCATTGGCAGTATCCGCCCTCAATGGCTGCGGCATGTGCATTGATTCGCATGTGAAGACACTGCTGGATCATGGCGTATCAGCCCAGGCCGTGCAAAGTGCGGCCAAGATGGCTGCGGTTTTGAATGCAGCGAAAACTGCTTACGCGCTGTCCTGAACCTGCAAGACCCGGGAGTAACTCATCCTTTGCTCCCGGTAACGGAAGTTCCCCAAACGACCGTTGAAACTTTTAACCCGCCTCCCCGGCGGGTTCTTTTTTTCTACTGGCAGCGCTTCTTTGTGGCTCATTTTCCGGCCTTTTGGTAGAATTTGGGAGATTTTTTCCAGCATACTGAATGAGGTAGCGCAATGACCATGTTTTCCCGCCTGTTTTCGATTCTTCTTCTAATCAGTATGTTGGTCGCCTGTAGCAGGCCCGTGGAGCCCCATACCCTGCGTGGCGAAATCTTTGGCACCTTTTTTGAGGTAACGCTGGGTACCGCACACGACGATGTTGATTTGGCGCAGCTTGAACAGGGCATCATGACTACGCTGAATGAAGTGGATCGGCAGATGTCGACCTATCGCGATGACTCGGTATTAAACCAACTCAATAATGCACCTTTGCATCAGCCTGTAACCGTTGACGATGAGCTTTTTTATGTGCTGCAGCGCAGTGAAGCAATTGCCTCACGTTCACAGGGACGCTTTGACCATACGGTTGGAGGACTGGTCAACCTGTGGGGGTTTGGTCGTGATGGTCGAGTGACCTCGGCACCTGACGAGGACGAAATCGAGCAGCGCTTAGAGGAAGTTGGCTACCATTTCCTAATCCTGGACGAAAACGAACAAAGCGCCATGCGCACCAGTGATATTTTTATCGAACTATCCGGGATTGCAAAAGGCTATGGCGTCGATGCAGTAAGTTCGTATTTAACTGAGCAGGGTATCGATAACCATCTGGTAAATATTGGTGGTGATATATACGCTAAAGGCATGCGCAGTGAAGAGACGCGCTGGCGCGTTGGTATTGAGGCGCCTACCGAGGGGCGCCAGGTTGTTCAGCATATCCTCCCGATTGAGAATATCGCCCTGGTCGGGTCAGGTGATTACCGCAACTATTTTGAAGAAAATGGCGTACGCTATTCGCATACCATTGACCCGACAACGGGTTTACCTATCAGCCACAAGCTCGCTGCGGTGACCGTGCTGGCAGACAATGCGACAGATGCCGATGGGTACGCTACGGCGCTACTGGTGATGGGAACGGAACGCGGACTGGCGTTTGCCAACCAGCACGATATTGCGGCATTGTTTATTACCCGTGGGGATGATGGGTTTATTAGCCATATGTCACAACGTTTTGAGCAGGATCATCAGGCGGATATGCGCGTGCCAACAGTGCAATAACTCGTAAAGGAGAATGCCATGCAATATGTAGAAGGCTATGAAAATCTCGTCGAGTTGGTCGAGCACGGCGACGCAGAAGGGTTAAAAGCAGCGCTCAACGCGATGCCATCGGCGGACGTGGCGGAATACCTCGACGAGCATTTTGAGGTTTACAATACGCTGGCGCTGATGGAAATGATGGAACCTCAGCAGCAGGCTGAGGTGTTTGGGTATTTACGTCCGACCCACCAGCAGGAAGTTGCTTCGCACATGGAGCTGAGCCTGTTGGCGCAGCTGTTCCGCGATATGTCGTCGGACGAGCGGGCTGATGTCTATGCCCTGCTGGATCTTAAGCTGCAGGATGCACTGATGCGCCGGCTGGCACGTTCAGAACGCGAAGACCTGTTGCGCCTGGTCAGTTATGAAGAAGGCGTGGTGGGCTCGGTGATGACCTCTGATTATGCCACGATACCGGTCGGATGCACGGTAGAGCAGGCATTGAAGAAGCTACGTCAGAGTGCGCCGGAAAAAGAAACTATTTATCAGGTCTATGTGGTTGATGCGCAGCACAAGCTAGCTGGTGTGGTGTCATTACGCCAGTTGCTGACCGCTACCCCGCATGAACAGATTGACGACCTGATGACAGTCGATGTGGTCAGTGTGAACCCGGACATGCCCAAGTCAGAAGCGGCGCGTATTATTTCCCGTTATGACTTGATTGCTATTCCGGCGGTGACCAATGATAACCTGCTGGTGGGGATGGTGACCTTCGATGACGCGATGGACGTGGTCGAAGAAGAAGACACTGACACCATGCACAAATCAGCAACCGTCGGTAAGCTGGAAGCCAGCCTGCGCGACGCCAGCCCAAGAACCTTATATAGCAAACGAATCAACTGGCTGGTGCTGCTGGTGTTTGTGAATATCTTTTCAGGTGCCGCTATTGCCTACTATGAAGACACTATTATGGCCTATGGCACGCTCCTGTTCTTCTTACCCTTGCTGATTGCCAGTGGTGGTAACTCCGGCTCACAGACAGCGACGCTGGTAATACGGGCGATCGCCACCGGTGATATCGGCAAAGGGGATGTGCTTAAGTTATTTGCCAAAGAGCTGTTGGTTTGTTTTTCACTGGGTCTTTCGATGGCGGCTGCGGTTATGGTTGTGGCCTACTTCCGCGCCCCGGAGATCATGCTGGTCATCGGGTTAAGCATGCTAAGTATCGTAATGATTGGCAGCCTGGTTGGTCTACTACTACCTTTCTTACTAAAGCGTCTCGGTTGGGACCCGGCAACGGCAAGTACACCTTTGGTGACCACAATTGCCGATGCCACTGGGGTAATGGTATATTTTTCCATTGCCACGGCAATCCTCGGGTTAGCACTCGGCTAACCTACAGGTGGCTCCCAGCCTGAACCTTACTGACTGGGAGTCACTATGCAGCAGATTAACCTGTCTCGCCTTAAATCTAGCCTTCTCGAACTTTCTAAAATAGGTTTCAACGAAAAGGACCATGGGGTCTACCGGTCTGGCTTTACCGACGCCGATATGAAAGCACGCTACTGGTTGCGCGATCTGGCTCTGAATGAGGGGTTTATCGCTGATATTGATGGCGGCGGCAATGTCTGGTTTGGTCTCGGCGACCTTGATAAACCTGCGGTAGTGATTGGTTCCCATCTCGATACGGTGCCTGCGGGCGGTATTTTCGACGGTGCTCTGGGGGTGATGGCGGGTCTTGAAATCCTGCGCTGTATGAAGGAGCAGTCAATCGCGCTCGATTACCCCATACGGGTGGTCGCCACTGCCGAAGAAGAAGGTCGCTTTGGCGGCATGTTCGGTGCTCAGGCGATTACTGGCAAGCTCAATATGGACTGGCTGCTGTCGGCTCATGACGCGGATGGTGTCTACCTCACGGATGCGATGAAAGCCCACGGTTTTAATCCGATGGACGCCTTAGAGGTTGCCTGGCCAAAAGGCAGTATGCGCAGCTTTCTGGAGTTACATATAGAACAGGGTCCGGTCCTGGAACAGCAAAATATTCCGATTGGTATTGTCGATGGAATATCTGGGGTCTTTAAGTGGATTGTTCACCTCAAAGGTAAAGCCGATCATGCCGGGACAGCACCGATGGATATGCGCAGCGACGCCTTTATGGGGCTGGCTGATTTTGCCCACGAGATCCCCCGGATTATCGACGAAAATGGGACCGATAAAACGCGCATAACGGTGGGCAAAGTTGAGCTCAAACCAGGCTACCCACATACAGTGCCTGGTGAAGCTATTTTTACCATTGTTGCTCGTGATATGAGCGAAACCGTCATGAAAGAGTTGGCGGAAGCCTGCGATAAAACCTTGTTATCCATCGCCCGGCGCCATCGACTTCGCTATGAAAGGGAAGAGGTCAGCTGGCTGGCGCCGGACTACTGCAGTGACAGCATGATCGAATTGATGGAGAAAAAAGCCGCAGCACGAGACTATAAGTATCTGCGGATGCCAAGCGGCGCCGGTCATGATGTTCAGTTTTTCACTCAGATTAGCGAAGCTGGTTTGATTTTTATTCCTTCCGTCAACGGTGTAAGCCACGCTCCCGACGAATGGTCGCACTGGCATCATGTCGAAATGGGCAGCAACCTGCTATTTGATGTGGTACTGGCGCAATGCCAGCAAGACGAGGTTTAACCGTGCGACTGTTTGATGCACCGCAAGCTCTGTGGCCTGATCTTTGCTGCCGAAAGGCGTATACTGACGGCACTTACGGTACTAGTAGTGGTATGCCGCGATGCAGCAAAATATTGAAGTGAAGGATAAAGCGCCGGACAGCGTTGGTAAACCTGTCAAAATCCAGCCCGCTAAGGGGTCCACTCAGCATGCTCCAACGGATCGTATTTATGTACGTGACGTAAAAGGCCGGGTTGAAACAGCCCGTCGCTTGTTAGGCTTTGCGCTGATGGCACTCTTCCTGCTGTTACCCTGGTTAACCTATCAGGGAGAGCAGGCAATTCTGCTCAATATTCTGGATCAGCGCTTCCGTATTTTCGGGCTGACCCTGTGGCCTCAGGATCTGACCATTCTGGCCTGGATCTTCATGGTCTCTGCGTTTGCCCTGTTTCTTGTTACCACTTTATGGGGTCGGGTCTGGTGTGGCTTTACTTGTCCACAAACCACCTGGACCTTCATCTTTATGTGGTTTGAACGCAAGATTGAAGGCTCGCGGCACCAGCGAATGAAGCTCGATCAGCGGCCCATGGACGCAGACAAGGCTATGCGTAAAGTGCTGAAGCACGTCGCCTGGCTGTTGGTCGCTCTACTGACCGCACTGACCTTTGTCGGCTACTTCACCGATATCCGGCAGTTGTTTGGTGAGTTTTTTCTGCTCCAGTCGGGAGCATGGGCGACGGGGTCGGTTATCTTCTTTACTCTCGCCACCTACGGTAACGCCGGCTGGATGCGTGAAATTATGTGCACCCACATATGCCCCTACGCCCGCTTTCAGTCGGCGATGTTTGATAAAGATACCTTTATTGTCGCTTACGACGAAAAACGCGGCGAGCCACGTGGACCCCGAGGGCGTAAACAGGACCCGCGAGCGCTCGGGCTTGGCGACTGCATTGACTGTAACCTGTGTGTCCAGGTTTGTCCGACCGGTATCGATATTCGCAATGGCTTGCAGTACGAATGCATTAACTGTGGTGCCTGCATCGACGCCTGCGACAATGTGATGGAGAAAATGGGTTACCCGAAAAAGCTCATTAGCTTTACCACGGAACGGCGCCTGGAAGGCGGTAAAACCAAAGTTTTCCGCTTGAAAAGCGTTGGCTATGGTGCGGCACTTCTGGTGTTAACGGCGCTGTTGGTGTTAGACATTCTGTTCCGGGTTCCTCTTGAGCTGGATGTGGTGCGTGACCGTAATACCCTGTTCCGGGAAAATCAGCAGGGCTTCATTGAGAACGTGTATCAGCTGCGGATTATCAATAAATCGCAGCAGGCGGACACCTTCCGCATCGAGGTAAGTGGACTAGATGAAATCGATTATATGGGGCCGACAGAACTGCGCATTGAAGGCGGTGAAGTGTATACGGTGCCAGTTACCGTTGCGATAGACCCGTATTTTCTTGATGCCAGCCTGATTGAGATTCGCTTTACGGTGAGCTCGGTGTCAGACTCTGAGGTTGAGCGAACAACCCAGAGTAATTTTTTATCAACAAGATGACAGATTTTAGTTTTACTGGTCTCACCCCAGACCTGATTATGGATGCCCTTGAAGCCGTCGATGTATGGCCGGATACCGGATTGCTGGCACTGAACAGCTATGAAAACCGGGTCTACCAGTTTGCCGCCGACGGCAAGCGTTACGTTGCCAAGTTTTATCGTCCGCAACGCTGGAATGATCAGCAGATCCTTGAGGAGCATTCGTTTCTGGCCGAACTCAAAGAGGCTGAGATCCCGGTGGTGGCACCGCTGACGCTGGGTGACACTACGCTGGCAGAGCATGCTGGTTTCCGTTTTTCGCTGTTCCCAAGTGTGGGCGGGCGAGCACTGGAAGCGGATCAGGACGAGCACTTGTTTCAGCTCGGGCGTCAGGTCGGGCGGATGCATATGGTGGGGAAACGGACCCCCTTTGTGCACCGACCATTACTGTATAGCCCCCCTGATCTTGAGCAGGCAACCGAACAATTGCGAGGCTGTGCGTTGATCCCAGATTCAATTCGCCTGCCTTTTTTCACCATTTTGGACCTTGTCGTGGCTCGCCTGAATGACTTGGATCTCACGCGCTATGACTCCATTCGCCTGCATGGTGACTGTCATGTTGGTAACTTGCTGTGGCGGGATGACAGCTTAACCCTGGTCGATTTTGATGACTGCCGCCAGGGCCCCGCTATTCAGGATTTATGGATGATGCTTTCCGGGGAGCGTCATCATCAGGTCGCGCAACTGGATACCTTGATTGACGGCTATGAAGAGTTTGCTACTTTTAATGCGGCCGAACTTAAATTAATTGAACCTTTGCGCGCCTGGCGAATCATTCAGTACATGGCATGGCTGGCAAAGCGTTGGGACGACCCCGCTTTTCCCCGTAGTTTCGGCTGGTTCGCAGAAGCCGCGTACTGGGAGCGTCAGGTGCTTGCCCTGAAAGAGCAATTTGCAGCGCTGGACGAAGAACCGCTGCGCTTGCAGCCCGGTTACTAACGAAGGCATAATGCTTTTATAAATAGCTTCAAAATAGGTAAACAGACAATGAAAAAACTTTGGTTAGCAATGGTCGCCGCCGCGACATTGGGCATGATGGCGAGTGCCAGTGCAATGGATTTTGAAGAAGGTGTGCATTATGACGTGGTGAGCGATGAAGCCACCGAAGAAACTGAGATCATTGATTTTTTCTCGTTCTACTGCGGCAGTTGTTACCAATTCCAGCCGTTTAGCGAAATGGTCAGAGAAGAGTTCGGTGATAGCTTCAAAAAGTATCATGTAAACTTTATTGGTCCCCGTAACATGGGCGATATCACCATTCGTGCATGGGCGGCAGCCAATATTTTAGGTGTGACCGAAGAGGTTGCACCGCTGGTCTTCCGTAAGCATTTCCAGCAGCGTAACGTTAGCAATTCGCTGGATGATTTAGCGGGTGTTTTTGCCGCCGCCGGTATTGATCGTGATGAGTTTGATAATGCGTACAACAGCTTTCCTGCTCGCAGTCAGGCAAACCGCATGCGCCGTGAAGCAGAAAAGTACAATGTGCAGCAGACCCCGACGTTTATCGTCAATGGGCGCTACCGCATGAACCCTCAAGGCTTCCGTGATAGTAATGATTTCTTCTCAGACTATCTGGAACTGGCCAAGTACCTGGTCAATAAAGACAGCTAATACCCCGCTAAGCCTGAAGCCGCTACACCTGGTAGCGGCTTACATTTTTCTCTAACTGTCCCGCCGTATCGGCAAGTTCTTCCATATAACTCGTCGCCTGACGGGTACCGTCTGCCGTCTGGTTGGCAATATCCACAATGGTTGTCATGTTCTGATTGATCGTTTCAGAAACCGATGTTTGCTCTTCCGCCGCGGTTGCGATTTGTGCGTTCTGGGTATTGATAGTATTCACAGCCTGCAATACATCAGCCAGGGCGCTTTCGACTTCACTGGCCTGAGCCACGCTGGTGGAACTTCCTTGTTCGATAGCTTCCATAATACCCGTTACCTGAGAAGTACCTTGCTGGACTTGTTCAATCATGGCCTGGATTTCGTGGGTGCTGGCCTGGGTCCGGCTGGCCAGGGTGCGCACTTCGTCGGCGACTACCGCAAAGCCACGGCCGGCCTCACCCGCGCGGGCTGATTCGATAGCAGCATTGAGTGCCAGCAAGTTGGTTTGTTCGGCGATATTGCGGATAACGTCCAGTACGCTGCCGATTTGTTTTGATTGCTCATTTAACTGATCTACAGCGTTCGTACCTGCCGCAACCTGATCGGCCAATCCATGGATGACTTCGACTGCAGAATGCAGTTGGCTATTAGCAGACTGCACAAGCTCCTCAGCCTGGCTCGCTGCAGTGGAAGCCTGTTGAGCACTGCGTGCGACTTCCTGCGATGCGGCGGCCAGTTCGTTAATTGCCGTAGCGACCTGTTCGCTTTCTTCCTGCTGCCGGGTGACGCCCTGGCGCGTTTCGCTAAGCACCCGATTAAGTTTAACCGAGGCTTCATTCATGGCGCCCGACGAATCACGGATGGTCATTACCATGTTACCGACGTCATCGGCAAAACGATTAAAGGAGGTCGCGAGCTGACCGAGTTCGTCTTCCTGTTCGACGGTGATGCGGCGAGTCAGGTCGCCGTCCCCCTGAGAAATGTCGTTCATTGCGGTGACGGTGGTTTTTAAAGGGCGGGTAATTCCTCTGGAAACGTAGAATGCAACCGCTGCGATAATCAGCACCGCAATAATTGAAGCAACTAGTGTACTAATGAAGGCCTCGGTAACCGCATTGTCGACCCGTTGGGCTGTTGCATCAACCTGGGCCTGCAAACCTTCAATCCAGAAACCTGTTCCCACCACCCAGTTCCATTTCTCAACCAGATCGGCATAGCCAAGCTTGGGCCCGATATTGCCGTTACTATTTTCCCACCCGTATTCAACATAGTCGCCGCCACGTTCGGCGGCGGCAATCAGTTCCTGAATCAGGTAAACCCCATTTGGGTCCTGGAAGTCACGTAAATTGCGTCCTTCAAGGGCCTGGTTGACACCGTGAGCAACACTGACACCCTGTTGGTCATAGACGAACACGTAGCCAACATCGCCGGCATCATCGAACCGCAGACTGCGCAGAACGGTTTTAGCCTGCTCCTGCAATTGTGCGGTATTACTACCGTCGTCAGCCACCACCAGATGCTGGATTGAACTGATAGCAAGCTGCAGGTAGTTACGTACCTCTGCTCGTCGGTCCCCTTCCATTTGTCCTGCGAAGTCAGCCACGGTTTGTTCGCCCATGTGGCGTGCCTGATAAAAATTGTAAAAAGTAACCATAGCGGCAATCAATACCGGTGGTATCAATGCCAACGCGAGTACCCGCTGCTGAATAGAAAGGGACATCCTGCTCTCCTGCAATCGTAAAGATAAGGATAAGATTATACTAATTTAACGGCTAAAGACGCGCCGACTTTAGTCTAACTAGCGCGATCACAGGGTTTTTGCTAGTTTATGGGAACTTATTATCCAGTGGACAGAGGTTGTTTTGGAAGAAATCGTCAGCACGGTGCAAGCTTGGGTGGCATGGTTGGAAGAACAGCCTTATCTGTACGCGCTGGTCGCGGTCACAGTATTGGTGCTGCTGGCGCTGATCAGTAACTGGGTTACTAAGCACGTTTTATTGGCGGGTCTTACCCGTGGTTTGCGCCAAACCCGACTCGGTCAGGACCATTTATTTGAAGAGTCACGGGTGATTACCCGTTTATCCAATGTAGTGCCCGCGTTGGTACTATCTTCTGGCGTTGTGTTAATCCCTCATCTGCCGGATTTCGTGGTCACTGTGGTCAGAAATGTGGCCACGGCTTTTATCATTCTCTCTGTGGCCCTGGCGGTGGCAAACTTTCTCACTATTCTCAACCGCTTATATGAGCGTCGTCCCGACGCGGCGATGAAACCCATTAAAGGGTATGTCCAGGTCGTCAAGATAGTCATCTATGTCATTGCGGTGCTGCTCATCGTTGCGACATTAATTGACCGCTCGCCAGTTATTCTGCTGTCTGGTTTGGGTGCCATGGCGGCGGTACTGATGCTGGTTTTTCAGGATACCCTGTTGTCGCTGGTGGCGAGCATGCAGATCACCTCAAACGACATTATTCGTGTGGGTGACTGGGTGGAAATGCCCGGCTTAAGTGCGGATGGTGATGTCATTGATATCTCGTTGCATGTAGTAAAAGTGCAGAACTGGGATAAAACCATTACCACCATCCCTACCCGGCGCTTTATTGATACCGCATTTAAAAACTGGCGCGGCATGCAGCAGGCTGGCGGGCGACGCATGATGCGTGAAATCATGATCGACCAGCAAAGCATTCGTTTTTTGAGTAACGATGAGCTGGAGCATTTGCAGCGCTTCTCATTATTGAACGATTACATTAAGAAAAAACATGATGAACTGAGTGAGTGGAACCATGAACTGGAAGGGAGCGGCGCGGACACCATTAATTCGCGACGCATGACCAATATAGGTACGTTCCGCGCTTATATCAGCCAGTATTTAAAGCACCACCCTGGGATCCACCAGGAATTGTTTATGCTGGTTCGGCAGTTGGCGCCAACGGCCGATGGACTTCCGTTGCAGGTCTATGGGTTTACCAATGACACCGCCTGGGCGGTCTACGAAGGGATTCAGTCGGATATATTTGACCACCTGTTTGCTATCATTCCGGAATTTGGCTTGCGTGTGTATCAGCACCCAAGTGGCGTCGATATGCGCGAGGTTGGCGCGGCACTGGCTGCCTCGCAGCAGGTTGAGAAAGAACAGAAGAAGGACCTTGAAGAGTTAGATAAAGAGGAGTCAGAGAACGAGGACTCAGATAACGACAATGCGGATAACGAAGAGTCCTCTCAGAAGAAAGCTGCGCAGCGAACTAACGCTGCGCCTGAGAGCGGTGACTCTGCATAATGTTTTCGATGCGCTGGTCTTTTAACTCCCAGCGCGTATTCAGCCAGCTCTGAAAGTGTTCTTTAAACGCCACGTCGTTAAAGTAGTCGCCGACCAGATCATCAGTGGCTGGCAATGCATCAATGTGCAGATGAATATGGCGCAGGCGCCCGGCAAGGAAGTCGATTACCAGGGGTTTATCAGGGTTACGCTCAGGGTAGACAATAGTAATGTCGAGGATCGCATCAAAGTTACCTTCCATTGCCTGTAGTGTAAACGCAGTGCCACCAGCCTTAGGGGGAAGTAAATGCTGATACGGGCTGTGTTTTTGCGCGCGCTTTTTTTCAGTGAAACGGGTTCCTTCACAGAAGTTAATCACCGTGGTCGGCAGGGTCTTAAATTTCTCACATGACCGGCGCGTGGTCTCGATATCTTTGCCTTTTAAATGCGGCTTCTTTTCCAGCAGCTGGCGCGAGTAGCGTTTCATAAAAGGCATGTCGAGAACCCAGCAGCCAAAGCCGATAAAAGGAACCCAGAAAAGCTCCTGCTTGAGGAAAAAGCGCGGCATTGGCATATCTTTATGGGCCAGCCGCATTAACACCAGAATGTCGACCCAGCTTAAGTGGTTGGCCATGATCATGTACCAGCCATCCCGGCGTAGCTCCACGCCTCCCTCTATCTGCCAGATGGTTTTTTGGGTCAGGTTGAACATTGCCGTAACTGCATAACCCCAGAGTCTGAATAAGCCATTGGCGAGCGACGCTACCAGGCGCTGCCAGGGACGAATGGGAACTATCCGTAGAATCCCCAACAGGATAATCGCCACTGCAATTACTGTAGTGGCCAGACAGCCCCAGAGAAAATTGATCAGTATCTTAAGTGGTGCAGGAAGAAATCGAAGCATTGGCAATAAAATCTCAGCAAGTTCATAGGTTTTTGCCGTTATCATACCTGAAGCAGAGAAAATTTCGCAGCCTCATCTTGCGTTGGAGAAAAACAGCCTTGTATACTGTGTTTATATACAGTGTTTAGAGGTTGTCATGAATTCTCTGCAGCACCCGGCTCTACAAACTATGTTGCAACGTGGTCAGCTTTTCCGTGGCCAGCAACACATTGTTGAGACTAATCAACAGCGTGCCAGCACGGGATATCCGCAGCTTGATCAGGTGCTTGCCGGGGGATTGCCCTATGGCCAATTGCATGAAGTACAGCTACCGGGGTTATTCTGTGGGGAAACAGCCCTGCTCCGTGCTCCCTTGCAGTCTGCGGAGCGTGCAAACCATCCGGTCTTCTGGTTCAACCCGCCTGCACAGCCTCATGTGTCGGGTATGGGGCTGAGCCATGCCCGGCATACTTTGCTGCAAGGGCTGGAGGATGATGAGTTAACCTGGGCTGTGAGCCAGGTTGTCAGTGAATTATCCACTGGGGTGGTCTGCATTTGGCATCCTAACCTGCCCGCACAGGCAGTTCGCCAGTGGCAGCGGCGCTTACATGGCGAACTTCTGCTGCTGGTTTTCACCTGTCATATGAATAACGAAGCGCGTGCTTACCATAGCCGGCTGCGTCTGCAGCTTGAACAGGGGCAACTGAGTTGGGATGTACTAAAGCGACCTGGAGGATGGCCGGTATATGGCTTGGGTGAACGGTTGCAGGCATGGTAGTTCCAGCTTCAATACCGCCCTGGGCGTACATTCGTTGCTTTCAGCTCTACCTTGAGTATATCCAGCGTCGTTATAGTGATGAGCAGCCGGTGGTGGTCTATGAGGTGACTGGTTTACGCGTTGTGCAGGCAAACCAGGCCGCGATCGACTGCGGAGTCGAAGTCGCAATGCCATTATCCGACGCCTGGTTATTGTGCGATAACCTGCAAACAGAGCAGTACGATGAAGCCACTGAGCGTCAATTATTGGCTGACATAGCGCTGGCGCTGTATGCCGACTTTGCTGAAATAGCGCAAGATCCAGAGCACTGTGGGTTGTGGCTAAGGCTACAAGGGCTGCAGCGGTTATATCAGGATCCCGGGCAGGTTAAGCATTGTATCCAGACTCACCTGATCGGGGCCAGTTATCAACTGACCTTTGCATCCAATCCGCGGTGTGCTCAATTAGGCCTGGACGATTTGCAGCAGCCGATGGCGGATGTCAGCCAGCATTGTCTGGTGATCAATACCCCACTGGAAGAAACAGTCAAAGTTCGTTTACTCCATATGGGTGTAGATACGCTGGATAAACTGTTAAAGGTCCCGACCACGGCATTAGGTAAGAAGTTCGGTGCCCCTGTGGTGCGCCTGGTCGCTGAATTACGTGGGCAGCAAACAGTGCCATTACAATGGCTGCAGCCAGCGGACAATTTTAATCACCGGGTTGAACTGGCGGCAGAAGCACGCAGTTGGGCCGCTCTGCGCTTTAGCTGCAAACGACTGTTACAGATGCTGCAGCGCTACCTGCAAACGCGGCAGCTGGCACTGACCCGTTTTCTCATTGTGCTCACCTGTCGGCAGGGACAGCATCAGCAGATCCCGATTCAGCTGGCTTACCCACAAACCCAGGCCGATGACTTTTTCGCTCTGCTGCAGGTAGCAATGGAGGCGACTAAGCTGCGTGCTCCGGTGATGTATGTGCAGCTTGAGGCGCAACATTTTGAGCAATTGCAGGCGACCAGTTATGGTTTCGAACCAGTTACTGGCGAGCAAACCGCGCTGCCTGCGCTATTAAACCGTTTGCAAATGAAGTTAGGCGAGGCGCGCGTCTATGGCTATCGGCGTAAACCGGGGTGGATGCCGGAAAGTCAGCAGGAACCGGCACCTGCCGCTAGTGCACCGGGGACGACAGGCAATCTTCAGGCTGCAGGTGACTGGCGGCCGCCCTGGCTTGTCATACCCGAGGTGGTAGACATCAACGAGTGGCAATTGCACGGGCAGCCGCAACGATTGCAATCCCCCTGGTGGCAACCTCGCTCTGAACAGCGTGACTATATGCTGGCGCGGGACCATCACGGGCGTTGGGGGTGGCTTTACTTCCTTGCTGCGGAGCAACGCTGGTACTTACATGGGTGGGCAAGCTAATGACGGCTTATGCTGAATTGCACTGTCTGACCCATTATAGTTTTCTGCAGGCGGCATCGTCCCCGGCAGAGATGGTGCAGCGGGCAGCTGAACTTGGCTACCAGGCCATTTCGATTACCGACGAATGTTCTTTTGCGGGGGTGGTGAAAGCATGGCAGGCCGCGAAAGCGCATAATATTCAACTGCTAGTGGGTTGTTTCTTTAATGACCCTACTGGCCGTTACGTATGTCTGGTGAAAAACCTGGCGGGCTATCAGCAACTGAGCGCCCTAATTAGCCACTGCCGACAACAGGCAGAGAAAGGCAGCTATCTATTTAAACCCGAGTGGCTGCTGAGCAAACCTCTGCCAGACTGCGAGTTGCTTTGGTTGCCGGCAGCAAATACACAGGCCGTATCCGTGCAGATCGCTGATATACGGCGGCTTTATGCCAATCGATTTGCGATTTTAGCCGTGCGTGATCGCCTCGCCAGCGACCAGGTCTGTGCACGGGCGGTGAGTTCTCTGGCGGCGCAGCTTGACGCCCCCATTGCGGCCAGCAATGCGGCGTTATTGCACAGTCCGGAGCGTCTGCCGTTGTTGCATACCATCAATGCAATCGCGGCAAACACCACGGTGGCAGCGATGGAGTCGGAGCATTGGGTGAATGCTGAGCGCCATTTACGTCCCTGTGATCAGCTGACTCAGTTATTTCCACTGAAGTGGCTGCAACAAAGTGCGCTTATCGCCCGTCAATGCAGCTTCGACCTTGGGTGTTTACGGTATCAGTATCCGGGGGAAGTGGTTCCGGCCGGGTATACGCCAGCGAACTATCTGGCTGAGCAAGCCCAGGCGGGTGCTCAACGTCGTTACCCAGCAGGGGTCCCGCAGAAGGTTCAGAGTCAGCTTGATGCAGAGCTGGCTTTGGTTGAACAGCTTAATTATGAACATTTCTTTCTTACTATTTATGACTTAGTTCAGTTTGCCGAAAGCCAGCATATTCTCTTTCAGGGTCGTGGTTCGGCAGCAAATTCAGTACTTTGTTATTGTCTGGGCATTACTGCCGTTGATCCCGACCAGTCAGAATTACTCTTTGAGCGCTTTATCTCGAAGGAACGGGATGAACCGCCGGATATCGATGTCGACTTTGAGCATCAGCGGCGGGAAGAAGTCATTCAGTATATTTATCGCAAGTACGGGCGTCATCGGGCAGCGCTGACAGCGACAGTAATTACCTATCGCTTGCGCAGTGCAATTAAAGACGTGGGTAAAGCGCTGGGGTTTCCGCTTGCTCAGTTGAGCCAGTTACTGACTCGTCTGGATCGGCGTGACAGTGAAGATGACTGGCAAAAGCAACTGGATGCTCTGGGCGTTTTACAGCACCCCATGGGCGGCCATTTACTCCAGTTGGTGGAGCAGATCCGTGGATTTCCGCGTCACCTGTCGCAGCATGTGGGTGGCTTTGTTATTGCTGCTGAACGTTTATCTGACCTGGTCCCGGTGGAAAATGCGGCAATGCCTGAGCGTACCGTTATTCAGTGGGATAAGAATGACATCGAAGCATTGAAGCTGTTAAAAGTGGATGTGCTGGGGCTGGGTATGCTCTCGGCGTTGCGGCGGGGTTTTCAGTGGGTCGAGCATTGCTATGGGCGAACCCTTACTATTGGCTCAATCCCGCAGGAAGACCAGAGCGTGTATGCGATGCTCCAACGCGCCGATGCGGTGGGAATCTTCCAGGTTGAGTCGCGGGCACAAATGAATATGCTCCCGCGACTGAAGCCGAAGACCTTCTATGACTTAGTGGTGCAAATAGCCATTGTCAGACCAGGCCCGATTCAGGGTGACATGGTTCATCCTTATTTACGTCGCCGCGACGGCCTTGAGCCTGAAGACTATCCCAACCCAGCGGTTGAAGCGGTACTTAAACGCACCTTAGGCGTTCCTATTTTTCAGGAGCAGGTTATTAAGCTGGCCATGGTGGCTGCCGGATTTTCCGGCGGCGAAGCCGATCAGCTGCGGCGGGCTATGGGGACCTGGAAAAGTACGGGGCAGATGCTCGAGTTTAAGCGTAAAATAGTGTCGGGGATGCTGGCGCGGGGGTATGACGAGTCATTTGCGTTGCGTTTATTTGAGCAAATCTGTGGCTTTGGTGAATATGGATTCCCCGAGTCTCACTCTGCCAGCTTTGCTAACCTGGCGTATGCGTCAGCGTGGTTAAAGTACTACTACCCTGCGGCTTTTTATGTCGGCCTGCTTAATAGTCTGCCGATGGGGTTTTATTCTGCAGCACAGCTTATTCAGGATGCCCGGCAGCATCAGGTAACTGTGCTGCCTGTATGTATAAATAACAGTCTGTGGGAGCACCAGCTAACTAAAGAGGATGACAGCTGGGCTCTTCGTCTGGGGTTCTGTGTAGTAAAAGGCCTAAGCAAGGACGCCAGCGATCAGATAACTGTAGCACGCCCGGGTGTTGGTTTTGCTAAGTTAACCGAGATCGAATCACTGGCTATCCCCAGTTCTGACCTGCAGGCGTTGGCCAGTGCTGATGCATTTCGTGGTATTGCGGGTCACCGTTATCAGGCTCGCTGGGATATGACCCACCTGGGTGAGCAGCTACCCTTATTAACAGAGGCGGAAGCTGGCCAGGCGGAATATCAGCTGACGGAGCCTTCGGCTGTCGACACCATGGTGCAGGACTATGCTGCGACGGGTCTTACCTTAGGCACTCACCCACTAGCGCTATTGAATCAGCAGGGAGTACTGCCGACGCATAAGCGCGCCCAAGAATTGATTCACCTTCGTAGTGGTCAGGTTGTCACCGTAATAGGCCTGGTCGTAGGTCGGCAACGGCCATCGACCAGCACCGGGGTTACTTTTATTACTCTTGAAGATGAAACCGGTAACGTCAATGTGGTGTTATGGCAAAAATTAGGGCGTCAACAACGTCAGCACTGGTTACATGCAAAGCTATTGCAGGTAACCGGAACGGTAGAAATTGAAGAGAGTGTGGTGCATGTCGTGGCGGGCCGCCTCCGTGATATCTCGGATCGCCTGCCGACGCAGGCAATCCGTTCACGAGACTTTCATTAAATCCGGTTAGTGTTTTGCATTTCTGCCAGGTAATCGTTTTTCAGCTCCACATAGTTACGTGACGACTTTTGCAGGAAGTCGCGCTCGCTTTCATTCAGCGGACGTTTCTTCTGCGCTGGGCTGCCGACATACAAATAACCGCTCTCGAGCGTTTTATTCGGCGCTACCAGTGCACCTGCTGCAATCATGACATCGTCTTCCACCACTGCACCGTCCATAACAATAGCGCCCATCCCTACCAGGATCCGGTTACCAAGCTGGCAGCCGTGGAGCATCACCTTATGACCAAGGGTGACATCATCCCCAATAATCAATGGATAGCCATCCGCGTTCGAAGCGCTAGTACGGGTGACATGGAGAACACATGCGTCCTGAATATTGCTGCGCGCCCCAACGCGGATGAAATTGACATCGCCACGAGCGGCGACCAGCGGCCATACACTACTGTCTTCCCCTAGTGTGATGTCGCCAACCAACACCGCAGACTCATCAATATAGACCGACGAAGGATATTGTGGGCATTTACCTTTATAAGAACGGACAGATTTTGAAGACATAGTTACCTCTGAAGTCGCTTTCTTTACTTAATACGTATAAATATACAGCAAACTGGACAGAATTGCTTCAAACGGCCTTTTTCTAAGGCTTTTTTCAGAAAATCGCTTGTGTTTAAAGCTCCGCGCTCTATAATGCGCCCCACTTCAAACGGTTAGCCAGCAACGAGTTGCTAGCAAAGCAAGTTTGAAAAAAGCCTTGACGGGATGTTTTAAATCCTTAAAATGGCGCTCCCGGCTCGAGATGAGCAGGAAAGCATTAAAAGTACGTGTTAACTCTCTGCTAACAAGTCAAATTGAACGCAGAAACTTGAATAAAGTCGTTGACACCGAAAATGAGGCGTGTAGAATACGCACCTCGCTTGAAGCGGCTAACGCCCACAAGCAAACGTTCTTTAACAATCTATCAAAGCCAAGCAATCTGTGTGGGCACTTACATTGATTGAGCAACTTAAAAAAGCTACTTCGGTAGCAGATCTCAACCACAGGCTTGTCCTGCAGGTAGGGTCAAATTTGCTCTTGAAATGCTGGTGACCATAAGATTCAAGTAATTAATTACTTCTATTTTAGAAGAACCAACG
>NZ_PIPO01000011.1 GCF_003986975.1 Aliidiomarina soli | reverse complement strand
TGGTTCATGACTGGGGTGAAGTCGTAACAAGGTAGCCGTAGGGGAACCTGCGGCTGGATCACCTCCTTAACGATAGCTCAAAAGATGTGAGTGCTCACACAGATTGAATTGGCTTTGATACATGGTAAATAAACGTGAATATACGTGATGATGAAAGTTATCGCGTGTTTTGTGTGGATGACACACAGAACGTTATTCATTGTACGGATACTGGGTCTGTAGCTCAGCTGGTTAGAGCGCACCCCTGATAAGGGTGAGGTCGGTAGTTCAAGTCTACTCAGACCCACCATTTTGTCGCGCTGGACTGCGTTGGTTCCCTCGTCGTGTACTACAGTACACTTCCTCGGTCACCGCCTTGCCAGCACGCCAAAACTGCGGAACGGTTTAGCTTATACAATGTATAAGCGCAGCCAGAACGCTTCAGAGCAAGGCGCGAGGTGACATGAGTGAAGGAGCGTACGTCGGTACGTGACTGAGCGAATGAGCCGAAGCAACGCCGCGCTGGAGTGTTGTGGCAAAGCCTTGCACCAAAGGGGCCATAGCTCAGCTGGGAGAGCGCCTGCCTTGCACGCAGGAGGTCAGCGGTTCGATCCCGCTTGGCTCCACCATTTCCTCGTATCCTGCGTTGCGGCACTCGTCGTGTACTACAGTACACTCCCTCGCGCCACGCCTTGTCTACAAGCAAATGGCTACGAGGCGACCTGCAAACGTTTATTTACCTAGCGAACGATAAGTTAGCGATAAGTGATGTTTAAGACATTATTTATCAGTAACTTACTGTTACGTGCTCTTTTACAACTTGGACAAGCTGATTGTAACAAACAAAGAGAAATCTCTTAGGTAATACTCTACAAGACACACTTGGTGTAGAGGCGTATCGTACTTTGTCATGTAAAGAAAAAGTACAATCCAATACAGCACAGTGGCTCATTTATGAGGCTCTGATGTATACGTTTTTGGGTTGTATGGTTAAGTGACTAAGCGTACACGGTGGATGCCTAGGCAGTTGGAGGCGATGAAGGACGTACTAACTTGCGATAAGCCATGATAAGCCAGTAAGAGGCATTTGAATCA
>NZ_PIPO01000010.1 GCF_003986975.1 Aliidiomarina soli | reverse complement strand
TGGTTCATGACTGGGGTGAAGTCGTAACAAGGTAGCCGTAGGGGAACCTGCGGCTGGATCACCTCCTTAACGATAGCTCAAAAGATGTGAGTGCTCACACAGATTGAATTGGCTTTGATACATGGTAAATAAACGTGAATATACGTGATGATGAAAGTTATCGCGTGTTTTGTGTGGATGACACACAGAACGGATGTTCATTGTACGGATACTGGGTCTGTAGCTTAGTTGGTTCGAACGCACATTCAGATGAGCGTGAGGTCACCGACCGACACAGGTTCGGTAACGTTTAGGATACTGGGTCTGTAGCTCAGCTGGTTAGAGCGCACCCCTGATAAGGGTGAGGTCGGTAGTTCAAGTCTACTCAGACCCACCAAATTTGATTGGATGCTGCGTTGGCTGCGTCGTCGCATACTACAGTATGCGTCCTCCTTGCCGCCTTGCCTCCAACCAAATTCTGCGGAAAGTTCCACAGGTATTGGGGCCATAGCTCAGCTGGGAGAGCGCCTGCCTTGCACGCAGGAGGTCAGCGGTTCGATCCCGCTTGGCTCCACCATTTCCTCGTATCCTGCGTTGTGGCACTCGTCGTGTACTACAGTACACGTCCTCGCACCACGCCTTGTCTACAAGCAAATGGCTACGAGGCGACCTGCAAACGTTTATTTACCTAGCGAACGATAAGTTAGCGATAAGTGATGTTTAAGACATTATTTATCAGTAACTTACTGTTACGTGCTCTTTTACAACTTGGACAAGCTGATTGTAACAAACAAAGAGAAATCTCTTAGGTAATACTCTACAAGACACACTTGGTGTAGAGGCGTATCGTACTTTGTCATGTAATAAAGAAGTACGACTCGAAGCTTTAAGGCGAAGGATTTTTTGTGAAGGCCAAGGCGCCGTCGAACGATTGAGGGAGCATACATTGAGTATGTGACCGATTGAGTGAAGACAGCAACGCTGGCATTTGCGAAAAAGACAAGCCCTTATACGTTTTTGGGTTGTATGGTTAAGTGACTAAGCGTACACGGTGGATGCCTAGGCAGTTGGAGGCGATGAAGGACGTACTAACTTGCGATAAGCCATGATAAGCCAGTAAGAGGCATTTGAATCA
>NZ_PIPO01000001.1 GCF_003986975.1 Aliidiomarina soli | reverse complement strand
GGTATCTTCGAATACATCGAGATCTTTTATAACCGCAAACGACGACACTCTGCTCTCGGCAATATCAGTCCAGCAGAGTTTGAGCGCAAATGCGCATAACAGTGTCTACTTTTTGTGGGTAGGACCAGTTCTTGGTTGACTGTTCGCATGAGTTCCAGAATTTGGTCATTTTCAAACGCTCAGGGGTGAAATGAAATTTAAGAGTAGAAATTTACGCGCGATCGCGGAACTGATTATTGGGGATAAAGAGTTTTTCCCTTACCGCTCAAGCAGCTATATCACTCAGTTCTTTGAAGAGTGTGATTTTGATTTCGTTCACGATGGATCAACGCGTTGGCATTGGACCGCAGAGCGCTTAGACGAGTTGAACAAACCTTTGTCACGGGAAGGCTACGAAGCTTTCTATGGAGAGGATGAACTTCTTTATATTCGTCATATCGGCACAAAAACAATATCACTCACTGCAAACCCACATAGACCGTTTACTCCCAAAGAAATTGAAAAACGTGACCAGCTGATAAGCTACTTGGACAAATGCTCTGAAGACGAACTAATTGAAGACGTTCTTCTACCTCTGTTCAGGCAGTTGGGTTACCACCGAATCACGGCAGCAGGGCACAAAGATAAGGCTTTGGAGTATGGGAAGGACATTTGGATGAGGTTCATCCTTCCCACACAGCATGTTCTTTATTTTGGCATACAGGTAAAAAAGGGAAAACTTGATGCCTCGGGGGCAAGTAAAGCCACAAACGCTAACGTCTCCGAAATCTATAATCAGGTATTGATGATGCTCGGCCATGAAATATTCGATCCCGAAACCAGTCGGCGTGTCTTGGTTGACCATGCATTTATAGTTGCTGGAGGGGAGATTACCAAGCAGGCGAGAAATTGGCTCGGAGGGAAGTTGGACGCATCTAAGAGAAGCCAGATACTCTTCATGGACCGCGAAGATATATTAAATCTTTACATAGCGAACGGCCTTCCATTGCCGCAAAAGGCTCTTCCAGCGACAGAATCGGAGGTTGATGATGATATCCCGTTCTGACTTGGCAATGGAACATAACGAGTGGCAGCAAGGTGACCGCTTTTCCGCCGCGCTGCGGCTCCAAAACGGCACGTGTGCCAAGCGTTAGGTAACTCTAGAAATTATGGACGAATTTGAATATCAAAGAGTAATCGATTCACGATTTGTAGGTAGAGATTCGGAAGTTGAATGGCTCCGCAATATTTTTTTTGGTAGGTCTCATCGAGCTATTGCAGTAACTGGAAGTGCAGGCACAGGAAAAACTAGCCTAGTAAAATATTTTCTTGCATCAAGTCGAATCGCTTCCCAACCATTTTGGTTGAATCTCGAACAAGAAAAAAATACCGAAGAAGCGCTATTTGCTTTTATAGATCAGCTATATGAAAACAGACCTAGTGGTAGTTTTTGTATAGTAATTGATGGTGCCGATGGGCTTAGTGAAGATAACATTAAATTTGCTATAAGTAGAATCTATAACATTAAAGCCACAAGAGGGCTGATTTTTATAGCACGATCTTTGCCGAACTTGGATCGTGTAAGCAAACTAAACTTAGGTAATCTATCTAAGAATTACTCGTTTGAATTGATTAAAGGCCTCTTGGAGAAGGTATTAACTCCAGAACAGTTAGATTTAGCTATTAAGAATTCTCATGGGAACCCGTTGGCGATGGAACTGCTTGCCAAAATGTTAACTGGAGAAGAAAGTAAAGAGATATTAAGCGTATTAGGTGGTCAGCTATACAATTTTTCGGATGGTTTTTTGTTGCCTGAGGAGAAAATTATAACGACCATTCAGCCGACAATAATGAGCGCTACGGATAAACTTGTCGACAGACTGAGAATGCAGCCCGAATCTATATACGACTTATCTTCCCGCCAATTTGAGGAGCTATTGGCAAGCCTTTTATCCGATATGGGTTGGGAGGTAGAGCTTACCAAAGCTACGCGTGATGGAGGAAAGGATATCTTGGCCTATTTGGATACCGATCTTGGAAAAATGCTGTGTTTGGTAGAAGCAAAAAAATACAGAAAGGACAGAAAAATTGGTGTAGATTTGGTTAGGACTCTATACGGTACATTATGTGATCATCAAGCAAATAGTGCGATGCTTATTACGACATCTTCGTTCTCACCTGATGCACAGGCGTTCCAAAAACGCCATGAATATCAACTTCGCTTGAGAGCATTTGGCGATATCGCGCTATGGATTAAGAATTATAAAAACCGTGTTGGATTTACCTAACAAACCGCTCCAGCCTGACGTCTGGTACTCCGCGTCTTTTGTGTTACTCGCTGGCGCTTAAACATTAACACAAAATACGCTCCATACCAGCCGCAGCTGAGCGAGTCGTTAGGTGTCAAAGAGGCATGAAAGCATCAAAACTCAGTCTATGGATTAAAGATATTATCAACACCGATGCTATGACATTTGAAGACGCGTATTGGGGCACCAGACCTTCTGCCAGCGAAGCGGTGCCAGAAATAATTAAATTGCTAGATAAGCATAAAGACCCATATACACGCGGCAAATTGATAGAGCTCCTTGGTGAGTGTGAGGATAAATCAGTAATTCCTTTTTCTTTTAAATGAATTGCTTCATCCAGATGAAGGCATCAGAAACTGGGCAAAGGGCTCAATCGAAGCTCTAGAAAGAGGCGAGAAAAGGCAAAAGAACCCAAAATATTTATGAGCCATCACCTAACAAGGCCATTAAAAAACGCGCGTTGCACGCGCTGGACTCGCAACAAGTTGCTCGCCTTTTATGGCAGCGTTAACTGGCACCCAGTATTCGGACTGATTTATGGAATTCAAAGTTGGGGAATACGTAAAGAAAAACCCAATAACTTGGCAGCCGAATGACTTCGACTCTTGGGGCCGCGGTGTAGGTGTCGGACAAATCGTCGAGCCGCCCTTTGAGATGCCGCACGATCAAGTTGATGTTCGGTGGCCTGGAGGCAGGTGCTTTGAAAGCACACACCAGCTACTACCAGCAACTGAAACTGTGGGTTCTGGCAATGGCAGTTAACAAACCAAGGCAGCGGAAATATTTTGCTTCGCTGCGCTCAAAACGCAAAATATTCCCCTGCTTGGGGCGTTAGGTGCTTATGCAAACTTTCTACAAAGTACGACTTATGTTCGAGTGGGGTGGTGGTTGCATCTGGTGTGGTAATGATGCTGCACTCCAAAGATTTGGTGTTGGACCTATCGAAGAAAAGATATCGCTGTCAGAGGCCACGCTTCAAGAACTCGACACATTATCTACCTGGCACGATAAAGCACTTAATTGGGAATACCCGCCTGACCCAAGTCCTTGGAGTCAGGCGGAATTCAAGGAGTTTGAGGCGGCCGCACTGGCCATGCGGGCAAAACTGCAAGCAGAGCTCGGGGCGAATTTTGAGGTGATTTATGAGCCAATTCCGTGAATCAGCACCTAACAATCGCAGGCACAGCGACGGTTCTTTCGTTGCGGCTTCGCCTTCACTACAAAGCCGCGCGTGCTGCGGGCGTTAGGTGAAAGGGGAGATTAGTTGGAGTCGCTAGGTATCGCAATTCAGTTGTTGTTCGTGCTAATCATGGTTGTAGTTCCTGTTTATTGTGCGTTTCGTAGGTTCTCTTTCCTGAAGTTGAACTTAGTTTCAATTCCAGTAATGTGCTTGATGATTGCTATCGGAGCATACTGGCCGCACTTTTATGCTGATCTTCGACTTTACCTAATGGATTTCGATTTTGACGGTATGTCAGATGTCGAGAGAGCTAGAAATGTTGCACCCGAACTGCGAGAGCTGGCAACTAAACTCTATTGGTCAAATATGGGGATTGGTTGGCCGTTGAAAGCAATGATTGGTATGGTTTTGCTGTTGCCTTACCCAACCGCTGTTTGGGTACTTTCGTTGGTGCTTAGGAAAGTTAGGGACGTAGCTTGTAAGAAGCACACCTAACAAAACCATCCACCAGGTGCCTTCCCGACGCGCCTTTCGTGCTTGGCGCAAGCGCCAGGCTAGCCGTTCCGACATTGAACTACGCAGCAGTGCATTCCTTGGCATGAATGTCGTCCACGACAATCTTAAAACCTACTACCACCTGTCGTAGCTTCGCGTTGTCGGCATATATGAAAAAACGTAATCTTGGAATTGGCAGTTAAAAAAACGCAGTTTGTTGTCCGGGGTCTTGCGTTAGGGCAACCAAGATTAGGCATTGATTCAGCTCCCGAAAAGAGTATGATATTGTCATACCATGCTTTGAGAGGCAACAATTATGAGTATGCACCGGAAAACTATAACGCTTACTGAGCAGCAGGATAACTGGGTGAAAACTCAGATTGAAGGCGGCCATTTCGGCAATGATAGTGAGTATATCCGTGACCTTATTCGAAAAGACCAGCAGGCCAAGGAACGGGTTGCCGTCCTGCGTCAGGCCCTTGCTGATGGAGAATCAAGCGGTAAACCGAAACCGCTCGATATATCGTCTATCAAAGCGGCTGGTCGCAAACAAAGGAAGGCGGCTAGTTAGTGCTAAAGCTAAGCATTACCCCGAAAGCGGAAGCTGATCTGACCGGGATTTGGTTGTTTACTTGTGACGAATGGGGAGCAGAGCAGGCTGATAAATACCTGGATCAGCTTGAGGCGGGCATGAAACAACTGCTTAGCCATCCGCTGCTCGGCATTGACTATGCTCACGTGCTTACCGGCTATCGTAGATTGCAGGTAGAGCGTCATGCTATTTTCTATCAGGTGTTGGAGACTCACGTACTTGTAGTCCGTGTTCTGCACGAGGACATGGATGCTCCCCCAAGGTTGCCGGACTAATGACATTTGTAGTCAGTTGTATCAAATGACTGCTGAAGTAGAGGTTACGCCGCTTTGCCTCAAACTGGCTAATAATCTACATAGGCAGCGGGTACTTGCGGTGGACGTCGGGGCGGTAAACTGAAGCCGCCGCTTTGATAACGCAGATAGAGCATGCCGTTATTCGGGGCAAAGGTGTCCGATCGTTGCGCCGTAATAGTGGCGCCAAGATACCAGCGTGAAGTAAGACGGTACTCAAACTGACCGGATAAACTGTAGTTAAAGCCTGAGCTTGTGCCACCGTTGAAAACCGGCTCGATGGAGCCATTGTTCACGGCCTCCCATGCCTGCTGCTGCAAGTCGGGATCGTTCGGGTAGAAGTCACTGGCGTGCTGACGTGCAGTGGAATAACCACCCGCCAGACGGACACTGTAACTGAGTCGATTACGGCGGCCAAACAGGGTGATGGGTACACTAAGCGAATTGTACTGCGCCGGACTGTAATACCCACCATGGCCAAAGGTATTTTCGCTTAACGTTTTCTGAAAACCCCAGTTGAGGTTGGTCAGGCCAACAGTCACTGCCAGCGCTTCGGTGTCATATGCGCGCAAGTAGACACCATTGTGTGCATACCAGCGCGAATTCGAGGCGACATTATGGCCGGTATAGTATTCGGCACCAGCAACACCCCACCAGCCGACCAGGCCACCCTGATCCCAGCTTAAACTGGTGTACAGCCCATTGCGCGTGACGCCACCCCAGTGTCGATCCGAGTAGGGGTCCCGACGCCCTGCAAAGCTCAGTAAATTAGCACTCTGAACACGGCGCTCGGCACCGGCCCGCCAACTGAAACTGGCCAGATCGCCGTCGACTTCAATCCCACCAACCCAGGTCGAGAGTTCAAATCCGATGGGAGAAACGCCCAAATCAGCCGTTACCCGCGAGCCGGTACGGCTGATACCCAAGGCGATACCCGAATCTTTCGCTTCGCTCTGAATACCGTTTACCGGGCAGTTTTCAAGTACACAGATAAGCCCGCTGCCGACCCGCGGGCGCCAGAAGCTATCGTCGCTATCAAATTCACCGGCTGACACCGAGGTTGGGTCGATGCGCAGTTGCCAGCGGGCACCAGATTCAGTGGTGGGTAAATCGATTCCGATAAGCAGGGTACGTGACTGCCAGTCTGTCACCCCAGCGGTGCCGGAACTGGACTGGTTTTGCCAGGCTAGATCAACCGCATATTCACTGGCCTGCGCCGATCGCTCTAATCGTGAACGGGCATTGCTAACCTGCCAGTCATCGCCACTGCCGTATTGCCAGATAGTGCTCTGGCTTGAAGCGAGCCGTGCTTCGAGTGCCTGCTGGCTCCAGTTTGCAGCGAGCTGGGTTGAGTCAGTGGCTTCAGCAATGCGGCTGGCAGCGAACAGAATCTCGCTGTTATTTTCATTACGGTTTTGTTCCGCGTGTTCGGTCAATAGCTGAATCCGGGGCAGGACCCATTTGTCGCTTGAAGTCGCCTGATCTGCAATAGCATTCAAGGCTCTGGGCTGTTCATTTGGTGCCAGAGTTTGCAGTAACTCAGGTTCATCCCTGAGCGCCTGGCGCCAGTCATTTTGCAGGCGGCTGATGGTTAACTCGGTCTGCACCCGGGACTCGAGTTCGTTGATCGCATCTGTGCGTTGAGCCGGGTTAATTGCACTCAACTGAGTGGCAGCGTCTCGATATCGTTGCTGGCGGGAGAGGGTTAGCGCATAGGCATAATGTGTGTCCGCCGTCGCCTCGGATGTAAGCAGTGGCGCAAACAACGCGCGGGCGGACTGGTGCTGGCCGTCAGCATCCAGTTCGCGAGCGAGGCGGAACATTAGCCAGGGATCAGACGGCGTCAGTTGTTGCGCCTGCTGCCAGAGCTCGACCGCCTGAGCCGAATCGCCGCTGGCATAGACATCATCACCCCTTGTGATCAGCGCCTGAGCACGCAGGCGGTCAACCTCACCGGCAATTCTGGCATACTGGGCCGGCGATAAACCAGCTATCCATGCGTTAAGCGGTGGGGTCAGCTGATTGTCGTGTTGTTGCAGTCGTAACTGAAAGCTCCCCCACAGCGCGGCCTCACTGTCGTTATCGCTGGCCAACACCTGCTCATAAAGTTGAATCGCCTGGGCGCTATTGCCAAGCATTGCCTGCAAGCGAGCCTGACGTAACTGAACTTCCAGTGGCGCTTCGCTGCTGCTGGCCAGTATGTCTAATAAGTGGCGAGCCGATTCCAGATCCGCATTGTCGAGTGCGCTGTCGACTTGCTGCAACCGCCACCAGAATAGGGCGATCTCGCGTAGCTCCATCCACACCTGTTGTTGCGGTGCCAGGTACGCCGCCTCTGAGAACCAGTGGTGGGCTTGCTCGTGCTTGCCCTGGCGCATAGTCGCGTAACCGAGGTTACCGTAAAGTTCTGGGAAGGGGTCTAACTCGCGGTAGGCTTGCTCGAAAATTCGTTCCGCCTGTTCATTCTGCTCCGCTTCCAGAGCGGCCACACCACGCAGATAACGTTGGTAGGCCGGGTCGCTTTGACGTTCCTGTAGCGCCTCATAGCTGCGTTGGAAGCGCGCGTAGTTTGCCGCTATCTCATCGCTGTCGGGGTGCAAACTGGTTAATCTCGTAAACAGTTCAAAGTATTGGTCTGTCAGCGGCAATGTAGAGTAAAGCCGTTGCCAAAGCCCGAGTGCTTCGCGGCCAAACACCGGGTCGGTGGTTAATTGAGTCAGGGCTGCTAAGTGCTCAGGTGTCAGCGAGTCGTTCAGATAATGCATGCGGTAGAGCGCAATTTCGACCCGGCCGTTGTAAGGGTACCGGGCATGCAGATCCTGCAAGGCATCCACGGCAGTTTCCGATTCGCCGGCCAGGCTGCGTGCTTGCCAGTAATCAATGGCGAGCCCTGTTTGCCGGGGAGGGGTCGGAAACACACTTTGATACTGCTGCGCCGCCTGCTGGTATTGACCAGCAAGGAACAATAGCCGTGCTTCGCCCAGCTTTGCGCCTGATTCGCTTTCCAGCTTAAGTGCTTCAGTGGCGCGCGCGGTGACCGGATGATCCGCCGCTATTGACTGCAATTGTTCGACGTAGCGGCGGGCGCTGTCGAGGTCATTGCGTTGCAACGCAAGCGAGAAACTAGCTTCAATCAGATAGGGATTATTGGGGTCGACCCGTAGTAGCTGTACTAACATCGGCTCCATGCGGTCCGGACGGCTGCGCTGGTACCAGAGCGAGAGGTTGTCCTCAAGCAGGCGCACGGATTCGCGTTGCAGCGAATTCTCTGCGGCGGCCTGAGTACTCAGCGCAAGCCAGCCTATTAGTACAAGCAGGCTAGCAGTTTTCAGCATGCCAGTTAACCTCAAGGGTGCCGTTGTTGTTGAAGGCGAAGCATTGCTGAGCAGCCAGCCCAAACAGGATCAACATACTGTCATAGTAACGCTGGTCGTAACCGGCAGCACCGCGGGCGAGCAGGCGTTGATACTGCAGGCTTTCCAGTTCCGGGTCAAAGCGACTCAGGTACGGGGCGAGGGCAATTGAAAACCCAATTGGTCCCGTCCCCGAGGTCTGCCCATTGGGGTAAATATGCTCGGGTGGCGTTTGCTGCTGTTCGATGTAGTCAACCAGTGGCTGAGTCTTGTCCAGTAACACCTGAACCTCAGGGCTGGCATTCGACCGAGTGGCATCAAGGTGCAACCATAAGTAGGTGCGGATCGCATCATAGCTGCCATGCAGCGCGTCCTGGTTAATCACGTTGAGGTCATAGTCGAGACTTACCCAGTCGCTGAAGAAGCCGCCAAACACATCGGCATTCGCGCTAAGCTGACGCAGACTGCTTTGGTAAATAACCTGCCAGCGCTCGTCGTCGAGTATATGAGCCAGTCCGGCAAATACACTTAAGCTGAAATAGCTTGGGTTTAAGGTCACCCGCTCTGACTTAACAAAGCCGCAAGGGGCCGGCAACAGCACAGTCTCGTCGCCAACTTCCGCAACTGACTCACGCAGGATGCGCGATGCAAGCAAACTACCAAGCTCTCGGTAATCGGCTCTGTCCCACAAGCGGCCTGCCTCCAGTAGTGAGAACGCCATCCAGACGTCAGCGTCGGAGGCCGGGTTTGAATCAAGAATACCCCAGCGGTCGGTGTCTTCGTCGTAGCCCCATTGCCAGGCGGGCAGTTGTGCATCCAATCCGGCCGGTGCGAGGTTGTTTTCAGTCCATTGCAGTAGGCGCTGGAAGGTCGCCTGATCATTGGCGACCAGGGCGAAAAACATGCCGTACGACTGTCCTTCGGAGGTGGAAATACTTCCCTCTGAACCAAGGTCAATCACGCGCCCGTCTTCACTGACAAAATCATCGACCAGGCGCTGCCAGTGGTAAGCAAAGGTAACCTCATTGTCGACCGTTGGTGGCGGCTGGAACTTATAGTCCCGCGTGCTGCCGCCGTTATCGGCGCAGGCACTCAGCAGCAGGCTGCAAAGCGAGGCGACTATCAGTGTATTCCGGCTAAATATCTTCATGAGTTAGCGGCCTGTCGTTTCTGTGCGATCCGCGCCAGGCCTGCGTACACCATTAACGCAATTAAAATGACCGCAAGCAGGGCAAAGAAGACAACCACCACCGGGTGCTGCGCCACATGATAGGTCATTCGGTTCCACCAGCTAAGCTCACCGACATAATAGGGTGAACGGGGCTCATAACTGACAATGCGCGACGGCGTGAGCATCGTTAAGAAGCCATCGATCTGGTCGCTGAGCTCGGCCGACGTAAGCACCTGGCGCAAGCGAGATAAATACTCATCTTCAGATGCCAGTAGTGCAACCACACTTCGCTCATCGCTTAACGGAGACTCAAAGGCAAGAAAGGCAGCGCCCGGGCCATCGCTGGTAAAGGTCAGGTCAGCACCGCTAAGGGTGTCAGGATGCCCAGCCAACTGCTGGCCGCGCAACTGGCGCTGCAGCGTGTTCTGGCCAAAGCGGTTGCTGAATTGCTGCAAGGCGTAATGGCTAATCAGGACAAAGTCTTTCTCGGCACGCTTAGTGTCAGGCTGGTAGTCGTCAATCGTACTGACCTGCAACAACACACCCGGGTAGCCGGTTGATGCACCCATATGAGCAACGGTGTCGAGCAGCGTGATCATTTGCTCTGAGCTGGTTAAATCACCGAGTAAAAAGACACTCTGCGAGAGGTCATCGTAACGGGTGAACGGGAACCCGGCCTTGGCAAATAAATGCAGATTGGGCAGTGCGGTGTAATGGTGGTAGCCACGCAGATCAATGGTGGAATTGCCATCAATCACACCCATGGTGTTGTTCGCAGGCTCGTAGTCACAGCCGCCAATGGGCCGCGGGAATGAATACTCGAGACTCAGGTTATTGATAGTGGATAGCTGAAACGCCGGTAACTGCAGGCGGTTGGCGTCATTAATATCGCTCACCAAAGGAATACGCACGCGCTCGGTGGAGCTTTGCCGACCGGACTGGTTCAGTGTATAGGCCTGAGTAAACTGCCCATTGATGAACACGCGCAAACGGCTTTCATCTGCTTGCACAGGGGGCGTGTAACGAAAACGAAGGTCAATCGGAATGCCGTAGCGTTGCCAGGTAAAGAGATCAGGCGGTAAGCGCAAGCCGACATTGATCGGTGCCGGGCGGTACCCTTCACGTTGCAACTCCGAGGGGTGGCTTACGAGTTCGCTAAAGGACACCCTGCGTTGCGTGCTGACCCAGTTTGGAGCGGCGTAAGGCTGACGAGGATCAATAGTTTGCGGGCGCAGGTCAGCCTGGTCACCACTTAGGCCAGCGCGGGTCAGCACCAGTGACTGTGCGGTTTGCTTTACTTCGCTGTCATCAGACCCGGTCACCAGCATCACTTTGTAAGCAGGGTGCTGCGGGTTATCGGTCATCAGCACTGCACCCGCATCCGGCGTTTCGACTGGCAGCCCGAGTTGGTCTAATTCAGCGTGTGTTGCAAACACAATACTATGGTACTCAGGCCATTCCGCGTCATCGTTCAATGCAGTGTAGGTAATGTCGAGATCGCGCCAATCGGCCTGGGCACCGAAATAGCCAGCGACCATTGCCATGGCTTCGGCTTTGCTGCTGGAAGGCTGCTCAGGGGTGAGTAAATTAAGCTGCACTGGGTCAAAGCTGCGTTCATCGAAAAACGGCTCAGGGAAAAAAGCCAGTTCGTTTTCCAGTCGTAGCTGTTGCTTGGTTAGCTCCAGGGTACTGGCGCCGGACATTTCTACCCAGGTGCCTGGCGATGCGGCACCGCACTGCATGGCCGCGCGGCCAGCAATCAGCTCAATGCTAAGTTCATTGTAGGTCGAGAAGTAATGCGGTTCGATATCGAATTGGTAGCGGGTCAACTGACTTTCATCATCACTGCGAACGCTGCGCGCGCCAATCGTCTCGCCATTCAGGTTAATCACCAGCTGTGCGGTATCGCTTTCAATCAACGGCGAACTGCGCACCAGCAGGGTAAGTGAAGCCGCGGTTACCAGTTCATCGATACGACTACCGAAGGCCACAGTAACGACAGGGTTCTGGCCGCTGATGCGTAGGTTATCGAGGTCAAAGTCGCGCAGTTCGATACTATCCAGCCGGGTCGGCAGCCTGTCCTGCGCCTCGCTGGCCGTCTCATCCTGACTAAACGACGGCAGCGAGACCGTGGCCAGTACGGCGAATGCAAACACGAAAGACAGATACGAATTAACCATTGTCAGAAACCTTTTTGCCAGGAGTGCGTGGAAGTACGCTTTTACATTTTGCCCAGAACCTGATGATGACACTGATAACCGGGTTTAAAATTGGGGTGAATTGATTAACCAGTCGTTTGTAGCCTTCAAGGCTAATGGTGATCACTTCACCAAAACTGGTAACAGGTGAATCTTTTTGCTCTGGCCGCCAATCGGTCCATGCATCCGCACGCGAGAAGGTTGCTGTTATAAAGCTCTGCTCCTGCGCCAGGCTGGCAAAGCGAAATTGGACGCCCACTTTGTTTTTACGAACACTCACCACGTCCGCGTTAAAGGCATTTTCCGTTTCTGCGCTGATTAATGCAACTTGTACCTGGCTACCCGGTTTGATAGTGACCCCGTCAGGGACGCTTAAACCGGCACCATTGTCAGAGAAATCATCGAGGGTAACCTGATAACTGTGGCCACTGTCGGTAATCAGGGTGGCGGGTCGGTTAACTGAGATACGGTGCGACACACGCACCTGTTTTGCTTCTTCGGCAACTGAAATGGCGCCGCCAAGAATAATCAGGTTGTAAGTCAGCCAGACCAGGTTCAGGGCAATACTAAGGTATTCATTTGAGGGGCCATTCATGAGGCGCCAAATACCGAAGGCGGCCCCAAGCAGACTCAAACTGATCAGGATCAGGTAAGGGCTGGAGATTTTCCAGTCGTAAAACTCTGATTCATTCAGTCCGCCTTTTTCAGTTACGTTGAACTTGCCCTGTTTGGGCGCAAATAAGGCCACGGTGGTTGGGCGCAGAATATACCAGGCCAGGACGGTTTCATACATTTCGGCCCAGAATGAATGCCGATAAGGACCCTGATGGCGCGAATTGGTTAAATAGGAATGCACAATATGGGGCAGCGCATAGGCCGCGATCATAACCGCCGGGGCAAAAATGATATAGGCACCGAACAGCAAAAAGGCTAACGGAGCGAGCATAAAGATCATGCGTGGAATGCCATTAAAGAAATAGAGCATCGCATTGGCGTAGCATAGCCGCTGGCCGAGGTTAAGACCCTTACCAAAGAGCGGGTTATCGAGGCGGAAAATCTGCGCCATGCCTCGTGCCCAGCGAATACGCTGACCAATATGGCTGGATAAACTCTCGGTCGCCAGGCCAGCCGCTTGCGGAATATTAAGATAGGCCGAGTTATACCCCAAGCGGTGCAGTTTCAGCGCGGTGTGGGCATCTTCGGTAACGGTTTCGGTTGCGATACCGCCGATCTCTTCCAGTGGCCCACGCTTTAAGACCGCGCATGAACCGCAGAAGAACGACGAGTTCCATAAGTCATTGCCGTCCTGAATCAGGCCGTAAAAGAGTTCGTTCTCATTTGGTTTGGAACGGAAAATAGACAGGTTGCGCTCGAAGGGATCAGGCGAGAAGAAATGATGCGGTGTTTGCACCAGTGCCAATTTGGGATCTTTCAGAAACCAGCCCATGGTCATTTGCAAGAACGAGCGGGTAGGGATGTGATCACAGTCGAAAATAGCGATGTAGTCGCCGCCGGTTTTGCCCAGTGCATGGTTGAGGTTACCGGCTTTGGCGTGGCTGTTGTCCGGGCGCACCATATAGTCTACCCCGGCTTCATCACAGAACTGGCGGAACTCGTCGCGCTTACCGTCATCCAGAACATAAACGTTGAGTTTGTCCTTCGGCCAGTCGATGGCCAGTGCCGCCAGAATAGTCGGGCGAACCACTTTGAGCGGTTCGTTGTAACTGGGGATGAAAATATCGACACTGGGCCATTCGGTAAGGTCGTCAGGCAGTTTGGCCACGCCCCGTTTTAATGGCCAGGCGGTTTGTATATAACCAAGAATAAGAATGGTCCAGGCATAAATTTCGGCACTGAGCAGAATAATCGCGAAGGTGGCGTCCAACGGCACATCCCAGTTAATGGTCTGGGTCACCCGCCACCACAGATAGCGCGAGCTGACCAACACTGAGAGCACAATCATCAGTAACAGCGGCAGCCGCCCCGAGGTATCACGAACCCACAGCGCAACCGCCCAGAACGCAAGCAACATAAGCGCCTGTGCGCTGGCATCCATAGGCAATGAGATGGTAAAGGCTACAAACAGCGCTGATACCACGGTTAACGCCACACGCATCAGGGTCGAGCGCAGTAATTTGGGGGCCAATGCGGTTAGCGCACTGAACGACGAACTGGTCAGGCGCTGTAATAGTCTCACCGGTCGTGCATTCCGGGCCTGATAGGCCGACAGCTTGAGTGCGGTAAAACGTTGGTTATCGGCTTTTTGCCGCGGCGCCCGGTTGGCAAAAACCAGCCAGACTACCTGAATGACAATGCGCAAGGGGTCCAGTAAGGACCAGCGTTGGCGCGCTACATGAGGAAACCAGAAACGTGCCTGCAGGCCCTGCATCGAGGTGCGTTTAGACAACAGCAAGAGCCCTATGAGGGCAGCACTAAGCACGCCGACTGAATGGGTTTTTGAATGGTTGCGACGCAGGGTTTTCCACTGTGCCTGCAGTGTCTTTAGCACACTCATTCAGCCACCTTCACTTCAGCACCGTTTTTAGCCACAGTGCGAGGGCTTCAAAATCGCCGGCGGCGCGTGAGGCGATGGCGTAATCGACTACGGGCTGCTGCGTAGCGAGCGCCTCAGGTACATGCTGGTCATGGTGAACCATCATCGGCGCAAGAATACGGGGGTTCAGTTCTGCTTTTAACAGGTTAAGGATGTCTTTGTTCAAGGTTAAATTAGGCGCCACTTTATTAAACACAAAATACACCGAGGAAAATGACAGCGGCGCGTTCTTTAAGTCCCGAGATAACGCCCGGTAAAGGTAGGCGTAGGTTAAAGGCGCTGGTTCAAGCACGCACAACAGGATATCAAGGCTGTTTTGCAGCGCATCGAGGTGGTTCAGATCCTGAGTGCCGAGGTTAATACAGCAATACGTATAGTCATCCGGCAGTCGCTCAAGTACCTGCGTCAGTTGCGAACCTGTTGCAGGCTCGCCTCTGTCGAGCTGAGAGCTGGCGCCCTGCAGGCTCTCTCCATGAGGCAGGCTCTCTCCGTAAGGCAGGTAATGAACACCGGATGGATACTCGAATACCTCCAGTGGATCCTGGTTTATCAGACCGCGACGGTCCTCTAACGGCATGCCAAAATGCAGCCGCAGCATATTTTCTGGGGTTAAGTCCACCGCCAGCGTAGGGGAGGCCGCCGTCGCCAGCTCATTAGCGAGATTCGCACACAGTGTTTTCGCGCCCGCCCCGGGAGTCAACGAGACAATACCAATCGAAAGCATACTTAACGGTCGTCTTGTGCTGGGTCGGCTGCTGTTTCAGCGCTGGCGACCAGGCTTGCAAGCGGCGAATGGAAGAGCCGCCATTTAGTGCGTGTTGTGGTGATTTGCTGAGAAAGGTTTAACTCGCGAAATTGTAGCCCCTGCTCACCAGTGTGAAGTTGCAACATGGCGATATCTTCCGCTTCTGAAAGGCGGGTCGTCGCGCGGGAGGGCGGGGTGAGCATACTTTTTGTGATCATGTTGCTCCTTGCTTATTTATAAGCAGTTCTTTATATAAACAGGCGTTATAGTACTTGCTTAACAACTTCTTTTCTTTAATCATAGGGACCTGTACCCCCTGATGGCAAGGAGAATTCATTGCTAACACTGAAGCAGTCGACGGACAGTGCGCATGATCAGTTTCCTGATGTTAAAGCTGGCGAAGTCCATGCCGTATCGGTGCTCTCTAAACAACGTGCATTTCAGTTAGCGGAATTCATTGCCGTTCAACAACCCAGCCTGGTTATTTCGCCTTGGAATGACGAGCCAAATGACGAGCGAAATGCGTTGTCAGCCAACTGCACCCTCGCCACATGGAAGTACACAAAGCGCCTCAAAACCAGCTCGATCCGACGCTCGTTAGAGGTGTTAAGTAAAGGGCTCGAAGCCATCGTTTACATCATTGAGAAACAGGCCTCTGATGCGGCACCGGCCAGGTTGCAAATGGTGGTACAGGGTGAGCTGGCTCAATTTGCCCGCCATCATATGTTACCGGTGGTAGTCGTTTTAGTCGACTTCCCCCTCGACCAGGTGCGTACCGCACTGATAACCCCGCTAAGCCAGCTAACCAGCGTGCAGTCAATCGAACCTGCTGAACATGGTGACGACTGGCTGGTTCATTACTGGTTTAGCCATGGTCGCGTATTGCAGTTTGATATTGATGTACTGGATGAATCCGCTGCTGCATCAACCTCGTCACACGCTGCAGCCCATGAGCCGGTGTTACTTGGAAACCGTGCGCCTAAGTATGCGGTGGCGGACGCGCTGGCCAGCACTGAATCGCTGCCGAAAGAATGGCGGGTGATCGAGTCCTATAACGATATTCAGGATTACATCGAGCCCGGGGTCGATGGCGTTATTTTACTGCCTTTTACTAAGCATTCAGAAATACAGACACTGCTGAAGACCGTGCATGGGATCCGAAAGTACGCCGGACCTTACTGGAAAATTGTCATTCGCGAGCGCAACTCAAGCGTTCGTTTGTATGAAGAAAAAGTCTTGCTGCAAGCAGGGGTGACCCTGGTGGTGCCGCAGCAACTGCCACTCAATCGTCTGCTGAGCCTGGTCGAGTCAGTGTCGGGCTGGAAATTTGAGCAGCGCCTGGCGACCCTGGAAACACTCAGTGGCCGGCTTAAGGTGTCGTCGTACAAAGGGTATCTGGAAGCAGCCGAATTCTTTCAGGTGGTGCCTCAAATAGCCCAGCGCAATGCCGCTTACAAACTGGATTTCTCATTAATTTTTGCCCATCCCGCTGCAGGGGTTAGCAGTTCGGAGATCCTCTCGCGCTGCAAGATCCAGCGAGAGGGTGACCTGATAACCAGCACCCGGGAGGGGGTTTATATTTTCCTGCCCGCGTGTCGCGCAAACGATGTCGACAAAGTTCTGTTTAGCTTGTTCAGCATGCCGGTGTCTCATCTTTTCTCGGGGGAAGACAGAGCACAGTCGCTGCATGCCGTGCAGTTTATCTGTGAACGGGCACTGCAGGCAGAGCGCGCTTTGCCAAGTAAACCCATGCCCGTGTTAGCCTTGTCAGAAGACGAGGATGCCCGGCGTACCTTGTTTTACCCGCAGCCAGCTCCGGTTTCGTCAATTCAGCTGCGCAAAAAAGGGGGCGGCAATGCTACCAATTGATCTGGTGATGGTATTGGTTGTACTGGCTTTTGCTTGCGGTATTTTGTTTTTTGTTCTGCTCAAAGCAATTAGCGCCCGGGTCTGGCGCCAGAACTGGGCGCTGCTGACCATGAATCGCCACTTCCGTGTAAAAAAAAGATATAACAATAAAGAAGGACGTTCAGAATGACCAGCCATTCACCTGCTGCTTTTCGACGTGAGCTTGTGGATGCAGGCTGGCCGCTACTTTCCATCGGCGGTTGGAGTTTTTACTTCCTGCTCAAGGCAGTACTGGCGTTTACCGATAACATTGAACTGATGCTGTGGGAGAACCTGGCGTTAATTGCCGTTCTGCTGGTTCCGCTTGAACGCAAATGGCTGCGCTATACACGCCACCTGGTAGTGGCGGTGTTAGCAGTCATTGTGTTGTATCAGGAAAGCTTTTTGCCGCCTTTTGAGCGGCTGACCGCGCAGTGGGACTTTGTCAGCGGCTTTACCTTTGGCTATCAGCTCGAATTGCTGCTGCGCTTTGTCGATGCACAGGTCGTCGCCGCGATGCTGGTTTTCGCCATTATTTACTGGTACCTGAGCAAGCTGCTCAACCTGACGACCGTTTCCATTGTCGCTATTCTCGGCGTGAGTCTGTGGGGGCCTAATCAGTCGCAGGTGTTTGTGACCGCAGAGGAGCAAACGGCGGACGATGCTGGCGCTCGTGGGCAAAACCGCGAACAACGTCAGGGTGCAGCAAATACCCCGGATCAGGCATTGCAGCAATTCTATCAACAGCAGCAGGATCTGGCCTGGAGCGATCAGATAAACGCACCTGAAGACGGTGTCGATGTGTTGTTGCTTAATATCTGTTCGTTATCGTGGCAGGATTTGGAAATTAGCGGCCTGAGTGACCATCCAGTGCTGACAGGGTCTGATCTGACCTTTACTAACTACTACAGTGGCAGTTCCTATTCTGGCCCGTCAACCTTGCGTTTAATGCGCGGTGCCTGCGGCCATGAGCCGCATAGTGGGTTGTTTACCCCGGGTTCGTCGTGCGCCTTAGGCTCGATGTTTGCCAGCGAACAGTGGGATCAGCAGGTGGTGATGAACCATCACGGTGACTTTGACGACTACCTCGACATGGTGCGCCAATACGGGCAGTTGCAGGAGGCCGCATTTTATCCGCTGCAAGACGTGCCACAAACCATGCTCGGTTTTGACCAAATGCCAGTGTATTCGGACGCCCACCTGTTAAATCAGTGGCAGTCGGAGCGGGCAGAGAGCGGCTCAGGCTTTACCCTGTACAACTCGGTTAGTTTGCACGATGGCAATCAATTGTTTGGTTTTCGCGGCAACTCGATGGCCAGCTACCGGGAGCGAGCTGAACAACTACTGGATGATATTCAGGAGCTCTACGACCGGGTCGAGGCGAGCGGTAAGCCGACCATTATTGTGATGGTGCCGGAACATGGTGCAGGTTTGCAGGGCGACCGTTTCCAGGTTCCTGGCATGCGTGAAATTCCCAGCCCGGCCTTGACCCATGTGCCAGTGACTGTGCAATTTTTTGGTATGCCAGTGGACGGTGACGCCGTTCGCTTTGACCCCGTAACAGGCCCTTCAGCAGTGGCGAGCCTGGTGCAGCAGGCAGTGGACCAGTTAAACGGCGAACCGCAGCCGCTGAACTTAAACGAGCTGAGTCGTAATCTACCCACCTCGAAGGTAATCAGCGAAAACGACCAGGCCATTATGTTTGAGTTTCAGTCGGAAATTCTAATTCAAACCTCGGCTGGCAACTGGGTTCGCTATGCAAGGTAAGCAACTAAGGGAGTTCGCATAATGCAGTCGCAAACACCTGATAACAAGCAGCTAGATTGTCTGATTTTAACCGAAGGCAACGGGCCACTGGCAGAGATCAGGGGCGCGCTGCACGATGAAGGTCTGCAAACCCGTTGCGCTGACAGTCTGAGTGACTTTCAACAGCAAAGCTCTGAGCAAGTACCGGATCTGGTTTTGATTGACCTCGATTTCCAAAGGCAACGAGTCAGCGCCAGTGACGAGCTACTGTCGTTTAAAGAAGAAAACCCCGGAGTGCCTTGTTTCATGCTAAGTGAACGTGGCGACTTTAAATCACGTCTTGCCGCCGTTCGTGCCGGCGCCAGTTTCTTCTTTCAGGCACCGCTCAATACCGCGCAGTTAATTGAAAAAATACGTCAGGCCTGCGGCCAGAGCGAGCCCTCGCAACGGCTTATTGTCGTGCTTGAAGACGAGCCCGTACAGGCCGATCTGTATGGTGCCGTATTGAAAAGTGGCGGCTTTAACGTGGTCATCGCCGATGACCCGGAACAGGCGCTGCAATACCTGCTCGACAACGATGCCGGCCTGTTGATTACCGACGTCCACCTGCCCAAATGCTCCGGCCTTGAATTCGGCCAGCTGCTACGTCAGCATGAAGTACTAGCAGAACTACCCATCCTCTTCATGTCCAACGACACCGCCGTCGACATCAAGCTCGCCGCCCTAAGCATCGCCTTCGACGAATTCATCACCAAACCCATCGAACCCTGGCGCCTGCTGATGATCGTCGAAGCGCGAATGATGCGGCTGTACGGCTAACCATCCAACCCGTCCCAACGTTGCTAACGCGTCATGAACTTTCCGGCACTATTGCGCCGGAAAGGGGGCGCATTTGTTCTTGCCTGGTAAAAATAACTCTTGTAAGGTCAATACAATAAGAAAACGTAGCCAGGGATGTCAGGCATAGCGTAAAAGCAACACGAGCATGCTCAGATTGTTTTCCAAGGGAAAGAGCCTCCTCAGTAAAATCCTCTCGCTATTTCAATGACCTGCTGCCTTTTGTACTCGAAAACCCGAGCTGGGGAAGTGTGCTGGTACACTATACAAATGTTATATTTAGAGGAGTCGCTACTATGGACGAAGATAGAATATCTTGGCTTTTATCTCGGCTCGAGAATTGTGCGCTGAACGGCCAGAGGTGCGATATCACCCTTTTCTCTTCCAAACCTAAGATCGACGTGAAGATAAGTCCAAGATTTTCGTATGCGTTAATGTATGGAGGCGGAGCAAGGGCCTTAAAGCCACTGCTTGAGAAGCTTGAGCTTTCTGATGGTTCCCACATCAATGCCTTAGACATCTGGACAATAAACCCAATGTCGAACGAAGGGTTAACCCAAGAAGATTTGAACTCCGTTAATCTCGCTGAGGGTGATCAAGAGATTCCAAATACCGGCAGAACAATGCGGGAAATTATTCGTGAGACATATAAATGTGAGAATGAGGCGGAAACTGAGCACTATCTTCGCAGGTTCCTGGCCTCCTAGGGAAAATATAACAATTCGCGTCACTCGGACGCACTAAAGTGCGCCGGTGCGCTCCGCGTTAAGCATATTGACGTTATAGGAATATTACTGGATGCATGATTTAGATGCGCTGCTTTTGATTGACGCCAACAAATACTTGGATCTTTATCGCACTGATAAAGGCCGTAAACTACTAGCACCTTTATCTGAGCAAGCATCTTATATTTTTGTCACTCAGCAGATAGTTGATGAGGTTCAGCGAAACAAGCTTAGTGCTGCGGCAGATTTCATGCGGGCGAAGAGTCAAGGCTTGAAGCTTCACAGTATTAATGTACCTGATCATTTTTCAGGCTCTGAAACTGGCAAGAATCAAGAAATTCTTGGTCAAATGAGAGATATCAGCAAATCGGTAAAGTCTGTGAATGCTGAGATAGATGCTCACACACTTGAAATCATGGCTCAGGTTGCTGAATCTAAGGATGAAGTATCAAAGGCCTTGGCTCCCATATTTTCAAAAGCAGTGAGAGCTACCTCTGACGAACTTAAACGTGCCCGTGAACGGAAAGAAACAGGAAACCCTCCTGGAAAGCGAAATGATCCGGTCGGTGATGAAATCACTTGGGAACAGGTTCTAAGCAATTTTTCTGGGAAGCGGCGCCTATGGATAATTTCTCGAGACGGAGACTATGGAACCAGCTTTGGCGGACGCTTTTTTCTAAACAGTTTCTTAAGATCAGAGCTTGCTGAAATCACAGATGACCCTGTTGTTTATATATTTGAGGACTTAGTTGAGGGCCTGACGCATTTCGTTGAAACAACCAAAGTGAAAGCCAGAATAAAGCTGACACCCGAAGAAATTTCAGAAATCGAAACCGAGGAGAGATCACTACCTCCAGTAGATGCTTCTCGTTATGTTGAATCTTCGTTAGCATCTGCATGGTCAGCAGCCGAAATGCAGAGAACTTTGGATGCTCTGAAACCCACAGCAGAGATGCAGAGAGCTTTGGATGCATTGAAGCCAACAGCTGAAATGCAGAGTGCTTTAGATGCGCTGAAGCCCACAGCCGAGATGCAGAGTGCTTTAGATGCGCTGAAGCCAACAGCCGAGATGCAGAGTGCCTTAGATGCGCTGAAGCCCACAGCCGAGATGCAGAGTGCCTTAGATGCGCTGAAGCCAACGGCCGAGATGCAGAGTGCCTTAGATGCGCTGAAGCCAACAGCTGAAATGCAAAGTGCTTTGGATGCGTTGAAGCCCACAGCTGAAATGCAGAGTGCTTTGGATACGCTGCAGCCCACAGCCGAGATGCAGAGAGCTTTGGATGCATTGAAGCCAACAGCTGAAATGCAGAGAGCTTTAGACGCTTTGAAACCCGTAACTGAGATACAGAGAGCTTTAGGTGCATCAAAGCCCTTTGGAGAGTCACCAAAGGACGACGATGAATAGAGCTGATATCGATGATCGCTGCTTGCTTAACAATGCATTGCAGCGGACGAGCCGCTGAATGCGGCGTTAGACCAACTCTTCGGAGGTAGAAATTGAGCTATAGAAATAAGACGTACGTCATTTTTGATGGCGATGAAGATATGTGGGCATACCGGTTTATGCGCGGTTGGAAGGCTAACGAAAATATTGAGTTCAACTTCTTTGATGCTCACGATTTGAAGCCACTTACAGATTCTGCGGGAGAGGATACAGTTAAGAGAAGACTAAGAGAAAGACTT
The DNA here is from genome assembly GCF_003986975.1 of Aliidiomarina soli. Classification (GTDB taxonomy): domain Bacteria; phylum Pseudomonadota; class Gammaproteobacteria; order Enterobacterales; family Alteromonadaceae; genus Aliidiomarina; species Aliidiomarina soli. The sequence continues at coordinate 739,934 of NZ_PIPO01000001.1, read as the reverse complement.
GGGAGTACAAAGCAAGCCATAGTTCTTGTTGGAGAAAAGACAAAGAACTTGCATCGGTTTGTACGTTGGGAACTTCAAACATGCATGAATCTCGACATACCAATTATCGCTGTCAATTTAAATGGACAGCGAAGTCAAGACGGAGATCATTGTCCTCCAATAATTCGTGATGAGTATGTGGTCCACATTCCGTTTAAACTCAAAATAATTCAGTATGCGTTAGATAACTTTCCTAGTGAGTACCATCGATGCAGTCAAAGCGATAAAGGTCCAAGATTATACAACAATTCTGTCTACACGAAGCTGGGGCTCTGATGGAAGACAAGCAATATCCGGCCTTATACTGCGCCACAAACAAGGCATCAATGGATGCCCAAAATCAATACTTAGGTTTCGTTAGGGTGTATTCGTTTCTTCTTATTGCGGCAGCTGGCTTGGGTGTCTATGGAATAAATGAAAAGTGGTCTGCAATTGTGGCGGCATTGCTCGTCATAGGATCTATATTCCTTTCTGTATTGATGCTTCTTAGGCGAGATGAAGATACATGGTATAGGGCTCGGTCTGTCGCTGAATCGGTTAAAACAAGCTCTTGGCGCTTTATGATGAGATGTGAGCCCTATGTAGATGCCCCTGATGTACGAGTCGTGAAGTCTCGGTTTAGGGCGCGCCTAAAAAACATCTTAAGTGAACATAAAGACTTGGCAGTACACTTGGGGGGTACGGTTTCTGAGCAAGAGCAGATCACCGAAAAGATGTGCGAAACAAGAAATCTTTCTTGGGAGCAAAGAATTGATTTCTATCGAACATATAGAATTGACGAGCAACGTTCTTGGTATGCAAATAAATCTGCCTGGAATCGTAAAAAAGGAAGACTGTGGTTTTCTATTCTAATTGGCTGCCAAGCCTTCGCCGTCTTGTTTTTAATCTTAAGAGTAGCTTACCCAGATTCTGGGTATTGGCCTGCAGATGTGTTTGTTGTTGCAGCAGGTTCGGCTTTAACGTGGATTCAGGTGAAACGGTTTAAAGAGCTAGCGGCTGCATATGGGTTGACTGCTCACGAAATTGGAGTTGTAAGGGGTGAGCTAGAGCAAATCGACTCTGAGGAGAAGTTGGCGGAATTTATCGCTGACAGCGAAAACGCATTTTCTAGGGAGCATACGCAGTGGTTGGCTCGCAAGGATTCACTATAAGGGGTCTAACAAAGTGCTGCACACGGATAAATTCTCCGCTTCGCTCCAAATTTACCGGTGAGCACGGCGTTAAACGTTTTTATCAGCTTCAGAAGCAGTAGTATTTAAAGGATCGCAAATGAGTCAAAGTGTAATTTCGGATAATTGGTCATTACAAAATATTGGTGAACTATTAACCAAAGGTGTTGATGAAAGCAAATCACATTACATAGCAATCGATAAAGAAAATGACAGTTATTCTTACGAAGATAGCTTGAGTGCCATCATTAATACTGAAGCGCTGTTTGATTTGCTTACTGATATAATTTTACGTGATCAGATTTTAGTTGAAGAAAACTTTATCCATGCTTGGAATCATGAAGGTAATCCATTTCAAGAAGCTGTATCTCAAGGTGTCATCCGATCTTATCCTTTTCTAGTAGACTATAAAAGACTGCAAGGACCACGAGACGAATTTATTGACCGTTTGAGTCTAACATCAGATTTGAAGAAAGATCATGAAGAAAACCGTATAGGTTTTCTTCAAAATAGATATGCTCCTCATGGTTATTTATCCCAAACTTTATGGGGTGGTGCAGGGATGTTGGCTAGAGGGTTTGTTTATGAAAAAGGATATACACCGCACCCTGTGAGAAAGCGTTTTTTTACTGATGCTGGAATAATGGTTTCAAACGAAGACTCAGTGCTAAGACTAAACCGACTAGTTTCAGAGAAAAGAGCTTCTATAGCTTCATTACACAATGCTGGTAGTGAGTTATATGCATTAAATGTAAACATGCTTCCATTGCCAATCAGAGTAATACAAGAGTCAAATACTGCGAGTGATATGATTAAAGTGGCTCTTCAATTAAGAAGTGAGTACCAAGAGCTAAGAGATTGGTTAAATTGCTATCAGCAAGCATTAAGTGATGGCAGCTACAAAGACATGAATAAATTTTCCAAAATTCTGCAATCTATCTCTTTGTACGTTGATTCAACAATTGGCTCCGTAGACTCTAATGCTCCTACATTCACAGCCGGTATTGGTGTACTTAAGATGGCTGTAAAAGGACAGCCACTAAACACACTAGTAAACCAATTTGGCATTCGTTCCATGGTTAATAAATTGATTCTTAGCAGTAGCGGTACGTCAGATCTGAAAAAATACTTGGGCTTCTTTGACCATAAAAATACAGTTGTAGGAATGAAGGTTGTTGAACATTTTTCGCAAAAAAACGTTTAACAAACGCTTTAAGACGGATTCGCAACGCGTAGCATTTTTACTATGCGTTGATTTTAGTGATTTTAGTGATTTAGGTGGTGTGCGGAAACACGGTATTGCGTTGCTCACCACTTAAGCGGGCGTTATGTTTCTAGGAGGAATAGTGCTCAGCTTCCATAAAAAAGACTGTCTAGAAAGGGTCAAATCACTCATGTCGAATGATGATGAAGCTAGCTTCAGATATGCTTGCCTTGAACTACGACAGTGCATTGAATCAATTGCCTATGCAAAACTAAAGAACTATAAAAAGGTAGTTCCAGAAAGCCAGTTTTCTGAATGGCACCCAAAGAGAGTCTTTGATTTTCTTTTAGAAATGGAGCCTAAGGCTGATAAAGATTACCACCTAAATATTTATGAAGAAGATGAGAATGGAAATCCGAAGAAACTTGTATTTTCCGGTGACCATAAGACAATTTCGCTTCAATATATAAAAAAAAATTACAACAAGATTGGATATTATTTGCACACGCCAACCCTTAACAAGCAAGCCGAGTATCACGAAGCATCAACAAAGCTCAAGAGATATCTGGATAAGCTTGTTAAGGAACTAGAGCCAATCATAGATTGTACGTTTGATAGCCGAATGGGGATAGCAGCACATTTTAATTGCCATGATTGTGGGCAAAGCGTATATCACAACCTAGAAACAATAAAGATTGGTAAGAACATAAGATGCTTAAATGAGCAATGTGGCAAAATATATTATGTAGAGAACTATATTGATGAAAAGCCACTTGTAAAACCTATTCAGATGAAAATCACCTGTGACTGTGGGAACGATATTTACGTAGATCAGCACAAGGTAAAAGAGAATACTTATATCGACTGCGAGTGTGGCGATAGGTATTTAATTGATAAAAGGTGGGTGTACAGAAAAGAAACATAACAAGTAAATTCAGGTGACGCCTGCGGCGCACCTGATTTAGACGTTAAACCTAAAAGGTGATTCATGCTGCAGCCCGAGGGTGATCTTCGCTACAGAGTTCTCACATCTGAGCTGCTGTGGGTTCTCGAATCGAGATCTAAATCTGACAAATTTACACATGTTGAAGTAGTCGATATCATTGAGCGCATTGTCTATGAAAGGGAAGGTAGACAAGGGCTATATATGTCAGATACCAAGGCGTGTGGCGACCACTCCACTCGGTGTCAGAATTTAGAGAGTTGGTCAAATTGTCCAATGCGGGCAAAGTCTATCTATTCTCCAGCGAATGGGGCGTGTCGCCAAGCAACAGAGGATCGGTCAAAAAGCTGACTCCTGCACCATTCATTTATACTTATGAGCATGGATTTTGATAGGTTTAACAAATAGTTGTAGTACGTTCAGGGCCTGGCGGCCCTGCACCGGACGCCGATTTCGCTGCGCTACATTAGTGTCGCTAAACAATGGCGTTATGTGTTCTCAGGAATTTAAGTATGACGATAAATCTAAAGGAAGTTGACGGCGTCCCTATTCAAGTTAAACATAAAGCTACATGCCACTGCGGCACCGTAGAAATCGAGCTTAGCTTGCCAGGCGGTCTTGTAGACGTGCGTCGTTGCGATTGCTCCATGTGCCGCAGAAGAGGGGCAGTTGTAGCGTCCGTGCCCTTGGCAGGAATTAATGTCCTCAAAGGTGAGGAAGCTCTGAAGCTATATCAGTTCAACACAAAGACAGTAAAGCACTACTTCTGCTCCAACTGTGGAATTTATACCCATCATCAGCGGCGTTCCAATCCAACCCAATATGGGATTAACGTGGGCTGCCTGGAGGGTATAAATCCGTTAAAGATTGAAGGGATTCCTGCTTATGATGGTGTTAACCACCCCGCAGACCGCGGGTAGCTCACATAACAAACGCGTCAAAGACGATGCTTGTACCTCGCGCGCTTTACGCGGGCGTTAGGCATTCAAGGAGGCAAGATGGATTCTGCGAATAATAAGTATCTTCTGGCTGCGGCAATGTGTTGTTTTGCGGTCGCGTTTGCTCATTTTGGCTGCATAGTATTTGGTGGCGATTGGTATCGTTTCTTTGGTGCAGGTGAGCAAATGGCTCGGATGGCAGAGGAAGGGCTTTGGTATCCGACAATTATAACCGCTGTCATTGTGTTGGTGCTTTTGGTTTGGGGGCTTTATGGCCTGTCGGGTGCGGGTGCAATCAAACGTTTACCTCTGACAAAACTAGCGTTAATAGTCATAACCAGTATATTTTTACTGCGTGGCGTTTCCTTCGTCGGGTTAATGCCAATGTTCCCAGAAAACAGCCTGACGTTTTGGTTAATTAGTTCTGGTATCTGCTTGTTTATTGGCGGCCTTTTTGCTGTAGGTACTTGGCAGCAATGGTCAGTTTTAGGCGACAAAAATGCCTGACAAAGCGCAGCACTCGCGGCCTGTGGCCGCTGGGACGCTAGGACGCCAACCGACACAATTTTGCAGAGGTTCTCGTATGGCTCAAGACAGAAAGCGATCAGGGCGGAGCGGGGTTCTACGGCAATAGGAACATTATCGAAAAATCGTTTGCTTCCGGCGAAGGATTTTTCGCCATCGTAGAGGGAAGAGTTATTGGTTTTTCTATCTTTCAGATGTTCACGGATAATGGTGAGAGTCAGATCATCGAGGTAGAACTATCAGCTAGAGGTCAGGGAAAGAAGGAGAAGCTCTTTGTCGGTGTCACAGATTCGAGGATCACGTTGATCCTCGTAACTATCGTAACTATCGTAGCAAGTGGGGCAATCCGTTGCTGAGGCTCTATTTTTCTGAATGGGGACCCCAGTCGCCCAACCCCTGGGCATAGTGCTGCCTAACCAGTTTCTACACCTGGATAAATTACTCGCTGCGCGTCTAATTTACCGGTAAGCAAGGCGTTAGCTGAGGGAACTCACTAGTATGAAAAAAAACCTATTAATTGTAGGTGCAAGCCGAGGGATTGGCGCTGCAGTCGCTGAATTCTACGATGCAAACGGAGACAATGTTATTTCTGTATCGAGAACGCCGTCGAAAATCGGTGAGTGGGTTGGCGCCGATATTTCAACCCCTGGGGGTATTAAGAAAGTTATAAAGGCTGCATCGGTCCTGTCACTCGATGCTTTGTTGTTTATGGGGGGAGTATGGGAAAAAGGTGCATTCACCGAAGACTATGACTTCGAGAAGAGTTCTCACACCGAGACCCAATCCATAATTGACGTTAATTTAATAGCTCCGATCGAAATCACCAAAGGGTTGCTCGAAAATCTTAGAAAAGCCGAGAACCCGCGTGCGATATTTATGGGGGCGACTTCTGGGCTAGAGGTATCGAATACTTTAGAGGTTGCCTATTCGGCTTCTAAGTTTGGCCTTCGTGGAGCAGTTCATGCCCTTCGACTCGGGTTTGAGAAAGAGGGTATCGGTTTCACTGTCATCAATCCAGGCTATGTGGGCACCAAGGAAGTATTGGAGGATATCAGATCGGGTCAGTCTCCTAACCTCGTTCCTATACCGATGGCTGACGTAATACTGGCTGTTGATTTCGTCCTGCGTTCCTCAAGAAGTACAGATGTGGGGGATATCACTCTCACACAGAAATTCGTTAGCTAACAAGTCTTGCCAGCATGAGGTTCCTAACGGCACAGAGGTATGGCTTGTTAGCTCCTAACCAGTCGCTCAATATGCCGCCTCTTTTTTTGATGACGCTTTTAACAGTGTACCATTGCCTCCAGAAATAAAGTTTGAGGTATTTGAGAAAACCATAGGGCTCTCGACCTTTAATCCAATCGGCTGGTGCGTGCATTGTTATGTCCCTGCTGAGTGCATAAACAGAAACGAGCCATATGAAATGGTATTCGTAGAGTTGAAAGTGTCATAGACAGTGTATCATTGAGGACCTCGACTAGTATGCGTAACCAGTAGTTCGTTGGAACACAAACTACGCTGCGCTTGCGCCGCACAGCTCGGGCTTTGAGTGTCGCTATGAAAATTAGTATAGGTTTGGTATTCGTATTTTTATCGGTTGTTGTGGGCGTGTGGCTCATGGATATCGGCACTGATAGGACCAAGGTTGTGGAGATCACGGCGCCGGTGCCTGCATACACAGATTGGGAGTGTGGCTACGCTAATAAATCAGGATGCAGTGTGGTATTTGAAGTAGAAGCCGATGCCAAATACGACGTGCAGCGCATACGGTACGGTAAAGATTTTATGGCAATAAAAATTCAAGAAGGTGGCTCAAGCGGCTGGATAATTTATGGTGAGGCGGTGCAAGTCCATGCTAAGCCAAACGCTTAACATTGTTATGAGAATAAAAGATGATACGTGAATTTATTGCTTCGGATATGGATAGTGTTTTGAGTATCTGGCTTGAATCCTCGGTTAAGGCGCATGACTTTGTTGAGCGTGCGTTCTGGGAATCCAGACTGGATGATATGAGAAGTATTTATATACCGAACTCGGAAACTTATGTGTATGAATCGGACAATGAAGTGAAAGGTTTCTTCTCATTGCACGATGATACGTTGGCGGCTATTTTCGTGGCTCCTGGTTGCCAGGGCGAGGGGATAGGCCAGAAGCTGATAGCAAAGGTCAAATCGCTTCGTCAGCATATAACATTGAATGTTTATAAAGAGAATCAAAGGACCGTGGCATTTTATAAACACTGTGGCTTTCGCGAAGTATTGGAACGAAAGGACCCGCATACAGGCCACCTCGAGTTGGTGATGGAGTTCAACTGAACCAGTCAATTAGCGAGAGCATTCACTTCGCAGCAATAGACGCGCCGGCATACTGGCTTGGTGTCTGGCCGAGCCGCTTCTTGAACGCGACACTGAAGGTGCTCGACGAGCCGTAGCCTACCAAGTGGGCGATTTCAGCGATTGGTAGGTCCCCTTGTTGCAGCAGGGCCTTTGCCAGCTCCATACGCCAGCTGACGACATAGTCCATTGGCGTCATGCCGAGGGTGCTGGTAAAACGTTGAAAGAATGCAGAGCGGGAGAGGGCCGCGAGTCTGGCTAGCTGAACGACCGTCCATGGGTGCGCAACATCGGCGTGAATGGCCTGCAGTGCCCGTGCCAGACGCTTATCACCGAGACCCCGCAACAGGCCGGGTGGTGCGCTGTCGGATGTGGTTGCTCGCATTGCTTCGATCAATAGTATTTCTGCCAGCCGTGAGAGCATGTAGTCGCTGCCGGGTTGGTCGTTGGCGGTTTCTTCTGCTACCAACTGCACCAGCTGCAACAGCCTGCTTGAGCCTTGTACGTGGATCACGCCCGGCAACATACCCACCAATAAATCCGGATTGGCGCAATCAAACTTAAATGACCCTCCCAATGAGCGCATATCAGCCGCGCCGCTTTGCTCACCGTAACGTAGTTCGTCTTTTCGTCCTGCCACAGCGTTAGGGTCCAGGAGCACTGGCGGTGCCGGGGTGAAGCTTGAGATCGTAAAGCCCGGTGTTGTGGGCAGCAGGATGAAGTCGCCCGCACTGATGGTGATCGGTTCATAGCCATCCACCGTTAGCAGGCAGCTGCCTTCGAGCATAATGCAGAAACTGGGTAGTCCGAATTCCGAGTAGCGAACAGCCCAGTCGCCACGACCACTAATAATGTTGGCTAACAAGGCCTGAGGCTGAAGGAATTTAACGACTTCGGATAAAGGGTCAAACATGTATGGACTATCTCTAAAATTATATGGACTTTAAGTTAGTAAAAGTTCTTAAAGGCTGAATTATAGTTCACTCCAGGTCAACCACTATGAACGGAGTAAATGATGAAAACAGTACTTATCACTGGCTGCTCGTCTGGCTACGGTTTAGAAACTGCACGCTATTTTCTAGCCCGGGGCTGGAATGTCATCGCCACCATGCGTAATCCTGCTAACAACGTTTTGCCGCAATCCGCTAACCTTAAGGTGCTCGCGCTGGATGTTACCCAGCCCGACAGCATCGCCCGGGCTTTGAGCGACAGCGGGCCGATCGACGTGCTGGTCAACAACGCAGGCATTGGTCTGTTCGGTGCGTTTGAGGCGACGCCCATGAGCACGGTGCGCGAGGTGTTCGAAACCAACACCTTTGGCGTGATGAACATGTGTCAGGCGGTCATTCCGCAGTTTCGTAGCAACGGGGCAGGCACTATCGTGAATGTCACCTCCAGTACAACTCTGGCGCCGTTTCCGTTGGTAGCGGGTTATACCGCCAGCAAGACAGCAATCGAGGGCTTTACCGAATCGCTGGAGCACGAGCTGAAGTTTCTGGGTATCCGGGTCAAACTGGTGGAACCTGGTTACGGGCCTTCGACCAGTTTTACAGCGAATGGGCAGGAGCGTATGCAGGGGCTTATTCCAGAGGCTTACGAGCCGTTTGCGCAGGCCGTGTTTAGCGGCATGTCGACGCTAAGCGCAGTCACCCAGGCAACCGACGTGGCCGACGTGGTTTGGCGCGCTGCCAACGATGTGTCCGACCAACTGCATTTTCCTGCCGGAGCCGACGCCGTCGCGCTGGCAGACAAAAAGTAACACCGCGAAATGCGCGCTCTATGGCGCGCATTTTTGCTTGCCTGGCTAAATTGAGTTTTGTAAGGTCAATAAGATAGAAAATATAACCCTCGTCCCGGAATATATCGCATGATCATTCTCCTCAATGGGCCTCTTGGTATTGGAAAGACAACACTTGCAGACGCCCTGATGGAAAGCATCGATCAGTGTGTCATGCTCGACGGTGACTCATTGGTCGCCGCCAATCCAGAGCCAACCGACGGGCTTGAGCATCTGCATTCAACGCTTTCTCTTTTGGTACCCCATTATCGGAAGTTGGGATACCAGCACTTTGTTATTGCCCATATTTGGACTTCGCAAGAACAGATTGATGATCTACGTCGTCGGTTAGCCAGTTATGACGCTGATTTCCGTTGTTTCCTTCTGACGCTTCCAACCGAGGAAAATCTTAAACGGATTAATCGCCGAGCAAGTGGTCGCGCTGTGGACGAGATAGATTTCGAATTACACACAGTGGCTGAAGAGCGTGAGATGCTAAAACGCGGTACTGGCGTTGATTTAGGTGAACCTTTTGATGTCTCGGCGTCGCCATTGGTGCTGGTTAACGCGATGCTAGCTCAACTCGGACTATGTCAATAAGATAAGAAAAGGTAGCCAGGGATATCAGGCACAGCGTATAACAAACGCAAGCATGCGGAGCAATTTTCCGCTGTGCTCCAAATTGCCCGGTATTGCACTAATATGAGTGCTCCTATGGCTATGACGGTGCTAAATCCCCAAAACACAAGATTACTTACGGTTAGAGCTCCAGCTGCTCCGCGATGACATTTGCGATAGTGGGCGCACTTGGAAGATCCTTGTTTCCAAAAACGATTATCGCTCGACCATCGGGCCTCATGAGAAAGCGGGTGCTTGTGCCCGGAGCACCGCCAGCAATACCAGCATTTCTCTCTCCAAGCGCAAAGCCTTTCCCAAAAATAGTCGAAAAGGAGTCCTCTGAGATGAGGCTGTTGGTCCGAAGCGCTAGGTCGAGTTTGGCAAAGTCGCCAACAGTTGAATAGCCTCCTCCGGCTGCGGTTCCGCGGGGGGTAAGCGGGTTGATATTTGGAACGAGCGAGCGGCCTTCTATCTCCTCAACTCGTTCGGGAATGCCATCGAAGCCCTCGGCGCGATAACCCACGGCCATTCTCGGCCCGAGCCTCATTTCATCATCGTACCCGGTCTGCATCATACCTGCAGGCTGAAAGATATTGTCAGCTACATACGTGTAAAAGTCCTGATCGCTCGCCAGTTCGATAATTCGTCCCAGCAAAATATAGCCAGCATTGCTATATGCGAAGTCGTCGCCGGGCGTGAATGCCAAGGGCTCGTGTTCAAAAAGCCGTACGTAGTCCGCGTGATTGGTCAAAGGATTCGTGTTCGGATCGTGATCCAGATCGAAGATGTCGCCGAGGCCAGACCGCATTTTGAGAAGATGCCTTACCGTCACTTGCTCTCGAACCAAACGGTTTGGATAGTCGGGAAAGAAGCGACCGATCGGCTCATCGAGCGCTACCTCTCCCTGTTCGACCAGCTGCATGATCGCGATGGCCGTAATCACCTTCGAGGTTGATGCCAGCGCGAACCTGGTGTCCACGGTGTTCGGGATCCCTTGTGCACGATCTTGCATGCCGTGAGCCGAAACAAAGAGCAGTTCGCCGTTCTCTGCGATTGCCGCCACACCGGAAAAGTCACTATTATCTATCGTCTCACGCAGTGACTCAAAATTGACATTGGATGCTTGGACGCTAGCTTGTGGATGCGATGAATCTGATGGGGTTGAAACTGGCTGAACACAAGCAATAAGCACTAAGGGGCACAGGCAGGTGAGATGGCGTAAGCGCATAAAATGACACTCCTAATTTGAGTATAGAAAACGTAAACCACCTATTTAGATAAAGCAACACCTGTTCTGTAGATGTTCTTATCCTTCCATCGGCACTACTGCTTGTAGTGGTCAAGCTGAGCGTCACGCCGTGGTTTATCAAAAGCTTGAAGCCGAAGTCCTTACTGTCCGCGTGCTGCACGAGGAGATGAATGCACCTCAAGACTTATGGATTACCTAATACGCTGCGCATTTATTCTTGCCTGGATAAATTAAGTCTTGTAAGGTCAATGAGATAAGAAAACGTAGCCAGGGATATCAGGCATAGCGCCAAAGCAACACGAGCATGCTTAGATTGTTTTTCAAGGGAAAGAGCCTCCTCAGTAAGATCCTCTAGCTATTTCAATGACCTGACTCTGCGCTTGGCTGAAATAGCAGCCTGTGAAAGCGTGCTGGCACACTATACAACTGTTAAGCGTCAAAATTACCTATGTCAGACGATCAGAGCTTAAGAACAGATTTCGAAGTCGCAATGGGGGAGGAATTCGGAAATTTGGTCTCTCCTCCCGTTCCATTCCTCGATGCGTCACCTCAGGAGTGCTGTGAGGCTATCTGGAGAATACTTGGTGATGATGTAACACCAACGATTTTGGCCAAACTCAACGAAACCGAATATCAAAAAGTCGCGGTTTCGTTTGGCGAATGGTTCGAGTGTGAAGCTCCGTCAGCAATGCAAATTGCTGAAGCTATAGCCAGAACACTAGCTCGATGGCCTCCGGGGTCATTAAATGAAACCGCTTAACAAGGCCAAGCACAGCGACAGCTTTTCGGTTGCAGCTTCGCCTTCACTACAAAGCCGCGCGTGTTGGCTGCGTTAGGCACCAACTGAAAGGAAAGATGATGGGCAAACATATTATTCGAACGGAAGTTGAGATTGACGCGTCGGCTGAGCAAGTGTGGAGTGTTTTATCCGATTTTAACTCCTACCCCGAGTGGAACCCTTTTATTAAGTCTGCCGTTGGGCAGCCAATCAAAGGGGAGAGACTCCAAATTACGATTCAGCCTAGTGGAGCTAAGCCAATGCGTTTTTCTCCCAAGGTTCTTGCTTCAGAGCCAGGGCGCGAGCTCCGCTGGCTCGGGCGGTTAATCGTCCCGGGCATATTTGACGGGGAACATTGTTTTATTATCGAGAAGTTATCAGACACTAAAGTCCGCTTCGAACAGAGCGAAAGGTTTAGTGGCCTTCTCGTTGGGCCGCTGCGTGCTACTCTGGAGCGTGATAGCAAACGTGGATTCGAAGAAATGAATCAAGCCCTCAAGACAAGAGCAGAAACAATCGTATTCGATAAACGTGCCTAACCAAGTGCAGTAGGCGAAGCTATGCGTGAAATTATGAACGAATCTAAATGCAAGGCTGAAGCTTATCTCTATGGCTTATTGAATGATCTAGTATCCGATCAGGATGTGATTGCGTGGGCAGATTCTTTGATTATGGAATGTGATGTTCCAAATGATTGGTTGATGGATCTTTGTGGCTGCAAGAAGGGGGAGTCTAAGAAAATCATAGGTATTCTTAATAGCGTAAAAGGTACTGCGGATACCGCTCGTATTAATGAAGAAATACTCTCTCTTTATAGTAATAAGACACGGGCATTTTCTTTATATAGTATAGATGAGCTTCCTGATGGCTTTATCTATCCAACTGATTTAGAGAAGATGGCAAAGAATGGTGGGTATGTCTATAACGCATTAGTAGAATGGCTGGATAGAAAATGGACCTACATGGGCAGACTCTTGCGGCATGTTCAGGAAGTTAATCCCTCTTTCGTGCCATTCGCCAAGCTTGATGATCGATTCTTATGTCTAGACGAGAAACATGAAGTCTATATCGCAGATATTGTGGAAAAACAACAGGTTAAGATTGGTAGTTTCGGTCAATGGTATGCAGACTATGTTAATCAGGCAAGACAAGGGGTCTGGTATGCTGGGGCATAATAGGCGCTAAAGATGCAGTCCTTGATTATGACCATCGAAGAGTCTTTTCAGATTCGTATCGGTCCTTCGGGCCTCCACAGGAAGCCCTTGTCAGGGCGCCGCTTAGCTTTGTGTTATGTGTTGTTATGAAAATTAGTCTAGGTTTGGTACTCATATTTTCGTTGGTTGTTGTGGGTGTATGGCTCATGGACATCGCTACCGATCGGACCAAGGTTGTGGAGATAACTGCACCGGTGCCTGCATACAATGATTGGGAGTGTGGCTATTCCAATCAAGCAGGGTGCAGTGTGGTATTTGAAGTAGAAGCCCATGCCAAATACGACGTGCAGCGCATACGGTACGGTAAAGACTTTATGGCAATAAAAATTCAAGAAGGTGGTTCAAGCGGCTGGATAATTTATGGTGAAGCGGTGCAAGTCCATGCGAAGCCAAACACTTAAAATTAAGTTCATTCCTTTCGGACAGTCGTTCCTCGGGACGTTTATATGTCTGAATCTGCCTCTCAAATAGCTTCACGTATTGCAGATTATCGCCAGGAAAACGGCCTGATTTTTCAGTTGCGAGTGTGAGTTAATTTTAGTAAAGTCAATAACATAGCGGTGCGCCATGGATATTCGGCGTAGTGCCAGAGCGATGCTGACGTGTTCGGTTTTTTATGGGACGAACCCACCCAGCAGAGAAGCCTCGGCAATCCAACCGGTTTCGCACTTGCGAATATAAACAAGGAATAATAAAAAATGACTTACCGCAAGTGGTATAAAAATCCTGAGATGATAGTGGCTTTATCTGCTCTGTTAATCGGGTTAGTGACAGCGTTTACGTCAATCTATTCAGCCTACGTTGACCGCGAATATTCAAGAGCCTCGGTTTGGCCAAGACTGGAAATATTCAGAAGCTTTAGCGGTGATTCATTTAGTTACGGGGTCAGTAACAACGGTACGGGGCCTGCAATAATCAAGTACGCAAAAGTCCATGACGGCGAAAAATATGTAAAAGCATGGCACGAGATCGAACCTTTCGAAGATATCATTCAGTCTCATATCAGCACACGTACATTATCGCCGCAAAACAGCGTTAAGCCAGTTGCCTATCAGGGAGAAAGCGCCGATGCACTTGCAACCGCAGACACCTCAATTACGATTGAGCTGTGCTATTGCTCAATTTATGAGGAGTGCTGGGTCATTGATAAAAGCAATCGCCCGACAAGTGTGCAAGCCTGCATGATTGAGGACGAACAAAAGTTTCTGCAGTAAATGCAGCGGCTGTCGTTAAGGTTGTGGTAGCAGCAGTGTAACTTCTAGCCCGCACGGTTGATTGCGCAGGTTGATGCGCCCGCCATGTGCTTCAATGATGTCACGACAGAGCGTTAAGCCGATACCAGATCCCGTCGCCTTCGTACTATAGAATGGGATCAGGGCGTGTTGAAGCTGCTGTTCACTCATTCCACCGCCGCCATCCTGTATGGTGATCTCGAGTTGCTGTCCGCGCTCGGTAATTTCAAGGTAAATCAGCTCTGGTTGTGAACCACTTTCATGAGCATTTTTCAGTAAATTCAACAACACCTGATGGAGTTGACTGGGATCTGCCTGCCAGGCGCGTTGCGGTAAATCACCGCGCAATTCGAAATCATATAAATTCTGTAACTGATTGATTAACCTAGGCCAGTTCACGGTGGCCAGTTGCGGTGGGGGGAGTTTGGCAAAGTGAATATACGCCTGCACAAATTGGTTAATATCAGTCGCGCGCGCACTGATAGTTTCAAACAGACCGGTCAGTTCGCTTTGTTGTAACTGCTGAGCCCTTTGCTGCCCTGAATAGGCTAACGACGACAGCGGCGCCAACGAATTATTCAGCTCGTGACCAATCACCCGCAACAGTTTCTTCCAGGCAGTGAGTTCTTCCCGTTGGATCTCGCGGGTCAGAGGCTTTAGTAAATAGAGCCAGTGTTGATTGTGATTCAGTTTGAATTGATTAACCGACAAGTGCCAGACACTCTGGTCGGGCAAACGCAGCAACCCCTGTTGTCTACTGCCTATGGCTTCAGCCAGAACCTCCACCTTTGACGCTGCCGCAGTTAACTTACTGCCATCAATCGGGTTGCTTGCAGTCAATAGCTGGCGCGCGGCCGGGTTGCTCATGAGTACCGTGTCGCTGGCGTCGGTCAGTACTAATGCCAGTGGACTACTTTGCAGGACTGTGTCTAACAGCAGTTCGCGCTGATACAAGCTTGCGCGCTCCGCCCGCAGCTGAGCGGACATACTTTGCAGGCTCTCCGCCAGGCTGCCAAGTTCATGTATATTGAGCTGATTGGCACTGGTATTAAAACTGCCGTCCTGCAGGTTCTGTGCATGCAGGTTAAGGGCGTGTATCTCTGTCATCAAAGGCCGCAGCATCCAGCGCAGAAACAGAGCAAGGAGAAGCCCACCGGCGCAAATAATCGCGCTGATATGTGGCGCCTTTTCGAGATAAGCGAATTGCACGCCTAATGCCAGCAGCGTCAACAGAAGACAGAGCAGGTTGAGCCGATGGCTGGTGCTCAGCCTGAACCGGAAGGACAATGAACTAAGGCGTTTCAATACCGTAAAACTCCATACGCCGATAAAGTGCCTGGCGACTGATACCAAGCTGTTTCGCTGCACGTGAAATCACTCCGCCAGCCTGCAATAAGGCTTGATCGATAGAAGCGCGGTCAATATCGTCCAATACGCGTTTTCCCGCGATTGCGCTATCGGGGAGTCCTAAGTCAGCCTCTTCAATATCATTGCCACTGCTAAGTAGCAGAGCCCGCTGGCAAACATTCTGCAGTTCGCGCACATTGCCAGGCCATTGATAGCTCAGCAGGCGTCGCTCGGCCTCAGCCGCCAGGCTTTTCTTACCGCCGAGAAAATACCGTGCCAGTGGCAAAATATCATCAGGTCGCTCGGCCAAAGCGGGTAGGGCGAGTTGCACTACATTGACCCGATAGTACAAGTCCTGGCGAAACTGCCCCTGGGCGATGGCGTCAGTTAAATCGGTATTGGTGGCACTAATCAGGCGCACATCGACGCGGCGGGTGGTACTGGAACCTAAACGTTCGTATTCACCGGTTTGTAGCACGCGCAGCAGTTTGGCCTGACCCGATAACGACAAATTACCGATTTCATCGAGGAATAAGCTACCTCCGTCGGCGGCTTCAAAGCGCCCGATGCGGGTTTTGTTGGCACCACTGTAGGCACCAGCTTCCGCGCCAAAGAGTTCAGCCTCCATTAAATCGGCTGGCAGGGCACCCATGTTCACCTTGATAAAAGGCTTGTCTTTGCGCGGGGAGTTGGCGTGCAAGACATTGGCGATGCCTTCTTTGCCGGCGCCATTGGGGCCGGTGATAAGCACCGCAGCATTGGCTGGTGCCAGTTGTAGCGTCATTTGCATCAGTTGCTGCATCTGACTGCTGGCGAAGACCAAACCACAGAGATCTTTACCAGCAAAGGCGGCTTGTTGCTCTTCGTCTCGGCGTGCTTGTTGTTCGCTCAGCTGTTTCAGCTTTAGCGCATTGGCGACTGTGAGTAGTAAACGCTGGTCGTCCCATGGCTTGGCGATGTAATCGGTCGCCCCGGCCTTGACCAGTTCAACCACCATATCCAGCTGGGTCCAGGCGGTCATCAGCACAATCGGCAAGGCTGGGTAGTGCTTACGCAGTTGGTAAAACAAGACTCTGCCCTGATCCCCTTGCATTTCACCCGCCGAGAAATTCATATCCTGCAGGATCAAGTCGACAGGCTGTTCGTTTAACAGTTGCCATGCCTGTTCTGGTGTCGTCGCGCAGCAGACCTGGTAGCCCTGCAGCGAAAACAGCGTTTGCAGGGCCTGGCAAATGGACGAATTGTCATCAATAACCAATATCTTTAGCATGGGTTACAAGGCTTTAGTGGCAGTGGCGGGAGACACCCGGGTAGCAATGGTAGCAGGATACCATGTGGCCAGGGTGACAGAGAATAACAAAATCGCACTGGTTATCAGCGGTAACCACCAGTTGAGCGATGGTATGCTAATCACCTGCGCCAGAGCCTGATTTAATATCAGCGCGCAACCGATACCAAGGAATGCACCGATCAGCGTGCACAACCAGCTTTCACTTAGTAGCTCGATAAAAATCAGCCGCTTGCTGGCACCTAATGCACGTTTAACACCTATTTCCTGTTGCCGCTTCAAGACATGAAAATGGGCACTGCTGTAGCTCGATATCATGGTGACCAGGAGCATCAGTGCGGTCAGGATGGTGAGCAGGCTGGCTAAACCGTATTCATTGCGATATAGCTGACGCTGTTGCTCCGCGAGACTGCGAATGTAGTAGATTTCGATGTTTGGTTCGACTGTTTGCAACACCGTCGTTAACTGTTCGCGGACCGCTCCAGCTTGACCCGGTGCGGTGCGCAGCATCAAGGCGTAGCCCCAGTCTACAGCGTAAGGTGGGGCGACCTGAATGCTGTTATACATGACGTCCTCGGCACTGCGTTGACCATAAAAATCACTAATCACAGCGCTAACCGGACCTCGATTCAGTTGGCGGCCGACGACTGACTCGCCGGGAAATAATCGCTCAGTCAGGCGCTGGGTGAGTATCACACCGGGCTGAGTATCGCCATCCAGGTAGCTTGATAGCTGCGGTAATTCGCCCTGCACGACGTTCACATTGAGTACTTTGAAAAAGTCTGGTGAAACAAAATACATTGGCACACTGCTAATATTGGTTCTGTCCTCGTTATCGACATCGTAAATATTGCCGTTGTTACCGCCCTGGGTGATCACGGCCTGGTTACTATAGGCCGCGGCGATAACGCCCGGAATATTTTGCAAGGCCCTAACCTGTCGCTGCAGTAAATCTTCCAGTAAAGGATACATGCGAAGTTGCGGTGTCGTTGGTTTTAGCTGCACCAGTAACGTGTCTTCCAGTTCAAGACCAGTCGGCTGGTTCAGTTGCTGGTGAGTTTGCTGCGCCAGCAGCACGCTGTTTAGCAACAGCGCAAGGGTGATCGCCAGTTGTAGCAACAGTAAGATGGTGACAATTTTGCGATTGAGCATCACTTTAAGCAGTAGCGATAATGACATGGTGGTTATTCCTTCAGTTGCTGGTTCAGCGAACCAAACGAGGCACGCAGTGACGGATACAAAGTCACCAGATAGCTACAAGTGAACGCAGCCAGTATGAGCGCTGTGATTAAGGTCAGATCCCAGGTTGAGAACAGGCTATTTTGAGGCAGCAGCGCGTTCATTAATGAGACGCCTGCATAGCCAATGAAAAGCGCCCCGAGAAGGGAGAACACCGTCATCAGCAGCACATCGGCCAGCATTTGTAATTGCAACTGACTCCGGCTAGCCCCCAACGCCCGGCGCAGACTGAATTCATATTGGTTACTCAGGTAACGGTTGAGTGCGAGGTGGCTGGCATTGAACAGACACACCACCAGGAACAGCAGGGTCACCAGCGCAAAGGCTTTGATATCACCGGGGTCGTCACCAAAGTAATCAACGATTCCGAGCATCGGCACTAACTGGTTATTGATCGGGGCCGGATGGCGTCCAGCCGCCTTCTCGTCTTCGGCCAGGCTCTGCATATACTGCTGATAGTCCTCTTGTTGTGCCGCCGTATCAAGCTGCACCCAGTATTGCAGCTGGTGCAGGGCGCCAACACGACCCTCCGTGGCTAACTGGCGATAATCAGTGTCATCAAAGGTTTGTGAGTTGGTCTTCGACAGGTAATTGAGGTCGTATCCTGTTTCCAGCGGTAGAAAAATATCTTCGTTAGCCGTCAGGTGGTTGCGGCCATTGGCGTCATACAAGCGCGGCAACATTTGCCATTCGTCCAACACCCCGATAATACGGAAGTTTCTGTCGTCCAACAGTAATGATTCACCGACTACCGCGGTACGGCCAAATAGTTTCAACGCCATCGGTCTGCTTAGTATGACTTGATGATGACCATTGTCGTCCGGCCACACTGAACCATGTAGCAGCGGAACGTCAAACATCTGAAAGAAGTCGCGCTGGGTAATACGAATGACCACTGGTGTGGGCGGCTGATCTATGGTCAGGCGCGCATAGCCATCGGAGCTGTACATGGCAGCCTGAGCTGACGGAATATCACTTGCGGCCAGCTTTTGCACATTGCTGTAGCTCAGAATTCTGGGCGGGCGACAGTCATTACAATCGTATGGGGTCAGCGTCATCGGGAAAAACAGCTTGTCACTTTTACCCGGCAAAGGGTCAGAGTTCAGTTGATAGTAAAAGGTGGCATTGGCAAAGAACACCCCCAGGCCCACGCTGAGAATGAAAACCGTTAGGGCATAGGGCAGTGGGGCCCGTTTAATGCTCAGCAGGCTCACTTTAAGGTAATAAATAAACTGTTCCATGGGCTGTCCCTTATGCGCTTTGCGTTGCCAGTGGTTCATACATGGTGCTGTCATGCAGCTGACCGTCGATGATTTGAATATTGCGCCCAGCGCGACGAGCCTGATCAGGGTCGTGGGTAACCATTAAAATGGTACAGCCTTGCTGATTGATCTGTTCGAGCAATTCCATCACCTGGCGCGCCATTAAGGAGTCGAGGTTACCAGTGGGCTCATCCGCTAATAGGATGCGCGGCCGACCTGCAATTGCACGGGCAATCGCGACTCGCTGTTGCTGTCCGCCGGACAGCTGAGCGGGCAGATAGTCACGCCGTGCATGCAGGCCGACTAGCTCTAACGCCTGCTCAATACGTTGCTTGCGCTCCGCTGCTTTTAACCCGCGATAGCGCAATGGCAGCTCGATATTGTCGTAAATACTGAAGTCTTTAATTAAGTTAAAGCTTTGAAAGATAAAGCCGATTTTTTCGTTGCGCAGCTGTGACAGCGCCGCATCTGATAACCCTTTTATGGACTTACCGTCGAGCAGGTAGTCACCGCTGTCAAAGCTTTCCAGCGTGCCAAGAATATTCAGCAGCGTTGATTTGCCGGAGCCCGAAGGGCCGGTCAGGGCGGCAAATTCACCTTCGTTGACCTGCAGAGTGACGTCGCGCAACGCATGGGTTTCAATCAGTTCAGTGCGAAAAATTTTGCTTAAGTTTGTTAGCGTAATCATTGCTTGGTCCCTGTGTTAATTAAGATTGACCCGGTTTTGGTCTTTAAAATCGCTTAGGTTTGAAATCACCCATTGCTCACCCTCGGTGGCGCCGTCGAGTATTTCGACCCACTGCACCGACAGTGCGCCAAGTTGCACCTGCTTACGCACCGCCTGGTTGTCGATAACCTGGTAAGCCTGGCGACCACCGCCTGAGCTGACAAAGTCACCGCGGGCTATTTTCAGCACGTCTGCTTTATGCTCTAAGATAACGCGTGCTGTCAGGCGCTGACTCTGCCGCAACTGGCTGCTGTCAGCCTCAGTGAAACGCACGCGGGCGCTCACCTGGCTATTGCGCACTTCCGGCGCAATGTAACTAATTGCACCGCGCAGCTGCTGGCTTCCAAGCTGCACTTCGACTTGTTGGCCTGCCATCAGATCACGGGCGTAGCTTTCAGGTACTGCAAGTTCTGCTTCATACTGGCTCAAATCAATCACTGTCAGCAGTGGTTGGCCTGGCAACACATGGCTTTGCTGTTCAACCAGCCAGTTGCCCAACTGACCAGTCACTGGCGCGGTAATGTTGAGTGCAATGACTTTGCGCTGTAGTTCGTCCACTATCAGTTGCTGGCGGTGAATGGACTGAGCGCGCGAGCTTTGCTCAAAATTCAGCATATCGCGCGCCAGTTCCACCTTGCGTTTGGCATGGTCAAACTCGAGTTCGGACGTGGTCAGGTTGTCCTCGGCGATATCGAAATCAAGCTGGCGGATGACACCGAACTCAATCGATTGACGGGCGCGCTGCAATTCGCGGCGGGCAGCCAGCAGATTGATTTGCGCCGTATTCATCACCTGTTCCATATCCAGCTGCTGATAGCGCGCTTCCAGCTCCGCTCGTTCAGCATCGCTTTGCATGCCGGCCAGAACTGCTTCTTGCTGCTGTAGGTCATTTTGTAGAGCCGGGCTGGTAATGGTGGCTATCAGATCGCCCTCAGTCACCGCTTCACCGGGCTGCTTGAACAGCTGCACCTGACCAATTTCCTGACTGTAAAGGGTAGGGGCGTTGGCAGCGACAATTCGGCCCTGCACCGAGATATCCCGAACCAGATCTCCTCGTTGTACCGTAGCGAACTGCATCTGATTCCGCGGCAGTACCAAACTGGCACCTTCTCCAAACGATTGAAAAAGGACCACCGCCAACACAATCAAGGTGCTGACGATGGCAATACTTGGGAAGAACCGACGCAGCGCACTCTTCGCTTGGCGCTGGATAATATGGTCTTGCTGGCTGGTGCCTTGGATCATGTGTGCTTGTCCTGACGATTCGATACGTATGCTTAATAGCCTTGTATTGCACCTTTGATGCCAGGTTTCACCTTGTTGATTTTAAAGGGGTTTAGAGCATTTTGAGGCGGCGGCAGGGTGTCCGCGGACACTCACAGTGTCCGTTGAAAATGTGCGGACACCGCGCAGTTGCGGCACCGGAATAACTTTAGTAAGGTCAGTTGCATAGAGTTAATTTGCCATCAATAGCAGACATGGGCAGACAGTACCTTCCGCGCTGACAATCTGTGCTGGCGCACTATATAAACGTTAGGCTCTGCAGAGAATACGATGACAGATTTGAAAAATAACGAGCACTATTTCGACCTTGCGTTTGAGAAGCTTTCTTTACCTGATGGACATTACAACGGCATCGAGTTTGAGGATTGCCAGTTCTCCGACTGTGATTTCTCAGCGTCTAAATTTCAAAAATGTAAATTTATAAACTGCACATTTGAACGCTGTAATTTAAGCTTGGTCGATTTCTCAAATTCAAACTTATTTGAGCTTCAATTTGAAGATAGCAAGTTAGTTGGTGTTGACTGGACGAAAGCAACCTGGCCAGTTTATCACTCAGATTTTGAGTTAAGTTTTAAGCGTTGTATTTTGAATGACTCGTCTTTTTTTGGGCTGACCTTAAATGAACTGGTTTTTGACGAGTGCAAGTTGCATGATGTTGATTTTCGTGGCGGTAACTTTGTAGGTTCAACCATGACTTATAGTGACTTCAGTCATAGTTTATTCATGGGAACAAATTTACAGGCAGTCGATTTTAGCGAATCAACGGCGTACACAATTGATGTACTGGAAAATAATGTCAAAAAGGCCAAGTTTTCACGGTATGAGGCGTTGAGCCTGTTAGAAAGCTTAGGCATTGAGTTGGTTGATTAATAGCCGAATGCCACTAGGGATAGTTAAACATTATGTGCCGTGAACTGGAGGTTCCGTGAAGCCTGAAATACAAACCAAATTTTCGACATACCCCGCTGAAGCGCAAACGCAGCTGGATGCCGTCCGTCGTCTCATTTTTGCTGTTGCGGAAGAGAATAATTTGGGCGCAGTTGAGGAAACGCTTAAGTGGGGCGAGGCCAGCTACCTGGTAAAAGGTGGCACTGCGCCCATTGCCTGCAAATGGCATTGAAATACCATAGCCTGAAACACCATCCATTGCTTGGCGCTTAGGCCGCCAAAATACGTAGCATAGCCAATAAATAGAGGTTTACTACCAATGAAATATCCCATTACTGGCTCATGCCAATGCGGGCAAGTTACCTACAAACTTGCTAAACCCCCGATTGCGGTAGCCGCGTGCCACTGCAAGCAATGCCAAAAGCTCTCGACGAGTGCTTTTAGCATTACTGCAATGGTAGATTCAGATGCCATTGATATAAGTGGTGAAATGAATGAATGGAGCAGGGTTGCTGCGAGCGGGAATACAAGCTCAGCCAAGTTCTGTCCGGTGTGCGCTAACCACATATACCATTACAACCCAGGCAATCCTCAGCATCTTATGTTAAAGCCATCCACGCTTTCAGATACAAGCGATATAAACCCAACCATTCACGTGTGGGTGTGTGAAAAACAAGACTGGGTACAAATACCGGAGGGTGTGATGACCTATGATACGCAACCATAGGTCATCACACCAACACGTTAATTAAGGAATACCCTATGAAGGGAGAGTGTCTTTGCGGAGCAGTGAAATTTGCGATCGACGGGGAACTGCCGAATTTATATCAATGTCATTGCTCGCTATGCCGCAAAACCACGGGAGCAGCGGCTAATGCGGCTACATTTGTAACTCAGGAGCGCTTTCAGTGGGTTACAGGTCTATCTAAAATCAGTTCATTTCAAAAGCCAACAGGGTATCGGAATGATTTCTGCTCGCATTGTGGTAGTTCAGTACCCAATAAATTGAGAAATACTGATTTAGTATGGATTCCTGCTGGCTTACTTGATGAAACAACGAGATCCGAAGTAGCAGTTCATCTTCACCTATCATCATCGGCTACTTGGGAGTCTGAATCAGGTAGCTGCATTCGACTAGATGCTGGACCCGATAGTCTGCAAGCACTTAACAACGCATTGCAGCGGACAAGCCGATAAGCGCCCTGATTTCTTGGGAGTCGGTTAGAGTTAGCAACGATGAGATGATAGAAGTGCAGCAACCCTTAAGTACCTTGAACTGTGCATACTGTGCAGACTTTGTAACCGGGAATAATGGAGCAGAACTTGCATGTTGCTACTGACTAAGAACAAGCAATCAGGCTCCCCTGTAACGCAGCTCGCCTCTTTTGAGGTTGCATTTGAGCGCGGGGAGATAAGCCGTGAACGAATGGAGCAGGGCACCGCGCTTTTCAACTCCCTGAAGCAGCTTGGTTAAGGGGCATATAACTTCGCCATCAACAGGGATGTGACCTGTTGCCACACTTTAAAGGAGTAAAGTTAGTATGCGATCACAGACTAAACCTATCATATTCGCCGTGTTGGCCGGCTCTATAAACAAACTTGAGCAGCAAGAGGTTAGCGGTACATGCCATATAGGTCATAGCGCCCTTAAAAATCAAACACCACACAAACAAAAAACCCCGTTACTCGCGTAACGGGGTTTTTCAGTATTTGGTGCGTCCTAGTAGACTCGAACTACCGACCTCTGCCATGTCAAGGCAGCGCTCTAACCAACTGAGCTAAGGACGCAAATGCTTCGACAGCGTTGCTGCGTTGAAGACGGCGCTAATAATAGTGAGTTGGGCCTGGTGGTGCAAGTACTTTTTCCTGTTGTCTGAACTGTTTGCACAAAAGCTGAGCGGTGCGCCGCGATAGCTCGGCTACACTGGGAGTTGGTTTACAACTGTGGAGTAGCTGCCAGTGCAAAAGATTAATGAGGATATTTCCGCGTTTATGGAGCAGGTGGTTGAGGAAGAAAAAGCCATTGATCATCAGGGGGAGCGGGTAACTACGTTCGGCGTGAGTGATAGCAATGAGCAAGAGTTGTTTGGGGTCTGTGCGGTGGGGCTGGATGGCAAAACCTGCTGTGGCTCGAATGACAGGGTTCGTTTTCCCCTTGAAAGCACCTCAAAAGCGCTGACTCTGGCGCTGGCACTGGAAGATGTCGGTCATGATGAGTTCTTTCGTCATATTGGTCAGGAGCCGCGTGGTGATGCGTTTAATTCGGCGGCTGCAATAGAAGAGGGCATTCATGGTATTCCGTCGAACCCGATGATCAATGCCGGTGCCATTGCGACCACGGCCATGATCCATGGCCAGAATGGCACCGAGCGCTTTGCCCGTATTCTTGATTTTGTTCGTCGTCTGGCAGACAACGATAGCATTGATTACAACCACACAATGTACGAAGAGGAAGACAAGGACCTCAACCGGGGGCTGTTCTATATAATGCGCAGCCACGGGGTGCTGCAGGGGCGCGAAGAGGACAAGCTGACGCCGTATTTTAAGCAGACCTCGATTGAAATGAACTGCATGGATCTGGCGCGGATTGCCGCGGTGTTTGCCAATTACGGGCGTGATTTGAAAAGCGGCGAGCAACTGGTTTCCGAGCGCACCGTGCAAACCGTATTAACCCTGATGTTTACCACCGGCATGTATCAGGCATCTGGTCAGTACGCCCTGGAGGTGGGAATGCCGTCGAAAAGCGGGATTTCCGGCTGCATTATGGCGGTGGCTCCGGGCCGGATGGGGCTGGCTACTATTGGCCCGGCACTGGATGAGAGTGGTAATAGCATTGCCGGGGTCCGGATTTTGAAAAAGCTCTCTCAACGCTGGCAACTGGGTGTTTTTTCCCGTCCTGCCTAATTATCCGGTGGATCTGTGGTGAGCTGACATTGAGCGCGTAGATGCTGCCACAGTCGGTTGTGCTCAACTGTTAGCACACGAACCTGTTCACCATGGCTGTCACTGCCAATAAGCTGATTAATATACTGCTGCCACTCAGCCTGAACACTGAATGCGCTTAACTTCTTGAGCTGTGTGGCAATCAGTTGTTGGTCTGCGTTCCAGCGTGTCAATTGCGGCTCAACCTGACCGAGATAAACAGTCTGCATGAGCGTTTGCAGGCGTTGCGCTTGGGCGGGGAAGCCAGAAGCACTGGCTGAGATGCACTCAAGCTGGTCGGCGGCGCCGGCAAGCTGTTGATTAATAGAGCGCAGCCAGGCTTCGGTTTGTTGCATGGTTCGCCATTGCCGTGGAAGCGCGTCTGATTGCGCTAAGGTCCGTAAGTGTTGGTTGTAGGGTTCTAGGTCCAATAGGCCGAAGTCGCCTGCCATCGCCTGAGTGAAAAGCTGTTGCAGGTACTCAAGCGCGGCTAAGGTAGTCTTTAAATCAGAACTATCGTCGCTGGCATGACCGGCAGAATGGGCGCGTAACGCCTGACGAAAGCTGTCGCCACGGGTGAGTAGCTGGTCGATATAAAGTGGCAGGTTTTCTACCTTGTGCGCACGGGCCTCGGTCAGCATGCTATGGATACGCGGGTCGTTGTCAGCTGCACTTTGTGCATTTTGCAGGCACTCGTCAATTGCTTTAAGACTGTCTAATTCATAGCGCAGCCTGGCTTGTGGTGACTGCGCGATACCCAACGCACTGTTACGCTGCGCAATCAGTTGGCTTAGTCGGCAATGGTCGAGGCGCAAGGTGTCGAGCAGACCGACACTGAAACGCTCAATTTCAAGGCGCAATGCGTCTGCTCGCGGCATCACAGGTAGCGGCGTCGGCTGGATGCGGACGGGTTGTTCACCGAGACTGTCACTCAACGCCTGGTGGTAGTTTTGCCACAGCCGTTCGCTGTCACTGCCACCTGAGCAGGCCGCCAGTGCGAGCAGACTGGCAATGACAATGGACTTTCCCAGCCTGGCTAAACTGAGTACACTTGTGGTCAATTTTACTGACTGAGGTTGCTGCATGTTCACCGGTATTGTCCAGACTCAGGCGCGTGTTGACGCCATCGAAGATAAGAACCAGTTTCGCCATTTACGCCTGGCCGTCAACCCCTTGCATCTGCAAAACCTGGAAGTGGGCGCTAGTATTGCAATTAATGGCTGTTGTTTAACAGTGACCCGCTTCGAAGAGCAAGGCGAACAGGGGTTTGCTGAGTTCGATGTGATTGACGAAACCTTGCGGTTAACCAACCTCGGCCGTTTGCAGCAGGCTGATACGGTTAATTTTGAACGCTCGTTGACCGTAGGTCGTGAGCTGGGTGGCCATATTGTGTCGGGCCATGTGCATTGCGTCGCCACTGTGACTGAGCGTAATGACAGCGCCAACAATTGCAGTATGCGACTCGAGGTGCCGGTAAAATGGATGGAGTATATTCTGGCGAAAGGTTTTGTTGCGGTGGATGGGGCCAGTTTAACGGTCGGCGAAACCGACGAAAATGGCTTTTGGTTGCATCTGATTCCGGAAACCTTGTCGGTCACTACGCTGGGCCGGGTTCAGGTTGGTGACAGCTTAAACATTGAAGCGGATCAGCAGACTATCACCACTGTTGAAACCGTGAAGCGCGTTTTGGCCAAACAAATGGCTGGCTAAACAGGCATCTGACACTCAATAATATTGTTCGTCATCGGCGTCGACACTGACATGCAGTTTACCGTCGCCGATGTCACGGTGCATGCGGATGTGGATATCACCGCCACAAGCCGCGCATTCGTCCTGATAGTCCTGTTCTTCCTCACTAATATCGATATCGAGATGAACATTATGTCCACAATGTGGACAGTGTAAAATTGCGTCTTTTAACTGCGTAGTTGCTGCCATGGCGCGCCTCGGTTGCCCTTTTGTTGTCTGCTGCCCGGGTTCGGATAGCTTGGCTTGGTAAATAAGTGTAGCAAGCAGGCGAGATTTTGCCCGCTGCTATGCCCAGCACAACTATGCCAGCAAGACTCTGCCGACAAGCAAACAGGGCTGCTAGCGTAAGAACAGCAGTGCAATACCTGCCAGAGCCAGCAGGGTTCCGATCAGGGCTCGTAGCGACAATGCTTTTCCCAGCAGTACATTAATCGCAATCATGAACAACGGTGCTGTGGCGAGCAGGGTTTGCGCAATGCCAGGTGTCACATAGGCAATGGCGACCTGTTGCAGACCAATGGCCATAAAGGTACCAAAGAAGATCGCCACCATCAGCGGCAACAAGCGGGTTTTTGCCAGTGCCTGACGGGTACTGGTTAAAATGCCGGGGGCGACCAATAACAGGCCGATGGTTAACGCCAGGGTGCCACCGCCAAGCCTCACTAATGCTGCCTGCAGGGCGTTAATTTCAAAGGCCTGCAAGGCGTGAAAGGCCATCACCAGACCCACCGCCTGACACCAGGCCGCGGTGACTGCAAAGGCCAACCCAGAACGGCTCAGGCGCGCGGGCATCTGATCATGTTGCATACGTTTCTCGCTGAGCACAAAGATAACCCCGGCAATAATCGTCAGCGCGGCGACAATTTCAAGCAGGCTGAGCCGTTCACGCAGAAACATCCAGGCCAGCACGGCAGCAAAGGGTGGGGCCAGGTACTCAAGCAATATAGTGTGTGCAGGACCAAGACGCCGTAGGGCGGAGAAGTAACAGGTGTCGCCGACGGTTATACCAATAACGCCGCTGAGCAGTAACCACCACAGGGCCGGTGAGCGCAGGTCGAGTTCGAAGCCAAGACCAAACAGGTACAGGCTGCCAAGTAACAGGGGGCAGGCAACCAGGCCTTTTACCAGGTTTAACTGCGCGGCACTGAGGTGCAGGCTTGAGCGATTATAGAGTAAGGTCGCCAGCGCCCAGAATAAGGCTGCCGATAACGCCGCCAGCTGGCCAATAAGCAAAGTCATAATTGAACTGCATTCATGTTTGCAAACAAAGTCGCTAGCTTACGTGGATAATGGCATCCGGGCAAAGGTTGCGTTGCGCTAAGGCCCTGCTTTAGGTATAGTTTCTGCCACGTTATAGCCTTACCGACAAACAATGCATGTGGCACTTGGTAGGTGTCACCACTGTGAAAGGAACTATCATGCCTGTAATTACACTTCCTGATGGCAGTCAACGCGAGTTTGACCGCCCTGTTTCCGTGTTAGATATTGCGCTGGACATTGGTCCCGGCCTGGCCAAAGCAACCGTTGCTGGTCGCGTGAATGGTGAACTGGTTGACGCCAGTGATCCCATAGAAACCGATGCAAAAGTCGAAATTATCACTCCAAAAAATAGCGAAGGCATCGAGATAATTCGCCATTCGTGTGCGCATTTACTTGGCCATGCCATTAAGCAGCTGTGGCCAGACACCAAAATGGCCATCGGCCCGACCATCGATAACGGCTTTTATTACGATGTCGATATCGACCGGCCATTGAGCCAGGACGATTTGCAGGCACTGGAAAAGCGCATGCAGGAACTGGCTAAGACTGACTATGACGTGGTCAAAAAGAAAGTCAGCTGGGCTGAGGCGCGGGAAGTGTTTGTTGAGCGCAGTGAACCGTACAAAGTTGAAATCCTGGATGACAATATCAGTAAAGATGATCGTCCGGGGCTGTATCACCACGAAGAATATGTCGATATGTGCCGCGGTCCGCACGTGCCGAATATGCGTTTTTGCAGGCATTTTAAAGTCATGAAAGTGGCCGGTGCCTACTGGCGCGGTGATTCTGATAACAAGATGCTGCAGCGTATTTATGGTACCGCCTGGGCCGACAAAAAAGAGCTCAAGGCTTACCTGCAACGTCTGGAAGAAGCAGAAAAACGCGATCATCGTAAAATCGGCAAGATCCAGAATCTGTTCCATTGGCAGGAAGAAGCGCCGGGAATGGTGTTCTGGCACCACAATGGCTGGACTATTTTCCAGGAGCTGGAAAAGTTCATTCGCGAAAAACTACGTGAATACGATTACGATGAAGTAAAAGGCCCATTCATGATGGACCGGGTGCTGTGGGAGAAATCAGGGCACTGGGAGAAGTTCTCCGAGCTGATGTTCACCACTCATTCTGAATCGCGCGATTATGCCATCAAGCCGATGAACTGCCCGGGGCATGTTCAGATCTTTAACCAGGGTCTGAAGTCGTACCGTGACCTGCCATTGCGTATGGCCGAGTTTGGCTGCTGTCACCGCAATGAACCTTCAGGCGCGTTGCATGGTTTGATGCGTGTGCGCGGGTTTACCCAGGATGACGCCCATATTTTCTGTACTGAAGAACAAATTCAGGAAGAAGTCGCTGGCTGTATTCGCATGGTTTACGAGACGTACCAGGCATTCGGTTTTGATCGTATTGACGTCAAGCTGTCAACGCGGCCGGAGAAACGGCTGGGTGATGATGCCATGTGGGACCGCTCTGAAGCGGCGCTGGCAGAAGCACTGAAAAGCCACGACATCGAATTTGAATACCTGCCAGGCGAGGGCGCTTTCTATGGTCCTAAAATTGAGTTCACCTTGTTTGATTGCCTCGGCCGGCACTGGCAGTGTGGCACCATTCAGCTAGACTTTGCCTTGCCTGAGCGTTTAGGCGCAACCTATGTGGGCGAAGACAATGAGCGCCATACGCCGGTGATGATTCACCGTGCAATTCTGGGCTCGCTGGAACGTTTCATGGGTATTTTGATTGAAGAATATGCTGGTTTCTTCCCGACCTGGTTATCGCCGAGACAGGCAGTGGTGATGAATATCACCGATAAACAGGCCGATTATGTCAATGAAGTGGTCGCAGATATGAAAAAACAAGGATTTCGCGTGACCGCCGACTTGAGAAATGAGAAGATAGGCTTTAAAATTCGCGAGCATACTTTACAGCGTGTTCCCTACCTCATTGTCGTTGGTGACAAAGAGGTCGAAAACGGCGAATTAGCCGTCCGTACGCGCAAAGGTGACGACTTAGGAACATTCAGCGTGGCTGAGTTTACCGAGCACCTGCGTCAGGAAGTGGATACACGCAACTTATAATTCTGTTTGGAGGAATACACAATTAAAGGCGGAAAAAGAGGCCAAAAGGTCGATAAAACCCGAATTAATGATGACATCACTGCTGCTGAGATCCGTTTAATCGATCTGGAAGGCGAGCAGGCTGGCATCGTAAGTTTGAATGAAGCACTAGACGCTGCAGCAGAAGCGGGGGTAGACCTCGTCGAGATCAGTCCTAATGCAGAGCCGCCAGTGTGTCGAGTAATGGATTACGGTAAGTTCCTTTACGAAAAAAGTAAGGAACAAAAGGAAGCGAAGAAAAAGCAAAAACAGATCCAGGTTAAGGAAGTTAAATTCCGGCCTGGAACTGATGAAGGCGATTACCAGGTAAAACTGCGCAACCTGCGTCGCTTTCTTGAGGGTGGTGACAAAACTAAAGTCACTATACGTTTCCGTGGCCGGGAAATGGCACATCAGGAACTGGGTACTGAGCTGTTGGAACGGGTCAAAAAAGACCTCGAAGACATTGCTTTGTGCGAGTTCTTCCCTCGCCGGGCCGAAGGTCGCCAGATGATTATGGTGCTGGCACCTAACAAGAAGTGATTGAGGTCTTCAAGTAAGCGCAGCTGTTTACAGCTGCGTTTCACCCTGTCACACATTTAACTGTTACCCCGTTAATGGGGATTACAATGCGGAGTTTTAGCAATGCCTAAAATGAAATCGGTAAAAAGTGCAACTAAGCGCTTTAAGAAAACTGCTTCAGGCGGTTACAAGTGCAAGCAGTCTCACCTGCGTCACATCCTGACCAAAAAGAGCTCTAAGCGTAAGCGTCATCTGCGTGCCAAGTCGATGGTACACCAGAATGATAAAGCCCTAGTTGATCGTATGTTGCCGTACGCGTAAGCGTACGAAAGAGGAGAGAT
Source organism: Aliidiomarina soli (assembly GCF_003986975.1). Taxonomy (GTDB): domain Bacteria; phylum Pseudomonadota; class Gammaproteobacteria; order Enterobacterales; family Alteromonadaceae; genus Aliidiomarina; species Aliidiomarina soli. The sequence goes on along the minus strand of NZ_PIPO01000001.1, from coordinate 708,996 downwards.
AAAGCATGGCACGAGTAAAACGTGGTGTGGTCGCGCGTGCGCGTCACAAGAAAATACTGAAGCAAGCGAAAGGTTATTATGGTGCACGTAGTCGTGTTTTCCGTGTAGCGAAACAGGCTGTCACGAAAGCAGGTCAATACGCATACCGTGACCGTCGTGTGAAGAAACGTACGTTCCGTCAACTGTGGATCGTTCGTATCAACGCTGCGGCGCGTCAAAGTGGTTTGTCTTACAGCCGTTTTATCAACGGTCTGAAGAAAGCTTCTGTTGAGATCGATCGCAAGATTCTGGCTGACATCGCGGTTCACGATCAGAAAGGCTTTGCCGCTCTGGTTGAGAAAGCAAAAGAAGGTCTGGCGTAAGCTAGTCACTCTCGCGAGTAAGTAAGAATAGAGAAAGGGAGCCAGTGGCTCCCTTTTTTGTGCCTGTTTGCTGACAATTTTCACAAGCATGCCCATTTACACCTGCATTTCGTACTGACATTCAGGTATCATGAGCACTTTATTTTTCACGTGAATCAATGCATTGGCTGCGGTGCAGAGCCCGTTCTCAGGTGCTAGTCGCCAGCCCAGTGCAACTCAAACCCTGGTTGAGGAAAATCATGGATTTAAACGAGATACTGACGCAGGCGAAAGCGGCGGTTGCAGCCGCCAGTACGCCCGCAGAACTAGATGACGTTCGGGTCAACTACATGGGTAAAAAAGGCCTGTTAACCGAACAGCTAAAGCAGCTGGGCAAGCTTTCTGCTGAAGAACGTCCCCAGGCTGGCCAGGCGATCAACCAGGCAAAACAAGAGCTGCAGCAGATCCTGAATGCGCGTAATGACGAGCTTAAGCAGGCGGAAATGAACCAGAAGCTGGCCGCTGAGCGCATTGATGTCACCTTAGCAGGGCGCCGTGCTAACCGCGGTGGTATGCACCCGGTTACACGCACCATTCAGCGCATTGAAGACTACTTCGGCCAGTTAGGCTTTAGTGTCAAAGTTGGGCCTGAAGTTGAAGACGACTTCCATAACTTTGATGCCCTGAATATTCCGGCGCAACACCCTGCGCGGGCTGATCATGACACCTTTTATTTTACCCCGGCAACCATGCTGCGGACGCAGACCTCGGGTGTGCAGATCCGCACCATGGAAACTGAGCAACCGCCGCTACGAATCATATCGCCGGGCCGGGTCTATCGAAATGACTATGATCAGACCCATACCCCGATGTTCCATCAGGTTGAAGGCCTGATGGTTGACACCGATGTCAGCTTTACCGAGCTTAAAGGTATTTTGCACGATTTTCTGCATCACTTTTTTGAAGAAGATCTGGAGATCCGTTTCCGTCCGTCGTACTTCCCGTTTACTGAGCCGTCGGCTGAAGTGGACGTGCGCCGCGCCGGTGGTGACTGGCTGGAAGTACTGGGCTGTGGCATGGTTCACCCCAATGTATTAAAAGCAGTTGGCATTGATAGTGAAAAATACACCGGCTTTGCCTTTGGCATGGGCGTTGAGCGCCTGACCATGCTGCGCTATGGCGTCAATGACCTGCGTGCATTTTTTGAAAATGATCTTCGTTTCCTCGAGCAGTTTAAATAAGGACCAGAGCCAATGAAATTCAGTGAACAATGGCTACGTGAATGGGTCAGCCCGGATTTAACCAGTAACCAGCTGGCTGAGCAGCTTAGTATGGCCGGTCTGGAAGTAGACGCCGTGGAACCGGTTGCCGCCGCCTTTGATCAGGTCGTGGTGGGCGAGGTTGTTGAATGTGGTCCACACCCGGATGCCGACAAGTTGCAGGTGACCAAAGTAAACGTCGGTGGCGACGAGCTGCTTGATATTGTCTGCGGTGCGCCGAACTGCCGTCAGGGTTTGAAAGTGGTCGTGGCCACCGTGGGTGCGACACTGCCCGGTGATTTTAAGATCAAGAAAGCCAAACTGCGCGGCGCGCCGTCACACGGCATGCTTTGCTCCAGTAAAGAACTCGGTCTTGATGACGAGCATGCGGGTATCATTGAGCTACCGGCTGATGCGCCTGTGGGCGAAGACTATCGTCAGTGGCTTGGTCTTGATGATTCCATGCTGGATGTCGATTTAACCCCAAACCGTGCCGATTGCCTTGGTATCAAAGGCATTGCCCGTGAAGTAGGGGTGCTAAATAACCTCGACGTGCAGGAGCTGGCAGTCAGCCCGGTCGCCCCGACCATTGACGACACGCTACAGATCACCTTGCAGGCACCGCAAGCCTGCCCGCGCTATCTTGGCCGTGTGGTGCGTGGTATTGACGTGACCAAGCCAACACCGTTGTGGATGAAAGAGCGTTTGCGCCGCAGTGGTGTGCGCTCAATTGATGCCGTGGTCGATATTACCAACTATGTCTTACTGGAGCTTGGCCACCCGATGCACGCGTTTGATTTAGCGACGTTAGAGGGTGATATTCAGGTACGCATGGCGAACACGGATGAGTCGCTGACGTTGCTGGATGGGCAAACAGTTAGTTTACAGGACGACGTACTGGTGATCGCCGATGAGAAAAAAGCACTGGCGATGGCGGGTATTTTCGGTGGTGAACAAAGCGGTGTGACTGCAGCGTCCAGCGATATATTCCTTGAAAGTGCCTTCTTTGCACCGACTGCGATTATGGGCCGTGCGCGCCGCTTTGGTTTACATACCGATGCCTCGCATCGCTATGAACGTGGCGTTGACCCGGAATTACAGCGTACTGCCATGGAGCGCGCGACTGAGCTGTTGCTCGAGATCTGCGGTGGTCAGGCTGGCCCTGTTGTCGAAGCCGTTTCAGCCGAACATCTGCCCAAGGCTGCTGAGGTGTCATTGCGCCGCGAGCGTTTGGCCGCGGTGCTAGGTATTTCGGTTGCGGATACTCAGGTCACCGAAATCATGCAACGGCTTGGTTTTAAAGTGACAGCAAATGAGGCTGGCTGGCAGGTTGAAGTGCCGACCTATCGCTTTGATATCGCGATTGAGGAAGATTTGATTGAAGAAGTAGCGCGGGTGTATGGCTACAACAACATTCCGTCGGTGGCACCTAAAGCCGCGCTGAAAATGTCCCGTCGTAACGAGGCTGAACTAAGTTTGCGTGACGCCCAGCGTAGTTTGCAGGCGTTGGGTTACCAGGAAGCTATCACCTATAGCTTTGTTGACCCGAAACATCAGGCGGCATTATTCCCTGAACAGGCCACACTGACCTTGCCTCATCCGATTTCGGTGGAGATGTCATCGATGCGGTTGAGCTTATGGCCGGGCTTATTAAGTGCAGTCGGCTATAACCAGAAGCGACAGCAGGCCAGTGTGCGCATGTTTGAGTCGGGACTCAGTTTTGTCCCTGACACAACAGCTGAAAACGGTGTCCGTCAGCAGTCGATGATTGCTGGTGTGATTGCCGGTAGCGTGCAAGGCGAGCATTGGGCCGATGGTGAGCAGGCGGTTGACTTCTATGATATCAAAGGCCATGTTGAGAACCTGTTGCGGCTGACAGCGCATGCCGCTGATTTCCGCTTTGTCGCCAGTCAACACAGTGCGTTGCACCCAGGGCAGAGCGCCGCTATTTACTTAGGTGAGCGTTTAGTGGGTTATGTCGGAGCAGTTCATCCGCAGTTCAGCAAAACCTTTGGTTTAAAAGGCCGCGTGTTTGCCTTTGAATTGCAACTGGACGCAATTCTGCAACGGACATTGCCCAAAGCAAGCAAGATTTCACGCTATCCATCGATTCGCCGCGACCTGGCTTTACTCGTTGATGAGCAGGTTGCAGCAGGGGAAATCCTTGTTGTTATTGAGAAATTTGGCGAAAGTCGTTTAGTTGACCTAAACTTATTTGACGTTTATCAGGGTGAGAATACGCCTGCAGGTAAAAAGAGCCTGGCGATTTCCATGGTTTTGCAGGATGTTGAACGAACCCTTGAAGAAAACGAAGTGAACGAGTTTGTTAATGGCGTTGTCGAATTGCTGAAAAACGAATTCGACGCGGTACTAAGGGATGGCTAATATGGCACTGACGAAGGCTGAAATTGCAGAACACCTGTCTGAAAAGGTTGGACTGAGCAAAAAAGACGCCAAGGACATGGTGGAACTGTTTTTTGAAGAGGTTCGGGCTGCACTGGAAAGCGGAGAGCAGGTTAAGTTATCAGGTTTTGGTAACTTTGAGCTACGTGATAAAGCGGAGCGACCGGGGCGAAATCCAAAAACTGGTGAAGACATTCCAATTTCAGCCCGTCGTGTTGTTACCTTCAGGCCCGGTCAAAAGCTAAAAGTCCGGGTCGAAGACGCGAAGATCTGAGACAAGTCCGAGACTGTCTGAAACGAAAAAAGCACGCCATAATTGGCGTGCTTTTTTGTGACTCTACCGAGCGTGCTCAGCGCTATGTATTAGCGAAAAAACAAGTTGCTGAATGGGTTCAACAAGCGGCTAATACCTGAGGTGAAATGGAGTGGAGCATCCATTACCGCTAAAATCAGGCAATCTTCGTCGTTGGTATGCGGTGTATGCTTATGGGTGCCGTCGAGTAGCAGTAAATCGCCATCTGAATATTGACCGTACTCGTCAGAAAAAGTCCCATTAATGACTACCTGCAGTTCGCTACCACGGTGGGTATGCTCAGGTACGCTGCAATGCTGACCCATGTAGATAAGGTTAGCGACTTCTTCAGTACCCAGAGAAAGCGATGCCCGCCACATATTGCCGATCATCTTATTCCATGGGCCAATACGGGCTTGTTGACGAGCCAGCGAGCGGGGCAGTTTAAAGCGCTTACCTTCCAGTGAAATCATACCATCATGGTTGGTTTCAGCGGTGAGGGGGCGCTGCTCAGTAGCGCTCTCGGAACTGAATATTGCATCCAACATCAGCTGCATATCACTGTCACCAAGTTGGGCAGAGTTCTGAAACACTTCTGCGCTCAGTTCAGCCTCGATAGCACGACAATGGCGCTGACAATGTGGACACATATCAACATGGGTCGCAACAACCAGGGCCGACGCGGAGTTAAGGTCACCGGCTACGTAGTTGCGCAATAAATTTTGGGCTGGGTGTGATTTAATCATTCGGTAATCAACTCTTTTAGTTTACGTAATGCGAGTCGAGTCCGTGATTTAACGGTACCCAGAGGAATTCCAAGTGAATCGGACACTTCCTGTTGTGACTTGCCTTCCACATAAATCTTTTCGATGACAACGCGTTGCGCATCAGGCAGCTTGGCGTAGTAGCCGCTAATTTCCTGCATCAAAATACCATGGTCGAGGGCATAGTCGTCACCCAGCGAGTCCGAGGTTTCTGCCAATACTGGCCATAACTCGTCGGCACTGATTTCGTCGCGGCGATGTTTGTTCTTACGCAGGATGTCGAAGCGAATGTTACGCGCTATGGTAAAAATCCAGGTAGCAGGGGCGCCTTTGTCGGCGTTGAATAAGTGCGCTTTATGCCAGACATTGGTCATCGTTTCCTGAACCAGATCGGCAGCAATTTGTTCGTTGCCAAACTGGCGTGAGCCATAGGCAAGTAATTTAGGCGCAAAATGGCGAAATAGTTCACTAAAGGAACGACGACACCGATCACCGGCTACTGTCGCCAGCAACCTTGTCAGGTGCTCTGCTTCGTCCGGCTTGGTCGTTTTCATAACGGTACGGGGCGCATCTCTGTTTGGTTGTAACTGCATATCGTTTCAGCCTGTTCGCTACTCACTAAGGAGTTTAATGCCACTAGTTATTACTAACCATTACGTGCGTATAGATGTAAACAGATCACTCTACCAGCGAACGAATGAATTCTTTCACAGGTTGGGTATTGTGGCTCGCTAAAAGTTCCTGTTTCTTTTGCGGCTCCAATGGAAGAATCTCCAGCCAACGTTGACATATCCAGGGTTCATCGTCGAGCTTTTTTTCCGGGTAAAGCTCTGCCAGCTCAGGGTAGGCTTCAAATACTTCCTGTAAGCGCTGACGTAACAGAATGTCCTCATCGCTTAATTCTGTTGCCTGCCATTCTTCGCGCAGCGTGACATCGGCGGTGCGCAAACCATCTTTGGCGGTGTCGATGTGTCCGACTTCGAACAGTTGCTCGCCAGCCACGGTGATCCCCAACATGCCGTCGGGCAGTGATTCAAAGTCGATGATATTGACCAGAGTACCAATTGGCAGTATGTGTGAATTGTTGTCACTGCGGCCTTTTGGATTAAGCATGCAGACGCCGAACCCTTTCTGTTCGGACAGGGCCTCTTTTATCATTCGAATGTAACGCTGCTCGAAAATTCGTAATTGTAATCTGCCACCGGGAAGCACGTGCGACGTCAGTGGAAACAGAGCTATCGATGTTGGCTTAAATGGTGTCATAGTATACTTCTAACGTTTATGAACCTGATGACCATATTTTACGCACCAAGTTTAAAGATGGATCTCAAATAAAGCGCGATCCATTTAATTAAAACACACGTATTTTTCGAACAATCATAGAATAATGAGGATGAGTCTAGTGATCAAAGTGGGCATCAGCTCCTGTTTAGTTGGCGAAAAGGTACGTTACGACGGTGGCCATAAACGATCGGATTTTTGTGATGTCGAGTTGCGACGTCACCTTCAACTGGTTCCTTACTGCCCAGAAGTGGGCATTGGCCTGGGTGTTCCGCGACCGACTATACGTTTGCAGGGTGACAGTGACGCCCCCGATGCGGTGATTGTAAAAACGGCTGAGTCGGTGACTGAGCGGCTGGCCGATTTTGCGAACAACCGGGAGCGTCAGTTTGAGCAACTAAGTGGCTATATTCTTTGCGCAAAGTCGCCAAGCTGTGGCATGGAACGCGTCCGGGTATATAAAGAAGGAAGTAATGAGAATACCCGCGATGGAATGGGGATCTTCGCGCGCCGTGTGCAGCAGATGTTTCCCGCTATGCCTTTGGAAGAAGACGGACGCCTGAATGACCCGCTGCTGCGGGAGAATTTTATTCTTCGGGTGTATGTGTATTCTGCCTGGCAGCAATTACCACGACCACTAACAGCGTCGGTACTGCAACGCTTTCATGCGCAGCAGAAATTCACTTTGCTCGCTCACAACCAGCCTGTGTATCGCGAACTTGGGCGTAAGCTGGCGGAGCAACGGAGTTTTGATGAGGACTTTACTACCTGGTATATCGAGACCTTAATGGATGCCTTGTCAAAACCCGCATCGCGGAAGAACCACACCAACGTTTTACAACATATCCAGGGCTTTTTCAGCGACCAGATGGACGCCGATGAGCGACAGGATTTGACCGAAGTGATACTGGGTTACAATAGTGGACAGCTGCCGCTGGTGGCCCCGCTGACTTTAATTAATCACTATCTGCGTAAGCACCCGGATACGTACCTGCAAGAGCAAAGTTACCTCCATCCGTACCCGGATGACCTCAAATTACGCTACGGGTTGTAAGCCATGACTGGATTAGTTTGGTTCCGCCAGGATTTACGCCTGGACGACAATGACGCCTTGCTACAAGCCATGCAAAATCACCGCAAAGTGGTCGCTGTGGTGGCGTTAACTGAGGCTCAATGGAGCGACCATGAATGGGCACCGATTAAGCGTGACCTCTACCAACGGCAACTGAATTTTCTCGGTGAGGCACTTGCTGAGCTGGGAATCGAACTGCGGGTAGTGCAGTGCGATTATTACCGCGAACTACCGCGCCTGTTATTGCAACTGGCAAACGAGGTTCAGGTTTCGGCGTTGTATGCCAATCGTGACTATGCGTTGGATGAACGCCGACGTGATGCTGCCGTGGATGCCTGGTTTGAACTGCATGACCTGCAATGCCACTGGTTTGACAGTAACTTGCTGGTGCGGCCGCTGGAGGTTAAGCCGCAAACATCCGGATACTACAAGAAATTTACGCCGTTTTTCAAATCATGGTGTGCGCGCCTGGCCGAGCTGGGCATAGCAGAATCCAGTAAGCGAACGCTTGCCGGTTATAAGGGAAAGGCCGAGGCGCTGAATTTTACGCCTATAGAGCTCGACGGAGAGAAAAGGGATGCCAGCCAATGGGCCCGGACCGAGCGTGATGCGGGCGGCCAGCTACAGGGTTTTATTGAAGAGCAGGTGGCAGATTATCAACGCAAACGCGACGTACCCGCCGACGATGCGACCTCGCGATTGTCGCCCCTGTGGGAAGTGGGCGTGTTGTCACCGCGTGCCGCCGCCCGGGCGCTGCAGGCACTCAGCCCTGAATTTCCTTATGGCTTGGACGAGGGTGCGAAAACCTGGCTTAGTGAGCTGGCCTGGCGTGAGTTTTATCAGCATCTGATGTTTCACGTGCCAGCGTTGAGTATGGGCAAGGCGTTTCAGGCGTATACTGAAGAATTCCCCTGGCGATATGATAAAGCGGATTTTGCTCGCTGGTGTGAAGGGCGTACCGGATACCCGATTGTGGATGCGGGCATGCGACAGCTGCAGACGGAAGGTTGGATGCATAATCGTGTCCGCATGATAGTGGCAAATTTTCTGGTCAAAGATCTGCATATAGACTGGCGCTGGGGCGAGCGCTTCTTTATGCAGCATCTGGTTGACGGTAGCTTTGCGGCGAATAATGGTGGCTGGCAGTGGAGTGCGTCGACGGGGACCGACGCGGTTCCGTATTTTCGGGTGTTTAATCCGACCCGACAAAGTGAACAAGTTGATCCGCAAGGTCTCTATATTCGTAAATGGGTTAGTGAACTAAATAATGTGCCTGCGAAGTATATTCATACCCCGCATGATTATTTGCGAGCCAAGGGTTCAACTGACTACCCGCAACCTATGGTTGATCACAAAGTAGCCAGAGAAACATTTATTAGCACCTTTAAAGGATTAAAAACGGCGGTCAACAAATGAGGTTTACACAATGAAACACGATGAACTGCTAGACCAGCTTAAAGAATTCTACGCTGAGATGGAGAAAGGTAAACTGCAGTCGCTGGGTGATTTTTATCATCAGGAAGTAACCTTTGAAGATCCGGTGCAACAGGTTTTAGGACTCGAAGACCTAAAGTCCTACCTGGAACATAGCATTGAGAATGTCGACTACTGTCACTTTACCTTTGACGATGAACTGGTCAATGAGAAGGGTGGTTTTCTGACCTGGCAAATGCGCTTTGCCCATCCAAAAATCCGCGATGGAGCGGAAATTGTGGTGCCCGGCGTGACCCAACTGAAATTCGATGACGACAACGGCCTGATCCGTGAACATCACGATTACTATGACATGGGGGCGCTGGTCTATGAGCATATCCCTGTCGTCGGCTGGCTGACCAACAAGGTCAAAGACCGGATGAAAACCTCATGAACATTCTTATTACTGGCGCGACCTCCGGCATTGGCGAGCAGGTTGCGCGTGACTACGCAGCGGCAGGGCATCAGGTCTGGGTCTGTGGCCGTAACCAAGAAAAGCTTGCGCAACTGGCTGCGCTTGGCGATGTGCACCCGCTGCAGTTCGATGTGACCGATACAAAACAATGTCAACAGCACCTTGGTGATCTGCAGGGGCTGGACCTAGTGATTTTGAGTGCGGGTGTGTGTGAATACATCGACGATGCTCAGCATTTCGAGGTTGAGCTGGTAGAGCGCGTATTCCAGGCCAATTTCTTTGGCATGGTCAACTGTGCCCAAAGCCTGTTACCAAACTTGAGTAAGGGCAGTAAATTAGTCTTTATTGATAGCATGAGCCGACTATTGCCATTTACCCGTGCGCAAGCCTATGGCGCCAGTAAAGCAGCGACTTTTTACTTCGCCAAAAGTCTCGGTGTCGACTTAAAGCCAAAAGGCATCGAAGTGGTCACGGTGTCGCCGGGCTTTGTCAAAACCCCGATGACCGATGCCAATGATTTCGCGATGCCAATGCGGGTTACTGTGGCCCAGGCGTCTGCCGCATTGCGCAGTCAGTTGGCAAAGGGCCGCAGAACTATTTACTTCCCCCGTGTATTCGGCTGGATACTGCGCTTTATGCATAAATTACCTACCGCCATGCAGCTCTGGCTTGCACAGCGAATGAAAGATTAACTCGAGGTTCACCTGAACCTTATCTGAGCATCATTTGAGGAATAAACGAACGATGAAAATCGCCGTAGTCGGCAGTGGAATTGCCGGGCTGACCAGTGCCTATCTGTTGAGTAAGCGTCATGACGTGGATGTATTTGAGGCCAACGATTATATCGGTGGGCACACGGCCACGGTCGATGTTGATGGCCACGCCATTGATACCGGATTTATTGTTTTCAATGACCGCACCTACCCGAAGTTCCGTTACTTGATGCGTACCCTGGGCGTTGAGTGGCGCGATACCGAAATGAGCTTCAGCGTACATAACCCGACCACGGGACTTGAATACAACGGGCACACATTGGCCACCATGTTTGCGCAAAAACGCAATCTGCTGCGCCCCTCGTTTTATCGCATGCTGTGGGATATTGTGCGCTTTAATAAGGCAGCTAAGCAGGCGTTGGCCACGCTTGGTGAGGATGCGGATCAGCGTACCCTGGACGAGTTTGTTAACAGTCTCAGAGTAGGCACGCTGTTCAAAGAGAACTACCTGTATCCGATGTGCGCAGCGATCTGGTCAGCCAGCTTACGCGATGCGGCACAGTTCCCGCTCGGTTTTTTCCTGCGCTTTTTTATGAATCATGGCCTGCTTAATGTGACCGACCGGCCGCAATGGGCGACCATTTGTGGTGGTTCACGAGCGTACATTGAACCTATGACGGCGTCATTCAAAGAGCGTATTTACCTGAATACCCCCGTACGCTCAATCGCCCGCGATGGACAGGGTGTGCTGTTGACCACCGACGATGGCGAAGCACGGCGCTACGATGAAGTGATTCTGGCCTGCCACAGTGATCAGGCCCTTAAACTGTTAGCTGATGCCAGTGACGATGAAAAACACGTACTTGGAGCGATAGGTTATCAGGCCAACGAGGTCGTACTGCATACCGACACTAGCCTGTTACCGCAGCGCAAAGCAGCCTGGGCGAGTTGGAACTACTGGCTTCCGCAAGGTGATAAGCGGGAGCAGAAACTGAGTTCGGTCACCTACAACATGAACATTCTGCAGGGGCTGCAAAGTGATACCACCTATTGCGTGACGCTGAACAACAGCGAGCGAATTGATCCGGACACCATCCTGCGCCGTTTCCAGTATCATCATCCGGTTTATTCGCTGTCGTCGATGGCAGCGAGAGAACAGCGTCCGTTGATTTGTGGCAAACGCCATACCCACTTTGCCGGGGCGTACTGGTACAGCGGTTTTCATGAAGATGGTGTGCGAAGTGCGTTTGATGTGGCGGCGCGGTTTGATCTGGCACCAGAGGTTGAGAGCAACTAACTATGCACAGTGCAATTTATACCGGGCAGGTTCGTCACCGCCGTTTTCAGCCAACTCAGCACCAGTTTACTTACAAGCTGATGCAATGGTGGCTGGCGTTGGATGAACTTGAGGAAGCGGGGGCCCAGAGCAAGTGGCTCAGCACCTCAGCCAGCTTTGCGCCACTGCACTTCAAAGCGACTGATTATCTGCGCGACCAATGGCAGGGGGCGTCGAACTTAAGTGCTGCAGTGCTGAACAAGATGAATGCGCTGAATGAAGGTGAGCCGCTGCAGGGGCGTGTTTTCTTTCTCGGCAATATACGTTGTTGGGGGCTGTTTTTTAGTCCTCTCAACTGTTATTTCCTGCAGCAGTCGGATGGCCGCTTTAGCCATATGCTAGCGGAAGTTTCGAATACCCCCTGGAATCAGCGTCATTACTATTTGGTCGACCTGGCTCAGCAGGCACCGACTGAAAAGGCGTTCCATGTTTCCCCTTTCAACCCAATGAAAATGCAGTATCAATGGAAGATTAACCAACCCGGTGAACGTCAGTTTGTGCATATTGAAGCCCATCGTAGTGAGCGGGAATTCGATGCCACCATGGCATTAAAACGCCAGCCATTGAACCGAGTAGGCGTTCGCGACGTATTAAAGTCGTATCCGGTGATGAGCCTGAAGATTGTTGCAGGCATTTACTGGCAAGCATTGAAACTTTTCGTTAAACGGACCCCTTTGTATGGGCACCCGGGAAACGGCAAGCGTTAAAAGAATCCATTAAAAAAATTACGTGTTAATCAGGACGAAGTAATTATGGCAGAGCAACAACGAGCGATTGGTGCCCCTTTAGAGGCCCGGGGTATAGAGAAGTGGAGCCGCGAGATTGCCTTGCGCGCGTTCGCCCGGTTGAAATATGGCCATCTGATACTGACTGAGCAGGGCCACGTGGTGGGGGAGTTTGGTAATAAACAGGACCCGCTGCATGCCCGTATTGATGTGCAGAGCGCCCGCATGTATCGCCGCTTTTTACTGAACGGGGATATCGGCGCAGGCGAGTCGTATATTGACGGTGACTGGCAAACACCTGATCTGGTTGCAGTGATTCGCATTTTTGCCCGTAATCTGGATGCGATGGATGAGATAGCGAGCCGCTTTGGCTGGCTAACCTGGCCGTTGCAAAAGCTCGCGTTTATGTCGCGGCGCAATTCGAAGCGTAAAGCCAAAGAGAATATTCTGTCGCACTATGATCTAGGCAATGAGTTATACAGCCGTTTTCTCGATCCGCAAATGCAGTACTCCAGTGCAGTCTATCCAGACCAGGATACTTCGCTTGCGGAGGCTCAGAGTTATAAGCTGAAACGCCTTTGCGACATGCTCGACCTGCAGCCTGGCGATCATTTGCTGGAAATTGGCACTGGTTGGGGCGGGCTTGCTGTGTACGCGGCTAAACATTACGGCTGCAAAGTGACTTCTACCACTATTTCCGATGCACAACTGGCGTACGCGCAAACGCGTGTTAGTGCGGAAGGGTTAGATCAGCAGGTGACATTGCTCAACCAGGACTACCGTGACCTCGAAGGGACCTTCGATAAACTGGTCTCGGTGGAGATGATAGAAGCGGTCGGACAGCAATATCTGGCTGGATTCTTCCGCAAGTGCAGCCAGTTGCTGAAGCCCAGCGGCCGTATGGTGCTGCAGGCTATTACTATTGCCGATCAGCGTGCCGAGCGTTACAACCGCGATGTCGACTTTATTCAGCAGCATGTTTTTCCTGGCGGGTATTTACCATCGGTGGAGTTAATTGGCCGCCTGACCCGCAAGAAAACCGACATGGTTATTCGCCAGCTTGACGATATCGGTCTTGATTATGCACAGACGTTGAGTGACTGGCGTCAGGCGTTTAACCAGCATGCGAACGAACTTAGCGAGCTTGGTTACGATGAGCGCTTTACTCGTTTCTGGAATTATTACCTCTGTTATTGCGAAGGTGGCTTTAGTGAGCGCCGGGTCAGTGCAGTCCAGCTGCTTGCAACCAAGCCAGCTGATAAGGGGGCCTTACGAACAAAATTAGCAACGCACTAAAGCAATTAACCAGGCTGGTTCACTTCTTTCTGTTTGACCTGATCTGGTTCCTTGCCGTCTGGGGAAGGGAGCAATGGTTGTGGCTGACGATTGGGCTGGTCGTTGTACTCTATCTCAGTGCCTGGCGTTATTTATGGGCACGCAGGCGAACACTGGCCCTTTACATAGTACTCGGCCTGGCCGCGGAGTATCTGGTGGTGCAGGCGGGTATTATAAGTTTTACCGGCACTGACCACTTACCCTGGTGGCTGGTTGTACTTTGGTTTGGCTTTGCCGCTATGGCGATGGTGGTGTTCACCTGGTTGCGCGAACGCTACGTACTGGCCGCTATTGCAGGTCTGGTGTTTGGCCCTATTACCTATTTTGCCGGTGTTGGGCTGGGTGCAGCGCAGCTTGAAGTAGCCGCCTTCTGGGTTGGCGTTACGTATTCGCTGGTTTGGGCGTTATTGATGATGGTGCTGGTTTACCTACTGGCGCGGGATACTGACAAGGAGCAACGCTATGTTTAGAACGATTACAGGGCTGGTCGCATCACTTGGACTGGCTCTATGCACCTTAGCATTTACAACATCGACCGCCCACGCTGCCTGTCAGGCCGGGGTCGTTGAACCCTTGGAAAAAGTCGGTGAAACCCGGTTACGGGTTTATTTTTTCAAGGTGTACGACGCGGTCCTGTACACCGATAGCGGCAACTACCCGGAGGACCAGTCACTGGCGCTGGAGCTTAGCTACCTGCGTGACATTGAGGCCCGGCAGTTGGTGGATACAACACGTGATGAATGGCAGTCACTGGGCTATTCGGTAGGTCAGCGAGAAGAGGCCTGGCTCCAAACTCTATCCGAAATTTGGCCAGATGTAGCGGATGGTGACTGTCTGCTGGCGTATGCCGGTGAACAGCAAGGTGTTCGTTTTTACAACGCCGAGGGCGAGTTAGGAGGAATCGACGACGACGAGTTCAAACAGCGCTTTTTTGCGATTTGGCTCAGTGAAGATTCCAGCTTTCGTCGTAATCGTGATGAGTTAACAGGAGAACGATAATGACCGTGAAATCTATACTAATTGCCGTCGCTACTATGGCACTGCTAACCGCTTGTTCTGCCAGCATCGATGATTATCAGGGAGAGAGCCCGGAACTAAAACTGGAAACGTTTTTCAATGGTCCGCTGGTTGCCCATGGCATGGTCCAGAACCGTTCCGGTAAAGTCACGCAGCGCTTTACCGCGACCATGGAAGGCACCTGGGAGGGTAATGAAGGTGTGCTTGATGAGCAATTCTATTGGGACGACGGACGCGAGCAGGAACGGGTCTGGCGGCTGACCAAGGTCGGTGCAAATACCTACGAAGGACGCGCAGGGGATGTTGAGGGCACTGCCGTTGGCACTACTGCGGGAAATGCACTGAACTGGGTTTATAAGCTGCAAGTTGAAACGGGTGGCCGAACGCTGAATGTGACGCTGGATGACTGGATGTACTTATTGGACGAAGATCGGATGATAAACCGGACTAAGATGACCTATTTCGGTTTCCATGTTGGCGATATCACTTTATATATTGAACGGACCCAGCCATAATGGCTGAAGATTTTTGCGTGGCGGCCGATAGTAATAGGACGCAGCATTTCAATAAATAAAGAGGTAGGTCCATGGCAGGGGTATGTTTTACCTATAACAGTCGCCAGTTTCTGGGGCAAACCGTGTTTGTTAAACGCGGTGCGCATCAGGGAAAAATGGGCCAGGTCATCCGAGAGCTGGACGATGAACGTTACCAGGTATCGCTGGGCGACTTTGGTCAGGAAACCGTAGTTTTCGACCGCAGTGACTTTCTGGTCCATCGGTATCGTAAAATTAAGGTTCCGGTTTCACGTACCTAACGTCGACTGACCTGAGAACCTGAGAAAAACAAATAAAAAAGCTGAGCCTTATGCTCAGCTTTTTTGTTGCCTGATATCAGATCCACATCTTGGTAAAGATCCGAACCTAACGCACACCGCGTGGGAGGCGGGCAGTACCGTCTTGTTGTTCAAGACGCTGACGCCAGAGTTCTTTCGCGGTTAAGCCATCGCTTGAAGATGAACTCTTTTTGCTTTCAGTTTTCTTGCTAGCGGTTTTTGTCTTCGCCGCTGGTTTCTTCGCTTTACTGCTACTAGCCGCTTTTTTGGCTGCAGGTTTGCTTGCGGCTGGTTTGGCTGGCGTGGCTTTCTTGTTACCGGCCCCGCTTTTTAATTCCTGGGTCCACTCGTCGAGCTGGGCAAGACGCATGTTTTTTCCACCATCTACACTGTACCAGCCATTCGCTGCTTCCACGTCGGGCGCTTTGCCATTGGCTGCTTTGTAGGCTGCTGAAAATTCGTCGAGTACCGCTTCTTTGTCGAGATTGCTCATTCGGATTATCCTGTTGTGATACTATATGATTGCTATATCTATATTTTTATACATTCTTTTTGCCGTCCTGTCTAATTTGCATCGGGGGTTTAATTGTCGCTATGAGTATTCAGCGTGATGCACTGCATAAATTACTTAACCAGTGGACTGACGCTGGCCAATTTCAGGATTATTGCCCCAACGGATTGCAGGTCGAAGGCCGCTCCCATATCCAAAAAATAGTGACCGGGGTCACCGCAAGTCAGGCACTTATCGATCAGGCGTTAGCCCGCAACGCGGATGCTATTCTGGTTCACCACGGATACTTCTGGAAGGGTGAGTCAGCCCCAGTGACCGGCATGAAAAAGCATCGTCTGCAAGCGCTGCTCGGTGCTGACGTTAGCTTGTTTGCCTATCATTTACCTCTGGATTGCCACCCTGACTTTGGTAACAACGCCGAGCTGGCACGTCGCCTTGGTTTGACTGATCTTAGTCCTGCCGAACAGGCACCCACGGGTATTCTTATGCTTGGAGATGTCACTGGCGAGGTTACCCTGAACGCATTTGTCGAGCAGCTGGAAAGCGCTGTTGAACGAAGCCTGATAGCCCAGGTTGACGGTGGTGAGCATGCGGTCAAGCGTGTCGCTATTTGTACCGGTGGTGGTCAGGGGTTTATTGAAGCGGCCGTTGAAGCCGGTGCCGATACCTTTATCAGTGGTGAGATTTCAGAACAAACAGTACATGTGGCGCGCGAACGTGGCATTCACTACCTGGCGGCAGGGCATCACGCGACTGAACGTTATGGGGTCAAAGCGCTGGGTGAGAAACTAGCGCGTGAAGCCAACCTTGACGTGGAGTTTATTGACATTGACAGCCCCGCGTAAAGGTCAGGATCGAAGCTTTGCTGTGGACGTGCAGCGCTTTGAAAAAAATATTTATCACACTTCGAAAGGGCGTATACGCCAGGCCGTGCTGGCTGCCGATCTGGCTGCTTTGATTGCCAGCGAGCGGCCTTTGCGGGTACTCGATATTGGCGCGGGCTTAGGTCAGGTAAATCAGTTATTCGCGGAGGCGGGGCATTTGGTCTGGCATTCTGATATAGCTGCCGAAATGGTCGCGCAGGCGAAAGAACAGCATTCACAGGCTGGCCTTAGCGCGCAGTACCAGTATATAACTGCCCCCTTGCAGGATTTACCCGCTCAACTTGTCGACCAGCCTCCGTTTGATGTCGTACTTTGTCATGCGGTGCTGGAGTGGCTTGAGCAACCTGCCGCGGCGATATCCATTCTAAGTCAGTTAATGGTGGAGGGCGGTTGGCTGTCGCTGATGTTCTATAACCGTCGGGCCAAAGAAATGGCCAACTTGATTTACGGTAACTTTGATTATGTCAAAGCGGGCCTGCAGGTAAAAAAGAAAGTTCGTTTTAGTCCGCAGACGCCCCTTTATATTGAGCAGGTTAGTGACTGGACTTTACGTCACCGCTTGCAGCTGGTTGCGCATAGTGGGGTACGCTGTATCCATGATTACTTGCGTGACCTTGAGCACCAGCAGCGCGACGATTTAATTGAAATGGAGTTAAGGTATCGGCGACAGGAGCCTTTTCGTCAGCTCGGGCGATACCAGCATTTTTTATTACGTAAAGAAATTGAAGGAGTATCAGGATGACAACAAAAGTAGCCTTTATCGGTATGGGCGTAATGGGATACCCAATGGCCGGCCATTTGCAGCGCGCAGGGTACGATGTCTGCGTTTACAACCGCACTGCCAGCAAGGCAGAAGCCTGGTGTGACGAGTATGCCGGGCGTGCAGCCAGCACACCAGCAATCGCAGCTGAAGACGCTGATGTAGTGATGCTCTGTGTCGGCAATGATGACGATGTCCGCAGTGTTGTTTATGGTGATGACGGTGTGTTGGCTGGGATGCGCCAGGGGGCGGTGCTTATCGACCATACTACCGCCTCTGCAGAGCTGGCCCGGGAGCTCGGTGCTGCCTGTCAGGAGCAAGGCTTTGAGTTTCTTGATGCACCCGTATCCGGCGGTGAGGCAGGCGCAGTGAATGCCAAGCTGACGATGATGGTGGGCGGCGAAGAGAAGGTGCTGAGCAAGGTTCAGCCAATGCTTGAAGTCATGGCACACCATGTTGGTTTGCAGGGGCCAGTCGGCAGTGGGCAGTTGGCAAAGATGGTTAATCAGGTATGTATTGCCGGGGTCTTAGCCGGGTTGTCTGAGGGCCTTGCCTTCGGTAAAAAAGCAGGCCTTGATCCGGAAGCACTGGTTGCAGCGATTAGCAAAGGGTCGGCGGGGAGCTGGCAGATGGAAAACCGGTCTCATACCATGTGGAATGGTGAGTATGACTTTGGTTTTGCAGTGGATTGGATGCGCAAGGATTTGAATATTGCGATGACCGAGGCACAAAAAAATGGCGCAAGTTTACCGGTAACCGCGTTGATTGATCAGCTTTATGCAGAAGTGCAGGCGTTAGGTGGTAATCGCTGGGACACCTCATCCCTGATGCAGCGTTTAGTGAAACTGCATTAAACCAGTCTCACTGGATATGCCAGAAACGAAAAGGCCAGCTTTACAGCTGGCCTTTTTATTAACTAATTGGCGTTAGCAATAATCCGGATTAACGGATACCCATACGACGTAATGCGTTGGTGCTAAAGTCACTGCGGCGTGGCTCGATATCGAAGTCCATGTACTCATCTTCTTCGTTCGCCAGACCCAGTGAAATGTAACGGCCGTTGTTCAGGTCGTAGACTGATTCCATCGCCATCCAAGGCACGTCGTTACCATAGAACTGAACATGGTAAGCCTGAGATACACGCCATAACTCGTCGCGACCATCGTACTGATCAATCACTGATGCAGTCCAGGTATCTTCATCGATGAAGAATGAACGGCGTGAGTAAATCATCCGCTCGCCTTCTTTCAGCGTTGCTTCAACGTGCCACACACGGTGCAATTCATAGCGCGTGTACTCTGGGTTTTCATGACCAGGCTGAATGATGTCGCTGTAAGCCAGATCTGTATTCAGCAGTTCATAGTTGTTGTACGGAATGTACATCTCTTTCTTGCCAACCAGTTCCCAGTTATATTTGTCTGGTGCACCGTTGAACATGTCGAGCTGATCTGATGTACGCAGGCCGTCAGCCGCTGTACCCGGACCATCGTACGCTACGTTAGGAGCACGACGGACACGACGCTGACCCGCGTTGTAGATCCATGCACGACGTCCTTCACGAACCTGATCGATGGTATCGTGAACCAGCAGTACGGTACCGGTCAAACGGCCGGGAGCCAGTACTTGCTGTAGGAAGTAGAATAGAATGTTGTCATCGGCAGATTCGTCACGACCACCTTGCAGGTACTCAGGCCAAACCAGTTGCTCGCGCAGGCGAACCGCTTCAAAGTTACCGTTAGATTGCACCGGCAGCTGGTTAACCAGACGCTCAACCTTACCACCACGGTAACGGGTCAAATGGTTCCAGATAACTTCCAGACCACTTTGCGGGATAGGAAATGGAATCGCCATTTCAAATCCTTCAAGGCCTGAACCACCTTCTACCAGGCTTGCATTGGTCGCGTTCTGCTTGACCAGGTCAAAGATTTCCTGAGGGTAGGTAGAAGTACGTCGGGTTTCATAGACCGGCATGTAGAACGAATCGTAACGTTCAAACATCGCGATCTGACCGGGAGACAAGCGATCACGATGCTCATCCAGATTGTCATGAGTAATGGTATACAGAGGCTCATCATCGGCAAATGGGTTGACTGGACGTTCGACGTCTTCCCCCGGACGTGACAAACCGCCATCCCAGGCAGGGATTCGACCGTCAGCGCCACCAGCGCGTTCTGCGCCAATCGGCGTTAAATCGTTACCAAGGCGAGCGGCTTCTTCGTTGGAAACGGCTGCCACAACGCTGGCAGAAACCAGCGATAGCGCCATTACGCCAGCGGTAAGAATTGTTTTTCTCATCGTGTTTATCCTTGTTACTGTGCTTATGCTTATAAACGTGGCTTATATAAAGTTAAGCTACACCAAAAAATGTAAAAATTAAATAAGCGTTGCCTCACCTGCCTAGGATGAAACCAACGTTACAAATTTGCAACTGTTTGTAAGACCAGCTGTTAAAAAATTAGTTTCCTTTGGAAATACTGGCCTCTGCCGATAGTCATAGCTGAGCAAAACTCCGACGATTAACGCTTTTTTTGCATAAAGGGGTTTTCAAACGCTTGTTAGACTATACAATCGGGTGTCTGAAGTAAGATAGACTCCTTAGGAGAAACACATGAAATGGATCGCGATGTGCGCAGCTTTGCTGTCGGCGACCGCAACCTCAGCCTACGCCAATCAGGCTGGTGACGACTATGATGTTATTTTCGCCCCATCCCCGCAAGCTCAACGAGCTGAGCAAGGGGTACTCATTGGCTTAGAACGTTATATAAACAAAACCATTGCGGTTGGTGCATTTGGTACCGTACTGGTGCGTGAAGGCAATGAAGACTGGCAGCAAGCTGAGGTGCCAACCAGCGTGTTATTGACCGCGCTGCATTACATCGACGCTAATACTATCTGGGCTTCAGGCCACGATGGTGTTTTGATTAAAAGCACCGACGGTGGTCAAAGCTGGCAGCGGATGATGGATGGTTACCAGTTGCTGGAGATGGAACTGGACTGGTTGCAGCAACGCGAAGACTATTTAACCGAGGCATTGGAAAACGCCGACGACGAAGAGCAGGCGTATGAGTATGAATACCTGCTTGATGAGTTGTCATTTCTGGTGCAGGCAGCTTCAATTCAACAGGAAGTCGGGCCCACTAAGCCATTTCTTGATGTGTTCTTCATCGATAATCAACATGGCTTCGCGATCGGTGCTTACGGCACCATGCTGGAAACCACTGATGGTGGCAGCAATTGGAGCATGGTCAACGAGCGCCTGGAAAACCCAACCGCATTTCACCTCAACAAAATGATTACCAATGAGCGCGGTGATTTGTTCATTATTGGTGAAGCCGGGCAGCTGTTCCGCAGTGAAGACTCGGGAGCTAACTGGGACTTACTTGATTCGCCTTACCACGGTTCTTTATTTGGTGGTCTGTTTGACCAGCAGGAGCGTCTGTGGGTGTATGGCCTGCGTGGCAGCGTGTTTGTCTCGGATGATAACGGCGATAGTTTCCGCCAGATCGATGCCAATACACGCTACAACCTAAATAGTGGCACCGTGATGGCTGATGGCACTGTGGTACTGGCAGGCCATTCCGGCACTATGGTCTTCTTTGACCCGCAAACCTTGCAGCCACAACGCTATGAACATAGCAGTAATGTGCCGTTAAGCGATGTGCTCCAGGATGCCGGAAATCAAATGATCATGGTCGGTCGCTCTGGCCTGATGCAATTCATCTATCCTGCAACTGCGCGCTAATTAAGGATGCTGTAATGACTCAATCAACTAATGCTTTCGCGCAGGGGCGGGCGTCTCTCGTCGAAAACCTGCTGTTTCGTTTTCGCGGCTTTTGGCTGCTATTCTTCGCCGTAATTACTGCCTTCTTATTGTACAACGCATTGCAGGTTCGCCCTGATGCCAGCTTCAACAAGATGATCCCGGAGAACCACGAGTTCATTCAGAACTACTACGAGTATGCGGATGATCTTTCCAGTCTAGGAAATGCGATTCGGGTCTCAGTAGAGACCACCGAAGGGAATATTTTCGACCAAGAGTACCAGGACGTTTTACGTCAGGTGACCGATGAATTGTCCTATATCCCCGGCGTAAACCGCTCTCAGATACGTTCGGTGTGGACTCCCAACGTGCGTTGGTCGGAGGTTACTGAGGACGGCTTTGTTGGTGGCCCGGTCATCCCGGACACTTACGACGGTTCTGAAGAGTCTCTGGAGCAGTTACGCCAGAACGTGCTGCGCTCGGGTGAAGTGGGTAATCTGGTTGCCAATAACTTCGAATCCGCACTTATTTATGTGCCGCTCAACGAAATTAACCCGGAAACCGGTGAGCAACTGGACTATGCGGCCTTTTCAGAGAATCTGGAACGGTTAATTCGCGACCAGTACAGCTCAGACACCATCAATATTCAAATTGTTGGCTTCGCTAAAGTCGTTGGTGATTTGATCGAAGGTGCGAATCAGGTCGGGATGTTCTTTGTCCTGGCGATGATAATTACCTTCATCATGCTGTTTTTATACAGTCGCTGTGTCCGCAGTTCGTTAATTGTTCTGAGCTGTTCGGTTATCGCGGTTATTTGGCAGCTGGGTATCATCCATTTAATTGGCTCGGGTATTAACCCGTATTCGATGCTGGTGCCATTCCTGGTATTTGCTATCGGCGTCAGCCACGGAGTGCAGATTATCAATGCGGTGATGGCAAACCGGGTTGATGGCGCTGATAAAATGAAGGCTTCGCGTTACGCCTTTCGTGGACTTTATGTTGCCGGCCTGACCGCATTGGCGAGTGATGCTATCGGTTTCACTACCTTAATGGTTATTGATATCGCGGTGATCAAAGAGCTGGCGATTGCCGCCAGTATCGGTGTTGCGGTTATTGTTCTGACCAACCTTGGTTTACTGCCAATACTGACCTCGTACCTCGATGTTTCAAAACGCGGTATTAACTACCTGGATAGCAAACGCCACGGTACACACCCGGTCGTTCGCGTCTTTTCGCGGTTTGCTGAGCCTAAATGGGCGGCTGGTGCGATCATAGTGTCGCTGGTGATGGTTACCTTTGGTCTGTATAAAGCACAGCACCAGGAAATTGGTGATCTCGACAGCGGTGCGCCGGAATTGCGCGCGGATTCGCGCTATAACCTTGATAATGCGTTCATGGTTGAGAACTACAGCTCGAGCACCGATATTTTCGTGGTTATGGCGGAAACAGCACCGGGAGAATGCATTGCCTATCAGAATATGGCGTTGATTGATCGCTTCCAGTGGCACATGGAGAATGTTGAGGGTGTGCAGGCAGTGCGCTCCATCGTCTACGCCTCGAAAATGGGTATGGCGGGGATCAACGAAGGTAATCTTAAATGGTATAGCGTTAACCGTGATGACTTCATTATCAATGCCTCTATTTCGCGTGCCCCCGGTGGCTTAATGAGCCGGGACTGCTCGATGGCGCCGATCATTATCTACTTAAATGACCACAAAGCGGCAACTCTCGAGCGGGTGGTCGGAAATGTTCGCTCATTCGCTGATGAGTATCCGTCGGACGAAATAGACTTCTTACTCGCGGCCGGTAACTCAGGTATTGAAGCGGCGACCAATAAGGTTATTGAGCAGGCGCAGCTGGAAATGCTGATCTGGGTCTATGGGGTGGTTATTGCACTGTGTCTGATTACCTTCCGCAGCATCCGTACTGTGCTCTGTATCGTCCTGCCATTGTTGTTCACTACAATTATGAGCCAGGCGCTGATGGCAATGCTCGGCATCGGCGTGAAGGTTGCGACGCTGCCAGTGATTGCCTTAGGCGTTGGTATCGGTGTCGATTACGGCATTTACATTTACAGTAAAATGCGGGAAGCGATGCGTGAAGGCTATGGCCTGTACGATGCTTACGAATACGCGTTAACTAAAACAGGTAAAGCAGTCGGTTTCACCGGTCTGACTCTGGCAATTGGGGTTGCAACCTGGATTTGGTCGCCGATTAAATTCCAGGCTGACATGGGGATTTTACTGACCTTTATGTTCCTGTGGAATATGTTGGGCGCGTTGATACTGATCCCAGCACTAGCCCGTCTGTTTAAAGTCGGTCCTAAGGTGGCGAATAAGGGCACCGATAAAGCCTGAAAAAGCGCCTGAGGCTAGCTGCGAATCGCAGCTAGCGCTCGCGACAGCAAGCAGAAAAAAGCCAGTTCGTTATGAACTGGCTTTTTTATTGCGCTTCGCCTGGCAGGTCGGAGCGAGGGAGGGGAGTCAGAGCTCCTGAATATACTCAGCCAACGCCTTTATGATCGCCATGTTACGGTCATTCTGGGCATGCTCCTGCGCTAGTTGTTCTAGGCGCAGAACAAACTCTTCCACACTCAGGTGATACTGGGTGCCCTGGGTCAGTCGTTGCCGACAGTGTTGTCGCCAGCGGTCGACTTCCTGTTGGTTCAGGGTTTGTGGATAGTTTCTCGCCCGGTAGCGAAATAACAGCTCTGCGAAACGAGGATCATCCCAGTTGATATCAAGGGTCGCGAGTTGCTCAGGGCTGGCATGGCGGATCATCTCCATCTGGCTCTTTGCCTGAGCACTAAAAAACGGGCCGGAATACAGCTGCATTTCGACATCGTCCGGCGCAACTTTCGGCTCCCGCTCTATGGCATATGCCGAGACTATTAGTTCACGCAGGGCAGGCTGTTGCTGAATTGTTTGCAGGTGTTGCTGCGCCTGCTGCCAGTTTAAAGCAAAGCGTTCGGCCTGCTCTGAACTTAAGGTATTGACTGGGGCTACAAAGGGGCATTTGTTACTGACAATGACCATCAGCCCCGGACGTTCCTCGTCATCACCCAACAAATCCCGTGGGGCGTAGAGTTTTTCGATAAGCTGCTGCGGTGTTAATCCGGCAATAGCTTGCGGGTCACGGTCGAGCCGCCAGGCGATTACGGCATTGGCCTGGGTTGGGTGGTGTGCGACTGGCATAATCCAGCTGACGTTGCCCTGGTCAGTACCATAGTAGCTGCTGACATGGACCAGCGGCTTGCTCTGCACCATGGCTTCGTCAAGCAACTGCTGCACGGCCGCTTTTCGGCGTAGGCGATAATAAAAGTCGTATAGCCGCGGTTGCGCTTCTTTAATTCGTTTGGCCATGCCGATGGTGGCGTACACATCTGACATCGCATCGTGCGCCTGCCCATGTTCAATGCCGTTTGCTTTGCTCAGCAGTTCCAGTTTGAAACTAACCCGGCCATCGACGGTGGGCCATTCAATCCCGTCCGGCCGCAGCGCGTAACAGGCACGAACCAGATCAACCAGATCCCAGCGGCTATTATTATTCTGCCAGCTGTAAGCATACGGGTCGTGAAAATTGCGGTAGAACATGACACGGGTCATTTCGTCGTCAAAGCGCACATTGTTGTAGCCGACAATCGTCGTGTCAGGCTGGCTGAACTGCTGCTCAATCAGGTTACAGAACTCCGCTTCGCTGCGACCTTCACGGCGCTGTTTTTGCGGGGTAATCGCAGTAATTAAACAGGCTTCCGGGTGGGGCAGGTAATCGGGGCTCGGCTGGCAATACTGAACCAGAGGTTCACCGATAATATTCAGCGATTCGTCGGTTCGAATGCCTGCAAATTGGCTGGGCCGGTCCACTCTCGGGTTTGCACCACCAGCCTCAAAGTCGTACCAGTAAAGGGTTTTAGTCATGGTGTTTTCTATATAGCCGGTTAGTTAGACTGAGTTAAGGGCAAGGATAGCATTTGCAATGGCTTGTACGCGAGGCTTCTTCATGGTCATAATAAGTTATGCAGCGAGTTAGATGCTAAGCTAATTACTTGAATAATAAAGGGCGACATCATATGAAAACGAAAACATCTGTATCCGTGGGGCTACTTTTTGCGCTTGGCCTGAGTGGTTGTGGACCGGCCGCCGATGCCTCTGCAGAGTCGGAAACTGAGTCGCCACTGGCCATAGCGATTCACGGTGGAGCCGGCACTATAACGCGGGAAAATATGTCAGCGCAGCGCGAAGCTGAATTTGACGCGGCATTACGCGAAGCAACCGAGGCTGGCTACGCGATACTGGAAGCGGGCGGCGATAGCGTAGATGCGGTGATCGCGGCGGTGCAGGTGATGGAAGGCAACCCGCTGTTTAATGCAGGAATTGGCGCCGTCTATACTTATCAGGGTGAGCATGAACTGGACGCGTCTATTATGCGCGGTGACAGTCGTGAAGCTGGGGCGGTCGCCGGGGTCAAAACAGTGGAAAGCCCGATAGCCTTAGCGCGTGAAATTATGCAGAATTCAAGACATGTCATGTTAAGCGGTGAAGGTGCCAGTCAGTTTGCGCGGGAGCAGGGGTTGTCGGAAGTAGAAAACAACCACTTCAATAGTGAACATCGTTATCAGCAGCTTCAGGATGCGCTAAAAGAACTGGAACGCAGTCAGCAGGCAGGTGAACAGATTGCCAGTAATCCGAACTGGGACCCAAATTTTAATATGGGCACCGTTGGTGCGGTCGCACTCGACAGTGCAGGGAACCTGGCAGCAGCCACATCCACTGGAGGCATGACTGCAAAGCAATATGGCCGCATCGGCGATTCGCCGATTATTGGTGCAGGTACCTGGGCTGACAATGAAAGTTGTGCGGTGTCCTCGACCGGTCATGGCGAGTATTTTATTCGTTATCAGGTGGCCGCTGATATTTGCAGCCGTGTATTGTACCAGGACAAAGACATTGTCACCGCCGGGGATGAAGTGATTCATCAGGTACTGCCGTCGGCGGGGGGCACAGGTGGAGTGATCATTGTGGATAACAAAGGCAATGTTCATATGCCGTTTAATACAGAGGGGATGTACCGGGCCAGTAAAACATCAAGCCAACCCCTGACGGTAGGAATTTACAACGACGAGGAGTAGCTACCTATGCCACTACGGTCATTGAAAGTGGGCGATTATATGAGCCGCCATCCGGCTGTACTAACCGCCAATATGCCGATTGAAGAAGCTGTCGAGCGCCTATTGCGCGCCAACCTTGCTGGAGGCCCCGTTGTCGACGCGAAAAAGCAGGTCATCGGTTTTCTCTCCGAGCAGGATTGCCTCGCTCATATGCTTGAAGGGACTTATCATAAAGAGCGCTCAGCCACAGTTGCTGAATGTATGAATAGCGAGGTGGTTACCGTGAACAGTGACACTGCCATACTGGATTTAGCGCAACGATTCGGTTCTAATCGACCCAAAATTTATCCGGTGGTTGATTACGAGAACCGTTTGCAGGGAGTCATCTCGCGAACTCAGGTGATGATCGCACTGGATTTACACCTGCGCGACTCCTATCACAAGCCATAATTCTATCTGACCATAGTAACGCCTTGCAGGATGCGCCTGTAAGGCGTTGGCGCTTGCCATAACCCTTGCTACACTACGCGCTCATTTGTTTGTAAAGGTTGTTCATGAACGCTCTCCCTGCATCCCTTTTCTCTGCGCTTCCCTTGTGCCGAACCGCAGACCGTCATCGTTTCCGTCAACAGTTGCGTCGCTTGCAGAAGCAGCCGGATGAGGCTCGTGAAGCTGCGCTTAAAAAGGATATGGAACAATCGGTGCAGTCTGTGGCTACCCGCAGCGAACAAATGCCTGCTATCGAATTTCCTGCGGAGCTGCCGGTGGTTGAAGCTCGTGATGAGATCGCCGAGGCCATTGCCAGTAACCAGGTGGTGATCGTCGCCGGCGAGACAGGCTCAGGCAAAACCACTCAGTTACCGAAGATATTATTGCAGATGGGATTCGGTGCGGCGGGGCTTATCGGCCACACCCAACCACGTCGACTAGCAGCCCGATCGGTTGCAACCAGAATAGCAGAGGAGCTTGGCCAAAGCATCGGAGGCCACGTTGGCTATAAGGTTCGCTTTCAGGATACGTCTAGTGACCAGGTGTCAGTTAAATTAATGACCGATGGTATTTTACTTGCGGAGCTGCAGCGAGACCGGTTTTTAAGTAATTACGAAGTCATCATTATTGATGAAGCACATGAACGCTCGTTGAACATCGATTTTCTGTTAGGGGTACTGCATCAACTCCTCGCCAAGCGTCCGGATCTGAAAGTTATTATTACCTCAGCGACGATCGAGACCGATCGTTTCTCCCGCCACTTCAACAATGCCCCAGTGATCAGCGTTTCCGGACGAACGTTCCCGGTCGAAACGCGGTATCAGCCAGTTTCAGAGCGCGACGATCAGGATCTCTATCAGGGTATCATCGACGCAGCGGGTGAGCTGATCAACGAAGGGCCGGGTGACATCCTGGTCTTTTTAAGCGGCGAACGGGAAATTCGTGACAGCGCGGATGCCCTTAACGACGCGCACCGACAGGGTCTTCTCGGTCGGCAGCCGATGGAAATACTGCCTCTGTATGCGCGTTTGTCAGCCAACGAGCAGAACCGTGTTTTCCAGTCCCATGGCGGGCGACGTATTGTGCTGGCGACCAATGTGGCGGAAACGTCGTTGACGGTGCCGGGGATCCGGTATGTGATTGACCCGGGGACGGCGCGCATAAGTCGCTACAGTTACCGCACTAAAGTGCAGCGGCTGCCTATTGAAGCAATTTCTCAAGCCAGTGCGAATCAGCGGCAAGGGCGCTGTGGTCGGGTGGGTCCCGGGATATGCATTCGTTTGTATAGCGAGGACGATTTTCTTAACCGGCCGGAGTTCACCGATCCGGAAATTCTGCGCACCAATCTGGCGTCGGTTATTCTGCAAATGACATCATTGCGACTTGGTGATATTCGCCAGTTTCCATTTTTGCAGAAGCCAGACGAGCGATTCATTAATGACGGTTTAACCCTACTTGAAGAGTTGCACGCTATTGACTCAAGACGTCGGCGGCAACTTGAACTGACCAGCATCGGTCGTCAATTGGCTCGCTTACCGATTGACCCAAGGCTGGCGAGAATGGTGTTGGCGGCGCCGTCGTTTAGCGCAGTGCGCGAAGTGATGATAATTACTGCAGCGCTGTCCATTCAGGACCCACGAGAGCGGCCAGCCGATGCGAAACAGAAATCAGATGAAAAGCACAGCCGCTTCCATCACCCTCAGTCGGATTTTATGGCGTTTCTTAATCTGTGGAACTATCTGCAGGAGCAACGTAAGGCACTTTCGTCCAGTCAGTTTCGCAAGCTGTGTAAGCAGGAATTTATTCATTATCTGCGGGTAAGGGAGTGGCAGGATCTGTACACTCAGTTACGCCAGACGGTGCGTGAACTGAGCCTGCCGATTAATGACGAACCCGCGGATACGGATCAGGTTCACCAGGCGATGATTACGGGCTTGCTGTCACACCTGGGAACTAAAGACGAAGGGCACGAATACACCGGCGCCCGTAACCGAAAATTTTATGTTTTTCCTGGCTCAGGGCTGTTTAAGAAGCCGCCGAAGTGGGTTATGGCAGCAGAGCTGGTTGAAACGACCCGTCTCTACGCCCGTGTGGTGGGGGCCATTAAACCAGAATGGATCGAGCCAGCGGCTGAACATCTGGTTAAACGAAGTCATTCAGAACCGCGCTATGAGAAGAAGCGCGGGGCGGTAGTGGCCAACGAGCAGGTCACGCTGTACGGACTTATCGTGGTACCCAAACGTCGGGTTCAGTATGGACCGATTGATCCGGTAGTCGCGCGCGAGGTGTTCATCCGTGAAGCCCTGGTCGGTGGTGAGATAAAACAGCGACTGCCTTTTATTGATAAGAACCTGGCCACCATCGCCGATGTACAGGCGTTAGAAGAAAAATCGCGGCGGCGCGATATTCTGATTGACGAAGATGCGCTCTTTGCCTGCTATGACCGACATATTCCAGAGGCTATTTACGATGATCGCAGCTTAGCCGCCTGGTATCGCAAAGCGGTCAAACAGTCACCGGATTTACTCTGTTTTGACCGTGCTCAGTTAATGATGCAGGACGCGGCCTTTGTCACAGACGATGCCTATCCTGATACCTGGCAACAGGGAAATCTGCATTTACCGCTCAGTTATCAGTTTGACCCACAGGCGGTCGATGACGGCGTTAGTCTGGAAATACCGCTGGGTATTCTGAACCAGGTCAACGATGCTGGCTGTGACTGGTTGATCCCGGCCTTGCGTGAAGAGCTGGTGATAGCACTGATCAAAGGTCTGCCTAAGCGCCTGCGGAGGAACTTTGTTCCTGCCCCAAATTATGCACAAGCGGCACTGCAGGCGATGCAAGTCGGTGAGGGTAGTTTAACCGAGAGCTTAAGCAAGCATCTGTTACGGATGACAGGGCAGCGGGTCGAAGCCGACGAGTGGGATGTCGCAGCCTTGCCAGCGCATTTACGCTTTAACTTCAAGGTCCTTACCAATGAAGGCGAGCTAGTTGCTCAGGGGCGGGATCTGAAAGCACTGCAACATCAATTGCAGGGGCAGGTTAAGAAGACTTTGGTTGAGACTGCGGGTGATAGTATTGAGCAGAGCGGGTTAACCAGCTGGAGCTTTGGTGAATTACCCGCCAGTATCGAGAAGAACCAGGGGCGATTTGCGATCCGTGCGTACCCTGCGTTAGTCGATAGTAAGGACTCTGTTGCGATTGAACTCTATGACAATCCACAGCGCGCCGCGCAGGCGAACCGACAGGGCTTACGCCGCTTGGTACTGATTAATGTACCCTCACCCGTGAAATACCTGCGCGATAACTTACCCAATAAATCTAAACTGGCTATGTATTTTAACCCCTGGGGCAAAGTCGATGCATTGGTGGGGGATTGTATCTATGCGGCCATCGACAGTTTGCTGCAGGCGCACGACATTACCAATCAGGAGGCGTTTGCAACGGCACTGGAGGATATCCGGGGGCAGTTGAACGATACCACGCTGGCGATAGCGCAACAGGTTGAACGTTGCCTGGTGTTAAGCCACGAGATCCAAAAACGCCTAAAAGGAAAGATACCACTGGATCAGGTGCAGTCGTTCGGCGACATCAAAGAGCATCTTAACCTGCTGGTTTTCAAGGGCTTTGTCAGCGAATTTGGCCAGGCGCGGCTGACCGATATTGAACGTTATCTGAAAGCATTGAAATACCGGCAGGAAAAACTACCGGTTGACCCCAACCGCGACCGGTTACGCATGTTGACCATGCAAAAGCTGGAGCAGGCATGGCAGGCTAAATTAAACAAAGTAGCGGCGGGGGACACCCCTTCAGTCGACTTGCTTGAGTTTCGCTGGATGCTGGAAGAGCTGAGAGTATCATTATTTGCGCAGCAGCTTAGAACGGCTTATCCGGTTTCGGAGCAGCGCTTACGCCAGGCCCTGGAGAGTTTTTAGATGGCAGTTCCGGCGCTTATCGGTGCGTCAGATAAACAAAAGGCAGACGCTAAACGTCTGCCTTTTGTCCGCACTGGTGAAAATGCTCTCTCACCAACTACTCTCACTCACTCTTAACTCATCGGTATCAACTGCGCTTATGCAGACTGATACAGACCAAGGTTCTCACGCGCATAGGCTTCGAATTCAGTGCAGCCGCCAATATGTTGCTCGTCGACGAAAATCTGTGGCACTGTTAATACAGGTTTGCCTACGGTTTTCTCTAAATCAGCCTTGCTGATGCCTTCGGCGTGGATATCGACGTATCTAAATTCGAAATCATCGCGTTCTTCGCTTAATTGTTCGGCGATTTGTTTAGCCCGAACACAAAAAGGGCACGCGGGGCGACCGAAAATTACAGTTAACATAATGACTCCCAAATTTGATGGATAAAACGAATCTGACTGACGCCAGTATGCCAAAGGTCGCTATGTAAGGAAAACTGATTAATACGATTTGTTTAATCACTTTTATCTATATAGCCTTAACAACGGCGTTCACCAGCTCAGTGTTCTAACTCAAGATCACTGGTGGCAATGCAGACACAGGGCAGAATATCTCCCGGGCGAACATATGCCAATGGTTCTGTTATGTAGGCAACCTGTCCGGAAATCAAGTGGCTTCGGCACGCGCCGCAGAATCCATTGCGGCAGTGGAAGTGAGTCTCAAGGCCAGCCTGCTCCATTGACTGCAGCAAGCTGTCCTTATTCTGCGCCGGTACCTCGAACAATGGCTCTCCGTTCACCTTGACGCGCAATGGCTTACTCATGCTGGCAGGTCATAGTTACAAGTCGAAATCGCCAAAGTCTGTGACACTGACTTCACTGTCGATTTGTCCGACCAGGTAGGAACTGATTTCAGATTCCTGAGGTGCTACCTGCACGTTGTCAGAGACCAGATATTTGTTCATCCAGGGCAGGGGGTTATTGGTTTGCGAATAACCAGGCTCAAGACCAATCGCGGCCATGCGCATGTTGGCGATATACTCAACGTACTGGCACAGCATTTGTTCGTTAAGGCCTATCATAGAGCCATTTTTAAACAGGTAACGGGCCCATTTTTTCTCTTGCTCAACGGCAGATTTGAAAATCGCCATAGCTTCGTCTTTCAACTCTTCGGCGATTTCTTTCATCTCAGGATCATCCTCACCATATTGCCACAGGTTCAGAATATGCTGAGTGGATGTCAGATGAAGATTCTCGTCGCGCGCAATGAGGCGGATGATCTTCGAATTCCCTTCCATCATTTCGCGTTCAGCGAAGGCAAAGGTGCAGGCAAAGCTGACGTAGAAGCGGATAGCCTCCAACGCATTGACCGAGTTCATGCACAGGAAGAGCTTCTTCTTCAGTTCGCGTCTGGTTACGGTATAGGTTTCACCGTCAAGGGTAATGTCACCTTCGCCCTGGGTTTGCCACAGCTGGGTGTGGAAAATTAAATCGTCGTAGTACTTGGAAATATCCGTAGCGCGTTCACGGATTTCGTCATTCGCTACGATATCGTCAAATACCTCACTCGGATCACTGAACAGGTTACGCAAAATGTGCGTGTATGAGCGTGAGTGAATGGTTTCTGAGAACGACCAGGTTTCGATCCAGGTTTCCAGTTCCGGCAGCGATACAATTGGCAAAAAGGCAATGTTCGGGCTGCGGCCCTGGACTGAATCGAGCAGGGTCTGATATTTCAGGTTGGAAATGAAAATATGCTTTTCACTTTCGCTCATCGCCTGGAAGTCGACACGGTCACGACTGACATCGACTTCTTCCGGGCGCCAGAAAAAACTCAGCTGCTTTTCAATCAGCTTTTCAAAAATGCTGTGGCGCTGCTGGTCGTAACGCGCCACGTTGACTGAATTACCGAAAAACATCGGCTCGCCTAATGCATTGGTATGAGCCTGGTTGAACGTTGAGTATTTCATTCTGAGTTAGTACCTGTCTGAGTTATATTTTACAGGCGCCACCGGCGCAATCGTCATCTTCTTCAATGGTGGCGGTGACCGCTTGCTGTTCTGGTTCGGCTTGACGCGCTTTCATGTCAGCCTGGTTGTCCGCAGCACCGTCGCGGGTATTATGGTAATACATGGTTTTCACGCCAAGTTTGTAGGCGTACAGAAGGTCCTGCAGTAGCTGCTTCATCGGAACCTTGCTGCTTTCGAACTTGCCCGGATCATAATTGGTGTTTGCAGAAATAGTTTGATCGACAAATTTTTGCATGATCGCGACCAGCTCAAGATAACCTTTGTTGTTCGGAATACTCCAAAGCAACTCATAGGCGTCTTTAAGATTCTCGTAGTCCGGTACAACCTGTTTCATCACTCCGTCTTTCGACGACTTAACACTGATATGGCCACGCGGTGGCTCAATGCCATTGGTTGCGTTAGAAATCTGTGACGACGTCTCTGAAGGCATTAATGCAGACAGGGTCGAGTTACGCAGACCATGCGCTTTGACAGATTCGCGCAGGGCGTCCCAGTCGTAGTGCAGTGGTTCATCGCAAATGGTATCGAGATCTTTTTTATAGGTATCGATAGGCATAATGCCCTGAGCATAGGTGGTTTCATTGAATTTCGGACACGCGCCTTTTTCTTTCGCCAGGTTGTTCGAGGCTTTCAACAGAAAGTACTGCATCGCTTCAAAGGTGCGGTGAACCAGCCCATTGGCGCTGCCATCCGAATATTTAACCCCATTCTTGGCCAGGTAGTAGGCCATGTTGATGACACCAATACCAAGGGTACGACGACCATTTGTGGCGTTCCAGGCTGCCGGAACCGGGTAGTCCTGATAGTCGAGCAGGCTATCCAGTGCACGCACACCTAAATCAGCCATTTCTTCAAAGTCGTCTAATGACTCGATAGAACCCAGGTTAAACGCTGACAGGGTACACAGCGCGATCTCACCTTCTTCGTCGTTGACGTGTTGCAACGGCTTAGTTGGCAGGGCGATTTCAAGGCACAGGTTGCTCTGACGGATTGGCGCAACCTTAGCGTCAAACGGACTATGGGTATTGGTGTGGTCGACGTTCTGCAGGTAGATACGACCGGTACTGGCGCGTTCCTGCATAAATAAGCTGAACAATTCGATCGCTTTAATACGTTTCTTACGAATGCTGTCATCCTGCTCATACTGTACATACAAGCGTTCAAACTCGTCCTGATCAGCAAAGAAGGCGTCATACAGACCCGGTACATCGGATGGGCTGAACAGGGTAATGTAATCGTCTTTAATCAAACGCTGATACATGACTTTGTTAAACTGCACGCCGTAGTCGAGGTGACGCACACGGTTCTCTTCAACACCGCGGTTATTCTTCAGCACCAGCAAAGATTCGACTTCGAGGTGCCACAAAGGATAGAACAATGTCGCAGCCCCGCCTCGCACGCCGCCCTGTGAACAGCTTTTGACAGCCGTCTGGAAATATTTAAAGAACGGAATACAGCCGGTATGAAAGGCTTCGCCATTGCGGATAGGGCTGCCCAGGGCACGAATACGGCCCGCATTGATGCCGATACCGGCACGCTGGGAAACGTATTTCACGATAGCGCTGGCGGTGGCGTTAATGGAATCAAGGCTGTCGCCACATTCAATCAGTACACACGAACTGAACTGCCGGGTAGGGGTGCGCACACCTGACATAATAGGCGTAGGTAGTGAAATCTTAAATTGTGACGTGGCATCGTAGAAGCGGCGGATATAATCCATCCGGGTTTCTTTTGGATACTTGGCAAACAGGCAGGCCGCAACCAACAGATAGAGGAACTGGGCGCTTTCATAGACTTCGCCGGTAACCCGGTTCTGCACCAGGTACTTACCTTCCAGCTGTTTTACCGCGGCATAGGAAAAATTCATGTCACGCCAGTGGTCGATAAAGTCATTCATCTGGTTGAACTCTTCTTCTGAATAGTCCTCCAGCAGATGCTTATCGTAACGGTTACCATCCACCATCTTGCTCACATGAGTGTACAGGTGAGGCGGCTCAAACTGGCCATAAGCGCGTTTACGCAGGTGGAATACGGCGAGTCGGGCTGCCATGTACTGGTAGTCCGGGGCTTCTTCCGAAATCAGGTCTGCCGCAGCCTTAATAATCGTTTCATGAATATCAGCGGTTTTAATCCCGTCGTAGAACTGAATATGTGATTTTATCTCAACCTGAGATACCGACACATTGTTGAGGCCTTCTGCAGCCC
This sequence comes from Aliidiomarina soli, assembly GCF_003986975.1. Taxonomy (GTDB): domain Bacteria; phylum Pseudomonadota; class Gammaproteobacteria; order Enterobacterales; family Alteromonadaceae; genus Aliidiomarina; species Aliidiomarina soli. The sequence goes on along the minus strand of NZ_PIPO01000001.1, from coordinate 674,073 downwards.
AACTGATAACACGGTGGATTTTATCCAGATCTAGGGGTTCGCGGACACCATTACGTTTAGTGACTTCGATCGATTGGCTCATGGTTTCTTTACCTGTTTAGCGCTGCCGTCTTTTGGCGAAGTTATTACCACTATATATAGTGTCTAGGTCTGGGTACTGACTAGAAATTACACTATATATAGTGTTTAAGGAATTGCCGGATATACTAGACCTGAGCGGGGGCTTTCTCAACCTTAAAATTACCTGAAATCAGGATTTTTCATCTTGCCATTTTTGATTTGAGGCTATAAGCCTTAGCTGGCGAGGGGTAGAGAGGTAATACTATTTGGTTATTAAAATATCTAACATTATTCTACGAGCAATGCGCTAGAGCGAAAGCATTCACTTACATAAAATTTACAATACGGCATCCGTTAGTTTAAGCAGATCAAGCAGTTGCAGTGCATCTGAGATAGCATAACTGGCCTGCCAGCGATCCGGCTGATCATGGTCGGCAATATACCCATAGGCAGCGAGGACGGTGGTCATCCCGGCGCGGCGGCCGGCTTCGATGTCACGCTCGGCATCGCCGACATACCAACAGCGGGCCGGGTCGACCTGGCTTAACTGGGCGGCATATAGCAAGGGGGCTGGGTCAGGCTTGGCGACCTTGAGGGTATCCCCGCAAACCACTGCCGATGACGCCTGTAATTGGGTAAAGTGGGGCAATAGGGCATCGGTAAACTGAGTCGGTTTATTGGTGACAATTGCGTATTTGATAGAGGCGTTTTGCAGCTTTGCCAGTAGCGTCTCGACACCGGCGAAGTAGCGGGTATCACGATGAGGATCGTCCGCGTAAGCGTCTAAAAATGCCTGTCTTAACGGAAGCCGGCTATGTTCGTTAAAATCATCACCAAAACCAAGTTCAAGTAACCCCGTTGAGCCATGTGATGCCACTGGCCGCGCCTGTTGCAATGTTACCTCAGGGCGACCATGCGCCGCTAAAACGGTATTCAGTGCCCGGTGCAGGTCTGGAGCGGTGTCCAGTAGGGTGCCATCGAGATCAAACAGGATTGCTTCTGGCTTTATCACTGAGTTAGTCCTTTTTGCAGTACACAATGTAGTTCACGTCGACATTGCGGTTGCTGAGAAAAAACTGCCGTGACAATGGGTTGTAGTGCAGGCCAGTCATATCACTGGCGCGAATCGCGTGGCGTTCAGCCATGGCCAGCAACTCGCTTGGTTTGATAAAGCGCTGATAGTCGTGGGTACCTTTGGGGACCCAGCGCAGCACATATTCCGCCGCAACGACCCCCAACAGACGTGATTTTAGATTGCGGTTAAGGGTTGAGAAGAACAGTTCTCCACCGGGCTTAACCAGCTTTGCGCAGGCAGCGATGACCGCTTCAGGATCAGGCACGTGTTCCAGCATTTCAAGGCAGGTAACGACATCAAACTGGCCCGCGTGCTGCTCTGCGAATGCTTCTGCGGTGTTTTGCTGATAATCAATGCTGACGCCGCTGTCGAGCGCGTGCAAACGCGCTACGTCGAGTGCTTCAGTACTCATATCGAGGCCAGTGACCTCGGCGCCAAGTTTGGCCAACGCCTCGCTTAACAAGCCGCCGCCGCAGCCAACATCAATCACCTTTTTACCGAACAGACCATTACTTTGAGTTTCGATGTAATTCACACGCAGTGGATTAATAAGGTGCAGTGGCTTAAATTCACCGTCCGCATCCCACCAACGCGAAGCGACACTGCTGAACTTATCAATTTCATTAAGATCCACATTTTGCTGCATGCTGTTTACTTCCTGTTCAAAGTGAAAATCAACGGCGCACAGTGTACTCAACCTCAGGGTTTGATACTAGCTTTGTGACTACTCAAGGTAATCAGGCTATGGTATGCTCACTCGATTAAAACGAGCGTGCATGCGTGACTAAACCAACAATCCTGGTGCGGTCGTGCAATGTCGATTAGAAGCAAACAAACAACGCTAATTTGTAGGGAATTTCTGTATGAGCGATCATGCCCAGGAAGTGGTTCCGGTCAATATTGAAGACGAACTGAAGAATTCATACCTGGATTACGCAATGAGCGTAATCATAGGCCGCGCGCTACCGGATGTACGCGATGGTCTGAAACCAGTACACCGTCGCGTGCTCTTTGCGATGAGCGTGCTCGGCAACGATTACAACAAACCCTATAAAAAATCGGCTCGTGTAGTCGGTGACGTGATTGGTAAGTATCACCCACATGGTGATACCGCTGCCTATGACACCATTGTTCGGATGGCACAGCCGTTTTCCTTGCGTTACATGCTGGCTGACGGACAAGGAAACTTTGGTTCAGTCGACGGTGACAGTGCTGCGGCCATGCGTTACACCGAAGTACGGATGTCAAAAATTGCCCATCAGTTATTAGCGGATCTGGATAAAGAGACCGTTGATTTTGTGCCGAACTATGATGGCACTGAGCAAATTCCTGATGTCATGCCAACGCGAATTCCAAACCTGCTGGCGAACGGTTCGTCTGGTATCGCTGTGGGCATGGCAACCAATATTCCGCCCCACAACCTGAACGAAGTCGTTAATGGTTGTCTGGCGATGATTAAAAACCCGGATATCAGCTTTGAAGAGTTGATGGAATACATTCCAGGGCCAGACTTCCCGACGGCGGGTATCATTTCAGGCCGTCAGGGCATTATCGATGCGTACCGCACCGGCCGTGGCAAAATCTATATCCGTGCCCGCGCCGAAGTGATCGTTGAAGACAACGGTCGTGACACCATTATTGTTCACGAATTACCGTATCAGGTGAACAAAGCCCGGCTGATTGAAAAAATAGCGGATCTGGTAAAAGAGAAGCGCCTTGAAGGTATCAGCGGACTGCGCGATGAGTCGGATAAAGACGGTTTGCGTGTCGTAATCGAAATGAAACGCGGCGAGTCCGGCGAAGTCATGCTTAACCATTTGTATCGCAATACCCAAATGCAGGTGGTATTCGGTATCAATATGGTCGCGCTGGATAAAGGTCAGCCAAAACTGTTCGCCCTGCGTGAAATGATCGAAGCCTTTATTCTGCATCGTCGCGAAGTGGTGACCCGCCGTACCGTCTACGAATTACGTAAAGCACGGGAACGCGCGCATATCCTTGAAGGTCTTGCCATCGCGCTGGCCAACATTGAAGAAATTATCGAGCTGATTAAAGGCTCATCGTCTCCAGCAGAAGCGAAAGCAGCCCTGGTTGCACGTGGCTGGAGCCTCGGTGATGTCGCCATTATGCTTGAGCGTGCCGGTGTTGACGCTGCACGACCAGATTGGCTGGAAGACGGTTTTGGTGTCATTGATAGCATCTACCACCTGACTGAAAACCAGGCTCAGGCAATCCTTGAATTGCGCTTGCACAAGCTGACCGGCCTTGAGCACGAGAAGATCCTGGGTGAATACAAAGAACTGCTTGAGCGCATCGCCGAGTACCTGCACATTTTGTCCAGTGCAGAGCGTTTAATGGAAGTGATTGAAGAAGAGTTAGAACAGGTTAAAGCAGAATTTGGTGACGAGCGTCGCACTGAACTGAGTGCAGCCGCCCACGATATTAACCTGGAAGATTTGATCGAGCAGGAAGACGTGGTTGTGACGCTGTCGCATCAGGGCTACGTGAAGTACCAGCCGCTGACCGAATACGAAGCGCAGAAACGTGGTGGTAAAGGTAAAGCCGCGACTAAGATGAAAGACGAAGACTTCATCGAGCGTCTGCTGGTGGCCAATACTCATGACACCGTGCTCTGTTTCTCCACCCGTGGCCGGGTGTACTGGATCAAAACCTATCAGTTACCGTTGGCAAGTCGTGCTTCGCGCGGCAAGCCGATTGTTAACTTACTGCCGTTGGAAAATGACGAGCGGATCACTGCCATTCTGCCGATTGGCAATTTTGATGAAGACAAGTTTGTGTTCATGGCAACCCGCAACGGTACAGTCAAGAAAACCCCATTGGTCGACTACTCACGTCCCCGTACCAGCGGCATTATTGCGCTGAACTTGGCCGATAACGACGAATTGATTGGCGTTGATATCACCGATGGCCAACAGGATATTCTGTTGTTCTCGGACGCAGGTAAGGTGGTTCGCTTTAAAGAAGAACAGGTTCGCTCGATGGGCCGTACTGCCACCGGCGTACGTGGTATTCGTCTGACCGACGAGCAAAAAGTTGTGTCCTTGATTGTACCGCGCAGTGTGGAAGGTACCGAGAATGAAGGTGCGGTGCTAACCGTGACTGAAAACGGCTTTGGTAAACGCACCATGTTGAGTGAGTACCCGGCGAAAAGCCGGGCCACTATGGGCGTCGTCTCGATTAAAGTCAGCGAACGAAATGGTGCCGTGGTAGGCGCGCTGGAAGTGGTTCCGGGTGAGCAGATGATGATCATCAGTAACCGCGGTACGCTGGTACGTACCCGTGTTGACGAAGTTTCACTGGTGGGCCGTAACACCCAGGGCGTGACGTTGATCCGAACTGCTAGTGACGAGTTTGTAGTTGGCTTGCAGCGCATTGCAGACAGCGATGAAGCCGAAGCGGAAGCTGGTGTGGAAATCGAAGGTGAGGTGACCCAGCAGGGTGACACGCCAGCCGCAGACGATGCGACAGAGACAGGTGGCGATGACAATTCATAACTTTTCTGCAGGGCCGGCGATGTTGCCGGCCGCTGTGCTTAAAAAGGCACAGGCTGAACTACTTGATTGGCAGGGCCGTGGCGTGTCGGTGATGGAAGTTAGTCACCGTTCGCCGGAATACGTGGCGATGGCCGAAGAAGCGGAGCAGAACCTGCGTGATCTGATGGCCATTCCGGACAATTATGCGGTGTTGTTTATGCATGGTGGCGGGCGTAACCATTTCTCAGCGGTGCCGCAGAACATTGCCAGTGCGGATGCCACTGTCGATTACGTCACCACTGGCAGTTGGTCACAGATTGCGTTTGACGAAGCGAAGAAGTATGTCGGCAAGGTCAATCTGGCAGCCAGCGCTGAAGACACAGCGCAAGGTAAAGCCATTCCACAGTTCGAAAACTGGCAGTTAAGTGAGGGCGCCGCCTATTTGCACTATTGCCCGAATGAGACCGTCGATGGGATTGCCTTGCATGAGATCCCGGATAGTAAGGCACCCCTGGTGGCTGACATGTCATCGGTGATCCTTGCTGAGCCGCTCGATGTGAGTAAATTCGGTGTGATTTACGCCGGCGCGCAAAAGAATATCGGGCCGTCAGGCTTCTCGGTGGTTATTATTCGTAAAGACCTGCTTGAAACCCGGCAAAACCGTGTCTGCACAGTAATGAATTATCAGGTGCAGGACGCAGAGCGTTCAATGTACAACACCCCCAATACCTGGGCCTGGTATCTGTCCGGTGAGGTCTTTAAGTGGCTTAAAGCAGAAGGTGGCGTCGCCGCTATGGGTGAGCGCAACCATGCCAAGGCTCGCTTGTTATACGAGTGCATTGATAATAATCCGTTTTATCAGAATCAGGTCCACCCGCGTAACCGCTCAATCATGAATGTGCCTTTTCAGTTGGCTAAGCCTGAGCTTGACGCTACTTTCTTAAAAGAAGCGGCGGAGGAGGGCCTGGTGGCGTTGAAGGGACATCGTTTTGTCGGTGGCATGCGCGCCAGCATGTACAACGCGATGCCGTATGAAGGTACCCAGGCGCTGGTCGATTTTATGACCCGCTTTGCCCAGCGAAACCGCTGATAACGAACAATAAAAATAACTTTAAAACACCAACAAGTAGGATAACAAGATCAATGACTACTAGCTTTAACCCTGCAGAGTTGGCCTTACCAGGCATCCGCGAACTACAGCCGTATCAGGCCGGTAAGCCAATCGAAGAGCTCGAGCGTGAACTAGGTATCAAAGATATTGTGAAACTAGCGTCCAACGAAAATCCGTTAGGGGTAAGCCCGGCTGTTCAGGCAGCGTTGACTACCGCCATTAGTGGTCTGGCCCGTTACCCGGACGCCAACGGCTTTTATCTGAAAGACGCCTTAGCGACCAAGTTTACGGTTGATATCAACCAGATTACGCTCGGCAACGGCTCCAACGACGTGTTGGAATTACTGGCCCGGACCTTCGTTCAGCCTCAGCATGAAGTGATTTTTTCGCAACACGCTTTTGTGGTTTATCCATTGGTGACTAAGGCCATAGGCGCTACGCCGGTGCAGGTCAAAGCCAAAGATTATGGCCATGATCTGGATGCTATGGCAGCCGCCATTACTGATAAAACCCGGATGATTTTCATCGCCAACCCGAACAACCCGACCGGGACCTTCCTGCAGAAACAGGAGATCGAGGCGTTTTTACAGAAAGTACCGGCGCATGTTTTGGTGGTGCTGGACGAAGCCTACTATGAGTATGTGCCAGAGCATGAACGCGCGCCGTCGATGCAGTGGATTGACCGTTTTCCAAACCTGGTGGTCTGCCGTACCTTTTCAAAAGCCTATGGGCTTGCTGGTTTGCGTGCCGGTTTTGCGGTGTCACATGCTGCAGTAGCAGACCTGATGAACCGTATCCGTCAGCCATTTAATATGAATCAGCTGGCATTAACGGCAGCCCTTGCAGCGTTGACCGATGAGCATTTTTTGGCGGAATCTATTGACGTCAATCAGGCGGGTATGACGCAGCTGATTGATTTTTGCGACCAGCATGGCCTTAACTATATTCCGTCGCATGGTAATTTTCTGACCATCGAAGTAGGGCCGAACGCAGCAGATATCTACCAAAAGCTCTTGCTGGCTGGTGTCATTGTACGCCCAGTGGGCGGCTATGAGTTGCCAAACCATCTGCGCGTGAGCATTGGCCTGGCTGATGAAAATGATGCCTTTTGCAAAGCAATGGAGTCTATTCTTAGCGAATGAACACCCTAAAGCTGGATCCGCAACGGTTAGCTAGTGGCAAAGTCCGCTTACCAGGCTCGAAGAGCATGGCTAACCGTGCCTTATTATTGTCCGCGTTAGCCAGTGGTACGACGCGTTTGCGTAATATGCTGGATAGTGATGACACGCGCTACATGCGTAAGGCGCTGATTCAGTTAGGTGTCGGCTTGCGCGAGCAGACGCTGGATGGTGAGCTGGTTATCGAGGTCGATGGCCTTGGCCGGCTGTTCCAATGCTCAGAGTCGCAACAACTCCATCTGGGTAACGCAGGAACCGCGATGCGGCCGCTGGCTGCGGCACTCGCTTTCAGTCAGGGTGACTATGTTCTGACTGGTGATAAGCGCATGTTTGAGCGGCCAATCGGGCCACTGATTGAAGCCCTGACTGCAATGGGTGCTGATATAGAGTACCAACAGAATGAAGGCTACCCGCCGTTGTTGGTCCATGGCCAGGCGTTTAGCGGCGGCAGTGTATGCATTGACGGTAGCCTTTCCAGCCAGTTTATTACTGCGTTGTTAATGGTATTGCCGTTTAATCAAGTAGCGACACATGTCACCCTGACCGGAGAGTTAGTGTCGCTGCCATATATTGAACTGACCCTTGCTATGATGGAACGTTTTGGGGTGGTGGTCGAGCGCATATCAGATCGCGAGTTTATGGTACCTGCCACCGGCGGCTACCAGTCGCCTGGTGAGTTTCTTATCGAAGGGGACGCCTCCAGCGCGTCCTACTTTCTTGCCGCAGCGGCGATCGCAGGCGGCACCGTGCGGGTTGAAGGCACTGGTCAGAAAAGTTTGCAGGGTGATATAGCCTTTGCCAGCGTGCTCCAGCAAATGGGCGCAAAGGTGACCTGGGGCGACGACTTTATTGAAGTTGAGAGAGGCCGGCTGGAAGGCGGTCAGTTTGATCTCAATGCCATTCCCGACGCTGCAATGACCATAGCAACCACCGCGCTTTTTGCTGCAGGGGCAACCGAAATACGCAATGTCTACAACTGGCGCCTGAAAGAAACCGATCGTCTTGCCGCGATGGCCACGGAATTGCGCAAAACAGGCGCTGAGGTGGAAGAGGGCGAAGACTATTTACGCATTGTCCCACCCGCCACTATTAAGCACGCTCAGATAGCAACCTATGATGATCATCGCATGGCAATGTGCTTTGCATTGCTTGCCTTTGCGCCGGCAGGTGTTGAAATTGAAGACCCTGCATGCTGTGCAAAAACCTATCCCGACTTCTTTCAAGACTTCGCGAAAATCTGTCATCTCTAGCTGCCAACATGGCTTTTTCGGCCAAAGTCCGTATAATTACGCCGCCTGATTCATGCACTGGTGAAGTTCCCGGTGCGTGACTACATGTTCCAAATACGTAAGAGGAAGTTATGTCAGCGAACCCACCTGTAATTACCATTGACGGTCCAAGTGGCTCCGGGAAGGGCACTATCAGTCGTATGCTGGCAGATAAACTGGGGTGGTACCTGCTTGACAGTGGAGCCATTTATCGAGTGTTAGCGGTGGCCTCACTGCATCATAATTTTGGTCCTCAGGACGAAGAAAGCCTGGTCGCACTGGCGACCGATCTGGATGTTAAGTTCATTGCTAATGACGAAACCGGCCTGACCCATGTGATACTGGAAGGTGAGGACGTCACCATGGCCATCCGCACGCAGGAAGTGGCTAATCAGGCGTCTAAAATTGCGGCATTACCACGGGTACGTGAAGCCTTGCTTAGGCGCCAACGTGCGTTTCGTGAAATGCCTGGCCTGGTCGCAGACGGTCGCGATATGGGCACCGTAGTTTTCCCTGATGCCGAAGCGAAAATATTTTTAACGGCGAGCGCCGAGGAACGTGCCCGGCGACGTTTTAATCAATTGCAAGAAAAAGGCATGGATGCTAATATGGACGCACTCGTCACAGAAATTCGTGAGCGTGACGAACGGGATATGAATCGCTCCGCGGCACCATTAAAGCCAGCGGAGGGTTCGCTTATGTTGGATTCGACAGCGATGTCAATCGATAAAGTCTTGGACGAAGTGCTGCAATACGCACATCACAAGCTTTCAGCATAAGCCGGTACATGTTCTGAAACCTGTGTAAGCAGGTTTTCACGGTCAGCGCCAGGAGGGTGCTGATAATCATTCACAACCCCATTCGACAGTGACGTCAATGGATGTAACCTAACCTAAAGTATCTAATCATATGACCGAAAATTTTGCCCAGCTTTTTGAAGAAAGCTTACAAGAAGTCGAAACACGTCCTGGTGCCATCATTAAAGGCACTATCGTTGCCATTCAGAAAGACCTTATTCTGGTTGACGCAGGTCTTAAATCTGAAAGTGCTATCCCAGCTGAACAGTTCCTGAACGCCGAAGGCGAGCTGGAAGTCTCAGTTGGTGATGTAGTTGATGTAGCATTGGACGCGGTAGAAGACGGCTTCGGCGAAACCATCCTGTCTCGTGAGAAAGCGAAGCGCTATGAAGCTTGGCTGCAGCTTGAGAAAGCCTACGAGAACGAAGAAACTGTTATCGGTGTTATCAACGGTAAAGTTAAAGGCGGTTTCACTGTTGAACTGAACGGTGTTCGCGCATTCTTACCAGGTTCTTTGGTTGACGTACGTCCAGTACGCGACACTGCACACCTGGAAGGTAAAGATTTAGAATTCAAAGTGATCAAGCTGGATCAGAAGCGCAACAACGTTGTTGTGTCTCGCCGTGCTGTTATCGAGAAAGAGAACAGTGCAGAGCGTGAAGAGCTGCTTGAGAACCTGCAGGAAGGCCAGGAAGTTACTGGTATCGTTAAGAACCTGACTGACTACGGCGCGTTCGTAGATTTAGGCGGTGTTGACGGTCTTCTGCATATTACTGACATGGCCTGGAAGCGCGTTAAGCATCCAAGCGAGATCGTAAATGTCGGTGATGAAATTAACTGTAAAGTATTGAAGTTTGACCGTGAGCGTACTCGTGTATCTCTGGGTCTGAAGCAACTGGGTGAAGATCCGTGGAGCGATATCGCTACTCGTTACCCAGAAGGTGCTCGCCTGACTGGTCGCGTAACTAACCTGACTGACTACGGCTGCTTCGTTGAAATCGAAGAAGGCGTTGAAGGCCTGGTTCACGTGTCTGAAATGGATTGGACCAACAAAAACGTTCACCCATCTAAGGTTGTAAACCTGGATGACAGCGTTGAAGTTATGGTTCTTGAAATTGACGAAGAGCGTCGTCGTATTTCTCTGGGTCTGAAACAGTGCAAGCCTAACCCTTGGGAAGAGTTTGCGAAGACCTACCAGAAAGGTGACAAAGTTAGCGGTAAGATCAAATCTATCACTGACTTCGGTATCTTCATTGGTCTGGAAGGCGGTATCGACGGTCTGGTTCACTTGTCTGACATTTCTTGGAATGCAAACGGCGAAGAAGCTGTTCGTGAGTACAAGAAAAGTGAAGAAGTGGAAGCCGTGGTCCTCCAGGTTGACGCAGAACGCGAGCGTATCTCATTGGGCGTGAAGCAAATTTCTGAAGATCCAGTTAACAACTATCTGACAGCTACCAAGAAGGGTGCTATTGTTACTGGTACTATCACAGAAGTTGACGCTAAAGGTGCAACTGTAGAGTTGACTGAAGGCGTTGAAGGTTACATCCGTGTAGCAGACATTTCGCGTGACCGTATTGAAGATGCATCAGAAGTGCTGAAAGCTGGCGAATCTGTTGAAGCACGCTTCATGGGCGTTGACCGTAAGAACCGTGTTCTTAGCTTGTCTATCAAAGCGAAAGACGAAGCAGAAGAGAAAGTTGCGGTTGAGTCGGTTAACAACCAACAGGACGACAAAGCATTCGGTAACGCAATGGCTGAAGCGTTCAAAGCGGCAAAAGAAGACTAAACTTCTTTTGAAAGGCGATGTGGCTGCGCGCGAGTTGAAAAGGATCAGGTATGACAAAATCAGAGTTGATCGAACAACTGGCGGATAAGCAGCCGCATTTAAGCCCCAGAGACGTGGAACGCTCGGTTAAAGAGGTGCTTGAGTCATTGATTCATGCACTCTCTAACGGAGACCGGGTCGAAGTCCGCGGCTTTGGGAGCTTTTCATTGCATTATCGCGAGCCCCGCATGGGGCGTAACCCGAAAACGGGCGATAAAGTGCAGTTGGACGGCAAGTACGTTCCACACTTTAAGCCAGGTAAAGCGTTACGGGATCGTGTGAATGCGGTGCACGCTGGCTAAACGTAGGTTTGTGAAAAAGGCATGCTATAATGGCATGCCTTTTTTTTAACATGTACTGATTAACTTGCGAAGGAAAGCCTATGTGGCGAGCGCTTTTTGTTCTCTTACCCTTGGCGGTGTTATTTATTTTTGCACTGGTGTTTGGTGCCCATAATAAAGTAGTGGTTCCTGTTAATTTTATTGTTGCTCAAAAAGAGATGACCATAGCCAGTTTATTGGCATTATTCCTTGCGGTCGGTTTTGTCTTTGGTGCACTGAGTCTGTCGTTAAGTTATTGGCGGGAAAAGCTGAAGAACCGTCGCTTGCGCAAAGAACTTAATAAACGTAAGCACTGAGAGTCCTATGCTTGAGCTGTTGTTTTTGCTGCTACCAATTGCTGCTGCCTATGGCTGGTTCATGGGCCGCAATAGTGTTCGCGCTGAGCAACGCAAAGAGCAGGAACAGTTCTCACAGAAATATGTTACCGGTATCAACCTGTTGCTCTCTGATCAGAGCGACAAAGCGGTTGACCTTTTCGTCGATATACTCGATGTCGACAGCGAAACCCTTGATACACATTGGGCCCTGGGCAAGCTATTTCGTCGCCGTGGCGAAGTCGAGCGAGCCATCCGTATCCACCAGAACCTGATATCGCGACCGTCACTGGCCGACCATGACAGGCATCAGGCGTTGTTTGAATTAGGTGAAGACTATTTATCTGCCGGTTTATATGACCGGGCAGAGAATATGTTTAGTGACCTGCAAAACCAGCCTCGTTTTCGTGAACCCAGCTTATATAATTTAATCGCCATCTACGAGTCAACGCACGAGTGGCATAAGGCGATTAAAGTTGCTCTGAAAATTTCCCGTACCGACAAAAGCGTTGAACCTACGGTGGCTCAGTTTTATTGCGAGCTCGCCGACTTGCAGGAAGATGCTGAGACCTCCTTAAAATATTATGAAAAAGCGCTTAAACATGACCGCAGTTGTGTCCGTGCGGCTCTTGCACTTGGTCGTTGGTGGTTAGGCCAGGCCCGTTATAAAAAAGCGCTGGGCTATTTAACCCTGGTTAAAGATCAGGATATTGATTTTGTTAGCGAAGCGTTGCCGTTAATTCGCGACGCCTACCATGCCATGGGTGATACGCAAAGTTTCGCGGCATACTTACATGAGTGCCTGCAGATCTATCCTTCGGCCAGCGTGGTGAACATGTTAGCCGATCTAATTGCAGAGCAAAATCACGTCGAAGAAGCGGAGAATTTCCTCACGCAGGCGTTGGCTGAGAACCCAACGGCGAAAGGATTTCATAAGCTAATTCAGCTGCATGTACGCGAAGCAGAGCAGGGCAGAGCCAGAGAAAGCCTGGTGATGTTACAGAAAATGGTTGCTGAACGGTTGAAACTGAACGCGAAGTATCATTGCCGTCATTGTGGCTTTGCGACCCAGACATTGTACTGGCATTGCCCTTCCTGCAAGGCCTGGGCAGCAATTAAGCCGAGTAAAGGGCTGGATGGTGAATAAAGGAGCTGGAACTGAATGAACAAAGTGATTGTGGCGCTGGACTATGCGCAAGCGGATGAAGCGCTGACCTTCGTGAAGACCCTGAATAGTTCGCTGTGCCGGGTCAAGGTCGGCAAAGAGCTTTTTACCAGCGCAGGGCCTGCGCTGATCCACGAACTCCATCGGCTTGGATTTGAAGTATTTCTTGATCTCAAGTTTCACGACATCCCAGCCACGGTGGCGAAAGCCGTCGCTGCGGCTGCACAACTTGGTGTGTGGATGGTTAATGTCCACGCCAGTGGCGGTGAAGAGATGATGAAAGCCGCTGCGTCCGCGTTGCAACCTTTTGCCGACAGCGCGCCTAAGCTTATTGCGGTGACGGTCCTTACCAGCATGTCGGAAAAGGAACTGCATCAACTGGGTGTACAACGGTCGCTGCAGGAGCACGTTAGGGCACTGGCTAAATTAAGCAAAGACTGCGGCCTTGATGGCGTCGTATGCTCGGCACAGGAAGCGGCAGATCTGCGTCGCGAACTGGGTAGTGATTTTCTGTTAGTGACCCCGGGAATACGCCCTCAGGGTAGTCAGGCGGATGATCAAAAGCGGGTGATGACACCAAAACAGGCTATCGACGCCGGTGTCAGTTACCTGGTGATGGGCCGCCCGATACGTCATGCTGATGACCCGGTTGCGGCTCTGCACGCAGTCAATCAGAGCATTGCGGGTTAACTCAAAGATGTCAGTTATTGCTGAAAGATAATTCAGCGTAGCAAAGCAGGTATACACTAAGAAGGCTGCAATGGATGCAGCCTTTTTGTTTATAAGGACGATGCTATGTTATATAAAACGCTGATGTTTGCTTCTCTGTTAACTCCAATGGCCTTTACCGCACCCGCTCTGGCTGAGCCGTGGCAACCTGCTCAAGCACAGGCAGAAGCAGCACAACAGGCTAAGGTTAATATCAATCATGCGTCTGCTGAGCAACTTGCTCACGCATTACGTGGGGTGGGTATGGCCAGAGCCCAGGCGATCATTGAATTACGCGAGCGCCTGGGTGGCTTCACCGAAATCGAGCAGCTGTTACAGGTGAAAGGCCTGGGAATTCGAACACTGGAAAACAATAAAGATAAAATTGAGCTGTGATTTGTTGGCACAAAAAAGCCAGGCGCTGGCCTGGCTTTTTTCTTTTAGCTAACCGCTACGCTTTTTAGTCAGGCGTGACCGTGCACTTGGTCATGCCGGACGTGGCGTGATTTTTAGCCTGAGTGACTGTGGCTATCTGCTGTGGGCGAGGGAAGTCACCGCGGGTCTCTATGCGAGCGGCAGATAAAACCTGACCCAGGTCATCAGAGGCAGACGGCGATGCTTTCGCCATTTCTGCTCGTGCATGATTGCGGGCTGGTTGTACTACTTTAGCTTCAGCCTTAGGTTTCTTGACTGGGGTCGCCGGTGCCTTGGCTGGCTCTGCTTGCTTAGCAACCGCAGCTTCATCCACTGAAGCTTCAGGGGCAGGGGTCTTCTCTGCCTTAGTTTCTGCTTCTTGCTCAGCAATCTTGGCTTTCTCAGGCTGTACTTCAGCAGTTTCAGCCTGCTTAGCCGCGTCGTCCTTAGCCTGATCGTCACTGGCGGTGGTCTCTGTCTCTGCTGTAGCGGCTTTATGATTTACGTCAGCAGCACTAAGCTCAGAAGACGGGGCTTTTTCTTCACTTGTGGCTTCTTCAGCAACAGTGGTGTCAGTTTGTCCTTTGTCACCAGTGTTTTGTGAGCCATCCACAGACTGAGACTCTTCGCGTTCATGCTTACGTCGTTGTCCGGCTGCTCGCATGTGACGAGGTGAGCGACGGTCCCGTTTTTCACCTTTTGCTGGTTTACTGTCAGTACTTTCTACTTCGGCACTCGCTACTTCGGCACTCGCTACTTCAGCATTCTCTACTGTAGCATTACCTTCTGTTGAAACCTCTGCTGAAGACGGCTGGGCAGAAGACGATTCGCTAGCTGCTTGCGCTGGTTTCGCTGCTGGTGCAGTCGCATTATCGTTGACGGCTTCAGGCTCTGAAGCTTGCTTGTTCTCAGTTTCAGCAACTTCAGTCTCAACCACAGTCGCTGCGGGCTTAGTGGTTGCTGCAGGCGTTTTCGTTTCGACAACCGGGCTCTCAGTGGCAGAGGTCTCTGAAGAGGCCTCTTGCTCACCCTGAACTGGCTGCGATTCAAGACGTACCGATTTCGCCAGTTTGCGACGCGAACGGCGTTCTTTCAGCTGTTCGGTTTGCGGCTTGCTCTCGGTCGATTTGCTTGCGCTTTTTTCTGCAGCTACCGACTCTGAAGTCGATGCAGCATTATCGGCTGCAGTATCAGCCCGATTATCAGTCCGCGTGTCGCTATTTTTACGACGACGGTTGCGTCTGTTACGAGTTTTCGGCTCTGCCTTTTGCTCAGTTGATGAAGACTGTTCGCTGGCTGGCGACGTCTCGGTTGCATCATCACGGCCGTTGCTTTCGGGCTTCGCTGACTTTCTGTCCTGATTGCGGTTATCGGCAGGACGACGTCGGTTCTGGTTTCCACCTCGACGGTTATTGCTGCTATTGCGGCGACGCTCGCTGTTGTTACGCGATGGGGCAGAGCGTTCTGAGCTCTGCTGGCGTGATGACGTTTGCGTTTTGGTATCGCTCTCGTCAACAGTAAACAGTGCTTTTAACCACTTCGCCAAGCGACTAAATAAAGACGGTGTGCTCGCAACCTTGCTGCTTGGTGCTGCCGCAGTCGGTTTAGGAGCTGGTGCTTCAGGTGCAACCAGAGTTTTCAACGCGGGTTCATCCGTGCTGCGTTCTTTGGTTGGTGTGATAACAATACCACGTGCTTCGCTCTGACTAATTAATTCGATACTTTGCACACCGTCTAACTCATCATGGCGTAAACGCTGCACGTCAAAGTGAGGAGTGTCCAGGTTCGGATTTGGAATAATCAGAACTTTGACTTTATGGCGGCTTTCAACGTCGTTGACCGAGCCGCGCTTTTCATTCAGCAGGTACGTAGCAACATCAACGGGTACCTGTGCATTGATTTGCGCCGTATTGTCTTTTAGCGCTTCTTCTTCAATCAAACGCAGAATTGATAATGCCAGCGACTCGTTACTACGAATCGTGCCCTGGCCATTACAGCGCGGGCAAACGTGATTCGATGATTCGCCAAGTGACGGACGTAAACGCTGACGAGACATTTCCAGCAGACCAAAACGAGAAATCCGGGCGGTCTGGATCCGTGCCCGATCCTGCTTAAGCGCTTCTTTTAAACGGTTTTCGACTTCACGCTGGTGGCGTGGCGGGGTCATGTCGATAAAATCAATCACGATCAAACCACCGACATCGCGTAACCGAAGCTGGCGGGCGATTTCTTCTGCCGCTTCCAGGTTCGTTTGCAATGCGGTTTCTTCGATATCACCACCTTTGGTTGCTTTGGCGGAGTTAATATCGATAGAGGTCAGCGCTTCTGTCGGATCAATTGACACCGAACCGCCTGACGGCAGACGCACTTCGCGTTGGAAGGCCGATTCGATCTGTGATTCGATCTGGTAATGATTAAATAACGGCACATCGCCCTGGTAGAGTTTTACCCGCTGAACGAAATCAGGGCGGACCAGGTTGATGTGTTCTTTTGCACGTTCAAATATGGTTTCGTCATCGATCAGGATCTCGCCGATATCACGACGCAGATAATCACGAATAGCGCGGAAGATGACATTGCTTTCCTGATGGATCAGGAACGGAGCAGGGCGCGATTCCGCGGCTTCTTCAATCGCCTGCCAGTGGTGACGTAATACTTTTAAATCCCAGGCAAGCTCTTCTGCCGACTTGCCAACACCTGCCGTACGCACGATAAGGCCCATGCCATCTGGCAGTTCCAGTGTTGATAATGCGTCTTTTAACTGAGTGCGCTCGTCACCTTCGATACGGCGAGAGATACCACCGGCACGTGGGTTGTTCGGCATTAGTACCAGGTAGCTACCCGCCAGGGAGATAAAGGTTGTTAGTGCCGCACCTTTCTGGCCGCGCTCTTCTTTATCAACCTGGACAATAACTTGCTGGCCTTCTTTAATGACTTCCCGGATATTCGGACGGCCATCAAATTTATAACCTGCAGGGAAGTAGGTTCGGGCAATTTCTTTAAGGGGGAGGAAACCGTGCCGGTCGGCACCATAATCGACAAAAGCTGCCTCTAAACTAGGCTCAACGCGGGTAATCTTACCTTTGTATATATTAGCTTTTTTTTGTTCGTGACCTGGGCTTTCGATATCCAGATCATAGAGTTTTTGGCCATCGACCAGCGCAACGCGGAGTTCTTCCTGCTGCGTGGCATTGATTAGCATTCTTTTCATAGTTTGTGACTCTTCATATAAGTTACGAAAATAGCCACAACACTACACGACACACAGTAATCTTAGCCTGTGTACGCACGTATCTGTTTGCTTTATATGCTTTTTCAACTGCTCACAGGCTGCCGATGGTATCTAATTATTGCCATTGCTGCCTGTTTACCTACCCGTTGCTTTCAAATTGAAAACAACGTGTAGTAAAAATTTTTTACTAAGCCTACACACGTTACGCCGTGTTGGTGCTGTTGCTTCGAAATATGTACCTATGGAATGAACCGAGCGTGGCGACACAGCATTAAACATGTACGCACTTTAATGCTGTTTGCGGGACCTGACACATCAACATCTCTAACCGTATGCTGACGAGGTACTCACAGCTAGCCATTCCAATGACTTATTGTGCATGGTTTAGCTGGCTTTGACAAGCAGAGTTTAATAGAATGCGCGCCATGAATGAGAGCACTCAAGATACACATCACCAGGTTCGCTGGCTGGACATCGATGCCGATATGGCTGGCCAGCGCATCGACAACTTTTTACGCACCCAGTTAAAAGGGGTGCCTAAGAGCATGATTTACCGCATTTTACGCAAAGGCGAAGTGCGCGTGAACAAGAAGCGGATCAAACCAGACTACAAACTGCAAGCTGGGGATCAGGTTCGGGTTCCGCCCGTGCGGGTCTCGGCGCCGACTGATTTGCCCAATCCAAACCTGGCCCAGGTAAGCCAGCTCACGGATCGTATTCTGTATGAAGACGATTATTTGCTGGTGGTGAATAAGCCTGCCGGGATGGCTGTGCATGGCGGTTCCGGAATCAGCTTCGGTTTAATTGAAGCACTGCGCAGCCTGCGTGGCAGTGACACCCTGGAACTGGTTCATCGTCTCGATCGGGAAACCTCGGGGTGCTTATTGGTGGCGAAGAAACGCTCCATGTTACGTTTACTGAATGCCCAACTGCGTGAAAAGCAGATGAAGAAAATCTATCTGGCACTGGTGCAGGGTGAATGGAGCAAGTTGGATCGGGCGGTGACGGCACCATTAAGGAAACAGGTTCTGCAAAGTGGCGAACGTATGGTGCGTGTTGACGGTGAAGGGAAACCCTCGGAAACGCGGTTTAAAATTCGCCAGCGTTTCGCCGAAGGGACCCTGGTTCAGGCAAGCCCGGTGACAGGGCGGACCCATCAAATCCGCGTCCATACCCAGGCGGCGGGCCACCCGATTGCAATGGATGACAAGTATGGTGACCAGGAATTCTCAGCCGCAATGCGTTCATTAGGTCTGCAACGCCTGTTTTTGCACGCAGAAACATTGAGCTTCTATCACCCAAAAAGCGAAGACTGGACCACCGTCGAGGCGCCCCTTGATGCAGAGTTAGTTCAGGTGTTGGACAAGTTAACCAAGGTTTGAGGCAAGCGATGCAGTATAAGCTGGTAATTTTTGACTGGGACGGGACCTTGATGGACTCGGTACCTCGAATTGTTTCTTCATTGAAATCGCTGGCTCAGCATTGTCAGCTCCCGGTGCCCAGCACAGAGGCAATTCACGATATTATTGGCTTAAGCCTGCCGATCGCCCTTGAGCGTTTATTTGATTGTCATGGCGACGAGGCCCAGCAGGCGCTGATTGACGTCTATCGTGATTTTTATGTGGAGCGGGACACCACGCCGACGCCAATGTTTGACGGGGCCACAGCCACTTTGGACTATTTAAAGCAGAGTGGTTATCAGCTGGCGGTTGCAACCGGCAAAGCACGCCCTGGTTTGCAGCGTGCCTGGCTAGCCAGTGATACTGAGCACTTTTTCCTCAGCTCGCGCTGTGCCAAAGAAGTTCCTTCAAAACCTCACCCGGCGATGCTGGAGGAAATTCTTGAGGAAACTGGCTTCGCTAAAGAAGAGGCGGTGATGGTCGGGGACTCGATTCATGATCTGATGATGGCGCAGAACGCCGGAGTGGATAGTATTGGTGTAACCTACGGGGTGCACTCGAAAGAACGTCTGCAAAGTGCAAACCCCAAACTCATTATCAATGCTGTTGCAGAGCTTCGCCAGCATTTATAAGCCAGTTAAGCGAGTACGTCAGCACCTTGCTGGCGGAGTAGTTGCAGCAGCCTTATTAAAGGCAGACCAATCAGGGCATTGGGGTCATCGCCATGCAAATAGTCAAATAAAGCAATCCCAAGACCTTCACTTTTAAAGCTGCCAGCGCAGTTATAAGGTTCTTCCTTATCTACGTAGGATTCAATTTCTCGTTCAGATAAGGTTCTGAACCCAACTTCATAGGGTTCAACCAGCGTATCTATACGGTCACTCTTACTGTTATATAAAGAGAGGCCGGTTAAAAACGTCACTGTTTGCCCACTGCAACGTTGCAATTGTGCAATCGCATTGTCTTTATTACCTGGTTTACCAAGAATAGCGCTGTCGTTATCCAGCACTGCGACCTGATCGGAGCCAATAATTAGATGAGCGGGAAAGGCTTCTTTAAGCGCTTTGGCTTTTGCAGCAGCAAGCCGGGCCACCAATTGGCGCGGTGATTCATCCGCCAACCGAGCTTCATCGATATCGGGCGACTGACAACTAAAGGACAGACCAAGCTTCTCTAATAAGGCCTTACGATAGGGTGAGCTGGAAGCGAGTACAATGGGTAGCGGGTGTGACATGTTTAATCGGTGCTCCACAAATGAAAGGTGTCAATGTAGGTGTGTGTGTAAAAAGCCGACATAGTGTAGCGAAAACCTTGTCCGCTCACGAATTTCTTTTGACTCCAGGCCTGACAGGCTATATCATTCGCGCGCTATGCAAAAGGTTCGAATACCGATATCGGTAGACCCCGTTAAAAGCGCACAGAAGCAGTTGACCTACGATGGCCTTGTGCCAGCAGGTAATATGCAGCGTTTAGGGGAAGCACTCATAAACACACCACAAGATATTGCGGTGTCGCTACGGTTTGATATTGATCAGCAACGTGTTAGTTATTTCGCAGGTCATGCGGAAGTAACCGTTGATGTTATATGTCAACGCTGCAACCAGCCGATGCAAATTCACTTAGTAAGTGACTTCGCCTATGCGCCCATTACGAAGCGCCAGACCGAAGAGAACTTGCCAGAAGCCTATGAGGCTGTGGAGTTGAATGAGCTTGGTGAAGTTATGTTGCACGATGTTGTGGAAGATGAACTTCTTCTGGAAATGCCAATCGTAGCCATGCATGCGCAGGAAGATTGTGAAGTTGACCGTGATGCCATGACGTTTGGTGACCTTCCGCCTGAGGCAGAAGAGAAAGCCAACCCGTTCGCGGTGTTACAAGGTTTAAAACGAAAGTAAATAGTTAGGAGATAGGGTAAATGGCTGTACAAAAAAGCAAAAAGACACGTTCAAGACGTGGCATGCGTCGTTCACACGATGCGCTGAGCGGGCCTACACTGTCGGTGGATTCAACCTCTGGTGAAACGCATCGTCGTCACCATGTGACTGCTGACGGCTATTACAAAGGCAAGCAAGTTATCGCCAAGTAAGGCGTATGACTGAACTAACCATTGCGTTAGACGCGATGGGGGGTGATCAAGGCCCCGGCATCGTGGTGACAGCGCTCGAAAGAGCGCTGTCTTCGTTTACGCATGTACATTTTATTCTGGTCGGTGATGAAGCCGTCCTGACTCCATTGTTGCAACGCTATCCTAAAGTTGTGGCATCTTCCCGCGTTTCTATGCAACACGCCAGTCAAGTCGTGGCGATGGACGACAAACCCAGTGCGGTGCTTCGTGCCAAGCCGGATTCGTCGATGCGTGGCGTGCTCGAACTGGTTCATAACGGAACCGCTCAGGGATGCGTCAGTGCCGGTAATACTGGTGCCTTAATGGCGATGTCCTACCTTACCCTGAAAACCTTGCCTGGTGTCTTACGACCAGCTCTGGTGGCATCGCTGCCGCAACAGGATGGTGGTCAAAGCCTGTTGCTCGATCTCGGCGCGAATCCGACCTGTGATGCAGAAACCCTGTGTCAGTTTGCGGTAATGGGCTCTGTCATGGCGCAGCAGGTAAATAAGCAGGCGCAACCCCGGGTTGCTCTTCTTAACATGGGGCGGGAAGACCTCAAAGGGCATGATGTGGTTAAACACGCCGCTCAGCTGCTTAAGGCCTCGACCCATGTGAATTACATTGGTTTTGTGGAAGGTAACGACCTTTTCTCGTCGACGGCGGATGTCATTGTCTGTGACGGCTTTACCGGCAATATAGCGCTTAAAAGCTGTGAAGGCCTGGCTGAGCTGCTATACGATAACCTGCGCAAGAGCTTCAGCGGTCATTTCTTTACCAAGCTGGTGGCTAAACTGCTGTTCCGTCGCCATCGTAAATCCTGGCAATGGCTCAACCCCGACCAGTATAACGGTGCTAGTCTGTTAGGATTGCGCGGAGTGGTCATGAAAAGCCATGGGAATGCTTCTGCGAACGCCTATTTTAGCGCGATTTCTCACGCCATTGACGAAGCCGCGGCGGATCTCCCCAGTCTTATTCATGACCGAATTGAAGATGCGCTGCTCGAACGGGTTACCGACCAACGAGATTGAGTAGCGCTAAGCTGGGACAGTGAGCGCTATGTACGCACGAATTTCTGGAACTGGGCATTTTCTGCCTGCCACGCGCTTGACCAATCTGGATTTAGAACAGCGCGTCGACACCTCAGACCAATGGATCCGCGAACGCACCGGCATCCGTGAACGACGTATTGCGGACCTCTCTGAGTCAGTCGTCTCTATGAGCGTGCCGGCTTGCCAGCAGGCCCTTGAGGCGGCCGGGCTCAGCGCTGAACAACTGGATATGATTGTAGTCGCGACCACCTCCGCCGAGCGCGCCTTTCCGAGTGCTGCCTGCGAGTTGCAGCATGCTCTTGGGGTTACTAATATTCCTGCCTTTGACGTAGGGGCTGCCTGTGCGGGTTTCATGTTTGCCATGAGTATCGCCGATCAGTACATACGCAATGGGCAGGCAAAACATATTTTGGTGGTTGGCGCGGATGTACTTGCCCGCTTATGCAACCCGAATGATCGCAACACCATTGTTTTATTCGGTGATGGTGCCGGTGCCATGGTATTAAGTGCCAGCGATGAGCCAGGTGTGCTCTCGACCCATTTGCACAGTGCCGGCGAGTTCGCCAGTTTACTTGGCTCTGGTCATACGCCAAGCGTCGACGATGAAGCCTGGTTGTATATGAAGGGCTCCGAGGTTTTCAAAGTAGCGGTCAGTAAGTTAAGTGAACTGGTCAGTGAAACCTTGCAGCATAATAGTATGACCAAGGCTGATCTCGACTGGTTGATTCCGCATCAGGCCAACCGACGCATCATCGAGGCGACAGCAAAGAAACTCAGTATGCCAATGGAACGGGTGGTGATGACGCTGGAGTATACCGGCAATACCTCCGCAGCATCAGTACCTATTGCGCTCGATGTTGCAGTACGTGATGGTCGCGTTCAGCGCGGCCAGCGGCTATTATTGGAAGCATTCGGCGGCGGCTTTGCCTGGGGTTCTGCTCTTGTTGAGTATTAAAGTAGAGTATTGAAATCCGGGTCTCCGCCCCCATAGATTGAGGTGTCCGCACCGCAGAAACGAATAAACGAAAGCGATTAACCTAAACGAACAACAATGAGGCTTTATGGCAGAACGATACGCACTTGTGTTTCCCGGTCAGGGATCACAGACCGCTGGTATGTTGGCTGATCTGGCTGACGAGTACGATGAAGTGAAGCAAACCTTTGCCCAGGCATCCGATGTGCTGGGTTATGACTTGTGGGATCTGGTTCAGTCCAACCCTGAAGACAAGCTCAACCAGACTGAATTTACCCAGCCGGCATTACTGGCAGCCAGCGTGGCCATCTACCGCTGTGTTGAAGATCGGGTCAGTAAGCCTGCGATAATGGCAGGACATAGCCTGGGTGAATATTCTGCGTTAGTCTGTGCAGGTGCGCTGGATTTCCAACAGGCTATTAAATTAGTTCAGCTGCGCGGTCAGGCAATGCAAAAAGCAGTGCCAGAGGGCACCGGCGCTATGGCGGCGGTGATTGGCCTCGACGACGCGGCGATTGAACAAGCCTGTGCTGACGCTGCGCAGGGCGATGTTGTCGCGGCGGTGAATTACAACTCGCCGGGTCAGGTGGTGATCGCGGGGAGCAAAGAGGCAGTAGCCAGAGCAGCGGATGGCTGTAAAGAGGCGGGTGCTAAACGGGTATTGCCGTTACCGGTCAGTGTGCCGTCGCATTGTGAGTTGATGCGGCCCGCGGCTGAAACCCTGGCTTCAGAGTTAAAAGATATCAGTATTAACAAGCCAGCGGTTCGCGTATTGCATAACGTGGATGTGAGCGAAGCACAGGCTGAGCATATCGCCGACAATCTGGTGGCGCAGCTTTATTCACCGGTTCGCTGGACACAAATCATGCAGGCAATTGCCGCTGAAGGTATTACCGAGATTTATGAATTCGGTCCAGGTAAAGTATTAACCGGTTTATGCAAACGGATTGATAAATCGTTAAATGCCAGCGCAGTAAACGATGCAGCGTCGGTGCAACAGTTTTTACAGGAGCAGGAGAGTTAATGTTTTCATTAAATGAACAAGTCGCGCTGGTAACGGGTGCGAGCCGTGGTATCGGTCGTGCCGTTGCCGAAGCGTTAGCTGAGCAGGGTGCCTTTGTTGTGGGTACTGCAACTTCAGAGAAGGGTGCTCAGGCAATTAGTGACTACCTGGGTGAGAAGGGCACAGGGATGGTTCTGAACGTCGCTGATGCAGCCTCAGTCGAGCAGGTCATCAGCGAAATTCAGAAAGTCCATGGCGGGCTTGATATTCTGGTCAATAACGCCGGTATCACGAAAGATAATCTGCTGATGCGGATGAAAGAAGATGACTGGAATGAGGTACTGAATACCAACCTGACGTCGGTATTCCGGACTTGCAAAGCGGTCATGCGTGGGATGATGAAAAAACGCAATGGGCGTATTATTAATATCGGTTCAGTGGTTGGAACAACAGGGAACCCGGGGCAGGCCAATTATTGTGCAGCCAAAGCTGGTTTAGTCGGCTTTACCAAGTCGTTAGCCAAAGAAATTGCAGCGCGCGGCGTCACTGTAAATGCTGTTGCACCGGGTTTTATCGACACTGATATGACCAAGGCCTTGACTGACGAGCAAAAAGAGAGCATTTTTAGCGGTATTCCGGCCGCTCGTTTAGGCAAGCCCGAAGAAATTGCGGCGGCAGTCGTATTTTTAGCATCGCCAGGCGCAGCCTACATTACAGGCGAAACCATTCATGTAAATGGCGGTATGAGCATGGTTTAACGGGTGAAAAATTGCCCTTGCGAGGTAAGACCTCGTGTTGAAAGGGCAATTTTTGCTTTTAACTGATGCTTGGTTTTACTACACTACTCGCAAATTAAGACGAGCTATACCTATTTGAGGGATAACAATGAGCACTATCGAAGAACGCGTAAAAAAAATTATCGTTGAGCAACTGGGCGTTAAAGAAGAAGAAGTAAAGCTTGAAGCTTCTTTTGAAAATGACCTGGGCGCCGATTCTCTGGACACCGTTGAACTGGTGATGGCACTGGAAGAAGAATTCGAAACTGAAATTCCTGACGAAGAAGCAGAGAAAATCCGCACTGTTCAGGCTGCAATTGATTACGTATCTGCTCATTCTGAAGACTAAGCAGTTCCGGTAAAAAAAGGCGGAATGCTTATATTCCGCCTTTTTTTGTGTCTGCAATTCAAGTAATTCGAGCTATAAGATAGAACTATAAAAATAACGGGGACGTGGCAATGACAAAACGACGCGTGGTAGTCACTGGGTTAGGTATGGTAACGCCGCTCGGCCTGAATGCTGATTCAACCTGGTCTGCCTTACTTGACGGGCGCTCTGGGGCGGGCCCGATAGAACACTTTGACACCAGTGCTTTTGCCACTAAGTTTGCCTGTCTGGTTAAAGACTTCGATGTGTCGCAGTATATGTCGGCAAAAGATGCCAAGAAAATGGATGTGTTTATCCAGTACGGCGTGGTTGCGGGGATGGAAGCGGTCGCTGATGCAGGTCTTGAAATTACCGATCACAACCGTCATCGCATTGGCGTGATGGTCAGCTCAGGCATTGGCGGAATTCTTGGTATTGAAGAAAATCACACTAAATTACTAAACAGCGGCCCCCGTCGAGTATCGCCGTTTTTCATACCTGCCTCGATCACGAATATGTTATCGGGTCAGCTGTCGATGCATTATGGTATCACTGGCCCCAGTCTGGCGATTGTAACTGCCTGTACCACAGGTGTGCATAACATTGGTCAGGCGGCTCGTATGATTGCCTACGGCGATGCCGACGTTATGCTGGCAGGGGGCGCTGAAAAAGCCTCCACTGAGCTAGGTATTGGCGGCTTTAATGCTGCACGGGCACTCTCCACGCGGAACGATGACCCTCAGGCTGCCAGCCGTCCTTTTGATGCCGACCGTGATGGCTTTGTGCTCGGTGATGGCGCTGGTGTGGTAGTGCTGGAAGAGTACGAACAGGCGAAAAAACGCGGAGCCCGGATTTACGCCGAACTAACTGGTTTCGGAATGAGTTCAGATGCCTATCATATGACCCTGCCACCGGCCGATGGCCGTGGTGCCGCCGCGTCAATGAATAATGCGTTGCACGACGCAGGCATCAACCCGCAGCAAGTTGGTTACATCAATGCCCACGGCACCTCGACCGGGGCAGGAGATATTGCTGAAACCCAGGCGATTAAGTCGGTATTCAACGAGGCTGCATATCAAATCCCGGTAAGCTCGACAAAGTCGATGACCGGTCATTTGCTTGGGGCTGCAGGGGCAGTTGAGGCCATTTTCAGTATTCAGTCGCTGTATTACCAAAAAGTGCCACCGACCATTAACCTGGACAATCCGGACGCTGACTGTGATTTAGACTATGTGCCACATACGGCACGGGATCTGGCATTTGATGTCAGCTTATGTAATTCTTTCGGCTTTGGTGGTACCAATGGCTCGTTGCTATTTAGCCGAGTCTAGCTGTTAAAGGAGCCTGTGTTGACGCAAATCCTGCTGAATGGCAAACCTGCCGAGTCCATTGCATTGCAGGATCGGGGGTTGTTGTATGGCGACGGTTTTTTTACCACCATCCGCCTGCTCGATGGCGAGCCTCAGCTTTGGGAGCGTCATCAGCAGCGTTTACTGCTCACCGCGCAACGCCTGCGTTTTGAATTGGCTGATAGTCGTTTGCTTATGCAGCAATGTTTGCAGGAGTGTCGTCAACTTGGAGCAGACAGCGCAGAGTGCGGGGTACGTATTACGCTGACCCGGGGCACAGGCGGCCGGGGTTACCAGGCGCCGGCAACCAGTCAACCCCAGCGTATTTTGAGCCGCATGGCGGTACCAGCGCATTATGCTGAATGGCGACGACAGGGCATCGCGCTACAACTGAGCCAACAGACCCTTGCGATTCAACCTATGCTCGCTGGATTAAAAACCTTGAATCGTCTGGAACAAGTACTGCTGAAGCAGGAGTTGGCCGAGACGGACAACGCGGATGAGTTAATTGTCTGTGACAGCAACGGTTTTGTCTGTGAAAGCACAGCGTCAAATCTGTTTTGGCGGCGCCACAATACTTGGTACACTAGCAAACTTGATAAAAGTGGTATCAAAGGTGTAGTACGGGCTGAGTTGCTCGCTCACAACTCGGTCGCGCAGGGCGATTATCCACTGCACCACCTGCAGCAGGCTGAACAGGCCTTTATTTGTAACTCGCTGATGGGGCTGGTACCGGTTCACACCATAATGGGCCGGCGATTACCCCAGACCGCGGACTATCCAGACCAACTTACTACGCGCTTAAATGAGGGCCGTTAACAGCATGGCACGACTACTGAAGTATATTTTGATTCTGTTGGTGCTGGGCGCATTACTGGCCGGGGGATCGGTTGCTGCGCTTTATTGGTGGTTTAATCAACCCCGCGTCACCATGCAGGAAGCCGATCTGTTTTCGCCTGTGTTGTTCGAAGTGCCGCGTGGTTCTAACGGTCGTCAACTGACAGAAAAGCTGGCAGCCGAAGGCTATATAGAACACAGCCTGATGAATTATGTGGCGGCGCGCTTGTTTATGAATGCCGACCATATCCGCGCCGGTGTCTATGCCGTACACCCGGCCGATAGCCCACGTTCGATTTGGCACCGGGTGGTGAACGGACAACAGCACTTGTTTCAAATGACCTTTATCGAAGGCAGTGAATTTAGTCAGTGGCGCGATCAGCTTGCTACGCACGATTATCTGGAAACGGTGACTGAGGGCCTCACTGACCAGGATATTGTCGCGATGATTGATCCGGATGCGCCAGCACAACATCCGGAAGGACTTTTCTTTCCCGACACCTATCGTTTTACCGCAGGCACTACGGATCTGCAGTTGCTGCGTCAGGCGTATGGCCGAATGCAGCAAACCCTTGACGAATTATGGGCTGAGCGACAAGACGGGTTGCCGATAAGCGCTCCGTATCAGGCACTGATTCTGGCATCCATTGTGGAAAAAGAAACGGGTGCGACGCATGAGCGAGGTTTAGTTGCCTCGGTATTTGTAAACCGGCTCCACACCGGGATGCGACTGCAGTCGGACCCGACCATTATTTATGGGCTGGGGGATGATTATCGGGGCGTTATTTACCGCTCTGATATAAACCAGTATACGCCTTACAACACTTACCGAATTAATGGTTTACCACCAACACCGATTGCGATGCCGGGCTACGAAGCGATCCGCGCAACCCTGAACCCGGAGCAATCGGACTATTTCTATTTTGTCAGTAGCAACGATGGTCAGCATATATTTTCGCGTACGCTGGAAGAACATAACCGGGCGGTTTATCAGTATCAGAGGAACCAATGAGCGGTCAGTTTATTGTCATCGAAGGTCTTGAAGGCGCGGGTAAGAGCACGGCTGTTGCTTGCCTTGAAGAGGTCCTCAACCAGGCCGGGATCCGCCATGTCCATGTTCGCGAGCCTGGCGGTACTCCTATGGCCGAAGCGTTGCGCGAGCTGGTCAAGGGAGACTGGGAGGAAACGGTCAGCGCAGATGCTGAACTACTCATTATGTATGCGGCCCGTTTGCAGTTGGTGGAAAATGTAATTAAGCCAAACCTGGCAGCGGACACCTGGGTCGTTGGTGACCGCCATGACTTGTCATCACAGGCCTATCAGGGCGGAGGGCGCCAGTTGGGGCGCGCCAAACTGCAGGCATTGCGGGATATTACCTTAGGTGATTTTAAGCCGTCGTTAACCCTGTATCTGGATATTCAGCCCGAAGTAGGGCTTCAGCGCGCGCTAGGCCGTGGCCAGTTGGACCGTATCGAACAGGAAGACATCAGTTTTTTTCAACGGACCCGTAACCGCTACCTCGAGCTGGCCAGCGAAGACCCGACGATTAAGGTGATTGATGCGGGCCAGCCGTTGCATGAGGTAAGTGCAAGTATTCGTCAGCAGGTTGAACAATTTTTGCAGGGTTTATCAAGCGCATGAAACTACCCTGGTTACGAGCGACCTGGCAAGCCTTAATGCAGGCGGCGCAGAATCAGCGCTTAAGCCATGGTTTGGCGATAATCTGGAACCCTCAGCTTGGCAGCGATCGTTTGCTCGACCAGCTCAGCCAGTGGCTGTTATGCCAGCACTCAGAGGGGCAGATGAAAGCCTGCGGGCAGTGTAAAAGCTGTTTGTTGTGGCATGCTCAGGGACACCCGGATTACCACCGTATCGGCGACAATGATGACAGTAGCATTGGAGTTGATGCGATTCGCCAGTTGCAACAGCGTCTCAGTACCTCGGCCAATCAGGGCGGTCATAAAGTTGCGGTGATAGCCGAAGCGGAAAAACTTACCGTGGCGGCTGCCAATGCCTTGTTAAAAACACTCGAGGAACCCCCCGCAGCGACTACTATTATTGTCGCCAGTCGGCGTTATCAGGCGCTGTTACCAACGATCCGCAGTCGCTTGCAGTATTACCCAGTCACCCGTCCGGGTATAACCCAGCTAGCACAGTGGCTAACCCAATATGGGGAGCAGCCGGTGAATGCGACTGAGACCTTGCGAGTCTGGTGTGATGCGCCCCTGACCGCGCTGGAGCGGCTTGGTCAGGGTACATTGCAAAGCGCCAATAGCATGGCTGGTGTGCTTGGTGGAGAGACACCGGATACAAAGTCCTGGGCGAGTAAAGAAGGCGCTCTGGGCGCACTCGATGATATGGAACGTTTACTGCGTGATACGTTGTGCTATCAGCAGACACATAATGAAAGCCTGCTGATCGACGCGGATGGCCTGATGCAAAGCGGGCTTGTAGGGGACACCCGGGAACCGGTTGCAACCTCGGCGCTGAATGATTTCTTACAACAGTGTCATCAGTTAAGAGCGCGTCTGCGCCAGCAAAGCGGCCTCAATACGCAGCTGGCTATTCAGCAATTGCTAAATCAGCTGCGCCAGCTTGCTCAGCGTTGATAGTTGACTAGCAGTAGCCATTCTAAATGAAGTGGAAGCCCTTATTATGTTTGTAGATTCCCATTGTCACCTGGATAAAATAAAGCGCGTCGAAGAGCTCGGTCTTGAGACGGTACTGAATGATGCAGCGGCTGCCAAGGTTGAGCATATGCTTTGTGTTGGCGTAACCCTGGATGACTTCTATCCGATGGCCGAGCTGATAGCTGGTCGCTCTAACATTAGTATGTCCTGCGGCCTTCACCCCTTGTATGTAGCTAAGAATCGCGTCGACTACGACGAACTAACCACTATTTGCCAGCGAGACGATGTGGTAGCGGTGGGTGAGACCGGGCTGGATTACTACTATGATAAAGACAATCACCACACCCAGCAGGAAAGTTTTGCTAAGCATATTGAACTTGCCAACCAGGTAAACAAGCCATTGATTATCCACACCCGCGACGCTCGCGAGGACACTATTGCGATGCTCAAAGAAGGGCGTGCTGAGCAATGTCGTGGCGTGCTGCATTGCTTTACCGAAAATCAGTGGATGGCCGAGCGAGCACTGGAACTTGATTTCTATATCTCGATTTCCGGCATTGTCACCTTTGCCAGCGCCTCTGAACTGCGCGAGGTGGTAAAATCAGTGCCATTGCAACGTTTGCTGATAGAAACTGATGCACCCTGGCTGGCTCCGGTGCCACACCGCGGCAAGGAGAACCAGCCTGCTTATGTAACTGAAGTCGCCAAATGCATTGCTGAGCTAAAAAATATTGAGGTTGAAGAAGTGGCAGCGGTCACCAAGGATAACTTCTATGAGCTTTTTCAGCAGGCAAAGGCGGGCGCTTAACGTCGGGCAGAAAAAAAAGGCTCGGGGCCAGGGGGACCCCGAGCTCAGGGGAATGGCTCAATGGGATTGAGCCGTGCGCTAACTGGTGCAGAATTTGTACAATTTGAGTGTAGAACAGAGTTTATATTTTGCTAGTTTTTTAACCTGATAATGCAAAAAAAGACAACATTAGTTGAGCTTACCCGGTCATTTAGTATAGAAGCTGCTCACTGCGCTTTTTATCTGCTACTCCATTCTGTATTCTTATCTAATATAAGCAGTTATTAAGGTACGGTAGTGAAATCAGTGGCACGTCGTTTGTCGACGCGACTTTATTGGATCGTAGGTTTGTGTGTCACTCTGACTGTGCTTATTCTGATCAGTGTGTCAATGAGTGTGCAGCAGCGTACGTTGATAGCGCAGGCTGAAGCTAAACTTACGCAAACCGCAGACGTTTTTAAAACAACGCTGGATGTGATTCTTCTGACCCGCCAGGAGGCGCTTCGCAACCTGGCAGCGAATTTGAGCCGTTGGCAGGACAATACCCATCCGATGCTTGAAGATGAAGCGGCGCTGAAGCAGCTGTTCGACCATTTGTGGGTCGTTGATGCCCGTGGCAGAGTGGTCGATGAATATCCGAAGCTTGGTGCACTGGATGAAAATCTAAGCATTGAGCGCAATGCCATGTTTCTTCGTGCTCAGCAAAGCGATGATTATTTTCTTACCTCCCCGCAGAACTCCTATTACACCAGCGAATTGATTGTCAATGCAGTGGTGCCTGTTCGAGATGCTGACGGCTCCTTTGCCGGTGCTGTGGTGGGTGCATTCTCGCTGCATAATAATATGGTGCTGAACCGTATTATTACCACGCCTATCGGGCGTAACGGCTATGTGGCTATTGTGAATCGGCAGGCGCAGGTTATTGCCCATCCGGAGCCACGCATGGTGGGGATGCCATTGGGGGATGATTTTGAGTTTCTGCAAGGTGCCATCTCAGACTCCAGCCAGCAGACAGGTATGACCGAAGATGCGCAAGGTACCGAAAGTATACAGGTTGTGCGTTCGCTGGCCGGAGGCGATTGGTTCCTGGTTACCTCACTAAGCCTTGCCGAAGCAATGCAGCCAGTGCATCAGCTGCGCCGGGTGCAATGGATAGTGGGGGGAATTACGATAGTCATGAGCTTGCTGTTTTTGACCTGGATCGTGCGTACCTCGTTACGCCCCTTAGTCAGACTGCAAAATGAAGTATCCGCAATTAAAGAAGGGCGCCTGATCCAGCTTACCGAACCGGGCCTGGATGAACTGCGTCAGTTAGTCTTTCGTTTCAATGGCCTGTTGGCACAAAATGAGGCGGCTCAACATGCCTTGCAGCAGCGCCAGGCCTATCTTGATCAGATCCTGAAAACCTCGTCGGCGGGTCTGTTTATGGCCGATGTAACTGGTCAGATTGAATATGTTAACCCTCGATTAACCACGATTACCGGCTTCAACGCCCGTGAATTGCAGCAAAGTGGCTTTTTGCCGCATCTTAGCGGTATTCACCGTGACCGCTTTGCCCAACGGGTTCATTTAGCATTGGAAGAAGAAGC
Source organism: Aliidiomarina soli (assembly GCF_003986975.1). Classification (GTDB taxonomy): domain Bacteria; phylum Pseudomonadota; class Gammaproteobacteria; order Enterobacterales; family Alteromonadaceae; genus Aliidiomarina; species Aliidiomarina soli. The sequence continues at coordinate 642,224 of NZ_PIPO01000001.1, read as the reverse complement.
CTCGCTTAGCCTGGAGCTGGAAATGCGTCACAGTGAGGGGCAGTTGCTTTGGCTGAGTCTGGAAACGGCCCCGGTCTTTTCCGAAGGGCTCTGCATTGGCCATGTGGGCACCGTCACTGATATCACGGCCCAGCAGCAAAAGATTGAAGCCCTGCGCCATGCCGCTCACGAGGATACGCTCACCGGGCTATTGAATCGCCGCGGTATCGAAAAAGCGATGCAAAATCTGTTTATTGAAGCCCGCTCCAATCAACAGGCACTGATGGTATTGGCTCTTGATCTGGATAACTTCAAGCAATTAAATGACGACTACGGTCATGCGTTTGGCGATTCAATTTTGAAAAATGTTGCTGCCATGCTGCGTCGCTTTACCCGTGACAGCGATGTGTTGGGTCGTCTTGGTGGCGATGAATTCGTTATTTTTTTACCAAACTGTCCGTTGCAACAAGGGGAACGTATTGCCAGTGAACTGGTTCGTGCGATCGGTAACCTTAAAGATACTAAAGGGACTGTCTTACCGGTAACGGTCAGCATTGGCGTTGCCGCCCTGCAGGAAGACGACAGTTCGGTTGCAATGTTGCTGGGTCGTGCAGATATTGCGGCCTACGAAGCTAAGCATGCAGGCCGCAATCAGTGGGCTACCGCGTCTGATTAGACAGCGATTAATGGTCTTTTAACAGCCGTTCCTGTCTATTGGGTGGATTACTGGTCAGTTCGCCACGCAACGACTGTTCCAGCGCAGCTTTCAGATCATGACCACGCATATCACAGCTAAGCAGATAGTGCAGTTTAGTCAAAGCGGCCTCAATGGTCATGTCATGACCGCTAATCACGCCAATATCCGCTAAGGCGTTGCCAGTCGCATAGCCTTCCATGTTCACTGTGCCTTTGTAGCACTGTGTACAGTTAAGCACCACCACCTGTCGCTCAATGGCACGGCGCAAGCTATCCAGCAATCCAGCACTTTGAGGTGCATTGCCAACCCCGTAGCTGAGCAGAACCAGTGCTTTAACCGGTTGCTGCACCAGGCTGTCGATGATCGCGGGACTCATCCCCGGATACAGGGTGACCACACCAATGTCCTGGGGGGTTACTGACTGCACCCGTAAGGATGATTTAATATTTTGCGCCAGTTCGGTGTTCAGCACCTCAATTTCTATGCCTGCTTTAACCAGTGGCGGGCAGTTTGGAGATGAAAATGCATCGAAACCATCGGCGTCAGATTTGGTAGCGCGGTTACCACGAAAGAGGCGATTATTAAAAAACAACGTCACTTCGTGAATAGGGTAGTAGGCTGCGATATACAGAGCATTCAACAGGTTGATCTGACCATCCGAGCGCAACGCCGCTAACGGGATCTGGGACCCCGTGATAATGACTGGTTTATCCAGATCTTCAAACATAAAGGATAATGCGGACGCGGTGTAGGCCATGGTATCTGTGCCATGCAACACCACGAAAGCGTCGTAATGGGCATAATTAGTCTGAATATCTTCGGCGATTCGCTGCCAGTCAGCCGGCGCCATATCTGACGAATCCATTAATGGATTGTATTCATGAATGACAAACTCGGGCATTTCCGGACGCGTAAATTCGGGAAGGCTGGCGACGGTTTCGGTCAGAAATCCCGGCGCAGGGACATAGCCCTGCGCCGATTTTTTCATCCCGATAGTACCGCCCGTGTAGGCAATATAAACCTTCTTACGAGAAGTCTGTGAAATCACTAGTCAACCTTACATTGCAGGCAGCGCATATAAACGCCTTCCTGATCATTAAACTGGTTGAGGATTTTCACATCTTGCCACACTTGCAGCAATGCTTTTTCGGCCAGACCTGATGGTTGAACTGCCGCTTCGCGTTCTGGCAGCCAGGTCATCGCAGTACCAAACATTTCAGCCACGAAGGCTTCTGCAGGGCTAAGGTGGGTTTCAGGCCAGCTTACTTTAAAACTGTCCGCTTCCAGCTCGGCTAACTCCGCAACGCGGGCTATCGCCAGATCAATTTCACCCAGCGCGTCGACCAGGCCCAGATCCAGTGCTGCCTGTCCGGTCCAGACACGACCCTGAGCAACCTCATGAACTTCAGCGGTTGTCATGTTGCGTGCATCCGCAACCAGGGTTAAAAATTGTTGGTACACTTGCTCAATCGAGTTCTGAATGAGCTGCTCTGCGGCAGGCTCAAGTTGCTTAGCAGTGTTGAAGTAGGGCATTTCAGTGGTCGACAGGCCGTCCATATTAACGCCGATATGCTCAAGGCTGTCTTCGAACGTAAGGAACAGGCCAAAGACACCAATGGAGCCGGTAATGGTGGTCGGTGCTGCAATAATTTCATCGGCACCTGCTGCGATCCAATAGCCGCCTGATGCCGCAGTAGAGCTCATTGAGGCTACTACTGGTTTACCGGCTTCACGCAGTTCGACGATTTCCTGACGAATAATCTCTGAGGCAAAGGCACTGCCACCAGGGCTGTCAATGCGCAAAACCACAGCTTTCACATTGTCATTGAGGCGAGCTTCACGAAGTTCAGCGGCCAGACTATCGCCACCAATCTCGCCGGCGCGACGTGAGCCGTCCATGATCGCGCCACGACCGACAATAACCGCAACTTCTGGTTGCCCGGTTTCACCAATTTGTGGGCGTTGGGCAGCACGTAATGCGTGCTGGTAGTCCTCGAGAGTAATATGGCGATAGGTATTCTTGTCTGTATCCAGCCCTGCCATATTGATTAAATCAACCCGCATTTCCTCGCGGCTTGCCAGTCGGTCAACCAGACCGCTGTCTAAAGCCATCTGGGCCTGATCGTTGCCAGAGCGCTCAAACACCCGCATGAAATCTTCAATCCGACCTGAGGCGATTTCAGGGGCGATGTCACGATGCAATTGAACACCGTTGAGGTACTGTGTCCACAGCTCATTTAACCAGGCTTGGTTCGCTTCCCGGGCTTCGGCGGACATGTCTTCGCGCATGAAAGGCTCGACCGCCGACTTATATTGGCCGACCTGAAAAATGTGCTGGTTGATCTTAAGTTTTTCCAGCAGATTCTTGAAATACATCTGATAGTAATGGAAACCTTCGATATTGACCGCGCCCATTGGATTCAGGTACAGAGTATCGGCGTGGCTTGCCAGGTAGTACTGGCTCTGCGTGTAATAGTCTCCAACTGCAAAGACAGGGCGGCCACTTTCACGAAACGCATTCAGCCGTTCGCCGACCATTTGCATTTTACTCAGCCCGCCACCTGAAAAGTGGCGCAGGTCGAGGACAATCCCGCCAATCCGCTCATCGTTAATCGCTTCATTAATAGTGGCGACTAAATGATGTACATTCACTTCAGGAATTTCGGGGCCGCTGTTAAAAGCTTCCTGGAAAAACATATCGAAAGGCGCAACATAGGTTTCTTCTTCAACCAGGATGCCATGGGGGTTTATAACCAGCAGGCCATCTTCAGGCACTTCAGGAATATCTTCACCTGTGCTTAACACAGTAATAAAGAGAATCAAAAGAACAAAGAAAATTACATTAAGTAAAACAATTCGCGTGGCATTAATGATCCGCCACAGCTTGCTCAAGAGGTTGCGCAATAATTTCATAAGAATCCACAAGTAAAAATAGGGGAGTCTATGTTAACCAACTTAAGGCGTTAGTACAGCTTAAACTTTGTAACAAAAGACTTCGTTTATGCTATGTTTGCGGCTTTCCGAAGCTAGTTACCAAGGTAGATTCCCATGCAGGCGATAGACTTACTGACCCAGCGCTCTTCAATGCCTCGTTTGATTGCACCGGCTCCGGATGAGGCGGCGTTGCAACTTATTCAACGGGCTGCATTGCGGGTGCCCGATCATATGAATTTGCTGCCGTTTCGCTGCCAGTTACTGGCCGGCGATGAATTGGTCAACTTAGGTCTGCTCTTTCAGCGAGCCTGCGAGCAGGAGAGTGGTTTTAATCTTCGCGATCGGGAACGCGCGGGGCAGTTACCATTACGAGCGCCGTTGATTATTGTCGTTAGCACCGATTATAAGGAACATCCTGCGGTGCCACGGCAAGAACAGTTTGCCAGTGCAGCCTGTGCAACGATGGCGATGCAACAGGCCTGCTTTGCGCTGGACTATGGTGCTATCTGGCGCACAGGGTCTTACGCTGAATCGACAGTGGTTAAGAAAGGACTTGGTATTCGTAGCGACAATGACCTGGTTGGCTTCCTCTATGTTGGCACGCCTGCGGTTCCAACCCCTATCAAACCTGAACGCGAAGCCTCGCTGTTGCAATGGACGAGACTAAAGCTGGATGAATAAAGTGAATATTAATATCAAATAACTGAATAAAAATTCTTTACAGCCGCATTTGTATCCCGTATTCTGCTGCCATTGGTTCAAACAATGCGCAGCTAGTCGGGAGTACGCATGCAACAGTCTCATCAGGTTTGGGTTTTAGGTGCCAGTGGTTATAGTGGTGCGGCCTTGTGTCGCATCCTGGCGCGACATCCCTCGGTGAACATTGCTGGCGCCTTTAGTTCCGCAGGATCCTCGCCAGTTGAAATAAACAAACTCTATCCAGAATTAAGCGGCCAACTCGAGCTGATGGTAGAGCCATGGTGTGACAGCCTGATTACCGAGGCTGCTTCTGCAGTGGATAGTGTCTTCCTTGCGCTGCCCCATGAAGCAAGCGCCTTTCTGGCCCCCTTGTTGTTGCAGCAAGGCTGTCGGGTGTATGATCTGTCCGGCGCGTTTCGCCTCGACGATGTGAATAACTATCCACTTTATTATGGTTTCGAGCACACTCACCCCGAGTTGCTCGCTGCAGCCAACTATGCGCTGCCTGAGCTAAATCAATCCAACGCAGCCTACGATGCGCCTTTGCAAAGTCTCCCTGGTTGTTATCCCACCGCTGCAACACTTGCGCTTGCGCCGTTGTTGCAAAGTGGTTTATGCGATTCAGCACAGATGCCGGTGGTGACCGCAGTAAGCGGTGTTTCCGGGGCAGGTCGCAAAGCATCCCTGACCACCAGTTTCTGCGAAGTAAGCTTGCAGCCCTATGCGGTGCTGACCCATCGTCATCAGATTGAGCTTGAGCAAAACCTGAAGTGTGAACTTATATTTGTCCCTCAGTTGGGTAACTTCAAGCGCGGCATCGTGGCGACCGCTGTGGTAACGCTGAAAGCCGACGCGGATGGTCGTGTCCCGGACAAGGCGGTGGTAGAGGCATTGTACCAGCAGGCCTATGGTCATCAGCCGGCGATTCGGCTGCGTGATCAGCCAGCAAAGATCGATGATGTCGCGCATACGCCATTTTGCGATCTCTATGTGCAGGTTGTCGGTCGTAAAGTGGTCATTATTGCTGCGCTGGATAATCTACTCAAAGGCGCGGCCTCCCAGGCGGTGCAGGTATTTAATCTAAGCAACGGGTTTGACAGCATGGAGGCACTGCTATGAAGCAACCTCCTTTAGTTGTCAAAATCGGCGGGCGGGCGCTGAACGATCTGGCGGCCCTCGAATCCTTGTTAACCCGGCTGGTCGCGACTAGCCAGACCCGTCCCACGGTGCTGGTCCATGGCGGGGGCGATTTGATCGATGCCTGGTTGCAACGTTTCGAGCGTCCGGTGGTTAAAAACCAGGGGCTCAGAGTCACTCAGGCGAGCGACATGCCAGTGGTGGCCGGGGCCTTAGCCGGTGCGCTCAATAGTCAGCTGGTTGCCACCATCAATGCGCTGGGAACAGCTGCCTGTGGTATGTCGTTAGCGGACGCCCATTGGTGTCGCCTGGTTGAGGACACTGCCCGCGGTGCTGTTGGCATACCCGACATTGCGCAGAGCGATGCAGGGTATCTGACGACCTTGTTAGATGCCGGTTTGCTGCCCGTGGTGAGTTCTGTGGGGATGCTGGCCAACGGCCAGTTGGTTAACGTCAACGCGGATCTTGCGGCAGCCGCGGTTGCGGCGGTGTTGGAAGCCGATCTGCTGTTGCTGACTGATGTGGATGCCATTCTTGATCAGCAGGGCAATCCGGTGACTGATGTTACACCGCTGCAGGCGCAGGCGCTGATCGACAGCAATGTGGTCCATGATGGCATGAAAGTAAAACTGGAAGCAGCGCTGCAGGCTGCTCAGCTTTCCCGACGAAGCACCGCGGTAGCGGCCTGGTATAGCCAGGCGCCGCTTACCGCCATCCTCAATGGCCAGGCTCTGGCCAGCCGGATCGTTGTCGACGATTCAACGTCAGCTTAATCCAATTTATTTTAATTCAAGGAACTTCAATGCAGTCTAAACACTGTTTATCACTGCTTGATTTGTCGCCAGCCGATATTCGGGGTGTCCTCGATCTGGCCAGACAGATGAAAGCAGAACCGGCCGCGTACGCGAATTGTTTACGCGGCAAAAGTATCGCGATGCTGTTTGAAAAGCCGAGCCTGCGCACCCGGGTTAGCTTCGATGTGGGTATCTATCAATTAGGCGGCCAGGCGATTTACCTCGATAGTAAGCAGGTTGGGCCGGGTTCACGCGAAACGGTTCAGGATATCGCCAATAATCTGGGGTGCTGGACCCATGCCATTGTGGCCCGGGTCTACCAGCATGCGACTCTGACGGAGTTAAGCCAGGGGCGTATCCCAGTGGTCAACGCGTTGTGTGATCAGCATCATCCCTGTCAGACCTTAGCCGACTTACTGACCTTGCAGGAACTCTATGGCGACGAGCTCAGCGAGACCCGGGTTGCTTACCTGGGCGATGGTAATAACGTGTGCCAGTCGCTGATGGTTGGCGCCGCGGCGCTGGACCTTTCGTTGCAGGTGGTAACGCCGCCGTCGTTGCAGCCCACTAAGGACATTCAGACGCAATTGGACCAGTTGTATCCGGCGCACCGGGTCACAACCCACAATGCGGTCGATGCACTCCACACGATGGATGTTCTCTACACCGATACCTGGATCTCGATGGGTGAGGAAGGCGGCGAGGTAGATGCAAAAAAAGCGGCCTTAAGCGGCTATCAGGTCAATGCCGGGTTACTTAAGCAAACTGGTGCCCGTCATGTCATGCATTGTCTGCCGGCTCACCGCGATGAAGAGATCAGCAGTGAGATCCTGGATCAGCAGCAAGCTGTGGTCTTGCGCCAGGCAGAGAACCGTATGCACGTACAAAAAGCACTTTTAACCATTATGATGAACGAGGAATTCCAATGAGCACGTCTATTAACAAAGTTGTTTTAGCCTATTCGGGCGGTCTGGATACCTCGGCGATTGTGCCTTGGTTAAAAGAAACCTACCAATGTGAGGTCATCGCTTTCGTTGCTGACGTGGGTCAGGGCGATGCCGAATTAGAAGGCATTGAAGACAAAGCGCGTAACTCAGGTGCGTCAGCCTGTTATGTGGTCGACTTGAAAGAAAAAATGATGCAGCAGGTGGTGGTTCCGGCGATGCAGGCAGGCGCCATTTATGAAGGCGATTATCTGCTTGGCACCGCCCTGGCACGGCCGGTGATTGCTCAAGCTCAGGTCGAGCTTGCGCTGGAGCTAGGGGCGGATGCGGTGTCGCATGGCTGCACCGGCAAAGGCAATGATCAGGTACGTTTTGAAGGAACCTACGCGGCATTAGCGCCGCAGCTAAGCGTGATTGCGCCATGGCGTGAATGGCCCTACAAGTCGCGTGAAGACTTGCTCAATTACCTCGCTGAGCGCCAGATCCCCTGTGCGGCGAGTAAAGAAAAAATGTACAGCCGTGACGCTAACCTGTGGCATATCTCGCACGAAGGTGGAGAGCTGGAAGACCCATGGCAGTCGCCAAGCGATAAAGTCTGGACCTTAACCAACAGCCCGAAGGAGGCACCGGATCAGCCACTTGAGGTTAATTTACGCTTTGTGCAGGGATGTCTGAATGCGGTCAACGGACGCCAGGGGACACTTAGCTCCATGCTCAGTGAACTCAACGAACTGGCCGGCACCCACGGCGTAGGGCGGATTGACATTGTGGAGAATCGGCTGGTCGGCATGAAGTCACGCGGTTGTTACGAAACCCCGGGTGGAACCCTCTGGTACCGCGCGTTGCAGGGGCTCGAACAGCTTACGATGGATCGTCCCAGTGTGCAGTTGCGTAAGTACCTTGGCAATCAGTTGGCCCAGGTTCTGTACGATGGTAACTGGTTTACGCCGGTGCGCCATGCACTGACTGCGGCCGCAGGCGAACTGGCAGCGGTGTTAACCGGCGACGTTGTGGTGGAGCTGTATAAAGGGCAGTGTACCGTGGTGCAGAGACGGTCGCCGCAAAGCCTCTACTCAGAAGCATTTGCCACCTTTGAAGATGACGATGTCTATAATCAGAAAGACGCCGCAGGTTTTATTCGTTTGCACAGTTTGCCGAGCCGGATCCGGGCGCTGCAGCAAACCAAAGGAGGTCAGCTATGAGTATGTGGGGTGGGCGCTTTGCGGCGCCTTCAGCAGAGGTTTTTACCCGTTTCAATGACTCATTGCCGTTTGACTATGTGCTGGCACCGTATGAAATTGTCGCCAGCAAAGCCTGGTCGAAATCGCTGCAGGGCGCGGGAATTATTAACGCCGATGAGTGCCAACAGTTGCTGCAGGGGCTTGATGAACTGGCTGAGGAGCTCAAGCAAACGGCGGATTTACCGGTGCGGGATCGCGCCGAGGACATTCATAGCTGGATTGAAGCTGAGTTACAGGACAAGTTGGGCGCGGTGGGCCGTAAACTGCATACCGGGCGGAGCCGCAACGACCTGGTGGCGACCGATCTCAGGCTGTGGCTAAAGGCTGAGTACCAGGCTTTGCAAGCCTCTCTTATCAGTTGCATTAACGCGCTCATCCAGTTTGCTAAACGCCACCAGGCAACGGTCATGCCCGGCTATACGCATTTGCAGCGGGCGCAGCCGGTATTGCTGGCCCACTGGGCACTGGCCTACGTCGAGATGCTGGAACGTGATCATATGCGTTTGCAGGCTGCTGTCCTGCACATGGACCAGTCACCACTTGGCTGTGGCGCATTGGCCGGGACCGGACTGGATATCGATCGTGAGGCACTGGCGCAGGAAATGGGCTTTCAAAGTGCGTGTGAGAATAGCCTCGACGCAGTCTCTGATCGCGACTTTGTAGTGGAGTGTCTTAGTGTCGCCAGCCTGTCGATGGTTCATCTGTCCCGCTTGTGTGAAGACGTGGTCTTCTACGCCTCCGGTGAAGCAGGCTTTTTCCTTCTTGGCGATGCCATAAGCAGTGGTTCGTCATTGATGCCACAAAAGAAAAACCCGGATGTTTTCGAGCTGGTACGGGGTAAAAGTGGCCGCGTTGCCGGCCACTTGCAGGCGATGCTAATGACGCTGAAAGGCTTGCCCCTGGCGTACAACAAGGATCTGCAGGAAGACAAAGAAGCCTTATTTGATGGCGTCAGTCAATGGAAAAATAGCCTCGATATCATTACTTACAGTCTGGCTCATATTGAAGTCGACTCCAATGCTACTGCGGAGGCGGCCAAACGAGGCTATAGCAATGCCACCGATTTAGCCGACTATCTGGTTAGCAAAGGCGTTCCGTTTCGTGATGCGCATGAGCAAAGCGGTAAGCTGGTGCTGCAGGCGATCGATAAAGGGGTTAGTCTGGAACAGCTCCCGCTTGCGCAGATGCAACAGATCAACCCGGTGATAGCAGAGGATGTCTACCCAGTACTGGAAGTTGAAGCTGGCTTGCAGGCACGTAATGCTCTTGGTGGCACCTCACGGCAGCAAGTCAAACAGGCGTTAGTGCGTGCAGAGACGCAGTTAAACGCGCAAAAAGCTGAATTGAAACAGGTTCGCCAGGCCAGATTGTCTGATGTCGATGCAATATATGAGCTGATCACCTACTGGACCGGTAAAGGCGAGCACCTGCCACGGCCAAAAGCCGATATTATGCAGGCCATTCACACCTTTGCAGTGGTTGAAGTGGAGAATAAGGTGGTCGGCTGCGCTGCGCTCTATGTCTATGGAACTGGCTTAGCGGAAATCCGTTCCCTCGGCTTAAAGCCTGGGCTGGAAGGGCGGGGATTAGGTGCTGCCATTGTTCATTTCTTGCTTGGCCAGGCCCGGGATCTGCATATCAACCGGGTTATCGTACTCACCCGGGCTGCTGAGTTTTTCCGTCGCCTTGGCTTTAAAGATGCGGATAAATCCCGTTGGCCAGAAAAAGTAATGAAGGACTGTGAGCTGTGTCCGCGTAAGCATAATTGCGATGAAAGCGGGCTTGAGTTCTACCTCTATACGGACTGATGTAAAAAAGCCCGCAACCATGCGTTTGCGGGCTTTCATCTGTTATGCAGTATTGCCGATTTGCTGCTTTAGAAATCAGCGCTTTTCGGCGCACGCGGGTAGGGAATAACATCGCGAATGTTAGTCATGCCCGTGACATAGGCAACTAAACGCTCGAAACCAAGACCAAAACCAGCGTGAGGCACCGTGCCATAGCGGCGTAAATCGCGATACCAGCTGTACTCTTCAAACGGCAAATCCATCGCGGCTAAGCGATCGTCCAGTACATCCAGTCGCTCTTCGCGGGCGCTGCCGCCGATGATCTCACCAATACCCGGAGCGAGTACGTCCATCGCGGCCACGGTTTTACCGTCGTCGTTCTGACGCATATAGAAGGCTTTAATGTCACGTGGGTAATTTTTCAGGATAATTGGTGCGCCAACGTGTTCTTCGGCAAGATAACGTTCGTGCTCGGATTGCAGATCGACACCCCATTCGACAGGGTAGTTGAAGGTTTTGCCACAGTTTTTCAGGATCTCGATGGCATCGGTGTAATCCATATGGACGAATTCATTGTCGACCACATGTTGCAGGCGTGTAATGGCTTCCTTGTCGATACGCTGGGCAAAAAATGCCATATCGTCGGCACGTTCTTCAAGCACCGCTTTGAACACGTACTTGAGCATGTCTTCGGCCAGTCGGGCGATGTCATTTAAATCGGCAAAGGCCACTTCCGGCTCAATCATCCAGAATTCAGCCAGGTGGCGGCTGGTGTTGGAGTTTTCAGCGCGGAAAGTTGGACCGAAGGTGTAAACCTTGGACAGTGCCGAGGCAAAGGCTTCGACATTGAGCTGGCCTGATACGGTAAGAAAGGCTTCTTTCCCGAAGAAGTCTTCGCTGTAGTCAATCTCGCCTTTGTCAGTGCGTGGCAGGTTCATCATATCCAACGTTGAGACGCGGAATAACTCACCGGCACCTTCAGCATCACTGGTGGTAATAATTGGAGTGCTGATCCAGTAGTAGCCCTGTTCATGAAAGAAGCGGTGAACCGCCTGCGCCAGGCAATGACGAACCCGGGTGACCGCGCCGGCGACATTGGTGCGTGGGCGCAGGTGAGCGTATTCACGCAGGTATTCCATGCTATGGCGTTTGGGAGCCATCGGGTAGGTGTCGGGGTCTTCAACCCAGCCATAGACATGCACGTTAGTGGCTTGCAGTTCAAAGTCCTGGCCCTGGCCTGCAGACTCAGCAATAGTGCCTTCAACAGCCACCGAACAGCCCGTGGTTAACTTGAGTACGTCGCTACTGTAATTGTCGAGTTCGCTCGGTACAACGGCCTGAACGGCATCAAAGCACGAACCATCATGCAGATTAACAAAAGAAATGCCCGCTTTCGAGTCCCGACGGGTGCGGACCCAGCCGCGCACGGTCACTGTGTCGCCAACAGCAAACTTGCCAGCGAGAACGTCCTTAACAGCCGCATATTGCATGAATGATTCACTCCGGTTATACATTCTGGATACTTTTAATTGGGCTGCTATGTTACCGCGCTTTGCGCTAGACTCAAGTAGGCAAGGGCCTAAAAGCATGGAAATTTAACAAAAAAGCGTGTCTTACTTCAGTTTACTGCTTAAAGCGCCGATAACCAGGCAAAGGTAAAGCCTTGGAACCTGGATTTGGCGACACGGATTGCACGGCATGAATTGAAAAACTAACCAACGCGACATTAAATGGAATAGGTGGGATGGAACAATCATGATGAAGCAACAATCACCTGCAAGGTTACGCAAGCTTAATAAAGTGCTTGGCACACTCAGCCTGGTCGGCTGGTCCTTCTTTATCGTTGCGCTTTATATGTACCATTACGCAGCGCCGAACCCGGATAATTTTTACGATCAGATCCTTGATAGTTCAGTCCAGACCACTTGGAACGCTACTTATGCCGATATGTTTATGTTTTTTATGAGCGTCGGTGTGTTAGTTACCTTAGTGGCATTGGCGCTTAATGTGTATCTTTACCGCATGCACCGTACCCATATCTGGATAAACCTGATCCTCTTGTTATTGGCTGGTTGCGGTATCCTGCTTTACTTTGTGCGCGCTATCAGCAGCTAACACAGACCGTTAACTGCTGAGTCGCTGGCATAAAGCAAGCATGGCGTCGGTTAACCGACGCAGCTGATCCGGCTCAATAATGTAAGGGGGCATGATATATAGCAAGCGCCCGAAAGGCCGGATCCAGACCCCTTGCTCTACCAGCCATGCCTGGGTGGAGGCCATTTCTAAAGGTTCCGCCAGTTCTACGACACCAATTGCTCCGAACACCCGAACCTGGTTGACTGCGGTTAACCCATTACAGCGCGCCAGTTCACGCTCAAGTTGCTGCGAAATGGCCGCAACCTGTTGCTGCCAATGGCCCTCGGCAATAATATCAAGGCTGGCACAGGCGACAGCACAGGCTAATGGGTTACCCATGAAGGTCGGACCATGCATTAATGATCCGCCGCCAGGCCCCTGACCGATTTGCTCAGCCACATGCCGCTGGGCAATGGTCGCGGCCAGGGTCATATAACCGCCAGTAAGGGCTTTGCCCACGCACATAATGTCAGGCACTACATCCGCATGCTCACAGGCAAACAATTTGCCGGTGCGGCCAAAACCTGTAGCGATCTCGTCGCATATTAATAACACATCGTGCTGGTCACATAGCTCGCGCACCCGTTTGAGATAAGTAGGGTGATAGAAACGCATACCGCCTGCGCCTTGCACCACCGGCTCGAGGATAATTGCAGCCAGGCTGTTGTGATTGTTCTCCAGCAAGGTGCGTAAACTGTCAATATCGCGTTCGTCCCACCGATCGTGCGGGGTCAGTGTCGGCGCATCGGCGAACAGGTGTTTCGGTAGCACCCCCTGAAACAGGCCATGCATTCCATTCACCGGATCGCACACTGACATCGCGGCGAAGGTGTCGCCGTGATAGCCACCACGAACGGTCAATAGCATGTTTTTGTCACTGCGCTGGCGACTGACCTGATACTGCAATGCCATCTTAATTGCCACTTCTACACTGACTGAGCCGGAGTCAGCCAGAAACACGGCATCCAGCGGGGCAGGGGTCATCGCAACCAATCGGCGCGCCAGTTCAACCGCCGGTTTGTGGGTAATACCACCGAACATGACATGACTTAACTGAGCAGCCTGCTGTTGCAAAGCCTGATTGAGTTGCGGGTGGTTGTACCCATGAATAGCGGCCCACCAGGAGGACATGCCGTCGACTAGCTGACGGCCATCATCGAGGGTCAGCGTTGCGCCGCTGGCGCTGTTAACGGGGTAACAGGGTAGCGGGTTGGTCAGTGATGTGTATGGGTGCCATAGATGAGTCTGGTCAAACTGCAGATCATCACTTGTACAAATATTCACCATAAGTAAACCTGGCTAACTTCATTTGGTTGACAGTGTAAAGCGGATGCCTAAGCTAGTCGAGTATTGCGTCGTGCATGGGTGACTTAAACACCGGGCACGCCAACCAGTCAATCAACCCAACGATTAGAGTATTGCCGTGACTATACAAACTTTATCCGCCAGTGATTCATCAGCTAATTCACCGACTCGCCGCCGCTGGACGCGTGCAGACATCGATGCGCTATTCGCCAAGCCGTTTATGGATCTCGTGTTTGAAGCACAGCAGGTGCATCGTCAGCATTTCCGCCCCAACGAAGTGCAGGTCAGTACTTTGCTGTCGATTAAAACCGGCGCCTGCCCGGAAGATTGCAAATACTGCCCGCAAAGCGCGCGCTATGATACCGGGCTGGAAAAAGAACGCCTGATGGAAGTGGAAAAGGTACTCGAGGCGGCTGAACGCGCTAAATCGATTGGCTCGACCCGCTTCTGCATGGGGGCTGCATGGCGTAACCCAAAAGATCGCGATATGCCCTATATCATTAAAATGATCCAAGGCGTGCGCGATTTGGGTCTGGAAACCTGTATGACCCTGGGCATGTTGTCGCCGCCGCAGGCGAAGGCGCTGAAAGAAGCCGGACTGGATTACTACAATCATAATCTGGATACTTCCGCTGAATACTACGATCAGATTATTACTACCCGAACCTTTGCCGATCGCCTGAATACCCTCGACAACGTACGTCAGGCGGGGATGAAAGTCTGTTCAGGCGGCATTGTTGGGATGGGCGAAGAGGCGGCTGACCGCACTGGTCTGTTAATGGAACTGGCGAACCTTGAGCAACCGCCGGAAAGTGTACCGATTAACATGCTGGTCAAAGTCGCAGGCACGCCAATGTCTAACGTTGAAGACCTCGACCCGTTTGAATTTATCCGCTGCATAGCGGTGGCGCGTATTCTCATGCCGCAATCTCATGTTCGTCTGTCGGCGGGCCGCGAGGAAATGAACGAACAAATGCAGGCCCTGTGCTTTATGGCCGGAGCCAACTCGATTTTCTACGGGGAAAAACTACTGACCACGTCGAATCCAGACGCAGAACGCGATCAGAAATTGTTTGAACGCCTTGGGATCACACCTGAAGCTCGTCAGGACTATTCCGATGAAGTGCATACCGCGGTGGCTGAAGAAGCGATTCAGGCAAGTCGGCAACCGGCGAGTAAGCCACTGTTTTATGATGCATCCTGAGCGCCAGCATGGACAGGTTTCGAACTAAGCTGCAAAGTAACAAACAACAGCGGCTGGCGGCTGGCCTTTGGCGCCAGCCGAATGTTGCCGCCCCTGATCTGCTCAATTTTTGCAGCAATGACTATCTTTCACTGCGCTCACACCCGGCGGTGATTGAAGCCTATCAGCAAGGCCTTGCCCGGTATGGCACCGGCTCCGGTGGCAGCCCGTTAGTCAGCGGCTATCAGCAACCACATTATGAGCTGGAGCAGCGTCTGGCAGAATGGCTGGGGCGTGACGCTGTGGTATTACTGGGCAGCGGCTATGCAGCCAACCATGCCGTGGTATCGGTGCTGGCCGAGCACGATGTGAGCCTTTTATTTGATAAACGCAATCACGCTTCCATGTATGACGCCTGTATGGCCAGTCAGGCGGTGATGCAACGCTTCAACCACAACGATATGGATAGCCTGTGTAAACGCGCGTCACGCCAGTCTGCGGGGACCTGCGCCATTGCCAGTGAAGGCGTTTTCAGTATGGATGGTGACGCGGTCCCATTAGCGCAGTGTGTGCAGACCAAAGCCAGCCTCAGCAGTCAGCATCGTGAAGTACTGCTGTGGCTTGACGATGCCCATGGGCTTGGCGTAACAGGGCCGGGTGGTCGAGGTGTTGGCGGCATGACCACCGCCGATGAGGTGAATATTATCAGTGCGACCTTCGGTAAAGCTTTTGCCATGAGCGGCGCCTTTGTCGCAGGTGATAAGGACTTTATCGAAGCTATCTGGCAGAGCGCACGGCATTATATCTATAGCACCGCCTTTAGTGCGGCGCAGGCGATGGCCATCAGCAAAGTGCTCGATATTCTGCAGACAGAGCCCGACCACCAACAGCGTTTGCAGGCCAATATTGAACACTTCAAACAGGGCCTGTTGCAACTCGGCTGGCGCACGCCACAAAACAACCTCTTGCTCAACCATGCGATTCAGCCGGTGCTTTGTTACAGCAATCAACGCGCACTGGCGCTGAGCCAGGCGTTGCGCCAGCAAAACATTCTTTGCTCAGCTATTCGCCCGCCTACGGTTCCGCCAGGCCGGGCCTGCCTTCGTTTCACTCTGAATTCGGGTCATACCCGCGAACAGCTTGATCATGTTTTAGATGCGCTCGGAGAATCTCCCCATGCTTAGTCAGGTAGCCATCGATAAGCAGCATATTCAACACAGCTTCGACCGCGCCAGCACAAGCTATCAGCGGTATAACCAGCTGCAACAGCAGGTGGCCAGCTCGATGCTAACCATGCTGGGTGCGACGAAGTACCCCAGTCTGCTTGACGCGGGCTGTGGGCCGGGGATTAATTACCCGGCCCTGGCAGACTATTGCAATGACTATATTGGCCTCGACCTGAGCCGAGCTATGGTTAGCAAAGCGGTCGCCGTATTGAGTGCTGCGGAAGCTAAGACTAACAGTACCCTCATTCAGGGTGATCTCGAAGCTATCGGATTAGCCACTAACAGTGTCGATGCGGTATTTTCAAGTCTCGCCATTCAATGGGCGCACCAGCCTGCTGACGCATTGGCTGAACTGGTTCGGGTCAGCAAACCGGGCAGTCCAATTCTGATAAGCACCGTGCTAGCAGATAGTTTACAGCCACTTAGCCAGTTACGGACGGCAATCGACGGTCAGCCCGGTGCCAATCTGCAACTGAGCCTGAGTGACTGGCGTTATTTGCTAACACAACAGCAGGGCCTGGCGAGCTGGCGCTGTGTCGAAGAACAACTGACGGTATACAGTCCGGATCTGAAAACATTGCTACTAGGCATTAAAGGCGTGGGGGCAACGGCCCGCAACGGGGGGGCTTTAAGTCCCGGCACCTGGCGTCAATTAGCCGCCGATTATGAAGCGCATCGCAGCGTCGCAGGATTGCCACTGACCTATCAGATTGGCTTTATCGAGGCGTATAAAGAGTAAGAAGAGCCGCTAAACGCGTTGCTAACGTGGCTTTTTGTTGTCTATTTTGGTGAGAAAAACTCATAATGAAGAAACTTTTTATCACGGGTACCGATACGGATTCGGGTAAGACGCTTGTATCATCCCTTATTTTAAAGGCGCTGAATCGAGAGCGTTTACTAACAATAGGTTTTAAGCCTATAGGTAGTGGCGGTCAACCCAACCCGGACGCAGAGCAGTTGCGCCAACTCAGTACCATCGCGGTGCCGGCGCAGGCGGCAAACCCGTTTTGCTTCACCCCGGCAATCGCCCCCCATATTGCAGCGGCCCAGGCAGGGGTGAAGATTGAACCGGCGGCACTCACTACGCATTTGCGTCAGCTTAGCTTGCATAAACCCGATCTGGTACTCACCGAAGGCGCGGGCGGCTGGCTGTTGCCGATCAATGACGATGAGTATTTGAGTGATTGGGTAGTTAGCGAAACCATGGATGTAATCCTGGTAGTGGGGATGAAACTGGGCTGCCTTAACCACGCCTTGCTGACCGCTAAAGCTATTGCCGCAGACGGTGGACGTTTAATAGGCTGGGTCGCGAATCAATGTACTCAGCAGCCGATGGATTATTTGCACGACAACCTGAGCTATCTGAAAGCACATATGCCAGCACCCTGTCTGGCGTATGTGCCGTACCATAGCGATACTCAGCAAGCTGAATTTACTGAGGATGAACGCCGGGCACTGCTTACAGCCATTGACTGCAATCCTGCTGTGGCTGAATAGGGCGTTTAACGCCTGCATGAAAGGAGTAGCCGGGTTTACTGCCAAGTAAACGCATGCGGCCATTGCTAACGTCCAGGGCCGTGCCTTCCTGAATGGCCAGCACCGGAGTATGACCGTCTAGCGCCATGAACTCAGTCAGGCGTTGATCCCGGGTCTCGCCGTGGAAACCAACAGGCGTGAAATCGGAATAGTGCGGGTTAATCTGTACTGGCAGTAGCGCAAGGGCCTTGAATGACGGCGGTTGAACGATCGGCATGTCGTTGGTCGTACGGATACTAAGTCCCGCCAGGTTCGACCCTGCACTCCAGCCAGCGTATGGCACGCCCTGACTAACCCGGCGCCGTATCACATCGAGCAGACCGTAGCGGTACAGGGTATCGAGTAGTACGAAGGTGTTGCCACCGCCGATTGCAATCGCATCTGCTTGCTCGAGAGCAGCTTTAGGGTCGCTGTAACTTTCGATACCGCGCAGATTGATACCTGCTGGGCGCAAGGCAGTGGCGACTTTACGGGTGTAGGCCTGATGAGACATGCCCACGCCAGCATAGGGAATAAAAAGCACTTCACGGTCAGCGAAGTGGTCTGCAAGCCAGCTGCGAGCGTGTTCAAGGTAGGGCGTGTTATCGGCTTTGGATGCGCTGATTAGTAACAGTCTGGCCAGTGGGGAGACAAATTTAGACATGGAAATACCTCGTTGATGATGAGCTACTAGCTTAACGTCCCCAATTAAGCATGGCAAAGACTTGATTTAGCAGACTTAAGCCGCATATTAACGGAAGTATATAGGGCCTGTTCGCCGCTCTTTGCAGAAAGACGGCAACCTGACTAAGAGGAACATCGAGCATGAAACGTATCGCGTTGTTTTTAGCCACTAACCTGGCTGTTATCCTGGTGCTTAGCGTCGTACTAAACATCCTGATGACTGTATTTGGCGTGGAATTTGGCAATTATCAGGGGCTGCTGTTGTTTGCAGCGGTGTTCGGTTTTGGCGGTGCGTTCATCTCACTGTGGATGTCCAAATGGATGGCGAAGCATTCAACCGGCGCTCAGGTTATTGAACGACCCCGTAATGAAACCGAGCGCTGGCTGGTTGAGACGGTCGCCGCGCAGGCCCGCAAAGCCGGTATTAAAATGCCCGAAGTCGCGGTGTATCAGTCGCCTGAGCCGAATGCTTTTGCCACCGGCGCGAGTAAAAACAATTCATTGGTGGCGGTGTCCAGTGGCCTGCTGCAAAGCATGAACAAAGACGAAGTTGAAGCGGTGCTAGCGCATGAAGTCAGTCATGTTGCCAATGGTGACATGGTCACTCTGACCTTGATTCAGGGAGTGGTAAATACCTTTGTGATCTTTCTGGCGCGAGTCGTTGCCGGCTTCATTAATAATGCCTTACGGGGTGGTGGTCAACAAGGTGGCCGCCAAGGCATCGGTGGCGGCTTTGCCTACTACGGCATTGTGATTGTACTGGAAATTCTGTTTGGCATTTTAGCCAGCATCATTGTGATGTACTTTTCCCGTCAGCGTGAATACCGGGCCGACGCAGGCGCCGCAAACTTAGTCGGCGCGCATAAGATGATTAGCGCACTGCAGCGCTTAGCTGGCGGGCGCGACTCACAACTGAACAGCAGTATGGCGGCGTTCGGCATTAAGGGGAAACGCGCGAAGAGTGAGTTATTTCTTAGTCATCCACCGATTGAAAAGCGCATTGCCGCGTTACGGGGAGGAGGTCAATGATTTTATCGACGGATTCGATGAGCCCGGAGCAGATCTACCATACGACGGTACAAACCTTACTACCAAGGCCTATCGCCTGGGTCTTAACCGAGCATGAAAGCGGCCACTATAACCTGGCGCCGTTCTCCTATTTTACCGCGATATCCAGCGACCCGGCGTTACTGATGTTCTCGGTTGGTGACAAAGCGCCGGGCGAAGGGAAAGATACCAAGGTCAATGTTGCCCGACACCCGTACTTCACGGTGCACATTCCATCGTTTCGACACGCCGAAGCGGTGACAGAAACCTCGCGGACATTGCCGGCTGAGCAGTCGGAATTGCAACGGATAGGTTTGCAACTAACTGACTTTGAGGGTTTTTCCATGCCGCGGCTGGCCGATTGCAGTGTCGCGTTTGGCTGCAGTTTGCATGACATACAGCCGGTTAAAGGGGCTCCACAGAGCATGGTGTTTGGTCGTGTTGAGCATATTTACATTGCGGACCAGTGCGCCCGCAACGAAGTTGTTACCAAAGCGGACGGTAGCAGCAGCCAGCGGTTGACTGTCGATGCCGCAGCGATTGATCCTCTGGCGCGTTTAGGTGGTAATCAATATGGACGTCTCGGGGAAACTCTGAGCGTACCACGACCCAGATAATACAAGCGGTTGCCTTGCTTTTGGCAAGGCTTCTTTATACATTGGAAAACCATATAAAAGCACTCGTGCATGAACAACAGGTGGTAATGCAGTATGACCTCATGGAAAGCTAACAGCTGGCGCTCGAAATCTATTCAGCAGCAACCCAATTATAAGGATAGCGAGCAGGTAAATTGGGTAGAAGGCCAGCTCCGCAGCTTTCCTCCACTGGTTTTTGCCGAAGAAGCACGCCGTTTACAGCAGCATTTAGCGGATGTGTGTCAGGGGCAGGGGTTTTTGCTGCAAGGCGGAGATTGTGCTGAGTCGTTTACCGACTTCAATGCGCCGAAAATTCGTGACACCTTTAAAGTCATGCTGCAGATGGCTGTGGTACTGACCTTTGCCGGGTCATGCCCGGTGACCAAAGTGGCGCGGATGGCAGGGCAATATGCCAAGCCTCGTTCCAGTGATATGGAAACCATTGACGGTGTGACCCTGCCAAGCTATCGCGGCGACATTATCAATGGCATTGACTTTACCCCGGAGGCCCGCGAGCCGCAGCCGGAGCGTATGCTAACGGCCTACAACCAAAGTGCGGCAACACTCAACTTACTGCGTGCGTTTGCTCAGGGCGGGCTGGCCGACCTGCATAAGGTTCATAAATGGAATATGAGTTTTATTGCGGCGAACCCGTTAAAAGACAAGTACCGTCAGGTCGCTGAGCAGATTTCTGAAACCTTACATTTTATGGAAGTGCTGGGCATCGATGCGCAGAGCCATCCGACCATTCATGAGACCGAGTTATTTACCTCGCATGAAGCCTTATTGTTGCCTTATGAAGAAGCATTGACCCGTATCGATACGCTGACCGGGTTACCCTACGACTGTTCTGCGCATATGCTGTGGATCGGTGAGCGAACACGACAGCTTGATCATGCGCATATTGAGTTCTTTCGTGGCATTCACAACCCGGTTGGGGTTAAGATCGGGCCAACCATGGAGCCCGATGAGCTGATGAAGCTGCTGGATGTACTCAATCCAGGCAACGTCCCCGGACGGATCACACTGATTACCCGGATGGGCGCTGATGCGCTGGGTGAGCGACTACCGGCCCTAATCCGCCGCGTACAACGCGAAGGCAGACAGGTGGTGTGGTCCAGTGATCCTATGCATGGCAACACGGTGAAGGCCGAGAACGGCCTTAAAACGCGCAATTTTGACGCAATCATTCGTGAGTTAAAGCAGTTCTTTGCGGTGCATCAAGCCGAAAACAGCTATGCTGGTGGTATACATTTAGAAATGACCGGGCAGGACGTGACTGAGTGCACAGGCGGTGCGTATCAAATCAGTGAATCTGACCTGGCTAAACGCTATAAAACCCAGTGTGATCCCCGTCTCAACGGCGACCAGGTACTGGAACTGGCGTTTCTTATTGCGGACACCCTGCGTGATGCACGCAATGGCCGCGTTTAATTTGCAGTGAAAGCAGGTACGGCGTTAACGCCGACCGCTTCCCATACAGAACAAGGAATTATTAACATGTCGCAAGACGCTGAGCAGTTTTTCGCTAACTTATGGCAAGACTATATTGGCAAAACACCGAGTGCCGAAAAGGTCCATCAGGTGTTAGGCGGCGGTGCTGAGATCATCAACGATCACGTGGCTTTCAGAACCTTTAACATAGCCCCGGTGCGTTTGGAAAAACTGGCTGAACTGTTTGAAAACATGGGCTACTTTGCAAATGGCGATTACCATTTCGAAGCCAAAAAGCTGCGTGCGAAGCACTATGAACATGCCAACAAAGACTTACCCAAGATTTTCATCAGTGAGTTGCTGGTAGAAGAGTTTTCTGAGGACACGCAACAGGTGATCGCCGATATGGTGGCGTCTATTGACCCCTCAGTGGTTGAACAGCCGGAATTCCTGTATTCCGGAACGCATTGGCAGGTGACTCATGCCCAGTATGAAAAATTACTGGAAGAGAGTGAGTACGCCGCGTGGATGAGCGCGTTCGGTTTTTGTGCCAACCACTTTACCGTTAGCATTAATCGTTTACCTGGTTATACCGATATTGAGGCGGTGAATGCGAAGCTGAAAGAGGAAGGCTTTACCCTTAATAGTGCGGGCGGCGAGATCAAAGGAAATCCAGAGGTCTATCTTGAGCAGTCGTCGACCATGGCTGACCGTATTCCGGTGTCCTTTGCGGATAAAGTTGCTGAGATCCCAAGCTGTTTTTATGAGTTTGCTAAACGTTACGAAATGGCGGACGGTGAACTCTATACTGGCTTTGTCGCTGCCTCGGCCGATAAGATCTTTGAAAGCACTAACGCCAAAGGCTAGGCCAAAGGCGAGCTGAGACGCAAGCACTGCAATAGTCGCTTACATCAAAAAAACGCTGGCATGTCGCCAGCGTTTTTTGTTGTTGCGACCCATGGGGTCGGAAAGCTTAGTATCTGTGGCGCTCCAGCTTCGCTTCATCCATGATTTTGGCTGCAAGCTCTTCGACTGAGGCATGGGTTGAGTTAAGAAACGGAATCGCTTCCTGACTGAATAAATGCTCAATTTGATTAATTTCTAACTGACACTGTTCAAGCGAGGCATAACGACTATTGGCGCGCCGTTCCTGCCGGATTGACTGTAATCGCTCGACGTCGATGGTAAGACCGAATAGCTTGTGACGATGCATTTTCAGATCATAACTGAGCTGCAGGTTATCCAGGTCGTCCTCGGTAATCGGATAGTTCGCCGCTTTGATCCCGTATTGCAACGCCAGGTACAGGCAGGTTGGGGTTTTACCGGTGCGGGAGGCGCCAATCAGAATAATATCGGCCTGACCATATTCTTTGGTGCTGACCCCATCGTCATTGTCCAGGGTGTAATTTACCGCGTCGATACGAAAGTTATAGTCTTGATGAATACCATGAGTGCGGTTGGTTTTCGGCTGCGCTTTGATACCCAGCTCAGCTTCCATCGGCTCCACGTAATGATCAAGAAAGTCATAGCTTATGCCCTGGCTCTGATTGATGATGCGTTTGATTTCAGTGTTGACGAAGGTGTGGAAAATTAACGGTTTTTCGCCATCTTCACTGGCTGCGGCGTTGATTTGCTGGCAGCAACGGGTAGCTTTTTCTGCGCTATCGATAAACGGCAAAGTTCGGTGTTTGAATTTCATCGGAAAGAGCGACAGCATGGCGTGGCCAAAGGCTTCAGAGGTGAGTGCAGTGCCATCAGAAATGTAAAACGCAGTACGCATGGGTATAAATCCTTAGTCAATGTGACACAGATATTAACTTGTTGGTGAACACCGTGTAAAATAGCCGCCACTCACCACGCATACATTAAATCTCAATAAGGACTGTATTGTGCAAGATTACGTGCTTTGGTACCAGCAGCTGGGTATGAACGATGTCGGCCGCGTAGGGGGCAAAAATGCCTCTCTCGGGGAAATGATCAGCAACCTGGCAGGGGCTGGCGTAACGGTTCCCGGGGGCTTTGCTACCACTGCCGACGCGTTTAACGAGTTTTTAGAACAAAGCGGGATCAACGAAAAGATTCACCAACTCCTCGACACCCTTGACGTCAATGACGTAAAAAAACTCGCAGAAGTTGGCAAACAAATCCGTCAGTGGATTATTGATACCCCCTTCCAAGCCAATTTAGACCAAGCCATCCGCACCGCCTACAACGAACTCACCACCGACAATGCAGACGCCAGCTTCGCTGTGCGCAGTTCAGCTACTGCTGAAGACATGCCGGATGCGTCGTTTGCGGGTCAGCAGGAAACCTTCCTTAACGTGAAGGGCATCGATGCAGTGATGGAAGCTATTAAGCACGTATTTGCCTCATTGTTTAATGACCGCGCTATTTCATACCGCGTTCACCAGGGCTACGATCACCGTGGTGTTGCACTGTCGGCGGGTATCCAGCGCATGGTACGCAGTGACTTAGCAGCCTCTGGCGTGATGTTTTCAATCGACACTGAATCAGGTTTTGACCAGGTGGTCTTCGTGACCTCGTCGTACGGCCTTGGCGAGATGGTGGTGCAGGGCGCGGTAAACCCGGACGAATTCTTTGTTCATAAGCCGACATTAGCGGCCGGACGGCCATCGGTTATTCGTCGTACCTTAGGTAGTAAGCAGATTGAAATGGTTTACTCCGATGACAGCAGTCACGGTAAGCAAGTCAAAACTCAGGACATCGATGCCGAACGCAGTGGTCGTTTCTCATTAAACGACGATGAAATCGCAGAGTTAGCTAAACAAGCGGTTATCATTGAAAACCATTATGGCCGCCCGATGGACATCGAGTGGGCCAAAGATGGTCACGATGGCAAGCTGTACATTGTTCAGGCGCGCCCTGAAACGGTGCGGTCCAACGAGTCATCACAGTCGATTGAACGTTTTACCTTGCAGGGTAAATCAGAGGTAGTCGCCAGTGGCCGCGCGATCGGGCAGAAAATTGGCCGTGGTAAAGCGCGCTTATTGAGTTCAATTGACGAGATGGATCAGGTGCAGCCGGGTGACGTTCTGGTAACGGATATGACCGACCCGGACTGGGAACCGATCATGAAGCGGGCGAGTGCAATCGTGACCAATCGTGGCGGACGTACCTGCCACGCGGCGATTATTGCCCGTGAGCTTGGTATTCCGGCGGTTGTTGGGTGTGGCGATGCGACTGACTTAGTTAAAGACGGTCAGATGGTGACGGTTTCCTGTGCTGAAGGTGACACCGGTCTGATTTATGACGGCGAGCTTGAGTTTGATGTGACTCAGTCAGAAGTTGGTGCGATGCCTGCGCTGCCACTGAAGATCATGATGAACGTGGGTAACCCGGACCGCGCTTTTGAGTTTGCCCGTTTGCCGCACGCCGGGGTTGGTCTGGCGCGTCTTGAGTTTATTATCAACCGAATGATTGGGGTTCACCCTAAAGCCTTGCTCAACTTCGATCAGCAAAGCAGCGAACTGCAGGCTGAGATCACAAAGATGATGGCGGGCTACAGTGATCCGGTTGAATTCTATATTCAGCGTCTGGTTGAAGGTATTTCTACCATTGGTGCATCCTTCGCGCCGGAGCGGGTCATTGTGCGCATGTCTGACTTTAAGTCAAACGAGTATGCGAACCTGGTTGGCGGTCGTCAGTATGAGCCTGAGGAAGAGAACCCGATGCTCGGCTTCCGTGGCGCATCACGTTACATTTCTAAAGACTTCCGCGATTGCTTCGCGCTTGAATGTGAAGCAATTAAGCGTGTGCGTAATAGCATGGGTCTGACTAACGTCGAGATTATGATCCCGTTCGTTCGTACCGTGGATGAAGGGCGGCAGGTTATTGAGATCCTGGCTGAGCACGGTCTGGTTCAGGGCGAAAATGGTCTGCGTGTGATTATGATGTGTGAATTGCCATCGAATGCGTTGCTGGCCGATGAGTTCCTCGATATCTTTGATGGTTTTTCGATTGGTTCAAACGACCTTACTCAGCTAACCTTAGGGCTGGATCGTGACTCAGGCTTAATCGCGCATCTGTTCGAAGAACGTGACCCGGCGGTGAAAGCGCTGTTATCGATGGCCATACAGACCGCGAAAAAACGTGGTAAGTATGTCGGCATTTGCGGCCAGGGCCCGTCCGATCACCCCGACTTTGCCAAGTGGCTGGTCGAGCAGGGCATTGATTCGGTATCACTGAACCCGGACACCGTGCTGGATACCTGGCTTTACCTGGGTAAAGAGCTGGGTAAAGAGCAAGGTAAAGAGCAGGCCTAAGTGCTGGTTTACCAGCAGTATGCCAAGCACAAATCAGGCGGATTTTGATAACCACTATCGAAATTAAGCTTATTTAGTAAACAGCCTGGTATTTGCCAGGCTGTTTTGTTTTACGCTTAGAGACATTTAAGAAAAGGACCCGAGATCTTGATACTGCCAACTTTATCGCCTGAGCAAACCCTGCAACCTGAGTATGAGGCCTTTATTCAAGCCCTGGAACGCACAGCGTTCAGTGGCGATATTGACCTCACATACGCTGGTCGTCTGATTGCATCAACAGATAATAGTATTTATCAGCAGCTTCCGCAGGGGGTGGTTTACCCGCGTACCCAGGAGGATGTTGGCATTGTGATGGCGCTAGCGGCGCAGGCCGCTCACCAGCAGATTCAGTTCTCCCCGCGCGGCGGTGGGACTGGCACCAATGGACAGTCGCTCACCAGCTGGCTGGTGCTTGATTTGAGCCGCTATCTGACCCGGGTTCTTGAAATCAATATTGAAGAAGGCTGGGTGCGTGTTGAAAGTGGCCTGGTCAAAGATGCCCTGAATAAGGCACTCGCGCCCCACGGTTTCTTTTTTGCCCCAGACACCTCGACCAGCAACCGTTGTACATTGGGGGGCATGATCAACACCGATGCCTCAGGGCAGGGCTCTCTGGTATACGGTAAGACCAGCGACCATATTCTTGAACTGGCCAGCTACACGCTGCATGGTACACGCTTAACCACCCGTCCGATTCCGCTGAAGCAGGCTCGGGAGCTGGCACAACTGGCCACACCTGAAGGTGGCATCTACCAGCAGGTGATTAAAAGCTGTGTCGATTTGCGCGGTGAAGTGGTAAAACGCTTCCCGCCACTCAACCGTTTCCTCACTGGCTATGACCTCAAGCATGCCTATGACGCAGACAGTGAACAGGTGGATCTCAGTCGGCTGATTGCAGGTTCGGAAGGAACGCTGGCGGTGGTCACTGAGGCCAAACTTAATATCACCCGCATTCCACGGCATAAAGTCCTGGTCAACGTCACCTACAGCAGTTTTCAGTCGGCCTTGCGCCATGCACCAGCGTTGGTCGAAGCGCAAGCCACGTCAGTCGAAACTATTGACAGCAAGGTGCTTGACCTGGCCCGCAATGACATTGTCTGGCATGGGGTTAAAGACATGCTGGAAAGTGATTCAGCGACGCCAATGGATGGCATCAATATGGTCGAATTCACCGCTACCTCTGAGTATGCGCTGGAGAAAAAATTAACCAGTTTAACCAGCATGCTGGACGACAGTATACGCCAGCAAAATGGGGTGATCGGGTATCAAATTTGCGATGACCCCGCCAGCATCGGCCGAATTTATGCGATGCGCAAAAAGGCTGTTGGCTTACTCGGCGCGACCAAAGGGGCGCGTAAGCCGATCGCCTTTGTCGAAGACACCGCGGTACCGCCAGAGCACCTGGCTGACTACATCAGCGAATTTCGCGACTTACTCGATGCGCACCAGCTTAACTACGGCATGTTTGGCCATGTCGATGCCGGGGTCTTGCACGTCCGCCCGGCGTTAAATATGCAGGACCCGGAGGACGAAGCGCTGGTGCGAACGATTAGCGATCAAGTGGTTGCGCTGACAGCGAAATACAAAGGCCTGATGTGGGGTGAGCATGGCAAAGGGTTCCGTTCAGAATACGGCCCCGAGTTTTTTGGTGAGCTGCTGTATCAGGAACTGTGTAAGCTAAAAGCGGTGTTCGACCCATTAAACCGTTTAAACCCTGGTAAGATATGCACGCCGTATCAAAGCCAGCAGGCTTTGGTCAGTGTGGATGCCACCAAACGAGGCTGGTTTGATCGCCAGATCCCGCTGGCTACCCAGGGCGTTTACCAAACAGCAATGGACTGCAATGGCAATGGCTTGTGCTTTAACTTCGACAAAGATACCCCAATGTGTCCGTCCTACCGCGTCACGGGTGATCGCCGCTACTCGCCGAAAGGCAGGGCCAGCCTTTTACGCGAATGGCTGCGCCTGACAAGTCTTGCGGGTCTCGACGCCGGGATTGAACCCAAGGCGCGTGCGTCCTGGTGGCAGCGCTGGCGTAACCGCAAACAGACAGATGATTTTAATCATGAGGTCAAGGCCAGCATGGATGAATGCCTGGCCTGCAAAGCTTGTGGCTCACAGTGTCCGGTTAAGGTTGATATCCCCAGTCATAGGGCGCGGTTTTTAGCCCATTACCATAGTCGCTATGGACGGCCGCTGAAAGATTATCTGGTCAAGAATATTGAACACTGGCTACCGCGCATGGCGGCGCACCCGCGACTTATAAATAGTCTGATGGGTGGACGGCCCGGACGCTGGGTTTCGGCTGAATTGCTGGGTTATGTTGATGCCCCCAATTTGTCGGTGCCGGCACTGACCCGTCGGGATGCTTATCGTAAGGCACTCAGCTGGCAGCAGTTTCTTGAATTACGCCAGGGTAATGCGCTGAATGAGGCTGAGCAGTCTCATTTTGTTGGTATCGTGCAGGACCCATTTACCTCGTTCTACGAGGCAGAGCTGGTTGAAGATCTGCTCAAATTGGCCGCACGCCTTGGTGTGCAGGCGGTGATCCTGCCGTACCGGGCGAACGGCAAAGCGGCGCATGTGAAAGGGTTTTTAGCTGAGTTCCGCCAGCTTGCCAGGGTTCAGGCGCAGCAGCTGCAGCAAGCGGCCGACATGGGCTTACCGCTGGTCGGTCTCGATGCATCGACGGTGTTATGTTACGCCGATGAATATCAACAGTTCCTTGGTGCTGAACGCGGTAACTTTAAGGTTAAGTTAGTCCAGCAGTGGCTGCAGGAGGATGTCGATGAGAGCATCCTGCGTGATTTTATTAAGCCCGTACCAGCACCAGCCAGTCACGAGCAGCCGGTGGACTTATTGCTGCATTGTACGGAACAGACGGAACTGCCGCAGAGTGGCGCTAGCTGGCAACAGATCTTTGCCAAAGTAGGTGTTGAGTGCCGTCCACTGCAAACGGGATGTTGCGGTATGGCAGGGACGTATGGCCATGAAGCTGAGCATCAGGCGAAAAGTAAACAGCTGTATGCAATGAGCTGGCAGCCTAAGCTGGCATCCAGCGAAAAGCCTCTGGCGACCGGCTTCTCGTGCCGCTGTCAGGCTCAGCGAGTGGAGCAGCGGCGTTTGCAGCATCCGTTGCAACATTTGCTGCAAGTGCTCAGTTAGGCCGTTTACCCGCTGCAATTTACTGGCTACAGTTTACCAGGCACAAAAAAAGGGCTCAATTGAGCCCTTTTTCTATCGAACTGATTGCAGCGGATTAACCGCGGCTAGCAGCCTTGGCTTTGAGGATTTCCCGCGCCATTTCATCCGCAATTTCACCGGTAGGGCGGTCTTCCGCTTTAGCCCGGCTGAAGATACGGTCCAGCGTGTCATAAATAGCACGCACACGGGCAGCGGTATCTTCGGTGGTCATCGCAGCGGCTTCTGAACAGACGTGAATAACACCACCCGCATTAATAACGTAGTCAGGCGCGTACAAAATACCCATATCTTTTACGATACGGTCATGTGCAGGGGTCGCCAGCTGGTTATTTGCACTACCAGCGATAACTTTCGCTTTGATCCGCTTTAAGGTGCCGTCATTAATGGTCGCACCCAGCGCACAAGGGGCATAGATGTCCATCTCAACATCGTAGATTTCATCGATGCCAACAGCAGTAGCGCCAAGCTCTTTTACTGCGCGATCAACAGCGTCCTGATTGACGTCACAGACAGTCAGGATAGCGCCGTCTTTAGCCAGGTACTTGGCAAAATCGTAACCCACAGCACCAAGGCCCTGGATCGCAATCTTAAGACCTTTGATGTCATCACTGCCAAACTGATGCTTGGCTGCCGCTTTCAGGCCTAGGTAGCTTCCCAGCGCGGTATGTGGCGACGGATCGCCAGCTTTGCCTTCGGTACCTGCGACATAGCGAGTTTGGGTAGCGACCAGCTCAATATCGCTGGTGCGAATATTAACGTCTTCCGCAGTGATATATTTGCCGCTCAATGAGTCAACAAAACGACCATAGGCTTTAAACAGTTCAGGTGACTTGTCGGTTTTCGCGTCCCCGATGATAACTGCTTTACCGCCGCCTAACGGCAGGCCGGCGAGGGCGCTTTTGTAAGTCATCCCGCGTGACAAACGCAATACGTCGGTTAAGGCTTCGTCAGACGATGCATAATTCCACATCCGGGTGCCACCTAAGGACGGACCCATAGTTGTGTCGTGTACCGCGATAATGGCTTTGAGACCGGTCGCTTCGTCGTGGCAAAAAACCACTTCTTCGTGATTATCAAATTCCTGATGATCAAATACTGACATACGTTCCTTTCAACCTCATTGTGTTGGTATCTGCGGGCACGACAACTGCCTGGCCCCTTAAAATGCGCGTAAACTACCACTTTCAACTGGCTAAAACCAGTTTAGGGTGTCGAAATATTGCGTAATTCAAACATCTGTTTAGCAACTAGAGTTTACACTTGTTGCAGACCGCGAATTTCCTGTGGTTGGCGCTTCCTTGTCAGCTCGGATATTGGTACGATTTAGCTTTGAAATGTAAACAAGACGTAGGCTTATGAGCGAACAACAACCAACTCCGATGACAGAAGAACAAAACCAGGCGTGGGTACGGGAGCAATTTCAGAACGCCAACCGCTATCTGGCTGAACGCGGCATGCTAAGTGACCGTATTTTAACCAAAGATTCCCGTTACCTGATTCCGGATGTGGCTATCTGGAAGTTTAAGCTGCAGGACGGTAAAAAAGTGTGGGTGGTTAACGGTGCTGTGACCATGGATCATGTATCCGCCGACGTGGCCAAGTCAGCCCGTGAAGCGCTTCGCCATTTTAGCCTCAACTGGCAATTGAAAGCAGAAAATATTCATGCCTTAGGGGATGCTGCCGGAGCAACGGAACTAAAAATGGCGCAATTGCTTATTCGCCATGCCGAACTTTTATATGCAGTGGGGAATGACGAACGTTTGTGGCAGAATGCCCCGGTTTAACGTCAGTTAAGTCAAATCAGTTCAGTCAAAACAAAGAGCAGGCGTTATGCCTGCTCTTCTGTTTCAACAAACCAGAACCCTTCGTTAATGAACTGGGTCAGCAGTTGCAGTGCCGCTGAGCTAAGATTGAGTTCAAGTAAATTGTCCGTAGCAATTTGCAGATGGGTATTCAGTAACAGGGTAAAAAGCTGCTGACTGCTTGCGTCAGTCAGTTCGAAACGCTGTCCCTGCACCAATCCATAGCGTTGACCGGCTACATCAGTGGTTAGCATGCGTAAGCCAACTGCGCGCTGAAGACTGGGGTAGCGTTGCAGATAACGTTTCACCCCGGACTCGGTCACTGCTGTTTCAGGCCACACTAGCAAGGGTGGCCGCGGATTTTGCGACAACAGCTGACAAATCACTTCATCCAGTAACTTGTTGTCATTCAGCGCATCACGCATCAGTTGACGAAACCCCTGCAGGGCATTTTCATCCAGATGCCAGCCCGAAGGTTTAGCGTTGGAGTTATCATTGCCCACTGAGTCTTTGAAACGGCGCTCAAGGGCATCGTTATCCAGAGCGTAATCGGCCAGCGCGGAGAGCAGCTCAGCCTGGCTCGGGGCGCGAAAACCCACCGAATAGTTGATGCACTCACTCAGTGATTCGCCAGCATGCGGAAACCCGGCTGGTATATAAATCATATCGCCAGGCTCAAGCACCTCGTCAAGCTCAGCCGTGAAGCCCTCAATCTGCTTTAAATCCGGATGCGGGGTAATGGTGGTATAGTCGCCGGGAGAACCGATCTGCCAGCGTCTGCGCCCCTGACCCTGAATAATAAACACATCATACTGGTCAAGATGAGCACCGACTCCGCCACCCGGCGTTGAATAGCTAACCATCAGGTCGTCGATGCGCCAGTCGGGGAGGAAGCGAAAGGGCTCTATCAGCGCCTGTGCTGGTGGAAAGTGTTCGTTAACCGCCTGCACCAGCAAAGACCAGCCTTGATCGGGCAGATAGGAATAGTCTTCAACAGGACCATGTTGTAGATCCCATTGGCCGTCCTTGCTACTAATCACGCGTGAATCAACCCCGGGTTCGAGAGCAACACCGGCCAGCTCGTCTGCTGAGATTGGATCTGCGAAATTTAGAAATGCCTGACGAATGATCCGCGGCCGCTTTTGCCAGTCGTTGCGTAAAAAGTCACTAACATCAAAAGCGGCTGGGTTTAGTTTAAATTCGCTCATTCGCTTTGCAGTGCTGCCATCGCCGTATCTAGCTCATCGACAAACTGAATCGCCTGACCAATATAGGCCGCTGGGGTCCAGCTTTTTAAGTCGGTTTTAACTGCTTCTGGCAGCGCTAAGGTATCGATAAACTCAGCCATGGCCTGTTGATTGACGCGTTTACCACGGGTCAGTTCTTTCAGTTTTTCATAAGGCTTTTCAATCGAATAGCGGCGCATCACGGTCTGAATGGGTTCAGCCAGCAGTTCCCAGTTCTGATCAAGTTCACGCAGCAGGCTGGCCTCGTTCACTTCCAGCTTATTAAGGCCTTTCAGGGTGGCATGATAGGCAATCAATGAGTGCGCAACACCGACTCCCAGATTACGTAATACAGTCGAGTCGGTCAGATCACGCTGCCAGCGTGACATCGGCAGCTTTTGTGCGAGGTGAGCCATGATCGCATTGGCGATGCCGAGGTTGCCTTCAGAATTTTCAAAGTCGATAGGATTCACTTTATGCGGCATGGTCGATGAGCCGATTTCGCCGGCCACGGTTTTTTGCTTAAAGTGGTTAAGGGCGATATAGCCCCACAGATCACGGTCTAAATCGATCAGAATCGTATTGAAACGCGCCAGTGCATCAAACCACTCGGCAATGTAATCATGCGGTTCAATTTGGGTGGTATACGCATTCCAGTTCAGTCCAAGCGATTCCACAAACTGCTGTGACACCTGATGCCAGTTGACGTCAGGGTAGGCGGCCAGGTGCGCATTGTAGTTACCCACAGCGCCGTTAATTTTACCCAGCAGCGGAACGGCTTTGAGCAGTTGCAACTGACGCTGCAAACGAATGGCGACGTTGGCGAACTCTTTACCCATAGTAGTTGGCGTAGCAGGCTGGCCATGGGTTCGTGCCATCATGGCGACTTCTTTATGTTCTTTGGCCAGCGCAACAACTTTATCAACCACCTGTTGCAACACCGGCAGGATGACCTCATCCCGCGCTGTCCGCATCATTAACCCATGGGACAGGTTGTTAATGTCTTCAGAGGTGCAGGCGAAGTGAATGAACTCGGTCACTTTGGCCAGTTCAGGCTGGTTGGCAACTTTCTCTTTAAGCAGGTATTCCACCGCTTTGACATCATGGTTGGTGGTGCGCTCAATTTCTTTGACCCGCTCAGCGTCAGCTTCGCTGAAATCATTTACGATGGCATCAAGGTGGGCATTGGCTTCAGCACTGAGCGCCGGCACTTCTCCGATAGCATCGATCGCCGCGAGTTTTTGCAGCCAGCGCACCTCAACCGTCACGCGGAATTTGATCAGGCCGTACTCACTGAATATTGGACGCAGTGCGTCCGCTTTGTTGCCGTAGCGGCCATCAACAGGGGAAATTGCAGTCAATGCAGATAATTGCATGAGCGGAGCTCCATGGTCAAAGTAAGTAAAAGTATCGTAGCAAGCGTTCTGCTAGCGGCCACAGGCCACTAGTTATGTGGTTAAACGCTCAGGGAATTCAGTATATCGCGTGTCGCATTTAGCATCTGCTTGCGGTTCAGCACCACCTGGCGACGTTTGCCACCCAACTGGCGCCAGAGCACCGCACTTCGTATACCAGCCAGTAGCATGGCCCGAATACGCTTTTGTATTTGAGGCTGAGTTAAAAAGTTCGAGTCACCCTGAATCTGAATGCGGGGGCCGATGCCGCTAATGATATCGGAATAGGCCGAACCCAGGTTGGCAGTGATATCACTGTCCTCAAAGGCAAAGGTTTCGCGCTGGCGTTTTATCTGGCTAATAGCAGCGCCAAGCTGGTTCATGGCTTTGTCATTGCGTGCTAAACGGCGTTCCAGTTGCAGCATACCGACGACATAACGGGTTTGTTCGACATCTTTGTCGCCGCTAGCGTCGAGTTGGCGTAACAGGACTTTTAAACCAGGTAACAAGGCGCTGAGCGGTTGATAAATGCTTTCGGTATCGGCAGCATCCACAATCAGGGTTGAGTCAATTAGCACCTGCGCCGCTTCTGGTGGGTTGACCTGGCCACGTCGGGCAAGCTGCTGGACACAGACCGAGGCCAGACAGACGCCGGAGAACGCCAGCATCCGTTGATGCCAGATACCACTGCTTAGCTCACTCATAAAGCGACCTCGTGCTCGGTAATTCGTGCCTCGATAATACCACCACCTAAACAAACCTCGTTGAGGTAGAAAACCGCTGACTGCCCGGGCGTAACTGCCGCAACAGGCTCGTCAAAATGCACTTCGACACTGTCATCGTCAAGCGGCACCAGGCGACAGGCAATGTCTTCCTGACGATAGCGTGTTTTCACCGTACAGCTGAAGGATTCACCACATACCTCCCGGTCAAGCCAGTGTAACTGCTTGGCGATCAGGCCGTTCGAATAGAGACGAGGGTGATCACGGCCCTGCGCGACAATCAGTTGATTGGCTTCGACGTCTTTATCAACCACATACCAGGGGTCTTCGCCGGCGTTGGCTAAGCCGCCAATTAATAACCCTTTACGTTGCCCTAAGGTGTGGTACATCAGGCCCTGATGCTGACCTAACAGGTCACCGTCAACACTGACAATGTCACCCGGCTGGGCTGGCAGGTACTGCTGTAAAAAGTCTTTGAACTTACGTTCGCCGATAAAGCAGATCCCGGTCGAGTCCTTTTTATCATGAGTGATCAGGCCCTGAGCCTCTGCAATAGCGCGTACTTCTGGTTTTTCCAGGTGTCCGATGGGGAACAGGGTCTGGGAAATATGCTGATGGGACAGGGTATACAGGAAGTAGCTCTGATCTTTGTTTTCATCCAGGCCACGCAGCAACTGCCACCGCTCGCCGTCAAAGCGACGCTGACAGTAATGCCCGGTCGCAATGTAGTCGGCCCCAAGGGCGTCCGCTGCAAACTCGAGAAAGGCTTTGAATTTAATTTCTTTGTTGCACATGATGTCGGGGTTTGGCGTACGTCCGGCTTTGTATTCTTCGAGGAAATACTCGAATACGTTGTCCCAGTATTCAGCGGCAAAGTTAACCGTGTGCAGTTCGATACCGAGTTTTTCGCAGACCTTTTCAGCATCGGCTAAATCCGTTGCTGCTGCGCAATATTCGTCGGTGTCATCCTCTTCCCAGTTTTTCATAAACAGCCCTTCGACCTGGTAGCCCTGCTGCATAAGCAGGTACGCCGAGACAGAAGAGTCGACACCGCCGGATATGCCGACAATGACTTTAATTTGAGAAGGATCACGTTCGTCTAGCACTTTGCCTACGACCTCATGGTTAGTTTAAAACGCGCGGATCCTATCACTTTTTCAGGCTTCGCGCCATGTTTGGCGGCAGCTTTGCTGGCACTTCTCGACTAGTTTCCGGGGCCAGACTTTGTAGGTTCCAGGGGCCTATCTGATAACGAATTAAGCGCAGCGTCGGCAAGCCTACCGCTGCGGTCATACGCCGGACTTGACGGTTTTTACCTTCGCGGATGGTTAACTTTAGCCAGCTGTCGGTGATGCTTTTTCGCTCTCGCACTGGCGGGATACGTGGCCATAGCCAGCTTGGTTCGGCACAGGTTTCGACCTCTGCCGGTAAGGTGATGCCGTCCTTTAGCTCAACACCACGTGCCAGTTGCTGCAGTGCCTGTTCGTCAGGTTCGCCCTCGACCAGAACAAAATAGGTCTTTGCCAGTTTAAATTTGGGGCTGCTGATTTTGGCTTGTAGCTGGCCGTCATTGGTCAGCAGCAACAAGCCTTCGCTGTCTTTGTCTAAGCGTCCTGCTGGATACACATCGGGCAGGTCGATGTAGTCTTTTAACGTCTGATCGCCCGGCTCACCGCTGAATTGAGAAAGCACGCCAAATGGTTTATTAAACAACAGCAAACGTGGGGTTTGCGGGCGCGGGCGGCGGCTCTTGTGGCGTCGTTGTGCAGGGGGCGTTGTATTCATAACCGGTTAACTCTGCTTGTTCAGTTGTGATTTTGCGGCGTTCTGCATGCTATGATGCGCGCTAACAAATAGTGTCGAGAATGAACTTTTTAACTGGGCGAAGTATACATGAAGCAGGACAAGCGTGTTGGTGGCAATCTGGAGCGGGCCCTACAAGAGAATCACAGCTTTAAACCACTGGATGTGCTGGTGGAGGGCTGGCAACTGACAAAAGTCTCTTTTCTCAGTCTGCTCGGTGCGATTTTTTTGGGGTTTCTGGTTTTTTTAGCCATCGCTATGGTACTCATGCAGGTGTTTATTGGTACGCCGGATCCAGAAGACGCGCGCACGGTCATGACACTGCAATTAACTCAGACACTGGTCATGCCGCCGTTATTTGCTGCGATCCACGTCATGGGGTTACGCCATAGCGTAGGCGAAAAGACACGACCCATGGATGTCTTTAACTTTATTCGCCAGCCATTTCCCTTTATTACTGTGGCCGTCATTAGCCAGCTGCTCACTTTACTCGCTGCCGGGATCTTACCGCCGTTAGTGGCGTTACCTGTGATGGGGTTCATTTTACTGACGTTATCTATGGCCTTGCCCCTGGTTGCTGACTATAAACTTCGCCCGTTCGCAGCCGTTAAGTCTTCATTTATTGCGACCACACGCCGTTTCGGCTCCTTCCTGCTGGTCTATGTGGTTATGTTTGTGCTCTTTCTGCTAAGCCTGCTGACACTGGGGATTCTTTTAATTGTGGTTGCGCCGTACTTTTATAACGTCAAAGCAGTGATGTACCGCGAGGTATTTGGCGTGGTAGCGGGGCAGGACCAGCAGGGTGACGGGCCGGACCGTGGAATTAAGTCAGAAAGTAGCCACCGGGGATCATCCTCAAACACCTTTGATGCATAGCGACGCTGACAACCTTGTCGCAGGGGTGTGCGAATGACAGATGAATTGTAAAGATAACCTTGGTATAGTAAAGCCTCATTTGTAACGAGGTTAATGCATGAAATGGTTTGTCAGAAGTGCAGCAGCACTGGTTGTCGCCGCCGCCATAGCGGTTCCTTTTGTTCAGCATAGTGGTCAGGATGCTCAGCGGGACGATACCGCTGGATCACCCAGCCAGATTGAGCGCCAATCCCAGCCACCGATAGACCAGCCGTTATCGCAGCAAACAAAGTTCGTGCCGGCATTCGCTGACATTTATGATGTCACAGAGCGCAAGCGCGAATTTTTCGCCTACTTACTGCCGGCCATTGACGAAGTAAACCAACGCATTACCGAACAACGTGCCTACCTCAATCAATTGCAGAACAAAGTGGAACAGGGCGGATCGCTGAACCAGCGTGAACAACGCTGGATGGAAACCATTCTCAGCTATTACCGTGTCGATGAAGAGCAATTGCAGGAACAATTCGCGGTGTTGAATCGCCGGGTTGATATTGTCCCGGGTACACTGGTATTGATCCAGGCAGCCAATGAATCAGGGTGGGGGACTTCAAGGTTCGCTACTCAGGGTCTGAATTTCTTCGGTCAGTGGTGCTGGACTGATGGTTGCGGTATTGTGCCGGGCTCGAGACCTGATGGTGAGCGCTATGAAGTTCGCCGCTTTGATAGTATGGAAGCCTCGGTTGAGTCTTTTATTCGTAACCTTAATACGCATTTTGCCTATGCTGAATTGCGCCAGATGCGGCTCGAAGAGCGAGAGCAAGAAGACAGTGTCAGTTCAACCACGCTAACCGCGGGTTTAATGAGCTATTCTGAACGCGGACAGGATTATATTGATGAGCTAAACCAGATGATCCGGATTAATCGTCCGATCATTGAGGATGTTCGTGATGAAGGCCTGCAAG
This sequence comes from Aliidiomarina soli, assembly GCF_003986975.1. GTDB lineage: Bacteria > Pseudomonadota > Gammaproteobacteria > Enterobacterales > Alteromonadaceae > Aliidiomarina > Aliidiomarina soli. The sequence continues at coordinate 604,554 of NZ_PIPO01000001.1, read as the reverse complement.
TCGAGGCAGAAGGTACTGCTACAGTCGACAGTTAAGTCGGCTGCAGCAGGTTAACGACCTGAATTTTTTGTACGCTGGCTGAGGGGTCCGCTGACGCCTCAGCAAACGTATGACTGCCAGGTACCGTTGGCGCATCAAAGGCCGTGTCCCCGTTCACGGTTTGCTCGCCCGTTGCGCTGACGCTGGCAAAGTCAAAAAGCGCTTTGTCTGCCAAATGAGATGGCACCACATTTTGCATTGCGGTAAACATGCTTTCGATGCGGCCAGGAAACTTGCGATCCCAGTCTCTTAGCAGTTCTTTGATTTGCTTACGCTGCAGGTTTTCCTGCGAACCACAGAGATTGCATGGAATGATCGGGTAGCCCTGTGCCTGCGCATAGCGCTCAATGTCTTTTTCTTTCACATAGGCCAAAGGCCGAATTACCACATGCTCACCGTTGTCGCTGGCGAGCTTGGGCGGCATGGATTTCAGTGTCCCACCATGAAACATATTGAGGAACAGCGTCTCCAGCATATCGTCACGGTGGTGCCCGAGCGCAATCTTGGTCGCGCCAAGCTCAGCCGCAGTGCGATACAGAATGCCTCGGCGCAGGCGGGAACACAGCGAACAGGTGGTTTTCCCTGCAGGGATCTTGTCTTTGACAATTGAGTAGGTGTCTTCTTCGACTATTTTATAGTCGATTGCCAGGGTATCCAGATAAGCAGGCAACACGTGTTCAGGGAAGCCCGGTTGCTTTTGATCGAGGTTAACCGCAACAATGTCAAAGTGAATCGGTGCCACCTTTTTCAGATACATTAGCACCGACAGCAAGGTATAGCTGTCTTTACCACCGGACAGGCAGACCATCACCTTGTCACCATCTTCGATCATTCTGAAATCGCCAATGGCCTGGCCGGTTAAACGACGTATCCGCTTTTCCAGTTTATTCATACTGTATTGCTGCTTGGCGCTCTCTGACATGGCTTTACCTGTGTAACTGCGGGCAAAAGAAAGGGCGCTAGTATACAGTTCCACTAGCGCCCTTACAATTTAATGCCAGTGTTAACTGGCTTTTAGCGGTGACTTGAAACCTTCAGGTTTAATAGCCAGAACGTCGCAGTTGAGTTGTTCAATCACGTGCTCGGCGGTATTTCCCAGCAACGCTGCGGTAAATCCAGTGCGGCCAATGGTGCCCAGAACCACTAGCTCAGCGTCTATTTTTTCAGCCAGTGCAGGCACCTGATCTTCAGGAAGCCCCTCACGCACGTGCAAATTTGCATGATCAATGTGATGTCGATCAGCCAATGTGGCGAGCGACTTCTGGTGGTAGTCACGAACATTGGCCTGATAGTCACTGGTATCGAACTCAGGGATTTCTATCGCCATGTTAAGGGGGGCAGTGGGGTAGCAGTTCAGCAGATGCAATTCGGCCTGCAGAATTTCACTCATTTGTTTACCCGCAGCAATAATACGTTCATTCAATGACTGATGTGACTCATCCTCTGCGCCTGCATTCACGGCACCAATGATCTGACCGTTTGGTGGCCACTCATGCTCTTTAACCAGCAGCACCGGGCATGGGGCTTTGCGTAGCAGATGCCAGTCGGTTGGGGTGAAAATAACACTCTGTAACTTGTCGTGACGGCGGGTGCCTTTGATAATCAGATCATGACCGCCATCGAAGGTGGCCTTGATAATGGCTTCAAAGGGACGGTGGTGCCAGACCACCTCAATGTTGACTGTTAGATCGCGGACATCAAAAGATTTCAGTAAATCAGCGGCCCATTCACGCTGTTCTTCAATCAGCGCTTTGCGCATATTCTCACGCTCTTCCCCGGACAGCATGGTAGTCATTTCATAGGAAAAGTCGTAAATCGAAACAAATAAGGTAAGTGCACTGTGTTCAAGTCGGGCTAATTTGACGGCCCGCGCAAGGGCTTTTTGTTGATCCTGATTAGGATCAAGAACAACTAAAATTCGGTTATACATGAGGCCTCCAGCTCGCTGATATTATTACTTATTTATCAGTGTAGCCGAGACCAACGAATTAGCTATGATGTAGCGCAAGCTCTTAACTGAACACCAGCAATGCTCTGCAGGCGGTCGACGTCGCGCAACAGAATAAACTTACCGTCCACCTGAATAGCGGCTTCTTTATGCAGCTTGCTCAAGAGCCGACTTACGGTTTCAACGGTTAAACCTAAATAATTGCCAATTTCAGCCCGGGTCATACTGAGGCGAAACTCTTTTGAGGACAGACCGCGGCTTTTAAAGCGTTCAGAGAAATCAAGCAGGAAGGTCGCTAAGCGCTGCTCGGCACTTTTATTATTGAGCAAGGACAACATCTGTTTGTCCGCACTGATTTCTGAACTCATCAGGCGCATCATTTGGCGGCGCAGCAAAGGAAGCTGGTCGCTTAGTGTTTCCAGGCTGGAATAGGGGATCTCACAGACCATTGAGGTTTCCAGTGCTTCCGCAAAAGAGGTGTAGTTATTGCTGTGCACCGAATCGAAACCAATTAGATCGCCGGGTAAATGAAAGGCGGTAATCTGGGCGTCACCGTCGTTGCTGACGGTATAGCTTTTAAAGCTTCCTGAACGCACTGCATAGAGTGAACGCAAGGGTTCGCCAGCCTGAAAAATCAATTCGCCCTTATGGTAGGGGCGCTTGCGCTCAATAATATTATCAAGCTTATCCAGCGATGAATTATCCAGCGTATAAGGCAGACACAACTGGCTGATACTGCAGTTCTGACAATTGATATTATTTAACCAGTTTCGATCTGACATGCCAACATTCCTTGCGCTTTACGCTACTGCATAAAAGAGGTGCCGTTCAGATCCCTTCTGGCTGGTTGCTATTACCATTGTTTAAGTGCAACCCAACAAGTCATAACGCCGTAGATAAATAAGGCGCCGCCTGCAACCCAGCGGAATCCCTGAGAACGGACAAACGCCCCTAGTGTGCGGCTAAACATGCCGAAAATCAACATCGACGGTAAGGTTCCGAGACCAAAAGCGAGCATCGTCAGTGCACCGTATCCTGGGTGGCCGGACAACGCAGCCCAGGACAGCGCGCTATATACCAGACCACAGGGCAGCCAGCCCCATAACATCCCGGCAATTAATAACTTCGGCGCCGCTGCGTTAGGTGGAAAATGACGGGTGAGCGGTTGCAGATAGCGCCATAACACAGCGCCCCCGCGCTCAAGGAAAGTCAGCAACATCCACACTCGGGTTAAATAGAGAGCGAACAGAATCATCATAATGCCAGCCCCAAGCCGAACCACGAGCATAGCTTGCTGGTGGATCTGAACCACGGCAAGAATTGCTCCGGCGACAATGGCACCGGCCAGCATGTAGGATAGAATACGACCGCAATTGTAGAGTAGTAAGCGGGCAGGGGACTGATGTAAGCCCATGGCGCCGGCAAGCCCGCCACACATCGCCAGGCAGTGGCCGCTTCCGGCCAGGCCCATCAGAAAAGCTGAGACAATATCAAGATTCTGCATCGGGCTTCTTGGTTTTTTTTGCCTTTTTGGGCTCTTCATCGAGCAGTATATTCATACCTTGCCGCTCAAGATCATCAAACTGTCCGTGGCGTACGGCCCACCAGAAAATTCCGATGGCGAACGCGACCAGTAAAATGGCTGCTGGTACCGCAATATGTAAAATCTCCATGCAAGCCTCCTTATGATTTACGCATCAGGCGCAACGAATTGGTTACTACAATCAATGAGCTCGCCGACATGCCTAACATAGCCCATAACGGACCGACATGACCAGTCACGGCCATTGGCAGCACCACCGCATTGTATCCCAGTGCCCAGATAAAGTTTTGCCGAATAACCCGCTTAGTCAGCGCTCCGACATCAAACACTTTCTGCAGCGCGTTAAGACGACCATTTAATATCACGCCATCACTACCTGCCTGAGCCAGTTCGGTGCCGCTGGCGAAGGTTAATGACGCATCTGCCTGGGCCAGGACGGGGGCGTCGTTGATACCATCACCGACCATCATCACCGGTCCATCTTGCTGCAATGCTTTTACGGCATTCAATTTGTCGGCGGGTTTAAGTCCGGCACGGACGTCTTCAATACCCAATTCGCTGGCCAGTAACTGAGCCCGGCGCTGGTCATCACCAGTTAGCATCACCACGTGGATGCGGCGCTGTTTGAACCAGTTTATCATCGCCAGTGCGTCAGGGCGCAGCTCATCGTCCACCTGAAAGGCGGCTAGCAGACCGTTGCGGTCACACAGCAACACGTTGGCCTTCGGCAATGGTGAGGTAAGCTCCGGGTGCCACTGGCGAATATAGGCCAGGCTACCAATCCGGAATTCAGTGTCCGCATAGGTTGCTGAAAGGCCTTGTCCGGGCAAGTTATCCACCTCGCTGAGTTGGACGGCCTGTTCCGCCAATTGCTGGAACGGGCGCGCTAACGGATGTTCTGAGTAGTTCTCAATACTGTGCGCAATCTGCTTCAGGTGATCGCTGTCCTGATCCGGGTGGTACCAGGCGTCGATTATGGAAAAACGGCCCTGAGTGAGCGTCCCTGTTTTATCCACACAGAGCGTTTTTATCCGTCCCAGACCTTCGAGAATAGTAGCATTCTTAATCAGTATCCCACCGCGGTTGAGGCGATTGATGGCTCCGCTCATTGCGGTCGGCGCTGCCAGGGCCAGCGCACAAGGGCAGGTTGCAACCAGCACCGACAGGGTAATCCAGAATGCATCGGCCGGGTCTAAAAACATCCAGCTGGTAAAGGTAACGGCGGCGATTAACAATGTGGCAAAAACAAAATAACGACCGACAACATCGGCAAAACGGGCAAAGCGGGGCTTTTGCTCCATCGCGGTGTCCTGCAATGAGACAATGCTCGATAACAGGGTGTCCTGATGAGTGCCGGTGACGGTCAACGTAATCGGACTGTGTTGGTTAACGCTACCGGCGTATAGCTGGTCACCGGCGCGTTTTGCGACGGGGCGACTTTCACCGGTTAGCAGGGATTCGTCGCACCAGGCCGTTGCGGTCTGCAGGCGCCCGTCAACCGGCAGTGGTTCACCTGGTTTGACTCGTATAGAGTCACCGGCCTGTAGGTATTTGACCATGACCTTGTGCCACTGGCCGTCTTCTTCGCGCTCTGCGATGGCCGGGATAAGTTTCATCAGGTTGGCTGCGTTGGCGATGGCCCGGTGTTTTGCCAGCAATTCAAGGTAACGCCCCGACAACAACAGAAACGCAAACATTGAAACGCACTCGTAATAGATCTCGCCAGTATCGAAAATGGTGGCATAGAAGCTGGCCACAAAGGCGAGCGCCATGGCCAGCGAAACCGGCACATCCATATTCACCGTACGGGCCCGCAAGGCACGAATGGCGTTGGCAAAAAATGGCTGACAACTGTAGACGATAACTGGTGCGGTAAACAGCAGGGACACCCACCAGAAATAAAGCCGGTGCATGTCATCAATGTCGTCGTAGTAGAGACCAAAGGCGACCATCATGGTCTGCATGGAAGCCAGACCCGCCACCCCTAAGCGAAGAATATAGCTGCGTCGTTTCTTCTCAAATGACTGTTCCAGATCCGCTTGCTGGAAAGGCAGGGCACGGTAACCAACGGCGTGAATGGCGGCGAGTATATCGCTCAACTGACATTGATTAGCATCCCATTTTACATGCACCCGGTCAGTGGAGGCGTTCACAACGACATGTTCGACCCCTTGGGTCGCATTGAGCTGGCGTTCAATTAGCCAGGCACAGGCCGCGCAGGTCATGCCTTCAACGGCCAGAGTTACTTCGGCGGTGCTGCTATCATTTGAAGTGCGTACAAATTCGCGTTGAATATCCGGGTCGTCATAGGCTTTAACCTGTTCATTCAGGGCCTGCAGTTGGTCAGGTACCAATGCCTGAGGGATTCCATCTGCGTCCACCTCACGGAATTTGTAGTAATGGAAAAGCCCCTGATCAATGATGGTTTGAGCCACGCTCTGGCAGCCATAACAGCACATTGGCTGCTCGCTGTCCTGGATGGTAACGGTCAGGTTGAGCCCGCGGGGGATAGGCTGATGGCAATGAAAACACTGGCTTTCCTGTGTTTGCGGGCGTGTAATGGACTGCATATCGTTTGCGTACCTTCCGTTACCTTAGTGTATTCGCTGACTCGCTACCTTAAACACCATAGTTTTCAGGTGTCAGGGTAAAATTCTCATCCTGAGGCAGGTGAATGTTGTCACTAACGCGCCATTCTTCATCGAAAGGCTCGATAATTATCCGCCAATGACCGGAAATCTCCCGTGGCAGTTCTGCCCGATACCAACCTTCACCCGCGTGCGGTACGCGTAGCTCAAAATCTTTTTCATCCAGCGTTGGGTGATACATGACAACATGCAAGGCGGCCCGTTGCTCAGGTTCATACTCGGTAAAGCGGAACATTAACTGACGCTCACTGATACTGACATCAAACGCAATTCCGAGCTCTTCAGCACGGGCTACTTTGGTCAGCTGGAGGTTTATGGTGCGGCCTTCTTTGTAGTAGTCGTCGATAACCATAGAGGCCGGGTTGTGATAAATAAGCCAGCCGGTATAAAAACAGGCACTGATAACGGCAACCTTAGCCCCAATGAGCCACCAAACCCAAAAATGCTTGTACCAGGGAGTGTTCTCTGCTGATGGTTGGATGGACGATTGCATAGTAGTAGACCTCACCGTTAAGTGCCGGGCAGGGCATCTGCACCCCTTGCCAAGCGTATAAAAAAGCCCCGTTGTCGGGGCTTTCCTTAGCACTAAATCCTTGTTTTGACTTAGTTATTTAAACTGTAAATATAACCTGAAAGAATCTGAACTTTGTCTTCGCCGAGAATACTATCCCAGCGTGGCATAACACCGTTGCGACCATGACGCAGGGTCTCTTCGACGGCTCGTTGTGAGCCTCCGTACAACCATACGTTATTGGTCAGGTCGGGTGAGCCCATTGCAGGGTTACCTTTCCCGTCCATGCCGTGACAGGCAGCACAGACTGCGAACTGAGTTTCACCGGCTCGAGCCAGCTCACGGTCCACATTGCGGCCACTTAGACTCAGTACGTAGGCGGCCATTTCGCGAATGCCTTGTTCACCAAGTTGCTCACCGAATGCCGGCATCGCTGCTTCACGCCCGCCCATGATAGTGGTTTTGATATCAGCAGGGTTGTGGCCCCAGTTGAAAACACCATCGGTCAGGTTAGGGAAGCCAATCCCGCCACGCGCATCCGAACCATGACACTGAGCACAGTTTTGCAAGAACAAACGTTGGCCTATGCGCAGCGCTTCACTGTCATCAGCAATGTCTTCAATGCTCATACTGGCATATTGCGCAAAGATAGGGCCATACACGTCTTCAGCACGGGCACGTTCGCGGTCGTACTGAACAATCTGGCCGTCTTCAATGGCTTGCAAACGTGCCTGTTCAGACTCTTCCAGTGAACGCACGTCCTGGTTGGAACTCGACCAGCCCAGCAAGCCCTGGAAGTTACCCAGGCCAGGGTAGAGCGCAAGGTAGAGGAACGCCCAACCCAGACAGATCCAGAATAAGTATGTCCACCACTTGGGTAGCGGGTTATTGAGTTCAGAAATACCATCGAACTCGTGGCCCATGTTATCGCCTTCAGCTACATCCGTGTAGTTCTTCATGTTCCAGCGCAGCAGCACAATCAACGCTATCAGGTGACCTATGGTCAGAACAATAATCCATCCGCTCCAGAAGCTACTCATCGCTCTTTGACTCCCGTTTCTGGTTTTGACCTTCGTCGTCAGCCTTCTCGTCTTCTTCGAAGATTGAGTTAGCGTCGTGGTCAAATTTATCTTTGTTTTTACTGCTGTAAGCCCACAGGATGACAATAATAATCACCCCAAAGACTAACAGTGTGTAATACGCATTAAATGTTGGACCGCCCATAGTGATTACCTAAGTGCTGTGCCTAAGGACTGCAAGTACGCAATCAAGGCTTCAATTTCTGTATGTCCCTGAACATCAGTCTGCGCATTTGCGATATCTTCATCCGTGTAAGGCACCCCAAAACGGCGGAAGATTTCCATTTTCTGTGCGGTCAGGGCGCCATCTAAGGTGCGCTCAGCCAGCCACGGATAGCCAGGCATGTTCGATTCAGGAACCACTGCGCGCGGGTCCATCAGGTGAACATAGTGCCATTCGTCCGAGTAGCGGCCGCCAACACGGGCCAGGTCAGGTCCGGTTCGCTTCGAGCCCCACAAAAACGGATGCTCCCAAACGGACTCACCAGCGACTGAATAATGACCATAACGCTCTGTTTCTGCACGAAAAGGACGAATCATCTGGCTGTGGCAGCCGACGCAGCCTTCGCGAATATAGATGTCACGACCTTCCAGCTCTAGTGCGGTGTAAGGGCGCAGGTTTTTTACTGGTTCATTGACCTGATCCTGAAATAACAGGGGAGTAATTTCCACCAGACCACCGATGGAAATTGCAATGATAGACAATATCGCAAACCAGCCTACGTGTTTTTCTACTAATTCATGTTTGTTTTTCTTCATGATTCAGCGACTCCTTAAACTGATTGTGCAGCTGGCAGCGGCTCGCTTGCGCGAACTTTATCACTGCGAATTGTCTTGTAGGTGTTAAATGCCATCAGCAACATACCAGCGACAACAAACACACCACCTAAGAAACGCACGAAGTAGAACGGGTACGAGGCTTCCAGGCTTTCCACAAAGCTGTAGGTCAGGGTGCCGTCAGAGTTCACCGCACGCCACATCAGACCCTGCATAACACCGGAAATCCACATCGCAACGATATACAGAACCACACCAATGGTGTGTAACCAGAAATGGGTATTAATCATTTTCACGCTGTACATACGGTCGCGGTCAAAAAGTACCGGGATTAGATGATAGATAGCACCGATACTGATCATAGCTACCCAGCCTAGCGCGCCTGAGTGAACGTGACCTATGGTCCAATCCGTGTAGTGAGACAGCGCGTTCACCGATTTAATTGCCATCATCGGGCCTTCGAAAGTCGACATGCCATAGAAGGACAGGGAGACGATCAGGAAGCGCAGAATCGGATCGGTGCGCAACTTATGCCAGGCGCCAGACAGGGTCATAATACCGTTGATCATACCACCCCAGGACGGCACAAACAGAACCACAGACATCACCATACCAACCGACTGAGCCCAGTCAGGCAACGCAGTGTAGTGAAGGTGGTGAGGACCTGCCCAGATGTAGATTGAAATCAGTGCCCAGAAATGGACCACCGACAAACGGTAGGAGTAGACCGGACGCTCTGCCTGCTTCGGCACGAAGTAGTACATCATACCGAGGAAGCCGGCAGTCAGCAGGAAGCCTACGGCATTGTGCCCGTACCACCACTGCATCATTGCATCGACCGCCCCCGAGTAGATCGAGTATGACTTGGTAAAGGACACTGGGATAGCCAGGTTATTACCGATGTGAAGCATCGCCACGGCGATAATAAACGCGCCGTAGAACCAGTTCGCTACATAAATGTGCGAGGTACGGCGAATGGCCAGGGTTCCGAAAAATACAATCAGAAAGGCAATCCAGACCACAGCGATCAGAATAGAGACCGGCCATTCAAGCTCGGCGTATTCTTTACTGGTAGTCATTCCTAGTGGCAGCGTAATAACCGCAGCCACGATAACTGCCTGCCAACCCCAGAAGGTAAACGCAGCCAGTTTGTCGGAAAAGAGTCTGACCTGACAGGTTTTTTGCACCACATAATAGGCGGTAGCAAATAACGCACTGGTACCAAACGCAAAAATAACCGCATTGGTATGCAGTGGGCGCAGGCGAGAGTAGGTCAGATACGGAATGTCAAAATTGAGGGCAGGCCACACTAGCTGTGCTGCAATCAGCACGCCGACGGCCATCCCTACAATCCCCCAAATGATGGTCATAACAGTGAACTGCTTAACCACTTTAAAATTATATTCAGTGTTCTGTGGAATAGTTTGGCTCATCACTTAATAGTCCGATACCGTTAAAAAACAGCGCCATTTTACGGTTTTTACAGCCGGAAATATAGCGCTAAAGGGTGAAATAATGATTTCTATCAATATGCTGAGTAGTATATAGGCAATCTTTTGCCTGCAACTCAGTGAGTTAACCCCATGTTGCCGATTTCTCTAATTAAATCATTACTTTTACTTGTGCTTGGTGGTGCTGCTTTAGTAGCCTGCACCCCGCAAGAGCAGCCCGATGTTAGCAAAAACCCCTTCTGCGGACACCCCTCGGAGTTGGATAACCACTGCTTATTTGAGCCAGGTCAGGGTATTGCTTTGTGGTTAGTCAGTAGTGACGTCGATATGCCGATTGAACGGGGCGTAAAAATCAGCCTGGTCAGCAATGATCCTGTTGAGATCCTGCAAAGCGAAATTCGTGGTTTAAGCATGTACATGGGTCGACTGCCAGTTAACTGGGAACAAGCTGAAAATGGATTATGGTATGCGGATATACTGTTAGGCGCCTGCACGGACCCGAAGATGGTCTGGGAACTGCGGCTGGAGGTGGAACACGCAGGGCAGTCGTACCAACTGCGTGTTCCATTTACGTCGTATATTCCCTAGCGTTATTCGGTTCTGAAGCGGCGTACCAGTTTACTAAGTTCCGCACTACTGCTATTTAACGATTCGCTTAAATCACGCAGCGACACATTGTTGCTTTCATTATTTGATGACAGATCACTAATATCGGTGACGTTTTCGTTGACCTCCATGGTGACCCGGCTCTGTTCGTCAGTGGCATTGGCTATCTGTATGTTCATGGCTGAAATATTTTCCACTGCACGACGAATCTCGGCGATAGCGTTTTCAGCTTCGGCCGCTTCATCGCGGGTTTCGTGAGAAGCCTGCTGTACATCGTAGATAACGGTTGAAACATCCTTAATCGATTTCTGAATGGTCTGCACCAGGTCGTTAATCTCCTGCGTCGAGGCCTGAGTGCGCGTTGCCAGCGTGCGTACCTCATCAGCCACGACCGCAAAGCCACGACCAGCTTCGCCAGCGCGGGCCGCTTCGATCGCCGCATTCAGTGCCAACAGATTGGTCTGCTCGGCAATATTAACAATCACGCTCAAAATATTACCGATCTTGTCAGAGCCTTTTTGCAGCGTTTCTGCCTGTTCCGCTGCGGTATGCAGCTGTTTAGCCAGCTTGCCGACATTGCTCACCGAGGAGTGAACAATAGTGGCCGAGCGTTCGGCTTCTTTGTCGGCTTCGTTAGCAGATTCGGCCGCATCACGGGCATGGCTGGCCACTTCGCTGGCCGAGGACGACAGCTCGGTGATCGCGGTGGCGACGGAATTGGTTTGCGTGGCTAATCGACCGCTCAGCTCAGAACTGGAAACCGTCAGCTCGCGTAATCGGTTGGCGGCTTCCTGTTCGTGTTCTGCACTTTCCTGAACCGATTTAACCAATGCCTGAATTTTGCCAACGAAGTTGTTGAAGCTGCGGGCTAGTCGCGCTATCTCATCATTGCCGCTGTCGTCCAGACGGTGGGTGAGGTCGCCTTCACCTTCAGCAATATCATCCATTGCCGCAATGGTGGTACGTAGCGGTTTGACGATACTGCGAATAATAACCAGGAACAGCAGCAATAAGGGGACGGATAAAAGCAGCGCAAACATCGCCAGGCGCCAGAACTGGGCCCATAGCTGGCTCGCGACATCATTTATATATACACCACTGCCAAGTACCCAGTCCCATTGGTCAAAGGTCCGCACACGGGTGATCTTAGGACCAAGCTCAGAACTGTTCGGCAATTCCCAGATGTAGTTTACCGTCGCGCGCTCCTGATTTTCGGTGCGCTCGAGCATCAGTCTGAATAACTGAGTGCCGTTGGAGTCGGAAAAGTTTAGTACGTTGCGTCCGCGCTGGCCGGAGAACGGGTGCTGTATCAGTATACCGGCTCGGTTTAGGGTGAAAACGTATTCCTGACCCTCATAGCGAATTTGATCAAGTCGCTCAATGGCGCCTTGCTGGGCTTCTGTTTCCGTCATTTGACCGTCGCGGAAACGGTTGTAGTAGTCCTCGACAATTGTCATCGAGGCATCATTGAGTGCATCCAGCTTCTGCTGCTCACCATCAATAATGACAGTGCGCAAATTAAACAGCATGAAGGTGACCATTAATACGGTGCCCGTTGCCGCTATTACCAGTAACAGCAACAAACGGACACTGATAGGCATTCTCTGTAACCATTGGTTCATATACAACTTCCCTCTATAATCCCTGAACATTTACCCCGATCTGTTGTTTTCTAGTTTTCGTAGGTGACAGTTGTTACTGTCTTATTAGTACTTGTCGGGGAGACTACGACTATCATCATACTTAAAAGCGACTGCAAGTACAGTTAAGAAAAAACTAATAATAAAGGTTTTTTGAGTCTAAAAAGGAATAAGTTAGATGCCTAATATAATTAAAAGCCAGATTCGCTGGGCGTTGCTGGCGATGACGCTGCTCACGCTGAGCGCTTGTGGGGATAAAGTACAGCGCCCATCGGCTTCCGAACCAGCGGATAGCGCAAGCTATTTCAGCGACGCCAGGGAAACCGGGCAGGGCAGGTTGAAAGTCCTTTATGTTCCCGCTCCGGGGTTTGCGTATGAGAATGAAGAAGGTCAACTGAGCGGCGTTAGCATTGCTATCATGAACGACTTTAAAGCCTGGTTTGAGCGCTACCATGGCGTTCGTTTGCAACTGGACTTTGTCGCCGAAAATGACTGGAGCCAGATGTATCAGCGAGTCGCTAATGGCAACGGTGGTGTCTTTGGGCTGGGCAATGTCACCATTACTGAGCAGCGTCGTGAGCAGGTCGCTTTCTCGCCGGCGTATTTGCACAATGTGGCGGTACTGATAACCCCGGAGGAGGTTGCAACCATCGAGGGTGACCAAGGACTGGCCGCGCTGGCTGATTTAGAGCCCGTAGCCTTTGCCGGCACCTTGCATGAAGTGCGGGTCGGCGAACTACGTGACCAGCTTCAGGGTGATACGCCTTTGCAACGGGTGGATACCAACCAGGCGGTTATCGATCACGTGGTCAACGGCCATTACAGCTACATCGACGCCTATAACTATCATCGAGCCATAGAGCAGGGGGTTGCTATTCGCCATCATCCTGCTTTTAGTGTCGAAGGCGAGCGCTTTGGTATTATTATGCCCAAAGATAACGACTGGCAGTCGTTGCTGACTGCATTTTTTGCTGCCGAGGGTGGGTACCTGAAAACCGGGCGCTACCAGCAAGTGCTGCAGGAGCATTTAGGTGAGGAGGTGGCAGCTACCTTGTTACAGGCGCAGTAAACCAATAGTTTGCTTTTATAACAGGATTTGAATCAAATCCTGCACCTGTGTAAAGGCTGGGTAAATAACAGCCAATAAAAGGTCTGTTCCTCAGATTGATGCGTAAACATGTATGAATCAACAACACGAGGAATGACCGATGTTAAATACAAAACTGAATACTAAATTAGCAACTATGGCTGCCGTTGTGAGCATGAGCGTATCCTTCGCTGCGTTAGCAAATCATCATGGTGACCATGATAAAAGTGAATATGATATCGTTAAAGTTGCTCAGCATGACGAGCGTTTCTCCACCTTTGTAACGGCGCTTGAAGCGGCCGGTATGGGCGACGCACTGGACAAAGACGGTAGTTATACGGTGTTTGCACCGACCAATGATGCGTTTGCGGCGCTACCGGAAGGTACCCTGGATGCTTTACTCGACGATACCGACCAATTGCGTACGATACTAAGCTATCACGTGGTGGCCGACGAAATCGCAAGTAGCGACGTCCCTGAAGAACAAACCGCGATCGAAACCATTAATGGTGGCCAGCTCCAGGTGCAGGCCAGCTATGGTAACGTCATGGTCAACACCGCAACTGTGGTACATGCCGACATCGAAGCCAGTAACGGCGTGATTCACGGAATTGATGCAGTGATTGTACCGGCCGAATAAAGCGGGCGATGTAGCAAATGACGTGCCTCACTAACAAAACCAGCCTTTATGGCTGGTTTTTTTCATGTCCTTCAGCGGTTGCAAAAACCAGGTAAAGATGAGGTGATGAGTTCATACCAGTGTAAAATAATGCGCTTCCAAATACTGCATTTGCTACAATACGCAGGTGCCAAGCCTGTGGCACTGGTTAGAAAGGAGTTCCATTCATGCAGCAATCTGCTTTGCCCCCATTGCCAGGTATGCTGGTTCGCGCGTTGCCCACCATGGTTCGGTCAGGCAAGGTTGCACAAGACCTGACGGCGATTGAGGCACAGTTTAGCCTGGACGCTATCCGCCCCGCGCACTTAGCCGATTATAAAAGTCAGTTCCCCGGTCTCGTTAGTGCCTACCCATTGACGTATTTTTACCTGCTTGCACAACGTGCCCATTTAGCCGCGATGCTTGATAAGCGCTTCCCATGGCCGATTCTGGGGATGGTACACGTTGCCAACCGGATGGAGTGGTTGGGAACCTTAAAAGCAGAGCAAGGTTTCACTATTAACGTCCGTATAGAACTACCTGCCCGGGCTTCAACCCGTAAACGGGTACGCCCAGTCTACATTGTCGACTTTACCCAAAATGGGCACACGATTTTACGTTGCGAAAGCACCTATCAGGTCGGGGCTGGTGGTAGAACGCCCGCGAGCCGCCGGGTTCGCACAGAATCGCTGGAGTTAAGCCTTTGGCAACAATTGGATATCTGGCAGTTAAATGCATCGCTTGGTCGGCGCTATGCGCGCTTATCCGGTGACTACAACCCAATTCACATTCACCCCTGGTTATCCCGTTGGTTCGGCTTTGATCACCCAATTATTCACGGTATGTACTCAGTTGCGCGGATGCAGGCGGATCTTGAGAAACAGTTTAATACTCAAGTGACCAGCATGGAGATTGTCTTCAAACGGCCTCTGGAACTGCCCAATACTGCCGTTTCACATATCCAGAAAGACAGCGGCCGTTTAATAGTAAGTGACGGGCAGGGCGAGAAGACGTTCCTGGAGGGTACCTTTCATCTCTAGCGATGCTATGTATTCGCCAGAGATGAATAAAATCCCTTTATCTGTCGCTGAAGCGCGGCAGAATGTGCTCTTCAACAAAACGGTGCTGGCGGTTGATGTAACCCCCCTGAGACGGAGGTGTTGGATCAGATGTCATCACAATACTCAGCTTGTACGCTGGTATAACGTAAAGTAGTTGCCCGCCATAACCACGCCCGTAAAACGCCTCGACGTCGTTAAACTGATAGGAAAACCAGCCAAGACCATAGGGATCATCAGTGTAAACTGAGTTGGTTCGCGGCTGAAAGCTTTGCTCAATCCAATTTTCACTCACCACCTGTTGCCCGTTTGCCATCCCTTGATTGACATAAAGCTGGCCAATCCAGGCCAGGCCGCGTGCCGAGATACGCATGTCATTGCCGCCAAAGTAAATGCCTTCGGGGCTTTGCAGCCATGGGTAGATACGAATATTCAATGGACTGCCGACCCAGTTGCGCATCAGTTGCAACAAGCTACGTCCAGTTTGCTCAGTTAGAATAGCCGCCAGAATATGACTATTACCGGTCGAGTAGAGCATGTCGCCGCCCGGTTCATCCACCATCGGGCGGGTCAGTGCATAACGGGTCCAGTTGTCGCTGTTTACCCAGCTTCCGTAATGGCGACCCGATGTACGTTGTAAACCAGACTGCATGCTGAGCAAATGTTCGACCTGAATCTGACTTAGATCAGCAGGTGGTTGTGCCGGCTGATGGCGACCAAGCAGTTCTGAGATTGGTTGATTGAGTTCGAAATACCCTTTATCAATAGCAATACCCGCGAGCAGGGAAAGGATCGACTTAGACAGAGATTTAATATTTGCAGCCTCTGCTGGCTCGGGTCCAGCCTGATGATGCTCGAGCACAATCTCGCCGTCCTGAATGACAACCAGGTTATGCAATCGGGACAGCGAGTTTAAGTCGTCTTCATAACTGGCCATGAGCGGAGTGCTGAAAATCAGCATCCAGCCAACCACAAAGAGTGGAGCTCGAATTGGTCGCGTATTTAGTGCCATATATTCAGTTCCTCTCGATTCTACTTCAGACTCTCTTTACAATACCGTATTTAACATAATATACATTATGCGAAGTCATATAAATAGCGCAATAAGGCCGGTCAGAGCCGGCACACTGGTTTCAGAAACTGTACGAAACAGCTAGTATCGCGGTGCTAATATAGCGTCCGTCAGCCATTGGGCTGTTCGCAATCTTGCTCGACAAGCGTGACGCGCTTATCGCTCCAAACAGATTCCATCGTTCGTCAATCCGATAATAGCCACTCAGGCGCAGGTTTGGATTAAAGGCATCCTGGCTGCCGTATTCGGCAAGACCACTGCGTTCAGCTTCGGCTACAGACACACCATAGTAATAGTCGGTGTAACCGCTGCTGATATAGGCGATACCAATAGACGGGCTCAACTGCCATTTACGTGGGTTGGGCGACAACGGATAGGCATAACTTGCACTCAAGCGATGGCCATTTCCCCGAATGTCATGCCCGACACGGGCATCAAAAACTCCAAACGGAGTCATGAACCGGTAATCTAAGGCAAGTTCAGCGGAAAAAGAACGACTATCCAGCTGGCGCATTTGCGGGTCGCGACTGTCATTCGGACGGAACCTGAATGGCGCTCCTGTGACTATCACGGACCACTGATGTGGAGAACGTCGACTAGCCTGGTTTAACCGATAGCCCAGTTCGAGGCCGCGAAAATAAAACCGTTCGCCTTCATAGCCAACCACCGGAATGACAAAATTATCACGGTCAACACCGCGATAGCTGGCGTCTGAACTGATGCCCCCTGCCCCTAAACTCCATTGCGCCTGAGCTGATGAGATAACTAACATGGTGGCGATTGCAGACAGTCTTACGACTGTTTTTTTGATCTTCATTGTAATTATAAATCCTATGCTACGGGCCAACGCTTCCATCATTTACGAAGCGGGGAATAAAAAGTTCAGTATAACCAGCTAATTTTACTGTGGTTCAATTTGTTGAACCCGGTAGCTTGCCGTATCATTGCGACAACAGAATTACTTAGGAACATTTGTGACCAAGCTACCTATCGAACAACTACGCGCGCAAGCCGGGCGATGGATGCAACAACGACCAAGCCGGGTAACCGCAGACATGCTGGTTGGCCAGCAACGTGCTTTACAGGCAATCGCTCAGGCACAGGCTGTACCCGGGCATTATGCCCATGTGTTCGCGATTGTTCCTGCCGGTTGCGAGCCCGAAGCCATGTTTAGTGCGGTTGCCGAGCAACAGCAATGGCCCGCCCACGATCTTCACGACTGGGTTTATGTGGTAAATCCTGTCGATGAAACCCAACCTATATGTCTCCACTTGCCTGCTGGCAGTGCCAGAGCCGTGGTCGAACGTTTATGGGCGCTGCTTGATACTGAACCGGATAATCGTGCGCCACTTCTGGACAGTCTACAAGCGCAGTTTAACTGGCCGCCATTGAATCGTTATTTGCAGAGTATCAGCGACAAGAAATTTGAAGATCTGCCGGGCAATGAACTGGCCAATATTGTCGTGACCCAGGACAGCAAAGTTGCCTGGCATTACTGTCCCCGCGTAACTGAGGCCGATTTGTTCGGTGAAATCCGCTTGCAAACGATCGCTGGTACCGTCAGTAGTGAATTGCATTTAATACAGCCCGGCGCCCTGTTAAAAGCGAACGGCGGCACCCTGGTTATTGATGCAGAACAGTTATTACGCCAGGGCGATTACTGGCAGCGTCTGAAATACGTTCTTAAACGCGGTGAATTTAGCTGGCAGTTACCTGAACAAGGTGCATTTTATGCACCACAGCCGGTGCCTGTTCATCTGAAGGTGATTCTTGCCGGTAGCCGCGCCCTACTCGCTCAGTTGCGCGATCTGGACGCTGATTTTGCCAATTTGTTTCCTTACCTGGCGGATTTCACTGACCATTACCCAGCACAACTAAGCCCGGTGGCTAACTACTTCCAGTACTTAAGTTACCTTCAGCAACGGGTTGAACATCGTCCGTTAACAGACGATGGCATGCATCGTTTGCTGACCCTGTCCTCCAGCTTTACTGAGCATCAGGAGGAGCTGAGTCTGGATACCTTGCGTTTGATCCAGTTACTGCAGGAAGCTGACGCGATTGCAGCCAGTGAGCATGAATCACGAATTAACACCGACCATCTGCTGCAGGCGGTGAGTAACGACCAGCAACGAGAGCACTATCTGGCTGAAATGAGCCGTCAGGCAATGCTGGAAAACCAGGTCAAAATTGAAACCAAAGGTGAAGTAGTCGGGCAAATAAATGGTCTGACAGTCGTTACCATGGGCGGCAGTGAATTCGGTGAGCCTTCACGGATCACCGCGACAGTCCACTATGGGGACGGTGATATCATTGATATTGAACGTAAATCCGAGCTAAGTGGCAACATTCACACTAAGGGTGTGATGATTCTAATGGCTTACCTCGCCAACCTGTTTGCCGGCAAAGATCCCATGCCACTGTCAGCAACGCTAGTATTCGAACAGTCGTACCATGAAGTGGATGGTGACAGCGCATCACTGGCTGAGCTGTGTTGTCTGGTATCGGCCTTGTCTGATACCCCGGTGCGCCAGGCACTGGCAGTTACCGGCGCAATTGACCAGTTTGGCAACGTGCAGGCTATTGGTGGAGTAAACGAGAAAATCGAAGGCTTCTATCGCCTGTGCAAACAACGCGGCTTCGGTAAGGACCAGGGCGTGATAATTCCACGCTCGAACCAGGTTAACCTGCATTTGTCAGACGAACTGGTTGAGTCGGTAGCGGCCGGTGAATTTTCGGTGCATGTTGTTGAACATGTCAGCGAAGCCTTTGATCTGTTGATGCAATGCCCTTGTGGTAACGCCACCGACAGCACCAAAGACACCTTGTTTGGCCGAATAAACAAGCGCATTCGGCAAGCCCAGCATCAGGAGATAATTCGCCGCTGGTGGCAGTTTTGGTAATAAAATTAACTGCTCAGAGTTGTGTAGCTTACACATGTACGCTAGATTAGCGCCAGATTTACTGACCATTGGTGCTGAATGAAACAATCAAGTTATACAAAAGAAGAATTACTGGCATGTAGCCGTGGCGAGATGTTCGGTCCTGGCAACTCTCAGCTGCCAGCCCCGAATATGCTGATGATGGACCGGGTTACCGAAATGAATGACGACGGTGGTGACTTCGGTAAAGGCTACGTGGAAGCAGAATTGGATATTCATCCAGATTTATGGTTCTTTGCCTGTCATTTCCCCGGCGATCCGGTTATGCCTGGTTGTCTTGGACTCGACGCGATGTGGCAGCTTCTTGGCTTTTTCCTGGCTTGTTCTGGTGGCCCGGGTCGCGGTCGCGCGTTGGGTGTGGGTGAAGTTAAATTTACCGGACAAATCCTGCCTACGGCGAAGAAAGTTACTTATCATATTCATATGAAACGCGTTATTAAGCGTTCCTTGTATATGGGCGTCGGTGACGGCGAAGTACGAGTCGACGGCCGCACGATTTATACCGCTAAAGATTTAAAAGTGGGCCTGTTTACTGATACCACCTCATTCTAACGTGCGGTCGAGGCCGTTGAGCCTTTACTCGTGCTACAGAATTAAGAAAGCCCCTGCTTAACAGGGGCTTTCTTGTTTCTGATAACCTATGTCGGAGAATTTTTAAAGTTTGAATCGAATGGTGGTATGAACGCTGTGAGGTAAAATCTTAGCGGAAATGACCGTCATTGCGAGCTTCTATTGCGTCTCGCCAACCGCCTAGCCATTGAGAGCGGGGATCCCCCGTACTGTAGGGGCAGAATTCTTTAGAACGACCTCCGATACCTGCTTTGTAACCTTGGGCGTGTGCTCTTTCTAAGCGGTCTCGTTTCTGTCTTTTCATTATCACTTCCTCTTCTTGGTATAAGATATTGCAAGATGAAGATGAGCGCTTCTCAGCAGGTCATAGTTAATTGATAATGACATTCCGATGAAAGTTCAATGAAAAAAAAGCTCAAATCAGAATGGCTAGCCTAAGCATCTGATTTGAGCGTTGTTTTTTGATAGACGAATTTTATTTAGGAGCGAGCTCTGAACCGACGTAGTGTAATAAGTAAGGCAAACAGTGCCATACTGCCTGCTAACAACGGATGCATACTCGCCCCCTGCCGCTCCCGCGCTTCCTCTTCTACACCACAGGCCTCGCCACTACCAGCTTGCAGGCGCACAGCCCGGATTCGATCCGCACTGCTTTGAGTATCATCGATGGGAATAACAATCTCGGTTAATGCAACGGCAAGAATTTCACCACGGTCATTAATATCAACCGCATCAATAATCCGGTAACCGCTGTCACAGGGTAACAAGGTATTTAAGTCGGTGATGGTATCGCTTTCAATGTCGTACAAGAAGCCGACTGTGGGCCGCACTGCAGCCTGTAAGGTTGACACTTCACCCTGACCTACCACCTGCTTGTTGTTATTGATAGCACGCGGGCGCCACGAGGACGTATTGAAAAAGCCTAGTGGATACGTTGGCTCCGCTGACGGATCCTCGATATCGACATAGAACGCCCGGTCACGGTTAAACAGTCCGGCTCGTTCTGAGGTATAACCAACTACGATGTTATCGTCATTAATAGCTGTTGCAAGGCTGTTCTGCGAACGGTATTCGTCTTGCAGATCCTGCAATTCGCCATCGCGGAAAACCACAGCGGTGTTTACCAGCACATTCTCGGTCCCTTCGAAATAGGTCACCACGCGCTGGGCTGTACCCACGGCAATACCCTGCTCGTTGACATCGTACGCCCGGCTGGTTAGCAGGATTCGCTGCGCATCTTCGTCAGTCGGTTCTGGTGCTTCATAGGCTCCGAGGTGACGCGCTTGCCATTCGCCCTGCTCGCTTTGCTCCCAGGCGTGCGCCTGTTCAACAAAAATCGGGCTGCGAGAGCCTCCATTGGCTACGGTAGCAACTTCCTGGCTGTACCAATAACGCCAGATGCAGACATTGAGTTCTTCATAGCTGGGATCTGACTCGGCTTCGTCGTCTGAAGGTTCAGCACATACGTCAAAGCGATTAGTCAGATTGGGCGTGTTAGCGACCGCGGCATAACCAACCGCCTGGTTCTGGTTATTGACTGCGGTGGCACGGCTGGTACCACCCTGATAAAGGTCACTAACAGACGATGGCAAGAACGTAATAGCACCTGCTTCTTTGGCAAATGCACGAGGAAAGCTATCACGCATGAAGTATTGCACTTCCTCTTGTTCCCGGTTTGTGGTCACGCGGCGCTCATAAGGTTCACCAGCCTGGCCGACAATCACATCTAGATCATTAATATCCGTGCCAATGTAATTGACAGAATCGGTTTCCCGGTTGGTTTCAGCATCAATACTGTCGAACCCTTCCAGTGCAACTGGCTGGCCGTCATACTTATGTGAAATTTGCTGGCCCAGTTTTTGCGATGCCGGGTCACTGCCAAGAGCTCCTGGACTATTTAATGCGTTGCGTACTAAGCGATACGTATTATCATCAGGATTATCTAAATCTTCGTCCTCAAAGCGCTCTGGGTCGATTAGCTCAAAGCGAATGTTCTGGTTCCAAAGGTTGCGGTTGACGACAACAGCGATACCAGCATCATTCATTCCCGTTGGATAGGTTTCATAGGCACCCTCTAAGGCGCCGAGGTCGACGACCTCAATACTATCATTGGCATTACTGGCGAAACTAACACTGGCGGCGATCGACGCTGCCAGCAGACTTACCGAATACTTCTTGATCATGCCTGTTCATTACCTTGTTGTTGTTCCAGTTCTTCCCAACGCTCTAAGACATGCATTAGTGCCTCTTCTAACTCTGCTACGCGGCTCAGAACTGGCTCTGTGTGTTCATGCGCTTGCTGAAAAAAATCAGCCTCGGCAATAGCTGCCTGCAAGTTTTCCAGTTCAGCTTCGATGGCTTCAATTTGCCCGGGCAGCTCTTCAAGTTCACGCTGCAGCTTATATGATAGCTTTTTCGGGCGAGACGCTGAAGCCTTGCCCTCTGACTGTTGCGGTGCACTTTTGGTTCCGCTGCCAGCGGCACTTTTTGACGCCTGTTGCGTCGATTGTTGCGCTTTATGCTTGAGGTAGTTTTGCACATCTTCATAGCCGCCCGCTACCTCAGTAATACGCCCTGCCCCTTCAAACAACAATATGCTGCTCGCGGTGTTATCAACGAACTCACGATCATGGCTTACCAGCAATACGGTGCCCTGGTAGTCATTGATAATTTGTTCCAGCAGCTCGAGGGTATCCACATCGAGATCGTTGGTGGGCTCATCGAGCACCAGCACATTGCTTTCCGGCAGGAATAGCTTGGCTAGCAGCGCGCGATTGCGCTCCCCGCCGGACAGCGCTTTAACTGGGGTTTGTGCCTGTCGCGGCGAAAACAAAAAGTCCTGCAGGTAACTCAGAATGTGGCGCGGGCGCCCCTGATGAATAACATCCTGCTTGCCATCGCCGACATTTTCGGCGACTGACTTTTGCGGATCCAGCGCCGCACGGTGCTGGTCAAAGTACGCCACCTTGAGGTTGGTACCAAACTTCACTTTGCCGCTGTCGGCCTCAAGCTGGTTAAGGATAACCTTAATCAGGGTACTTTTACCGCAGCCGTTTGGACCCACCAGCGCAATTTTATCGCCGCGCTGAATAGTCAGATCAAGATCATCAATAATGCACTTGTCAGCAAAACTCAGATTAATATGCTCACCGGCAAATACAATCTTACCCGAGCGGCTTCCTTCGCTGACGTTCAGCCGTGCACTGCCGAGCAACTCACGTCGTTCAGCACGTTGTTTGCGCAGCGCCTGAAGCGCACGGACGCGGCCTTCATTTCGGGTTCGACGTGCTTTAACCCCTTGCCGTATCCAGGTTTCTTCCTGCGCCAATTTTTTATCAAACTCAGCACGTTGGCTCGCTTCTACTTCAAGCAAACGTTGTTTTTCTTCAAGGTAGGCATCGTAATCGCCGGGGAAACTGGTTAACTGTCCGCGGTCGAGGTCGACAATGCGGGTCGCCAGGTGACGAATAAAGGCGCGATCGTGACTGATAAAGATAATGGCGCCGTTAAAATCAAGCAGTTGGCTCTCCAGCCACTCGACCATTTCAATATCCAAGTGGTTGGTAGGCTCATCCAGTAACAGTATCTGCGGCTGAGTAACCAGCGCGCGGGCCAATGCCACCCGCCGCAGCCACCCGCCTGACAACTGCTCAAGGGTGGCATCCGGGTCCAGATTTAAACGAGTTAAGACCTGATCAATGGCGGTGGTAAACTGCCATCCATTCTGTGCTTCGATGCCCTGCTGAACCTTGCCGAATTCAGCAAGAACCTGATCATCACAGTCTCCGAGCTGCATACTTAACTGATGATACCGTTTTAGTAATGCACCAACTTCTGCAAGCCCTTCGGCGACATAGTCATACACCGTATCTTCCGACTGGGCGGGCGGGTCCTGGGGTAAACGCGCGACTCTCGAACCGCTGCTATTCAGGCTCCCGCCGTCGAGCTGGACTTCGCCATCGATAATTTTCATCAGGCTGGATTTACCAGCACCGTTTCGACCAACGATACAAACCCGTTCGCCATGCTCGATAGCAAAATCGGCGTGGTCAAGAATAGGGTCCGAACCGAAGCTCAGCTGTGCATCTTTTAACTGCAGTAAAGTTGTCATTGCTGCAAAAACTCCGCTAACCGTTGTGGATCAAAAGGCCATTTCAATTCGGCATCGTCACGCTGCCGGATCAGTACCGGAATCAGCCAGCCATACTCATCCTGTAACTCAGGTTGTTCGTCAATATCGACCATGTGCAAAGACACCGGCTCTTCCAGCTCTGTCTGATGGATCATCACCAGAGCCTGTTGGCACAATGGGCATGGATGCCTGATCAGTAAATAGAACTCAGGCATGGCGCAGGAACCAACATTGGTGAATGTGCTTGTTACGTTTGAAATCTTCAGGAATCGACCAGGCACTGCGGTCTTCAGCCACCAGTCCAGCAGCTGCTAAGGCGTCTGTATCGAGCTTAAACTTACGTTTATTGGTCGAGAAAATCAGTAATCCATCGGCAGCCAGTAACGATGCTGCGTGCTGCAACAGGCCAACATGGTCACGTTGCACATCAAAGCTGTTTTCCATTCGTTTTGAATTCGAAAACGTTGGCGGGTCAAGGAAAATCAAATCCCACTGCTGTTCGCCCTGCGTTGCTTCATCCTCTAGCCAGGTCAGGCAATCGGCTTGAATAAAGTCGTGTTTGCTGATGGTCTGGTGGTTAAGGCGGAAGTTATCTTTCGCCCAGTTCAGGTAGGTGCGCGACATATCCACAGTGGTAATATGCTCGGCCCCTGCTATAGCGGCATGGACCGATGCACTACCGGTGTAAGCAAACAGATTAAGCACCCGTTTGTCTTTCGCCAGACGTTGAATTTCTTTACGCACTAAACGGTGATCAAGAAAGAGTCCGGTATCCAGGTAATCAGTCAGGTTAACTTTAAAGCGCGCATTGTATTCGGCGACTTCGAACTCGATGCTTTCTTTCGCCTCCTGCTTTTCATACTGCGCTTTACCAGCCTGCCGTTTGCGTTGCTTAACCACCATATGGGCTTCATCAAACGGCAACACCGCAGGAATTGTTTCAAGAATATGCCAGAAACGGTCATCAGCGACCCCGTCCGGAATGTCTGAGGGCGCCGCATACTCCTGAACCACCAGATAGTCACCATAGACATCAATGGCAGCGTTGTACTCAGGTAGGTCCGCGTCGTACAGACGATAGCAGTCAACGCCCTCTTTGCGCGCCCACTTCGCCAGCTTTTGTGCATTCTTACGCAGGCGGTTGGCGACATCATCGTTGTGAGTTTTTGTAAACTCAACTTGCGATTCATTCATATCAAACAGCGCCAGAGTCACTGGAATCGCGCCATTGAACAGTTTGTATTTTTTGTGGCTGGTCAGCTTAAGACGCTTTAGCAGTACTTCTTCCGGTGCCAGTAAGGCGGCCTGCCAGCCCTGGTAGTGGCTGCGTAAACGCTGACCTAGTTGACGGAACAACAGCAATACTGCAAGTTCGTCGCCGAGGCGCTCGCCATAGGGCGGGTTGCCAAGGACAAGTCCGGGGGTAAGCTCGGATGCGTCGAACTCCAGGGCATCTGCACAGTGAAATTGAAATAAATGCTCCACCTCGAGTGCCTGCGCATTTTCTCGTCCGGCATCGAGCACTTCAGCGTCTAAGTCGACCGCAACAAAACGGGTCGCACATTGTGTACGACCGCTTTCAAAACGTTCGATCGCGTCCTGCCGCAGAGCCTGCCACACGGCCGGCCGGTGTCCGCGCCAACCTTCAAAGCCCCAGCGCTCACGAGCCAAACCCGGTGCGCGGTCGGTTAGTACCTGCGCGGCTTCCAGCAGCAGTGTTGCGGAACCAGCAAAAATATCGAGAATAGTTTGTTCTTTCTGCGCATCCGCCAGGGTTAAGCCGCAACGAGCTACCACCGCCGCTGCAAGTGTCTCGCGCAATGGCGCTGCCCCTTTCTGCAAACGGTAACCGCGCTTATGCAGGCTTTCGCCACTGAGATCGAGATAAAAGGTTGCCTGATCCCGGGATAAACGGACATTGATGCGAATATCGGGTTGCTGCGGATCGACATTGGGCCGTGCATGCTGGTCTTCACGGAAGCGGTCAACCACGCCGTCTTTTACCACGCGGGCAGAAAACTGAGTGTGATTAAGTTCGGTGGAGGTACCACGAAAATCGACTGCAATGGTCGCGCGGTCCGAAAACAGCGACGGCCAGTCGATATTGGTTGAGGCTTGTAACAGGTCATCCCGGTTGAAAACGTCCTGCTTATCGAGTTGCAGTAGAACGCGACTGGCTAGGCGGGACCATAGGCAAATTCGGTATCCGACTTCTTGCTCGCCACGGAAATAGCAACCGGCTAGCGTTTGTTTAACATCGGATGCACCGAGGGACTGAATTTCTTCGAATAGCAGGGGTTCAAGACCTTTAGCGCAGGTCGCGAAATAATTGAGCATGTAGTTTCTTGGTTTGAAATTGTGCGCTGATTATAGCGAAATAGAAGGAAGAAGTCTTTTTATCTATTGGCACTGGATGTGCCTTGATTGAGTCTTTACTTATGAGAATCTATACAGAGAATTGGTTGCGGGGGCAGGATTCGAACCTACGACCTTCGGGTTATGAGCCCGACGAGCTACCAGACTGCTCCACCCCGCGTCCGATGAGGTGCACTATACTGATAACCTTGTTCCAGCGCAAGCGGGATTTTACTAAACTAAGTAAATACTTGATTAAGTGCTGATTTTCTCGCCAAAGCGGCTAAAATGGAAGCTATTCACTCTCAAAACGGACCTTCTAACGGATGATATCATCGGATTTACTCTTCATCCTTTACTGGCTTTTTATCGCCAGCGTGACGTTACGTGTGATTTTTAAACGTCAAAGTATGAGCGCGTCACTTGCCTGGCTTCTGATCATTTATATAGTGCCTCTGATAGGCGCTTTCGCGTACTTCTTCTTCGGCGAAATGCAGCTGGGGCAGCGTCGCGCTGAAAAATCCGAGTCGATGCGTGAACCTTATATGAACGCGCTTAAATCGATGACCGAGAAAATGCATGATGACAGCGATACTCTACCCGACTCGTCACTATCGAAAGCCATCCAACAGCTATTGATTAAACGCCTGGGTGTTGGAGTACTGAATTATCACGACTTTACCCTGTTAAACAGCCCGCAAGCGATTTTTGCTTCGTTACGAACAGACATTGAGAATGCGCAACGCACTATTGATCTGGAATTTTATATCTGGCATTCCAAAGGTCAGGTTAATGAGATCGAGACTGCCCTGATCAAAGCAGCCCAGCGCGGGGTTGAGGTACGTATTCTGGCGGATGACGCTGGTTCCTGGCCATTTTTCTTTAGCAAAGGGCATAAAGCGATGAAAGAAGCAGGTATTCATATTGTACCCGCTTTGCCAGTGTCGCCCTGGCGCTTAGCTCTGCGTCGGGCCGATATCCGTTTGCACCGTAAGATTATCGTGATCGATCATCAAATTGCCTACACGGGTTCAATGAACATGGCAGATCCGACGGAATTCAATAAAAATGCGAATGTTGGTCAGTGGATTGATGCAATGGCAAGATTTCGGGGAGCCGCCGCTGTTGGTATGGCCAAGGTGTTTGCCTGGGACTGGGAGGTCGAAACCGAAGAGCATTTGCCGACCTCAATCGATGTTGAGAAACACGTAAGCCAGCAATGGCTTGCCACCATTCCCTCAGGTCCTGGCCTGGGTCATGATCTGATTACCGAAGTTATGCTCAGTGCAATCTACCGCGCCGATACCAGCATAACCATCTGTACCCCCTACTTCGTCCCACCTGAGCCGGTGTTTGAAGCCTTACTGCAGGCACTCGCCCGGGGAGTCAAAATGACCATTCTGGTCCCAAGACGCAACGACTCGCGCCTGGTTAGCTGGGCCAGTCGGGCGTTCTATGACGATTTATTGCAAGCAGGCGCAGAAATTCGCAATTACCACGGTGGTTTATTGCATACCAAAGCCTTACTCATTGATGATCAGCTGGCAATCTTCGGCAGTGTGAATCTGGACGCCCGCAGTCTGCAGGTCAATTTTGAAATATCCCTGGCCCTGTTTCATCCGTCCAGCTGCAAAGCTATTTGTGACCTGGTTGCATCCTATATAGAGGACAGCGAAACCATATGCCCGGAGCGCTGGCATAAACGCTCAATTTTCTCCCGGTTTCGGGAGCGGCTGGTGTTCTTTTTAAGTCCCCTGCTCTAAGTGCGCACGGCTATACTCAGGCAGACGACGACCAGTTACGGGTGAAAGGACGTTCAAGCGGGTGCATCCGGCTGAATTGTAAACGGTCATTGAGAACCCGGATACATTCATAACGGTTCAGTGTTTTGGTCGGCGACAGGCGCATGGACTGGTCGAGCAATAAACACAGGCTGCTACGCTCATCTTGATCCAGTAGCAACATGTCACAGCAATCCAACCCTGAATCAAGTGCACAGCTAAGATGGTCTTCTGGCCATGGCTCATGATCGGCGAATTGAAAGTGCCAGCTTTGCGGTAAACTGGGCTTCAGAAAATGCAGTGCGGCCGTGGCATGCAAACAGGCCTGAAACTGCTGACTAACTGAAAGGCTTGAATACTGTTCAAGGTAGTCCTGGAAACGGTTAAAGTGTTCCACGTCATCTATGCTGAACGCTTCCTGCTCAGGCAGATACTGCTGCAACTGGCGCCGCCGGTAGCTTACATCGAGTAATACATCATCGGTGCTCAACTGTAAGCACTGACGCTCGTCATCAAAAATCCACAACCAGTTCAGGTACGACATCCTGTCCCTCTAAACAAACACATATGATAGTAACGAGGTCACACTTTAACCGCTTATATTAGGTATTACAAGCCGTTAACAATATCCTTAACTAAGCGCGGGCCCTGGTAAATAAAGCCGCTATACACCTGAACCAGACTGGCGCCGGCCTTTAAAACGGCGTTTGCCTGGGCGGAACTATCAATGCCACCGACGCCAATAATCGGGATCGCAGCGTCAAGCACCGGGCGTAACTGAGTAATCACATGAAGGCTTAAAGGCGCAACCGGTTTTCCACTCAGACCCCCTGCTTCGTCCGCATGCGGGTGTCCTTTTACTGCCTCCCGGCTCAACGTGGTGTTGGTTGCAATCACTGCATCAACGGCATAGCGATTAAAAGTGTCAGCCAGACTTTGAATCTCATCGTCACTCAGGTCAGGTGCAATTTTCACCGCCAGTGGGACGTACTTCCCGTGTTGTTCTTTGAGTGCCGCCTGACGTTCTTTCAAGGCCGCCAACAACTTTTGTAAATGCTCGCCATGTTGCATGTCGCGCAAACCAGGTGTGTTGGGTGACGATATATTAATCGTTATGTAATCAGCGTAGGGATAGACCTTATCCATGCAGAGCAGGTAATCCTGCGCGGCATCCGCTTCGGCGGTGTCTTTATTCTTGCCGATATTGATCCCCAGGACGCCCTTATAGCGTGCTTGGCGGACCTGTTCGACAAGAAAATCAACGCCCTGATTGTTAAACCCCATGCGATTAATAATGGCGTCGTGTTGCGGTAAACGAAACATCCGCGGTTTCGGGTTACCGGGCTGCGCTCGCGGCGTCACTGTACCCACTTCGATAAAACCAAAGCCCATCTGCGCAAACGCATCGATGCAGGTGCCATTTTTGTCCAGGCCAGCAGCCAGCCCAACCGGGTTGGCAAACTCGATCCCCATGCACTGCACCGGCTTATTCTTCACACCCTGACGTAAGAAAGCACGCAAGGGGCTATGCCCGATGCGTGCTAACCAGTTCAGTGTCCAGTCATGTGAAGCTTCGGCGTCAAGCTTAAACAGCTGACGCCGGACCAGACTATAGAGCCCCATTATTTTTGCGTGCCACAGATATGGCTCAGTAACATCAGCTCACGTAAGGCAACTGAGAACTTGGCAAATTCATGGCTCTTGGTTGTTTTGAAGTCCGCCAGAATGCCTTTCCAGCGCTCAATCGCGTTTTTGTTCAACTCCATCCAGTTATCCAGCATGGCATCGGCATCGGTTTCGCCATTTGCCAGTTTGAATACCGTCTGGGTCAATGACCGCTGCTGCCAGTCCAGTTCTTCACGGAACGCAGCCCGGGCTAACGCCTGCCAGTGGTTTGCTACCGGCTGACTATTGACCTGGTCAAGGAACCAATGCAATTCAACACGAGCACCAAGGCGGAAATACAGTTGCGCCACCAATGGAATGTCGCGTGACTTGTCATCCGCGGTCACATCGGCGATATCAAGCGCTGAGAAGACCGTGCTCAAGGTGCCGACCTCGGTTGCCAGCTCTTTTGGCAAGCCATGCTCAACCAGCTTGTCTATGTTCTTGCGTAGCGCATCGGCTTCTTTCTCTGCCATGTAACTCAAGGCATTTTTACGCAGGTCATCAAACGCCGGACGATAGAAATCAATGCTCGCCTGTATATTGGCCAGTTCAGTGCGACGATGGCGCAGCATCCAGCGAGTGGCGCGACGAACCATACGGCGTACCTGGAACAGCACATCATTCTGTACATTCGCAGGAACCACATTGTCCAGGGCCCAGATTTCGTTCCAGATGCGTTCACAGCCGAACACTTCACGAGCGACCACATAGGCGTTGGCAACTTCCGCAACCGAGGCTCCGGTCGCTTCAATTTTACGACTGACGAAGTTCGGTCCCATGTCGTTGACAATGTTATTGGCCAGCTTGGTCGCAATAATCTGTCCACGCAGTGGGTGATCTTCCATCGCGTCGCTGAATTTGTCGCGCAGAACCTGCGGGAATGACTCAAGAAGTTCCTTACCGTGGAACGGATCCTGAGTGATTTCGTCGGTTAACAGCTCTTCTTTCAGCACCATTTTGCCGTAGGCAGTTAACACCGCCAGTTCAGGACGGCTTAAGCCCTTACCTGAGGCTGTGCGCTCTGCCAATTCATCGTCATCCGGCAGGAACTCTAAGCTGCGGTCAAGCAAACCATCGCGTTCCAGCTGGTGAATGAAGCGCTGCATTTCTTTGATCTGATCCGGTCCACGCAGTGCGGTGATAGAAATTGACTGGGTTTGACGATTGCAGTCTTCTAAAACCAGTTCCGCGACATCATCGGTCATCTGATACAGCAGCTTGTCGCGCTGCTCGCGGGTTAGCTTGCCCTGGTTGACTAAGCCATTCAGCAGGATCTTAATATTGACTTCGTTGTCTGAACAGTCGACCCCACCAACGTTGTCGATGAAATCGGTATTGATGCGGCCACCTTTATTGGCAAACTCGATACGGCCAAGTTGGGTGAAGCCAAGGTTACCGCCTTCACCAACAATTTTCGCCCGCAGCTCGCTACCGTTAATGCGCAATGCATCGTTGGCACGGTCCCCTACTTCGGTATCCGTTTCTTTGGCACCTTTAACATAGGTACCGATACCACCGTTCCACACCAGATCAACTTCAGCAGTCAGTAACGCTTTAATCAGGTCATTCGGGGCCATCGACTTTTTCTGCGTGCCGATCAGTTTCTTTATTTCCGGAGACAGCTCAATCGACTTAGCACTGCGCGAGAAAATGCCGCCGCCCTGACTGATCAGTTTTTTATCGTAGTCGTCCCATGACGAACGCGGCAGGTTGAACAAACGCTCGCGCTCTTTCCAGGACTTCGCAGCATCCGGATCCGGGTCGATAAAAATATGCATATGGTTAAACGCACCGACTAGTTTGGTGTGCTTCGATAACAGCATGCCATTACCAAACACATCGCCGCCCATGTCACCAATGGCAACGCAGGTGAAGTCGGTAGTCTGACAGTCAACGCCCATTTCACGGAAATGACGCTTAACAGATTCCCAGCCGCCGCGTGCGGTAATACCCATTTTCTTATGGTCGTAACCAACTGAACCACCAGATGCAAACGCATCACCAAGCCAGTGTTTGTACTCGGCGGCGATACCATTGGCGATATCCGAGAAGGTTGCGGTGCCTTTATCCGCTGCGACGACCAGATAGGGGTCATCGTCGTCGTGGCGAACCACAGCGTCAGGGTGAATAACCTCGCCTTCAATGATGTTATCGGTAATGTCTAACAGGGCGCGAATAAAGGTGCGATAGCAGGCCTTTCCTTCTTCAAAGAAGCCTTCCCGATCATCCGGCAATTGTTTACAGACAAAGCCGCCTTTGGCGCCCACCGGGACAATCACCGCATTCTTAACTTGCTGTGCTTTAACCAGACCCAGTACCTCGGTACGGAAGTCTTCGCGACGGTCTGACCAGCGTAAGCCACCGCGGGCAACCTTGCCGCCGCGCAGGTGAACACCTTCAATTCGTGGTGAGTATACGAAAATTTCGTATTTTGGTAGTGGCAACGGCATATCCGGAATGTTTTCCGGTAAGAACTTGACTGAAATATACGGTTTCTCGTTGCCATCCTGATCAGGCTGGAAGAAGTTGGTCCGTAATGCGGCCAGAATCAAGTCCATGTAGCGGGAAATAATACGGTCATCGTCGAGGCCGCTGACATCTTCCAGTCCAGCCTGAAGCTTCGTAACCACGTTCTCGAGTTTCTTCTCGGTAAATTTGCCTTTAGGGTCAAATTTGGTCGCAAACATTTTGACCAGCAGCTTACCCAGTTGAGGATAACGAGTGAAGGTACTTTCAATGTAACTCTGGCTAAAGGTGACCCCGATCTGGCGCATGTACTTGGCGAACATTCGTAGTACCAGGACATCACGTCCTGTCATACCCGCACCCAGAATTAAGCGGTTGAAACCGTCATCTTCGTAATGACCGTCCCACACTTTTGCAAAGGCATCCTGGAAGTTATCGCGGCTGTTTTCCAGATCCAGTTTGCCCGCGGTGTGCAGCATAAAGAAGTCAAGAACCCAGAACACATGACCTTCATGCGTCGTAATC
The DNA here is from genome assembly GCF_003986975.1 of Aliidiomarina soli. Lineage (GTDB taxonomy): Bacteria > Pseudomonadota > Gammaproteobacteria > Enterobacterales > Alteromonadaceae > Aliidiomarina > Aliidiomarina soli. The sequence continues at coordinate 572,001 of NZ_PIPO01000001.1, read as the reverse complement.
TGATACGGGCTTTCATTAATGATCCGCAAGCCGAAATTTTCCAGCATCGGCAATACGTCCGACAAATGAATCGGCTCATCTTTATGGAATAATTTCAGTTTGACCCGGTTGGAGTCATCCTGAACTTCCTGCGCGCGATAAAACAGCATGCCCAGCTTGTGGTCGTCGTCTAGACGCTCAAGTTGAGCGATATCGGCCAGCGCAACAGACGGTAATATTTCTTCTTTGTATGCGCGGGAAAAGCCCTGTGCGTAGCGGCGGACCAGTTCGCGTGCTTTTGATTCACCATGCGCACTGACTAAAACGCGTTCTAAATTGTCTTCCCATGAACGAGCAGCTTCCACTAAGTTGTCCTCTAATTCTTTTACATCAATATCTTGTTCGCTGTCTTTTACACGAACGGTGTACTGCGTGCGGGCCAGTGCCGATTCGGAGAAGAATGTGGTGAAATCTACTTCTTCATCGCTGCGCAGGGTTCGTGCAAGGATCGCCTGTGTTTTTTGTCGTAACAGAGTGTTGTAGCGCTCACGTGGCACATACACCATGACCGTAATGAAACGACCGAAAATATCGCGGCGCAAAAAGACCCGCGTCATATCGCGTTCCTGGATTTGCAGCACACCCATACCGATTTTTAACAGGTCGTCATCGCTGGTCTGAACAATCTCGTCGCGCGGATACGTCTGCATGATATTGAGCAGCGCTTTGGTCGCATGGGAACCCGGCTGGAATTTTGAATCGCGGATGACCCGTTCGATCTTGTCCCGGACCAGCGGGATATCCATTGCGCTGTCGTTGTAAAAGCTAGCCGAATATAAGCCAACAAAGCGATCTTCACCGATCACATTGCCGTCTTTATCAAACTCTTTAATTCCAACGTAATCCGCATGTGCCGGACGATGAACCCGCGAACGTGTGTTGGTTTTGGTTAACAGTAATAACTCGTCCTGCCCCAACGCAGTATGTCGCGCATCTTCTGACATTTTGGACAGCAGCAAGGGTGGCTTACCCGAGGTGTTTTTCATCAGACCCAGGCTGGACTTTTCATCCTGAACCAGTTGGTAGTCGCCTTTAACCGGTTCAACCCGGTAGTGGCGATACCCTGTCAGGGTAAAGTTATCTTCAGCCAGCCAACACAAAAAACGTTGTGCTTCTTCGAGTTTTTCTTTGCTACCGGGGAAATTACGCGCCTCAAGGTTGTTAGCAATCTGCTTTAATTTTGCGCGCATTGGCTTCCAGTCAGAAACTGCCAGGGTGATTTCTTCCATCACTGAGACCAGCTCTTCCTTCAACGCCTTGAGGTCGCTCTCTTCGTGTTGGCGATCCACTTCGATCAAAAACACGGTATCAACCTGGGTATCTTTGGCCGTTTCTCCGGCCGCCAGGATTTCAGTGATTCTGCCCTTTTTGTCGCGCTTATGGGCCAATGGCGTATGCAATAACAGATGCGAGGTAATACCAAGACGATTCAGTACCATCCGCACCGAGTCGACCATAAATGGCATATCCGTCTGAATTATTTCAATAATAGTATGTGGAGATTCCCAGCCGTGTTTGCTCACTTCCGGGTTATAGACTTTGATCGTCGCTTTACTATTAGAGACATACTTAGCGAAGCTGTGCCAGAGCCCTACTACGGCTCCGTACATATTGCTTTCGTCGCGATCCTTTAGATCGCCGGAAGAGATGGTTCGATATAGTCGCCTTGCGAACATATCAACTGTGGCAGCCGTTTCAGACGGCATCTTTTTGCGAATGATTTCAGAGACTTTTTCAAGGAGTACCGGAGGCTGACCGTCGACCAACGCCATTATGCTAATTTCCTTGTGGGCTAGCAGAGAGTGAAACCGTAGCAATGGACTTGCGCAAACCCCTTGCCACGGGGATACGTTATATGAGTATTCTCGGACGTTATGTTAGGAATTGCAATGCTTTATTAGCTGGTGCGAGGAGTCTTTTACCAGACCGCATCAAAGGTTATATATCGTTGGTTTTTTGTAATGAAATAAAGCGGTTGTGGGCATCTAAAGTGAGCAGAAAACGGCCTCGTATACCATGCCCGGTAATAAAAGGAACAAACCTGCGCAGCGGTAGTTGCACACGCAGGCCCTGCTCGGTTGTTACAACAATGTTTTCGAGCCCCTCCCGGTAATAACGACGTTCCAGTTCGGCGGGGCTGAATACCAGGGCAAAAGTAAATTGCCGGGTCATTGTCGGTCCTCTATTCGGCCAGACTTTGTTCGACTTTCTCAAACAAGTCGTTGGCCAGGTTGGGCAATTTGCGCAACGCTTGCAATTCAGTCTTGAGTAAATCCTGGCGTTGCTGATCAAAACGTTTCCACTGCAGCAACGACGACAATAACCGTGATGCAACCTGAGGATTACTTTCGTTAAGGCGACGAATAACTTCAGTCACCAGGCGGTACCCTTCCCCGTCTGCGCGATGTAACTGAGCGAGGTTATGCGTAAACGTCGCCAGCAAGGCATAAACCCGGTTCGGATTATCATAGCTAAAGGCAGCGTGTTCAGTCAGCGCTTTCACCTGAGCTAAGGTGTTAGCATGTGGTGCTGCGGCCTGAACGGCTAGCCATTTATCCATGACCAAGGCTTCCCCTTGCCAACGTTCAGCAAACTGGTCGATAAAGTCGGCAGCACACTGATGGTCCGCCATCACTGCTGCCTGCAGCGCAGCCAGTTCATCGGTCAGGTTATCGGCTTTAAAATGGTCAATTAAGGTCTGCTCTATTTCAGCATCCGGGTGCAGGGCAAGGTAGCTTAAGCAGGTGTTAGCCAGCATACGACGAGCTATATCGTCGGCGTTGAACTGGTACTCGCCGCTTGGTTTAAACGCTTTCCAGGTCTGCCACAAGGTCGTTTTCAGCTCCGTTGCAAGCTGAACTTTGAGTTGCTGACAGGCGCTGTGAATCGCTTCCACCGGAATTTGCTCGTACTCTCCGCTGACCGCTTCTTCACTTGGGATTTGCAGCAATAGCGCGAGCAGTGCCGGATCACGGTCCGGTTGCGTTAGCTGGTGCTGCAATGCCTCAATTGCATCGCCGGAGAGCTGCAACGGGCTATCGTTGCTAACCGCAGACTTAATCGCCCGCAGATAGATCTGTTGGGCACTGTCCCAGCCAATAAAGGGGTCATCACTATAGGCCAGTAAGTTCAGTAGTTGGCCTTCCGTGTAACCGGCATCAATCCGTACCGGGGCAGAAAAACCAGCGAAGAAACCGGCCACGGGTTTGCTCGTTGCGCCACTGAACACAAAGGTCTGTTCTTCTTTCTGCAGACTGATCACATCATCTTTCAGATCAGCACATTGCAACTGCATGGCGTCCCCTTGCTCGGTATAGAACTGAACACGCATGGGAATGTGAAACGGTTGTTTTTCAGGCTGCCCGGGCGTTGCTGGCGTGTGCTGGGTACAGTGCAGACGGTATTGCTGAGTCGTCTCGTCGTAACTTTCTTTAATCCGCACGGTGGGGGTTCCTGCCTGCTCGTACCAACGGCGAAACTGAGTAAAATCGATTTGGTTGGCATCTTCCATCGCGCTGATAAAGTCTTCGCAGGTGACCGCCTGGCCATCATGACGCTCAACATAGAGCTTCATGCCGGCCTGAAAACCGCTTTCGCCAAGTAGCGTATGCATCATCCGAATCACTTCGGCACCTTTGTTATACACAGTCACGGTATAGAAGTTATTCATTTCAATAACTTTATCCGGGCGTATTGGGTGCGCCATCGGGCTTGAGTCTTCAGCAAACTGGTGAGTGCGCATAATACGAACGTCGTTGATGCGGTGTACGGGCCGCATCGACATATCACCACTGAATTCCTGATCTCGAAACACCGTCAGGCCTTCTTTCAGGCTCAGCTGAAACCAGTCACGACAGGTAATCCGGTTGCCGGTCCAGTTATGAAAGTATTCATGACCGATCACCGATTCAATATTGAGAAAATCCTGATCTGTCGCAGTGCGCGAATCGGCCAGCACGTACTTCGCATTGAAAACGTTGAGGCCTTTGTTTTCCATTGCGCCCATGTTGAAAAAGTTAACGGCCACGACCATGTAAATATCGAGATCATAGGCCAGCCCAAAGCGCTCCTCGTCCCATTTCATCGACGCTTTCAGCGATTCCATGGCGAAGGTTGCCCGGCCCAGGTTACCCTTATCAACAAACAACTGAAGGTCGACGTGACGCCCTTCCATGGTGGTAAAGGTATCTTCGAGCAAGTCAAAGTCGCCCGCTACCACAGCAAACAGATAACAAGGCTTCGGATGCGGATCATGCCAGGTCACGAAATGACGGCCTTGCGCTTCATCACCCTGAGCAACCGGGTTGCCGTTGGCTAGTAAATAGGGAAATTTGCTTTTGTCAGCATGCAACGTGGTGGTGAACACGGCCAGTACATCGGGCCGATCTAAATAGTAGGTAATGCGCCGGAATCCTTCCGCTTCACACTGGGTGCAAAAAGCGCCGCCTGACTTATAAAGCCCTTCCAGCGCAGTGTTGTTTGCCGGGTCAACCAGGGTTTCAATACTCAGCTCACATTCGTCAGGTAACCCGGTAATGGTCAGCTCGGCATCCGTTTGCTGAAACTGATCATTGGTCAGTGTTTCGCCGTTAATCGCGACCGCCTGCAACTGCATATTCTCACCATCCAGTACTAAGGGTCGCTGGTGCTGCCCGTTGCGGCGCACTCGCATGACATTCCGTATGGTGCTGGCATGATCATCCAGTTCAATATCCAGATCGACGGTGTCGATAAGGAAATCGGGAGCCTGGTAATCCAGGCGATACTTTGCAGTCGGTAACTTACTCATTTAGGAATAGGCCTCCTGGCGACTCTGGTTATCACTTAAACGTAGGATCTTGAAGTTAGTGAAGGCGAAAATCATCGCTATCAACGGGGTCAGGTAAAGGAAGAATGCAAATGGTGCGTAGGTTAATGGGAACACACCTAGCACCGCAAACATATAGGCACCACAGGTGTTCCATGGAATCAATGCGGAGGTAATGGTACCGCTGTCTTCCAGGGTACGTGACAGGACCCGGGGGTCGAGATCACGGTTTGCATACTCTTCACGGAACATCCGTCCCGGCAGAACAATCGCCATATACTGATCGGCAGTCAACAGATTCACGCCGAAGCAGGTGAACAAGGTGGCCGTAATTAAGCCCCCTGTTGAATGAACAACTTTCAACAACCCTTTCAACAGCTGGCGCAATAACCCGGTACATTCCATAACAGCACCAAACGTCATTGCGGTCAGAATCAGCCAGACGGTGTTGAGCATGCTGACCATACCGCCACCACTAAGCAACGATTCCAAATCTGGGTTGTCGGTACTTACCCGGGTTCCGTCGAACAGGGCCACCCAAACTGCACCAATCGGCCCTAACCAGCTGCCCTCTACGGATTCTGGGACTAGCGTCGCTACCACATCAGGCTGAAAGATAATCGCCCAAACACCACCGAGTATGGCTCCGATAAAAATAGTTGGTAATGCCGGCTTTTTCAGCACCGCAAGGGTAAATAAAATCGCCAACGGCACCAGCATCAAAATATTAATATTAAAAATGGAAAGCAGCTCATTCTGCATCACTTCAAGGCTTTGCAGATTGGCGCTGGCCGAGCTGGTAAAGCCGATGAAGGTAAACAAAAGCAGCGAGATAACAAAGGCTGGTACTGCGGTTAGTGTCATATACCGAATGTGGGCAAAAAGCTCACTTCCGGACACCGCTGGCGCCAGGTTAGTGGTGTCCGACAGAGGCGACATTTTGTCACCGAAATAGGCGCCGGAAACTACCGCACCTGCAGCAATCGCTATATTCAGCTCCATTCCGGTGGCAACACCAATTAACGCCACACCAATAGTCGCCGCCGTGGTCCAGGAACTACCAATAGATATCGCAACAATGGCACAAATCAGACAGCTGGCAGCATAGAACCAACTTGGGCTGAGTAGTTCGAGGCCGTAGTAAATCAAGGTGGGGACGATCCCAGACAGCAACCAGGTACCAATCAGAGAGCCAACCATGAGGATAATAAGGATGGCACCCAGGGCTACCGAAATTCCCTTGGTAATGCCCTCTTCGATTTGCTCCCAGCTGTAACCATTGCTAAACGCGACGATACACGCCAGTGCGGCTGCGGTTAACAATGCCAGTTGGTTGGGTCCGTACGACGAATCGGCACCAAACATAAAAACCGATGTCGCCAGCATGACGATAAGTGCTATCAGTGGCGTCGCAGCCTGTATGTAAGTTGGCTTTTTAATTGAATCCGACATCTGAAATTATTCCTGAGTTAAAAAGTAAGCACGCCGATAAGTTGCAAAAATACCAGGGTAATAGCGACCGGTGCCACATACCGCACCGCGAAACGCCATAGCCTGAATACCCGTGTGCTAGTGTTAAGTTCTTCGCGCATGTAACGGGACTCTATCGCCCAACCTGTAAATAATGCCACCGCCAGGCCGCCCAACGGCAACATAATATTGGACGTCAGATGGTCAATGACATGAAACAAGGTCGGCGTTTCTTTGCCCATGAAGGCCCAGTCGACCTGGGCCCACCCTGCTCCGGCGAACGAGTATATGGTCATCAGGCTGAAAGTAAACAGGATCACACAGGAACCTGCGGCAGCCTGCCACCGTGTTACGGCAAACCGTTCCACTACAAAAGCGGCTATCGACTCGATCATCGAGATGGCAGAGGTAAAGGCCGCTAACAATAGCATAATGAAGAAAACCGTGCCGACGACGATGCCGCCCGGCATGGTTGCAAAGGCAAGAGGTAAGGTCTGGAAGATAAGCCCAGGCCCCTCGCCCGGGGTCAGGCCGTAACCAAAAACCAGTGGAAATATAGCCAGACCGGCAATGATAGCAACCAAGGTGTCGGCAACCGCGATCCAGATTGAGGTCGATACAATCGAGGTCTCTTTCGGTAGGTAAGCGCCATACATAATCATCACGCCCGAGGCCAGGCTGAGGGTGAAAAAGGCATGTCCAAGCGCAATCAGCACACTGTTAACGGTCAGCTGACTAAAATCCGGCTTGAAAATGAAGTTTAGGGCTGCGCCTAAGTCACCCACGTTGGCCGAATAGATAGCGATGCCAATCAACAGCAGTAGCAATAATGGCATCAACCACTTCACGGTGCGCTCAAGGCCATGCTTGAAGCCTTTACCGACAATAACCGCCGTTGCGATTATCAGCAACGCGGTAAATAGCAGCATCTCGCCAGCGGAAGCAGTCATCTGCTCGTAAACGTCGTTAACCAGCTTGGCTGAGGGGCTGTCGAAAGTGCCCTGAGCACTTTTTAATACATACGAAAACGCCCACGAGGCTATCACCACGTAAAAGGTGAGAATTAAAAAGCCCGCGAGCATAGTAGCCCAACCGGTTAATTGCCAGGCCCAATGGCGGCCTGACTCAACCGCCAGTTTACGTGCGGCATACCCTGGGGAGTTGCGCCCGCGCCGACCAATCAGCAGTTCACCGATTAAAACAGGTATACCCAGTGCGAAAATACAGAGCAGATAAACGAGAACAAAGGCACCACCGCCGTTCTCGCCCATAATGTAGGGAAATTTCCAAATATTGCCTAAACCAACCGCGGCGGCGGTGGCTGCCAGCACGAATGAAAGACGGCTACTCCAGCGTTGACTGGTGGCGGGTCTTGTTGGTGTTGTCATGAGAGACCTTTAGCGGTTCTTGTTCTTATTGTGACTGACAGGTGTCAGAAACAAGTAAGCGGGCCTCGCGTCACCACGGGCCCGCTCAATGTTCACAGGTTAGCTATCTTGCTTGCGGGCTTCGATAAAGTCCACAGCGATGCGCAGTGTCTCCTGCAAATAAGGATCTGCTTCACGGTACCGCTCGTCCGCATCTTCAGCTGCCTCGACAGGCTCTTTGCCAGCCCGCTGCAAACGCTCATTAATGCGCTGCAGACGGCGTTGGCTGTCGGCATCCGATTCGGCCTCACGTTCACTTTGCACTAACGACACATAGTTGCGGTCACGGCGCTCACGAAAACGTTCAATATCATCTATAACGTAAGCAAATTCCGGGTCATCAACAATACGGCCATCATGGCGTTGTTGTAACTGGGTCAGCATTTCATCGTTCAGCCAGTCAAAACGCTGATACTCAACCGAATCAATTTGATCCCAGGGTAAGGCATTGTCAGCGCGGCTTTCACCGAATTCATCCGGCTCTAAAGCAGACGGGAATAAGATATCAGGCATTACTCCCCGATGCTGCGTGCTGCCACCATCGATGCGATAGAACTTGGCAATGGTGTACTGAATACTGCCAAGCGGGTTGGAATAAAAATCAAAGCGGCGTTGCAACGGACGGTGTTGCTGGACTGTTCCTTTACCAAAGGTTGGCTCGCCCACGATCAGACCGCGATTGTAGTCCTGTATGGCTGCAGCAAAAATTTCCGACGCTGAGGCGCTAAAGCGATCAACCAGTACCACTAACGGACCGTCGTAATACGCCTGACCATCGTCGTCGCCATTGACTTCAACCCGGCCACTACTATCGCGTACCTGAACCACAGGCCCCTGCTCGATAAACAGCCCGGTCAGGTAAATCGATTCGCTCAGGGAACCACCGCCGTTACCACGTAAGTCAACAACTATCCCTTCGACGTCTTCTTCTTTCAGCTCGCTGATAAGGGTGCGGACGTCCGCAGATAAATTATTGTAGAAGCCTGGGATTTCGATAATACCCATACGGCGGCCTGCATAAGCGCCGTCTTCCATGGTTTCCACTTCAGCTTTTGCTTCGCGATCTTCCAGGCGAACTTTGTCGCGAACAATTTCAACTGTCTCTGGCGCGCCGCCGGACCCCTCGCTTTCTTTTAAAACCTGCAAGCGAACGGTGCTACCTTTCGGTCCGGTGATTAAATCAACCACATCATCAAGTCGCCAGCCGATAACATCGACAAACTCTTTGTCGCCCTGGGCGACCGCAATAATACGGTCATCCGGTGCCAACATGCCGGTTTGGTCGGCCGGGCCACCAGGTACCAGTGAGCGGATAACGGTATAGTCATATTCCGCCTGCAGGACAGCGCCAATACCTTCCAGTTGCAAGTTCATATTCTGCTGGAAGCGTTCGGCATTGCGTGGTGACAAATAGCTGGTATGAGCTTCAACACTGCGTGCAAACGCATTCATGACGGTCTGGAACGCGTCTTCACTTTGCGACTGCGTTAAACGCTGAATCGCACTTTGATAGCGACGTTCCAGGTTATCGATAATTTCGTCCGCCTCGCGGCCAGCCATGGCAAGATTCAGCGCGTCATTTTTTAGCCGTTGCTGCCAAATTTCATCCAGCTCATCTTCGCTTTCTGGCCAGGCTTCTTCAGTCCGGTCGTAATAATAACGCTCCCCTTCGACTTCAAAGTCGAACTCAGCGTCATCGAGCAGTTCCAGCGCGTACGAATAGCGTTCATAACGGCGTTCAAGGCTGAGCTGATAAATCTCATATGGGACCTCGAGCTCGCCTTCCTGCAGATAGTTATGGAACTGTCCTTTTGCCTCTGCAAACTGATCGATGTCAGATTGCAAAAAGAACATGCGGTTGTAATCCAGTTGGTCGAAATAACGCTCAAAAACCTGCTCGCTCATCGACTCATCCAGATCCACCCGTGAATAATGATAACGGGTAAAATAGGAAGAAATACGTTTGCTCGCCGTTACATGCTGAGACTCAGCGGCCAGCGTTGGCAAATCATCCAGCGTGTAGTTCGGAGAAATGGCAAAGCTTAACGGCGCAACCAGAAGGCTACTGAGGATCAGGCTTCGTAACAATGGCTTACTCATGCATAAACTCCTAAGATTCGGTAAACAGGTTCTCAGCTTTAACTTTTACAGTGATGCCTGACACCAACTGCACCTGCACTTCTGACTTCTCAATCGCGGTAACAGTTCCCGCCATAGGCGATTGTCCCAGCTTAACCTGTACCGATTGCCCCACTTTAATGGCATCGTCAGCCAATGGCGCTAACTTAATATCGGCTTTTGCAGCAGTGGCTTTACCTTTGCTATTGCTGCGCGACTTGCCAGCAGTCGCCGCGCGTTTTGCTGCGGGGCGCTTAGCCGCTGATTTGGTTGTTTTGTCACCCGGCTCTTTCGCTGCGTGTTCGGCTTTACGCTTTTCAACCCGCTTTTCAGCTGCACGGGCTTTAGACTCAGCCAGTTCTTCCTGCGCATGTTTGGCATGGTCTTCTTCTACAATACCTGCTGCAGCGCCATCCAGATCAACCCGTTCGGTGCCGGCAGTGACACAGCGCAGGTAGCGCCATGAATTGGTGTACTGACGAAGCGCGCCACGCAACCGCGTTTTGCTAACCTTAGGGTCATCTTCCATACGACTCGCCAGGTCTTCAAAAATACCTATTTTTAAAGGCTTAGCTTCACCAGCGACACTAAAACACTGGGGGAATTGTTCTGCCAAATAAGCGATAACTGCTTTGCTTGTTGGCAATTTCTCGGTAGTTTGCTGGTTTTCCATGTACTAAACCTTGTTACTCATCATCAGGGGTTTCGTTGTCTTCATCACGCTGCTGCTCCATGCGCCGCGCAACACTAAAAACATAATCGTCTATTTCGTCACTTTCCAGTTCGGTCAGTGCTGGTTCACGGAACCAGATAAAGCACAGCTCTTCTATCAACTCAATTATCTGAGCGTGGGTCCATTCGCGCGACTCACCTTGCGCCACAGCACAATGCAACATGCCGTTCAGTTGGTCGGCAGCTAACTCTGCCTCTTCTTCAAACTCATCCATATCGGCCACAGTGACCAGATACGGGTGAACTAAAAACTCATCTAACATACGCCGCCCAGTTAAGTCCCTGAATGACTGGCAATAATGCCTCAAGACCTTGTTGGTCTGCGGCGCTAAAGCGGTCCAGTGAAGGGCTGTCGATATCAAGTACCGCGACCACCTGCCCTGCGACTTCGATCGGTAGCACAATTTCTGAGTTGCTCGCGGCATCACAGGCTATGTGGCCTGCAAAGGCATGTACATCAGCAATTCGTTGGGTTGTCTTTTGTGCCGCCGCGGTGCCACAAACACCTTTGCCGATGGCAATGCGGACACAGGCAACTTTACCCTGGAAAGGACCTAATACCAGCTCGTCTGCACTGTCAGCCAGATAGAATCCAACCCAGTTAATATCTTCCAGATTGTCATTTAATAATGCGCTTAGATTTGCCAGGTTGGCAATTAGATGAGGTTCGTCACTGACAATGGCCTTGGCTTGTTCAACGAGTAAAGGGTAATCAGGGGTTGAATAGCTATTCACGTTTTATCAGACTCCGGGGTCTCAGGCTGGATACTAAAGCGGGTAATTTCCTGCTCTCGTTCACGCCGCATTTCTGCTTTCGATTTACTAATAAATTGACCATTTTTGCCAATAGAAAAAGGTTCAGTCTGGTCTAAATGACGGGCCTGGTACATCATTACCAAGCTCAGGCTGTCTTCACGCTGTTGCTCCGTTAACGGATTTCCGTCCGGCCAGCGACCTGTTTCTACCGCTTCTCGCAAACGCAGGTAAAGCGCTTCTGACATGTTTTCAATAAGTTGTTCGGGTTGCATCAAGCCTACTTCCGTCGCGTATTTAACAATCGTACACGGTTGACAATATACCAGATAAAGCCAATCGCCATCAGACCAATTGAAATCTGAGACTGCCAGGTCGGATCAGGCGAGGTGTCATCGCGAAAATAAAACAACCCCCCGATGCCGACCACAAACACCAGCATCGCTAACATACTCTGTGCTGTCAGCTTATTGATATAGTCAGCGCGGGCGCGGCGACGCTTTCGTTCCAGCGTATTTGCATCAAGACCATCTACGACAAATCCGCAATGCTCACAAACCGCGGCCTTATCGGACATTTTCTTATTGCATTCAGGACAATTCACAATTGCCATCAACCACTCCTAGCCTATTTCTTCTCTACGACCTTACTACTGTTACATTGTGCCATAAGCCACAATATCAAGGTAGCCATTAACGTGAACAGGCGGAAAAACAAAAAAACAGCAACAAGTCAGCGCTTCAACCTGTTGCTGTTCTATCACAGTACGCTTGCCTAGTCTTTCGAATCAGGCAGTTTGTGCTGGTTTTCAGCCCAGTACTTATTCACTGTCTCTTTCATTTCGCGACGCATCAGCATAATCCCGAGCAGGTTAGGCAACGTCATAAGGACAATGGCCACCGCCGCAATCTTCCAGATCAACGTGGTGTCGGCAATCGCGGCAATGAAAAAGCCTGCCACATAAATCACCCGGTATGGCATCACCGACCGTGGACCAGCCAGGTAAATCATCGCTCTGTCGCCATAGTATGACCACGCAATCGCGGTCGAGAAGGCGAACATCAGCAGAGCTACGGCGACAATGTACTGACCAAAGTCACCAAAGAAGCCTCGGGTGAAAGCAACCGTGGTTAATGCAGCTGAGTGAATTAATGACTCTCCAAACACCTGCACGTTATCGCGGGTAAAACGTCCGTTGGCGACATCTAGCGTACCATTGTACGGCGTATCACCACCGATCAGAATGCTGACATTTTCAGCCACTGAGCGCGCATTCAATATAGTGTAGTTACCAGGCTCAGGCTCGCCAGCAACGACATCTATTTGTCCCTCGAACACTTCGATGTTGTGGTCCTGGTTATTCAGATAACGCGACAATTGTGCACGGTCAGTGTCAATCTGGTCGTCGTAAACACCTGAAATAATCCTCATATCGGAGCGATCAAAGTGGTTCTGGTGCTTTTCGTGCCACACACCGGAAGCCAGAATAACCAGACCGGTCAGCGTACAGATAAGAATGGTGTCGATAAAAGGTTCAAGAATTGAGACCATACCCTCTTCAGCAGGTTCTTTAGTTCGTGCCGAAGCATGCGCAATCGCCGCCGAGCCCTGACCGGCTTCGTTGGAATAAAGTCCCCGCGCAACACCCATATTAAAGGCGTAGGCGAAACTGGCACCGACGAAACCCCCAATTGCCGCTGTCCCGGTAAAGGCACCAGCGAAAATGGCGATAAACGAGGGAATAATATTCTCGATATTATAAAAAATAACCGCAAACGCACCCAGCACGTACAGCACTGACATCAACGGCACGATGCGTGAGGTTACCGCCGCAATACGGCGAATGCCGCCCAGGATAACCAGTGCCAGCAAGACAGATAAAACGCCACCGACCCAAATGGTTGGAACACCAAAGGTGGCTTCCATGGCCTGGGCAATATTGTTACTTTGCGGCATGTTGCCGGTACCAAATGAACTTAATACCGTCGCAAGTGCAAAAATCACCGCTAGCCATTTCATATTCAGGCCACGGGACATGTAATACATAGGGCCACCAGCCATGGTGCCATCTTCGGTCTTCACTCGGTATTTGTGCGACAGCGTGACCTCAACGAACTTGGTCGTCATGCCAAAAAATGCCGTCATCCACATCCAGAATAACGCCGCCGGGCCACCGAGGAACAAGGCCAGGGCTACGCCACCGATGTTACCCGTACCAATGGTGCCTGACAGGGCTGTGGTCAATGCCTGAAAGTGAGTGGTGTCGCCCGGATCACGGCTGCGATCAAATTTACCGGTAATAACGCGCCAACCATGGGCAAAGAAACGGATCTGAGGGAATTTCAGATAAATCGTGAAGAACAGACCTACACCCAGCAGCAGAAACGGGAAGTAGACCGCTCCGCCGAGAATGCTGTCCATCCAGTCCAGCATATTGTTGATAAAGTTCAAGGTAGCCCCCTGCTGTTATTATCGTTATTTATTGTTTGTATAAACTGGTTTACGTCATTAAGCCAAGGGCACTACCAGTGAAGGCCAGGCGATTTGCGCCGACCTAAAAAGTAGTGCCCAGACATACTAGCGCAACTTGTCTGCAACTGCGAGAACTGCAGCCAGCGTATCGTAGCCAAACTGCTGGCTGCGTACGTCTGACCAACCCGTTGCAGGATTGGCAATGTCGTTATTATCTTTAAATGGCATTTCTACCGTAAATGAGAGGCAGTTGAAGGTTTCACCCACATTGGCTGCAGCCACCGTCAGGTTCGCCTGGCCTGGTGCATCCAGCTCATAGCCGTGGGTAACCTGAAACTCAGGTGTTGCGTTCAGCAGCGCCTGTTTGAAGTCGCCTTCTAAGCCCTGCAATCGCTGGTCGTACGAGGGGTTGCCTTCACAACCGGCGACAAAGTTGTACGGAATGGCTTCATCGCCGTGGATATCAAGGTACATATCGACCCCGATGCGAACCATTTCCTCGCGAACCAGGTACACCTCCGGGCTCTTTTCCATGCTCGGGGTCTGCCATTCACGATTCAGATTAACCCCTTTGGCATTGGTCCGCAGATGACCGCGAACACTGCCATCCGGGTTCATATTCGGCACCACATAAAAGACCGCTTTATCAAGCAACAAACGGGCGACCCCATCGTCCTCGTCTAACAGACGGTGCAGCAGACCCTCGATGAACCATTCAGCCATGCTCTCGCCGGGGTGTTGGCGTGCAGTAACCCAGATTTTTTTCTTTCCTTCAGCCGGCTCTCCGATTTGCAGCAGCGTCATATCACGCCCATCCAGTGTCTGCCCCAGCACGCGCTGTTCAACCCAGCTCGACTGCTGTGCGGCTTGCAGTAAATCCAGATGACGTTCATAGCTATACGGCACGAAGTAGGCATAGAACACGGTTTCCTGTTCGGGGGTGTGCTCGATGATCAGGTTTTTACCGTCAAACGTGGTATCGACACGGAACCAGTGTTCACGGTCATAGCTGGCCATTGCCCGGTAGTCTTTCCAGCCATCCGGGTACGCTGCGGTATCAACCCCTTCAATGGTCAGGCGGTGGGCGCGTTCTGCTTCGCTATACAGTTTAAAATGAAACCACTGAAAGAAATCAGACTCCGCGTCTTTGCGAATACGTAAACGAATGTCGCTGGCATCTTCAGCCTTAACGACTTCAATGTTGCCACTGTCAAACTGACTGGTAATAAACATAGATGTATCACTCCAGGTTCAAACTTACGGCGCCCTGCCCTTGCCATAAGTGGAAAGCAAAAAATAAAGCGCCCTCTGAGGGCGCTTTGCGATAGGTTTAGTTTATTTAGGTAAACTAATCATTTTTTGACCAGCCATGTCCTGCACCACGCGCAGTACCTGGCAGCTGTAGCCAAATTCATTGTCGTACCAGATATAGAGCACCGCGCGATTGCCTTCTACAATAGTCGCTTGTGAATCAACAATACCGGCGTAGCGGCTACCGACCAGATCCGAGGAAACAATTTCAGTCGACGCTGTGTAATCCACCTGGTTTTGTAAGTCAGAGAACAACGCCACTTCACGCAGGTACTTGTTCATTTCTTCTTTGTCGGACGACTTCGCCATATTCAGGTTCATAATCGCCATCGACACATTCGGTGTCGGTACACGAATGGCGTTACCAGTCAACTTCCCTTTCAATTGCGGGAAGGCTTTCGCGACGGCTTTGGCTGCGCCAGTTTCGGTCAGAACCATGTTCAGTGGTGCTGAGCGACCACGACGGTCTGCCTTGTGATAGTTATCAATCAGGTTCTGATCATTGGTGTACGCGTGCACGGTCTCGACGTGACCGCTTTCAATTTCATATTTGTCATGAACTGCTTTTAACACCGGGGTGATCGCGTTGGTGGTGCAGCTGGCAGCTGATAAAATCAGATCATCAGCGGTAATATCCTGGTCGTTGACGCCATGCACGATATTTTTGATGTCGCCTTTGGCCGGGGCCGTCAGCAGCACTTTCTTCGCGCCTTTCGCTTTCAGGTGCAGACCAAGGCCGTCTTCGTCTTTCCAGATACCGGTGTTATCAACGATAATCGCGTTGTTAATACCATACTTGGTGTAATCAACCAGATCCGGACCGTCCGAGTAAATCACCTGAATTTTGGTGCCGTTGGCTTTAATTGCCTGGGCTTCGTGGTCAACGGTAATAGAACCATTGAAAGGACCATGCACAGAATCACGACGCAACAGACTGGCGCGTTTTTCGAGATCACCTTCACGCCCGCCACGAACCACAATGGCACGTAAACGAAGCTTGTTATTTTTACCGTTTTTCTCGATCAGCAACCGGGCCAGTAACCGGCCAATGCGACCAAAGCCATATAAAACGACGTCCTGAGGCTCGATATCGTCTGGCTTACCAACCACGTCGGCCAGTTCCTGCTGCAGGTAATCTTCCACAGTCTGACCGTCGTTGTCGTTTCTGAATAGGAAGTTGAACGCCAGCTTACCGATATCAATTCGTGCCGGGGCCAGTTCCATCTCTGAAATTGCTTTTAACAACGGGTAGCTTTCGCGCAAACGCAGTTTATTGCCTTCGTGCTGACGAACCAGGCGATGCGCTTTGATAATATCGATGGTGGAACCATTCAGTAATGAACGGCCATAAACCAGAATCTCAACGCCTTTGGTGCGATACAGGCGACCCACCAGTGGCTGCATCAGCTCTGCATATTCCTGCCGTTCTTCCCAGCTGGATAACGTACGATCGTTTTGCGCTTCAGTCATTCCAAAAAACCCTTTCCGTTGCAAAAATTTCGCCGGGCATTGTACTGAATTTCGCCTCCGCCCACCACTTAAAAATCAACCTTCGTCCGCTTTGAACTCAAGCGCAACCGAATTTACACAGTAGCGCTGGCCCGTCGGTGCCGGCCCATCAGGAAAGACATGGCCTAAATGACCACCACATTGTTTGCACGTAATCTCGATTCGCTGCATGCCATGGCTGGTATCTTCATTGTATTCCACCTGCTCGCCCAGCGACGCGTAAAAGCTAGGCCAGCCGCAGCCTGCATCAAACTTAGTTTGTGCAGAAAAGAGTTCTTGTCCACAGCCCGCGCAGACATAAATACCCGGGCGGTTTTCATCCAGTAAGGCGCCGCTGAATGGTCGTTCCGTGCCCTTCTCACGCAAAACCCGGTAGGCCTCTGGTGTCAGTCGCTTGCGCCATTCTGCCTGGTCGCTCATTTACATCCCCTTCATCGTAATGTCATACCTGTAGAGTCTGGCTTTATGGTAGCATTAACCCCATGCCTAGCAAGAATCATCTCGTCAGGACTCAAGGAGCACCGCATGTTAAGACGTACAAAAATAGTTACTACCCTAGGCCCTGCCACCGACAATCCGGATGTGCTTTCCAGGCTTATTGCTGCAGGCGCTAATACGGTACGCTTAAACTTTTCCCACGGCACCGCGGAAGACCATGTGAAACGGGCCGCTATGGTTCGTGAACAAGCCGCGAAACATGGTCGTCATGTTGCTATCTTAGGTGATCTGCAAGGTCCAAAAATACGTGTGGCCCGCTTCAGTGAAGGCTCCGTAGAGCTGCAGCAGGGTCAGACCTTCGTTCTTGACGCCAGTCTGGATAAAGACGCCGGTGATTCGAATCAGGTAGGCCTTGATTACGCTGACTTACCCCAGGATGTAAATACCGGCGATGTGTTACTGCTCGACGATGGTCGGCTGCGCTTGCAGGTCGATTCAGTGAGTGGCAGCCAGGTCATTACCAGCGTTCTGGTCGGCGGTACCCTAAGCAACAATAAAGGGATTAACCGTTTAGGCGGTGGCCTGTCAGCGGCCGCACTGACTGATAAAGATTTACGTGACATCCAGACTGCCGCTGATATCAATGTTGATTTTCTCGCGGTCTCTTTTCCCCGCTCCAGTGACGATATAAACCGCGCCCGTGCCCTGCTTCGGGAAGCAGGTGGTAAAGGCGGTATTTGCGCCAAGATTGAACGTGCTGAAGCGGTCGCCACCGAAGCGGCACTGGATGATATTATCCATGCCTCTGACGTGGTCATGGTTGCGCGTGGCGATCTCGGTGTTGAAATTGGCGATGCGCAACTGGTCGGTAAACAAAAACAGATTATTCAACGTTCGCGGGCACTCAACAAAGTCGTCATTACTGCCACCCAGATGATGGAGTCGATGATCGATAATTCGATGCCAACACGGGCCGAAGTCATGGACGTAGCCAACGCCGTGCTTGACGGTACAGATGCAGTCATGCTCTCTGCGGAAACCGCAGCAGGCAAGTTCCCGGTTGAAACCGTACTGGCCATGGCAGACATCTGTAAGGGCGCCGAAACTCACCCCAGCGTCACCATGTCCTATCACCGCGCGGATGAAACCTTCACCTCGATTGCGGAATCAACCGCGATGTCGGCGATGTACGCTGCAAACCACCTCAGTGGCGTCAGTGCGATTATTGCGCTGACAGAATCTGGGCATACCGCCAAGTTGATGTCACGGATCAGCACCGCACTACCGATTTTCGCCCTCACCCGTCACCACAGCACGCTGGCAAAAACGGCGCTGTACCGTGGGGTTTATCCGGTCTATTTCGATACTCGTGAGTCAGCACTGGATACGCTGATTGCGGATGCAATGGCCGTGGTGGAATCGCGTGGGCATTTACAGAAAGGCGACTATGTGATTATTACCTACGGTGATTTAATGGGTACCATCGGATCCAGTAACACCGTTAAAATCATGCAGGTTTAAAAGGTCATTGTTGCTATATCGAGGTCGCGGCTGCGCAACATACTGCGTAAGTCGCGGCGCAACTCTTGCAACTCTGCCGCAAAATGCAGACGTTGATCGTCGGTTAGCAGGCCATGCAGGGTCATTAAGTGCTCTTGACTGACTTCTTTCGCTGCGCTCGCCTGGGTTATCAACATATCGCTGCGCAGGTTCTCCGGTTCTAAGAAAAGCCCGTCCAGCTGCTCACTGAAAAGATCCGAGTGATTGCGCTGTTCAAGGGCTGAGGCAAACTGTTCAGCCCATTCCAGCCGATACTCAATCCACAGCATATTGCTGTCATCGATGCTGTCAGCCCACTCATCAAACAACGCCTGCTGCTCCTCGGTGACTGCTCCCAGCCAACGCTGAGCCTGTTGCTGAAACATATCCCGACGTTCTGCAACACGCTCATCGGCGGTTGAGTCCTGATACTCATCGAGACGTTGCTGAATTGAATCGGCCACACTCTGAATGAGCTCGTCCACCTGAGCATCACTTAAGTCAGGCAATAGACGCAATGCCGCTGGCAACGCCCCTGAACGCACCTGAAACCAGAAGTCCGCTGCTAAATCGCTATACTGGCGCACCGCCTCAGGGTCGAGAGTGGCCTCTGTGATATCCGCTTCCAGGGTTTCAAGTGTCAGGTGATAACGTGGTATCTGCGTCTCTGCGTGCCATTGTAAAAAGGCTTCAACCTCGTCGCTTAATGCCTCACGCTGCTCGCGTTGCAGGCTCACGTAATCGCGCGCCTGCCAGACAATATACGTATCCGCAAAACGGTAAGCAAAACTTCGCGAACAGGCACCCAGCCCAACAATAATCAGCGCTACGATAATCAGTTTAAGTAATCTTTGCATAGGCTTCACAGGCAAAAAGGGCCGCTGTTCTAGCGGCCCAAAATTAATTGTTTGATTTTGTCTTTATAACTACGACTAACCTTTAACTCTTCACCATTATGTAAAATAAGATGGTACTCCCCATTTTGCCTGCTACAGAGTTTCTGTACCTGGTTCAGGTTAACAATAGCGGAGCGGTGAATGCGCTGAAAACTTTTCGGGTTCAGCTCTTTTTCCAGCTCTTTCATGGTGCGGCGAAGAATATGGGTTTCATTGTCAGCATGGATACACATGTAATCGCCTGCGGCGTCTACCCATTCAATCGCGCTGATAGCGACCCGGGTAATCTCACCACTTTCCTTAATCGCAATATGCTCGGGATAGTCATCTACCCGCAACGACTCGCCATCCGCCAGCCGCCGTAGAATATCTTCGCCGTCTTCGCCGGTCATTTCTGCGACAAGGTCAACCAGCTTGTGCTGCTGTTCTTTTTCCGACACGTTGACCATAGCCAGCTCAATACGCTCAAGCGCTGCCGCTAAACGCTCTTCATCGACTGGCTTGAGCAAATAATCCAGCGCCCGCACATCGAACGCTCGAATTGCATACTGGTCATAGGCGGTAACAAACACAATCAATGGCATCTGGCTCATTGACTGACTAAGCGCCCGTAATACTTCAAAGCCGTTTAAACCAGGCATCTGAATATCCAGAAAGACCAGATCAGGCGCCGTCTCGGTGATACGTGTCACCGCATCACGGCCATTACTGCATTCAGCGACCACTTCAACCTGCTCGAACTGATCAAGACGCACCAGTAAACCGCGTCGTGCCAAAGGCTCATCATCCACTACAACTGTTCGAATTTTCTTACTCATGTCTTCACACAACTTGCCACGGAATCCGAATCTCAACAATGCAACCTGTTGGATCATTTGCAAACAGATTAAAGGAGTACTGCTTTCCGTACAAGGCCTTTAATCGTTCAGCGGTATTGCTCAGTCCGACGCCCCCGCCTTTATTGCTCCGCTTCGGTATCTCATGCACCGCGACCGGCCCGTTGTCTTTAACTTCGATAACCAGAGTCTCCACCTCAACCCGGGCATTAATCTCGATGGTGCCCTGCTCTTCCAGCCGCGCAATGGCGTACTTTATAGAATTTTCGATAAGTGGCTGCAAAAACATACTGGGAACCAGAGCACGCGCTGCATCTTCGGTTATGGCGGTGAATACCTGCAGTCGTTCTTCGAAACGGACTTTCTCAATATCCAGATACAGCATCAGGACCTCAACTTCGCGCGCTAAGGTGATCCGTTTAATGGGTTCGTTATCCAGCGAAAAACGCAGGAAGTCACTGAGCCGTGACATCATTTTATTGGCGGCCTTGTTCTCTTCGACCAGGATCAGGGTGGAAATAGCATTCAGGGTATTGAACAGAAAGTGTGGATTCAACTGGTAACGCAGCATTTTCAGCTGTGACTGATGCGCCATCGACGCGGCCGTGAGTGCTTTTTGCTTTTCATCCTGGAGCATCTGGTAGTATTTAATAACGAAATACAGCCCGCTCCAGCTAAGAATGATATACCACTTAGCGATGGTGTAATTGAAGTAGAACAAGGGGTTGATCGGACGATAGCCGAAACGGTAGATCTCCCAGTTGGTGGCGTTGTCGATAACCGCCCACAGTGCGGCAGTGACGAAAGATGCCACCAGCACCACAAAGAAAAGCCACGCCGGACGTCGGTTCCAGATGCGCCGATAGAGGTAACGTAACGGAATTGTCAGCAAAAAACCGGCATAGGCGCCCAACGCGACAATTACCATGTAAATGTCACGCATCTCCTGGGTAAAAGAGCCAAGGTACTGAATCAGTCCGTAGCCGATCCAGCCAGTTAGCTGCAATACCCAGAAAAATTTATTGCGGTCGTCGAAAAGTTGTCGCCAGTTCAAGATGTGTTACTGCACCAATACAAAATTTTAACAAAGTATACAGAAATCAGCGTAAAGCTCCGACCCTCTTTATCTCGCGATTGTCGCGCTTGGTCGCATTCGTTACACTGACTAGCTTAAACGGACGATCAGGAGAACCCATGTCGGCTTGCGCATTGCACTATCATATCAAAGCAGCGGACTGCTCGGGACACTATTTCGACGTGTGTCTGCGCATAGAAAACCCCGACCCGGAAGGGCAAACGCTACGTCTTCCTGCCTGGCTACCCGGCAGTTATATGATCCGTGATTTTGCTAAACATGTGGTTGAGTTCAGTGCCAACCATAACAACCAGATCCTGCACTATCATCGGGTCGACAAGCAGACCTGGTTGCTGCAGGCAAGTGACGGTCCGATTGAGGTACGTTACCGGGTCTACGCCAATGACTTATCCGTGCGTACGGCTTTCCTTGATGACACCTTTGGTTTTTACAACCATAGTGCCCTTTGCCTCGAGGTTGTTGGGCAGAGTCGGCAACCTTGCGAAGTCGATATAGAGCTGCCTCAGGGATATGACAATTGGTATCTGGCAACAGGGATGCCGCGACTGCGTGGGGATGCCTTCGGTAATGGTCGTTTCCGTGCTGACGATTACCAACAGCTGATTGATTTTCCGGTGCTGATGGGCGAGTTAACGCTGGATGACTTCATCGTCCATGGTACCCGTCACCGAATCGCTATTGCGGGCCGCCACTTCGCCGATATGGACAGAATCAGCGCTGATCTTGCGAATATCTGCGAGAACCAGCTTGATATGTTTGAAGGCGCGGCGCCGTTCGACGATTATACCTTTCTGGTCATGGTCACCGGGCAAGGCTTTGGCGGGCTTGAACACCGCAATTCCACCGCTCTGCTGTGCAGCCGTAAAGACCTGATCCATCCACAGCAGGCTGGAATGACGGATAGCTATCGCACCTTCCTCAGCCTCTGCTCCCATGAGTACTTTCATTCGTGGAATATAAAACGTTTACGCCCACGCGAATTTATTCCCTTTCACCTCGACAAAGAGCAGTACACAGAGCAACTTTGGTTCTACGAAGGGGTGACCAGTTATTACGACGACTACATGGTTCACAGGGCTGGTTTAAGCAGCCCCCAGCAGTATCTGGATACCTTGGCGACAACCCTCACCCGTGCGCTGATGGGCAAGGGTTCACAGCGGCAGACGCTGACCGAGTCCAGTCAGCTCGCCTGGACCACCTTCTACCAGCAAAACGAGAACGCGCCGAACGCAATTGTCAGTTATTACAGCAAAGGCGCCATTGTTGCGCTTTGCGCCGATCTGTTGATTCGAAAGCAAAGCAATCATAGCTTTACCCTCGACGACGTGATGCGCCAACTGTGGCTGGAGTATGGCAAAGACGAGCGCGGCACCACCATGGACAGCCTGATTGACTGCCTCATTGATGCCGGCGGAGCCGAAATGCGCAGTCTGTTGCAGCGTGCCCTGCACACTACGCATCCGCTGCCGCTCAAAGAACTGCTTAGTTTTGTTGGTGTTGAGGCGCAGACTTTGGCCCTTGAAAGCGACAACGGCCCCTTTGGCAAAGCGCCCCGGGTTGAATTCCAGGTTAGCTTAGGGGCTCGTTTTACGGCGCGCGACCACGGGCTTGAGTTAGTTCAGGTCTATGAAGGTGGCAGTGCCTATGAGGCTGGCCTTAGCGCCGGTGACCTGCTGATTGCGATTGATAATCTGCAAATTAATGCAACCAATCAACTGGAGTTTTTCAGCCGCTATCAGGCCGGAGACAAGGTAGTGGTGCATGCATTTCGGCGTGACGAACTGAAGCAACGTGAGTTGCAGTGGCAGGCACCAGAGCGCATCAACTGGGTGTTAACCCTGGCTGACCCGGCAAAGGCCAGCCCCTGGTTATCAATCCCGCGGGGGTAACAAAAGCTGGGGATCGACTCGTGTTGATTCCCAGTTCATGCGCCAGTCAAGATGAGGCCCTGTCGCGCGCCCTGTGGCACCTATTTCAGCAATAGGATCGCCTTGTTGCAGATAATCGCCGACATCAACGTAAATACGATGCAGGTGCAAAAAGCTCGAAAATACCCCATGGCCGTGGTCAACAATCAAGGTGCCGCCGGACATCAGCATATCCGGGTGGGCCAATACCACGATACCACCTATCGGCGCATACACAGGGGTGCCGGTAGGTGCGGCAATATCGATGCCCCAGTGCGGTGCCCGTGGCTCGCCATTAAGAATACGTTGCGAACCGTACACACCACTAATACGCCCTTCTGCCGGCCAGGCGTACGGGCCGGTAAAATACGTCATCTTGCTACGAACCTGACGGGCCTGCGCAACCTGCTGATTTTCAGCCCGAATTCGCTCCTGAGCCGCAGGATCCGGAGTTACTGTCTGTTGCGGTAACCCTTCTATTCGTTGAATATTAAATTCACGTGACGCCACATCCAGTGTCGAGCTATGTTCACTCCCCTCTGCATCCGTTACTGTGAGCGTTTGTTCAGCATCCGCTTCGCGTGGCAAACCAAAAACAAAATAGCCATACTCACCGACCGTTAGTTCTTCGCCGTTCAGGCGCACCTTAAAGCCCGGCTCGGTTTTACCGACAACCAGCGCCCCCTGGGTCAACTGCCCTTGCAACTGAACATAGTCGTTGAGGCGATGCTCGCTCACGTGCTCGTCCGCCTGCACCGAGCCAAGCCCGGCGAGTAGTAGTATTCCCGGTAAACCGTACCATTTACGCATAGCCAATAGCTCCTTTGCCAACACCTTCATAAGCGATGACCTTAACGTCCGCCTCAGGTTCCGCCATTTTAATCGTCGCCGCCAGGTAGTTAGAAATGCATTCAACGGTTGAATCGGTATCAATTACCGTATTCTCAGTTCGTGGCACAGCCAGCTCAAATAGCCCCTGATCAGCTTGATAACTATAGCAGACGTGATCGTTGCCCACGCTCTCGCGGCCATACTCAGACAGCTGCATCGAGTTCGGCATCACCACATCCTCGACGGAGCCAACATAGATATCCTGCCACTTACGTGCCCATTGTTGCTCCAGTCGCGGGGTACGCATGCCATTCAAATAGACCTGAATCGCTGAGCGGTGGCCGTGGGCAATTCGTTGGCAGTTGCCGTCATGTTTCTTCAGGCCATGGGTGTAGTGATAATAAAATCCGTTGATTTGTTCAGCTCGCAATGTCAATTGCAGACCTTCAACGTTAGTTGGCAGCTGACGCTTGATTACCCCATGCAGATAGGCTTTAACGGTGTCCATTGTCACTTCATCGGCATCGACAAAGGCATAAGCGTCCGCAGGACAGAATAAATGAATGGAGCCATTATCCGGGCGCATGAAATCGACCCAGTAACCACTTTCATCCTGGTTGCGGCTGACTTTGGTAAAGGGATGTTCAGCGGGAACTGCCAGCTTATGGTCGACGGAGTCGTCAATAATCGCTTTAATTTGCTTCTTAACGCGGCCGAAATCCAGCACCATCGACTGGTCATTCAACGACCCGTCTAAAGTGATATCGACGATCCAGCTTTCGCCGACTATACCCCGCTGGGGACAAAGGTAAGAAAAGTCGATAACAGTCAGATCATTTACAAATAATTGCATGCCGATGGCGGTCCTTGATTCGCGTTACTACAAAGGCGTTAGTATAACGGAAGTTCAACTCTGCCACCATTGCCACAGCAAGTGCGCTGCAAGTAACCACAGAAACGCCCCCATTACCCGATCAAACCAATAGCCCTTCGCCAACAATAAGCGACGCATCCAGTCATTGCCGAGCATCAACGCCAACAAACAAAACCAGGCCATGGTAGCCAACGCCATATACAGACCATAGCCCGCTTTCACCAGCATTGGCGTCTGTGGCGCTATCAGGGTGGTGAATAGTGCCAGAAAAAACAACGTCGCTTTAGGGTTCAGTGCATTGGTGATAAAGCCCAGTACAAACGCCTTGCCTGCACTCAGTCGATCCGCTTGCTCGATATCAATAGTCTGAGTCATCGCTGGCGCCCGCATCGCGTTCCAGCCGAGCCAGATAAAGTAGCCACTGGCTGCCAGCAGGAGGGCTTGGTAAAGCCAGGGGGTGCGATGGATGACCAGCGCCACACCGAGCAGCGAGTAGGCAATATGAACCAGAATGCCGGTCCCCACACCGATAGCAATAATGCAGCCAAGCCGGATCCCATAACGCACCGCGTAACGACTGACGACGGCGAAGTCCGGACCCGGGCTCATCACGGCCAGTAAGTGCGCAACGGCTATGGTGGTAAACTCGAAAAGATACTCAGACAACGGCTTGTGTCCCCTTAATTAGCCAGCTAAAATTAACTGTAATTCATACCAGAATGAGAAAAACTCACAATGAAACGCGCCTCACTCAATGCTCTGCGTGTCCTTGCCGCTGTCGCCGAAACCCGCAGTTTTAAAGGTGCCGCCGACAAACTCGGGGTCACTCAATCGGCCGTGAGCCGACAAATTCAGACGCTCGAAGAGCAACTCGGCCTGCGTTTAGTACAACGCGATAACCGGATGCACGCATTAACCGACGCCGGCAGTCTGCTCGCCCCGGAGTTGCAGCGCATTTTTTCGCAACTCGACGAGCTTATCAATACCTTAACCCAAAGCAAAGCGGCTGATATCCGTACCTTGCGTCTGGCAGTGCATGAAAATTGCCTGCAATGGTTTCTCGCCCCCTGGCTGGATGACTTCCACTCGCTATACCCTCATCTCAAACTGCAAATTCAGCAGGCGGATGAATACCTCAGCGAAGCATCCGCCGACTACTGGCGTAACGCGCTGGAACGCAATGAAGTGGATGTGGTGCTGAGTTGTGGCCAGATGCGCGGCAAAGGCGTGGTGATGACCCCGGTGCAGGAGTTTCACTGGCAACTCCACGGCGACGCTAAAGGCCCCCTGTTTTCGGTCATCGGCAGTGGCGACTTAAGCAACCTGACCCAACAGCAGCGTAAAGCCGGCACCACGCTGACCTATCGCGGTGTGCAGGAAGTGGCAAACACCGGCATGGCACTGACCCTGGCGCAGTTGCAACATGGTCAGCTGCTGATGCCCAGCCATTATTCCCAGCCACGTCAGGGGCAGCGTCTCGCGGTCGATTTACCCGCACAGGAACTGACTGTGGATGCACCGGGCATGTTGCAAACCTTTCATGCGCGACATAAAGAAAATGAACTGGCGGTGGTCGCATTTACCAACTGGCTGCGCCATGTGGTCACGGTTTAAAGCGTCGTTGCAGCCATTTTTCCAGCTCAAGAATAGCGAACAGAATAATGCCGACCGCAACGCATAGCAGACCATGCTGCATGCTTAAAGGTTCGCTGGCAAACAGTGTTTGTAACCAGGGGCTATAAGTAAACAAAAGTTGCAGCACAAATACTGCCATCACCGCCAGCAGAACAGGTGGCGTACCTTTCAGATCGGGTATTGAGAACGACGCGCGGCGCAGGTAACGCACACTAAACAGGTACCAGACTTCCATCGCCACCAGCGTATTGACCGCCATCGTGCGGGCGTACTCATCGCTATAACCTTGCCATTGCGCCCATTCAAACACCGCAAAAATGCCTGCGGTAAAAAGTACCGATACCAACCCAATACGCCAGATAATAAACCCCGATAACCAGGGTTCAGTGGGCGCACGCGGAGGACGACGCATGACGTCGTCCTCACTGGCCTCAAACGCCAGCGCCAGAGCCAGCGCGATTGAGCTCACCATATTCACCCAGAGGATCTGCAACGGCATAATCGGCAGGGTTAGCCCTATCAGCAGCGCCAGAATAATAGCCAGCGACTCACCGCCGTTGACCGGGAGCAAAAAGGTGATCGCTTTCTTCAGATTATCGTAAACTGTGCGTCCTTCGTGGACGGCTTTAACAATGGTGGCGAAATTATCATCTGTCAGCACCATCTCACTCGCTTCACGAGCCGCCGCGGTACCGCCCTTGCCCATTGCAATCCCGATATCGGCCCGTTTCAAAGCAGGCGCGTCGTTCACCCCGTCCCCGGTCATGGCCACTGCCCTGTTCCCGGCCTGCAGCAACGTCACCAGGCGCAGCTTATGCGCCGGCGTGGTACGTGCGAATATGTCCGTGTCCTGCAAAGCCTGTGACAGCGCTTCATCGTCCATCTGGTCAATTTCACTGCCGGTCAACGCATTATGCGGGTGTTTCAGGTGCAGCATGCGACCAATGGCTGCAGCGGTCTGTACATGATCGCCGGTGATCATTTTCACCGCAATGCCAGCCTGATGGCACTCTTCAATCGCGCTAATAGCTTCATCACGCGGCGGGTCCATGATCGCAACCAGGGCAACCAGCTGCAAATCACTGGCGATACTCTCGTGGCTTAGCGTCGCGTCTGCTGCGAAAGGTTTACAGGCCAGCGCCAGTACCCGGTTGCCCTGCCCGGCCAAAGCATCAATATGCGCATGCCAGGTATCGATCTCAAACGGCGCTGCGCTGTTATAGAGACTACTGCAACGCTGCAAAATGGCTTCCGGTGCGCCCTTCACCAAGGCCAGTGCAACGCCACTGTCAGCTGAATCATGCGCGGTATCACGATGCAGAGTTGCCATGTATTTATAGCCACTATCGAACGGGATCTCGTCGCTACGCGGCCATTGCTGACGAATGCTTTTTGTATCCAGGCCAGCTTTGCCCGCCAACGCAAGCAAAGCACCTTCCATTGGGTCCCCGCGCACCTGAAAGCCGTTTTCATCCTCCACCAGATGAGCTTCATTGCAGAGTAAGGCGATCTCAAAAATTCGTTGTTCTGCACGAACCCCACTGTCGCCCTGAATATCCCCATGCGGCGCATAGCCTACACCGCTTACCTCAAATCGGCCCTGGGGTGACACCAGTGCGGTCGCGGTCATCTCGTTGCGGGTCAGGGTGCCGGTTTTGTCTGAGCATATAATCGACACCGCACCAATGGTTTCGACAGCAGGCAAGCGCCTGATAATGGCATGCCGGGACGCCATCCTGGTCACGCCTATGGCCAGCGCCACGGTCAGAATGGTTGGTAATCCTTCCGGGATAGCTGCAACCACCAGACTCACCACCGCCATAAACATATAACTGGCGTCGTTACCACGCAGCATACCCAGCGCAAATACCAGCACTCCAACCAGCAAAATAGCCATGGTCAGGTAGCGGGCAAACTGGGCCATCTGGCGCAATAGCGGTGTAGTGAGCTGTTCGACACTGGCGAGCATTTGATTGACATGACCGAGTTCGGTATTGGCCCCGGTAGCAACCACGATGCCCTGCCCCTGGCCCTGGGTAACCAGAGTGCCAGCGAACGCCATGTTGCTGCGCTCGGCCAACGGCATAGTGTGGTCTAATGTGCTGCTGTGTTTCTCTACCGCAACCGACTCTCCCGTTAACGCCGCCTCCTGCAGCGCCAGATTGTTGACCTTGACCAGACGCACATCCGCCGCGACCTTGTCGCCCGCCTCAAGCAACAACAGGTCGCCGGGTACCAACTGAGTGCTTTCAATCTGCTGCTTGTGCCCCTGGCGAATAACCTGACTGTATTCTGCCAGCATCCCTTGAATGGCTTGTAACGCCTTTTCCGCTTTACCTTCCTGAAAAAAACCGATCAACACGTTGACCATCACCACAGCCAGAATGACCATGACTTCGAGCCACTCAGCTAAAACAGCAGCCAGGGCCGCCGCGACCAGCAGCACCACAATGAGGAGGTTATTCAGTTGCTTAAGTAAGCGTTTCCAGGCCGGGTCACGCTTTTTATCTGGCAAGCGGTTGTCACCATACTGCTCTCTCAGTTGGCCAGCTTGGGCGTCCGTGAGCCCGTGTTTATGATCGGTAGCAAAGGCTTTGCTTACCTGATCGATGGTCGTCTGGTACCAGGCCGTTTGTGCCCGCTGTGCTGAATCCGAATCCTTGTTCGCCATCTACCCATTTCCTATTAGCTGAACGTTAGTGGGTTACGCCAGTAACATCATAGCGAAAGTCCCCAGTCCTGCCAGAACGCCTGTTCCAGTGTCTCGCGAAAGTTCGGGTGTGCGATCTCAATTAATGCCTTTGCACGCTCTTTAATACTGCGCGCGCGTAAATTCGCAATCCCGTATTCAGTGACAATATAGTGCACATGTGCGCGTGTGGTAACGACGCCGGCGCCAGGCGACAACATGCTACTAATTCTGGACACCTGGCCGCCTTTGGCGGTCGAGGGCAATGCAATAATGGCTTTGCCGCCTTCGGCAAGTGCCGCGCCACGGACAAAGTCCATTTGACCACCCACGCCGGAGTAAATTGAGGTTCCCATCGAATCGGCACAAACCTGGCCACTTAAGTCCACCTGCAATGCACTGTTAATCGAAACCACTTGCGGGTTTTTGCGAATAACACTGGTATCGTTGGTGTACTCAACATCAAGGAAAGCCACATCCGGATTGTCGTCGACAAAGTCATACAAGGCCTGAGTCCCCATTGCAAAGGTGGTGACTATGCGGCCTCGATGCTTGCGCTTATTGCTATTGTTAATCACCCCGGACTGCACCAGCGGCAGCACACCGTCTGAAAACATCTCGGTATGAATGCCGAGATTCTGATGTTGCTGCAGGCAACTCAGGGTTGCATCTGGAATCGCGCCAATGCCAAGTTGCAGACAGTCACCATCGTCGATCAGGCTGGCCACATTGGCACCAATTTGGCGGGTAATCTCATTTTGTCGGGCCGGCCGGTGTTCGTGCAAGGGCGCCTGATACTCAAAGGTACGGTCAAAATCACTCAGGTGCACAAAGGAATCACCGTGCGTTCGCGGCATTGACGGATTGATCCAGGCAATCTTACGTTTCGCGACCTGTAACGCAGCACGGGTTGCTTCGACTGAAATACCCAGACTACAGAACCCATGTTTGTCAGGTGGAGAAACCTGGCATAAAACCGTATCAACAGGTTGTTCGCCACTGCGCATCAGTTTGGGAATTTCAGACAGGAAAATTGGTACGTAGTCAGCCAGCCCCGACGCCACCGCCTGGCGGGTCGACCCACCGACAAAGAAAGCACGCTGACGCAGGTGCCCCTGCAACGCGGGGTCTGCTAACCTTTCACTACCCTCGGTATGCAGTTGTAGCAAGGTCAAATCACGCCGTTGCAACGCAATATCTGCCAGCCCGTGCAACAACAAATAAGGCGTGGCCGCCATCGAATGACACCAAATAATGTCATTGTCCTGAATAAGCTCCAAAGCCTGTTGCACTGAGTTTGCCTGCATACTGATCTCCCTGATAAACCACTGGTTGCCTGAAAACTACCGCAAGCCTAGCACAGTCGTTGAGGGCTTCAGGCTGACCCACATCAAAGCTTTATAGCAACCAGTCAATTGGCAGCCAGGAAAAAAAACGCACCGACGCGCGTTGCAACAACGTGCTATCGGGTTCTGTATCATGCCGTTGGTGGTGCCCCGGGTTACGTTCCAGCCAGTACATACGACCCGATGGCGCGAGACGAAGCTCGTAGGCGTTAAAAGGTACTTCACTGGCAAAAATATCAGCAGTCTGCTGAGCCAGCGTCTCGCTTTCAATAACAAAGCCAAGTTCAGTATTCAGCGCGGCGGAACGGGGGTCAAAGTTAAACGAGCCAATAAATACCCGCTCCCCGTCAATGGCGAAGGTTTTCGCATGTAAACTGGACGCAGAGCTGGCAAAACGAGGTATATCAGGATTGCCATTGTCAGGTTCAACCACACTGGGGCGCATTTCATAAATACGGATGCCTGATTGCAGCAAACGTTGACGCCATTTAGCGTATCCGGAGTGCACAATCGCGACATCGGTGGCGGCAAATGAGTTGGTCAGAATATGGATCTCAACCCCACGAGCGGCCATTTCCTCAAGGGTTTCAACCCCCGTTAGGGTTGGTACGAAGTATGGTGAAACCAGATAAATACTCGCTTCGGGTTTGCCCATAATGTCGCGTAAGGCATAGGTCAACAGCTGGTCTTCGTCGACTGTACCCAGGGCTTTTCGCGGATCATCGCTGACCATTCGGGTCTGTGCCCATTCCAGCGGCACCTCGCCATCCAGCATTTGATTAAAAAGCTCACGATCCTGAATGCTTTGCATAAACAGCGTAGCGGCTTCTTCATTTTCAAATAACGTCGCAATAGTGCTCGCTTTCTGCGCAGAGGAGACCGGTGACGTCAGCAGTTCCAGAGGGTAAGCCGACTGACTGTTCCAGAACCCATCAAAATCGGTGGAAACGTCGGTTACGACTTCACCGATTGCCAGCGCATCGAGGTCAGCAAAAAGGACTCCGTCGGCGCCGCTGAAATAGTCATCGCCGACGTTACGACCACCGATAATAGTGACCTGGTTATCAGCAGTGAATGATTTGTTGTGCATGCGCCGGTTGGCCCGCGCAAAGTCGGTAATAAAGCCTAAACTACGAGGGCCACGGATAGCGAACGGGTTGAATAAACGGACTTCAATACTGGCATGCTGGTTGAGTGCAACCAGCTTGTCTTCAATTGGCCCGCTATTCAGATCATCAATTAACAGTCGTACCCGAACACCACGCTGTGCGGCATCATACAGAGACTGCATTAACAGCTGACCGGTCTTGTCATTGCGCCAGATGTAGTACTGCACATCCAGGCTGCGCTCTGCGGCGCTTGCCAGTAATAGCCGGGCCGCAAAGGCGTCCTGCGCCTGCGGTAGGGTTAAAATGCCACTTTGCTGCGGATGCGCGGCAACCTCATCCGCTATCGACTGCCCGATGGCAGTACTCTGCGTAACCGACACCGGGTAAGCAAAACTATCACTACGATCATCAAGCGCTGGCAGACTTGAGCATGCTATAAGCACTATCAGGGTAACCACCCCAAGCCCTAGCCAGCGAATTGGTCTCATTATTTGTTGCGCTCTTTTTCGCCCTTAATAACTGTCGCAATCAGAAACCATGCAAGCAGGGCAATAAACACCACTGGAAAAGCAACTAACATAAATACGCCCATACTAATTAAATCCTCAAAATACTCATGTGATCCGGAATGTCGACATCAAAACTGGTGGTTTGGGACAAATAATCGCGCATGGCTTCCAGCGCATCAGGTTCACCATGAACCAATTGAATATTGGTTCCGGGACGAAGCTTGGATTGCTGCAGCCATTGCCCGATCTCCTGGTAATCGGCATGGCCGGAGAGTCCCTCAAGATTACGAATGGATGCCCGAACTTCTATCCACTCGCCATGCAATTTAATTCGCTCAGTGCCGTTGATCATTTTAGCACCTCGCGTACCTCCTGCCTGATACCCGGCAAACAATACGGTGCTGCGATGATCAGCCAGCCAATGTTTAAAGTGGTGCAAAATACGTCCGCCGGTGGCCATGCCACTACCCGCAATAATAATATGCGGGCCTGTCTGCTTGCCAATCGCCTTGGACTCATCAACGCTGTGCGTATAGGTCACCACATCTTCGGCATGGCTGCATTGAGCACCCGTTAAACGAAGATGTTCATGGTAGTCACCATACATATCCGATACCCGTATTGCCATTGGGCTGTCGAGGAAAATAGGCAAACGCGGGATCTTATTTTCATCCATCAAGGTGACCAGCATGTGCTGCAGCAATTGAGCACGACCGACGGCGAAGCTTGGAATCATCAGCACCCCACCCGCTTTGGCCGTTTCGTTAACCACGTCAGCCAGCTCAGCAAAGGGGTCATACTCTGCGTGTTTACGGTCACCGTAGGTCGACTCCAACAACAGGCAATCAACCTCTGGCAGTGGTTCCGGTGGGTACATCATAATATCATTGGGTCGTCCGACATCGCCGGAGAAGCCAACCCGCTTACCGCCATGCGATGCAATGACGCTGGCTGCTCCCAGAATATGCCCGGCCGACTGCAATTCAAACTCGATGTCGCCAATGCTAAAGCGCTGTTTGAAATCAACCGGCTGCAATAACTTCAGCGCCTTCTTCGCGGTGTCTTCGTCATACAACGGTTCTGGGTCTTCGTGACGGCTTAGCTTATGTTTTTTCAGATACTTAGCGTCTTCTTCCTGAATCCGTCCGCTGTCTGGCCAGAGCACTGAACAAAGCGCTGCCGTGGCGGAATGGGTCCATACCTGCCCCCGGTAACCATGCTTATACAACACCGGGAGATAACCAGAATGATCAAGGTGGGCATGGGTCAGGACCACCCCATCTACATGGTTGATCCCTAAAGGTAAGGGTTGCCGGTTGCGTCGGCGCAACCATTTATAGCCCTGAAACAGACCACAATCGACCAGCACCCTGGTAGTTTTTGTTTCCAGTAAAAAACGCGAACCGGTAACGGTTTCTGTGCCGCCTAAAAACGTAATACGTAAGTCATGCTGATCTGCCATGCCGATAGTCCTATTGTAGTTCGTCAATTGCTGCGGAAATGCCGTCCAAGGTTAACCCGTACATGCGACCCTCCATAATGTGCTGGATCAACTCAATGGACTGGTAATACGGCCATCGTGCAGCGTCCTGAGGGTTTAACCAGACAGCTTTCGGGTAGACATCCAGCAAACGACGTAACCAGACTTCACCCGACTCTTCGTTCCAGTGCTCAACGCTACCACCCGGGTATGCAATTTCATACGGCCCCATGGTCGCGTCGCCAATAATCAACACCTTATAATCACTGCCGTAGGTATGCAAAACGTCGTTCAATGGTATTTGCTGATTAAAGCGACGTTTGTTGTCTTTCCATACCCCTTCATAAATGCAGTTATGAAAATAAAAGAACTCAAGATGTTTAAACTCACTGCGAGCAGCGCTAAATAACTGTTCGCATTCATAAATATAGTCATCCATCGAGCCGCCAACATCAAAAAACAGCAACACTTTCACTGCATTATGACGTTCAGCCTGCCATTGCAGATCTAACAGACCACCCTGGCGCGAGGTTGCGCGAACCGTGTTCTCTAAATCAAGCTCGTTGGCAGCACCGCTGCGCGCGAAGCGCCGTAACTTGCGCAGAGCCAGCTTCATGGTGCGGTTGTTCAACGCCGCTTCGTCATCGAGATCACGAAACTCCCGCTTGTCCCATACTTTTACCGCACGCCGGGCATTGGAACCTTCCTGACCAATACGGATCCCTTCCGGATGATACCCATAGGCGCCAAATGGCGAACTACCACCAGTTCCAATCCATTTGTTTCCTCCGGCATGGCGCTTCTGTTGCTCGTCCAGTCGTTCACGAAACTTATCCAGTAACGACTGCAAATCGCCCTCGCCTTCAAGCGCGGCTTTGTCTGCCTCACTAAGCTGGCGCTGCATAGTGCGTTGCAACCACTCGTCGGGTATGGCACTGGCCAGATCGACTTCATGTACACCCTCAAAATACTCAGCAAAAGCGCGATCAAAGCGATCATAATGCCGCTCGTCCTTCACCATCACCAGTCGTGACAGGGTATAAAAGGCTTCAATATCGGCAAACACCAGTTGCTGGTCCAGCGCATTCAACAGGTCGAGCAGCTCAGTTAAGCTGGCCGGCAGACCGTGTTTACGCAGACATAAAAAGAATCCAACCAGCATTAGCGCCCCTGACGGCGGCTCATGAACGCCAGCTTTTCAACCAGTTCAATGTCCTGCTCGTTTTTCAACAAGGCGCCAAACATCGGCATCAGTCCGCCTTGTTTCTGTTCTGCCTGTAAGGCTGGCGCATCGATTTGCTCAGCCAGCAACAGCTTAAGCCAGTCCAATAACTCAGAGGTCGACGGCTTTTTCTTCAGGTTTGGCATTTGTCGTACATCGAAGAAAATATCCAGCGCTGTACTCAATAAGTTTTTCTGAATATCAGGGAAATGAACTCCCACGATTGAACGCAATGTCGCTTCATCAGGGAAACGAATATAGTGGAAGAAACAGCGGCGCAAAAATGCATCCGGCAGTTCTTTTTCGTTATTTGAGGTGATAATAACAATGGGCCGTTGCTCGGCACTGACCTGCTCACCGGTTTCATACACATGAAACGACATCTGGTCGAGCTCGTGCAGCAAGTCATTGGGGAATTCAATATCCGCTTTATCGATTTCATCGATCAGAAGCACCGGCCGCTGCGCGGCGGTAAACGCCTGCCATAGTTTACCCGGGCGAATGTAATTGGCGATGTCATGCACTTTGTCGCTGCCCAGCTGGCTGTCACGCAAACGCGACACCGCATCATATTCATAGAGGCCTTGCTGAGCTTTCGTAGTCGACTTAATCTGCCACTGCAGCAGCGGGGTATCCAGCGCTGCTGCCAGTTCTTCTGCAAGCCGGGTCTTACCGGTACCAGGCTCACCTTTTAATAATAATGGTTTTTCCAGCGTTACGGCCGCGTTTACAGCCAGCGCCAGTTCATCAGAAACAATGTAATTATCGGTACTGCTGAAGGATGTCACATAACCACCTGTCTAACTAAATTGGGCACCCATCATACCCACCTCACTACGTTACCCCAAGTACAAAAAACACCGGTGCTAACGCAGCCGGTGTTTTTCGTTTGCTAGTGACGGTCAATAGCTACGTTAAGCCGTTAACCTTGGCGTTGGGTGATTATTTGCCGCGTACAAAGCCGCGAATGACGCCACCAATGCCGATAATTGCCAGCACAGCGCCGGAAATCAGAAACCAGATGGAGTTATCGGTCGGTTGCCCCTGGAATGTTTCGCTTACCTCAGATGCAATAGACTGTGACTCCTGGTAACCGAAGTACAATAAAATTAAACCAGCAATGAGAATGGCGAGTGAAATAAACTTATCCATAAATTGACTCCTGTATTGTTGTCATAAACAACCGTAGAACAAGACCTTAGGGAACGCCAACTTAATAGCTAAGATTTTCGATAGGTTAACTCATGAACATGGGTCAAAGCTTGACGAATTTCGGTCAGACGAAAGGGTTTGGTCAGGTAGGCATTCATACCCGCCGCCATCGCACGTTGGCGCATGGTCGGCATTGCATTTGCGGTCAGACCGACAATGTAAGGTTGCTTTAACGCTTGCTGGCGGATGCGGATTGTTGCTTCAACACCATCCAGATCAGGCATATGGATATCCATAAAGACGACATCAAATTCCTGGCTTTGCAACACCTGTAGCCCCATTTCCGCTGAGGATGTGGCCACGTACACCTGCTCCAGGCTGCTCAGCATTTCACCAAGAATCAGCTGGTTGACGTCATTGTCGTCAATCACCAGAATCCGATACACAGGCAATCGTGTCAGACCTTTACTGGCCGCCATAGCAGGCTCAGTTGCCGCAACCGGTAAGGTGATGGTAAAGGTACTGCCGAAGCCGGGTTCGCTTTGCACCTCTGCTAGCCCTCCCATTAACTGCACCAGGCTACGCACTATACCCAGGCCAAGCCCGCCACCTGGCTTAGGGTGCATGGACTCCTCGCTTTCCTGCTCAAATACATTCCAGACTTTTTCAGTGTCTTCAATGCCCATCCCTGAGTCGGCTACCTGCAAGGTCAGGACATCGTTGTGCCAGCTTAAGGTCACCCGAATAAAGCCGATTTTGGTGAATTTGAATGCGTTATTCACCAAATTCACCGCGATCTGTAAAAAGCGTGACTTATCCAGCAATACCCATTCGGGTACCCCGTCCCCCCGTTCAACCTGATAGTCAATGCTACGCCGACGCGCCTGTTCACCGAACAATGACTGCAAATGGGTAAGCAAACTATCGCAACTTTGTACGCTTGGTTTAATCTCCAGCTTGCCCTGATCGGCGCGGCTGATATCAATCGCATCGTTCAGCGTGTTGAGAAGATAATCGCCACTCTCCTGAATGGTCTCCAGCAATTGCCGCTGGTAGTCATCCAGTTCAGTGCTCGCCAAGACAGATGCCAGGCCGAGAATACCGTGCAATGGGGTACGGATTTCATGCGACATATTGGCCAGAAACAAGGTGCGCGACCGAGCTGCTTCGCGTGCGTCCAGTTCCGCCTGCCGTTGCTTAGAGATATCAGTGTGGGTTCCGGCAACGCGCACCGGTTCAGCGCTATTCCACTCCACAACTTTACCGCGGTCAAGTACATGCAGGTAGTGGCCGCGGGTGTGACGAATACGATAAACATGTTCATAAAATGGCGTATTAGCGGACAAATGCATTTGCAATGCCCGATGCCAGCCCTCCCGATCTTCAGGGTGGATCAGGCTTTCCCATAGGGCCACAGACACCTGCGGTGGATTGTCATCGAGCCCGTACATGGTCAGCCAGCGTTGATTAACCTGCAGCGTGTTGTGTTGCGGTGCCCAGTCCCAGCTGCCGAGCCGGGTCCCGTCAAGAACCATCTGTAGCTGGCTACGTTCCGCCAGTAGTGCCAGTTCCAGGTTTTTACGCGTGGTTATATCCAGCAGATAGCCGATCATGTAACGCACGACCCCCTGCTCGTCCCGCTCAACCATGGTGGTATCAGCCACCCATACTTCGCGTCCGTCGGCACGCAGCAGCCGATAGTCCTCGTGGGAAAACGAACTCGACGTCTGATCCTGCAGTCCGGCCAGTACTTCCTCACTGACCCGCTCGACATCGTCCGGGTGGACGATATCAATGAACGCCACCCGGCGGCTGTAAAAATCCTCTTTACTGTAGCCGATCAGTTCTCGGACATTGTCAGTGCAATGCAGCACAGGCCAACCCGGGGAATGGTCCCAAACGAACAGGGTAATGTCGTCATTCGCCGAAAACAGTTCAGCCAGCTCACGGGCAATAATCATCAGCGCTGCCAGAGCTCCACATGCTCGCCCAGGGTCCCTTTTTGCTGCCATTCAGCAAATTGATCCGCCATGCGGTAACCTACCTCGACCGCTTTTTTCCAGTATTTCTGCCGCGTCTCGGCATCCAGTTTAACGAAGTCATTGCGGTCCGGGATTTTGCCGTAGGGCAAAGCGTCGAGGAAGGCCTGACTGGGATGCATAAAAATCACATTCGGCCATTGCTTACCCGAGGTCCGGCGCCAACTCAGCTTTTTATCAAACCAGCCTGGGATCACCTGTGAGTGGAAATGCGGATAGAGCACCAGGCCCGACTGTCGTGACAGATCGACATCGAAATGGTAGTCGGTAATGCCACCGTCTCGATAAACCCCTGGGGGCGCGCCCGGAATATCCCGTACCCCTTGCAACACCATGGGGATAGAGCCCGTTGCCAGTAGTGTCTGGCGAAAATTCTCGGTGCTTAACGCAACCCGACTGGTTGGCAGATCGTCCCAGTGCTCGCCCAGATCCGTTCCCGCCTGAGGGTGATGGAAAATAACCCGTTCAAATGCAGACTTGAGGGCTCGTCGGCTGAGTAAATTGCCCGCCGCCGCCCGGGCCAATCCTATCGCCTGACGGCGACGCGACTCAAGCGCTGCCCAGCCATTGCAGCGGGCAACAATCATATGGTGGAGAAAAGTCTGCTGGTTCAGCATTTCACTGATATCCGCATCGCTGACGTAATGCTCAAGTAAGGCTTTGGCGTTGTCGGTTATTTCTGCGGCGGTCGGTTTGGCACTGTAGGTTTGTGCCCGATAAAGCTCGCAGAACAGTTCGCTGGCTTTCGCCGCATGCGCGCGACCAAGACTGGCAAAGCGCCACGCCCCGGCCGAGGTGCCGAGTAACTGCAATGGCGTTTTGCGCTGGGCAAAAAACTCTCCAAACAGATAGTTATCCAGCCCCTGCAACACAAACCATTTCGGTCCGCCTGAGGCACCCAGCAACAAATTGATATCTTCCTGCTGCAGCCCTTTCTCCTGAATATGTAAGTACGCCTCCGCACCGGCTTTAATGTTTAACCACTTTGTCATTGCAAATCCTTAAGCCTGACCTTTGCGTTCAGCCAGTACACCCAGCGTAATAGTAACAATCAGTACCACCGGCGCCAGATAGTAATTGGGCAACTGTGCCAACTGACGAGCAAGAAACGGGGTCAGTAAACTGGTTAACAAGCCATACCCGAAGGCACATAACAGAATGAAAAGCGTCGTCCGCAGGACAAAATGATAATGATGAATCTGTCGCCGCACTGCAGCATTAATGTTATTGCCATACAACACCAATAAGGTGGCAACGACCATCAGCGAAACCGCCATAAGGTGCGGTCTAACCCACTGACTGGCTTGAACAATCCAGCTCTCAAACATGTTTCTACTACCCTGTTTCCGGTTCACAAAAGGGGGCAGTATAACGCGCTTTGCGGGCTAACGCATAGCGTCTGAGAGTGCTATCATGAGCTCTTCTGAACCCCGTTCGCTAACACAATTGGATTCGTTTTCATGAAAGTCATTAGTTTTAATATCAACGGCCTGCGAGCCCGGCTTCACCAGCTTCAGGCACTTATCGAGAAACATCAGCCAGATGTCATCGGGCTGCAGGAAACCAAAGTACATGACGATGCTTTTCCGTTGCAGGACGTTGAAGCCATGGGTTACCAGGTCGTTTTTCACGGCCAGAAAGGTCACTACGGCGTCGCTTTAATGAGCAAATTGCCGATACAGGACGTGAGCTACGGTTTCCCCACCGATGATGACGATGCGCAGCGGCGTATGATCATGGCAACGGTGACCGCTGCCAACGGTGAACTGGTGCGCGTTATGAATGGCTATTTCCCGCAGGGCGAAAGCCGTGACCACCCGGTCAAATTCCCTGCCAAGGAGAAATTCTACGCCGACCTGATGAATTATCTTGAGCAGGACTTAAGCCCGCAACAGCCTGTCGTGCTGATGGGCGATATGAATATTTCATCCAAAGATTGCGATATTGGAATCGGCGATGCCAATGCCAAACGCTGGTTGCGTACCGGTAAGTGCAGTTTCTTACCGGAAGAGCGAGAGTGGATGCAACGGTTGATGGATTGGGGTTTTAGTGACACCTTCCGTGATGCAAACCCAGATGTAACCGACCAGTTCAGCTGGTTTGATTACCGCTCAAAAGGCTTTCTCGACAACCGCGGACTGCGGATTGACCTGATCCTGGCCACCGCCCCCTTGGCACCCAAGTGTGTCGAGACGGGTATCGATTACGAACTGCGCGGTATCGAAAAGCCATCGGATCATGCGCCGATCTGGTCAACCTTTAAGCTAAGCGACTCGTAACAACTCAGTACTGATCAGGTGGTAACTCGCTAAGCGCTTTACGCAGGATCAGCGCCAAATCGATATAACAGGGCCCCGGGCGATGTGACGGCAGACGCACATCCTGCCCGGCGACCTGCAGCTTACTTTGCAATTCAAAATACCAGCCGCGAAGATTCAATGGCAGCTCACTATAAGCCCGCTTTCCCAGCCAGTAATACCCTTGCAACGGCAGCAGCAATAAAAACATAGACGCCATAATAATCATCGGTAAATGGTCAGTACCGAGCCAGAACCACTGCACGCCAAAATTTGTGACCGCCGCAGCCGGCAACATCCAGCTTACCAAGCGGGTTAACGGAATAATTTGCGCTTCGGGTAACGCACCAACAACCGCATGGTTTGGCCACAGTTTCATATACCGCCAGCCGTTTGCAAACACCTTCATCACCTACCTGCCTCTTTACGAATCACTGAGCTAGCCCTCATGGGCTTAGTGTAATCCTTTTCCACGCAACCACCAATGGCCGTTTTTAGCATCACTACGTTCACAATCTGAGCGTAGCGGACAGATATCAACCAGTGGTATTACTGCTTAATTATCAGCAACTTGCAATCTTGCGGTCAGGTAACTAACAAAGTTATCCACAGAAAATGGGGATAGCCTGCAAATTGCCAAATGGCCAGCGATTTGTCACACTCAGGCTTCTGCTCACAAGGATAAGCTGACACTGTGTATTTATTAGACCATCCGACTCAATATGGCACGCTGCAACAGCGGATTCTGTCACCTGCCAACGGCGTTGCTTCAGCGCTTAGCGAGAGCCCGTTAGCACTCGACCGTCTGGCGATTCCAGGACCAGGGGCGCGAATTAAACTGCGCACACAACGTATCCTGGCACCGGCCCGCTGTAAAATATTGAGTGTGTCTGCGGACCGCTGTGAGTGGCGCTTAGCGCTCAACAAATCACTCCAGTTACGTCTTCTGCTAAGCAGCAGTGCAGCCTTGCCACTGGCAAACAGTCCCTGTCAGCCGGGCGATATTGTAACCCCCAAAGCAACCCTGTTTACATTAACCCCTGAGGCATTGCGTCAGGACCCGGTATTAACCCTCAATCTTCTCAGCGAACAGACTAAGCTCGGCCTTTTTGTCCACAGCGGGCAACACCGTGCCGGCGAAGATGTTTTATTCAGTTTAATTGAGCTTTCACAAGAGGTTTTAGAACACGACTTATGAGCACAGTCCTATTTGGTATAAAAAACTGCGATACGGTGAAGAAGGCTCAGCGTTTTCTTACCACTCATGATATCCCGTTTGAATTTTCCGATTTTCGCGACGAGCAACCGACGGCTGAACAAATCCAGAGCTGGATAGCCATCCTCGGCCTGGAAACCCTGGTTAATAAACGCAGCACCACCTTTCGCCAGCTTGACGACGACGCTAAGCAAAGCAACGACGCCAAACGTTGGGTTGAGCTTATTCAGCAACAGCCAACCCTTATCAAACGCCCGTTGTTAAAGCACGACGGTAGCCTGTATTGTGGCTTCAGCGATAAAAAATATCAGGAAATTTTCCATGTCTGAACAGACGCACCCAACCCTGCAACTGGCCCGCGAGCTCATCGCCCGACCCTCGGTCACCCCAGAGGACGCTGGTTGCCAGCAAATCATTGGTAAACGTCTGCAGGCACTCGGTTTTCAACTTGAAAGCATGGTCTTTGAAGATACCACCAACCTTTGGGCTCGGCGCGACAGTCAGCCCGGCGGCCTGTTTTGTTTTGCCGGTCACACCGATGTGGTGCCGGCTGGTGATCTCGACAAATGGAACACCCCGCCCTTTGAACCAACTGACATTGACGGTGTTCTGTTTGGTCGCGGGGCTGCCGATATGAAAGGTAGCCTGGCGGCTATGGTAGTGGCCTGCGAACGTTTTATCGAAAAGCACCCAGAACACAAAGGCTCGGTCAGTTTTCTGATCACCAGCGACGAAGAAGGCCCGTTTATCAATGGCACCACACGGGTTATCGATACGCTGGAAGCACGTAACGAAAAAATACGCTGGTGTATTGTCGGCGAACCTTCCAGTACCAGTTATTGTGGCGATATCATCAAAAATGGGCGCCGCGGCAGTTTAACCGGTGACCTCCAGGTCTGGGGCATTCAGGGTCATGTCGCCTACCCTCACCTGGCCCGCAACCCGGTCCATCAGGCGGCACCCGCATTGCACGAACTGGCGGAAACAGTCTGGGACGAGGGCAACGACTACTTCCCGCCGACCAGTTTCCAGATCTCCAACCTGCATGCGGGAACTGGTGCAGGCAACGTCATTCCCGGCACGCTGCATGTCTCGTTTAATCTGCGCTACAGTACCGAGAATACCGCTGAGCAGCTAAAAGACCGCATTTTGCGTATTTTTGACGGGTACGGCCTAGACTATGCTATCCACTGGACCCACAACGGGCAGCCGTTTTTGACCACCGACAGTGGCGAACTGGTTCAGGCCACCCGCGAGGCTGTTAAATCGGTGACCGGTCATCTGCCCAAACTGTCCACCGCGGGTGGCACCTCGGATGGCCGCTTTATTGCGCCAACCGGCGCTGAAGTGCTGGAACTCGGGCCGGTTAATGCATCGATTCATAAGGTCAATGAATATGTCAGTCATAAAGATCTGATCGAGCTGACTGATATGTATGAGCGGACTCTAATCAACCTATTGGTGAACAACAAAGAATGACAAACCCGGACTACCAGACGCTGACCGGACTCACTGCGACCCATGTAGCGGCAGAGATTGACGGCTGTCCGCTCCACCCTCAGACGGTCGCTGCCTTTACCCGCATGCAGCAGGCAGCAGCAAGCGCTGGGCACGATCTGCGCGTTGCCAGTGGCTTTCGCAGTTATCAGCGTCAGCTGGCAATCTGGCAACGCAAAGTTGACGCTCTGGGTACCAACCCGGCTGACGAGGATTTACTGAGCATTTTACATTGGTCAGCGATGCCCGGTGCCAGTCGTCACCACTGGGGGAGCGATTTGGATGTCTTCGACAAAACAGCATTGGGAGAACAAAGGCTACAACTGGAACCCTGGGAATACGTAGCAGGAGGCCCTTGTGCCCCCTTGTATGACTGGCTGCAACAGCACGCCCATCGTTTTAGCTTTTACTGGCCGTATGATGCAGACCGCGGCGGTGTAGCGCCGGAACCCTGGCATTTAAGCTACGCCCCGGTTTCGCAGCCGTTTCAACAAGCATTCACGCTCGAACACCTGCAAGCCGCCTGGCTAGAACAGCCGCCGGCCGCTTTTGACTGGCTGCAACAAAAAGCGCCTCAGCTATTTGCCCGTTATGTGCAACGGGTTGCTGAGGCGCCTCGCGATTCAGGTTAGCGAATCGGTTGCCTTAAAGCTCTACACCAATCCGTTTGGCGACGGCTTCATAGGCTTCAACCACCCCACCAAGGCCCTGGCGGAAACGGTCTTTGTCCATTTTATCCAGAGTTTCTGCGTCCCACAGGCGGCATCCGTCCGGGGTAAACTCATCACCCAGAACGATCTGGTCGCCAAACAGGCCAAACTCAAGCTTGTAATCCACCAGCAGCAAACCTGCTTTTTCAAACAGCGAGGTCAGCACCTGGTTGACCTTGAAGGTCAGCGCTTTCATCTGCTCGATTTGTGCCTCTGTGGCCCAACCGAAGGTAATGATATGAGACTCGTTGATCATAGGATCATGCAGCGCGTCGTTTTTGAGGAAAAACTCAAACGTCGGCGGATTCAGCGCCTGCCCTTCGGTCACACCCAGACGGCGGACCAAAGAACCCGCGGCACGATTACGCACCACGCATTCAACCGGGATCATCTCCAGCTTTTTAACCAACGACTCAGTATCAGACAGCAGTGCATCTACCTGAGTAGGCACACCAGCCGCTTCCAACTGCTGCATAATAAAATGATTGAACTTGTTATTCACCATACCTTTGCGGTCAAGCTGGTCAATCTTCTCACCATCAAACGCAGA
This sequence comes from Aliidiomarina soli, assembly GCF_003986975.1. Classification (GTDB taxonomy): domain Bacteria; phylum Pseudomonadota; class Gammaproteobacteria; order Enterobacterales; family Alteromonadaceae; genus Aliidiomarina; species Aliidiomarina soli. The sequence goes on along the minus strand of NZ_PIPO01000001.1, from coordinate 527,495 downwards.
GGTGTCATTACGAAACTGCAGGATCAGGCGGTCAGCGTCGTCTGTGGTGTATACAGTTTTTGCTTTACCGCGGTACAGCTCTTCTCGTTTTTCCATGATTGTTTCTTATCTCACAGCGTTGGTTAATCAGCATGCTCACTGAAAGCTTCAGCAAACACTGGGAACAATTTATCGATGGTTTCTTCATCCAGTACTTCATCGTCGTGGCGGATCACGATGTAAAATACATCATTGACTGCATCGACCTGGAACTCATACCCACTGCCTCGGGGTAAACCAAGTAACCCACGATCTTCAGAACTCCAGAACGCCAGGCGACTCCAGAAACCCGGGCGTCCACCCGGCTGGTAATTGGCGTAGTAAACACCGTCGCGCTGGTTAAGGTCTTCAACTTCAAAACCAAGGTATTCAAGCGCGCCAGGCATCAGAACCCAGCCAGCTTCAAAGTTTACATCCAGCGCATATGCAGGCTCACCCTGTGGGCTTTCAGCATGGCGTAAAGCGCGCGTGGCACGAACCTGAGCAACCCGTTGGTCTTCAAAGTTACGCTGCATACGTAACGATAAATCATTCAGGAAACCCGCTTCTACTTCACGTTGCAAACTGACAGGAACCGCCTGCGGTTCACCATCTTCCAGCCAGCTGACATCAGCCGCCGTCACATCCAGGCGTGCAGAGCGACCATGACTTGGTGCTTGCATTTCGATGCGCAGGTTATACTCAGAGGTCAGTTCTATCCGGTCGCGGCGTAAACGAGCCCAGAAACCTTCACGTGAACGACTGCCTTCAACCGTTTCAATGGTGCCAGTCTGGATATATTCTAATTCGTTTTGCTCAGTAATTTCGATATCGCGTTCAGCCAGCAGGGCCTGCATCTCTTCCCAAACCCATCCGGCCACGTCGTCCATATCTTCGATCGCATCAAACCAGATCCGTGCTTCCCGGCTACCCTCTTCAACCCGGCTACCTGGCACCAATGGCATAACCTGCCGCGGTGAGCGAATGCTCTGCTCAGCGCCAACCGGCCCCCGAGCGGTGTCCAGATTAGGAATACTAAAATCCGGATTCTGGGCAACGTTCTGCATACCTTCCGGTACCAGTAATGCTCCCCGTTGATCAATATCGACGTACTCAAATCCACCTTGGGCCTGGTCACGCTGTGATGTGCACCCTGCCAGTGCGATGACCGTTGTTGTAACGGCTAAACCTCGCCAGAACTTCATGCAAACTCCGTTATTTTAGTAATCCAGCATTATGTAACGCTGCTTCGATAGCTTTCTGGCTCTCAAGTTCCGGAGATGTCAGCGGTAAGCGGTAAAACTCGTTAATCCAGCCTAACCGTGCCATCGCCCACTTCACCGGAATCGGGTTCGCTTCAATGAAAAGTTTGTCATGCAATTCGCGCAATGGCGCGTCCAGTGCTTCAGCCTGATTTCGCTCACCGCGGCGTGCAGAGTCGACCAATGCTTTGATCGTTTTTGGTGCCAGGTTGGCAGTGACGCTGATAACACCATCCCCGCCCTGTAATAAAAACTCACACGCAGTGGGGTCATCGCCACTAAGCAAAATAAACTCGTCACCACAGGCGTCTTTTAGTGCTTTTACCCGGGACACATCACCGGTTGCTTCCTTAATACCTACCACATTGGGTATTTTCGCCAGCTCTGCGACCATCTCCGTCGACAGATCACAGCATGTGCGGCCCGGAACATTGTATAGAATCTGTGGAATGTCAGCGGCTTCGGCTGCAGCGCGATAATGGGCAAGCAAACCGGCACGGCTTGGCTTGTTGTAATAAGGAGTCACGTTCAGGAAGGCATCAACGCCGAGGTTGGCCATACGTTCAGTCAGTTGTACTGACTCAGCAGTGGCATTGGAGCCGTTACCGGCAATAACCTGAATGCGGCCATTGGCTATCTCAACGGTGGCCCGCACTACATCGACATGCTCGTCATGGCTCAGGGTTGGTGACTCGCCCGTGGTACCAACCGCAACAATAGCGTCGGTGCCCTGTTTAATGTGCATTTCAATCAGTTCGGCGAGCAAAGTGTAATCAACATTCCCCTGCTTGGTGAACGGCGTCACCAACGCGACCATACTACCTGTCAGCATAATTTCTCCCAGCGTTGTTTAAGTGCTCAATCTTACTTGCGCGACACCCTAAACACAAGGGTGTAAACAACGACTGGCGGAATGCTTTACCCTATGTTTAGATAGATCGCAGCAAACAAGATAACCAAAAGGAGTTCCCCCATGAAGACCCTGCAAGCGGGCGATCAAGCCCCAAAATTTGAACTACCGGATCAGCAAGGCAACCAGGTTGCACTCAGTGACTTATTAAAGTCGAACCGTGTTCTGGTCTACTTTTACCCCAAAGCGATGACCCCGGGCTGCACCGTCCAGGCTCAACAACTGCGCGATCACAAAGACCAGTTAGCGGAAAAAAATACCATTGCAGTTGGTATTAGCCCGGACGCTCCAAAACGGCTGGCTAAATTTACTGAACGCGATGAACTGAATTTCGTTCTGCTGGGTGATGAAGATCATCAGGTGGCTGAACAATTTGGTGTCTGGGGTTTAAAGAAATTCATGGGCAAAGAATACGATGGAATCCACCGGATCAGCTTTCTAATTGAGCAGGACGGCACTATCAGCCAGGTTTTCGATAAATTTAAAACCAAAGAACACCATCAGGTGGTACTCGACGCGCTCTAATTCACCATGCTTTTAGTCAGGCAGCTGCAGCAACCAATTCAGCAGCTGCCGATTCACCTCACTTAAGGCACTGCTCATTGCCACCACGGCTTCATCGGCGTTGCCCGATCTGAATTCAACCTCAGCACTAAAACTTTCTGCGGCCAGTGACTGGCGGTTTGAGCGTTGCATTACGCCAACATGCAATTCAATCCGCGCCACCGCTTGTCCGCTTTGCTGGCGCACCGAAAAATCACCCAGTTCGGTCAGCAAAATCAGTTCACCCGACGCGCCATCCCGTTCATGGGTGACCGATTCAAATGCGCCGCTTGCCCGCAGCTCCTGCACTATTCGGCTCGCAACCAGAATCGGTGCCCGGTCCGCGAGGCGCAAATTCTGCCAGTAGGCCTGGCCCTGAGCAGTTTGAAATACGCTAACCCGTGCGCTGTCAAAAGCCTGCACGGTTTCCGGCAGACGCACTTCAAGGCTGTATGGCAGGCGTTGCTTAGCTTCAACGACAGACACCTCTGACGGCGCTGGTAAGTGGTAAATACGCACCCGTTCTGGTTCGGGTAGAATGCTGCAGGCAGTGACAAGGCCGAGCCCAACCACAAGTAGTATGATCTGTCTCATGGGTTCACTTCCTCCACTCGCTGACGTTGCAGTAAGAACCCTTGCGGATTCTGCTCTATCTCACGAATTAAACGCTGTAACGAGCGCATGGTACGGCTGACATCTTCAATCGCCGGACCAGTTTGTTGCATTCCCTGCAGCGTGCGTTGCAGGGCTTCGTCGTTATCCTGCAGTAAGTGCTGGATCTCCGTGCTGCTCTGGGCAATCGAATCCATCGCCCGTTGCAGCGACTGCAGCGATGCGTTTCCTTCTTCCTCTAACAAGCGCGCACTCTGCGTCGCCAGGGCGCCAAAGGCATTAATACTGACCCGTATCTCGGCCAGGGTCTCGCCAAGTTCATCGCGCTGTTCAGTCAACATCGCCGTCATTTGCTCGACGTTATCGAGAATTCCCGCCACCCGCTGCGAGTTGTCATCAGAAAACATTGCATTCACATTCTGCACCAGGTTGTTGATGTCGCCCAGCAGGCTCTCACTGTTCGCCAGTAAACGGTTCAGACCCGACTGTTCAGCATGAATCACCGCCGGGTTCTCTGCGCTGCCGGTAAGACGCGGGCTCTCCGGAGTACCGCCATACAAACGGATCAGCGCACTCCCCGTGATATTAGCCAGACCCAACCGGGCGCCGGTATCTTCGCGCACCGGGGTATCAGCATTGACCCGGATACGTACCCGAACGACCCGCGGGTCCTTGTCATCGAGGCGCAGGTTTTGCACATCGCCCACGGTAATTCCGCTGTATTCCACCGGACTGCCAGGGGTCAGGCCACTGACTTCATCGCTAAAGACCACCTCGTAGTAATGCAGGTCGCGATCAATATTGCTTTTACCTAACCACAGCGCGACCGCCACCATCAGCGCAATCGCGAGCAGGACAAAACTACCGACTAACACATGGCGTGCATTTGTTTCCATTTAAGCGTCCTCTTCTGCATTGACTGGGTGGCGTTTTCCCTGTTGCGCGGCGCGACCTCGCGGACCCTGAAAGTACGCCTGAATCCATTGATCCGGATGCGTCGCTACACGTTCTGGGGTATCCACCACCAGCACTTTGCGTTCAGCCAGTACCGCGACCCGGTCACTGACCTTAAAAATACTATCTACATCGTGGGTGACCAGGAATACGGTTAATCCGAGCGCGCGTTGCACCGTGACTAATAGCTCATCAAAGTCATTGGCGCCAATCGGGTCCAGCCCGGCGGTGGGTTCATCCAGAAACAGAAAATCCGGTTCCAGTATCAAGGCTCTGGCCAGCGCGACCCGTTTGATCATGCCTCCTGATAATGACTGCACACTGTTGTCAGCGACTGCAGACGACAGACCAACCAGACGCAACTTCATCAGCGCCAGTGCTTCCGCATCCTCTGCTGGCAACGACAAATGCTCTTGCAACGGCAGCAATACGTTTTCCAGTACAGTCAGCGACGAATACAATGCGCCACGCTGGAATAGAACTCCCATTCGTCGCTCCAGCTGCACGCGTTGCTCGCTGTCGGCGCGCAACAGGTCAACGCCGTCAACCTCAATCTGCCCTGCACTCGGCCTATGCAGCCCAAGAATACTGCGCATCAGCACCGACTTACCGGACCCCGAACCGCCCACCACGGTCAGTATCTCACCCTGCGCGACATCAAGATCCAGCTGCTCGTGAACCAGGTTGTCACCAAATTGGTTGTGTAATCCACGAACGCTGATAATTCCTTTGCTCACCATCCCATCTCCAGGAAAAACAAAGCAAATAAAGCATCCAACAGAATCACCATAAATATCGACTGCACCACGCTGGAAGTTGTATGTTCACCCACTGACTGCGCGCTACCCGCCACTTTAAAGCCTTCCAGACAGCCTATCAGGGCAATCACAAAGGCAAACACCGGCGCTTTACCCAAACCGACCCAGAAATGAACGGGTTCAATGTCGCGCGAAAAAATATGCATAAACAGCGCCGGTGAAATATCCAGTGCCAGCCAGCAGACCAGCATTCCCCCCAACACCCCGCATAGCATCGCAATTAAGGTTAGTACCGGCAGGCTAATCAACATCGCCAGTAAGCGCGGCAACACCAGCACTTCAACCGGGTTAAGCCCTTGCGCGCGCAATGCATCAATTTCCACATTGGCTTTCATCGAGCCAAGCTGAGCGGTAAAGGCACTGGCAGTCCGCCCCGCCAGCAGTATTGCTGCCAGCAGGACTGCAAATTCACGTAAGAACGCAAACCCAACCAGGTTTACGGTGTAAACGGCGGCGCCAAATTCATCCAGTACCCGGGCGCCGAGAAACGCAATCACCGCACCGACCAAAAAAGTCAGCAGGGCAACAATTGGAATAGCGTTGATGCCAATCTGTTCGACCTGCGCCGCGGTTGCGGTATAACGCCAGCGTGAGGGGCGAAAAAGAGTTCTGCTCAGGTTATCCAGTGCCAGCCCAAGAAAGGCCAATAGCTGCTTTTGTTGCTGCAGGACACTGCAGGTTACCCGGCCAATCTGTTCCAGCCATTGCCGTAGCGGGTTGTCCCCGCCGTGCTGCGGTGCTTGCTCGTCTTTACAGGCCTGTAATACCAGTGTCGCCAGCTTCTGCTGTTGCCCGGCTAACTGCGCATTTTCAATCAGCTCAGTACCAAAATACTGCTGCAGGAGAAATACCCCTGCGCTATCAAGGCGACTGATATCGCGCCCATCCAGTGTGCTGACCGCGGTCATTTGCCCATCGCTCAGAGCACTCAATGCGGCTTTTGCTTGCTCATACTGCTGCAATGTCCAGTCACCGCATAAGCGAAGTTGCTGTTCCGGGGAGTCCTGATTTTCGCTCTGCTCAGCGTGCTCGATATGCGGTCGATGCGACACGTTGCGATCCTTTTAATTTACGGTGACTGACAAAATTTTCTATAATCCTTAAGTCATAAACATATCACAGAGCTGATTTGCCGCCAGTTCACCGCCCGTTTAGTTTGCTATGGAACAAGTAATTGATTCATCGTGCGAATCACCTGTTCAACCTGAGCACTGCTGACATCAAGGTGGGTCACCAGGCGCATTGCCTGTTGCGGCGGTACCAGAATGCCCTGCTCGCGTAATCCAGCCGACAACTGCCTGGCCTGCTCCGGATCCCCAAAATTCAGATACACCATATTAGTTTGCACCGGCTCGACGCTAAACTGGCCGTGCTTTGAAGCAATTTCACTTAGTCCCTCAGCCAGACGCTGCGCGTGGTGATGGTCTTCCGCCAGGCGCTGAACATGATTATCCAACGCATAGTCGACCGCTGCGGCAAGCACTCCGGCCTGACGCATACCGCCGCCCAGCATTTTCCGCCAACGCCGGGCGCGCCCGACAATCGCTGCAGACTCACATAGCATCGACCCAACAGGCGCACCCAGACCTTTCGAAAAGCACACCGACACACTGTCAAACGGGGCCGCTAATTCAGCCACCGACAAACCAGTTGCTATGCTCGCATTGAATAAACGGGCACCGTCAAGATGCAAATTCAGGCCGTACTTATCCGCCAGCTCGCGTGCATCCAGCATCGCTTGCTGTGGCACCACTTTGCCAACGTGGGTATTTTCCAGCGCTATCAGCCGCGAAATCGGGAAATGTGGGTCATCGGCCTTAATCGCGCCTTCAATATCGCTGATCTGTACACTGCCATCGGCCTGTAGCGGAAGCGTTTGCGGCACAATACCGCCCAGCACCGCCGCGCCACCCGCTTCGTATTTGTAGGTGTGGTATGGCGCACCGACCAGATACTCCTCACCGCGCTGACACTGGCTCATAATGCCGAGCAGGTTACTCTGGGTGCCGCTGCTACAGAACAAGGCCGCCTCTTTGCCAAGCAATGTGGCGACACGTTGCTCAAGGGCATTCACCGTAGGGTCTTCCCCGTAAACATCGTCACCGACTAGCGCTGAAGCCATCGCATCGCGCATCGCCGGGGTCGGTTTAGTTAGGGTATCGCTGCGTAAATCAATCATGGTTTCCGGCTGCATTCAGCATCTCCTGAAATTTTAACTACACTTATTTCGACTACACGTATTTTAACGACGCTTACTAGTACACTGTTGTACACAAGGAGTTTTTTACTATGCGAATTCTTATCGCGATCTTATTACCCTGGCTGGCATTTTTCACCATAGGGCGTCCATTCGCAGGTATTATTTGTCTTATCCTTCAGCTCACTTTGATCGGTTGGGCTCCAGCCGCTATCTGGGCTGCCTTCTCAGTCAACAAGCATTACGTTGATAAAAACACCTGATTTAAGAGCGTGATAATTTTTCTAAATAACTTTTTTAAACAACGTATTTCTAAACAAAATATCTCTTAACAAAAACGCCGGCGCTTGGGAAAAACGCCGGCGTTTTGCTGTTACCCACCCAAGTGTCTAACCTGGGTGTCTAACTTGAGTACCTGCACTAAGACTACCAGATTTTTACCCGCACCTCTTCACCACGGTACATGTCATCGTCTTCGCTGACATCATAGGCTTCATAGAATTCCGGCATATTAGACAAGACCCCTAACACGCGGTACTTACCTGGCGAATGAGGGCCCTGCACCACCTGACGACGGAGGGCTTCATCGCGGAATTTAATCCGCCAGATCTGACCCCAGCCAGCAAAGAACCGCTGCTCGGCAGTCATGCCATCAATCTCAGGTCCGGCTTCACCATTCAGTGAGTTCTGGTAAGCGCGATAGGAAACCGTTAAGCCACCCAAATCAGCAATGTTCTCACCCAGTCCCAGAGCACCCTGCAGTTGCAGGTCGTCGATAGGGTTAAAGGCACTGTACTGATCGATCATCTGCTGAGCACGCTCGGTAAACTGGCTCTCGTCTTCCGCACTCCACCAGTCACGCAGGTTGCCCTCGCCATCTGAACGACGACCCTGGTCATCGAAACCATGAGTGATTTCGTGGCCAATAACGCCGCCAATGGCACCATAGTTAACCGCGTCATCGGCTTCGACATTGAAAAACGGCGGCTGCAGAATAGCGGCCGGAAACACTATCTCGTTCATGGTGGAGCGATAATAGGCGTTCACCGTTTGTGGCGTCATCCCCCAATCATCCGGGTCAACCTCTTCACCCAGACGGTCAATCATGCGCTGATATTCACACTGACTGCTGCGTTGCATGTTGCCGTACAGATCGTCGGCTACAATGTTGAGGCAGTCATAGTCACGCCACTTGCTCGGGTAACCAATTTTAGCAGTAAAGGTCGACAGCTTGGCCTGCGCTTCCTGCTTGGTCTCGTCGGTCATCCACTCAAGGTCATTAATGGCACCTTCAAACGCCACCATCAGGTTATCGATCATGTCCTGCATACGTTCGGCGGAGGCTTCCTGATAGTGGCGAGCGACATACTCTTCACCGACCATAAAACCAAGCGCGTTCTCGACCATTGAAACACCGCGTTTCTCGCGGTCACGCTGCTCTTCTAAGCCTTGTAACACCCGGCCATAAAAGTCGAAACTGGTGTCTGCAATTGCAGCCGGCAGGATCTCGGCAGACTGACGCAAGGTATGAAAACGCAGATAGGTTTGCCAGTCGGCCAGGTCTACGTCGTCATACATCGCCGCGAAATCAGCAAAATAGGTAGGCTGACGCATCACTACCTCGTTAATCTCGACCTCAGCGGCAACAAAGAAAGCGCTCCAGTCAAAGCCTGGCGCCTGCTCTGCCAGTTCATCCAGAGTCAGTTTGTTGTAGGTCGCCTGGCGGTCACGGTTTTGTACCCGGCTCCATTGTGACTGCGCTAGCTTGCTTTCCAGCGCAACAATGGTCTCAGCAGCCTGCTCGCCGCCTTCCCACTCAGCTGCCTCGTACAATGCCGCTATGAACTCCTTATACTGTTGCAGCAGTTGCTGATTGCTTTCGCTGTCGTTGACGTAGTAATCGCGGTCCGGCAAACCGAGACCGGCCTGACTGATACCCGTAATATACTGATCAGACTGCATCTGATCCTGGCCCACAAACAGCGCCACCGGAATACCAGCGCGGCTGCGTTGCTGCTGGCCCCAGAACGATGCCAACTGGTCATGGTTTTCAAGTTCGTTAATACGCGCCAGGGCGTCATCCAACGGGCTTAAACCACGCTCTTCAATTTGTTCTTCATTCAGGAATGAGCGATACAGATCGCCAATTTTTTGCGCATCGCTGCCTTCTTCTGCGTCCTGCTCAGCAAACTCTTTCACGATCGTCAGAACCTGCTGTTCAGCACGTTCGCGTAGTTCATCGAAACTTCCCCACCGTGCCCGATCCGCCGGAATTTCTGTACGCTCCAGCCACTGGCCATTGATATAGCGAAAGAAATTGTCCTGCGGGCGAACACTGGTATCCATATTCTCCAGTTCAACCCCGGAGGTCAGTTCACCGTATTCACTGCTAACTGTGCTGCTCTGCTCGTCGTTGTCCGTCGAAGCCGGCTCCGAACAGGCGGCTGTTCCCAGCGCCATTGCTACACTAAGTGCCAGTAAAGATGTGCGTTTGATCAAAATGAGTCCCCTATAATTTACGAGCGCTTTCTATGGCCTTGTGCCGACGCTCTTGATACATCTTGCTAAAAATACTGGTGAAGTTACTGATATTAAACAACACCCCAAAAACACTGCCCACCGCTACGCCGTAGATAAGCCCTAGACCTTCGGCGAGAATAAACCAGCGACGGATACTCTGCGCACTTTCCAGCACGATCGAGCCGACCGTAAAGACCAGCGAAGAGGCGTAGGCGATAAAAAGTAACGCGCTATTGCCGACAATAAACCACTCCCACAGGCAAAACACCACATTGAGCAGCACGAACAAATACAGAATCCAGCGCTGACGGTATTTCATCGCAACGATATTGCGCACCGCGCCTAACAACAGCGTTATGCCCGCGGCCATCGCCCCGAGCAGAAAAAAATGCCAGCTTAAAAACAGCAGTGCCAGCGCCGACACCAAGCGATATCGATTAACGGTATTCTGGCGGTAGCCAATGAAGTTAACGATCAGTGCCAGTGCACCGAACAAATGCAGTGCGTAATCCAAAGGTGTTTGCCCTTACTCTATGGCGTAGGTATTGTTTTGAAACTCGTAGTCAACCACCAGTCCGGACTGATTAAAGAGCACATTAAGAGCCTTCAGCCCTGCCTCCCCGCGGCGCTCGTTACGAAACTGATGCGAATAGTTCCAGTAAACCTCTTCACCACTGCGGGTTACCGAATGGGGCCGCCCAAACCAGTTGACGATTTGCCCGCTGTGAGTTCGTCCGCGAATAATAAGCCGATCCACATCGTCCTGTTGCAGAGTATCAAAGGATTGCCGTTGCCCGGTGGAGCCCCGGGCTGAGTCCCGCTGGCCAGGGATCTGGCTGGTAGCCGGGTCAGTCGGTGACTCATTCACCGAGCGCGTTGTCGTCGTACAGGCCGCAAGCAACAAGCATACTGTAAAAATCAGACCCGACTGTAGGGTGTTCATCGCATCCTCCTCACCAGCTATCCCACGGCGACTGCTGGCATTCCTGGTCATAGACATAATCACCGACCGCAATACCAAAATCAGCGAAGGCCCCGGCGTTTAATTCAAGCGCCGCACGTGCCGGTTGCTCGGATGGGTAACTGCGACACTGTGCAGGGTCGCCACTGCCACAAGGTTCCATGGTTTCAATCTGCAGGATCTCGCCGTCCGCTGCCAGATACGCAATATCCAGCGGCAGCAGAGTCTGATACATCCAGAACGCGCGACGTTCGCTAAACAGGTAATAAAACAACATACCGCCCCGCTCGTCTAACTCTGTGCGCTGCATCAGGCCACGGGCGCGGCTTGCAAAATCACGCGCCAGTTCAACCTTAACCATTTCTGTCTGCTCCTGATCGGGGCCCTGTTCCGGACTATAAAGGCACAGATCAATCTCTTGTACAGAGTCGGTTTCCGGGCTGGCTGAACAGGCCAGACTACCGCCCAGGCCCAACACTATTACACTCGCCAGGCTTATACGTTGTGTCGAATTCACTGTGCTGTCTCCCCAGCTTGCTGATAGCCGCTCATCAGCGCCTGCCAGTCAGTTTCAGTAAACGCAAAGTTTTCAATGCGTTGCTGTTCTTTATGCAGCGAGCGGAGTAACCGTTGCAGGTTCTGGCTTTTCCACTGCTCGTTATATGTCGTGTTCTGTTGCTTAGACTCTGTCACCCGGTGGCACTTATCAAAATCAATCAACCACACCCGCACCTCTGTGTCGTTGTCAGCCGGATCTGCCAGCAAAATATTATGGCAATTCAGATCAGAGTGAAAAACCTGCTGCCGGTGAAGCGCGGCAACAGCGCGTCCAACCTGCGCCCAGCCAGCTTCAGACAAAGGCTTTTGCGACAGATAAGCAAACAGATCAGAGTCACAGGGCAAACGCTCGATCAGAATATCGGCGCGGTAAAACAACCCTTTGCTCTGCACCAGCGCCGCAATCGGACGTGGCACCGGCAACCCCTGCCCGTGCATCCAGTCTAGCAGTTCAAACTCAGCCACACTGCGTTTTACACCAGTGCGCAGAAACCAGTCGCGATTCACCTTACCGACCATGCCACCACGGTAATAATGGCGCAACACCATAGGTAAGTCACTTAACTCGTTGTCAGCGGCAATAAAGTAGGCCAGGTTACGACCACCAGCCGAGCCGCTGAGCATGCCCTGCTGTTGCCAGTATGTCATCTCAAAGTGCGCTGCTTTGGCCGGCGCTTTTAGCAATGTCTTGTTCTCAACGATACTCATTGTGCAGGGTCCTTTTGCGCGCGTTTCTTACCTGGCTCAGACCGCGCTAACAGCTCGGTTAACGCCGCCAGGCTGCGCTCGGTGGCCCCACGATGGCGGGCAAACAGTTGTTGTGCCTGCGCGCCCAAACGCTGCGCCGTGGCCGGTTCCACCAGTAAACCTAACCATGTGTCGTGCAGGCTTTGGGTGTCATCGACCCAACGTACAGCCTGACGCGCATCGAGTTGACTATAGACGTCGGCAAAATTAAACACATGTCGCCCCGAAACAATGGGTAAACCAAAGGCCATTGCCTCGAGCGGGTTATGTCCGCCGCGTTCAATCAAGCTGCCGCCAATGGTGGCAATGGTCGAAACTCCAAACCAGAGCAGCATTTCGCCCATGCTATCGGCCAGCAGTACCTGAGTATCGGCGGCCAGTGGTTGCTGGTCGCTACGTCGCTGCATACGCAGGCCACTGTCGGCAACCAGTCGCGCCACCTCATCAAAACGTTCCTGATGCCGTGGAACCAGAATCAGCAAGCTATCAGGCCGTGCCTGCAGCGTTTGCTTAAAGGCATCCAGCGCCATGCGCTCTTCACCTTCGTGAGTACTGCCCACGGTAATCACCTGACGCCCGCCAAGTTGTGGTTTGAATTCGGCAACAGCGGCCTGTACCGCCTGACTGATCTGCACATCAAACTTAATATTGCCCAGTGTCTGTACCCGCTCCGGCTGACAACCCAATGCTTTAAAGCGTTCGCTGCTGTCTTCATTCTGCGCTATGACCAGGCTCAATGCCTGCCACACAGGTTTCATCAGTACCCGCGCTTTGTGGTAGCCGCGCGCTGAACGCTCCGACATTCGTGCATTGGCCAGCGCTAGCGGAATCCCATGCTGATGGCATTGCACGACCAGATTAGGCCACAACTCAGTTTCCAGAATAACAAAGCCGCGCGGTTGTACCCGCGACAGAAAGCGGCGCACCGCTAAGGGTGTGTCAAACGGCAGGTAGCAATGGTAAACCCGCTCGCCATACCAACGTTGCACCAGCTCCGAGCCCGTCGGCGTGGTGCAGGTCACGGTTACAGGTTGCTGTGGATTCAGACTCAGGCAGAGGTCAATCAATGGCTTTGCCGCCATTAACTCGCCCACCGAAACACAATGGAAAACCCAACTGCCACGAGCGCTTTGCGGAACCTTTTGCCAGCATCCGCGCTCTGACCAACGTTGACGGTAGCCCGGGTTATTGCGCCCGTGCCACCACAAATACAGGTAGATAAAAGGTAAGGCAAAGCTAAGCAGGATGCTGTACAGGGCGCGTAGCCATCCGCCTGGGATACGTCCTGATCTGGGTTGTGACTTCACTAACAACTCTCTTTTTATTGATAAAAGGCCGGCTGCTGCCGATACACCTCGTTAACTGCCTATGATGCCAAAGGCCGCCGCGCAATTCTATGCATGGGCCCCGGAAAAAAGTACAATGACATTATGCATATTCAACAACTTCGAAAAGTAACAGCGATTGGTGGTGGCCACGGGCTTGGCCGTTTGATGTCAACGCTGTCCTTTCTTCGCCACCGCCTTATCGGCGTGGTCGCGACCACCGACAACGGTGGCGCCACGGGTTTATTACGTCAGGCACATAAATGTATTGCCTGGGGTGATATCCGTAACTGCTTATCGCAGCTCTCCAATCAACCGCTGGCCGCCGAGGTACTGAGTTATCGCTTTAATTCAGACTCCTCACTGCATGGCCATAACTTTGGCAACCTGCTGCTTTATACCCTGGACGAACTGAGTGCGCGCCCGTTAGACGGTATTCAGCTACTCAGCCGCCTATTAAAAGTCGACTGCCGGGTGTTGCCAATGAGCGAAGCACCCACCGATTTAATTGCCGCCACCAACGAGCAGTTTGACTGCCATGGTGAGATCAGCGTCGATGATCTGCCGCGCATGCCAACCCGGTTGCAACTCTCGCCTCAGGTTAAAGCAACCCCCGAAGTACTGCGCCATATTCTGCACAGCGACCTGATTATCATTGGCCCCGGCAGCTTTTTAACCTCGGTGATGCCACCGCTGCTGGTCGGAGAAATTACGCGAGCTATCGCTGAAACCCCCGCAAAGGTGATTTTTATTGATAATCTGCTGGCAGAGTACAGTCCGGCTGGTCAACTCAGCCTCGACGACAAATTGCAGTGGATGAGCAATCAACTGGGGCTCAACCCGGTCGATTTAATTATCAGTAACAAGCCGCAGGGCTACCATGGCATGCTTCCAATTATTACCGGGGTTGAAGCCGAACCAGGTATGCCACATCGGCATCAGCCAGACAGTTTACTGCAAGCACTTGAAAAGGCATTAGCCCAATTATCAAAATTAAAAAGGACAGCCGTATGACACCTCGTGCCCGTTGCACTTCAAAGCCCTTAGCATCCCCTCTGAAACAAACGCTTTCTCCGCTCAAAAAAACTTTACTAAGCACCTGTCTGCTGGCTGGCACCGCCGCCATCAGCAGCGCGGCAGCGCAGACCCTGCCGGTATTTCCGGACTCCGATTACAGCGATCAGGTCGCCACCGTTGAAGACATTCTCGGCTACCCGTTAGCCAGTAAGGTTTCCACCCCTGAAGCCATTCAGCGCTATTATCAACACCTTGCCGAACAGCATCCGGATCGCATTCGCCTACTGCCCTACGCGACCAGCTGGGAAGGTCGCCAGTTGTTCTATGTGGTAATTTCCAGCGCCGAAAACCTGGGTCAGCTTGACCAGTTTGAAAGCAATATGCGCCAACTGGCCGACCCACGCCAGTTAAACGATAACGACGCAGAGTCGTTGATTGAGCAGACCCCTGCCTCGATCTGGATCGCCAACAGCGTGCATGGCAATGAAATCAGCCCGGCCGAAGCCTCAATGGCAACCGCCTACCATTTACTCGCCGATCAGAGTGAGCGAACCGCCTCGCTGCTTGACGAGACCCTGATTTACATTGACCCAATGCAGAACCCCGACGGCCGTGCCCGCTTTGTCAGCCGCTATTACGCCACCGTTGGCCTGAACCCGTCGACCGACCGTATTTCCGCAGAACATAACGAACCCTGGCCGAACGGCCGTACCAACCATTACCTGTTCGATATGAACCGTGACTGGCTGGCATTAACCCAGCCGGAAACCCGTGGTCGTATCGACGCCCTGTTAAACAGCTACCCGCTGATTTTTATTGATTCACACGAAATGGGTGGCGATCTACCTTACTATTTCAGCCCCGAAGCACATCCGTTCAATCCGCATATTACCGAGCCTCAACGCGAAGTGTTGGAGTGGGTTGGGCGCAGCAATGCGGGCTGGTTTGACGATTTCGGTTACGACTATTTCACCCGCGAGATTTTCGATGCCTTTTACCCCGGTTACGGAGCCAGCTGGCCGCTGTACCAGGGGGCTATTTCGATGACCTATGAAATGGGCTCTGCCCGCGGTCATCATTTCCGCACCCGTGACGGCGAAGTCCTGACCTATGGCGATGGCGTGCAACAGAACTTCGTTGCCTTTATGTCGAGCATCGAGCTGGCGGCTGAACGCGGCGATGAACTGCAACAACGTTTCTATCAGTATCGCAAAAATGCCATTGAACAAGGCAGCCGTGGTGACGTACGCAGCTATGTATTCCCGGCTACCCGCGATGCCGCCGGCCATCAAAAGCTGGCTGCTGTATTAAGCGAACAAGGCATTGAGGTGCAGGTTGCCGATGAAGGTTTCAGCGCCTGCGGCACTGACTATCAGGCCGGTGCTTATATCGTCAATGCGGCGCAACCTACTTACCATCTGATCCGCACCCTGCTGGATGAGCATGTGCCGATGGATGAAGACTTTATTGAAGAACAGGAACGACTGCGGGCCAACAACCTGCCAGACCAAATTTACGATGTCACAGCCTGGTCACTGCCATTAATGTTCAACCTCGATGTCGAAGCCTGTGCAAGCGCACCGCGTGTTGCCAGCACCACCTTTAGCGGTGAACGCATCGCCGCAGGCTCGGTGGAAAACCCGGATGCTGAATATGGCTATATCGTGCCCTGGGGCGATATGAATGCTGTTCGTTTCCTCTCGGCAGCAATCCAGCAGGGCTTGCGCGTACGCTCCAGTGATCTTGAGTTTATTCATGACAGCAAGGCACGCTTCCCCTCGGGTAGCCTGGTGCTGAGCCGTGCTGGTAACCCGGATGATCTGACTGAGGTCGTCACTCAACTGGCCAGTGACACCGGCGCTGAAGTCACCGGCATTGATTCAAGCTGGATGCGGCGCGGCCCGAATGTGGGCTCTGCCAACGTCAAAACTATGCACGCACCCAACATTGCCATGGCCTGGGACGAACCTACGAATGTACTCAGCGCCGGTAGCACCCGTTTCGTGATTGAGCGTGAAGGCAACTACCCGGTCACCGCTATTCGCCCTGCCCAGCTGCGCAGCGCCGATTTAAGCCGCTATCAGGTACTGATCCTGCCGGCCACTGCTTCAGGGGACTACACCCAGGCATTTGGCGAACAAGGCAGTGAGCACATTCGCCGCTGGGTAGACAACGGCGGTGTCCTTATCACTCTGGGTAACGCCACCCGCTTTGTAGTAGACGGTGAAAACCCAATGCTCAACTCGGCGGTTGAAAACAAAGTTCAGCCGGAAGAAGTGGCACGAATCAATCGTGATACCGCCGAACTGATTACCAATGACGCTCAGCTCAACCACCGCATTCAGGATCACGAAGCAGCACCAGACTGGGTCTCTGGGGTACTGGCCCGGGTTAATGTCGATCAAGAACATTGGCTGACCGCCGGAGTGCCTGAACAGGTGCATAGTTTGTTTGTCGGCCGCGATATTTATAGCCCGCTAACCATCAATCATGGCCGCAACGTGGCTTATTTTGCAGGCCCCGATGAGGTCCTGGCCAGTGGCTACCTGTGGCAAGAGAACCGCGAACAAATCGCCTACAAACCCTTAGTAATGGTGCAGCCTCAGGGCCGCGGAATGGTCATCAGTTTCACGCAGGAACCGAACTATCGCGCTTACATGGACGGTATGCAGGTGTTGCTGTTTAACGCCATTTTCCGCGGCGCCGCCCACGCGCAGCCAACGCGTTAGACGCTGTAACTAACTCAAGGATAGTAGTGATGAAATACATGGTAAGTCTCTCGGTTGCGGGTCTGGCGCTACTTAGCACCAGTTGTGTCCAGGGCAGCGAAGCTGAAGGTCGCGCGATCAGCGCCGACGACTATTACGATATGGTCCAGCTAAGTGGTCCGCAATTGTCACCGGACGGGCGCCATACGGCGCTTATTCAGCGTGTGGTTAAAGGCGACAAGCGCGGCTGGCACTCCAACCTGTGGCTGGTCGACAACAGTGGCGATGAAGCACCACGCCAGTTTACCTTCAGCAATGTCGACTACGGCGTGCGCTGGAGCCCAGACGGCGGAACCTTGTTACTTAATAGTGGCCGTGGCGACAACGGCGGCTTGTACACCCTGCGTCTCGCCGGTGGTGAAGCGCGCCCGCTGCTAAGCCTGGAGCAAGGCAGCATTGGTGATTACCAGTGGGCACCCGACGGTGAGCATGTGCTACTCAGCATCAGCCTTGAACCTGAGGTTGACGGCCCGCGTACTGAAGCCGATGACGAAACTGATAACGACACCGCGGATGTTGAGGAAGCGCGCCACGCAGTTTACAAAGCGCAGGGGCGCTACCTCGATGACAGCCAGCAAAGTCTGTGGCTGTATAGTATTGCAGATGACAAACTGAGTCCGCTCACTCAGCAAAGCGGTTTTGACGAAGGTGATGCGCAGTTCTCACCGGACGGCGGACACATAGCCTTCACCTCCAACCGCGATCCGGAGCACCGCGAAGGTGTGTATTCGCAGTCACTGTTTGTGCTGGCGCTGGATGCTGCTGATGGCTCGGAGGCTTTAGAAGCACAACTGCAAACCCCATCAGGCGTTGCCCGTTCACCGCGCTGGCTGGATGCCAATACGCTGGTCTACCTGCATAGCGCCGAGCCCTACGCCCCGACCTCGTTGCGCAGCATTACCCTTGATGGCAACAGCGAGGTGTTAGTTGAACAGCTGGAGCTAATGCCGTCCAACCTTGAGGTGGTTAATGGCGAACTCTGGTTCACCGCGATGAACCATGGCTCTACCACCCTGCACCGTTTTGATCCGCAAAGTGGTGAGTTTTCGACCATTGCTGGTGAAGGCTACAGCCTCAGCCAGTTGAGTATCAATCAGCACGGCGCAGCGTACGTTAAAGAGAATGAGCAGACCTTGCCTGAGCTGTATTTTAATCCGCTGACTGACGCTGCTTCAGCCACCCGCCTGACCGCCTTTAACCAGGCATTACAGGACGAACTTGCATTGGGCGCTTACCAAAGCTTTCATGTCAGCGACGATGCAGGCTTTTCAGCACAGGGCTTTTTCCTCGAACCCTTAAACCGTGCCGATGGCGAGCAATACCCGCTGATCTTAAATATCAAAGGTGGCCCGGGTGGCATGTGGGGCCATCAGTTTATGCAGGAAATGCAGCTCATGGCAGCGCGCGGCTATGCGGTGGTGTTCGTTAATTACCGCGGTAGCTCAGGCTACGGCCAGGACTTTAGTGACCAGGTACGCCTCGATTATGGCGGCGCCGACTACCGTGACAATATGCTGGCGTTAGAACACGTGCTGGACACCTATGACTGGATAGACGCAGATCGCCTGTTCGTTACCGGCGGCAGCCATGGTGGCTTCCTTACTAACTGGATCACCACCCAGACCGACCGTTTCAAGGCCGCAGTGACCCAACGGAGTGTCAGTAACTGGCTGTCAGAAGCTGGCACACAAGCGTTCCCTCCGGCCTCCATGCAGGTCGAGTTTGGCGGCACCATTTGGCAGAACTACGACTATTACTGGGATCGGTCACCATTAAAATATGCCGACCGCGTCACCACCCCTACGCTAATTATTCACAGCACCGATGACCACATCACCCCCATCGGCCAGGGCGAAGAATGGTTCTATGCCCTTAAAGCCAACGGCGTCGACACCGAAATGGCAGTATTCCAGAACGAAGGTCACGGCCTCTCGCGCAACGGGGCCCCAATCAACCTGGTTGAACGCCTCAACCGCATCATCGACTGGTTCGATCGCTACGACGATTGATTGCAGTTTAGATGCAAAAACGGCCCCATTCGGGGCCGTTTTTATATGCTCCAGGTAGTATGTTCGCCTAATCTCCAGAGCTGGTGTAATATTACACTAGGATGCAACAAATTGTGGAGTCATCATGCCTCGACAAAGTATCACTCTGACCACAGGAAATGACACTTGGCTAAAAGAGCAGGTTGAGAACGTCGGCGACTATGCGAACAAGAGCGAATTAGTTAACGACTTAATTCGCAGTGCCCGACGTGCTGAAGCGATTAATGCAAAATTGACGGTGGCAGAACAAAGTGGCTTTGTAGAGCAGTCTGCCGATGAGATGCTTACCGAATTCAAATCAGAACTGAAGCGCTAACCTTTGGCCAGCTATAAGCTATCCGCGATAGTCCAACTGAATGACGTCAGGTTTAGCCTGCCTTAGGTTTTCGAGGCTTGTGGCCCTAACCGAGTCTTACCTGTTATCCACCAAACTACATAAAAAACAGCAACAAAAAGCGCCAAATCAAGAAGGAAATCCTTCAGAACAAATGGGTCAGTCAGGACATTATGATAAACCCCCGTCACCTGCGAAATAATGGTGTAGACGACGACCGCTATCAAACAGCGAAAAAAGTTATTCATTTAGATCTCCTGTTGCCAGCTGGTCCTCAAACCAGGCTGCAGTCTCTGAGTTGGTTAATGAGGTGAGTAAATCAAGTAAGTCTGTGGTTTCTGTAATGTCGCTTGTCATGTAGTTAGCAATAAACTGATCGAACGTCTGCGCCCCCACTCTATCTTCCAGCTGCAGCAGCTTCAACGGCCCTAATCCGTAGTTCACCCGATGCGAGGCGCGTTGCTGCACATCTTCACGCCAGACGAATTCGGTGCCGTCAGCTCTTTCCTGCCAGCTTTGCTTAAGTGATTGATAGGCGTCGTCACCAAACTGAGATTGAATCTCACGGGCGCCAATCAGCTCTGCAAATGACTCCGGTATCCAGTAGTCATGCGACATCACGTTACCAATCGCGGTCCAGTTATGCGCCAGTTCATGACATACCAACTGATAGCCAAAAGGCGGTCGCTGCACATTGTTGCTGTTAATCGATAAGAAGTTAGCCCGGGCGAAACTTGGTCCCTGACGCTGCAAAAGCACCAGCGAGGCTGAATCTAACGGCTTGTTCTGACCAAATTTCTCGTTCAGCGAGGCGAGACAAGTCGCCCCAACCGAAGAAAGCTCGGAGGCCAGCTGCGTATTGGCGTCGTCGTAGATGACCGAAAACCCGTTTTCTTCCAGCACATTGTCGTTCTGCGTGGCAAAGAAAGCCACATCAAGCTGAGGCGATGCACTTTCCAATACTACCCGGCTTTCTTCTCTGCTTGTCGATCCAGGTGCATACACCCGCCAGGAATCGTCCAGCTGAATACTGACTGTGCCCTGCATTGGCGTAGCCAAATTGGCAAATATAGGATGCCAGGCTGAATCAATCGTCAGGTGAATTCGCTCACCCGACACTTCATTGCCGTGGCCATCTTCAACATTGATCTCGCCTGAATACGTAAAGTTAACCCTGTGCGTGTCGTAACCAGATTTGAATTCCAGTACATGCTCGTTCCAGGGCGGAATCTGCGCGGACGCCCCGCTTGAATGACTGGACAACGTTTCGCCTTCCACAGAGGCAACGTCAAAGCTGCCATTGAGAAACAAAGTGATCTGATTGTTCTCGATAACTTCTTTAGGGATCGTGAGCGACAGCTCCACATCCACCTGACTGGTTGTGTGATTGAAACTTACATCAGTTACGTAGGCTGGTTCTTGGGCGTAAAGCACGCCTGAGGCAAGGGCTAATGCAATAGCTGTGGCATTGGCGCCGAGGTAAGCGTTGTTCATGGCATCCATTCCGATGTTAATTTATGGTTATAAATTAACATTATCCTAAATCAAATTGCACATACCACGCAACTCCCACGCTCACATAGGTCAGGCGCAGCACTGACTCAATGCAATGGTTAAGGGCAGGTGAAATCTTTCCTAGTAAAGTCCGCAATACCGCACAATAAGGAATATGGTCATGTCATAGAATTAATGCCAAGATTACAGTGTCAATGCAAAATCAGGAAAAATCATGAAGCTTAAGCAAATAGAGAAAGAAGCTTTGCAGCTTAGCGCTGAGGAGCGAGCTCAGTTAGTGCGGCATTTAATCGCAAGCCTGACTCCTTCACAGCAAAATGAGGCTTGGTCTGACGTATTGGCCACAGCCCAATCTCGCGCTCACCAGATTGATTCAGGTGAGGTTGAAACTGTGGCGTACTCGAGTGTTATGGAAAAAGCACGGACCATGATTCGGTGAGAGTTCAACTCAATGTTGAGCTCCACCCTGATGCTGAAGCTGAGCTTTATAAATGCATTAGATATTATGATTCTCAAGTTCGAGGTTTAGGAGCAAAATTTCTTAATGCTTTTGACTCGGTTGGTCAGCGAATATCCACCTTCCCAAAATCAAATGCCATTATATTAAAGCCCGATATTCGTAAGGCAAGTTTGAGCATATTTCCTACCTCAGTTATCTACCGAATCACACCAAATAACATAGAAATACTAGCCATTACGCACACACGCCGTAAGCCGTTTTATTGGATTGCCAGAAAACCCCAAAGGTCAGGCGGAGTCTGACCTACGAGCCGTCGGCGCTGATGCGGCTGGCGACGGCGCCGCGCTGGTCTTTGTATTTGGCGTCTTTGCGGGCGCTGTAGGGGCGTTCGCATGGTTCGCTTAGGGTTTCGAAGCTGAGTGCGCCGATTTTCATCAACGGCCGCAATGCCAATGGCAGTTTGCCGCTGTTGAACAGCTCGAGCACGATTTGCCCTGACCAGCCCGGATCAATGCGGTGCGCGGTTACGTGCACCATCAGGCCTAAACGGGCCAATGACGAGCGGCCGTCGAGCCAGCCGACCATATCCGCAGGCAGCGTCACCGACTCATGGGTCACGGCGATGGCAAACTCACCCGGATGAATAAAGAACTGGTCTTTCTCAGTGAGGATAATCTCGTCGCCGGTTACCCGGTCAATGGCGTTATTAATTTCATCGCGCGTGCCACTTAAATCAATGTAAGCCGCCGCATGATCCTGCAATACCCGAAACTCGTTGCCGAGATGAATATCCACCGTCACCCCACTGATGTTGCGGCTCTCGGGCACAGGCTCAATGGCAATGGTGCCCTTGGCAAGTTCTTGTTCTATTTGGGCATCGGTTAATCGCATATCTGAAGTGCTCTCCGGTGGTTTTAAACTCTAATTGTTCTTTGTTTGCTGTCTGTTGCAGCAGCGCATGCGCCCTACTCTGGCGCCTCGTGCAACAGCTCCCATGCGCTACTCGCCATCAGCTGTGCGCTGCGCATAATACGTTCATTGTAGGGATGCTCCGGTTGATGGTACACCAGCGGCTCGCCCTCATCCATACTAAGGCGCAATGCCTTTAACAACGGCCACTGGCCAAGCAAAGGCACCGACTGTTCGCTGGCCACCATGGCGCCGCCGTCATGGCCAAAAATATCATCCAGCTTGCCGCAGGCACTGCACTCAAAGCCGCTCATGTTCTCAAGCACACCAAGAATCGGTACATCCACTTTGCGGAACATCGCAATGCCCTTTTCCGCGTCGTTCAGTGCCACCGTTTGCGGTGTGGTCACCACCACAGCGCCGGTCAGTGGTAGTTTTTGCGCCAGAGTCAGCTGCACGTCGCCGGTCCCCGGCGGTAAATCAATCAGCAGGTAATCAAGTTCCTGCCACTGGGTGTCGTTATAAAGCTGCTGCAGCGCACCGCTTGCCATGGGCCCACGCCATACTGTCGCGTCTTTCGCATCCACCAAATACCCCAGCGAATTGACCTGCATATCAAAGCGCTGCAGCGGCAGCATTTTACGGTTCGGGGTAAAGGTAAGTTTCGCGTCCTGGTTCCCCAGCATGGTTGGCAGCGACGGACCATAAATATCCGCATCCAGAATACCCACCCGGGCACCAGTACGGGCCAGAGCCAGTGCTAAGTTAACGCAAACCGAGGATTTACCCACGCCGCCTTTACCTGAGGCTATCGCAATTACGTTCCTTGCCGCCGACGCCTGCCCAGCCCCTTTGCTTTGCGGCAAGGCTTCGACCGCGGTGGTGATGGTCCAGTCATACTGGTTTAACTCGGTATCATCCGCAATTAGGCGCCTCGCTTCAGGCTCTGCGGCAAACGGTAAGGTCAGCGCAATGCTGTCCCCGTCGACCTGCAACCACTCTGGTAAGAAACCCTGACTAAATATTTCGCTGCGTAACGCGCCACAGTGCGCTTTCAGTGCATCTGACATAGCAACCCCTGCTGAATTTCGATAAGATGTCGCCTATCGAAACGAACCTAACCTGATTGAGAAGATTCATGGCAGACACAAAACGACAGATTCTGGTGACCAACGCCCTTCCCTACGCCAACGGCCCGATCCATATTGGCCACATGCTAGGCTACATTCAGGCCGATATTTGGGTTCGCTATCAGAAAATGCGTGGTCATGACTGCCACTTCGTGTGTGCCGATGACGCTCATGGTACGCCTATTATGCTGAAGTCTCAGCAACTTGGCATTACCCCTGAAGCAATGATAGCGCAAATGAGCGACGCACATCAGGCCGATTTTGCCGAGTTCGGAGTGAGTTTTGATCACTATCATTCAACTCACTCGGAAGAGAACCGCGAGCTGGCGTCGCTTATCTACACCCGCCTGCGCGACAACGGGCATATCCAGACCCGCACCATCGAGCAGCTGTTTGACCCTGAGCGCGAAATGTTCCTGCCGGATCGCTTCGTTAAAGGCACCTGCCCGGATTGCGGCGCCGAAGATCAGTACGGCGACAACTGCGATGTCTGTGGCGCGACCTATGGCCCAACAGATCTCAAGAACCCGGTATCCGCAGTGTCAGGCGCGACCCCGGTACTACGTGAATCCGAGCACTATTTCTTCGACCTGCCCGCTTTCGGCGACATGCTCAAAGCCTGGACCCGTTCAGGGTCCTTGCAGGACGAAATGGCCAACAAGCTTAACGAGTGGTTCGAACAAGGCCTGCAACAGTGGGACATCAGCCGCGACGCACCGTATTTTGGTTTTGAAATCCCGGACGCGCCGGGCAAATACTTCTACGTATGGCTGGATGCGCCAATTGGCTACATGAGTAGCTTCAAAGCCTATTGTGCGAAGAACGGCCTGAACTTTGACGACTACTGGCAGGAAGACAGCAAAGCCGAGGTCTATCACTTTATCGGCAAAGACATTATCTACTTCCACAGCCTGTTCTGGCCTGCGATGCTCAAAGGCGCGCAGTTCCGCCAGCCGACCAATGTGTGGGCGCACGGTTTTATCACCGTCAACGGCACCAAAATGTCGAAGTCCAAAGGCACCTTCATTATGGCGCGCACCTACCTGGATCACTTAAACCCAGAGTACCTGCGCTACTACTTCGCCGCCAAACTGACCTCACGCATTGACGATCTCGATCTCAACCTGACCGACTTCGCCCAGCGCGTAAACTCTGACTTAGTGGGCAAAGTCGTCAATATCGCCAGCCGCTGTGCCGGCTTTATCGCCAAGAAGTTCGACGGCAAATTATCTGACACCGTCGCCGAGCCGGAACTGCTCAAACAGTTCACCGACGCCGCCGACAGCATTGCCGAGAGCTTTGAAAAGCGCGAATTCAGCCGTGCGATGCGCGATATCATGACCCTCGCCGACCGCGCCAACGAATACATTGCGATTAAAGAGCCATGGCAGCTAGCCAAAGACGAGACCAAACAGCAGGAAGTACAGGACGTCTGCTCCATGGGCATTCATATGTTCCGTGCGCTGATGATTTACCTGACCCCTGTGGTGCCAGAGCTGTCCAAGCAGGCACAGGAATTCTTAAACGACGACTTTACCTGGGACAGCGCCAAACAAGTGCTGACCGGCCACAAAATCAGTAAGTTCAAGGCGCTGCTACAACGCGTGCCAATGGAGAAGGTTGAAGCGATGATCGAAGACTCAAAAGAAGCGATGCAAGCCCAGCAGGCACCGGCCAACCCACATATGGCTGATGACCCGATCAGCGAGGAAATTGAGTTCAACGATTTCGCCAAAGTCGACCTGCGCGTGGCCAAAATTGCCAACGCCGAGCACGTTGAAGGCGCGGACAAGCTGTTAAAGCTGACCTTAGACTTAGGCGGCGAAACCCGTCAGGTATTTGCCGGCATTAAGTCAGCTTACAACCCGGAAGATTTGATTGGCCAGCACACCGTAATGGTCGCCAACCTCAAGCCGCGCAAAATGCGCTTTGGCATGTCTGAAGGCATGGTGCTGGCAGCAGGCCCAGGCGGTAAAGAGATTTACATCATGAACCCGCACGACGGTGCCGAGCCTGGGATGCGAGTAAGTTAATGGCCGGACAACTGATTATTAAGCAGGGCAAAGAAAAAGCCCTGCTGCGCAAGCACCCGTGGGTATTTACCGGCGCTGTGGCCAAAATTAAAGGCAAACCAGGCCTTGGCGACACCGTTGAGGTGCTCGACACGCGTGGTAACTTCTTAGGCCGCGCCGCCTACTCGCCGCACTCACAAATTTGCGGGCGCATCTGGACCTTTGACGCCAACGAGCAAGTCGACTTTGAGTTCTTCAAAGGCCGCATTGAACGTGCATTGCGCATGCGCCAGGCCGTATTGCCTGAAGGCACCACCGGCTATCGCTTAATTGCAGGTGAGTCCGACGCATTGCCGGGCATTACCATCGATATTTACGCCAACTGGATTGTCTGCCAGCTGTTATCAGCCGGTGCCGAGCTGCAGCGCGGCGTGATTGTCGAGGCATTACGCAGCGTGTTCCCTGAGCACAATGTGTATGAGCGCTCAGACGTCGACGTACGTAAAAAAGAAGGCTTAGAGCAGGTTACCGGTGTATTACACGGCGCTGAGGTTCCTGAAGAGCTGGTGATTGAAGAGAACGGTTTGAAGCTGTACGTGGATATCGTCAAAGGCCACAAAACCGGATACTACCTGGACCAGCGCGACGCCCGCCAGGCGATTAAGAAATACGCCAAAGGCAAACGCGTCCTCAACTGCTTTAGCTACACCGGCGGATTCGGTTTGTATGCAGCCGCCGCAGGCGCAAGCTATGTGCGCAACCTGGATATGTCACAGCCATCGCTCGATATCGCCAAGCGCAACCTGACCTTAAACGGCCTGGACGACGTTGACGTTGAGCATGTGCAAGGTGATGTGTTTCAACTACTGCGCGAATATCAAAATGGTGAGAAGTTTGACGTCATCGTGCTCGACCCACCCAAGTTCGTCGACTCAAAAGCCAGCCTGACCCGCGCCTGCCGTGGCTACAAAGACATCAACCGTTTAGCCGCCAAACTACTAAACCCAGGCGGCATACTGATGACCTTCTCATGCTCGGGCTTACTTAGCACCGAGCTATTCCAGAAAGTCGTCGCCGACGGCGTACTCGACGCAGGCCGCGAGATGCAAATCATCGACCGCACCTACCAGGCTGCCGACCACCCAGTGTCGCTGCCCTACCCTGAAGGGTTGTATTTGAAGGGGTTGGTGGTTAGATTGGTTGGGTGACATTGAAACGGAGCATCGGATTGATGCTCAACTTCAAGCTCGCGCGAGCGCTTCGCTCTGTTAACTTTCAGACCGACGTATTTACTATTACGCCAATGATAGATCGTCCGGTTTGATGATATGCCCAGGCGACGTCAAATGTATTAGACCTTGGGTCCGGCCCAATGCTCTTTGATGGCCTTAATGATTTCTTCTTCGCTGTAACGTTTTTTAAGTTTTGAGATCTCCACTTGACGCATTTTCATGAAAGTATCATCGATGTCATGGTTCTATTCTCAGGGAATAGCCAATACCATTTGTTACAACTTGGTTAAGGTAAATCCGCACACGTATGCTTTCTAGCGTTAGTTAGCCAAAGTCAAAGTTAATAGAGCTAGCTTTTTCTACAACTCTAACCTCTGTTAAATAATCATCAATTAAACGGGCGTCTTGCCTCTTAAAGTCTTCTAAGTTTGCATAGCATTGCATCTCACCGTTTTGTAGAACAGCCGATAATGTGCCTTCGGACCAATCCTTTTGATTACCAATAACAAATAGATGATGTTGAGCACGTGTGACGGCAACGTTTAATAAGTTTGGCTTACTATTTACCCACGTGATACCTCCTTGTTTTTTACGAATATTGGAGGCTGATGTGCATAGAATAACAGTGGATGCCTCTTTACCTTGAAACGAATGAACGGTCCCAATATTATGTTCAGAGAAAGACTCTACATCTAATCCAGCTTTATCGGTGCCGAAAGCACTTTGCATCCAACTATGATTAGAAGAGTCTTTACAAACCTCTTTCCACTGATGTTTCAGCTCCCGTCTCATAATCGAAAACGGTGTAATAATATATACTCCACCTTGAACCATATCAGGATGCTCTTCTACTAAAAATTTCACTAAATCTAGAGCAGTACACGCCTCAAGTGAATTTGCATACCCAGTTTTTTTCATCTCTTCTGCATCTTCATCAACGTTGATCCAACCACTTTGAATCGCTTTCCAGCCAAATGGCTTGCTAGCCAAAACCATTTTATCATCATAAGCAATTCTATTTGATATCGAAAACATTGGTTCCGTACAGCGTCGATGTACAAGCAGTGGAATCCCAACTTTTCGCTCCCCAATTTTTGCTATATATTTTCCAGCTTTATCAGCAATTGATTGGGCAGAATTAGAACTGATTAAATAATCGTCCCCCCAGCAGTGATTACCATCTTTTTTTGATATAGGAAAAAAATCTTCAGCAATTGCTAAATCAATTGACGGAGGCATAGTTACAACCGGTTCCAATTGTATGGGATCTCCGACGAAAATTGCCTGCCGACTTCTTTGTAACATACCAGTAACGTGATAGTTTACGGCCTGACCGGACTCATCAAACATTACCAACCCGAATCCTTCCTTTTTTTGCATTAGCTTAAATTGATTTTCAACCGATGATAAAGACGTGCTGACCACTGGGAAAAACAAAAACAAAATGGACCAAAGTTGCTGATGCTCAGGAGTGCTCTCATTTGTTTCAAGGTACCCATCAATTAGCCCATCGAGTTTCTCCCAATGCTTAGAGAGTTGACTTGCAGCACACTCTAGTATCGCTTCATTTAAAGCTAATGCCGCTATAAATAACTGGCTTCTACAGTCATTGAGTTCGGAGCTACTGAAGGGAGATGATAATTGAAGGCGTTTTTCCGCATCGTTTTCTGATTCTTCACCAATTGTTGAATAATACTGTGTACCTACTAGATGTTTCTTTTTATCCAATTTAAATTCTTGGTTATCTTTCGTTAGTACTTTTGAAACTCTAGCTAGCTTTTCATTAAATTTTCTTTGAGCAACATCTAAATTTCTCGTCAAGTGCTTACTGTAAAGCTTTTTCCCGAACCATTGTTTTTTAAAAGCTTCCAATGCTTCTATCGATAACTCCCATTGCTCCTCATCCAGACCTTTCCAACTCGCAGAGAATTGTTCAACAGTTAGTTCGTTGTTTTGGACTCTTTGCAAAGCTGAAGCAAAGGGTTTAAAAAACTCTTGGTACTTTTTATTTGCATGACACTCTTGTAAGTCTTCAATTACTATTGATATTCTCTTGTTGTCTTTCCAATCTGTAACGAATTTCTTAAAAACCTCATCAGCTTTTTCAGGTCCTTTTTTCTTTAGTAAGTTAACGAGAAACTGAAGGTGCAAATAATCTTTAATATTCCTAAAATGATCCTTCAGTTTAGACAATTGCTCTTTGAAAGAGCGACGATTGCTAGAATTTCCTAATACCGCACAAAACAGTCCCCAATCTTCTTCCGGAGCGATGCTTTGAAAGTGCTTTACTACGTCACTATACTGTTCCGGCAACTTACTTAATGCTGGGATCTCTTTTGATATATTCTCAACCGCTTTGTTGTTGCTTGATGCAACAACCATACTATATTGCATAATTGAAGAAATACTTTCGCTACTAGAAAGCCACTCCTCTTTTTCGCAAAGTTCACTAAGTTTTATAGTGCGAGTAACAAACCTATCTGCGATTACGTCTTTCAGTAATGTGGTTTTCCCTGTTCCGGGTGGGCCATTTACAGCCACAATTGGGTTCTCTGAAAGATCTGTAGATACATTAACAGCAACGCATTGAAGTAAACTGAGACCAAAATCAGGGTTATCTGGCCAGCGACCTTTAATAAGCTTATTAGTCAGTGACAAAAACAAATCACCTTGATTGACAGCATTGCCTATTTCAATTTGTTTTTTCCTACCGAGCAGATAGTCTTGCAATGGTCTAGATAGACCACCAACACCTTTCTTCCCTACTGAAGATATAGCTCGCTCAAGATCATCAACAAAAAATGGACCTAGCTGTTGATTTTCACTGCCTTCCGGATAGTAGCAATAGCGCCAACGGAATGTAACCGCCCCACTTTTTAATTCACTAGGTTGATCCAATTTATCAGCAAATCGACTTTCGATTGGCTGGCATTGATTCAGCATAAATTTTCTTGCACTTTCATCAGGCCAAAACTGTTCTGCAATTTTCCTATTAAGATGTATTATCTTATTTTGAAGCTCTTCTGTATCTAGTCCGTTACCTTCATCTTCTGGACTTAGTTCTTTATGAAGCATGGACTCAATTTCTATCATCCTTGCTTCTACCCAATCAGATAAACTCATCGAATTGGGAATTGAACTATTACAACGTCGGTATAGTGTCCTGATGGTCGCCAAGTTGATTACAAGATCTTCATCATCTTCAGAACGCGTCCATTTTACCTGTTTTTTTTCGTTGTCCCATTTGGGTATTAAAGCTTGTCCGACCAAATAAGTTCTAGGCGTTATGTAATTTGGATGCTTTTCTTCGCTTTTAGCTATATAACCAGCTATATGGCACTGAAACATTACGAATAAGCGGCTATCTGTGGTAAATTGTAGCTTACCTGCATGAATTTTTTTGGGAGCTTCCACCCCCCATGAGTTAGAGAAATAATCAGCTGGCTCGCTGATTATTTGCTTTTTATAGTCCATTGGACATTCAGGTAAATCAAACAATTCTGTGTCTAACCAGTAATTCAGGATTTGCTCGCATCGCAATTTATCTTTCAATTCATTTTCTTGGTCGCGTGTTAACTTTTGAGTTGCCTGTTCCTTTAAATTAGAATCTCTATGTACTGAATTATGTATAACGGTGTAGGTTTCTTTATGTATTTGCTTTTTTCTACCAAATAATGCAGACAACACGCTTTTAAGAGTCCTTTTCATACTAGTTTCCCACTTTAATTTTCTGAGTCTGGGCAAGTCTTAACAAAGTTAACAGGCCCCGAATTCAACTATTAACTGCAACACCCGCTCATAGTTTGTTGCAGCGGCTCTTTAAAAGCCACGCCTGACTGAATAAACCCTAGTAGTTTTCTGGAACGCAAATTCAACAGGAAGATTCCAACCTTTAAATAGGCGAGCTTCTACTGTCACGTTTTCATTTCTGTACGTTAGAATCACCTTTATGCCAATGTACTCTCTCCTTATTGCTACATAACGCCGCAGATCAGCGAAAGTGTCTAGCTCGCGCGGCCTTCGCGCCAGCGTAAGGGCCACAGCCTAGCTTTGTCCGGTTGCATCCAATTGTTAGACATGTTCTCAGTCATTCCTCAGCAGGAGTGAGTTTATCTAATGCTGTTTGTATTTCCTCCACTTGCTCTGTAATCTCGCACATACCTCTACCCAAGTCATCTAGGCTGGCTTTGACAATAAATTCTGAGTTTGCAAACTTAGAATCAAGTTGCATTAGTCCACTGCTAATAGATGAAACCTCCCCTTCGAAGGTTTGTAGCTTGCCCTGTAGGAGCCCAATATCTCTGGAAATAACAATCAGTTGCTCTTGTATATTGTTCTGTTTGTCGTCCCCAGTTGAGAAATACGTAGATAAAAGTAAAAGGAACCCAATGGTGACCAATACCGCTTGACCATTAAATGGCGAAATACGGCTTGGCTTCTCTCTTCGCAGTCGGCTGATGCCCAAACCACCTAGATATATACTAATCGCGCATAAAATGGCCGAGGCTCCAGCGAGCCACCAAAACACATTGCCAACATTTCTAAATTGAAGAATTAGGCCTGCGACTACACCTATTGCAGGAAGAAGGATAAGCGCCACATTTGTAAGTTGGCGGCTATTTTCTATCTTCAATTCTTGTTCTGTGGTTAATCCCGATCCCATATGCGCCACGACTTAAGGTTGAGTTCATTGAGTACCTTTGAGGCACCCCATAAAACATGAGAGGCTGGAATATCATGCCGATCGCCTGCAGACTCAGCAGCCATTCTTATGATGGTCTCGGTGTCTCTTCGAATGCCTTGCTCTATTTCATCATTGAGCACAACGGGAGAATCATGTTGTGCTAGGGGTAATGCGACCATCTGATGGATATTCACGATCAAAAATAGATATGCATCTGCGCGGAGTGAGTACTTTCCCTCTAAGGATGAAACTGCTTGATCAACTGCTTCAGTTACGATTGCTAATGATTTTAATGAGGCTTCAGAACGAATCCTTCTTTCCAGGAACGGAAATCTGGATCCCGTTGCTAGACTTGCCCTGTACAGCTCGATAAGCTCTTGATATATGATGTGAAATCTTCTATCCATATTTTAATCCAGATATTTGGTTGCCTAACAGATGACATTGCTCACGCGCGCTTTCAAAACACTCAAAACCCCACAAAAAAACAAGCTAGATACTGAAACAGCTAAGATAAGATAGATAACAGAAGAGACTCTTTCCCTTGGTAAACAAACTGAGCAGGCTCGTATTACTGTATTGCTATGCCTAGTATCCGTGGCAAGTTAATTTTATATAAAAGACTCTAGTGGAATTGTTCTTGCCTCGCAACTCTAAGCGAACCAACAACAATGCTTATTCATACCCTGCTGAACTTAGCGCAAAACTTCACCACCCAAAAGGAACCACTTCGATTATTATCAGCTTGAAAACAACAAACGCGCTTATTTGAGCAAACGTGCCGCTTTGTTAAACCCAATTATAGGCACTTATAATCAAAACTGCCTTAACACCAACCCAGGCTTACGACTAGCCACCCGCATACTGATCCCCGCCACTGTCAGCCAACAGATTGCAACGGTCAGCGCAGCCGCAGTCAGGTAGAGGCCTGCGTTTTGGCTGGCTCGTACATTAAAGCCGGAGAGCCACCACTCAACCACAAAGTAAGTACCAGGCACCGCAATTAACACGCTGATCGCCATCAACACCATGTATTCCCTGGCCAGGGTGTTGACGATTTGCATGCGCGAGGCACCGAGAACTTTGCGCATGGCGATTTCTTTGCTGCGTTGCTCTGCACTGAAGGCAGCAAGGCCGAACAGCCCGATACAGGCCAACAGTATGGCGAACCCTGCGAACAGTATAATGATGGTGCGCTGTCGCTCCTGATTCTGGTACATGGCGGAGAAATCCGCGCCTAACCAGGACGTATGTATGTCCATCCGGTTGAGGCGTTGCTGCAACATGGCTTCAATGTCGCAGCGCTCACCTGAAAGTCGTCCACCACACCAACAATATGAAGCTCGGTGCGAACGTTCCTGATTAGTTAGCGTCGACCATGCGCAAGGCTGAACTTAAGGCTCTCTTTCTTACGGTTGAATTCAGGGAGTTGTCCTAGCTCTTCGACGCATCTAGCCATCATTTCATATTCCGCATTACAAACCTTCCCCATCGCACGAAGATCGAGTGCAGTTTCTGCTGCCGGTTCGCATGTCTCATGGCAAAGTGAGACATAGAGATTTTTCACTAATGCAGGATAGTTTTGATGCTTGTACAGCACCCTGTCGGCGCCCCCATGTTGGCAGCGTTTCTGGGCGATAGTGTTGTCAAACTGGGTTAAGCGACCACGAAGGCCGGCAACGCTATTGGTCATGCCAACATAAATAACGCCGTCTTTGAATGAAAATGCCTTCCCGCAAAGGTTATCTTCAGACAAAGCCACGACGTA
This sequence comes from Aliidiomarina soli, assembly GCF_003986975.1. Classification (GTDB taxonomy): domain Bacteria; phylum Pseudomonadota; class Gammaproteobacteria; order Enterobacterales; family Alteromonadaceae; genus Aliidiomarina; species Aliidiomarina soli. Next base: position 494,193 of record NZ_PIPO01000001.1, on the reverse strand, counting down.
GATGCCCGGAAAAGCAATGCCGGGGTATTCATTTCTGGAGGACCAATGGTACCAGGGGCTAAATGTCAGTTTCATAGTTTCCTCAGTTGCTCACGCCTGTGTCTGGCGTCGCCTGCCAACTGGGAAATTCTATCATTGGGAGTTTGAAAAAGATGGAGAGGAAGTTGCATTGGCGAGTGTCCACCGGGCCGGGGCTTTGTATCTATTACCCCGGCCACCGCCATGTTCCGGCGCCCTTGCACACGTTTCTTGATGTGCTCAAGGAAGTGAAGTTTCCTAATCTTTCTCGGCCTGGTGAACCGCGATTTTAGGAGCCTGCTGTAGCCGTTTTTTCTGCATGCTGCTCGCCGATACGGTTAACATGGTAATTAAAGTACATAGTCGTGAAGAGAACTGTCCACAATCCATGAAACCATTCATCATCAGTTTTAGATATTTCATAAGCAGAATTCAGTGTATTTCGAGCTATAATTGCCCAAACCAACAACATGATTCCACAAATGAAATTAGACAAATCGCTTATTGCCACTACCGGATGAATCTCGCTTTGCGGTGTAACCATGAGAAACGGCATAGAGGCGAAAAGAAGGAATAACGAAATAAATGACATGGCTATAATCGCGTTTACAAAAGCCGTAGATATTTGTTTGTGTTCATCAACCATATCGTTTATTTTGGCTGTTTGTCGTTTTATGTAGAATGCAAAATACACCCCAAGTGTGATTACCCCCAGAGCAAACAAACGCCAAGTGCTTTGCTCTTTAAGCTTCCCAATAGACTTAATTTCTTTCACATTACTTCCTTATATGTAAATTGCATGTTGGAGTGCCTTATACGGCGGAACGTACACCGCTAGTTTAGCGGCGTACTGAAAAACTAGGTGCCATTACCGGGTTGTGATAATGAGGATATTGAAGGCTATCAACATAAAACATAAGATTGAGAGCGCGCTCGGAAGGACATAATTCATTTTACCTTGATGGTTTTTAAAATAACTTTCCATCTCAGTTGCAATTTTCGACGTAATAGCTTTAGACTGCTTATTTGCGCTCATAATTTGCACTGCGCCAAACCCTCGAATAACTACAAACTGAATCTCTGCACCTGTTTCCTCAATTCTGAGCGTGTAAGTATCTTTGCCGGACGTACTTTCTTCAGCCGTAAATCCTAGAGATTTGACGGATGCCATTATTGCATCACGAAAGTAATCAATATTACGCCCCATGACGGTATAGCCTTTCAGACGAATCCAGACGGCCAACAAAATCACTAAAAATGCAACAGGGGTTATTAATTGATACACTTCAAGGCGATGGGATGACGCACCGAAACTCATAACCCAAACAAAAAGCATAGACCCGATAAAAAAGGACGCAGAGGCAGCAACAACGCGGGAGGACACTATCAGTGGACGCTGTGTAAAGATGACTCGAAATGGGATACAGGCAAATAAAGTCAATAAGATGACGACAGACAAACTGGCTAAAATATAAACCCAAATTGTCGGGATCGAGCTAAACGCATTCATTAATTCCATAATAATAACCTTCCATGTTTACCGTAAAGAAGATGCTTCTTTACCGTTCCTGTTTAAATAGAGCGGCGTATGTTACTGATTTTGCAAATCTATCACAAGTAAATTATTCAGCAGGTTAATCAACTCAGAAAGAACAAGCTCAGGTTCATCGCTGTTATTCCACCGAGAGAATGCCATGCTCCCGTTATACGAGCATTGATTACAAGAGATAAAAAAGCCGCGTCCCTGCGGCTCCTGTCCTAACGAATTAAAACTGCCGCAACACTAACCCCGGCTTACGACTAGCCACCCGCATGCTGATCCCCGCCACGGTCAGCCAGCAGATGGCAACGGTCAGCGCAGCCGCAATCAGGTATAGGCCTGCGTTTTGGCTGGCTCGTACATTAAAGCCGGAGAGCCACCACTCAACCACAAAGTAAGTACCAGGCACCGCAATCAACACACTGATCGCCATCAACACCATGTATTCCCTGGCCAGGGTGTTGACGATTTGCATGCGCGAGGCACCGAGGACTTTGCGCATGGCGACTTCTTTGCTGCGTTGCTCTGCACTGAAGGCAGCAAGGCCGAATAGCCCGATACAGGTCAACAGGATGGCGAGGCCTGCGAACAGTATAATGATGGTGCGCTGTCGCTCCTGGTTTTGGTACATGGCGGAGAAGTCCGCGCCTAACCAGGACGTATGTATGTCCATGCGGTTGAGGCGCTGCTGCAACATGGCTTCAATCTCACTGCGTGTGCTGAGGGCAGTGGCTGGTTCTAGATGAATAATTAAATCTGCCTCTGGCATTGATGACCGGCCTGCAACCATCAGCGCTAAACCCACATATTGCGTCGCAGCGCCCACCTGAAAGTCGTCCACTACACCAACAATATGCAGCTCAGTGGGGACGTTGTCTTCGCCTATCATCCAGCGCTCTCCCAGCACCGAGTCTAAGTCGCTGTAACCGGCCTGACGGGCGAGTGAGGCGGTAACAATCGCGGAAGCGGTTGCATGGGTATCGCCTAGCGTAAACCAGTCCGCCTGCCGTTCTGCATCAAAGTCGCGCCCTGCCAGTAAACGTATGCCTGTGGTTTCAACAAAATCGTAGCCGGCACCAAAAGTTGCCACGGGTGGCAAGCGGTCAGCTTGGGTCTGGCCTGGTATACGTAGTGTTGATACCTGAGCGTATGTTTGCGTGAGCTCAACATCGGTTGGACTGACCGCGCGCACCCCATTCATCGCTGAAATATCAGTGACGAGGCTTTGATTGTCTGACCAAAAAAGGTAGGAATTATCGATATCGCGCACGATTAATCGCGATTCAGTTTGGTAACCCGGGTCCTGGTTCAGCAAAATATCGAGCTGTTGTTGCAGGATCGCACTGCCGATAAGCAGCGCCACCGTAATGGCGCCCTGCACCACCAATAGACCTTTGCGCACCCACACCGCCGTATTGCCGCGCTGCAAATCACCGCTGAGCACCCGCTTGGCGTTAAACGCCGAGATAAACAACGCCGGATAAATACCAGCCAGCAAGCCAATCACCGTGCTGCAAAGCAACAGTAAGGCGCCGTAGCTACCAAAATACTCAAGGACTATAGGCCGGTTGACCAGGTTACTGAAAGCGCCAACACTGAGTTCAACTAAGATCGCCGCGATAAAGCCCGCAATAAGGGCCACCATCAGCGATTCCAGCATAAACTGGCTAAATAGTTGCCAGCGGGTGGCGCCCAGGGTTTTGCGCACGCCGACTTCTTTCGCGCGACTGCCAGAGCGGGCAATACTCATATTGATAAAGTTGATGCTTGCCACCAACAACAATAAACCTGCAAGCACCGCTGCGGTTAACAACGTGGCGCGCGAGCCATTGGTTTTCAGTTCATAAGACAGTTGTGAGCGCAGGTGAATATCTGTCAGCTTGCGCAGCATGACTTCTGCGACGCCCCGCTCGTGATAGACTTTGTCAGCAAGCGCCTGCGACACTCCTTCCAATAAACCTTCAAAATTCGCATCATCAGGAATATGCAAATACACCAGCGCATTGTTTGAAAGTAGAGGCTGATCCAAATCTGCTTCGGACACTAACATCAGGGCATCGGCATGCAGGTGGCTTTGCTCGGGTACCTCGAAAACCGCTGCAACTGTATAGGTGGCACTATCCGTGGTGAGTGTTTCCCCGACACTGTTGGTGCGTCCAAAAAGGCGCTGCGACTGGTCTTCCGACAACGCTATGTTGCTGGGGTCACGTAGCACTGTGTCCAGATCACCCGCTAAGACGTCCACCAAAAAATACTCGCTGAAGTTGTCTTCAACCGCTAAATAGTCGAGTTGCATGGGTAACCGGGCATCTTGCGGCCGGACATCAAGCGAGCTGTCGAATAGCCGGGTGCCTTCAATGCGCGAATCGAAAGTCTGAAACTCGGCGATAATGGCCGGGCTGCTGATAGGAAACCGTTGATCCAAAGGGGTAAAGAACTGTTCAACCCGGTAGGTCTGTTCAGCCTCTGGGTGCATCTGGTCATAACCACGCTCGAACTGCACGTAAAGCAATATCAGCACCGCCGCAGCTAAGCCGACCGACAGGCCGATTAAATTCAGTGCCAGATGCACTTTTTGCTGCAGTAGCGCACGCAAGCCGGTTTTCAGGTAGCTGGCGAACATCGCGAATTGATCACCCATGGTTCACCACCTCGCTTAGTGTTGCACTGCTGCTTTCGTTCAAATTATCACTGACGTTTTCAGACACAATCCGCCCATCGAGCATACGTACAATACGGCTGGCATAACGGGCTTCATGTTCCGAGTGGGTGACCATCACAATGGTGGTGCCCTCTTTATTGAGCTGACGCAGCAACTGCATCACATCGTCACTGTTTTTTGAGTCGAGATTACCGGTGGGCTCATCGGCGAGGATTACGGCCGGATTAATCACCAATGCACGGGCGACTGCAACCCGTTGTTGCTGACCACCAGACAGCTGGATCGGCCGATGTTCAGCACGGTGATCAATGTTCATGCGTTTGAGGATGGCTTCGGCGCGTTCACGACGTTGCTGCCTGGGCATGCCTAAGTATTGCAACGGCAGCTCGACATTCTCACGTACGCTCAGCTCGTCAATCAGGTTGAAGCTTTGGAACACAAAGCCAAGTTCTGATTTGCGCAAATTCGCCAGCTTACGCTCGTTGTAAGCGGCGATGTCATTTCCCTTGAAATGGTAGGCGCCTGAGCTTGGGGAATCGAGCATACCGAGGATACTCAGCAGGGTCGACTTGCCGCAACCGGACGGGCCCATCACTGCGACAAAATCACCGGCCTGAATATTCAGGTTAATAGCATTGAGTGCGGTGGTTTCCAGCTGCTCGGTGCGAAACACGCGCGACAGGTTGTCCAGACTTATTAGTGCACTGCTAATGTTGTCGCTGAGAGTGTCGCTGATTGAATCTTTCATCGGTTGATCCTTATTGTTGTAACTGAATACTATCGGCTTGTTGAAAGTCACGATAGCTTGATGTGATGATTTTCGTGCCCGCAGACACGCCCTCTAACACTTCAACCCACTCTGGGGTTTGTCTGCCTAAACGCACCGGCGTCAGCACAGCGCGATGTGAGTCTTCATCCAGCACGTAGACAAAGTTGCCACCGCCTTCCTGCAGAAACGGACCACGTGGAATGGCCAGACGCTGCTGTTCGCCCTCTTCAAGGTGTAAGGTCAGGTTAAAAGACTGGCCTCGGGTCATGCGAATGTCGTCGGTGAGATTAAATTCGATTTGAAACTGGCTGTTGGTGACCCGGCTGTCGATGCGATCTACCTTGAGATCGAAGGTTTGCCCGGCAATGGTTGCACTGGCCGACATGCCCAGTTGCACACGGTTGAGATAAAACTCGTCAATGCTGGCGACCAGTTTGTAGCGTTCAGGCAAGTCAATTTGACCGAGGCGGCTACCCGCAGCACGGGATTCACCGGTTTCGACGTTGAATTCACTTAAATAGCCGCTAATCGGCGCACGAACGAGTAAGTTCCTCACGTTCTGACGGGCGAACTCAAGATTGCGAGTGAGCATATCGACGCTGTCTTCGAGCTGGCTCAGTTGCAGCTCGCGAATAGCTTCTTCAGTTTCCTGGCGCTGGCGGGCCAGATCGAGAACGCTTTGTTGGTAACTGAGATTTTCGCGCAAGCCGGTTAGCTCTTCCTCCGACACCATTGAATGGGCGTGGAGTTTTTCGCTTTGTGCGATATGGCGTTGCAGCGTCTGGATCTGGTGTTCCGCATCCAGTATATCGCGCTGTAAATTCAGCCGATTGGTCTCTATCGTCATCTGGGTGTTGCGCAGAAAGTTCATCTGCTCGGTGACCTGGGCTTCGCGGCTAATCAGATCCAGCTGCAAGCTGGTATTACTCAGTTGTACCAGCGGATCGCCCTTCTCCACGTAACTGCCCTGCTCGACCAAACGCTCTTCTACGCGGCCGCCATCGGTGAGATCTAAAAACACGGTTTGCTGGGGTACGGCGCTGGCACGCAAACTAATGCTTTCCCGCAGGATGCGTGGCTCGACCGTAGCAACGGAGATGTCGTTTAAGGTCATACTGCTCTGCAAACTGTTACTACCGTTACTAAGGTGCCAACTCGCCAGCGCGATTGCCGCAAGTACGCTAAGTGCGATCAGTATCTTTTTCAGTGGCAGCGATGATTTTGCTATCTGTTTATCCATGGGTACTCTCTGGGCGTTCTCGAAATATTCGTCATGCCCTGACTATCCCAGTTTTGTGCCAACCGTTAATTTATATATTTTTCAATTAGTTATTGAGATTTATACTTACGGAGGTGTCCATGGATGGAACAGTTAAGTGTCCGTAAATGGACAGTTCAACGCTTATGCTGCGCCGTTGTCGGTGCTAAAATCCTGCCATTCGATGTCAGCTCAGATCCCACATTCAGGAGATGTTTGTGCCTTACCGTACCGGTGTTATGTCAGGACTCATGGTCTTTTCGCTTGTGTCTTTCTTTTTCATTCCATCCGCCAGCGCCCAGAGCAACGAGTGTGTAACGCTCGAGGAAGATGCAGAGGTTGAACTGCGGCTTCGATTTGCAGAGGGCTATGACAATTGCTTTCAAATAAACGGGTACGAGGGGCACGACACTCTCGCTTTTTTCTTGCTCGGCCACGAAGGGGTTGAACAAGGATTAGAGGTCTATCAGGCAGACACCCCTGAAGCAGGCGTGATAGCCTCGTTTGACGATAGAACCGGCCCCATGAACTCGGTGAGAAGCCCTCTACCAGAGGGTGGCGTGATGTTTTCAGTGAAGCCCAAAGGGGATTGGTACGGTGATAAGATAATCGACGTTAACGTACTTGAAGGGCGGGACGAAGTGTTTGTGTATATTGGCGTGAAACCTTTGTAGCCTGTTGGTTGCAGATCATTAGTTTCAGGTCATTGGTTACAAGTCATTTGTTACAAAGAACGCCCGCAAGTGTCCATAAATGGACACTTGCGGAGCTTTTTTTGACCCGCCGGCGGATTTCCGTTTAGATAGCGTTTTAATTCTTACCTGGCGGCCTATGTCCAAGCCCATGCGTGTGTTAGTTGTTGATGATAATCAGGATATTCTGACGGCATGCAGGCTATGCCTGAAGCCACATGTGGATGACGTCCTGACCCTGGCCAACCCCACCGAGCTGATGGGCGTACTCAAGGTCAACAAAATCGACCTTGTACTGCTGGACATGAACTTCACCCGCGACGCCAGTAGCGGCGAAGAAGGCATTTTTTACTTAAAGCAAATTGTTGCTGCGCACCCGAATATGCCGGTGGTGATGATGACCGCCTATACCGATGTCACGCTCGCGGTCAAAGCCATGCACCTGGGCGCGAAGGACTTTGTGGCTAAGCCCTGGGACAACCAACAACTGATTGATGCATTGCTGGCAGCAGATTCTGGGGTTAAGACTGAGACATCGCGCACTGCAGCAAGCGACGACAAAACCCCGCTGATTGGCGATAGCGAACCGATGCAGGCCGTCAAGCAACTGATTGAGAAAGTCGCGCTAAGCGATGCCAATGTGCTTATTTTAGGCGAGAGCGGCACCGGTAAAGAGGTGGTCGCGCAGCAGATTCATCAGCTATCTGCCCGGCGTGATAAAAGCTTCGTTGGAGTCGATATGGGCACCCTGCCCGACAACCTGTTTGAGAGCGAACTCTTTGGCTATAAAAAAGGCAGCTTCACCGGCGCGATGCAGGACAGCCCCGGGCGTATGGCCCTTGCTGATAAAAGCACGCTGTTTCTCGACGAGCTTGGTAACTTACCCCTGCCGCAACAAGGCAAACTGCTGACCGCGCTACAAAACCGTGCGGTGACCGCATTGGGTGCTCAGTCACCAAAACCCATTGATATCCGGTTGATTAGCGCCACTAATGAAGACCTGCATCAACAGGTCGCTACAGGCGCCTTTCGTCAGGATCTGTTTTATCGTATCAACACCGTCGAGATCCACTTACCGCCGTTGCGTGAGCGTGGCAGTGACATCGATTTGCTGCTCGACTGGTATTGCGCGCGGTACACGGCTCGTTACGGGCGTCCAGAACTACGCATTAAAGACAGCGACCGCAAATGGCTGCACACGTACCAATGGCCGGGCAATGTGCGCGAGCTTGCGCATAGCGTCGAGCGAGCGGTGGTACTTGCAGATGGCGAGTATCTGGATTTTTCGCAGTTGGCCAGGCAATCCACTATGCCCGTTCAACAAGACGCGGATGCCACCGGCACCAGCGAAAGCCCCTTTCTGCTCGAATATGTCGAGCGCAAAACCATTCAACAAGCGCTGCAGTTCTATCAGGGCAACGTCAGCCATGCGGCCAAAGCGCTCGGCCTGACCCGCGGCGCTATGTACCGGCGCATGGAGAAATACGGCTTATGAAAACAATGCTGATATGGCTTGGAGTGTTTTCGTTGGCAATGGTGTTATTAGTCGCGAGTGTGACAGCAAGTTATCTGTCTGGTGATATCGAGCATACACTGCTGCCAGGCCCCGCCACGTTAACCTTATTCGCCGTCATTGCGCTTATTTCATTATGGATGATCAGGCGCGCGTTTAGCCGCCAGCAAAGCCACATCAGTCAGGTTCTTAAGTCACTCATCAACCGCGATGCCAGCTTGAGCTTGCCTGGCGCACCAGAGATCGCTCCCCTGCTAAAGCAAGTTCAGCAAGAGATCGGCCGCAGCCGCGATGACGCTGAAATTCAGGCGAGCTATTTAAAAGCACTCATTGCACAGCTGGATATCGCAGTGCTGGAGTTTGACAGCGACGGCCACATCATGCAGTCAAATCCGGCGGCTGAACGTCTGCTCGGGCTAAGCTTCTTGCATGCATGGCGACGCTCAGTTCCCGGACAAGGCTCAGATGCGTCTAACCCAGGCCTCAGACCCAATATACAAGCGTTACAACGGCTGGTGAGTGCCAATACCACGGGCAGCCGCGGCGAGCTCACCTGGCATTATCCAAACCGCAGAGAAACCCTGCTCTACACCTTGATTCATGGCTTTAACCAAGGCCAGCAGCGCACGTTGCTCACCCTGCAAAGCATCGAGAAGCAACTCGTCGCCCAAGAGGTGAAAGCCCATCAGCAACTGGTAAAAGTACTGACCCATGAAGTGGCAAACTCGATTACGCCGATGGTCTCCCTCACCCAAAGCGCACAGAGTATAAGCACCCATATGCTGCATAGTGGCGTGGAAGGCAGCGACGATTTAGCCGAAGCCCTCGCCACCATAACCCGCCGCGGCCAGCACCTGACCCAGTTTATTCAGTCGTTCAAAGCCTTGAGTGTAACGGTTCGCGCTAAACTCAGCGTGCAACCGCTACGGTCTCAGGTCACCGAGGTATTAAGGTTGCTGCAAACAGAGTTTGAAGGAATTGAGATTGAGCTCGATATCGACAACACCCTTGAGGTGAATCTCGACCCGAGCTTATTCGAACAGGTACTGATTAACCTGTTGAAAAACGCCGCCGAAGCGACCACCGGACAGAGCCATCGCCGCGTTCAGTTGGTTGCCCAACGCCTCGACGAGCAGGTGTGCCTGGATATCATCGACAATGGCAGCGGTATCAACGAACACGCCGCCACCAGCATCTTTGTACCCTTCTTCACAACCAAAACCACCGGCAGCGGCATCGGCCTGCCCCTCGCCCGCTCGCTAATGCTCTCGCAAGGCGGCAACCTGCTACTGCTCGACGCCACCGAACACGGGCATTTCCGTTGTGTGTTTGGGTGAATAAATACAGTGGTGCTTGTACGTTAAGGTGTGCGTAAAAGTATGCAGTACCTAAGTAAATAAACTCAGGCTTCAAACAGTGAAATCATTGCCTCAAGACTGGTCACTGCATGATCAAAACTGATCATGTCTTCGTCGTTAGCATAAGACATCGCATCCACAAACTGCTGATACTCTTGTCGGTAAAGGCTATCACTCTGCAATTGCGCCAGAACAGATTGCAGAGATGGATAAAGCGCCTTTTCTGTATCTCGCTTACCAGTTTCTTGATCACCCTCAAAAGAAGCGTGTGCGGTATCAATGAACAATGCCTGTTCCTGTTCAATGACAGAATTCAAAGCACATAAATCATGCAGATGCCTAATCATAGCAGGATCATCTGAAGCGTGACTTCGATCACGTTTCAATACTCTCCATGTCAATGCACTGAGTTTATCTGCTCCCGTTTCAATAGGAGACAAACACAAAATCTCGGTTTCCGGAGACCCACCTGTAAACTTAGCAATTAAAGACTGGATTGGCTTCTTCTGTGCAGGTAAACGAGGCTGAGTAAAGCTAAATTCTATTTCGAGATTTGGACGTAAGGAGGCATGAACATCGTACTGCTGCGGGTAGCTCATGGGGAACTTGATGTATTTGCTAGCCACTGCCATTTTTGATTCATCCAGCTCAATATGGTCGATGGCTTGAATACAATCAAGCATGCCCGAGCGATAGGCACTGCGTACCTTTTTGTTTTGATTACCTGAGCTGGGTGTGGTGTATCGACAACGGAAGTCCAAGTCCTCTGAAAACCGCTGGATTAGGCCATAACCTTTTGAAAGGCTGGTGCCTCCGGCAAACAGCGTTTCAATGAATTCGCTTTGATGTTCAGCAACCGTTTTCAGAACTTGTACTGAATACCAGTCCTTTTCTACAAAGGCTGGATCTATCCCTAACTCGGCAGCGATTTCATCGACGAATTTGTAGTTAAGAGACATACTGAAACTTTATCGACTTGCCGTCATATTCCATTTTACGGGATACCCGTCCTTTAACAGCAATCACTCGGCCTGTCGGCACTTGGCTCGTCTGGCCGCTGTTGTACCGCTGCAAATCCTTAGCGGGCACTACTTTCACTTTCAGCTTCTCGCGGAGAGCTTCCGTAGCAAGTTGCGGCAATGGTTTAACAGGGATTAATTTGCCAGTCAAAGACGAACGTTTAGCCTTTGCGTATAAGCCCTGGCCAAACTTGATCAAAATCTCATCACTCACAAGCTGCCGTAACACCCGGCCAACCTGGTCACGATCCGAGAGATCAAAGAAATCCGTCGGGGTGAATACAGCTCCCTTACTACGGCTAATCCGATATTTCACCTTGCTTTTTAAAGAGTTAAGCGCCATGACAGACCTCTACATATTTACGACACTACTTCAGTACAAATATACGACACTAAAGGTAGCGAATCAAAGATAAAATATTATTTAATATCAAAATATTAAGCTAAAATTTAGGATTTATCGAATATCGTATAGAAATAGATCGCGAGATAGTCAGTCTGCTCGGTATTTAAATCAAGCGGTAGGTAGACTCGAGGTAATTCCGGGTTTCTCAATCACCAATAGATTTGCCGACGCCATAATCGCTTGAGTACTTCAGTTCGGCTTTCAACTTCTCCAACTTTTCTGCTACCCACGCCAGGGCATCTTCGCCAAAAACAAACCGCGCCGGTGGGTCGCCGGCACTGGCGAGCGTGACGATCGTCGAGGCGAGCATTGCAGGATCGCCCGGCTGATTGTGGTTGGCTTCCACTATGAATGAGCGGAACTGCCGAACCGCGTCGGCATAATCGGCGATGTCGATGTCGCCATGGTTTGCGGATCGGTTGTCCAGGAAGTCGGTGCGCAGCATACCGGGTTCGACGATCAACGACCTGACCCCGAGCGGCGCTAGTTCCTGGGCAAAGCCCTCGATCCAACCCTCGATGGCGAACTTGGAGGAGGCGTAGACCGAACCTCCCGGGTGCGAAAGCAGCCCGTTAACCGAAGAAATGGTGATGAGGAGGCCGGATCGCCGAGCCCGCATGTAAGGAACCACCGCACGCGTTACGTTCATCGTGCCGAAGACGTTGATATCGAACTGACGACGAACATGTTCGGCGCGGATCGTCTCAAACCAACCGAGTTGCGCCTGACCGGCGTTATTGACAAGCACGTCGATCCTGCCGAAACGGTCTGTCACCGCTTTGACTACAGAAACGGCCGCATCGTTGTCCATAATGTCCAAAGCGTATGTGTGAACGTCGCCTCGCTCAGCTTCGAACGCGCTTTTCACATCTTCTACCGATCGCGAGGTTGCGACGACCGTATGCCCCGCCGCCAATGCGCTACGCGCGATCTCAAGTCCGAGCCCTCGGCTCGCTCCTGTAATAAGCCATACGTTTGCCATGTCGATCTCCGATTAATATTGGATTTCGTCAAATTAAGTGATTTAATTTAATTAGACAAGCGAATCATTGGTTATAAGGTTTATTAGAGAGGGTAATTAATGAGGCCGGATCTGTTTCGTGAACTCGCGATGTTCGAAGTAATAGCGACCGAGAGAAGTTTCACGCGCGCTGCAAGGCGGATGGGCATTACGCAATCTGCACTCAGCCAGTCCCTGAAGCGCCTGGAAAACGAACTCGGATTTCGGCTTCTGCATAGGACCACCCGCAGCACCTCTCCCACGGAGGCCGGTGCCCGCGTCTTGGCGAAGCTGTCGCCAGCCCTGAAAGAGATCGCGACAGAGGTTGGACAACTGTCCGACGATCAGAGTGAACCTGTTGGAACGGTCAAGGTGACTGCAGGGAAGCACGCGGCCGACACTATCCTGTGGCCTGCCCTGGTACCACTAATGCGCGAGAATCCGGGCATCGAGGTAGAGGTTTGCGTGCAGGATGACTACGTCGATATCGTTGCTTCCCGGTTCGACGCGGGCATTAGGTTGGGCGAGCGCTTAGAGAAAGACATGGTTGCAGTGCCCGTCGGGCCTAGAATGCGAATCGCCGTGGTTGCGTCGCCTGGATATCTCACTCTTCATGGAACGCCTACGAAGCCGTCGGACATTTCGCAACATCAGTGCATCAGTTTCCGGAACGGCAGTGGTGAGCTCTCGCCCTGGACCTTTGAGCAGAATAAACACGAGATAACCGTAAAGCCTGGACGGGGGCCGGTCTTCAACGATGGGGACCTGATGGTCGCCGCCGCGACCGAGGGTTTCGGTCTCCTTTATATCATTGAGGATCTGGTGGACTTGCAACTGTCCTCTGGAGCATTGGTGCGAGTCCTGCAGGACTGGTCTGAACCCTTTACGGGCTATCACCTCTACTTCGCCACACGACATCAGCATACAAGGGCGTTCCGCAAGTTCGTGGAAGCACTCAAGTACCACTCCCCGTAAAGATGGGTAACTCGGGCTCTTAACGCCCGAGTACAGCGGCACGAACAACGTGAGTGTCCAGCACCGCAGGTGCGTGCTGATGCGACTGGTTATGTGAACGATTCAAATGAACCTGCCTCATCCTATTAAACTTTCGATGCCATCAGCTTCAATGATTCGCTTAACTTCATCTAGCGCGAACGCTGAAGCCTGCGAGCCACCATTCGACTAAAAAGTAGGTGGTGGGGAAAGCGATGAGGACGCTGATGGTCATCAGCACCATAGTTGTGTGTTTGGGTAGTACAAATGTTCGTCACGCAGCACCTGTCCAGTGGCAGACTCCCTGCCACTGAACGGATTAGCGAACGAGATGCAGGTCTATCTATAAGTTAAGTAAGCGAGATAGTTGAACGATAAAGTCCCGACCTGGGTTTATTCCAGAGGTACCAAACCGTTCCTCGTACACCGCGAAGGCGAGGTCCTGGCGCTTGCGTGAACGTTCCAGGTCTGCATTTGCCAATGCCTGTGGCAGCTCTGCGAGCGTGACTTCGGTGCAGTAGCAAGGGGCACCACATTGCTGGCGCCATGAGTCCGCTATCGTCCCGGCATCATAGGCATCAAAGCCTGACTCTTCGACCAGTGCCATTGCCACGTCCCGATCACGGTCACGATCCGCCGCAACGGGAGCGGCGACACGTTCGGGGTCGCCTGCGGGCCGGTTCATCTCTTTGAGCGTTGCGGAATAAATCGAATTCCACGCCTTTACGATAGGACGGCCTAGTTTTTCGGTCACCCAGACGCTATCAGGCTTCCCTTTTTCGATCGCCTCAATCCTGTCATCGCGCATAGGAATATAATTTGACGTATCTATCACCACTGTCTCAGCGGGAAGCTCGGCTAGCACCGGCGCGAGATCCGGAATCCGGATGAAAGGAATCGAGAGGATCAGCACGTCAATGTCGGTTACGACTTCTTCCTTCGTAACCGCATGTGCGCCCGTAGCGAGCACGTCCGGGTCGATTGTCTCTGGTCCACGTGAGTTCGCTACCTTGACGGTATGGCCGCAAGCGCTGAAACGCCGAGCCAGAGTTCCTCCGATAAATCCGCTGCCTAAAATTCCAATTTTCATCATGTAATCCTCAACGTTGGTTGTTTCGACTCAGTCATCGGAATGTACCGAACGATTCATGTTGATGATGTCCGCATGACTGGGATTGGGTCCAAGCTGCCCGAAGCGGCTGAATACTTCTTGAAGGACCCTGGGCGCTTTGCCGGGAACTGCTTGTTCCAAGGCGTTTCGCATTGCCTTTGCATCGTAATCACAGCAGTAGCCTGGGGTACCGGGCTGCTGACGCCAGGATTCCGACAATGAACCGCCATCTACCGGGTCGAAGCCGATCTGACTCACGATGTCCATGACTAGCGTCTTGGATTGAGCGTCATCCCCGGCCACTGCCACAGCGATACGGTCGGGAGACCCAGGCGGCCGGCCGAGTTCGGTGAGCGAATGGGCAAGAATGTTGTTGAAGGCCTTGATCACAGGTCGACCTATCTGTTCGGAAACCCAGACGCTTTCGGCCTTTCCGTCATCGATCTCTGCAATGCGGGGGTCCCGGACGTCAGGATAGTAATTGCCCGTATCGATGATCGGCGCGTTCGCGCCCAACGCATCGAACAAATCTTTGGGGAGTTCCACCACGGCAGCGAGCGGGATTGAGAGGATCACGAGTTCTGCGCCCTTGACGGCCCCATGGGCGTTCGCGGGAATGGCACCAATTTCGTCGGCGAAGGGACGCACAGCCTCTGCACCTTTTGAGTTGGCCACGCGAACTTCATGCCCTGACTCGCTGAGTTTGCGAGCAAGTGTGCCGCCGATACTACCAATGCCGATGATACCAATTTTCATATGTGCTCCTTTCAGTGTGATTTGATTTTACGTCTTAAGAGTCAGCTAACGGACGGCCGAGGCCGTCAAGCGTCAGACGCAGCGCTTCGAGTTCACCTGCGGTTAGCTGGCAGGCCACTCTAATTTTGTCGGGTATACCGCGAAGCTCCTCTTCCATATCTTTACTGTGCCTGGAGAGATCGATGAGAACC
This sequence comes from Aliidiomarina soli, assembly GCF_003986975.1. Taxonomy (GTDB): domain Bacteria; phylum Pseudomonadota; class Gammaproteobacteria; order Enterobacterales; family Alteromonadaceae; genus Aliidiomarina; species Aliidiomarina soli. Next base: position 478,907 of record NZ_PIPO01000001.1, on the reverse strand, counting down.
CGGCGTTCATCTGAAGGATCACGCGTGCGGGTGACCACACCAGCAGCTTGTAGTCGCTTGAGCAGTGGCGTCAGGGTGCCTGTTTCCATATCCAGGCGGGTACATAGCTCACCAACCGATAGTGGTGCACCATTCAGCAGTTCTAGCGTGACCAGATACTGCGAGAACGTCAGACCTAGTGGTTCAAGAAACGGTTTGTGCAAGCGAACCATCCGATTCGCGGCGGCGTGCAGGGCGAAGGAAAGCTCCGATGCAGCGCTTCGTGTTATCTTTGTCATTCATATAGCCCGCTATAATGTAGTGCGCTACATATTTAAACAAAAAAACGCTTTTGTCAAAATCTTTTCCAGTTCATCTGCCGTTTCCTCCGTAATCCGAAAAGCTTAGTTACCAGTTAATCAGGAAGCCTGACAACCAGTTCCATTTCCACCTGCAGGTCGGGCGCAGCTAGTGCTTCAACGCCGATGCCAGTCACGCAAGGTTGAGCACCGTCAAAGGTGGCTAAAAACGGAGGCATCAATTGCGCTAACCTGTCGGGTGTGAGATTCACTAAGTAGACGCGCGCCACCACCACATGCTCAGGTTTTGCACCCACAGCATCTAACGCTGACCGTGCATTCTTTGCAACCAGTTTCATTTGCTCTACCAGGCTGTCTGGTACTAGCACGCCGTTTGCCTGCCATGCTACCTGGCCCGAGATATAGGCCATACGACCTGGCTCGATTACGGATATTTGCGAGTACCCCATGTCTGCGGCATTCGGCAATGTTGAAGGGTTAAGACGGACGATTGGATGTGCCATATTCTCTCCTGAATCAATAAAGGGCTTTGCGGAACAAGATTCCAGGGTGGTACTCTACACCTTAAATTGTTGAATTAGGTTCGCCAATGAGTTTCCGTTCCCTCCCTACTGCTCACAAACAAGATTCCGATCTTGATCTCAAAGCACTTCGCATCTTCGTTGCCATTGCCGAATCAGGCAGTTTCATTGCGGGCGGAAAAGCCAGGGGGCTGACTCGCTCTGCAGCGGGAAAGGCAGTGGCCAGGCTGGAGGCACATCTTGGCACGCGACTTTTCCACAGAACGACGAGAAGCTTGTCTCTGACAGTCGATGGGCAACGATTCTATGAACGCAGCATTCAAATACTGCAGGATCTGGCAGAAGCTGAATCCAGTATTCGACAGGACAGTCCGCAACCATCAGGGACGCTCCGAATGACGGTTTCGGAAATATATGGTCGTGCGGTTATTCTGCCTTTTCTCAACAAATTCCTCGAGCAGTGGCCGGAGCTTGATGTTGAGATCAGCTTTACCGACCGGATTGTCGATGTGACTGAAGAAGGTTTCGACCTGAGCATCCGCATAGGAGAAGTCGCTCAAGACTCTTTGTTAATCGCTCGCGTCATAGAGCATGCAAAAGGCGGTATGTACGCCGCGCCAGATTATCTCGAAAACTTCGGTACACCGAACACACCTGAAGATTTGGCAAACCATCAACGACTTATTTATGGGTTGAACCCCAGACCCGGCAGTTGGGCGTTAACAGCGCCTGACGGAGAATCTATACTAATTAATGGCGGGCGGCTTTTTCGTTTCGATAGTGGCGAGGCCATTCGGGAAGCCGCCATTCTGGGCATGGGTATCGCATTCCTTCCCTCGTCACTTTTAGAAGCCGACATTGACGCCGGGCGTCTGGTGAAGTTATTACCGAGTTTCCAGGGTCCTACGACGCCCATTCAGGTCATCTACCCGAGCCGTAAGCATTTAGCAGCAAAAATCAGGCAGTTTATTGATGGGCTGGTGGAGTATCGCAATGCGCCGCAGCCCCCGGCGTGACTAGTCTTCGTTTTCCAGCTGACGGAACGGAGGTCGTACATGAGCCGACTGTTATGCTTTTGACTCGCCACCTTTTGGCCCCCAAAATACTACCCACATTTTCATACCAGAAAGCTCGCCAATAAATTGGTGTTGCTGACCCGCTGCAACGAAAATGGACGAACCTCTTTTAAAAGGATGAATGACACCCTCTATTTCAATTTGACCGGCCCCCTCAATTACAAAGTAAAGCTCATCTTGGTCATGCGGTGTTTGATAATCATGCCCTTCAGGCGCGAAATAAATAAGAGACATGCTACCTCTTTTATATGCCTCAATGTCCCAAACACCCTCCTCCCATTTTTGATTTGCTGGTAGGGGAAGCTCTTTTTCAAAATCTTCTGTATTGAATATCATCTTTAGTTCCTTTCAAAAGCATAACGCCTAAATCAGCGACGCAGTTTACTGCGTCCGCTGCATTTGATTGTTATGCGCCGGACGATTGTGGCTACTCATCGGTTTCATAGGTGTACCCAATGACTTCGGCAACCTCATCTGGATCAAGAGATCGATATAGAGCATTTGCCGGAGCGTTATCAACCTCTGTGCCCAACCATACTTGCTTGCAACCTTCTTTTTTTGCGATCTCGATTAGGGTCTGCATGATAAGTTTTCCAGCTCCTTTGTTCCTCTGGTCTACGCAAACGTCTACTTCATCAACGTAAAGCCATAGGTCCATTCTGTATGGCTTCATCTCAATTCTGGAAGAAGCGATACCTAGAAGGACAGTACCTTGCTCAGATTCCTCGTTGCACGCGATGAAGATAGTGTCGGAGCGTTCAAGATATCTTTTGAGGCTCTCATAATCGTATTCAGACATTTCGTTGGCCTCATCCCACGAAGCGCAGTTAATCTGCCCAACAAGACTATGAAGGTCGTCATCTAAGGTAATCTCTTTTGCTTTCACGTCTGACCTACCCCTAACTAAGGCAAGGCGTCTAATCGAGCCGCTAACCTTTGTATAGTACGCCAGCGCGCTTTGTGCACTCGGTTTTTCTAGCGGTATCGAAGTCAGGCAATTGATATAGCGAGGGTTTCGTTATGAGGAGACTCTTTCCCTTGGGGAAACAAACTGAGCATGCTCGTTTCGCGATATCGCTGTGCCTGATATATGGGTGTTCGCACATGCGACCCGCTGAATAAACCTGTTATACCGATTTTTCCAGGTCCGCAAATCCTGAATATGGTATCCCAGACAGCAGTGCCATCTCGCGATTGAACGTTGCCAGGTCTTCTTTATTGAAATGGGCCAACGCATCATGGCCACAGGCTCTCGCCATGACTTGCATAAGTTCAACCGACGCTTCAAAGAAATTCTTCAGTTGTCCTGCTGATTTATCAACATTGAGTCGCTGACGCAAATCTGCTTTTTGGGTAGCAATTCCCGCCGGACAATTGTTTGTGTTGCACATGCGTGCAGCTACACAGCCTATGGATTGCATTGCACTGTTTGACAGAGCGACGCCGTCAGCACCTAATGCCATTGCTTTCACAAAATCCATTGGGACACGCAGGCCGCCGGTAATAATAAGAGTGACGTCATTACCTACACCTTGTGCGTCAAGATAGCGTCTTGCGCGCGCCAGAGCCGGTATAGTTGGCACACTAATGTGGTCACGAAACATTGCAGGCGCGGCACCAGTACCGCCGCCGCGACCATCCAAAATGATATAGTCTGCGCCGGCATCCAAAGCGAATTGAATATCTTTTTCAATGTGGTTGGCACTCAGTTTAAAACCAATCGGGATGCCGCCAGTCACTTCGCGAACGCGATCAGCAAATTTTTTAAAATCTTCAGCAGTGTGTAAATCTTTAAACGTTGGCGGCGATATTGCTGCCTCTCCCGCTGGAATACCACGAACTTCAGAAATTTTGCCAATATTTTTATTGCCCGGAAGGTGACCGCCTGTTCCAGTCTTGGCACCTTGCCCGCCTTTAAAATGAAAAGCCTGAACATCTTTCAGTTTTGCTTCGTCATAGCCAAACTGCGCGCTGGCGAGCTCATAAAAGTAGCGAGAATTAGCTTGCTGCTCTTCAGGTAGCATGCCGCCCTCGCCAGAGCAAATACCTGTACCAGCTAACTCGGCACCTTTTGCCAAAGCCAGTTTAGCCTCTTCAGATAAGGCGCCAAAACTCATATCAGAAACGAATAATGGAATCTTTAATATCAATGGCTTCTTTGCTTTGGGCCCGATCACTAACTCAGTATTTACAAGGGCGTCCTCGAACAATGGTTTGGTTGCCATTTGTGCCACCATCACCTGAATGTCATCCCAGAGCGGCAACTGATAACGCGGCACCCCCATTGACGTCATGGGGCCATGGTGCCCCATCTTGGATAAGCCTTCCCGGGCTAATTGATGAATGAACTCAACGGTGGGTTCTTCCTTCGATACATTCGCAACCGGGATATTGTCCGCATTGTTTTGGATCCCAGGACCTTCTTTTCCAATCGCAGTATCATCGAACTGCTTGTGAGCCCCATTACAAAAAGGCAGGTCAGTAGAATGCTTACATTGACATAAATACGCTTCGCCGCTTTCTTCGGCGATAAATGATTTGGGCTTAAAGTCTGTTCCTGCATGCGAACCATCACAAAATGGTTGATTGCCAGAACGACCACAGGAGCAAAAATAATACTCCGTATCTTTTAAGAGGGTTACTTTGGCGGGTTTATTATCTGCAACTATTGGATTCATAATCTTACCTTACTCTTCAACAGGCATAACGCCTAAGCTAAGCGGCGCGGCCTTAGCCGCGTCTGTTGGAGCGCGAAGCACAGAACAAATTTTTATAATCGGCCCACGCGGTTTTGCGAGCGGTATCGGCGTCAGGTAATTGATATAGCGGGGATTTCGTTATGAGGAGACTCTTTCCCTTGGGAAACAAACTGAGCTTACTCGATGCGCAGTATCACTATGCCTGATATCCCTGGCGAACGTTACTATTATGTTATTAACCATACTGAAATTAACTCCCGCCCGCAACTGCAACGCGTGCGCCCTGCTTCGGCTATACGCGTAGTGACAGCGAATGGTAAAGAAGCAGGGAGACCACAACCTGTCAGGCATCTCTTTAAAAAGGGCTGGTGCAGTGACCATGACACGGCTCGCCGGTCAGCGGATGTTGAAAATATAGATCGCTGGCGTGCAGTTGCAATCTATCTGCCAGTTGTTGACTGGTTGCGTTGTGATATAAATCACAACCAAGAATGGGGTGGCCCATAAACAGGCTATGGATCCTGAGCTGATGCGTGCGTCCGGTCACAGGGGTAAATTCCACCAGGGTTCGCTGCGGTTGAGTGAGCCGTTCTAAGACACGGAAGTGGCTGGTTGCCGCTTTGCCGGTGCTGCTGCAAATTTTAACCCGCGGAAACTGGCTTTTATCTTTAGCGATCGGCGCGCTGATGACGCCTTCGTTCTCGTTCACCCACCCTTCCAATATAGCGAGATAGCGCTTTTGCACTGTGCCGACCTGGAACTGATGATTAAGGTGCTGTGTAGCCTGCTGGTTGAGCGCAACCACCATGACACCTGAGGTGCCGAAATCGAGCCGGTGCGGTAATTTAGCTTCGCAAAACGGAGCGCTAACCCCTGGCTGACCATTAACCAGGCGATAATGTACCGAGTCGAGGTTACGTGAGTTTTTACCGGATAGACTAAGCAGGCCCGCAGGCTTGTTAATCAATAAGATAGCTTCGTCCTGGAATAAAATATCCACAAACGCATCGCAGGCGGGCGCGATAAAGTCATCAATACTAGTTGAAGCCCCCAAGAAACCTCCGAAAAGTAAAAACGAATGGTTATAGCAGTTACAGCGCTAAAGCCCGCTTACCCTGCCACCGACGCCACACTATAAAACTCCCGCCGGTCAGATACATCGCCAATGAATACATGGCAGCAGGCAGTGCAATGGTGCCGTCATTGAGCACGGTTGAGGCAATTAAAATCGCCAGGGTGGAGTTTTGTACGCCCACTTCAACGGTAATAGACGCGCGCTGACGATCATTAAGATTGAACCACACGGCCAACATAAAGCCGACTGCCATCATTGCCACATTCAATAACAGCGCAGTCGGCCCTGCACTCACTAACTGGCCGAGTAAGCTGTCGCCCTGTTGATACAGGATAATGATGATCAGTAGGCCTAAAAATATCGCGCCAAAGGCGCTGATTTTAGGCTCTAAACGCTGCGCTAGTTGGGTGCGTAAAGCACGCACCAACATGCCGAGGAAAATGGGCAATAAGGTGATCAGAAAGAGGGTCAGCACCATGCGTGCGATGGGTAATTCGATTGGTACTTCAGTATTTTTAAATACGGCAAGTGCCAGTCCCACCACAATCGGAATTGTGATGATGGTCAGCACGCTGGTAATAGCGGTCAGAGTCACTGACAACGCAAGATCGCCACGCGCATGGTATGAAATTAAATTCGACGTGGTGCCACCAGGGCAAGCTGCCAGTAAGACCAGGCCGACTGCCAGCGCTGGCGTGCCGAGAAACAACGCTGCAATGAGAAAGCCCATCGCCGGTAACAACACCATTTGACCTAACAACCCTATAGCCACTGCTTTGGGGAATTTCACTACACGCGCGAAGTCCTGGCGCTGCAAGCTCAGGCCCATACCGAACATGATAATAAACAGGCTTAGCGGTAATACTAACTGCGAAAAAATACTACTGGTCATAGTGTCAGCTGGCGGTTATTGATTTTATGAAACCTACCATAGCGGATTGAGAGCTAAAAGGCGACCAGGGTAAATGCATGGCAATGATTCACCATCAGCATCTGACTGCCGCCTACATTGGAGCTCGCAAACTGTTGTTCTTCAGGATGCAGGCATCGCTGTAATAGCTCCTCATAAATGAGTTGCCCCTGCACATCAAAAACAGCCAATGCAGAACGCTGAGAGGTAGGTCGCAGCGTCATCAGTACCGCCAGATACTCGTTGTCATGCCACACCACGGGTTGAACCCTGATGAACGATACGTAGCTTATTTCAGGCTTATAGGAAATTAGTTGCTGCAGAAACGGCACACGAATACTAACCGCCCTATCTGCATCGAGTGTCAGCGTCGCCTGTTCTGAATTCCAGTTAAACTCATGAGGCCAGTTCCTTTGCGTCGGTCGCATCTCGCTGACCTCTGCTCCCTCATGGCTGAGTGTTTGCCTGACAAGGCCTTCTGAATTTAAGATAACACGCGGTTGCCACCGCTCGGCAACAACCTGCCCCGCCTGAGTACCAAAGTGATAACCCATGGCCGCTCCGGCTATGGTTAACGCTATCGCAGCGATACTAAATTTCAGCGCAGATACTGACGGAGGGCCGCCTAACTTAGCGTAAACACGCATCAGTATACGCCCTAAAAGGTTTCCTACGCCCCACAACACAACCAACACCAACAAAAGGAAAATAGAGCCAAGCGCCGCCGTTGAACTCAGTGGCACATGCTTATTAACGATGGAACCCTCGCGAACCGAAAAGCTCAGCACCAGCACGACAGGAAGCAAGCCAACGAGGCGTGGCAAGTATTTTTGCAGCGATATCGCTGATAATGCAGTGTGTTTCATAATCACAACCTTATCTGGAGAGTTCCCCCGGGAGTACTGCTCACTTTACCCCGTGTATGCAGCCGTAACTCGCTATTTTAATCCATTGCCTTCCGCCGCTGCGGGGCGCACACTGCCCTGACCAACTAACTAATTAATTAAGCTACAGAATAAAAGGACAAGATTATGACTCTGCACATCACTCTTATTCCGGTACTCTCCATCATAGCTGGCATTCTGATATTGATTAAGCCTAAGCTGCTTAACTATGTTGTGGCTATTTACCTTATTGCTATCGGCGTCATCCAAATTTTGGGGCTGTAAATCAGGCAAGCGACTCGGGCAGTTTTCGACAGTCCTTAAGCCTATGAACGACGGAGCGGCGCCACGTTAGGAACCGCTCCGTTTTTTTTGTGAATACGAAGTAAATCCGCGAATGGCGGTGCTTATGCGTCTATACGCTGACACGGTCCCTATTTATACGCGTAATATCTGAACAACACAGCCTGAATCAGCGCAGCCGCGCCATAAATAAGAGCCACCGGATGCGCCAAAACAATCATCATCAGCACCGTAAGTAAGGCAACCGCCACCACATACCAGTAAGGCCTGCCATTTCCATATTTGGTAATCAGCCAATGCACTGGAAAACCCACAAACGCCCAGCCCATCACTGACTGCATCAGATAGACGCAGTAAAAAAAGAATACCACCATCAAATAGCCAGTGAATTGGTCAAATGTGCTGGGGCTCCCTGCTGCAAAGAAAAAATACACTGGAGCGATTAATGACGTGATAAAGACGGCTTTCACGACGGCGCTGTCCCAATTCCCTAAATCCATAATTCCCTCAACCTTTAATCCTTTAAAAACGCCTTACGACACACGTAGCGCCGCTATGTTGGTGCAATTCGCTATGTGACCCATGCAATGTCGTTCCTGGTCACCAATTTCAGTCTCATGGTTTGAGTTTTTAACTCACCGCCTGCGATGCGGTAAGAAATAACCAGGTCGAGCTCTTTGGCCTGGTTGAAATGTTCATAATCGGCAAAATCTATATCTAACAGCGGTACAAACCCAAGGTAGACCCCAGCGCCTGGCACTAAGGTCGCTACCTCATACTGCTGATTCAACTCTATAAGTTCGGACTCACCTGAATCTGTATGGATTAATCTGGCCTCTTTAATGCTAATCGAGGTAGTTCGTTCTGAAACAATGATCAGACGTGCCTGGTTGATGGAGTAAGATCGAGAAAACGTACTGAAGTCAGGCACAATGATAAATTCACGCCCATGGATGCCGCTAACTTCCTGCTGGCCGCTATGGATAATGCTGTCACGCAACTCCTGGGTGGGCTGATGAATGTAGTCCGTAACCTCAGCAGAGCTGCAGGCGCTAAGCAAGAAAACCAGCGTCAATAAAAGATTCTTAATTTTCATTCTCCCACAAAAAATCGACATGTCGCAGCTTACTTTTCTGAGCTACATCCGCCGCTCTTTATACCTGAGTCGTCGTAAATATTGAGCCAGAGCACAAACCGGAATAAGCAGTACCGACCATACTAATGATAATCCGAGTAACAATCCTGGCGCCGAGAAGGCGCCGCCTTCCAGTTCCAGTTTGAACTGGTACGCTGTCACCAATGAAAGTGTGACACTCACCAAGGCCATCGTATTTGGCCGCGTAATGAGTTTAGTTGGAAGCCATTTAGCAGCCAGCTGCCAAACCAGCCAGGTCGGCGCTACCGCGATTGTTAACAGCGGAATCGCCACAATGAACAAAAGAATCGACACCTGTATGTCCAACTATAAATCTCCTTATCCGCTGAAGCCCGGACAATATCTTCCTTTTTGCCTTTTCTGTTTGCAGCACCAGACGTCAGTGCGATTCATGCTAATTGTCACTACTGGTATCCGATTCGGATAGCAGCTTGTCGCCCAATTCCTTGCTAAAAAGCCAGTGGTCTCCGGTATCGAAAGCTACAACCCAGGCCGGTTCAACTGTGTACTCAAGACTGCCATCATTCATTGGCGTAAAGGTAACATTCACCTTTATAAGTTTTATCGATATATCGCCAAGTACGGAACCTCGTGAGTACATCGTTATGCCATTTAGGGATTCTTTTTTCCTGAACCCTAACGACGACATAACCTCTTCAACGTGAAAGTCTGAATCAGGTTTTGCCACCCGATGCTTGTATTTGGGAAAGAACACAAACCCCGGCTTAGTTGCGCTAAGTTCCCGATAAGGCATGGCTTTATACAAAATGGTGGTAAAGACTAGCACAGCAATGATAGTGATAAGGGCTTGCATGATTTCGATATTCAACTTGTCACCTACCGTAACCTGGTAACCAATCGCGTTGGTGTATTTCCTCAATCGAGCCAGAGGCGAGAAGCGACCATAGCTCAATGACGGTTTGCTGTGCCACCTCAGGCATGTGTCTGGGCTCGCCCTCACCTGCCACGTTCTCCCACATCAGCAGCCCTGAAGCAAAGGCAGACAGACACCACTCAGATTCGTGAGTCAGCGACACATCGGTGTGCTCCGCGTCAGCCTGAGATAGTTCAGCATACAGCGCTGAAAGCTGCTCTAACGGATACTCAACATCAGAGTCGCCCGTAAGATGATTTACCCAATACATAATTCGTGTCCCGGGCTCAGCAGCTTTGCAAAGTAAGCTTGCTAAGAAATTCGTTAAAAGAGTCGGCGATGGGAATAAACTTAACCCTTTGCAAATCAAATACACAACGCGCGGAGAGACCCTCGACATTGTTTATAATCTCTACAGAGTCCAGATGCCCTTTGTCCTGCCAGTGCTTAACCTCAGCCAGGTTAATCCCATGCTTGGTTAATATACCTTGCATCTTACGATCGTAGTAACAATACCCATGCGCATCGAGCATGCGTTGTCGGCCAAAAAGCCTATACAAGTAATCATCGTAATAGTAATAAACCCTGCCAAAGTCTTCATTGGCGACAGACATCGCGAATAAGCTGGCTGACGACTCGTCTTCATATGCGAACGACATCATCTGCTGCGGTAGCACATTAAAATTCTCTTTAGAATTCTGATTCGATGCAAATAGCTCTGGCCATTCCGGGTGAGTGTCTGGCAGACCTTCATATGCAGCGCACCATACCCCGAAAATGCCAGCCACATTCACAAGGTCCATGAAAGGCAGGTTTACTGGCAGTGCAACACACTCATAATCATCCCTACCAACCTCTGATATTCGCAGAAACGCTAGTGCCCGTTCTGAATTTGTTCATTGAGCTCGAGATACTGGCGAAACAGCACTGAGAAAGGTGCTTCTTCTCCGGCAAAGTAGCCAATTTGCTCAATGCTCACTTGCCCCTCATCTTCAACAACTTGACGGGTAATCCAGGCTGGGTGGGCGGCGTGCCCTTCGGTTGTGAATGCGTAGCTGGTTGCTTGTTGCTCGTTGAAATACACCGCCAGGTGCTGTTCTGTGAAGAGCTGGACAGAATCTCCGTATTTTTCAACCACGGTCGCTCTATACGAATCCCACTGCTCTGGTGAAATATTAGGCTCCTCATAGGGTTTATACTCAGCGCCCGCGGCTAACAGAGGGAAAGCCAATAAAGAAAAAACTAAAGCTAGGTTACCGGTGAATTTTTTCATTCGTATTGCCTGATAGTGGATTAAGTAAACAGCCAACCGCGGGCATCGTTAAACACCGGCTTTGACCATATCTTTAATTTTTTGGGCTTTCTCGAAGTGATCTAATTGATGCGTTTCAATCCACCATTTTGCTGCTTCCATAAGGATTTCTGGTTGATCGTTCTTATTTTTAAAAAACGCATAAAAAGACAGCCCCACATTCAGGCCCTTTTTCTCGATTTTTTGATCGCACACTTCGATGATCTTGTTTCTTAGCGCATCTCGCAAAGCAATATTCCTATTCCGTTGAGCACGTAACCTTTGATAAACGGGTACTCTAAATAGACTCAAGCAACCCTTGTTCATTTTCCTGCACAAGGATCATAAAATCGATATAAAGCGAAACCACTTCGTCCTGGTCATTAACGCCCCAAAATGCAGGGTAAGCTCCATCACCAAAACCACTGGTCGAAATAACACAGTCATCTTGACCTGTCATCGATAACAATTCTGGCTTCCCCGCGACGGACCATCTGTCAAAAAGCTTCTCCTTTTTTAAATGACTAAGCTCAAGCAGATTCCCAACATCGAAGATAGCCAGATTTCCGGCGTCTACTCCGTATACACCATTGCCACTCGGCGTATTCGCTGCATACCATTTTACTGCCTGTTCGCTGTCACTGAGCTTCACCCGAATACCTGCAACCCGATTATGGGTAGTCACTGTTTCAACCAGATAACTGCCAGGTTTTACCTTTCGTTGCAGCGGCTCAAACCGGTAAATGTCGTAGCCAAAATCTAGAATACCCAGAACCCCTGATGTGATTTTTAGCTTGCCGACCTCTTCCAGTTTTGCCTCAGCTTCATCTAAATATGGCGTTTTGACACGTCGGTCTTGCTGAAAAAGCGTATGCTCGTTGAGCGCTAAGTTATCTTCACTAGCTTTAAAAGGCGCATCGACGCTTGCCATCGCGAGGATCTCGGCGTGCTGTTCGGGGGCGATAACCGGAGTTTTTGGAGGATCGAAAAGCGTCAATATCTGCTTTATCTTCCACCCTTTGTCTGCATCAGAATGAAGTTCATAGGCATGATATTTCGAGGGTTTAGGTTTGTCTTCGTATAAGGCGGTAAAGACGTGAGCCAAATCACCCTCAATCTCGCACTCAATAATTTTCTCGTTATCTGGATCGTGTTCAGGCGTTGACCCAAACACATTTTCCGAGCCGGAAGTGCTCCCCTCTGCAAAATGAGCTTTATTCACATCGGATAGGAGATCGTGCCAATAGCCAAAATCAAAACCCTCACCGTTATCCTCTTCCTGCTTGCTTTTTATCTCAGCTTTTGACCATTGCTGATGCCAGTGAGAAATATACGATGTGACTCTCTCTGCGGGCGTTTTCACTGGTTCGCCGTAACAACTCTTTTTGCCGAAGATATTATTTAAATATTTCATCTCTGATTCAAACTCCAATGTCGGCTCGGATTGCAGCCAGCGGCATGCCACAGCTAGTGAAACAGAGCATTGGAACAGCGAGGAGAACTCATGAAAAGCTCATTCCCTGAGTAAGCAACCGAGTGTGATCAGGTGCCATATCGCTATGCCTGCTATCCCTAGCGTGCGTGATTACTGCGTTTGACTCTATAAAATCCATGTTGCGTACGCAAGGCTATGAAGTGCAAGGGGTTTGTAAAGGTTCAACTGGCGCTGAGTTGTAATAATGCCTGACGTGCGTAAACGCCGTGACTGCATGGATATCACCGAAGAGGCTGTTGCGAGGTGGGAACTTCTACTGCTTTGAGCACATCCAGAAACGCACGCAACGGTCCAGGTACATGTCGGTGCCCAGGGTAATAGACGCATAATCCTGGCCCCTGAGGGCACCAATCGGACAGCACAGGCTCTAGATCGCCCTGTAATAAATAGGGCTCCGCGACCATGTCTGGCAGATAGGCTATACCCATTCCAGCCGCTGCTGCGTCGGCCATAAGGTTTAAGTGATCAAAGGTTAGTGGACCATGCACCTCGATAGCAATTTCTTCACCATCCTTTTCGAATTCCCAGCGATAAAGCTTGCCACTGGGCAGACGATGACGGATACACTTGTGCTTTAATAACTCTTCAGGTTTTTGTGGTGAAGAATTGGAAGAAAGATACGCGGGTGAAGCAACTGCAATGAATCGAATCTGCGGGCCGAAACGCACTGCGATCATATCCTGCGGCACGTCTTCGCCCAAACGAATACCCGCATCAAAGCCCTCTGCTACGATATCCACCAAACTACCCTCGGTGACAAGATCGACTTCAATATCGGGGAATTTCTGGTGAAAAACAGGAAGAACATGACGCAGCAGCATCCGAGCAGCAGGTTCATTTGAATTCAGCCGAACGACACCACTCAGCCGGTTCTGTTGTAGTTCTATATCTTCAAAAGCGGCATCGAAGTCACGCAATAACGGACGAATACGGCCCAATAATTTCGCGCCGGCTTCGGTTAGGGCTACACTCCTGGTTGTTCTATTGAATAGTCGTACATTTAACTGCCCTTCCAGCGTGCGCATCATGTGACTCAGCGTGGATGGCGGCATACCCAGCTCGTCCGCCGCCTTGCGAAAACTACTATGTGCAGCAATGGCGGCGAACGCAGTCAGTACATTCAGGTCAGGCTTTTTGTTCATGTGAAATCTATATTTGCTGGTCCATTACTGAAAGATAGTTGCACAAAGCCACCTCTCCTACAATTGCCTTATGCTGCACTGATAACGCGCCGGGCGTGCGTAAAATGCGCGCACTTTCTGATTTCAGCTTGCCCGATCGGCAGAAAAGGTCACCTCTTTTTGCTCCTCCAACGAGCGCAGTCGCTCGGTCAATACCTGACTAACAGACGCATAGGCGGTACTTCCCAAGGCAAGGCGGAAAGGTGGCTTCTCACCATCGGCCGTCGCTATCATGGCGTCAACTGTCCTTGCAGCATCACCTTTAACTTCGAACGTACCGGATGTTAACATTCGCCGAATCTCACCCGCTGGGGTATTGTCGTAACAGGCCAAAGGTCGAGCATGATCCAGACCAACAGCGAATTGAGTTTCAGTTGGACCTGGCTCAACAATCAGGCAATCAATCCCGAATGGCGCCACTTCCTTAGCGACTGATTCAACAAACCCCTCGATGCCCCACTTTGTTGCATGGTAGAGGCTAAAATTCGGGTAAGCGGTCTGCCCGCCCTCTGACGAGACCTGAACGATACGGCCCCCACCCTGCGCACGTAAATAAGGAAGAACAGCACGAATGAGCTGAATAGAACCAGTAAGGTTGGTCGCGATCTGACGGTCAATTTGGGCATCACTTACTTCTTCGGCGGCGCCAAAGAGGCCGTAACCAGCATTGTTTACAATGACGTCGATCCGGCCTAGCTGACTAAATGCGGAATCAATTACCTTCCGTATCATAGCGGTATCAGTGACATCTAAATGCCCAATCCAAAGACGCTCGCCGTACTGTGCTTTCAAATCGTCCAGACTGCCTTCTTTGCGCAATGTAGCGGCAACAGTGTCACCACGCGCCAGAAGCTTCTCAACCATCAAGCGACCAAGCCCTGAGGAAGTTCCTGTAATAAACCATGTCTTTGTCATCTGCCATCTCCTGGAAGTTGTATGTGCTAAAGATTCAAGAAACGTCATTGTAGGCGTGTTGAATTTAGACAACTATCCGTTTAATGTCGGATGACCTGATGTAGAATTCACATCAATCAGACCCTCTCTCAGTTCTCTTTCACGGTGATCTTTGCGATGCTGGCCGCGTTAGCCCGGAGTGCTGTTTGGCTTTTTGCCCAGGCATCCTGCTCGATGGAGAACATGCTCCGCAACCAGGCCAGTGTCAAACGCCGGGTTGTTTCCAGTGCCTCGGGGTCTTCTGCCTCGGTCTCTCGTGCGTCTAGCCCGGCGACTCCGCCCAGCCCATGCCCCACGCCATTGATCGTCAGCAGAGCATCAGCCCCCGGCGCATCATAAAAGGCATCCGCGTGCCATTCGGGGCCGCGCGGCGTGAAATGGGGATTATCCTCTGCACCACAAACCACAAGCGTCGGCAATTCGATACCACTAAAATCCACGTCGAAAAAGGAAAACCGTGTAGCATAGTCGGGCATCAGATCGGCACCGCCGCGGCCTGGGGTCGCCAATAGCATGCCGGCGCGGATGCGCGGATCGGAAAAATTCTCGCCCTGCAAACGCCCGCCAAGTAGCAGACTGCAGGTATGCCCGCCGAAGGAGTGGCCCGCTACGGCTATCCGCTCGTGGTCCAGTCGCCCTGCGACAGCTGGAGCCTGTCGCTCGATTTCGGCCAGTTGGTCGAGAATAGCGCGCATCTCGGCCACGCGCTCGCGCCAGAAGAAAGGGCCCTCAGGCAGATCGGGGTTAAGTCCGCCAACCCGTGAACTGGCGTGTGTCGGCTGAATCACGGCGATGCCCCGTTCTGCCCAGAACTGGACGAGTGGGGCGTAACCGTCCTTGGAAGGAATATAGTTCGATGGACCATAGCCGTGCGACAGGATTACGATCGGCAAGGCATCCCCAACTGCGGGCGCGGTAAGGCGCAGCTCCAAAGGTTGGCGGCCAGGCATTTCCAGGCAGATCGGCGTGTAGGCCACTGTCATAGCAGGCTCTGGTGCTGGCAGAGCGCGGGACTGATTAATTAGTCGGTTCATTTAGTAGCCTCTTTTGAAATTGCAGCCGCGGTGGCGATGATGAATATAGGGGGCATATCTGATCTCCTTGTTTGATGAACAGGGATAGTATAAATAGTGATTTCCGTGCATTCTATATACAAAAGTCCGTGATTATTCATCAGGAGTCCAAGAGTATGTTTAATGCTAGTGATGATCCCCTTTCAAGTGTGGTCACGCTGCTCAAACCGGCGGTGTCTATCTCAAAGATGGTCGAGGCCGGTGGCCTGTGGCAGGTCGAGCGGAAGAATATGGCAAGCCCCTTCTATTGCGCGATGGTCGAAGGGGTCTGCCAGCTTAAGGTGAGCGGTCGAACGCCAGTCACGCTGGCAGCTGGAGACTTCGTCCTGATCCCGGATTTGCATGACTTTAGCATGACCAGCGAGGTGCCCCCGGAACTGAAGAGCCCCGCTCAGCCGCTTGAAATCGGACCTGGGCGAGTTCGTCTCGGCCCAGCGGATGCCCCCGTGGAGATGCGTGCGCTGGTCGGGCATTGCCGCTTCGAAGCGCCCACACGCGATCTGTTGGTGTCACTGCTACCTGAGATGATCCATATCAGTGGACACCAGCGCTTGATGGCCCTGGTACCGGCAATCCACGATGAGACCCGCGCCGACCGACCAGGTCGAGAGCTTGTCCTCCAGCGGCTGCTGGAGGTGTTGCTTATCGAGGCGTTGCGCTCGGAGCCTGACGTGGACATGCCGCCGGGACTGCTGCGGGGCCTCTCCGATCCGCAACTGGCCACCGCCTTACAGCGCATCCATTCGAGTGCAGGTACCGAGATTTCTGTTTCTGGGCTGGCTAAAGACGCAGCCATGTCACGCTCCGGCTTCTTCGACAAGTTTCGCAAGGAAATCGGACAGGCGCCGATGGAATACGTAACGGCCTGGCGCATGGCCATCGCCAAGACCCTGCTGCGCCAGGGCAAACTTACCAACACAGAGATCGCGCTGCGGGTCGGTTACGGAAGTGCCAGCGCCTTCGGGATGGCATTCGTCCGGCACGAAGGTCTTTCTCCCGGTGCGTTTGCAGGTAAACGAGGACGTTAGCGATAACAACCCAAGCGCCCTAAGATACGAGCCGCTGAGGTTAGTCAATCCCAGGCATGCTGATATAACCAGGCAGAGCCTTGATGCGCTCGACCCAGGCCTCAATAGCCGGGTATTGTTCCAGCGTCACACCCCCTTCCCAGCCCACTGCAATATAGGGATACACCGCACAATCTGCGATGGTTGGTCGGCCCAATGCCAGCCATTTATGTTTGCCCAGGTGCTGTTCAATCAACGATAAAGCCTGAGTGCTGACTTCCAACGCGCGTTCTTTGTTTAGCGAGGCACCAAATTTGTCAATTAAACG
This sequence comes from Aliidiomarina soli, assembly GCF_003986975.1. GTDB lineage: Bacteria > Pseudomonadota > Gammaproteobacteria > Enterobacterales > Alteromonadaceae > Aliidiomarina > Aliidiomarina soli. The sequence goes on along the minus strand of NZ_PIPO01000001.1, from coordinate 461,781 downwards.
CGCTGCGTTAGGACCACTATGAATCTCGTTGGCAGCCGTCGACAACCACTGCATCACCTCACCCTGTTGAGCTGCACCATCCGGCCACCACTGATTGCCGCCATATTGGCGGGCCAAATAAACCAAAATTGCCTGGGAATCTCGCAGTACAACATCGTCATCGGTTAGCACTGGTACCTGACCCCAGGGGTTCAGATCGATTAACGGTGAGCGTTTATGTTCACCAGCGGCAACATCCACTGGTTCCAGTTCCAGATTAATGCCTGCCAGAGCAGCGAACAGGCGAACTTTGTAGCAGTTACCGGATACATCCAGATCGTATAATTTCATGGTTTAGTCCTTGGTTAAAGTTGGTCTTCGGGCAATAGCTGATTGAACTCAAGTACGTTCCTGTCGGGGTCGCGAATAAACAAAGTGATTCGACGTGGCCCAAGCCGGTGAATTCCCTCGGTAATAGGTATGCCCACCTGCTCTAGCCAGTCTTTCAAGGCATAGAGATCATCGACAACAAATGCAGGGTGAGTCACGCCGGGTAGCTTTATCGGCTCATCCAGCAACACGTTGCGGCCGTGGTGTAACTTTGTCGCGTTATAGATCAAATTAATACGCACACCATCCGGTGATTCCATCTCATTGGCTTCGTACTTCTCAAAACGGCGAACCTCTTTGAATCCAAGTTGCTCGTAGAACGCCACCGCCTGCTGGCGGTCACTTACCCGAATGCCGACATGGTCGTATTGACGAATGGGCTGCGGTTGCTTCATTGCTGACTCCTGGTGAAAATGGTGTTGCGCTAGTAAACGCCATTTAGCAGATTCAATAAATGCCGCCAGCCTGATATGATTATTCAGCTTTTTGCACAAATCTGATATCTGACGCTGCGATTCTGACACTACGATGGTGCCTGCCGATGGACAAACTCAAAGCCATGACTACTTTTGTCGCCATTGTTGATCAGGGCAGTCTGTCTGCTGCTGCAGATAAACTCGACCGGTCCCCTGCTGCGGTGGTGCGAACTCTTGCTGCTCTGGAGCAGAACCTTGGCGTGCGTCTGCTTAATCGCAGCACTCGTCGTATAGCTCTTACTGATGAAGGGCACGAGTACCTGCAACATTGCCGGCGGATTTTAACGGACATTCAGACTATGGAGTTCCAGCTCGAAAGCCGGCGAGTGGAGCCAGCGGGTAAATTGTCGATTACCGCACCTGTAACCTTTGGCCGCTTGCATATAGCGCCCCTGCTGAACCAGTGGTTAAAGCAAAACCCCGCCATGCGGGCCGAATTAATTCTGCTGGACAGGGTCGTGGATGTGATTGAGGAGGGCTTTGATTTGGCTCTGCGGATTGGTCACCTGGCGGACAGCTCACTAGTGGCACGACAGATTGGCAGCACGCCCTATATACTCTGCGCGAGCCCAGCGTTTATCGAGCAACACGGAGCACCCAGCCACCCACAACAACTGTCAGACTGGCCGACAATATGTTTCGCTCCATCCGGTGAAGTATGGCAGTTTCAGGTGGACGGAGCGCTCTGGGAGCAGCCAGTAACCCCCGTCATCAGCGCCAACCAGATCGATACGGAACTGGCTGCGGCCCGGGACGGACTCGGCATCTGCAGGGTACTAGGTTATCAGGCCCAAGAGGATTTAGACCGGGGCGCGCTGGTGCCAGTGCTAACAAAATACAACCCTCTTCCCCTGCCCGTTCAGTTTGTGTTTCCCCACAGTCGTTTGCTGTCGTCCCGAGTGCGGCAATTCCTGGATTCAGTGGTCGAGCCCCTGCAAAAACGTTTAAATACTCTGTCCGACCAAGGTTAGTGCTCTTTCTCCTCTGATGCTTGGGAGCCAGCCGTGTCTGCTACATAGGCACCGCGCTCGCCCATCGGTTTGTCGTCGCCGACCGTGGAGTCGAGTTCGGTTTGATGCTCCATTTCAGCGTTTATTTCGGCTCCTAGCAGCACCACAAAAGCGCTGATATAAAACCAGAAGATAAGAATAATCACACTGCCGATAGCGCCGTAGGTTTCATTGTAATTGGAAAAATTTTGCACATAGACAGTGAACCCGACAGACGCTGCCAGCCATAGCAATGTTGCGATAACCGCCCCTACACTGACCCAGCGCCATTTGGCATTCTCTCTATTGGGGGCGAAGCGGTACACGCACTCAAGTACAAAAATTAACAGTATTGCCAGAATGGGCCAGCGTAGAGTTCGCAATAACGTTTCCACCGATTCGCCCATAGGGATCACACCAAGGGCGATAGGCAGTAAAATGGCCAGCAGCGCCAGAACTACAAACCCGAAAATTCCTACCACGGTAAATAAGAGCGACAGCAGCAATAAGCGCCAAAATGGGCGTTTTTCATGTTCATCGTAAATAATATTGCAGGCCTTTATCAGCGCCATCGCGCCCTTGCGCGCCACCCAAAACCACACCAGTAGCGACGCGACCAGAGTTAAACTAAAGGTAGCACCGCCAGTTTCAGCAAGCTCGGTCAACTGCTCGGTTATTATTTCAAATGCCTGCTCGGGCAGCAGCTGCCGCAGCGGTTCTACCTGAGAAATGATATTTTCCGGGGATGAAAAAAGCGCATACAACGACACTGCGACATTCAGCGCCGGGAAAATCGACAACATAACGAACAACGCCACCCCGGCCGCGAGCAGCGAAATATCGTGCCGAGCCACGTTGTTGATGACTCGTTGCGCAATTTCCCACCAACCTCGCCAGGAGATCTCCCATGGCTTCTTGGCTTGTCGCCCATAGCTATCCCCGGACGATGAGTCTGTTTGGCGCGGCGTGCCGTTATTTGGTGGCATAGGGGCGTCCTTATGTTGCTGGTGTTAGATTCTTTGCTGAAGAAAGTTTAGCAACATAATCGGAGGCTATTCAGTTAATTCTGGTCACACCCACGGTATTTTTCATGCTACGTCCTTGTTACTTGGTTGCGGTCTGTTAGGTACTTTCACGCATAAAAAGTAAGCCCAAGCGATTAAGAGAACTTGCAGCGGGGCGCGTATCAGCAAATACTCAGGGCCCCATTGGTGGCCGCCAAGACCAACACCGTTTAAAGCAGCATAGACATTGGCCGGAAAGAACACAATAAACACCAAAATGGCGACTTTTGCTGCAACCTTCTGGTATTTAGGGATAAAAAGCGCGCCCCCTATTGCTAACTCGATCAAGCCCGTAACATAGATAAGCTGCACCCGAAGAGGAACCCACTCAGGCAGCATTTGGACCATGCCTTCGGTTTCAACGAGATGACCAATGAAAAAGTAAATAAAAGCTATGCCGAGCCCCCAGCAAGCATACTTCCTGACAGCTAACTCGCTATTAGTAAACCTCGACACTATAAATGCCACCAATAAAGGAGATGACAATAAACACAGAATAATAATTGGCGTTATCATAAGTCCCTCAAAGTTCAGTCTGCGCCATGCTTTGCTTAAGCGATACCCAGCTCAGATAGCCTCAAATCATCAAAACCATAATGACCGAGATGATCAGCACGCGAAGTAACATGCCCTTTAGCATGCTGTTTTTAGCAAAATAAGGTTTGAATTCATCTGGCACCGGCATCGGTTTAAGCGCAGAAACATTGGCACCACCTGTGTTTCCCTCTGGTACCCATCCAAATAAAGCGCCGGGCAAGGTTGCGATTAATCGCAGTATTTGCCCAACTACTTCGCGATAATCACATCGTGCCCATCCGACCCGTAACATCCAGCCATGGGTCAGGATATGAGGCCACAAATTACGCTGGCCGAGGATATGAGCCCGCTCTAGCGAGCGAAAACACGTACTCAAATCACGAGCTGTCCAGGCCATGCGTGCATCAGTCATTTCTTTATTAAAAGCAGTAGCTAACTCAGGTTTCATAAGGGGTATTCCTTGGCGTCAACATATGCAATCAATTTACCCCTGTCTATTCGGAAGATATTGAATGTTTCGCCTGCTCGGTTCCAATAGCGCCCGCAGCGCTTAACGGTGTCACCCCAAACACCTGTCGCATACTTCTACTTAGGTGGGCCTGGTCAGAGAATCCTGCATCTATAGCAGCCTCTGCTAATGTACAGCCTGATGCCAGCGCCTCTGCGGCACACCGTAATTTACGCAACATCATCCACTTTGCTAACGAAATACCTAAATGACGCTGCGCAAGTGCGCGTAACCGCGAGACCGATAAGTTAACCTCATTGGCTGCCCGCTCAATAATACGAGCTCCATTGGACGTTTCGATAAACGTTAATGCTTCACCTAAGCGGACATCCATTGGTAATTTAAAAGCCTCGTCGTCATCTAGTGCGGCAATACACGCAGAAAGCGCGCCATCGGTTTGAATAAGGCGCTGTAACTCCGCAGGAAGCCTGGATACGTTTTGCGGTTCGGTCTCTGACATCAGCCTTCGGCCAACAAAAGCCTGTGGTTCAACCAAAATAAGCAGCGCGGCACCATGAGCCTCAAGCTGGTGGCTTACTCCCGGCCTTACAAACAGAGCATTTCCAGTAACGACGCTATTATCAGCTTGTCGGATTGTGACCGGGCCGTCTAAACCCACGCTGATTTGAGCGGTCGCATGACGATGAAACGCATTGTCCCCGCAGCGTCCACGAAAAGCGACCCATGACTGACCAAACGAAAACTCTCCAGACCATCGCATCAGCTAAACTCAAGTTAATAGTATGTTATTGACCTTACTAAAATTACCTCTTGGCCGCCACTAGCGAGACAGTTTCAAATATCTGCTAAGGGAAAAATACGCCATTGACCCAGTGCTAACCTTTATGCCCAGCGCTAGAATCTGTATGTACCCTTATTCAAGCTAGCCATCATGAAAGCAAGGACGCAGTCATGTTGAAATATTTTAAATTCCCGTTCATCTATTTTACTTGTCTGTATTTCGCAGCGTTTTACACCTGTACAGCATTGGCTGCGCAAGCACCGGTGCAGGCCCAACTCGCCAGTGTGTACGAGCAGGACAGCGCCAACCCCGTCAGCGACTATCTGGTCAGTGAGAAATATGACGGGGTACGGGCGATCTGGACCGGCGAGCAACTGTTGACCAGGCAAAGCAATTTGATTCCCGCACCTGACTGGTTCACTGCGCCCTTACCTGCCGGCGTATGGCTAGATGGAGAGTTATGGACGCACCGTCAGGATTTTGAAACCCTGACGTCTATCGTGCGAACTCAAACCCCAGACGATGAACGCTGGCGTCAGGTAAGTTATATGGTGTTTGACATGCCGGATGCCCAGCTTCCTTTTGCACAGCGCTATGTAAACTATTCCAGCTTGATCGAAAGGATAGATACCGAGCATATCAAGGCGGTGAATCAGCAGCGTTTTCATTCAAACCATGCCTTAAACGACCATCTGCAAACCGTGGTTGAAAACGGAGCGGAGGGCCTGATGCTGCACTTAGCCTCCGCACATTATCCAGGTAGAGGCCAGCCCGCTAGAAGCAACGCGTTGTTGAAGTTAAAACCTTACTATGATGACGAGGCCGTGGTGATCGCGCATCTACCGGGCCGTGGCAAGTACACCGACATGCTGGGCGCGCTGCGGGTAAGAAACAACCAGGGAGTCGAGTTCTCGATTGGCACTGGTTTCACTGACAGTGAACGTGCGGAACCACCACCGATCGGCAGTACCATTACCTTTAAATATCACGGCTACACCAACAACGGCCTGCCCCGCTTCGCCAGTTTCCTGCGCGTCCGGCACGACCCCGGGGACGAATGAGAACTCGGGTAGACACGGCCCCATCTATATCATCTAGAGATAGCCGCTTGATTTTATCGCGTACCAGCCATTTATCATGAATGCCTGAAAAAACCGTACTGGCATGTCTATACCAGACTGCTTGAGCAAAGCGTCTGTGTCTTGCGAAGAGATAACAGTAAGTTGATTGCGCAGCGCCAACGGTAGCTTTGCCAGCGACTCAACACTGGCTCCCATTAACAACTGTACTTCTCTCCAGTTATCTAGCATCAAGGGATACGTCTCAGATGTCAGGTCATAACTAATCTCAGTGCTGATTAGATGACCGTTTTCGCGAAGCCGGCTCCACATTGCCTGGTATAATCCTCTCCGGTCGTCCCGTTTCACAAAGTGAGCGACCAGAATATTCAAGACGACATCAAAACCTTCACCTTGCGCTACCTCGTCAAGGTAGCCATGAATGAGCTCACAACGCTCCAGTATGCCCGCTTGCTGCAGTCGTTCGCGGCAAACTTCAAGCATCCCTTTGGCAGGATCAATAGCAACAAATGTCCATCCCGGAAATACTTTTGATAATGCCAATATCTCGGCTCCAGTGCCTACCCCTACACACAGCACTCGCGCGTCAGCGGGGGCACGTTGTAGTATCAATCGAATCAATAAGTGCATCGCATCGGCAATGGCCGCCAAAGGCCGATTTTTCGTGTCATAACTGCCTGCCGTAGTGGAGAAATGGTCAATAATATCTGGCATAACAGCCCCTCACAGATTAAACATTAGCGCGCGATGTGCGGCGACGCCGGCCATCGTGCCAGAAGCTATTGCAAAGGTTCCATTTTGCATAGGATTGGACATATCACCCGCAACAAAGACGCCCTTCAACGAGCTTTCCTTAAATTCGTCGACAGCGATAAATGTTCCCATGGGGGTTTCGTTCAACTCCAGGGCCAGTGCATCAACCAATGGCGACTGTATAGTAATGGTCGGAGCAACATACAATCCCCGCAGCACGATACTGCGACCGTCTTCAAGCACGACAGACGAAAGCTGTTCACCATCACCGACAATTTCTATAACTGGCGTCTGTTCAATCGCTACCCCGCGGTTACCTAATGTCTCTGCCTGCTCACTGCTTAGTTCGAGATCTCCCTGAGTGAAAAACGTCGTTGCCCCCCAATCAGGGATCATGGCAGCTTGATGTGGCGACATAACGTGAGTCGCCAGCACGCCCAACGGCCCACCACTTAACTCGTAACCATGGCAATACGGGCAATGGATGACACTTCGACCCCAGTGAGAGTGCAAACCTGGTATATCAGGCAACTGGTCTTTTACACCGCAGGCGAGAATTATCTTCTTCGCCTGGTATCTGCTGCCTGTTTTGGTGGTTACAACAAAACCACTATTTATGAGGCTAATAGTTACCGCTTCGTCTTCCTGGTATGCAAACGTCGGATATTGCTGTAACTGGGATAACGCGACAGCGTGAATTCCAGCCGGCTGCTGTCCGTCCAGACAGAAAACGCCGTGAGACACACGGGCGAAGCGATTGCGCGGTGTTTTAGTATCCAGTACCACCACCTTGCGATGCCCCCGAACCAAAGGCATTGCGGCCGCTAACCCAGCGAAATTTCCTCCAACTATCAGTACGTCTAACATTCTTAGGTGCTCCTATCATTTGAAGTAACTTTTATTGTTACATTAAAAGCCACGGAAGCACAATACATGTAACTTGAAAAGTTTCATGATAAGCTCGATACAATACTTCGACGTCAGCACAGGGTGAACGATGAGAAAAGACAGCAGACTATCCCGGGTCCTCCACATACTTGTGCATCTGCAGGCCATTGAACGGCCAGTAACGTCCGAACAAATGGCCGAGATGATATCGACGAATCCCGTGGTGGTTCGCCGCACTATGGCGCTTTTGCGTAAAGCAAATTATGTCACCTCGACCAAGGGCCACCACGGCGGCTGGAAACTCGCCAAACCACTTGCCGACATTACGTTACTGGATATTCACCATGCACTTGGGGACGGAAGTATTTTTACGATTGGTTTAAGCGACGAACACACCCAGTGTGTGATTGAACAAGCCGTTAATGAGGCTCTGAATGACGTCATGAACGAAGCGGAAGCTTTAATGCTGAAAAGATTCGGACAAATCACGCTGGATAAGCTAGGGGCTGACAAAATATCCAGCTATCTAAAAGAACACTAGAAGAGTAAGAGATGCTGGAGGGGTTTTGCCAGGGCCAAACTGGCACTGCTCACTCATCCGTCTACACTTCCCCTATTACTCATTGCCAGCAAGGTGGTCCTATGCACAGTGGTTATCTGCGGACAAAATGGGCCTCTCCGCGTCGCGTTCGTTTTTGGCTGCTGGTGCTGCTTATTCTCTACACCCTGCTTGGATTCTTCGCTGTCCCCTGGGCCGTCCATTACTTTGCAACGAACACAGCTGAGCAGGACTTCGATCGCGAACTGCAGATTGAGTCAGTACGCGCCAATCCTTTCACTCTCACGCTGCGTGTCGATGGTCTTGTGCTTAACGACATTGACGAGCAAGAGCTGATTAGCCTCGAACGGCTGTCCGTTAATTTTGCCTGGGCAAGCATCATCAACAGCGCCTGGACGTTTAACCGCATTCGCCTTGATGACCCCATCATTCACGAAGAACGTTTTGAATCCGGTGAAACCCGATTTACCCGGCTCGCTGCGGCGGCGACTGACACATCTGGCGAAGAGTCAGACGGCGAGTCTGCCCCACCAGCATTGCGTCTCAACAATCTGCATGTTGAAGGCGGTGAGTTGCGCTTCACGGACAACTTCGACATTGAAGCCGATAGCACCGAAAAAGAGAGCAACGAAACAAATGGAGATACTGATACACCGCAACAGGTGTCACTGACGCTTGAGGGTATCAGGCTGACGCTAGAAAATTTCACTCTGCATGACGATACGCAAGCCGCCCTGCGCGTGGAAGGGCAACTCGCTGACGGCGGTATGCTCGATTTCGACGGCACCCTGCAAATGGTACCCGAACCGACCCTGGAAGGTGATCTCAGTATCGATGAACTGGCGCTGGTACAGGGCATGACTTATCTGCAGTACTTTGCCGGCGTACGGCTGGATAGCGGAGCCCTGTCGTTGAATGGCCAAATACATACAGGTACAGAGCAACCCTTTGCATTTGAAGGCAGCGCAGGTATTCGTGAACTTCGTATCAGCCAGGGACCGGATGATGAAACACTCATCGGCTGGGAAAGTTTACAAACCGATCAGATTGACCTCAATATACGTGAGAGCGCGCTTGAGACCGGCGTGATTGCTGTCAATGAACTGTCCGGTCAGATCATTATTAACGAGGATAAGACCACCAATTTCGGCGATCTGGGGAAAACTCCCCCTGCCGATGCCGAAACCAGTACCGAAACCAGTGCCGACGCAAAGAACGAAGCAAATAACCAAGCAAAGGACGAAGACAGCGAGGCCGAGCCGTTCAGCATCACCATTGAAGGCATTGAACTGACCGACGGCGCCATCCATTTTGCGGACAACTCGCTGCCGTTGCCCTTTTCAACCAATATTCAGTCGTTGAATGGGAACGTGTCGACTATCAGTTCGACCTCCGCTGAACCTGCGCGCATAGAGCTTGAAGGTCAGGTCGAGGACTACGGACTGGCACGTGCTGAAGGCAGTTTTCACGCCTGGCAGCCAACCCGCCAGACCACTGTAACAGTGACGTTTCGCAACCTGGAGATCCCCGAGTACTCGCCTTACACCGTCGACTTCGCGGGGCGCGCGATTGCAGGCGGCACCATGGATCTTGATCTTGAATACACCATCGACAACGAACAACTGGCCGGCGAAAACAAACTAGTACTGCGTAATCTAGAACTGGGTGAACGGATTGAGTCCAGCGACGCCATGGATTTACCACTGAACCTCGCCATCGCCCTGCTCGAGGACAGCGAGGGTGTTATAAATATCACGCTACCGGTAACCGGGGATGTCAGCAATCCGGAGTTCGACTTCAATGCGATTATCCGTGAGGCGATCGGGCAAGCGGTTACCTCGGTTCTGGAAGCACCCTTCAGGTTCCTGGCGAATTTGATTGGCGCTGATTCAGAGGACCTTGGCCAGATTGGATTCTCGGAGGGCAGCACAGAGCTGAGCCCCCCTCAACGCCAACGTATCGCCGAGCTGCGTGAGGCTCTTAATCAGCGCCCCGCGCTAACCCTGGAGCTTGCCGGTCCGTTCAGCCGAAATTTTGATGGTCAGGCCATAAAACGTGAAAAAGCCATCGACGCCTTACGCCAGCGTCTGGCTGACGCAGACCGCGATGCTGAAGACCCAAGCCTGACCAGCGAGACCAATCAGGACATAGTCGAGGCGATGTTCAGCTCATCCTATGCGGACAGCGACCTTGAAGCCGTGCGCTCCCGGTTTACTGAAGAGCAAAATGGTTCATCGGATGAAGCTGAATTCGACGCCCTCGCCTACCGCAATTACCTGGCTGAACAAGTCATCGCCGCGCAATCCGTTAGCGATGAGGAGTTAAAAGCCATTGGCAACGCCCGCGCAGCAGCGATACGGGACGCATTAGTCACTTCAGAAGAGGACATCGATTTCGCAGCCGACCGCGTGCGTATTATGGAACCCGAAGAAATCGACTCAGTGGACGACGAACTCATTGCCCTGGAGGTCGGTATCACCACGGATTAAGGTAACCTGCCGCCCTATTAAGGGGCGGGCAATGCGCCGATGGCGAGCAAAATTTCACGGGTAATTTGCTCGCGTTTCGCGAGGTCGGCCATTCGATTTGGTGTGTCTATATTGAGGGCGAAAAACACCGGCCCGGTTGGCCATTCTACCCAGCCGACCCACCAGCCGAGGCTCCCGTCCCAACCTGTTTTTGCCCGTAGAATCCAGTCGCGTCCAGCTTCCACTACCATCAGATCTTTTACCAGTCTCTGGTTCTCAACTGAGAACGGTAGTTCGTTACGATACAGCCGTTGCAGAAACTCAATCTGCTCATGCGCAGAGATGGCAAGCTCACCGTTAATCCAATAAATGCCATTGTCCACTGTGGGATCGGCGTTGCCATAGTCGATACGCTCTAAATAGCCTTGCGCATTCTCAGCGCCGATTTGTTCGGCAAATTGCTGATACACCCATACCGTCGAATTACGCATCGCTGAGCGTAAATCCTGATCACCGTTGTGCCCGGCGAAATCACGTTCTACACCGTCCCATTCAAAGACCTGAAACTCGTCCTCAACTACTCCCGCGTCCAGAGCAAACAGCGTATGCGGGATCTTAAAGGTCGACGCTGGTGAAAAGCGTGTTGCCGCCCGCTCTTCATCAAACACCATCGGAGGTTTACGGTCCGTACGCCCGTCAACCACAACGATGGTGCCTTCAGCATTATGTTCTTCAAATACATCGCTCCAGTCAGGCTGTTCCTGGCTGGCCGCAAAAGCGGGAAATACGATGCTGACTAGTAAGAGTGGGAACAAATTAAGTTTCATTCTATAGCTCGCTCACTTAGGCACAACTGGAAAGCGAATTGAGATCACGCTGTATATCGTCATCTAACTCAGTCACATCCATGTTTCTTAAAAATAGGAAAAAATTCTCTTCATCGGTGGTTTTCAAATACACATTCAACTTCGAGTCGCTCCACGAAAAATTCTCGTCCCGGCAAGCGGAAACCAGTCTTAAATCAATGTTACCGGCGCCACCTTCATGATTACGGCGATACTCTTTTACCGCTTGCTGCGCGTTGTACATGGTAAGGGCGTCGTCTTCTGACAGCTGCATCACGGTTATGCTTTCATTTTCCTTGAGGCCTTTTGTTAAGCCCTCAGGCACAGCATAGTCATCGTTGATCACAACCGGAAACTGATGATCAAAGCTGACATCTGGATCGTCGGTTCGAAAACTAAAATCAATAACGACATCACCCTCTTGTACTTTTAGTCCCTCAGGTGTCTTCACCGCAACCACCAATTGCTGCGGGTCCATATCCAACGGATTCAGTCTAACCATTTTGATCATAGTGCCAAGCGGAATGCTGCTGCATGCAGTCAACACAACAAGCGCACCAATTAATAAGAGTATTTTATTATTTTTCATAATTAATCCAACTATATAAGGAAGGTTGCACAAAACTGAGAGTCAGACGCCTTCCTGCTCTCAAAGTTTCCTTTCATAGATTTGGTGAGCTTAAACTGAGGTATTTATCAGATTCTTCCCAAGGCTAATTGCACTGCCTGCCCGGCATGAATTTCGGTAGTGTCATAAAGCTTCACTGCTGTGTCCGATGCCTGGATCAAAAGACCAATCTCCGTACACGCCAGGATTACACCTTGAGCGCCACGCGCTGCCAATGATGTCACTGCATCCAAATACAGGATTTTCGAATTAGGTTTAATCACACCCAGGCACAATTCATTGAAAATAACAGAGTGAATCTCGTCCCTTTGTTGTTCATCTGGCACAACAACCTGAATACCATGCTGCTGGAGGCGCTCGATGTAAAACCTCTGCTCCATCGTAAATTTGGTGCCGAGCAGCCCTACACAGGTTAGCCCATCCTTTTTAAGCACATTGGCGGTTGCATCGGCGATATGAAGAAAAGGGATCTCGACTGCCTGCTCGATGTCGGATGCAACTTTATGCATGGTGTTCGTACAGAGCACTAAAAAATCAGCACCTGCCGACTCAACCGACTGGCCAACTGAGCTTAGTATTTTAGCTGTTGCAGGCCAGTCTCCCTGGTGCTGTAACCTCTCAATTTCGGCAAAGTCGACGCTGTAGAGAACCAGCTTTGCCGAATGCAAACCACCAAGTTCATCTCTTACTTTTTGATTTATCAGCCGATAATACGTCTGCGTTGACTCCCAGCTCATGCCCCCAATTAAACCTATGGTTTTCAAGATGAACCTCTTTTATTCGCCGGATGACTCATGATAGTACTAAAAATAGACCCGAAAACGGCCGCGCTGAAACTCTATTTTACCTTCACAGTTGGCGCCGTCCCGATCTTTAACCAGATGCACTAGAAGGCGCTGCAGGCGAGCTGTGATTCCCAGTCTGGTGAGATGGTGCTGTACCGCACTATCAAGACTCCAAATCAGAGTGCCAGGTTGTGACTCTCCCTCATTCATTCGAAAGGCCAGTGTGCCCTGGACATCGTTCAGAATGGGGAATTCGTCGTGCAGTTTTGCTAATTCAACTTGTGGCGCGCCAGTCATACTCATTTCCCTTACTTGGGACTCTTAAACAGGGTGTCGTTTAAGTATCAATAACTGGTTGTTTTTTGTCCGACAAGAAAGAGAAAAAGCAGCGTAAAGTTATTAAAGGGACTGTAAGCACAACATAGTCAGTGATTTCTAATCCTTTCAATTACAGCGCCAATAATAACCCAGAACCCATACGTTGCCATCGCAAAAATAGGCACGTAGATGAAGTAAAGTACTCCATAAAGTGCGCCTACAGCATCGGGGTCGAAATATGGTATAGCGGTTATAACAATCACTGGTACCAGAATACCAACCGCAATAGCGGTTCTTTCTGCAAAAGGCTGAAGAACGCAAGCTAACAAGAATGGCACTACGATAAGAACAACAAACATCGCAAACATTCACTATCCCTTCTTAGAAACTCCGCTTCATAAGACGCTACGGTGCCGTAGCAACCAAATACCGCTGCACAACCTCGCCGTCGTCAGTGAGCTCCGACTCCAGAACCCCACCATTGGCGACAATCATCTTGGCGGATGCTTCATTGTGTTTGTGGCAATGGATATGAACTGGATTTATACCACGCTCAAACGCCTTTTCTAAGGTTAGTTTGAGCAACAAAATACCAAGGCCATGCCCTCTTCGAGCTGGTCGAACGCCAAGCCCAATATGGCCGCCGGCGTGGCGTATGCGATCATTCAGATAATGCCTGAGATTGGCCACTCCAACAATTTCATCGCCATCCACAAGCCAGTAGGTGGTCGATGCGACAAAGCCGTCGGGGAGGTCAATGCCATTTCTGAAGCGCTCTATCTTGGCGAGCAATTCATCAAAGTTAGAATGTTCAAAATCGAGCGGAAACGGGTAGCGCTCTTCATCGCCAAGCTCCGCGATGTAGTCGCGGTAGCTCTGCTCGTACTTTGCGTGGGGGAGAACTAATTGCACTTTCTATGTATTCCTTAATTAGGGGACCCTATTCGTAGTGGCTCCAAAGCCGAAGATCAGTGTACGCCTTCAGGTACGTACTTCAAAATGGACGCCTTAATGCTTCAGTCACATAGAGTCAGGAACCGCCCTCCTCGTTGTGCATTGTCTCAAACAGCGACGCACCCTGACTGCCTTCCCCGGCAATATCATGAGGGTTGCGCAACGGACAGGCTTTAAGTGACAGGCAGCCACAACCGATGCAGTCATCCAGCTGGTCTCTTAATAGCTGCAGCCGTTCGATACGCTCATCAAGCTGGCTGCGCCAACGCGTGGACAGGTTATGCCAGTCTTCTACCGTTGGCGTGCGCCCATCAGGCAGTGCCGAAAATGCGGCGGCGATGTCTTCTAGCGGCATGCCCAGCCGTTGCGCCGCTTTTATCACCGCCACCCTGCGCAATACCTCACGAAAGTAACGGCGTTGACCGCCCGCATTACGGGTGCTGGTGATCAGGCCTTTCTTCTCATAGAAACGCAGGGCTGAAGCGGCAACGCCGCTGCGTTTTTCCACCTGCCCGATAGATAGAATTGCACCTTCAACCTTGTAGTTAGGTTCGTCCGCCATAAAGCCTCCTGCCCTCTGCGCCTGATCGTTACCAATACCTACTCTTGTACAGGGTAGCGACTGGAAATGGCAATCCGATTCCATGTGTTGATCACTATAGCGAGCCATTCAACAGCTGATATCTCCTCATTACTCAAATTCTCTGCTGCGCGCTGATAGAGTTCATCCGGCAACTGACCGTCTGAAATCATGGTTATTGCTTCGATCAGTTCCAGCGCTGCACTTTCTTTCGCGCTGAAATACGCAGTTTCTCGCCACGCCGGAAGCACTGCGATTCGGTCGCTGGACTCCCCACTGGCAAGTGCATCCCGTGTATGCAACCTGACACAAAATGCGCACTGATTAATCTGGGACGCACGCAAGCGCAAAAGGTGGGAAAACCCTTCGTCGATACCGGCTTCGTTCGCTGCTTCCGACGCTAGCCGGTCCAGCTCGATAACTGCCTGATACAGGTCAGGCGCAGACTTTCCAAGGTTCACTCTATTCGTCATTGTTTTTCCTTATTAATCAGAAGATCCATGCTTTTCCTCCACTGAAGTTACCCACTCATCGACAACCTGCTCCAAAACCAACAACGGCAATGCGCCATTTCCCAGGACCACGTCGTGGAAGCCGCGGATGTCGAAATGCTCGCCCAAACGCTCTTTGGCATTCTCACGCAGGCTTAGCATTTTCAGGTGGCCGATCTTGTAGGAACTAGCCTGCCCCGGTTGCACCAAATAGCGATTGATTTCAGCACGGACATCGCGAGGGTTCATACCTGTTTTATCAATCATATAGGTTTCAGCTTGCTCCGGCGTCCAGCGCTTGCGATGCAACCCCGTGTCGACCACTAAGCGCACGGAGCGGAACATCTCGGCCTGCAGTCGGCCCAGGTCACCGAGCGGGTCGTCGTTGTATACGCCCATTTCAGCAACAAGCTGCTCGGCATACAGCGCCCAGCCTTCGGTAAACGGACTGGGATTAAGAATACGC
Source organism: Aliidiomarina soli (assembly GCF_003986975.1). Lineage (GTDB taxonomy): Bacteria > Pseudomonadota > Gammaproteobacteria > Enterobacterales > Alteromonadaceae > Aliidiomarina > Aliidiomarina soli. Next base: position 446,282 of record NZ_PIPO01000001.1, on the reverse strand, counting down.
CGTAATAAAGGCAGATCCTCAAGAGTCTGATTCAGCGATATCTGGAAGTGATGTCCGGGCGCACCTTCGTGGTACGCAAGGGTCGGCAGACTCCAGCGATTGTTTGATTCGATATCACCGAGGTTAATAAAGAAGGTACCGGGCCGCGACCCATCCATCGCTGGCGGAAAGTAGTAGCCACCGGGGGACGTTTCCTGCGCATGTTCGGGTACAGGGAGCACCTGCAATGACTGCTCTGGCACCCGGTTAAAATACTCTGGGATATAAGGGTCAAGACGTGCAAGTGCCGCTTCAATATCGGCAATCACCTCTTCCCTGCCTGCGTCAGAGTCTTCATAACCATAGCGCGGATCCTTTGCTAATTCCGTCACCCGCTCTCCGACGCTACCTTCGTTCAGTCCCTGAGCACGCAGTAATTCATCCATCTGCTGTTCAACACGGGCGACTTCCTCGATACCTAGCTGATGAATAGCTTCGGCATCAAGATCGGTGCTGGTATTCCAGCGCAGTGCAGCATCATAAAATGCTTTGCCGTCGGGTAACGCCCATACGCCTCTATTCGGTGGATTGTCATCGAGTGTGCCTTGCAGACGCTCCAATAACCGTGCGTACGCTGGGTTAGTATGCTCTTCAACAGCGGTTTCGGCGTCGCTCAATAAGGCCTGGCGGCGCTCCGCATCGATCTCAGGGACACCTTCCAGTTTATCCCGCAGAGCTTCAACAAACACACTGGAGCCGATATCCGCTGCCAATAACTGGCGTATTTGCGCAGCCGCACCTTCCAATGCGACCTTGGGCGGTATCACCCCCTGTTCAGCCTGCATGTCATAGTTCGCGAGAATCTGGTCCAGCTTTTGGCCAATGGCCTCGAGTCGGGCGATGTAGTTCAGCGCATCATCTTCATCGCTGATGGCATGATGGTTCTGCATAAACTGTGGGATCATCACCGGGATGCTAAACAACTGGTCGACTGCATAGACTGAGCCTCCACCCGGCATCCAGGCCGGGGCCCAATCAAATGCTAAGAGGTCGAGTTGAGTATGATACAACCAGGCTGCCATGTCATGGCTCCAGCGCTCCTGCCCCTGCAAATCGTCGCGGTCGTATTCCGCTAGCGCTTCCAATGCCTGCGCGAACTCTGCGCGCAATTGCGCTCGTCGTGATAGTGAAACATCGCTCATCAGGTGAGACAGATCGCCAATTCCGTCGTCGGTAAGCCCTAGTACGCTGCGCAGTTCCGGATCGGCATTGATAATCTGTGAGGTGAAGTCATCCAGCTGCTGGTGGAAACTGGACCCATCATCCTTTTTCTCCTCAGCCATGGCTGCCATTCCCATCGGGACGGTCAGCGCGAGGCTCAAGGCTAGCAACAGTTTTTTCATCAGGTTTTCCTTATTATTGTTAGGACCTATGTTGTTAAGACCTGGCAGCCCGGGGCTTACCGGTCTTCATAGGCGCGATGCAGCGCCGCAAGATCAAATTTCTTCATTTGCAACAAGGCCTGAGTGACCCGGTCTCGTCGCGCAAGGTCGTTATCCTCCATCATCTCGCTTAAAACGCTGGGAACTATTTGCCAGGAAAGACCGTATTTGTCCTTCAGCCAGCCACATTGCTCCGCCTCAGCGACTGCTGAAAGCGTTTGCCAGTAGCTATCAATTTCGCTCTGGTCATTACAGTTGACCATAAAGGAAATAGCTTCGTTAAACGCAAGGCCGTGCTCTCGGGCACTGTCCATAGCCGCAAACCACTGTCCCTCAAGCGTGAAGTCTGTGAACATAACTGTACCTTCTTGATCCGGCTCCATGCCCGCCGGATAACGCACCAGCTCACCGCGCTTGCTGTCATTGAAGGTAGCAAGATAGAAATCAGAGGCCTCTTCGGCCTTTGCGTATACATCGCCGACGAACATAAGCGAGGGGATAATAAAGGGCCGTACTTCAGCGTCGGGATCAGTGAGAATCAACTGCCACGAGAGACCATATTTATCCTGAATCCATCCGTAACGCCCGCTAAATGGGTATTTATCGATAGGCATCAGCACCTTGCCGCCTTCCGACAGCTTTGCCCAGACCTCGTCAATTCGTTTCTTAGCATCGTGATCCTGTAACGGATCGAAGTTCACCATAAATGACACTGAAGGATTGAACTTGAATAACGGTCCGGCACTGATGGCCATAAACGAGTACCCAGACAGCGAAAAAGACACCAGATCACAGTCACCCGAGGGGGTATCGTGCAAGGTCGTGGTGTGAGTGATGGCGGAGTCTGGAAAGATGGAACAATAGAAGTGGGCCGCCTCTATTGCTTCGTTATCGAACCACAGGTTGGGCACTATTTTTTGTTTACTCGCAGTCATTGTATTTTCTCCCGTAAAAGCTGACGAGGGGCATCCAGGGTTCGCTGTGGCCCCTCGCCAGTTAGTCGAATGACGTTGCGCCCAATCGACATACTCTGAAACGGCTGTCAGAGGTTGTTAACCGAAGTCAGTTAACGCCAGTCAGGGAAAAGCGGTTCGTTACGCTCCAATAAAGACTTCAGGCCCGAAAGAATCGCTGGCCAGCCCATGCTGATGCCCTGCAGTACTTTACTGCCCTCTTCAAAGTGGTCATGAGTCAGCGTTAACCGTACTTTACCCATGTACTTGTCGATTTCGAAAGTCACCCGGGATGGCTTTTCCGGATGATTGAGATCGACTTTTTCTCCCTGGTAGTCCGGCATCTCGTCATCCACTGCAGGGTCAAATGTGTAAGACAGACGTTTGGGCGGATCCGCTTCCAACACTTTGCCTGACCAGTCCAGGGTCCCGTCCTCTTTGAAGTGCTTTACTGGCGAGTTTTTCTTCCAGTCTGATTCTATCGTTCGCCCACCCCAGTACTGCCGGGTAAACTCGCCACTGGTCAGTGCCTGCCACAGCTTATCCTGCGTGGTGTCAATGTAAGTTACATATACAAATTCTGGTTTGGCCATGATTAGCTCCTTTTGAATGCTTACGCATCATTTTGATCATCAAGAGCCTTCCTTAGCGTTTCCAGCGCTTGCAAACGCTCGCCTTCGAACTTACCAATCCAGCGGTCGTGAATTTGTTGAATTGGCACAGGGTTGAGGTAATGCAGTTTTTCTCTACCCTGCCACACCACCACAACAAGCTGAGCAACCTCAAGCAGCGCCAGGTGTTTTGCAACTCCCTGCCGACTCATTGACATGCACTTACAAAGATCACCCAACGTCTGCCCATTCTCTTTATACAAAAGGTCCAGGAGTTCCCGGCGATGGGGGTCAGCGAGCGCTTTAAATACATTGTTCATATCAGTAGTCATAAACCTCATTATGCAACCATATGGTTGCATGTCAAATTATATTTAAAGCTTTTTGCCAGGTATGCTCATATTGATTATGCAAAGTGAGGCCGCAACGATAGTGTTAATAGCGACTTGTCAGTCATCCATACGTCTGTAATTTGCAATATCTGCTTCGATGCCAAGTCTTGCCATCGCTTCTTGCGGATTAAATCCGCTCTCCACGTGAGCCTGCATCACAACAGTGCGCGCTGCATCAATTGCTTGCTGATTTTCCCACTCAGCTATGGTGACTATATTGAACTGACCCGGGCCAGCAACCTGTTCGAGAAGCGTATCCCGAATGAACCCTGGCTGGCGGCGAAGTACATGGTGAGTGTCACGCACTCTTTTCAGGAACTCGTCCTTTGCAGCCTGTGGCACTGAGAATTTATCCACCCGATATATAGCTGTTTTAGTTGGCACACTCGACCTCCTTGGTTTGCTTCTGAAGCTTCGCTTGGTACACAAGTGCCAAGCATAAAACTTAAACCTAAGTTGAGGTCAAGGCGCGCCGCCGGGCTTTGACTCTGATGTCTGTCTCTTCACGGCCTGAAGAATCACTTGCCAGTCCTCGGAATGAAGTTCATGTCCCGTACCTTGTAATGTAAGCAGTTCCGAATTAGCAATGGCGGCTTTCAAAGCCAAACCATGCGCATAAGGAAGCACCGGATCCTCCGTGCCATGAATAATCAGTGTTGATGCAGTGATCTCATTTAATCGCCCGAGCCATTCTTCGCCACCCCCTAAGGTAGTGTGATTGAATGTCGTCAATATATTTGGTGTACGGTCAAAGTTTGCCTGAGCTATTTGACGAATTCTTTCAGCGTCAAATGCATGGGCAGTACCGGAGTTGATTCGCCATGCTCCAACCTGATACTCGACCACCGCATCTCTATCAGACCAGTCAAGCGTTGCCGCCTGTTGGTGATATTCGATAAGTGCAGGACTTATAGGCGGAATCTCTGGATCTGTCTCGGCAAGGCGTTCTGAAGCAATCAGCGTCAGGCTTTTTACCCGTTGTGGGTATTTGAGAGCAACAAGCTGAGATAAAAAGCCTCCCAAGGACATACCGACCAGATGTGCTGCCTCAAGACCATAACCGTCAATAACGCGCACCACATCATCTGCCAACTCTTCCACAGAATAAGGGGCCTCGCCTGGTTCATAACTCGTTGATTTCCCGGTATCACGATGATCATATCTGATTACGTAACAGTTCATTGCAGCAAGCCGTGCACAAAAATCATCAGGCCACCATACCGCCGACGACATTGCCCCCATGATCAAAATAATGGGTTCATGAGCTGGGTTACCAAACGATTCGGTATAAAGTGAAATATTGTTATCAGTGACTACTTTGGCTTCCATTATTATGATCCTTAAGTTTCCTGGTACTGCGTATGGCTAGGACTTCAGTGAACGCGGCAGATCGTCTGATTGCCAAAGCCCTAAGCCAAAGCCATCCGGATCGAGGAAATCTGCGCTCCAACCACCAGGCGCTTCGGAAACTGGGGTTACAATAGTCACACCCGCGTCCGCCAGTTCAGCAACCACATCATCAATCCCGCCTTCAATGACATCAAATACTAAGGCCGGCGTATTTCCCCGTTTGCCTTCCATCTGAAAGAAGATCAGGTCCAGGCCATTTTCCAGACGCCCCTGCAACCAGAAGGGTTCAGCGCCTTCCATTCGTTCCAGACCAAGAGACAGAGTGTCGTTGTAGAATTTTTCTGTACGCAGGATATCGCTGACATAAAAAACGATGCTGGCGTGCTTGGGTTTAAAGCTCATAAGGTTTTCCTCATTGGTTTAGTTACCTTAGTATTGCCACCAGACTCCGTTTTGTGAGTACGAATCACAAAAAGATGACCATCTGGGTCATGGCTGGCCAAAACTCCGTCCTGATGAAGCAGTTTTGACAACAAAGCACTGCGAATACAGCCGTAATCTACCTCTTTATTTAACCCGATCAATTCAGAGGGCATCACGATATCAGTTGTGGTTATCCGACATTTTAGATCTTGAACACGCTGGCGAAGCGCGACGTCTGTCAGGTTCAGCAAGTACGCGATCTCTTTTCGAGTATGACCCGACAACACTAACGCTGCGACCGCTTTAAGAGCTGGCGTCAAGGTATAAAGCAGTTGGGAGATATCCTGCTGATCGTCAAGCGACAAGTTCGAAGGCTCCATTTGCCACTGGCTTTCACGGCTTCTTCTACGAACCGCTCCACGTAAGGCCATTCGTGCTTTATTGCGCACTGTGCCCACTAACCATTTTCTGGTTTCTACGGCGTCGAAGTCTAAGCGATCAGACAGAAAAGCCGCCACATAGGCATCCTGTACAACGTCTTCCGCTTCACTGACATCGTTCATGATATGTCGCGCGAGCGAGCAAAGCTGAGCATATTGGCTGAGACGCATCGACGGACTCCAACAGAATACTAACAGAGCAGCATTTGGTTAACTGATAACGCAGCATAAGGCAGAAATTGGGCAAAATACAATCAGCTAATAAATTGAAGCTTGCTAAATAAGTTCTAAAAACCTCTTTCCTTAGAATTTTTCTTATTGTATATTTTAGACGTCTAGACATCTAAATATCTATAAAACAAAAAGAGGATTTACTTTTATGCCCAAAACTTTCGTGCTCTCATCACTAGCCTACCTGGTAGGAGTCGCTGCGGCTGCAGCATCTCCGTCTCTTCTGGCCGTCGATGCCAGTGCAGAGATGGAACGTGTTCAGGTCACCGGATCTCATATCCGTCGCACCCACAATGAAGACGCCACTCCGCTGCAAATTCTCTCTGCAGAGGACATTGAACGAAGTGGGAAAATCACCCTGACCGATGTCTTACGTGATCTCACGGTCAACACTGGCAATAGCTATGATGAGCAGTTCACCAGTAGCTTTTCCGCAGGTTCTGCCTCCATTGGTTTGCGTGGTTTAAGTCCCAAAAACACGCTGCTACTGGTCAATGGCCAGCGCGTCTCCAATTATGGGTTCGCTCTGGGTACGCAAGACACTTTTGTTGACTTAAATGCCCTGCCCTTAGGTGCGGTTGAGCGCATTGAAGTGCTGAAAGACGGCGCTTCGGCTGCTTATGGTTCCGATGCAATTGCCGGCGTGGTCAATATTATTCTGCGTCGCGACTATGAAGGCGCGCGTTTATCAGCTTCCGCTGGTGGTGCGACTGAAGGTGGTCTGAACCAGTACAGCGCCGGTATTCTGGCTGGTACGGGTGACTTATATGAGGATGGTTTCAACGTCACCTTAAGCATCGACTTGCTCGAGCGCGACGAGCTGAACGCCGGTGAGCGAAAAATTACCCGCAGCGGTGATTTTCGCCATCAGCCCGGCGGCCGTTTGGCTGGTTGGTTGACTCAAGGCGGAAACTACCTTGATGACCCGCAGAATCCGCGGCCCTTTGAACAATGCCCGGGCGAATCTGAACTGCGCGACTGGACCGATTTTACGCCAGGTCGCGACGGTCAGGTCTGTGCCTTCAACGGCCAGCCCTACAACACCCTGCAACCTGAAGTCAGTCGCCGTCAGCTTTCACTGCAAAGCACGTATCAGGTTTCCCGGCAGGTAGAAGCCTTTGCTGAAGCTCTGTATAGCTACAACGAATCGAGCCACACCTTTGGCGCTCCGTTGAGTATTGGACCAGGCCTGCGCGCATATGATCAGGACAGCGGAACCTTAGTCAACATTCCAGTGGTTTTCCCGGTTGGTCACCCCAATAACCCGGGGGACGAGCCCTTACCCTTTGAGTACACCTTCTTTGATGTCGGCGAACGGCTTAAGTCGAATACCCAGATCTTCAATCGCTTTTTAGTCGGGGCCCGTTATCGCGGCGACGTTTGGGACGTTAATTTTAATGCCCTGCAGTCGCAAAGTCGCCAACGTGAGTATGTTGACAACTTTATTAACCGATATGCCTTCGAAGAGCTGCTCGAAAGTGGCGATTATGACTTCGTGGGCGGTAACAACAGCGCCGAGGCTATTGAATCGTTACGCCTCGACACCCGTCGTCCAGGCTTTTACCAGACCCAGTCGGTGAATCTGAATGCTTCTCGCACCTTAGCTCACTGGCGCTATGGCGATGTTGGTTTCGCTACCGGCGTGGACTGGCGTAACGAGCAAATGAACGCAGGCACCTCACCAGAAGTGCTCTCGGGTACCGAGCTACGCCCTGCTATTAATCTGGTCAACGGTGAACGCGATGTGGTGGCAGGTTATGTGGAATTAGACTTTCCCCTTCTTGAGGGATTGAACGTAAACACCGCCGTGCGCGCTGATCATTATGATGATTTTGGTAGCGCTGTTTCGCCCAAGATCTCAGCTGATTACCTGCTCAGCGATGACTGGCTGCTGCGTGGTTCGTGGTCACGTGGATTCAGAGCACCGTCGCTACCGGAAATATCACAAAGTAATACCATTAGTTACGGCTCAGTCATTGACCCTAATGATCCCGTTGAACCCGGTGTCACCCGCGGCTTCACTCAGTTAAGAAGTGGTAACCCTGATCTCGAAGCCGAACGCTCAACCAACGTCAATATCGGCCTGGTTTGGTCACCGCAACGTGGCTTAAGCGCTGCTATTGATTACTTCCGCATTGAGCAGGATGACGTCATTTCCCCGGATAATGCGCAATTTATCATTAATAATGAAGCAAATTTCGCCGATCGCGTGCAGCGTGACGATGCTGGCAGGTTGCAAATTATTACCAACCAGTACGCCAACCAGGGAACCCGCACCACCTCCGGCGTCGATTTAGATCTGGGTTACCGTTTCAGTTTCTTAGGCGGTGACACTCAACTCAGTACCAGCTGGTCTCGTTTGCTTGAATACCGGCAAGCCCTGGTGGCTGACCAGCCTGCCGTGAACGGCGCAGGTAACAACCAATTTGGCGCACTGCCCAAATGGAAAAGTAGCAGCGTTGCAAACTGGCAACGCAACGACTGGTCTTTAACATTAAGCGCCAACTACACCCATGGTTATGCACAGCGTATCGCAAGCGAAAGCAGCAACCCTGGCCTTAGTGACCGGGTCAGTAGCCACACCTCGATTAATTCGCAGGTAAGTTATGCCGGTTTTGCGGGCACCGTAATTAGTTTCTCAGTACAAAATCTGTTGGACCGACAACCGCCGTTCGACCCGTCGGCGGGGTCTTACTTCTATGACATTACTCAATACAACGCGCGTGGACGTTTTGTTGACTTAGCAGTACGTTACGAGTTCTAACCCACCAGCCCGGCACTTAGGTTCTTTATTGGCGTGAAGAATCCATCCGCCGGGCTGGCAATAGACTCCAACTGGTCATAAACAACCGGGGCCGGGTAACATATCGAGGAAATAAAGTGCATTTCGGGCCACTGTCAGCAGCACTGACTAACCACAAGGTTGCCAGTGCGCTTGTAAAATGCGCAGATAATTTTTTGGGGTTTTGATAATAGGCCTTAAAGCTCTTTAGTGTGAAAATCCCCGAAAAGTATAAAGGTCATACGTGATTTAATTTCCTGCGCCGTAACAGGTTACCTGCGATCACGCCCACCAGCACCAACACCGCCGAACCATATGCTGCAATCATGTAGGCGCTACCCTGTTCACGCATAATTGCTGGCCCGACGTCCGCTTGGGTCAGCAAATCATAGGCGCCATAAAAACACAGACCAGCAAGCGGCCAGGCGAACAAGTTCGCCCATGTCGACCAGCGTACAGCTAAGCCCAGGCACACCGCCAGCACCAGGCCTGTTACCCACAGATTCTGCTGCGAAGGCATTTTGTCTGACACCTCAGCGAATACTGGGAAAGGTAACAGTAGTAGCAAGGTAAGGCTTCTGAGCATGTTCTTCCTTAAATAATTCAATGACCCAGCGCAACTGACTGACCCAATGAAGTTTACTGACACAGTTCCGCGAACTTCCCATTTAACAGCGTTTTTAAGTCGCTCGGGCTCAGCTCCAGATCGACCCCTCGGCGACCGGCGCTAACAAAGATTGAAGTATGGCGATCCGCCGATATATCAATGACCGTTCTCAGGCGTTTCTTTTGACCTAGTGGGCTGACCCCGCCCAGAACATATCCTGTCGAGCGTTCTACATCCGACTTGGTAGCCATCAGGGCACGTTTCGCGCCAAGCGCTTTTGCCGCATGTTTGAGACTAAGTCTGGATAGCACGGGAATAATGGCGACCGCCAATTCTCTGTCATCTAGAGACACCACCAGGGTTTTAAATACCTGCTCTGCAGGCGCACCCAGTTTCTCTGCCGCTTCGGCACCATAAGACGACACCGACGCATCATGAACGTACTCATGCACTGTGTGCCCTATTTGATGCTTTTTAGCTATATTAATTGCAGGAGTCATTATTGTGCGCTCACCTAAAATCCAATGTCATTTGCAGCTCTAAAAATACCGACTTACAAAGCTAAGACCTGGAAGTTAAACGGCGGTAACCCAAGCCCGTCAGCAGCAACACCGCAAACATCTGCAGGAACATATCGAGCTCGATGAGTCGGTATGCTCCTTCCCCATCACTGCTCATAAGCCAATGCATTAGCGGTATCGGACCGAAGACACCTTGATACATCCAAGCGCGCCACCACAGTATACTTACGCCATACGCAAGTAGCGCTATCAGCAGTATGAATAAGGTGTGCTTTAATTTAGTCATGTATCCGAAGACCCATCTTTCAAGCGCTTTAAATCGAGATCAACAAGGTGCGGACTGTTCATAATAATACTTAAAATTCCAGTTAAAGCTTATGATGCACTTTACTTGATGACCTTAGGCATTTGGACTTCTTTAGTGTTTTTATACAATTCAAGTTTTACGATACAAACCCAGAAAGTAATAACAGAATAAAAAGCTCGTTGTATCCAATGTTATAATGCTGGAAAACCATACCGCCGCGCACTCCATATCGCCAGTAGTGCTGCTATGAGTAGCATTAACAGAGCAGGCGAAAACGCCCCAGGACCAATGCTATCCAATAATATACCACCGACAATACCACCCCCTGCAATAGCTAAATTCCATGCTGTAACCAGCATAGACTGAGCTACATCAGCCGCCCCTCCAGCGGCCTTGGCGAGAGCAGTTTGAAACAGCGTCGCAGCCCCACCAAATGAGAGTCCCCACGCACTAATAGCGCCATAGATAGCGAGGGGCATATCACTAGCGATGCCAAGCACTAGTGCTGCTGCCCCGAACAATACGGTACTACCAAGTGTTAGCGCACGAAGATGGCGATCGACCAACATACCGATGATCCAGATACCAAACATCGCGGTGACCCCAAAAACAAGTAAAGCGAAGTCAGTTCGCTCGGACATATTGGCGTTACGAAGAAACGGAGCAATATAGGTGTAGAGAATGTTGTGTGCTAGCACAAAAGTCAGCACGACGAATAATACCGAGCGAATACCGGGCAGAATGAATACCTGTTTAAGTGAAAACCGCTTTCCCACGGCCTGCCCTGGGAAATCTGGCACGTTCACCCGAACCCACACAATAAGAATCAGTGCTAGTACGCTCATGATTCCGAAACAAGCGCGCCACCCCACCAACGTACCGATAAATGTCCCCGCAGGAACCCCCAGAGAAAGCGCCAACGGTGTCCCCACCATTGCAATAGCGATAGCACGTCCCTTGAGATGTTCAGGTACCATGCGAGCAGCGTATCCTGCTAATAGTGCCCACAACAGGCCTGCGGATACGCCTGCCAGAAAACGCACAACTATCGTCAATATATAATTCGTAGAAAAAGTCGTGACCGTATTAGCAATGGCAAAGCCTACTATTGCTACCAATAGCAATGGTCGTCGCCTTACACCTTGTGTGATCGCCATTAACGGAATAGCAGCGACCAAAGATCCGATAGCGTATACAGTAACAAGTTGCCCCGCAAGCGATTGAGAAACACCCAGCCCTTCTCCAATTTGAGGAAGAAGGCCAGCAGGTAAAGCCTCCGTCAGAATTGTGACAAAACCGGCTAATGCCAGTGCCAGCAATGCAGTAATAGGTAGTCGATTCGATTGCTCAAACTCGTCGTTGTCTCCGCTTAAAATACTCGTTTCATTTGTGTTCATCATTATTAAGTCCGCTTGAAGCGCCGGCGCCGCTTTATTCAGTAGCCCCCGCCAACGCTGATGAGAGTAGAGGGCAACTTTAGGTTTATTGAAGACACAAGACAAGAATGCTAAATTTCCAAACATATCGGACATAAATTCTTTAATTGGAAGAATATGAGTGTACTAAGCGGTATTGCATTTTTTGTGCAGGCCGCTGAGACTCGCAGCTTCTCCGAAGCTGCCCGCAATCTCGGCGTGTCCTCATCGGCGGTAGGGAAAAGTGTCGCAAGGTTAGAAGCTAACCTGGGAGTTCGTTTGCTGCATCGAAGTACACGCAGTATCACCTTGACCGCGGAAGGAGAATTATTTCTTGAACGCGGTCGCCGTATATTATGCGAAGTGGAAGCGGCTGAGTTGGAGTTGTCAGAGGTCCATAAAGAACCTAAGGGAAAACTACGTGTAAGCCTGCCGCTGGTCAATAGGTTAGTTATGCCGGCGCTTACCGCATTTATGCATCGTTATCCCTTGATTGAACTGGATGTAGACTTCTCTGATCGTATGGTGGATGTCATTGAAGAAGGTTTCGATGCCGTTATCCGTACGGGAGAACCAACGGATTCGAGACTAATGTCTCGCGTGCTTGGGAAATACAGCTTAGTCTTAGTGGCATCACCAAATTATGTAAAGCAGCAAGGTCATCCGCAAACCCCGGCCGACTTGGTTAATCACGCTTGTTTACAACACAAGTTCCCGAATACAGGCAAATATGAAGTCTGGCCATTAAAGGACGTTGACACGAAGAATCATCCTGCGACAAATGCGGCTATGGTATGCAATACATCTGAAGCATTGTTCGACGTTGCCCTAGCGGGTTTAGGTATCGCTTGCTTGCCGGACTTTATGGTACGCAACGCTGTAGCCAAAGGGGAGTTAATCACTATCTTAGATAATTATATCGAGCATGAAGGCGCTTTTCGTATGCTATGGCCTTCGAGCAAGTATCTGGCTCCTAAGCTACGAGTATTTATTGATTTAATGGCTGAAGACCTGTTCAAACTCACTGAAAGTTAAAATTTTTTTATGTCGTGTTGGAGCTATGCGTTTAACCTGTAGTTTCCGAATCGATGATTTCAGCGCCTGGTTAAGCTACCTGATAAGCCGCAGTGGTCACAAAACTAAACCGCTCATTTTCGGCGACCATTTCGTTCTCAAAATCAATCAACAGATCGCCTGACACCTTAAACTCATTGCTTTGAATATGCTCTAGTTCGAGTCTTTCAACCTCGCACCTGTTGTGTGCATTACCAAGGTAGACAGAAGCCTCAGCATCCGGGTAATAGTCGTGGCTCAGGTTTAGGCCGCCAAGCTCGCCTGGAGCAGACAGCTTCAGCAGGTAATGATCGAAAAGCAACACCGTGTCTACTGGCTGCTCTTCGTAATCGAGTCCTGAATCGAACAACTGCAATGGAATCATCAGCCGATGAATGCGAGCTTCCCGTGCCCGAGTGTGCGGACTTTGAGCGGCGTAGCACTCAATCACTCCGGGCAGGGCCTTAGTTTTTGCTTGCAGGTTAATCCTGTCCATACATGACCTGTTATTTGTTGTTTTAGCGAGCAAACTACAGCCCTACTCTGAGCCTGTGATATTCGCCATCACGTCAACCGGATGCAAATTATCCGGTTGCAACAAGCTATTAAGTTGGGTGGATAGCAAGGCGCTCAAGTGTCGCGAAGCGACACTCATAAATGTTGTCTCAGAAGCCTGTTCGCCTCCAGTTACCGCCGCATCGTAAGCATTCCACAGCGAGAATATGTCCTCACCCTGCGCGACAAGATCGTTATGCATCGCATTAAACAGTACCAGACCGCAGCTGTACATCAGGCGAGAATTTTGTTTTAGCGTCTGATCAAAGCTGATGCCCTCGGTAAGGCCGTTAACGCATGCAACTTGTGCATTTTCTATCGCACTCGGCCGCGCCGTTTTATGTAATGCTTTATCATTCAGTGCAAGCTCAGCAAACAGTTCAGCAGAGCCTTCGTGTAACCAGGCGGCGTCACTGCTAAATGTGTGAGGCTGCTGAAAGATATGCGCGGCTTCATGAGCGAAAAACCACAGCGTTTGATTTACTGCCGACTCATCAACCCACCCGTACCAGTGCATAAAAACCTGGTTTGGCAACACCCCGCCCTGATGACCATACCGTCCGTCGCTGGTTGGGCTATACGAAGCAAATAATTGAGGCATGCTTTCCGGCGCCGCTAAGTGTTCAGCGTAAAAACGCATAAACTCAGGTAGCGCGCTGTCCATTAGCTCGCGTAACGATGGCGGCAACCCTTCGTCGATAATGCTGACAAATTCGCCCTGATAACGCTGCTCTGCAGGCCCCACATAGATATTGTGACCACTATTGCTGTCTGTCCATTGCGCTTCGCCCTGATAAATCTGCCCCTGCACAATGATAGTGTTCGTTATAGGCGCTTCAACCCGCATCGGCCATTGATTCTGAGTAGTATCGCAGTGCCCGGCACAGACAAAGAAACGACCTGAATACACCAACAAACCACCATCACTGAACGGCGAGAATGGCGCGTACTCCTTGTCGAGCGTGATATAGGTTGCAGTAAGCTCAGCCTCCACTTGCGTGAACGGCGCACCGTCATCGCGGCGGATCATTTCCTTACCATCTTCATATGCGATGGCAAACTGCTCAGGTAACTGCCATCGTTGCGCCCGACTGTTATCGGGGCTGCGTTTAAATTGCAGCTGCGAAATAGGTTCAGCACTCTGGTACTCTACGCTCCAGCGCCCGTCTTCAGACTTACTCAGCGTGGTACTTATTGTATTAGCCAAAGTCTGCGGCATAGTTAGTGACATAGTTAAGAACGTCAAAACAACAATAAATAAGCAATGGACTTTCATGGCGGTGCTCATTGTAAAGGCAGATTTCAATAAATTAGCAAATCGCAGCGCCGATGGCATTCACCAGCAAGCAGAACCCAGAGGTAGATTGTAAGCATCTGTGTCACGTCAGTTTCGCTAACTCGGCTTGTAGAAAATCTTTCACCTGTGGTAACCGGCTACTGCCCTCAAAAAAATAGGGAGTCAACGTGGCCTCATCCATTCTTTTATCAAACCGGGTTACGCGGCTATTCTCCCACAGGCTGGCATGCACACTTGAGCGACCCGGTGAACCGTCTTTTTTAGCATTAAAACCGGTAAAGCTTATGTAATCCAAATCAGGGTACGCTGACGCTTTGACCGCATACAGCTTAGTGCCATCCACCTCGACAAGCTCACCTAATTCAAACCCCGCAAGATTCGCAACTGCACGCCAATGCTCGACCAATGCCGGTCTAATCTCAAAGTTAAGATGCTTTAACCATGTGTGAAGCACTTCAAGGTCGGGTATAGTTTTGTAACTTGCCTGGGTGATGCTGAGATAGTGTTCAACGAACTGCGATGTCAGTCGATCATAGGCATATTCAGCCCGGCTCAGTACATTGATTTGATTTTTCAGCTGAAAGAATTCACCCATATGGCCCTCGCGAAGTACACCCGCCCAGGCTATATGCTCTGCTGGTGACACCATCAACATCGCCTTCAGTTGTTCGCGTCTGACTCATCATTTCGAGCTTTGCACCAGCGCTCTCATGTCTGCTACAACATGGTTAGCTATGAACGCAAATACGTCATCGTGTATTGCCCTGACGATATTCCAGCTTGATTTTGAATCGCCCTCTGCGAACAATGAACGAAAGCAGATAACCCGGTCAGTAATTTTGCTATCGACTATTTCCAGGCCTGCAAAATCGGCAGTATCCTCGCGTTTAGCAAATACATACACCTTGCCATTACCACTCCCGTCTGGCTCCACCCCTTTCGTTATATACTCGTATTGAGACTCCCTATTCAGCAACCTCCAGGGGTAAAAGTCATACATACCTTGGTTGACAAAATAGCTAGCCGAATCTGGCAAGTAGTCGCGCATGTAATTTCTCTCCTTTTTTCTCTCACCGTTTTAATAGAGCCGTTTGACTGTAAATCTTAAAAGCTCTTAGCGCGTCGCTGATTCAAAAAATAAAACGTAGTAAGGGTGACCGTTGCAGATCCGATTAATATGTTTGCAAGCGCTATCAAATCGTACTCTGGAAACATCAGTGCAAATAATGATGGGCCGACCCCGGCAAGTACAAATATCACGGTTTTTTGGGTGCTAAGCCGAGTATTTTTCTCTGCCAATGACAAATAGAGGGGAATCAGATAAGCAACCACAACAACGAAAGCGACAAAAAATGGATAAAAACCGGTGTAAAAGCCCGCCAGAAACATCTCCAGCAAATCGATGCCGCGAGCTCCCGATACCAGCGCAATCAATGCAGAAAACACCATATAAACAGGGAAGACGGTTGCAGCACTTAAAAAAGCGATGGACAGATATTTACCAACCCCAAACTGGGTTCTTGGGCCAGGTTCATGGTTCGCTTTACTCATCGCTGTCGCACAATACCTTTGCTGTGGATAAGATCTGACCATGTGTTTAGCAAGTGCTCATCAAATCCTTCAATCTCGCGGATGTTCTCTAACTTAGCTAAATCAGCTAGCGACGACGCCGCAAAGCGGTCGTCTTCGCCATCCCAGAAAGGCACCAACTGATGATAGATGTCTCTTGCAGGGTCATAGCTTAACTGCGTGATTTCAGCCAGCAGATGTTCTGGGATCTGCAGGCCTTTCATGTAACTCAGTGCTTCAGGTATGGTCTCGTAGCCGTTTGTCGAGATTACGCTGTGGTCGTAGTTCTTAGCGAATTCTCGTAGATTAAATGCAGGTGCCAGGGATTTCTTCCGGTACATCAGCTCATCGATTACCATCAATTTGATATTGAGATCTTCAAATTGATTTTCACCTCCGCTCGGCAGCTTAAATGCGGGGCCTCGGTCAGTATCAAGTAACGCCGACAAGGCACGAATAGACTCGCCATCAGCGTCGGCTACAAGCAGCTTCGCAAGCTTGGTTGTACTTTTGGAACGGGCCAATGATTTAGCGACTGACTCCGGCCCGTGCCAATCGATACTAAACAAACACCGCACTGCATAGTCTTTCTGTAACACGCTCCACTGGCTAATTTTTGGCTCTACATGCGCAACAACCTGCTTCAGCATCCGCTCAGGCATGTCTTCGTCATTTAATAATTCATTAAAAAGCGGCCATACCATGCCCGGATGGTTATCATCAGGCGTCGCGCGTATAAATACATCAATAAGATACGCTGCAATTTCAGGATAATTACCTGAACGTCGTAAGACCGCCAGAATCAGTCCATTGCCAAAACGCATATCTTTCTCAACGCACTCTAACACCCATGTTTCATAGGCAGAATGACAGGTATGTGAGTGATAGAAGTAAGTGGTTAAGAATGCTTCCATTAGATAATAGCCAGGCTGGGAACCTGAGTTATCGATAATCAGATCATCAACAGAATAAGAGGCTGTTAATTTTTGATAAACACCGGCTAAAGCATCTTGAGACTGCTCGAATACCCGCACCAGTTCGTGCGGCGTTCGCTTACTGCCGTCTCTTTGATTGAATAAAAGAATCCACTGATACGCTGCCTGGCACTCTTTATGCTGTGCATAATCTACACTCTGTAGCCTGTTCAGCCACTCGTTGGCAATAAACTCCGCGCTCATCGCAGACTCTGACAGCTTCAAAAAATACTTCCCTATCGCTGTTATCACCTGACTAGCCTTCTTATCCGCCAGGTCGACATTTGCTGCCAGGGAAAATAACTGCAGCGCTATTGAGTGTTTTGCTGGTGTATCGTAAGCGGTAAGATTTCCGGTCAACTTCTCGAGGGCATTTAACGTTTTTTTGCTTCCGGACTTAATTGCAAAATTTAAATCCTTATCAGGCCCTTCTGTTACTCCTGTAAATTTATTGAATTCCATATATTACCTGTCAAAAATAGCCATAGTGAAAACTCATAAAAGCCTCTGCGGCACACTGAAAGCAAACAATCTACCACCCTCGACATACTTTAAGGGGTCAGTGAAGGTGTGTATATGCTAACGATTTTAAAGCGAGATTTGATAGGTTTTTCATAGTCTTTACAACCACCTACCGCTGCACAACCTTTCTTTCATCAATACGTTCAAAGGTCAGTCGGGCATGGTCCCCTTTCCCTACATAGGCATGAAACTGGAATTTTAAATCCGCGGCTGCATAAAACGCCAGCTGGTCTGCGTGAGCTTTAGTAAAGGCGGGGCGAGCAGTCGCTCGCGCAATGTATTCACGGCTCGCACTGTGTTGCTCTAATCCATTGAATCGATCAACCAGACGCAGCGCGTCGACCATGACAATATCAGCCACTGAAAAGTCGTCGGCCAGCCATTCACGCTTAGCCAATTCCTTCTCCATGTGGTGCAGTCGACTTTGCAGAAAGTTATCCAGGATTTTACGACCGGGTGTAGCTTCATGGTCGTCTGAAAACATAAAAAACGACCAGGGTACCGTTGCCATTTCGACAGAGTTGAGTCCGGCGAATAACCATTCGATCACCTTATTACGACCTAGCGGCTCACGAGGCATTAAAGCCGTACTTCGCTCCGCCAGATACAACAGGATGGCACCCAGTCAAAGGTAGTAATAACAAATTCAGACACGTTGCTTCTCCTTTTAGCCGATCTTTCTAACCACGTTCAGGAATCCCGGTCGGATCCATCCACATAGCTTCCCAGACATGACCATCTGGATCCGCCAGGCTGTGGCTGTACATCCAACCATAATCCTGAGGGGGATTAATGTCTTTTGTGCCACCATTTTCAGCAGCCAGGTTGTTCATCGTATCAACAGCTTCGCGGCTATCACACGACAAGGCAAGTAACACTTCGCTCGAGGTAGCAGGTGGAATAGGACGGTCAGTGAAGGTCCGCCATTTAGCATGGGTCAGTAACATAACATTGAGCGTCTCACTCAAAACCATGCAGGCGGCAGTGTCATCGGTAAAGTCGGGGTTATTCTCGAAGCCGATAGCTTTGTAGAAATTCATCGACACGGCGAGATCTGTTACAGGCAGATTCACAAAAATCATTCGGGACATGGGGGGATTTCTCCGTAATCTTGAAAAGCAGACAGCCGCATACGCTGTCTCTCTTTAGTCGAACAAACGGAGCTGACTTCGACAGTGTCGGAAAAATTATCTACGTAGCTATAAAGCGCCTTTCACATTACTTAACGTAAGCAAAGTAATCAGTGATACCTGAGTCGCAACCAAGTTGGTTCAGCAGCGTGGTGATTTGGCCACGATGATGGGTTTGGTGATTAAACATATGGATAGCAGCCAACCATGCAGGATGTTCGCGCTGTTGCCCCTTTGAATTGCTATAGCGCATGGTTTGCGCAAGCAATTCGTCTGACAACTCCTCAACCCATTGCGTAATGACCTGGTCAGTAGCCTGTCGCTGAACGAGAAATTCGGAGAAGTCACTGCACAGTTCCTGCCTCAATGATGAGAATTCATGAACCAGCGCCGCGCCACTCAGCGACGACATCTGCGGAAAGGCGATAGCAAAACGCCCCAGCCAAATCCTGTCCGCCAGCAAAATATGATTCAGTGTACTGTGAATAGAGCCAAAGAACGCACCCATGTCCCGTTTGCGTTGCTCATCGCTAAGCTTTTCAATTTGCCCCAACAACGACTGATTGAACTCGCGATTGTATGTCGCGAACCCGCGAAACTGTTCTTGATGCGCCCCCATTCAACCTCCTCCCCCGAGTATCTAAATCCTTTTCGCCATTGGATGATCGGGATTCAGTTGCAATAAATCCCAACGATTTCCATATAAATCCTCAAATACAGCTACTGTGCCATACTCCATACTTTTCGGTTCACGAATGAATTTGATATCAACGGATTTCATGTATTCATAATCTCGCCAAAAGTCATCAGTACTGAGAAATAGGAATACTCGTCCGCCCGTCTGGTTACCCACCACGTCACGCTGCTGTGGCTTTGACGCCTTTGCGAGAAGCAAAGTCGCCCCATGTGAATTCGGCGGAGCAACTACCACCCAGCGTTTATCTTCTTCAGGTTGATAACTATCTTCAATAAGCTCAAATTTCAGCTTATTCACATAAAAATCTATCGCTTCGTCGTAGTCTTTTACTACTAACGCAATATGAACGATGTTCTGTTTCATTTATCTTCCTGTTAAAAGACCTCAATAGGTACAACGCCTGTGCGCACGACTACGGAATCGTGGTATTTTACGCCAGAGCCATTGGGGAGGCGTAACTGCCGCCGCATAAGGGTTATATTTTATGATTGAAGTTACTGAATTAGTTTTATGACAGCAAGTTCTAAGGCTGAGTTTGTTCCCGGTTGAGTCGATACAAGCGCACCGAGCGGCCGTAAAACTCAAGGACTTCGAATGCGCTGAAGCCGGCTTTCTGAGCGACTTTTAATGACGCCACATGCTCGGGCTCGATGATGACCACGACCGACTTGCAGAGTTTATGCGTGAATACATAGTTCAGCACGCCTTCGGCGGCCTCGGTCGCCAGCCCTTTGTTCCAGTACGCTGCGGCCAGCCGGTAACCAAGGTTCATTTCTTCAACACCCGCGACCATTTCCGGTGAAACACCACAGAAACCAATCAGCGTGGCATCTTCTTTATCGATGAGCGCCCAGGGCCCGACGCCATAGGCTTCGTAGCATGCCATACACCATTGAATGAATCCTCGGGTCGCGGTCTCATCACAGACACCGCCAATCGAGTGTTTCATTACTTCGGGATCATTGAGGATCGCAGTCAATTCGGGAACGTCTGCTAGCGTTAGCGGCCGTATCAGCATTCTTTGCGTTTCACAAATCAAGCGCCTTTTCCTCACTCAAGGTTCCGCTCTTGCAACGCGGTGACCAGGCTAGTTACAACCTACCACCGGGCACATACCAGGTTTTCACCACAACACTAAACCGCCCAGCCTGCACTGCAGGATCGCTATTTGCGATTCGCTCTGCGTCTTCCAGCGACTCTGCGCGCAACAACGTTAGCCCGCTAATGCCGTCGCTCGCGTCAGCAAAGCCTCCAGCGGCGACAGCGGTGCCTGAATGCTGCAATCCAAGTTGGTACTGAATGTGCTGATGCATAATTGCCTGAGTGACGGCCGGGTCAGTGTCGTCCGCATGGTTAGGTCCTTGTTTTACGACCACTGCATAGAATGTATCCCAGTTGGTGGGCATGTCATAAATGGTTTCACCGTCACCCTGTGTATGTTCATCCTGCGCGTTCGATGCGGCAGTAAAAACTAACAGTGCGCTAACGAATAGTAGTAGTTGTCGATACATTGTTTCGCCCTGGTTTCAATCGTACTGTGGTAACCAGCTTACGCAGGTTCAGACCACACCGCATATTCATTGCCATTTGGATCGGCAAAATGAAAGCGCTGGCCGCCAGGGAAATCATAGGTATTCTGCACAATGATGCCGCCTGCCGATTTCACCCGCTCCTGGGCTTGGTCAAGATCGGTACTGTACAGCACCACTAATACGCTGCCGTTTTCTGTCGTTGCGACATTATCTGATTTATAAAACCCACCATCGAGCCCGGCACCCTGAATTGCCACATAGTCCGGGCCGTAATCAACAAACGACCAGTCAAACGCAGCACTGAAAAACCGCTTAGTAGCTTCAATATCCCGCGACGGCAATTCCACGTAGTTTATTTTTCCGCTCTCTTTCATACCGTTCTCTCTCAATAATTTGTCCACTAGTCGACTGCTATTCGTTCAGATACGTTCCTCATCACGCAACGTCAGTACTTCAAAGCCGTTGGCGGTGACCGCGATGGTGTGCTCCCATTGAGCAGACAACTTTTTGTCACTGGTAACGACCGTCCAGCCGTCTCTTTTGGTTTTAATTTTAGCCTTTCCCTGGTTGATCATCGGTTCAATAGTGAAGGTCATGCCTTCGCGCAACTCCAGCCCTTTGCCCTTCTCACCGTAATGCAGCACCTGGGGGTCTTCATGCATTTCCCGGCCAATGCCATGACCGCAATATTCACGCACTACCGAGTAGCCGTTTCTGGTCGCGTATTGCTGAATAGCGTAGCCCACATCACCCAGGGTTGCACCAGGCTTCACCACCCGGATGCCTTCCCACATGGCGGCGTAGGTTTTGTCGACCAGGCGTTTGGCTAAGGGGCTAACATCACCAATCAGGTACATTTTGCTCGAATCAGCGATAAAACCGCCTTTTTCCAGCGTAATATCGACATTGACAATATCGCCGGATTTCAGTTTTTGGGTGGTGGCCGGGACCCCGTGGCAAACTACCTGATTCACTGATGTATTCAGTACATACTGGTAGCCATACTGCCCTTTACTGGCTGGCCGGGCGTTCAGCTCATCAACGATATAGCGTTCAGCCCAGTCGTTGATTTGCATGGTGGAAACACCAGTTTCAATTTTATCGTCCAGATACGCAAAAACTAACGCTAGCAAGCGTCCGGATTCGCGCATGAGCTGCAGTTCACTCTCACTTTTCAGGGTCATGTTATCCACCGGCAACCGCCTTTATTTCAACATCAGCATGCTTCAATTGCTCACTCATGATTTGGCTAAACGACTTCGACGGATTGGCCTCCGCCAGCATACCAACCTTGATCCAGAATTCGGCCTGGGCGTTGATTGAACGCACCATAACCGAACTCGATTTTCTGATTTCCTCATGCAGCTCGTCACTGATTTTAACGATACCCATATTCATCCTCTGTTATACGATCTATATATGAAGCGTATAACAACAAACACCAGTCCGCAATAGCTCGTCGAGCTGGCGTTACCAGGGCAAATATGGGTTACGGAATACGGGCAATAACTTTTATTTCAAAGTCAAAACCAGCTAACCAATTTACCCCGATTGCGGTCCAGTTGGGGTACGGCGCTTCGGGGAATACGTTTTGTTTGACTTGCATAATGGTCTCGAACTGATTCTCTGGATCGGTATGAAACGTCGTCACATCGACAATATCGTCCAGTGTGCAGCCCGCTGCTGCCAGTGTTGCCTGCAGGTTTTCAAAAGCCAGTTCAACCTGGCGCGAAAATTCCGGCTCAGGGCTGCCGTCTTCACGACTGCCAACCTGCCCCGAGACAAACAGAAGGTCGCCGGATCGAATAGCAGCCGAATAGCCATGCTCCTGATAGAGTGCATGTCTGTTGGCCGGGAAAATAGCTTCACGTTGTTGCATAACTCAGTCCTCATTTTGGTGAACATTGGATAATTGAAGTGTCGCTTCTGCTATACCCTATTGCGATATTGCAGTAATATACGACACGTATGTAGAATGAAGTTATACGCCGCGTATGTCAATATTTTATACGCGGCGTATATGAAATATAGGGAGAGACAAGTGAGTAAACGAGCCAAAAGCATGGCAGAGAACCGTGCGAAACTTATTTCGGCAGCGCGTAAAGCCTTTGCGGAAAAAGGCTATGCGGCCTCATCAATGGACGAGCTAACTGCCGCGGCAGGCTTAACGCGAGGCGCGTTGTATCACAACTTTGGGGATAAACGCGGGCTTCTCGCTGCGGTGGTCGACCAAATTGATACCGAAATGGCTCTGCGGGCGAAAGAATCAGGAGCTCAGACTGAAGACCTTTGGCAGGGGTTACTTGCAGAAGGTATAGCCTACATACGCATGGCACTGGATCCTGAAATACAGCGTATTGTATTACTCGACGGGCCTGCAGTTCTTGGCGACCCATCGCAATGGCCCAGCCAGAACAGCTGCCTTGAGGTGACCAGACAAACGGTCGAGCAGCTTATTTCTCAGGGTGTTCTGAAGCCGGTTGATACAGAAGCCGCCGCCAGACTGCTTAGCGGTGCGGCACTCAATGCGGCGCTGTGGATTGCTGCCAGTGGCACACCAGAAGAGGTTACCCCTAAAGCGGTTGAAGCATTTCAACTAATGGCATCCGGCTTATTGAAGGACCCTTAAGATCTATTCAACTCATTGTATTTAAGAACCTTAAGCAATGAATTTATAGACAGCGACTTATAGAAATACCAGCCCTGAACATGAGCAGAGGAAAAGTACTGCAAAATGACATCAAGCTCACCCTGGGTTTCTACCCCTTCGAAGGTCACTTGCCTCCGCAGGCTTGAAACCATTTCTATGATAGAAAACACCATTTTTTCTTTAAACTTATCGTTCAGGGCTTGAGTAAAGACCCGGTCAATTTTTATGTCATCGAATGCTATTTCGGTTAACCAGACAAGGTTAGCAACCCCGGTACCGAAATCATCCAACGAAATACGAAAGCCGTACTTCCTGGCTTGCTTAGAAAATTTTGAAAGCGTATCCAGTGGCACTGATATTTCTTCCGTCATTTCAATTTTAATCTGTCTCGTAGCGAGCCCCGAACTTTCGACTTTATTCTTCAGAAATAACAGGAAATTCTCGTCGAGAACCTCAAAACTAGTGACATTGAGGGAAACGAAGAACTCTTTATTTTGCTTTAACACAGGTGTCATTTCTGCAATAGATACCGCTGCTATGTGATAAGTAAGATCCTTATAGATGCCAAGCTTATCGGCGATACTGATAAATAGTTCCGGCGATACACTGCCATAGACCGGATCTCTCCATCGCACCAGGCTCTCGACGCCGATAATTCTGCGCGTGTCTGCCTGCAAAATAGGTTGGTATTCGACTTTAATCAGCTTGCGATGAATGGCACGACGAAACCTAAACTCCATTGAGTTTTGCTTATATAGATACGACTGCACGGCGTACGCAACGACGAAGCTAAAGGCGAGGCTGATAATAAATAAGAGCAGAATAACCGCAGCGCTAAAGTAAAAGACCCCTCCTCTGTTACTTTCTGTATAGACACAGTAGCCGAAACGTTGACTGCAACGTGTTGTAACGACTTTAAATAAGCCTAGGCTGGCTGAGGCGCTAAGGGGCGTATCCGACTCTTCTGACTGATAGTTTAAAAAGTTATGCTGCCGGTTTGCCATTTCTATCGAGTAAGAAAAGCCGTGGTCCTTTGTCACGAAGTGCTGAAATGAGAAGTCAACGGTGAACGCCACAACATCCCGAAATCGACTGATATCGAAACTCTGAGGAATGGGAAAAATAGATTCAGCCTGAGAATAGAGCTGGAATTCAGATGCCACCTGATAATACGTATCCGGCAATGCGGCAGGTGGATTAAAAATCCCCCAATTTGCTGTGCATCTAACTTGATTGCTGGCAACAATACCTAAATCGTAAACATACAGGTATTGATTAGCAATTTTTCTGAGTTGATCAATATTCTCGTCCGTGCAATCAGCAATCTCGTTCTCTTTCGCACTTCTGATCGCTTGCATTAGCTGCGACGAGACAAGTTCAGCATGTGATAAAAGCTCTTGAGAAAACTCATCCTGAACGTTTCGCTGATATAGTTTTGTCAACGCGTGGACAGCGAACATCAGAATTATGAACATGACTAATCCGCTGGCTTTCGCCCAAAATCCGTTTATCTTCACTGAACAGCCTCACCTGGTCGAGCAGACAACAGCTTTCATGCTGTACTTAGCGTACAAGGTCCGTGAGAATAACTCTCTTCAAAATGGACGCATGATGCCTACCCGATAGATATCGGCATACTTAAGCAAACCTTTATGTAAGGCAGATAATCCCTATCCGTTATTCGTCCTGGCAGGCAGCTTCAGCAGCTTCCTTATTGCGAACCCCTTCCAGGGTATAGTCGAATTTGAGTGTGGTTCGTACGGCCTGGTTAGCCTGATTGCTAGCGGCTGGCGCCCATTGCCATTGCTCTAATGCGTTTGGTCCGGACTTATTGAATACCCTGTCGGGGAAGGATCTGATGACTTCAATTTGGTCTGCACGTCCTTGCGGCGTAATAACAAATGACATTTCTACACAGCCAGCCCGTCCTCTACGTACGGCATCCATTGGATAGACCGGGGCAACTCGCTTGGCAACAATCCAGTACTGAGATTCTTCTGCATCCGTTACATCCAGCACCTCATAGTCCACCGACTGGTCTGAGGGTTGCGACGTACAGGCTGCAATAAACACGACTGATGCGGTCAGGTATATACACTTTGGGAGTTTGTTCACTTCACGTTCCTTGTAAGAGTTGGTTTAAAATAGACTAACACCAGTATTGTACATAAAGTAAACTTTTCAACTACCTGGTGCTCAACCACCCTACTCCGCTGCTTTGGGCGCGCTCAGCGCTTTGCTGTAATAACCTGAGGGGTCAAAACAGCAAACCCGTCGTTTACCAGAGGCTAGCATGTCACAGGCATCCGCAATCCGTTTTGCCCGCGTTTTTGCTTGCTTCGCTGTGACAATCCAGTGGATCCAGTCAACCCGGGCGATAGTGGTGGTATCTTCCCACACAGCCCGGGCCTCTGGCGCAGCGGCCAGTGCCTGCTGAAAGTCTGCTGGAAGAGCAGGCTCTGGCTCTTTCTCAACTCCAATGATGGTAAAGTTTACCTGGTCACCGACCCCGACACTGGCCGCTTCAAGCTGGTCTTTGCTGATCGGCAACCAATGGCTCAGCTGACCATCAGGCTCAAGGGTGGCCTCAAAGTCATAGCCATTCATGCTCACGTCCACGCTGGTACGGCCCCACCTTGGCAAGGCCGCACTCGCGCTATTTGGTAACACAATGAACGCACTGAGGTCATCTGGGCCTGATTTCAAAGGCCGCAGAATAGTCGTCTCAAACTGAGAGTGCGTGTTGTTTTTTGCCATTGTGCTTCTCCCGGGGCGCCATGATTAAAACCAACCATGGGCGTACCACATCCATAACGCCATACCGATCATCATCAGGTTTTCGGTCAGCGAAACGAAACCAAGCGGAACATTGTTGGCGCCGCCAACGCAGGCGCACTTAAGTTCACGTTTATCCACGTACACGGCTTTAAATACCGACACTGCACCCACGGTACCAATAAAGAGCGCCAGCGGGATCGACAGCCAGTTCAGCAAACCGCCCACCATCAGCACACCTGCCAGGCCTTCAGCATAGGGGTAAACATACCCATAGGGGACCCAACGCCGCGCCACCAGGTCATAGTTGAGAAACATGGTGGAAAAACTTTCCACGTCCTGCAGTTTTAGTAGCGCCAGCACCACCATCGACAACGCAATAAACCACTCCACTGCCTGCACCGACAGCCAGCTTCCATTTACGCCCATATTCAAAGCCAGCGCGGTTAATGCGGTCATCGCGAACAAGGCTGCTACTGGCCGGTAGCTGGTCGCATCGGGATCGCGTACAGGCTTTCCGAGGTGCTTACGAACCTCCTCGTAACCACCGATACGTTG
This sequence comes from Aliidiomarina soli, assembly GCF_003986975.1. GTDB lineage: Bacteria > Pseudomonadota > Gammaproteobacteria > Enterobacterales > Alteromonadaceae > Aliidiomarina > Aliidiomarina soli. Next base: position 419,517 of record NZ_PIPO01000001.1, on the reverse strand, counting down.
ATCGCCGATAAACACCTGAGGCGTGGTTTTTACGTCGTGCTTTGCCTTAAATTCATCAATTTCCTCCCGCGAGTTCAGATGATGATCGTCCACCTCATACCCAGCCTGATGCAAAAGATGCAGCGTTTTACGGCCGTACGGGCATTGATGCTTGCTTGTCATCATGCGATATAGCGTCGCGTGTTTGGTATTTGTTGTCATGGAACATTTCCTCTGCTTGCTAATGTTAACGAGAAGCTTAAACTACGTACTATGGTACGGAGTCAAGAGGTTGTTATGCTTACTATTGGAAAGTTAGCATTAAATGCAGGTGTAGGGGTGGAAACCCTGCGATTTTACCAACGTGAAGGGTTGCTGCAGGTGCCTGAAACCAAAGGTAAGGTACGCCAGTACGACGGGACACACCTGCGCCGCATTACTTTTATTAAAAGCGCCCAGGCAGCCGGTTTTACCCTGAAAGAAATCAAACAGTTATTAACAATGGATGCCTCACAGGATCACAGTAAAGCGCGTCAGTTGGCGCTGCAGCGTCTCACGGCTATTGATGAGCAACTAGCTCAGCTACAAACCGCGCGCTCCGCCCTGGAAAAACTCGCTCACGAGTGCGAACACAGCCGCAATCAGCCCTGCCCCATTATTGAGTCATTCGTTGCGGCGGCGCACTAGTGTCGGTATTCGTGGTCGCACGCGCGATCCAATGTTCAACGGGGGCTGGCTTACCAAAGTAGAAGCCCTGAAAACGAGTGAAGCCCATTTGCAGTAACAAAGCGAGCTGAGCTTTTGTCTCAACCCCTTCGGCAATGGCTTCCATATCAAGCGAGTTGGCCAGCTCAAGTGTCATTTTGACAATTTTGCGGTGACGCTCTGAAGTTTCAATACGCTCCACGAAATCTCGATCTACTTTAAGAACCGACGCTGACAAATCAATGAGCTGTGCTAGCGACGCATGGCCGGTTCCAAAATCATCAATAATAATAGTAGCGCCTACATTGGCCAGCGAGGTCAGCCGTTTTTTGGTTTCATCAAGACTGGATAAGACCGAGGTCTCGGTGAGTTCGAGTTTTAGCATATTGCGCAGCAGCGCACTTTCCGAATAGCGCCGCAGCAGCTTTTCATAAAACAGATCGTCGAGTAGCTCTGGCCCGGCGAGGTTCACTGACAATGGCACTGCAGGCAGCTCAGCCGGCCAGTTTTCCAGTAACGAAATGGTTTTTTCGAGCATCTTCTGACTAAATAAAACGTACCATTTGTGTTTCTCTACCTGAGGCAAAAACTGGTGTGGCTTGAGCGTCTGGCTTTGATTTGGCTCTTCGAGGCGGGCCAGCACCTCGAATCCGGTCATGCTTTGGTTCTGGTCCACCTGTGGCTGTAACCAAAGCGCCAGATGCCCCTCATCCAACAGCTGCTTAACGCGGTCCTTTCTCCGCGTGTCCTGACGTATCAATTTGACGATGGTCGAATCATAGCGGGCGAATGGCTGGTCAATACTAGTCTGGCTCAATGCAATAGCGCAGGCCTCGGCCAATAATGCTGCCGCATTAAAACCCGCCGCCGTGCAATAGCCTGCTCTCCACTGTAAATTAAACATCAGTCTGGCTTCACCGTTACGTTGCAGTGCGGTTAACGGCAAATGTTTATCCAGCCAACGCGAAATGTCGTCGATATGACATTGGTCCTGATCCACGCTAAGCAGAAACTTTGCGCCAGGGAAGCGATACAGGTTCACCGCGGAGGGCAGCTGATTTTGCAGCAAGGCGGCGACATCGGCCAACACCTCGTCACCACGGGAAAATCCATATTGCAAGTTAATGTCTTTCAGGTTGGCAAGCTTTAGCAGAACAACCGAATGCTTCCGGGTTTTATTTTGCGCAAACTGGTGGCTCCAGAAATGATGATTCTTTAGATCGGTCGTTGCGTCAGAATAGTGTTGATTGAAATGTTGTCGTCGTAATTCGCCGATTCGTCGGTCGGTTTCCGCGGTGTGGGTGATGTCAAAACAATGGATTAACTGCTTTTTATGATGAATCAGGCTTGCCGGTTGAATTTTATACATAATGTGACTGTCCGAGCGCAGCCTGGCATCAATTGTCTCACCGACGACCAGCGGCTTACTCAGGGTGAAAAGCTGATCAATATACTCACATTCTGTCGGCGCTTGCTGGATTAAATCACGGCCACTTTTATTAGCCTGCAGGATACGTCCTTGCTGGTCGCAAAAAAAAGAAGGTATGCCGCCATTATTAAAAATCTCCTGATACTGCTTAACCAGTTGCCCCAGTTTCCTGCTTTGTTCGCGGTTAAGTGACGATTGCTTCTGCAGCGACGCAAGCACGCGTATAACAGCAACAGGCAGACAAAAATTAAAGAATAAAAATACCAGAGAACTTAGATAAACATGAGTGCCAGGCAAGGTAATATCAATACCAAACAAGGGCGCCACAGATTCGTTTCTAAGCAGCACAAAATACGGAATAATATTAAACAGCATACCCGCCACAGCGGCTTTGTTGCCGTAAAAAAGACGCAGTATAATGGGCAAGGTGAAGAAAAGTAACAGGCCGTAACGAGCGGATGACAGCTCGATGGTGAAAAACAATATGGAGCAGCCAGCTAAGATAATGGTCAGCGTTAATGACGTTGAGGCAAGCGCTATTCGTGATTTACCCAGAGCCAAAGTCATCCACAGCACGGCGGAAAAACCGAATGTTATGACTAAAACATAATAAAGACTTTGGGTGTACGCGGCATACGAGGAATGAACAATAATAGCAAAGGTAAGTACCACGCCGCTCAGCAAAATTAATCGGAGAACGCTTAGTTTCCAGGTATCTTCATCAGGCGTTAGAAGATGATGCTGTTCAATTAACAGATACTCTTTAATCGCCCTGATCATGCGTTTCAGCAAGAGACAACTTCCTGTTTTATTATTCTTTTTTAGCGCAAAATGAGTTTACGCTCAGTTGTTAGTGCATAACTATGCACGCTATACCAGAAATAAGAAGTTGTCGAGCAAATGCTGAATTCCCACCAATCACTGCAAACTGCTGCTCAGTCTTGATCCTAAACAAAATACTGTGCGCTTTTTAAACAAGCGCAGCCAGCTCAACTACACTATCCATAAGACAGTGCCCTTCTGTCCCTTGTCTCTCAGCGGATACGACCCGAATTATCAAACTCTGAGGACCCATTCCTGAACCAGGTTATCACGATGAACTTGCGCCAATATTATGTTGCTATGAGATATAAGAACCAAGCGCTATGGAAGGACAGAGAACCGATCCGGGAAGAACTGTTTGGCCTCGAACGACTGGAACAACACGCTGCGAGCCTGGCGCAGGCTCAACAGGTAACTGACAAACCAGCCGCAGTCCTTTCACTAAGGGACCGCCTGGAACAAAACGCCAGCGCATTGATTAGGATATACCGTGACTGTGTCAATGACATGGAAGCAGGCAAGGAAATGGTGCCAGCTGCAGAATGGCTGTTAGATAATTACCATTTGGTTGAAGCTCAGATCCGTGAAATTCGACAGGATTTACCGGCCGGCTTTTATCACCAGTTGCCGAAACTTGCCGCCGGACCCTTCGCTGGTTATCCACGAGTGTTTGGGCTGGCCTGGGCGTTTATAGCGCATACCGACAGTCATCTGGATCCAGACATTCTAAGTTTATTTATCACCGCGTATCAGCGGATCCAGCCACTCACCATTGGCGAACTTTGGGCCGTTCCTATTACCTTGCGCATTGTACTGGTGGAGAACCTCTGTCGTTTGGGTGATCAGATTACCCGTGAACAGGCCCGGCGTGATAAAGCAAACAAGCTGGCGGACCGTTTACTGCAGGGTGAAGGCGCAGACCAGGCACTGGCTGATTACCTCAGCGGTCACCGCGATCAGCGTCTGTCAGAAACCTTTGCCGCACAACTGGTCACCCGTTTACGCGCGCAGGACCCGGTCACTACGCCGGCACTCCGCTGGTTAGACAAAGAGCTGCAACGGCTGAACCTGTCTGTCGACGTTATTGTCGACCATATCGAGAAGCGCCAGGGCGGTGCCAATGTCACCATCCGCAATGTAATTACCAGTATGCGTTTAGTCTCTGACATTGACTGGTCACAACTATTTGAAAGCATCAGCCTGGTCGATGCCGAATTGCGCGCCTGCAGTAACTTTGCGGCGATGAATTTTGCAACCCGCAACCTTTATCGAAATGCCATCGAGGAACTGGCCCGTCATTCAGAACACACCGAACTGGAGGTGGTACATAAACTTCAGCAAGTCGCCCATCAGCAGTCGGACCCAGGCTTCTTTCTGATTGGTCAGCAACGGCCTGAATTTGAACAGCTACTTGGCTTTAAACCGCCGTTTCGGCTGCGCCTGGGTCGTTTCATCGGGCACGTCGGCATCAGCGGTTTTGTCGGCACCGTTATAGTAATCACGCTGGCTCTGCTCGCGCTTACGGTCTACATGCTCAATAGCACGAATAGCTCAATTGCGACCGGCTGGTTATTTCTCTTCGCCCTGCTCGCCTTTTTGCCAGCCACCGATGTTGCCATGACTCTAATTAGTCGGGTTATCGTCTGGGGGTTTAACCCTACTATCTTGCCAGGTATGGCGTTAAAAGACGGAATTCCAGAGTCCTGTCGCACGCTTATCGCCGTGCCCACCTTATTAACCAGCCCTGACGACATCCAGAAACTGGCTGAACGACTTGAGGTCCATTTCCTGACCAGTGCCGGGACCGGTGCTAACAACCTTTATTTTGCGTTAGTGACTGACTGGGTAGACGCTGACCATGAGCGGAACCAGGCCGATGACCACTTACTCGAAGTCGCCACCTGCGCCATCGACAAGCTGAATAAACGTTATGCGGGCGATAAATTTCTTCTCTTACACCGGCGTCGTACCTTCAATCAGTGTGAAAATGTGTGGATGGGCTGGGAACGAAAACGCGGTAAACTGCATGAACTCAACCGCTTGTTACGCGGCGCCACCGACACTACCTTCCTCTGCAACCAGCAAGAGCTGGCACAACTGCCGGAAACTATTCGATACGTCATAACCCTGGACTCAGACACACGCCTTGTCAGCGATACCGTGATCAGTTTGATTGGGAAAATGGCCCACCCGCTCAACCAGCCATATCTGGACAAGTCACAGGGCCGTATCACCCGCGGCTATGGTATTTTACAGCCGCGAGTAACTCCGGCGTTCCCTACCGACCATCGCGGCTCGCTTTTCCAGCGAATTTTTTCTGGCCCAGGCGGCATTGATCCCTATGCAACCGCCGCGTCCGATATCTATCAGGATCTGTTTCAGGAGGGATCATACACCGGTAAAGGCATCTACGATGTCGACGCGTTTGAAGCAGCCCTGGAACATCGCATTCCCGAAAACACCCTGCTCAGTCATGACCTTTTTGAAGGTATTTATGCCCGCGCTGGTCTGGCGTCCGACGTCGAGGTGATTGAAGACTTTCCGGCCAGTTACGATGTCGCTATCAAGCGCCAGCATCGATGGACCCGCGGCGACTGGCAGCTCTTGTCCTGGGTATTGAATCTGTCCTCATCCGTCCCGCAAACAGGCTCACAGGCGGTGCCTTTGCTTGGCCGTTTTAAAATGCTCGACAACTTACGCCGTTCCCTGATTGCCCCTTTTACCCTGGCTGCACTCGTCAGTTGTCTGCTCTTGCCCTGGCCATCCGCCGTTGTGGCTGCGGCGCTTGTTCTTCTCACTATCATCCTGCCAGCGTTGATACCCGTTCTTGGTAACCTGTTACCCCATCGTTACATGAGCGCGCGAAGCCACTTCAATGCCTTAGTAGCCGATTTTAAACTCGCCTGCTGGCAAATATTGCTGTCCATTGCTTTGTTGCCTGACCAGGCCTGGCGAATGGGCGACGCCATTGGCCGAACCTTAATTCGGCTTTTTATTACCCACCACCACCTGCTCGAATGGACCACCGCCGCTCAGGTTGCTGCGAAACCCTGCCGCACTGTCGCGGAATTCTACCGACAGATGCTTGGCGGTACCTTACTCGCCCTGGCTATCATCGTATTGTTACTGATACTGCCCTCTTTCTGGCCATTGACCCTGCTATTAGGCACGCTCTGGCTGGGTGCTCCATTCCTCGCATTCTGGACCGCCCGCACCACCCCAGTCGACAGTCAGGAGCTGTCCACACAGCAGGCAACAGAGCTACGTTTGATTGCCCGACGTACCTGGCGCTACTTCGAGGTATTTGTCACTGAAGGCGCCAACATGCTGCCGCCGGATAATTTTCAGGAAACCCCGGAAGACGCTATCGCTCAGCGCACGTCTCCGACCAATATCGGCGTCTACCTGTTATCGACTCTCGCCGCACGTGATTTTGGCTGGGCCGGAACGGTGCAGACCATTGAGCGGCTTGAAGCTACATTTGACACCATGCAGAAGTTGCAGCGTTTCAATGGCCATTTTCTTAACTGGTATTCAACCGAAACACTGACCCCCCTTACCCCTGCTTATATTTCCTCGGTCGACAGCGGCAACCTGGCCGGGCATTTACTTGTGGTTGCAAACGCCTGTGAAGAATGGCTGGCAGAGCAAAGCGTAACCGCCCCGTTGACTGGATTAGCAGACAATTGCCAGTTGGCCCACCTTGCACTGCAGGATGTGAAGGGAAACCACACTGAAATTGCATCGTTAATTCGCAAAATAGAAACCCAGGCTTTAGCGAGTCCTGCAACGCTCCCCGACGATACTTTGGTTAATCAGCTGCTGACCCAGGTGGACATGATCGCCGACGACCAGGCTGCCTATTCTGAACTTCACTACTGGGTTCGTGCTATCAAGCAGAGTGTTCAGCAGCATCAACGTGACACCCGCTATAGTAACGAAATCGAATTGTTGCACCAACGCCTACACCTGCTGGCCGCGAATGCACGTCAGTTTGCCCTTGCGATGGATTTTGCGTTCCTTATCGATCCACAACGCAAATTGCTCGCCATTGGCTATTCGCTGGAGACCAATAGCCGCGACGAAAGCTGCTACGATCTGCTGGCCTCTGAAGCCAGGTTAGCCAGCTTGTTCACCATTGCAAAAGGCGATGCGGAGAGTAAACACTGGTTTCGCCTTGGTCGTTCCGCGACCCCTGTACTCAAGAGCTCAGCATTGATTTCATGGTCCGGTTCAATGTTTGAATACCTGATGCCTTCGCTGGTCATGCAGACCCCAGCAGGTAGCTTACTTGCCGGGACCACAGAATTGGCGGTCAAATTACAACAAAGCTATGCCCGGGCAATGAATATCCCCTGGGGCATGTCCGAATCCGCTTTTAACGCCCGAGACCACGAATTCACCTACCAGTATTCGAACTTTGGCGTCCCCGAACTCGGCCTGAAGCGAGGGTTAAGCTCCGACCGGGTTATTGCTCCCTATGCCACCGGGCTTGCCGCTATGATCGACCCTGTCGCGGCGGTGGCCAACTACAGCCAATTAACTAAGTTAGGCGCTATGGGCCGCTACGGGTTTTACGAAGCGCTCGACTATACCCGCAGCCGGGTTCCTGAAAATAAGCCCTACGCCATTGTGCGAAGCTTTATGGCTCATCATCAGGGCATGACCATTGCTGCCATTCTCAATACACTGAAACAGGACATACTCTGTAAACGTTTTCATCGTGAGCCCATTATTCAGGCTTGCGAGTTGTTGCTACAGGAGCGGATGCCACGCGAAATAGCAGCCCCCCATCAACTGGCTGCCGCTGTTAAATTACCGCTCCATCCCAACGCTGGTGGCAGCTCGACCAGACGCTTTCTGCATGTCACACCGAGTACGCCCCTGACCACCCATATACTCGCCAACGGCCAGTATTCGGTAATGCTGAGCGCTACCGGTGGCGGGTATAGTCTATGTCGTGACACGGCGATTACCCGTTGGCAGGCCGATCCCTGGCACGATGCCTATGGTACTTTTTTCTTTTTACGTGACCTGCAGACAGATCGGCAGTGGTCGGTCGGTACTGCTGCTGGTTCCGACGAGAATGAAGACGACGAGACCACCGTCGAGTTTGCCGAAGACCATGCTGAGTTCATTCATCACCATCCTAAATTAACCACCAGCATGGATGTGGTGGTATCGATGGAAGATGACGGCGAAGTCAGACGCCTGTGCATTAGCAATTTCGACAGCAAAGCAAAAGAAATCGAGGTGACCTCATACGCCGAAATCGTGTTAAATACGCCAGCGGCTGATCAGGCTCACCCTGCCTTTAGCAAAATGTTTATCCAAACCGACTACTTGCCTGAATTTGATGCCATTATTGCTACTCGCCGCACGCCAGCAATAACGGACAAGCAGATTTGGGCCGCGCATCTGGTGGTCGTGGAAGGGCAACTGACTGCCGAGCCTGAATTTGAATCCGACCGTGCTCGCTTTATCGGTCGCGGACGTACTCTAAGTTCAGCCCAAAGTCTGCAACCCGACCAACCGCTATCCAACACCGCAGGTACCGTGCTCGACCCGATTTTTTCATTGCGTCGACGGGTTAAGGTTAACGCGGGCAGCGTTGCCCGACTGGCATTCTGGACCCTGATTGCGGACTCCAGAGAACAACTGCTAGCCCTGCTTGATAAACATCACGACCGCAATGCCTTTGCCCGTGCCAAAACCTTAGCCTGGACCCAAGCGCAGTTGCAGTTGCGTCATCTTGATATAGGCAAAAACGAAGCGGTAGATTTCCAGCGACTGGCCACACCGCTGCTGTATCAGGATGCCGCCTTTCGCTCCTCAGCAGAAATAATTCAACAGGGTGCCGCCCCGCAATCGGCATTATGGGAAACGGGTATCTCCGGTGATTTGCCGATTATTCTTCTTTATATCGACAATATTAAACACATCGGTCAGGTTAAGCAGCTTATACGGGCGCATGAATACTGGCAAATCAAGCAACTCTGCGTCGACCTGGTCATTATTAATGAACAGCCTTCGTCGTATATTCAGGAGTTGCAGGACGCCATCGAAGCAGCGATCCGCAGCAACCATCTGCGGGTCAATATTGGCGCGCCGACTCGTGGCGCTATTTATCCACTGCGCTCAGACCAACTCAGCCTGGCCGCTCGCGCCCTGCTCGCCTCGATTTGCCGGATAAAACTCTATGCCGCGGCCGGTGCGTTGCGGACGCAGCTCAACCGGATGAAGCAGAAAACGCCTGTTGCAACAGCGCAGCCAGAGCGTGCCCGGCCACACCTGCACAAGACCCCAATCACAGCAGCTAAACCTGCCACCATCAGTTCCCCTGAGCTGGAACTCTTTAATGGCACTGGCGGTTTTGCCAACAACGGCTCAGAGTATGTGATTCTGCTTGAAACCGACGAAACAACACCGGCGCCCTGGATCAATGTAATTGCCAACCCTCAGTTTGGCTTTCAGGTTTCTGCCGAAGGCAATGCCTACACCTGGGCTCTGAATAGCCGCGAGAACCAGCTAACGCCCTGGTCCAACGATCCGGTCAGTGACCCCAGCGGCGAAAGGCTTTATGTACGTGATGAAGACAGCATGGTGGAATTCAGTGCCACTGCCAACGGCGTCGCTGCAGGGACTGCTCAGGCCGGATCGTCGTTTATAGCGCGCCATGGTTTCGGTTACAGCCGCTTCCAGCACCAGTTTGATGAGATTGAGCTGGACTTACTGCAACTGGTGCCACTAGAGGCCCCGATCAAAATTTCCCGTTTGACGCTACACAACCGGTCGGCCAAGACCAAGCACTTGTCAGTGACTGGCTATGTTAGCTGGGTACTGGGCGCTTCACGTTGCAACAACGCGCCTTTTATTCAGACCGAGCAGGACAGCAGCGGCGCTATCCTGGCACGCAATCCGTGGAGCCTGGATTTTTCAAAGCGGGTTGCCTTCGCCGACCTGGCCGGTAAACAAACCAGCTGGACTGCAGACAGAAATGAGTATTTAAATTCAGCCAGCAATAAAGCGCTGTCCGGAACGACTGGCGTCGCGCTGGACCCCTGTGCTGCATTACGACAATCTATAACACTGGCGCCTGGTGAGTCCGTTGACGTCCTCTTCCTGCTCGGCCAGGGGGATTCGCCAGAGCACGCCCACCAGTTACTCGCAACCTATCGCCAGTGCAATGTAGATACGCTGCTAGCCGAGGTTCAACAACACTGGCGTGAGATACTTGGCAGCGTGCAGGTGAAAACACCGGACCGGGCTATGGATATTATGCTGAATGGCTGGCTCACGTATCAGACCCTTGCTTGTCGGCTATGGGCGCGCTCCGCATTTTATCAGGCCAGCGGCGCTTATGGCTTTCGTGACCAGCTGCAGGATGGCATGGCGCTGGCTTTTGCCAAGCCGGATGAGACCCGTGCTCATCTTCTACGAGCAGCTGCCCGCCAGTTTGATCAGGGCGATGTTCAGCACTGGTGGCTGCCCCATTCCGGTACAGGGGTGCGGACCCGTATTTCCGATGACAAAGTCTGGCTGGTATATGCAACGGCAAGTTACATCCAAAGCTCCGGCGACATTGCCATTCTCGACGAACAGGTACCCTTTGTTGAAGGTCCGACACTGGACGATGAGCAACATGAAAACGTCTTTAAAGCCAACGTCTCCAGCCAAACTCTCTCGTTATTTGAGCATTGCGCCCGGGCACTGGACTGCAGCATTGCACAACGGGGTGAACTCGGCTTGCCGTTAATTGGCACCGGCGACTGGAATGACGGCATGAATAACGTCGGAGCAGCCGGCAAAGGCGAAAGCGTGTGGCTCGGCTGGCTGCTGCTAAAAACCCTCAAACTGTTTGCCCCGCAGGCAATGGCCCACGACCGTGAGCGGGCAAAGACATGGGAGGATTACGCTAGAACCCTGAATAAAGTTATCGAGCAGGTCAGTTGGGACGGTGAGTGGTATCGCCGTGCGACCTATGATGACGGAAGCTGGTTAGGCTCATGGCAAAGTCAGGAATGTCGCATTGACTCCATTGCGCAGTCCTGGGCAGTGCTGTCGGGCGGTGCGGACCATGCCCGTGCTATGCATGCCATGTCTTCACTGAAGAAGCAGCTGATTTCAGAGCAGGATGGTCTGGTCCTGCTGTTTGCACCTCCGTTTGATTATGCTGGCAAACACCCCGGCTATATTCAGGGCTACCCACCGGGCCTACGCGAAAATGGCGGCCAGTACAGTCACGCCGCAATGTGGGCTGTGGAAGCCTACACCGAGCTAGGCGATGGCGACCAGGCGACGACCATGTTTAATCAGCTAAACCCAATCAACCATGCGCTGGATGCCGATGCGGTAGCCAGGTACAAAGTCGAACCCTATGTCGTAGCTGCTGATATCTACTCGGTGGCACCGCATAGCGGGCGCGGCGGATGGACCTGGTATACCGGCGCCGCAGGCTGTATGTACCGCGCCGGGTTAGAAGGTATTTTGGGGCTCAAACGCCGCGGCAACAGGCTGATAATAAAGCCCTGTATCGCCCGACACTGGCCCGGCTACGAGATCAGCGTCAGACTGGCTGGTAGCCACTACCAGATAACGATAAAAAACCCGCAAAAACGTTGCCAGGGCATCAGCCACGCAGAACTGGATGACGTCGCGATTGAACACGGCGACACCAGTGTTGAAGTGTCGCTGGACGGAGACTCTCATACACTGTCGATTACGCTCTGATGCTTAGCTTACTTAATCCCAACGCTGGTCACGGTCATGTTCTTCATCTACAGGCCGACGACTGAATACTTTCTTCCCGGTAAACATGGCTGAAGTCAGGCTTCCTCCTTCTTTTACTTCCGTTATGACTACTGCCGCGATATGTAAGATAATAACCAACGTCAGCACAAAGAAGTTGTATTTGTGGATAAAAATAAAGGGACTACGGAAGTTACGCATACTTTCGTAGGCTTGTGAATCATACATCTGCGGTGCATAAGGCAAGAGCACATCGGGCTGGATCCCCTGCACCGCGACCCATTGTGCAATCCAGTGCCCGAATGGAGGGTAAAACAAATCAGTCCCGGCAAGAACGAGTCCGGTAATCGCCTGAAGAGTAAGAAGAACAAACAGAGTAAATACACTTAGCCGCCCGAGCGGGTTGTGGCCCAGGTAATTCTCGGGACGCCCGGAAATGAAAGCAATCACATAGCGACGCGATGCTGAGAAAAACCCTTTCCCTCCGGGAAGAAACGCCTGCCACCTTGCATATCGGTTACCAAAGAAAGCCCAGATAAAGCGCACAATCAAATTCAGTAGAAAGATATAACCGACCCATACATGAACGACTTTTAGCAGTATCTTGCCGTCATTTGATACCCCAAGCGCGCCGGCATTATAAATCACCAGCCCGACCGCTATAAGTAAAAGCACACACAGCACGTTGATCCAGTGAAACCAGCGGGTCACAGGATCCCATACGGAATAGGATTTTAAATCAGTCATGGCGGCCTTCCTCAAAAGCTAGCGCTTTGAGTATGCGCTGCCCCCTTCAAATATCAATGACCTGCATCAACCAGATGCCTTATTTTTAAGGCTTTTCGAAGCGATAAAGCTGGTGCGTTTGAATCTACCAGGTTGCTGCTTTCATCAACTCAGGGTACGAGCATCTTAGAGTTCACTTTCATCATCTGCGAACTCCATCTCATCAATCAACTTCGGTGCATGTTCACGCACGTGACGATAATCCTCGGCGGCACCTTGCAGGTCGCCTTCAAGCTGGCGGATCCGCGCCCGAAGCAGGTAGACCGATTCTGGTAACAGACGGGCCGGAGCGGAGCCGTTAGTCTCTAAAAGTTGAGCGATGATGTCGTGCAGATCTGGCGGGATAGATTCCTTCAACACATGGTAACGCGCATATTGAAAAGTCAGTGGCTGATAACCCTCGTGTAAAGCCATCGAGGCCGCCAGTTGCGCTTCCGCTTCCTGCCAGGCATCCAGCTCGATAAGTTGCCGGATCAAGGCTATATGGTAATCCGGATTGTCTGGCGCTGCTTCTACCGCTAAGCGTAACTGTGAGATCGCCTCAGCGTTATCCCTATTGACCATTGCCTGCATTGCTTGCGCGAAGGCGTGTAACCCACCACCTAAGCTCAGCAACTCGTTCTCTTTAGATTCTGCTTTCTCCTCGTCACCAATGCCTGGCAATGAATAGAAGGTAAACAACAGTCCCTGAGCACGAAACGCATAGGGGTCGATCGTAACCACGTGCTCGTAAGCTTCAATGGCCCGTCGAGCCTGGCCTAGTTTTCGGAACAGATTAACGTTGTCAGCGTTTAGCACGTGAAGCTCAGCCCTAATCTCCCAAAGTAGGTCCGATGCTGAATAACCACGCTGTAAATCTTCAAGCATAGGCAGCGCATCGTCGGGTTCTAGTGCATAACGGATCCTGTATGCCTCGCGAAGCTGTTGCTGGCTTAGCTGCGGTTCAGCCGGGTTGCCGGTGTCAGCGAATCCGGTAGTCGCGCCCATAAGTAGCGTAAGTAGTAAAATCCGTGGGAGCCAAACCATTGATATGTCCTTAGTCGTCGCCATGGCATAACATCATGTTTACAAGAATCAAGAGTTTTGTCACTATCAGGAACTAACTAGTTACCAGGCTGAGCAAAAGCATGACCAGCAACCTCAATGGATAAGAAAAGGATCCCAGCCATGACAGTCAGCAAACTAACAATAATAGCGCTTAGCACCGTCACGGCGGCGTTAATCAGCATGACCTACCTGATGTCTAGTTCTACTGGGAACGACGCCGTTGTTGAGACTGAAAAGCCGCAAACAGAAAGTCGCAAGGACAATCCTCAACGGGCAGAGCCGCAGTTGGTTCAAGTCGCGACCCCCGATCAGTCTGAACAGGATGATGTGCAGGCAGCTGAGCCATCGCCACCTACGGATGACGAAGACGCTCAGGCTGAGCCGATTAATTTCAGCGACGATGACATTTTCGCATCTACGGACTCACTGGAGGACATTTTTATTGATAGCACGGGTCGGGTCTCGCAAACAGCATTAACCAGCGCTTTAGGTCAGGATAATTTCGACGGTTTTGTGACCCGAATAAACAGAATTGAAGCCACTGAGGCCGCGGCAGAACGTGAAGCAAAAATGAACCAACAACTAATTGATACCTTCGGTAGTGATGTGTACCAAAGCAATCACGCCTGCAGCGAACGGATATGCGCAATAACTTTTACCTCGACCACGCGAATTGATGAAGAACGCCTGGCCCGGTTCTCAGCATTCGGTTCGCACTACCGTTTTACCAGACTGGACAGCAACGAGTATGACGAGGACGTACTCAAAGCAATCTATATCTCGACAGACAATCCGAGTACCCTGGTATTCAGCCCGAACTAGCTGTCGTTATGCACAAGCCTGTCAGCGCTCGCCTTTTTCTATCCACTTTACGATAGTTGGCGCTTCGTAACTGGCGAATCTGTCTAGTAGCGTATCGGCAACCGCATCCACAATTAACATATCGCGATGGGGTTGCTGAACAAACTGTTCCGCTACTGCGTTGTCCAGAAAAGCAATCAGCGAGTCAAAATACCCATCCACATTGAGCAGACCGCATGGTTTCCCATGAAAACCAAGCTGAGCCCAGGTCCACACCTCGAAGATCTCCTCCAAAGTCCCTATCCCGCCAGGCATGGCAATAAAACCGTCGGACAATTCCGACATCAGAGTTTTACGCTCATGCATCGACTGGGTGACAAACAATTCGGTCAGGTTCGCGTGTGCGACCTCCTTACGAACCAATGCCTCGGGAATCACGCCAACAGCCTGTCCTCCCAGCTCAAGTACAGTGTCCGCAATCAGCCCCATAATACCAACGCTGGCTCCACCATAGACAAGCTTCAGGTCCCTGTTCACCAATTCCCGGGCAAGTTCCCGTGCGGCGCCAGCATACACGGCACCCCGCCCCGGATTAGACCCACAATATATGCATATACTTTTCATGCGTATTCTCGCTAACGAAACTCTAAACTGACGCTTACCATTCTAGTGCACTATGTATTCTTATGAGGCAAGGTGTTTTTATCAGCCTGTTTCTCTACAAAGGTTACCCGAACTCTCTTTGATACCAACATGTAAGGAATCCAAATAGATGCTGTAATAAGCACCCTTATAAACTCCCCTACTGTTTCGGGATCAAATAGTGGAATATCGGGGATTATGATGCTTACAAGCCAGGCATCAGTAACGATAAAAACTAACGAAAACACGACAACGGATATGTATACCTTTGGAAATAGGTAGTGCCTGGAAAAAAACAAATAAACTAAATAGATGGAGGCTAGTATTATTATTGAATTAACTACCAACTCTCCGATTATTACATAGCTAAGATAAGGGTTGTAAAAACCCGACCCAACAGTCGTTATTTGTTCCCATGCCCCACTTTCAAAGAGTGGTTTATAGCTTAGAACGCTTACAATAACCAATCTGATAGGGTTTATCACAACCCCGATCCCAACCAAAATAAGCCACCCACCTAATCCTTTTAAATCACTATTATTTGGTTCTGTCATTCTGTTCTTCCTTTGATTATGACTAATTTAAAGTGGGTGTCTTATCAGTTCAGATTCCGAACGAATCTCACTGTATTGCCAGCTGTTTTCGGAGCTTCTTGAGTAGTTCCAGTTTTATAGTTCACTATCGTTGCTTTTTCGCCATTTTCTGTCGATGTCCAGAAAAATGGATAGGTAGGATCACCAAACAGCGGCGACATTGGAATGGTAAATCCCTCGAGTATCGTTGTACCTCTAGCTTTGCAATTGCTATTGACGATACTCATTAACTCTTCTTCCGTCGGAACGCGCCAATTTGTATAGCCGCTCGCCTCACTAGCCTCAGCCATCGATATAGCATTTTCCCAGTCAACCCATCGGTTCATACCACCGGCATTCTCACGAAAGTAGTCATTCGTAATCCACATTAAATTAGTTGCGGTATCGGTAATAGTTCCATCTCCGTTATCCGTTAATGACGCCTGGCAGTCAGGTTGTCTCGCGCTGTCCATTGAGGCACATGCCGATATAAACATGGATACTATGCCTATGGCTAAAAACTTAATTTTCATAAATGTCCTTTGCTTGGCTGATGTAAGTGTGAGTCTATGTGCGGAGGGCTAGTCTCTTGAAAGACAAAACGAGGATGCGTGTTTCAAGTGCCTTATATCCCTGGCGCGTTTTTATTAGTTATTGATACTACAAAGGATACTTACCCTGCGCAACTGAAAAACAGTCGTACTGCAGGAACTATCCGTCGACCGGGTTTTATTGGTGCTAGGGGCTTTGTGATGTGGTTATAGCTGAATTGAGAAATAAGAAACCCTCAATGTTGGGAGCCAACAATTGAGGGTTTGATCAATCATACCAGGCAGTGAAGTTCAGTTTACTCCGCGTTCTCCGAACTTATCAGGTAAGGGCCCTGCCCGTCCCAGCCGCCGCCCATGGCTTTGAACAGGTTCGCCGAGGCAATGAAACGCTGGCTTAAGGCCTGAGTCAGATTAAGCTCGGCGTTCAGCTTTTCGCGCTGCGCATCCAGTAGCTCATAGTAACCGATAGCACCGGCGTCATATTGCACCTGAGCCAGCTCGGCGGTTTCACTGATAGCTTCAGTCTGACTGCGCACAGCGTCGACGCGTTGTTGTGCATAGCCGTGCATACTGATGGCATCCCGTGCATCACGCAAGGCACTCAAAACCGCCTGGCGGTACTGCGTTTCGGCCTGAGCTGAGGCTGCTTCAGCACTTTCTACCCGCGCACGGTTGCGGCCGAAGTCGAAAATCGGTCCGGCCAGATTGGCGCCGAGACTCCAGGTTTCGGTGCCATCAGCAAACAAGTCACCGGCCTCCAGTGCCGTACTACCAAACATACCGCTCAGGTTCAGACTTGGAAAACGGGCCGCCTGCGCCACGCCGATCTGTGCATTGGCTGCAACCATATAGGCCTCAGCGGCACGCACGTCCGGACGGCGCTGCAAAAGCTCGGATGGTAATACCTCAGGCAGTACATCCGGTACCTTGATGTCTGTTAACCGGACATCACCGAAATCCAGCACTGAGAGCATTTCACGCGGGCTGTAACCAACCAGCATGGCTAACGCAGTTTGGGTGGACTCCAACTGCTCCAGCAAGTCAGGCAACATGGCCCGCGCACCTTCGGTCATGGCTCGCGCCTGACGCACGCTAAGCGGGTCAACCGCGCCGCCTTCGTAGCGCATTTCCATCAGTTCCAGGCTTTCTTCGTAACTGCCAATGGTGTTTTGTGCTACCGCAACCTGCTGCTCTAAAGCACGCATGGTGAAGTAGGTTGAAACCACATCTGTCACCAGGTTGAGACGAATCGCCTGAGTCCCGTACAAGGACTCTTCAAGCAGCGCAACCGAGGCTTCACGTTCACGCCGTAAGCGGCCCCATATATCCAGCTCATAGCTTAGACTGCCAGCGACGGTAAACTGATTGCGTGGTCTGCCACCGCCAAATTCAGCAGGTAATAAAACGCCGGCCTGCTGGGTTCGGGTTGCTTCGGCCTGGCCACCTAAGGTCGGCCAGAATGCGGCGTTACTTAACCCTAACTGAGCTCGCGCCTGTTCAATACGCTGGAGTTGCAACTGCAGCTCCAGACTGTCATCCAGCGCTCGATCAACCAGGCTGTTCAGCGCCTCATCATCAAAACGCTTCCACCATTGTTGCCAGTCGCCAAGCTGAGCATCGGCCTGCTCCACCTGAGCGGGCCAGTCTTCAGTTAAGTCCAGCTCAACTGGCTGATAATCCGGGCCCATGGCGCAGCCCGCCAGGGCTACGCTCAAACTGAAGGCCAATATTGTCTTACCCATTTTGTGTCTCTCCTTTGCGCTCTTTGCGCTCACTGCGCCAGGTTGAGATGTCTTCGAACAGCTTGTAACCAAGCGGCACGAACAACAGGGCCAGAGTTGAGGCAGCTAGCATACCGCCTACTACCACGGTACCGATTTCCTGACGGCTGGCAGCACCTGCGCCAGTCGCGAAGACCAATGGCAAGGTACCAATTATAAAGGTCATAGCGGTCATCAGAATCGCACGGAAACGCTGACGAGCAGCAGTAATAGCCGCTTCTGATGAAGACATGCCTTCTTTGCGGTTTTGCGCTGCGAATTCAACAATCAGAATTGCGTTCTTCGCTGCCAGACCAATCAGTACCAGCAAACCAACCTGGAAATACACGTCATTCGGGAAGCCACGTAACAAGGACGCCAGTGCCGCCCCCAGAACGCCGAACGGTACCGCGGTGCCCACTGCCAGTGGCAGCGTAATCCGCTCGTACTGGGCAACCAGGATCAGGAACACCATCAACAAACCAAGCCCAAACGCAGCACCACCAGCACCGGCCGCTTCATCCAGCTGATAGGCTTCGCCGATCCAGCCCAGCTGCATGTTAACATCGCGGCTGCGTTCGTTAACGATACGCTCTAGTGCTTCTTTGGCCTCGCCAGTGGTATAACCCGGCGCCGGATCAGCCATGATTTTCGCTGCCGCATAGATGTTGAAGCGGTTAATAATATCAGCACCACGCTGACGCTCGACAGTAACCAGCGAGCTCATCGGCACCATGACCCCATCCTGCGAACGGACGAAGACATGACGTAAGTCTTCCGGCTGAGTACGATACTCACCCATCGCCTGCACGTTAACCTGCCATAAGCGCCCTAAGTAAGTGAAATCATTCACATAGAGGCTACCTAAGGTCGACTGCAAGGTGCTGAACACGGCTTCCAGGTTGACACCCATGGCGTAGGCTTTGTCGCGATCCACTTCGATCTGGTAACGCGGCATGCTGGTATCCAGCGTGGTTCGCGCTCCGGTCAATTGCGGACTTTCGTTCGCTGCCTGTGCAATGCCCTGAGCGATTTGCTCAATTTCGGTGACCGACAAATCTTCACGAACTTGCAGGTAACCTTCAACCCCACCTGTCAGCGACAAGCCCTGAATCGGTGGCGGTACAAACACCATCACATTGGCTTCCTGAATACCAAAACCCATGCCCATAATACGGCCAGCTAAAGCCTGCGCATGTTGCTCCGGTGCGGTACGATCCGCCCAGTCAGCCAAATCAATAAAGCCGGCCATGGTATTACTACGCAGTGAACTGGCAATGATGTCGAATCCGGCAAACGAGGTGAAGTTATCCACTTCGTCCATGTCCAGCAGCATCTCAGCAATCCGATCGCGCACTTCTTCGGTACGAGCCAGATGTGAATTTGCAGGCAGTTGGGCGTACAACATAGCCACGCCCTGATCTTCTGCCGGCACCAGGCTCGATGGCAAACGGGTCAACAGGAAGATAGCCAGCACCGTACAGCCAGCAAAGAGCGCAATACCAATCACCCAGCGACGAACCAACCAGGCTACCGTCCCTACGAAACCATTGGTCAGCTTCTCAAAAGCGGCGTTAAACCACTGAAATGGCTTGGCCACTTCTTTTTTCTGTCCATCCAGGAACAGTGCACACATGGCGGGTGTCAGGGTGACCGCAACCACACCAGAGACCACCACCGAGACCGCAATGGTGACTGCGAACTGACGGTACAGTTCACCACTTAAGCCGCCGAGGAAGGCAACCGGGGCAAATACTGCCACCAGTACCAGAGTTGAAGAAACAACCGCACCTGTTACCTGTTGCATGGTTTCAACAGAGGCATCGCGCGCTTTCATTCCTTTTTCAGAGATCAGCCGCTCGACGTTTTCCATTACGATAATGGCATTATCAACCACGATACCAATCGCCAGGACCAGACCAAACAAGGTCAGCATGTTGATCGAGAAGCCAAGCATCTGCATACCAGCAAAAGTACCGATAAGAGAGACCGGAATCGCTGCCACCGGAATCAGCGTAGCGCGGAAACGTTGCAGGAACAGGAAGGTCACCAGAACCACCAGCAATACCGCAATCAGTAAGGTGGTAACTACCTCTTTAACTGAAATTTCGATAAATTCTGTGGTGTCATATGGCACATAGTAATCCAGGCCTTCCGGAAAACGACTGCGCATATCGTCCAGTGCTTCATGCACCACCGACGCTGTTTCTAACGCGTTCGCACCCGGTTGCAGGAAGATCCCCATTGGCACCGCACGCTGACCATTGTAGATGGCTGAGAAGTCATAGTTTTGCGACCCCAGTTCTACGTCCGCCACATCGCGCAAGCGCAGATAACCACCATCGCCGTCGGTACGCAAAATGATATTTTCAAATTGCTCGGGCTGATTAAGCTGAGTATCCGTGGTTGCACTGTAGGTAAACGCCTGTCCTTCCGGAGCCGGGTTACCACCGAAACGGCCTGCTGCATACTGCGCGTTTTGTGCACCAACAGCAGCCGCCAGATCCTGCGGGATCAGTTTATTTTCGGCTAGTTTGGCCGGGTCAGTCCAGATCCGCATTGAATAGTCCTGCGGTCCGAACAAGGACGCATCACCTACGCCAGGTAAACGAGACAACTCGTCGAGCACATTGATCAGCGCATAGTTACTGATTTCCAGCGTTTCCATGCTGGCATCAGGTGAATACAGCACTGGCACCATCAGAATGTTGGTCGAACGGGCTTCTACCTGCACCCCTAACTGACGAACAACCTGGGGCAAGCGCGATAACGCCGCCTGAACCCGGTTATTGACGTTAATTTGTGCCTGATCCGGGTCCGTGCCCATGGCGAAGGAGATCGAAATTTGCAGCATACCGGCATCAGAACTAGTCGATTCCATGTAAATCATGTCATCAACGCCGTTGATTTCCTGCTCCAACGGAGCTGCCAGCGAGTCGGCTATGACTTGCGAGCTTGCCCCCGGGTAGGTTGCAGAAACCACCACCTGCGGTGGCACCACATCCGGATACTGCTCGATTGGCAAGGCGCGCAAGGCGACAATACCAACCAGCATAATAATCACTGAGATGACCGTCGAAAACAGCGGACGGTCAATAAAAAAACGTAGCATCTAGCTCTCCCCGTTACCTTGGTTGGTAACCTGAACATCTGCACCATCACGCAAGGCGACATGGCCATTAATCACCAGTTGGTCACCGCTCGATAAACCGTTGATAATCAGCTGACGGCCATCAATAACTGGACCAAGCTCAACCGGCTGCGCACGGACCTTGGCATCGCCGTCAAGGACAAACACCTGAGCACCGTCCCGGCTTTGGCTAACAGCAGTTGGCTCAATCATAAACACGTCGTCGTACTGACCAACCACAACCCGAACACGAATAAACTGGCCCGGGATTAGTTGCCGCTCGGCGTTGCTGAATTCTGCTCGAATCGCCACGCTTCCCGACTGCTCATCAATTCGCGGATCGATAAAGTTGATCTCGCCAACTTCAGCATATTCGCTGCCATCGGGCAGGATAGCCCAGGCTTTATTCACCACATCATCGGCGCTTTCATTGTTATGAGCACTGCGGTGACGAAACGCATCGCTTTCGGGCATTGAAAAGTGCACCCGAATCGGATCTACCTGGGTCACGTGGGTTAACGTCATGCCACTTTGAATGAGGTTACCAACGGTGACACGCTCGCTGCCTGCCATGCCATTAACGGGTGACTCAACGCGGGTGTAACGCAGATTACGTTCGGCATCCTGCAGCGCAGCCCGGGCACGGGCAACACTAGCTTGCGCCGTATCACGGTTGCTCTGAGCCTGCTCGAAATCACGACGGCTTACCGCATCGCGCTCGAACAGTCCCGACACACGATCCCATTCGCTTTGCGCCTGACGGTTCGCTGATTCCGCATCGCTTAACGCAGCACGTGCGGTAGCTAATTGAATCTCGTAAGGTTCAGGGTCGATTTGAAACAGCGTTTCGCCCTCTTCAACTTCAGTGCCTTCGTCGAAGCGGCGTTCCTGCAAAATACCTGAGACTTGAGCAGCAATTTCCACTTCGCGCGCGCCGCGTACCCGGGCGGCATATTCACCAAAATAGGTTACGTTTTCGCTATCCACCTCGGCTACTGTCACTGGCGCAGGCGGCATCCCACCTTGCTGTTGCTGTTGTGGCTGATCGCCGCCACATGCAGTCAGGCCCAGTGCGGCCAAACTGACTGCCAGAGCCAAAGGGACTGGCCATATTTTTGTTGCCATCGGTGTATACTCCATCAACTATTAAACTAGATATTGTCTTGGCCCGGTTTAATAAAACCGTGCATAAAAATTCTCATCATCAAATCCACCCGTTGCTGGGTGCTTTGAGTAATCGCTGTGTGCTGGCTCAATAAGACAGCGCCATGCACTAACTGGCCACTAATGTCCATCAGCTCCGACGCCGTTACTTCATCGTTCGGATAGACCCGCAGGATATCTTCAAACAACGCTCGCCACTCATCGCGTGAGCGTTCCAGACGGGTAAAGTAGAGGCTACGTTCCTGATCACGGAAGTAGAGACGCTCTTCGATAAAGAGCTCAATAATATTGTTGTTCTGCTCGAAGAAACCAATATAGGCGAGCCAGGTGGCTCTTAGCTTCTCCAGCGGATCCTGTTCGCTCTCACGGGCACGCACAACGGTCGCTCGCAACTCGTCAAGGTGCATATCAAGCGTGGCTTTGAACAACTCTTCTTTAGATTTGAAATTACGGTACAGGGTGCCTTTGCCGACACCGGCTTTGTCAGCAACCGTTTGCGTATCGGTCGACTGAAAACCATGTTCAGCAAAAAGTTCAGAGGCGGCTGCCACAATATCGTGGCGGCGCTCTTCTGCACTTTTCTGTGGACGTTTAAGTTTCGCTTTCTCGGTAGTCATCAACAGTAACCATAAATTTCAAGGCGGACCAGCCAGTCCGCGCTATTTTAGTCAGCAAAAACTGACTGTCAATCCAGTAACTACGCGAGTTTCAGAAAACTGGACCAACTAGTGAAGAAATTGATGGATACTGCAAGAAAAATAGAACGAACCAATCAGGTTAGCGAGGTAATTTTACAGCCAAGCAATACTCGCCCATTGTCGCTTTCGTCGACTCTGAGTATCTCAGCTTTAGCATCCAGAGGTTTAACATTGACGCCTTCAATCAGTACTTCTATTGATTCACCCACTGCGATCGGCTTCTCTACTTCCAGCGACAGGCCCGTTGCGCTTAGGTCACGGCAAATCGCTTTTACTTTATGCATCTCATCGTTGTCCGCATAAATCACCATTGCTTCAGCATTTATCGCCATTCGATGGAAGTTACGTTGATCTTGATATCGCATAGAAACCTCATTTGTCAGGAAAACATCTGCAAGTGCTTGAGTATAGGCTAGTAAATATCTAGAGTAAGATCAGTTATTGGTACAAGCAAGGGCATATTATGAGCAACGAAACTATTTTCGATAAAATCATCAATCGCGAAATCCCCGCTACCATTGTCTATGAGGACGATATAGCACTTGCCTTTGAGGACATTAACCCACAGGCGCCGACTCATTTATTGATTATTCCGAAGCGCCGCATCGCCACCAGCAATGATATTCAACAGGATGATCGGGAAACCGTTGGCCATTTGTTTTGGGTTGCCGGGGAAATTGCACGGCAACAAGGTTTTGCCGAGGAGGGTTACCGCACAGTTATGAATTGCAATGAGAATGGCGGCCAAACCGTTTACCATATCCATGTTCATCTGTTGGCTGGTAAAGCGTTTGGCTGGCCGCCCTATCAGGACCGTAAAAAGCAGGCCTGATTAATTTAGTTCATTGGACCGTCAAGGATCCGCGCCAGGTACCATTTTCCACCTTCGCGCACCATCAACACATCGCGGATGGTCTCCACCCGGCGCGAACCGGAAACACCACCTAAACTGACCTGAACGCGCGCGGTATTAGCTTGTTCATTGAACAAGGTAACACCCTGGCGGTCGGCGTTGACTTCTACGTGGTCAAAATCCATGTTGTAGAGATAACGGCCCACCGAGGCTACCGAGCCGTAACGCATGATCAGTTGCCGATGCTCTTCAGTGGCCAGCTTTGCCGCCGCTTCGATATCGCGTTCATTGTAAAGTAATTCAAAGTAATCAATGGCTCGTTCGTGCGCCTCTGGTTCCTGAATTTTCTGTTCCCAGCAGCCAGTCAGTAATAATGCCCCCATGACTGTCAGCGCTGCCGCCCATGTGTTGCGTAGCTTCATAATGCTCTCTCTATTTTATTGCTCGGTTTTGTCCCCAAGCGCGACGCCTTCACGACGCGGATCAGCACCTCCGAGCAGGTACCCTTGACCACGGGTTATTCCATGCACACCACTGTTTAAATCACGTATATCCAGCGTATGGCCACGGCTTTCAAATTCATCCTGCCACGAGCCAGGCACGACTTCCAGCTCTATTGCAGTGCCACCGTTTAAATTAGTCACATTCGGCAGCTCAATTGCGCTTTGCATGTCCAGTTCAAAGTCGATCAGGCCGATCAGTGTTTTACCCACGTAATTGATAATTCTCGGTCCGCCCGGCGAGCCCAACACGTGTTCCACGTCACCCTGCGGATTGAAGGTCATCACCGGAGTCATTGAGCTACGCGGCCGTTTACCCGGTTCAACCCGGTTCGCCACCAGGCCTTGTCCATTTTCAGGCTGCCGCGCGAAGTCCGTCAGCTGGTTATTGAGCAGAAAGCCGCCGACCATCACCGCCGAACCAAAGCCCATTTCGATACTGCTGGTCATCGATACGGCGTTGCCTTCGGCATCGATGATACTGATATGGCTGGTACTAGGTTGTTCATAGCTAATTCCAGCGCTGTACGCCTGGCTAAAGGACGCCGGCGATCCGGGCTCAGCATGGCCCATGTCCTGCTCGCCTATCAGCGAGGCGCGTTGTCGCAGATACTCAGGATCAAGCATTGCAGCAACGGGGACATTGCTAAAATCCGGATCGGCCAGATAATAGTCGCGATCGGCAAAGGCAAGCCGTGACGCCTGAGTAAACAGATGCCAGGGCTCCGCATCGCTGACCTGATACTGACTAAAATCAAACTGCTCAAGCATGCTCAGGGTTTGCAATAAGGTAACGCCCCCCGAACTCGGTGGTCCCATGCTGCATACATCGCGTTGACGATACTCACTACACACAGGTTCACGCCATTGAGTGGAGTAACTGGCCATGTCCTCCACGCTTAACTGCCCCGGCTCAATCGCTGCATTGTTGACCGCTGCGACAATGGATTCGGCTAATTCCCCCTGATAGAATCCTTGTGCACCCTGCTCCGCAATGATGCGTAAACTGGCCGCTAATTGAGGGTTGTATTTAGTATCGCCGGCTTGCAACGGCTCTCCACCAGGAAAGAAATAGTCGCGGGCAGTTGGCAGACGACGCACACCGGGATTAATTTCCAGTTCGACCAGCCGGGCCAGCCGCGGTGAAACCACAAAGCCCTGCTCTGCTTGTTCAATACTGGCTCTGAATAGCTCTTGCCACTCAAGCTGCCCCCAGCGTTGATGGGCATCTTCCAGCCCTTGCACCAGGCCAGGAACGCCCACCGAGCGACCGCCGACGACCGCATCTATCCAACTGACCGCCTCGCCACTGTCATCGAGAAACAATTCAGCGTCCGCGGCCATCGGCGCTGTTTCCCGGGCATCCAAGCTATACAGGCGTTTTTCTTCGGCATCCCAGTACAGAATAAATGCACCGCCGCCAATCCCCGAAGATTGCGGTTCAACCAGCGTCAGCATGCTTTGCACGGCGACCGCCGCATCAATGGCACTACCGCCTTGCGCCAGAATTTCACGGCCTGCCTCGACGGCATACGGGTTCGCTGCTGCCACCATATAGTTCGAACTTTTGACCAGCTGATGCTCTTGAGTGCCAGTGGCCGCTTCAGGTTCGTAGGCTTCATACTGAGTCGTAGCCGGGCTACAGGCGATCACCAGTGTGCTGCTAATCGCCAGCACCAGGGTTGTCATCGGGCGCATAATCTTCCTTTTGAGAATTGTCATCAAAGCAGGCTACAATCAGCCTCAATTGAGCATACCAAAGTCAACCAAGGAAAACATATGCTTTCAGCCAGGCCCGGTGCAAACCTTATGCAAAGCCATGCTGCCTGGGTAGTGCCGCTGGTGTTGGTTGTCGGCATGCTGTACGTGCAGCAATGGCCTGCTGCACTGGATGTCCTCGACTACGCACCTGAGCGACTGAGCAGCGACCCCTGGCGCTGGTGGAGCGCCCACTTTGTCCATCTCAATGCGACTCATCTGGTGGCTAACCTGCTGGCCTTCACCGCAGTCTGTCTAATCTTCGCTCCCTGGCTACGCGGTTTTGTGCTTCTTGGCGTAGTTCTGGTAAGCGCGACTTGTGCATCCTTAGTGCCCTGGCTGGCTAACCAGGACCTTCATTTTGCCGGCTTCTCCGGTGTGCTGCACGGATTGCTCTTGTTTGCCTGCGTTCGCGTTGCTCAGCAGCACTGGCTTGGCTTTGCCATGCTCGCATTACTGACTGCCAAGTTACTAGCGGAACTCTGCCTCGGCTACTTCAGCGACAGCCAGCTTGTCATTGCCTGGCTTGGCAGCCCGACCGCCTATTTAGCCCATCTCGGTGGTGCCCTCGGCGGCGGCTTGTCCCTCCTGGCCTTGCTTGCTGGCAATCGAAAGCGATAAAATATAGCGACAAAAAAACGCGCCAAATGGCGCGTTTTTTAGCAGGGATTTTGTAGCAGGTATCCCTTACTTCAGGTTGCTTTCAAACAGCTTATGAATTCGCCGATATTGGTTCAGCCAACTACTTGGCTGCACAAAGCCATGCGGCTCGACCGGGAAAATAGCCGTTTCAAAGTTCTCTTTTTCCAACTCAATCAAGCGCTGCACCAGACGTACCGAGTCCTGGAAGAAGACGTTGTCGTCAACCATCGGAGCGCTGATTAGTAACGGCGTATTCTGGTACTGCTCGGCAAAGTAAATCGGCGAACTACGACGGTACGCAATCATGTCGTCCTGCGGTAAGTTGAGAATATTAGAGGTGTAGCCTGTATTATAATGAGCCCAGTCCGTGACCGGACGCAGTGCAGCACCAGCCTGAAACAGGTCAGGTTCTTTAAACAGCGACATGAACGTCAGGAAGCCACCGTACGAACCACCGTAGGTTCCCACACGCGAGGTATCCACGTTGACCTGATCACCCATCCAGCTCACTACATCGACCAGATCTTCAACTTCCGGGGTACCCATCTGACGGTAAACAGCAGTCCGCCAGTCGCGACCATAGCCTTTCGAGCCACGGAAATCTAAATCCAGTACCACGTAACCTTGCTGGGTCAGCATGTTATGGAACATGAATTCGCGACTGTAGTTTGACCAACCCGAATGCGCGTTCTGCAGGTAACCCGCACCGTGAATAAAGACCACTGCCGGGTACCCTTCAGCCTGGTTTGGATCGAAATCATCTGGCAAATACACCCGCGAGTAAATCGGTTCGTCCACGTGACTGGATGGCACAGCAACGATGTCACCCTTCTTCCACGGAATCGAGTTAAATTCATCGCTAACCGTGTGAGTCAGACGCTCAGCGTTCGACGAACCCAGCTCCTGCAGATACAGCTCATGGGGCTGCACCGCAGTAGAATGCGTTATCAACAACTGGCTTTCGTCCGGGCTCAGAGCGAAGGTATTAATACCGCCAAGATCCGTTAACTGTTCGATGTCACCGCTGCTGATAGCAACCCGATAGACTTCATACACCCCAGGGTGTGGCTGGTTCGCCGTGTAGTAGAGGTAGTCACCATCCTGGCCTGACACCACATTGTTAACCACATACTGGCCCTGAGTTAACTGACGGCTGCGACCACTGTTCAGGTTACGCACATAGAGGTGGCCATAGCCGTCTTCTTCCGAGCCATACCACAACGCGTTTTGCCCCGGTACCCAGTCAAAATCATTGTAGTCGCGGTTGATCCAGGCCTCATCATGCAACCGGTGCTGGCTTACCAGACGCGCATTGTCGAAGTCTACGGTCGCAATCCAGCGGTCTTTGTTGTCCCAGGCACGCAGCATCACCGCCACCTGACTGCCATCATGGTTCCAGTTTATATTACCCTGTGGTGCAGACCAGGCCGCCATCAGGTTAATCGCCCGCGGCTTGCGCTCGCTGCGGTAATTCTCACCGCGTGCCGCATAATTCTCTTCACGCACCGACGCCAATACGTCCTCATCAAAGCCCGGCAGGCTATCAAAACCTAACGCCTGCTTCGCACCTGAATTCAGATCGAGCACATACATTTGATGTTCAACCGGCTCAGCATCAGCCACCCGACGACGCACATCCTGGTTCTGAATGCGTCCAGTTTCAGTGACGTATCGTGGCATCAGATCGCCATCCGCACGCCAGCTTTGCGGTTCAGTAATCACCACAATCGCCTTATCACCAGCCGGCGACAGGCTCAGATCAACCAGCTCCATGCCCTCACCCATGTAAAATGGCTGTGGTGCCAGCGTTGAATTCTGTGCAGCCAGCTGTTGTTGATGCTCAAAACGCTCCGTCCGCTGACGTCGCTGGATCTGGTTGTACTCCATCAGCTCCATTTCTTCTTCGGCAATCAAATCCGCAGGCTCCTGAGTGGCCTCAGGTTCGTCACTAAACGCCAGCGTCAACAAAGTTTGGCGGCGTCCACTGGCTGGCTCAATCGCGACCAACCGATTCTCAACGCGATAGCTTAAGCGACCATCATGCAAAAATTGCAGCGCCGTTTTACTGTGTGCGTCACCCGTCAGCTGACTTAGCTCACCGCTACGCAGGTCGCGCACAAATATATTATTTTCAAATACATACGCATGCATACTCTGGTCGTCATTAACCACCGCATCAGGGTGCGCATAGCCGTGTAGTTGCGCCAGCGCCACCCGCTCACCGTTGCCATCTGCAGTCAGGTCACGAACATAGAGGTCGCGCATCGGCGAACCCTGACGTTTACGCTCAAACAAAATTTGCGAGCCATCATAGGACCAGTAAGCAGACTCAGGTGAACGTGCCACCCAGTCCTGATCAGCCATAATACGCTCCAGCGTCAGCGTGCTTGTTTCGCTGCGTGGGCCCGTTTGCTGTGCCTGCGCCTGATATTCAGTGGTCGCTCGTTCCGTCGGCTGAGCTGAACCTTGCTCCGTGCTGGCACAGGAAACAGTCATCAGGGTCGCCGCGACCGCAATGGCTAATTTTGTTTTTAAATGAGTTACTTGCATGGATTGCTTGATCCTTCCAGTTAATCGTGAGCCTATTAAAACAAAAGCGCCCGCCAATGGCGAGCGCTGCTGCGTTGAGTCGCAGGTTAGGCTGGTTAAAGCACAGCGTCGGGCTGTTGATCAGGCTGCGCTTTTTGAAATGCGTCAATCTGCTGCAAGTTTTCATAAACCTGCAACAGCCGTGGATACGGCGACAAATCAATCTTAAAGCGCAATGCATTGTACACCTGCGGCACCAGGCACACATCAGCCAGGCTCACTTCGTCACCCACGCAACATGCACCCGCATGTTTCTCCAGGCGCTTTTCAAATGCCGCAAACGCCGACGACACCCAATGCTCGATCCAGGCCTGACGGCCCTCATCACCCGCATCCAGCGTGCCACTGACATACTGCAGCACCCGTAAATTGGTAATCGGCTGCAAATCACACGCCATATCCAACGCCAGCATGCGCACAATCGCCGCCTCTTTCGGATCCTCCGGCACCAGCAACGGCCCAGCTTTGCTGTCCAGATACTCAATAATCGCCAGCGACTGATTCAGCTCCAGTTCACCATCAACCAGCGTCGGCACCAGCTTAGCCGGATTCAGCTTCGCATACTCCGCACTTTTCTGCTCGCCGCCATCTTTGACCAGATGCACCGGCTTGTAGTCAAACGCCAACTGCTTCAGATGCAACGCAATCCGCACCCGATAACTAGCCGAAGACCGCCAATACCCATAAAGTTCCATAAAACCTCCTAGTTGCGCACTCGGCGCGAACGGGCGTCGCAGTTGGACATTGAGGAAAAGGCTGGCTTCCGTGGGCGCCGGCAGACTCGTTGCTGGGGACGCCGTAAATACATCCCTGTAGGCTCGGCTCGCGCATCCATGCGCTCAACGCCCCAACAACGAGTCCTGCCGTCTCCCACACGCCAGCCTGTCACTGTCCTGTTTATCTTGCCCGAACTTGTCAACAATCCACGCAAGCGCTCTCAAGGCTGATCGCGATGCTTGCAGCATGCAGGATTGGCGCGTGGCGGATGGCATGTTTCCCTGGCGGGGTGTCGGCAGCATGGATGCTGTCGTCAAGCCTACAGGGATGTATTCACGGCGTCCCCGCCAGGGAATATGCCAGCCGCCACAGAAGCCAATCCCTGCATGCTCCCCCAATGCCCGGTTATTCAGGCCCGTCGTAGCGGACGACTTTTTGTTCGATGGAGCCGAAGATGCTTTGGCCGCTGGCGTCGAGCATTTCCATGTGAATGGTGTCGCCGTATTTCATGAAGCCAGTAGCTGGTTTGCCATCGCGGATGGTTTCAATCATGCGCACTTCGGCAATGCAGCTGTAGCCGACACCGCCTTCTGAAATAGCGCTGCCGTGATCGGTGCCCTGTTTGTTGGACACAGTGCCTGAACCGATGATTGAACCTGCCGCTAATGGGCGACTTTTCGCGGCGTGTTCTACCAGGCGCGAGAAGTTAAAGGTCATATCAACGCCGGCGTTCGGTTCACCAAACAGCTCACCGTTGTAGGTTGAGCGCAGTGGCAAGTGCAGTTTGCTCTCTTTCCATGCATCCGCTAACTCATCCGGGGTTACCGCGACCGGTGAAAACGCTGACGAGGGCTTAGACTGGAAGAAGCCAAAGCCTTTGGCCAGTTCGCCCGGGATCAGGCCACGCAGCGAGACGTCATTCACCAGCATTACCAAGCGAATGTACTTCTCGGCGTTGTCGGATTTAACGGCCATTGGCACGTCACCGGTAACAATTGCGATTTCGCCTTCAAAATCGATGCCCCACTCGTCCGATGGCATCTCGATATTATCACGCGGGCCTAAAAACGAGTCAGAACCGCCCTGGTACATTAACGGGTCTTCCCAGAAGCTTTCTGGCATTTCGGCATTACGTGCCCGACGTACCAGTTCCACGTGATTTACATACGCGCTGCCGTCAGCCCATTGGTACGCACGCGGTAACGGTGACTCACACTCGTCCTGATGAAAGGCGATGTCGTCACTGAATTTGCCGTTGTTCAGCGCCATGTAGCTTTCACGTAGCTTCTGTTCAACGTCATCCCAATGATCCAGCGCGTACTGCATCGTCGGTGCGATTTCCGGCACCATCACCGCCCGTTTTAGATCTTTACTGACAACGACCAGTTGACCATCGCGACTGCCATTTCTATAGGTTGCTAACTTCATAAACTATTTTTTCTCCTGCCAGCTGTAGACATAGTCTGGATTCTCCACCCCATCAGCGGCCTGGCCGGCTGACAATGAATCACGGGTGTCCAGCATTACAGCGACTTCGTCAGTGAATTTTTTCTTGTGCTCACGCCCTGCCTGAAAGGCTTTCGGGTGTGGACCATGGGTAAAGCCCGCTGGGTGAAAGGTTACCATACCGCGATCAATATTATCGCGGCTGAAGAAATCCCCAGCGTGATAGAACAAGACTTCATCATAGTCGTCATTGTTGTGATAGAAAGGTACTTTGAGCGCGCCGGGGTCGCTTTCGATAGGCCGCGGTACAAAGGTACAAACCACAAAACGGTCGGCGACAAAGGTGGTATGCGCCGACGGCGGTAAATGATAACGATGGCTCATCAGCGGTCGGATATCACGCCAGTTAACACGCACCGGGGCTAAATCACCATGCCAGCCAACGGCATCCAGTGGGTTGTAGGGGAAGGTCACGACGGACACTTCACCATGGCGTTTCACTTCCACCTGCCATTCGTCTTCGCTGTACTGTGCTTTAAAGGCCTCATTGATTTCCGGCACATCAAGCACCGCCGGATCAAAGATCGCATGGTTACCGACTAAGCCTTTATCGGGCAGCTGATAGGCACTGTTGGTGGCCTCAATCATCAGAATCCGCATTTGCTCATTCGGCACCAAACGCCAGTTGGTAGACCGTGGAATGACCACGTAATCCCCATCGCGCAGACTCATGTGGCCATAGTCACAAAACAGCTCAGCGCTACCGTCATGAATAAACAACAGGTCATCACCGTCGGCATTACGCGCGAGCTTTTTCATCGGCTCGCTGATGTCCCACAGGCGGAACTTACAATGCGCATTGTGCAGCAAGGTTGGCACCGCCCAGGGTGACGCCGGGTTGATGTCTTTGAGCTGGTTAAAGTCAAACAGGCGCGGACGCAACGGGCCTTGCCAGTCGCTCCAGCCAGTTGGTGCATGTTGGTGATGAAAGTGGGTGGCGGGACCGAAGAAGCCACTACGGCCCGCTTCCCGCTCATATATCGCTTCCTCAGGGAAGTCTGCATGCGCCTGGCGCGATGCAGTCCCCTGTTTCTGAGGAAATGAAATCCACTTACGCATCGCTTAACACTCCACGACGAATTTGATCTTCTTCAATCGATTCAAACAGCGCTTTGAAGTTACCTTCGCCAAAGCCTTCGTTGCCTTTACGCTGGATGATTTCAAAGAATACCGGGCCAATCACCGTCTTAGTAAAGATCTGTAACAGGATACCGTCTTTCATTGGCGCGCCATCAATCAGGATACGCAGATCACGCAGGTCGTCGAGGCTTTCTGTATGGCCTTCAACACGCTCGTTCACTTTGTCGTAGTAAGTATCTGGCGTGCTCATGAATTCCATGCCCTTGTCACGCAGGCTGCGTACCGTGTTATAGATATCGTCTGTGCTCAGAGCGATATGCTGGATGCCCTCGCCTTTGTATTCGCGCAGGTATTCTTCAATTTGTGATTTGTCGTCATGTGATTCGTTGATTGGGATGCGGATTTTCCCGCATGGCGAGGTCATAGCGCGGCTCAGCAAGCCAGTCAGCTTACCTTCGATATCGAAATAACGTACTTCACGGAAGTTACCGATACGCTCGTAGAAACCAGCCCATACGTCCATGTTGCCACGGAATACGTTGTGGGTCAGGTGATCGACGTAGTCCATACCGGCACTGTTTTTGTCCATCTCTGCTTCCCAGTTGTCATAGAACTGGAAGTCGACGTCGTAGATGCTTTTGCCGTCTTTATAACGGTCAACAAAATACAGCGCACTTTCGCCGATGCCATAGACCGCCGGAATATTCAGCTCCATTGCGCCGACATCGGGGCGGAACTCTTTCGCGCCATTGGCCAGTGCATGCTTCATCGCAACATTGGCGTCAGCAACGCGGAATGCCATACCACAGACACTTGGTCCGTGTTCACGGGCGAATTCTTCGGCCTGTGATGACGGTTGTGCATTGACGATAAAGTTGACGTCATTTTGCTTGTACAGCCAGACATCTTTACGACGGTGCTTAGCGACCTCGGTAAAGCCGAACAAGGTGAACAGCTCTTTTAAATCGTTAATACCCTTAGGATCAGCTGCGGTGTATTCAACGAACTCAAATCCGTCAGTGCCTAATGGATTAATAGTCTTGTCGCTCATGGGGAAACCTCTTTGTTGTCACGATTGTTGTCACGATTGTTGTCACGTTTGTTGTCACATATCAGTTGTGCGGACTGGCCTTAGCCAAGCCGTTTTTAATTCGAATAGTCAGCCTAGTTGTATCTTCTGTAGGTAGGAAGTGCCAGTACTGAGGAGGTACTACCAGAC
The DNA here is from genome assembly GCF_003986975.1 of Aliidiomarina soli. Taxonomy (GTDB): domain Bacteria; phylum Pseudomonadota; class Gammaproteobacteria; order Enterobacterales; family Alteromonadaceae; genus Aliidiomarina; species Aliidiomarina soli. The sequence goes on along the minus strand of NZ_PIPO01000001.1, from coordinate 385,819 downwards.
GCGCAAAAAAAAGGCTAACTGGATAGATATGTTTACATACGAGGAGAGTAGCCTGTAATCAGGGGTAGTGTACGCATTAGTTTACACTACCCCTTCATGGCTGTTCTGAAATCTTTACAGGTCAGCTTTTTCGTTGTTTGCCAATTCCGTACTCGCGCAGTTTATTGGCGATGGCGGTATGGCTTAAGCCCAGTTTTCGTGCCAGCTGGCGGGTACTGGGGTAATTCGGATAAAGGCGTCGCAAGAGGCTTGCTTCGAACGTTTTAACCGCCTCTTCCAGTGAGGTCTGCTCAAGATCGATATCAATCCCTGAAGCCAGGGGCGGTGCTTCCGGCAACTGAATATCACTGGCCTCAAGCTGCTCCCCTTCAAGCATGGATACAGCGCGAAACAGAGTATTCTCTAACTGACGAATATTGCCCGGCCAGCTGTACTGATTAAGCAGGTTACGCGCCCCGCTGCTAAGACCGACTAAAGGTCTCCCCAGGCGCTGACAGGCCTGTTGCAGGAAGTGCCCTGCAAGTAACAGAATATCACCACGGCGTTCGCGCAATGGCGGCAGCATCAGGTTCAGCACATTCAGACGATAATACAGGTCTTCACGAAAATCACCGGACTCAACGCGGTCAATTAAAGCGCCACGCGCTGAGCAAATAACCCGCACATCAACTGTCACTTCAGCCTCTTCGCCAATCCGGCGAAAGGTGCCATCCTGAATAAAACGCAACAGCTTTGCCTGCAACTCGCGCGACATGTCAGCGACCGAATCAAGCAACACGACACCACCTGCCGCCTGCTCGAAAATCCCTTTCTTACCATCTGGATGGTTATCAAAAATACTCGCGCCGTACCCAAATAATTCGCTTTCTGCCACGTTGTCAGGCAAAGCACCACAGTTCACCGCCAAAAAGGGCTTATCGCCACGCCGACTGGCTTTATGGCAGGCCCGCGCGAGAAGTTCTTTACCGACCCCGGTTTCGCCTTCAATCAACAGCGGAACATCCAGACTGGCCATGCGCTCTGCATCTTTGAGCACTTTGCGCATCCCCGTGTGCTGGGTCAGGATCCCGGCGAAGGCGGCAGCGGTCGGGCTACTCAGTGACGGCACTGCAATCGGTTCGGACTGACAATGAATCACGGCACCAGCAAAAATGGGTTCACCTTCATCGTCGGTAAGCCAGATCGGGAATAGATTGGCATAGTAGCTGGAGCGACCACATTTAACCTGTGCGTTATCGGCCTCGGTCGGTTTACGCTCGAGCCAGCGTTGAATCGAAAAGCCGCCAAGCCAGTCATCCACCAATTCGCCTTTTAATGCGTTCTTATCGGTGGTCAGCAAGGCTGCACCCGCTGCATTGATAACGTCAATGTGTCCTTTTGCGTCGACCGAAATAACCGGGTTGGGCAAGGTGCTTAGCAACAGATTAAACTCGTAGTGCTCTCGCTCTGATGGCATGTATGACGTGGTTTTTACGTCTTCGACGTTGGGAATACGGCGGATCTTAGGCATCAGTGCCTGGAAATCAGCAAACTCCATCGCTGGAAAATTAAGGAAAATCTTACCGATGGGGTCGACTTCAATGCCCCGCAAATCGATTTCATTTTCTCGCAAAATGGCAAGGACTTCCTGGCATAAGCCAAGACGGTCCTGGCAGGTAATCTCTAAACGCATAGGTTCTCAGCGCGGCTAAAAAGTGTAAAAAAAATTATACAGGGGCAGCAACAAAAAAGCAGCAACTGTCGACCGACAGATTGCTGCTTGCGATAAATGTAGAAAGGCGGAGTTAACTATCCAGCTTTTCCAGTAAAGCGTCGGTTTTCGCTGCCATAATAAAGTCGTTGCGGTGCAGCCCTTTGATAGCATGGGTCCACCAGGTCACGGTCAGCTTACCCCATTCCAGGGTCAGGGTCGGATGGTGAAACTCATCTTCGGCCATCTGCGCCACCAGCTCATGAAACGCCCAGGCTTTCTTAAAGTTCTTAAATTTATAGGCACGCTCAAGTTGCATCACACCATCGCGGCTGACTGGTGCCCACTCCGGGATTTCGCGCATGAGTTCTTTCAGCTCTTGGTCAGACACTGCGGGAGCATCAGCCTGACAGGCTTCACAGGTTTGGTTCTTTAAATCGCTCATTGGTAGTCCTGTTGTTTAAATAAATAGTTTGCTTGTTTACGCGGCGTCATTTTTTTCTTTCGGCGGAAACTTCGGCTCGTACAAGCCCAGCTCCATCGCTTCATGGACCATACTCATGATGTCCATATCGGCTATTTTAAACAGCTCATCGACGGACTCAATGGTGTAATACAGCGGCTGCATAATATCAATTCGGTATGGCGTGCGCAGTGCATCCAGCACCGTTAGCGGGTGACGCTCAGGGGTGTCGCTGTTAACTGAGTAATCGGTTTCGCCCGGCGAAGAAAGAATACCGCCGCCATAAATACGCAGTCCATCTTTCGTTTTCAGCAAGCCGAACTCAACTGTAAACCAGTACAGCCGGGCCAGATAAACCCGCTCTTTCGGCGTCGCCGCGTAACCCAGCTTACCGTACATATGCGTAAATTCGGCAAACGCAGGGTTAGTTAGCAGCGGACAGTGACCGAAGATCTCATGGAATATATCCGGCTCCTGCAGGTAATCAAATTCTTCACGGGTACGAATAAAAGTCGCAACCGGGAACTGCTTATTCGCCAGCAAACGGAAGAACTCGTCAAACGGGATCAACGCAGGTACCTGCGCCACTTGCCAGCCAGTGGTTTCGCCCAGCACTTTATTGATTTCACCCAGTTGAGGAATACGATCACGGGGGAAATCAATTAAACGCAGACCTTCCATATACTCATCACAGGCTTTACCGGGCATGAGTTTCAGCTGGCGTTCCACCAGGTCACGCCAAACGGCATTTTCCTCGTCACTCCAGTGAATGATGCCCTGCTCGTCAGGTTCACGGGATACATACTGAGTTTGCTTCTTAGCCATGTTGCACCTTGTTGTCTGTTGTTGCTGACAGTCGCGTGCTGTCGCTGTACTTAGAACTCACGTTAGCCGAGTCTGCTGCACCCTGGCAAACTGCACTCGGCGGAGTGCTGTAAACTTAAAGTTCCATTAATCGGTATTCAGTGCGGTGTTTTCAGCGCCCTTTTTCAGCGAAGTAAAGGCCTGACGCAAATCCGTAATAATATCGTCCGCGTGCTCTAAGCCGACTGACAGCCTCACCAGGCCATCACCGATACCTGCGGCAGCGCGGGCTTCCGGCGTTAGCGGCGAATGTGTCATCGATGCGGGGTGCTGAATAAGGCTCTCGGCGTCGCCCAGGCTAACCGCTAACTTGATCATGCTGAGTTGGTCGAGCAGTCGGGTCGCGGCGCGAAAGCCATCGCTCATATCAAAGGCGATGACCGCACCAGCGGCTTTCATCTGGGTCTGTAGCAAGTCACTCTCATGACTGCTTTGCTCATCCTGGTTAACCCCCGGAAAATACAACCGGCTAATCATGCCGGCCGGCTGCATTTCCTGCAGAAAGGCCACCACTGCCAGCGCATTTTCGCAATGCCGCTGCATTCGCACGGGCAAGGTTTTCAGGCCGCGCAAAATCAGCCAGGCATCATGCGGCGACATGGTCGCGCCCATGTCTTTTAAGGTGGTGAACTTAATCAGCTCAATGTCTTCGCTACGCCCGGTAACCAGTCCGGCAACCACATCACCATGGCCATTGAGGTACTTAGTCGCGCTGTGCACTACCAGATCCGCGCCGAACTCACCCGGTCGCTGTAGTAGCGGGGTCATAAAGGTATTGTCGACCACCAGACGGGCCTTGTGATGATGTGCAAGTTTGCTGACCGCGGCAATATCAACCAGCTTTAGATGTGGATTGGCAGGGGTTTCCAGAAACACCAGCTGGGTGTTGTCACGAAAGGCCGCTTTGGTTTGCTCCAGATCGCTCATATCGACAAAGCTGACCTCGACACCGAAGCGACGAAACAAATGATCAAACAAAGCAAAACTACAACCATAGATAGCGTCCGAGGCCACCACATGGTCACCTTGCTGTAAAAAAGCCATCATCGTCGCCGCGACTGCGCCCATACCAGTCGCCGCTGCGGCCCCCGCCTGCATGCCTTCCAACTCAGCAATACGCTGCTCCAGCTGATTGACAGTGGGGTTGCCTAAACGAGAATAAATATAACCAGCTTCTTCGCCGGCAAACCGCTGACCACCCTGGTGGGTACTGTCAAAAACAAAGGTCGAAGTCTGATACAGCGGCGCCACTAACGCACCGTGTGGATCCTGCGGCGCTTCGCCACCATGAATTGCGATGGTATCGGCGTGCCAGCCAGCGGTCGGTTTATGCATATCTTAGAAGCCATAGTTATAGTTATTTGCGGCTAGAGTATGCAGACATAAAAAATGGCGCAATATGCGCCATCTTCTCGGACCAGTTACCTATGTAACGTTTTTTTGCCAATCAGGTTACAAGCGGTTGATCTCCTGCCGAACCTTGTATTCACTCGAGGTTACATAGCTTTCCATGGCACGTACACTTTGTTCCATGGTCGCGAAACGACCCGCAATATCTTTAATCGCTTCTTTAGGAACCTCACCGGCTTCCCATACCCGGGTCTTTACTTCTATTGAGCGGCCATCTTCGGTGCGCTCAACCGTGGTTGTTTCTCGCACCACTCGTGGCTCACCGCTGGCAGACTTTGGGCCCTGATCAAGCACCACCCAGGCAATAATGTACCCCAACACAATAAATTTCGTCAGCAGCAAGGCGGACGTCACGGCCACGATACGAACCACCCAGACTTCCCAGCCGAAATAGCGCGCTATACCGGCACAGACGCCGCCTAACTTGCCGCGTTGAACATCGCGGTAGAATCGTTTCTTCTCATCACTCATGCTCCACCTCCCTGATGCTTATGGCGCCAGCTAGGGTGCTCCGCATCAAGAATAGACTCCAGCGTCTGAATACGGTCCTGCAAACGTTCTGCAGTCCGCGCCAGATCCTGCAACGACTGCCGTTCATCATCATTCAGCCCGGCATTGATTTTATTGCGGCTGCGGTAATGCAGTATCAACCAGATGGGAGCCACGAAAATCATAAAAATAATAACTGGGGCCGCCATGATGGCTACTAATCCTTCCATTGTCTCAATCCTCACCTGAGAGTAGATCGGCTGGCCTTGCGATGCTTCTCAGCATGGCCTGACCACCTCTCTTGTGCATTGCTTACGCGTCGTTGCTCTGTTTACCTTTCGCTTCGTTCACCTTCGCCTTCAGAGCAGCCAGTTCATCCTCAACTTTAGCGTCGTTTTCTAACGCTTTGAATTCATCAGCGAGCGTTTTCTTACCCAGGTCATAGGCATCAACCTGTGCCTCGATACCATCAATTTTAGCTTCATAGCGGTCAAATTTCTGCAGTGCTTCGTCCACTTTGCCACTATCCAGCTTGCTCTTCACCGATAACCGCGACGACACGGTACGCTGGCGCATCAGAATCGACTTCTGGCGAGCTTTGGCGTCTGACAGCTTTTCCTGCAACTGGCCAATCTCTTCACTCAGACGGTCAACATGCTCATCGACCCGGTCGATTTCGCGCTGCACACTGTCCATGGTTTCCTGTAACTTCTTTTTCTCTAACAAAGCTGAACGTGCTAAATCTTCCCGATCTTTGGACAGTGCCAGTTCCGCTTTGCTCTGCCAGTCCTGAGCTTCCCGCTCGATCTGTCCCAGATGGCGTGCCAGTTCTTTCTTCTCGGCCAGGGTTCGGGCCGAATTTGAACGAACTTCAACCAGAGTGTCTTCCATTTCCTGGATAATCAGACGCACCATTTTTTGCGGATCTTCAGCTTTATCCAACAGGGAGTTCAAATTAGCGTTTACGATGTCTGTAAAGCGTGAAAAAATACTCATGACCTTTACCTCTGTTTCTCAGTGTATGCTTCCAGTGAAGAACATTCAGGAATTGAGCCAACTTGTGAATTATTTATAATACGTTGAAAATAAAAGATTTTAAATAATAGGCTGAGTAGGTCATTGACTGCTACATTAACTAAAACAACTAAAAGTTAGTCAAAAACACTAACCTTAAGGTAGATCATGAGTCCCCGACGCAACGACAATCTGATTGGTCAGGCGAATAGTTTTCTCGAAGTTCTCGATCGTGTTTCCCAGGCGGCTCCGCTCGGCAAACCTGTGTTAATCATTGGAGAACGCGGTACTGGTAAAGAGTTGATTGCAGCGCGACTGCACTATTTGTCCCAGCGCTGGGACCAGACTTATATCAAACTCAACTGCGCGGCATTGAACGAAACGCTGCTTGAAACCGAACTTTTTGGCCATGAATCCGGCGCCTTTACCGGTGCCAGCAAGCGTCATGAAGGTCGCTTTGAGCGTGCCAATGGCGGGTCGCTGTTTCTTGACGAACTGGCTACGACATCGTCGCTGGTCCAGGAAAAGCTGTTGCGAGTCATTGAGTATGGTGAATTTGAACGGGTCGGTGGCAGTAAAACGATTAAAACCGATGTCCGTCTGATTGCTGCCACCAATGAAGACTTACCGACACTGGCGGAACGCAATGAGTTCCGTGCCGATCTGCTCGACCGGCTGGCATTTGATGTCATTACCCTGCCCCCGCTACGCGAGCGGCGTGAAGATATTATGGTATTAGCAGAGCATTTCGCGATTCAGATGGCGCGGGAACTTGATCTGGAGCTGTTCAGTGGCTTCACCAGCAAAGCAAAGCAGCATCTGCTTGATTACCATTGGCCGGGCAACGTGCGTGAGCTTAAAAATGTCGTCGAACGCAGTGTCTATCGGCTGAATAACGCCCATTTACCAGTCAGTGAAATCGTCACTGACCCTTTTGAAAGTCCTTACCGACCAGGCACACGCCCCCCTAAAACTGGCTCATTGAGCCGCCAGGCCAGCCATATTGTTGAACAGGATGCGAATGCGACAAGTTCTGCAGATACCCCGTCACCACGAATGAATGGCAACGGTGCAGACGAGCATTTCGTGCTGCCTGATTTAAACGACAATTGCGACTTTAAACAGCTCACCCAGGATTTTGAAATCAAAATGCTACGTTGTGCACTGGAAAAAGCGCAGTTTAATCAGAAGAAAACAGCAGAAAAGCTTGGGCTGACCTATCATCAGCTGCGTGGTTACCTTAAAAAATATGCGTTGCTGGATGCTCAAAGTGAATAAACCGACCCCATTCAACCACGCCATAAAGGCCGTCAGCATCGTCTTATCGGCCTTGACAGCGATGGCTTGTAGCCCATCGCCGGAGAGTGACCCGCAAATGCTTAGCGAGGGGCTACTCTACTGCGCTGAAGGTAACCCCGAGTCGTTTAACCCACAGTTGGTGACCTCGGGGACAACCCTCGATATGACCGCCAACCTGCTCTATGACCGTTTAATTGAATACAGTGACGAAGCGAAAGAATATGTTCCGGCACTGGCCGAATCCTGGCAGATCAACGAAGATGGCACCGAATACAGCTTCACCCTGCGCGAAGGGGTCGAGTTTCATCAGACCCGCTATTTCACTCCCACCCGGCCGCTGACGGCGACCGACGTTCAGTTTAGTTTTGAACGCTGGCTCAATACCGATCATCCATTCCATTTGATTTCGATGACTGGGTATCCGTTTTTTTCTGCAGTGGGTCTGGATCGCCTTATTCAACGCATTGAAGTGAAAGATGATCATAATTTCACTATCCACCTGCACGAACCTGACAGCTCCTTCATCGCCAATTTAGCCACCGACTTTGCAGTCATTTTATCCGCCGAATACGGCGAACAGCTGGTCGCAGAAGACAATCGCGTGGCGCTGGATAATCTCCCGGTCGGCACCGGCCCTTTTAAATTCCAGCATTTTCGCAAAGACGTCAGCCTGAGCTATCGACGCCACCAGGGCTACTGGCAAGGTGCGGCGAAGTCAGAACGCGTGGTTTTTCGGATCATCCCCAGCGACCACAAACGCATTCTGATGCTGCTGACCAAAGACTGCGATATCGTGCCGTATCCTCCGGCACGCGATTTAGATGATCTCGATGCGCGCGACGATATAAATCTATACTCAACGGTTAGTCCGAACACCGCATTCTGGGCCTTTAATACTCAAAAGCCACCGTTTGACGATGTCCGGGTACGTCAGGCACTTATCCATGCTATTGACCGTGAATCCATTGTTAAAGCCGTCTACTTTGGCCATGCGGCGCTGGCTCAAAGTATTTTACCCAATACTTCCTGGGCCCACTTTAGTGATGAAGACGCCTACACCTTTGACCCGGTCGCGGCACGCGAACTGCTCGCCGATGCGGGCTACCCGAATGGTTTCTCTATGAACATCTGGGCCTTGCCAGTGCAACGGGCCTACAACCCGAATGCGCGCAAAATGGCTGAACTGATGCAGTCGGATCTGGCGAATATTGGGGTTCAGGTCAATATTGTCAGCTATGAATGGAGCACCTTCCGTCGCCGCCTGGCTGATGGCGACCATGACTCGGTGTTAATTGGCTGGTCAGGCGATAACCCGGACCCTGATAATTTCTTTCGACCACTGTTAAGTTGTGCCGCCGTGCTCTCGGGTAGCAACCGCGCACGCTGGTGCGAACCGCGCTTCGACCGCCTGGTGATGAGTGCCATTCGAACCGCCGACCGCGACGAGCGTCTTGCCTTTTATCGCGAAGCACAGGAGCTGCTCAATAATCAGGTGCCATTAATGCCTATCGTGCACTCGATGCGTTATAAGGCGACCCAGCCCTATATTGAGGGCATGCATCTGGAACCCTATGGTGGCACCCGCCTGCTGAATACGCATAAGGGGCAGCCATGACAAGGTACTTGCTGCGTCAACTTAGCCTGTTACTGGTGACCTTGTTTTTGCTTACAGTGCTGTCATTCAGCCTGGGCTACTGGTTTCCCGGCGATGCACTGGTTAACTTAAGCGGTATTCAGACCCTCGACTCGGCGCTCTATCAGCAGGTCGCCAGCAGTCGTGGCTTTGACAGCAATATCCTGGTCCAGTATTTCCGTTACCTCGGCCATTTACTGCAAGGCGACTGGGGCGTTTCGCTGCAGGATGGAACACCAGTATGGAATGAAGTCAAAGCGCGTTTCCCGGCGACCATGGAACTGGCTGTACTGGCCAGTATTCTTGCCCTGCTGCTTGGCATTCCGATGGGAATTATCAGTGCCCTCAATCTCGGCCGCTGGCCAGATCGTTTTTTGATGGGACTTAGCTTGTCAGCTTACTCTATTCCTGTGTTCTGGCTCGCTCAGCTGTTTATTCTGGTGTTCGCCGTCAATTTGCAATGGTTTCCGATAGCCGGTCAGATCAACCCGCTTTACAATATTGAACCCGTGACTGGTTCCATTGTTCTGGATCTGGCACGTGCTGATCATCCGGCGAAATCGGCCGCGCTGCTTGACGTACTGCGTCATCTGCTACTTCCATTACTGGTCCTCGCGGTCATGCCAGCAACCCTGTTAGCTCGCCTTACCCGGGCTGCCATGCATGATGTGCTGCGGCGCAATTACATTAAATCGGCACGAGCCAAAGGGCTTACGGCCTCTCAGGTAATCTTTAAGCACGCGGTTCCCAATACCATGCAGTCAGTGACTCGTGACCTCGGCGTTATTTTTAGCTTTTTGATCACCAATACCATGATCACCGAAGTGATTTTTTCATGGCCAGGCCTTGGCAGCTGGTTAATACGCAGTATTTACGAGCGCGACTATCCGGTAATGCAGGCAGGCCTGTTAACCCTGGCAGCACTGATTTTGCTGGTTAACGTATTGCTAAACCTGCTCCACGCCTGGCGATACCCTCAAATAAGGCAGGAACTCTATGCCAACGCCTAAGCTGTATTACGAAGAGCGGACACCATCGCCTCTGGAGCAGGTTTGGGTCCAGTTCCGGCACAATATGTGGGCTATGATTGCGCTCCATATTCTCGGCGCGATCGTCCTGTTTACCCTGTTTGCTCCGGTATTAGCACCCTATTCACCCAACACCCAGTTTACTGATGCACTGTCGATGCCGCCGGCCTGGACCGAAGAAGGTACTATCCGCTTTCTGTTAGGGACTGATGAGCTGGGTCGCGATATGTTATCGCGCCTTTTATACGGCGCCCGACTTAGCTTTGGACTGCCGTTTCTGGTGGTACTGGCGGCCGCGGCCATCGGCATTCCACTGGGCGCCCTGGCGGCGATGAGTGTGGGTGTTAAAAGTTCAACTCTTAAGCACTTGCTCGATGTGCTGTTAAGTATCCCCTCGTTGCTGCTGGCACTTATCATTGTTGCCATTCTCGGGCCTGGCCTAGACAACGCATTGCTTGCCATCTGGCTGGTATTGATTCCGCAATTTTTGCATGCCACGCGCAACGCCGTGCATGACCAACGCCATCGTGAATACGTTATTGCGTCGCGCTTAAACGGTGTCAGTCAGTGGTACCTGCTGAGCGTGGTTATTTTTCCAAACACCGTCAAGGTGCTGGTGGTACAGCTGACCATGGCTCTGTCTACGGCGATTCTGGATATTGCGGCACTAGGCTTTCTCGGTCTCGGGGCACAGTCACCCGCGCCCGAATGGGGCAGCATGCTGGCGAAATCAGTCGAGGTTGCTTATAGCTCGCCATGGGTGATGGCGTTACCCGGATTTGCATTGTTTATTACCCTGGTCAGTGTCAATGTAGTCGGGGACAGCCTGAAATCGGCCATTGATGAAAGGATAAAACGCTAATGTTGCTCGATGTGCGAAACCTGACCATCACCGGCGATAGCGACCATGGCCCTATCGATGTGATTGACCGGGTCAGTTTCAGTGTTGCTGAAGGCGAAGTGCATAGCCTGGTCGGCGAATCAGGCTCGGGTAAAAGCCTGATTGCCAGTGCCATTATGGGCTTTCTTGATCCGCGATGGACAGTCCGCGCTGATCGCCTCTGGTTTGACGGCAAGGATCTTCTGAGCATGCCTGCAGCCGAACGGCGCCGCATTATCGGCGTCGATATCGCCATGATATTCCAGGACCCGCGCAGCTACCTCGACCCCAACGACACCGTCGAAGCGCAACTGGGCGAAGCGATTCTCGACAGCGACCTATCCAGCAAACACTGGTGGAGCCGACGCAAAGAACGTCGCAATAAGGTGATTAAACTGCTTCATCGGGTTGGAATTAAAGAGCATCAGGCGGTGATGGAAAGCTTTCCGTTTGAACTGTCCGAAGGGGCAGCGCAAAAAATCATGATCGCATCCGCCATCGCCCACCGTCCGCGGCTGTTAATTGCTGACGAACCCACAACCGCGATGGAGCCCTCGACCCGGCAGCAAATTTATCGGCTACTTGGGCGCTTTCATGCCAGTCATAAGATGTCGATCCTGCTGATGTCTCAGGATATGGGAACCATTATGCCTGAGAGCGAACGTCTGACATTGCTTTATAGTGGTCAGATAATGGAATCCGGTCCGGCTCAGGCATTGCTGAAAGAACCCTTTCATCCGTACACCGAGGCATTAACCTCGACCTCGCTGTACCAACAGAGTCGCTGTGAACCAAAAACACACTTACCAACACTGACCGGGGCCTCCCCACCGATGCAGCATTTACCAATTGGATGTCGGCTCGGTCCACGCTGTCCAAACGCCCGGCGTAAATGCGTAACCACCCCGCAAACGCGCAAATTGCGTTCGCATTTTTACGCCTGTCACTATCCATTAAATAGCGCAGCTAAGGTACAAGGCAATGACTAGTCTGCTCCGGGTTGAGAACCTCAGTAAAGCGTACCTGCACAAAGGACGCTGGTGGGCGCCCAAACGAATTCGTGCGCTCAATAATGTGTCGTTTGACCTCGAAAGCGGTCAAACCCTGGCCATTATGGGCGAAACCGGCTCTGGTAAAAGTAGCCTGGCAAAAATAATTGCCGGTGCAGAACGCCCCAGCAGCGGAACCGTTTACCTGCGCGGGGAGCCACTCAAAGCGCAGGACTATCGCTTTCGCTGCCGCCATATCCGAATGGTGTTTCAGGACACCGATGCATCGCTCAACCCGCATCTGACCATTGGCCGACAGCTGGAAGAACCTCTGCTGTTTAATACACATTTAAGCAGTGCGCAACGTCGCGAAACCGTTTCCGAAGCCCTGCTCAAGGTCGGTTTGCTTCCTGAACACGCGGTTTTCCACTCCCACATGATGTCGACTGGACAAAAGCAACGCGCCTGCATTGCCCGTGCTATCATGCTTAACCCCGATGTCATTGTCGCCGATGAAGCCCTGGCAGCACTGGATTCCTCCATTCGGGCTCAGATTATTAACTTATTACTCGATCTGCAGCGTGATATGAAAATGTCCTATGTGTTTGTTTCACACAGCCCGGAGATTATTCGTCACGTCGCCGACAAAGTAATGATCATGCGCCATGGTGAGATCGTGACCTATGAAGATACCGCCAGCGTGTTTAACAAGCCGGCAGACGGTTATACCGAAAGCCTGCTGCAACAGACCTACACGCTCAGCTAAACAGCGGCAGCTTGATGCTTAGTAAAGATTTTGTTAGCGTAATCCGCTTTCAGTAAGCGCTGCATTTAAACGATGCGGTAACTTTTAATTGTTACAGGAGTTTTTTGTGGAAACAGGTACTCTGATTTCATTAGCGCTCTACTTCATTGCCATGCTCGGCATTGGTGTGTATGGCTATTTCAAATCAACCAGTGATCTGGGTGATTACATGCTCGGCGGTCGCCGTCTCGGTCCTGGTGTCACAGCACTGTCAGCTGGTGCATCGGACATGAGTGGTTGGATGTTAATGGGTCTGCCCGGTGCATTTTTCGTGTCAGGGTTCGCAGAAGTATGGTTGGCTTTAGGCCTGCTTATCGGTGCATACGTAAACTACCGGTTAGTAGCCCCAAGGCTTCGCACGTACACTGAGGTCGCCAAAGACTCGATCACCATTCCTGATTATTTTGAAAACCGCTTCCAGGATAAAAGCCGCGTACTGCGTCTGGTATCCGCGGTGGTGATCATTATCTTCTTCACTTTGTACACCGCTTCCGGGGTGTATGCTGGTGGCACTCTGTTCGAAAACGCCTTTGGCATGGAATATCACACTGGCCTTATCGTGACCGCTGCGGTCGTGGTGGCTTATACCCTGCTTGGCGGCTTTCTCGCCGTCAGCATGACCGACTTTGTGCAGGGTTGTATTATGTTCGTTGCCCTCATTATGGTGCCGCTGGTGGGCTTTAGCGTGCTTGGTGGTATCGAGCCCGTCACCGCTGAGGTGCGCGAGATCGACCCGGCGATGCTCAATCCATTTTATGGCATTACCTTTTTAGGAACTATCTCATTGCTGGCATGGGGTCTCGGCTACTTTGGTCAGCCGCATATTATCGTTCGGTTTATGGCAATCAAATCAGTTCGTGATTTCAAAGCCGCGCGCCGTATTGGTATGACCTGGATGACGGTCGCTATCATTGGTGCCATGCTGACTGGTTTGTTGGGCGCAGCCTACATGTCAATCAACGCTGAAGACGTCGAAGTGGGCGCCTATGTCACCGACGGCACCCTGGATAACGCAGAAACCATCTTTATCGTTCTGTCGCAAACCCTGTTCCATCCGTTTATCGGTGGTTTCTTACTGGCAGCCATTCTGGCAGCGATTATGAGCACGATTTCATCGCAGCTGCTGGTAACCTCAAGCGCGCTGACTCAGGACTTCTACAAAAGCTTCCTCAATAAAAATGCGAGTGACAAAATGCAGGTTGCCGTTGGCCGCTTGTCCGTGTTCCTGGTCGCGATTGTAGCAATTGCCATTGTCTGGGTACCGCAAGGGACTATTCTTGACCAGGTCGGTAACGCCTGGGCTGGTTTCGGCTCCGCATTTGGTCCATTGATTGTGCTGAGCCTCTACTGGAAGCGCATGACCATGCAGGGAGCCCTGGCTGGCATGCTGACAGGCGCAGTAACAGTGCTGTTCTGGATATACGTCCCGGTGCTCGAAGAGGGCGCTACGCTCAGCTCAGTGCTTTATGAAATGGTCCCTGGTGTCTTGTTAGCCACCCTGGCAATTGTGGTGGTCAGCCGAATGACAATCAAACCAACCAAAGCCGTTGACAGTGAATTCAACGATATGGAAGACGAACTGCAGACACAGATGGATAAAACGAGCTAGCTCATTTTCTGTCCGTAGATAAAGCTAAAAAACCCCCGGTCCACGTTATCCGTGCCGGGGGTTTTTATTGTCCATTTCCACTCATTTAGTGCGCTTAATGAAATCGCGACAGGTTAATCAACCACCCGTTCGCCACGCCGGAAGCGGAGCATTTTAATGTCTTCTTCGATCAAATCTTTCAGTCGTCTGGTGGTTTCATAGCCGACATCAATCGCATCCTGGCCACGTTCGAATTCAAGAATACCAATGTGACCCAGTTTAGGCTGCAATAAAATATCCGGTGGATCGCCTGCCATCCGCGCTTTGGTGACCCGTTCCTGCATGATATCAATCGCTCCCGCCATGACTCCCATCACTCCGGGCGTCTGATGGTCTTTTTTGAATTTCTGCTTCACATTGTCAAAGTAGGTTTGCCCTTGCGCGAGGAAGCTTTTAAACGGGTTGGTGTCATCAGGACTCGCTTTCTCAGCCGACGGTCCTTTGCGCTTGCCTTCTTCCTGCTCAACCTGCTCGTTGAGCCCCTGAGGGTTCATATCCTGAGGTGGCAGTTTCGGCGGCGACGTATTAAGTTGAGAGTTTAAGTGTACGGCAATCACAAACTCGGCTTCCAGCGCCCGGCATAACGAGACCGGAACCGGGTTCACTAACGCGCCGTCAACCAGCCAGCGATTGTCCATTGGTTTCGGCGACAACAGGCCGGGCATGGCGCATGAGGCACGCGCGACATCGTAGACGTCGCCTTTTTTTAACCAAATTTCGCGCCCGGTATACAGGTCAGTGGCAACGGCCGCAAAGCGAATCGGTAGATCCTCGATGCAAATGGCCCCAAACTGCTCCCGCGCGAAATTAAAAACACGTTCGCCGGAGACGACTCCACCGTTACTAAAACCAAAGTCGAGCAGGTTAAACACCTCCCAACGGTCCATATCGCGAACCCACTTTTCCAGTTCATCTAATCGACCAGCACAGTACGCGCCACCGACCAGGGAGCCGATCGAGGTTCCGGTCACCACATTGGGCCTTACACCCATTTCATGCAACGCCCGAAGCACACCAATATGGGCCCATCCCCTTGCCGCGCCTGAGCCTAACGCAATTCCAACCTTCATATCCTTCTTCACTTCTAGGCTCCTTTGCTTTTATCTGCTACCATCCGAAAATCGATAACAATATAAGATGCTATGTTCTTTTATCTAGCGCGACAACCAATTCTTGACCGCCATCAAAAGCTATACGGTTATGAGCTGCTTTTCCGTGATGGCGAAAGCAATGCATTTCCTGATATTGATGCTGATATTGCTACCAGCACCTTAATTCAGGACAGTGAGTTGCAGCATACATTAAGCGAGATCACCGATCATTGCCCTGCCTTCATTAATTTTGCCAGGGGCGGCTTGTTAACTTCACTACCCACCCTGCTGAACCCAATGGAAGTGTATATTGAGGTGTTGGAAAATGTTGAACCAACCCCTGAAGTACTCACCCGTATCCGCGAGCTGCGTAATCTTGGTTATCATATCGCATTGGACGACTACCGTTTTCAAAGCGAATGGCTTGAAGTATTCGATTGCATTTCTATTATCAAAGTCGATTTGCAGGCGTACACCTTCCGTCAGTTGCAGGCGCTAAAATACCAGGTTCGCGATTACAATATCGAATTACTGGCTGAAAAAGTAGAAACCCAGGAACAGTTCAACGATGCGCTGGAAGATGGTTTCAGCTATTTTCAGGGCTATTTTTTTTCACGGCCTGAGTTAATTAAACGTCGGCGAATTAATCCGACCAAAGCAGCCTGCACTGAATTACTGGCGGAAACCACCCGCGAAGAGTTTGATTTTCGCCGGATGACGGTCATCCTGCAGCGGGACGTTGCCCTCTCCTACCGTCTGCTTCGTTTCGTCAACGCGGCGGCCTTTGGTTTACGCGAAAAAGTTACCTCCTTACAGCAAGCGGTGGTGTTTTTGGGCGCTGCCGAGGTTAACCGCTTTGTGACCATGGCTGTCACTGCCGCACTGACCGATGACAAGCCCAATGAACTCATCCGCCTTAGTATTACCCGAGCACGTTTCTGCGAATTAGTCGCTGAGTACCATCAACAACCCAAAGTACAGCCCAATCAGGCCTTTCTGGTCGGGATGTTTTCGTTGCTGGACGCTATGTTTGACGAGGACCTGGAAACGGCTATCCGGCGTATTAACCTCAGCCCTGCTATTACCCAGGCGCTGACTCAACGGCGCGGACTATTGGCGTTCTATCTCGGCTTGATTCGCTGTTATGAAGAGGCGCACTGGCGTAAAGTTGAAGCCATTGCCCGTCGTTTGCAAATTGCCCACAACGAGATCGCCAGAATGTATTTGCAGGCCAGCGAATGGGCACAGGAAATTATTCCAACAGATTATCGCAACGCAGAGTCAGAGAAGTGATGCAGGCGGTCAGGCAGTTCCAGTACCGTTAACTCGCCGCCTTGCTGCTCCGCGCGGTAAGCTCCTGTATCAATAAGCCAGACATTACCGCTTTGATGAGCGCCCTGCACTATCTGATGCCCAGCTACGACCTGGCGTACCCCTTCAACCCGATCAGACCGCAGGCCCCGGCCACGTTCACGCGCCCACAGGGTGTCGTATTGCAGTCGGCTGTTATCGCCAATTGCGCTGGTAAATTGTGACCAGCTCATTCCAACGGGTACATCCGCGTGCACAATACCTGTTTCTGCATGGCCCTTCTGATCGCTGATTTCGACTGCGTAGCTGCAGTGTTGCAGCACTCGTTGAGCCAGTGATGTCTGCATTTTAAATGACAGGTCAAAAAACCATTCACCACCAAAACGACACCAGGTATCCGCAAGGTCTTCGTCCTGGCTGTAAAGGTAATCCAGTAATACCGACTCGTGATTTCCCAGGCAGGCGTAAAACCAGGGCTTACCAAGCCAGCCCATACTGGCTATTGAATCAGGTCCGCGGTCAATCAGGTCACCGACGCTAAACAAGCGGTCAACACGCTCGTCAAACGCCAGTGAATCCAGTGCCGATTGAAGCAAATCAAAACAGCCGTGAATATCGCCGACCACCAGGTCACGGCCTTTCAGATTGGCCTTAACCCGTCGCACGGGGTTAGCAAGTTGCCATCCGCTCATGCTTGCTGATCAGCCACCCAACGCTCGATTTGCTGGCGTAACACGGACAACGGTAATGAGCCGTTACGCAGAACCTCGCGGTGGAAGTCGCGTACATTAAACGAGTCGCCCAATGCCTGCTCTGCTTCCGTGCGCAATTTACGAATTTCCAGCTGCCCTATTTTATAGGCAAGGGCCTGACCTGGCAGCGCCATAAAACGCTCGGCTTCAGAAATCGCCCGAGCATCCGCTACAGGGGCGTTGCTACGCATGTAATCAAGTACCTCGTCTCTCGACCAGCCTTTTGCATGAATGCCGGTGTCGACGACCAGGCGAATAGAACGCCATAGCTCAGCTACCAGCGCACCAAATTGGTCATAGTCGTTGTACACGCCGAGTTCGTTGCCAAGTGATTCTGCATACAGCCCCCAGCCTTCGATAAACGCGGTTTCACCGCCAAAGCGACGGAACCGTGGCAGGTTCTCCATCTCTCTTTGCAACGCTATCTGATAATGGTGACCCGGAGCGGCTTCATGCAGAACCAGCGCCCCTTTCGCCCAGGTTGGTCGTGCCGACAAGTCATAGGTATTTAAATAGAAAATACCAGCGCGTGAACCATCTTCCGGTGGTGCCTGGTAGCTTCCTGAGCTTGCGCTTTGCTCACGAAATTCCTCTACTTTACGGATCTCATAGTCAGCTTGCGGAAACATATCCTGATGGAAAAGCTGGGGCGTCACTTCATCCACCTGCGCGGCGAAGGTACGGTAATCCTCCAGCATAGCGTCGCGGCTGGCATAAATAAATTGCTCGTCACTCTGGGTAAAGTCGAAGAACTCTTGCAGCGACCCCTCAAACTCGACACGCTGCATAATGTCTTCAATTTCACCATGAATGCGGGTCACTTCATCCAGCCCGATCTGATGGATCTCGTTGGCACTCAAATCAGTGGTGGTACGCCAGCGAACATTGAAGTCATACCATTCCTCACCACCTGGTAAGGCGCCCAGCCCAAAACTATCGGCTCGAGTATGTTCAAGGTAGGTTGTGCGGATGAAATCAGCTAAACGCTGATAAGCAGGTAACACTTCATCGGTCAGGATCTGTTGGTACTGAGCGCTCAGCTCCTGCTTTTGCTCATCGCTAAAGTCTGACGGAAATTCCTGCAAAGGCGCGAAAAACATGCTGTCTTCCAAATCATCAACAACATGTGCATCGATTTGCGGCAACGCCTTTTCCATCAATATACGGGGCTGCACGATATCACGCTCGATGCCCTGCTCCATATTGCTGATAGCCTGATCAAATATAGTCGGAATACGGCGCAGACGAGCGGCCCAGTTCTGGTAATCTTCGACGCTATTAAAAGGCTGTGCGGATTGACCGGAGCCGAGCATTGCAAAGCGGCCAGCGATATTATAAAACTGATCAACAGGTAATAAATGGGTTGGGTGTTCTAACTGCTCGAGAGTTGTTTCACGGTCACGCTTAAAAATTTCATAACTCAGTCTGTCTTGCTCTGCCAGATCATCTGGGTCGATTTCCCTTACCAGGCTCAGGTATTCTTCTTCCAGCATTCGCTGTCGGGTACGATGTTCTTCAGAAAGAGAGTTTGCCAGCTTATCATTGAACCTGTGTTCGCCAACAAAGGTCGCCTGCAAAGGATTCAGTTGCAGATTAGCGGTAAAGTACTCCGCATAAATGGTCTCAAGGTATGCTGACTTTTGTTCGCTTTGCTGTTGCGCAGACGGGTTTTCAGCCTGGCTACAGGCACTTGCAACCCCAAGGGATAGCGCAGCAACCAAAGCCACTTTCAAGATAGAATACTTCATCACTTTACTCGACATCTATTTTTACGGTTCCGGATCCTAACCATTACATAAATTTGTCATCGAGAAAAGAAAAACCCACGGTCAGTTATTTAACTGACCGTGGGTTTTTAACTTTGAATTTCAGAAAAGGCTTATAGCAGGTCGTCTTGCTCTTCTTTGGCAGCATTTGCTGCTTTTGACGCTTTAGTGCTTTTTGTTTCTTTGGCTACTACTGGCTCTCCGTTGGCATTTACATCATCCAGCTTAGGTTTCAGCAGTAACATTTCCCGTAAGCGTGCTTCAATATCTTTAGCGATTTTAGGATTTTCAGCAAGGAAATTCATTGAATTGGCTTTACCTTGGCCAATTTTATCGCCCTGATAGCTATACCAGGCGCCCGCTTTTTCTACCAGCTTATGTTTAACCCCCAGGTCAATCAACTCGCCTTCTTTCGAAATACCTTTGCCGTACATGATCTGGAATTCAGCCTGCTTAAAGGGAGGTGCAACTTTGTTCTTCACGACCTTAACGCGGGTTTCATTACCAACCACTTCATCACCTTCTTTCAATGCGCCGGTACGACGAATATCAAGACGAACGGATGAATAGAATTTCAGGGCGTTACCGCCGGTGGTGGTTTCAGGATTCCCGAACATCACCCCGATTTTCATCCGAATTTGGTTGATGAAAATACACATGGTGTTGGATTTTTTCAGGTTCGCGGTTAATTTACGCAACGCCTGAGACATCAGACGAGCTTGCAAACCAACATGGCTGTCGCCCATTTCACCTTCAATTTCAGCTTTTGGTGTTAGCGCGGCAACCGAGTCAATAATGACCACATCGACGGCAGCAGAACGTACCAGCATGTCACAAATTTCCAGTGCTTGCTCACCGGTATCCGGCTGTGACACCAGCAATTCATCGACCTTAACCCCAAGGTTCTCGGCATAAACAGGATCCAAAGCATGCTCAGCATCGACGAAGGCACAGGTTTTACCTACCCGCTGTGCTTCTGCAATAACCTGCAGCGTTAAGGTCGTTTTACCACTTGATTCAGGGCCATAAATTTCAACCACACGACCCGTTGGTAAACCACCAATGCCCAACGCAATATCAAGGCTTAAAGAACCAGTCGAAATGGCCTCGATGTCCATTGCTTTGTTATCACCTAAGCGCATGATAGCGCCTTTACCAAACTGGCGTTCAATCTGGCCTAATGCTGCGTCTAATGCTTTTGATCTGTTATCACTCATATTCTTGCTCCAAACAATGATGGGAGGTCATTTGCACCTAGTATACTGTAGATACATACAGTATCAACCCAGTAGTGCTGATTTCTTACAAAATCGCCCGATATAAATGCGTATTACTTTGATTTTATTAGCTTTAATAACACATTCAGGGCGTGAAAAGTGGTCTCAACACGGACCTTATCACGGTTTCCAGCGAGCAGAATACGCTCACTACGGGTAAAGTCAGGTCCCTGCCAGGCAAGCCAGACCGTTCCCACAGGTTTATCATCTGAGCCGCCACCCGGACCGGCAATTCCGGTCGTTGCAATACTGTACTCACATCCACACAAACGCCGCACCCCTGCTGCCATTTGTTCAGCGCAGCTTTGCGACACTGCGCCATGGCTTTGCAGAGTAAATGAGCTGACCCCAAGCAGCTGCTTTTTCATCGCATTGCTGTAACTGACCACCGCGCCTTCAAACCACTCGGAGCTTCCCGCCCGATCAGTAATTCGGCTTGCAATCATCCCACCCGTGCAGGACTCCGCCGTAGCCAGCCTCGCTCCCTTTGCAGTAAGCCAGCTTGCTAGTTCATCAAGTACGCCTGTTAACTCGCTATACATGGTAAATTCTCTTCGTTTAATTCACCCTGAGGGTTGGCTTTTGCGGACGAAAACGGGATCATACAGACTTCGTATCGAACGCACTATTTCTGGGCAAAGGATAACAAGACAACGACCATGGTGGCGAGTACTCATACCCCAATGATGCAGCAATATCTGCGTATCAAAGCTGAACATCCGCAAACCCTGCTGTTTTACCGTATGGGAGATTTTTATGAGCTGTTTTTTGACGATGCAAAGAAAGCGGCTCA
Organism: Aliidiomarina soli; assembly: GCF_003986975.1. Taxonomy (GTDB): domain Bacteria; phylum Pseudomonadota; class Gammaproteobacteria; order Enterobacterales; family Alteromonadaceae; genus Aliidiomarina; species Aliidiomarina soli. The sequence goes on along the minus strand of NZ_PIPO01000001.1, from coordinate 364,617 downwards.
GCTATTAGACATTTCCCTGACTAAACGCGGTCAGTCTGCGGGCGAACCCATTCCAATGGCTGGGGTGCCCTACCATGCGGCAGAAAGCTACCTTGGCCGTTTATTAAGGTTGGGGGAATCCGTTGCTATCTGTGAACAAATTGGCGATCCCGCTACCAGTAAGGGACCGGTCGAACGCAAAGTAGTGCGGGTTTTGACACCAGGTACGCTGAGTGACGAAGCACTGCTCGATACCCATCAGGAAAGTCTGTTGGTTGCCGTGAGCGACTACGACAATACCTTTGGCGTTGCCTCGCTGGAGTTATCCAGTGGACGTTTTAGTGTGTCCGAGCATGCCAGTACCGAGAATCTGCAAGCGGAACTGCAACGCCTTCAGCCCGCCGAACTATTGATTGCAGAGCAAAGTGACGTGCAGGCGCTGGCGAAAGGCTTCATCGCTGCCTCGACCCCGCTTCGCTCTCGGCCCGCTTGGGAATTTGCAGCCGATTCAAACACCCAGGTGCTGTGCCGCCAGTTTGCTACTCAGGATCTGACCGGCTTTGGCTTACAGCAGGCAGAGGCGGCTATCGCGGCCGCCGGTGCAGTACTGCACTACGTCAAAGCTACCCAGCAAAGCAGCTTACCGCATATCCAGAGCATCCAGTTTGAACACCATGATGATGCCATTACCATGGATGCGGCGACACGGCGCAACCTAGAATTAACCGAAAATCTGTCAGGCGGTAAAACACACTGCTTAAGCGCGGTCCTCGACCGCAGTGTCACCGCCATGGGCAGTCGCCTGTTAAAGCGTTGGCTGCATCGTCCATTGCGTAACCAGCAGCTTATTAATCAGCGTCTGGACGCGGTCAGCTGGCTGGCCAGTGAATTTCAGGCTGAAAGTCTGCAGGATAGTCTGAAAGCCGTCGGCGATATGGAGCGTATACTGGCTCGTGTAGCCCTACAAAGCGCGCGGCCGCGTGATCTCACCCGCCTGCGTCAGGCCCTGCAGCAGGTTCCGGCTATTCGCAGTGTACTCAAAGCTAAGCCAGTGTCCTTTCTGGCTGAAGCCATGGACGACTTCACTGAGCTTGAACGCTTGTTAAGCGACGCTATTATCGATAACCCGCCGGTGGTTATTCGTGACGGTGGCGTGCTGGCCAGCGGCTATCATGCTGAGCTGGACGAACTGCGGGCGTTAAGCCAGGGCGCGACCGATCAACTGGACCAATTGGCTGAACGGGAACGCCAGCGGACCGGGATTAGCAGCCTCAAAGTCGGTTACAACCGGGTCCATGGCTTTTATATTGAAACCTCCAGACAAGCGGATGTGCCTGCAGATTACCAGCGCCGGCAAACGCTAAAAAATGCTGAACGCTATATTATTCCAGAGCTAAAAGCGTTTGAAGACAAGGTGCTGCGCAGTCAAAGCCAGGCGTTAGCGTTGGAAAAACAACTCTACCAACAACTACTTACAGATCTGCTGCCGTTTGTCCCGGCTCTGCAGCGCTGCGCCGCCGCGCTGGCCCAGCTCGATGTCCTGGCTGCCTTTGCTCTGCACGCCGACGAACAAAACTACTGCCGCCCTGAACTGCATAGCGGCATGGGCATTCAGATCGAACAAGGCCGCCATCCGGTCGTCGAGTTCTATAGCGAGAGTCCGTTTATCGCCAATGATCTGCAAATAAATGAGCAGCGTCGGCTGAATATAATCACCGGCCCCAACATGGGTGGTAAATCAACCTACATGCGCCAGGCAGCGCTGATTACGCTACTTGCTCATATCGGCTGTTTCGTGCCGGCACAGAGGGCCAGAATTGGCGTCATTGAACGCATTTTTACCCGTATTGGCGCCTCGGATGAACTGGCCTCAGGACGCTCGACCTTTATGGTCGAAATGACTGAAACCGCTAATATTCTGAATAATGCCAACGCCCGCAGTCTGGTTTTAATGGATGAAATCGGGCGCGGTACTTCCACTTACGACGGGCTGTCGCTGGCCTGGGCCTGTGCCCATGCCTTAGCCTCGGATCGTCAGTGTATGACGCTGTTTGCAACCCACTATTTTGAACTGACCGAATTAGCTGAGCAGTTGCCAGCCACCGTAAACCTGCATGTGGATGCCTCAGAGCACGGCGATACCGTCGCCTTTTTACACCATGTCAGAGACGGAGCAGCAAACCGTAGTTTCGGTTTACAGGTGGCGCGTCTGGCTGGAGTTCCGCACGAAGTAATCCGCAATGCCAAGGTCAAACTTAGCGAACTGGAAAAGTCTGCCGCCCGCAATGACAAACAAATACCATTGTTCGCCGCGCAACCCGAAACCGTGCCGAGCGAAGCGGACCAGGCAGCGGTGCAAATTGCCGATGAACTGCGTGAGCTGGATGCTGATGAGCTAACACCGCGACAAGCGCATGACCTGCTCTATCGGTGGAAGAAGAAACTTAACCAGACCTAATTTGTGAAACAAAAAAACAGCGCCAAAAGGCGCTGTTTTTCTGTAACCATGCTGCTGTTATTGCTCAGAAGCAAATACAGATTCCAGTGACAGTCCCTGCTGACGTAATGTTTCACGCAACTTACGTAACGCTTCGACCTGGATCTGACGCACCCGTTCGCGAGTCAAACCAATTTCACGACCGACATCTTCTAACGTCGAAGGTTCGTAGCCGAGCAGGCCAAAACGACGTGCCAGTACTTCACGCTGTTTTGAATTCAAGGTCTCCAGCCAGTGCAGAATATTTCCGCGCATGTCCTCGTCCTGCACTTCTACTTCAGGTCCAGAGGCCTTTTCATCTGCAATAATGTCCAGCAGACCTTTATCAGAGTCGCCACCAATTGGAGTGTCAACGGAGGAAATACGCTCGTTCAAACGGAGCATTTTAGTGACATCTTCAACCGGCTTTTCAAGGCTTTTTGCGATGTCTTCAGCGGTCGGCTCATGATCCAGCTTATGCGCCAGTTCGCGCGCCGCACGCAAGTATACGTTTAACTCTTTGACCACATGAATCGGCAGACGAATAGTCCGTGTCTGATTCATAATGGCACGTTCGATGGTCTGGCGGATCCACCAGGTTGCATAAGTTGAAAAACGGAAACCACGTTCCGGGTCAAATTTTTCAACAGCACGGATTAGACCTAAATTACCTTCCTCAATCAGGTCTAGCAGCGCAAGGCCGCGGTTGTTGTAGCGGCGGGCTATTTTCACAACCAATCGAAGGTTGCTTTCTATCATTCGTTTGCGGGCCGCTTCTTCGCCGCGCAGTGCTTTACGCGCGTAATAAACTTCTTCTTCTGCACTAAGCAGTGGCGAGAAACCAATCTCGCTCAAGTACATTTGCGTGGCGTCCAACTTCCGTTGTGACTTGCTACTGCTACTAGCCAGCGCGTCAGTTAACTCTGCATCGTCCTGCGCGCGTTCCGCATTTTCTGTTGACTCAACTTCTTCAACTGATGCTATATCGTTAATAATATTCTTAGGTTCTTCACGCATGTACCTTTCTCCTTCTTGTGAGACCGGATGACAGCGCTAGCGAGACCTCGGTAAATACTGCTCAGGGTTAACCGAACTGCCTTGATAGCGTAACTCGAAGCGTAAACGAACATCGTCCGCGTCTGAATCACCCATTGTGGCTATTTGTTGCCCTGCTGAGACCCATTGTTGTTCCTCAACCATGAGTTCATCATTGTGAGCATATGCCGTTATATAATCATCGTTATGTTTCAGAATGATTAAGCGGCCAAATCCACGCAAAGCACTCCCAACATAAACCACTTTACCCGCTGCCGCGGCTGTCACCGGATCGCCTTTAAGTCCTGCAAATTGAATCCCATTGGCGCCGGGTCGGTTGGTTGAAAATCGCTGTACAATGCGCCCTTGTGAAGGCCACTGCCATTCAATATCACCATTTTCAGCCATTTGCCGTGAAGGCGTTTGAGCTGAAGAAGACGAACGTTGAGCGGCATTATTTTGCTGTACTGTTCGATTTTCACCATACTCCTGTTCGATATTACTGGCAACGGAGCCGTTTAGATCATTATTAACGCTATTTTTACGCTCACTACTACTATTCGAACTATTGGTTGTCTGGCGACCCGCTGACTGAGCAGTCGCGACCGGGCGGGACGCAGCTTGTCGGTCAAGGCGCAGCACCTGACCTGGAAAAATTTGATACGGCTCCTGCAAACTATTCAAACGTGCGACATCGCGTAAATCCATTTCAGCGCGAAAAGCAATCGAGTACAAGGTGTCACCACGCTGCACCTGATAGGTGTTACTACTGAGTGAGCCACGGGCAAAGTCGTGCACCGTGCGCCCCTGGTAGACAGCGTCTACTGGCGCAGGCTCACCACGCTGAGCGCATCCACTCAGCGTTACCATGGCAAAAATTGAAAAAAACAGCGTTGCCCTCAGTCTGATCACCTTTTTCTCGTAATGGATGACACTATTCAGTGTCACCTTCAATTAAAGGGACAAAGCGAACGTCTTCCAGTTCCCGATAACTGAAATCGTCCCCGTCTCGTTCGATCACTAACAGACGCTGCCGTTCTTCACCGACTGGAATCACCATCACCCCATGTTGCGGCGACAACTGGTGGAGCAAGGCTTCCGGAATGCGGGCCGCCGCCGCAGTGACAATGATGCCATCAAACGGTGCCTTAGAGGCCCAGCCCTGCCACCCATCGCCAAGTCGGGTGCGCACGTTGTGCAAGTCGAGCTGCTTAAAGCGACGTTTCGCCTGATACTGCAAATGTGAGATCCGTTCGACACTGTAAACCTGATCGACCAATGCCGCCAGAACCGCAGTCTGATAGCCGGAGCCGGTACCAATTTCAAGCACGCTGCGAGCCCCTGCTTTGGTCAGTACGCTGGTCATCACCGCAACCATATAAGGCTGTGAGATAGTTTGCCCGTTGCCAATCGGCAGTGCCGTATTCTCGTACGCTTTATGTGCCAGCGATTCGGGCATAAAGGCATGCCGCGGCGTCTGCTCAATGACTTTCAGTACCTGTTCATCGTCAATACCCAGTGCGCGCAACTGCTCGGTTAAACGGCGGGCGACCCCTTGAAAGTTTGTTACCATCATAAATCGTTTGTTAACCAATCCCTGACGTTGTCTTGTTGAGTCACTGGCGCAGTCATATCCACGGTCAATGGTGTAATCGAAACATAGTGGTCGCGAATCGCAGCAAAGTCGGTATCCGGCCCATCATCCTGGTGCTGGCCTACTGGCCCATACCAGAATAATTCGCGGCCCCGCGGGTCAGTCCCACGAACCATACCTTCGGCGCGGTGGCGACGGCCAAGACGGGTAATCCGCGTCCCTTTTATCCCTTTTAAGCTGCAATATGGCACGTTGACGTTGAGCACAAAGTCCGCGCTTAGCGGTTTCTGCTGCAAACGCAGGACTAAATCAGTGACCACTTTTGCTGCCGTTTCGTAGTAGTCATGACCCGGCGCCCCCATCGAAACCGCAATCGCCGGCAAGCCCATAAAACGGCCCTCTGTCGCCGCAGCAACGGTGCCGGAATAGAGTACATCGTCACCCATATTCGGCGCATCGTTAATACCTGAAACGACCAGATCAGGGATCTCCGCTAATGGCGAATTCGTGCCTAAATGAACACAGTCTGTGGGCGTCCCATTGACCGAAATAAAACCATTTTCAAGTTGTTCAACCCGCAGCGGGTCATGCAAGGTCAATGAATTGCTGGCACCACTGCAGTTGCGCTCCGGTGCGATCACGCGAACATCTGCAATCTCACTGAGTGCTTTATAAAGTACCGTAATACCCGGCGCACGCACGCCATCGTCATTACTTAAGAGTATTTTCACCTATTCATCTCCTGTGCTAACGGGGGCTGAGCGTAATTGTGCGACTTCACGCAAGACACTGGTGGCGTACGCGCCCGCTGGAAGGTTCATGCGCACTTCGCAATCCGCGCCTGACCACTGCCACTGCAACCCGGCCGGCACGACTCGCAAGGGCCGCCGTTCCTGCTTTAAACCTGCTTTTTCCAGGCCATCCTGCAATTCACTCATCGCGATCAATGCCTGCTGCTCAAAGTCTGCTGCGCTTGCCTGACTGAGCCGCTCGCCACGGCCCCATAATGGCCCGCCAATATCAATATCGCCTTCGCTAAAACGTTGCAGTAACGCATCATCGAGTTCATCGGCAATAAAATAAGAGTGGCTGCCGCGCAACGTCATCACGTCGCCCTCTATTGGCGTTTGTAACATGCCCTGCCGGATCCGCTCGCTAAGATAATGGTTAAATATATAGGAGCGTGCCGCTGAAATTAAAAGGCTGCGCAGGTTTCTGTCTTTGATCCGCTTACCAGCGAACATGGTCAGCGCCTTGCTAATATTATTGCCCTGATGGCCAAAACGCTGTTCGCCAAAATAATGCGGCGCCCCCTGCGTCTTCACCTGCTGCAATGCCTCGTTGACCGCCTCCGCATCTGACACATCGCGCAGGGTGATGACAAATTCATTGCTCTGGTGGCTGCCGCGGCGTAGCTTTCGCCCACAACGCTTGACCTCAACAATACGAAATTCGTCATCAACCAGTGCCGACCAGTCCACTTCTCGAGTCGCCGGTAACTGCACCGAAAACCATTGCCAGGTCCGTGCCTGTCGATCTTTGATCCCGGAATAGCTCACTTCACGAGCCGGAACATCAACAAAGCGGGCTAGCTGTTTGGCAACAAAGTCAGTGTTGGCACCGCTTTTCTCGATCCACAGCCAATGGTGCTGACCTTTCGGGTCGTCTTCAATCTCAAAACCCAATACTTCACGCACCTGAAAGTCGTCAGGTTGCTGTTTAAACAATGCGTGGGCGGTCGGAGCCGCGCCACCGGCATAGGCAAAATCAAAATTAATTGTCATCAGGCAGCGCCATTTTTTCCAGGAGCACCACCGCAGAGCAGGCAATGCCTTCCTCACGGCCGGTGAAACCAAGTTTTTCAGTTGTCGTCGCCTTCACACTCACTGCATCCACTGCACAGTCCAGTAAGGCACAAATCGACTGGCGTATCGCCAGGTTATGCGGTTTTAATTTGGGAACTTCGGCCATCACGGTAACATCAGCATTGACCAGCTGATAACCGGCCTCCTGCACCCGACGGTAAACCTCGCGGGTCAGTTCTTTGCTGTCAGCCCCTTTGTAAGCCGGATCGGTATCCGGAAATAAATGACCGATATCACCCATGGCTAACGCACCGAGCAATGCATCACACAGCGCATGCAGCAGCACGTCACCGTCGGAATGCGCAAGCAAACCGCGTGCATGCTCAATCGCCACGCCGCCTAAATATACAGGGCCATCCCCACCAAATTTATGAACGTCAAAGCCCTGACCAATTCTCATCATACTGAGTAAACCTTACAGATGGTAAACGATTACTGGTTACCAATGAATTGTTGCAGCCATAGATCGACAAATTCCAAGTCGTCAGGTTGCGTTACTTTAATATTACTCGACCGCCCACTAACCAAATGTGGCTGCCCCCCGGCCCATTCCATCGCAGAGGCTTCATCCGTGATCTCAACTTTTGCCAGTTCGGCTTTTAGTAACACCTCGAGCAATGCTGTCGCTGAAAATACCTGGGGCGTTAACGCATGCCACAGATGCTCCCGTGACACGGTTTGCAGAACCCGTTGTTGCACCGTACTGCGCTTCATCGTATCGCGCACCGAATACGCCAGCAGCGCTCCGTCGTCGGGATACTCAGCCGCCGTATCCAGTAAGCAGGCCAGATCAGAACCTTGTAAGCAAGGCCGGGCCGCATCATGCACCACGGCATGTGCATGCGGCCAGTGTTGCACCAGATAGCGCAAAGCGGAGGTTACTGAACTGGCTCTGCTGGCACCGCCAACGACGGTATGCAGGCGCGGGTCCTGAGCCAGCGGAAGTTGGCTGAACTGATCATCATCGGCGTGCAGGGCCACTACCACCGCTTGAATGCGAGGCTCAGCGAGCAAAGTCGCGATGCTGTGTTCAAGAATCGTTTTCCCAGCCAGTTGCAGGTACTGCTTAGGCTGTTCCAACTGCATTCGGCTACCAATACCGGCAGCCGGAACCACTGCGATATAGGATGTCGCCGGGGTTTGTCGGGTCGTCATTATAATGCTGCTCAGTGCGGGGAGTTAATTGGTATTAACGGGTTGCAACGATTCATCGGGCTGCAAACGAACCAGGCGAAAAAACGTCTCGTCTTCTTTAATCAGTCCCAGCTCATTGCGGGCGAACTCTTCAACTGCTTCCTGCGCATTGCGCAAGTCGTGGATGTCAGCTCGTAATAGCTGATTGCGTTGTTCCAGCTGCTCGTTGGACGCCTGCTGACGTTCTATATCCTGTTGCATTGCGTGCAATTCAGCCAGGCCATTGTCACCAGCCCAGAACCGATATTGCAATGCCAGCAACAAGGCAAGAGTAATCAAAGTTAATAAACGCATATTCAACCTAAGCAGGTAACGGGACAACCTGAGTAAAACGCGGCCACTGTAATGTGGTGGCCAGCAACACCTCACGCAAGCTTAATGTACGCGGCAGCTTACGTCCAGCCACCGACCACTGATGACCGCAACAGGCCGCCGTCATGCTCTGCCTGGTCGGTTTCAGTAACAGCGCCCCGGCTTCATCTAACGGTCTACCATCAAGTGAGAACCATCCATAGCGGTTCAGATGCACGCGGCCCGCTTCACTGGTCTCCAGATCTAACTGATCAATGCTATCCAGGTACACACTTTGTAGCTGCTGGTGTTCAACCTGCACCGGCATCACCAGACCCAGGGCAGCATTTTTTTGCAACCAGTGTTGCAGTTTCTCGCCCTGATGCTTCCTGGCTGGTGCGTGGGCGGCTTGTTTGCCTTGCCAGCTGGCATTCTGCACATCCAACAACAAACCCTGGTAGCCGCCGTCCTGGTGCTGCTGCACACGCGTTTGCTCTAAACGAAGTAAAGCGTGCGAGGCACGCTTTACATACGAAGGCAGACTGGCCAGACGGCGCTTCAAAAAGCCCGCGTTGTCTGGCCCATTCCAGCTTAAATCATGCAGCTCCCGCTCATACAGCGCATTGCAAAGCTCAGCAAACTGGCTTTGCCCATAACCGGAGAGAAAGTCCGCTTGATTCATCACTGGTGCCGGGTGGCCTAACTGGCCGCCTTCACTTCGCTACGGCCGTTATAAGGCGCGGCATTACCCAATTCACCTTCAATCCGTAGCAACTGGTTGTACTTAGCAACACGATCTGAGCGACACAGACTACCGGTTTTTATCTGCCCGGCACTGGTACCCACCGCCAGATCAGCGATAGTGGCATCTTCTGTTTCACCAGAGCGATGTGAAATAACCGCGGTAAAGCCCGCATCCTGCGCCATACGAATCGCATTTAAGGTTTCGGTCAGGCTGCCAATCTGGTTGAACTTAATCAGGATCGAGTTACCGATTTTCTCATCGATACCGCGTTTTAGAATCGCCGTATTGGTCACAAACAAATCGTCTCCGACCAACTGTACGCGATCGCCCAGTTTCTCGGTCAATACTTTCCAGCCCGCCCAGTCACTTTCATCGAGACCGTCTTCAATTGAGATAATTGGGTAGCGTTCACACAAGCCAGCAAGGTAATCTGCAAACTCTTCAGCATTGAAGGTCTTGCCCTCGCCTTTGAGGTTGTAGACACCATCCTGATAAAACTCAGACGCGGCACAATCAAGCGCCAACGTGACATCGTCACCCATCCGATAACCTGCGTTTTTAACCGCTTCAACAATTACCTGCAGTGCTTCTTCATTCGACGCCAGGTTCGGTGCAAAGCCGCCTTCGTCACCGACCGCTGTGCTTAAACCACGGCTGCGCAACACCGCTTTCAACGCATGGAAAATTTCAGCGCCCATGCGCAGGCCTTCGGCGAAGTTCTTCGCGCCGACGGGCTGGATCATGAATTCCTGAATATCGACGTTGTTATCAGCATGTTCGCCACCGTTGACAATATTCATCATAGGTAGCGGCATGCTATAGGTATCTTGCTGACCATAGAGTTTGGCGATATGCGCGTACAACGGTGTATTGCTGCTAATCGCTGCCGCTTTGGCAACTGCCAGAGACACCGCGAGAATCGCATTAGCGCCTAACTTTTCTTTGTTATCAGTACCGTCCAGCTTCAGCATCACATCATCGATGGCCTGTTGATGCATCGCATCATGACCCTTCAATGCTTCGGCAATAGCACCGTTGATGTTAGCCACCGCTTTTAATACGCCCTTACCCAGGTAACGACCTGCGTCTGCATCGCGCAGTTCCAGTGCCTCACGGCTGCCGGTCGAGGCACCGCTTGGTGCACAGGCCCGACCCATCGCACCGCATTCAAGGTAAACATCGGCCTCAACCGTCGGGTTTCCGCGGGAGTCCATAATTTCACGACCAATAACTTTTACAATCTTGCTCATCTTGAACGTCCTGTTTATTTACTACGTTGTTTTTTCTGATAATCACCAGCCGCTGCAATAAAGCCACTAAATAGCGGGTGCCCATCGCGAGGCGTTGAGGTAAATTCCGGATGGAACTGAACAGCAATAAACCAAGGGTGATCTTTAACTTCAATCGCTTCCACCAGACGTTTGTCGTGGGACAGGCCAGACACCACCAAACCTGCTTTTTCAAGCTGGTCACGGTAGTTATTATTGACCTCATAGCGATGGCGATGGCGCTCTTCAATCAATTCGCTGCCGTACATCTCATGGATCTTAGTTCCGGCGATCAGGTGACAGCTTTGTGCACCTAAGCGCATTGTGCCACCCAGATCAGAGCCTTCATCACGCATTTCGGTCTGTCCGCTTTCGGACATCCATTCAGTAATTAAGCCGACCACCGGATGCGCTGACTGTTCATCAAATTCTGAGCTGTTCGCGCCTTCCAGACCTGCTACATCGCGCGCATATTCAATCAGCGCAATTTGCATACCCAGGCAAATACCCAAATAAGGAATGTCGTTCTCACGGGCATAGCGGGCCGCCATGATCTTGCCCTCAATGCCGCGGCCACCAAAGCCACCCGGCACCAGAATCGCATCACAGCCTTCCAGTTTGGTTAAGCCCTTGCTTTCAATATCCTGAGAATCAATATAGCGGATATTAACCGTTAAACGGTTATGCAAGCCGGCGTGAGCCAGTGCTTCGTTGACCGACTTGTAGGCATCCGGCAACTCGACGTACTTACCTACGAAACCAACTGTCACTTCACCACTAGGATTCGACTCGAGGTATAACACTCGCTCCCATTCCGCCAGGTCCGCTTCTTTGCATTTAATCCCGAAGCGTTCGATCACCAGCTCATCAAGCCCTTGCGCTTTCAGAATCGCCGGGATCTTGTAGATGCTATCGACGTCTTTCAGTGAAATAACCGCGCGTTCCTGTACATTGGTGAACAGCGCAATTTTAGAACGCTCATTCGCAGGCACGGTGCGGTCTGAACGACAAATCAGCACATCAGGCTGAATACCGATGCTGCGCAGTTCTTTTACCGAATGCTGAGTAGGTTTGGTTTTAACTTCGCCGGCGGCACCCAAAAATGGCACCAGCGTCAGATGAATAAACATCGCCCGCTCACGGCCTATTTCAGTGCCTAACTGACGAATCGCTTCAAGGAACGGCTGCGATTCGATATCACCAACCGTACCACCGATTTCAACCAACGCGACATCGTAGCCTTCAGCGCCTTCAATAACACGACGCTTAATGTCATTGGTAATATGCGGAATAACCTGAATGGTTGCACCAAGGAAGTCTCCGCGGCGCTCACGACGCAAAACATCTTCGTACACACGTCCGGTAGTGAAGTTGTTTTTCTTGGTCATGCGGGTACGAATAAAACGTTCGTAGTGACCAAGGTCCAGATCCGTTTCAGCACCGTCGACGGTGACGAATACTTCACCGTGCTGAATCGGGCTCATTGTGCCCGGATCCACGTTGATGTACGGGTCCAGTTTAAGGATTGTAACGTTAAGGCCACGGGCCTCGAGAATTGCTGCTAGAGAAGCCGCCGCAATACCTTTTCCCAGCGAGGATACAACACCGCCGGTGACGAAAATATATTTTGTTGCCATGCATAACCTGTAGAGTCAGGGAATTTTTAGGAAAAGTACTTAAGACGGGGAAATAGTATACCCGTTATCCGCACCCGCAACAATCACGATTGTTTCGCCAGCTGCCAGAAAGTCTCTAATTCAACTAAAGAAAAGTCGGCCAGAGAACGTTGCGCGGCCTCCGCCTGGCGCTCCACCGCGTTAAACCGATGAATAAACTTCTGGTTCGCAGCCCGTAACGCTGATTCCGGGTTCACTTTGGCATGGCGCGCCAGGTTGACCACTGAAAATAGCAAATCGCCAATTTCTTCCGCCAGTTTGTCCTCATCCAACTGCGCTGCATCAAGCTCAGCCTGGACTTCATCGACCTCTTCACGCACTTTATCCAGCACTGGCCGAATATCGTCCCAGTCAAAACCAACACTGCGGCAGCGCTTCTGAATTTTCACTGCCTGCAGCAGTGCCGGTAAGTTGGCCGGCACATCGGTAAATACACTCGCCGAGGCGTCTTTTTCTGCGCGTTCTTCGCGTTTAATCGCTTCCCATTGCTCTTTAACCGCCTCGGCGGTCATGCCATCAGCGCCCGTGGCAAAGACATGGGGATGACGTCGAATCAGTTTATCGCCGACACCGGCGGCGATGTCATCGAAGCCAAACCAGCCTTGTTCACGCCCCAACTGAGCATAAAAAACCACCTGAAATAGCAAATCACCCAGTTCATCCTGAATCGCCTGCGGTTCGCCCTTGGCAATGGCATCCGCTACTTCATAGGCTTCCTCAATGGTGTGCGGCACTATGCTGGCAAAATCCTGCTTTAGATCCCAGGGGCAGCCGGACTCTGGGTCGCGCAACGCCGCCATAATCTGCAGCAAGCGTTGTAGTGGAGATGAATCGGTCGGTACTGATACCTGCATTACCCTTTCCTCAGGTCTGTTATAACTGCATCCGTTGGACGCTGATAACGTCGGTTAACTGGCGAATACGCCCCAGCACACGCTGCAGCTCGTCGTGGTCGCGAACAAACAGTGTCAGCAGCAGGCTTACCTGCGACGATCGCGGGTCCAGTTTAGAATTAACCTCGCTGACGTTCACTTTTTCATTCGACATAATGGTGGTAATTTCATGCAGTAAACCACTGCGGTCCATCGCCTGCACTTCAATGCGTGCTTCATATTGTTGTTGCGTGCCACCTGACCAGTGCACGTCAATTCCCCGTTCAGGGCTTATCTCGAGAAGCTGTTGCAGTTGTTCACAATGTTTCTGGTGCACCGAAACGCCTCGCCCCTGGGTCACATAGCCCATAATGGGATCGCCCGGCAACGGCTGACAACAGCGGGCAAAGCTCATCATCAGGTTGCCTATTCCTTCAACCTGAACCCCTTCTTTGCCTTTTTTGTTCGAGGTTTTCCGTTTTATGACCTTTTTTAGCACCTGTTCGGCCGACTGGTCTTCGGTTTCCGACGGCGGCTTGAGGTAATTGACCACCTGGTGCAACCCTATATCACCGGCACCAATTGCTGCCAGAAGGTCATCGGGATGGGTCATATTAAAGCGCGACACCGCTTTATCCGCATCGGCCATGGTCAGCTTCTGTCGGGCCAGCTCCGCATCAAGCAGTTCTTTGCCCGCATGAATATGTTTATCGCGGTCGAGCTTTTTAAAATAGGTGGCAACTTTGGTCCGCGCCCGCCCGGAATTGAGATAGCCCAAACCCGGGTTCATCCAGTCACGCCGCGGAGAAGGTTCTTTCTGCGTCAGTATTTCAACCCGTTCACCGTTTTGCAGATGATAGGTAAAAGGCACAATGCGTCCGTCGACCTTGGCACCAATACAACGGTGCCCAACCTGACTATGAATGTAATAGGCAAAATCCAGCGGCGTCGAGCCTGCCGGTAAATCAATCACGTCCCCTTTTGGGGTAAACACATAGACCCGGTCTTCGAAAACCTGACTGCGAATCTCCTGCACCAGATCCTCGTTTTCCGCCATGTCTTCATGCCAGGCTAACAGCTTACGCAGCCAGGCAATGCGCTCCTCGTAGCCCTGACCTCGACCGCCAGGGGCGCCTTCTTTATACACCCAGTGCGCAGCGACCCCCATCTCGGCGTCATCGTGCATTTGCTCTGAACGGATCTGGATCTCGACATTCTTACTTTCCGGCCCAATCACCACCGTATGAATAGACTGGTAGCCGTTTGCTTTCGGGGTCGCCACATAGTCATCAAACTCCGACGCCAGATGGCGCCATCTGGTGTGGACCACCCCAAGCGCGCCATAGCAGTCTTTCAATGACTGAGTGACAACCCGCACCGCCCGAATATCGAACAGTTCATCAAAACCGAGGTTCTTTTTTTGCATCTTGCGCCAGATGCTGTAGATATGTTTGGGCCGCCCATAGACGCTCGCATCGACGTGCTCTGCATCAAGGTGGGTCTGTAAATCGGTGACAAACTCATCGATATAGGCTTCCCGCTGCAGACGTTTTTCGTCCAGCTGTTTGGCGATCTGTTTGTAGGTTTGCGGGTGCAGGTAACGAAACGCGAGGTCTTCCAACTCCCATTTAAGCTGACCTATGCCTAAACGGTTGGCCAGCGGCGCATAGATTTCACTGCATTCTTTCGCCGCCAGTACACGCTCTTCTTCATCGGCATTTTTTAGTAAGCGCAGCTGGCAAATACGTTCGGCCAGCTTAATCAGCACCGCGCGGACATCTTCCACCATCGCCAGTAACATGCGGCGCACGGTGTCGATCTGAGCGGCATTGGGTTTACCGTGCTGGAAGTGTTGCAACTCACTGATACTCTGCATCTGATGCACGGTATCGACCATCGCCACCAGCTTGTCACCGCCCTGCTCGTGCAGCCAGTCGTTGTCTATGGCTGCATCTTCAAACGCCGGCAGGCACAACGCCGCCTGCAACCCCAGCTTATCAAGGTTGAGATCGGCCAGGATCTCAACCATTTCTTCGCCTTTAACCAACAATGAAGGATTTTGTTCAATCGCCGGAAGGCGTTGCAACGCTGCGGCCAGCGCTTTCAGGTTGTCGCGCACCTTGTCACGTTTAATCGCGGCCAGCCAGCCACCCTGCTGCTGAACCCCTTTGTCGACGTGAATACTGCGAACCTGAACCATGTTATTCCTACCTGCTATCTGAAAAAGCGACTGCCGTAGCTACAATGTGCGAAATCAGGCCTGCCCTGTCAATCAAATAGCAGACAAAACCACGTAAGCTATGGCAAATTCGCGTTCATCGCTGAGGGAAAGGTGAAATTGGGTCGCCCCAAGGGCGGTCGCCTGCGCCTGAGCAGCACCATGCAACTGCAACTGAGGTTGCCCACTCGGCAAGCGGGTGACTTCGATATGCTGAAAGGAAACCTCCCCAATGCCAGTCCCCAGCGCTTTCGCTGTCGCTTCCTTTGCCGCCCAACGTTTGGCCAGGAAGGCTACCGGCTGGCGGTGTTCAGCAAAAGTTGCACGCTCTGTCGGGGTCAGTACCCGCTCAGCAAATGCCGGGTTGCGTTCCAGTAACCCAGCAATTCGTTCAATGCTGACAATGTCGGTCCCGATCCCAAGCACACTCATGGTTAAGCTCGCGCACTTTGCAGAATGTGTTTCATTTCCCGCACCGCCTGCTCCAGTCCGGTAAATACAGAACGGGCTACGATAGCATGGCCGATATTCAGTTCATAAAACTCAGGGATCGCCGCTATTTCCGCAGTGTTGTGATAATGCAAACCATGCCCGGCATTCACTGTCAGTCCCAGCGCTTTCGCTTCACGTGCCGATTTTCTCAGTTGCATCAGAGCATCCTGCTGAGCCTGACCTGAGACCTCGGCGTAATGGCCTGTATGCAGTTCAACCAGCGGCGCACCCACTTCACGTGCGGCTTCCAGTTGACGGGTGTCAGCATCGATAAACAGACTCACCTGAATACCCGCCTCAGTAAGTTGGGTTACCACATCGCGGGTACGGGAAATTTGACCGGCCACATCGAGCCCGCCTTCCGTGGTCAGCTCCTCGCGTTTTTCCGGTACCAGACACACATAAACCGGCTTCACCCGGCAAGCAATGGCAACCATTTCATCGGTCATCGCCATTTCCAGATTCATTCGGGTTTGCAGGGTTTCTGCCAACATCTCAACGTCGCGGTCAACAATGTGGCGACGGTCTTCACGCAAATGAATGGTAATTCCATCTGCGCCGCCCTGCTCGGCTACCGCAGCTGCCTGCACCGGATCAGGATAGGCTACCCCACGTGCATTACGCAGTGTCGCTACATGATCAATATTTACCCCTAATAAAGGTCCCTGCATGCTGCATGCTCCTCTTATTCTTTGCTGTTAGTATCGGTTGTTTGATCGTCCGCGGATGCTGTTCCGGCATTGCTTTCGAGCGTTATTCCGGAGTTGCCTGGCGCCGGTTTACCCTGGAAAAGTTCGCGGCTGCGCAATGGTTTGTTGCCTAAATAGGCGCCCAGCGCTCTGCGCATCACAAACTTGAACTGGTTAAGAAGCTGCGGGTCCTGCAAGGCAAAATCGGCCATACGGGCAATATCTGCACCGCTAAAATGGGGTGTCGGTTCGCGTCCGTGCCAGACCCGTGCAAAGCCTTCACCGGGACGAAAGTAATACACTCCGTCAGCGACCATCGGCTCGCCCTGTTCAACCTCATGCTGCCAGTCAAACTCGAGTTCCAGGTGGCACAACAGTCGCCATTCAAATTTACGCAGCACAGGCTCCATGGGAAGCCCCTGACGCAACAAATCAATGGTGTGCTGATAATCATTAAATAAGGCGGGGATCGCCGCGTGTTCCGGCATTAAACGTTGCAGCAGTTCATTGATATAAAAGCCGCAGTAAAGATAGTCGCCAGCCAGGTTAGCGACGTATTCACCGGTGTCGACGCTGGTCAGCGTTTTTAAGTCGCTGCGCCCCCGCCATTCAACCTGCAACAGACGAAACGGCTGCAGCAACGCTGCCTGGCCTTTCTTACTGCGTCTTGCGCCGCGTGCAACCACGCGAACGCGGCCCTGCTCTGCACTGAATAACTCGACGATCAGGCTATGTTCCTGATACGGCCAGCGGTGCAGGACATAAGCTGGCTGCACCTTTTAGTCCTCGCCGTACCCTAGGCTTCGTAATGCGCGTTCATCGTCAGCCCAACCGGACTTCACTTTGACCCACAAGTTCAGGTGAACTTTGCCACCAATCAATTTCTCAATATCGCGTCGCGCCTGTTGACCCACTTCTTTCAATTTCGAGCCGCCCTGGCCGATAACCATGCGCTTTTGCGAATCCCGTTCAACCAGAATCAAGGCATGAATATGGGTGGTGCCGGACTCATGGGTCTCATATTTTTCCACTTCAACGGTCGTTGAATAAGGCAACTCGTCACCGGTTAAGCGCATCAGCTTTTCGCGCACCGCTTCAGCCGCCATAAAACGCACTGAACGGTCGGTAACATAATCGTCCGGGAACATGTGAACGCCTTCCTGAAGAAAGCCTTTAACAATCTTTTTTAGTACCGGAATATGCTCACCAGAACGGGCAATCATCGGCAGAATGTCAGCAAAGGGGTGCTTTTCGCTCAGCATCTGAATATGCGGCAACAAGCTGGATTTGTCTTTCAGCTGATCAATTTTATTGAGGATAAGTACCACGGGTCGCTGGCTGCGGCGGATTTTTTGCAGCACCATTTCATCTTCTTCCCCCCAGGTGGTTGCCTCGACCACAAAAAGTACCAGGTCAACATCCCCTATTGATGAGCTTGCAGCACGGTTCATCAGACGGTTTATCGCCTTTTTCTCGTCGCTGTGTAAGCCAGGGGTATCAACATACACCACCTGATCCTGACCCTCGGTCTCAATACCAAGAATACGGTGGCGTGTAGTCTGGGCCTTTTTCGAGGTAATACTGATTTTCTGCTTGAGGATCTGGTTCAGCAGGGTCGATTTACCCACGTTCGGGCGGCCGACAATGGCGACGAAACCACTGCGTGTGTCTTCTGTCATGATACATTACCTTCTATCTGTTGCAGTGCGGCACTGGCCGCTGATTGCTCCGCTTTGCGGCGACTGGTCCCGGTGCCTTTTACAGGCGTCTCGAGACCGTCAAAACTGCAACTCACGGTAAACTTCTGATTGTGTGCCTGGCCTTGCCGGGCCACCACTTCATACAACGGCAACGGCAACTGCCTTGCCTGTAAATGTTCTTGCAAACGGGTTTTCGGATCTTTTTGGCTAACGCCTGGCTTAATCGTCTCTAGCATCGGCTCAAACCAGTTAAGGATCATTGCCTTGCAGGTATCCAGATCACTGTCTAAATAGACCGCACCAATAATGCCTTCCACCGCGTCCGATAAAATAGACTCACGCCGAAAACCACCACTTTTCAATTCGCCGGGACCAAGCTGTAAATGGTCACCCAGTTCAAACTGCTGCGCCAATTTCGCCAGTGTTGGGCCACAAACCAGCGTAGCCCGCATCCGGCTCAAGTCACCTTCATCCTGCTTGGTAAAGCGCTGAAACAGGACCTCGGCAATAACCATGCTTAAAATGGAGTCGCCAAGAAATTCGAGTCGTTCATAATGCTTGGTCGATGCACTGCGGTGCGTCAACGCACGCTTAAGCAGCGCGACGTCTTTAAATTCATAACCAATAACGTTATTTAACTGGCGAATGGCTGTTGCCGTTAAACTCACTCAATGCCTCCCAGACGGTCAAAACGGACCTTGCTGGGCACCCAATCAGGCATCCAGCTATTACGATCACGGTCAAATTCGAAACTCATCCAGATAAAGGTTGCCCGGCCGACTAGTAAATCCTCATGCACAAAGCCCCAAAAGCGGCTGTCAATGGAGTTATCACGGTTATCGCCAAGCATGAAATAATGCCCTTCCGGCACAATCCACTCGTCATCACGGGTTCCGTCCTGACGCGCATAAATGCCCAAATGCGGACGGCTGGCATGGTTAATCAAAATATCATGCTCGCGCCCATCCAGTGCTTCGCGGTACCGGGTAAGCGGGTAACGGTCTTTAAAAAACTCACCCTGGCTCAGCATTTCCCGCTCGGCGACCAGAATCTCTGGTTCCTCGCAAGGCGCTTCACACTGTGCTGGCTGCACATAGACCTTCTTTTCACGGTAAATAACCCGGTCACCGGGTAGGCCTACCACACGTTTAATATAGTCCACATCCGGTTCTTCCGGATACTTGAAGACTGCAATATCACCACGCTCAGGGCGACCTGTTTCGATAAATTCATTGCGCCACACGGGATCGCGCAGGCCGTAGCGGAATTTTTCCACCAGAATGAAATCGCCTTCAAGCAAGGTCGGCATCATCGAACCGGACGGAATACGAAATGGCTCATAAATAAACGAACGCATGATCAGTACAAACGCCAGGATCGGGAATGCCGCCTGAGCAAACTCCGCAATGCTTGACTGCGGTGCCGCCTGGTCTTTCTGGTCATCCGTAAATGGGGTGCCGGTTTGCGATTCCAGCGCGGTTATTTTGTCGTTCCGTTTTGGCTTCCAGACAAAATGGTCGATGGCCCAAATAATACCAGTTGCTAACGTCAGCAAAACCAGAAAAATGGAAAAATACACAGTCATACTGTCATCCTTGTTGCCCTACTTGCTAGTTTTTAACACTGCAAGAAACGCTTCCTGAGGAACTTCCACGTTACCTACCTGCTTCATCCGTTTCTTACCTTCTTTCTGCTTCTGCAACAGCTTTTTCTTCCGACTTACGTCACCACCATAGCACTTCGCGGTAACGTTTTTGCGTAATTGTTTGACCGTACTACGAGCAATGATGTGGTTTCCAATCGCCGCCTGAATAGCAATATCAAACATCTGCCGCGGGATCAGCTCACGCATCTTGTCGACCACTTCACGACCGCGAAATTCTGCGTTATCACGGTGCGTAATTAATGCCAGCGCATCAACCCGATCGCCGTTAATCATAATATCAACGCGAACCATGTGTGACGGCTCAAAACGTTTAAACTGGTAATCCAGCGAGGCGTAACCACGACTGGTTGACTTCAGACGGTCAAAGAAATCCATGACCACTTCCGCCATCGGCAATTCGTAGGTTAATGCTACCTGATTGCCATGGTACTCCATTTTGGTTTGTACGCCGCGTTTTTCCACGCACAGCGTAATAACATTACCCAAATGCTCCTGCGGCACCAGAATATTGGCTTCAACAATCGGCTCGTAAATCGTATCAATATCGTTTACCGGTGGTAACGCAGAGGGGTTGTCGACTTTAACTTCAACACCTTTGGTGGTAGTAACTTTATAAATCACCGTTGGTGCCGTGGTAATCAGATCGATATCATATTCGCGCTCGAGGCGCTCCTGAATGATTTCCATGTGCAGCATACCAAGAAAGCCACAGCGGAAACCGAAACCAAGCGCGGTCGAGTTTTCCGGTTCATAGAACAGTGACGCGTCATTCAAGCTAAGCTTACCTAACGCATCGCGCATGTTCTCATAATCGTCTGAGCTGATCGGGAACATACCGGCGTAAACCTGTGGCTTCACTTTTTTAAAGCCAGGCAATTGTTTTTCAGCCGGGGTTTTCGCCAGGGTCAGCGTATCACCGACCGGTGCACCCAAAATATCTTTAATACCAGCAATCACGAAACCAACTTCACCCGCATGCAGCACCCCAGTATCAAGGGGTTTCGGGGTAAAAATACCAACCTTGTCAATCTGGTGAACCTGGCCGGTACTCATCACTTTCATTTTGTCACCGGCACGTAACACACCTTTCTTAATCCGCACCAGCGATACTACGCCCTGATAGTTATCAAACCAGGAATCAATAATCAGTGCCTGCACAGGCGCATCGTCATCTGCTTCGGCTTGCGGTGAAGGGATCTGAGTAACAATGCGCTCCAGCACCTCTTCAATGCCAATCCCGGTTTTCGCTGAACATTGCACCGCATCGATTGCTTCAATACCGACAATGTCTTCAATTTCCTGCGCCACGCGCATCGCGTCCGCCTGCGGCAAATCGATTTTATTCAGGACCGGAACTACTTCCAGATCCATTTCGATCGCGGTATAGCAGTTTGCCAGCGTTTGCGCTTCCACCCCTTGTGCCGCGTCAACGACCAATAAGGCACCTTCACAACCGGCGAGGCTGCGTGAAACTTCGTAGGAAAAGTCGACGTGACCTGGAGTGTCGATAAAGTTTAACTGGTAACGCTCACCGTCTCTGGCGTCGTAATACAAGGTAACGCTTTGCGCTTTGATGGTGATACCGCGCTCGCGTTCGATATCCATCGAATCAAGCACCTGTTCTGCCATTTCGCGATCAGCCAGACCACCACAATGCTGGATCAGACGATCCGACAGTGTCGATTTTCCGTGGTCAATGTGGGCAATAATGGAAAAGTTGCGAATATTCTTCTTGGCAATGCCTGGCTGGCTCATTCAAACCTCGTTATAGAACCGCTGAATTCGTTCCTCTGGCGCCAGTCATGGGGGCGCCAGAAATAGTGATAACGCGAAATTTTACTCGCTTTTCACCATCCATACAACGAAAGTCGGCAGGCTTAAGGCGTCGTCGACAATCCTCTAACCTGTAATAAGGCCTGAACTTTGACATCTTTGTGACGTAAATAACGACGAAGAAGGTAAAAACTAAAGGCAAATGCGGCAAACCCGAGCCCGATGGAACCACCTTCATGGTCCGCAAACCACCATTGCCCAAGCACAGCGCCGGCAAATAACGCCAGCAGTGGCAACATGTAAACCGCCAGTGAGAAACGAGTCAGCGCCTCTTCCGGCAACTGCAGCTCGACGTCCTGCCCCGGGCTTAGCGGCTCATCCGTCATCACACTGAAATGCCCACGCCGCCCTGGCAACGCTTTCGATAACAAGCCTGCACCACAGGTATTTTGTTTACTACAGCCGGAACAGCCGCTTTTTAACTGGGTGTGAATGTCAACGCTGCGTCCGTTGACTGCGGTGACTGTGCCTATTTCACGGATCATTGTGAGCCCCTCATCGCGGCGTACGAACTGACTGCGCAATTCGTTGTGCGGTCTCAGCCGGTACTCCGCCAACCACTGTCACCTGGTACTCACCAAGCTCAGTCGAATGCAGTGATTCGGCACCTTCTATCTGCATCGCCGAAGTCGCCTGATTGCGGGCGCTGATATAGATAGACAATTTGGCCAGACCATCAGTATAGAGGTAGTAATCCACTGGCTGTCCGGTTACCGCCATACGATGATTATTTGAACGGATCAGCTCAAACCCCTGTGGCAACCAGCCTATCTGCCACTGCTGGGCAAGAGGCCGTCGATTCGAGTTGTCATCAACCAGAGGTGGCCGTGACACCTCGCTTACGTCGCGTAAGTTATCCAGAAAGCTGTCACTGGTAAATAATGTGGTTAACTGCACCTGCTCCAGAACATCGCCATGAACTGACAAGGTTGCCGTACGCAATAACATGCCAGTTTCGCGGTCAACCCAGATCGAGTAGCCATAACGCTGACGATCCCGGGCAATCACCCGAATATGGTCTGCGGCGCGGTCCATCACCCGGCCACCACCGACAGCCATCACGTTATAGGCCCCTGCTATTTTTTCAAAGGGCTGAAAAAAACCGGCGGGCAACGGACCATTAAGCACGGTTGCGCGCAAACTATAAGGGGAACCAAGCGAGTGATAGTAGGAAACGTGATTATTGTGACGCAGCGCACGGTATTCAGGTCCGTTAAGCGCAGCCAGAACTTCAATTTCATTGCCGTTCTCTGAACGGCTGTGTAACCAGCGGTAGGGCTCAATACGTTGCCCGCGAACATGCACAAACGAGGCATCGAAATTTAATTCACGCAACGCCTGCTGCATACGGTCAAATAACGCGGCACCCTGTGCACTCTCGCTACTGTCACTCTGGTTACTTGTCTGTGCCTGCACTGCGTGCATGCTCAGCGTCAACGCCAGACATGCGAGCGCATACTGTACCGCTTGTTTCATCACTACCGTCCGTTATTGTCTGGTATCAGGTCTTGCGACGCCGCGTCCTCGGCTTCTTCCTGTTCCTGCTGACTTAACTGAGTCTGCTGTTGATGATCAAGGAAGAATGATTGGATCTGACGGCGCTGATCACTACCACTGGATGGTAACGCAGGCGCTTCCGTTGCATTAAAACTCACCGGGTTTGCCATGCCATCAAAAGGGGCAGTTTCAAACACCGGCGACGAACCAGATTGTGGAATATCATTGCCCGGTTCGAGCTGGTAATTGGTTACCCCAATCACCGTCACTAACGCAACACTTGCGGCGACCGCAAAGCTTGCTGCAGGGCGCCACCAGGCATCATTTGCGGCAGGTTTCCACCAGCCAGCCTTGGCTGTAGCTGCCACAGCTTTGCGGTGAGCTGGTTCAGCGGCTACCTGAGCGGCAACGGCCGCCGAGATATCAATGGCCATACCCGGTTGCACATCGTTACGAATAATAGAGCTTGCCAGCTGGTAACGCTGTAGAGTCGACTTCTGTTCGTCGTCTTTCAGCATGCGATCAAGCAAACTATGATTAACATCTTCACCGTCCAGCAGTGCTGACAGATGTTCATTATGCTTGTCAGTCATACGCGTTTCCTCAACAGTTTAACCTTCTAAAAGGGGTTTTAACTTTTTATCGATGGCCTCGCGTGCTCTGAAAATACGAGAACGTACGGTACCAATCGGACAATCCATGGTGACTGCTATCTCTTCATACCCCATGCCATCCAGCTCCCTCAGGGTAATTGCCTGCTTAAGGTCATCTGGCAAGGCATTGATGGCGTCGAGCACCACGGCTTTAATTTCATCAGATAACATCTGACTCTCAGGTGAAGCAATGTCCTTCAGACCATGACCGTCATCCAGAAACTCTGCATCCTGAGCATCAATATCGGTACCAGGTGGCTTACGACCACGCGATACCAGGTAATTTTTCGCGGTATTCACCGCAATACGATACAGCCAGGTATAAAATGCGCTATCACCACGAAAGTTCGGCAACGCACGATACGCCTTAATGAATGCTTCCTGCGCTACATCTGGCACATCACCTTGCTGCTTTACGTAACGCGAAATCAAACTCATGATCTTGTGCTGATATTTCTTTACCAGAATATCAAACGCAGCCTGATCACCTTGTTGTACTCGTTCTACAAGTTGTTGATCTATGTCCTGTTCGCTCATCCGAGCCATCTCTCCCGTTCCCTTGCTCGTACTACAAGTAGCACTGGCTCGAGCTGCGTGTCACCTACCTAGACCGACAGCCTTTTAAAAAGTTCGCATTTACTGCACGAACAAGGGTAAAATTCATTTTCAATCTTCACAACAGTCTATGGATACTATGACCTCTCGTCACGCGTTCCAATGCGATGCGCTGATTATCGGCAGCGGCGCTGCCGGCCTGTCACTGGCTCTTAAACTTGCCCAACACCTAAACGTAATAGTACTGAGTAAAGGTCCTCTGGTCGAGGGCTCGACCTACTATGCGCAAGGCGGTATCGCAGCGGTATTCGATGAAAATGATAGCATTGAATCTCATGTCAACGATACCTTAAAAGCTGGCGCAGGCCTGTGTGACGCCGAGGTCGTGCACTTTACCGCATCGCGTGCCAAAACCGCTTTGCAGTGGCTGATAGAACTTGGCACTCCGTTTGATCAGGAAACCGATGCCAAAGGTGAAGCCCGTTTTCACCTCACCCGTGAAGGCGGTCACAGCCATCGCCGCATTCTGCATGCGGCCGACGCCACCGGGCGCGCTGTACAAACCACCCTGATCAGTCAGATCGAACGCCACCCCAGAATCAAAGTGCTCGAAGGGTACAACGCCATCGACCTGATTAGTGCCGGCGAAGGCAACCAACGCCGTTGTGTTGGGGCCTATGCCTGGAGCCGTGAAGAACGGCTGGTCTACACCATCAGTGCACCCTTTGTGACCCTTGCCACAGGCGGTGCGAGTAAAGTGTATCAGTACACCAGCAACCCGGATGTCGCCTCCGGCGATGGCATAGCTATGGCGTGGCGTGCGGGCTGTCGGGTCGCTAACATGGAATTTAATCAGTTTCACCCGACCTGTTTGTACCACCCCAGAGCACAGAACTTTCTGCTGACCGAAGCCTTGCGTGGCGAAGGTGCGATATTGAAACGCCCGGATGGCTCAGCGTTTATGGCCGACTTTCACCCGGACAATGAGCTGGCCCCTCGGGATGTGGTCGCCCGTGCTATCGATTACGAAATGAAACGACTTGGCGCCGACTGCATGTTCCTCGATATTTCGCATCAGGACAGTGATTTTGTTAAGCAACACTTCCCCACTATTTATCAGCGTTGCCTCGATTTAGGCATCGATATTACCAAGGAAGCCATGCCGGTGGTGCCAGCTGCACATTACACCTGTGGCGGGGTGATGGCCGATAAAAATGCCCAGACTGATCTGGCCGGGCTTTATGCCATTGGTGAAGTGGCTTACACCGGTCTGCATGGCGCCAACCGTATGGCCAGCAACTCATTGCTGGAGTGCATTGTGTTTGCTCATGCGGCGGCAGAACATATGTTAACGGAGCATGCCACCGTTACGCGGCCCCCTGAGCTGGCCCCCTGGGATGAAAGCAAGGTCACAGACTCAGATGAAGAAGTCATTATTCAGCACAACTGGCACGAACTGCGCCTGTTTATGTGGGATTATGTCGGAATTGTGCGCACCAATAAAAGGCTGGAACGCGCAGCACGGCGGATTGAACTGTTGCAGCAGGAAATCCACGACTATTATGCCAATTTCCGCGTCTCTAACAACCTGCTGGAATTGCGCAACCTGGTTCAGGTTGCAGAGTTAATTGTGATGAGTGCTATGCAGCGTAAGGAAAGCCGCGGCCTGCACTATAATCTCGACTATCCGGATTTACAGCCCAACCCACAACCTACGGTCGTTGCCCCGGGCCATAAGGCTTAACACCCTGCTGCTGGCAATTCAGACAGACCCGGCGCAGGCGAGCCCAGGCAGCGTTATCCAGTTGATCCCGATACAGCCAGTGCCACGGCAATGGCTGTTGCTCGCAACTGAATTGAACAAACACCACAAAAGGTGTCAGTAAGCCCTGTTTAAGTTGCAACCGCTGCTGCGCATCAGAGACGTAGTAACCACGGCCCTGCTCGCTGAGGCGCAAGGTGTCGCTGTACTGCGGCTGACTGCTTTGTCGCCAGCAACAGAATGCACTTACCAACAGCAAAGGCCAGCACCATAACCAGTCCAGCCACCAAGTCTGCAGGCTTCGCCAGAAAACCCAGGCTGCTGTACACGCGGTCACGGCGGCACACCCCAGAATAAGTTGCCTGCGCATCACCGAAGGTTGAATGCGCAGGCTCCACATTAGACTTTAACCCGACTTAGCATCAGCTTAACCATTCCATCCAGCTCTGCATCCTCACACACCTGGTGGCCCATGAACCAGCCGAACAAATCCGGATCATCGCAGGTAATCAAGCGACGAAAGACGGCCTTCTGCTCATCTGACAGCTCGTCATACGCCTCTTCAACAAAGGGCAGAAAAAGCACATCCAGCTCAAGCATGCCGCGACGGCAGGCCCAACGCAGGCGTTTTTTGTCAATCAACAGATCGGCAGATTGTTTGATGTACTCCATGGGTACTCCTCATGTCACTCCAGGCTGGTGCCTGGTTTGGACGCTATTTTGTGTCGCCATGATACCATGGGAAAAATTTCCCCTGCAGCTTGTAATTCAGATTTTTGCCCCAAACTAGAGCTGTATACGCAATATCGTTGCGCTTCGGTGCGGGATATAACTTATATTCAGGCTGTTAGCTTAACGCTAACTCAAGGTAACTATAACGCTATGCAATCATACCTCGTTAGTCAGCTTGCTGTTGTTGTCGCCAGCGGCGCCGACGCCGAAAGTTTTCTTCAGGGCCAGTTAACTGCTGATGTGCAGAAATTGCCGCCTGAACAGTGGAGCTATGCCGGCCATTGTGACGCCAAAGGTAAACTGCTGGCGGTGATGCGCCTATGGCGCAGCGGAGGGAATTTCTACCTGCTGATGCCGCGGGCGAGTATTGAACATTCACTCGGGCAACTAAAAAAATTCAGTGTCTTCAGCAAGGTCGAATTAGCTGAGCAAAGTGGTGAATTTGAGGTTGAACTAAGCCCCGTCAGTTCGCCGTTGTTTGCACTGGAGACAGCAGATGATGCTCACTTCAGTCTCGGCTTAGGCGATGCACAGCTGCGTATCCGACCGGTTAGCATCGATACCGATGACGATGCCACAACTGATGAGCTTGAAATCGACGACGAAGCCTGGCTCCGTTATGAGATTGAACATGGTATCGCCTGCCTGACGGACGCTACCGTACAGCAGTTTGTGCCACAAATGGTCGGGCTCGACCGACTTGCTGGCATTAATTATAAAAAAGGCTGTTATATCGGCCAGGAAACCATCGCCCGCATGCATTACCTTGGGCAGAATAAACGAGCCGCCCGCTACCTGGTCGGCTCAGCAGATAAAATTCCCGCAGCAGGCGCCGACTTAGAACGTAGTCTAGGTGAAAGCTGGCGCCGTGCGGGTGCAGTTCTTAACGCAGTGCGTTATGATAGTGGCGAAGTTGCTGTATTAGCCGTTCTGCCGGCTGATCTGGAAAATGACGCAACCCTTCGCATCAAGGGCGATGAAGCGAGTCGACTGACCCCGCGCCCAAAATTCGACAACCAGGAAATTTCTAATGAGTGAAGCAATAACCGCAGATAAAGCCGTAACCATCCATTATGCTGTAAAAAACCCAGCAGGTGAGGTGTTAGACAAATCCAGCGAAGAACAGCCTTTGGCCTTTATTTTTGGCCGTGGCATGTTGATCCCAGGCCTGGAAAAAGCATTGGAAGGCAAGACCGCGGGCGACACTTTCTCAGCGGACGTAGCAGCAGAAGAAGCCTACGGTGAGCGTCACGACGGCCTAATCCAGGCTGTTCCTCGTCAAATGTTTGGCGAAAATGAAGTTGAGCCTGGCATGCAGTTCCGTGCCAGCACCGACCAGGGTGAGCAATCAGTGCTTGTCGTCGAAGTCAATGACGACACTGTAACGGTTGACGGTAACCACCCTCTGGCAGGCGTTAACCTGAGCTTCGACGTCGAAGTAGTAGACGTTCGTGAAGCAACAGCTGAAGAACTTGACCATGGTCACGTTCACGGTAAAGGAGGCGTTGAGCACTAATCTGCTCCCCGCATCCACGAAAAGGCACCGAAAGGTGCCTTTTTTGTTGGGCGTTCCATCGCATTGCCCTTGAGCTTACCTGCCCCGACAGCCACTATCAGTATGAATCAACTACTTCCTCCGTGTATCTGTAGGGAGTACCTTGCTGTGAAAGCAAAAACCAATGAGGCAATGTCATGAATTATACAATACAGGGTTCAACCCTGAGTTGCTGTGTGCTGCTCGTCGCAGCCAGCAGTGTCAGCCTGGCCAGCCAGGCTGATTCCGGCTATCAACAACCACCGCAGGCAGTCATCGATATAGTAGATGCAGCCCCCGCGCCAAATGCCAGTGTCGCGCCAGGCGGCGATTATATGCTGATCCAGCATCTTCCTGCCCTGCCCTCGTTGACTGATTTAGCGACCCCCGAATACCGTTTAGCTGGGCGACGTATCAACCCGGCGAACAATAGCATCAGTCAGGCACGTTACGCCGAACGGCTGGAAATTCTTACCATTGATTCCGGTGAACGAGTCGAGATCACAGGGCTGCCTGACGACGCCCGTATTGTGGACAGTAGCTGGTCACCGAACGCTGAACACCTTGCCCTACTGAATATGGCAGACGAACAGGTTGAGCTCTATCGCGTTAATGCCAGTAGCGGCGAGGCATCGCGTTGGAGCGATGTGCAAGTGAATGCTGTGTGGGGAGCGAATGTGCACTGGAACCGTAGTAGTGATGCCGTTTATACCATGGCCGTAAGCCCTGAACGCGGTGACGAACCGGCAGCCAGTCCAGTCCCCAGCGGACCTGTGATTACCGAAAGCAGGGGCCGTACCGCCCCTGCCCGGACCTATCAGGACTTGCTCGCCAACAGCCACGACGAAGCATTGTTCGACCATTACTTTAGCAGTCGTATCGCCCGCATCAGTCTAGACGGTGACGTAAGTTACCTGGGTGAGGAAGCTGTTTACAATGATCTCGCTCTGTCTCCAGACAGCAATTACCTGTTGGTGACCGAGCTACAGCGGCCTTATTCATACTCGGTTCCGCATTTTCGTTTTGCTCGCCGCAGTGACGTCTGGAACCTCGATGGCGAACGCGTCTATCAGGTCGTTGATCAGGCATTAGCCGACAATCTGCCAATTTCATTTGACGCAGTCGTGCCCGAACGTCGTAGTATCAGCTGGCGCAATGATGCAGCAGCGACTCTGGTGTGGGCACAAGCTCTGGATAGCGGGAACCCAAACGAAGAGACTGACTATCGGGACGCTGTCTATCAGCTCAGTGCACCTTTTGAGGATGACCCTGAGCAGCTTATTCAGTTGCGTAACCGTTTTGCCGGTATACACGCTGGTGATGATGAAAACGCGATTATCTCCGAGCGCTGGTGGGCCAGCCGTGAAGAGCGGGTCTGGCACCTCAACCCAAACCATCCTGAGAATCCTACAATGCTGTGGGAACGCTCCTGGCAGGACAGATACAGTGACCCGGGCGACCCTGTTATGCGCCGCAATGAGTTTGGTCGTTCGGTGTTACGCATTGAAGACGGTCACCTGCTAATGATTGGTGACGGTGCCTCAGACCAAGGTGACCGGCCGTTTATCGATCGCTTCTCACTGCAGGACTCCAGTAGTGAGCGTTTATGGCGCTCAGAGGCGCCGTACTACGAAATGCCTCGCGCTCTGCTCGACGCCACCAGCATGACCTTTCTGACCCAGCGTGAGGCCGTTGATCAACCGGCTGATTTTTACAAACGCAGCCTTACCAATGACAGCCTGGTTGCCCTCACCGAAACTGCGCATCCAATGCCACACACCCTGGGCATCAGTCGTGAACTGATTCACTACGAACGTGAAGATGGCCTTGCAATGTCAGCGACCCTGTTTTTACCCGATGGCTATGACGCTGAGCGCGATGGGCCCCTGCCAACCATAATCTGGGCTTACCCGCGCGAATATCGCAGCAATGCCGATGCGGCTCAGGTCTCCGGCTCGCCCTACGAGTTCAACCGGATCAGTTACTGGCGTCCGCAGTTCCTGGCTACCCAAGGGTATGCCGTGATGGACAATGCGACCATGCCAATTGTTGGTGAAGGCGACGCATTGCCGAACGACACCTTTATCGACCAGTTGATTATGAATTCTGAAGCAGCCATTCAGGCAGGTGTGGAGCGCGGCGTTACTGATCCAGAACGGGTCGCCCTTGGAGGGCATTCCTACGGTGCCTTCATGACGGCCAATGTGCTGGCTCACTCTGATCTCTTTCAGGCTGGTATCGCCCGCAGTGGTGCCTATAACCGCACCCTGACACCTTTTGGTTTCCAGCGTGAAGAGCGCACCGTATGGGATGACCCGGCGCTGTATCAGACCATGTCGCCATTCTTTTCGGCCCATCAGATTAAGACTCCGCTGTTGTTAATCCACGGCCAGAATGACAACAACTCAGGAACCTTTCCGATGCAAAGCGAGCGTCTTTTCCAGGCGGTTAAAGGGCTTGGCGGGACCACCCGTTTGGTTATGCTGCCGTTGGAGTCACATGGCTACCGTGCACGCGAGTCCGTGCTCCATATGCTATGGGAAACCATTGAATGGTTAGATGAGTTCGTCAAACACGCTGAGGACTGACCCCGCCAATGGCTAATTCATAGCCAGCGAACTCAGCCAAAAAGCAAGCAATAAGGCGTCTGCAGCCATGCAGGCGCCTTTTCTTTTACTTGAGAAAATAGCCAACTAAGCCTAGGCTTAAGCGACAATAATAAGTAGCCCAAACGGAGTTGAAATGTCTGATCATGAGTATGTCAGTCAACAAGCCAGCAGTTCGAACGAGCGTACCCCTACCCCACCCACTGATTACCATGCGGCACAACCTGTCGAACGAACAGACGCTGATAACAACCTCGGTATAGTGCTTTCCATCTGGTGGTCGTTTACCTGGCGCTTTACCGTTATCAGCATAGCCATTGGTCTAGTTGCCGGTGTTGTGTTCGGGATCGTCAGTGACAGCCCTGAAAGCGCGCAAAATCTCGCCCTGATAGGCAATTTCGTGATCGCTATTCCGATTAGTATCTGGTCACTTGGGTCTGCCTTAAGCAAACACCATAGAGGCTTTAGCGTTATTTTCGTAAAAAAGGATAGTCACCATGATTAACCGTTTACCCCCAGTACAACTGGGCATGTTTACCTTGTTACTGGGGTTCAGCTTGTCAACCAGCGCTGCCGACTCGAACAGTCAGGACGAGGAAAGCCGCCGCGGACAGCAAAATGGCGAAGAAGAAAGCCGCGTTGATAGACGCGCTGAAGCAGAACGTGACAGTGCAGACAATCCGTATGTACTAACCCCGCACCGACAAAACTATGTGCTGCCGGCGAAGTACACCACGCGCACCAACCCGGATGCATTTGATAGTATTCCAAATGCCCGTGACATTGAAAATGTTGAACTGCAGCTGCAGTTCAGCTTTAAATACCCCATTGATACCAATTTATTTGGTACCAAGCACTCGCTCTGGGTAGCTTATACCCAGCAATCTTACTGGCAGGCCTACAATGGTTCTGCATCACGACCGTTTCGTGAAACCAACTATGAACCTGAAGTCTTTGTTGCTTTTGACCTTGGTGACTGGTCCTTCCTCGGTGTTAACCCGAAGTTTCTGAATCTTAGCCTCAATCACCAGTCAAACGGACGCTCCGAACCAGGCTCCAGGTCCTGGAACCGGGTAATTGCAGAACTCGTCTTTGAGCGAGACGACCTTGTCTTCGCCTTCCGTCCCTGGTGGCGCATTCCCGAAAACAGTGAGGACGACAACCCGGATATTCATAAGTATCTAGGTTATGGTGACTTCAGCTTTGTTTACACCTGGGATGAACTGTCGGTCGATGTCACGCTGCGTAACAACTTTCGCAGCGACGACAATCGCGGAGCATTACGCGTCGGCTTCAGCTTTCCGTTATGGGAGAACTTCCAGGGCTACGTGCAATACTTCAACGGCTATGGCGAGTCCCTGATCGATTACGATTACCATACCCAAAGCATCGGCGTCGGTATTATCCTGACTAACTGGCTCTGAACATTCTGCCGCTGCTAGTTCAGCAAGTGATTGACAGATGCCGTTAACTTTATCATTGTGAAAGTCCGGATGGCGTAAGTGCTAAGTCACTCGCGCCGTTGCTTTCTTGCCACTCACGAGGTAGTTCATGTTTAAATCGTTAACCAGCACACTGGCCCTGACTATAGGTCTTAGTGTCGGCTTAAGTGCCAGCCTGCCCGCATCCGCCAATAACGCCAGCCATTCCATTTCAGCTCAGTTAGAACAACGCGTTATCGACTGGCGACGAGACCTTCATCAACACCCTGAATTAAGTAACCGGGAATTTCGCACCTCTGCCCTGGTCGCTGAACATCTGCGCGAACTGGGCATGGAGGTTCAGACCGAAATAGCCCATACCGGTGTTGTTGGCTTCTTACGCGGTGGCAAACCTGGTCCGACTATCGCGCTGCGCGCCGATATGGATGCACTGCCGGTCACAGAACGCACTGACGTCCCCTTTGCGTCGACTGCTGTGGGCGAATACCGTGGTAATGAAGTGGGTGTAATGCATGCCTGTGGTCATGATT
Source organism: Aliidiomarina soli (assembly GCF_003986975.1). Taxonomy (GTDB): domain Bacteria; phylum Pseudomonadota; class Gammaproteobacteria; order Enterobacterales; family Alteromonadaceae; genus Aliidiomarina; species Aliidiomarina soli. The sequence continues at coordinate 331,713 of NZ_PIPO01000001.1, read as the reverse complement.
TACACGTCGCGATGTTAATGGGTGCGGCTGAGTACCTCGCTGGTATTCAGGACGATCTCGCAGGCAATATCATGTTTATCTTCCAGCCTGCTGAAGAAGGCGCGCCGGGAGACGAAGAAGGTGGCGCAGAATTAATGCTCGAAGAAGGAATCTTCGCTGAGCATACCCCGGACGCCGTGCTCGGTATCCACGTTTGGTCGGCCGGAAATACCGGGCAGATTGGTTATCGTCGTGGCCCCTTGATGGCATCCTCAGACCGCTTTGAGATCCGTGTTCAGGGCCAACAGACTCATGGCTCGCGGCCATGGGGCGGGGTTGACCCTATTGTCGCTGCTGGTCAGATTATTACCAACTCGCAAAGCATCGTCAGTCGCCAGATTGATATTACCAAAGCTCCAGCGGTGCTTAGCTTTGGCATCGTCGAAGGTGGTGTACGCAATAACATTATCCCGGATGAAGTTTACCTGGAAGGCACCATTCGTAACTTTGACATGGATAACCGCCAGCAGATCTTCGAAAAGCTGACTCACACCGCAGAGCACACTGCCCAATCCAGTGGTGCAACGGCTGAAGTCACCATTCATGAAGGGTATCCGGTAACATCGAATGATGCCGCCTTAGTGGACCGACTGATGCCAACAACCTTGCGCGTAGCAGGTGAAGACAATGTACATGAGAACGCACTGGTGACCGGGGCCGAAGACTTTTCATTCTTTGCCAACGAAGTACCGGGCATGTTTGTGTTCTTAGGTATCACTCCGCCGGATCAGGATGCCGCCAGCGCACCAAGCAACCACTCGCCATATTTCTACGCAGACGAAGACGCACTCAAAGTCGGCGTTGAGCTATTTATTAACTGGGTGGTTGATTACCCCCAGCAATAGCCATCTGACAGCGCACGCGTACAGCTCAAGTCTGGCGCAAAAAAAAAGCCCCCAGTGTAAGTACGCTGGGGGCAAATCCTAAATTCCAGGGAAGTGAGATTTAGGGATACACAGTTAAAAAGCTTGCGAGCCAAACTTCAATGTCAGACATGCTACCTAGGTTAAATGTCACTTATCAGGCAGTATGATGACAATTTGATGAATCGCTATATATAGTATCGACATCCCCCTGCAAAGCTTGAATCGCCCTAGCAAAGGCCATGCTCGAATAAATAGTTCTCATCCGAACTTCTCTGTACCTCTTAAGCAAGTCACGTATAATAACCCCTGTGATTATCAGATAGCTAATAATCAATAAGCTTGAGTTACTATTAGTTATCCTTTCAGGCTCCTCAATATGATTGATTTGCTTGCAGCTAACACAAATTAGGCGAACGGCAGGTTACCAACTTGCCTTAAACATTGCCCTGGACCGTCCCAACCCGGTCCAGGGCTTTTTTTTTGCGCCAAAGCCAACGCGGCAATACTTGAGTAAAACACTCGGGTATGCCATAGTATTGACCTGTTATTTGACGGTGAGTAAAGGCTATGAGACTGACATCGAAGGGACGTTATGCAGTAACCGCAATGCTTGATGTGGCCTTACATGCAGACAAAGGTCCGGTACCACTGGCGGATATATCCGAGCGCCAGGAAATCTCCCTGTCCTACCTCGAACAATTGTTTTCTCGTCTTCGTCGCCACCAGCTGGTAGACAGCGTACGAGGCCCGGGTGGTGGATATCGGCTTGGCCGCAGTGCTGACTTAATCGCGATAGGTGAGGTTATTCGTGCCGTCGACGAGTCAGTCGATGCGACCCGCTGTCAGGGTAAGTCCAACTGTCAGCAAGGCGAACGCTGCCTGACCCACAGCTTATGGTCTGACTTAAGCGACCGTATCTCTAACTTTCTGGATAACATCACGCTCGGTGAGCTGATGGCCAAAGGCGACGTCAAAGCAGTTGCCAGCCGTCAGGAATCATCGCTGTTCCAGCAGCTCAAAGTGACATAGAAAGAGACGTAAAGAGAGTTGCTAGCTGGCACTACGCCAGCTGTTTAATCTTGGCTACCATAGCGCGCAGGCCATTGCCCCGCGTGGGTGAAATATGACGCTCTAAATCAAGTTGCTTAAAGTAGCCGTCGATATCAAACTGCTGGATTTCGTTGCTGGTTTTACCATCGTAGGCTGCCAGCACCAGGGCAAGTAGCCCCTGCACTATGATCGCATCGCTATCAACTTTGAAAAACAGTTTATCGCCACGAGCTTCGCTAATCATCCATACACTGCTCTGACAGCCACGTACCAGATACTCATCTTTCTTTTGCTCATCCGGCAAGCCAGGTAATTGCTTACCCAAATCAATGATGTACTGGTAGCGTTGCTCCCAGTCATCAAGAAACTCTAAGTCATCGATAATTTCTTCAGTGCTAGGCAGGCTCATGTGACCTTCTGTCCTTTAACTACAATTTTCTAGAAAAACACGCCGGCTTCAAGCTGGGCTTCTTCGCTCATCATCTCGCGCGACCACGGTGGATCAAATACCAGTTCGACCTTCACCTCTTCGACGTTTGGGACCATACCCACGCGGTATTCCACGTCACCTACCAGCACCGGACCCATGCCACAGCCAGGTGCCGTCAGGGTCATATCAATGCGCACCGTTTTCGCGGCCTGATCAATGTCGACTTTATAAATCAGTCCAAGTGACAACAGATTAATTGGAATTTCCGGGTCATACACGGTTTCCAGAGCATCCCACACCTGCTGTTCATTGATCTGGCCATCGCTTGGCGCCTCGAAGCTAAGCTCAGTCGGCTTGCGACCCAGTGCATCTGCATCAGTGCCATCAATACGCAACATATTACCCTGCCAGGTGACTGTGTAATTGCCACCTAAGTCCTGGGTAATGGTTACAAACTCGCCTTTGGGAATGATCTTAACGTCGCCGGTTGGGACACGACGCGACTTCACTTCCCGCGTCGTATTAACCATTTTTTGCATCGACATCAACTACACCGCCGATTTCACATTAAAGCTCTCGCCACAGCCACACTCATCCAGCACGTTAGGGTTGTTAAACTTAACCACCCCGTTGACACCTTCTTTGACATAGTCAATTTCGGTATTACGGACTACATCCAGTGCATCGCCCGCCACCGCGACTGTGATCTCATCATTAATCGGCACTACTACATCATTTTCAGCCGGTGCTTCTGCATAATCAAGCACATAGGCAAAACCAGTGCAGCCGCTAAGCTTAGTTGAAAAGCGGATGATCTTACCTGGCTGATCCGCCAGTTTCGCCGCAAAATGGCGTTGAGCCGTATCTGTCATGCTTACGACCTGCGATTGCGGTACAAATGTTTCTACAGACACAATGACCTCCTGCCCTCAGGCTAACATCATGGATGCTTTCTTGAGGCCTTTAAATAGCGCCTCAACATCTTCAAATGTGTTGTAAATGGAAAACGACGCGCGTGCGGTGCCGGGGACACCTAAACGCTTCATCAGAGGTTGCGCACAATGGTCGCCAGTACGAATAGCTACGCCCTGGCGGTCCAGTAAAAAGCCAATATCGGCCGGATGTGCACCTTCAATTACAAAACTCAGAATACCAATTTTTTTCGGTGCATTGCCAACGATACGCATGCCCGGAATATCTTTCGCCAGCTCCAGTGCATAATCTAGCAAGGCTTGCTCATGGGCTTTCACCGCATCCACATCGAGCGCCTGAAACCACTTAATCGCAGCGGCCATGCCAATAGCCCCAGCAATATTTGGTGTACCGGCTTCAAGCCGGTTCGGCAACGCGCCCCAGGTTGCATCCTGGTAGGTTACCGTTTCAATCATCTCGCCACCGGTCAACCACACGGGCCAGTTTTCCAGCACCTCTTTACGGCCCCAGAGTACACCAATCCCGGTAGGCCCAAACAGCTTATGGCCGGAAAAGGCATAAAAATCACAGCCAATCGCCTGCACATCGACATCACCATGGGCAACGCCCTGCGCGCCATCGATCAGAACCAGCGCTCCTTTGGCTTTAGCCTGCGCGGTAAGCGACTGAATCGGGTTAATCGTACCTAATGCATTAGACACATGCGGCATCGATAAAATCCGTGTGCGTTCCGATAACAATTCCGTAAACGCCTGCTCGTTGAGCTCGCCAGTATCGTGAATAGGTACCACCTTAAGGGTTGCACCTGACAGTTTACAAGCCTGTTGCCAGGTCACCAGGTTGGCATGGTGTTCCATTTCGGTAACCAGCACTTCGTCACCAGCTTGTAGCTGTTGCGCCATGCCTTTGGCAACAATATTAATGCCTTCGGTGGTACCGCTGGTCCAGATCACTTCTTCTTTCGCCGGCGCATTAATAAAGGCCGCAACCACCTCACGCGCTTCTTCATAGCGACGAGTCGCTTCGTCAGACAGCTGATGCGCGCCACGGTGAACATTGGAATTGCACTGAGTATAAAACTCGACAATAGCGTCAATCACCGCCTGCGGCTTTTGCGTCGTTGCTGCGTTATCCAGATACACCAACGGGTTACCGCTAACCTCACGCTTCAGTATCGGAAACTGCTCGCGGATATGGTTTACATCAAATGCCACTGGCTGGTCGCTCATTTGACCTCCATGCCTTCAAAGCGAGTCTTCAGCTTAGGCTGTAACCAGTCGCGCAATGCCTTATTTGGCATTTGTTCAATCAGTTCCTGAACAAATCCGAAATTCAGCATGACCAAGGCCTGAGAACGGCTAATACCACGTGACAGCATGTAGTACAGAGCTTCGTCGTCTATCTCAGCGACCGTAGCACCGTGCGCACACTGAACATCGTCGGCATAGATTTCGAGCTCAGGCTTGGTATTGATCTGACCACGACGCGAGAGCAACAAATTGCGGTTATTCAGTTCAGCCAGTGTTTTCTGTGCATCCGGGTGAATGTGAATCCGACCGTTAAATACCGCTTTGGCATTATCACCAACAATACCGCGCGCGTTTTCTTCAGTCGTGCCATTGGGCACCGCGTGCTCAATAGTACTGTGCAGATCAAAGTGTTCGTTTTCAGCCAACAGGTAAATGTTGTTAAACTTGGCAAAGGCATGCTCACCGGCATGGTGAATATCGACATCCAGCCGCGATAGCTGGCTACCATAGCCCACCAGAGTACTATTCAGACGTGACTTCTCGCCCATCTGAAAGTGACTGCCACCTATATGAATGGCATCCGCACTGTGCAAAGCAAAGCGATAATGCTCAAGCCTGGCTTCATAGCCCAGCTGATATTCAGCAAAGGCCGTGTTCATGCTCGCGCCGTCACCGCTGCCATGTTCAATCACAGTCGCCGTTGCCTGTTTACCTAAACGCACCAGTACACGGTTGTGTGACTCAACTTTATCCGTTACCAGGTTAATCACCCGCACTGGCGTCTCAATGCTGGCACCGTCAGCGATATCGATGATCACGCCTGAGGTGGCTAATACATCGTTGACCAGACCAAACAAATGGCGCTCTGGTTTTACCTGAGTAAAGACCTGACCGGCGACACTGCGTGCATTGTCAGTCGGTTCGTCCAGAGCACTGATACTCAGCCCGGTAGGCAATGACAAGCTGCTAATATCGGTTTGCAGTTCACCGTTTACAAACACCAGGTCTAAACTGTCTAAACCTTCAATCGCAAACTCTCTGCTATCCACCTGCGCTGATGTGCTGCCAGGTTGAGCCAGCAACGCATCAAACGGGTGCAGCGAGGTATAACGCCAGGCTTCAGTGCGCCGTCCCGGCCACTGCTGGTTCTGCAGCGTGGCCAGGGCTTCGCCGCGAACCGGGCTTAACCAATCCTGAACTGAGCCGGCACGGTCAATAACATCTGCTAACCACTGGCTCATGCATCCGCCTCCTCGGCTTTTGCGCCCAACCAGGCATAGCCGGTTTTTTCCACTTCTTTGGCCAGTGACGCATCGCCACTTTTAACAATTTTTCCGTCCGCCAGAATATGTACGTAATCCGGTTCGATGTAATCCAGCAAACGCTGGTAGTGAGTTACCACGATAAAGCTGCGCTTGCCGTCACGCTGGCTGTTGACACCATTGGCCACAACCTGCAGCGCGTCCACGTCCAGCCCGGAGTCGGACTCATCAAGAATACACAGGTTTGGCTCAAGCAAGATCATCTGCATGATTTCGTTGCGCTTTTTCTCGCCACCAGAAAAACCTTCGTTGACACCGCGCTTTAGGAACGCCAATGGCAAGTCCACCTGCTTACAGGCTTCCTTGGCTTTCTTTAAAAATTCTGAGGCACTGAGTGGATCATCGCCGCGCTTTTCGCGAATGGCGTTGACCGACTCTTTCATAAATTCCATGTTGCTAACGCCAGGTATCTCTACCGGGTACTGAAACGCCAGAAACAGACCCGCCTGGGCGCGCTCTTCAACTTCTAAATCAAATAGATCTGCACCATTGAACTGGGCAGTACCGCTATCGGCTTCGTAGCCGTCACGACCTGACAAGACATAACCCAGAGTACTTTTACCGGCGCCGTTCGGCCCCATGATGGCATGCACTTCGCCAGGTTTAATGTCCAGGTTCAGCCCTTTAAGAATCTCTTTGCCGTCAATACTGGCATGTAAATCTTTAATACTTAACATCATTACCCCACTGAACCTTCAAGACTAATTTCTAGCAATTTGCCCGCTTCCACAGCGAATTCCATTGGCAATTCTTTAAACACTTCTTTGCAGAAGCCGTTCACAATCATCGACACCGCTTTCTCCGGATCAAGACCACGTTGACGACACAGGAACAACTGGTCATCACTAACCTTCGAGGTTGTTGCTTCGTGCTCAACAATGGCTGACGGGTTGCGGCTTTCAATATACGGGAAGGTGTGTGCGCCACACTTATCGCCAATCAGCAACGAATCACACTCGGTGAAGTTCCGCGCGCCATCGGCATTTGGCCCCATCCGCACCAGACCACGGTAGGCATTGCTGCTATGCCCGGCGGAGATCCCTTTGGAAATAATGGTCGAACGGGTGTTCTTGCCCATATGAATCATTTTGGTCCCGGTGTCCGCCTGCTGGCGACCACGGGTCAGTGCGACTGAGTAAAACTCACCGACACTGTTGTCCCCTTTTAAAATACAGCTTGGATACTTCCAGGTAATCGCCGAACCGGTTTCAACCTGGGTCCAGGAAATCTTCGCATTGGTTTCTGCTAAGCCACGTTTGGTCACAAAGTTGTAAATACCACCTTTGCCATTTTCGTCGCCCGGATACCAGTTCTGCACTGTTGAGTATTTAATCTCTGAGTCATCCATCGCCACCAGTTCAACCACAGCGGCGTGGAGCTGGTTTTCATCGCGTTGCGGGGCGGTACAGCCTTCCAGATAGCTTACGTAACTACCCTCTTCAGCCACAATTAGCGTACGCTCAAACTGACCAGTATTAAGCTCGTTAATACGGAAGTACGTTGAAAGCTCCATCGGACAGCGGGTGCCTTTTGGAATGTATACAAAGGAGCCATCCGTAAACACAGCACTGTTCAGCGCAGCGAAGTAGTTATCGCGTTGCGGCACCACAGTACCCAGGTATTTTTTTACCAGGTCCGGGTACTTTTGAATTGCTTCTGAGATCGGGCAGAATATGACTCCCGCTTCTTCAAGTTTAGCGCGGAAGGTGGTCACTACTGAGACTGAATCAAAAACCGCGTCAACCGCAACACCAGCCAGCATTTCCTGCTCGTGCAGTGGAATGCCAAGTTTTTCATAGGTGCGCAGTAATTCAGGATCAACTTCATCCAGCGACTTCGGCTTGTCTTTCATGCTCTTCGGCGCTGAATAATAAGAGATCGACTGGAAGTCAATTTTCGGGTAATCGACATGGGCCCAATCCGGCTCATCCATTTTCAGCCAGCTACGGTATGCCTTCAGACGCCATTCCAGCATCCATTCAGGCTCATTCTTCATGGCTGAAATACGACGAATAACCGACTCGTCCAGACCCACCGCAAAGGTGTCTGACTCAACTTCGGACACGAAACCGGCATCGTACTTACGTGCTATCGCCTGCTCGATTTGTTCACTCATGACAAACTCACTCGGTTTATTCTAAACATGCCCTGATTATATAGTACCCGAGTATTTCACTCAAGTATTGAGACCGCGGCCCGTCTGGGTTCATTAGTAGTAGAGATGTTTATATGAGGGAGTATGAAAAATACCATCAGGGTAACAACGACCGCGACCAGGGCTGCCAGAAGAGCAGCGCCTGGTCCTGAGTCGGGAGATAAAGTGCTATCTGCTTACACCAGCTTAAAGGCGACCGCCAACTGAGCCAGAATGACCAGCCCACCGATAAACATCGCCAGATACAAGCCAAGGTTACCACCGGCAACCTGATAGCTCGCCTCGTCGTAGTCTAAACGAGCTTTGCGCACCATCAATACCGGCAGAATAATCGCAATCACCACCAGCGCTATCGCTGCATAGCCGAGCGCAATGATAAAGCCCTGCGGATAGAAAAGCGCAAACACCAAAGGCGGCAGAAAGGTAATCAAACCCGTTTGCATCCGTCCGCGTTTATTGTTCGGACGTTGGAATTTATCAGCCAGGAAATCAAACAGGCCCAGGCTGACCCCTAGAAATGAAGTTGCCAAAGCCAGATCGGCAAACAGAGTAATAGCCGCAACTACCCACTCTGACTGCACCACAGCAGCAATCGAGTTAACAAAGTCAGGCAGGTCATTATTTTGCATCAGTCCAGCCTGGCCAACCGCGCCAAAGCTTAACCCTTGCCAAATGATATAAATCACCAACGGCAGGCTCGAGCCAATCAGTACTATTTTACGCAGCGACGCCATATCTTTATTGGTATAACGAACCAGCGAGGGAATGCAGCTATGAAAACCAAACGAGGTAAAAATAACTGGCAATGCGGCAACCAGAAGGCCTTGCTCGACTGGCAAATTCAGCAGGTAACCCCCACTGACCTGAGGAGTCAGCATAACCATAGTCACAACCAGCACAATCAACTTAAGCACAAACAAAATGCGATTAATAAAATCGACCTTGCTGGTTCCCAGTGATACCACCAGACCAATAATTAAGGTAAATACCAGTGCGCCACTAAAGGCGGGCATGCCTGGCAGATGGCCAATTATGCGCTCCTGCATCAAGGCGCCTCCACCGGCAATATAAGCCGCACACAGCGCATAGAGCAAAAACAGCATCGCCACGGTCGCAGTCGCCCGCCCTTTCCAGCCCAGAAACTGCTCCGCCAGGCCGTGCAGTGTCGCGGTAATCGGCACATGCTGGTGCAATTCAAGCATCAACAAACCAGTATAGGCCATCAAGATCCAGATCCCGACCATAATCGCGACCGAAGTACCAAAGCCTAATCCAGCTGACGTTAACGGAAGGGCCAACATACCGGCACCAATAGTGGTACCGGCAAGAATAAAAATACTGCCAATAGTTTTACTGCGGGAAGTCAAAACGCTGTCGTCCTTATTCTAATTTTTCTGACAAAGAGGCTAGCTGACTTTGACGTAAAGGGGAAGAGTAAAGAGAGCAGACAAGTGCTTTGAGTCTTTTCTGCTCACATTAATACAACTCTGACAGTCGACCATTGATTCAAAACTGGTAGTTTGCATAAACATTCAGTCGGGTACCGCCCTCCAATTGAGAACTCAACGTGGCATGATTAATACTCCCACCGATACTAAACTGCTCCCAGTCTCGGCTCAACTGAGCATACACATGATCATATCCCCGGCTGTCGTCCCATTGATAGTCTGTACTGTCCAGGCTGGTTGAACGAGTATAGCCAACCTCAATCGATACTGGCTCGCTCACTGCAATATGGTAGGAAACCGAGCCAATCATATGACCAGCACCAGTGCCAAAGTAATCCCAGCTATACCAAGTCGCAAAGCGCAGGTTATGGTAACCAAGTGCCATCATGACTTCAGGGTAGTTGCCATCAGAGCTATAGTTCGCCCCATGGTAAGTGTAATATAGCGCAGTCACATCAAACGACCATGACTCGTTTAGCTGAGTAAACCAACCAGCATAGGCGTCAAACTCAAGGTCAGTTTCATCACCAAAATCGACATTGGAAGCGAAGATACCAACATAGCCACCATATTCAGCGGATACTGTACTCTCAAGTTGGAAAGCCGGGTTGCCTGATGTTTGTGATACACCATTAAATAAATAGTCACTAGTCACCGTCACCGAATTGTCCCACGTGACAGGAGCTGTCCCTGCCAACAAAGGTGAGCCGTAGCAAAGCGACGAGAGGCCTAACACTAAATAGCTTACCTTAGTCACATTTCAGCCCTCCTAACTCCTTGCTCATCGTTTGTGTCGCGCGGTCTAATGCCTCACTAATACCAGTTGTTTTCACAGCAAGCTGTTCTAACTCTAAGGTCGCATCACTAATCGCGTTAATATTGCGCGTGATTTCCTCCGTAACCTGGTTCTGCTCTTCGGCAGCCGATGCAACCTGAAACGCATTATCTTTTATTGAGTTGACTGTTGTTGTCACCACACCTAACTGTCCTGATGCCTCTTCCGCCTGTTTCAGTGTCTCACTAACTCGGGAAGCACTGTCATTCATTTGTCCAACCGCACCCTGCACTTGCTTCTGAAGAGTCACAATCAGCTCATTGATCTCCTCAGTCGACTGGCTCGTGCGCTGAGCCAACGCCCTGACTTCATCAGCAACGACAGCAAAACCTCGCCCCTGGTCACCGGCCCGCGCAGCTTCAATAGCTGCGTTCAAAGCAAGTAAATTAGTTTGCTCTGAGATGGCGTCAATGGTTTGAGTGATGGTGCTAATTCGTTGCGTACTTTCCGCAACGGCTTCTATCTGCTGAGCGACATCGCCAATCCGGGTACTTACCTCTCGAAACTCTTCCACCGCTTTTAAAACCATACCGTTAGCAATACTGAGTGAATCCGCAGACTCTTCTGCACCACGCGCAGTACTCTCAGCTAGGTTTGCGACCTCACTAGCGGCTGCGCTCATTTCTGTAACTGCCGTAGCCACCTGCTGTACCTGCTCACTTTGCACCTGTGTTGAACTGGATGCATCTGCAGATGCCGCCAACATCTGCTGGCTATCTTTGCCGAGCGAATCAGCCACCCGTTTAAGCGTTCGAACCATTTCACGAAGCTTGCCGGTAAAAGCATTAAAGCCTTCAGCAAGCTCATTCAGTTCCTTATGGTTGGAAGACTCCAATTGACGGGTTAAGTCTCCCTCAGAGGTAGCAAGTTCTTGCATTAAATCACGTAAACGGACTAGTGGATTCGTCGAGGAACGAACAAATACCACAGTTATCGCAACGAACACGGCAACTAAAAGCAACGCGATGACAATCATCATCATCCCTGTTGCCTGACTACTATCCTCTAATGTTTGCGCCAGATTATCGCGCGGAGCCATAGCCACGCTCTGAGGTACCGTCATAACTAGCGTCCAGGATGTACCCACACTGCGTATTTCTATTGGATAGGTAAGCACAATCTGATCACCAATCACTTCAATCGAGCGATTGCCATTGGTAAGTCGAGCCAAATCTGCATTAACTTCCCCAGCGTGCTGCCCCAGTTGCCGAGCATATTCACTGCTGGCGACCAAAATGTTACTGGCGCTCAACAAATGCATTTGCCCGCGACCATCAAAAAACTGCTCGCTACGCTCACTTAGCCGCTCTTGCAACACTGGCAAATTAATATCAACTCCAGTCACCCCGCGAAACTGATTATTCACCACAATTGGGTATACCAATGACGTTAGTAACTCTTCATAACCTTCTGATACTTCATAAAGATACGGTTCAATCAGGCACGGCCGACGACTCTCTCTGCTGCAAAGGTACCATTCAGATTCTCGAATTTGATTCTCATCCAGTGCTTCAGAATACTTTTCTGACGGGTCTTCCATTCTATGAAAGTTAATCTGCCCTTGCTCACGTACCCAATAGAGTTCCAGGGAACCTTCGAGAGAACTATGCAATGCATCGGTTTGCTCATATTCAGCATCAAGAGCATCGTAACCATTTGGCTCAAAATGACTATAAACAGACGATAAATGCGGATTAGCACGTAATGTGGCGCCTAACAGCGTGCGCAGTTCCTGACGGGACAACGTCTGGTCACTAACATCATGCGCGGTAGAAGCCGCCATAGAAGAAAGGGAACGAGCGATATCAAAACCCCGCTCGATCAGTAGCTGAGTATCCAGGCTTATCAATGCCGCATTTTCCTGCATTGACTCAAAGATTAGGCTCTCGAACGGCTGTGAAATATCGCTTACCGCCTGTTGTCCATTACGTGACATTGACGACCAACTAAACCATGTCATGATTAGCATACTAAGCGTTAGCGACAACGCTGAACCGACTATCAGCTTCTGTCGAAGAGAGTATTTAGCCATAGTTTCCCCCAAGGCCGTTTGTAGAATAAATTTTTTGTGAGCTTGCCTTAGCAAAAAGTGGCAAACTTAGTCGCACCTTCTACTCGTCTCGCACGACGACCCCATCCAGTACGCGTTCGACTTCACTTTGAATTGCTTCTACCAGCTCATCGGGGTGAAATTTGGCAATAAAACGGTCGGCCCCAACCTTTTTCACCATGGCTTCGTTAAATACACCCGACAATGACGAATGCAGCACCACGGCAAGGTCTTTCAACTGAGGGTGAGCCTTGATTTCAGCGGTTAGGGTGTAGCCATCCATTTTCGGCATTTCAATGTCAGAAAGTACCACCGGTACTTTTTGCACCAAGTCATCGTTGTTTTCGAGCTGCTGCTCAAGCCATTCCAATGCTTGCTTGCCGTCATTGGCGAGGTGACATTTCAAACCCACCTCTTTCAGCGCCCGTTCGACCTGTTTGCGGGCCACCATGGAATCATCCACCGCCAGCACAACAATACTGTCTTTATCAATTTCAGAATGGCGGGCCCGCGCTTCATCGCTGACATGGGCTTCTTCACCTGAAACCTCAGAAAAGACTTTCTCGACATCGATAATCTGAACCAGCTGGTCGTCGACTTTAACCACCGCCGTTAAGTAATGGCCGCGCCCTGCACCACTTGGTGGGCTCATCACCTCTTCCCAGTTAAGGTTCACTATTCGCTCGACACCGCCCACAAGGAAACCCTGCACATGGCGGTTATACTCACTCACAATAATGAATGACGGCGCATCATCAGGAATCCCGGCACCACCCATGGCGTAATCCAAATCAATGACTGGAACACTTTCACCGCGTAAGTGTGCCACCCCCTTAATTTGTTTACTGGCCCCTGGCATTTCTGCCAATGCGACTGTAGGAATGACCTCACGTACTTTAAACACGTTGATACCAAATCGTTGCTGGCCCCGTAAGCGAAACATCAACATTTCCAACCGGTTTCGACCAGCCAGATTGGTTCTGGCATCAACCGATTTCATAAATTCACTCATGGGCTTCCCTCTCTACTTCTAACGATTTTTCTATACTCTACACCGCTCATTTACAAATAATTAACACGGTTAAATACGCTTGACTAGTATTAAGTTTTGTTAATTTTTCGAACGGTCACTATCCCTGCCAGTTGCGCAGGAACTCGATTTGACGTTGTTCCTGAGCGTCCGGTTGATAGGGACTGGTATCTATATCGGCAGGATTAACTATACCAAGAGGCCAGCTAGTACGATTACTTTGCCCAAAGCCCTGTTCATCCCCCGGGTGGGACGACATTCGCTCGAGCACAAGGTCAGTTAAATACAGCTCCGCTGCGTGCTCAGGCAAGACACTATGGTGAGCCCTGGTTAGGAATCGCTGCTGCCCTCTGGCCAGCTTCTCCCGTGCTGTTAACACAGCCAAAGGCTGGCTTTCGTCTTTGGACAACACCGCTCGTAAACGGTAAATGCCGGCCTGCTCTACTTCAGCCGTGACCTCTGCGACTACATCAGCGCCCTCTACTCTCGCTTGACCCACCGCGGTTACCCTGGCGGCCGGATAATGAAAGGTTAAATCAGTGCTGAGCTGCTCTCGACCACCGGCAAAACTTACTTCCGCACGTAAACGCAGGTTACGCGGCCAATCCGCCTCAAGCGCAATTGCAAATGACTGCTCGTCGCTACTCTCGCTGTACAGCAGCGTACCGCTATCGGCATCTACAAGCTCCAGCCGCATCACATCAATCGCCATACTAGCTACCAACTGGCCCTCAAGAGCTTGCGGGTAGATATGGTGATAACGCTGTAACTGCAAAGACAGCGTTTCGTCACCGTCGAGAACTGGAATGTCCACCGGATAGCTTCGATTCCAGTTGCGGTGCGCCGCGCCAATATACTCATAAGGCTGTGAATACGAAGGGTACTGCAAAATAGCCTGCTGCTGCGAGGCCATTGCCTGCATCGCTTCCGCGGCTGGGGTTTCTGCAATATCGTCATAACCGCCATCGTAGGCTGGATCGTCATCCGTCGACGCGGTATTTATCGACCCAGGGGTCGCTGCGGGTTGCGCCTGAACAGATAAGACCTGAGCAAGCTTTGGCTCGGTCGCAAGCGGTTCGTCAGCATCTACGGCGATATCTAAGCGGGCTGACCAAGTGGTCAACCCGATAATCAAAAGGGCAGCGAACGCCGCCCCTATCAACCAATACTTTTTCACTGTTCGAGTTACCTGCTAGGTTGCTTTGGACTTAACGCAACAAGCCTTGCGCCACTTCCGACATGGTTTGTTGCTGCGACCCCTGAATGTATTCAAAGCGACGCCCAAACCAGCCCGACTCGCGTTCATAGGCCACCGACAGAGTTTCGCCGTTGGCCAAATTCAGTAAACGCTGCACCGAGCCTAAGGGGCCCTCGTGCTGCGCCGCGATTGTACCGCTATGACTGTAACCGGAGCCCATCGCAATCGGATAATGGTATGGCATAAATTGCTCAACACCATTCGACATGCTGGTCAGGCGACCACTGAAGTTCATGGTTGGTGAACAACTATTAAAGTTACTGACATCCGCCGCACCACAGGTCGAATGAGCAGACACCACACCGTCATCATGGCCCGGTAAAAATGGCGCTGTAACACTCCAGAAGTCGGTGGCATCGCCCACAAAGCGCAGCCGTGGTACCCGTTCGTCAGGTAAACGGGCAAGTTGACGCGCGTTAGCAACACGCAAATCACTTAGCACACCAAGGTTGCCCTGAGTAGGAGTAATTCCAAGCCAGAGCGAAATGGCATAACGCATGGCTGCATTGGTTAAACCACCGCCTTCGGCGACATTAATAGCAATATCGGCCAGTTCAGAGCCACCACCCGCACCTGCAAAATCAATCGTGGCGACAAAGTTAAGCGGCTCAAGTCCTGCATTTTCGAGCCAGTTACGCTGATTCTCAAGGATATGGCGTGCAATAAGATCGCCTGTTGAGTGGGTCACCAATAAGCAACCATCGCGGCAGAGACCGCTGCTAGAAAGTTCCTGTAGCTTCGGCCAAACATACTGCGTAGAAATCTGCTGGGTAACCCGCTGATGCGACGGCCAGTCAATCCGCGCCGCTGCCCGTGGGCCCCAATACTCGTCCCAGTACGCAGCGCCGTCCAACTCGACCTGATCTGCATTTGGCTGCGCCTGCAACTGATGCGGCTGGAAGCCATGAATTAATACCACCGGATAGCCTGAATCGGCTGCTGCCGGCATTGCTGTTATTAACAGAATTCCCATTGCTATAGAGATGAACATTGTTCGAACCATACCCGCCTCACTTAATGATTGAGTCAATTAACCGCTTATGTGGACCTGCGTCGCACTGCAATAGCAAGTTACGCCTATAAAAGCACGTTGACAAAATATTAACAAGTGAGAGAAAAACAGAGCAAAGTCAGCCTAGGAAGGTTTCAATTCAGTCACGTTTAAATACACAATAAATGAACTTCTGCTCTGCGCCAGCTGGGGTAAGATGTGTTTCGCGTTGCTGCTGCAACAGAGTGAAGCCCTCGGCGAAAACCTGTGCCAGCTTGTCGGCGTCATAACGCTCAACCGGCAGGCCGCTGCATTTACTGGGGCCATCATCAGCGAAGGTTGCAATAATCAACCAGCCACCCGGCTTAAGCGCACTTTTAAGCTGCTCTACGTAGCGCACACGGTCAGAGGCATTGGTAAGAAAATGAAAGACTGCACGGTCATGCCAGATATCAAACGGCGCACCTTTCAGTGTGGTCAGATCGATATCCAGCACATCCGCCTCAACCCACTCTATCGCCTGTGCTGGCTCACCAGATTTCGACAGACGAGCTTGCGCTGTTCTCAGCGCAGCAGAGGATAAGTCCAGCACCGTGATCTGGTTATCCGCATCCTCAATTAAATCATCCACCAGCCGCGAGGCGCCGCCACCAATATCAATAATCCGTCGTGGCCCCTCGCAAACACACGCATGGATCAACGCCAGTGAACGCTCAGCCTGCGGCTGAAACCAACTAACCTCGTCCGCCGCTTTGGTAGAATAAACATCTTCCCAATGATCTTTGTTCTTCATCAGATCCTACACCTCTATGAAATCGCCCAGGCCAGCAGCATCAATGTGTGTCGCACGGGCGACATCGCCATCATTACCAATGAGTAGCGTTTTAGCTTGGGAAAGACATTGTTGCAGACTACCCCGTCTGGGCCATACAGGGAAAACTGACAGAACGGCAGCATCCAAACCCTCAGGGTGTAACGCTCATTAGCAAGCTCAAAGCGGTAGTTGCCATAGGGCAACCACAAATACTTTCTGTATATCTGAATGCCACCACTGCTAATCGTAAGTTTCGAGGTCAGCTTGTTGTAGCTGACTTCGATAGCTGTGCCGTTAACATCTAGCGTCCGCTGGCTTACTGCTTGCATAAATCCCTTTCATTATTTTCCATGTCATCAGGCATCCCGCTCAGCAAACGGTCAGATCGGCCCGTTTCAATCCGCCAAGGCAAAAACTCAACTTAAAAATTATCACTTTCTGATATTAGCAACTAATCTAAACATGCACATTGATAAAATCAAGGAGCTAGTTATGACAATAAAACCAGGTCCAAAACCCAAAGCAGAATCTACCGGCAAGACAGATAAACGGAGACGGGTAACTGAGGAAAATAAGCCTAAACATCCATCATTGAAAAAACACGAACATAAGTAAACACAAAGCAACGAAGCCTGACCGTTAAGTCAGGCTTCGTTGCTGAAGTGCCAGCGAAACCCTGTGCGCTTCCACATAAGCGCTACAAACGGAAAATGCAGAGACATGCACAGGGCGAAGAACCACTCGATGTTATTTTCCATCATGTCGGCCCAACTGAAGCCGATGCCTTTAATCACCAGATTCGCCATCGCCAGCACCCAACAGAGCATAATCAGCGCCAGTTGCAGCTGCATATAACGCTGAATAGCGGGCTCTAGCGTGTTGCGTACTTTATGCAGGGAAGCAATGCTCATAACTTGAGCAAGCACCGTGAGGCCAAAATAGAAAATCACTCCATAACGCCGCAAAAAGCGATTAAAATCGCCGTCGGTACCCAGGAAGTCAACATAGAGGATCAGGAAAAGCGCACCGATACTGCCCAGAATAAAAATCAGCCAGTGCGACTTGCCCGTGATCCGATGTAGCCACACCGACTGCAGGCACCAAAACAATACCAACACCGCCGCCAGAGGCATCATCAGCGCACGAAAGAAGAAAATAGCATTGCCCTCACGGGCGGCACGGCTGATCGTAGTGCACCCCTGAATATACGGGTTACACTGGTAGGCTACCCCTTCCCACCAACCAATACCGTAGGCGCCGTGTACCGCAATCACCGGCACCCAGAATACCAGCCACGGAATATGCTGAGGACGCATAATGCCTCCTTTCTGTTTCCTGATTCAGGGACCTACTTACTCAAACGACTCAACAATTATTCCGGTAGCACCGCAGGATTCTGTTGATTCAGAACCATATTCAGCATAGAAACTCAGCGGGAAACCAAAGTTGGGGTCATAAGCAATAGGAGTATCACTTTCAGCCGCTGCAACCAGGGTGTCCGGCAGTTGTGCCATAGCATAGGTTAGCTCGTAAAATACCATCCCCAGAGTAGCCTCGAACAAGTCTCGATCTTCATCGCCGTCCCACTCAGTCGCTGATTCATCGACCCTACCATCAACAACCCGAATAGTGGTCAGCGACGACGTCTGCGGCTCTGCACAGCTGCCGCGAATAAAACGCACCCGGTAAGTGTAGTCCTGCAGATCTGCCTCAATCCAGGTTTGCGCACCCTGGTTGAATTCATGAACATAGTTAGTCAGCGGGTAGCTCAATTCATCAAGGCCTACCAGGCGCCGGGTCGATGCCGTATAGGTACAGCCATTATTCTCTCGACTATTCTCTTTATGAAACCATTCAGTGACCACGCCGCGATCATCAAAAGTAGGCAGTTCGTCGATGTTATTGCGGTTGCGGCCCAGCAACACAGGTCCTTCATCAAGAATATCCATCAGCGCTTCATGCAGGCGCTCATAGCCATCGTAGCGATAGTTGTCACCAATCAACCGGGCTTCATTATACCAAGGTGAGATCGCGTAGGGTTCGCCTGTGTCCAGTACCACGTTAACCATGGGAGGCGGAGCATCCGCGACAATCCCTCCATCACACTCGCCAACCATAAAGGTGCGGGTAAATGCATAGTTCTGCAATCCTGCAGCTTGCCAGTCAAGCTGGGCCTGTTCGACAAGGTCTTTTGTATCAGCAATATTAGGTGATACAGCCGGGTCGTCAGACGAGTTGCAACCAAGTAGAGGAAATGTGCACGCCATAGCGAGCATTGATACTATTACGCGGGGTTTCATATGACTGTCCTTAGTTTATGGCATGCACATTTAACTTTAAGCTAAAATCGCTATTCCTCAAGCACTATCTGAAAACCGCCGAAAATAACCCGCTTGCCGTCAAATGGCATCGGATTATTCTCCTTGCTCAGGCGCGGATCATTCATTGATTTTTCCATGCCCGCTTTGCGCGCCTCTTTCGATGGCCAGATAATCCAGGAAAACACTACCGTTTCCCCTTTCTCGCATTTCACCGCCATCGGAAACGAAGTCACTGTGCCGTCCGGTACATCATCACCCCAGCACTCCACCACCCGGGTTGCGCCATGCTCCTTGAAGATCTTCGCCGCATCACGGGCATGCTGGATAAACTTTTCTTTGTTTTCATTGGGCACTGCGGCCACAAAACCGTCTACGTAATCCATTGTCTTCTCCTCAATTGGTTAATTTGGCGCAACCAATACGGCGCGCTCTGACAGCATAGTCGTTCGCGTCGTGCCGCAATCGACAGCTAGAATTACCTAGTGAGATTTTTACAATGGTCGGTTAACGGGTCTCTTGCAAAGGGTTCCTAAACTCAAAATCTACTGTGACGTAGACTGGTGTGCTGTTAGGGTTGCTCGCTGCCGGGCGATAGCTGGCGGCCTGCATCGCGTTTAACGCAAACTTATCCCACATTCTTGCCGGGGTCGACTCGACGATTTCGCGTTCAAACACGCGGCCATTCGAATCGATTAAATACCGGACCGTGACAACGCCAGGCTCAGTCGGCTCATCCACGTTACCTGTCCTAAAACTAAGTTGATTATTCTCCAGCACCCAGTATTCATCTAGCTCAGGCCCCGAAATCTCCACCGGCTCCTGGGTTAAGTGCTTTTCAGGAGTTGCTGTACAACCAACCGCGAATACCAACGTGGCTAAGATGAGAATATAAAGTTTCATTTTGAGCTCCTTTTGAGATCCATTTCATAGCGCTCTACGACTGTTCAGGCTCATATGCCCGCCACACCAGACTCTCGCTATCCGTCGTATCGACGCACTGCATCAAGCTATCTTCCTGCTCCATGAGCGAACCTTCAGAGTACTCTTCGTTTGCGTAGTAACAGTACTTAGTATTGTCCGTTAAGTTAGCATCCAGTTCGGCGGTGGTACTGGCCGTTTGCGCATTGACGGCAGTTGCTGCGAGCGCAGCGGTAAGGCCTAGTAGTAGTCCTTTCATCGTTATCTCCTTGGTTTACTAATCCTTTAACGCCTGAACTGATTTCTGGGTGGTGCTAAGATTTTCAGCCAGTGCGTCCAGTAGTTTTTGAAACTCCGCTGACTTCTCACCCAGCTTAGTCTCTTTGACCAACTCAGCGAGCTTCTCATCTTCCTGCAGACATTTATCCAGAATAGCGTTCTTCGAATCAGCGGAAAAAAACTGAGTAAGCTCGCCGCCGATTTTTTGCAGGAGTTCTTTATCAGGATCTGGTTTAGCTGGCAGCTCGCCGAGCTCTTTGACCATGTTTCGACATGGCTCAATATAAGTGGCTCGTTCGCTGGCGATGTTATCGAGCTTACCAGCAAGACTATCGTCTTCGACCACGTTCGCCATCTCGCGATAGTAATCCGTTGTCTCCATGACTAACTTTAGAATTTCCACAGCATCGGCTTCATTGTCTGTGCGCATTATCGACATATTAATCCTTCTTTATGTTTGGCAGAGGCATATCACCAACGATCACTTCTATCGCTTTCGGTATCACTTCGAACTCAGCTGGCGTATCCGTTTTAAATTCACCATCAGCATGAAGTTGCCTTGGTTTAGAGGTTTTAATACTAATCTTTTTGGCAGTTTTACATATCACCCGCTCTGCAGTGCGTAAGTTACCGCTGCGCAAGTTCGCGCCCAGTAAGAGCAACTGCCACCACCGTTGTGGTTTTAAGCAAAATAGGTTCAGTTGTCCATCCAGTAACGTGGAGTCGTCATCCACAATATTTCCGCCACCATAGTAGCGCCCATTACCGATTGCCAGATGAATGGCTCTCACAGAGCAGCCCCAATCATCGGCTTTTATATCAACTCTAAAGCTTTTGTTACGCTTGAATACACTTATAAAAGCGCCCAGATACGCAAACACGCCAAAGTACTTTTTCGTTTCTGACGTCAGTTCATGAGTTACATCGACCCCTAAGCCGACATGAGCAACATTCACAAAGTACTTACCATTCACCTTCGCCAGGTTTATCTGTTCTCGCTTATCATCAACAATAATCTGCGCGGCTTCGACAATATCCTGCGGAACCCCCAGCGAACGAGCCAGGTCGTTTGCCGTTCCCATCGGTAAAATTGCTAAGCTTTGCTGGTTCTCATAAACCGACTCCAACGCCGAGCTAATGGTTCCATCGCCCCCGGCAACAATAACCACCCCATCTTGCTGATGGTAATCCGCAATCCTTGAAGCCATCTGAGATGCGCTTTCAGACACACAAACGTCGACCTCAATACCTGAGCTTCTAAGCAAGTCGATGGCTTCATTTAGCGCCTCAGACTGGCCATTCCGGCTCTGCGGATTGACAATTAACAAGGCATGCTGCAATGCTGTACTCCCTTCCGATTAAGCGCCCTATTAAAGGTAAACGCTTTATTCAAAGGCTGCAAAGCGCTGCCACAATATTTACCTTAGAGACCAGGGTGAGCCACTCGAGTATGCTTAACATCGTCAGTCAAGGCTGTGCCATACGCAATCTCATTATTGTGCAGTATAACCACCATCGATTGAATGAACGCTCCCGGTCATAAAGGCCGCACGGTCACTTAGCAGATATGCAACCAAATCAGCAACTTCTTCCCGGCTGGCGAGGCGCTGCATAGGATGTACGCTCGCCATCCAGTGCGTAACCTCTTTTCCAGCGTCCATAATCCTAGGGGTTGCCACGTAGCCGGGCGCAACTGCACATACACGGACATTTGACTCTGCCAGCTCCAGGGCGGCGGATCGAGTCAACCCGATGACTCCATGTTTCGCGGCGGTGTATGCAGCCATGCCCGGTAAGCCGACTACGCCATTCGCTGACGACATATTAACGATCGCCCCCGAACCATTGGTAAGCATGGCTGGTATTTCATATTTCATGGAGTAGAAGATACCAGTCAGATCGGTATCAACGACCTCGCGCCATGTCTCTGCTTCGACGTCCTGGACAGGCACTCCGGCTGGACCAGTTACACCGGCATTGTTCACAGCCATGTCGAGCTTTCCGAATTGATCAACTGCACGCTTTACTGCGGTTTCCATAGCTTCCGGATCACGCACATCTGCCGTCAGCGCCAACGTCCGCGTACCTTTTGGATCAATTCTTTTACAAACCATTTCAACAGGTTCAAGGCGACGGTTCACCAGTACAACTGACGCCCCATCAGCATATAGACGCTCTGCTATTGCCTCGCCGTTTCCAGTGCCAGCTCCCGTTACCAATACCACTCGGCCTTCGAATTCCATAGTATGTCTCCGAAATTGAATGTTCTGCGCTTTCGCCCGGCTTATTTCCAGCAACACCAATAGCATGCCAGCATAAAAAACTTCTCTGAAAGTTGTCCTTGCGGCTCTTAAAGCTTAATTTAAAGGCTTCAGAAAATTTTATAAGCAATTGCGATTTTTAGGCACTAACGTAGTCAGCTCGCACAATGCCCTTCGTGAAACGCTTTGTTTGAATCAACCTCAAAGACATCAGCCTATTTCTCCAGGTCCGAAAAACCTGAATATTTTATCCCAGACAAGAGTGCCATCTCGCGATTGAACGTGGCCAGATCTTCTTTATTGAAACGGGCCAAAGCGTCATGGCCACAGGCCCGCGCCATTACTTGCATAAGCTCAACTGAGGCTGCAAAGAAATTTTTCAGTTGTCCTGCCGATTTATCCACATTGAGTCGCTGACGCAAATCTGCTTTTTGGGTGGCAATTCCCACCGGGCAGTTGTTTGTGTTGCACATGCGTGCAGCTACACAGCCTATGGATTGCATGGCGCTGTTTGATATAGCAACGCCGTCAGCTCCTAATGCCATTGCTTTCACAAAATCCATCGGTACACGCAGACCGCCAGTAATAATAAGAGTGACTTCATTACCTATGCCTTGTGCGTCAAGGTAGCGTCTTGCACGCGCCAGAGCGGGGATAGTTGGCACACTAATATGGTCCCGAAACATTTCGGGCGCAGCACCAGTACCACCGCCGCGACCATCCAAAATGATATAGTCTGCGCTCGCATCCAAAGCGAACTGAATATCCTTTTCAATATGGTTGGCACTCAGCTTAAAACCGATAGGGATGCCGCCAGTCACTTCGCGAACGCGATCAGCAAATTTTTTAAAATCTTCAGCGGTATGCAAGTCTTTAAAGGTTGGCGGCGATATCGCTGCCTCTCCCTCCGGAATGCCACGAACTTCAGAAATTTTCCCGATGTTTTTATTGCCAGGAAGATGCCCGCCTGTTCCGGTTTTAGCACCTTGGCCTCCCTTAAAATGAAAAGCCTGAACATCTCTCAGTTTCGATTCCTCATAGCCAAACTGAGCGCTGGCAAGTTCATAAAAGTAGCGAGAATTAGCCTGCTGCTCCTCAGGCAGCATGCCGCCCTCACCGGAACAAATACCTGTACCAGCTAATTCGGCACCTTTCGCCAAAGCCAATTTAGCTTCTTCAGATAACGCCCCAAAACTCATGTCAGAAACAAATAGTGGGATCTTTAATGTCAGAGGCTTTCTGGCTTTCGGTCCTATCACCAGTTCGGTATTAACCATCGCATCTTCAAACAATGGTTTGGTTGCCATTTGTGCCACCATCACCTGAATATCATCCCAGAGCGGCAACTGATAACGTGGCACGCCCATTGACGTCATCGGACCA
Organism: Aliidiomarina soli; assembly: GCF_003986975.1. Taxonomy (GTDB): domain Bacteria; phylum Pseudomonadota; class Gammaproteobacteria; order Enterobacterales; family Alteromonadaceae; genus Aliidiomarina; species Aliidiomarina soli. The sequence goes on along the minus strand of NZ_PIPO01000001.1, from coordinate 308,080 downwards.
TGGTGCCCCATCCTGGATAAGCCGTCCCGGGCTAACTGGTGAATGAATTCAACGGTGGGTTCTTCCTTCGTTGCACTCGCAACGGGAATATTGTCCGCATTAGTTTGGATCCCAGGGCCTTCTTTTCCAATCGCAGTATCATCAAACTGTTTATGAGTGCCATCACAAAAAGGCAAATTCGCAGAATGCTTGCATTGACATAAATACGCATCTTCGCTTTTTTCAGCGATAAATGATTTAGGCTTAAAGTCTGTACCTGCATGCGAACCATCACAAAATGGTTGAGCGCCAGAGCGGCCACAAGAGCAAAAGTAATACTCTGTATCTTTCGAGAGAACTACTTTTGTGGGTATATTATTTGCAACTATTGGATTCATGTTTTTACCTTCCTCTACTCTGGGTCTCGCCGCGCTTCGCGGCAATTCAGAAGCGTACTGAGGTGGCTCTTTCCCTTGGAAAACAAACTGAGCGTGCTCGTTTTACTGCGTCGCTATGCCTATACCCGTGGCGAACGTTAATATTATGTTATCGACGTTACTAAATTTACTTTCCTGCTGCAAGGCTGAAAATTGCACACTAGTCAAGTTCTGTTGGTTTGCCGTGCTCATCTGAGCGCAAGACATACTCTGCTTGAATGACCGATCTGTTCTGCAATTTGCTGCGTATATCCTGAGACTGTTAGGGAATGAGATACAAGGAGCCTGCCCATGCAAAGCATGCAGAACGAGCACAAAGCAAACCGCATTTCACTGAGTCAGATTGCCTATGTGGCGCTGACGGTGGGGGCTGCCATCTGGTTTACTGTGGATTTGATGTCAGTATGACGGTTTCCACCTTTACCCGTGATGATCTTGAGACGCTACCGAGCCGCTTTCGTGCCCGCTTGATCAATAGCCTGTCCGGCTTTAAAAGTGCCAACCTGGTTGGCACTGCCGATGATGCTGGGGTGGCGAATCTGGCGATGGTTAGCTCTGTGGTTCACCTGGGCGCTTCCCCACCCTTGTTCGGCATGGTGATGCGGCCGGAGACGGTGCGCCGTGACACCCTGAGTAATATTCGACAGCATGGCGTATGGACCCTGAACTCGGTGAGCCAGCCCATTCTGCAACAAGCACACCAAAGTTCGGCCAGCTATGACGCCGATGTGTCTGAATTTGATGCAGTGGGCCTGACAGCAGACTGGCTGCATGGTTTTGCAGCGCCGGCAGTGGCTGAATCACCATTGAGTATGGGTATTGAACTGGTCGAGATTGTACCTGTTCATCACAACCAGACCCGTTTTGTCATTGGTAAGTTAAGCTGGCTGGAGATTCGCCGGGATGTCATTCAAACCGATGGCTTCGTTGATATCGAAGCACTGGACTTAGTCGCCATTTCAGGTTTAGATGGCTACCACAGCACCAGCAAACTTGGTCGCTTACGTTATGCAGTGCCGGATGAAACCGCCGACTGGTTACCCGATGAGGGTGCTGGCGATATCAAACCGGCAGTGGATTTAACCCGTTTTAAGAGCGCCCTTCGTAGGTAGCAATCAATCGATTGCAATCAATTGCTAACAGTGGACGGGCGACGTTAGTAGAGAATCAGGCTAATCCATGGCGCACCGCTTTGAATTTGTAACCCGTATTAGCGACATTGAACCGCTCGCCTGGGACGCTCTATTTGCGCCCAATGATTACCCGTTTACCCGCCACGCGTTCTTTCAGGCACTGGAAGATGGCGCGAGTATTGGTGGACGTTCGGGCTGGCTGCCTCGGTACCTGTGTATTTATGAGGATACTGACGCCAGGTTAGTGGCCGCGGCGCCCTTCTTTATTAAGCTACATTCCTATGGCGAGTACTTTTTTGACTGGGGTATCGCTGATGCCTACGCCCAGCTTGGTCTCAATTATTACCCTAAGCTGATTTGCGCGATTCCTTTTACCCCCTGCGAAGGGCCACGGCTTGGCACTGGCGGGCAGGAATTGGAGCCTTTCTGGCCGGTAATCACTGAAGCCCTGGCTGCGCTGCAGGATGAGTATGCCTTTGCCTCGCAGCAGCTGATGTACTTGCCGCCCGCTGAGTTTTCATCGATTAGAGCAGCTGAAGACACACAAAGCTCTCAATCTAACCAAGCAGCCCCCTGGTTGCACCGCACCGATTTGCAATTTTTGTGGCACAACCGCGGCTACAGTCAGTTTGATGATTTTCTGGCTGCCCTCACCTCGCGCAAACGCAAACAGTTACGTAAAGAGCGCACGAAAGTGCGCGAACAAGGCATCCATTGTGTCTGGTTCACCGGTGAGGAGCTTCAGGCTGATAACTCAACTCATAGCTCAGACGGAGCGCTAAGCCAGTTGCAGCGGCATCTGGTTGCTTTCTATCAGCTGACCTACTTAAAGCGTTCCGGTCACCATGGCTACTTAACCCCGGAAACCTTTGCCCGCTGGCTTGCAACCATGGGCTCAAGCATTCGAGTGCTGATGGCGTTTAGTGAGAGTGATTCGCGGACTCCAGTGGCGATGAGCTTCTTTTTTGTTGGCGGCGACACCCTGTACGGGCGCTACTGGGGCTGTTTAGACGAGTTCGACTTCCTCCATTTCGAGTGCTGCTATTATCAGGGCATCGATTATTGCATTGAGCATGGCCTGCGCTACTTTGACGCCGGAGCCCAGGGTGAGCATAAACTGGCGCGCGGCTTCGAGCCGATGTTACGGCATGGCTATTTCAGTTTTGCACTGTCTGCGTCTGATCCTACATCACGGGACTTGCGCCTCGCCATAGAGGATTTCTGTCAGCGCGAACGTACTGCCCATCAACAGGCGCTGCAACAAGCTACGACCTATCTGCCGTTTCGCCGCGATTCAGACTGAGCACTGATTACTGTTGCCGCTGCAGTTCCCGGTACAAATTGAACTGCTCCAGCTGGCGCGCTTCAAGTTCGGCAAAACTGGCTAACACCAGCACTGCTGCCTCGTTGTTTAACTGCGCTTTGAGTGTGTCACGCTGTTCGTGCAGCGAGAGCAGCAGTGCTTCACGCATGGCGTCGCGATTTAGCTTCTCATCGCCATAGTTGATCACCAAATCAGTGCCTAACCAGACCAAGCCACCAGCAATCAGACTACAGCCCGGTCCACACACAGAGCCCACAGTAGCGGCACTACCTGCGGTACCAGCTCGGGCAGTAAGGCGTCCCATTATCGCGGCAAACATACGGCGCATACCGCTTCGCGCAGCAACCGCACTGCCCGGGGCTAATGCTCGGCTCATTAATAGCAGTCCGGGCGCCACGCCAGCACCAACGCCTGATTTTTGCATCAGTTCTGGGACATCCACTGACACCGGCTGCAACGCCAGGCAAAAACGCTGTGCACCAAGGCCCTCTGCCTCAAGTTCCTGACCTAAACTACGTTGATACGCCCGGGCGCCCTGCTCGATGCGTCGCAACAAGGCCGCATTGAGGCTATTTTCGGCTTCCAACATGGCGTCACTTTGACTCAGCGCGACAAAGCTGTTGATCTGCTCAGCCATCAGCTCATTAAACCCCTGTTCACCAAAACTGCCGCGCATTAAGTAGGCCAATTGGGTGTACTGGCCCAGCAGGGAGAAGTTCCAGTCTAAAAAGTCGTCCGCTGCCTGACCGATATTGGCATAGGCATCATCAACTATACGGTCAATATCTTGCTCAATTTGCAGCAATGCTGCCTGTTCCTGTTCACTACGAACTCGCTCGCTCTGGCCCTGTACCGCCGTTTCTGCGGCGGCTAAACGCTCCGGGGCGCACGGATCGACAGTCTCCCGCGACTGCTGACGTGCCTGTTCGTTTTGTTGAAACCAGCTTTGTGCATTTTCGCTGTTGAGCTCGAGAGCAAACCAGCCAATGCCTGCGGCTATCACCACAAACAACCAGCTTAAATGCGCTCGCTTGTATGTCTTTTTGTGTTCGTTTACATATAAAAATCGATTCAACCAGGCGTAACTACCCAGCAATACCAGCCAGATAAAACTCACCTGCACCGCGATGCCCAGCATCACCACCAGCCATACAGCCAGCGTCAGCCACCAGGCGGCACCAAGCGAAAGCAACTGAATGGCATGCCAGAACAGGCTATACAAGGCGGCGTTAATGCCCAGCAGCCATCCGATTAACTGCACGTCTGCACGGGCGCTTTCCACCTGATAGGCCTGGGCCATAACCTCCGCCACACTGAGATGGCGGGTATCGGGTACTTCGGTCAGCCACAGGTGGACTGCCAGCATCGCAATCACGACCAGTACCATATTCAGCAGGTGGCTCAGGCGCAGTAATACGCTGGCACTGTGTTCGCTGGTGATATGGCGTTCAATCGAAGGGCGTACCAGGCGTTGGATCAGCTGAAAAGTTAGAATAGACGCACCGAGCACCGCCCATTCCGGCCAGCTTAGCCGCGCTGCAGCACTCAATGCAGCCAGTGCTACTGCCACCGAGGCAAATGCGGTCAGCAACTGTACCCATACACTGCTCCACAGCCGCTGTCGCCAGTGGCTGTCGGTCTGCGTCACAAAGCCCAGGTACGCTCGGCGCCGCAGCAACATGACATCGGCCAGATGCCAGTACACTAAGTAGCTCGCTGCCGCTGCCACCAGCGCAAAGCCCCACGCCGACATCGTCGCCAGCGGATAGAGGGCGAATAAAAACAGGATGACCGCACTGCTTACGGTGCTAATTAGCGCGCGGGACAGCCAGTACCGAGGGATATGTTCTGAACGACTCAACAGCTTACCTTTCTATGTAAATCACGCCATGCAAATCAGGCCATGCAAATAATGCAAAAGCGAGTGACGCAAACCCATTTGCCCATTGTGGCCCCTTCATGACCCTTTGCCAACTTTTACGTAAACCACGTTGCCCTTAGCGGCAACCCTGATTATGCTTGACCTCATGCGCCGATTTTTTATTGTGATCAGTATCTTAGTTGCCCTGTTAGCGCTTGCTGCCGGGGTTGGCTATGTCTATGTAAAACAGATGCTAAGCAAACTGCCGGTGGAAAACTTAGAGTTCTCCATCGCTGGCTTTGCCTATAAGCATGTTCGTCTTGATCACCTCGAGTTTACCTATATCGACAACACTCAGGAACCGGCCCTGCGCGCCCCAGTGCGGCTGGACGATGTCTTCATTACCTGGGAGTGGCAGGCCTTCAGGCCTAATTTCCAGATTATCGAAGTCGGTCAGTTGCAAGCATCGCTGAACCAGTGGCCTACCCTGGCCAATGAAGTGGTTGGCGAACTCGTGGAAACAGATGCTGAAGATGGTTTCGAACTCGAAAAGTGGCAGCTGCCGGATGACTGGCGCATTACCGCTGACATCCCGCATCTGCTGCAAATTGAACAACTGTCGCTGGATCTTCCCTGTGCTGAACAACGCTGTCAGTATAGCGGCGAACTCTATTTTGAAAGCACCAACAAAGAACGCCTGATCGTGCCCGATGAACCTCAGGTTACCAACCTGCGCCTCAAGCTAAGCCCGTATCAGGACTTCGCAGAAATGGAGCAGCTTGACCTGTTGATCAATTATGAGGTAGCTGGAGAACTGCCCTCACTTGCAGTCAACCTACATAGTCCAGGTCACCTGCAGGTGGTCATGACCCAGCACCTTGACCGCTCCAATCGCCTGCGGGGAGAAATCGAGGCACAGTTTGAGCCCTCGGCGGTGTGGATAAGCGACCATCTGAGCCTCTGGTATCCTGAGCTTGAGCATTCCCTGCCCCCCGCCCTTGAGCTTTTTAGTGACAGCGTCAACATTGATCTGGATATACAGGCGGAGCTGCCCAATACACAGCTATCGCGCTGGCAAAACGAACTCACTGGCGCTTTGCAAGGCAGTCTGGAACTGACTAACCAGGTGATTATCGGCGTCCAGAGCAGACTTGAGCGCGGCGCTGAGATTCAGTTCAGTGGCGACACCACGCTTACGCTATTGCCCGACCTGTACCCCAACTTGCGCGGCTATCTTACGGATTCACTTGGCGATTCGCCGGGGGACACCTTCTATAGCTATGCCGCGCAGCTCAGCGAACCGGTGCGGGGTGAGTTTAGCTGGCAATTTGAGTTTCCTCCGGGCACCATACCCGCCAGCTGGCACCGGCAAGCCGATGGTCAGGCAGATTTCAACCTGACCCCGGCTAACTGGTTGCAGCTGGATAATATCGGTCGAATTCGTCCGCAGGCCTCAGGTGAAGTCCATTTTACCGCCGGCCAACTGGCTCACCTCGATTTACTGGCTGAAGGTAAATTTGAAGCGACTGAGATGACCGATGCCCTGGCTGAACTAGGCCTGCAACCCGGTACCCTGAACTGGAGTGTGCATGCTCAAAGCGAAAACCAGCTCGATCTAAACGCTCTTCCGGTGCTGCTGGAACTGCAAAGTCAAGGGGCTACCGATGTCAGCCTCGATAGCCGGCTGCTGCTTAATATTGATAGCGACAATGGTACCCTGGCAGCCCATAGCGAGCATGGTTTGTTGTCACTGCGTCAGGCCGCGATGCAAATAGGCGATGCACAGCTAACCGAGCTTACCTTGCGCGTTCCTTTTACCCTGCAGCTTAGCCCTGAGCTGGTATTGCAACTGAGCAGCGAGACACCCGCCGCTGGCTCGACTTCGCTGCGCCTTCCCTTGCAGGACGATGACATTGAATTACCTGCGGTGAGCCTTGAACTCGCTAACTGGATCTGGCGTAGCGACTTAGGTGACGCCGAAGGGCTGAGCCAGAGCAGCTTTCAGTCTGACATCGATCTCAATGCTGATGCTGTGGTTGCTCCGGGTATCAACGCGATTAACTGGCGCTGGTATGGCGCACTGCAGAGCCAGCCTTTAGCGCCCGCTCCCTTAGCCAACCTTGACGGGCGCCTGACCAACAGCGCCGGCCTGGTACTGCGCAATCAATCTGATCTGGCTGCCGAGAATCTAGTCGTCGACTGGCAGCTGACCGATATATTCTGGCTCGCCGGCAACCCGATTGCGGGGACTCTTGCAGACTGGCCAGAACTGGTTAGCCTCGAACGTGGACGCGGCCGTGCGGCTGGCCAGCTGACCCTGCCACTGGATGGCAGCGCGCCACAGCTCACCGCTACTGCGGCGCTCAGTGACACCGCCGGCATTTATGACACCATTGACTTTGGCGGCGCCAATGCCGATCTTGAACTAAGCACCGATTTTGAGACCCTTGAGGTGGCCCTCTCCAACGCTTCCCTGCAGCGCATTCAGTTCGGTCTGCCAATGGGACCTGCGCGATTTGCCTTCAATTACAGTGCCTCAATTGACCAGCTGTTGGCTGGTCAGCTCGAACTCACCGACAACCAGCTGAGCTTGTTAAGTGGTGATATTGGCATTGAAAACCGGATTTACGATTTAAGCCGTGATGAAATAACGCTGCAGGTAGACATTACTCAGCTTGACCTGCAACAGCTGCTAAGCGAGTACCCCGCTACTGATATTCACGGTCAGGGTCTGATTTCCGGTGCTATTCCAATCCGTTGGCGTGCCGGGCAAGGCTTTATGGTCGATGACGGGCGTATTCATGCGCTGGCACCCGGGGGCGTTATTCAGTACCGTGCTGAACGGGCGCAGCAGCTGCGTGAAACCAACCAGGCGTTGCGCATCGTAATGGACGCTCTGGATGACTTCCATTACTCTGTGCTCGAAGGCGGCGTTAGCTACAATGAAGATGGAACGCTGGAACTTGCCTTATCGATTGAGGGTCAGAACCCTCAGTTAGAAGGTGGGCGCCCGGTGCGCCTTGATATCACGATTGCCGAGGATTTACCGGCGCTGCTGGCCAGCCTGCAGTTGACCAACCAGCTCAATAACCTGATACAGGAACGTGTGCAACAGCGCTTAATTGAAAGCCTGCGCTAAGCACTCACCGCTTTAACTGGCGTTTACACAAGAGAGGACGCATGAAAAAACTTGCACTAGGAAGTCTGGCCCCGGCCTGCCTGGGCGTGCTGATGATGTCAGGCTGCACACCCACGGTTCAGGTTGCTGCCCCCAGCGAACCCATTCATATCAATCTTAATGTACGTATTGAACACGAGATTTATATTCGTGTAGCTGAAGAACTGGATTCAATCTTCAGCGGTTCAAGCGGGTTATTTTAAGGAGCATTTGTCATGACCACGAGTAAATACGGCCTGTTTGGCACTTTTTTCCTATCACTATTAGTAGTGATGGCTAGTTTGTCTGCGTCAGCACAGGGCCAGATGAGCCTGCAGGAAGCAATGTCTGAACTGGGCGCAGCGAAAGAACAGGGCTTCCTTGGTGAACGCCAAAATGGGTATCTTGGTGTAGTCCAAACAGGCGAAAATGCGGAGCAGATAGCAGATTTGATTAATGATGCACGTCGTGCCGAGTATACTCGCATCGCAGAGCAAAATAACATTGCAGTATCCGATGTTGAGGCAATGGCGGGCAAACGCGCGATCGAACGCACATCCGCGGGGCATTATATTGAAGTCGATGGAGACTGGGTCGTTAAACGCTGACAATAAACGCGGGAAGTATTTCTTGCGACTTGTCAGTTAGATACAAACCTTCGCAACTTCTTTACAGTTGATCCCCACAAGGGCACCTATACTTCCCCGTAGAGTGCCCTTGTTTTTACCCTTCGCACGGCTCAAAGCAATGGTAGCTCTGGCAACACAAATGGTGTTCAGAAAGGAGACTAACCATGAAGATGACACACGGACGGCTTCGCTCAAGCTGGTTATCATGGAGTAACGTACTCTATGGCATGTTAACTCTGCTCGCATTGGTTCTTTTTATGCGAGATGCTCAGGCAAACGAGGCCTTAGGGTCTTTTATAACCTTACTGAATTAGCTTCTGGCTTGTTGTATCAGATTTTGTTGTAGTTGACTCTGTTGTACCAAACGCAGTATTCCCGCCGCGGCGCAGGCGTCGTCTAAGGCACGGTGATGGCGAACCAGTTCGATTCCCAACTGCTCACACAAGCGCCCCAGTGAGTAGGATGCTAACCCTGGGAATTGTTTTCGCGCCATTCGCACCGTGCACAGTTTCGGAAGATTAAGACGGCGTCCTGCCCGCTCCATTTCCCGCTTCAGAAAACCGTAATCAAAATTCACATTATGGGCGACAAAAATAGCGTCCTGACAGAACTCATCGATCGCCTCAGCCACGGCTTCAAACACCGGCGCATCCGCCACCATCTCGTTGCTGATGCCTGTCAGTTCAGTAATCCGTGCGGGAATGTAACGCTGTGGATTGACCAGCGATTGCCAGCGGTCGACCACCTGACCATTAATGACCTTCACCATGCCAACTTCTGTCACCCGATGGCTGCTATGGTTACCACCCGTAGTTTCCACATCAACCACAACGTAAGCCTGGTCGGGGTTATACATCCACTCTACCCGCCGGATCGCAACCTCAAAGCCCGCCTTTTTCAGGCACTGCAACGTAATCAGCTGATTGCGTCGTAAGCTGTCGCCGGGTGCTTTTATTTCTTCAAAACGCAAACCTTGCTCATCGAGCACCATTAAATCCGCGAAGCCATCACTGAGTTGATGGTAGTCCCGAGCCATCGCGCGCAACACTGCCTGGGTTTGCACAACAGGTGCTTGCGTCAGTAAGGGCTTTATTAGTTCAAGCAGTGATTGGTGCCAGCTAAAGACACCATTGACCTGACCATAATGCCGGGTGCTAACCTGCAGCACATGGGTAAGCCACTGTTGCGGCGTTTGCAGCTGCGCCAGCCTGGCTTCTATCTCGTGCTCCAGCTCAGCGTAGAAGGTATTCTGTTTCAGTAGCCGCGGCAGCCAGTCGAATTCATTGCTGACACCCGCTTTCGGGTTCTGATATAACTCCGGCCAAAAGGTCAGTCCGAACAACGCCCGCCATAACACGTTTTCACTGCGCAGAGCTGTGATGCCCTGACGCTCGTAATAGGCGCAAACGCCTTGCTCGACATGGCTGACATAGGCTTCATCGAGCGGGATAGGCGCGCTGCTGTCGCGCAGCATATCGGTCAGCATGCTGGTCCGTTTGCGATGGAACTTACGTTGATAAAAATCCACCGCAAACACATACAGCGTTTCACTGTCGGGGTCATCGATAATAGCTTCGAGTTCGCTTTTGACCTGTTCTTTCCAACCTTGCTGATATTCAAGACGCAGCCGCTTTTCCACTGCATCGGCCGCCCGCGAGTGCTTGAGGATCTGAATTGAGTAATGATCATCATGCTGCTCAAGCGGGCTTTGCAGCAGACGTTTTGCCAGTTGCCAGTAAAAACGATCCCGCGCCTCCAGTACACTGGCTATACGATTCGTCGTTGCCGGATTTTCCTCCAGCATGGCAATGAATTCATCCAGTGCTTGATCCTGGGTGTTTTTCAGACTCAACCCAAGCCAGCGATAATAAAACTGACCACGCGCTTCGTCAGCGCTAGTAAAACGTGCCTGGGCCTCATGGGACAGTTGACGGGTACGCATGACGCCCAAATCGCGCATCGATAGCTGATTCAGCCGCGCCCGCACATTGCCAAAATACAGAAACAGGAAATAGGCCAGCCGTTGTTCCTGCTGCTGCTCAAGATACTGTTCGTTCAGCCAGTCTTCACTAGCACTAAACACCGCATGTGCCTGAGCAAACTCAAACCAGAGCGCTTTCTTCGCCGACTTTGCTGGTGCTTTTTGCGGGCTCTCAGCCAGTAAACTCTGCAGTTCAGCTTTGTTCAGCTGTTCGAGTAAGCGTGCAAAACCAGTTTCAGAAACATCATTGACTAATCCGGCAGCAAACAGCTCATTCAGACCCGCGCGAGGGTTATCAATCTCTTCATAGCTCAGCGAGTCTCGCCGCACATACACCGACTGTCGATTATAGATACGCACCAGGACCAACTGCGCATCGTGACTAAGCGCTTTGAATTCTGCAATAAAGTCTTTATCAGCAGCATTTAACAGGTGCGCACAGGGCCCTTCCAGATAGCCCAGAAATTCATAGAAATGGTCAAGATAATAGGTAGGTGGCAAAGTTTTCATCGCGCTATTTTACCACATTCAACATTCAAGCGCGGGGCTTGAACGTTGAATTGGTAAGACCATTCAATGATCGAGCCCCGCGCTTGAATGTTGAATCAGAGGTGGAGACGGCCAGCGCGGAGGGTTCGGCGTTGGACGCTTTGGTGGAAGACGTGCCAGTCGGGCACGACCATGGTCAGCTGCTTTTTGGCGCGGGTGACGCCGGTGTAGACCAGCTCCCGACAAAGCACTGGGTTGTCCTGCTCTGGTAACACCATCACCGTATGAGTGAATTCCGAGCCCTGAGACTTATGCACTGTCATCGCAAACACCGTCTGCACTTCGCGTAACCGACTGGGCAGGATCCAGCGCAAGGTGTTGTCGCTATCGACAAAGACCACCCGTTTTCGTCCATCGCGCGGCGACACCAGTACCATGCCAATATCACCGTTACGCAAATTGAGGCTATAGTCATTTTCAGTGATCATCACCGGGCGTCCTTCATACCATTGCTCACTCGCCTGGTTAGCCCCATTCCCCTTCTCAGTCGCTAGTGCGGGCTGAAGTGGTTCAGATTCTCCGGCAGCTGTCTTTTTAAGCGTCTGCAATGCCGATTTTAACCAGCGTTCGATTTGCGCATTTAAACCAGCCACCCCAAACTCACCTTCGCGCACCGGGGTTAGCAGTTGAAAATTGCTGTAACCGGCCAGTACTGAGCGCGCCCAGGTGTCGATGTCATCGTCGCTGGCCTGCGCATCCGGACGCTGTTTAATTTGCTGCAAATAACCACTGAAACCTTGCACACACAGACGGCGCAGGTCTTCAGTCAATGCTGGTTGCTGCTGAGCAAAAAGTTGTCGCTGACTCACAGTTTCCGTCCCCGTGCTCTGCAATACCGCAATGTCACTGAATGAGTTGGCGGTCTGTTGCTCATGGGAAGCCCCTGCCGCCTCAGCCGCCTGCGAACCCAGCAATAGCTGCGCCGCCCGTTTACTGTCGCCAGCGTTAATCGCATACGCCAGATGGCCAACGCCGCTACGACCATCGAAGCGCCGGCTGACCCGCAACATGACGACATGCTGCAGATAGGACGGGCCGTCAGCGGCACGCAAAAAATCAGGTAACGGGGTGTCGCTGAATGACTGCAGGTAGTCGAAGCTTTGTTGGTTGTAACCGCCCTGCTCGGCACCCTGACAAAGCTGGCCCAGCACCGCTCCCGCTTCCACTGACGCCAGCTGGTCTTTGTCACCAAGCAAAATAAGCTGAGCATGAGCCGGTAAGGCCTCCAGAGTCGCGTCCATCAGTTCGATATCGACCATGCTCGCCTCATCGACTACCAGTACATCCAGGCTTAACGGGTTGCCCCGGTGATGACGAAATTTTCGCGTACCCTGCTGCACGCCAAGCAACTTATGCAAGGTCGAGCTATCGCTCTCGATGCGCTGCAGTACCTGTTGCCACTCACTCAGTTCAGTACTTTGCTGCATCTCGTGCAATGCGTTACTAATAGATTCTTTAAGGCGCGCCGCAGCTTTTCCGGTCGGCGCTGCCAGTCGGATCCGTAATGGCTCGGCGGCCAAACGCTGCAACATCGCCAACAAACGCACCACAGTATAGGTTTTACCGGTACCAGGGCCACCAGTGATTACACTGAAACGACTGCGCAACGTATTAGCACACGCCAGCTTCTGCCAGTTAACCCGCTCTATGCCTGTCGGACTGCTGGTAGTCGAATCAGCAGCGTGCGGAAACAGCTCATCCAGCGCCTGTTGCAGGGTTTCTGCAGCGATATCAGGGGCCCGCGATCCTTGTCCGGATAGCTGCATACGCTCCTGCAACGCTGACGCTATGCGCGCTTCATAATGCCAATAGCGACGCAGATACAGCGCACCATGCTGATAAACCAGCGGTGTCACGTCAGTTTGCGGGCTATCTGCGACGGCTTCAGATGCGCTAAGTGCGCCCTCCAGGTCGGCTTCGGTGGTCACGCCTAGCCGGGTCAACAACTGCAATGGCGAAACAAGCTCGTGCTCCTCATCAGTGAAGCGGCTGTGCGCGGGCGGTAAATTTAATAACAGCTGCGGACTGCCGAATAGTTCTTTGAGCGGCAGGCAAACATGGCCTCGCCCGACCTGATGCGACAACAACACAGCCAGTACCAGCACGCGCTCATCCGCTACCTGCTCAGACTGTAAAAACCGCGCCAGATTCAAGTCCAGTGCGCGGATCCAGCCGGCGTTGTACCAGGCTTCAAGCTCAGTCAACGCAGTCCCCTCGTTATATACATCATTACTTACCACCTTATTCATAAGGTCGGCTCCGTCTCATTAACCGCCAGCAGATACTGCTCCAGCTCTTCGATCAGTTCCCGCGACGGCTTGTCGGTAAACGCCCCTCGCGATAATGCGTTATGCCCACGCAGGAACAGGTAAAGCACACCGCCAACATGGCTGTCGTAATCATAGGCATCACCTAGCCGGGTTTTTAACAGCTTGTGTAAAGCCAGGCTATAGAGCACGTACTGCATATCATAACGGCTCCCGAGTATCTTCTCGCGCATCGCTTCGTCGGTGTAGGCGCTGTCATCCGCGCCAAGGTAATTGGATTTGTAATCAGCCACGTAATAACGCCCCTCGTGCTCAAACACCAGGTCAATAAAGCCTTTTAGCATGCCGTTGAGGTAGTTGGGCTGCAGCGCCGGGCGCGCAAATTCGCTTAGTACGTGTTTCGAGACCAAGTTATCGAGGCGCTCGGCACTAACCCCGCGCACCCCAAACCAAAACTCAGGTTCCGCTTTGTAGGCTGTTAAATCAGCCAGTCGTACGCTCGATGCAGCAGAAACCGACGTACTTTCCGCGGGTAACGGAAACTCAAGCTGCAAATACTGTTGCAACCAGCCATCCAGCTGCTGACGACGCTCTTTCCACTGACCATGTCTGCAACGTTTGTCGAGCAAAGCTTCACGCACCTCTGCATTCTGCGCCACATTGGCAAACCCCAGCTCCGCGGCATCTTCGAACAGGTTATGCAGGAAGGTCCCCGGCCCTGCTCCACGCGGTAAATCGTGGATTTGAACATGGCGCTGGTCGCTACCAGGCTGAACCGGCCCTGCCAGCGAACCTGCCCCCTCAAGGTCATCGGCATCGTCCAATAAATTTGCTTCGAGCGCGGTTTCCGGCTCGCGCAACGCGCCGTATTTCAGTGCCGAGTAACTGGCGATCCACCAGGGTTCGAAACGATGATTGGTTGGCATCCTGCAATACGAAGGGGCACTGATTTCTGCGGCCGGTGCCTGCCAATGCTCACTGCTAGCCTCAGGTTGAGTCATCAGGGCCACTGCGTCTGATTTCCCCCAGGTTTTCGCCGCTTGTTGCAGTAGACTGTTCGCATCTGATGCATCTACTTGATCTGCTAATGCCAGGTACGCCAACGCACTCTTCTGCCATTCACTGACCGGCGCCAAGCTAGCCCAGCAGGCATATTTTGACCGTGTTAGTGCCACATACAGGTGGCGGATCTCTTCGCCTAAACGCTCCTCGTCGGCACGAGCCAGTTGTTGCTCGGTTGGTTTGCTGCTGTGCAGGCGCCGCCCGTCGTCATCGTGAAAATGAACCACCGGCCGTTTCTTGCTGATCGGCTTGCTGTCACTGCTGAACGGTAAAAAGACCAGTGGATATTCGAGTCCTTTTGACTTATGCACGGTGACTATCTGGACCAGCTCGGAATCACTTTCCAAACGCACCGTTTGCTCATCGGCACCATCGTCGTCGCTTTGGTAAATTTTATCCTGCAGGTAACGCAGCAAGGCTTGTTCACCGTCTAACCGACTGGCAGCCTGCTGCAATAACTCAGCAAGATGCAACAGGTCGGTGGTGTCACGCTCGCCGCCCACCTGAGCCAATAGGCGGCTGGCAATATCGAAGTCATGAATAAGCTGATGCAGCATGGCCAGGACCCCTTGCTGCTGCCACACCTGCGCCAACTGATAACATTGTTCGACCCGTCTGTCCCAGGCCAGATCGTCATGTTGCAACCGTTCCAGCTCTTCCAACGGTACCGCGAGCAAGCCGCTATAGAGTGCATTCGTCAGTGCCTGGCGCTGACCCGGATGGGCACAGGCATGCAAAATGCTCAGCACATCTTTGGCTACCGCCGTATCAAATACTGAGTTTCGATCGGACAGAAATACACTGGCAACGCCACGACGACGCAGGCTCTGTTGCACCATGTAGCCCTGCACGCGACTGTTAACCAGCACCGCCATATCAGCACTACGTAACGGACGAAAGCCTTTGCTTTCATCCTCAATGCCGCTCTGTCCCTGGCTCGCACTATTGAGCAAATGCACAATATAGCTGGCACAACTTTCCGCCTGGGTAGTGCCGTAGGCTTCTTTGCTTAACGCCTTTTGCTCGTTCTGGCTATTAAGACTGGTCCACAGGGTCAACGCTTTTTCTGCAGGCTGCCCATCAATCACCAGATGTGATGTCTGACCCTGAGCCTCGACCGCCACAAAAGGCACCTCGTTATCTCGTTTCCCGTTGCGTTCGCCATTAAACAGGAACGCCTTCTTCGGTTGGCGTTCCTCCGCCGCCAGAAAAATCTGATTGCTCGCCTCCACCATGCTGCTGGTCGAGCGAAAATTACGTGCCAAGGTGAAGTGGCGCCCTTCAGTATCCCGCCGTGCCTGCAGGTAGGTAAAAATGTCAGCGCCCCGAAACGCATAAATCGCTTGTTTAGGGTCGCCTATCAGGTACACCGCAACATCCTCGCGTTGCTGACGAAGCTGGTACACCGCATTGAAAATCGCGTACTGATCCGGATCCGTGTCCTGAAATTCATCGATCATCGCCACCGGATACTGGGTGCGGACTAAGTCCGCCAGGGTGTCACCCGCGTCCCGCTGCAATGCTTTGCGACACTGCTCGATAATGTCATCAAAGCCCATCAGCGCCAGCTGCTGCAGCTTATCGCTAAAGCGCTGCTTGACCCACTGTGCAGCATGGCTCAGTAATTCTTCGCGAATGCCGGCCGCCCCTTTGGCTAATTCCGCCAGCGCCACCGTCTGGTCCAGAAATGGCAAATCAGCCACAGGCTCGCTGATCAGTTCAGCAAAGCCCGCACTCGAATAATTGGTCACCAGCGCATCACTAACCGGGGGCAAAGCGTTCAATGCCTCCTGTTCATCCAGGTCCAGCCAGCTTTCAATGGCATGCATTCGCGTCCGCACCAGTTTACTACTGAGCTTGCGCTTGTTAGTAAGCCAGCCATTGGCCTCGGCCTGGTCGACATAGTCATACAGGGCCGGTAAATACTGTTGCCACGCCTTATAGGCCTCGCCTACCGCGCGCTCGTAGTCGGCCTGCTTTTGCCCCCGCAGCGCCGTAATATCGATCGGCTCTGGCTGGCCATCAGCAACCTGCCCCCAGACACTGTAAATCAGACTCAGTAGTGACTCTGGTGAGTTCGCCACCGCCGCCACCGCCAGGTAATCCTGTTCGCGTAGTGGGTAGACAAAGTTGCGCCAGTAATCACGGGCCGCATCCAGTTTAAATTGACTTAGCTCGGTGGTGAGCTCCTGGCTAAACAAACTACCACTGCTAAAGGCATGCTCGCGCAACAAGGTCTGACACCAGCTGTGAATAGTTTTAACGCTCGCTTCGTCCATCCACTCACTGGCCACCTGCAACGCCTGAGCACACGCCGGCCATTTTTCTTCCGCATAGCTGTCACGCAACGCATCCAGTACCGGGTCGTCGCTGCTGCCACCAGCCGACTGACGAAACCAGTGGGCCGATTCAACCAGACGCCGGCGAATACGGTCTTTCAGCTCTGCCGTCGCCGCTTTGGTAAAGGTCACCACCAGAATATTCGGCGGAAGCAAGGGTTCAGGCCGCACCGCCGCCGTGTCTTTACTGTCAATATGAGCAAGAATAAAGCGCACGTAGAGCGCCGCAATGGTGTAGGTTTTACCGGTTCCGGCACTGGCCTCAATCAGTGCGCTACCAGTTAATGGCAGCTGCATTGGGCTGGAAAGCTGTTTGCTGGACACAGTCGCACTCATTCGGCATCCCCCTGGATCGTCGCGCCTTGCATTGCTTCAATAAAGGGCAGATAAAGTTCCTCGGCAACGCTGGCAAAGCCCGCGTCGAGCAAATCCTGACCTTGCGGGAAAAAGCGCGCCAGATAGGGCAAGCTGTCACGTTCGGCGGCGCTATAACGACCTCCCTCATAGGCTTGCAGCAAGGCTTTTTCGGCCAGTGGTAACTTTTCCTCTTCCCGCTCCGTATTCAGCCACTGCCAGGCCAGCGATAAAGCAACCGGTAATGGCGTCAGCAACGCCTGGTCCAATTGCTTACCCAAAGCCTGCAATTGCGCCTGAGCAGTCGCTGCAGACTGAGCCGGTAAGCTAATACTGGCGCCATCGCCAATTAATACACTGCTAAGCTGCACATTATCGCCCACAACAACCTGAGCAACTAAGTGCTGCAGCCATAATGGCAAAGCATGGCGTGGTATTGCAGTCGCACTCTTTTTCTTGATATCCGCCACTTTGCTGACTTTCACCAGCAGTTGGGTCACCTGCGCGGGTTGATCGGGATTCTGGTACAACTGACCCAATTCACCCTGCAACTGATAATTGCCCAGCATCATATCAAATGGCTGCGCGGCTAAGGGCTTAAAGCCCGCATGCCAGTACCCACGCAACCGTTCAGCAATAGCGTCTGCCTTGTCACTTAGCGTCTGTTGCAATAAATCGGCCTCAAACGAGAGTGGCAGCTGGGCGCGCCGACGAATACGGCTAAAACACTGGCGCACCACCTGCGCACTGTGTTCGCTGTTCTCGCCTCCCATCGGCGTTGTTGCCAGCAATGTAGTGACCAGCTCGTGCTTTACTTTCCACTCATCCAGTTTGTTAAAACTAAAGGTTTCATCATCAAATGACTCACTGCTTAAGTTGTCCAGTCGCACCCCGAGCCGTTTGCGCGCAAACAGCTCAGCAGGTTGTTTCAGGAGCAGTTCCAGCTCGAACAGACTGAACGATGATTCAGCCTGATACGGCGGTAGCACTGGCATTTTCTCAGCGTTGTCGCTTACTAACGCAGGATTCTGATTACCGGTCATATGAACAGCCGCCCATTCCCGTGCGTAGGTAAAATAATAGTCGCCGGCAGGCTCAGTGCGCGCAAAATAAGCAGCCGAGAACGGCTGCAAGCGATGGCTTTGCGTCAGTTGCTGGCTTGGCAATGACTGCTCACCGTCCGCCCCTACGTCAGCCGCAGTCGACCAGCCCAGATCCAGATGGTCCTGCAACTGGCCTATCAGCACCGAAGGCGGCAGTTCAGTATTGTCCTGCGCGCTCATGCCGACCCAGCTGATATACAGCTGTTCACGGGCTGACAACAAGGCTTCTAAAAAGAGGTAGCGGTCGTCCTCTCGACGGGACCGGTCGCCTGGCTGATAATGGCCAACCATCAGATCAAAGTCGGCTTTAGTCACGCTGCGTGGGTAGTCGGCATCGTTCATACCGAGCAGACAGACCTTGCTAAAGGGAATTGCGCGCATCGGCATCAGGGTCGAAAAATTCACCGCCCCGGCCATAAAACGCTGATTGAGACTGCCTTCATCGATGCCCGACAACCACACTTCCTGCACAATGTTGTACCTGAGGTCGCCATTGAAACTGGCCTCGTTAACGCTCTCCAGCCAGCTATCAAGGCCATCTCGCAGCCGGTTCAGCAACAGCCGTTCGCTGTCTTCATTGGCACGGAACAAATCATCCAGCAGGCCCTGTAATAACGGGTGCCATTCTGCCGCACTGCGACTTTGCGCCAGTGCCTGCCAGTAATGCTCAAGCACGCGTACTAATTCAGCCAGCGCCCCGGCGGCCTGGGCCTGCATTCCGGCCACTTCGCTGTAGGGTTCAATGCCCTGCCAGGGTTCACCCTCGACATCACCAGCGGCATAGCCATAGAGCATACGTTTTAATGCAAACAGCCAGCTGTTTTCCTGATAGCTGATTTCAAGTCCCAGTGACTGTCGGTGCAAAGCCTGTAAGCCCCAGCGTGCCCCAGCTTCAGCAGACCACTGTTGCAACAATTCGACGTCTTTGTGCTGCAGGCCAAAGCGTTGCTGCAAGGCCGGTACATGCAGCAAATCAAAAATATCACTATGGGTAAAGCGTTGCTGTGGCGCAGCCAGCACCAGGTCCAGTGCAATCAACATCGGGTTACGGTGGCGCTGGCCCTGATCGGCAATGGTATACGGAATGTAGCGTTTATCGTTACGCTGCAAACGACCGAACACTGCATCAATATAGGGGGCGTAGTTATTGATGTCCGGCACCATCACCATCACATCACGTGGTTGTAACTGCGGATCGCTGGCGAAGGCTGCAAGCAACTGATCATGCAGTACCTCGACCTCGCGTTGCGGGCTATGGCAGCGATGGAAGGCGATCGAACGGTCGTTAGCAGCCAGTTGCTGGCCCCACATTTGTTGAGTCTCATGCAACGGACGTAAATGCAGAATGTCGCTTTGCAATTGCTGCAATAGATTTTGCGGTTCGCTTTCGCTAAAGAGATCAAAGCGCAAGTCAGCAAACTCGCCTTCAACCTGACGGGTTTCGTCGAACTCATCAAGCAAGCGAATGTAGTCCCGCCCTTGTTTACCCCAGGATGCCAGCAGCGGGTGCGCATGCAAATGCAACTGGTCACCCTCCACCTGATCTAAACTGGCGCCTTTATTGGCATGCCGCGCCAGCAGGTTTTTACCAAACAACTCACGGCCGTCAATGATATCAGCCCAGTGGTACTGACACGGGTTATGCACACACAGCATCACCTGGCAGACCCCTTTCAGCGCATGCAGCACCTCCAGCGTTTGCCGCGGCAGCGAGGAGATACCAAACACAATCACCCGCGGCGGCAAGCCCGCCGGACAGGCATCCAGCGCCTGAGCCTGTTCTATAAAGCGACGGTGCAAGGCGGCCCGGTTGCTGCAGATTTCTTCAATGCCGATATCCGCAACCAACGCACGCCACAGTGCGGGTTGCCAGCGTTGGTTTTGGTCTAAAGGCAATGCCTGCCCTTTTTCCAGCAACACGTCGTCACCACGGGTCCAGGCGTCGAGCCATTCAGCGCGGTAGACCTGGTACTGGTCAAGTAGGTCGGCCAGTTTATCGCTGAGCTGGAACAGCTTGCGCTGATCACTGTCATCGGCGACATAGTTTTGTAACTGGGCGAAGATGGGATCTGACTGCATCAGATCTGGCAGCAGACGCATCAAACGCCAGCGCAAGCGGTCTTTGTCATACGGCGAATGACGTGGAATATCGTCACCAAGTACCGCACGGTAGGCACGCCAGACGAACCGCGCAGGCAGGGTTACATCGAGCATGGTAGCGATGCCGGTCGTCGTCGCCAGCTCTGTTTTAAGCCATTGGGCGATACCATTGGATTGCACCAGAATGGCTTCTTCCTGTAAAGGCGCCAGCGGATAGGCAGCCATCAGCTTAACTGCGACTTCAGTCAGATCTTCTAAACGATGGCTGTGAGCCGCGATAAACCCGGGCGTTAAGCTGTGCATGCGTGTCCTTGCCTGTTCTTTTTCGTTGCTAGTTGTCTCAAGTTCGACCTCACGTGTGCCGCAGTCAGCCCTTTATCTCGCTCACTATCCGGTTAAATACATTGCCAGGCCACCGAGTGCAATAGCAGTGGCAAAGCTGACCAGGGTTCCGAGCAACATATACTCGGTAAGCCGCCGTTCGTGAGCCTGGCTTAAGTCGCCAAAGCGGAAAATGCTTTTCGCCGCCAGTAAAAAGCCAATACCGATAAATTGCCCGCTGAGCACGAAGCTGACAATCAGCCAACGTTCAACATAACCAATTAACCGCCCTGCTTCGACCAGCCCCTGGCTTTGACTCTGTTCTGCCAGTGCCTGAGCCTGACGACGCAGTACCATGGCGGTAAAGAACGACGCCGGACGCCCTGCCAGCAGATAAATAATCAGAATGACAAGCATCTCACGCTGCAACAAGACGCCCAGGCTCCATGCCATCACAAAGGGAGTGAACCCGGTAAGCCAGGCCCACACCGCGACAATAATTAACCCATGCGCCAATTGATCAAGCAGGAATGCCGTCGTTGAAGGAGCAAAACGTGATTTCAGCCAGTCGATAAGCAAATGACTGCACACAATAACCGCCCAAGCCATCACCGCAGGCCAGGCAACTGACAACTGCTTCATCGCCATCGCTGCGAGTAATGCCAGAGCCGTGCAAAGCGCGTGCACCAGTGTGTGTTTAATCAGCGCTGACCAAAGCCCACCGGCTTGCCCTTGCTCTCGTTGATCGACCCAGGCCTTAGGCTGCAGATAAAAATCAGCCAGCACATGAGCCAGCAGTAACCATACCAGTACCGTCATTTTTTCTCTCCATCCTGAGCTGAGGGCTCTCCATCCTGAGCTGAAGGCTCTCCGTTCTGAGCTGAAGGCAAGTCAGTCAGCCACTGGGCAAAGGTCTGGCAATAGGATTCAACCAGATGCCCGCCCAGTTTGCGTAAGTGTAAACTGACATTTTGCCGGCTGGTTTGTAGTCGCTCAGCAACCAGGTGATGCTCACAGAAATCGTGGTTAACCCAATCATACAGAACTTCGGCTTGTTTCCGCGTCAGGTTCTGTAAAAGAAAGCTTAAAAACGCCGTATTTAGCTGCAATGAGTGGTTGGCCGCTGAATTGCCGCTATGCACAGTTAGTTCGCCGCGGCTGGTTAGCTCAAGTCCCCGCCCTGACAGCACATACGCCTGCTGTTGCGCAGTCGCTGAGCGCTTAGCCACCGGCCCGCCACCAATCCCCACCGATAACGTCAATGCGACCCCGTTCGCACGCAGAGTACAAACCGCAAGCAGTGCGGCTTTAATAGCGTGCCGGGCATCAGGCAAAGCCAGCTGAAAGGCATCGCCCCGATAGAGCTCGCCGCGCCCTCCGGACTGGCTATGGCGGTTAATCTGCTGCTGGAGAAGCTGTTGAGCCTGGTTCAGTTGTTGCTCAGATAGTTTACTGGAGTGAACCAGGTCACCGGTTAACACGGCAATCATGGGCGATCCTTTTAGATTGGGGGTTATACACCGTACTCTGATAAAGATACTGCACAAACGCAAAAAAGCAAGCTTTTAGGCTTGCTTTTGAATATGAAAGCTTTAAAGCTTGCTTTTAAAAAGGCAACCTGAATAGGTTGCCTGGTATCCGCTGCGTTTTAGTCTTCATAGCCCCAGGGAACCGGCGGCAAATCAACCGGATTGGTCAGGTCAAAATCAACCCGGAACTCACGGCCTTCGCGGATCAGGCGATAGCTAAACTGCTCCGGATAAATATACATTTGCCAGATATTGGTGTTAGAAGCCGGAATGCCCTGGGCGAAAAACAACTCTTTTGAATACTGGTCAACCGGAAAAGACTGCGCCCGCTCATATCCTGCATCCACCGTATGACCACCATACATGGTCTGCTCGTCGTAGCTGCCGTCCGCCATACGATGGTCATGCTTTAGGCTTATACCCGAGCCTGTCTTGGTCAGGATCCAGGTTCGTGAGTGGTTGTCCCCCACATGGAACGGAATTTCCAGGCGATTTTCTTCACACACCCGTACGTGCATAATCAGGCGCCCTTCAAAGCCTTCAGCTGCTGGATTATTAACCGCTATCTGGCCTTCAAAGGCCTGGCCACAAAGGGCAGCAAGATGCTCAAAAAATGCATCATGGCTTGGAATAGAAACCACCGGCGCTGGTTTAACGATCTGCGCATTGGCGCTTGGGCTGGCGATAAGGCCAGTGGTTAGTACGGCCGCCGCGCTAAGTGCCAGCAACGGGGTCTTTAATAATGAAGGTAGGTGCATGATGTTAGTCTCCTGTTAGTCAACCCCCAGCCTAGCATGCTGGCTGAGGGGCGACTAGCAAAGAGCATAATTAAGCTTTACAAAGCCTGGGCTATATCACGCAACAGGCTTTGGTCATCCGGACGTGTGGTGCTTGGGTAGACTCCCAGCACTTCACCATCGCGGCCGACCAGATACTTATAGAAATTCCAGCGTGGGGTTTGCCCAGTCGCCGTAATCAATTCCGCAAACACCGGGTTAACATCCTTACCGCGCACATTTGAGGTGGCCATCATCGGGAAGGTCACACCGTAGTTAATGAAACAGACCTCAGCGGTTTCTTCTTCGTCGCCATGCTCCTGACGGAAACTATCTGACGGAAACCCGACAACCTGAAAGCCTTGCTCGTTGTAATCTTCATACAACGCCTGCAGGCCTTCAAACTGACCGGTAAAGCCACATTCACTGGCAGTATTAACCACCAACGTCACTTTATCGCGACCCAATTCACATAAGTCAACGGTCTCTTCCGAGCGCAACAGGCGCTGCTCGCCCTGCAGAGGGCCTTCGCACCCCTGAGCCACGGCATCATTCATCGCCAACGCAAATAATAAAGATGTAAACATAATGATACTCCTAAACTGATGTATCCACTCGGCGTGTGCCGGCATAAGTCAGACGCCGCCATACCCATTCCAGCGGCCCCTGACGATAATGTTGTAAGTATAACGGTAAAAACACCAACTGAACTGCCCAGACGAGCATCACAATCAGTATAAGATGAGAACGTTGCAACAGGCCAAAAAGACCAATATATTGAAACAGAATCACTCCAATCAGGGTCTGCATAATATACGCGCTAAACGCCATCCGACCAACCGCTTTCACCCGTTGCACCCAGGCAGCATTCGCCATACGCAATGCGACCAGTCCGAGGATGCCAATATAACCCAGTGCCGTCATCAGTGACCCAAGGTAATTCCATAGCGGCCCGGCAAAACTCACCAACACTGAAAATTCGGCTTCCACTTGATAATAAACACCGTACGCTGACAGCGCCAGGCCCGGCAGCAGCCAGCCAAGCAGCTTATAATAAGTAGTCCGTGGCACTTGCAGGCTTAACACGCCCAGTTTGAACAGCGCCATCCCCAACAGCATGTAACCGAGCACTAACCACAAGGTGCCAAACACCATCCCGCTGGTTTGCAACGACAAAATAAACTCATGTCGATAGGCAATCCGTTCGGCAAGACCACCCTGCAAGGCCGCTATTTCAGCCGCCAACTGCTCTGCTTCCGGGCTCCAAAACGCTGCCAGGTCGGCTAAATCCGCCGGGTCCATCTGTGGCAGTGACAGGTGTACCAGATAAAGTAACAGGGCTGGAATTAAATACAGCGCAACCCCCCAGCGGATCAAGCTGGCGACGGGTTTCGCCCGCCACAACCAAGCTAAACAGCCCGCTACCGCATACGGGAAAAGAATATCACCGTACCAGAGTAACCACGCATGCAGCAGGCCGAACAACGCCAGCCAGCCCATCCGGCGAAAATGCAGCGCGCGCGGCGGTAGCTGACGCGCCTCAGCGCGCTCCGCAAACAACAGAATACCAGCCCCGAAAAGCATTCCGAACATGGCGATAAACTTCTGCTCAGCGAACACCTGACTCAGGCCCCAGACCCATAAGTCGGCACTACTGACCGGGTCCATAGCAACAGGGTTGTCAATGACCGCCGCTGGTAAACCAAGGGCGACGATGTTCATCAAAAAGATACCGAGCACAGCTATACCGCGAATAAAATCAAGCTGCTGAATACGCGGCGCATGTTCGCCAGGCATGGCAGTTCCATTTGTTGTCATCATCGATGACTCTCCTTTTTTCTTATAATTCCTGGTTAGTTACGCCTTTATACCTGTTTTTCGCTGGTAAATCCTGTTGCAGCTTCACTCAGTCTGGTTAGACTACCCCGATGAACTCGCGCAAGCCTTATTTCACTGCCTATCGCTCACCTCGTCCGCTCAGCCGGCAGCAACCGCAACCGGCTGCCGAACTGGCGTACTTTGAGCGCGCCCTCGACCAGCTGCAGCAAGCCCCCGAACGGATTGCTATTGTTAAGGCAAACCTCGCCCACTACGAGCGCCAAAGCCACTTGCCGAAGTCAGCAAAAGCCGCCATTAAGCGCTTTCAGTATCTACTGAGCGTAACCGAAGACCCACTGGAAATGCGTCGCTGGATCCTTGAGGACAGCTATGAAGGGCGTAAATTCCGCCAACTGCCGCTGCTCCTTAAAGGCGTGTGCGACAGTCCACCTTAGCGTGCCCATTGCTCATCAGCGGTAAATGACACTGTGTACCACCAACGGTAAGGAAAGACCCGAATGTCGCGGTACAACTCAGCGCGAATGTCATCCTGCTGGTGAATAGACAGGTTGCTCTGTGAAGGCTCGACGATAAAGTCTATTTCCAGATAAACCGTACTACCCACTTTCTGTAAACGCAGGTAATAATCTTTAAACGCATAACGTAGCACGATGTCCTCAACATGGATCCGCACATCCAGTTCAAGATCATCGGCCACTTTCAGACCCAGCACTTCTTTACCTGCCTCAAGCATCCCCCGTATCGGTATACGAATAAAAAACAAGGCGGCCAGTACCAGCATCAGCGGATCGATATACAAGGCAAATCGCTCAAAACCCAACCACATCGCGATAATGGCCAAGGCGAAACCAAGCGTCAGCATGACGCTTAACCCGGTGTCCAGAAGCCATTCCCGCTGCTCGGCAATAAGCAAGTCTGAATGCTCAGGCTGGGTACGTTTGCGAATAAAACGAAAGGCAAACAGGCACAATACGGCTGCCACCGCTGAGTACACAAACGCCTGATTGAAATCCAGAAAACGACCACCACTCGCTAAGGTTTCCACCCCCTCAACAATGGACAAGACACAGAGTCCAAAGATAGCGAGGTATTTAAATACCAGCGTAATCGGCTGAATAATGCTTTTACCAAACGGATACCTGGCCTCATTGATGCGCCGGACATAGCGTCCGGCGACCAGGGAAATTAGCGACAAGCCAAGACTGATAAAACTATACAGCCCATCGAAAATAATAATCGACGACTGCAGCCACAAACCAATCGCCGTGCCGGCCACAGCAAATGCCAGCGACATCATCGCGGAAATAAAAATCAGTCGATCTTCACTGCTAAAACGGTGCAACATTGCTAGTTACCACAGGTTAAACCCGGTTGTTTGCCTGCCACTCTTTGATCAACGCCGCGGCGCGACCTCCCCATAACCGGTAACCATGCGCGCTAGGGTGAAAGCCGTCACTGGCCATGTAGTCAGGAGTAAAGGGGAAATCGACCACCATCATATGAGCAATATTGTCCTGCTGACAATGCGCTCTCATTACTGAATTCAAGCCCTTGGCTTGCTGGCCCAGGTACCATCGAAGCGGTTGCGGCAGAGCCGGAAACACATGCATCGGTGGCACTGCAGTATAAAAAACACGTTGTACCTTAAGCCGTCGTTGCAGCTGATAACTTAGCGTCTGCAATTGACATAAAAACTGATGTCGCTTGGTGCGCCCGGTGACATCATTCACACCGGCTGAAATTAACGCAATATCAAACTCGCCCTCGAGCCGTTTGACCCGTTCAATCAGGTCATCTAGTTTATCCCCATTGCTGGCTTCAAGTCTCCATTCAATGGCCAGGTCATCCGGCAAATGGCTTACCAGCTGCCCTGCCAAGGCGTCTGCCTGAGCATCGACGCCAACACCTGCTGCGGCGGAGTCACCGAGGATTAGAATGCGCAGTGGCGGAGTTGTGGGCTGGTTTGTTGCCTTTTCTTTTGACCGGCTGCTACCCTGACGCGGACCAGATGCCTCGGGCAAGCGCGGCACCTCTTTGCGTACTTTACGTCCCTGCCAGATAAGTACAGGTAGTAGCAGGATGGTCAAAGTCGGATGAAGCAGAGCAATTTGCATTATGATAGTTTAGCTGTAAATCTTCGTGGTGACAGTAACATAGACCAAATTTAAGGAACTCTCATGGCCCACAGCCAACTTGTTCGACATACGTCATTGCCAGGGGCGGTTTTGCTTGGTTTAGGTGCCATTGTCGGCACCGGCGCCTATGTATCGATCGCGCTTGCCACCGAAATCTCCGGCTCCTGGGTATTATTTGCGATTCTGATTGCGGCCTTCGTCGCCGCCTGCAATGGCCTCTCCAGTGCCCAGCTGGCCGCGGTTCATCCGGTCAGCGGCGGTACCTATGAATACGGCTATCAATTCTTAAACCACTGGGCCGGTTTTACCGCCGGCTGGCTTTTTGTTGCCGCGAAAAGTGCATCTGCAGCAACCGCCGCGCTAGCCTTTGGCCTTTATCTGTTGCCCGCCTTCGGGCTGCCAACTGGCTTGCAGATCCCGTTGGCCCTGTTGGTTCTGCTGCTACTGATGGTGCTGGTGAATGGCGGTATGCGGCGCTCTAATAAAGCAAACCTGGTTCTCGTCGTTATCGGCATCAGTGCGCTTGTGGTGTTTTCCCTGCACGCCATTGGAGCGGCAGACAGCACACAGCGCGAGCAGGTGCTTAATTTTGATTCGAGCATTGCGGAGAGTATCGGCTGGCGGGAGTTTTTGGGCTCAGCGGCTCTGCTCTTTGTTGCCTATACCGGCTATGGGCGTATTGCGACCATGGGGGAGGAAGTCAGCAACCCGAAACGCACCATTCCACTTGCTATAGTGGCAACTCTGGTAGTCACGACGGCGCTCTACGTCCTGGTCGGCTATGCGCTATTGCACACAGACCTGTTCGCTCAGGGGCTGGGCGGCGGCGAACAGGAACTCGCACTGGTTGCACTGACCGAGCAAGGCTGGCTGCGTATCGTCGTATTAGTGGGTGCCGCCGTGGCCTTACTGGGTGTTATCCTCAATCTGATCCTGGGGGTCTCCAGAGTAATCCTGGCAATGGGCCGCCGCGGCGATTTACCGGCTGCTACAGCCAAATTAAACCAACACAACACCTCAGCCCCTAACTCTGTCTATGCTGCCAGCGCGGTGATGATGGTGTTGGCCTTACTGGGTGATGTCCAGCTAGCCTGGTCGTTCAGTGCTTTCACAGTGCTGACTTACTATGGCATTACCAACCTCGCCGCCTTGCAGGTCGCCAAAGAGCAACGTTTTATTCCAAAACTGGTCTCGCTACTTGGTCTGATTAGCTGTGTCGGTCTGGTCTTCTTTATCGACTGGTATGTCTTCGCCGCGGGTTGCCTGTTTATTGCAGTTGGTCTGCTCTGGCACTTCTTGCAACGAAAACCCTAAACAGCAGATAAAAAAATAGCAGGCTCAGAGCCTGCTATTTTTTAATGTCTTACTTGATCGGCTTACTTTTGCGGACGCATGTGCGGGAACAACAGCACATCACGGATCGACGGCGAGTCAGTTAACAACATCACCAGTCGGTCAATACCAATGCCCTGGCCTGCAGTCGGCGGCATACCATGCTCCAGTGCAGTCACGTAGTCCTCGTCGTAGAACATGGCTTCATCGTCACCAGCTTCTTTTTGCTGTACCTGTTGCTGGAAACGCTCAGCCTGATCTTCCGCATCATTCAACTCCGAGAACCCATTGGCCAGCTCCCGGCCACCAACAAAGAATTCAAAGCGGTCAGTTACAAATGGGTTGTCATCATTGCGACGTGCCAGTGGTGACACTTCCGCTGGGTAGGCGGTAATAAAAGTCGGTTGCATCAGACGATGTTCAGCCGTTTCTTCAAAGATCTCGATCTGGATTTTACCCAGACCCCAGGACGGCTTCACTTCGATACCCAGTTCTTTTGCCAGTGCTTTGGCGCTGTCCAGGTTATTCAGTTGCGCTTCGGTCACACCCTCGTTGTACTTGATGATCGCATCCAGTACGCTTAACCGGTCAAACGGCTTACCAAACTCATAGACATCGCCCTGATAGGGTACTTCACTGCTGCCATGCACACGTTCAACCAAGCCACGCAGCAACTCTTCAGTTAGATCCATCAGGTCATTGTAATCCGCATACCCCCAATAGAATTCAAGCATGGTGAATTCCGGGTTGTGCCGGGTCGACAGACCTTCGTTGCGGAAGCTGCGATTGATTTCGAATACTTTCTCAAAACCACCCACCACCAGGCGCTTGAGGTAAAGCTCCGGGGCAATCCGCAGAAACAGGTTCATATCCAGCGCATTATGATGGGTGACAAAGGGTTTTGCCGCAGCACCGCCAGGGATCACATGCATCATCGGCGTTTCTACTTCAAGGAAGTCGCGATCAGCCAAATAGCGGCGAATGTAATCAACCACTTTTGACCGCACCAGGAAGGTATTGCGACTTTCCTGGTTCGCAATCAGGTCAAGGTAACGCTGACGATAACGGGTTTCCTGATCAGCCAGGCCGTGGAACTTATCCGGTAACGGGCGCAATGCTTTGGTCAGCAAACGTACATCGTCGACCTGGATCGTCAGTTCACCGGTTTTGGTCACAAACAAAGTACCACTGGCACCCAAAATGTCGCCTAAATCCCACTTTTTGAATTCTTCGTTGTAAATGCCTTCAGCCAGGTTGTCGCGCGCCACATAAATCTGGATGCGACCGCTCATGTCCTGCAAGGTGGCAAAGCTAGCCTTGCCCATAATTCGACGAGTCATCATACGCCCAGCGATTTTAACCCGAACGCCCTGCTCTTTGAGAGCCTCGCCTTCAGTCTCGCCATACTTCTCATGCAGCTCTTTGGCTACCGAGTCACGGCGAAAGTCATTCGGAAAGGCGTTGCCCCGTTCGCGCAGAACTTTTAATTTTGCTTTACGCTGGGCGATTTCACCCTGCAGCTCTTCATGGGATGGCGCGTCGTTGCCTTGCGTGTGCTCGCTCATGATGTTTCCTTCAATTCGTCTCTGATGTCATAGAAAAGCAGACTGTGCTGCTTTACAGGCCTGATTTCAGGCTGGCTTCAATAAATTTGTCCAAATCGCCATCCAGCACGGCTTGGGTATTGCGTGTCTCTACTCCGGTACGCAGATCTTTAATTCGCGAGTCATCCAGCACGTAGGAGCGAATCTGACTGCCCCAGCCAATGTCCGATTTGGTATCTTCCAGGGCCTGGCGCTCTTCGTTCTGCTTTTTAAGTTCAAGCTCGTACAACTTGGCACGCAGCTGTTTCATCGCCTGATCTTTGTTTTTATGCTGCGAACGGTCATTCTGACACTGCACTACCACACCGGTCGGTTCGTGAGTAATACGTACCGCAGAGTCGGTCCGGTTAACGTGCTGACCACCAGCACCGGAGGCGCGATAGGTATCGATGCGCAAATCGGCTGGATTAATTTCGATGTCGATGTTGTCATCCACTTCCGGATAAACAAACGCCGATGCAAACGACGTATGGCGGCGATTGCCGGAGTCAAACGGCGACTTACGCACCAGCCGGTGAACACCTGTTTCGGTGCGTAACCAACCAAATGCATAGTCGCCGCTGAATTTGATAGTGACGGATTTAATACCCGCCACATCTCCTTCTGAGAGTTCAATAATTTCGGTTTTCATGCCGTGGGCTTCACCCCAGCGCAGGTACATACGCAGCAACATACTGCACCAGTCCTGTGCTTCCGTGCCGCCAGAGCCGGACTGCAAATCAAGGTAGCAATCACTGGTATCATTTGCCCCAGAGAACATGCGCTGGAACTCAAGTTTATCCAGCTTAGCTTCCAGGTTAGCGATTTCTGCACGGGCTTCGTCGAGGGTGTCTTCGTCATCCGCCTCTTCCGCCATGGCAACGAAGGCTTCGCTGTCGTCGAGGCCCTGATCAAGGTCACGAATAGTGTTTACCACCTGTTCCAGAGACACCCGCTCTTTACCCAATGCCTGTGCTTTTTCGGGGTTATTCCAGACCTCCGGATCTTCCAGTTCCCGTTCAACTTCTTCTAAACGTTCAACCCTGATATCGAAGTCAAAGATACCCCCTAAGCTGCTCAGTTCGCAGCTTCATGTCTTTAATCTGGGCGTAGACAGCATTGGTTTCTAACATGAAAACCCTTTTTTCGTTAAGTTAGCTAATAAACAGGCTCGGAAAACGGTCGATAGTGTAGCGAATTTCGCCGCCAAACAACAGCATGGCGAGCAAATTGGCCTGTCACTACAACGGCTCCAGATGCTCCACCAACAGCTGCAGCGAAGTCTTACCGCGGAACTCATTGAGCTGCAGTTTATAGGCCAGTCGCAGATAATTGCACTGCGGATCCGGCCAGCGCGTGGTGTCGACATTGAAGGCGATAGCATCCACCGTTTGTCCGCTGCCACCCTCATTTGAAAACTGGGGCTGGACCACCAATTTGAGATGCTTCTCACCGACAATGCGCTGCTGTGCGACGCGAAATACCCCGTCAAACACAGGCTCGCTGAAACTTTGCCCCCAGGGGCCAAGCGCCGCCAGTTGTTCAGCAAAGGATAAACTCAGCTCTGCGGCAGTTAATTCACCGTCACTCCACACCACCTGCTGCAGAATATCGTCATCTATCCAGTCGCGGGCGACGTCCTGCAGCACCTGGGTGAACTCATCGTAATGGATTTTTTCGATGGTTAAGCCAGCCGCCATCGCATGCCCGCCAAACGCCTGAATCGTATGTGGTGCCAGCGTATACACTCGCTCCAGCAAATCGCGAATATGCACCCCGGGCACTGAACGGGCCGATCCTTTAAGCAACCCCTGATCGGCATCAGCAAAGGCAATCACCGGCCGGTAAACCTGTTCTTTCACCCGTCCGGCAAGAATACCGATTACCCCCTGATGCCAGCCACTTTGATGCAGGCTAAGTACTGGTGGTAATTTTTGTTCAGCGAAGCTCAGCTCAGCTAGGTAGGCTGCCGCGTCTTCGCGCATGCCCTGCTCGGTTTGTCTCCGTTCACGGTTTAGTCCGTCCAGTTG
The DNA here is from genome assembly GCF_003986975.1 of Aliidiomarina soli. Lineage (GTDB taxonomy): Bacteria > Pseudomonadota > Gammaproteobacteria > Enterobacterales > Alteromonadaceae > Aliidiomarina > Aliidiomarina soli. The sequence goes on along the minus strand of NZ_PIPO01000001.1, from coordinate 276,260 downwards.
GCCAGCCAGGCGTTCGACCTTTTGCCAGTCATTGCTAAGCAAGCATTCAATTCCAATCTGAATGTCATCCAGCCGCCCCGCCGCATTAATTCGCGGTGCCACGGTAAAGCCCAGATCGGTCGCCTGCAGCTTCGCCGGATCACGTCCGCTGGCTTTTAACAATGCGAGAATGCCTGGTCGGCACTGACCGGCACGGATCCGCGCCAATCCTTGCTGCACCAGAATGCGGTTATTGTAATCCAGCGACACCACGTCAGCCACAGTGCCCAGAGCCACCAGGTCCAGCCACTGGGCTACATTGACCCCGGCTGCAGGATGTTGCTGCTGGCGATACCAGGCGCGTAACGCTAATAACAGATAGAAGGCCACGCCAACCCCAGCTAAATTCGGGCTGGCAAAGGCGCAGTCAGAACGGGTCGGATTCACAATTGCATAGGCGGGTGGCATGCTGCTACCGGGTAAATGATGGTCGGTAATAATGACATCCATACCCAGTTGATTGGCTCGCTCGACACCAGCGTGAGCAGCAATACCATTGTCCACCGTAATGATCAGCTGACTTCCTTCAGCGTGCGCCGCATCGACCAGTTTCGGTGTCAGGCCATAGCCATCAGTAAAGCGATTGGGGACCAGGTAATGCAGCTTCTGCGCGCCAAATTCGGGTAACGCCAGCATTAACAGTGCAGTACTGGTAGCGCCGTCTGCATCGAAATCGCCGACAATGCAGATCCCCTGTTGTTCAGCTATAGCGCGGGCAATACGTTGAGCCGCGCGCTCACTGTCAGTTAATGCAGAGAAATGAAGCAAACCTTTTGCATTGAGCAGCAGTTCCTGTTCACTGGCAACGCCTCGTTGCGCTAACAACTGGCGCAGCACAGGGGATAAATGCTGAGGTAGATGACTATCATCAACCGGCGCGCGACGTTGGGTTTTTAATGAACTCAAGGTACTGCTACTCCGTTAACGGGACTCGTTGGCGGCTTCAATCTCAGCCAGAATCAAAGGGGCTGCGCGATACCCAGCGAGCAAACGCCCATCGGGTAAAATCATCGCTGGGGTGCCATTGACACCAAGCTGACGCCCTAACTGTAAGTGCTCGTTGGTGGAAATATCACACTCAGCAGCAGCTGGTCGCTGACCTGCTTTGGCGTTATTCAGTGCCTGTTGCGGGTCGTCGGCACACCAGATCGACTGAATTTCGCGCGCGCCACGGGAATCAGCACCACCACGCGGGAAGGCCAGATAATTCACACTGATACCTAACTGATGAAACTGGTCAAGATTGTTATGCAGCGTACGGCAATACCCACAGGTGTGATCGGTAAAAACCGTTACTTCATACTTTACCTCGGCTGCCGGGTACCGAATGAGTTCATCGTCGCGCTCAGCTATCGCCTGCAAACGCAAACGGCCGTTGGCCTGTTCCGTCAGGTTTTCAACCACAGGTTCCTCGGCGCCGCCCAGGCTATACAGATGCCCGGTAATCATATGCTGTCCATCGTCACTGACATACAGCAGCCCCTGCTCGGTTACCACCTGATACCAGCCGTCAATTGGCGCTGGCTGCAGCGTTTGCACACGCAGCCCGATCTTAGCAAGGCGTTCATGCAAGGCGTCCGTGGTATCATTTTCAGTCGCCTGTGCGGCAGCGGACCAAGCCCAGCTGCTGAGCACGAGCAGCGCCGATACGCCGCTTAGTTGCAGATAGTTCAAAGCGATCCCCTTGAGGTTATGTTGCGGACTCGAACCGAGCCAGAGTACTGGTCGCGGATTATACCTTTTCAGGCGTTCATTTTCAGCCTGTAATTCGCCGCTAACCGCGTGGATGATGGGTTTTATGCAGCGCCTGTAAACGCGCCCGGGCGACATGGGTATAGATTTGCGTAGTCGCAATATCCGAATGGCCCAACAGCATTTGCAACGCACGCAGGTCAGCACCATGGTTAAGTAAGTGGGTAGCAAATGCATGGCGCAGCGTGTGCGGCGATAAGTCAGCATTCAGTCCTGCCTGTGCGGCCAGTTGCTTGATCCGGTGCCAAAAGGTTTGCCGGGTCATCTGCTGTCCGCGCAGCGATAAAAACACCACATCGGTGGGACCTTTCTTCCCGCTGGCCAGTAACTCGGGTCGGCTGGTTTTCAGATACCGTTGCAGCCAATCCATCGCTTCTTCACCCATGGGGACCAGACGCTCTTTGTCGCCTTTACCGGTGACCCTAATAACGCCCTGGCGCAGATTTACTTCACTCACCTGCAACCCGACCAGTTCACTCACCCGTAAACCTGTAGCATACAGAACTTCGAGCATACAACGGTCGCGCAAGCCCAGCGCAGAGCTAGTATCGGCTGCTTCGAGCAATGCCTCGACATCGCTTTCACTTAAGCTTTTGGGCAGGTTCAGCGCTTGTTTGGGCGTACGCATATTGCTGGTGGGATCATCCGCGCGTTGCTCGGTATGCAATAAATAGCGGTAAAATTTTCGTGCCGCACTAAGAAAGCGGGCGCTGCTGCGCGAGCTTTTGCCCGCACGTTGCATGGCCAGCATCGCGATATCGAGATCGTCCCGGGTTATCTGATGAATAGGACGACCAATTTGGCTCTGCAGTAACTGACTAAACTGCTTTAAGTCGGTACGGTATGCCGCCAGCGTATTCTTGCTTACGCCCTGCTGCAGCCAAAGGTCATCCAAAAACTGTTCAATCAATATCAGATCGTCGTCGGCGCTCATGCGATAGACCGCTCATGGGCCAACAGCCAGCTTTTCATATCTACACGTTCTCCCTGTCCCCACTGCCCTGCATAGCCTCCGATGCCCTGGCGGCTAACAATACGGTGGCAAGGAATAAAAAATGCAATGGGGTTCGCACGACAGGCACCGCCCACCGGCTGAGCTGCACTTTGCAGATGTTTGGCGGCGTCGCCGTAGGTTAGCGTCTGGCCACAGGGAATGCTCTGCATGAGCTGCCAGACCTGTTTTTGAAATGGGGTACCCTGTGCCTGCAGGGGCAACTCAAACGACCTTCGCTGACCAGCAAGGTAGTCATCAAGCTGATTTTGAATTTGCTTTGCTAGCGCAAAGTGACTGCTCTCCTGAGTGGGAACGGATTGCGGCTCAGCGCTAAGACGGCTTTGAAAAATAGCCTGCTCGTCATGCCATACCAGCAAGGTAAAAGGACCAACCGAAAAATGACTGCAGCGTTGCATGCGAACCTCCGCGACCTGGAGTGCATACTATATCAAGCTGCGTAGCGATCGACACCACGAATATTATCAATCACGTCAATCAGATCTGCTTCCGTGCCCTGCACTTGCTGGTAGGCTTCAGAACGCATTCGCAACTGGACGAAATGAGAGCAGTTATTTTTTACTTCTGCAGGAATATGTTTGGCATCGTTGACCGGATTCAGTGCTTCAGGGCGCAGGGCATTCTGTAGCCGCCAACTCACTGCACTTTTTTCATACAGCGCAGCCGGATTATGCGCGTAATCGCTGGCACTAGCCGCTAGTGGAATGGCCGGCCCATAGGCAAACGGAGGCTTCCATTCAGGTGCGTCTGCGGCGACCCGTTGTAGGCGGGCGAACCCCTGTTCCAGCACGTTGTCACTAAGCATCGCCAGCAGGTAGCCAAAATCAGCACGCTTATTCTGCTGAATAGCCTGATTGAGCTTGTCACCCAGCGCCAACTCATCGCTTATCCAGCGAGGCTGCATGCTGTGCATTTCTGTCTGACTGTGCTCGGCCGCTTGCATTGTGCTGCTGGCGCTCCTGGTTCAATGGACTGGGGCAAACTGAGTTATCCAGCAAGCCCGCAATGAGCCTGCTGTATTACCTATCGTCTGACCAGCTTAAAACTTAAGGTTTCTCTGAGATTTATAGTAAATACTTACGCCGACTTGCCGATAGCATGAGGATAGTGGACTATGCAAAGGTATAGTAGCCTGTCTGAAGTAGCCTTTTCGAACCAAGAGACCCGATAGCCAATGAGCGACTCAATCCAGATTGCGGATAAGAAAATCCTGATTATCGACGACCAAAAACCCTTTCAGGTCATGCTCAAAGGCCTGTTATCTCAGCTTGGAGCCCGTGATGTGACCGCCGTCGGCTCAGGCGAAGCGGGAATTGCCGCACACAACCGCGACGCGTACGACATTTTATTGGTTGACTACAACCTCGGCCGCGGCAAAAACGGACGCCAGGTCCTCGAAGAAATGAAAGTCCGCGAACTGCTTCGTCCCAACGGACTGTTTTTTATCATTACCGGCGAAAGCACCCGACCGATGGTGCTAAGCGCGATTGAATTGCAGCCCGATGATTATCTGATGAAACCATTTTCGATTGGTGTATTGCGCAGCCGTCTGAAACGCAGCTTTCAAAAACGCCATTCATTGCACCGCGTTTACCAGACGCTGTTCGAAAAGGATTATGACGCCTGCATTGATGAATGCATCGAGCACGTCGATGAAAACGGTCGCTACCGCAACTATTGCCGTCAACTATTGTGCGAGCTCTACCTGAAAAAAGGGCAACTCAATCAGGCAGAAGAAACTATCAACGAATTGCTGCGCGAACAACGCTTCAGCTGGGGTGTACTGGCCCTGGCAAAAATTAAATATGCACAAAGCGATTTCAATACCTCAGTAGAACTCTGTCATGAAGTTATTCGTTCCACACCCAATGCAGTCGAAGCCTATGACGTACTGGCGCGCTCGTTGCAAGGTGACGAACAGCCGGTAAAAGCGCTCGAAGCTGGCCGCAAAGCAGTGACCCTGGCCCCATTTTCGATTACCCGTCAGCTCTATATGAGTGAATTAGCCCGGGACGGTGAACAGTTCGAACTGGCTAAGCAGGCGATGCAGAACGTACTCGATATCAGCCGCAAGTCGGTGTATCGCAACCCTCGTCATTTGTGCAATTACATTCGCAGCATTCTCGATGCCGCGGAGCAGTGCGAATCCAAGCTGGAAATAAATAAATACCATCAGGAAGCATCTCTCGCCTTACAACGGGCGCGCAGCGATGAGTCGTTATTTGGCGGCAAACTGGACTATCCGCAACTGGAAAATGCGGTCATGGCACGGATTGAAGCCTTTAACGGCCGCTACCGTCAGGCTCAGGTCCATCTCAATATCGTGGCCAAAGAGTTCATTGAGAACAACGCCGAAATAAACAAAGACATTGCCCCGGATGTAGCCATTGCCTTTCTCGACATTGGCGAGTTTGAGCGTGCCAACACCTTGATCCGTAAGCAAAAATCAGACAAACAACTGGACCGTTACAATATTCAGATGCTGGATCGCCGGATTAAAGGCAAAGAGTCTCAGCAGCAGGCCTATTCGGAGCATAATAAGAAAGGAATCAGCCTGTATACCGAAGGTGACTTCGGTGCCGCTATCAGCGAATTCGAAAAAGCGCTGGAACTGGCGCCCATGAACAGTGGCGTGGCACTGAATTATATTCAGGCCGCATTGAAGATTCTCGGGACCAGTGATGAACCACTGAAGTACCTGGTGGAAGGCTGCAAGGGCTGTCTGCGAGTGCTTGACGGTTTAACTCTGCCAGCTAAACATAAAGAACGTTTAACCACGCTTAAATCAGAATTCGAAAGCTTGCAGGCGCAGACATAACGTCTGCGCCTGAGTCACCGGATAGCATTGCTTAGTTTGTCAGTGTGCCCTGCTGATAATCACTAAACGCCTGGCGTAGCTCGTCTTCTGTGTTCATCACAAACGGCCCGTATTGAGCAATCGGCTCGCCAATTGGCTTAGCCGCCAAGAGTAAAACCCCAGTGTCAGCGGTTGCAGACAATTGCAAAGTCCCGTCCGGATTCAGATCGGCCAGTTCACCTGCACGCACGGTTTCACCATTAATACGCAGCTCACCTTTATAGACATACATCAGCCGCGTCTGTTGGCCTTGTGACTCAATTTCAGCCTGGTCAGCTTGCTCAAAACGCAGATCCAGATAAAGGAAATCGCGACCCGGGGCTTTAACCGGCCCTTCTGCGCCACCGAAATCGCCGGACAACACCCGCACCGAGGCGCTGTTGAGTGCAACCTCCGGCACTTCGTCACCCATGATATCGGCATAATCGGGATCACTCATTTTCTCATCAGCAGGCAGGTTTATCCACAGTTGAAAACCCCACATCAGGCCATCTTCCTGCTTAGGCATTTCAGAGTGAATCATGCCCCGGGCTGCTTTCATCCACTGCAATCCGCCAGCGTTAATTTCCCCGCTATTGCCTCGTGAGTCCTGATGCTCCATGCAACCCGCCAGCATGTAGGTTAAGGTACAAAAACCACGGTGCGGATGAGGCGGAAACCCAGCGATGTAGTCATTCGGGTCATCGGATTTGAATTCATCCAGCATCAGGAACGGGTCCTGATGCTTATACGACGGTTGATTAATCACCCGACTTAGCTTCACACCTGCCCCATCCTGCGCAGGCATGCCACGAACTCGTTTACGAACCATAGTAGTACTCATCAGGAAAACTTCCTCCGATCGTGCGGCGCCGTGTAATCCACCGCCGGCCCTACCGGCACTACGCCTGTCGGGTTAATGGTGTCATGGCTGCCATAATAGTGTTTTTTGATATGTTCCAGGTTGACCGTCTCCTGCACCCCGGACTGCTGATATAAGTCACGCAAATAATTACTCAGATTCGGATAATCGGCAATTCGTTTCAGGTTGGTTTTAAAGTGGCCTACATAGACGGGGTCAAATCGAACCAGTGTGGTAAACAAACGCCAGTCCGCTTCGGTCAGTTCAGCACCGACCAGATAGCGCTGACCTGCCAGCCGTTGCTCTAAGGTATCCAACGCATCAAACAAATCGGCGAAGGCTTCTTCATAGGCATCCTGGGTGGTGGCAAAACCACACTTATAGACCCCATTGTTAATCCGGTCATAGACAAACTCATTGATCTCATCAATCGCGCCGTGCAACGAGTCAGGATAAAAATCAAGACGATTGTCAGTTAACTCGTTAAAGGCGCTATTCAGCATACGGATAATTTCAGCTGATTCATTACTGACGATGGTTTCGCGTTTTTTGTCCCACAGCACGGGGACCGTTACCCGGCCACTATACTCAGGCCTGGTTTTAGTATAAACCTGATGCATGAAGTTAAAACCGTACAACGGGTCGGCCAAATCACCGGCTCCAAATTCCCAGCCATTCTTTAACATCAGCGGCTCCACGGCGGAGAAACTGATATGATCTTGCAAACCTTTTAACTGACGAAAAATCAATGTGCGGTGAGCCCAAGGGCAGGCATAGGATACATACAGGTGGTAACGCCCTGTTTCAGCTTCAAAGCCACCTTCACCGGATGGTCCTGCGCTGCCATCCGCGGTTATCCAGTTGCGGAACTGTGCTTCAGTGCGGACGAAACGGCCACCAGTTTTCGATGTGTCATACCATTGGTCATGCCACTGACCGTCAACTAATAATCCCATGCTGCTCTCCTGACGTTGATCCTGTCATCTAGTGTAGAACATGAGTATAGAGCCTAAATTATGAGATGATAACCGCTAAATTTAGCCGTTTATTTTCGATTTAGTAGAATTTCATGGTAGGTCGTCAGGACAGCCTCTGCGGCAGTCTCTGCCGCATTCAGCTGAATAGCACGGTGTAATTGCTTAAAACGCTCGATGAGTGCATGCGGGGGGTGTTGCAGGAACTCGCTGGTAATACGGGCCAGGTTATCGCCAGTAACCTCGTCCTGTAACAGCTCAGGGACCAGCGGCTCGCCTGCAAGCAGGTTCGGCAATGAGAAGTGGTCCAGTTTCACCAGCCAGCGCAGTAATTGGTAATTCATCCGACTGAACTTGTATGCCACCACCATCGGCCGTTTCAGCAGCATAGCCTCAAGGGCGACCGTGCCAGAGGCAAGAATAAGTGCCTCACTGGCTAGCATTACATCGCGTGACTGGCCGTCATAGATATGAATTGGCAAATCCTTCACGCCTTGTTCAGCCATTGCCTCTCGCAATTGCGCTTTGCGTGCGTCATTAACCACAGGAATAAGAAACTCGAGCTGTGGATGTTGCGCGTGCAAACGCTTTGCCGCTTGCAAAAAGGTGGGGGCCAGCATACCCACTTCAGTGCGTCGGCTGCCCGGCAGCAGCCCGACATAGCGTATTGCTGGATCAAGCTGAAGCCGTGCAATCGCCTCATCTCGACTGCTCTGCAATGGTATTTCGTCCGCCAGAGTATGGCCTACAAAGGTTGCGGGCACCTCAAAGCGGTCGTAAAACTGTTTCTCAAAGGGCAGCAGGCAGAGTACATTATGAGTGGCGGCGGCTATCTTAAACACGCGCTTCTGGCGCCAGGCCCAGACCGACGGGCTCACATAATGAACCGTAATCATGCCTGCCTTTTTAAGTTTCGCTTCAATCGGGATGGTAAAGTCAGGCGCATCAATGCCGACAAAGATATCCGGCCGTTCGCTCAACATGGCTTGCACCACTTGCTTCCGCGCCGCCAGTAAATCCGGTAAGTTTTTGATCACGTCGACAATACCCATGACCGCTAAGCGGTCGAGGGGAAATAGCGACTGCAAGCCTTCGGCTTCCATCAGCGGACCGCCGACACCAACAAAGGTAAGGCCGGGACAGCGAGCCTTCAAAGCACGCATCAGGCTGGCACCTAAAATGTCGCCCGAGGGTTCTCCGGCTACCAGCGCGATCGTCTGCGGTGTCCCCGGTATCAACAATGCGGCGTCGGCTTGCACGTCCACTAACGAATAATGCCTCGCGCCGAGTTCGCAATAAAATCCGTCATCAGCCGCACTTCATCTGCATCCATCGCCTCAATTTCGGCGACTGCCGTATCCAGGGTTAACCCCTGACGGTAAAGCAACTTATAAGCGCGTTTAATATTGCTGATCTGTTCACTACTGAAACCGCGCCGTTTAAGGCCTTCGGAATTAATAGTTCGCGGAACCGCATTATGACCCTGAGCCATGACATACGGAGGGACATCCTGCACCACCACAGAATTAACCGCGGTAAAGGCATGCGAGCCTATTTTGCAGAATTGATGAACCCCGGTGAAGCCACCCAGAATGACATAATCACCGACATGGACGTGACCTGCCAGCGTAGTCGCATTGGCGAGGATATTGTGGTCACCGATTATACAGTCGTGAGCGACGTGAACATAGGCCATCAGCAGATTGTCGCTGCCAATTTGAGTCAGGCTGTTGTCCTGAACTGTGCCTCGATGGACCGTGGTGCATTCACGAAAGATATTGTTATCGCCGATCACCAGCTCAGTTGGCTCACCAGCGTATTTCTTGTCCTGGCATTCCTCACCGATCGATGAAAACTGGAAAATCCGGTTGCCCGAGCCGATTCTAGTCGGCCCACGAACAACCACATGCGAGGAAATTTCACAGTTGTCGCCAATTTCGACGTCGTTGCCTATATAAGTCCAGGGGCCAACACGTACGTTCGCCCCTAGCCTGGCACCGGATTCAATAATAGCGGTTGGGTGTATCAAGCTGGTATTTTCCTTCTAGCACACATCAGATCAGCGGTAGCCGCCAATTTTCCATCGACTTTTGCAACACCTGAAAATTTCCAGATCCCACGTTTTTCTTTAACAAAGGTAACATGAAAATCGACCCGGTCACCAGGGATCACCTGACGCTTAAAGCGTGCATTATCGATACCGGCAAACAAATACATTTCGTCGGCGCCGACTTCATTTTCCATCATTTTAAAACCAAGCAACCCGGTCGCTTGCGCCATCGCTTCAAGCAACAGTACACCGGGGAAAATTGGTTCGCCAGGAAAATGGCCGGTAAATACCGGTTCATTCATGGTGATATTTTTAATCGCATGCAGCGATTCGCCTTTGCGATAACTAATCACACGGTCAATCAACGCAAACGGATAACGATGCGGTAAAATTTTCTGGATTTCACGGATATCAAACCCTGCTTCTTCACCATTTATTGTTTCCGCTACGTCGCCAGATACTTGCTCAGTCAAAAGATGCTCCTCGACGATTTAATCGTCTTTTAGTTTAGATTCCAGCGCTTTGACTCGCTTAAACAGCTCCGGTAATTGCTTATACCGAACACCAACACGGGCCCACTCACCTTGAGCGACCGCAGGATTGCCTGATGCATAAACGCCTGGTTGACTAATGGATTTAGTCACCATCGCCTGACCATGCATCTGCACCCCGTCAGCAATCTTAATATGTCCGGCTAACCCAGCCTGACCGCCAATCAAACAGTTGCGACCAACCTGGGTACTGCCAGCAATACCGGCCTGTCCAGCGATAGCGGTGCCTGCACCAATCACCACGTTGTGACCGACATGTACCTGATTATCAATAATACAGTTGTCTTCCACAATGGTGTCATCCAGCGCACCCCGATCAATGGTCGTGCCGGAGCCAATATCAACATGGTCACCGAGCACAACCGCGCCCAACTGAGGAATTTTAACCCATTTTCCGTTTTCAGTGGCCCAACCAAAGCCATCACTGCCAATTACGCTAGCGGAATGGACGGTACAGTGCTTGCCAATGCGGACGCCGTGATAAATAGTCGTGTTCGGCCACAAGCGGCTGTTCTCACCGATACTGACGTTCTCGCCAAGGTAACAATGGGCGCCAATCTGGACCCCGTCAGCGAGCTTCACACCGGCCTCCAGCACAGCATAAGGCCCCACTGCGACGTTGGCTCCGAGCTCTACGCCCTCTGCGATAACCGCTGTCGGGTGGACCACTGGCTGCATGACTGGCGTACTATCGAGTAACTGGGCTACCCGCGCATAAGTCAGATAAGGGTTGTCCGTTAGCAACGCATTCGCCACGTGCCCATCGTCATCCGCAGGACGCATAATAACGGCACCGGCACCTGTGCTGACCAGCAGTTCGCGGTATCTTTCATTGGCCAGAAACGAAATGTGCTCAGCCGAAGCTGAGCGCAAGGTCGCCAGGCCTTTCACCTGGAAGCTGGCATCACCACGAACCTGACATCCGGTCGCGTCAGCCAACTGCTGCAATGTCATACTCTTCATTACTTAGTCGTTGCCCATCGCATCAAGAACACGTGAAGAAATATCGAAACCGTCACGAGCATAGGCAATGCCATTTGCTTCTAATACGACGTCATAGCCTTCTTCTTCAGCGATGTCAGCAATCACTTCCTGCATCCGGCGTAAAACACGGTCACGCTCTTCGCCCTGACGGCGACGCATTTCTTCGTTTAACTGCTGACCAGCTTGCTGAGCTTCCTGCACACGTTGCTGGAAGTCCATCATTGCCTGGTTGTATTCGTCTTCGCTCATGATTTCTTCATCGCGCTGAATACGTTCCTGCAGCTGACCAATTTCCTGCTCACGTTGCTGCATATTTTCGATTCGGTCGCTGAACTCGCGCTGCAAGCTTTGTGAGATTTGCTCACGCTCTGGTAACTGCTGGAATACAGCGCCGACATCGACCACTGCAAATTTAGCATCCTGGGCACTGGCAGTTGCACCCAGCGTCATAGCCATGAAAGCGGTCGCGACTAATACAGACTTCATCATATTTTTCAAAGTTCTATCCTCTTAAAATGTGTTGTTGCTAATTTAAAATGTCGTACCTAAGTTAAACGTAAAGCGTTCTTCAACCGATGGATCCAAAGAGCGGATCGGGAAGCCTAAACTGAAGGTCAGAGCCCCCATCGGCGACAGCCATTGAACCGATGCACCATAGGACGCCTGGTAATTACTTGCGCTGCTGTAATCCCACAGCTCTTTTGTACCTACATTACGCAAATCAGCGTATGAAGCATAATCAAACTCAGTGTCCCATACCACACCAGCATCCACAAACAGGCTGGTACGAACCGTATTTGCCGCGTCTTCGCCAGCAAACGGAGTGGGTACGATAAGTTCAAATCCACCGCTTATCATGGCGTTACCACCGACACCCCGGAACGCAGCTACCTCATAGGTATCATACTCAGGTCCCAAAGCAACCCGGGTCGGATTACCATTGGCATCCGGTGGCCCCTGAACATAGGTCGGCTGACGAAGGATACCCCGTGGACCGATTCGGTTGGTTTCGAAGCCGCGTAATGAATCCTGACCGCCACCATAGAAATTCTCCCAGAATGGCAGCGTATTCTCAACGCCATTGCTACTACCATAACCATTACCGTAACCCGCATTTAAGCGCGTCAGGAAGACAAACTTATGATTGCTGTCAATCGGCAGGTAATGACGGAAACGGTAGTTGGCTTTGAAAAATTGAACGTCACTGTTTGGCGTTGTCATTTTCAAAGAAACTACGTTCTGAGTACCCGCGGTTGGGAACACACCACGGTTCAACGTCACCCGTTGCCACCCCAGGCTCAGGTCATAGGTTTTAAAGTTAACCGACCCTTCCGGATTTTGTGGATCTGCATAGCGGTTAAGAAATTGAGTCATCTGATCAATTTGTTGGTACTGGCTAATCCCGGTATTGGTAAAGCCTACACCAAAGTTAATCCGCTGGTACTCGTTAATTGGGAACCCTAAATCGCTGGAGATACCATAACTTTTCTGACTAAACTGAGCCAGGTTAGCGCGACTACCATCAAAATCCCGATAGAAAATACTGCCGCCCAAACTCACACCGTCATCGGTAAAGTAGTTATCACGGTACGTGACTTGGGCATCTTTCTGGTAGCGGTTGGTATTAAGCTGAATACCCGCCCGGTTACCAGTACCAAAGAAGTTTTCCTGGGAAATACCTGCGTTCAGGCTCAGCCCACTAAAACCGCCATAGCCGATACCAGCCTGGATCGAGCCCGACGGTTGTTCTTCGACCCGGTAAATCAAATCGACCTGATCGTCTTCACCCGGTACCCGCACCGTCTCAACTTCAACGCTGGCAAAATAGCCCAACCGCTCAAGCCGAACTTTACCGCCTTCGACTTGCTGCTGGTTCAACCAGGCGCCTTCCAGTTGCCGCATCTCGCGACGTAACACTTCATCTTTAGTGGCATCATTGCCGACAAACTCGACCCGTCGCACATAGGCACGGTTGCCCGGTTCAACCACGAAGGTCAAATCGACAGTCAGGTCATCATCGTTCATCTCAGGGACAGCTCGGACTTCAGGATAAGCATAACCAAAACGCCCGAAATATCCCTTTATCGATTCTTCGATATTGGTCATGTACGAGGCGTTATAGCGTCGCCCTTCAGCACTTTCAGCCACCGCAGTAATAAAGTTATCATGCCCACGTAAATCACCCAGTACGGTCACTTCATTGACCTGATACTGCTCACCTTCGTCGACATTCACAGTAATGTAGATACCGTCTTTTTCCGGGGTCATTGCCACCTGCACCGACTGCACCTGAAAACGGGCATAGCCACGATTACGATAGAACGACTCCAGAGTCTCCAAATCGCCACCGAGCTGTTGCTGCTGGTACTGACGCTTACCAAAGAAGTTCCACCAGGGCAGCTCATCACGTAGTTCAAACTGAGCCATCAGTTCTTCACGGGTAAAGCTATCATTGCCGATGAAGTTAATCTGCTTCACTTCAGCAGCAGCGCCTTCGGAAAAGTTGAAGCGCAGCTCCACCCGGTTGCGCGGCAGGTTAATGACGCTGACACTTACATTGGCATTGTATTTACCAACGCTTTGATAGAATTCTTCAAGACCGCCTTCGATATCACGGATCATGGTGCGGTCAAGCTGCTCACCGACGACGACCCCGCTGTTACGTAAACTGTCCTGTAACTGCTCATCTTCGAGATCTTCGTTGCCCTCAAAGGTGATATCACTGATGGTCGGACGCTCGGTGACCCGAATCAATAAGACGCCTTCGTCACGTAGCACTTCCACATCATCAAAGTGCGATGACGCGTACAGTTCCCGTATGGTTTCAGCTACCAGCGAGGCATCGATTTCATCGCCTACCTGCACCGGGATGTATGTCAACGCAGCACCTAAGGCAACCCGTTGTAAACCTTCTACCTGGATATCTTCAACAACAAAAGGATCGGCGGCGTACGCACTCGTCCCTGTTCCCAGAAATACCGCTCCAAATAACAGCTTCTTCAACGTCATGTAGTCATACTTATTTAATTGCGAATTCAAATTTAGGGTACCAGGCGCGAAATATCGTTAAACAGCGCCAGCGCCATCAGTGCGAATAGTAATAGCATTCCCACCCGAAAACCGATTTCCTGAATATGCTCAGGGACCGGTTTCCCGCGCACCCACTCGATGATGTAATAAACCAGATGACCGCCGTCCAGCACGGGAATTGGCAATAGATTAAGGATACCCAGGCTGACACTGATAAGTGCCAAAAAGCTAAGGAAATACACCAGACCATAGCTGGCGTGGTCCCCTGCCCCTACCGCGATCCCAATCGGGCCACTCAAGTTTTTCACTGACACATCGCCAGTGATGAGTTTTTTTATCATACTTACACTCAGCGTCATCAGTTGCCAAGTGCGGTCAATGCTTTGCGGCACCGCGCCAAGCGGTCCATACTGCATTGTGAACTGGTATTCTGAAGGATAAGGTTCCATTTCCGGCACCACGCCTAAAAAGCCCTGTCCCTGTTGCTCCCCGAATACGACCTGCATGCTGAACTGCTCGCCGCCCCGCTCAACCAGCATCTCTGCCTGGTGGCTCGGGTTCGCTGCAATAAAGCTCCTTATTTGTTCCCAATCCATTGGCATAGTTCCATCAATGCCAAGAATTTTGTCACCTGTGCGCAAACCAGCCTGTGCTGCGGGTGAATCATCCATGACCTGCGCCAGGCTGGTATAAATTTGCGGTTGAAACGGGCGTAAACCAAGGCTGGCGATAGTCGATTCTCGATCCGGATCAAACGCCCAGGCATTAAGATCGAACGCTAACTGACGCTGTTCACCACGGCTATTCTCAACCACCCATTCCGTTTGGCTGTCGCCAATACGCTCCACCAGGGCCAGGTTAACGGCCTGCCATTCTTCGGTCCGTCGTCCGTCTACACGAACAATCTCGTCGCCACGCTGTAAACCTGCCTCGGCTGCGATACTACCGGCTGTGACGTCACCCACCACCGGGCGATACGAAGCAACCCCGATCATCAACATCAACCAGAGAGCAACAAGGGCGAAAATAAAATTAAAAACAGGACCAGCCAGCACAATGGCAATCCGCTTAAGTACTGGCTGATGGCTAAAGCTTTCATGCTCCTGCTCTGCTGACACTTCGTCAACCCGACCATCGAGCATACGCACATAGCCACCTAATGGCACCATGGCCACCTGATACCGTGTGCCGTCTTTAGCAACTCGCGACCACAGTGGACGACCAAAGCCTACCGAAAACGTGAGTACCCGAACGCCGCAACGGCGAGCAACCCAATAGTGACCGAATTCGTGAAAGGTCACGACCAGCCCGATAGCCAACAAGAACGCACCCAGCGTCCAAACAATTTGTCCCATGACTAGGTCAGAGCCTCCACACATTCAAAAGCGACCCGGCGCACCTTTTGGTCGAAGGCCACCACGTCGTCAATACTGCCTAATGCAGGCATCTGCAATTGTTGCAGCACCCTATCACAGACTTCGCTGATTTGACCAAACTGAATCCGTTCAGCGAGAAAGTTTTCTACCGCTATTTCGTTGCTTGCATTTAATGCAGTCGTCGCCGCCTGACCTTGCCAACAAGCTTGCTGCGCCAAGCGCAGGCATGGGTAACGCTGTTCATCCACGGTGACAAAGGTCAATGCCCCCAGTTGAGTAAAGTCCAGTGCCTTGACTCCACTGCTGCGCCGATGGGGATAGTGCATGCAATGGGCAATCGGTGTTTTCATGTCTGGTTGACCTAATTGAGCCAGTACCGAGCCATCGCTGTATTGCACCATCGAGTGAATCACACTTTGCGGATGGATAACGATGTCCAGCTGCTCGCGGCGGCAATTAAACAGCCAGCGCGCTTCAATATATTCCAGTCCCTTGTTGAGCATGGTCGCAGAATCAACTGATATTTTCTGTCCCATCGACCAGTTTGGATGCTTACAGGCCGCCGCAGGGGTTTGTTGATTAAGCTGGTTAACGGGCAAATTAAGGAATGGACCGCCAGAACCGGTCAGTAAAATCTTACTGATCCCTTCAGCTTCCAAATCAACCTGGCCGAGCGTGCTCTGCGCATGCGTGGTCAGACACTGGAAAATAGCATTGTGTTCACTGTCGACTGGCAGCAGCTCTGCACCATAATGCTGGACCGCGTCCATAAACAGCTGCCCGCTCATCACCAGCGCTTCTTTGTTCGCCAGCAGAACCCGTTTACCGGCCTTTACCGCAGCCAGTGTGGGGGCCAGTCCTGCGGCTCCAACAATAGCTGCCATCACCTGATCCACTTCACTCGCAGCACTGACCTCAAGCAATGCCTGAGCGCCGGCCAAAACAGTAATTTCAGGTTTGTCAGCCAACGCCTCGCGTAAGCGATTTGCGGCCTGCTCATCCACCATCACCGCATAGCTTGGGGTGAAACGCTGACATATCGCTTCCATCGCCGTAACGTTGGAGTGTGCGGTCACTGCAAACAGCTCAAAGCGTTGAGGATGCTGCGCGATCACATCGAGTGTACTGCTGCCTATAGAGCCTGTGGCCCCCAGAATAGTAAGTCGTTGACCACTCATGACGCCAGCGCAGGATGAATAAGCATTAAATAGCCAAGCACGAACACCGGCAACGCAGATGTCAGACTATCGATGCGGTCAAGAACGCCGCCGTGTCCCGGCAGAATGGAACCACTGTCTTTTACCCCAGCGCAACGTTTAAACATACTTTCGCTTAAATCACCAAACACCGAGACAATAACAGTTGCCAGGCCGACACTGTAGAAACCGACATAAAGCTCGCGCGGAATGGGCAGCAGCTGTGCGACCAGCACCATAATCACGAACGCCAGTACGACCCCACCACAAAGCCCTTCAATGGTTTTATTCGGGCTCACTGCCGGAATCAT
Organism: Aliidiomarina soli; assembly: GCF_003986975.1. Taxonomy (GTDB): domain Bacteria; phylum Pseudomonadota; class Gammaproteobacteria; order Enterobacterales; family Alteromonadaceae; genus Aliidiomarina; species Aliidiomarina soli. Next base: position 259,287 of record NZ_PIPO01000001.1, on the reverse strand, counting down.
CTTGTGTTTACCCATGGCGCGCCCTGCGGCATAAGCACCCACATCAGCGGCCCATACTAAGACAAATATAAATAGTACGGTCCAGGCGCCAAACAAGGGATTGAGGTCGTAGTTTAACGCGCGAATACTAATTAACGCTGCCCATGCAGGCACCAGGACCAGGACCCCAAAAACACCCACGTAGACGCGACTACGGCGCCACAGACGCTGGCTACCCGGAAAGTTAAGCACCATCAGAATCGCAGCCAGCCACCAGATAACGCCGGCGCTTATTGCCACCACCATAGGTTGAGCCAGCCCTTGTTCAGACCATAGTGAGTTAATTGGGGCAAGTACATAAAGGACCGCGATTAAAGCGGCCACCAGAACGGTATAAGCGATACGACCGGAAAGCCGCCGTACTCCCATCAGTGGGGACCATTCCCACGCACCTATGGATAAAGCCGCCAGGGCAAAAATGGCAAAACCATTCAAGGAAAGAAAGAAGATACAGTACAGTGCCAGTGGAATCAGTACCAACGCTGTCAAAATACGTTGTTTAAGCAAAATTAGTCCTCAAGTGTGTCACCGGCCATTAATGTTTTTATTTGTTGGCTGGTGAGTCCAAAGCGACGTTCCCGCGCGACGAAACAACTAACTGCCTGCGCAAAGACGGCATCATCAAAGTCTGGCCACAGCGTATCGCAAAAATATAATTCTGCATACGCGAGCTGCCACAGTAGAAAATTGCTAATCCGCAGGTCTCCGCCTGTTCGTATCAGCAAATCTGGTGGTGGACCGTCTGCCAGGCACATGTATTGCCCCAACAGGGTCTCAGTCAAATCTGCACTGGTTTGCAGCCCGGCTTCAACGTCGGCTGCAAAGCGTTGTGCCGCCTGCATAATATCCCAACGGCCACCATAATTAGCGGCAATGTTCAGCACCAGTTTGTCATTCTTTTCAGTCTGTTGTTCTGCAGCGGCAATGCGTTGCTGCAAACGTTTACTAAACTGGCTGGTGTCACCTACGATACGCAATTGCACCCCATGCTGATCCAGCTCTTCAACTTCCCGGGTCAGCACGGTGGCGAATAATTCCATCAGCACTTTCACTTCAAGTGCCGGGCGTTTCCAGTTCTCACTGCTGAACGCAAACAGGGTCAGCGCTTCGATACCATTGCGACGGGCAAACGCCACTGCTCTGCGTACTGCAGACGCACCTTCTTTGTGCCCGCTAGTGCGGGCTTTTCCACGCTGTTCTGCCCAACGCCCATTGCCATCCATAATAATAGCCACATGGCGCGGTAAAACAGCCTGATCGATTGCAGTTGGGTTGATTGCCGTCATCACAAGTTCACAAAAAATAAACGCCGCGCAAGTATACCTTACACGGCGTCAGCCTCCAATGGCTTCGCGGATGAGCGCTTAAACTTCCATCAGTTCCGCTTCTTTCGCAGTCAGCGCATCATCGATTTTCTTGATCGCTTCGTCGGTGATTTTTTGAATATCATCCTGACCTTTGTGCTCGTCATCTTCGGTGATTTCTTTTTCTTTCAGCAATTCTTTCAGGTCGCCATTGGCGTCACGACGAATATTGCGCACTGCAACACGACCCTGCTCTGCTTCTGAACGAACCACTTTAACCAGCTCTTTACGCCGCTCTTCGGTTAACGGGGGTAAAGGAACCCGAATCACAGTCCCTGCTGAGGCTGGATTCAAACCCAGATCCGAGGTCATGATCGCTTTTTCAACAGCGCCGGTAGTGGATTTATCAAATACCGTGATCGCCAGGGTCCGCGAATCTTCCACGGTAATATTGGCTAACTGGTTAAGCGGTGTTTCGGCCCCATAATAAGGTACACGAACACCATCCAGGATGCTCGGGTGCGCACGTCCCGTGCGAACCTTAGACATTTGACTTTTTAGTGCGTCGACACTTTTTGCCATGCGCTCTTTAGCGTCTTTAATCACATCATTAATCACGATGATTCACCTTTAGTTGCTAATCCGTGTGCCTTCCTGTTCGCCCATAATAACAGCTTTCAGGGCACCCGGTTTATTCATGTTAAAAACTTGGATCGGTAAGTTATGGTCCCGCGCCAGCGTAAATGCTGCCAGGTCCATCACTTTCAATTCGTTGCTCAACACTTCGTCATACGTTATCTGCTGGTACAACGTGGCGTCTGCATCTTTCATTGGATCGGCCGAATAGACCCCATCCACTTTGGTTCCTTTAAGAACCAGTTCTGCTTCGATTTCAATGCCGCGTAAACAAGCTGCAGAGTCCGTGGTGAAAAACGGGTTACCAGTGCCTGCGGAGAAGATTACGACACGCCCTGACTTAAGTAAACTGATCGCTTCTGCCCAGTTGTAGCTGTCACAAACCCCAGTCAATTCAATCGCCGACATCAGCCGTGCGTTCACATACGAACGGTGCAGTGCGTCGCGCATAGCGAGGCCATTCATAACCGTTGCCAGCATCCCCATGTGGTCACCAACAACGCGGTTCATACCCGCTTTTGCCAGCCCTTCACCACGAAACAGGTTGCCACCACCAATCACTAAACCTACCTGGACTCCAAGTTCCACCACTTCTTTAATTTCTTGCGCCATGCGGTCCAGCATTTTGGCATCAATGCCAAACGGCTCGTCCCCCATCAGGGCTTCTCCGCTTAATTTTAACAGGACGCGGCGATAACTCGCTTTTGGATTCGTGCTCATGGCTATGGCTTCCTTATTTACTTGATACAATCAGAGCTTGATAAATTCAGGTCAAAAAAAACCGCGCCCTGCCGTTAAAACGAGGCGCGGTTAGTTTAGAGTCAGTTCAGTTCCGGCGTCAATGCCACGGTTACTTAGCCTTTGTTAGCTGCTGCAACCTGAGCCTGAACTTCAGAAGCGAAGTCTTCTTCTTTCTTCTCAATACCTTCACCAACTTCGAAACGAACGAAGTCCAGTACATCAGCACTATTTTCTTTCAGCAGTTCGCCAACAGACTTAGCTGGGTCCTTAACGAACGGCTGGCCAGTCAGGCTGATTTCGCCAGTGAATTTCTTCATCCGGCCTTCAACCATTTTCTCAGCGATTTCTTTTGGCTTGCCAGATTGCATAGCGATATCAACCTGGATTTCACGCTCTTTGTTAACCACTTCTTCAGCCACGTCTTCTGGCTTAACGAACTGTGGGTTGCTCGCAGCGACGTGCATGGCAACGTCTTTCGCCAGCTCATCAGAGCCGCCAGTCATTACTACTGCAACACCAATACGACCACCGTGAACGTAAGTCACTACACGGTCACCACCAGTTACGGTGCGAACGCGACGTACATTCATGTTTTCGCCGATTTTAGCAACCAGGTTAGCACGAGTTACTTCAACTGTGTTCTCACCCAGGTCGGTGTTGTTCAGGCTTTCAATGTCGTTTTCCTGGTTAGCAAATGCAGCGTTAATAACCTCGTCGCCAAATGCCAGGAAGCTTTTGTCACGTGATACGAAATCAGTTTCACAGTTCAGCTCAACCAAGGTACCTACGTTGCCTTCTGCTTTAGTCAGGATAATCCCTTCAGCAGCAACACGGCCTGCTTTCTTGGCAGCTTTCGCCTGGCCGCTCTTACGCATGTTGTCGATTGCAGTTTCGATATCGCCCTGGGTTTCTTCCAGTGCTTTTTTGCAATCCATCATGCCAGCGCCAGTACGCTCACGTAATTCTTTTACCATTGCGGCAGTTACAGCCATTGTCTTGTCCTCAGCCAATCAAATTCAAATAATGCCCGGTGCCTGTGACAGACACCGGGCAGTCTATTCAAGTGTCTTACTTATTCAGAGTCTGCTTCAACAAACTCGTCTTTTTCAGATGCAACCGCTACACCTGACTGCTGACGACCTTCATTGATGGTCGCAGCGGCCGAGCCTAGGTACAACTGAATGGCACGAATAGCATCGTCGTTACCAGGGATAACGTAATCAACGCCGTCTGGGTTTGAGTTGGTATCAACCACAGATACAACCGGGATACCCAGGTTGTTCGCTTCTTTAATCGCGATGTGTTCATGGTCAGCATCGATGACGAATAATACGTCTGGCAAGCCGCCCATGTTTTTGATACCGCCCAGGCTCTTCTCAAGCTTGTCCATTTCACGCGAGTTAACCAGCGCTTCTTTCTTGGTCAGCTTTTCGAAAGTACCGTCCTGGCTTTGTGCTTCTAAGTCTTTCAGACGTTTGATTGACTGACGAACGGTTTTCCAGTTAGTCAGCATACCACCCAACCAGCGGTGGTTTACGAAGTACTGGTTGCAAGACAATGCACTTTCTTTAACCGTTTGAGCAGCTGCGCGCTTAGTACCAACAAACAGAATTTTACCGTTGTTAGACGCGGTGTGCTGTAAGAAGCTCAGTGCATCATTAAACATTGGAACGGTTTGCTCCAGGTTAATGATGTGAATCTTGTTACGCGCGCCGAAGATGAAAGGCTTCATCTTAGGGTTCCAATAACGAGTCTGGTGACCGAAGTGGACACCCGCTTTCAGCATGTCACGCATTGACACTGTAGCCATTTTAAATTTCCTCAAGTAGGGGTTACGCCTCCATATATCCCATGCCACCGACCCGTTGAGTCAAACCCGTCAGGCACCCCGGAGCATGTGTCGATATATGTGTGTAATTTAAGTATTAAAAGTTTAGTTTCTAAAGCTCAATTTGCAGCCCATGGGGTTGCGGCGCGTTTTATACCACAATTGACCATTAATTTCAAAATTTTCTATTGGTTGGCGCCCTGTTCAGCAGGTGCGTAAAAGGTTGCTTTCTGCTACCATTGGCCGCTGCAAACAACCCCTGACGTTGTCTGACGTAAGCGGCCGACTCCACAGGTCCACAGGGTTACTTCAAACAATTGAGTGCTTGGTATGTCGATTAAGATTAAAACTGCTGAAGAAATTGAAAAAATGCGTGTCGCGGGCCGTCTTGCCGCCAGTGTGCTGGAGATGATTACCCCACATGTCAAAGCGGGCATCACTACAGATGAGTTGAACACCATCTGTCACGACTATATTGTCGCTCACGACGCATACCCGGCACCACTCAACTACCACGGTTTCCCTAAGTCTATCTGCACCTCGGTTAACCATTGTGTCTGCCATGGTATACCCAACGAAAAGCCTCTCAAAAAAGGCGACATTATTAATATTGATGTCACCGTACGTAAAGACGGCTATCACGGTGATACCAGCAAAATGTTTATCGTTGGTGAAGGCTCTATTCTGGCCAAGCGCTTAACCCAGGTGACCCAGGAGTCCCTTTATAAAGCGATCAGTATGGTTAAGCCTGGTGTTCGCCTGGGCGACCTGGGCCACGAAATTCAAAGCTATGCCGAAGGTTTCGGCTACTCCATCGTGCGTGAATTCTGCGGCCATGGTATTGGCGATGAATTCCATGAAGACCCGCAAGTACTGCATTATGGACGCGCGGGCACCGGTGTCGAACTGAAAGCTGGCATGTGCCTGACCATTGAGCCGATGGTTAACGCTGGAAAACGCTACACTAAAATCCTTAAAGACGGCTGGACAGTGCTGACCAAAGACCGCAGTTTAAGTGCCCAGTGGGAACATACCCTACTGGTGACTGAAACCGGCGTCGAAATTCTTACTCTGCGCGACGATGAAGACATCGAACGCGTCATTGAGCATAGTTAACAACCACCCATGCGCCAGCACGCCGCCCCCGAATTTGCTCAACTGTTTAGCGCCCACTGGCCCGCTTCTCTAACTGATTTGGCGGGCTTTAAGGCGCAGCTAAAAGCCTACAATGACTGGTCCGCCGAACAGTTTATCAGTGCCGATATCGATATACTGGTGCAGCATCGGGCGTATTTTTTTGACCAACTACTCTGTCACCTTTGGTCGCAGCTGCAACTGCCGGCTGGCGATTTAGCGCTGTTAGCCGTCGGTGGCTATGGTCGCGGCACCATGCATCCCTGGTCGGATATTGATTTACTGTTTCTGCACGAAGGCTATTTAAGCACTCCAAATGTGGAGAAAATCAGTGAACTGGTTACCCTGTTGTGGGATTTACGCCTCGATGTCGGCCATTCAGTGCGCACCGTTGAGCAATGTATGCAAGGTGCAGATGAGGATATCAGCATTGCCACCACGCTGATTGAGAATCGCCTGTTATGTGGTGATGAGCAACTCACTGAACGTTTACAACAACGTATTAACCGCGATTTCCCCTGGTCCAGCCGCGCCTTTTATCAAGCCAAAGTAGATGAACAGACTTCGCGCCATCAACGCTACCACGGCACCTCGTATAATCTGGAACCGAATATCAAATCCTCACCAGGCGGTCTGCGCGACATTCAGACCATCGGCTGGATCGCCAAACACCATTTTCGCACCAAGAATGACGAAAGCCTGGTCGAATATCACTACATCAGCGCCGATGAATTTCTAGAACTACAGGACTGCACCAGTTTTCTCTGGCGTGTCCGTTATGCCCTGCACCTGGAAGCCGACAAAGCCGAAGACCGCTTACTGTTTGACTATCAGCCCGGCGTAGCGATGCGCCTTGGCTATGGCCGTGAGGGCAAAAGCTCTGTTGAACAGATGATGAAAGACTACTTCAAAGTGGTGCTGCGGGTGTGTGAACTGAACCGCATGCTGCTGCAGTTCTTTGAGCAGGCCATTTTAACCGGTGATACGTCCCCTGCACCGCTGGTGCTGGATGCGGACTTTGTCATTTTGCGCGGACTTATCAGCGCCCGCCATGATGATGTGTTTAAACAAGCACAGACGATTATGCGATTTTTCCTGCTGATAACAGAGCGCAGTGATATTAAAGGTATTCATTCGCATACCATCCGCTTACTGCGCAATGCGCGGGGGCAGTTACAGCAGCCCCTTAGTTACGACGCTGACTGCCGACGCTACTTTAACGCCATTGTGAAACACCCGCGGGGCTTCGGCTTGCCGTTCGCGCTGATGCACCAGCATGGCATCATGGCGCAATACCTGCCCCAATGGCAGCATATTGTCGGGCAGATGCAGTTTGACCTGTTTCACGCCTATACCGTGGACGAACATACTTTTCGCCTGATTAGCAACCTCTACAATTTCACCCTGGAAGAACAAAGTGAGCGCTTCCCGCTTTGCAGTGAATTGGTGCAAAGCATGACCAAGCCCGAACTCTTGTTCCTCGCCGGTATTTTCCATGATATTGCCAAAGGCCGCGGGGGTGACCATTCGGAGCTGGGCGAAGTCGACGCCCTCCATTTTTGTCAACAGCATGACTACCCCGACGACGATGCGGCACTGGTAGGCTGGCTGGTTCGCCAGCATCTGCTGATGTCGGTGACGGCGCAAAAACGTGATATTTACGATCCTGAAGTGCTGCAAAAATTCGCCCGTGAAGTAAAGACCATGCAACGGCTGCAATACCTCTATTGCCTGACCGTCGCGGACATCCGTGCGACCAACAGCAACCTGTGGAATAACTGGAAAGCGACCTTACTCGAAGAGCTCTACCATGCCACCGCTAATATATTGCAGCAGGAAGGTAGTCACAGCATGGACATTCGTGAGCGGATCAACGCCAATCGCGCCGGAGCAATGGGGCTGCTGTTAAGCGCAGGCTATGCGGCCAACGAGGTCACTCAATTGTGGGCTCGCTTCACCGTGGACTACTTTAATCGCCACACCCCAGAACAAATTGCCTGGCATACGCAGCACATTGTCCATCTGCAGGAACATCAGCTACCGCTGATCCTGATTGGCGATGAAAATAATCACGGTACCACCGAGCTGTTTATCTACCATCATGAAGAAAGCCACTTGTTCGCCAACGTGGCGGCCGTGCTCGATGGTGAGCAGCTGAGCATTCATGATGCACAGATCCTAAATACCCGTGACGGCTATGTAATGGACACTTTTGTCCTGCTGCAGACCGATGGCAAGCCACTGGTTGACCCGCAGCGAATTGAGGAAGTCAAACAGCATCTCTACGATGTACTGCGTAAGCGACGTTCACCCCCCTCAGCTAAACGTCATCTGTCACGGCGGATGCGTAATTTCAATGTGCCGACAAAGGTCACCTTTCTGGCGCAGAAAAATAAGAAACGCACCACGTTTGAATTGGTCACGCTGGATCGCCCGGGCCTGATTGCGATGTTGGCTAAGGTTCTGCAAGCGCAGAATGTCACTTTGCAGGCAGCCAAGATAACCACCATTGGTGAACAAGCTGAGGATTTATTCAGTGTCACCTCGGAGCACCAGCAGGCACTGAGTGAAAGCCAGTGTGAACAGCTTAAAAAGACGATTATTGATACCCTGAACGATGAACCTGATCCCAATTGATTAACTGAAAATAACGAAGTAGGAAAGTTATGCAAGAGCTACAACAGATTATCGAAGACGCTTTTGAGAAGCGTTCGGACTTGTCGCCGGCCAGTGCGCCAGCTGAGATTCGTGACGCCGTTCGCCAGGCCCTTGACGGGCTCGACTCAGGCACCCTGCGGGTAGCCGAGAAGAAAGACGGTGACTGGGTAGTCAACGAATGGGTAAAAAAAGCGGTGTTACTATCATTCCGTCTCAATGACAATGAACTGATGGATGGCGGTGAAACCCGCTTTTTTGACAAAGTCCCAAGTAAATACGCTGACTACAGCGAGGCTGATTTTAAACGTGACGGTGTCCGTGTGGTGCCGCCGGCGATGGTTCGTCGGGGCTCTTTCGTGGGTAACAACGTGGTGGTCATGCCAAGCTATGTCAACCTCGGCGCCTACGTCGATGAAGGCAGCATGATCGACACCTGGGCAACCGTTGGCTCCTGTGCGCAAATTGGTAAGAACGTTCACCTGTCTGGTGGTGTCGGCATTGGCGGCGTGCTGGAGCCTTTGCAGGCCAACCCTACCATTATCGAAGACAACTGCTTTATTGGTGCCCGTTCAGAAATTGTCGAAGGGGTCATCGTTGAAGAAGGTGCGGTTATCTCGATGGGCGTGTATATCGGCCAGAGCACTCGCATTTTTGACCGCGAAACCGGTCAGGTTCATTACGGTCGTGTACCTGCTGGTGCGGTAGTGGTGCCTGGTTCGTTGCCCGCCAAAGATGGCAGCCACAGCTTGTATGCGGCCATTATCGTCAAAAAAGTAGACGCGAAGACCCGCGCTAAAGTCGGTATTAACGAGCTACTTCGGGCCGCTGAGTAACGCAGTTAAGGCCGTATTGCATCCGGCGCCTGAAACGGGCGCCGGAACTCTGCCGGAACCTCACTTTGAATATGAATTTTCTGCTTAGTAATTGGGTGGGTAAATTCCATCCCGGTCGCAGCTAACAACAAACGCTGCAGGTCAAAATGCTGTCGAAAAAAACGATTCTGGCGGCCGTCACCATGACTGGTATCACCAATAATCGGATGTCGCAGATGTGCCATATGGCGTCTCAACTGGTGCTTACGACCTGTTTTCGGTGACAGCTTTACCAGTGAATAACGCGCCGTAGTGTGCTGTTTACTGACTTCATAAGGCAATTCAACCCGCTCCAGTGTCATGTAATCGGTCACTGCTGACTGTGCCTCTTTATCCGTCGATGCCTGTTTATCGGCAATCTTATCCAACTGCTCTGTTAACGGGTAATTAATCTGACCATGCTCGGGCAAATAGCCACGCACCACCGCATGGTACATTTTATGTACCTCTCGGTTGGCAAAACACTCTCCCATTTGTCGCGCGCTGTCACTATCCAATGCGAAGAGTAAAATACCCGAGGTGGGACGATCCAGCCTGTGCACCGGATACACCCGTTGCCCTATCTGGTCACGCAGCATCTGCAGCGCAAATTCTTTCGCCTCCGACGCGATCCAGGAGCGATGCACCAATAATCCGGCAGGTTTATCGATGGCGACGAAATAGCGATCCTGAAACAGCAGCGACAGTTCGCTCATGCCTGGTCCGGTTGCAATGGGTCCTGCCCGGTAACAGCCTGGTCCAGCTCACGCAGACAATTAATAAGCATCCGATGCTGTTTCAACTGACCGGAATACACCTGCACCGCCATCGGGCTCACCGCCATCGACGTTGGTAAAGGTCGACGCGCCTGCACCAGGTTTTCCATTCGTGGTATCATTATAAACTGCAACCACTGGTGAAACGCCAGGGTGTCCACCGCAAATGGCTGGGTGCTCTGCAACGCCTCCGCAGACGGAGCTTGCGACTGCCATAACTGAAGATCCTGCAGCTCGTTTTGCAGCTGCACTAATAAAATTTGGACTTGCTGATATTGCACTAGAGTTCTCTTACTTACCGCATTGAATTAGCAAAATATAACACCATACGACTGACATTCATCACCACCTGTAACGAGTTAACGAACTATGACCCAGGCGAACAGCGTTGATACTTTAACTGAGTTTCTCACTATCGGAGACACCCATTATTACATTTTTGACTTAGGTCGTCTTGTTCAACAAATTGCAAATACTGAGTTTGCATTGATAGAAGCTGGCCAGCAGCCCTACCCCACACCGCTGCAACAACACGCCTGGCTGGGGATTGTTTTCTGGCATAAAAATAATGCGCAGAGCCCCTATATTTGGTTCGCTAAGTTTCCACTGGATGAGCGTGGCCTGATCAGCCATGGCGCACGCCAGCATTATCTGCAAATTATAGTCGAAGCACTGGGTCGCGATATTACCGCGCCAACCAGCGCTGAACAGGACGAGATCCTGAAACAAAACCCATATATTTTTACCCCTGCTGAGGATAAACGAGCCGCCTTTCATGCCAAAGTAAGCTACTTATTAGAGCAGCCAGCGAGCATTTATTTTGAAGACGCCGAGGCTTTTATTCTTGGTAAGAGTCAGCCAGCTGACTGGCAGCAACTCGGCTTACAAGGATTGCATGATGTTGCCGTACGCCTCAACCAACAGCCCAAGCTGGCCACTGCTATCCATCAGCACTTTGACAGCTGGCCTGCCCCTTTTCAGAAAGTGCTTTGTGAAACCCTGGAGCAGCACCCTCTACCCAGCAGTCTGCAACATAATTTAACCGCCCGCCTGCAACAGCAACGCGGCGAAGCAGCGCTGCCTCAGCATATTTCATTACTTCGTGCGCTGAGTAGCTCAGTTCAGTCCGGCAGTCGCATAACCAGCGAGCTGCAGCGCGCAATTAGGGCCCTGCTCGATACCTCCTGTGAACCTGATCTGTTGGTTATACTGGCAGCCCGGTTGTGGCCGTTACTCGAAGATGACGGTATCCGTACCGCCTATCTGAACCAGTTAGCGACCCAGCCGGACCTGTTCCCGCATCTGTTTGCAGATTTGGTTGCCTTGCCCGCCTTACGCCCTCATCTGTTGCTGCTACTGCATTCTCCCGACCAGCAAAGTGAGGCCTTGCAGAGTGCTATTACAGCGATGAAAACGAGGGTTCAGCGCAATGTTTGATTTATCAACCGTGATGATGCTGGCCGCAGTTGCCTGCATCGCAGGTCTGTTCTGGCAGTTTCGTCAGTTAGGCGAGCAGGCGCAGCGCTATGCGATTCACTATTGCAAACAGAACCAGTTGCAATATCTCGATATTGCGCTCTACCAGATGCGATTGCGGCTCGGTCGCCGCGGTCCATACTGGCACAGTCGCTATCGGTTTGGTTTTAGCAGCGACCACGAAAGTCGCTACGAGGGTGAACTGCAGTTTAGTAACCGCCGCTTGCTGAAGATTGAGATGCCGGTTTACCGGACCATTGCGACCGAGGGAGAGCACCTCGAATAGTTCTGCGCTAGCAGCGTCTACTTCAGGAAGGGTTGGTTGGTGGTTTAATTTTATCAGCCACCGAGGGGCCGCCGAAAAGCCCAACCCAAAAGTCCTTGTACATCACCCAGTCGCCGAGCAGGCTGTACCAGGGATGTTTAAAGGTAGCCGGCCTGTTGTGCTCAAAACCGAAATGACCAAGCCAGGCAAAGCCATAGCCGATGACCGGCATTAACAGCAGCCACCAGGCCTGCCCGCTTAACAGAGCCTGCACAATTACCGCCAGTACCAGCGTACTGCCGATATAATGCATCGCACGGCAACGTTTATCGCTGTGCTCAGCCAGGTAATACGGATAAAATTCTTTAAACGATTTAAATTGCATACTATCAACCTCGCCCGTGGCTCATCAGTGCGCCACTAATGTCGCCAACCTCGATGCTGCTAAGCTTCTGATACCCGTGTTGACTAAGAAAGTGCTCATACTCCGGCCGGGTTGCCAGCGCGACCACACCTTCCGCATCCGGATCGCCTGTCAGCATCGAGTCGACCGCCTGTACCAGCAGTTGGCCAAGGCCGTGCTGCTGGTAACGTGGATGCACCGCAATAAAAGTCAGCATAAAGTAGCTTTGATAAGGCACTGCCTGCTCAATTAAACGTTCTTTTTCGATCAACTGACGGGTACTAACGTAGCCTGCAGTTAATAACATACGTAAGCGCCAATGCCAGAAGCGTTGCGAGGAAAAACCCTGGTCAGGACGGGTTAAGCAAACCACGCCTTCCAGCGTTTCACCGTGAAAAAGCCCAAACATCGGTTGCCGATTTTGCCAGAACGAATTGAGTTCCTCGCGAATGGCTGCACGTAAACGCTGTGCATAGCCTTCTTTATCCGCTTTAAAAATTTGCTGAAAAACCGGATCGTCCTGGTACGCCTGCAACAATAGCGAGGCAGCGACACTAAGATCTTCACCACTCAGGTACTTCAGTTGCCCCGTTAGTTGCGGGTTATCTGACGTCGTTTGCGCTTGCCCCGACATTGGCTCTCCTCTGTTCAACCTGTTGACTACCAAACAATACGATAGACTAAATAGCTTTACATTAAAGTAACTAATTGCTGGATGAAAGCAACACTTTCAGTTGGTTTTCACCCCAGCCATACAACTCCCCCCGTTCAAACACAATCGGGGTGCACTCATCTTTCGTGGTCATGCCATCAGACTCGACGCGTTGGGTGCGGTAATAAAGAACCCGGTAGCTACGCTCGCCAATGCGAAGTTGTTCATCAAAATCCGGATTGCCCATGCGCTCGATAACCTCGGCCATTGGTTGTTGTGTGTGCAGCTCATTCAAAGCCTGACGGTTGCGCGCTTCCTGTCGCTCCCAGTCACTCTGACTACGGGAATTAACAGAGCTTTTATCACCATCGACAACAACTACACAGGCGGATGCTGACAATGCCAAAGGCACCAGTAGGGTCATTGCTAGTAAAGATTTCATACGGCCTCATTATTATTTAGTTTTAAAAAGTAGTGTTCTTACACTCGGCTAACATCTTTCAATGCTGCAAAGTTTGCGCCAGATACAAAAATCCTTTATAAACAGCAACTTAATGAAAATCCAGTCTTTGCCCGCTGGCCACTTTTACTAAAAAATAGGCTCTTTAATCGGGCTTTGTTCGCCACTTTCACCACAATTGGCGATAAATTAAGCATCCGTTACAACTCGCACATCGAGTCGTTGCAGAAACTCTGTCAGGTTATCTGCCAGCTTTTCATGCTGTGGTTTTCCGGCATACTCGAGGCCAACTTCTCCAGTTAAGTTATTTACCGAAACAATTAAGTCATCACTGGCGTCACTGGTGCCGATAAACAGAGTGACATCCTGCTGCAACTGGCGCTTCATCAATACATGGGCAATCAGGTTACGGTGCAGACGCTCTACATCTTCGACGCACATCACCTGCGACAGCGTCATCGGATGCCCGTCCAAAGCCACGTGCAGATCTGCCGCGAAATACGTCGCGTAAAACAGCTGTACATCCGTGTGTAAATGGCTTTCCAGGCCGCGCTCAACGTCGCTAAAATTGGTCACTGGCTGTTGCACCACCGCGCGCCAGGGGATCAGACCGAAGCGCACCTCGCCGTCATAGCAAGGCGCCTGCCACTCATCCAGGTATTCGGTTTGCGGCACCATACCTGCCTCTGTATAGGCCTGACGATAACGTTGTTGTAAGTCAGCCAGTGCCTGTTGTAGCCTGGCGTTGTGTTCGGTGGAGTCGGACATATAGCGGTTCACCTTGTGAAGGATTACAATGCCCAGCATTGTAATGACAGGAGTATCCATATGCCAGCAAAGCAACCGAATGACGCCATGGCCAACCTTACCCTCGGCCAGACGACTGAGTATCCCGAACAGTATGATGCCAGCTTGCTGCAACCGGTTCCGCGTTCTCTTAACCGGCTCCCTATCGGGATTGACGATAACGACCTGCCATTCCATGGGGTCGACGAATGGACCGGATACGAACTCTCGTGGCTCACCAGCAAGGGGCTCCCCCAGGTAGCCATCGCGCGTTTTTTGGTTCCGGTAAGCAGCCCCAACCTGATTGAATCAAAGTCATTCAAACTTTATTTGAACAGCTTTAATCAAAGTCGCTTTGCCGACTGGCAACAGGTGCAGCAAACAATGGCCGTCGATTTAGGTCATTGCGCCGGAGCCCCTGTGGAAGTTTTGCTTTATTCCCTTGAGGAATTCGCGGCGCGGCCGATAGCAGCGTTAGCAGGGCAATCGATCGACCAGCAGGATATTGAGATCGAACATTATCAGTATCAACCCGAGCTGTTGCAACTGGTTAACGGGCACGCTGAGCAAGGCGAAACAGCCGATGTGAGCGAAGTGCTGTACAGCGATCTGCTGAAGTCAAACTGCCTGATTACCAACCAGCCTGACTGGGGGTCGGTCAGCATTGCCTATAGCGGCCCGCAAATCGACCGCGCCAGTTTATTACGCTATCTGGTGTCGTTCCGTGGCCATAATGAGTTTCATGAACAATGCGTGGAGCGGATATTTCAGGACCTGCGGCAACACTGCCGGTGTCAGCACCTCACTATCACGGCGCGCTATACCCGCCGTGGGGGCCTGGATATTAATCCGCTGCGTAGCACCAGCAAAACCTGGCCAGAGTCCAGGCGTGGGGTACGCCAATAAAGCGTATCGAAGGGAGACGCCTTCTGCGGTATACTTGAGGGGCAAATACATATGCATTATTGCACGACACTGCGGGACACTGAGTGAGTAGTAATCAGTACAACGGCTACCCGGGACAAGGGGAAATCAACACCCTGCTGGAGTTTATTAATCGACTCGGCAACGCATCCCGCGGCATCAGCGGCGACATTGATAAACACCTGGCGAAAATTAAAAGCCTGACCGACACCAACACGCTTAGCATCGACGCCCTGAAGCCGCATTTTGATGCGGTTATGCAAGCATTGCAGCGTGAACAGGCCCGGATCGAGCGCACCATGCGTGAGGTCCACCTGGGTTCTATCAGCGCACTGCGACACCTGCTTGATTATGAAAAGCTAGCGCCAGGCAGCAAAGAACAAACCGCAGATGTCTTGCAACGCCTGCAAGCGCCGTTACACAGCTACAGTGAACTGCTGCCGTTAATGCTCAATGTTATCGAGCGTTTTCAGGCTGAGTTGAGCAACAGCGTCCGCCCATTCGGCGAGAAACCAAACGCTGCCGACTATCAGGCCTTGCAAGGTGAGCTGACTAATTTACTCGCCACCATCGACTTCCGCAGTACTGCCAGCAACACCCTGCAAAGCCTGCGCCAACGATTACTGCAGATGCTCGATGGCGAACAACTGTTAAATGCCTGCATGGACGCCTTGCGTCTGATTATTCAGGGTATTAACGAAGAACGACAGTCGGCACAACAGTTTTTACTCTCACTTAGCGACGCTCTGTCGTCAGTTAATAAAGCACTGGCCCGGGCCGTCCAGACCCATGACGACAACAGTGAAGAACAGGCTCAGCTGAGCCTGCAACTGCAAGCCAGAGTACAAAACCTGGCGTCTTCAGTGAATAACGCTTCCAGCCTGCAAGAGTTAAAACATCAGGTGCAGGGGCATGTAAACGACATCAGCGAGTTGCTGGTTAATAAGCTGGCCATGGAGCAAAGTGAGCGTCAGTCATTGCGTAATCAGCTCAGTACCATGCAGGCACGGCTGGAAGACGTTGAAAGCGAAGCACAAATGTACAAGCGCAAGCTCAGCGAGCAAAAATTCAAAAGCCTGCAGGACAGTTTAACCCGGTTACCGAACCGAGCCGCATTTGAAGAACGCTTAGAGCTTGAGTATCAGCGCTGGCAAAGTTATGCTGCTCCGTTGGCCATTGCCATTGCTGACATTGATCATTTCAAGGTTATCAATGACACTTACGGCCATACCGCAGGCGATAAAACCCTGCAAGTGATCGCCAACATGCTTAAAAAATCGTTGCGCGATACAGATTTTGTCTGTCGTTACGGTGGTGAAGAGTTTGTCATTGTCTTCCCGCAAACGACAACCGAGGTTGCTTTTGAGCTGCTGGAAAAAGCCCGGCACCGAATTAAAAGTATCCCGTTTAAATTTAAGAACACCAGTATCTCGATCACTATATCGGCTGGGGTCTCAAGCTTTGTCGCGCAGGACACCCCCGCGCGCGTTTTCGAACGAGCAGACCGCGCCCTTTATCTGGCCAAAAATGAGGGCCGAGATCGGGTTAGTCAACAATAGCCGCAGGAGAAACACGGCACGATGAGAATTTCGTTATCCCCACAAGGCAGTATGTCCTTGCTTTCGCAACTGGAAATTGAGCGCTTACAACAGTCTTCAAACAGTCCTTTATATACCCTTTTCCGCAACTGCGTATTAGCCGTACTCAATGTCGGCAGCCTGACTGACAATAGCGCGGATATCTTTGAACAGTACAAAGACTTCGAAGTCATCGTTTTACGCCGTGAACGGGGCGTAAAGCTTGAGCTAATCAACCCGCCGCCAAAAGCCTTTGTCGATGGTGAGCTGATTGTCGGTATTCGCGAGCATGTTGAAGCCGTATTACGTGACATTTTGTATGTCGGTGAACGCTATCCGGCCGAAGTCCTTGAAGCGATGAACCCACAGCATCTGACGCATGTCATTTTCGATGTACTCCGCAACGCACAAACCCTGAAGCAAATTGCAGCTCCTGATATGGTGGTCTGCTGGGGTGGTCATTCGATCAACGACACTGAGTACAAGTACAGCAAAGAAGTCGGTTACCAGCTCGGACTGCGCGGTTTCAACATCTGCACCGGCTGCGGCCCGGGGGCGATGAAAGGGCCCATGAAAGGCGCCACTATTGGGCATG
This sequence comes from Aliidiomarina soli, assembly GCF_003986975.1. Taxonomy (GTDB): domain Bacteria; phylum Pseudomonadota; class Gammaproteobacteria; order Enterobacterales; family Alteromonadaceae; genus Aliidiomarina; species Aliidiomarina soli. The sequence continues at coordinate 242,182 of NZ_PIPO01000001.1, read as the reverse complement.
CAAAGCAACGCAACAGCGAAGGCCGCTACTTCGGTCTGACCGAACCAGGCATTATTGCAGCTGAACCACCGAACCCGATTGTCAATGAACTGGTTATCATGCCAGACATTGAGAAGCGTCTGGAAGCCTTCGTCCGCTGTGCACATAGCATTATTATCTTCCCGGGTGGTGCTGGGACCGCCGAAGAACTGCTCTACCTGCTCGGCATTATGATGCACCCCAAAAATGCCGAACAGCAACTGCCGATAGTGCTTACCGGCCCGGAGAGCAGCCGCCAGTATTTTGAAGATATGGATCGTTTCATTCGGATGACCCTCGGCAAAGAAGCCACCGACTGGTATGAAATTATTATCAATGATCCAGAGCACGTTGCACAGCACTTACAGACTGGTATGACTGCGGTTAAACGCTATCGCCGGGAAAGTGGCGACGCCTACAACTTTAACTGGACCCTGCACATCGAAGAGCCGTTCCAGCATCCGTTTGTGCCTACCCATGAAAACGTGGCAGCACTTAAATTGCACCGTGACGAGCCCAAAGAACAGCTGGCAGCAGATTTACGCCGGGCTTTTTCGGCGATTGTTGCAGGCAATGTCAAGGCACCCGGAGTCGCGGCTATCAAACAATATGGTCCGTACATTATTAATGGCGAGCGCGAGCTGATGGCCGAACTCGACACCCTGTTGCAGTCATTTGTTGAACAACACCGAATGAAACTGCCAGGTGGCACCGCCTATGAGCCGTGCTACCGGGTCGTGGTAAGCTGAGAAAGGTAAGCTAAGATGGGTAAAGCATTTAAGATTGTGCTGGCGGGCTTTACGATTTACTTAGTCATCGCTCTTGCTGTGTTGCAATTTTACACTGCCAACCCCGAAACCATGACCTGGCAGGAGCGTGAGGTGTTTAATCGTAAATACATCTCACGCCTTGAGCTTGGCGAAGGTAAAGACGGCGTGTTGCGGCTGTTAGGCCCGCCTGACATTAGTGAGGCCCATGAAACCGATGACGGAGATTTGCTGATTCTGTTTTACCGCACCCAGCATGTTCGTTCTGACGGTCAAACCACGCGGGATGAAACCACCCCGCTGCTATTCCGCAACGATGTTTTACTGGCCTGGGGAGAGTCGGCGTATACCCGCCACACAGGCTCTCCGTTGCGATAGTCGCCGCTGGATTATTAGCTGAAGGATATAGCGGATGAGTACGAGCTAACTATGCAAGATGACACCATGACCTCCCGGTTACCGCCGTCACTGCGCAATTTGACCGGTGTTGATTACGCTGTCGCTCTGTTTGAGCACTGCGCCTGTCTGGTGCCGCTGGCCAGTCCTTACAAACGTCAGCAAATACAGTGGCTAAAGCAGGGGCGCCAACAGCAACAGCTCAGTCACCTGGCTAAAGCCTGCCTGCTGATGGCGAAAAAAGCGGAACAGGGGTTTCATCCGGAGCAGGTCCTGGCCCGGCTTGCCCGCCATACTCAGTACCAGGTTGCCGCCGAATTTATCGCCCGTGCTTACCTCAACGATAAATACAGCGATGACTATACCGCAGCCTGCGAGGCCAGCGAGGATGAAGATGAGTTGCCGCCGCTACAACTTCCCTATTCTCTTACCGACGATGTAAAACCGATGCCAGCAAGCCTGGTTCGGGCGCTGATTAACTGGCCGCAAAAAGATGCATTATTTAAACAGGTCGTCGCCATGCTGGAGCAGCAAAGCGCGCTAAGTCAGCTGCTTTGCCGCTACGCCACTGCGTATACCCCTCAAGGCCATGTGCTCGGCCTAAAGCAGTCTTTACTGCTGACGGGCCCCCAGCGCAGTCGTGAATTAGTCTTATTAAGTCACTTCGAAAGCAGTCTTACTCGCCCCCAGTTTCCGTTGCGCAAGAGCCTGCTTACCCGTCGCCAGTTGATCACCCAAATGCTGTTCATGTTTGAAGAGCAGCAGCAGATTGAATTCCCCTGTCGGGTTGAACTGCTAAGCTGGCTGGTCGTGTATGATGCATGGCGCAATCCGGCCTGGACAGGTCACCGCCATTGGCGCCGTGACAGTGGTGCTAAACCCTGGCGTCTGCAACGCTGGCTACGCTCATCGCGAACCTATTCCCATCGGGTTGCAACGCGCTTATGCCAGTACTGGCAACTGCCATCCGCCCTGCCCGGACTGCTACTGACCGAAAAGCCGTCGAATTCATTGCAGGCAGCGCTGGCGCTCAGTATCGCCAGTGTTGAATGGCTCGAACTGCTAGCCGAACAGAGTTCACACCAGTCGTTAGTCAGAGAGTTGCAACCGGCACTGGCGCTGTTGAATGAGTTCGACCACCATGACTACCATCGGCTTGTTCACCAGGCAGCCTGGGCCTGTGGTTACCATTGTCCGACAGGCGATTTATAAAGATTCTGCGCCCTGCACCATGCGACCTTAGTCGAAGCAATCTGGTCAAATCAGTGCAAAATATGGTATAAATAGCGCCGTTGGTTCAACTTCTATCAATTTCCCCATGCGTCCTTTTGGGTGCCTGGCAGTAGTATATTTGACAAGGAACTCCCATGAGCAGAAAGATTACCGTAATTCCCGGCGATGGCATTGGTCCGGATATCATTGAATCAGCCACTCAGATCCTCGACAAAGTCGGTTGTGACTTCGAGTACGAGTATGCGGATGCGGGTTTAATCGCTCTGGAAAAACATGGAGAGCTGCTGCCTGAAAGTACCCTGGCAGCCATCGAGAATAACGGCATCACCCTGAAAGGTCCGTTAACAACACCAGTCGGTGGCGGTTTTACCTCCATTAACGTCACCCTACGTAAGCACTTTGGTCTGTATGCTAACTTACGCCCGGTGAACTCGTTCAAAGGCACTCAGGCACGTTACGACAACGTCGATATCATCACTATTCGTGAAAACACCGAAGGGATGTACTCAGGGCTTGGCCAAACAACCAAAGAAGATGGCAGTGAAGCCGAAGCTATGAGTCGGGTAACCCGCTTAGGTTGTGAACGCATTGTCCGTTATGCCTACGAGCTGGCGCGCCGTGAAGGCCGCAAGAAAGTTACCGCGGTGCACAAAGCAAACATTCTCAAGTCAACCTCTGGCCTGTTCCTCAGCGTAGCGCGTGAAATCGGTAAAGAATACGACGACATCGAATCCGACGAAATGATCGTCGATGCAACCTGCATGAAGCTGGTGATGGACCCGTCGCAGTTTGACGTGATCGTTACCACCAACCTGTTCGGCGACATCATTTCTGACCTTTGTGCTGGCCTGGTTGGCGGTTTGGGCATGGCTCCGGGCGCTAACATTGGTGAAAAATGCGCAATTTTTGAAGCCGTTCACGGTTCAGCACCCGACATCGCAGGTCAAAACCTGGCCAATCCAAGTTCAGTTATTCTGGCGTCCATTCAAATGCTTGAGCATCTGGGAATGCAGGACAAAGCTGAGAAAATCCGTAATGCCCTGCGCGATGTCATTGAAAGCGGTGACCGCACCACCCGTGATCTTGGCGGCAGCCACGGCACCACTGAGTTTACCCAGGCCATTCTTGAGCGTCTGTAACAACCCAGCCAGCGCATAAACAAAACGATAAGTTTAAAAAGGCATGCTTCGGCATGCCTTTTTTATTGTCTTAAATACTGGTGACTTCGATTAGGTACGGCGCAGGTAGACGGTGATTTCTTCACGGTCGTGGTAGAGGTGTTTTGCGCTAAGTTCATAATGACGCATGCCAGCTTCAGCGAAACGATCGCGAATCGCCTGCAGGTATTGCTGAACGGACGGGTAGCGCTTTTTCATCGGCAGTTTAAGGTTGAAGATTGCCTGGCGGCACTGTTCTTCAATAAACCAGTCTGCCATTAAGTGTGCCACCTTGACTGGTTTTTCCACCATATCGCAGACCAGCCACTCAACGTTGCGGCGCTTGGGGCGAAAGATAAAGCCATCTTCACGACGGTGCTTAACCTGACCCGTTTGCATCAGCCCATCGTCCATCGCGCCGTTATCAACCGCATCCACCATCATTCCGTGATAGACCAATACCGAGGTCCAGCCGCCTGGGCTCGCCCCCAGATCCACTGCTTTCATACCGGAGCTGACGCGGCTGTCAAAATCACTTGCCGGGATCATAACCTTAAAGGCTTCGGCTAACTTCGCCGCCGAGCGACTCGGTGCACCTTTCGGTGTGCGCACCCGTGCAATGCCCATCGGATATGGTGAGTGGTTGTAGGTATAGGCATAGCCAAGCATCGCCGAGTGGGTGCTGCGGAACAGTACGTGCAACACCGGGCGGCGGTCACTGTCGCGCTCAGTCAAGCGACCAGCGTCACGCAAGGCTTTACGCAGCGGCGTACTGATACTTTTACATAACGCAGAGAGCGCACGGCCTTCGTTGGTGTCTGCTGTTTCTACCTGCAGCTCGCCACATAACGGCAAGGTGTCTTCATCCAGTGCTTTCAACGTAGCCAGCATGCCGCCAATGCGATCCTGTATTTCCAGTTCATTGCATTCGGCAACACGAACAAATAGCTGGCGGGCAAAAATTAGACTCCGTACCGCTATTTTTTTCGCAATGTGATCAGCTTCTTCAGCCATGCAGTGATAGGTTACCAGGCCACTGTCGGCCTGTGCTTTGCAGAAGCCGTAAATACCCAGCTCGCCCGCTTTTTCCTGAATTTCTGCGGCGCATTCGCCTTCAAATCCGGCGCGACAATATAATACAACAGCGCTCATAATTACCCTGAATTTGTAGCGCTACCGGCAACACGCCAGGCAGCGACGGCCAGCAATAGCCAGCCAATAATAAAACTTAATCCACCCAGCGGCGTCACTGGCCCAAGCCAGCGCGGCCCGCCTAAGCTTAACCAATACAGACTGCCACTGAATAACAGAATACCAATCAACCAGCTCACACCGACTGCGGTGCCCCAGTTACCAAGAGCCTGCTGACTAAGCCAGACGCCAAGCACAAACAAAGCAATTGTATGCATGAACTGGTAGTGAACTGCGGTCTTGAATACCTCAAGCGACCGTTCAGACAGGCTGGCTTGTAAGCCATGCGCTGCGAATGCACCAAGTGCAACACTTAACGCGCCCAGTAAACCGGCCAAAACAATGAAAATCTGGCTCATGAATGCTCCTTAATAAAGCTTGCGACCCGCTCGGCCACCTGCTGCCAACTCTCGTTGGCACTAACCCCGGTGGATTTATTCGGGACCAGGTCATGGTTGCCGCCAGCTACCCATTCTACCATGAGTTGCGCTGCTAACGACTGGCTTTCGATCCAGCTTTGTTTACCAAAGGGGTCCTTGCTGCCGTGTACCACCAGGTTTTTCGCCGCGCCATTAATCAGTTCATGGGTACGGGTCTTATCCTGTTTACCTGGCGGATGAAACGGAAAGCCCAGGCCAACGCAGCCTTTTACATTGAAGCCCGCGCGGTGCAGTGGATCATAGGACTGAAAAGCGACCCGTGCGCCCATCGACTTTCCCATCAACCATAGTGGTTTGCCTTGCGCAGTGCCGTTCGCGGCTTTGCTAACAACGTCCTGCATTGCTTGTTGCAACACATCCTGCTTATTCGGTGGTCGTTTACGCCCTGTCTCGCGCACCTGAGTCCAGTAGGGAAATTCAAACCGCAGCACGGCCAGGCCCTGGTGCGCCAGCTTAGCTGCCATACTGTGCATGAACTCGCTCTGCGGACCAGCGCCGGCACCATGAGCGAAAACCAACACAATGGGATTGTCTTCCCCATCCCAGTGCATTTCACTACTTACCATGACTTTCCGCTTCTTCCTGCCCGACCACCTCCAGCAGCCAGTTGCGGAAGGTCGCAATTTTACCAATTTCAGCCTGTGACTCCCGGCATACCAGGTGGAAGGCATCGCTGGTAGGAAGCACTTCTTCAAACAGTTTTACCAGATGGCCACTGTCCAGCTCCGGCTTTGCCAGTACGCTGTTGGCCAGTGCAATGCCCTGACCATGAACTGCCGCTTTCAATGACAACGACGAATGGCTGAATACCGGACCACTGATCCGGCTTGGCACCTCAAGACCCACCATCGCGAACCAATCGACCCAGGCATTACGGGTTTCTTCGTGCAACAGTGTATGTTTTAGCAAGTCGTCAGCGGTTTTTATCGGCTTGGGGCCATCTAATAAGCGTGGCGAGCACACCGGAAGCAGGTATTCATCATGCAGTTTGTATGACTTAAGGCCCGGCCAGTGGCCACGGCCATAGTAAATAGCAATATCGACATTGTCGGTCAGCGACCCAGCAACTTCATCCACCGCTTTAATCCGCACATCAATATCCGGGAACTTGTCGTGAAACTCACTTAAGCGCGGCACCATCCACAAAATTGCGAAGCTGGGCGGCACACTGATAGTCAGAGAACCACGTTCACTGGACAACATCAGCTTATTGGTTGCCTGGGTAAGCTGCTCAAGGATGGACCGGATGTCCAGATAATAATTCTGCCCAGCCTCAGTCAGCAACAAGCTGCGGTTGCGGCGCAAAAAGAGCGGCATCGCAAGGTAATCTTCGAGGGCTTTTACCTGGTGGCTGACGGCCGCCTGAGTGACAAAAAGTTCTTCCGCGGCTTTGGTGAAACTTAAATGCCGGGCGGCTGCTTCAAACGACTTCAACGCATTAAGTGGCGGTAATTTACGCATACAATACTGCTTAGCCTGAGGCGTTATTTAACACAGTAAAGGCGCTGGTATACAGGTATTAACACAGAACCAGTGCCGACTCTTGATCAGGATACAGAAAGTAATCCAGTTAGCAAAGTTATGTTAATCCGAAAATGTCGATTGCCTGGATTAAAAAAGGCGGCCGAAGCCGCCTTTACCCGTTAATTACAGGCATTACTGGGGGATATTCACCACTAAAAATTTAAAGGCGAACACCACCATCAATTTCAATCACGCGACCCGAGAAAAAGTCGTTTTCAATGATATAACGCGCTGAATCCGCCACTTCACTGGGCTGTCCCCAACGTTTAAGCGGTACCATTGCCAACGCTCGTTCCACAGCCTCCGGCTTCATCGCCTGGGTCATCGGTGTTTCAATAAAGCCTGGCGCAATAGCACCACAACGAATACCAAAACGGCCCAGTTCACGAGCCCAGGTGACGGTCATGGCGACCACGCCTGCTTTAGTGGCAGAGTAGTTAGTCTGGCCAATATTACCGGCGCGAGCAACACTGGAGATATTGATGATCACCCCGCCCTGTTCGCGTTTAGCCATCACTGCAGCGGCTTCACGACCACACAAAAAGGTCCCGGTCAGGTTCACATCGATCACTGACTGCCATTGGCTCAATGGCATTTTATGAGTCACTTCACCATTTTTGTACTTAACCAGCATGCCATCGCGTAATACGCCGGCGTTATTAACCAATACATTGATACCACCAAAGTCCCTGTCTATCTGGGCAAAACCAGATTCGACCGCTTCTTCATCCGTCACGTTAATAATATAACTGCGAACGTCTTTGGCGCCCTGTTGCTGACATGATTGAACCGCCTCAGACAAGGCATCATCATTCATGTCGATCAGCGCCAGACGAGCGCCCTGGGCGGCGAAATGTTCCGCCATCGCCAGGCCTAATCCCTGGGCGCCCCCAGTGATAACAATCACACTGTTGTTAACTTGCATTATTAAATCCTTATTCTAGGCGTCGCGCTTTGGTTCAAAATGGTTAAAAATACTTGAGAAGTCTTTCTTACCAGAACCTTCGCTGCTGTGTTCGCTGTAAAGTGATTGCACAAGTTTGCCAAGTGCGGTGACCGCCCCTGACTGCTCTGCGGTATCCATTGCCAGTCCCAGATCTTTCTTCATCAGGTCAACCTGGAAGCCACCCTGATAATTGTTACTGGAAGGCACACCTTCTAATACGTGCGGGCACGGATTATACACTTCCAGCGTCCAGTTACGACCTGAGCTTTGCAGCATAATTTCCGATAATACTTTCGGGTCCAGTCCATTGGCTTTACCCAGCTGCAACGCTTCTGAGGTACCTGCCATGAGGATTGCAAGCAGCATGTTGTTGCAGATTTTAGCGACCTGGCCTGCACCATGTTCCCCAGCACGAAAGACGTTTTTGCCCATCTGGCCGAGAACCGCCCGTGCTTCTTCAATATCGGCCTCATCGCCGCCACAGATAAAGGTTAAGGTACCAGATTTCGCTCCCGCAGTACCGCCGGAAACGGGTGCATCGATAAAGCGTACACCCACTTTATTCAATTCAACTGCCAGCTCACGTGCAGTGGCTGCATCAATGGTACTGCTATCAATCACCAGCGCCGATTTCGGAATAGCACCTTTAATGCCCTGCTCTTCAAGGTAGAGACTACGCACATGCTTCGAGGCCGGTAGCATCGAAATCACAAACTCAACATCCGCTACTGCGTCTGCTGCCGACTTCGCCTGCTCAGCGCCCTCTGCCACAAGCGCTGCCACGGCATCGTCTGACAGGTCAAATACTTTGACCTTGTTACCTGCCTTAACCAGGTTTGCCGCCATTGGCCCACCCATGTTACCGAGACCAATAAATCCGATTGTTGCCATAATTCGTTACTCCTTTGCCAGGTCTTTAAGTGGATGCGCATTATCACCCCATGGTGACATAAACATTGCATCCACCGCCTCTGCCGGAACCTCTGCTACCGACGGGTAGCTCCACTTAGGCTGGTTGTCTTTATCTATTAATAATGCCCGAATACCTTCCGAAAAATCACCTTTCACCGCGCAATTAACCGATAGTGTCAGCTCAAGCTGAAAACATTCAGCCAGACTCAGCTTGGCGCCGTGTTGGAGCTGATTCCAAACTAAATGAGCGGTCATCGGACAGCCGTTACGCAATGAGCCCTGGGCGCGAGTTAACCACTTATCGTCGCTTTCAATGGCGAGAATATTGCTCACAACCTGGTCAATGCTATCGCCGTTCAGTGCCTGCCCGATGCTATCGAGCTGTCCTTTTACTGCGCCCCGCGGTAACAGATCCGTATGCTGTTGCTGCAGTTCACTCAGGGTATCAGTCAGTTTTTGCTTATTAAGACTCTCAGTGTCACCCCAGCTTATTTCCTGCAGGTTCTCCAGCAGTGCTTCTTTTTCAGCAAATGGCACAAAGTGGTCAGCCAGTTTCAAGAACAACGCGTCACTGGCATTCATCGACGCCCCGGTCAGGCCCATAAACAGACCCAGTTTGTCCGGCATCCGGTTGAGGAAATAGGTGCCACCAACATCCGGATACAAACCAATAGTGACTTCAGGCATCGCCATGCGCGTGCTTTCGGTGACGATCCGATGCGACGCACCGTTCATCAGTCCCATACCGCCGCCCATCACGATCCCGTGGCCCCATACAATAAAAGGCTTGGGGAAGGTCTGGATTAAATAATCAAGCTGATACTCGCGGGTAAAGAAGTCTTCGACCTCACTCACCACCTGACCTGGCCGATCCTGCATTGCCTGGTACATGGCGACAATGTCACCACCGGCGCAAAAGGCTTTTTCGCCCGCCCCTTCAAGCCAGACACAAGCGACACTGGGGTCGTCACGCCACTCCTTTAATTTAGGTTCAAGTAATTCCACCATAGGTAAACTCAGAGCGTTCAATGAACGCTCTGAGTTTAAGGTGGCAATTGCGATGGTTTTGCCATTCGCCGCCGGGCGAGTGGAAAAAGTTACTACATCCATGCGTGCCTCCTTAGACTGGCTTACACAAGTTCGCTGGCACCATCCGCTAACAAGCGGCGCGCGATAATGATGCGCATGATTTCATTGGTACCTTCGAGGATCTGATGCACCCGCACATCACGTACGTGACGTTCCAGCGGGTATTCACGGATATACCCGTAGCCACCATGGATTTGCAGTGCTTCATCACACACTTTAAAGCCAACATCGGTGGCAAAACGTTTCGCCATGGCACAGTAAGTCGTCTTGTCACTGTCGTTACTGTCTACTTTAAAGGCCGCCAGACGGACCATCTGACGCGCTGCAACCAGTTCCGTGGCCATGTCAGCCAGTTTGAACTGCAACGCCTGGAAAGCCGCCAACGGCTTGCCAAACTGACTCCGTTCGTGCATGTAATCACGGGCGGTATTTAGTGCCGCCTGAGCAGTACCAACCGAGCATACTGCAATGTTGATACGACCACCGTCCAAACCCATCATTGCGAACTTAAAGCCTTCACCTTCTTCGCCAAGCAGATTTTTGACCGGCACCCGCACGTTTTCAAAGGTAACCAAACGAGTTGGCTGCGCGTTCCAGCCCATTTTCTGTTCGGCTTTACCATAGTGAATGCCGTCGGCATCCGCTGGTACGACAATCGCTGAGATACCACTAGCACCCTCACCACCGGTACGCGCCATCACTACCAGCACATCGGTTTCACCGGCACCGGAGATAAACATTTTGGAGCCATTGAGAACGTACTCATCGCCGTCTTTCTTTGCACTGGTACGCAGGCTGGCCGCATCCGAGCCGGCACCAGGTTCCGTCAGGCAGTAAGAGCCCAGCTTTTGCCCCGCAACAAGATCATCAACCCACTCTTCAATAAGCTCTGGCTTAGCAAACGAGCCGATCATCCAGGTCACCATATTATGGATCGTCATCATTGCTGTGGTTGCGGTGCAGCCCATCGCCAGTTGCTCGAAAATCAGCGCACTGTCAAGACGGCTCATGCCGAACCCACCGGCACTTTCCGGGGTGTACATACCCATAAAGCCCATTTCACCGGCTTTACGAAACACGTCGATTGGGAAATGATGCTCTTCATCCCAGCGCGCCGCGTTCGGCGCCAGTTCTTTTTCAGCAAATGCGCGCGCTGTATCAACAAACGCCTGCTGGTCGTCAGTTAAATTATAATTCACGTCAACTCCTCGGCTTACTTAAGATCAATGGTCATGTTCGGGCCGCTGACAAGGTCAGTCTCGGGCCAGCGAGCAGTAATTGTCTTGGTTTCGCTGTAGAAACGTACCGCTTGTTTGCCATAGGCATGTAAGTCGCCGAAGAATGAATTCTTCCAGCCAGTAAACGAGAAAAATGGCAGTGGCACTGGAATTGGCACGTTAATACCAACCTGACCTACTTCGACTTCGTGCTGATATTTACGCGCTGCCGCGCCACTGGCGGTAAAGATTGAGGTGCCGTTGCCGTAAGGGTTCGCATTCACCAGGGCAATTGCTTCCTGCAAGCTGTCCGCTTCCATCCCACATAGAACCGGGCCGAAAATTTCCTGCTTATAGATTTCCATGTCAGCAGTTACTTTGCCGAAGAAGGTAGGGCCGACCCAGTTTCCGTCGGGGAAGCCTTCAACTGTGCATTCAGAGCCATCGACCAGACATTCTGCGCCTTCGTCTTTACCCTGCTGAATCATTTTAAGTACCCGCTCTTTGGCTTGCGGGCTAATGACCGGCCCATAAGCCGCATCTTTATCGTCCCAGGCACCCGGGCGAACTTTGGCCAGTGCTTCGGCAAGCTCAGGAATCCACTCTTTCGCTTTACCGACAAACACCGCACAGGAGATCGCCATGCAACGCTGACCAGCGGCACCAACTGAGGCACCAACCAGGTTATTAAGCACTTGCTGCTTGTTCGCATCCGGCATGATGACACAATGGTTTTTCGCCCCGGCAAACGCCTGAACACGCTTCATGTTCTCGGTACCACGACGGTAAATATACTGGCCAACCGGGACCGAACCGACAAACGACAGGGCCCGTATATCCGGGTGGTCGAGCAGCATGTCGACCTGGTCTTTGCCACCATGAATCATCTGCAACACACCTTTGGGCGCGCCCGCTTGTTCAAACAGCTCAACCAGACGGGTTGGTGTCAGCGGGTCCTGTTCAGATGGTTTCAAAATAAAGGTGTTACCGCAGGCAATAGAAAGCGGGAACATCCACAATGGGATCATCGCCGGGAAGTTAAATGGGGTAATACCTGCACAGACACCTAGCGGTTGGGTGTAGCTGTAGGTATCGATTCCACGCGCAACGTTCTCAACGGTTTCACCCATTAACAATGACGGCACATTTGCTGCGTGTTCGACCACTTCAATACCACGCCAGACGTCGCCTTTCGCATCATCAAAGGTTTTCCCGGTTTCGCTGGCCAGAATGGTCGCAATTTCGTCGTGGTGTTCTTTTAACAAGGCTTGATACCGCATCATGACACGGGCACGCTCAGAAACAGGGGTTTCTTTCCACTCTTCAAATACCGCCTTTGCATTGGCAATAGCCGCATTTACTTCGTCTTTCGTTGCACAAGGTACCTGCGCGATCACTTCCTGGGTCGCCGGGTTGGTTACCGGGATCATATTAGTACTGGCCGAATCTACGAATTCGCCGCCAATGTACAGTTGAACTTGCTTAGCCATAATCTACCTGCTCGTTGTCAATGGTATGTTATTTAGTGTGCCTTGCATTAAAGCAGAGGCGGTTACACTTTAGAATCGATAAAATTGCCTTTATAATGGACAAAATTGTCACCGCTGGTGTTTTATGAGTCAACCCTCTCGCTGGCCTTTGCCCGCAGGCAGTTCCCGGTTACTGCTGCCACAGACAACAATTGACCGTTTGCATGCGCATCCGTTCAGTCGCCAACTCTATCCAATCGCTTATGGACATTATTTGCATGCGGTCGGTCACCGTGTACGCCGTTCTGTGCACACCGACCACCTGCTTATATTCTGCCATCAAGGTAGCGGACGCTACCAGACTGAACACCAAAGCGGCACCCTGGAAGCCGGTCAGGTGCTGTTTTTAAAACGCGGGCAGGCTCATTCTTACCAGGCTGATCAGCATACCCCCTGGAGTATTTACTGGGCGCATTTTGCTGGTGAACAGGTGGAGCAATATATGGACTTTGTCGGCGTCAACCGCGATGACCAACCACCGGTCATCACGCTGTCCAACTGGCGTGCGCTGCTTCCGGACGTCACCCAGCTACTTAACCTACAGCACCAGCGACTGAATCTGGAACGGGCATTGCTGGCCGCTAAACTACTGCAGAAACTGATTGTTCAGTTACCTAGTTTACGGCGCCTGGAACAGCCACAAGGCGCAAATTTCACCATCACCACCTTAGAACGTTTTATGCACGACAACAGCCATCGTGCACTGGAATTAAAGGATTTTGCCAATTTCAGTGGCCTTTCCACCTTCCATTTCAGTAAAAAATTTCGCCAGCTGACCGGAACCAGTCCACTCCGTTACTTTAATCAGTTGAAAGTACGCGAAGCCCAGCGCATGCTGCTGGATAGTAATCACAGTATTCGCCAGATCGGACAGACACTCGGCTTTGACGACGCTTACTATTTCTCTCGTTTGTTTAAAAAAATGACCGGGGTGTCGCCATTGGCATACCGACGCCAGCATACCCATCAACCCGCAGACAGCGGAGAATAGCCATGGCCGCTAACCAACTGGAGCTTTTTCATCTACCCAACCCTTGCATCGGCGTCTGCGAGAGTAACAGTAAAGGCTACTGCAAAGGCTGTCTGCGTTCGCGCAGTGAACGTTTTAACTGGCATCAAAAGAGTGAGCAGGAACAGCGGCTAATTCTGAATAAACTAACCCAGCGCCGCGCCCGACTTCGGCAACAGATGCATAAAGCATCCCCGCAAGACGATCAGGGCCCCATTCAGCAAACCGATTTATTTGACAAGGATCTCTAACCACTATGCTCACCCTATCACTGGTAACTTTGCTTTGGGCATTTAGTTTCTCTCTTATCGGGGTTTATCTATCCGCCGATGTTGATGCTTATATTGCTGTTTTTATTCGAATGTTATTGGCATTCTTACTTTTACTGCCTTTTTTAAGAACCACGTACATTACTAAACGAAAAGCTATTTCACTGACATTTCTGGGCGCCATTCAAATTGGTATCATGTACATACTTTTGTACCATGCATTTAATTACATAAGCATCGCTGAGGTTCTTTTATTTACTGTTTTCACCCCCTTATACATCACCCTTATTGATGAAATTCTGATCAATAAAAAGTCTTTGCCATGGCAATGGTGGGGGGCTGCTCTGCTTGCCGTTTGCGGCGCTGCAATTATTCGCTACGAAAACATAAGTGAAGGATTTATTTATGGTTTTCTTTTAATTCAAGGGGCAAATATTTGTTTTGCACTGGGTCAGGTTGGCTACAAACGGCTACCTTTAGGTGACCATAAAGAGCAACGTCAGGTGTATGCCTTGTTCTTCCTTGGTGCTTTATTGGTCAGTGCTATTGCTGCCGTGCTATTTGCCGATTGGGAGCGATCGCCGCAAACTACCTTGCAATGGGGCGTGCTCTTCTGGCTCGGGCTGGTTGCGTCTGGCGTAGGCTATCTGGCATGGAGCATTGCCAGCAAACAGGTAAATACTGGTCAACTGGCCACCATGAACAACGTACTAATTCCGGCTGGTTTATTAATCAACTTTATTTTTTGGGGATCGGACATTAATTGGATTAAGCTTTTCCTCGGTGGTATTATTATCGGGCTAGGTGTCTTGCTGGCGGGTAGTAGAGTTAAGCTTATTAGTAAAGCATAAAGCCTTTAATTTACGGTAAATTTGCAAAATAAAGGGGTCACCGGTTTGGGTGACCCCTTTATTTTATATAAGTTCCTCGACAGAAAACCTCTCAAATATAAGTACGTAAAAAACAAGAAAAAACAGCAAGTAAAAATAATGCAAACAAATTTTTATTTCTAATTAACTGGTCTATGATTATTTCAGCACCGGGGTAGAACGATGCCTTTAAATATTTAGTTCGGAAATAAAGCATAAGGAAAAGACCAATGCGTACTTGTTTTGTAAAAACCACCGCCGTTTCAGCTGCTGTATTAATGGGGTTAATTAGTACCGCTGCTTTAAGTCAGTCTCAAAGCGACGAACATACCTACTTTGGTGTGCGTCTGGGACTCATGAATTCGGACAGTGACCGCTTCATTAATATTGATGATGTCGGCTTTGATTACGACGATGGCTTCAGCCACCTTGGTTACGGCCTGCAATTAGGTCATCGCTTCGGCAACGGCTGGGAAATTCGCTCCTACTATGATCGCCTCAACACTGATGTAGTGGGCGCTTCAGACGACAATGGCCACAGCTATGGTGTCGATGGTCTGTATAATTTCCGTAGCGGTATTTATCTGGGCCTTGGTGCCAACCACACCAGCTTTAACGATGCCAGTGACCGCTTCCTTCGCGGTACGCTTGGTTATTCATTGCCCATTGCTGAACGCTGGAACGCCCGGGTCGAATATGCCTATCAAACGGCCAGCGACTTTGATGACCAGTATCTTGGCCTGTCAATGAATTACGCTTTCGGTTTCCGCTCTGCTGAGCGCACCGAGCCTCGCCCGGCACAACCGGCACCAGCTCAGGAAACCAGTCGTGATTCAGACCGTGATGGTGTCCCTGATAATCGTGATCAGTGCCCTAACACCCCTCGTGGCCATGTAGTTGACGACGAAGGTTGTAGCGTGATGGTCGAGCAGAATATTCGCCACGAACTGATTGTTAACTTCGAGTTTGATTCCGCCGATGTACGTAGCCGCTTCTACGGCGATATCGAAGAATTAGGCGCATTAATGCGCGAACACGAAGATGTCAGCATTGAAATTGGTGGTCACGCTGATTTAATTGGTCCTGACGATTACAACCAGGACTTATCTGAGCGCCGTGCTGAGGCCGTAAAACAGGTCCTGGTGGAACGCTTTGATATCAGTGCAAACCGCATTTCAACCCGAGGTTACGGCAAACGTCGTCCGGTAGTAGATGAAATAAGCCTGGAAGCGAACCCACGCAACCGTCGCATTGAAGCGACCTTATCGACTACTGAAGAAGTACCGCTGACTGAAGAAATGCAACGTCGCGGTTACTAATCCCGCACGCTTCATAGCGAAACTAAGATTGTAAAAGCGAGGCTCCGGCCTCGCTTTTTTTATCTGGGTTACTATGCTAGCATTTTTGAAATATCTTTATATATCAATAGCTTAGTATCTATCTACTATAACAAAAGGTACATCAAGATGCGGAATAGACCCCTCTTTCTAGTAATAACTGTTGCTACATCAATAGCTTCGGGCCTGCTGACCTATACCCCACCTGCCTATTCAGCCGTTGACGCTGGTACTTTTGGCGGAGTCAGATTAGGTGTATTCAAACCTAGCGCAGACAGGTTGATCGTGCGCAATGGGGAACCTTATGAGTATCGTGATGAATTCGGCAATATGGCCTACGGCCTTCAATTCGGGCATACCTTTGCCAACCAGTGGCAACTGCGCAGTTACTATGACCGTCTTAATCTGAATGTTCGCGCCGGCGAAAGCGACGGTCAATCCGAGGCGAGAGGCCATAGTTATGGGGTGGATCTTATCTATCAAAGCCAGCACGGCTTGTACGCAGGACTTGGTATCAATAGTACCCGCAGCAATAAGCAAAAGGATGCCCTGCCACGCGCTACGCTCGGCTATCGGATGGACTTAAAAGATCGCTTCTTTACGACCCTTGAATACAACGTTCAACACGACAGCGACTTCACCGACCAGCAAATTAGCTGGACCCTGAACTACCATCTGGGTCGCGATGCACGGCAGCAGATGCTTCCGCGTGAATTCAGAGAGCGTCGTGCCAGACGTGCGCAGTCGTCAGGTGGAAATCCATCTCCACCACAATAAATAACCGCTACTAAATCCGGATTAGATAACTTCAACGGTCAGTGCAACGGCCTCACCACCACCAATACAAAGTGAGGCCAGTCCACGACGTTTATTTTGCTGTTTTAATGCATGCAGTAAGGTAACCAGAATACGCGCACCGCTGGCACCAATTGGATGCCCCAGGGCACAGGCACCGCCATTAACGTTGACTTTGCTGTCATCCAGCTGCATTTCCTTAATTGCCAGCATAGTGACCATGGCAAACGCTTCGTTAATTTCCCACAGATCGATGTCATCTTTTGTCCAGCCCGCTTTTTCCAGCGCCGCTTGCATCGCTCCTACCGGCGCTATAGTGAACTCTGATGGTTTGCGGGCAAAAGTCGCATGGCTGGCAATCCGGGCGAGCGGTTGCAGACCGCGCTTTTCTGCTTCATCAGCTCGCATCAGCACCAAGGCCGCTGCGCCGTCTGAAATCGAGCTGGAATTCGCCGCTGTCACCGTACCGTCTTTGGCAAACGCAGGACGTAGCTGAGGTATTTTATCCAGTCGTGCCTTGCCTGGTTGCTCATCAATAGCAACTGTCACATCGCCTTTGCGCGTGCTGTAAGTGACCGCTTCGACTTCGGCGTCAAAAGCACCCTCTTCAATTGCTTTTTGAGCACGCTGCAATGAACGGATCGCAAAGTCATCCATTTGCTCTCGGCTAAAGCCATAGTCATCCGCAGTCGATTGCGCAAAACAGCCCATGGCTTTGTTGTCATACGCATCTTCAAGGCCGTCAAACATCATATGATCGAGCATTTTTGCATGGCCCATACGGTAGCCCTGGCGGGCCTGCGGTAATACATAGGGGGCATTCGACATACTTTCCATACCACCGGCAACCATCACATTCGCGCTACCTGCTTTAAGCAGATCGTGGGCAAACATGACCGTTTTTAAGCCTGAACCACAGACTTTGTTTACTGTGGTTGCACCCGCTGATAATGGCAACCCGGCAGCCAGAGCTGCCTGCCGCGCCGGGGCCTGACCTAATGCTGCAGGCAAAACACAGCCCATAAATACTTCATCTACGTCGCTGCCCTCAATTCCAGCGCGGGAAACCGCTGATTTAATAGCCGTCGCACCCAGCTCGGTTGCTTTAACCGGCGCTAGTTCGCCTTGAAAACCACCCATCGGGGTGCGCACCGCAGATACAATTACGATATCGTCAGACTTCACAGTAAACCTCCAGATACAGCCACCCGCTTGTGTATGTCAGGTGACACTTTACGTTAACGTCAACTTCCCTTAAGCTTATCTCCCGATAAGGCTTAATTGCAAGTAGAAACGCTGGTAAACGACTATGAGCACAACCAACAAAACCACGACTCCGGCACGCACCTTTAGTATTGGCGAACTTGCCCGGGAATTCGATATAACGACCCGCAGTATTCGTTTTTATGAGGATCAGGGGTTATTAGCGCCTAGCCGTCAGGGACAAACCCGCATCTATGGGGTCAAAGATAAGGTTCGGCTGAAACTTATTCTACGCGGTAAGCGGCTCGGTTTCACCCTGGCCGAAACCCGCCGTTTATTTGAACTCTATGACCGTGACCAAAGTAGTGAGAACCAGCTTGCCACTATGCTTGACCTGATCGATGACAAGAAGCTAACGCTACAACAGCAGCTGGAAGACATTAATGTGCTGCTGCATGAATTAAAGACCGTAGAGCAACGTTGCCGGGCTGAACTCAACAGCATGCAAGGCTCTATTCAAAACAAAGATGATTCGGACCAGGTTGCCTGATTGCCTGCTCTTATTCGCTAATTTAGCTATCCGATGAAGTACGAGGAACCCTTATGATCTCTCAATTCACCACTTTGAACTTTGACCTTGGCGAAACTGCTGACATGCTGCGTGAGCACGTCAATGCGTTCGCGCGGGAAGAAATTGCACCACGCGCCGCTCAGATCGATGAAGAGAACGTTTTTCCTGCAGAGCTCTGGCCTAAGCTGGGCGACATGGGGTTGCTTGGTATTACCGTAGAAGAAGAATTTGGTGGCTCCGGCATGGGCTACCTCGAACATGTGGTAGCGATGGAAGAAATCAGCCGTGCTTCAGCGTCTGTTGGTCTTAGCTTTGGTGCCCATTCCAACCTTTGCGTCAACCAAATCCGCCGTAACGGTAACCAGGCACAGAAAGAGAAGTACCTGCCTAAACTGGTCACTGGTGAACATGTTGGCGCGTTAGCAATGAGTGAGCCCAACGCCGGTTCAGACGTAGTCAGCATGAAATTGCGGGCGAAAGAAGACGGCGATCATTACGTTCTTAATGGCAACAAAATGTGGATCACCAATGGTCCTGAAGCCAGCGTCTATGTTATTTACGCGAAAACCGATGTAGATGCGGGTTCACGTGGCATCACCGCCTTTATTGTCGAGCGTGACACCCCTGGCTTTAGCCAGGCGCAAAAGCTGGACAAACTTGGCATGCGTGGTTCGAATACCTGTGAACTGGTGTTCGAAGACGTGCGCATCCCGAAAGAAAATATTCTTGGCGAACTGAACCGAGGCGTCGAAGTACTGATGTCCGGCCTGGATTATGAGCGTGTGGTACTGGCAGCAGGCCCACTAGGTATCATGCAGGCTTGTCTGGACGTGGTTGTGCCCTATGTTCATGAACGTACCCAGTTCGGCAAATCAATTGGTGAATTCCAACTGGTGCAGGGCAAAGTTGCCGACATGTACACCCGCATGAACGCGGCCCGTGCCTATGTTTACACCGTAGCTAAAGCCTGTGACCGTGGTGAAACCACGCGCAAAGACGCCGCAGCGGTTATTCTTTATGCGGCAGAGCTGGCCACACAAATGGCGCTGGATGCAATTCAGCTGCTTGGTGGCAACGGCTATATTAACGAGTACCCAACCGGGCGTTTATTGCGCGATGCAAAACTCTATGAGATCGGTGCCGGTACCTCCGAGATCCGTCGGATGCTAATCGGTCGTGAGTTGTTCACAGAATCTAAGTAAGGAGAGCTCAGCGTGGCAGTGCTAACTAGCAAAGTTAATGTTCGTGATGAGAATTTCCAGGCCAACCATCAGGCCATGGCAGACCTGGTCAGCGAGCTAAACAGTAAAGTCGAACAAATTAAGCTTGGTGGCGGTGAAGCCTTGCAGGAGCGTCATAAGTCGCGTGGTAAGTTGCTTGCCCGTGACCGTATTGAACGCTTGCTCGACCCTGGCTCGCCGTTTCTTGAAATCGGTCAGTTCGCGGCCTGGGAAGTCTATGAAGACTATGTTCCGGCGGCGGGCGTGGTTGCTGGCGTCGGTCAGGTCGAAGGTGTGCAGTGCATGATTGTCGCCAACGACGCGACCGTTAAGGGCGGCACCTATTACCCACTGACGGTCAAAAAACATCTGCGAGCTCAGGAAATTGCTGAGCGCTGCCACCTGCCCTGCATCTATCTGGTTGACTCTGGTGGCGCTAACCTGCCACGTCAGGACGAAGTATTCCCGGACCGTGATCATTTCGGCCGGATCTTCTTCAACCAGGCCACCATGTCTGCCAAAGGCATTCCACAAATAGCAGTCGTCATGGGCTTATGTACCGCTGGCGGTGCCTATGTGCCAGCAATGGCCGATGAAAGCATTATCGTCAAAGAGCAAGGCACCATTTTCCTCGCCGGGCCGCCGTTGGTAAAAGCGGCGACTGGTGAAGAAGTCAGTGCTGAAGAACTTGGCGGTGCCGATGTTCACACCCGTATTTCAGGGGTTGCCGACCACTTCGCGGTCAGTGACGAGCATGCACTTGATCTGGCGCGTCGTTCAGTTTCCCGCCTTAATCACAAGTTGCCAGAACAACCAGTGATTAATGACGTCAAAGCCCCCCGCTATGCCGCCGACGAAATTTACGGCATTGTCGGTACTGATCTGCGTAAACCCTACGATGTTCGTGAAGTGATTGCGCGGGTGGTGGACGACTCAGACTTTGATGAATTTAAACAGAACTACGGCAATACGCTGGTTACCGGTTTTGCCCGCATTCACGGCTACCCGGTCGGTATCGTGGCCAACAACGGTATTCTGTTCTCGGAATCAGCGCAAAAAGGGGCGCACTTTATCGAACTCTGTGCCCAGCGCAAGATCCCACTGGTCTTTTTGCAGAACATCACCGGCTTTATGGTCGGAAAAAAATACGAAGCCGAAGGTATCGCCAAACACGGTGCCAAAATGGTCATGGCTGTCAGCTGCGCTAAAGTTCCTAAGTTTACCGTTCTTATCGGTGGCAGCTATGGCGCGGGTAACTATGGCATGTGTGGCCGCGCCTATGACCCAACCATGATGTTCATGTGGCCTAACGCCCGTATCTCAGTGATGGGCGGCGAACAGGCCGCGGGCGTGATGGCCACTGTCACCCGTGACGGCATGGAGCGCAAAGGCAAAAGCTGGAGCGATGCCGAGGAAGCTGAATTTAAAAAGCCCATCGTCGAGCAATACGAACAGCAGGGTCACCCCTACTACGCGTCAGGCCGCTTATGGGACGATGGCATTATCGACCCGGCGCAAACCCGTACCGTGCTTGGCTTAAGTATTGCCGCATCACTCAATGCACCGATTGAAGAAACACGCTTTGGCGTGTTCCGCATGTAGGAGATGCTATGACTGACACCGTACTTTTCCATATAGACGCACAACAGGTTGCCTGGCTGACGCTGAATAAGCCGGAAGTTCATAATGCGTTTGATGATCAGATTATCGCTCAGTTGCTTGCCCATTTACGCGATATCGAAGGCAACACCAGCGTGCGCGCCTTAGTGCTTAACTCCAATGGCAAAAATTTTAGCGCCGGTGCTGACCTTGGCTGGATGCGTTCGATGGCCGCCAAAAACCGTGAGCAAAATGTTGCTGATGCGGGCGAACTTGGCCAGCTTATGTATGAGCTGGATAACCTGCGGGTGCCAACCATTGCTTTGGTCCAGGGCGCAGCCTTTGGCGGCGCGGTTGGTCTGGCAGCGTGCTGCGATATGGTGCTGGCCAACCCCGGCAGCTCATTTTGCCTCAGTGAAGTTAAAATCGGCTTAATTCCAGCGGTTATCTGCCCTTACGTGATCCGTAATATGGGCGCGCGGGCTGCCCGACGTTATGTGTTAACGGCAGAACGCTTTTTCGCCGCCGACGCCATGCGCCACGGGCTGGTCACCGAAGTCACCGAAGACCCCTTAACAGAGGCTGCTAAACCTCTGCTGCAGGCGATAGTTAACAATGGTCCGGCTGCAGTTGCGGCGGCCAAACGGCTGCTGCTGGATATTCATCAGCGGCCTATTAATGAAGACGTTGTGCGTACCACGGTTGAACGCATCGCTGATATCCGCGTTTCTGACGAAGGTCAGGAAGGGTTGTCAGCGTTCCTGGAAAAACGCAAAGCTGGCTGGCTCACCAACTAACGGTTGTTGTTATGTTTAATAAAATTCTGATTGCAAACCGCGGCGAAATTGCCTGCCGTGTTATTCGAACCGCTCAGCGTATGGGCATTCAATGTGTCGCCGTGTACTCAGACGCAGATCGCCATGCTGAGCATGTGCAAATGGCTGATGAAGCCTATTACATCGGTGCATCACCCAGTAGTGAATCCTATCTGGTGATGGAGAAAATTATCGATGCTGCTCAACGCAGTGGCGCTCAGGCTATTCACCCGGGCTACGGCTTTTTATCCGAAAACGAAGCCTTTGCTGACCTCTGTGCCAGCAATGACATTGCTTTTGTCGGACCGCCAGCCAGTGCAATTGCTGCGATGGGCTCGAAAAGTGCGGCTAAATCCATTATGGATGAAGCAGGCGTGCCACTGGTGCCGGGCTATCATGGCAGCGAACAGGCTGAAGATAAGCTACGCGAAGAAGCCGAGCGTATTGGTTACCCGGTACTGCTAAAAGCGGCCTACGGCGGCGGCGGTAAAGGCATGCGTGAAGTGCACAAGGCGAGTCAGTTTAGCGACGCGCTGGCATCCGCGAAGCGCGAAGCCAATGCATCCTTTGGCAACGATAAAATGCTGGTGGAAAAGTTTATCGTCCAGCCACGTCACGTTGAGATCCAGGTTTTCTGTGACGAGCATGGTAATGCCGTATACCTCGCTGAACGTGACTGTTCGGTACAACGGCGCCATCAGAAAGTGCTGGAAGAGGCCCCTGCCCCGGCACTCGGTGAAGAAACCCGTGCCGCTATGGGTGACGCTGCAGTGCGTGCCGCCCAGGCCATCGATTACCGCGGTGCTGGTACTGTCGAGTTCCTGCTCGATGCCAACAACGATTTCTTCTTTATGGAAATGAACACCCGCCTGCAGGTTGAGCACCCGGTCACCGAAATGATCACGGGCCAGGACTTAGTCGAATGGCAGCTGATTGTCGCCAGCGGTGGCGTATTGCCACTCAGTCAGGATCAGGTCACCCTGCACGGGCATGCATTTGAAGCACGTATCTATGCCGAAGACCCACAGCAGGACTTTCTGCCAAGTACCGGCCGCATTGAGTATTTACGCACACCGGCCGAAGACCGCCATGTACGTATCGATTCAGGCGTGCGCCAGGGCGACGAGGTTAGTCCTTACTACGACCCCATGATCGCCAAACTGATTGTATGGGATGAAGATCGTGACCGCGCTTTGCTCCGTTTACAACGGGCATTACGTGAATATCACCTGGTTGGCCCGACCACTAATGTCGACTACCTGCATCGTTTAGCCAGCCATAAAGACTTTGTTCGTGCCAATCTCAGTACGCAGTTCATTGAGCAGCATGGTGATGCCCTATTAAAACCAGCAAAAGGGCTTGATAGCAGCCTTGCGCACGCCTGCATAGGCGCCGCCATAGCGCTCCATCAACGCCCGGCCGGGTCCGCAAACCCATGGCAGGCTGGCAGCGCCTGGCGCTTGAACCAGCCAGCGCTGCAGCACATTGAACTGGTCTATGACGATGAACTGTTGCGCCTAGAAGTAGCCAGTAACGGCGATACTTTCATGGTTAAAACCGGCGCACAGACTGTAGAGCTGCACGCCCGCTTAAGTGGCGAACGCCTTGAAGTCACGCATCAGGACCACCAGTTTACCCTCAAGGTGGCCTTGGGTGAACGCCATTACACTCTGTTCTCAAGCCACGGCCGGGTTAATTATCAGCTGGTCGATAAAGACAGCGCATTCGGACTGGAAGAAGATGCAGGCACCCTGACCGCGCCGATGAATGGCACTATTGTCAGCGTCAATGTCGAGGTCGGCGATAAAGTCGAGAAAGATCAGCCGCTGGTGGTGATGGAAGCGATGAAGATGGAATACACCATCAAAGCCACTGTCGATGGGACCGTTGAACAGGTATTTTTCCAGGCCGGTGAACTGGTCAGCGACGGCGCTGAACTTATCGCGCTGGCTGCTGATGAATAAATAACGAGGTATCCGATGGCATTACCAACTCAGGTAAAAATGGTCGAAGTGGGTCCCCGTGACGGCCTGCAGAATGAAAAGCCGGTCACCACGGAGGCCAAAGTCAGCCTTATTAACGCATTAACCGCAAGTGGCTTAAGCTACATTGAAGCGGGCAGCTTTGTCAGCCCGAAATGGGTGCCACAAATGGCCGATAGTGCAGAGGTCATGGCTGCGATTGAGCGTAAGCCAGGCGTTACCTATGCCGCGCTGACTCCAAATAGCAAAGGGTTCGAGCTTGCCATGCAAGCCGACGCGAACGAAGTGGCTATTTTCGGAGCAGCCTCGGAGGCCTTTAGTCAGAAAAACATTAATTGCTCGATCAGTGAATCACTGCAGCGTTTTGCCCCCGTCCTTGAGCAGGCAAAAGCGAAAGGCGTTCGCGTTCGCGGGTATGTCTCCTGTGTGCTTGGCTGCCCCTATCAGGGCGAGGTACCGCTCAGTGACGTGGTCCGCGTCGCGAAAACATTGTATGAGATGGGCTGTTACGAAGTCTCCCTTGGTGACACCATAGGTGTGGGCACTCCTTTGGCGGCGCAGCGAATGCTCAGTGCAGTCGCCGAAGAGGTACCTGTCG
The DNA here is from genome assembly GCF_003986975.1 of Aliidiomarina soli. Lineage (GTDB taxonomy): Bacteria > Pseudomonadota > Gammaproteobacteria > Enterobacterales > Alteromonadaceae > Aliidiomarina > Aliidiomarina soli. The sequence continues at coordinate 217,496 of NZ_PIPO01000001.1, read as the reverse complement.
AAGCCCTCGCGCTGCATTTTCACAACACCTATGGTCAGGCGCTGGCGAACATTGCCAGTTGCCTGCCCCTCGGTGTAGCGACCATCGACAGCGCAGTTGCCGGACTCGGCGGCTGCCCCTATGCCAAAGGGGCCAGTGGCAATGTAGCCAGTGAAGATGTGCTCTACATGCTCAACGGCATGGGCATTTCCACCGGCGTTGAGCTGGATACACTGGCCGCTGCGGGCTTTGAGATATGTCAGGCGCTGGGTACTACACCCCGCTCACTAGTGAGTCAGGCGCTTGCAGCACAGTGTCAGTAACCTTAAACACTGCCGCAGTCCCGGCCTTGCAAGGGCGTGCCTTGGCTTAACATGAATTGAGATGCATGCCTTGCAGTGCATTCCTTGCTGAACCACAAACGAATTATCAGGAAAGGTTTTGATATGTCACAGACACAGCTAACACCGCTATGGCAACCAAGTCAGCAGCGTATTGATAACTCACAGATGGCTGCCTTTATGCGTTTTCTGGCCAAGCAAGGGCTCAGTTTCAGCAGTTATGACGACTTATATCAATGGTCAACCGAGGAGAGCCCGGCGTTCTGGGCGTCTGTATGGGACTATTTTGACGTTATAGCCAGTCAGCGGGGCAATCAGATCCTCGCCAACCCTACGCAAATGCCGGGGGCCAGCTGGTTTCCACAGGCGCGTCTGAATTTTGCTGAGAATCTGCTACGTCACCGCGATGAGCGCACCGCGCTGGTGTTTGTCAACGAGCTCGGAGAGCGACAAAGCATAAGCTACGCCGAGTTGTATAGCCGCACCGCTCAATTGGCCAGCGCATTGAAACAACAAGGCGTGGTTGCTGGCGACCGGGTTGCCGGGCTGATGCCAAACTGCATTGAAACCATTGTCGCTATGCTTGCCACAGCCAGCCTAGGTGCGGTGTGGTCCTCCTGTTCTCCGGACTTTGGGGTGCAGGGTGTACTTGACCGTTTCGGCCAGATAGAAGCCAAAGTCATGATTACCGTCGATGGTTACTATTACAACGGAAAGCGTCTGCCACTGGCGGAGAAGGTCAATGCTATCGCTGGTAAACTGGATACCCTTGAAGCACTGGTCGTTTGCGACTTCATTGGTGAGGATGCTGCGCTCGATATCGCCTCCGCTATCCGCTGGTCAGACTATCTTGATAGCTCAGCCAGCGAGATTGAATTTGTTCAACGCGCTTTTAACGACCCCTTGTATATCATGTTCAGTTCAGGCACCACCGGCGTACCTAAGTGCATTGTGCACGGCATTGGCGGCACCCTGTTACAGCATTTAAAAGAGCATGGTCTGCACACCGATTTAACTGCTGAGGATAATTTATTCTACTTCACCACCTGTGGCTGGATGATGTGGAATTGGATGGTCTCAGGTCTGGCACTAGGTGCTCAGCTTACCCTGTTCGACGGGTCGCCTTTCTACCCGGAACCAAAGCGGATGATGGACTTAATTGATGATGAAGCCATCACCATTTTTGGAACCAGCGCCAAGTACCTCTCTGCCCTTGAGAAAGCAGGTGTGAAACCTCGTCAGAGCCATTCGCTGACGTCTGTGAAAGCTATTTTAACCACAGGCTCAGTGTTGCCCCCGGAAAGCTTCGATTATGTCTACCGCGACATCAAAGAAGACGTCTGCTTATCATCGATTTCCGGCGGCACCGATATTATTTCCTGCTTTGCACTGGGTAATCCGATACTCCCGGTCTACCGCGGCCAGCTGCAGTGTCGTGGCCTTGGCCTGGCAGTCAACATATACAACGATGCTGGCGAACCCGTGCGCAGTGAAAAAGGCGAGTTGGTGTGTGAAAAGCCATTCCCCAGTATGCCGATTGGATTTTGGAACGATAACGATGGTTCACGCTACCAAAGTGCCTATTTTGATCGCTTTACCAATATCTGGGCACACGGCGACTATGCAGAGCTGACTGCCGAAAATGGCGTCATTATTTATGGTCGCTCAGATGCTGTACTTAACCCGGGTGGGGTACGTATTGGTACGGCTGAAATCTATCGTCAGGTAGAGAAAGTCGAGGCGGTATTGGAAAGTATTGCGGTAGGCCAGCACTGGCAGGACGACGAGCGCGTGGTCCTGTTCGTTAAGCTACGCGAGGGTGTGCAGCTCGACGATAGCCTGCGCGATGAGATCCGCAAAACTATCCGCGCCAACGCTACCCCGCGGCATGTGCCAGCGGTCATTGAGCAGGTCGCCGATATCCCGCGTACGATCAGCGGCAAAATCACTGAACTGGCGGTACGCCAGGTTATTCATGGCGAGCCGGTTAAAAACACCGACGCCCTGGCTAACCCTGAAGCACTGGATAACTTTCGCGATCTGGCAGCGCTACGTTAAAGCTAACACCAGGCTAAAGGTGCGTAACTTGTAAACAATACGTTAACCAATTACGTAAATTGACGCCTAAGCGGTTGCTTCTTAGTACTGCTTAGGCGATTATCGTCCTAAAGACGTAAAACAACGATAATAAGTCGACATGCAACGATTTTCTCACTTTCGGCTAGCCATTTTAACGGCTTTGGTCGGCATTATACTGAGCCTGGGCATTAGTGCCTTTTTGTATATTCAGGACAACCAGCGCATTCGTAGTCAGCTCAGCAATGACGTAACCGAACTGCAGCAGGAAGTTAACCGTCAGCTGCAGACTCATATGTTTGGTCTGACCTGGATGGCTCGTCATTCCACCCGCAATCAGGGGGATCATGATTTGTGGCAACGCGAAGCCCCCATCGTGATCAATTCCTATCCTCACTTTCGCTGTTTGTTATGGCTCAACAGTCAATTTGAGCTGGAGAGCCTCTACAGCACTATTGCGCAACCTTCCGTCGACCAACTTTTAGCTGATCAGGACTATCTCGACAGTCTGCGCGGACTTGAGCCAGGTCAGCGGGTTATGTTACCAGCCGGTCCACTAGCCCTGAATTCAGCGGACGTGGCACTGATTGCACCGCTCAACACCACTCAAGGCACTGATTATTACCTTGGTATCATCGACATCGAAGGCTTGCTGCGTTCAACGGTCGCCCGACACATGGGACGACATGTTTATTTCCGCCTGACGTCTGTTAGTAGCAACAGCACCGTATTTGAACTTGGTAATAACCATGATGCCAGTCAGAGCTGGAGTGGATTTTCTGATTTTACCCTGTTCGATGAACAATGGCGGATGGAGCTATGGCCGGGTCAGGAGCAACTCCAGGCGATGCGCAGCTGGGTTCCCTTGCTTATTATGCTGGCCGGGCTGATTACCACTGCCCTGCTCACCTTTGTTCTCTACGTGCTGGGTATTAGCCGGGTGCGGGCGCAGGAGCTGGCAGACACCAATATCGATCTGTACGTCGAAATTGAAGAGCGTGAACGGGTCGAGAAAAAAATGGCCTACCTGGCAGAGCATGACTGGTTAACCGATTTAGCGAATCGCAATGCGCTGATGGAGCGGCTTGAAGAGTTTTTCAGCCAGTCGGCGTTAACCCAGCAGCATGTCGGCGCGCTTTTTATAGACCTGGATAACTTTAAAGAAGTAAACGACGCACTGGGTCATTCGGTCGGCGACCAACTTCTAAAACGGGTCGCTACACGACTCAATAAAATCGCCCCCAAACACGCCTGTCTGGCGAGAATGGGAGGCGATGAATATGTGCTCGCTATCGCCTGCCTGAATGACCCTGAAGAGCTGGAAAATTACGCCCGCCAGGTGCTTAGTGCGCTGGATACCCATTTTTATGTCGATGACTACGAGATGTTTATCTCCGCCAGTATCGGGATAGCACTCAGTCAGCCCGAGATTGATACCCCGGAAAGCCTGATCCGTAATGCGGATACGGCCCTGTACCGAGCTAAGGAATCAGGTCGCAACAGCTACCATCTGTACAGTGAAATACTGCACCATGAACTGAATCAACGCATGGAACTGATGAAGCGGTTACGTAACGCCGTCGAGCACGATAAACTTCGGGTTTACTATCAACCCAAAGTGGATATGCAAAGTCGACGTATCATTGGAGCGGAAGCACTGGTACGCTGGCAGGAGTCGGATGGTCAGATTATCGGACCGGATCAGTTTATACCGATCGCCGAGGACACCGGACTTATTATCCCTATTTCAGAGTTCGTATTGAAAACCGCCTGTAAGCAATTGGCAGCCTGGCACACTTTAGGCTTCACTGAACTGACCATGGCCGTGAACTTATCCGGCAAGCAATTGCAGTCACCCGGCCTGATTGAACATATCATGGAGGTGGTCAATGAAAGCGGGATTCCACCGAACAAGCTCGAGCTTGAACTGACCGAGCAGGTTTTTATTGAAAATATTCAGTCGCACACGAATTTTATGCATGCGGTTCGTGACCGCGGCATTGCGCTGGCCATTGATGATTTTGGTATTGGCTACTCGTCTTTGTCATATTTAAAACATTTTCCGGTGACAGCTCTTAAAATTGACCGCTCTTTCGTGCAAGATCTACCAAATGACAAAGATGATGCCACACTCACTCAGACCATCATTAATCTGGCGAAGAGCCTGGAAATTGATTTAGTCGCAGAAGGTGTCGAAACTGAAGCCCAAGTCGACTTTTTACTGGATAGAGATTGCAGCGTAGGTCAGGGCTATTTGTTTAGCCGCCCTATCCCTGCACATGAATTTACCCAATTACTGGATGATTACCAAGGCCAGATCCCAATCCAGATCATGTGAATGGTCTGGCCATTGCATAGGAGTATCCCATGGAACGCGAAAGCATGGAATTTGACGTGCTCATTGTTGGCGCTGGCCCCGCGGGCCTCGGCACAGCATGTCGGTTAGCTCAGCTAGCCAAAGAGAACGAACAGGAACTGCAAATTTGTGTAGTTGAAAAAGGTTCAGAAGTTGGTGCCCACATTCTGTCCGGCGCGGTCTTTGAGCCACGTGCCCTAAACGAGCTTTTTCCAGACTGGAAAGAGCGCGGTGCGCCACTGAATACCGCGGTAAGCGGTGATGATATCCTGCTCCTCAATAATGCAGAGAAAGGCACTAAACTAGCTAATTTTATGGTGCCAAAAACTTTCCATAATGACGGTAATTACATTGTCAGCATGGGTAACATCTGCCGCTGGCTGGCCGAACAGGCTGAAGCGCTTGGGGTCGAAGTGTTTCCTGGTTTTAGCGCGGCTCAGGTGCTGTACACCGACGCTGGTGAAGTCGCCGGGGTGATTACCGGTGATATGGGCGTTAGTGCCAGTGGTGAAGAAAAAGACAGTTTTATGCCTGGTATGGAACTGCGTGCCAAATACACCGTGTTTGCAGAAGGCTGTCGTGGTCATTTAGGCAAAGAACTGATTGAGAAATTCAATCTCAACGAAGGGAAAACGCCACAGCATTATGCGATTGGTTTTAAAGAAATCTGGGATATTCCGGCAGAGCAACACAAACCGGGCCTGGTAGTACACAGCACAGGCTGGCCTTTGAAAGACAATGCTTCAGGCGGCGGTTACCTCTATCATGCTGAAAACAACCAGGTCTTTGTCGGTCTGATCATTGATCTTAATTACGACAATCCAAACCTGAATCCGTATATGGAGTTTCAGCAATATAAGCACCATCCTGAAATTAAAAAGTATTTAGCGGGTGGCAAACGGGTTAGCTATGGTGCGCGCGCAATTGCCAAAGGCGGTTATTACTCGTTACCGAAAATGACGATGCCCGGTGCGCTATTGGTCGGTTGCAACGCTGGCACACTGAACTTTGCCAAGATCAAAGGTAACCACACTGCCATGAAAAGCGGTATGCTCGCCGCCGAAAGTATTTTTACCGCCTTAAAAGCCGATCAGTCACATACAGAACTGACTGACTACACCAGCGCCTTTGAAAAGTCCTGGGTCTATGATGAACTTTATCGGTCTCGTAACTTTGGTCCGGCCGTGCACAAATGGGGTACCTGGTTAGGTGGCGCCTACAACACCCTGGATCAGAACTGGTTTGGCGGCCGTTTACCCTTCACCCTGAAAGACTGGCAGGCAGACCATAAAGGTATGCAAACCGTTGATAAGGCAGCTGCTATAGACTATCCGAAAGCAGATAATCAACTTAGCTTTGACCGTAATTCATCGGTGTATTTATCCAATACCAACCATGAAGAAGACCAGCCTTGTCATCTGCAATTAATAGACAGCAGTATCCCAATTGAGGTTAACCTGCCGAAATACAATGAACCGGCACAGCGCTATTGCCCTGCTGGCGTGTATGAAATAGTGCAAGCCGATAACGGCGAAGCACGCTTTCAGATTAATGCGCAAAACTGCATCCATTGCAAAACCTGCGACATTAAAGACCCAAGCCAGAATATTCGCTGGGTGACTCCGGAAGGAACCGGCGGTCCCAATTACCCCAATATGTAAAAAAATAAAAAAGCTCCTCCGGGAGCTTTTTTATTTCCATTTTCAGGATTATGTTTTACATTTAATACACTATTAGTGTTTAATAGGCGCAAGCTTTCGTTTTATCTATCTTCAACGACTATTTATTAACAAACTATTTATTAACAAGAAAGGTCCTCTATGTCTGATTTTTTAAATATCCTTACCCATGAGCGTCGTCTACGCGCTAACACCAAGGAATTAACTTTAGCGGAGCTGGAAGACGTTAAAGCTAAGCTTGACCGTATTATTGCCTCTCGTGAAGAGGAAGAAGCTGAGCTACGCAAGGAAGAAGAAGCGAAACGGGCACGGATAGAAGAAATCAAAAAGCAAATGCTTGATGCAGGTCTCGATATCGGAGACTTAGCCTCTGAATTAAATAGTTCTGCGACCAAGTCGTCAGCAGCTAAAGGGCGTAAGCGCACACCAAAACCAGCTAAATATGAATACGTTGATAACGGCGAGCAGAAGACATGGACCGGTCAGGGTCGCACCCCTAAAGTTATTCAACAGGCGATCGACAAAGGTCGTAGCGTTAAAGAGTTTTTAATAAAAAAGTAATTCCTGAATTTAGCATCAATAAAAAAAGGTAGCCAAATGGCTACCTTTTTTACATCGTTAACCAGCAAACGAGTTTTAATACGCGTTCAGAGTAATATCGCCTACACCCACTTCAATAGTCACAGAGTAGTTGCCGAGCCCATGACCTTCTGCTGATTCTGTCACCACGGCCCGATTCGATGAATAATTTTGCAATCCTGACTGGCTAATACCACCAACCCCAACATTCCCTTCAAATGCACCCAATGCTTGCTGCGGCATAGAAAGTTCTACACTGCCAACTCCCACTTCAATTGAGAAACCAGCACTAACCTGGTCGACTTCAAGGCTCCCTACCCCAAGCTGAACCGATACCGCTTCAACGTCTGGGATATAAAGTGTCCAGTTACCCTGCACGTCGTCTTCGTGCAACGCTAAGGTCAGCTGGTCACCGCGTTGATTAATCTCAATATCAACCTCACTGACATCTTTCTTGCGGCGGAAAATGCCGTGGCGCTGGCCTTCGAGTTCGACTTCGGCACGGATCTGATCATCATCTGCCGCTTTAATCTGGATGGTTCCAACGGCGTTTTCGACCGTTAACCGACGCGTTTCTGAGCCGTCAATTTGATGATTGCGAACCACGGTATCAGCGGCCAGCGCGGACACCGATACCAAGAGTAACGCTGAGGTGATACAAAAGGCGCCAAGTACCGCGCGAATGCGAATTTGTTTTGTTGTTAAGGTCATGGTTGTTCTCCTGTTACCTGTGCAGCACTGGCACATCGCTTAATATGGGATTTACAACAGTGTATCTGCAATCTATAAGCCAACTTTTTAAACCTTAAAAATCATATAGTTAAGTCCAAACCCAAAAATATAATTTAGTCGCGTCACCAATTTTTGGTGAAAAGCACAAAGTTGTGGTGAAATAGCCTGCTCACGTCAGCCGTCATTAATTCCCGGGCAATTCTCATGTACACGCTTGAACCGATAGCCATTGTCGAATCCCCTTACAAAGAGAAGTTTGCAATTCCGCGTCAGCCGGGGCTGGTGCCTTCTGCCGAAGGTCGGGTCGTTCTTCAGGGCGCATTTAATAACCCGCAGTGCCTGCAGGGACTTGAACAATTCTCCCATCTCTGGCTGCAGTTCATATTTCATCAGACTCAGGCACAAGGCTGGAAACCATTGGTTCGCCCGCCACGTCTGGGCGGCAATAGCAAAGTGGGTGTCTTTGCATCGCGTTCAACATTCCGCCCCAATGCCCTGGGGCTGTCGGTGGTTCGCCTGCAACGAGTCGAATGTCGGAACGGGCAGTGGCAGCTGGTAATTAGTGGGTTTGATTTACTTGACCAAACACCGATCGTCGATATAAAGCCCTATTTACACTACAGCGATGCTGTGCATGATAGTCAGTCGGGTTTTGCGCAGTTGCCACCAGAGCTGATGCCAGTCACCTTCGCCCCGGAGGTGGAGGACTTTTTCGCCCGCCAGCCGAATTTTGCACAGTTGGTGCGTGAAGTATTAGCTCAGGACCCACGACCTGCGTATCGCCACGGCCAGAGCGACAACCGTACTTATGGGGTGCGATTAAGCGACTACAATATCAACTGGATAGTCCGTAATGAGGTTGCTGTAGTCACTGCTGTCAGCGACTGCTAGAATGCAGCACACAGAATTTCGAACCGAAAACCTTGAACCGTAAAACAAAATAATTTTCGCCGGGAGAGCAAAACCACTCATGCGCAGCAGCAACTATTTACTGGCCACATTAAAAGAAACCCCTTCCGATGCAGAAATCGTCAGCCACCAGTTGATGATGCGTGCAGGCATGGTGCGTAAAGTCGCCTCAGGTTTGTATACCTGGACGCCGACTGGCTTGCGTGTTTTACGTAACGTTGAACGTATCGTTCGCGAAGAAATGGAAGCTGCCGGTGCTATCGAAACACTGATGCCGATGGTGCAGCCTGCCGATCTGTGGCAGGAATCGGGACGCTGGCAGGACTACGGCCCTGAGTTACTGCGCCTGCAGGATCGTAATCAACGCGACTTTGTACTCGGCCCAACCCATGAAGAAGTCATTTCTGAACTGGTGCGTAAAGAAGTCAGCAGTTACAAGCAACTGCCACTGAACCTGTTCCAAATCCAGACCAAGTTCCGCGACGAAATACGGCCACGGTTTGGCGTCATGCGTTCACGCGAATTCATTATGAAAGATGCGTATTCGTTCCATATTGACGAAGCCAGTCTGGAACAAACCTATCAGGTTATGTTTAAAGCCTATCAGACTATATTTAGCCGCCTTGGGCTGGATTTCCGTCCAGTTATCGCCGACACAGGCTCGATTGGCGGCAACCTATCCCACGAGTTCCATGTGCTGGCTGAATCCGGTGAGGACGCCATCGCCTTTTCTGACAGCTCAGATTACGCTGCCAACGTCGAGCTGGCCGAAGCCATTCCCAGCAAAGACAAAGCAGATCCGGCTACTGCAACCATGGAAGAAGTCGAAACGCCGAATGCGAAGACCATCCAGGCATTGGTTGAGCAATTTGGCCTGGCGATTGAGAAAACCGCCAAAACCCTTATTGTGCATGGCGTAAACGAAAACGGCGACGCATCCGGACTGATCGCCCTGATGGTTCGCGGCGACCACGAGCTGAATGATATCAAAGCCTCGAAACTGCCCCAGGTAGCCAGTCCGCTGACCTTTGCCAACGACGATGAAATTCGTGCGGCGGTCGGTGCCGGTCCAGGGTCACTGGGGCCAGTCGGGCTGCCACTGCCTATGGTGGTAGACCGTGAAGTGGCAGTAATGAGTGATTTTGCGGCTGGCAGCAACAAGGATGGCTATCATTATCTGAACATCAACTGGGGTCGCGATGTCGAGCTGCCCGCTGTGGCTGACTTACGCAACGTCAAAGCCGGTGACCCGAGCCCGTGTGGCAAGGGTACTCTGGATATCAAACGCGGTATCGAAGTGGGCCATATTTTCCAACTTGGCACTAAATACAGCGACATGATGAAAGTCGGTGTGCTGACGGAAAGTGGTAAACACCAGAACTTGCTGATGGGGTGTTATGGTATCGGTGTCTCGCGCATAGTAGCGGCGGCTATCGAACAGAACAACGACGCCAATGGCATTATCTGGCCAGAAGCGATGGCACCCTTCGAAGTCTGTATTCTACCGATGAACATGCATAAGTCAGCGCGTGTTCAGGAGGTCGCTGAGAGACTTTATGAAGAATGTAAGGGTGCTGGCCTGAACGTACTCTTTGATGACCGTAAAGAGCGTCCTGGTGTGATGTTTGCTGATATTGAGTTGATTGGTATCCCTCATGTTATCGTCGTTGGCGAACGCAACCTGGATGAAGGCATGATCGAACTTAAAAACCGCCGCAGCGGTGACAAGGAAAAAGTTGCCATTGCTGATGTGGTGCAACAACTGACAGCCACCAACAACCGCTAGCCACAACATTGCGCAAAAACAAAAAGCCAGTTCATTGAACTGGCTTTTTGTCGTTTAACAGCTACACAGTAGAGATAGTAGAGTGAACTTATACTAATTATCGGTAACCAGGCCAGGAGCGCTCCATGAAGATTGCATTTTTCAGTAGTAAAGCCTACGACAAACAATCATTTACTGAACGCAATCAAGAACTTGGAAGTAACCATCAGTTAACCTTCTTCGACACCGGGTTAAGCGAGCAAAGCGTTGCTCTCGCCGCCGGCCACGACGCCGTCTGCGTCTTCGTCAATGACAAAGTCGATGCCACTATTCTGCGGCAACTACACAACACCGGAGTGAATCTAGTGCTGTTACGCTGCGCCGGATTTAACAATGTTGATCTGGCCACCGCAGAACAGCTTGATATCACGGTCGCCAGGGTCCCCGCCTACTCACCCCATGCCGTGGCTGAACTGACGCTGGCTCTATTACTCAGCCTTAATCGCAAAATTCACCGTGCCTTTAATCGCGTCCGCGAAGGCAACTTTGCCCTCGACGGCTTAATGGGCTTTGATATTCATGGTAAAACTGTCGGGCTACTGGGCGCAGGAAAAATAGGTCAGCGTTTTGCCCATATTATGCAGGCGATGGGCTGCCGGGTCCTGATCACAGACCCGTATGCCGACCCGGCTGAACTGGCAGCCTTTGAACTGGTGGAACTGCAAACCTTACTCCGCGAATCGCATATTATTTCGCTGCACTGTCCATTAACACCAGACACCCACCACATTATTAACCGGGATACCCTCAGCAAAATGCGCGATGGTGTAACCCTGATTAACACCAGCCGCGGCCCAATGATTGATACCAAAGCGGTTATTGAGGCATTAAAATCAGGCAAAATTGGCAGTCTTGGCCTCGACGTTTATGAGGAGGAAAGCGACCTGTTCTTTACCGACCTTTCCAACCAGGTCATTCAGGACGACACTTTTATGCGTCTGCTGACCTTTCCCAACGTATTAATTACCGGCCATCAGGGGTTCTTCACCAAAGAAGCCCTTAGCAACATTGCTGAAACCACGTTACTTAACGCCAGCGCGGTAGAAGGCAAAGGCGGCGAGCTGCACCGGGTCACCAGCCAGAAAGTCGTATGACAGATTCGCTATTACTGGCGCTCCCACTGCTCTCGATTCTGCTCACTATGGCCTGGCTCCGCTGGCGTGCCGCCACCGCCGCATTACTGGCTATTGCCATAGCACTGTCAGTGGCCTGGTGGCGTTATCCGCAAAACTCGTCCGGGCTATTCCTTTCGCTGCTGCCCGGCAGCGCTGCTGAAGCCGGGCTCATGAGTTTAACCATTCTCTGGATTATATTTGCTGCGCTGGCGATCCATATGTTGCAGCAACGCTCAGGGGCACTTGCTTCAATCCAGCAGCAACTTGCCCGGCTGCACCCTGATCCTAAGGTCAGCGCGCTCTTTATTAGCTGGTTTTTCTCTCTCTTTATGGAAGGGGCCGCTGGTTTCGGAACCTCTGCCGCGCTCACCGCGCCCTTTCTGGTTAGCGCTGGTTTTGGCCGGGTTCAGGCGGTCATTCTGGCCTTGTTTGGTCATGCCGTGGGCGTCATGTTTGGAGCTGTGGGCACCCCTGTGCTCGCTCAGGCTACCATTACCGGATTTGCCCCCGCCGCTCTGGCTCAGGCCAGCGTACTCTTTGCCGTGCCTGGCATCTTCATTCTGCCTCTCGCGATGACCCGTACCCTCAGCGTGCGTAACCCAGGTCTTGCCCTGCTGACCGGGTTTAGTTTCTTTGTTCCCTTTGCCGCACTGGCCTGGTGGACAGGTCCGGAATTACCCACCTTAGTGGGCGCGTTAGCTGGGGCCCTGATATTTACCCTGATAACCCGCATCTGGCCCACGGCTTTTACCCCGGGCAACAATGTTCCACTTGGGATCGAGATGAAGTGGCGCCCCTACGCACCCTATTTAGTCCTTATCTGTCTGGTACTCATTACACGGCTCCAACCGGACCTGCGTGAAGCACTGCAAAGCTTTATCTGGCAATGGCAATGGGGTGAATTCGAGGCCTCAATGCAACCGGCCTATCATCCGGGAACGTTACTTTTCATTAGTTTTATAATGACCGCCGTGATCCAACAACAACAGCTTCGCAATGTTATGCATGCGATCCGGCAGGCCGCTTTGCGTCTGCTTCCGGTCGCCATTGCATTGCTTTTAATGCTGTTCCTGTCGAGACTGATGGTGCACACAGGGCTGATTATTGATTTGGGCTATGCGTTAGCGTCTGCGAGCGGGGTAAGTTGGGTCGTGTGGGCTGCATTGGTTGGCCTGATTGGCACTTTCATTACCGGTTCAGCGACTGCTTCCAATGTGCTTTTCAGCGAATTTCAAATGGCTGCCGCGGATCAGGCTACGGTTGCCAGGCTGCCGATGCTAGGGGCGCAGAACTATGGCGCCGCCCTGGGGAACATGGTCTGTCCGCACAACATTATCGCCGCCGGGGCGACGGTGCAGTTAAAAGGGATGGAAGGACAGGTACTGCGCGCAACGCTGCCTGTCGCTCTTCTCCTGGTCGCCTGCGGAGGCGTTATCGCGTTGCTGCTAACCCGGCTAGCGTTTTAGTCGTCCTCTGCAAACAATCGCGAATGATATTCGGCTTCCTGCAACGCGCTGTAGATGTTCGCGGTATTGGTTTGCTGATAGCCATACCAGATCCGGTCTTCGCCGCGATATAAAACCAGGCTGGTGGCATCTTCAGCACGAAAACGCTCTACCAGTTCCGCTTCTGCATCGAAGTCCACTTCAAATACTTTTACCGGTGACTGCGGAAAATCAATAAAGTAGCGTGCCAGGACCCGTTTTTGCTGGATACAATCAGGGCACCAGCGTTGATGAAAGTTGATCAAAATAAGATCGTTATTAGCCTGTGCAGTACGGAACGCCTCTTCATTAAAAGTTTCCATGCGTCGGTTCAGTGCGCTGTCATCAATGGGTGCGCCGAATATCATTAACCAGAAGCCGATCCCCACTACAGCGACAATAATGAGGGCAATAATGCTTTTAAACCAGTTCATGGATACTCCTGTGTAATTAAGACTCATGCCCGGCCAGCGGGTCGACATAGTGCAGATGCATATCCCAGGGGAAATGAATCCAGGTATCCTGGCTTAAATCCGCTTCATAGTCATCGACCAGCTCAAGCCCGGCTGGCTTGCCGTACACGGTAATGAACCGTGCTTTCGGGAAGCGCTTTTTAAGCAGACGCAGGGTATTGCCGGTATCGACCAGATCATCAACGACCAGAAAACCTTCGCCATCCTCGGTGGATGAAACGTCTTTGACCACAATGGCTTCTTCGCGCTGCGAGGTATGGTCATAGGAACTGACACAAATACTGTCAACCAGACGAATATTAAGTTCACGCGAAATAATCGCAGCCGGTACCAGCCCGCCCCGACTCACCGCGATAATCCCCCGCCACTGCTCTGCAGGCAGTTGACGGCGGGCTAGCTCACGGGTAGCACGGTGCAGCTCTTCCCATGAAACGAAAAATTCTTTATTACTGTGCAATGTCATTTTAGATCCTGTTAAAAAATCCAATAATCACCAAACCTATGATTAGATGCGTTAAACTATATCACTTTTAGCCAAGTAGGACACGAGAGCAACTATGCCAAAAGCGATTTACATCGAAGCCAATGGTGGCCAGTACGAAGTGGACGTTGAAGTCGGTCAGAGCCTGATGGAAGCCGCCACAGAGAATATGATTGACGGTATTATTGGTGAATGTGGTGGCGTCTGTTCATGCGCAACCTGCCACGTTTATGTCGACCCGGCCTGGGTAGACAAACTGGCCCCCGTCGGCGATATGGAAGAAAGTATGCTCGACATGGCCAACGACCCACAGGACAACAGCCGGTTAAGCTGCCAGATAGAAATGACCGACGAGCTCGACGGTATTATCCTGCGCCTGCCTGCCTCGCAATTCTAAAACGAATCGGTCGTAATTAGTCCACCGCGGTCACCGCGACCATAGTCTGGTCGTGGTAGCCCGTGGTCACCTGAATAAAGCCTGTGAGCGCCTGATCCAGCTCAACATCGCCGGTATCAACCCGCAGCGGTCGCCCCTCCAGTGCTTTAAGCTTAGTTTTGCTGGCCACAACAATAATATTCGGTCGCCCCACCGCTTTAATAACCGCCGGGCTGAGCTGCTGATTGCCACGCCCGAAAATATGCCCCTGGCCGCCAATTAAGGTAATCACCAGATAACGTTTTGTGTAGTCGCGGCACAAGGCTTCGAGCTGTGCCGCGGTCAGGTCGCTGCCAATCAACTGCTGATTAACAATGGCATCGACGCCCAACAGCGTATTAGGTAAGTCCATCTGCTCCATCAGCGCCGCAACGGTCGACCCAGAGCCCATTATGTACAGCGCATCGTCTTCCATGTTTTCAATCACATCATCGGCGATGTCCGTCAGCACCAGTTCGTCACTTTCACGGCCACCCATTTTAACCGCCTGCATGTATTCAAGCTCACCCGGCACCAGCATTTCACCGTAACGCCGCGCACGCACATTGCCCTGACGGAAGGCGTTTTCATCAATGTCCATTACATCTGCATGGCGCACTGTAGTCAACTGACCGCTCACCAACAACTCGAGCACCCGGCCCGCCGCTTTGGGTGAGACCGCATACACCCCGGAATGAATTTTTACACCTGCCGGGATACCCACCACTGGCAGGGTATCTCCGATCACAGCATAGACATCACGGGCAGTACCATCGCCACCCGCGAACACCAGCAAATCAATCCCAGACTCGACCAAGGCACTAACAGCCGCTTTGGTATCATCCGCTTCAGACTGCTGCGGCGTCTGGTACAGTGTTTCACTGCCGAACTCTAAACGTTGCAGCACATCGGCCCCCATCGCGCCACTGGCCGTCAGCCATTGAATACTGGACTGATGCGGCTGCAGTAACTGCAATGCCTGCTCGACCCGTTGATTGGCTTTCAGTTCAGCGCCTTTAGCAAGGGCCTCTTGGCGGGTGGCTTCACCGTCGCTGCCTTTTAAACCCACTGCACCGCCAATCCCGGAATACGGATTTACTACCAGACCAATTCGGAACATCAGTTCAACTCCTTACGCGGCGTGATACAAACGCCCAACTTCAATCTCAGGGGTGCGGTAAAATTGCTGCAATGCAGTGGCAAAACGTGCTGCCCGCTGTGGTAGTCCGGTCTGCAGATAATCGGCTAACTGCGCGCGCACCGCCTGATCAAAAGCGGCTACATTGACAGCATCCGGATCAGCGGCGGCGAGGTTGTCACAGCTGACTTCAAAATCATGTCCGGCACTTAAGCAGAATAAAAGCTCCAGCGCCTGAGGCTTACATTCTACCTGCTCAAACTGACACTGTTCGTCCCCATTGCGCCCGTCCGGCTTGTACCAGTAGCCATAATCAACAAGATGACGGCGCACCCGGCCGGCAACGCACCAATGCGCAATTTCGTGCAATGCGGAGCGGTAAAAGCCGTGGGCGAACACAATCCGGTGGTAGCTACAACGGTTGCTGGAAGGCAGGTACAGCGGCTCGTGCGAGCCGCTGATCAAGCGGGTATTGTGACTCTCGGCAAAGGTAGCATTAAAGACATCAATCACGTCTTCTATTGTATGCGTTAGACCTGCTGTCACAAAACCCTCTCATCTAGTTAGTTAACCTGCCCGGTTCACTCAGCATACTGCTGAAATGGCATGCCTTCGACCCACCATTCAGGTGCCGGTTCGCCCTTCAGATAATGATCGAAGAACTCGAGCATTTTAATCGTGTAATCAATTTTATTGGCGTAACGTTGCAAATGGTGCGGTTCGTCTTCGTAATGCAACATCACCACCTCTTTGTCCAGACGGCGCAATGCAAGATAATACTCGATCCCCTGCTCCCATGGAACGGCCCCATCGGCATCCCCAAACTGGATCAGCATAGGTGTATTGATCTGATCGGCAAAAAACACCGGTGAGTTTTCAATATAGGGGTCAAGATCCTCATACATGCTGGGCCCGATCCGGCTCTGTCCGGTTTCATACTGAAACTGACGGGCGAGGCCACTCTGCCAGCGAATTCCGGTATAGGCGCTGGTCATATTCGACACCGGGGCGCCGCTGACTGCAGCCGCAAACATGTCCGTTTCGGTGACCACAAATGCCGACTGGTAACCTGACCAACTATGCCCATGCAAACCTATTGCCTCCGGATCTGCAATACCCATGTCGATCAACTTTTCTACCCCGGGAACCAGTGACTCGGTTGCGCTTGGTCCAGGTGCGCCCATGCGGAAGCGAATATCCGGTAAAAAGACCACATAGTCCTGGCCAACATAAAACGGGAAGTTCGGGCGATGATTTACCTTCATCTGATTGAAGTGGTAGAGCCGCTGTGAATACTGCTCGTAGTAATAGACCATCACCGGGTAGGTGCGTGAGGAGTCATAGTCATCCGGCTTGATAACAATCCCCTGCAAGGTTTCGCCATCCTCGATTTGCCAGTCGATAAGCTCAGCGTTACCCCACTTAAACTGATCTATTTGTGGGTTTACCTCGGTCAGTTGCAAGGGTTGGTCGAAATCCAGAGTAGCCGACCAGACATCCGGAAACTGGCGGAAATCTTCTTCAGTAAACAGAATCCGCTGTTGCTCGTCACTGTAATCCACATAGCGATAGCGCTTTTTGTCTTGCAGCAGGACCTCGAAGGCGCCCGACGCTAAATCAAGCTGATAGAAGCCATGGTATTTTTCACGGTCACTGTAACTTTCAATCAATAACCGCTGGTCGCTGGCGAAGCCGGGTTCGTCATTCAGTGCTCTGACCCGGTAGTGCATTTCCTGTTCGCGCCCGTTAGGGGTTAGCTTAACCGCGTTGCCGTCCACCGAAAGCTTCCATATATCGTAGCGGTCATAAGCCAGGAAGGCACTGCTATCATCAAGCCAGCCCGCAACACCGTAACTGGAGGCTTCCATCGGCCGATCATTTTCTTCATCAACCCAGGATACTGTTACCTCGGTAGCGACTTGTTGCTGACTACCATCCTGGCTGTCAAAAATGTAGTAGGCGTCGTCATTCTGATACGCCACATAGCGCCCGTCCGGTGACAGGCTACCGCGCTCGTTGCTGCGCACCTGCGACACCACCCTCTGCCGCTCACCACTGTCGAGGTTTACGTGGTCGATGTCATGGTAAAAACCATCCCAGCTGATTTGACGAAGATACGGCCGCGAGTTACTGACCAGCTGTGCCGTGGCGTGCTCGGTCTGACGCCAGTTGTCCTCAATATCATCGCCCAGCAGCACCACCCGGCCCTGCTCAACCCATACCACCGCAGGGGTAGTTGCTTTCTGGCTATTCTCGTAGCTTTGTCGTTGGTGAGTAATAACTCGCTCATCATCGCCATGCCAAACCTGCAGACGCCGGTCGTCCAGTAAACGGTCCAGACTGTACAGCTCATCATAACTCGTCGGCGTTGCCAGAGGTTCAGCAGATGCTGCAGGTAACGGCTGGTAGCCGATGAAAATCCGCGCATCGTCTTCACTCCAGCTCGGCGACTGATGCTCACTCAGAAGCCAGCCTTCGCGTTCACTTTCAATCCTTGTTAGTCCTGGCTGACCATACTGCCATAGCTGCAACTCTTGCGCTGCGGGCGCCTGTTCAGGGTCTGCTTCGCCCTGAAGAAACGCCAGGGCATCGCCTGCATGGTTGAACGCCAGCCCGCTGAACGCGATGTCGCTGGCGTCTGCTAGCTGTAAGCGGCTGTGGTTGGTGGTATTCATCACCCAGAGGCTGGTGGTGTCATTGTTCTTTACGGTGTAGGCAAAACGAGGCCCTGCTTGCGCCACCTGAAAAGCACTCACCTGCTCTATCTGCTGTTGTTCACCATCACTCAAACGTAACAGGGTTAAGGTCTGAGTGCTGGCTGCGCTTTTTTCCTTGTTACTCTTTGTTTCGGCATTCTCAGCTTCGTCAGTGGCGGCTTGATCATGGTTCATCGATAACATCAGCAGGTAGTCACCATCACCCGTGAAGGCAAAGCGGGCCACCCGCGAAAACTCCTGTTGTTCGCCATTCTCGGTATCGATCAACACTAAATCGGTCTCTTTCGCCCGCTTTTTCAGTTCATCATCCGCATCATCAAACTCCGCCTGTTCGCGGGTTAACAGTGACGGTCGCTGACGAAAGGCTACATAGCGACCATCTGCATTGAGCTGCGGCTGATCCGCACGTTCTGCCTCAAACTGCTCGCCGCTCAGCACATTGACCACATAACCGACCGGATCGCCGTAGTCCGGCACAGCACTGTAGGCAAACCAACGTCCATTGTCGCTCAGCACCGACTGCTCGATTTCGCGAAACTGCATAATATCCGTTAACTGCAACGGTCGCTTCTCGCTTTCCGCCAGGGTGACGGAGGGGGCCAGTGAAAAGCTCGCGCCGGCAACCGCTAAGGTCAGGCAGGCCAATAATCGGCTTCGTCTGCGCATCAATGTGCTCATAGCATTCTCTCTTAGTATTTATTATCTGGTTATGACATTGGTGGCTACGATTATCGCTGATACAGCACCCAGTCGCTATACCCTGGTCTGGTGCTCAACGCCTCGATTGCCCCGCTCAGCGCGCATAAACAAACACAGGCAAGCGCCAAGCAACGCCGCCATCGCCGCCAGCATAAAACCTAGTTCGGCTCCTGCATGCTCCTGCCAGACCAGACCTGCGCCCCAGGCACCCAAGGCACCGCCGGCTCCAAATCCGAAACCAACATAAAACGACTGGCCACGACTTTGTTCGTTCGCCGGAAAGTGCTGATGAATAAAGCGAATCGCCGCCGCATGGTGTAGAGCAAAACTGAATGCATGCAGGCCTTGCGCAAACAGCAACCACCAGAATACTTCAGCAAGCTGCGACATCAGTCCCCAGCGCAGCGCGGTTACCAGCATGCAGAATATAAGAATGCGACGCACCCCATGGCGCACGACCAGTTTTCCCGCAATCAGGAACATCCCCACTTCCACTGCGACCCCAAAGGCAATCAACAAGCCGACCGCATACGGGGCATAGCCCAGGTAGGTCAGATACAAGGCGAAGAACGCATAAAAAGGTGCGAAGCTGGCTTGTAATAATGTGGTTGAAAACAGGAACGCGATGAAAGGACGTTGGCGTATCCGCTTCCAGATAGAGCCAGTATGTTCAGGACGGGTATCGACGTGCTGTGCCTTAGCAGGCTCATATAAACGGCTCACACTGAGTAACAGCAGTGCAACCAGAATAGCGCTGTAGATCGGGAACCGGTGTGCACCGGTAGCGGCAAGCAATTCACCGATAACCAGCGATACCGCAATAAAACCGAGGCTACCGCCAACCCGGATTCGTGAGTACATTTCGCTTTGCTGGCCTAAGGTGCTCAACGCGAGCACTTCCAGCTGCGGCAAAATAGCAGCCCAGAACAGGCTCATCAGGCCCATTGTCAGTGCTACCCACCAAAAACTTGATGACCATAGCAACGCGACAAAAAGCACTAATCCCGCGCAGGCACCGATGCGAATAAAGGGTAAGGTTTTGCCGGTCTTGTCGGCCAGTGTGGCCCATACAGGCGGACCGAAGATGCGGCAGGCCGTAATGATCGCTATCAGTTCGCCGATTTCGCGTGAATTAAAACCGACGGCGTCGAGGTACACTGCCAGATACGGCACAAACGCCGCCAATACCGCAAAGTAACAAAAGTAACTAACTGTCAGCAGACGGCTTTGTCGGCGCGCCTGCGGTTCTAGTGCTGCAAAGCTCATTCGACGGTCGGCACTTGTCCGTTCGCTGTCAGTACTGAGTTTTGCCCGCGATGACGCAGATAATGATCAAGCAACGTTATAGCCAGCATCGCTTCTGCAATAGGGACAGCGCGTATCCCAACACAAGGGTCATGGCGGCCTTTAGTGACCACTTCACATTCACTGCCATCGCGGCGGATACTGCGCCCCGGAATGGTAATACTGGAGGTCGGTTTAAGCGCAATTTCAGCAATCACCGGCTGTCCACTGCTAATCCCGCCAAGCACGCCGCCTGCGTGGTTGGACAAAAAGCCGGAAGCATCCATTTCATCCCGATGCTCGCTGCCGCGCTGCTCGACAACCGCGAACCCATCACCAATGGCGACGGCTTTTACCGCGTTAATGCTCATAAGGCTATGCGCCAGGTCGGCATCGAGCCGGTCAAACACCGGTTCACCCCAGCCCGCCGGCACGCCATGGGCTTCCACCCGGATTCTGGCCCCAACCGAGTCACCTGCCTTTTTTAACTGGCGAATGCTCTCATCTAATAAGTCCAGTTTGCTACTATCCGCGAAAAAGAATGCATTCTGATTCACCTGCTGCCAGTCAAACTGTTCAGCATTGATATCGCCCATCTGCACCATCGCACCACGAACTGAAACCCCGAGGCCGGCAAGGACCTGCATCGCGATTGCGCCCGCCGCGACGCGAATCGCGGTTTCACGTGCCGATGAGCGTCCACCGCCACGGTAATCACGAAAACCGTACTTGGCATCATAGGTGTAATCCGCATGTCCGGGACGGTAGGTATCCTGAATATCACTGTAATCACGCGAACGCTGATCGGTGTTCTCGATCAGCACGCCAATCGGTGTGCCTGTGGTTTTACCCTCGAAGACACCGGACAAAATACGGATCTGATCGGCTTCCCGGCGGGCTGTCGTGTAACGACTTTGGCCAGGCCGGCGACGGTCAAGTTGCGCCTGAATATGCGCTTCCGACAGTTCAATTCCGGGCGGGCAGCCATCAATAACACCGCCGATAGCTACACCGTGGCTTTCACCAAAGGTGGTTACCCTGAACAATTGACCAATACTATTTCCCGCCATGGGAGCCCTCGAATCTATACATAAAGGAATTTAAAATGCGTCAGCGTGCGCCACTAACTGGTCGCGGGTGAGCAGGAATACGCCCTCGCCGCCCTGTTCAAACTCAAGCCAGGTAAAGGGAACCTGCGGCCATAACGCTTCCATGTGCACCCGGCTGTTACCGACCTCGCAAATTAGCATACCGCCCTCATTCAGCTGGGTCGCACCTTCGCGCAGAATACGGCGCACCAAATCAAGACCATCATCGCCCGCCGCCAGCCCAAGCTCGGGCTCGTGGTGGTATTCAGCCGGCAGATCTGCCATGTCTTCTGCATCAACATACGGGGGGTTCGTTATAATCAGGTCATAACGCTCGTCTTTAACCGCATCGTAGCCGTCTGAGCGCAACGGCGTGACCTGGTGTTCCAGGCCGTGCTGCTGAATATTACGTTCACAGACCACCAGCGCGTCCTCACTAATATCAACCGCATCGATGTCCGCTTCCGGGAAGGCATACGCGCAGGCAATAGCAATACAGCCGGACCCCGTACAGAGATCAAGAATACGCTGCGGCGATGTCGTCAGCCACGGCTGGAAGCCTTGCCCAATCAGTTCAGCGATCGGTGAACGTGGCACCAGCACCCGCTCATCGACGTAGAACGGCAACCCAGCAAACCACGCCTGATGGGTCAGGTACGCAGCGGGCACACGCTGGTCAATACGTTTTTGCAGTAGCTGCCACAGACTCTGCTTTTCAAAACCGGTCAGGCGGCACTCCATAACCTGCGCCAGCTCTGCAAAATTCAAAGCGGTGACGCTGGCCAATAATAAATTCGCTTCTTCCCAGGCATCGGCTGCGCCATGACCAAAAAAGACCTCGGCCTGGTTCATCTCCGTCACCGCATAGCGCTGCCAGTCACGGATGGTTTTCAGCTCAGCGGCCAGCTCGTTAAAGTTCATTGACTCCACAGAATTTCCTTACCAGCTAATTTTACTCACAGGCAATGCCCGAGTACTATATGAATGTCTGTAAGATTACCTGAAAACAAGGGGATATTCATGCCTGACGATGCCAACTTAAGCGATGACGAGCGTAATCTGTTCCGTCAGGCGGTCGTGGGTGTGCAAAAATTATCCACCAATGACCGTACCCCACCGGCCAAACCGCAGCCACAAGTTGTCAGTAAACGCGCCCGAGCTGCCGCGAAACGGGCTGCAGGAGAACAGGCGCGGGAGCATGCAAGTTATCCGTTTTCCTCGCAGTTTGAACCAGCCCTTCCTGAAGGCACCATGAAATATACCGCTGCAGATGCCAATCCGTATCTTGCCAAGCAACTACGGCGCGGCGATTTTGCCCCGGAACTGGTAGTCGATTTACATGGGTTGACCCAGATCCAGGCGCAACGGGACCTGGCAGCGGCGATTATTCAATGCCGACGCGACCAGGCTCATTGTCTGAATGTTATTCACGGAGTCGGCACAGGTGTGTTACGCCAACGGGTACCAGGCTGGCTGATGCAACACTCTGAAGTGCTGGCGTTCCATCAGGCTCCACTGGAATGGGGTGGTCAGGGCGCGCTACTGGTATTACTGAAAACCGATAATTAGAAAGAGGTGCAAGAGCGGCCGTTTAAGCGCCGCTCATAGTCGGTTCCGGAGGAGCGGTCATCGATTGCAGATCACCACGCATTGCCAATGGCTCGATATCCAACACCGCAATACCGGCAGTCGGAAACAGCGGTGCCTGTACTTTTTGGTCAAGGTAACTAACCAGATAACACACAAAGGGCATGTGCGAGACCACTAAGACCGTTTCGGCTGGTTCAACCTGCAACCTGGCCAGTAATGCGCTGGCGAATGCTTCCGGATCGGACGACGGTGTCACTTCATCTGACGTTTCACGCAGCTCAATCGGAATTTCATCGCTAACCAGATCCAACGTCTGCTGCGCTCGCACCAGCGGGCTGGCAATCGCCAGATCAAGTTTCGGATAATGTTCGCTCAGCCACTGCGTACTCGCTCTGACTTCATCTTCACCGTAGGAAGTAAGCTCACGAGCTTCGTCCGACGTATAAGACGCTCCACCCAGCAATGCCGAAGCCTGCTGTGGTGCTGCTTCACCATGGCGCATAATAAACAGCTTCATATGCTACTACCTCATTTGCGCTTGTCATCCGGACGTCCGCCGGTAACTTTATCTGCACGACCTTCTAGTTTGGCTTTCTCAGCCCGACGGCGACGGATCTCTTTTGGATCAGCAACCAACGGACGATATATTTCTATACGGTCACCGTTACGCGGTTGGTCACTAAGTTTGCACGTTTTATTCCAAATACCAACCGCATTCTTTGTCAGGTCGATGTCATCAAAATGTTGCATTATGCCACTTTGCACAATGGCATCTTCCACGGTGGTGCCCCCAGCAACCTGAACAACCATAATTTTCTGCCGCTCAGGTAAGCCATACACAACCTCAATGGTTAGCTGTTGTTCGTTCATCAGCCGTAAACCACTTTGGCGCGTTTCGCAAAGGCATCTACCATACGTCGGTTCACTTCGTTAAAAACTTTACCAAAAGCGAACTGCAACATACGACTGGAGAATTCAAAATCAAGGCGCAAAATCACTTTACAGGCCTTGCCATTGTCCAGCGATTCAAAGTACCAGGCCCCTTGCAGCGCTTTAAAGGGACCACTGATTAATTGTAAATCAATGCGATGCGGCTCATGTAGCTGGTTTCGGGTGGCGAAGCTCTGTTGAATGCCAGCTTTGCTAATTTGCAGTTCAGCGTCAATCTGAGCGTCCTGCTCAGCAAGAATGCGGGCAGCAGAACAACCCGGCACGAATTCCGGATACGCCGGAATGTCGTTCACCAAGTCGAACATTTGCTTGCAACTGTACGGAACCAGTGAGGTCCGTTCAATCTG
Organism: Aliidiomarina soli; assembly: GCF_003986975.1. Classification (GTDB taxonomy): domain Bacteria; phylum Pseudomonadota; class Gammaproteobacteria; order Enterobacterales; family Alteromonadaceae; genus Aliidiomarina; species Aliidiomarina soli. The sequence goes on along the minus strand of NZ_PIPO01000001.1, from coordinate 193,238 downwards.
TGGCATAATGATTACCTTGCAGCTGAAAATAAAGCGCGCATTTTAGCGGTTTTGTAGGCTATCGCCTACACCTGAGATGAGTTAATTTCACACCCCGCTCTCTTCCCTGTGCGCCAAGGATAGGTATAATACGCCCATGAGTAAAAAGAAAAAACCAGCATCCAATACCATCGCGCTGAATAAGAAGGCGCGCCACGAGTATTTTCTTGAGGATAAATTTGAGGCTGGCCTTGCCCTGCAAGGCTGGGAAATCAAAAGTATTCGCGATGGAAAAGTAAATTTATCAGACAGTTACGTAATCATCAGAGACGGTGAAGCCTACCTGTTGGGCACTCAGATCCAGCCTCTCAATACGGCATCATCGCATGTCGTCTGTGACCCTGAGCGGACGCGTAAACTTTTATTAAAAAAGAGAGAGTTATCCACCCTGATCGGGAAAACCGAACGGGAAGGTTATACTTTGGTCGCAACCGCCATGTACTGGAAAAAATGTTGGGTAAAACTGGAGTTTTACCTGGCTAAAGGTAAAAAGTCCCACGACAAGCGCGATAGTATCAAAGACCGCGACTGGGCCCGGCAGAAAGAGCGCATGCTGAAACACGACGTGCGTTAAACTGCCCCTTATTGCATAGCAACCCCCTGAACTTCCAGTAACCATCCAATCAGGGGCTCAAAGTCATCATCCTGATGTCGCATTCCTTGTAATAAGGTCTGCGTCGCCAGCCTGATATGAACCAGGGCCAGGTTGTGCCATATTGCAGCTTGCTCTGGCTTATACAATGCCGCTTGTTGATAAGCATGCTGTGCCGCCGCATACTGGCCGCTGCGCAGATGAATATTCGCCAGCAGAAACCAGCTGTCTGCGTCACGCTGGTGAATACTCAAATTACGCCGCAGCATACTCTCCGCACTGATAAAATCACCACTTTGATAAGCCCGTTGAGCACTTACACGTAAACTCACCGGGTCCACAGCTTCGCGCCTGTCGTTTGGTATACTCTGGCAGGCCGCTAAAAAAGTCAGCACCATTGAGAGTATCAGATACCCCAAAGTTCTCGTTTTCATCAGTCTCATCCTTGAGTGTGGTGGATTATACATTGATCGCCCGGCTGCACAGTCAACTGCTTACAGCGTAGTTCAAGCACCTGACAAGCCTTGCCACACCAGCATAGGCTGTCCGGGCTAACCTTATGCTCGACCCGTATGCAAACGCCGTTTTTGTCCATCCAAACCAGATCAATCGGCATGCGCATCGCAATGGTATGGATGCATCTGGTTCGCGCCAGCCAGATGGCGTTAATATCTTGCCGCTGCTGATAACCAAACCAGCCGCGTAACCGAGCGATAACACCAGCCGCCACTACAACCCCTTGGAGGGGTTGCGTCGGTAGACCGAGAGGGCTGACAACGGTCACAATTGCCATAGTAACTTCCCTGCCAAAACCACGATCAATACCAGCAAGGTGCTGGGAAATATAAAAAGCATCAATGGCAGCATCAACTTAACCGGTATTTCCATTGCCTGCTGTTCTGCCCGCAGGAACAATTCCTGTCGTCGTTGCGCCGCTTGCGCGAACAAAATCTCGGCCAATCCGGCACCGCTTTGTTGTGCATGCTGCACCGCACTGCTGAACAGGCGCAGCTCGCGCACCGGAAAGCGACTGGCAAAGTCCACCATCGCAGCATTCAAACTGTCGCCGGCTTTCACCTGGTTAACAATGCGTTGCATTTGCACGGTCAGCGCTGTGCGCTGATTTTGCCCACTCGCCCGCTGTAAACAGGTTAACAACGGCAAGCCTGCGGCCAGTAACATCGCAATCAGTTCAAGATGGTTAGGTAACTGCGCCACCAGTAACGCCTGGTAGCGACGCTGACGGCGTACTCTGTCACGCTTCAATAGTAGGCAAATAAGCGCGATTAGGATTGCTGTCAGCAGTCCATAATACCCTGCGCCCAGAGCACTGCTCGCCACCCCCAGCAGCAAACTGAGCCGACCCAGCCCGGTGACGCAAAGAGTTCGCAAGTCGACCGTGGACACTGGGGCTGAACCAAGTTGACCCAACCAGACCAGTAGTTTACTGAGGTGCCGCAAGAGCGGAGCCCACGGCAGCATGACTATACTCAACGCCAGCAAGACCACACCTGACCACAGCAAGGGATCGCCAGCGACCGTCATAGAATCACCTGCAACCGGGTTAGTTTGCGAATCAGCCAATAGCCAGTCGATAACATCAGCATTAAAACTGCAAAACTGAGCCAACCCAACGGGTGCCGACTCAACGCCAGCATTGTTGGCGTTTCCAGCGCTGCTAACGCCAGAAGCATAAGGATCGGCAGCCCTGTCATCACCTTCGCCTGCATCTTTCCCTGACTGGCCAGTGCTGCCACCCGTCGCTGCAGGATTTGCTTCGCCTGCATACTGTCGGCCAACTGCCTTAACACTCGCGCCTGCTGACCACCGTGCTGTTGCGCTAGTTTCAGAGCGACCACAACCCGCTCCAGATCTGCCAGTGGCATTCGCTTGAGCCAGTCCTGCATGCACTCATCAATGCTGTGACCAAGCCGCAACTGGGCCAGCAGCATGGCAATCTCATCCTGCAGCGGAGCAGTACTTTCTTTTTGCACCATTTGCAAATTTGCCAGCAAGGCATTTCCACTTTCCAGACCCGCCTTTATCAACACCAGCGCGTCCGGCAATTGCTGCAAAAACTGCTGTGACCGACGCCGCCACCTCACCCGTGCAATGAGCTGACGAGCGCCCTCCACAATCGCGATTGTCAGCGAACCCGCGGCAATAAAGCAGAGACCGTTAAGCAACCATTTAATCCACATCAGCGTATTCGTCATGGGGTAGGATGCAGTCCATGGCTGCTACCTTTTGAGCACCAGACAAGCGATCATAAAAGCCGGGAATATCGCCAGTTGCCTGGGCCAGCCAGCTCGAGACCTCATTAGCATGTCGACCCCTATATTGCGGAGCCAGGAAGATGTCAGCCAGGCTAATCACCTCGCCTTCTAAGCCCTGAACTTCACTCACTGCACTAATGAAGCGCTGCCCGCTACTGAGTCTTGAAATCTGAATAACCATATCTATTGCACTGGCGATCTGCTGCCGGATCGCCAGCAACGGCAAATCCATTCCCGCCATCATTACCATAATTTCCAGCCGACGCAGACCATCGCGGGGCGTATTCGCGTGGAGCGTCGTTAACGAACCGGCATGGCCGGTATTCATCGCCTGCAACATATCGAGGCTTTCGCCACCACGGCACTCCCCGACCACAATTCGGTCCGGCCGCATTCTTAACGCGTTAATAACCAACTGGCGAATACTGACTTCACCACGGCCCTCCTGGTTAGCGGGACGAGCCTCTAATGCCACCAAATGGTGATGATTGAGCTGCAATTCCGCGGAATCTTCGATAGTAATCACACGTTCATTTGCAGCTATCCAATTAGCCAGAATATTAAGTAAGGTGGTTTTTCCGGTGCCAGTTCCACCACATACGATGATATTCAGTTTGCTCTCGACAGCCAGGCGCAGGAACTCGATGAGCTGTCGGCTACAGCTTTTACTTTGAATCAAGTCACCGGCACCTAGTATCTGCCGCGAAAATTTACGGATCGTAATACAACTGCCGTCCACCGCCAGCGGCGGAATAATGACATTGACCCTGGCGCCACAACGCAACCGGGCATCAGTCATCGGGCTGGCTTGATCGACGCGGCGGCCCACGCCCGCGACAATGCGTTCGATCACTCGCCGCAGGGCGTCTTCATCAGCAAACGCGACCTCGCTTGGGTTCAGCTGTCCATGCCGCTCAACATAAACCTGCGATGGACCGTTGACCATAATCTCCGACACCTCAGGGTCCCGCAGTAATGGTTCAAGGGGCCCAAGCCCAATCAAGTCATCCAGCAGTCGCTGTTGAAGCACGTTACGCGCCTCTTCAGTCAATGATGACGACAACTGATGTTGCTGTATCAGCTGTTGCAACGCCGCTTTCAATAGATCGCTGAGCTGTTCATCACTCAGTGTTTCAACGGCAAGCTGTTGCGCCTTGATAAAATCACGCACTTGCTGCTGTAACTGTTGGTAGCTATCCATTCCACCACTCCTGTCCCGGCTAATTGGTGCATCTATAAATACGTCTGCATCCCTCGACATGGGATTCGTCGCAAGCGCTCTTCAATATCCTCCACATACTCGATTCGCCTGCGTTGTTGCCTAACGTCATCTGTCACCACCCGCGGCGTAATGAAAATGACCAGTTCAGTCCGCTGTTGTTGTTGCTGTTGATGACGAAACAAGCCTCCGAGTAAGGGCGTCCGTTCTGCTCCCGGCAACTGCTGCCATTGATGGTCCATTTGCTCACTACGCAATCCAGAAATAACAAAGCTTTCCCCGGGTTGCACCGCTACCACCGACTCAGTCCGTCGGGTCAGTAAACCTGGAATACCGGCAACACTTACCGCGGCATCAAGATTACTGACTTCTGTGGTCACCGCGGTTCGAATGCTGCCATCATCCAACTGCTCTGGCGCAATTGAGAGTTGAATGCCGTACTGACGAAATGCCACATCCATCGCTCCCTGCAAGTTGGTTTGTGGCAATGGTACTTCGCCCCCAGCCAGAAAATGAGCTTCCTCACCACTTTCGGTTCGCAGTACCGGACTAGCCAGCATTCGAGCGACCCCCTGTTCTGCCAGGGCATGTAACTGCGAGCTGAGCGACAATGCCAACCCTGCTGAGACGTAGTGCCCGGGAGGCAGCGATACGTCGGTCAACGCAGGCGACGTATCCACCCCTTGTGTCGCGGCGCGAAAGTGATCACCACCCGCCCAGTCGCTAAGTATCGCCAACGCGGGTCCGTTCACTACCTGCTGCCAACGCACGCCCAGGCTTTGTAATTGACGCTGCTTAAACTCCATCACCTGCACTTCCAGTTCAATAACCGGCACGGCAGCACTTGCCTCGTCTCGAGCACCCACTTCAACCCGATAGCGTAGATGCCCGCTGCCATGCCAAACCATAATCTGGCTATGGCCGGGCGCGATGCCGAGCAGCAACAGTTCATTGCTGGCGAGTTGACGCGCCTCGACAACCTCACCGTTAGCGACCGCCACTCTGGTGATATCATCGGGCAAGTCGAACACCTCAAGTTCGCCAACCTGTAAGAATACGCTGGCTAGTATTGCCATCAGCATCACCGCCAGACCCCTTCTGTCAGCGCCCGCTGAGACAGAGGCTCCACGCTTGGTTCAAAACCACGCCATTCATTAGCCTCCTCCATCCGACCGCCCACGATCCATTGCGTTTGTCTGCGAGTCACGGACAACGGCTTCGAATCTCCCGCGGAACGCAGCCACAGCTGTAATTTCCCGCTGCGCTGAGCGCGTTCTACCAATGCCATTTTTTCGACGGAAATAGCCAGGGTCACTGAACGCTCTGTTGCAGCATCGGAGAACTCCCATTGACCATCAACGGCCAATACAGTGACCCCACTTTCAATCACCTCCAACGAGGGTTCCTCCAGCGCAACCAGATCGACTTTATCGCCTAATCGCAGTAAGCCAGCATGGCTTTGTTCAATACCCGGCAACAAGGTAAATGCCCGCTGCCCCTCCAGCAACAGGTCGCTAAAGCGATTCTGTTGCTGCGGCGCCAGGTGCAACCATTGCAATGGTTGGCCCTGAGCCACAGGATGCTCAAGCAGACGGCCAAACAAGCTGGCCGCATGCTCTGCCCTGATATGGTCACTAGCAAGCCCAACTGCATTTACCCGGCGCAGGCTTAGCCATGCCGGCGTCAACTCGCTACCTGCGCTAAGTGGACGGTTCGCTACCACAACCTCAAGTTGCTCCGCTGGTAAATCGAGAGGAAGCGGAGCCTGCTGCAACTGACGTTGCAGATAAAGCTGCAGGAGGTATAAAGCCGCAATAGCGGCAGCTAATCCGCAACACAGTGGTAGCCAGAAGCTGCCGTTGAATTTCCATTTCATTGCACCTTTCCTTTGACATAAACAAGGTTAACCAGCCCACTCGGTTCGCGCTGAGCTGTCACAACGAACCGCTCAGCGTCAACATGCCATTGCATCACAAATCCGTGCTCGTGCTGTTGATGCATCATTAACAGCGCCTGGGTCTCGCGTTGCCTGCGCAATAACTGAGCCTGCAAGCGATAAAGCGGCTGACGGGTCTGCAGCAGGCTGACCTCGTCGGTGCCCTGCCGATATTGGCTAAACAGTTCAGCGCTAAAAGGAAGCTCAGGTTTAGCCAGATCCATCCGGCGTTCGCTTTGTATCCACAAAAACGTATCTTCATTCGGGATCAGGCTATACAGACTATTTTCGTCCAGACAGTACCAGTCGATTGCCTGCGGTGGACTGATAACAGTGCAACGGGGCCGATGGCTGGTACGCCACTCGAACGCTTCCGTTTGGCTGATTTGCAACTGCCAGATGTCCATTTGCATGCCTTGCGCCTGAACCTGCCTCAGCATAGGTGTTATTACCCAGTCCGCAGATAAGCCCGGATAGATGCTGAGCATCCAACAAACAGCGGGTATCAACGCGGCCATAACCGCTCACCCGGTTCAGTCACACAAGGGGCGCCAATGTCTCGATGACAGAGTGCATCGGCTGGCACAACATCCACATCAACGTGGCCCGGAACAAGTTGCTGGGGCCCCAGCTCCCTCGCCAACGGTAACATGGAAAGTCCTGACTGCAGGGTTCGCAGCCAATAGTTATCAAGCAAATTAGACCCTGTTAGCAGTGCAGGCCGACGCCGCAAATCATCCAGCTTACGAGGACTCCAGTCGTCACGTAAGCGCAAATATCGAACCCACTGTGAGTAACCAACATCCGCAATTTCCACATCCCACAAATTGTCATTGGCCATACCCAGCGAACTTTCGTAACGTGCCATGAGTTCAAACGGCTTGGTCGCAGTAGCAAACGGGTATTCATTACGGTTGTACAACACCATCCATTTACGCCAGTTCAGCCACAGATCCAACTCGTCGTTCCAATAAGCCATGTCCATCGCTGGCAGCGCCATTGCATTGCGCTCCTCCGCCTGAGCTAACGCCAGGTTAGCCAACTGCTGAGCCATACTTCGCTGTTCCAGCGCCTGCCATAACCGGGGCATTCCCCAGAATAGCAGCATCACCAGCACTGGCATCGCGACTACAAGTTCAGTCATCGCCTGCCCTCGTTGGTTCATACCTGCTGCTCCAGTAACCACTGCTCAGCAATGCTGACTGGAACCAGTCGTGCCTGCCAAAGCGCATTTAGCAGGTTGCTACGCTCGGTTAAGCGATCACGCCGTGGCCATAACTCTGTCGGGCGCTGATAACGGACCTGAGCGCGCGCTATAGCGAAAGGCTGTAACGGATCCGACGCCTCCCTTTCCCGCACCACCAGGGTCATACGAGGCCAGTCATTGTGGCTGTGGACACGATACAACGCAGGCATCGTCAATGACTGGGAAAGGCGCCGGCTGCGTAATGCAGTATTACGACTCAAGGCTCCACGAGCCGCATAAGCCCCTCCAAATGCAGTGGGTGCAACATACCCACTCACTGGGGGGCGTGCGCCTGCATAGCTGCCACCAGTTCCGACTGGCACGGTATAACGACGGAAGGGACCTAAGCGAACCCGCAATGTCGCCACGTCGATAGCCTGCACATGCAAACGCAGGTTATGCGTTGCGACCAGTTCAGTACCGCCCCATTTATCAAAGCGGGCACTGACGGCGCCGCCGATCCCAAACCAGCGATAGCTGCGCCGTTCACTAAAGCCATCCCGGCTTTGCTGCAGCAGCGGCTGATAGTAAGAGGCCAGCGCATCACGGTGCTGGTACGTTACCCAGCTATAGGCAAAATCAGGCAGCGTAGCGTGATTGAGTAAAACCAGTTGCAGCCGCTCATCTGTGCCCTCAACTATCTGCTGCGAGGTCTGTAGCGCGGTTGCCGCAGCGGCGGCATGGAAAAGCAATTGTGAGCTGCTTAACAGCTGAATGAGTAATACTTCTGCCTGGATTAACCCCTGCACCGCTCGATTAAATGGTTGCTGAATCTGCTGTAAGGTCTGTGCAAGTCGAGTCATAACGGCGTTCAGATAAGGTATCCAGCTGGTAACTAAGGCACTGTTTCGGGTCGTTTCGTTTAGCATCGCCAGGTAGCTGCTTAAGCCAACCAGTTGCGCTATGGCAACCTGATTGGCCAGCGCGGCGCGGTTGGTTACGGCTTTAAAGTTCAGGTCCCTTGCCACCACAATGGCAAACGCCTCCGTTGCATGATCGGCCACCTGCTGAATATGAGTTTGTCGCTGAGCACGCTGACCCAGTTCGGTCACCGCGAGTAAACCAAAGAACAAGCCCATCACGCATAGTAATAATGCGATGAGGGCCTGCCCTTTGTTCGCGCTAGTTACCATGAGTGGTTGCTTCATCATAATTGCCCAGCTGATAGTCGTCGTCAGCCAGCTCACTTGCCTGCTGAGCAGCGCCTTGCGCCGCGCTCAGCTCAGCACTGGCTGAGCGACCACTGATTTCCTGCGCGACACCTGCGACCTGATTACGAACTGACTTGCCAAGGAAGGAGTACACCCCGATAGCGGCGATAGCCACCAGCGCTAGTACGATAATATATTCGGTCATGCCCTGACCGCGTTGCAGACGTTTCATAACAAGCTCCCTGTGTTACCCGAGTCCACCATGGACTCTATAGGTATAGTCAGGAAGCCGTGTTCAGGCGATGGGGAAGTTGTACGTTATGACGTAAACAGAAGCGAAAAGCCGTTACTCAATAGCGAGGTATTTATGCAGCTGCACAGACAAACGCCAGTTCCGCTTGCGGCAGGTCTCGATCGCCAGTTCGGTAGCCCGTGGCCGCTGGCTGATAGGTTGCAGACAGATGGTGGTACCAGCAGCGACGGGGCAGCGTTCGAGTAAGGCATCGAGAGCATCAATGTGTTTTTGCATTGCAATCGGGTGCTTGATTTCGTTCGCCCGCGCCATCGCATCAGCGCGCACTTCGTAGCCGCCCGGCATATCAAGTTTCGGCGATACCGTAACCCAGGTCTGCGCACTGGTTTTAATTTCAAAGGTGCCGCTGGTTTCGATCTGGGTCTGGTAGCCGGTCTCGTGCAGCAATTCGGTCAACGCATTCAGATCATACATGCAGGGTTCACCGCCGGTAATCACAACGTGTTTCGCAGTAAAACCCTGCTGTTCAATCAGCTCCAGCACCGCCTGCTCACTCATTCCGGCCCAGCTCGGGCTGTCACCGGTTTTCATAATCAACTGCTCCGGCTTCACCTGAGCCTGGTTGTTTTTATCCCAGGTATGCTGGGTGTCACACCAGGGACAGCCCACCGGGCAGCCCTGCAAGCGCAAAAATATTGCAGCGACGCCGGTAAAAACCCCTTCGCCCTGAATCGTTTCAAATAATTCGTTCACTGCCAGCATACTGTTTTGCGCCACTAAATTCGGTAGAATGGGTTCAACTTTGTATTTTACCTGAGTAAGGCATGATGGCGCAAAATTCTAATCCGGCTACTAAGCCGCAACAGCAGACCGTAGTGGTTATTTATTCGGGCGGGATGGACTCATTCACCGTCCTTAACCGGGCGATTGCCGACGGTCATCAGGTGCATGCGGTGTCCTTTCACTATGGTCAACGCCACCACCGTGAACTCGAGTCGGCTAAGACGGTCTGTGCGCAGCTTGGGGTGCCGCATAAAGTCGTAGATATTCGCAGCATCAATACGCTGCTGGCAGGGTCGTCGTTAACCGATGACATAGACATTCCTGAAGGCGACTATGCCACCAGTAATATGACCTCCACCGTGGTGCCGAACCGCAATATGATCTTGCTGTCGCTCGCAATTGGCTATGCGGTGTCAATAAAAGCAGGCAAAGTGTATTACGGCGCCCATTCCGGCGACCATGACATCTACCCGGATTGCCGCCCTGAGTTTGTCGAGGCAATGAACGCCGTGAGTCAGCTGGCGAACTATGAACCGGTAGAGATTCACAGCCCTTACCTGGTGCAAAGCAAAGCGGATATTCTCGCCGACGGCCTGCGCATGGGACTTGACTATAGCCAGACCTGGACCTGTTACAACGGCCGTGACAAAGCCTGTGGCAAATGCAGCGCCTGCCGTGAACGACTGGCTGCATTTGCCGCGCATGGCATTACTGATCCGCTCGAGTACGAATAAGCTCTATCACCCGCTGGCCTTCCTGCCAGCTTGGGCTGTTATGTCGCTGGTCCCAGTTTAACCCACTGCGACCGCGCATAATGCCCAGATAATCCCGTTGCGGGGCTGGTATCCGTACTGAGTCCAGCACCTCAATAGCCCCCGCGCGATCATTGCACACCAGGATCATATCGCAGCCCGCATCCAGTGCACGCTCCGCCCGCTCCTGCATACTCCCCACTACGGTCGCGCCCTCCATTGCCAGGTCATCACTGAAAATAACCCCGTCAAATTTCAGTTGTTGCCGCAACACGGTCTGTAACCAGTGGCGCGAGAAACCTGCCGGCAGCGGGTCGACCTGACTGTAAATCACATGCGCTGGCATCACCGCCTGAATATCAGCGAGTAAGCCTTTAAACGGCATCAGATCAAGCACCGCGATGGCGTCAGGTTCACGCTCATCAATCGGCACCGCTATATGAGAATCAGCCTGTACCGAGCCGTGACCAGGAAAGTGTTTACCGGTCGCCGCCATGCCCGCGTGCTGCATTCCCTGTATAAACGCCCGCGCATAGGTTTCGATACCTTCAGGGCGGGCCGAAAATGCACGATCACCGATCACTTCACTGACACCATTTACATCCAGCACAGGTGCAAAACTGAAATCAATGCCACAGGCGAGCACTTCGCTCGCCATGAGCCAACCCATTTGCTTTGCCCACAGACAGCCTTCTGTCTCATTTTCCGCATAACGCTCGAAGCTGGCCATCGCCGGAATAGCGGAGAACTGTTCACGACAACGCTGCACCCGGCCACCTTCGTGGTCAATTGCTATCACCAACGGATTACGCGCATGTTCACGAATGCTCTGACACAGCGCCTGTAACTGCCGGGGCTCTGCATAGTTACGACTAAACAGGATCACCCCACCCACGCTCGGGTGTTGCAGTAATTCTTTGTCCTCAGCATCCAGTTCAAGCCCCTGGATATCCAGCATAACAGCGCTCATCGTTAATCCTTGTGTATCGCATCGTGGTTGCAAAGGGCGTTAGTATGCCAGAACTTCACAACGCTTGGCAGCGTCATCAACCTTAAGTATGATGTAAAGAAATTGTTTAAAAGGACTCTTTGCAATGAAAAAACTCTCTGTAATCGCCGCCACTGTGATGGCTTTAACTGCCTGTGGCAGTGATAGCAGCCCGGCCCCTACTCCGACCAATAACCCAACGGCCGACCAGTGCAGTGTTGAAGGACAGAATCAACAACTCATCGACAATTTGCGTCGCGATTATTTATGGAATGATCAGCTTCCTGACTCGATTTCTGCTTCCAGCTACGCCAGCCCTTATGCGCTTCTGGCTGACGTTGTACCGCCGCTTGACCGCTTTAGTTTTATGATAACCCGTCAGGAATATGAAGACCGTTACGTCAACGCAACCTTTTTCGGGCTTGGCTTTGGCTACGCCGTCGACCCCGAACGCGAAGAACTTCGGATTAACTATGTATATGAGAATTCGCCTGCCGGACGAGCGGGTATTACCCGAGGCGCGCTACTGACCCGAATCAATGACATTGATATGTCGACCTTTTTCAGTTCCGATTTATATGCCCGCATCGAGCGTGGTGAAGCTTCCTGGAATCAAGTCTTTGGCCCCAATCAGGAAGGCGCAGAGGTCAGTATTGAATGGCGCCGCCCGGATGGTACCCTGGACGATGGCGTGTTAGCACGTGAAGAAGTTGAAACCAATACCATTATGGCAGTCGAACGCTATGAACTCGACAACGGCGACCATGCTGGCTATTTCGTTTTCGACAGCTTTATTGACCGCTCCGCGCAGGACATCAATACAGCCATCGACCAGTTGGTTGCCGCCGGTGGCGTCGATGAACTGATTATTGATTTACGTTACAACGGCGGCGGATTGATTCGCATCGCAAATCAGATCGCCTCACAGGCCAGCTGGGACTTTGTAGAAAACGAAACCTTCCTTACCTTTAGTTACAATGATAACTATGCAGACGAAGAGTACCTGTTTGACCTCGGCGACGGCATCGAGCGACTTAATTTACCTCGCGTCGTGGTGCTAACCACAGGCGCAAGTTGCTCTTCCAGTGAGATTATTATTAATTCACTGGAGCCCTTTGTTGACGTGGTAACGGTTGGACAACCGACCTGCGGCAAGCCAGTCGGACAGAGCCCCACCCAAATCTGTGACAAAATGCTCTTTGCGATCAACTTTCAGACTGTCAATGCAGAAGGTGAAGGCGACTACTTTGATGGCCTGGCCCCTACCTGTTCGGCACAGGATCGAGCGATTACAGATTGGGGCGATTTGGAAGACCCGCTGTTAGCCGAAGCCTATCACTATTTGCAGACTGGTAGTTGCTCCGCCAGCGCCACAAGTATTCAGAACACGGATGCAGATATAGCGGCCGATAACTGGGGAGCGGCGCAAAGTGATTCAGCTCAGTCTGACTCGCAAACGCCGCAGTCAATCACCGACCGCAGTCGTAATCCTTTGTTAGAAAAATGGCGCCAACAACAATAGAGGCGCCATTCATTCCTGCATCAGGTGGGTCAATAAAGCCCTGGTTAATCCAGGGCTTTAAACTTTCCGTCTTTAACCCCTTCAAAGCTGAAGCTGTCCACCGCTATTGCGCTCATCCGCAGACGTTCACAATGGCGTAACTCAGCCGCCGTGCTTTGGTCAATAACCTCAGCCTGCAGCGCCGCATCGGCTAACGCATCGCCGTTAAGATCAGCACCAATCTGGCCCTTTTTCTGTGCTTTGCGCAGACGTTTGTAGACATCCTGCAGCTTAAACATTTTCTGGAAAGCCAGTTCCATATGCCCGGTCACATCGTTTTCATCATCGCGCCAGTAGCAGAGGAAGGTATGCCGATCGCGGGTTGCATCCGGGATCATCATTGCATCGCTGATTGACTGAGCATGAATGTCAGCGGGCGCTTTGTAATGGATACCAAAGGGGAAAATTAATACCCGTAGCAGACCCGCCATAATGCGTTGCGGAAAGTTCTGCAGGAAACCATCGAACGCCACCCCTATCTGATGCAGGTGATGCTCAAGTGAGTAGCGTACGAACGGCAGGTCAGCCTGCTGGCGACCATCATCTTCAAACCGCTTAAGCACGGCGGAGGCAATATACAAATGGCTAAGTACATCACCAAGACGCGCCGAGATCATCTCTTTGCGCTTCAGATCGCCGCCCAGAGTCAGCATCGCCACATCAGCACTCAGCGCCAGGCCGCGGCTCATCCGTGACAAATGCTGGTAGTAACGAGCGGTTTCTCCGCTGACGGGTGAGTCAGCAAAACGCGCGCCTGTCAGACCATGCCAGAATGCAGACAGCGTATTTCCGGCCGCAAAGCCTATATGCTTAATCAGTAACTGATCAAATTCCCGTAACCCGGCTTCTTCATCCGGGTTACCGGCCGCTGCCATCTCTTTCATTACATAGGGATGACACCGTGTGGCGCCCTGGCCAAAGATCATCAGGTTACGGGTCAGAATATTGGCCCCTTCCACTGTGATTGAAATTGGCACGCCCATGTAGTTACTGGCCAGGTAGTTACGCGGCCCCATCTGGATGCCTTTGCCGGCATGAATATCCAGTGCATCATTGCCAATGGTACGGCCCATTTCCGTCATATGGTATTTGGTCATAGCCGTCACTACGGACGGGCTTTGCCCTTCACACAATGCCGCAACGGTCAGCCGCCGCATCGACTCAACACTGTAGTTAAGGCCGCCAATCCGGCCCATCGCTGCCTGCACCCCTTCGAATTTACCAATTGGCAGACCAAATTGATGGCGCACGTAGGCGTAGGCGCCAGTCATCCGTTGTGCGACATGGCCTGATGCAGTGGCCAGTGCAGGCAATGAAATACCGCGTCCTGCGGATAGACATTCAACCAGCATGCGCCAGCCTTTACCTGCATAGTCCTGGCCACCGATAATCCAGTCCAGCGGAATAAAGACATCCTTGCCGTAGGTGGTTCCGTTCATAAAGGCTTGCGCCAACGGGAAATGACGGTCCCCGGTTTTAACCCCCGGATGCGAGGTCGGGATCAGCGCACAGGTGATCCCCAAATGCTTGCCACGGCCGAGATGCTCGTCCGGATCATCCAGCTTAAACGCCAGCCCCAGCACATCAGCAACTGGTGCCAGCGTAATGTAACGCTTGTTCCAGTTGAGCTTAATGCCGAGAACTTCGTTGCCTTCGTGCTCACCCTTGCAGATGACCCCGTGATCCGGAATGCTGCCTGCGTCCGAGCCCGCTTCCGGGCCGGTCAAAGCAAAACAGGGCACTGCGTCGCCATTTGCCAGTCGCGGAAGCCAGTAGTTCTTTTGTTCATCCGTGCCGTAATGGGTAAGAAGCTCTCCCGGACCCAATGAGTTCGGCACCATTACGCTCACCGCCACGCTCAGCGAGCGGGTCGCGATGCGACCAACAATGTGCGAGTTCGCCGCCGCTGAAAACGCCAGTCCGCCAAATTCTTTGCCGATGATCATCGCAAAGAAGCCTTCTTTTTTCAGGTAGTCCCAAATTTCTGGCGGTAAATCACGCTGTTGCATGACAATGTCGAAGTCATCGATCATCGCCAGCAAAGTTTCCAGCTGGTTGTCGATAAATGCCTGCTCATCTGCGCTAAATTTCGGATTGGTGGTTCGCAACAAGCGGTGCCAGTCGGGCTTGCCGGAGAATAGCTCTCCATCCCACCATACATCCCCTGCTTCCATCGCGTCTCGTTCGGTCGCTGATAACGGAGGCAACACTCGTTTAAAGAATGCAAATGCTGGTCGCGATATCAAACTTCGCCGAATATCGGGCACGCCAAGCACAATCGCTATCACTGCAATTAAAATTAACAGTACATACATACTGACACTCCTTTGGTTAATTATCTTTTCTGCGCAGAGGCTGTTTAAAGTCTAGCTGAAGCAGATACTTCTGCCGCCCCAATTCCAGCCGCAAGGTAGGGAATAAGCTTACCGACAATATCTTCCGCGGTGGCACTCTCGCCAAAGTCCGCTTGCGCAATTTCACTTAACGCCTGTCCGGAAACCTGAGCAAAAACGGTGGCCCCAAGAGTAAAGTGAAGACGCCAGAACAAGGTTGCCACACTCAGGTGCGGATTAGCCTGCTGCATGCAATGGAAAAACCGCTGCACTACATGACCAAAGTTCTGCATCGTAAAGCGACGCAAATGGCCCTGAATTTCACTGTAAGCATGGCCCAGTAAGCTGAGATAAATTTCCGTACCCAGTGGATTGATACGTTGCAGACTTAATAAGGGACCAACAAAACAACTCAGCACTTCTTCAGTCGAATTAATCCCTTCTTCTTCCAGTGTCTTAAGACGCTCATCCAGCTCTGGCATAAATTGCGCGTGGTAACGTTCCATGACCGCCTGGATAAGCGCTTTTTTGGAGCCGAAATGGTAGTTTACTGAGGCCAAATTCACATCCGCCGCACCCGTTATCTGGCGCAGGGAAGTTAATTCAAAGCCCTGATCGGCAAACAAGCGCTCAGCAGCGTTGAGTATTTTATCTTTGGTTTTGAGCACTTTCGCCATGGCTATGCGCCCCTATGTTTGATGGACTACGCCGATTAAAACAGGCGTTTAATTTAAACCAAAGCGGGAGAGAGAGCAAGGCAAGCGCACAGCACTTGCCTTAGTTAGACAATTAACGACTGGCGGAGGTATCCAGCGGTGGGAAGCTTTTTACCAACTCATCAACGGCTTTCATTTGTTGCAGATAGCCACGTAATTTAGTCAATGGAAGCGCGCAGGGACCATCGCATTTGGCCTGGTTTGGATCCGGATGGGCTTCAATAAACAAGCCGGCAATGCCCAGTGCCATTCCGCTGCGAGCCAGCTCGGCAGCCTGGGCACGGCGCCCGTCTGCAGAGTCCGCACGCCCGCCTGGACGCTGCAGCGCATGGGTGGCATCAAACATAACCGGCGCAAACTGCTTCATATCATCCATACCCAGCATATCAACCACCAGGTTGTTGTAACCAAAGGAGGAACCTCGTTCACATAAAATAACCTGGTCATTGCCGGCCTCTTTGAACTTGCCGAGAATATGACGCATTTCATGCGGAGCAAGAAACTGTGGCTTTTTCACATTAATGACCGCGCCGGTCTCAGCCATTGCCACAACCAGGTCAGTCTGTCGTGCAAGAAACGCCGGTAGCTGAATAATATCAGCAACTTCTGCCGCAGCAGCCGCCTGTTCAGGCGCATGAACGTCAGTAATAATCGGCACCTGAAAGGTACTTTTTATTTCCTCCAGGATTTTTAATCCCTCGTCTATCCCTGGACCACGAAACGAATGAATGGAAGAGCGATTGGCTTTGTCGTACGACGCCTTAAACACATAAGGGATATTCAGCTCGCGCGTCACTTCAACATAATGCTCAGCGATACGCATCGCCAGATCACGTGACTCCAGAACATTCATCCCACCAAAAAGCACAAACGGCAACTGGTTGGCAACTTCAACAGCGTTATCGCCCTGGCCGACCCGAATAATTGTTTGATTCATTTACTTGCCTGTCCTTAAAAATAATACAACCTACAACAACACGGCTGATTTACTCATAGCGACATGAATCAACCACAACCAGCTTGCCAGTGCCAGCACAAACGCCGGCACCCGAAGGGAGCGACTCATTCTGCCACGGAGCGATAAAACCATGATCACAGAAAATACGATATAGAGGATGAAAACAACTAGTTTCTCAGTCACCCAACTAGCTGCAAACGGCGACATGCTTAACGAAATAAGCATCCCCAAAATACTCACCACCAACAGAAAATCGACTACATGTGGCAGTGCTTTAAGCCATTTCTTATTCAAATTTGCCGCTCCTCGCATGCCATAGGCAAAACGCAGGATCAGAAACAACACAGTAAGAACGGCCATAGTCATATGTAAATGCTTAAACGCAGCGAACATCGGGTACACCTTTTGATTATTGTTATTAAGTTAATACGTAAGTTATAAAAAACTAAGAGTCAGTGGCTAAAAAAGCGCGTTCAGGGACGCGCTTTTTGCAGCAGTGAGGACAAATTCTGTTTCACCGCTTTTAGTAACTGCGGAGCAAAATGCCGGTTTCGTTCAGCGTCTAACCGCGCCAATAATTCAGCTTCGGTAAGGTCCTCCTGCGCCAGTTTGAACAGATGAAATGCAAGCACCAGCACCTGGCTTTCCATGGCAATGGCTTCACCTTGTTTACCTGCTGGCAAACCCAGGCCGTCCCAACGCTCAAGGCGCTCGTTTAAAGCCCGGTAGGCAATTTGCGCCACATCCGATTCTGCCATATGCAAGGGCCGGACTGCACGCTTTAAACGCTCCTGACAAGGGGAAACTTTGGTTGCTGGCTGATTATCCATCACCGCAAATAAACGCTCAGCACGTTCATACAAGGTCGCCGCTGTCGCAGTTTGCTGCACCCTGGCAGCGCCCATCTCTGTGGCCTGGGCCAGTTCATGGGTCATCCGCACATAAGCCGACTGCTTATCCAGCTGTTCAGCAACATGGGTTTGCTCAAGCTCCATCAGTCGAGCTACCAATTGCGCCAACAACTCATCAGTATCCTGCAAACACGTCACGTTATCGTGGGCCAGCTGAACATTGTCTGCAAACAGTTGCAGCAATTCTTTTTCACTATCACTGAGCGGCCGGGTTAAACCTGTCATACATAACAGCGCCCCTTGTGGGCGACATTGGCTCGGACAATAGGCGAGCACGAAGTCATCACCGTAATAGATGCCATGGGAGCGAACCACCTTGTCCACCTCGGGCAATACTTTTTTCGGTAACGCCGCTTTGATCTGCTGATTCATTAACTGATCGGCGTCTTCCCCATATGCTGCCCGAATTACCATCTGTTCCGGGTTTGGTGAACGCCCTGCCGTTGCATAGAGGGTTTGCCGCGCCCCTCCGATCACCCAACTCAATTGCTGCACCAGGCCATCGACAAAATGCTCCATCGACTGCAACGCAAACAGGTTGGTGGATGACGCGATAACTTTTTCCAGGCCGCGGCGGCTATGGTCAATGGAAATAATATCGCGGTAGGAACGTAAGCTCGACATAACCGCAGTAAAGAGCTTCTGCGCCGTCAGTTCAGTTTTAGATTTGTAGTCGTTAATGTCGTAATTGACGATGACTGTGCGCTCCGGAGCCTGACCAGGCTGGCCGGTGCGTAAAATGATGCGGGTGAAACGGTTGCCGAGCTCTTCACGAATAAACTTAGCAACATGCAGCCCAGCGTCATCACTTTCCATCACCACATCAAGCAAGACAATTGCAGCATCCGGGTGATTGGTGGCTAGCTCGCGTGCTTCTTCACCAGAAAAAGCGCTATGAAATTCAAGTCCACGACCAAGAAAGCTAAAATCACTTAAAGCCAGTTTGGTCACCGCATGAACTTCAGGCTCATCGTCAACAATCAGAATTTTCCAGTAGTCCTGGGGTAACTCCTGCTGCTGAACCGGTTCGTCAGCGAATAAAAATTGATTACTCATAGATTCGATGTGCTTTCCCCTAGTGACAGCGCCAATAGAGGCGCTAGTCGTTAATCCATTGGGCGAAGGTTACTCTGTCCAAGTTAGCATAATCCGTCACTGTGTTAACCTTTTCATAACCTTTTTCGGAAAAAAACGCACGAACTTTAGGGCCTTGTGCAAAGCCATGTTCTAACATAACCCAGGCACCCGGGTTTAAGTACGCTGGCGCCTGTTCAATAATAAAGCGTAAGTCCGCATACCCCTGGTCGTCTGCAACCAAGGCTGAGCGCGGTTCAAAACGAACATCACCCAGCTGCAGATGAGCATCATCCGGGTCAATATAAGGCGGGTTACTAATGATTAAATCAAAACGCTGAGCAGCTTTCAGCGCTGCAAACCAGTCGCTCTGCAACAGTGTTAGCCGGTCCGTTAAGCCATTGCGATCGCGGTTGGTGGTTGCCAACTGCACAGCCTCCGCAGATTTATCCAGCGCGGTTAACTGCCAGCGCGGTCTTTCGTTAGCGAGCGCCAGCGCAATGGCGCCAGTACCGGTCCCCAGCTCCAGCACCTTGGCATCGTCTTTTAACGCCAGAAGTAATGCCCGTTCAACCAGGATCTCACTGTCCGGCCGCGGAATTAAGGTGCTGTCATTAACCGCCAGGGTCAGATCCCAGAAGTCCCGATGTCCGACCAAATGTGCCACCGGATAGCCGTCACGCCGTTTTTCGATTAAAGTCCGGTAGTCCTGCCATTGCTGATCCTCAAGTACTTGCTCTGGATGCATATACAGATACTGGCGATCACAGCCAAGTACATGCTGCAATAACAATTGAGCGTCAAGCAGTGCTGAGTCACTGCCACCCAATGCCACCTGAGTTTTTCCGTAGTTTATCGCCCGACTAATCACGTAGTAACTTTTCATCCCTAGTCAACTTAGCCTTCAGCTAACGCCGCCAGCAAGTCAGCCTGGTGCTCCTGCACGATCGCATCCAGAATCAGGTCGAGAGACCCGGCCAGGACTTCATCTAAACGATACAGAGTTAAATTAATGCGGTGATCGCTGACCCGCCCCTGCGGATAATTGTACGTTCGAATACGTTCTGAGCGGTCGCCACTGGCAACCAGGCTACGCCGGGTCGATTGTTCAGCCTCGCGGCGTCTTTCTTCCTCAGCCGCCTGCAGGCGCGCCTTCAGCACCGACATCGCTTTCGCTTTGTTCTTATGCTGCGAGCGTTCATCCTGACACTCCACTACCACTCCGGATGGCAAGTGAGTAATTCGAACCGCAGAGTCGGTCCGGTTAACGTGCTGTCCACCGGCACCGGACGCGCGATAGGTATCGATCCGCAAGTCGGCCGGATTAATTTCGATCGCCTCGGCTTCGGGGATTTCCGGTAACACCGCAACAGTACAGGCTGAGGTATGTACCCGCCCCTGTGACTCGGTTTCTGGCACTCGCTGGACCCGGTGTCCGCCGGACTCAAACTTCATTTTGCCGTAAGCACCGTCACCCACCACGTGCGCGATCATCTCCTTAAATCCGCCGTGTTCACCCTCATTGACACTGACTACACTAACGCGCCAGCCGTGTTTCTCCGCGTAACGACTATACATCCGGTATAAATCACCGGCAAAAATCGCCGCTTCATCACCGCCGGCGCCAGCACGAATTTCAAGGTAGCAAGGGTTATCGTCATTTGGGTCTTTGGGTAGCAATAGAATTTCTAATTCAGCTGACAGTGCTTCGCGACGTGCTTTCGCGTCTGCCAGTTCTTCCGTCGCCATCTCTCGCATCTCAGGATCATCATCCTGCTGCATGGCAATAGCGGCCGCTTCATCGTCGACCGCCTGCTGATATTTTTGAAAACACTGCACCGTTTCTTCAAGCTGCGCGTATTCTTTTGACAAGCCACGAAACTTGTCCTGATCCGAGATAATCTGGGCATCCCCCAGTAAAACCTGGACTTCTTCATACCGTTCAACCAGACCTTCCAGTTTACGGATAATTGACTCTTTCATGCTGATTCCTGTGCTGAGATCGGAGGTTTGCCAGGCACTACCATTTTGCGGCCTGCCACCTGCTAATTTTTAATTAATTTTTGGTACGCTGCCAACGCCGTGACATCCCCCTGGCGTCCAGCTTCCTGGATCGCGCGGGTCGGCGTATGCATTAAGGTGTTGGTCAACCGCGTGCTGAGTTCCTGCAATACATCTTCAGGCCGTTTGCCGGATGCCAGTGAACTCATCGCACGCTGCAATACCTGTTCCGCAACAGCCTCATTGCTTTGTCGGTAACGACGCAATAAATCAACGCTGTTCAGACTGCGTAGCCAGGCGCTGAATGCAGCAGCCTGTTGGGTGATCATCTCCCGTGCGGTGGCCGCTTCGGTTTCCCGTTGTTTTCGATTTGCACTGACAATACTCTGTAAATCATCAACCGTGTACAGGAAAACATCATCCAGCTCGCCGACCTGCTCTTCGATGTCCCGAGGTACTGCCAGATCAATCAATAGCATAGGTCGGTGACGGCGTTTTTTCACTGCACTTTCGACCAGGCCCTTGCCGACAATTGGCAATGGGCTGGCGGTCGAAGAAATCACGATATCAGCCTGTGGCAACAATGAATGCAGATCGCTGAGCGAATGGGCTTCGCCACCCACAGTGGCCGCCAGTGCTTCACCTCGTGAGCGCGTGCGATTCGCGATCAGCATCTTAGCCACCCCTTGTTCGCTCAGGTGGCGCGCCGCCAGTTCAGCGGTTTCACCCGCACCAACCAGCAACACCGTAGCTTTACTCAGGCTGGAAAAAATATGTTTCGCCAGATTAACCGCAGCAAAGGCGACCGACACCGCATTTTGTCCCACCTCAGTGTTGGTACGAACATCTTTCGCGACCGAAAAGGTTGACTGGAACAGGCGTTCAAAGATAGTACCTACGGTGCCCGCTTCTTTCGCCTGCTGGTAGGCTTGCTTGACCTGGCCAAGGATCTGCGGCTCACCCAGAACCAACGAATCCAGACCGGCCGCAACCGCCATCAGATGGTTTACCGCCTGCTCATCGGCGTGCTGGTAGAGATATTGATTGAGTTCGCTCACCGGGACCTGATGAAACGCAGCCAGCCATTCAATAACAGGCGTCAGATCATCCTGCTCCAGATGGCAGTACAGCTCTGTACGATTGCAGGTCGACACAATCACGCTCTCAGACACGTGACCAAGCTGTGTTAACGACTGCAATGCAACTTCCAGTTGGTCCGCAGCAAAGGCTACTTTTTCGCGGACTTCAACGGTTGCTGTTTTATGGTTTACACCGAGTGCTAAGATGGTCATAGAAGAGGCGGTTACCGACGCTCGATTAATTAAAAAAATTAAGGCTGTATTGTATTGCAAAGCACAGGCTATTGAAAGCAAGGTCGCTTTCGTGGTCAACTTTACCGGCATCTACCAGCAAGGACACTCATGCGCTCATTAGCAATCCTTATTCTACTCGTAACTATCAGCGGTTGTGCCAGTGCCCCGCCTTCAGTTGATAAAAGCAACATTGATGCAGCAACCATTGCTGCCCATCAACGTCAGCTCAGTCATATCGAAGGCTGGGAATTCCAGTCGCGGATGGCATTTATTAATCATCTTGAAGATGACAGACAAAGTGCCAGCATGCGCTGGCAACACCAGGCTGACAGTCGCGCTATTCGTATTTCACACCCGTTACGCGGCACCCTGGCGCGGGTCGAAGAGTCCTCCGGAGAAGCTCGCCTGACCGATAACCAGGGCAACGAGTTCGTTGCGGCGGACATTGAATCACTGCTTGCCATTCATCTCAATGTTGTTTTACCGATTGAGTTAATAGAGGATGCTCTGCTGGGCCGCATTCCGGATGCCCGGATCATTAATCCGCGCTATTATGAAGACGGCACGCTGGCTCAGTACGAGGCGGACATAACCGATACCTATGCAACCACCAGTTGGGAAATTGAATTACGCCGTTATCAGTCTGCCAGCAATGCTCCCTATCAATTGCCACACCAACTGGAAATGCGCTCCGCGGATTATGAAATTCGCCTCAGTATTTCGCGTTGGACCGTTCAGTCACCATCCGTTTCGGAGATGCAGTAACCCATGGATTCCTCCACCGAGTTGACGTTACCCGCGCCAGCTAAATTAAATCTGTTCTTACACATTGTCGGCCGTCGTAACGATGGCTATCACGAATTGGAAACCTTATTTCAGTTCCTCTCAATTAGCGATGAACTGCACTTTACCCTCACCAACGACGGCACTATTAGTCTGACCAGCGGGCTCACAGAAGTCACCACCGACGACAACCTGGTCTACCGTGCCGCGCTTTTACTTTTGCCACATCGCCAGGATACCTCGCTTGGTGTGCAGATTACGCTGGACAAAAAGATTCCGATGGGTGGAGGCCTCGGCGGCGGTTCATCCGATGCAGCCACGACCTTGCTCGCCTTGAACAGGCTCTGGCAACTAAACCTGACGCCCCAGCAACTCGCCGATATCGGCCTTCAACTGGGCGCCGACGTGCCGGTGTTTTTATTTGGCCGCGCAGCACTGGCGCAGGGTATAGGTGAAAACCTCTACCCTGCACAGCCAAAAGAAAGCTGGTACCTGGTAATCAACCCTGGGGTTCATGTGAGCACCGCAGACATATTTCAACACCCTGATTTACCGCGTGATAGTAGCAGAATCAAACGTCAGGCGCGGCATTGGCTAATGTATCGCAACGACTGTCAGCAACTGGTAAGTACACTTTACCCGCCGGTTGCCAAAGCACTGCAGTGGTTGTTAGAATACGCGCCGACCCGAATGACTGGTACCGGAGCCTGTGTATTTGGTTGTTTTGAAAACCAAGCGGCTGCACAAAAGGCTCTGGCTGAACTTCCCGCCGAGTTCAGTGGTTTTGTTGCGCAAGGGTTGAACACCTCCCCTGCGTGGCAGGCTTTGCATACTGGTTAAACTTAACCCACTACAATTTGGTCGAGGTAATGCGTGCCTGACATGAAGCTTTTTGCTGGTAATGCCACACCAGAGTTAGCCCGAAAGATCGCCGACAGACTCTATATTAAACTAGGGGAGGCGGACGTAGGCCGCTTCAGCGACGGTGAAATAAGTGTTCAAATCAACGAAAATGTTCGTGGTGCTGACGTTTTCATTGTCCAGTCCACCTGCAACCCTACCAACGATAATTTAATGGAACTGATTGTCATGGTCGACGCACTTCGTCGTGCTTCTGCCGGACGTATCACCGCCGTTATGCCTTACTTTGGCTATGCGCGTCAGGACCGTCGTGTGCGTTCTGCACGGGTTCCTATCACCGCAAAAGTAGTTGCTGACTTTCTCTCCAGTGTAGGTGTTGACCGGGTACTGACCGTCGACTTGCATGCTGAGCAGATTCAGGGTTTCTTTGATGTTCCAGTCGACAATGTGTTTGGTAGCCCTGTCTTACTCGAACATATGAAACAACAGCAGTTTGATAATCCAGTCATGGTGTCACCGGATATCGGTGGCGTAGTGCGCGCCCGTGCGATGGCTAAACTGATGAATGATGCCGATCTGGCGATCATTGATAAGCGTCGTCCAAAAGCAAACGAATCGCAGGTCATGCACATTATTGGTGATGTCGCGGGTCGTGACTGCATCATGGTCGACGACATGATTGATACCGGCGGCACGCTTTGCAAAGCAGCCGAAGCACTGAAAAAACATGGTGCTAAACGGGTTTTTGCCTATGCAACCCACCCGGTATTCTCCGGCAACGCGGTTGAAAACCTAAGCAACTGCGATATCGATGAAGTGGTGGTGACTGACTCTATTCCGTTGGACCCACGCATGGTGGAGACCGGGATCGTGACTCAGCTTACCCTCAGTGGAATGCTCTCAGAAGCATTGCGCCGGGTGAGCAATGAAGAGTCCATTTCTGCGATGTTCGAATACTAGCGCGGAACTGGCAAGGCTCTATCGACGAAGCAGCTCAACTGAGCTGCTTTTTTTTGTATCCGGAAAAAATTTGACATGAGTCCTTCTCTCTCTCAATATATGTAGCACACTACATTATAGCGAGCTACGTAAATGACAAAAATACCACGGAGTGTTGCCTCGGAGCTCTCCTTTGCCCTTCACGCTGCCGCGAACCGAATGGTCCGATTGCACAAACCCTTTCTTGAACCACTGGGTCTGACTTTCTCGCAGTATTTGGTCACACTAGAGCTGCTGAATGGTGCACCACTATCGGTTGGTGAGCTATGTACCCGCCTGGATATGGAAACAGGCACCCTGACGCCGCTGCTCAAACGACTACAAGCTGCTGGTGTGCTCACCCGCACGCGTGACCCTTCGGATGAACGTCGGGTTTTAATCGATCTTTCCATGCATAGCAGAGGCATGGAAGAGGAACTTCGCGGTATACCCGACAAAATTAGAGTGGCCTGCCAGCTAACCGCAGATGAACTCGAAACGCTGCGTCTTACGCTTGATGGCCTCGGCCGTCCGTTGGCTGACTCTTAAGACATACGATCAAATCACACTGAAAGGAGCACATATGAAAATTGGTATCATCGGCATTGGTAGTATCGGCGGCACACTTGCTCGCAAACTCAGCGAGTCAGGGCATGAAGTTCGCGTTGCCAACTCAAAAGGAGCAGAGGCTGTGCGTCCCTTCGCCGACGAAATTGGCGCCATTCCGGCGAATGCCCATGGGGCCGTCAGGGGTGCAGAACTCGTGATCCTCTCAATCCCGCTTTCTGCCGTGGCGGAACTCCCCAAGGACCTGTTCGATGAGTTGGATAAGAACGCCCCGATCATCGATACGGGCAATTACTATCCTGACCTCCGGGACCCCAACATTTCCGAGCTCGACGACGGAAAAGTCGAAAGCGTCTGGGTCTCCGAGCAGATCGGCCACCCCATCATCAAAGCCTTTAACAACATTCTTGCCCATTCACTCGCCGAACTTGGCCGTCCGTCTGGATCGCCCGATCGTATCGCTGTGGCCGTGGCCGGGGATGACGCCCAATCCAAGCAGATGGTCATGGACATCGTAAACGAGATCGGCTTCGACCCGGTCGACGGAGGTTTGCTGTCGGAATCCTGGCGTCAGCAGCCCGGCACCCCTAGCTACTGCTGTGAT
Source organism: Aliidiomarina soli (assembly GCF_003986975.1). Lineage (GTDB taxonomy): Bacteria > Pseudomonadota > Gammaproteobacteria > Enterobacterales > Alteromonadaceae > Aliidiomarina > Aliidiomarina soli. The sequence continues at coordinate 167,343 of NZ_PIPO01000001.1, read as the reverse complement.
TATGACGCGGAGATGATGCGCAAAGCTTTGAATGAAGCGGTTCCCGGCAAGGCACCCAGTGTCCTCCAAGAAGTATTCAAGCGCTTCGGACAGCTTGGCTCCACGCCGAGTCATGCCGACATCATCAACATGAATCGTTCGGTACATTCCGATGACTGAGTCGAGACAACCAACGTTGAGGATTACATTATGAAAATTGGAATTTTGGGCAGTGGATTTATTGGCGGAACTCTGGCTCGCCGTTTCAGCGCTTGCGGCCATACCGTCAAGGTAGCGAACTCACGTGGGCCGGAAACAATCGACCCGGACGTGCTATCCACGGGTGCTCATGCAGTTACGAAGGAAGAAGCCTTAACCGATATTGACGTGCTGATCCTCTCGATTCCTTTCATCCGGATTCCGGATCTCGCGCCGGTGCTGGCCGAGCTTCCCGCTGAGACGGTGGTGATAGATACGTCAAATTACATTCCTATGCGCGATGACAGGATTGAGGCGATCGAAAAAGGTAAGCCTGATAGCGTCTGGGTGACCGAAAAACTAGGCCGTCCTATCGCAAAGGCGTGGAATTCGATTTATTCCGCAACACTCAAAGAGATGAACCGGCCTGCAGACCACCCGGAACGTGTCGCCGCTCCCGTTGCGGCGGATCGTGAACGTGACCGGGACGTGGCAATGGCACTGGTCGAAGAGTCGGGCTTTGATGCCTATGATGCCGGGACGATAGCGGACTCATGGCGCCAGCAATGCGGTGCCCCCTGCTACTGCACCGAAGTCACGCTTTCAGAGCTGCCGGAGGCATTGTCAAATGCAGACCTGGAGCGTTCACGCAGGCGGCAGGACCTCGCCTTCGCGGTGTACGAGGAACGGTTTGGCACCTCCGGTATAAATCCAGGTCGGGACTTTATCGTTCAACTATCTCGCTTACTCAACTTGTAACTAGACTTACATCTTGTTCGCATATCCGCAGATGAGGCAGGGACAATGCCAATGGGGAAGTGCTGCATGAGTATGTGAAAAAGGAATCCTTCAATCACCCCCTGCACCTTGGTGGATCATGATCTGAAGATGGTATCAGGTTGGTGGGGTGAGAGTGCTCCATCAATCATTTAATCGGTATATCTTTCTTTCAGGATTTGCGTGCCTGAATTAAAAAATTACGCGGCGATACACGGTAGTCACAGAACTCTGTCACCTTAACCTGATAGCCCTGCTCTTCTAAAAATGCCGCACGATCGAGTATCAGGTACTTTTCTAACGGGCGTCGGAATACATGCCGCACTAGTTCAAGACGCTGAATCCCAAGTTGCCGCTGACGGGCATCCGTGTACAAGGGGTCAATTGTCGCCTGCTGCGGCCATTGCCAACCGTGCTGCTGGCAAGCCCACTGCAGAAAATCGACAATCTCCCCGCTAAACCATTTCTTATTAACCGAAGGTAATGAGCGGTACTCAGGATCACCCAAATAACGCTCCCGGGCGAGCTGATAGATTAATCGCCACAGGGTTTCCCTGTGTCGCAGCCGACGAACTCGTTCGCCTGCTGTCACCTGCCCCTGCACTGCCAGTTTTAGCTCGCTTTTCGATAATCCAAGGTCGTTTTTTTGACCCGTTGCAGACAAAGGCTGGTAAACATCCGCCGCCGTTAAATGATAACAACAGGGAGCAATATGCAAGCTCTCAAGCCCGCTCGAGCTGCCAGCCTCCAGTAACCGCCGATGCAGATCACCGCATGCATGCAGTGCGAGCGCATGGTCAACGCGATTAACAACGTCATCCACCGATTCAGTCAAGACATCGAGCTGAGTAAAGTGCTGCTGACAATCATGCTGCAATGCCAGTGCCTGTCCTGCTGCACATAATGACGCTTGCCATTCCACACTCTGCACCGCGACACCCTGACTATAATTCAGCAACCGGCCAAGATGACCTTTGCCGGCACACCACTCCAATGCCGTGCCGGAAAGCGGCGGCACAGCAGCCAGAAACGCCTGGATTTGTGACAGCTTACGACCACCAATGCCATTGGTTAACCAGAATGGGAACCCGCTTTGCTGGTCCGAACTGGGTTGAGTGATGGGAGGCAACGCGAAGATCTCAGCAAAAAAGTCAGCAAAGAATGCCTGCTGGGCGACTGCTGACTCATCTATCTGGTCGATTTGGGCAGCATCCAGGGCATTAAGACGGGATAATAGTGCCTCATGCTGCCAGGGCGCACCCTCACCGCTTGTCTGCACAAAGGGCTCGAAGCGCCAGTAGGACTGATACGCTACAAGAAGCTGTGCATAGATGGCCAGACGATCTGCATAGGGTGACAAACAGACTGAAGACATAGACGCCCCACAACAAACCAGCGCAGTGAAATTACAATGACCGTCCAGGGCGACATACGGCCGGAACTGAAGAAAGTGCTCGTTGTTTCAGTCCTTCGGCTATCACAACCCCGACGATAAGGGCCATATAACCTGCATCGAACGCCGAATGAACGTTAAAACTCAGCCACAGGCCAAGGACAAAAACCGGCCCCGCCACGATCAGCACGCTCCATGCCCGATTTTGGCGCATCCAGGTACTGCTGGCAAATACCACAAGTTGTGCAAAAGTAGCCAACACCACGCCAATTGCATACGCAGTAAGGACCATCGGACCACTAATGTCCCGCTCTCCGGTCAGTAGCGACATTACGGTATACAGCAATATAAATACCACAGGCGCCAAATAAAATGCTGACCACTTACGACCATGCAGCAGCACACTATCCACCGTTAACACTTGTTTCACCACCCTTCACCTTCCTCTGCGTAATCATTGTTCGGCAATCCATGCCATGCCATGTTAAATCGATGTAACAAGTGTACGCAGTTCACGTGACTGATTCAATGTATTCAGCGCGTTAGTCGATGACAGCTGGATTAACCCGCAGGTTGCGCCCCAACAGAATTCGGTCCAAAAATGCATAAATACGCTCTTTCACCTCGGTCCTTTTTGCTTCATTGTCGTCGCCGATCACGGTCAGCAAATAATGTTCCTGCTCGGCATCATCCAGCCGACCGTGCAGTAATGGGCCTTGCTGATGAGGAACCATAGTGTCCTCCATCCGGTATACACTTAGCACCGGAGGGGTTGTCTCACGCACATAATGAACTGGAGAAGCGGCGCTGGCTATATCCACATTCTCGCGTAATAGCCCTCCTACCAAACCCGCTTCCGGCGCAGTCGCACTGGCCCGGTCAATCTCGCTGGACTGGCTTAGCAGCGCATTGATATCCGTCACGCCCCCCTCGTTCACCACCGCTAAAACATCGCTACGGATATGAGTATAGGCACCGAGATTGCCGGCCATGTCCTGCGCCTGGTTGGTCACTCCAGCCATTAAGGCCAAGTGCCCTCCCGCACCGTCTCCCCACAATGCAAGACGTTGCGGGTCTATACCATAGTCGTCAGCACGGGCCCGCACCCATCGGATAGCCGCCTTCACGTCATGCAGCTGGGCCGGCCAAATCGACTCGTCAGTCAATCGGTAACCGACCGCTATAACCGCATAATCACCACGGTGGAGCAGCGCCATCATCGCTTGTTGCGCCTCACTTTTGTTGCCTGAACGCCAGTCGCCGCTATGTAAATAGATCACCGCTGGCATAGGGACGTAATTCGGCTCGTCCGGAACCAGTATATCTAAGCGTTGCCGCGGATTGTTGGTCCCAGCATATGCAATATCAAGGTAAAACCGGATCGGTTCCTGCAGCAACTGCGCTTCCGGACCTGGCTCTGTTATCTCAACCGGCTCCTCAGCCTCCTCAATAACTTCGGGGGCGGGTTCTTCGGGGGCCGGCCGCTGAGCACATCCGCTCAGGCCTATCAGTAAAAAAACAAGCAGCAACAAGCTATTAAAAGCACGCATTCTTCATCTCCGGCGATCTGTATGTTCGATAAAATATAGCAGTGAACGCCTGACGCAGGCATCCATTCAGGCTATCCTTGACCAATCATTTACAACCACTGACCTTGGTCAAGGAAGGAATAACTATGTTGAAATCTGTTGGCTACGCCGCACAAACCAGTGATAAACCTCTCCAGCACTTCAGTTTTGAGCGCCGGGAACCGGGCGAGCAAGATGTGCAGATTGATATCTTATACTGCGGTGTTTGCCATTCTGATCTCCATCTGGCCCGCAACGAATGGGGCGGCAGCGTCTTCCCTATGGTACCGGGTCATGAAATTGTCGGTAAAGTAGCCAAAGTCGGCAGCAAGGTAACCAAGTTTAAGGTCGGCGATACCGTTGGCGTCGGGTGCATGGTCGACTCCTGCAAGCACTGCGAGAACTGCGACGACGGCTATGAGCAATATTGTGATAATGGCTTTATTGCCACCTATAACAGTGAAGAGAAGCAAACTGGCGGAATGACCTATGGCGGCTATTCCAATAATATCGTAGTGACCGAGGACTTCGTCCTCCGGGTTGACGACAGTCTCGATTTAGCGGGCGTTGCCCCCTTGCTGTGTGCAGGTATCACAACCTACTCCCCGTTGCGCCACTGGGGCGTCAAAGCCGGGCATAAAGTGGCAGTCGTGGGTTTGGGCGGCCTCGGCCATATGGGGGTCAAACTGGCGAAAGCGATGGGCGCTGAAGTCACCATGATCACGACTTCCCCTTCTAAAGTTAGTGATGCCAAGCGCTTGGGTGCAGACCACGTCATTATTTCTAAAAACGAAGATGAAATGAAAGCTGCACGCAATCGCTTTGATTTTATTCTGAACACGGTCGCGGTGCCCCACAATCTCGACGACTATAGCAACCTGTTACGTCGTGACGGCAACATGACCCTGGTCGGCTTGCCTGCCGAACCTCACCCATCCCCTTCCGTCGGGGTATTGATTGGCAAACGTCGCAGCATCGCCGGTTCCTTGATTGGAGGCATTGCCGAAACCCAGGAAATGCTCGACTTCTGTGCCGAACATGGGATCACAGCAGATATCGAAATGATTGACATCAGCACCATCAATGACGCCTACGAACGTATGCTGAAAAGCGACGTAAAGTACCGCTTTGTGATTGATATGGAAACACTTTCTGCATAAAAATGGAGCGGGGATCTTTACACAAGCTTTGGTCTGAGGCTTTGCGTTTTAGATCCCTGTTACTATACTCAAAGTGAATTCTGAGGCTGCACTACCGAGCCTCGCTAGGTTAAAATTTATTTACGTTGCAAGTACTTAGCACTCTCCCCAAGGGATGCATGCTAAATAACTGCATTGAATTTCAGTTACGAGGAGTTCCCATGGCAGCAAAAAAGGAAAGTACCGCAAGTAATAAAGCCAATGACGCCGCAGAAAGCGCGCATGAAGCGATTGAAAAGGCTAAACCGGCAGATGACTTTGTTCGTCGCGCTGCTGATGCAGCCCATGAAGGGGTTGATCGCGCCGCTGATTATGCCACCCATGCTGCCGATTCGTTGAGCAGTAAAGGGCAACAAATTAAGCATAAAGAGGAAGAATGGGTGTCAAAAGTAAACCAATATGTGCAGCAAAACCCGGTTACAGCGCTGGGGATTGCCGTCGCTGGTGGTTTCTTGATCAGCCGTATTCTGAGTAACCGTTAAGTTGGAACAGGACAAACAGCAGGCGGGTCCGCAAGGGCCCGCTTCTTCAACCAATCAGACGCCAGATTCAGCCATCGGTGATGGTCTGTTGAAAGAAGCCCGCGCCGTTATTGACGAATATCGTTTATTAGCGCGTGACCATATCAGGTTAGCGGCACTGGAGACTCGCCAGGCGGGTGAAAGTATAGTCCGCATGGTGGTAACCGGAATGGTGGCCGGCGGTGTTGCAGCAATGACCTGGATAGCACTGGTTGGAGCTGCCGTTGCCTTTGTGGTAGAAAATGACTGGCTCAGCGCCAGTGCTTGTTTGCTGATCACAGGACTGTTGCATGCCGTCGTCGTAGTGATGCTGGCCTTTGTTATCCGTAAGCAAGGTCGGGGGCTACTATTTTCTGCCTTCGTCCAGGAACTGGACCCGCGGTTGACCGGTGAAGCTGACGAAGAACGACCTGAAGCACAGACCACACCAGCGCGAAAGCACGCTGAACAAAAGGCTAACTCGGATCCCACACGCTAGCTATTGCAACTTATTATTGCAACTTATTACAGCGCCATTTAAAGGAAAATACTCATGCCCGGTTTGCTGACACTGTTTACTTCAAAGCGGACTATCCTCGAAATCAGCGACGCGAAGCGCGAGTTGCACTTGCGCAAGAAACTGGTTAGTGCGCGCCGGCGCATGCTGCGCAGCCATATTCGTTCCGCCCTGGCCTCAAAAAAGGCACTCGGGGTAGCTGGTGCCTCTGGTTTTATGATTGGCCAGCTAAGTCAGAATCGCTACTGTAAAGACTGCGGCAAAGCGCATACCTCAGTCGATGCCAGCCAGATAGTGCGAACGGGTTTAAGAATTTATACCCTGACCCAAACTGCTAACTCGCTGGCCGACTTTTTTACTCATGACTGACATACCATCATGATTCAGTCCGCCAGCCGTTAGTGACCGCCCTAACTAACGTATGACGGCTAACCTATGACAGCCTATCGTAGAAAATCCAGCGCTCCTGTCACCGCGGCTACCTGAGCATTCACACACTGCTCTGGAGTAGCGTTTGCACTGTCAGGGTAAACTTCAGTGGTGGTCACGAACTGAGCCTGACTTAATCCCATACAAAGGCCCAGTGGCTTAGCCTCATATTCGACTACACCAGGTTGTACCATCGGCGTTCCGATAAGACGACCTTCCTCATCCGGCTCTGCAATATGTGTCACCTGCTCCACTGAACGAATAATGGCGGCTTGAAACTCTGGCTGTAATTGCGCGCTATTGCCGACCAGATAAAATCCATCCGGGATGTTCCAGTTGGTATTGAGCTTGCCGTCGCGCGCCGCCAAAGCCGGTCTGAATTCGCTGTTGTCGGTGTCGGTGGTCTCATGCAAATCAATATGCGCCAGCAAATCGACGTCCAATGACTGAATAAATTCCATCACTTGCGCCGCTTCCGGCGCCGGGCTGTCGGCTATAAATGAGCGGTTTGGGTCAACGGCGAAGACGTTCCAGCGATTAATGGTTTCGTAGCCCCATGGGCTAATACAGGGTGCCACAATGATATTGAAGTCAGCACTATAGTCTTCGGCATGCAGCTCCAGAAAGCGCAATGCTCCATGCACGCCACTGGTTTCATAGCCGTGTACGCCTCCGGTGACCAGAATCGTCGGCTTGTCTAAATCAAAGTCAACCGTGGTTAGTGCGTACAAGGGATAGCAGCTTGCGCCTTGTGCCTGATAATCCAGCTCGCCATACTGGTGCACATCGAAGCGCCCGGCAAGTCGCTCGATCTCACTCACCACCTCGTCCTGATACGAGCGTTTTACCTCTTGTGCAGCCAGCCAGTCGGCTTTTTCCTGTGCGCCCCAGGGTTGCCCGGGTGTACCAATTGCATATCTCTGTTCGCTGGTTATTTGTGTACTCATTATTCTTGCTCGCTGTGTAGTCGCATAGAATTGTCTATGCGTAATGAATTTTAAATGATTGCCGTCGCTTAGCTGCGGCTTAACTACGGTATAAAGTCTTAATTAAATGGTAGCCAAACTTTGTTTTAAGCGGACCATGCACGGTTAAAACCGGTTTGCTAAAGACCACCTGATCAAATGCTTTTACCATTTCACCGCGGCGAAACTCACCGAGGTCTCCGCCCCGTTTCGCCGACGGACAAATAGAATGTTTTTTCGCCAGCTGATTAAAATTGGCGCCTTCATCCAGTTGTTTTTTAAGCCGCTGTGCTTCAGCCTCGGTTTTTACCAAAATATGCAGTGCGCAGGCTTTCGCCATCAGCGTGTTCCTTCTTCAGTGATGCTACAAATAAAGCTCAATCCAGTTCGCCGACCGATTACCCGCTATCTACTTTGTACCTTGAACAGTTAAGATCAGCGACCGTCCCTCAGCATGGTCCCGATGTTCACCCAGATAGATGCCTTGCCAGGTCCCCAAGCCCAGACGCCCCTCGACAATGGGAATCGAGACCTGACACCCCAGTAAGCTAGATTTGAGGTGTGCAGGCATGTCGTCGTCGCCTTCGTAGACGTGGGTATAATAGGGCTCATTCTCCGGAGCAAGCCGGTTTATATAGGCTTCAAAGTCTGTGCGTACACTGGGATCAGCATTCTCATTAATACTGATCGAAGCCGACGTATGTTGCAGAAACACATGCAATAACCCTGTCTGTGGCATCGTCACCGCCCGCAGTGCCTTTTCAATGGCGTCGGTAATGAGATGAAAACCACGCGGTTTTGCCGCTAACCTGAGATCAGTTTGCTGCCAAATCAATTGAACCCCTTTGCCCGTATCGGAATGCTTTGATGACCCTAAGTGTAACAAGGAATTGCTGCTATTTGCGAGATAGCGAGCTGCTGTCTACAGTTAGTTTCAGGCTCACAGTGACAACTTTCATCCAAATGGAGCACCCGATGACAGACAGCAAAAAATTCACCACCACAGATTCCGGCATGCCGGTTAATAGCGATGAACACTCGCTTACGGTTGGTCCCGATGGACCAATTGTGCTGCATGATCATTATCTGATTGAGCAAATGGCCCAGTTCAACCGCGAACGGATCCCCGAACGGCAACCTCACGCCAAAGGGGCCGGTGCCTTTGGCTACTTTGAAGTGACCCATGATGTTAGCCAATACACCAAGGCAGCCTTTCTGCAGCCAGGTAAACGCACCGATACGCTGGCACGCTTTTCGACGGTAGCTGGCGAACGTGGCAGCCCTGATACCTGGCGTGACCCACGCGGATTTGCATTGAAATTCTACACCGAAGAAGGCAACTACGACCTGGTCGGCAACAATACGCCCATCTTCTTTGTTCGTGACCCACTGAAGTTTCAGCATTTTATCCGTTCACAAAAACGTCTTGCTGCTAATAATCTGCGTGACCACGATATGCAATGGGACTTCTGGACGCTGTCACCGGAATCAGCCCATCAGGTCACCTATTTAATGGGCGACCGTGGTATTCCTAAAACCTGGCGCCACATGAATGGATATGGCAGCCACACCTACATGTGGGTCAATGCCAACGGTGAAAAGTTCTGGGTCAAATACCACTTTCATACCGATCAGGGGGTAGAAAATCTGACCGAGGAAGAAGCGGGTCGTATTGCCGGGGACGAAAGTGACTACCATACCAAGGATCTGTATGAGGCGATTGACAGCGGTGACTGTCCGAGCTGGACCCTTCATGTTCAGATCATGCCGTTCCATGAGGCTGAAAACTATCGTTTTAATCCGTTTGATTTAACCAAAGTATGGCCGCACAAAGACTACCCACTGATTGAAGTGGGCAAATTTGTACTGAACCGCAACCCAACTGATTTCCACACCGAAATAGAACAGGCTGCATTTGAGCCTAGTAGCCTGGTCCCGGGGATTGGGCTCAGCCCCGACAAAATGCTGCTGGCAAGGGTCTTCTCCTATTCCGATGCCCATCGCGCCCGGCTCGGCGTCAACTACAAGCAGATTCCGGTGAATCAGCCCAGGTCCCCCGTGCATAGCTATAGTAAAGACGGGGCGATGCGTACTCAGAATGTCAGCGATCCGGTTTACGCGCCTAATTCCAAAGGCGGTCCACACGCCGACCCGTCACGCAATCAGAATGATGATACCTGGCATTCGAGCGGAGACATGGTGCGTCAGGCATATACCCTACGTCAGGATGATGATGACTGGGGCCAGGCACGCGCCCTCGTTCGTGAGGTCATGAGTGAAGAAGAACGCTCACGACTGATTGATAACGTTATCGGGCACCTGAAAAAGGATGTGAAAGAACCCGTGTTAAGCCGGGCCTTTGAGTATTGGCGAAATATTGATACTGAGGTCGGTGAACGAATCGAGAACGGCTATCGTCAAAATGACTAAATAGCGGTCCTCCGCTACTATTACTAACAGAACGGCGTCTCTCAGGAGGCGCCGTTGCCATTTTCGACCTGCTCTATCTTCTCTTCAGCCCAGGCTTTCTCGTCACCTTCTAAATCCAGTCCATCCTGTTCGTTACGACGCGAAGGTGCCAGCTGAAGCTGCGTATAGATAGGAAAATGATCCGACCCCATTGGCGGTAACCGGCAAAGTTTAACCAGGGTAAAGTGGTCACTATGAAAAATATGGTCCAGCGGCCAACGAGCAAACCACCACTTAGCATGAAAGCTATTCCACATCCCACGCCCTACCCGCGGATCAAGCAAGCCACTGACTTTGCGAAATAAACGCGTGGTTGCCGACCATGCAACATCATTCAAATCGCCAGCGACAATCGTCGGTACATCCTTCTGCTGCTGCCGCTCACGAATGTACTTTGCCACCCGCATCAACTCGCCATCACGCTCAGTCGATTCGTCGTTTTCAGTCGGGCTCGGTGGCGCGGGATGAAGAAAATGGATCCGCACAGGCTGTCCGGCCAGGCGAACCAGGACATGGATCGAGGGGACATTGTCCTCGACCAGAAACTGCAGCTGGCTATCTTCAAAGGGCAATCTGGAGTAGACATGCATGCCATAGAGGTTATCCAGTGGACATTTCACACTGTGCGGATATTGTTCAGTTAAGCTTTCCAGCTGTTCTTCCCACCAGTCATCCGATTCGAGTGTCACCAATAAATCTGGCTGCCATTCATCGACCAGTTTTAATAGCCGTTTCGCCTCGCGGTTCGGGGTTAGCACATTGCAGCAGAGTAAACTGACCCGGGCACTGTCTTTAGCCGGTTTAGCCCACTTCACTTCCGCTGACGCCAGTTTGGTATAGGGGTAAATCCACCATCCCTGAGCCAGCAAAAAGAGCGCCGTCATTGCAAGCGGCAAGTACGAAATAGTCTGAGTCAAATCGAGCACGAAAAGCTCAACGATAAGTAGCAGGCAACCTAAACAAAACGTTTGTAAACGAGGAAAGTCGAAAACACGTATCCACCAGGCTTCATGCCGACTGAAAGGAATAACCACAAACGCCAACTGAAATAAATTTACCGCAATTAAAATAGCAATATACAAAACAAGCGTGCCCCATGAATGACCAGAATGTGAACGTTACAGCATAGGCCAACAACTGATACAATGGTACCAATCTAAACAGTTTGAGTGCGACTTACTATGGGTAAATCATTGGCAGATCAGTTGCTTGGTGCAGGCCTGGTGGATGACAAGAAACTAAAGAAGGTAAAGCAGGAAAAGCGTAAAACAAAAAAACTTGAGCGCAGTGGTATTGCGGTGGAAAAAGACAACACGGCAGAGCGTGTCGCCGCTGAACGAGCCGCAAAAGCGGAACGGGACCGCGAGCTTAACCAGCAACGTAAGAAAGCTGAACATGCCAAAGAACTTCGTGCCCAGGCCATGCAAATGTTGCAGCAACACCAGCAACCCTACGCTGGCGACATTCGTTTCAACTTTGCCGATCCGCGCAGCAGTAAAGTACACAACCTGATGGTCAGCTCATCGGTACAAAACCACCTGGCTAAAGGCAACCTTGCTATATGTGAGGGAACGCAGGGGTTTGTAGTGGTTCCACGAACGATTGCAGACAAAATAGCAGAACGCTTTGCTGAAGCGGTTATCTTTATAGCGTCACAAGATAGCGAGCAGCCAGCAGAAGATGATCCCTATAAAGACTACCAGGTACCAGACGACCTGATGTGGTAGTTGGGTAAAAAAACAGGCGCTCAAAGCGCCTGTGTTGTGTTGCCTAACCTAGTTCACCGGTTAGCTCGCTGGTTGATTGTACATTTCGATAACGATTTGCGGACTACTGCCCATCATCAGATATTGTACTTTCAGGTTTTTTGCACTGCTAACATCCCCAGGCACGACATCAAATGCCAGTCCGTTGCCATTCTGTGGTACTGAAACCTGAGTCAGGCTGCGTACAGAGTTGTATTCACCGACCAGGTCAGCCGACGAGGCGCCATTGACCTCATACACATTGACGCTATGTTCAAAATTGCGCTCAGTCATGGCAGTAATTTCGACCTCGCTACCAGCGGCGATGCCATTGAGCGTAAAGCAGTTTGCCCACTGCCCTTTTTCATCAAGCTGCAGCTCTACTGGCTGACGATCCTGCAGTTCGACACACTGACCTAAATCCTCCACTGCTGAGGCCGTCCCCACGGCCATTAAAGTTCCAACTGATAGTGCTAGCACGGTTGCGTTAAGAGATTTTTTCATAGTTCTACACCCTTTTTACTTACTTTATTATAATGTCTTCTTCGCTTTCGGTTTTATCGAAGCTAGGCCTCTGCTGCAATAGCTAGAAATGTAAAGGTTGCTAAGCTGTTGCAAACACGTGAATTATTTTTTAACCAACTCACCCTTTTGGGTGACATTTGCAAAACCCATGATCGGACTCTGGTAACTCAATTGCCTTTGGATCTGCGCAGTGGTATTATTCGCCGCCCCTTAAATAGGGGACCGAGCCGGCTTCTGGTCGCGGTTGTCGGCACATACACATTTTTGGAGAATTCAAATGTCTCAACCTAATTATGCTTTTAATGCTGAAATCCGTACCGACATGGGTAAAGGTGCGAGCCGCCGCCTGCGTCGCGAAGGTAAAGTTCCAGCAGTTTTATATGGCGCAGGCAAAGAAGCCGTAGCACTGACTTTAGAGCACGATAAAGTCAACAATGCCGCTGATCACGAAGGTTTCTACTCGCACATTCTGACCCTGACTATCGATGGCAAGAAAGTAGAAGCAATCGTTAAAGATATGCAACGTCACCCGTTCAAACTGAAAATCCTCCACCTGGATTTCCAGCGCGTTGATGCTAAACAGGAACTTCACACTAACGTTCCATTGCATTTCCTCAATGAAGAAGATGCACAGAAAGCTGGCGGTGTTATCGTTCACCATCTGAACGAAGTGGAAATCACTGTATTGCCAAAAGATCTGCCTGAGTATATCGAAATCGATCTGGCTGGCATGAACGTTGGTGATAACATCCACCTGACCGATCTGAAACTGCCTAAAGGTGTTACTTTAGTTGAATTAACTAAAGGTGATGACCACGATCAGGTAGTAGTGACGGTTTCTGCGAAGAAAACTGAAGCGGAAGAGACTGCTGACGACGCTGCTCCAAGCGAAGAAAGCGACGCTGACGAAAGCGCAGATAAAGAGTAATCCTCTTACATCAGGACTGTATGTTGACAGCAAACCTGAAGTTAATCGTGGGCCTGGCGAATCCAGGCCCCGAATATCAACACACACGGCATAATGCCGGAGCCTGGTTGGTCGACTCAGTCGCCCGACGCTTTAACACCACCCTGTCCCCCGATAGTAAATTCTACGGTCTCAGTGGACGCCTGAGCGCGCCCTATGCTGATACCCGCCTGCTGATCCCCACCACCTATATGAACCGAAGTGGTAAAGCGGTAGGTGCCATGGCAAACTTTTTTAAACTCACTGCAGACGACATTCTGGTCGTTCATGATGAGCTCGATTTGCCACCTGGAGTAGCGAAATTTAAAACCGGTGGCGGTCATGGTGGTCACAATGGCTTAAAAGACATCATCTCCGCGCTGGGTGGCGACAATAGTTTTCATCGGCTGCGTATTGGTATCGGACATCCCGGACACAAAGACAAAGTGACCGGCTATGTACTGGGCAAAGCGCCGCAGTCCGAGCAGCAATTGATGGACAGTATTGTCGATGACGCCGCACGTAGTATTGAAATTGTTTTGCGTGACGGTTATACCGCGGCAAAACAGTATTTACATTCGATCAAAGCAGAGTAACAGGAACAATTATGGGTTTTAAATGCGGTATCGTGGGTTTACCAAACGTTGGTAAGTCGACCCTTTTTAATGCACTGACCAAGGCTGGCATCGATGCCGCAAACTTCCCGTTTTGTACCATCGAGCCCAATACCGGGGTCGTCGCTGTACCAGACGAACGTCTTGACGCCCTGGCCGCGATCGTAAAACCACAGAAAATCATTCCTACCACCATGGAATTTGTGGATATCGCCGGATTGGTCAAAGGGGCATCAAAAGGCGAAGGGCTGGGTAATCAGTTCCTTGCCAACATCCGCGAAACCGATGCCATCGGTCATGTCGTTCGTTGTTTTAACGATGAGAATGTGGTCCATGTGAATGGACGCGTCGATCCGTTGGAAGACATTGATACCATTAATACCGAACTGGCACTGGCTGACCTGGATTCAGTAGAAAAATCGATTCACCGCTTAGGTAAGAAAGCAAAAGGCGGCGACAAACAGGCGAAAGCTGAAATTGCAGTGTTGGAAAAACTACTGCCTACACTGGAAGAAGGCAGTATGGCGCGCAGTGTCACTCTGACCGACGATGAGCGCCGCACCATTCGCTCTCATAACCTGTTAACCCTAAAGCCAACCATGTATATCTGCAACGTGGCTGAAGACGGCTTTAGCGATAATCCGATGCTTGAGCAGGTGCAGGAAATTGCCAGCCGCGAAAATGCGATTGTGGTTCCGGTCTGTGCGGCCATCGAAGCTGAAATTTCAGAGCTTGATGACGCTGACAAAGAAGAATTCCTCAGTGAAATGGGTTTAACTGAGCCTGGTTTGAATCGTGTTATCCGTGCAGGCTATGAATTATTGAACCTGCATACGTACTTTACCGCTGGCGTCAAAGAAGTGCGTGCCTGGACCATTCCGGTCAATAGTACCGCTCCCCAAGCAGCCGGTAAAATCCATACCGATTTTGAAAAAGGCTTTATTCGCGCTGAAATTGTTGGCTATGATGATTTCATTGATAATAATGGAGAACAAGGTGCAAAAGACGCTGGTAAATGGCGTCTTGAAGGCAAAGAGTACATTGTCAAAGATGGTGATGTTATTCACTTCCGCTTTAATGTTTAAAGTAAATGTTTAAGGTGAACGTTTAAGCTGAATGTTTAAAGCAGCGCATACAACAGCCACCACTCAGGTGGCTGTTGTCATTTCCTCTTTAACTTCCTCACTATCATCAGTCGCCGGGTCCGCTCGTTGCTGGCTCAGCCAGCGCAGAAAATCCGCTTCAGTTAACGGTTTCGAAAAGTAATACCCTTGCAGATAATCACAACCCGCCTGTTGTAAAAGCCGCTTGGTCTGAGCGTCTTCGACGCCCTCTGCTACCACCTGTAAGCCCAGACTATGAGCAAGTTCAATAACTGACTTTAGCATCATCCACCACCCCCGACCCTGGTCCTTTCGGTTGCCGCTTTCAGCAGCAGATTTTACTTCTGCCTCCAGCGCCTGAACCAGACTTCGATCCAGCTTCACTTCGCTGACTGGCAACTGACCCAATTGCATCAAATGCGCATGGCCACTGCCAAAGTCATCCAGCGCGACCTTAAAGCCCGCCGCAATCAACTCTGTCACATGTTGAGCTGCCAAGGCCGGATCGCGCATAGGTGCCGTTTCAGTCACTTCCAGCGTCAGTTGAGCAGGCTCAAGACCGTCCATCACCGCCGCCCGGGTCAATTCTCGCAACAGGTAGGGATGCTCGAGGTCAAGCACTGAAATATTAATTGCCAATTGCACTCTAAACCCCAGTTGACGCCATTTAAGCAGGTAGGCGACCGACTGGCGAATGACCCATAGTGTTATTCGGTGAATAACACCATATTGCTCTGCCAACGGAATAAACTCAGCGGCACTGACATTGCCAAGCGCTGGGCTATACCAGCGCAACAAGGCTTCTACTGCATACAGCCTGCCATTTCGGCCATCCATCTGAGGTTGAAAGACCAGGCTGAATTCCTGATCGAAATCGGCGCGCCGCAATGTTGATACGATGCACTCTTGTCGTTTTAACCGTTGCTTATCAACCAACCGTCGATACATCCTTGCATGCTCCCGTTAGCGACTGAATTTAAAAGATAAAAGTGCAGGCCTTGAAGCCAGTCAAATAAACTCTAAGCTTACTGCTAACGTCTGGTTAAAAACAGCTGGTAAGGGTAGGATGCGTCAATGTCCTACAACATTGCCCCTCTCGACCATCGGCTGGGACAGATACTCTGCGACCAGGTTCGTTACATCCAGGTACTGCGCAAAAAAAGGAAGTCAGAATGAAAGAAGCTCGCCTTGAACACGATAGTATGGGGGACGTAAGCGTCCCCGCAGATGCCCTGTATGGGGCACAGACGCAGCGCGCCATCAACAACTTCAAGCTCAGCGAATTGCGCATGCCATTCGCTTTTATTCGTGCCGTTGCATTAATTAAATACTGTGCAGCGGAAGCCAACGCTGAACTTGAATTACTAAGTGCGGACAAAGCTGACGCAATTAAGCAGGCCGCATTAGAAGTTTTTGAAGGCCAGTGGCAGAAGCAGTTCCCGGTCGATATTTTTCAGACTGGTTCCGGCACCAGTACCAATATGAACGTGAATGAAGTGCTCGCTCAACTAGCCAGCCGCGGCTCAGGCCTGACCATCCATCCAAACGACGATGTAAACCTCGGACAAAGTAGCAACGATGTCATCCCTACTGCGATTCAGATATCAGCAGCGCGACGTATCACGCGTAAACTGCAGCCTGCCCTTTCCCACCTGGAAAGCGTTATTCTGAGCAAGGCTGACCAATTGCATGACATCGTTAAGACAGGTCGAACTCACCTGATGGATGCCATGCCACTGACCATGCAACAGGAATTACAAACCTGGGCCTTTCAGGTCAAACAGTGTCAGCAACGACTGGATGCCCTCCTGCCCCAGCTTCAGGCACTGCCGCAGGGAGGGACAGCAATCGGCACGGGGATTAATTCACATCCACAGTTTGCCGAACGGTTCTGCGCCAGCCTGACCAGCTTTACTGAAATGGAGTTTGTTGAAAGTGAGAACAAGTTTGCCGGCATTGCGTCGCAGGACTTATCGGTTGCGACCATGGGCGAACTGGCTTCGATCGCCTCCTGCCTGATGAAAATCAGCAATGACTTACGCTGGATGAATAGCGGCCCGCTCTCCGGATTGGGCGAAATTGAACTGCAGGCATTGCAGCCCGGCAGCAGTATTATGCCTGGTAAAGTAAACCCGGTGATACCAGAAGCAGTCGCAATGACCTGCGCGCAGGTATTTGGCAATCAAACCACGGTTAGTATCGCGGCTCAGTCCGGCAACTTTCAGCTCAATGTGATGTTGCCGGTCATCGCTTACAATTTACTGCAAGCGACAGAGCTCATGACCAATGCCAGTTATGCCCTGGCTGATCAGGCAATCCAGAGTTTTACTGCTAACCAGCAACAGGTGCAGAAGGCGCTGGATAAGAATCCAATTCTGGTCACTGCCCTCAATCCGGAAATCGGCTATGAAAAAGCTGCTGAAATTGCCAAAAAGGCCTATCAGGAAAAACGGCCAGTGCTGGACGTTGCCGATGAAATGACGGACCTTGGCCGTGACCGACTCAGCAGCTTGCTCGACCCGAAGAAACTGACCAGCGGTGGATTAGCAGAGTAATTTGTCTGCTCTACACCTGGCTGCTTGCAGTCCAACCTAAGGAAGTTTTATGAGTCATGTTCTGATTACCGGCGCCAACCGTGGAATTGGTTTGGCCCTATGCAAACACTATAAGAAAGCGGGCTATCAGGTCATCGCCGTATGTCGTACCCCGTCAGATGAGCTCAAAGCGCTGGCGGTGAATATCATTCAAGGAATCGATGTCACCGACGCCTCCCAGCTACTTTCGCTGAAAGCTCAACTGGGCGATACACCGATCGATATTCTAATCAACAATGCGGGCGTCTTAACCCGGGAAAATCTTCAACATGCGCCAGCTGACGATATCACCCGCCAATTTCAGATCAACGCACTGGCACCTCTGCAGCTCACACTGGCCCTGCTACCGCTTTTAAACAAGGGCAGCAAAGTCATTATGATTACCTCGAGAATGGGCTCAATGACGGATAACGGGAGTGGCGGTTACTACGGCTACCGCATGTCCAAAGCCGCGCTCAACGCCGCTGGCGTTTCACTGGCGCGTGATTTGAACGCGCAGGGCATTGCCGTCGCTTTGCTTCACCCCGGGTTCGTGCAAACCGAAATGGTCGGAAATCAAGGGGATATATCAGCCGATACGGCAGCAGAACGACTAGCCAAACGAGTGGACGATTTGTCGTTAAGCAGCAGCGGACAGTTTAAACACAGCAACGGGGACGATTTGCCGTGGTAACTGTTGCTCTTTTCATCAGTTCAGTGCTTTTTTGAGCAGTTAGACGTGAAAATAGCTTTTTTTTAGCGAAAGGTGTTGACCCGCCCGCACCTAATTCGCATAATACGCGCCGTTGCTCAGCGAGCACGACAACAACTTGATTTAAGGCTACGTAGCTCAGTTGGTTAGAGCACATCACTCATAATGATGGGGTCGCAGGTTCGAATCCCGCCGTAGCCACCAATCAAATTGCGGACGTGGTGGAATTGGTAGACACGCTGGATTTAGGTTCCAGTGCCGCAAGGTGTGAGAGTTCGAGTCTCTCCGTCCGCACCAAAGTTGCATACCGTTGGGGTATAGCCAAGTGGTAAGGCAGCGGGTTTTGATCCCGCGATTCCCAGGTTCGAATCCTGGTACCCCAGCCACTTGCAATGTCGTTGCGAACTGAATACCGACCAGATACTGTTGGGGTATAGCCAAGTGGTAAGGCAGCGGGTTTTGATCCCGCGATTCCCAGGTTCGAATCCTGGTACCCCAGCCATATCACTCTAAGTTGCGGTGGTGGCGGAATTGGTAGACGCGCTAGCTTCAGGTGCTAGTGTCCGAAAGGACGTGGGGGTTCAAGTCCCCCCCTCCGCACCAACTTAGAATTGCTTAGGTAACCAATTGCTTAAGTAACAAAAAATAGTCGCTTCGGCGACTTTTTTTGTGCCCGCTTTTTAAACATTCAACGTTCAAGGCCCGAACATTCCACGTTCAAGCCCCTTGCTCGCATTGATTGAATCCTAAATTTTCCACACCCCGGACGCATAAGCACTGAGGATAGTGCGGCCAGGTTTAAATCGCTGTAACGCGGCAAGGACCAGATTGCGGGCTGTGGGAACAGCCCCTGTGTTGCGTTGAAAGCCCCAGGCAATGCTATCCATCGCCTGCGCCATCAATTCGTTATCGGCACGTCGTGCCACTGCATAGTGGCCTAACGCACGACGCGTGACCACCTCTGCCTCCGGGTCCGCCATATCCATACCTTGCAATACCGCGAGTAGCTTACGCACGTCGCGAAAGCCGAGGTTGACCCCCTGACCCGCCATTGGATGAATGGTATGCGCCGCGTCCCCAAGTAAAATCGTACGCTGACGAACGTAATTGAGCGCGGTTTGCCGGGTCAATGGGAAGCTGCCATGGCTAAGCAACGTAAAGTCGCCAATTTCGCGACTAAAACGTGCATTCAATGCCTCTTGCAGCTGCTCTTGGCTGGCCTGCCAGGTTGCGACCTGTTGCCCACTGCCATACATAATCAAACACGCCTGATTGCCCTGCAAAGGTAACATCGCATGGATTTCACCATTGCCGGCAAAACTCTCCCAGGTTTTTGCGGCGACCGGGTCAGTACACTGAACGATGGTCAGCAAACAGCTCTGGCCGTAACAGCGCCCAGCAACACCAATGCCTGACTGCTGACGCACCTTGGATTGTGCCCCATCACAGCCAAGTACCCAGGAGAACTCGATCCGCTGGCCGGAGTCAGTCAGCGCCCAGCCCTGCTCGGAGTTCAAGCGGTCAACAGAGGTCTCAATTACTTCAATCAACGGATGACGTTGCAGCGCTTTCAGCAGCGCATACTGCAGCACGTTATTTTCAATCATGTACCCCAGAACTGCAGGCTTGTCCGCGTTGCCCATGGTCAGCCAGTTCTGGCCTTCTTTACGCACCGCCAGCTGATTAAATGGCTGCACGCGTAAACTCTTTAACTCAGACCATACACCCAGCTCATCAAGCATGCGGATGTTGTCTGTGGTAATCGCTGAAATACGCAGGTCATAAGCGCCCTGATAATCCACCTCATGCTGCGGTGAGGGTTCCAACACAGACACATGATACCCTTGTTGGGCCAGGCCCAGGGCGGCAGAAGCGCCAACCATACCGGCCCCAACGACGAGAATATCAGTTTGTAGATTTGTCATGCCTTTTCCTTACATGCCGCACGTTTTTGAGCCTTTTAGTATGCCCGAAGCCGCCCCATTTTTATAATCCAGCCGCCCTCTTTTTTGTTCCTGCGCATGATTTAAATGCCTCAGTAGCTCATCACCAGGCCGGATTCAGCGCCAATGACCTGCACCCAGTCATGCTTCATGGTATCCTGTGGCCTGACTGTGTTGCCCTCGGAACGAGCATTAAGGAAGTCGCATGCCCGCGGTTGTTATCGCCTCATTGTTGGTCTTGCTGGCCGAACTCTGTTTTGCTGGCGTCAGTGCATTGGTGAAGCACCTGACTGAAACCTTGCCCTATCAGCATCTGGTTTTCTTTCGTAACTTATTTGCCTTTCTGGTTTTACTCCCCTGGTTGTACCGCAAGCGAGCCACCGCGTTTAAAACCGAAGCCCTTGGCCTGCACCTGCTGCGCGCCGTGGCAGGTGTTGCCGCGATGTTCTTATTCTTTATGGTCATTGCATCTATTCCGTTGGCCCAGGCCACTCTGGTTCTGTTGATGGCTCCGTTTTTTATTCCGCTGATATCCCATTTCTGGCTCGGTGAACACATTAGTGTGCGTCTGATCCTCACTATTACCACTGGCTTCATCGGTGTGCTTATTTTCCTCAACCCCTTTGCCACCGGTCTGCAACCCATGGTTATCGTAGCCGTAATAGCCGCACTGCTGGCAGCCTGGACCAAAACCATTATTCGTAAACTATCGGTAACTGAATCGCCGAGTAAGATCGTGTTTTATTTTTCCTTCTTTGCCTCATTACTCTCCGCGTTCCCGCTGCTAATCCAATGGCAACCATTGCCCGCAGAAAGCTGGTTGCTGGTGGCTGCTATGGGCTTGCTGGCCGTCATAGGGCAACTGGCTATGACCCGCGCATTCAGCATTGCCAGCCCCTCGCGGGTCGGCGTTTTCACCTACAGTTCAGTCATCTTTGCTGCGTTCATGGGCTTCTGGTTCTGGCATGAACCCGTCACCTGGCACATGGTCGCAGGTACCCTGATTATCTTTATTGCGGGCTACCATGCACTGCGCCAGCCACGGCGTGCTCCGATCCAGTAAAGGATACTGGTCAGCGCCCCACCTTAGGTGGTAAAATAAGCGCCCTTTTTTGAAGTCTTTAGTTTAAGCGGGTAAGCGAGCATCATGAGTAAAAAGGTCTTTATCAAAACCTGGGGCTGCCAGATGAATGAGTACGATTCAGACAAGATGGTTGATCTGATGAAAGCGACTCAGGGCTATGAGCCAACAGACACTGCTGAAGATGCTGATCTGATCCTGCTGAATACCTGTTCCATTCGTGAGAAAGCACAGGAAAAGGTGTTTCATCAGTTGGGTCGCTGGAAGCTGCTGAAGAACGACAAACCTGATTTGATCATCGGTGTCGGCGGCTGTGTTGCCTCACAGGAAGGTGACCACATTCGCCAGCGCGCGCCCTTTGTCGATCTGGTGTTCGGCCCGCAGACGCTGCACCGCCTGCCAGAAATGGTCAAGCAAGTACAAGGCGGCATGAAGTCCGTGGTCGACATTTCATTTCCGGAAATTGAAAAATTTGACAGCTTACCTGCGCCTAAAGCAGACGGTGCCAGTGCCTTCGTTTCGATTATGGAAGGCTGTAGCAAGTACTGCACCTTCTGCGTTGTGCCTTATACCCGAGGCGAAGAAGTCAGCCGCCCGGTTGACGACGTGCTGTATGAAATAGCTCAGCTGGCTGAGCAAGGCGTGCGTGAAGTGAACCTGCTGGGTCAGAACGTGAATGCCTTCCGTGGACCTCAGTATGACGGCAGCATCTGCTCTTTTGCTGAATTGTTGGACTTAGTCGCCAGCATCGACGGTATCGACCGCATCCGTTACACCACCTCGCATCCGGTCGAATTTACCGATGATATTATTGCGGCCTATGAAAGCATTCCTGAATTGGTCGATCACCTGCACCTGCCGGTGCAAAGTGGCTCGGACCGCGTTCTGGCGCTGATGAAACGGGGCCATACGGCACTCGAATATAAATCACAAATTCGTAAGCTGAAGAAAGTGCGTCCTAATATTGCTATGTCATCCGACTTTATCATTGGTTTCCCTGGCGAAACCGATGCGGATTTTGAAAAAACCATGGATCTTATTCAGGCCATCGACTTTGATCTCAGTTTCAGCTTTATCTACAGTGCACGCCCGGGCACGCCAGCCGCCGACTTACCCGACGATGTCACTGAAGACACCAAGAAGCAGCGTTTGCAACTGCTGCAACAGCGCATTAATCAACAGGCTCAGCAGCATGCCCGTCGTATGCTGGATACCGAACAGCGTATTCTGGTCATTGGTCCGTCACGCAAAAACCCAATGGAGTTATCGGGTCGCACCGAGAACAACCGGGTGGTTAATTTTGAAGGCCATCCTGGCATGATCGGTAAGTTTGTTGACGTCAAAATTACCGAAGCATTGCCAAATTCATTGCGCGGAACTGTGATTCGCGAAGAAGCGGAGATGGGACTGCGGGTTGCTATTTCACCCGCCTCCATTCTTGCCAACAGCAGCAAAAAGTCCGCACCGGAACAAGCAGACAGCAGCGGTGTCGTACACTTTCAACCATACTAGCTAGCATATGTGCTACTAACGGCCTGACTATATTCAGGTACTAACGAATCGAGGAAAGATTGACTAAACAAATCGACAGCTTTGAACTTTATCTGGAACCTGCAGACAGCCAACGCCTGGCTAATTTATGTGGGCCTTTTGATGACAACATTAAGCAGATAGAACGCCGTTTAGGTGTTGAGATCAGCTACCGGGATAATCATTTCCGTATCATCGGGCCACCTAAGGGCCTGGTTGCCAGCAGCCAGATCCTGCGCGATCTCTACATTGAGACAGCTCCAGTCAAAGGTGAAATCCAGGCCGTTGAACCTGCCAGCGTTCACCTTGCCATTCAGCAAAGCAACGCGCTGGAGCAAGATCAGGGCGTGGAAGACGACAAACACACCGTTATTAAAACCAAACGTGGCTTAATTAAGCCACGCAATGGCAATCAACAAGCCTACGTCAGAGCAATCCTTAGCCACGATATCAACTTCGGCGTAGGACCGGCCGGGACGGGTAAAACCTACCTCGCCGTGGCCGCCGCCGTCGATGCCTTTGAGCGACAGGAAATCCGCCGCATTCTATTGACCCGTCCCGCGGTTGAGGCTGGTGAAAAACTTGGCTTCCTGCCGGGTGATCTGGCGCAAAAAGTAGACCCCTATTTACGCCCATTGTACGACGCCCTGTTTGAAATGCTGGGCTTTGAGAAAGTGGAAAAACTGATCGAACGCAGCGTTATCGAAGTCGCTCCACTGGCGTACATGCGCGGACGAACTCTGAACGATGCCTTTATTATTCTGGATGAAAGCCAGAATACCACGCCGGAACAAATGAAAATGTTCCTGACCCGGATTGGTTTTAACTCCAAAGCGGTGATTACCGGGGATATTACCCAAATCGATTTACCCCGTGGTCAGAAATCCGGTTTGCGCCATGCCATCGAAGTACTTAGTGACGTTGAAGAGATCAGCTTTAATTTCTTCAATGCCTTTGACGTTGTCCGCCACCCAGTGGTACAACGTGTCGTTCAGGCCTATGAACAACATGAACGTAGCCAGGACGAAGAACGCAGCAATAAAACGCGTAACCAAAGACAAGAGAGCCACTAATGCAACCTCCCCCCGCGAACGGCCGGACCAGTCCGGCCGCTACCGTAGACCTTCAACTGGCGCATCAGGGAAGCTTTCCAGTTCCCGAACAGCAGCAGTTTGAACTCTGGATCGACGCCGTACTGCGCGCTCACCAGATAACCGCCGCCGAGCTGACTATCCGCACCGTCGACAGCGACGAGAGCCAGAGCCTTAATCGGGACTACCGCGGCAAGGACAAGCCGACCAATGTACTCTCCTTTCCATTTGAAAGTGATATGCCGCTACCCGTTCGCCTGCTTGGCGATCTTGTTATCTGCGTGCCGCTGATGCAACAGGAAGCCATTGAGCAAGGCAAAAATCCGCTCGACCATTGGGCGCATTTAGTTGTTCATGGCACCTTGCATTTGCTAGGTTATGACCATATTGACGACAACGAGGCCGACCGCATGGAACGTCTCGAAGTCGAATTACTGGCACAGTTTGATATTGCCGATCCCTATACCAAGGAGCCAATCCAATCTCATGAGTGACGACAATTCCCAGTCTGGAAGCGGTTCTCCGCGTAAATCCTGGGCTGCACGCTTACTGCAAAGCTTCAGCGGAGAACCGACAACTCGCGAAGAACTGGTTGATTTGATTCAGGACGCTGAACTGCGTGACCTGATCGATGCCGACACCAAAGAGATGATAGAGGGGGTGCTCGACGTTGCTGAACTGAAAGTTCGCGATATCATGATCCCACGCTCGCAAATGGTGACCATAGACAAAAACCAGAGCGTGGAGGAGTTCCTCGCCATGGTGATTGAGTCTGGCCACTCTCGCTACCCGGTCGTGAGCGACAATAAAGACCAGGTTGAAGGCGTTCTGCTGGCCAAAGATCTACTCCCCTACGGCTTCAAACTAATTGATGAACCCTTTTCGCTGCAGGCGGTTATGCGCCCTGCGGTGATTGTGCCAGAGAGTAAACGGGTTGACGCCCTGCTCAAAGAGTTCCGCTCCAAACGCTACCACATGGCGATTGTTGTCGATGAATACGGGGGGGTTTCAGGGCTGGTCACGATCGAAGATATTCTTGAGGAGATCGTCGGCGAAATCGAAGATGAAACCGATGACAGCGACAACGAGAAAGCCCCTATCCGGCGGGTCAATGCGACACGCTTCTCGGTCAAGGCACTCACCACCATTGACGAATTTAATGACTTCTTTAGTACCGAATTTCCGGACTCTGAGTACGATACCGTAGGCGGCCTTGTCGCCAGCGCGTTCGGCCACTTGCCGACGGTCGGAGAAGTGGTGGAAGTCGGTGATCTGGCGTTTAAAGTGACCGCTGCTGATCGGCGTCGTATTCAGCAATTGCAGGTTAGCCTAGACGGCTTTGCCAAACCTAAGGATATCAATTAAACCATCATGAATTGGCTTGCCATCTTTGCAAAGCCCGGCTACCGGGCTTTGCTTGCGCTTTTTAGCGGATTTTTATTAACCTTTAGTTACGCGCCATTCAACCAGGGTTGGCTGGCACCTGTTCTGGTAGCAGTCTGGCTGCTATTGCTGGTGCGTAGCCAAACACCACGTCAGGCACTCGCCGTCGGTTTTTCATTTGGCTTTGGCTGGTTCAGTGCCGGAATCAGCTGGGTCTTTGTCAGTATTGACCAGTTCGGTGGCATGCCACTGGTTTTCTCCCTGCTCATTATGGTCATTCTATGGGCCTATCTGGCATTGTTCCCGATGCTCGCCAGTTACCTTTGGTTTAAGACCCGCCATTGGTATTCCGGGTTTTCATTGTTTGCCTTACCAGCCATCTGGCTGCTGGCGGAATTTCTGCGCGGTTGGCTTTTTACTGGTTTTCCCTGGCTAAGTCTTGGTTACAGCCAAACCAGTCAAACCCTGGGCCAACTGGCGCCACATATTGGTGAAACCGGCCTTACCCTTGTCGTTTTGTTGTGCGCATTGGGCTTCACCTACGCCCTGCTGCGCAAGCACATTGGCTGGCTCTTGCTGCCACTTAGCATGTACGCTCTCGGCGTCCTTGCGCCCTATCTCAACCCAATGCAAACCACGGGCGAAAGCGCCAACGTTGCCTTGGTACAGGGAAACATTGAGCTGGAAGTGAAATGGAACCCGAATCAGCAATGGCCGAACCTGCGTAAATACATGGACATGTCACGCCCCTATTATGGCGACTACGACTTAATTGTGTGGCCAGAATCGGCCGTCACCGCGATCGAAGACCGCGCTGGCTCGAGTCTGAACCAAATTAACCAGGCTGCGTTATACAACGACACTGCCGTTATCAGCGGCATCATTGACTTAAAAGTGGATCGGCAAAACCCGCAAGGCAATTACTTCAATTCAATTGTAGTAATGGGCGAGCAGGAACACCCTGAAGGGTACTATTACGGCAATAAAAACCGTTACGAAAAGCATCAACTGCTGCCAATTGGAGAGTTTGTTCCTTTTGAAAGTATTCTGCGACCACTCGCCCCGCTTTTCAATTTGCCCATGTCGTCGTTTGCGCGAGGCAACTATGTGCAGCCCAATCTGAATGCCAATGGCTACCAGATAGCAGCCAATATTTGCTATGAAGTCGCCTTCCCCCGCCAGATAGCGGCCGCCGTCACTGATGACACCCAGTTATTGCTGACGGTCAGCAATGACAGCTGGTTTGGTGATTCTCACGGTCCCCATCAACATCTTGAAATTGCCCGTATGCGCGCAATGGAGCTGGGTCGTCCGATGTTGCGCTCCACCAATAGTGGCGTTACTGCGCTCATCGATGAACAGGGCCGACTCATCAAGCAAGCGGATTCATTTCAGGCAACTGTCGCTACCGGTCGGGTCGCACTAGTCGAAGGCACCACCTGGTACCGCGTGCTTGGTCAATGGCCTGCCTGGATTGCAAGCGTGCTGCTGTTATTAGCCGCATTACGATGGCGACGAGTAACAGCAAAGCATGTAAATCAATAAAAACATGACCTGCAACATGGTCAAACGATTGCAAAGCCATTAAAATTGGCTGCAATTTTTAGTAAGACATCGGACAAAGGAACTTATTAAACCATGGCCAACTTAATTGACGCTTTCTTTTTCACCATTTTAGTGGCGGGCTTCGGCCTCGGCCTTGCTTATCTGGCAATGGCCTTTTTTCCGGCTACTGTGGCTGATACACGCGGTCGCCGAGCCGAAGCCGTGTACGAAAATATCTTTTTAGGTGCCGCAGGCATCATTATCGCATTGCTTATGTGGGTCGCTCTGGTATTTTAAGAGGCTTCAGGGCAAAATTCAGGGCACCTGATGGTAACGTCAGGTGCCTTCTTCATTTTTATTAACCGCTGGTAATTGGTGTAATGGCAGAGAAAATCCAACAAGAGTACGCACATCAGGATGTAGAACAACAGGTACAGCAGCGCTGGGTGAGCGAAAAAACCTTCGATGTAAGCGAAGACCCCAGCAAAGAGAAGTTCTACTGTCTTTCCATGTTCCCCTACCCTAGTGGCAAGCTGCATATGGGGCATGTGCGTAATTACACCCTCGGTGACGTGGTCGCCCGTTATCAGCGTTTACAAGGCAAGAACGTGCTTCAGCCGATTGGTTGGGATGCCTTTGGCCTGCCAGCGGAAAATGCTGCTATTCAGCACAACACGGCGCCCGCCGCATGGACCTATGACAACATCAGTTATATGCGTGAACAGCTCAACCGGTTGGGCTTTGGCTATGACTGGAAACGGGAAATCGCAACCTGCCACCCTGAGTATTATCGCTGGGAGCAATGGTTCTTCACCAAGCTCTATGAAAAAGGCCTGGTTTATAAAAAGAATGCGACCGTCAACTGGGATCCGGTCGATCAGACCGTCCTCGCTAACGAGCAGGTTATTGATGGCCGTGGCTGGCGTTCAGGGGCGTTGGTAGAACAGAAAGAAATCCCACAATGGTTCGTCAAAATCACCGACTACGCTGACGAATTACTGCAGGATTTAGACCAGCTTGAAGACTGGCCAGATCAGGTCAAAGCCATGCAACGCAACTGGATTGGCCGCTCCGAAGGGGTTGCAATTACCTATCAGGTAGAACAAAACGACAGTTCGCTGACCGTCTATACCACGCGCCCGGATACTATTTTCGGCGCTACCTACATGGCCGTTGCGGCGCAACACCCGCTCGCTCAGGAAGCAGCTGCCAGCAACCCTGAGGCAGCTGAGTTTGTCGAAAGCTGTAAGCAGCAGAAAGTCGCTGAAGCAGAACTCGCCACCATGGAGAAACGCGGCATTGATACCGGATTTACCGCCAAGCATCCATTGACCGGCCATTCGATTCCGATCTATATCGCCAATTTCGTGCTCATGGATTACGGGACCGGTGCTGTAATGGCCGTACCAGCTCATGATCAGCGCGACTGGGAATTCGCCACCGCGTACGGCCTGCCGATTACCCAGGTGATTGAGCCGCATGACGACACGACACCATGTGACATCAGCAAAGAAGCCTATACCGGCGACGGTACTGTCATAAATTCAGACACCTACAATGGCCTCAGCAGCAAAGAAGCCTTTGCCGCGATTGCCGCTAAACTGGAAGCTGACGGCATCGGAGAGCGCCAGGTCAATTATCGTCTGCGTGACTGGGGTGTATCGCGCCAGCGTTACTGGGGCACACCGATCCCAATGCTCAACCTGGAAAACGGTGAGTCCGTGCCTGTGCCGGAAGACCAGTTACCCGTGCGCCTGCCTGAAGACGTCGTCATGGACGGCGTGACTTCGCCAATTAAAGCGGATCCTGAATGGCGTAAAACCACCTACAACGGCCTTCCTGCTGAACACGAAACCGATACCTTTGACACCTTTATGGAGTCATCCTGGTATTACGCCCGCTATTGTTCACCGCGCGCGGATGGCATGCTCGATCCGGAAAAAGCCAATTACTGGCTGCCCGTCGATCAGTATATCGGTGGTATTGAGCATGCTATTTTGCACCTGCTCTATGCCCGATTTTTCCATAAATTGTTACGGGACACTGGCCTGGTCGAGTCGGACGAACCGTTCAAGCGCTTGTTATGCCAGGGCATGGTCCTGGCTGACAGTTTCTATCGCGAAGACGACAAAGGTGCCAAGACCTGGTTCTCACCGCAGGATGTGCGCATTCAGCGCGACGAAAAAGGCCGTATTGAACTGGCAACGGCAGCCGATGGCAAGCCGGTTCAGCATGCTGGTATGAGCAAGATGTCGAAATCAAAAAACAACGGCATCGACCCGCAAACCATGGTTGATAAATACGGTGCCGATACCGTGCGCCTGTTTATGATGTTTGCAGCGCCGCCGGAAATGACCCTGGAATGGTCTGATTCCGGCGTCGAAGGCGCGCATCGCTTTATTCGCCGGGTCTGGAAACTGGTTTTTGAGTTTCAGCAATATGCTGGCGCAGGCCCAGTTAAAGTGGCCGAGTTAAGCCCTGAACAAAAGAATTTACGTCGTGACCTGCATAAAACCATCGCTAAGGTCAGCGATGACATGGGCCGCCGGCAGAATTTTAACACTGCCATCGCTGCTATCATGGAGCTCATGAACAGCCTGCAAAAAGCGCCATTGAGCAGTAACAGCGATCTTTCGCTGATGCAGGAAGCCCTCGATGCTGTGATCGTCATGTTAGCCCCCATCACCCCGCACGTTTGTGACAAACTATGGTCGGCCCTGGGTCACAGCAGCGACATTAACTTCGCTGCCTGGCCGCAAGTTGATGAAAGTGCGCTGCAAGAGGACGAAAAGCTGGTGGTGGTGCAGGTCAATGGCAAAGTACGGACCAAAATTACCGTGCCCGCCGACGCGGATAAAGCAACCGTTGAGGCAGCTGCCCTGGCCGAAGAGAACGTCCAGCGCTTTGTTGACGGCAAAACAGTGCGTAAGGTTATTTATGTACCGGGCAAAATCTTTAATATTGTGGTCGGTTAACTGATGCCATTCCGTCAGCTTGCCCGCCTGCTGCTGTCAGTCGCGATGGTACTTAGTCTGCTAAGTGCCTGCGGCTTTCAGATGCGCGGCTCCTACCAGGTTCCTGCACAATTGTCGCAGGTGTCAGTTGAAACGCCGTTACGCAGTGAATTTACTGCCCGCCTGCTGGCTGAATTTCGCCAGCATAATATTGAGGTCGTTGAGCGAGATAGCGACATTACTCATATTGAAGTACTCGAAGACAGCCTGGACCGGCGGGTGCTGTCGCTGTTAATTTCCGGTCAGGTGGCAGAATATGAGCTTATCTACACAGTTCCGGTGCAGGTACATACTCGCGACGGGCGGGTGGAAAGCCATCAGATTCAGATTTTCCGTGACTATCAGGAAGACCCGAATTTCGCCCTGGCAAAAACCCGCGAACTTGAGCTGCTACTGAATGAAATGCGTGATGATGCTGTCTATCGACTGATGATGCTATTAACCCGACTGACCTGGGAGTAGCACCATGCAAGTCTACGCCAACCAACTCGACAACCACCTGCAAGGACCGCTGCAGCCTGTCTACCTGGTTTTTGGTGACGATGACTTTCTGCGTTTGCGGGCGCTGGCCGCAATCCGCAAACGTGCAGCTGAACTTGGCTTTAATGAGCGCAGCCAGTTCAATCAACAGCAGGACTTTAGCTGGCAGGACCTTCTCAATGAAAACCAGAATCTTTCTCTGTTCAGTGATTTACGCTTAATTGAAGTAGAAATGCCGACCGCAGCGCCCGGGCAGGATGGTAGTAAAGCGTTGCAGCAGTGGGTTGATTCAGCACAGGACGCTCTATTAATAATCCACGGTCCTAAACTGAAAGCCGACCAACAGAAAGCCAAGTGGTTTAAAGCGCTCACCCAGCAGGGCGTGTTTGTGCCTGTCTACACACCACAACGTTCTCAGTTGCCGGGATTCATCCAGCCGTTGGCGCAAAGTTATGGATTACAGCTCGACAGCGATGCGACGGCGCTACTCAGTGACTGGTTTGAAGGCAATTTGCTCGCCTTAGATCAGGCGTTGCATAAAATTGCCCTGCACTATATTCAGGTAAATAATTCTCAGGTAAAGAATTCCGGAGCAGAAAGCTCTGCAGTCGAAAACACCCGACGCGCCCCCCTTCAGGTCAGCGCCGAGATGGTCAGGCAGGACGCCGACCTGCAAAGTCGCTTTGACGTTTTTTCATTACAGGATGCTATCTTACAAGGTCAGTTCAACGTCTATTTGCAGCGTTTACAGCGTTTGCTGGAAACCGACGGTGAACCCGCCATTATTCACTGGCTGTTGCAGCGCGAGACCAATACGCTGAACAGCGTCTATCAACAGCAGACTCAGGGCGAAGACACCAGCCGCGCATTACAGCGCCATGGCGTGTGGAAGAGCCAGCAGCATGCCTATCTGCGACTATTGAAGGACTGGTCACCTGCCCGCAGTGAAGCACTGTTTAATCTACTCTGGCGCGCAGAACTCGCCCTCAAACGCGATTCAGGCGAAGATATGGCCACCTTGTTTGCTCATCTGGGGCTGCTACTGATCGAGCCTCCCGCCGGTACATTCGACTTCCTGCGCCATCATGACCTCGCCACTGACAGCTAAGCCAGCACCTATTGCCTTACTGGGAGGCACCTTCGATCCCATTCACCAGGGTCATATAGAACCTGTGCTGAAGCTGGCTGATACATTTGGCTGGTCGCATGTTCACTTACAACCCTGCTTTGCCCCCCCTCACCGGCCGCAACCCGAAGCCTCTGACCAACAGCGCTTAGCCATGGTTACGCTGGCCTGCCAGCAGGACAGTCGCCTACTGGCCGACGATTTTGAACTACGCCAGGGTAAACCAACACGCACCGTGCATACCTTGCACCATGTGCGCCAGCAACATCCCAACGCCAGTGTTTGTTTTATTATGGGGATGGACAGTTTTTTGCAGTTCACCAGCTGGCTCAACTGGCAACAAATTTTGGATCTGGCCCACTTGGTGGTACTGCCTCGCCCTGGCTACCAGTTAACTCAACTGCCGCCCGATCTTGCCGCCGAACTCAAGCTGCGCCAGCGTGGTGACAGTGAATCATTCAGCCAGGGAGCCGGTTTTATTTACCTCGCAGAGACGCCAACGGTGGATATTTCAGCCACTGCCCTGCGTCGCCAGTTGGCGCAAAGCCCCGACACCAGCAGAATACCGCTGTTGGACCCTGCGGTGCTTGCCTACATTCGCTCACACAACCTCTACCAGAGTACTCACTAACCCCTTAACGACGCGCTACACGCCGTCCTGAACTCATGGTAAACTACGCGGTCATAGCAAGGGCTTATTTGGGAGAACGAGATTGCAGGGCCAAAATTTAAGAGATTTCATTGTAGACAAGGTAGACGACCTCAAGGCACGTGATGTCAAGGTCTTAGACGTTAGCGGCAAGTCAGACGTTGCCGATTTTCTGGTTATCTGCTCAGGCAATTCTAAAACACATGTCCGCGGTATCGCCAATCATGTGGCGTTGGAAGCTAAGCATGGTGGCTTTCCAGCCATCGGTATCGAGGGTGAACTGGATTCAGAATGGGTATTGGTCGATTTCGGTGATGTGATTTTGCATGTGATGCAGGATACAACCCGCGACTTTTATCAGCTCGAAAAGCTTTGGGGACACTAAAAGCATGCGTTTTCAGTTAGTTGCTGTCGGCAATAAAATGCCGTCATGGGTTACAACGGGGTACGAGGAGTATGCACGCCGCCTGCCCCCTGATACACCTCTGCAACTGACTGAGATCGCCGCCGGGAAACGCGGAAAAAAAGCCAACATTGCCCGTATTACTGAGCACGAGGGCGAGCAGATGCTCACTCAGGTGAACAAAGGTTCGCGCATCGTGACACTTGAAGTAGAAGGCAAGCCATGGACAACTGCAAAGTTGGCACAACGTATGCAGCAATGGCAGCTAGATGGTCGTGATGTCAGTTTTTTGATAGGCGGCCCGGAAGGGTTATCCAGCGCCTGCCAGCAAGCCAGCGAAGAAAAATGGTCGTTGTCAGCGCTTACACTTCCTCATCCCATGGTCCGAATTATAGTCGCAGAAGCCTTATTCAGAGCCTGGAGTTTAAATAACAATCACCCGTACCACCGAGAGTAAATGAATAGAAGACGTCACAACGCACTTCGGGACTATACAGCTGAAGCCGGCCTTTTTGCCAGCCGGGCGATGATTTGTATGGGACTGGTTGCCACTGTCTTTCTGGTTTTACTGGGTAACCTGTACCACCTTCAGGTTACGGGCTTTCAGGAATTTCAGACCCGCTCAAATTCAAACCGTATTACGGTACTGCCGGTACCGCCGAATCGCGGACTCATATACGACCGTAACGGCGAAATTCTGGCCGAGAATATTGCCGTTTACAGCATTGAAATCATTCCCGAAGAAGTCGACGACCTCGACGATACGCTGACTCGTTTAGTTGAGTTGCTGGACCTCGATGAAAGTGTGATAAGCCAGTTTACAACACAAATGCGCCGTGCCCGCCGTTTCCCGCAGATTCCTTTTACCGACAACCTAAGCGAAGAACAGGTTGCGCGGTTTGCACTGCATCAGCATCATTTCCCTGGGGTTTCAGTGGAAGCGCGGCTACAGCGCCATTACCCTTATGACGATCTTTTTACCCATGTCATTGGTTACGTTGGCCGCATTAATCGCCAGGATATTCAACGTTTACAGGCAAATGACAGCTATAACCTGTATGCAGCAACCCGCACCATTGGAAAGCTCGGGGTTGAGCGTTATTACGAAAGCGTGCTGCATGGTAAGCCTGGTTTTCAGACTGTCGAAGTCAATAGTCGCGGGCGTGTTGTCCGTACCTTGGAATTTACCCCGCCTGTGCCGGGCCAGGATATCTACCTTGAAGTTGATGTGCAGGTGCAGAAAATCGCCCGCCACCAATTGCAGGGCCGACGTGGTGCTATCGTGGTCATGGACAGCGAAAATGGTGGCTTACTGGCGATGTACTCTAACCCCAGTTACGATGCCAACCAGTTTGTCCGCGGCATATCCTCCACCGCCTATCAGGCTCTGTTGCAGAATTCGAACAACCCGCTGATTAACCGTGCGACTCAGGGCCGCTATCCGCCTGCTTCGACTATTAAACCGCACATGGCGCTCCTTGGGCTGGAAGACGGTTTGGTTGACCTGGATACCAGTATCTGGGACCCGGGCTACTATGAACTACCAGGCGTCGAGCGCCGTTTTCGTAACTGGCGTAGCTGGGGCCATGGCTGGGTTGACTTAAGAAAGGCGTTGCAGGTATCAAACAATACCTACTTTTATAAACTCGCCCATGAAGCAGGTATCGACCGAATTCATGATTTCATGCTGAGCATGGGGTTCGGCGAGCGGACCGGGGTGGATATTCACGAAGAGAATCAGGCGCTGTTGCCATCGCGGGGCTGGAAGCAGGCTAACCTTAATGAGCCCTGGTACACTGGCGAAACACTATCAGTTGGTATCGGCCAGAGTTTCTGGACGGTCACGCCGTTGCAACTGGCCACCGCCACCAATATTCTGGTCACTGAAGGTCGTCGTTTCCAGCCACGCCTGCTTCGTGCAACCCGGGACGGCGAACAAATGACCTATCAGGAACCCTTCGAACTGCCCCCTTTGAATATACGTGATCCGATATTCTTCAGTGCCATCATGGAAGGCATGGAACGTGCTGTAAGTCGCGCTGACGGCACTGCTCACGCGGCCTTTGTTGACGCGCCATACCGCGCAGCAGGAAAAACAGGAACCGCTCAGGTTATCAGTCGGGCTGAAGCTGAACAAGAGCCTGAACTAGTCCTGGTCGACGGTGAGCAAGTGCCAGTAGAAGTCGATGAGCGCTTACGCGATAACGCCACCTACATTGGCTACGCACCCGCAGATGACCCACAGATAACGCTGGCGATTGCAATCGAAAACGTCGGTGGTGGTGGCCGTAACGCGGCCCCGGTGGCCAGACGTATTCTCGACTTCTACTTCGACTATCAAAAGAGTGTCGAACAGGCCGAACTACGCGACGAAGAAGAACGCCTGAAAGAACAACGCGAGGAACAAAGTGATGATGCAAACTAGTCAAGAGCGTGGCAGTCTGACCCTGTTCTATCGCTTTCATATTGACCTGCCACTATTCCTGGCGCTGGCCTGCCTGTCCGTGATCAGCCTCGCGGTAATATACAGTGCCGGCGGACAGGATATTGCTCTGGTCCAACGACAAAGTGTGCGCATTGGCATCGCCTTCACCGTCTTAATTGTGCTTGCGCAAATCTCCCCGTTAACCTACAAACGGCTGGCTATCCCCATGTTTGTGGTCGGCGTTGCGCTGCTACTAGCAGTACTCTTTTTTGGTGTGGTTGGTAAAGGCGCCCAGCGCTGGCTGGATATTGGCATTACCCGTATCCAGCCTTCTGAGATCATGAAGATTGCAACGCCGATGATGCTGGCCTGGTATTGCTCTCAACAGCAACTACCAGTGCGTTGGACGCAAGCCTTTGGTGGTCTGTTGCTTATCGCCGTGCCAACGTTACTTATAGCAAAACAGCCTGATCTCGGCACCGCCCTGTTGGTCTTCAGCTCTGGCGTGTTTGTACTCTTTCTGGCTGGCATGAGCTGGCGTCTGATTAGCGCCGCTTTAGTTGCACTGGCAGCCTTTCTGCCGGTCGCCTGGTTCTTCCTTATGCACAATTACCAGCGCCAGCGTGTTTTAACCTTTTTGCACCCGGAATCAGACCCGCTTGGATCGGGCTATCATATTATTCAGTCAAAAATCGCGATTGGCTCCGGCGGTTTTGAGGGTAAAGGCTGGCTGCAGGGTACTCAATCCCAGTTAGAATTTCTTCCGGAACGCCATACCGATTTCATTTTCTCTGTCTTCAGTGAAGAGTTCGGTCTGATGGGGGTTTGTGTTTTACTTATTCTTTACGGCTTTATTGTCTATCGTGGCCTGGCCATTGCTATACGAGCACAGCAAGTCTTTAGTAAACTACTGGCCGGTAGCATCACATTAACCGTGTTTATTTATGCACTGGTAAATATCGGAATGGTTTCCGGCTTACTGCCCGTGGTCGGTGTACCCTTACCCTTAATAAGTTATGGTGGCACCTCAATGGTCACTATTATGGCAGGGTTTGGCATTCTGATGGCCATAGCAACGCACCGTCGGTTAGTGCTACGAGACTGACTATAACCGTAAATAAGAAGGACACAGCCCGGTGACATTTCTCCGCCCCTTATCCAGCGCGCGTCCGCTGCCTGGCCTGCGTTACCTGCGTCGGGCATTGCTTGGCAGCGCGTTACTTGTTTCCCCTGCGTTATATGCTCAGGAGGAAATTCAATCGAGTGCAACCGTTGAAGCGGAAAAAGACGCCTTTATCGAGCAGGTTGCTACTGAGCAAAACATACCAGTCAGCGAAGTACGCCAGCTACTCCAGGGCGCACAACGTAACGACGACGTGCTGGCTGCCATTCAACGCCCCTGGGAAGCAAGGCCGTGGCATCAGTACCATGGTATTTTCCTGACCGAGCGACGGGTTAATTCAGGTGTCGACTTCTGGCGTACCCACCAGGAAACCTTAGATCGGGCATACGCCGAGTATGGTGTGCCGCCACAGATTATTGTCGCAATCATTGGCGTTGAAACCTTTTACGGTGAGTACCTGGGCAATTATTCGGTCCTCGATGCACTCTACTCTCTTGGCTTCTATTACCCTCCGCGCAGCCGTTTCTTCCGCAGCGAACTGGCTGAATTTATTCGTCTTGCCCGGGCCGAGGGGCTTGATATCAATTCACTGCAAGGTTCGTACGCGGGTGCCATGGGCTATGGACAATTTATTTCGTCCAGCTATCGCGCCTACGCAGTCGATTTTGATGGCGATGGAGTACGCGACTTACTGAACAACCCAACGGATGCCATCGGCAGTGTTGCCAATTACTTCGCCCGCCATAACTGGCAGCGTGGCCAACCCGTGGTAGTTCCAGCCTGGACCGACCGCGTTACTGACATGACCGACCTTACCTCAGGTCCCCGACAGACACTGACCCATGATGTGACGGCTCTGCGTGAGGCAGGCGTCGACTTTGTAACCCAAATGCCCGGCGACACGCCAGCACGTCTGTTCCAGTTTGAAGAGGAACAAGGGCACAGTTACTGGGTCGGCCTGCCAAATTTTTACACGATTACCCGTTATAACCACAGCCCGTTGTATGCAATGGCCGTATTTCTGTTAAGTGAAGAAATCCGACATGCCTATGAACGCTAAAGTTAAGCCACGGTTAATCTCTCTCAGCCTGCTGGCTGCTGCCCTGCTAAGTGCTTGTTCAAGCCAGCAGGGGCGCTATAGCATGCGCTATGACGAGGCGCCGGAACGGCTGCCTTCAGTCGCTGAGATCAATCCGCTTGAACCTCGCTATGAGCCACTTAGCCGACAAGGTAATATGTCCAGCTACACCGTACTTGGGGAAACATACCGAGTATTACCAAGTGCCGAAGGCTATAGTGCGACAGGGCTTGCTTCCTGGTATGGCAAGAAATTTCACGGCCACTTGACCTCCAACGGCGAGTACTACGACATGTATGGCTTGTCAGCCGCACACCGTTATTTGCCGTTACCAACCTACGCCAAGGTCACCAACCTTCGCAACGGTAAAGAAATTATTGTCCGTATCAATGACCGGGGTCCGTTTCACCCCGAGCGCATTATTGATTTATCCTACGCAGCTGCCTATAAGCTTGACATGCTCGACAGTGGAGTGGCCGAAGTGCAGGTAGAAGCCCTCTACATGCCCCCGCCTACCGTGGTCGCTGATTCCTCTTCAGTCTTTATTCAGATTGTAGCGCTCAGCGACAGTAGCCGGGTAGAGCAAGTCCAGCAAGAGTTGCAGGATAAGTATGCATTAAATGCAACTACCCGCCAGCGTGATGGTCTACATCGACTGTTACTCGGGCCTTTTGACGAAAGCCAGGCAAGTCAGTGGGTGCAAAGATTACGTCAAGATGGTTTCGACAATGCATTTCGCGTGGCTGAATAGTGTAAGCACATGCCGATTTTGTTACAATCACCATCCGCCCCCGAACATCACTTGTGGGTATTGATGTTCAGTAATATTAAAGAGAACTAAATAATCATGAGCCAACCTCTTTTCAGACGAGTTTCAATAACGTGTGTAGCAGCCGTTGCCCTTTTCAGCGCCACCGTCAGCGCTAATGTGGTTCCAGAGCCTCCTTCGGTCAATGCAAAGTCGTATATTTTGCTCGACTATAAGACAGGCCATGTCCTTGCAGAAGGCAATGCAGACGAACTGCATGGCCCAGCCTCACTGACTAAAATGATGACCAGCTACATTATTGGTCATGAACTTGAACGCGGCACCATCAGCAACGACGACATGGTCACCGTCAGCGAAAATGCCTGGGCGCGAAATTTTCCTGGTTCATCGCTGATGTTTATCGAAGTCGGTCGTCAGGTCTCCGTACGTGATTTAAACAGAGGGCTGGTTGTTTCCTCAGGCAATGACGCCGCGGTCGCGATGGCTGAGCATATTGCCGGTAGCGTCGATGCCTTTGCTAACCTAATGAACGCCTATGCTGAACGCCTTGGTATGAGCAACACCGTATTTGCGAATCCACACGGTCTCACCGCAGAAGGTCAGGCGACCACGGCACGCGACATGGCGCTCCTTGGTCAGGCGTTAATCCGCGATGTGCCAGAGGAATACGCGCTGTATAAAGAGCGCGAGTTCACCTTTAATGACATTCGCCAGTACAACAGAAATTCATTGCTATGGGACCGTTCACTTAACGTCGACGGTATTAAAACCGGACATACCAGTGATTCAGGTTATAGCCTGGTTACTTCGGCAGTGGAAGGTGAAACCCGCTTAGTCACTGTGGTGATGGGTACCGACAGTGAACGCGCACGCGCCACTGAAAGCAAAAAGCTACTCAACTACGGCTTCCGTTATTACGAAACCGTGCATGCCTACGACGCCGGTGAAAGCTTCGTCAATCATCGTATCTGGGGTGGTGAATCAGACCACGTCGAACTCGGTGTGCGTGACGATGTTGTTGTCACCTTGCCTCGCGGTCAACGCCAGAATCTGGAAGCTAATTTTGTCTTGAATAAAGCACTCGATGCCCCCATCAATGAAGGCGACGAGGTTGGCAATGTATTCTTATCTCTGAATGGTGAAGATATTGCGTCTTATCCACTGGTGGCTCTGCACTCAGTAGAAGCTGGTGGCTTCTTTAAGCGCATTATCGATAACATTCGTAAAAACTTTGCTGACGAATAACACGAGGCTTTTCTGATGCAAACGAAATTTGACCAACTGCTTGATTTTCCCTGTGACTTCACTTTTAAAGTCATGGGGTTAGCGACCGACTCTTTAGAAGAGCAAATCGTCGCTGTGGTCCAGCAGCACGCCCCGGGCGACTATCAACCCAAACAGCGCCCGTCCAGCAAAGGGACCTATGCGTCTGTGTCGATCAATGTTGTGGTCCACAGCAAAGACCATGTCGAACTGCTGTACCGCGAGTTATCGGCTATCGATGACGTACGCTACGTACTCTGACACCCAACACTGGTATTGCCAGTTCTAAACTGGCAATAACCCTATCCCCGATAAGGTGTAACCTTTTCTCAGGCAAGGTATAATGCCGCCATGAACAAATTAATCATTCGCCAGTTAGCGAGCATGGACTATGAGCCGGTCTGGCATGCCATGCAGCATTACACCAATATTCGGGGTCCCGAGGCCGACGACGAAATCTGGATCGTTGAGCACCCGCCGGTATTTACTCAGGGCCAGGCAGGTAAAGCGGAGCATATCCTGGCGCCGGGCACAATTCCGGTGGTACAGGTGGACCGCGGCGGTCAGGTCACCTACCATGGTCCCGGACAGTTGGTAATTTATTTTCTGATTGATATCCGCCGCCGTAAAATGGGCGTACGTAATCTGGTGACAGCGATCGAACAGACCGTTGTCGAAGCCTTACGCAACTATTCCATTGAATCGGCGCCCCGTGCCGACGCGCCGGGTGTCTATATTGGCCAGCAGAAAGTATGTTCGCTTGGTTTGCGAATTCGCCGGGGCTGTTCTTTTCACGGCCTGGCGCTTAACGTGAAGATGGATATGGAACCCTTCGGCCGCATTAACCCATGTGGGTACGCCGGAATGGAAATGACCCAAACCAGCGACCATGGCGGACCAGAGACGATAGAACAAGCGGCTAAGGCCGTCAGTAACGCATTTATCTCGCAGCTAGGCTATGCCGAGGTGCACGAAGTAAAGGGGCTGAATAAAGATTATGAGCAAGCCAGTTAGATTAGAACCAGGCGTAAAAATGCGCGACGCTGATAAAATGGCGTTAATTCCAGTACAGATTATTCCGACAGAACGCGAGCAGATGCTGCGTAAGCCAGAGTGGCTCAAGGTTAAGCTGCCCGCATCAACGGACAAAATTGACCATATTAAGAAAGCTATGCGTAAGCATGGTCTGCATTCAGTCTGCGAAGAGGCGTCCTGCCCCAACCTGCCTGAGTGTTTTAATCATGGCACCGCGACCTTTATGATCCTCGGTGATATCTGCACCCGACGTTGCCCTTTCTGCGACGTTGCCCATGGTCGTCCATTACCACCCGATCCAAAGGAAGCCGCTAAATTAGGCGAGACGATTGCGGACATGGGGGTGAAGTATGT
This sequence comes from Aliidiomarina soli, assembly GCF_003986975.1. Taxonomy (GTDB): domain Bacteria; phylum Pseudomonadota; class Gammaproteobacteria; order Enterobacterales; family Alteromonadaceae; genus Aliidiomarina; species Aliidiomarina soli. The sequence continues at coordinate 126,839 of NZ_PIPO01000001.1, read as the reverse complement.
CGTGATTACCTCTGTCGACCGTGATGACCTGCGCGATGGCGGTGCTCAGCACTTTGCCGATTGTGTGCGAGAAATTCGCCACCACTCACCACAGATTAAAGTAGAAATTCTGGTTCCAGATTTCCGTGGACGGATGGAGAAGGCACTCGATATTCTCCAGGGCGAAGCACCAGACGTTTTCAACCATAACCTGGAAACGGTGCCGCGGATGTATAAAGCGGCACGTCCCGGTGCCAACTACCAGTGGTCACTAGATTTGTTGCAGCAATATAAAGAACGTCGTCCAGACGTGCTGACTAAATCTGGCCTGATGGTAGGTCTGGGGGAAACCAATGATGAGATCTTGCAGGTGATGGAAGATCTTCGTCGTCATGATGTCGATATGCTAACCATTGGCCAGTATCTGCAACCAAGCCGACACCACATTGCGGTAGACCGTTATGTCCACCCGGATGATTTTGCAATGCTCAAACGCGAAGCTGACAAAATGGGCTTCACCCATGCTGCATCGGGGCCACTGGTACGTTCATCCTACCATGCTGACCTTCAGGCAGCGGGCATCGAAGTCTCCTAGAAACCAATCCAATGTAAAAAGCCGACGTTCACGTCGGCTTTTTCATATCCATTGTTTACAAACAAACTCTTACTGAGTCGTGGTCTGTTCAATCAGGCGCAGATACAACGGCGGTACCACACCAATATCATGCTGTTCCATAAAGGTGACTTCGGCGACCGGTTTCCAAGCCTGAAACCGGGTAGCTTCACAGGTCGCGGCACGAAATAGTCCCGCCTGGCTGCTATCATCCGAGCCCAACCGATATAGATCACTGCTCATCTTAGTCGCAATAGGCTGGTTGATCTGGTCGCGCCAGGGTAAACTCTCTTCGAGCTCTTTTAAGGTTCTCGCATCCACTAAAGAGGACGATGTGACCACCAGGTTTTGCGTTTCAAAGCGAAAACGGCCTTCGCAAAATGCACTCGCCATAGGTTCCCGCATCGGGTACTCATCGGCAAGACCAAACCAGTGTCCCAGCTCATGGATAAGCACTTCAAAGCTCGAACTCATCGACAAATGAAGCTCGTTGGCACGTGCATTTGCAAGTCCTTTCTCGGCTACAAACCAGCGGTATTCACTGGTAGCTTCGCGAGCCCAGCAGTCCACCCGGGCATCGTCAGTGCGGCATTCTGCTGCCTCAGGTCGGTCGATCAGGGTGAAACAAAAGTCGAGTTGCGCAAATGGATGCTGATAAAACTCAGCCAGCCAGTCGTATAAACGAATTCTGGCTTGCCGCGCCTGCAGATACACATTCACTCCATACAGGCACTGCTGGCCATAATGAACCGGATTTTCATCTAAACGCCGTGCAACGTCCCGGCGTTTAGACCACTGCTCGGTATCCGGAGCAATATCCTGCCACTGCGTATCAGCAGCTAAGCCCGGTCGTGCGAGCAGAATCCTTGCCATCAGGGTATCGCGTTGCGTGTCAGGCTGAAGCGCTTGCAGTAACTCATAAGCGCGTCTGGGATCCGTATTAAGCATACGCCGGGCGATGGTTAAGGAGGCTTCGCGGTCGCCCAGCTCTGCAGCAGCCTGCAGCCATTGCTCGGACTTCGCCGGTACATGCACGGACAACGCATAGGCAGCACCCGCATCCCCCTGACGCACAGCTCGCTGATAAAAACTCAACGCCCGGGCACGTTGATGCTCGCGCCAGTACTTTTCGGCCAAATAATGACTGGCTTCACCCACACCGAAATAACTCGCCGGGTAGGCGAAGCGCACGGGTGCCTGGGCAAACATCTGATTCCAATAGGCCAGGGTCTGCAACTGACTGCCATGAAGTGATAAGGTCGCCAGAATGCAAAATAAAAACAGACTGAATTTACACAACCACGTCCTCAAGCTATTGCCCTAGCCCTGTTGACGTAATTTATCGAGTTCGAGATGAGCATATCGGTGTTCCACAAACTCATACAGGTTGGTCGCCAGCGCCAGTTTGAAATAGTTCGCTGCATCATCGTTCTGGTTATTCAGTTGCTCGAATTTACCCAGATAAAAATAGGCTTCCGTGAGACGCTCAATTAGTACTATCTGGTCCTCGACATCGTGCAACGTACTTGCCATCAGCTGTTGAGCATTGATTTCTCCGGTAAACAAACGCACCAGGTTGGTTTCCCAACTTTCATCCAGCTTTGCTTTGCGTTGTTCCAGAAGCTGATAAGCATGCTCTTCATTCAGCGCTCGGTCTGCAAAAAACAGCCAGAGAACACGATAGGCATCGCCCTGCCCCTGGTAGTGGTGGTCCGCGAAGTCTACCTGTGCGAGTTCATATTGCCCCGCGTAATAGGCTGCAATGCCGCGATTGAGCAACACATATGGATGATCGGGGTCGAGCTCAATGACGCTGTCAAAGGCTTCAAACGCGCTCTCATAGTCGCCTCCCTGAGTGGCATGAATACCAATGTAATTATAGGCATCGGCCATTCCCGGGCGGTATTCCAGCAACTGGTTAAAATCAACCCGAGCCAGCGTGGTCATACCCAGCGCATCGTATAAGGCGCCGCGACGGTACAGTAACACTGCACGTTGTTCGTTGTTGAGGTCCTGTTCCTGCAATAGCTGCGTAATCTGCGCTATTTCCAGTTGCCGCTGAGGGCTTGGCATCAGGGGTTCTACCAGGATGAACTGATTCGCCCGGATGTCAGGAGAAGACGGCTGAACTTGCTGTTCAGTACTGATGGTGGCGGTACGCCCCTGGTCACTTTGACGTTCCGGACCTGCCGCGCAGGCTGTCAGCAATAAAGATAAAGTGACAATACAGAAAGCTCGTAAATTCAAGTTATTGGCTCCGTTATGCTTAGTCAACATAGTAGACCATAGCACACCAGCAGCCAGCAAGGGACAAAAATGCCACCCGTAGGTGGCATTAATTAGTAGCCTGCAGCGTGCCCGTCTTTACGGCTTTCTGAGGCGCCAATATAGACCTCTTGCTCAGTATCATACCAAATAGCCTGGTAACCGCCATAAGGGCCTACAGCTTCCTGCAGACGGTGTCCCATCTTCACCAGTTCACGCCGCGTTGCTGACGAAAATCCATTTTCCAGGCTGACCACGCCGCCATCCGTCATCTGCTCACCAGTAGGCTGACTCGAGCCGGTATGCAGTATACGCGGAGCATCACCGGCTTCCTGCAGGTTCATCCCGAAATCGAGTATATTGATCAGGATTTGCGCATGCATTTGCGGCTGCGTAGCACCGCCCATCACCCCGTAACTCATCACAGGCTGACCGTCTTTGGTTACAAATGCCGGAATAATAGTATGAAAGGGGCGTTTACCAGGTTCATAGAGGTTCATATGACCCTCTTCCAGGGCAAACAGCTCGCCGCGATTCTGCAGTACGAAACCAGTGCCCTCTGGCGTAATACCTGAACCCATGCCACGGTAATTACTCTGAATCAAGGACACCATATTGCCATCCTTGTCCGCCGTGGTGAGGTAAATTGTGTCCCCCTCGGTTGGCGGGTTACCGGGTTCAAAGCTATTCCCTGCCTGTTCAGAATCAATCAGCTGACGTCGCTCAGTGGCATAGTCCTTGGAAATCAGCCAGTCCACTGGGATCTCGTTGAAGGCAGTATCTGAATAAAACCGTGCACGGTCTTCAAACGCCAGCTTTTTCGCTTCGACGAAGTGATGAATATATTCAGGGCTGTCATGCCCCCAAGCGCTCAGATCATAGTCTTCAAGAATATTCAGAATTTGCAGTGCAGCGATGCCCTGGGTATTCGGCGGTAGTTCCCACAGGTCATAACCACGATAATTGGTCGACACCGGGTCAACCCATTCTGAGCTATGTGCAGCTAAATCATCGGCAGTGAGGAAGCCACCATGCTCACTAACAAAGCGGCTGATACGCTGGGCGATTTCGCCCTCGTAAAAAGCTTCGCGGCCGTGTTCGGCCAGTTGACGATAACTCCAGGCCAGATCAGGATTGCTAAAGCGTTCACCTTCCTGTGGCGGCTCGCCATCCTGCATGAAGACCTCGGCAAAGCCCGGATACTGCTGCAGCACTTCGGCGTTACGCTCAAAGTAGTAAGCAATGACTTCGCTTACCGGAAAACCGTTTTCGGCATAGTGAATAGCGGGTGCAAGCAGCTCGCTCATTGGTAACGAACCAAAGCGTTGATGCATTTCAAACCAGCCATCGACTGCCCCTGGCACTGACAGTGGTAACACCCCTCGTGCCGGTATCTTCTCAAGACCCTGCTGCTGAAAATGCTCAAGAGTGAGACTCTGCGGAGAACGTCCCGAAGCATTCAGGCCATGTAAGGTTTCACTTTCTGCATCCCATATAATCGCATAGAGGTCCCCACCGATGCCGTTGCCGGTTGGCTCAACAAGGCCCAGTAAGGCGTTGGCTGCGATAGCAGCATCTACTGCGCTACCGCCATTGCGCATGACTTCAAGCGCGGCCTGAGTCGCCAGCGGTTGGCTGGTGGCTGCCATTGCCTCTGGTGCCATGACCTCAGAACGTGAGGCGAAGTGATGGCCGGTAATCCGATCATAAGCGAGCGCTGGCACACTGACTGCCACCGCTACGGCACACAAAGCCCCTTTTAATAGCTTGCCTGGTACCCTTGGTAAAGTATCCTGATATTGCACGCTGGTTCCCCTTAAAAAATAGGCTGGTTGTATAACTCGTTGCCCAGCATAAACCAGCAGACATAAAAAAAGCCAGCGTGGTTTCCCACGCTGGCCTTATCAGAGACTACGTTAGTCGCTTATTCTTCAGTTGAAGGTGCTTTTTCAGCTGCTTCTTTCATGCTCAAACGCACACGACCCTGACGGTCAATTTCCAGTACCTTGACCGCAACGGTATCACCGACACTCATGTGATCAGCCACGTTTTCAACGCGCTCATCAGAGATTTGCGAGATATGAACCAGACCATCTTTACCTGGTAATACAGTCACGAACGCGCCGAAATCGACGATTCGAGCCACTTTACCCTGGTAGATACGACCGACTTCAACGTCTGCCGTGATCGCTTCAATACGAGCAACCGCTGCTTTTGCGTCTTCTTCTGACGTAGCTGCGATTTTAATCATACCGTCGTCATCAATTTCGATATTGGTGTTGGTTGATTCAGTCAGTTCACGAATCACTGCACCGCCTTTACCAATCACGTCACGGATTTTCTCAGGGTTAATCTTCATCATATGGAAACGTGGCGCATAGCTTGATACTTCATCACGTGCACCACTAAGTGCTTCGTCCATCACATTCAGAATGTGCAGGCGAGCAGCACGGGCCTGAGCCAGCGCTTTTTCCATAATGTCTTTGGTAATGCCTTCGATTTTGATGTCCATCTGCAGTGCAGTTACACCGTCGCGGCTACCAGCGACTTTAAAATCCATATCACCTAAATGATCTTCGTCACCAAGGATGTCAGAAAGCACCACGTAGTCGTCGCCTTCTTTCACCAGACCCATCGCAATACCAGCCACTGATGCTTTGATAGGCACACCAGCGTCCATCAATGCCAGTGACGTACCACAGACTGAAGCCATTGAGCTTGAACCATTTGATTCAGTGATCTCAGACACCACACGAATGGTGTACGGGAATTCATCCGAGTTTGGCATAACTGCCATCACACCGCGTTTCGCCAAACGACCATGGCCGATTTCACGACGCTTAGGTGAGCCGACAAAGCCAGTTTCACCAACGCTGTACGGAGGGAAGTTATAGTGCAACATAAAGCGTTCAGTGCGCGCACCCATGATTTCGTCAATGTTCTGACCATCACGCTCAGTACCCAAAGTCGCTACAACCAGAGCCTGGGTTTCACCACGGGTGAACACCGCTGAGCCGTGCGTACGCGGTAACACACCAGTCGACATATCCAGCGCACGAACCATATCTGGTTCACGGCCATCGATACGCGGCTCGCCCTTAATGATACGGCTGCGTACAACGTCACTTTCCAGATCATGGAAGAAGTTGCCGGCCGCTTTCTGGTCCAGCTCTTCAAATTTCGCTGCCAGTGCTTCCATCATCTCGCTACGTACCACGTTCAGCTTGTCACGGCGCTCTGATTTGTCAGTTACCAGGTACGCTTCGCCAATTTTAGCTTCAGCCAGTTCTTTCACTGCGCTTTTCAGTTCGTTGTCAACTGCAGGTGGCTGCCAGTCCCACGACGGGGTGTTTACTTCCGCAGCAAATTCTTTAATTGCTGTGACTGCCGCTTGCATTTGCTCATGGCCATACATCACCGCACCCAGCATCGCTTCTTCGCTCAGCAGGTTGGCTTCTGATTCAACCATCAATACGGCCGCTTCAGTACCAGCTACCACCAGATCCAGGTTCGACTCGGTCAGTTCGGTCGAGGTTGGGTTGAGAACGTATTCGTTGTTAACCACACCAACACGAGCAGCACCAATCGGGCCATTAAATGGCAAACCTGATACAGCTAACGCCGCAGACGTACCTAACAAGGCAACGATATCAGGCGCGATTTCAGGGTTCAGTGAAACAACAGTGGCGATAACCTGTACTTCGTTTTTAAACCCGTCAGGGAATAATGGACGAATTGGACGGTCAATCAGACGTGAGGTTAAGGTTTCGTTTTCAGTTGGGCGACCTTCACGCTTGAAGAAACCGCCTGGAATTTTACCGGCTGCGTAGGTACGCTCCTGGTAGTTTACCGTCAACGGGAAAAAGTCCATTCCCTCGTTCACGTCTTTTTTGCCCACTACGGTTACCAGAACCGCAGTGTCATCAATGCTTGCCAATACAGCACCAGAAGCCTGACGAGCAATGGCGCCAGTTTCTAATGTCACGGTGTGACGGCCGTACTGGAATTGTTTAGTTATAGGATTCACGTTGTCTTTTCCTTTACTTTTATGTTGGCCTTTTGTCCAAGGCCCTACTTTCACTTATTTCTCGCGACACAGTATAACGAAGTCGCGTATAAAATAAGAGCTGAAATACAAAAAAAGGGGCCATAAGGCCCCTTTTTTTAAGCAAACTGATTAACGACGCAGTTCCAGACGCTTGATCAGGTCTGCATAACGCTCGTTGCTCTTGCCTTTCAGGTAGTCCAGCAATTTACGACGCTGGCTAACCATACGCAACAAACCACGACGTGAATGGTGGTCATGGATGTGCTCTTTAAAGTGACCTTGTAGATGGTTGATTTGAGCGGTAAGCAAGGCTACCTGCACTTCAGGTGAACCTGTATCATTTTCAACACGGCCATAATCTTTAACGATCTGAGCTTTTACTTCTGCACTTAGTGACATAGTTATCTCCAAAAATTAGCCCAACCGATCACTAATTCAGCCGGGGATTAAAATCTTCGCGGATTATACGCATCCGCCAAGCCCTATTCAAGTATCAAATACAACAACCCGCTTCGGCCAGGCCCTTTTATCTTCGCGGTATTCGCCAACTCCCAAAAACAAGCCATGCTCATTTTCGACCCGCACCGCGGTTCCGGCCGGATACACGTCAGCGGTCACTGGCTGACCATGCAAAAACGCATTACCCTGCTCCAGTGCTGCCAGTATCACCGGTAGCCGTGCTACCGGACTGTCCAATGGCAATAGCTGAGCATCCAGGGCAGTATAATCAGGGGTCTCGGCTTCATTCGCCGTAGCCAGTTCAGCCAGTTCATCCACTGACAACATGGCTTCGGCCGGGTAATCTGCAACCGCACTGCGATGAAGCGCCTGCACGTGGGCCCCGCAACCAAGTAACTGACCAAGATCATCGACCAGCGAGCGAATGTAGGTACCCTTACTGCAGTGCACATCCAGCTCAATAAAATCATCGTTCCGCTGCAGTAGCTCAAGCCGGAATATTTGTATCGGTCGCGCCGGACGCTCAATGGTAATGCCATTGCGCGCATATTCGTACAATGGCTTTCCCTGGTGCTTTAATGCCGAAAACATCGATGGGACCTGCTCTATATCACCGCGAAACTGCTCCAGTGCTGCCGCTAACTGCTCGTCCGACACGTCCACCGGCTTGGTTTCCACCACAGTCCCATCAGCATCACTGGTATCCGTCCTTACGCCCAGCTGAGCCCGGACCTGATAGACTTTATCCGCATCCAGCAAAAACTGAGAGAACTTAGTCGCTTCACCAAGGCAGACTGGCAACATGCCGGTCGCCAAGGGGTCCAGCGCACCAGTGTGGCCTGCTTTTTGCGCGTTGTATAAACGTTTTACCTGTTGCAGCACCCGGTTGGATGACTCGCCCTGGTGCTTATTAACCAGTACGACACCATTTATCGGGCGACCTTTTTTACTTCGTCTTGCCACTTACTCGCCTTCCGTATCGCCAGCATCTTTTTTGCGTTGTGCATCGCGTTTGGTGGCTTCGCCCACCAGCTTCGCCATGCGGATCCCCTCATTCAATGACGGGTCGTATTCAAAGCGCAAATTAGGCGTAATACGTGCTTTCAGACGCTTACCCAGAATCGAACGAATATAGCCTGTGGCTTCGTTCAACACTTTGAGTGCTTCTTTGGTGCCCGCTTCATCCTCATTGAGGAAAGTGACAAAAACCTTGGCATAGGCCAAATCACGCGATACCTCGACATCTGAAACGGTCGGCATCACAACTCGCGGATCCTTTATTTCGCGTTGCAGGATCTGCGCAACTTCACGCTGCAACTGCTGTGAAAAGCGGTCCGTACGACTAAATTCTTTGGGCATTTTCGGCTCCTGTTAGATACACACATGGGGGCACGAGGCCCCCATGTTATCTTGATACTGTCGGTAAACGGGGTCTCAGCTTAGAGCGTACGCTCTACCTGAACCGTTTCAAAGACCTCAATCTGGTCACCAACTTTAACGTCGTTGTAGTTCTTCACGCCGATACCACATTCCATCCCATTACGGACTTCCTGGACATCGTCTTTAAAGCGACGCAGCGATTCCAGCTCACCTTCGTAAATAACAACGTTCTCACGCAGTACACGAATAGGCGCTGAGCGCTTAATGACACCTTCAGTTACCATACAACCGGCAATCGCGCCCAGTTTTGGTGACTTAAATACATCACGTACTTCCGCCAGGCCGATGATTTCCTGTCTGAACTCAGGAGCCAGCATGCCGGTCATCGCTTGTCTGATTTCGTCAATTACGTCGTAAATGATGCTGTAGTAACGCAGATCCACCTGCTCACGCTCAACTGCACGTTTCGCTGTAGCGTCTGCACGCACATTAAAACCAATCACAATCGCATTCGAAGCACCAGCCAAAGTAATATCAGTTTCGGTAATACCACCTACACCATTGCCGATAATATTGACCTTAACTTCGTCGGTCGACAGCTTCTGCAACGACTCTGAAATAGCTTCCAGTGAACCCTGAACATCAGCTTTAAGAACAATATTCAGCTCAGACACTTCGCCTTCCGCCATGTTGCTGAACATATTCTCCAGCTTGGCTTTCTGTTGACGCGCCAACTTCACATCACGGTATTTACCCTGACGATAGTTCGACACTTCGCGTGCTTTCTTCTCGTCACGGACGACCGTTACTTCGTCACCAGCTTGCGGCACACCTGAAAGACCCAGAATTTCAACTGGAATCGAAGGGCCGGCAGTATCGACATCTTTACCAATTTCATCACGCATCGCACGAACACGGCCGTATTCCAGGCCACATAGGACGATGTCACCTTTATGCAAGGTACCGCTCTGAACCAGAATTGAGGCAACCGGGCCACGTCCTTTATCCAGACGCGATTCAATCACCACACCCTGCGCCATGCCTGAGTCGTCTGCTTTAAGGTCAAGCAGTTCAGACTGTAGCAGGATAGCTTCAAGCAGTTCGTCAATACCCAGGCCTTCTTTCGCCGAAACATGTACGAACTGAACGTCGCCGCCCCATTCTTCAGACAAAACATTATGCTGAGAAAGTTCGGACTTAACCCGATCCGGATCCGCTTCTGGCTTATCCATTTTATTCACCGCAACCACCAGTGGTACGCCAGCGGCTCTCGCATGCTGAATACCTTCAATGGTTTGTGGCATCACACCGTCATCGGCCGCCACTACCAGAATAACCACATCGGTGGCTCCGGCTCCGCGTGCACGCATTGAGGTAAAGGCCGCGTGACCCGGGGTATCAAGGAAGGTGATCATGCCATGACCGGTGTCGACGTGGTAGGCACCGATATGCTGGGTAATACCACCCGCTTCACCGGCGGCTACTTTGGCTTTACGAATGTAATCAAGCAGCGATGTTTTACCATGGTCAACGTGGCCCATTACAGTCACTACCGGCGCACGAGGCTTCATCTCGCCCGCTTCCTGGCGATCATCCAGTACCGATTGTTCAAGCGCGTTGTCGTTAACCAATACCGCTTTGTGACCCAGCTCTTCCACCACCAGTACGGCGGTTTCCTGATCCAGAACCTGATTGATGGTCACCATTTCGCCCATCTTCATCATCGTCTTGATAACTTCGCCGGCCTTAATTGCCATGCGGTTTGCCAGTTCAGCAACGGTGATGGTTTCTGTAATACGCACATCGCGTTCAACTGGCGATGCTGGCTTTTGGAAGCCATGCTGCATAGTAGACGGGGCGCGCATTTTGCCACCTTTACGGCGACGTTCACGACGTGGAGCTTCCGCCCGCTCTTCGTCTTTGCGGCTACGTTTTTTCTTCGCCCGGCGCGCGCGACGCTCTTCTTCAGTATCCTGCTGGTCTTCTGCCTGTTTCGCAGTCTCAGAGGTGGTGAAGTGAACATCTTCCTGTTCCGCTTGCTTGCGTTTGGCTTCTTCTTCCTGCCAGCGTGATTCGTTTTCTTCAGCCAGGCGACGTGCTTCTTCAGCTTGCTTAATCGCTTCTGCTTCAGCTTTTTTCTTGGCTTCTTCTTCCTGAGCTTTACGCAGTTTTTCTTCCTCGGCTTTCGCTTCGTCTGCTTTTTTCAGCTCTTCTGGCGTCATCGCCGCACGAGCAGCTTTCTCAGCTTCTTCACGCTGTTTCTCTTTGCGTAGTTTTTCTGCTTTACGCTTCTCGTCTGCTTTGGCTTTTTCTTCCGCCGCTTTGCGCTCTGCTTCGGCTTTGGTCTTAGCCACTGCTTCTGCTTCCAGACGTGCTTTCTCTTCCGCTTCACGTTCAGCAGCCAGACGCTCTTCTTCTTCGCGAGCCAGCTCTTCCGCCGACGGACGTTTTACATAGGTGCGCTTTTTGCGTACTTCCACCTGCACAGCTTTCGACTTACCACCGCCACCTGGAACACTTAACGTACTCTTTGTTTTACGTTTTAACGTCATCCGTGCTGGCTCTGATGAACCCGCTCCGCCATGTTGCTTATTCAGGTGTGCAAGCAGCTTTTGCTTCTCATCTTCAGTCACACTGTCATCGGCTTTCTTGCTCATACCGGCTTCAGTAAACTGCGTTAACAACCGTTCAACGGAGGTCCCAATATCGCTGGCGAGCTTTTCTACTTTAACTTCTGCCATTTATTTCCCACCTCACTGACTATTTTCATCGTCGCTGAACCAGCAGATGTTACGAGCTTTCATAATCAGCTCGCCTGCCTTCTCAGCGCCTAAAGATTCTATCTCTGACAAGTCGTCAATCCCTTGCTCTGCCAGATCTTCCAGAGTTTTCACTCCGATTGCTGCCAGTTCAAAGGCCAGGTGCTTGTCCATGCCGTCTAAATCAAGCAATGCTTGCTCAGGCTCAGCACCTTCCAGCGACTCTTCAGTCGCCAACGCTTTGGTTGTCAGATAATCTTTTGCTCGAGTACGCAGTTCTTCAACTGTGTCCTCGTCCATGCCGTCAATCGCCAGTAACTCAGCGACTGGCACATAGGCAACTTCTTCCAACGAAGAGAACCCTTCGTCAATCAACACCCCTGCAAAGTCCTCATCAATGTCGAGGCCCGCGGTAAACAGCTGGGTTAATCGTGATGACTCTTCTTCATTGCGCACGTTGAAATCTTCAACAGTCATCACATTCAGTTCCCAGCCAGTTAACTGACTGGCTAAACGAATATTCTGACCATTACGACCAATCGCTTGCGCGAGATTGTCTGCTTCAACTGCAATTTCCATGGTTTTGGTTTCTTCGTCCATTACGATAGAAGCCACTTCCGCCGGGGACATTGCATTGATCACGAACTGCGCCGGGTTTTCGTCCCACAGGACGATATCCACCCGCTCGCCACCCAGCTCTCCGGAGACTGCCTGAACACGGGCACCGCGCATACCAACGCAGGCTCCAACCGGGTCAATCCGGCGATCATTACTTTTCACCGCAATTTTAGCACGCAGCCCTGGATCACGAGCTGCGCCCTTGATCTCAATCATTTCTTCGCCAATTTCCGGCACTTCAATGCGGAACAGCTCGATTAGAAAGTTCGGGTTAGTACGGCTGACAAATAACTGCGCACCACGCGATTCAGGACGTACTGCGTACAACAAACCACGCACCCGATCACCGGGTCGTACCATTTCCCGTGGCAGCATTTCCTCACGGAAAATAACCGCCTCGGCATTGTTACCCAGATCCAGAATAATATTATCACGGGTGGTTTTCTTGACGATACCGCTGATCAGTTCGCCGACCTGGTCTTCATATTCTTCAACCACCATGGCCCGTTCAGCTTCACGCACTTTCTGTACGATAACCTGCTTCGCCGTTTGGGTTGTGATGCGGTCAAATTTAATCGACTCAACCTGCTCTTCGACGTAGTCACCTAACTGCAGCTCTGGTTCATCGTACTGAGCAGCCGATAAGCTGATCTCAGCATATGGATTTTCCATCTGCGCGTCGTCAGGGACTATTTTCCAGCGACGAAAGGTATCAAAATCACCCGTTTGACGATCGATGTTTACGCGAACTTCAATTTCACCGTCATATTTTTTCTTTGTTGCTGTCGCAAGCGCTGATTCCAGTGCTTCGAAGATTTTGTCTCGAGGAACGGCCTTCTCATTCGACACCGCCTCTGCGACCATTAAAATTTCTTTATTCATGTTCGTGCCTCGCCAACGAAATCCTTAATCAAAATTCGGGACTAGATTTGCTTTCTTAATGGTAGCAACTTCTACGTCCAGGGTTTCCTCACCCACACCAAAAGTCACCGTGTTATCCACTACCGTTCGTATTACGCCAGTAAATTTACGTTTTCCTGCCACTGGAACACTCAGTACCACCTGGGCCATCTCACCTTGAAACTGCTCATAATGAGCGGCAGTGAACAATGGCCGGTCCATACCTGGTGATGACACTTCCAGGTTATATTCAACATTAATCGGGTCTTCTACATCCAGTACGGCACTCGCCTGACGGCTAACATGCGCGCAGTCATCCACCGAAATACCTTGCGGATGGTCTATATACACGCGCAAAGTGGAATGCTTGCCTGCACGGATAAATTCAATACCAACCAACTCGTAGTCCAGCGCTTCAACCGCCGGTGCCAACATGTTAGTCAAACGTTCAGTAATGGTCGCCAAGGCGTCCTCCAGAAATAAAAAAAGGGCCTAAAGCCCAGTTTTTGGTGACGATAATATTCTTCATCACAGGGCAGATAGCAAAAAGCCCCGCTTGCTCTGTCGGGGCTTCATACCAAACTGGGACCCTGTAAATTGGTTGCGGGGGCAGGATTCGAACCTACGACCTTCGGGTTATGAGCCCGACGAGCTACCAGACTGCTCCACCCCGCGTCCGATTACTTACCATTATACTAAAATGGCATATTTCTTCAATACCATAGGGTATTTGATTTGGTGCCGAAGACGAGACTTGAACTCGTACGCTCAGAAGAGCACCACCCCCTCAAGATGGCGTGTCTACCAATTCCACCACTTCGGCAAATTTTTTCTTACTTACATGTCATCCGGCAATGTTGGAACACTTAAATCGTTCCAGTCTTCTTCTACTGGGCCCGTTCCGGAAGCCAGGTTGCCAAGGATCAGGCTAAGCAGGAAGAAAGCCACTGCCAGAATAGTTGTAGTGCGGGTTAAAAAATTGCCCGAACCAGCAGAACCGAATACGGTGTTCGACCCACCAGAGCCAAAGGACGCCCCCATGTCAGCGCCTTTACCACGTTGCATCAGAATTAAAGCGATCAACGCGATAGCACAAAGTAAATACAATACTAAAAAAATCTCGTACATAAGTCTCGTTATCCTTTCACTGCGCTACAAATAGCGAGGAACTGGTCTGTATTCAGACTGGCACCACCGATAAGGCCGCCATCAATATCATCCTGTGCAAACAGGATCTCGGCGTTCTCAGGCTTAACACTACCACCGTACAGCAAGGCTAATTTGCTTGCCGCATCGGTATTAAAGGTTGCCACATACTGGCGAATGGCTGCATGGACCTCCTGAGCTTGCTCAGGCGTTGCTGTTTCACCAGTGCCGATGGCCCATACAGGTTCGTATGCCACCACCAGGCGATTAAAATCAACATCGTTGAGTACTGCACTCAACTGCGCTTTTACCACATCCAGCGTCTTTCCCGCTTCACGCTGCTGCAAAGTTTCCCCGACACACAACACAGCGGTAAGACCGGCCTGCTGAGCGAGTTGAACCTTTTTTGCTATCAGCGTGTCGTCTTCAGCAAATAAAGCACGACGCTCTGAGTGACCTAGCAGGACATATTTACAACCGACTTCAGCCAGCATCTCAGCTGCGATTTCACCGGTATACGCCCCGTTGCTATAAACACTGCAGTTTTGTCCGCCAACTTCAATATTGAGGCGCTGCGTGGCTGTTTCAAGGGCTGCCAGATACGGTGCTGGAGGGCAAATAACCACATCGGCTGAACAGCGAGCCGAAGCAAGCGCCGAGACCATGTCATCGACCAGCTTAAGGTTGCCGTTTAACTTCCAGTTTGCAATCACTAACGACTGTCGCATGATTTTCGCATCCCTTGTTCAAAGCGGCGCTGATAGTACCTAACCTCACCAGAAGTTACAAGCACCGCGCTTAAAAAAAGCGTGTCTTTGGACACGCTTTAATCACCCGGCAAGTAAATAGTTAACTACTTTGCGATTAACTACTTAGCTCGCTGCACTGACTTCTGAAGCGATCTGTTGGGCAAAGGCACGAACGGCTTTTTCATTGTTGCCTTCGACCATGACCCGGATCAGTGGCTCGGTGCCGGATTTACGCAATAAAACCCGTCCCTGACCAGCTAATGCCTGCTCGACTTCCTCCACCGCAGATTTCACATTATCAGCCTGCAATGGATCCTGGTCGCCGCTGTACTTCACGTTCACCAACTGCTGCGGCAGTTTGTGCATGCCTTCAAGTAAATCACGCAGCTGGCAATTCTTGCGTACCATCGCGGTGAGCATTTGCACACCGGCAATAATGCCATCGCCGGTGCTGTGGTACTGTAAATTAATCACGTGGCCAGAATTCTCGCCGCCGATGCTCCAGCCATTTTCACGCAAAGCTTCCATCACATGGCGGTCGCCAACTTTGGCCCGGACAAAAGGAATACCCAGGTCTTTCAGCGCCAGCTCCAGCCCCATATTGCTCATCAGCGTGCCGACCACGCCGCCATCCAGGTGGCCCGCCAGCATGGCTTCGCGCGCCAATGCAAAAACAATCTCGTCACCGTCGATGGTTCGCCCCTGAGCGTCAATCATCATAATCCGGTCACCATCCCCATCGAGCGCTACACCAAGCTGTGCTTTGTGGCTTACAACGGCTTCGCTAAGTGCCTTTAAGTTGGTTGCACCGCAGTCCTGGTTAATATTCAGCCCGTCCGGCTTGGCCCCAATTTCAATTACTTCAGCGCCTAGCTCACGAAATACATTGCCAGCAATGTGATAGGTCGCTCCATGTGCGCAGTCGACCACCATTTTGATCCCGGTAAATGAAATATCACCCGGACAGACGCTCTTACAAAATTCAATATAGCGACCCGGGGCATCGGTAATACGCGACGCGCGGCCCAGCTGTTCTGAGTCGACACAGGCCATCGGCTGGTCAATCATGGCCTCAATCGATGCTTCCAGTTGGTCGGAAAGCTTATGCCCGGTATCGGAGAAAAATTTAATGCCGTTGTCGTAATATGGATTGTGTGAAGCGCTGATCACAATCCCCGCCGAGGCGCGAAATGTACGGGTCAAATACGCGACTGCAGGCGTTGGCATAGGTCCTAACAGCTCGACATCGACGCCTGCTGCTGCAAGACCGGCTTCTAACGCAGACTCCAGCATATAACCAGAAATCCGCGTGTCTTTCCCAATCAACACCTTGGTGTTCCCTTCGGCGGCCAGCACCTTACCGGCAGCCCAGCCTAATTTGAGGACAAAATCCGGTGCCACCAGCTCGCTACCGACCCGGCCGCGGATCCCGTCTGTACCAAAATACTTCCCCATTGTAACTAATACTCCCCGGTTAACGTCGCCTGAACCACCTTAATGGCGTCCACGGTGGCTGCTACATCATGTACACGAATAATCTGCGCCCCTTTCATCGACGCAATGGTCGCCCCGGCAATGCTCGCGGCGAGGCGCTCATCGACGCTGCGACCCGTCACTGCCCCAAGCATCGACTTTCTCGACAGGCCGATCAACAGCGGCACATTCAGTTCGTGGAACGCCTGTAGGCGTTGTAGCAGTTGATAATTGTGACGCACAGTCTTACCAAAACCGAAGCCGGGGTCAAGCAGCAGACGCTCTTTCTCAATACCCTGCTGCTGACAGGCTTCCATACGTTGCTGCAAAAAGTCTTTGACCTCACACATCACATCATCATAATCCGGTGCCTCCTGCATGCTGCGCGGCTGTCCCTGCATGTGCATCAAGCACACCAGTGCCTTACTCTCGGCAGCCGCCTCCAGCGCGCCGGGTTCGCGCAGTGCACGAATATCGTTAATCATAGCTGCACCCGCGTTGACCGCTTCGCGCATTACACCCGCTTTGCTGGTATCAATGGAAATACGGGTATCAAAACGTTGCCGAATAGCGTCTATAACTGGAATTACCCGGTCCAGCTCCTGGTTCAGTTCGACATCCTTCGCACCCGGTCGGGTTGATTCTCCGCCGACATCAATCCAGCTCGCCCCTTCATCGAGCATGCGCTCGGTACGCCGCAATGCGTCGTCGATATGACTAAATTGTCCACCATCGGAAAATGAATCCGGGGTCACGTTCAGTATGCCCATTACCGCTGTTAACGTCTGTTTATCTCGCATGCGCTATCTCGTTGTCGAAGTACCATCAATCACTATAAAAAACTGTCAAAAAAAAGCCCCGCAAAACGGGGCTTGATAATTATTTCGCCGGAGAGCCGTCCGGATTATCTAAATCCAGCGACCCATCGGGGTGTTCCGACTTACCGCGAGGCTTCTCTTTACCATCGCTTGAGGTCGGGCCTGAAGGCGGTGTTCCGCTATCAACGTCCTGCCAGTCCTGTGGTTGACGCACTTCACGACGGGCCATCAGATCATCAATTTGCGCTGCATCAATGGTTTCATACTTCATCAATGCGTCTTTCATTGCATGCAGAATATCCACGTTCTCTTCCAGGATCTGCTTCGCACGAGAGTAGTTGCGGTCAATAACCGAGCGGATCTCAGCATCGATAGAACGCATGGTTTCATCGGACATCTGCTTATTCTGTGCAACCGAGCGGCCAAGAAATACCTGACCTTCTTCTTCTGCGTACAACAGCGGCCCCATCTTGCTCGACAAGCCCCACTGGGTGACCATTTTACGGGCAATATCGGTAGCCCGTTCAATGTCATTCGACGCGCCGGTGGTGACTCTGTCATCGCCATAAATCACCTGCTCCGCAATACGTCCACCAAACAGGCTCGACAACATACTTTCCAGATGTTGCTTACTATGGCTGACCCGGTCCTGCTCAGGCAGGTACATGGTCACACCCAACGCTCTGCCACGCGGAATAATAGACACTTTATAAACAGGGTCATGCTCTGGCACCATACGCCCAACAATGGCGTGGCCTGCTTCATGATACGCAGTCATTTCTTTTTCTGACTCGCTCATCACCATTGACTTGCGCTCGGAGCCCATCAGAATCTTATCTTTAGCTTTCTCAAACTCACTCATACTCACGGTGCGTTTGTCTTCACGCGCAGCAAATAAAGCTGCTTCGTTGACCAGGTTCGCCAGATCTGCCCCGGAAAAGCCTGGTGTACCACGGGCAATTACCCCTGGTTCAACATCGTCCCCAAGCGGGACTTTACGCATATGAACTTTAAGAATATGTTCACGACCGCGAATATCGGGCAGTCCAACGGTCACCTGACGGTCAAAACGACCAGGTCGTAATAACGCAGGGTCAAGCACATCCGGACGGTTGGTGGCAGCAATGACGATAATGCCTTCATGGCCTTCGAAGCCATCCATCTCAACCAGCATCTGGTTCAGGGTCTGCTCACGCTCATCGTGACCGCCACCCAGGCCTGCGCCACGCTGACGGCCAACCGCGTCAATTTCATCGATAAAGATAATACAAGGTGCTGACTTCTTCGCCTGCTCAAACATGTCACGGACACGAGAGGCACCGACACCGACAAACATTTCTACGAAATCAGAACCTGAAATAGTAAAGAATGGGACTTTTGCTTCACCGGCAACTGCTTTCGCCAGCAAGGTCTTACCGGTACCCGGAGGACCAACCATAAGTACGCCGGTCGGAATACGGCCACCAAGTTTCTGGAACTTGGTCGGGTCGCGCAGGTAATCAACCAGTTCGCCGACTTCTTCCTTCGCTTCGTCACAGCCTGCCACGTCAGCAAGCGTGGTTTTGACCTGGTCTTCGCCCATTAGTTTGGCTTTGCTTTTGCCAAAGGACATCGCCCCACGACCGCCACCGCCTTGCATCTGACGCATGAAGAAAATCCACACACCGATCAGTAACAGCATCGGGAACCAGGAAATAAAGATAGTGCCAAGAATACTTGGACTCTCTGGCTCTTTCACGTTCATGGTGACATTACGTTCGATCAGTTCATCAACCAGCTTCTGATCCTGCATTGGCATAACAGTTTTAAACGGCTGGTTGCTGCTATCGACGCCCGTAATGACCCGACCATCAATCGTCACTTCACGGATCTGGCCCTGGTTTACTTCACGCACGAATGTGGTGTAGTCATATGTCGGTGTACTACCTGTCCCTGGGCTGAAACCCTGAAAGACGCTCATTAGCACCACCGCGATGACTAACCAGAGGATTAAATTTTTCGCCATATCGCTCAACGCTGTTACCTCATTACCTTGTTCGCTTTTAAATAGCCTTGGTAGCCAAGCCTACTATAATTTGTACCCTGTCGCCACCAGGAAGACCTCGCGGGACCTTGCCCGTGACGAATCTGGTTTGCGTACTTTAACAGTCTTGAAAGCCGCTCTGACATCGGCCAGAAACGGATCGAACCCTTCACCTTGAAATACTTTGACCACAAAACTTCCATTCGGTTTTAACACGTGCTTACACATATCCAGTGCCAGCTCTACTAAATACATCGAACGGGCCTGATCAACGGTCTGGTTGCCACTCATATTGGGCGCCATATCAGACAACAATACATCTACGTTAGCGCCGCCAATCCGGTTTAACAATGCATTCAAAACCAGTTCGTCGCGAAAGTCACCTTCGAGAAAGTCGACGCCGGCAATCGGATCCATCGGCAGGATGTCGCATGCAATCACCTGACCGTTACCTTGCTGCACATCAACCACCAGCTGAGACCAGCCACCCGGCGCCGCGCCCAGGTCAACCACGGTCTGCCCTGGCTTTAATACTTTGTCGCGCTGCTGCACTTCTTCCAGTTTAAACACGGCACGGGAACGCAACCCGCGCTTCTGCGCCTGCTGCACATACTTGTCATCAAAGTGCTCTTTTAGCCAGCGTTGACTGCTGGCTGTCCGTTTTTTTCCCATTTCGGTACTAAAGACCTCTTCTATCGCTGGCTCACATCACTAGATGGCGTTAGAATACCTTAAATTCAAGGGAAACCGGTAATTCGCAGGCCATTTCCCAGGTAAATTAACAGGAAACGACACTGCATGAACTTATCCAACAAGCAAAAACAGTATTTGAAGGGGTTAGCCCACCCATTGAAGCCAGTGGTATTGATGGGTGCGAATGGCCTCACCGAAGGTGTGGTGGCTGAAATTGACGGTGCGTTAGCGCATCATGAACTGATCAAGGTTAAAGTACCTGCCGATGACCGTGAGACCCGTAACGCAGTTGCTGAAGCAATTTGTCGTGAAACTGAGGCTGCATTTGTGCAGACCATAGGTAAGACGCTGGTCCTCTATCGCCCGGCAGAAGAGCCTGTCATTAAACTTCCACGCGGTTAGTCTGTTGCCCCGGCCGATTCAGGTCTGGGGCTTCTTCGCTACGATCTCTTCGTTACACCCATAGTCTGCTCTACCGCGCACCCATCAGGCGTCATCCGCGTTATTGTCAATGGTCGATAAGCTCTGCGCCAGTTGTTCCAGTACCATTTCTTTTTGCACCACTCGTTCACCGACAGCAAGATACAAGTCGATCATCAGGCGCATATTGTTTTCACTCGGCTGCGCATTATTACGCTGAAGAATAGCCCGACAATCACTGTACGCCTTAATCACCTGTTCGCGTTCTGAGCCTTTTTCCAGCTGCTGCCGCTGCAGATACGTCTGAGTACCTTCCTGTAGCGTTGCATCCCTGATCACCGGCACTTCAAGCTTGGCATAGGGGGCAAAAAACCAGTTCAGCGAAATACGCCGTTCGATTAACACATTGACCAGCGTTTTATACGGGATAGTGCCCCGCCGTTTCCAGTTTGAGTAACTGGACGCACTCACCCCCATCCAACGAAGAATAGCTGCGGGTTTGCTCTCACCTGACAAACGGCTTAAACGCTCCATGTATTCGTCCAGTGTCGGCTCGACAACCTTGCTTTTACTGGGGGCTTGTGTTTTATTTGTCATAAGTTTTCGTTTGAACATTATTTTATATTCGAGTGAATTCATTTGTGAACTCACTTTGAACTCATATGTAATTACATAAATGCAAAAAGATCAAATAAAAAAGGGACTTGCGGACAAAGGTTATGACTTCAGTCTACTCGCTGAAGTCATTGGCAAGAGCCCGTCTCTGGTATCCAAGGTGGTTTCACGCAAGGCTCGCTCGGCACTGGTGGCGCATGCTATTGCTAAAGCACTCGGCATCCCTGTAGAGACGGTATTCCCGGATATCCCCGCCTATCATGGTGTTACTGACCCGTCCGTTGACCAACGGGCGGCGAAGCGTGCCGAACTCAAAGCAAAACTCGCGCAAGACTAAAACAAAAAAACCCGCATCAATATGCGGGTTTTTTACTTGGTTACAATGATTGTCTACAGGTACTCAACAGCAACCACTTCGTACTCTACTTCACCACTGGGCGTTGTCACCACCGCGGTGTCGTCAGCCTGTTTACCTATCATCGCGCGCGCCAGCGGTGAGTTGACCGAAATCAGATTATTTTTAATATCTGCTTCATCGTCACCGACTATTTTATAGCGCACTTCTTTATCAGTGCTGGTGTTGTAGAGTGTCACCGTAACGCCGAATACGATCTTGCCGGTATTTGGCATTTTCTTCACATCGATGATCTGAGCATTGGACAGTTTGGCTTCAATTTCCTGAATCCGTCCTTCACAAAACCCTTGCTGTTCACGTGCAGCATGGTATTCAGCATTCTCTTTTAAGTCACCGTGCTCACGGGCATCCGCTATCGCCTGAATAATGCGTGGGCGGTCCTCATGTTTTAAACGTCTTAATTCAGTGCGCAGCGCTTCCGCGCCGTCCACAGTCATTGGGATCTGATTCATCCTTCCGTAACCCTCTTATGTAAATCCTGAACAGAGCTAACCCGCGCTCTGTCATTCACGGTGTGTGCCTTAACTGTAGCAAAGCCTGCATTCAACGTGGTGGTGTAGATCACATTATTCAATAGTGCTTCACGTCGAATGTAGACAGAGTCAGCAATTGCCTGACGACCTTCCACCGTATTAATGATATAGCTGTATTCGCCATTCTTTATCGAATCGACAATATTCGGGCGTCCTTCCTGCAGCTTATTGACAATGGAACACTTGATACCCTGTTCCTGCAAATAGGCGCCGGTGCCCCGCGTCGCTTCGACATCAAAGCCGAGCGATAATAAGCCACGGGCCAAATCAGAGACCCGTTTCTTATCAGCTTCGCGCACTGACAATAATGCTTTTCCTTTACGCGGTAATGCCTGCCCTGCACCAAGGTTCGCCTTGGCATAGGCTTCTTCAAAACTCTCACCGACACCCATAACTTCGCCGGTTGAGCGCATTTCCGGACCGCGGATTGGATCCACACCCGGGAATTTAGCGAACGGCACCACCACTTCTTTGACCGAGTAGTACGGCGGAATCACTTCTTTGGTATAGCCCTGTTGTTTAAGGCTTTGACCGGCCATGACCCGCGCTGCAACTTTGGCCAGTGGCACCCCGGTGGCTTTCGATACAAATGGCACCGTCCGTGCCGCCCGCGGATTGACTTCAATCAGGTAAATATCATCTTCTTTAACTGCAAACTGAGTGTTCATCAAGCCACGAACATTCAGCTCAAAAGCCAGTTTACGTACCTGTTCTCTAAGCCGTGCCTGAATCACATCACTCAGTGAATACGGTGGCAACGAACAGGCTGAGTCACCGGAGTGCACACCAGCTTCTTCGATATGCTGCATAATGCCACCAATCAGCACGGTTTCGCCATCACAGATAGCGTCGATATCAACTTCGACAGCGTTATCAAGGAAGCGATCCAGCAGTACAGGTGCGTCATTTGATACCTTCACCGCTTCGGTCAGATAACGGCGCAGATCCTGCTCGTCATAAACAATTTCCATTGCCCGGCCACCCAGTACATAGGATGGGCGCACCACCAATGGGTATCCAATCCGACGCGACTCAGTCATCGCTTCATCGAAATTCGTCACCGTGGAGTTTTCTGGTTGCTTCAGGCCTAAACGTTCAACCGCACTCTGGAACCGCTTACGGTCTTCTGCCCGGTCAATCGAGTCCGGTGATGTCCCAATGATTGGCACCCCATTCGCTTCCAGCGCACGCGCCAGCTTCAGAGGGGTCTGCCCACCATACTGCACGATAACGCCCTTAGGCTTCTCGATACGCACGATTTCGAGCACATCTTCGAGGGTGATAGGTTCAAAGTACAGACGGTCTGAGGTATCGAAGTCGGTGGACACGGTTTCCGGGTTGCAGTTGACCATAATGGTTTCATAACCATCTTCACGCATGGCCAACGCTGCGTGCACACAGCAGTAGTCAAACTCGATGCCCTGGCCGATCCGGTTCGGACCACCGCCAATGACCATGATTTTCTCTCTGTCAGTGGGCCGCGCTTCGCACTCTTCATCATAGGTTGAGTACATATACGCGGTTTCTGAAGCAAATTCAGCCGCACAGGTATCAACCCGCTTGTACACTGGGAAAATCTTGAAGTATTCACGGCGCTTACGCACTTCCTGTTCACTGACACCCAGCAAATAGGCGAGGCGCTCGTCAGCGAAACCTTTGCGTTTGAGTAAACGCAAACTATCGGCATCCAGCGCTGACAGTCCGATCTCAGAGATTTCCTGTTCAAGTTGAATGATTTCTTCAATTTGAACCAGGTACCAGCGGTCAATTTTAGTCAGTTCAAAGACCTCATCGACGCTCATGCCGAAGCGGAACGCATCACCGATGTACCAGATACGCTCAGCACCCGGTTCTTTCAGTTCGCGGATAATCGTCGCTCTGGACGCGTCACGGTCCTTCAGATCAACCAGTGAGTCAAAGCCACTGTAGCCAAGTTCAAGGCCACGCAAGGCTTTTTGCAACGACTCTTGCTGGTTACGACCAATCGCCATGACCTCACCCACTGATTTCATTTGCGTGTTCAGACGGTCATTGGCGCCGGCAAACTTTTCGAAGTTGAAACGTGGAATTTTAGTCACAACGTAATCAATCGACGGTTCAAATGAGGCTGGCGTTACACCACCGGTAATTTCGTTCGCCAGTTCATCCAGGGTGTAGCCAACTGCCAGTTTCGCCGCCACTTTAGCAATTGGGAAACCTGTCGCTTTCGAGGCCAACGCAGAGGAACGGCTGACCCGTGGGTTCATTTCAATAATGACCATGTCGCCAGTATCCGGGTTCACCCCAAACTGGACATTGGAGCCGCCCGTTTCGACACCGATCTCACGCAATACAGCCATCGCCGCATTACGCATAATCTGAAATTCTTTATCGGTCAGGGTCTGTGCCGGTGCGACTGTAATAGAGTCACCAGTATGCACACCCATAGGATCGAAGTTCTCAATCGTACACACAATGATGCAATTATCATTTTTGTCACGAACCACTTCCATCTCGTACTCTTTCCAACCAATCAGCGATTTATCGATCAGCAGCTCATTGGTGCGCGAGAGCTTAAGGCCACGCAAACAGATTTCTTCAAATTCGTCACGGTTATAGGCAATACCGCCACCACTGCCGCCCATGGTAAACGACGGACGGATGATGGCTGGGAATCCAACCCGTTCCAGCACATCGAACGCCTGTTCCATGCTGGTCGCAATTTCTGCCTGCGGCGTTTCTAAGCCAATCGACTTCATTGCTTTATCAAAGCGGTCACGGTCTTCTGCTTTATCTATCGCATCGGCAGTCGCGCCAATCATTTCCACGCCGTACTTTTCCAGCACGCCGTTTTCATCCAGCTCCAGCGCACAGTTCAACGCTGTCTGACCACCCATGGTCGGTAAAATCGCATCAGGCTTTTCAATCTGGATGATTTTCTCAACCACTTCCCAATGAATAGGTTCGATGTAGGTTACATCCGCCATTTCCGGGTCAGTCATGATCGTAGCCGGGTTCGAGTTCACCAGAATTACCCGGTACCCCTCTTCACGCAGGGCTTTACATGCCTGCGCGCCGGAGTAATCAAATTCACAGGCCTGGCCAATCACAATAGGGCCAGCACCGATAATCAGGATACTTTTTATATCTGTACGTTTTGGCATGCCAGCAACTCCTATTGGGTAACCTGGTGGGTCTGCATTAAATCAATGAAGTTATCAAACAACGACTCCGCATCATGCGGCCCCGGGCTCGCTTCCGGGTGTCCCTGGAAGCCAAACGCGGGCTGGTCTGTTGCCTGAATCCCCTGCAGCGTGCCATCAAACAGCGACTTATGAGTCGCCTTTAAGGTTGCCGGCAACGTCTCTTCGTCAACCGCGAAGCCATGGTTCTGGCTGGTGATCATAACCACGCCCTTCTCGATGTCGAGTACCGGGTGGTTGGCACCATGGTGACCATGCGGCATCTTGACGGTCTTAGCGCCCATTGCCAGCGCCAGCAACTGATGGCCAAGGCAGATACCAAATAACGGAATGTTTTTACTTAGCAAGGTTTTAATCGCAGTCACTGCGTAGTCACAGGCCGACGGGTCACCCGGGCCGTTGGACAAGAACACGCCGTCCGGATTCATCGCCAGCACATCTTCAGCAGAAGTCTGTGCCGGTACCACGGTGACACGACAACCACGGTCTGCCAGCATGCGCAGAATATTCAGCTTAACCCCGTAGTCATAGGCGACCACATGGAAATCAGTATTGGTTTGCTTACCGTAACCACTGCCCAACTTCCAACTGGTTTCGGTCCACGGGTGCGCGGCTTTACAGCTCGCTTCTTTCGCCAGATCCATGCCTTTTAAGCCCGGGAAGCTCTTTGCAGCCGCTAATGCCTGCTCTACGTCCGCCTCTGCACCACTCTCCACAGCGACCACACAACCATTCATTGAGCCTTTTGAGCGCAACAGGTTGGTTAAACGACGGGTATCGATATCAGCAATACCAACCACCTGATTCGCTTTTAAATAGTCACTTAAGGATTGTTCAGAGCGGAAGTTGCTGGCGAGAAGAGGAAGGTCGCGGATGACCAGTGCTTTGGCCCATACTTTGTCAGATTCGATATCTTCGGCGTTGGTGCCGTAATTGCCAATGTGGGGATAAGTCAGGGTAACGATCTGTTCTGCGTAGGAGGGGTCTGTTAAAATTTCTTGGTAGCCACTCATGGCCGTATTAAAAACTACTTCACCAACGGCTTGTCCCGTCGCTCCAATGGCAGTGCCATGGAAAACGGAGCCGTCAGCGAGAACCAGAATCGCTTTCCGCGCGGCTTTTCTCGCAATAATGCTCAAGGTAACCTCCGAACATAAAAAAACGGGTAAATCAATAAGTTGACTCCCCCGTTTTGCATGAACTATGCATAAGTTTCTTTGCGCGACCACGTAATTCTTATGCGCCCGACAAATTGTAAATAGTCTACAGAATTATGCGCTATGCGTCCAGCCCAAGGACGTGGTTCATGCTATAAAAGCCTGCCTTTTGCCCCTTTAACCAGATTGCCGCGTTCAGCGCCCCTTCGGCGAAAGTTTTGCGATCTGCCACGCGGTGAGTAAGTTCCAGTCGTTCGCCTCCCAAAACCAGGAACACCGTGTGTTCACCAACAATGTCGCCAGCGCGTAAAGTAGCAAAGCCAATACTGCCCGGTTGATGAGGCTGGTCGTTATAATTACGCTGATATTCAGCGACGTCACTGAAGACCTGATTACGACCCTCAGCGGCCGCGACTCCCAACGCAAGTGCAGTGCCTGAGGGAGCATCGCGCTTGGCAGTATGATGAGCCTCAAGGATTTCAATATCTGCTTTTGCCCCCAAGGCCTTGCTGGCAGTGCGGACTAACTCACGTAATAAATTAACACCGAGACTGGTGTTTGCCGCATACAGTACCGCAGTTTGTTCGGCTGCCAGCTGTAAATCCTGGTTTTGTTGCTCATTTAAACCTGTTGTACAAACAACAATCGGAGTTCCACTCTGCCTGGCTACTGTCAGATTATCTGCCAGCGCCTGTGGCAATGAGAAATCCACCAGGACATCTGCTGCCGTTGCGGCAGCCGTCAGGTCATGGGTAACGGTGAGGCCAACGTCCGCCATACCAATCAGACTCCCTACATCTTTCCCTAGTGACGATGACTGACGATGAGTCACTGCTGCTACCAGTTGACACTCTGCATCCGCCAGGATGGCTTTAATCAATTGCTGGCCCATTCGACCGGAAGCACCTAAAACGGCTATCTTGACGCTATTACTCACTATGACTTCACCTGATTATATTGAAGAGCGCTAGTTTACCAGTCTGACTGATGCTATGCACCTACAACCCAGGATAGGTCAACCGCTCCGTCGAGCCGCGATATTAAAACTCGTACTGGGCACCAATTCCTATTTCACGTGGAGCACCGAGAACAGCATATGGAATATTAAGTCGTTGATACTCGATATATTCTTTATCGAACAAATTATTAGCGAATACATACACTGACCAGTCCAGTGTTTCGTAGCTTAGCTTGCTATTAAAAACAGTCCGCGATGAGGCTCTCTGATCATCACCCGTGTTCATCAATGCGTCGCTGCGATAGTTCGCGTTCACATTCACCGTCCAGTTTTGTCCCCAATAAGCATTTAGTCCTAGCGCTGCTGTATGTTTAGGTGCAAAGATAAATTCAGTGCCTGCATGATCAGTTATCGTTGCGCCTGCTACCGTTTCAAATTCATCGTATTGGGTGCGCGAATAAGCGTAAGATGCATACCAGTCGAGATACTTATTAACGTATTGACGAGCTTCCAATTCAATTCCATATAAATGCGCTTTACCAGCGTTTACTGTATGCGAATCATAGGCATTCAGTCCAAATTGCGCGTTCACTTGTTTATCCGTCCAGTCTACGTAGTACAGGTTACTACTGATAAACAGATTGTTTTCTAAGCGACTACGCCAGGCCATTTCATAATTGGTAGTAAACTCAGGTTCATAGGCAAACACATCGCCACGTGCCAGGTTGAAAGCACTGCCACCTGACCGGTAAGCACGTTGCACAGTCAATGCCAGTGAGTCATTCTCAGCGTAATCCCAGCGTATTCCCAACTTAGGTAAAAAAGCACTGAAGTCTCGTTTACTAACGGGCGTCTCGCTACCCGCACGATCCACCATATCTAAAACAGCATTATTAATACCAGTAATCAAACCATAGGCAGAAGAGCCTGTTGCGCCATAACTACCAGGGTCAGGCAAAACGCCCGCAAAGTCCGCAGTGGTAGTCGACTGAAAAACATAATCCTCATTGTCATAACGAAAACCAGCCAGCAACGCCACATCATCAACCAGTCGATATTCAATATCTGCAAATACAGAACGGTTCGTCGATTCACTAACCCCGTCACTCAGGTAAGCCACCGGAATGTCGGGAAGTGCCTGAGCGTACTGATTTGCAAATTGATTCGCTGTGGCGGGAGGAACTCCAGCACCCTCAAGTACATTAACGATAGTATTAACTGGGGTCGGTAAAGTAGTCATTCGGTCGGCATGAGTGTCAATTTCACGGGACGACCAATACGCCCCCATTAAGCCACTGACAGCGGGGTATTCAAAGTGCAGACGGAACTCTTGGGAGCGATTACTAAATTCTTCATCGAACATCCCGTGAGAGATATCTTCTGCAGTCAAATCAATATCAAAATAACGCAGTGCCTCAGAGTCCGCTCCAGAACTTACCGACGACAAGGACCAATGTGGATTAATCACATAGTCGACTTCCAGAGTCTGAATATCGGTCGTAATATCGGAAGTATTCGGTCGGTCAGAAGTATTTATCCGGTTATCATAAAAATCATCGCTATCAATGCGCGCATAATTAAACATATACGGACCCTCACGATCATCGCGCATCAGCGATAAACGAGCGGTTAATCCCGGCAGGAAATCAGGGGTCCACAACAATTTAAAACGGCTGACTATAGAGTCTTTGGGGTCTTCTTGAGTATCACGGGTTGGGTTGTAGATAAAGCCGTCAAAATCACGTTTCTCGACCGCCACCCGAAATGCCAGCTGCTGATCCAGCAATGGACCACCTCCTGCAAATGCAATCCGCCGATCGCTGGGATCAGACCATTGCCCGCGGACTTTGCCCGACCAATCCATGGTCGGATCCTGAGTACGCAGAATAATCGCGCCAGCTAGTGAATTTTCTCCCTGCACTGTCGATTGTGGGCCACGAAGAACTTCCACTTGCGCTATATCCCATAGATCAGTCGGACCCGCATCATTGATTTGACCTGGAATAGCGGCACCATCGACGTATATCGTGGACAGTGGATTGGCCGAACTCGATTCATCACTGATTCCGCGAATCGTGTATCCACGCTCACCGTACATCTGTGAGACATTCACCGTGCGGCTAAGTACGTCAGATAGCCCCACCAAATTCTCCTGTTCAATTCGCTGCGCAGTGGTTACCGCAACACTACTGGTGGTTTCCTGCAATGAGCGATTGCGTTTTTCCCCTTGTACCGTAATGACTTCAATCGTGGTGTTCTCTCTTTCCGTTTGCTCTTGCTCGTCGGCCAGCGACACGGTACTGATCAGCATCATCACACCACTACTGGCAGCTAATACATTCATAACTAAGCTTAAATGCGACATGGTTTTATTCTCGATCCAGTTCTGAAAATAAAAATACAATACACAAGATGATAATGATTATCAATATCAGCAAAGTAAAAAGGCTCGTGTAACCGGTGACAGACGTCACCCTGCAGTAGATAAAATTCACATAAAAAAACCCCCAGTAATTGGAATGTCCAACTATTGGGGGTCACTTCAAACCGCGGGTTTCAATTTGCAACAAGATTATCAGAGCTCCATGACTCCTTGTTGCTCGGTTTCCATATACGATTTATAAATTAGCTGCTTTCTTTGACAGCTGTTAACTGCAACGCCTTTGCATTGGGCTCAACCGAGTCATCAATCAACCCTTCAGATCGTGCAACGACGCTGGTGACCACCATATCACCAGTCACATTGGTGGCGGTTCGCATCATATCAATCAAACGATCTACCGCTGCTATAAAGGCAATTCCTTCCAGTGGCAGGCCAACCGCGGTCAGGGTAACCGTCAGCATAACCATCGCCGAACCAGGTACTCCCGCAGTACCGATGGCCGCAATCGTAGCGGTGACCATAATAATTCCGTATTCGACCACACCCAGCGGGATCCCATACAACTGGGCAATGAAAATAGCGGCGATTGCCGGGTAAATACCGCCACACCCGTCCATGTTAATGGTGGCCCCTAACGGCAATGAAAAACTCGCATAATGTTTATCCACACCCAAGCGTTCAGTGACGGTGCTATGGGTCGAAGGCAGCGTCCCGTAACTACTGGATGTCGAATAGGCGACCACCTGAGTCGGAAAAATCGCCTTCAGAAACTGCCACGGCTTGAGTTTCGCCCCGTAGCGCACCAGCAAGCCATACGTCAGCACGATATGAATGATGCAGGCCAGATACATTGCAAAAATAAACTTACCCAAAGGTAACAGGGTTTCCAAACCAAAGGAGCCGACCACCCAGGCCATTAACCCGAAGACACCCAGCGGGGTTAACTCCAGTACCAGACGGGTGATCTGAAACATAATCTCTGCACCCGACTGGAAAAAGGCCCGCGCAGGCTCCGCCTTTTCTGCAAGCTGGTTGATGGCGATGCCGACCAGCACTGCAAACACAATAATCTGCAGTACCTTTCCTTCCACCATAGCCGCAAACGGATTGCTCGGTACCAGATTCAGCAGGATCTGGCTAAACGGAGGAATATCACGCTCAACCACCTCACTAGCAGTCAGTTCCATAGCCGGTGCCAGATCGACCCAGGTTCCCACCGCCAGACCGATAATGCTGGCTATCAATGCGGTCAGCACAAAAAGAAAGACCGTTTTGCTGGCCAGCCGTGCCATGTTGTGATGCTGCTGCAAGCTAGTAATAGCGCTGACAATGGCGCAAAAAATCAGCGGCACCACCAGCATCTGAATGGCCTGTATAAACAGCTGCCCAAAAGGCTGCATCGCGATGCCACTGGCGGGACTAAAAACACCCAGTGCAGCACCCAGTAAAAAACCGCCCAGCACACGCTGCCAGAATGGAATTGCCAACCAGGCTTTTAACATGAGCCTTTTCCTTAGTTATCAAACACAACAAAGCCGCCACCTTAAGTCAGGCGGCGGCTTTGCAACAAGCACGTGTTGTTCTTTGATATAACTAAAAGTTCAGGCTTCAGGCTTTTCTTTGTGGGCCCACTCCGGTGCCTTACAGGTCGGCGCCGCACGCTCCGCCAGACGAGCTTCATAAGCTGGCATCACTGAGGGCAGCTGTTCGTTGAGGGCATCAATACGTGAGCCCGGCGATGGGTGAGTCGATAGCATTTCCGGTGTCCCTCCGCTACCAAGCGCCTGCATGTTTTGCCACAGTTTTGGCGCTTCCTTCGGGTCAAAACCTGCATCCGCCATTAGCTCCATACCTATTTCGTCGGCCTCAGACTCGTGCCGGCGGCTGTACGGCAGCATATAGCCGACCTGGGCGCCAATACCAAGCCCCGCCATAATGAGGCTGCGCTGCTGCGGAGAGCGGTCAGCAAAGGCAAAATCAGCGCCCAGCAAGCCTGCGGTAACCAGCAGGTTTTGTGACACCCGCTCATTACTGTGCTCCGCCATCACATGGCCGATTTCATGGCCCATGACTGCAGCCAGTTGATGCTGGTTATCAGCCAGCCGCATCATGCCGACATACATTCCAATGTAGCCACCAGGCAAGGCAAACGCATTGACCATCTCCGAATCAAAGATCTCGACTTCCCAGCTGTCAATCTGGTACTCCTCTGGCAGGACTTCGACCAAGGCATCGGTAATACACTGAATATAGCGGTCGGCCTCGGCGTCCTGCAAAAGCGCTTCCTGCTGGCGAATTTCATTCCAGGAGTCAGCACCCATTTGATTCAGTTGTGATGACGACAACAGGTTCAGCTGTGACCGTCCGGTCGGTGAGGTACTGCAAGCTGCCACAATACCGAGCGCGAGCACCGAAACAGTAAGTTTAGAGACAATAGATTTCATGCTAATCCTTCACGTTTAAGCCGTGTCTGAAGTATATGATAAACCCTTAAAAAGTAAAAAGGAGCAGTAAACTGCTCCTTTTATAAACTGCCGGTTTATAATCACCGTGGCATTCACCACTTAGATTAACTGGTTAAGTCATCAAAGAACTTTTTTACACCATCAAAAAAACCGCGCTCTTTTGGCCGGTAACGGGCGGCTTCATCGCCTTTACCCATTGACTCATCGAGGCTACGCAACAGCTCTTTTTGTTTCTCTGACAGATTGACCGGCGTTTCAACTACCGCTTTACAGATCAAGTCACCAGTGACCCCATTGCGGACTGACTTAACGCCTTTGCCACGCAAACGGAACATACGTCCAGTCTGGGTTTCGGTCGGGATTTTAAGTTTAACTTTGCCATCTAAAGTCGGCACTTCAACTTCCCCACCGATCGCCGCATGGGTAAAGCTAATCGGAACTTCGCAATATAAATTGCTACCGTCACGCTTGAAAATACTGTGCTCGCGAACGTGTACCTGAACGTACAGGTCACCCGCAGGCGCTCCATGCTCGCCCGCTTCCCCTTCACCGCTCAAGCGAATCCGGTCACCGGTATCAACACCGGCAGGTATTTTCACATTCAGCGTTTTGCTTTTTTCAACGCGTCCTTCACCATGGCATGTGCGGCACGGGTTTTTAATGACTTTTCCGCGGCCACCACACTGTGGGCAAGCTTGTTGCACTGCGAAAAAGCCCTGACGCATCTGAATCTGGCCAGCACCATGACAGTAATCACAGGTTTCAGCCTTAGAACCTTTTGCCGCGCCACTGCCGTGGCAGTCGCCACATTCGGTCAATGCTGGAATTTCCAGTTCGACGGTTTTACCGCGAACCGCTTCTTCCAGTGACATTTCCAGGTTGTAGCGCAAGTCTGCGCCACGACTAGCCCGGGGGCCACCGCCGCCACGCCGTCCGCCACCAAAAATGTCGCCAAATACATCGCCAAAGATATCTGAGAAGTCAGCACCACCAGCACCTGCGCCAGCGCCGCCACCTCGTGACTGATCAAACGCGGCATGGCCATACTGGTCATATGCCTGGCGCTTAGCAGAGTCACTCAGTATTTCGTAGGCTTCTTTCACATCTTTGAATTTAGCCTCTAACTCTTTGTCACCCTTGGTGCGGTCGGGATGATATTTCATTGCCATACGCTTGTAGGCTTTTTTAATATCACGTTCGTTCGCGTCTTTGCCTACGCCAAGGATTTCATAATAATCCGCTTTTGCCATAACTACGTCTTCTCTGTCACCTTGCTGTTTACAAACACACGGGCGCCGCTTTCGCCAACGCCCGTGCCATCAGAAGTTACCTCGCCAACAAGCTTATTTCTTGTCGTCGTCTTTCACTTCTTCGAACTCTGCATCAACTACGTCATCTGCAGCGTTGTTTGCAGCGTCAGCATCGGCACCCGCATCCGCGCCTTGTTGCTGCGCTTTCTGCTGGGCGATTTCCATCAATTTGGCCGAGGCTTCAATCAGCGCTTGCTGCTTGCTTTCGATTGCCTCTTTATCGCCTTCCTTGATAGCGTCTTCTAGTTCACTAATTGCAGTTTCAATCGGTGCTTTATCATCTTCCGACAACTCATCACCAGCTTCTTCCATCTGCTTACGGGTTGCATGAACAAGACCGTCAGCCTGGTTACGAACCTGCACCATTTCTTCGAATTTCTTATCTTCTTCCGCATGGGCTTCAGCGTCACGCACCATTTTTTCAACTTCGTCTTCGTTCAGACCAGACGAAGCCTTAATGGTAATTTTCTGCTCTTTCCCAGTGTCTTTATCTTTCGCTGACACATTCAGAATACCATCGGCGTCGATATCGAAGGTAACTTCGATTTGAGGTTGGCCACGCATCGCTGAGCGAATACCTTCCAGGTTAAACTGGCCTAACGATTTGTTATCGCCAGAGCGCTTACGTTCACCCTGCAGCACATGAATGGTAACTGCCGACTGATTGTCTTCCGCGGTTGAGAACGTTTGCGACTGCTTCGTCGGAATCGTTGTGTTCTTCTCAATCAGCTTGGTCATCACGCCGCCCATGGTTTCGATACCCAGCGACAGCGGACATACGTCCAGCAACAGTACGTCTTTCACTTCACCAGACAGCACGCCAGCCTGAATCGCAGCACCAACTGCTACCGCTTCGTCAGGGTTAACGTCTTTACGCGGCGACTTACCAAAGAAGTCAGTAACCACTTCCTGCACTTTCGGCATCCGTGTCTGGCCACCGACCAGAATGATGTCATCCACTTCGCCTACTTTAAGATCAGCATCCGCTAAGGCCTGCTTCAGTGGCTCAAGTGATTTGCTAATCAAATCTTCAACCAGTGACTCCAGCTTCGAACGAGTCAGCTTGATAGCCAAATGCTTAGGACCACTTCCATCAGCCGTAATATAAGGCAGATTTACTTCAGTCTGCTGGGCTGAGGACAGTTCAATTTTGGCTTTCTCACCAGCTTCTTTCAAACGCTGCATGGCCAGTGGATCTTTACGCAGGTCAATGCCCTGATCTTTCTGGAACTGCTCAACCAGGTAGTTGATAACGCGGTTATCAAAGTCTTCACCACCTAAGTGAGTATCACCATTGGTCGCCAGTACTTCAAAGGTGTGTTCACCTTCAACTTCATCAATCTCGATGATTGAGATATCGAATGTACCACCACCTAAGTCGTACACCGCAATCACGTTGTCGCCTTTCTTGCGGTCCATGCCGTATGCCAGCGCTGCCGCTGTTGGCTCGTTGATAATACGCTTAACATCAAGACCTGCGATACGGCCGGCATCTTTGGTTGCCTGACGCTGAGCGTCACTAAAGTAGGCTGGTACTGTAATAACCGCTTCGGTCACGCTCTCGCCAAGGTAGTCCTCAGCGGTCTTCTTCATTTTTTTCAGCACTTCAGCTGAGATTTGTGGTGGTGCTTTCTTTTCACCCTTAACCTCAACCCAGGCATCGCCATTGTCCGCTTTAACAATACCAAACGGCATAATGCCGATATCGCGCTGGACTTCTTCGTCTTCGAAACGACGACCAATCAGTCGCTTAATCGCGAACAACGTATTCTGCGGGTTGGTTACAGCCTGACGCTTCGCTGGTGCGCCAACCAGGGTTTCGCCATCTTCGGTAAACGCCACGATAGACGGGGTTGTACGATCACCTTCCGCGTTTTCAATCACGCGCGCTTTTTCACCATCAAGTACGGCCACACACGAGTTGGTTGTACCTAAGTCGATTCCGATAATTCTGCCCATGATGTTCTCCAATTCATTTGCAATTTGCTACTGAGTTGTCACCTAACTGTGGGTGACGGCTCTAAATTTCAATACCCTTAAAATGGGGGCGGTTATTTATTTTTAAAGGCCGTGACAAAAATTTCTCGACCTTATTCAGCGATCAGGCGGTCGTGTTCACACCAGACGTTGGCGCCCGGGACACCATCACCATTGCCGGACGTAATAAACGCCCGTTGAGGGTGTAGCCTTTTTGCATCACCGCCATCACTGTATTCGGTGCGTGCTCTTCGCTTTCCTGCATGCCCATCGCCTCATGATGCTCCGGGTTAAACGGTTGCCCCTCGGGGTCAACTACTTCAACGCCAAACTTTTCCAGCGTTGAAAGAAAACTTTTGTAAGTCATATCGATGCCTTCGAGGACACTCTTAATCGCGTCCTCTTCCGCATCCATTGACTGCATCGCCCGTTCAAGGTTGTCTACCACTGGCAGTAACTCGCCGGCAAACTTCTCCAACGCAAAGTCACGTGCTTTTTGCACGTCCTGCGCTGCACGACGGCGAACATTTTCCGCCTCGGCAGCCGCGCGCAAAGCTGCATCTTTACGTGCGCTCGCCTCGCCTTCGGCAGCAGCAAGTGCCGCTTCCAGTTCGCCAATGCGCTGCAGCTGGCTTTGTTCATCAGCCTGACCATTGGGCTGCTGGTTATCGGCCTGCTGCTCCGATGACGGCGCTGCATCCTGAGGTTGCTGCTGATCATGCGATTCAGCTGACTGTGAATTATCTGGCTTGGTCATGAATGACTCCCTAAACGTCAGATTAACAAGGCGCTCTATTTTTAAAACGCTATTCGTTGTTGGATGAACTACACAATGGGGGCAGTTAGCAGCGATTCAAGCCATTTTTTATATTCACTGTCATCTTTTCCACTCGCAACCAGCAGATGCTTGATTTAAACCGTTAAAATACGTACTTTGAAACAAACTTCAGGAGCGAGACGCCAATGCCAGTCACTACCCCACCATTTACCTGTATCGGTCTAATGGGTAAAGCAAGCATGCCGGAGGCTCAGCACAGCTTGATCGCGCTCTACCATGGCCTACTGGAACATGGCTGCCAAATTCTGCTTGAACACAGTAGCTGGGAAATGCTGGACCACCCGGCCGGCGCAGAACTTTGTAGCATTGATGAAATAGGTCAACGCGCTGACCTGGCGGTCGTTGTGGGTGGTGATGGCAATATGCTCGGGGCCGCACGCGTGCTTAGCCAGTATGAAATTGGGGTGATTGGCGTCAACCGCGGCAACCTTGGCTTTCTGACTGATCTCAATCCGGACGATGCACTGCAACCACTGCTCGAGGTATTGAAAGGCGACTACAAAACAGAGTTTCGTTATTTGTTGTCAGCCAGTGTCTGTCACGACGGCCAGCCTGCAGCTCGCAACAACGCCATTAATGAAATGGTATTGCACTCCGACAAAGTTGCGCACATGATCGAGTTTGAAGTGTACGTTGACGACGAGTTCATGTTTTCACAACGTTCAGACGGTCTAATCGTCGCCACGCCAACCGGTTCAACTGCGTATTCTCTGTCGGCAGGCGGTCCCATTCTGACCCCTCATATGGACGCTATGACACTGGTCCCCATGTTTCCACACACTCTCAGCAGTCGGCCGATTGTGGTCGACGGTAACAGTCAGGTGCGTATTCGTATCGCCCACGACAACGACCCTTTGCACGTCAGCTGCGATGGCCACGTGACCATGGCGGTGCGCCCCGGCGACGATGTCGTCATCGAAAAGCATCCCCGTCAGCTGCGCCTGATCCATCCGCGAAGTTACAACTACTACCACGTACTGCGCAACAAATTAAAATGGGGCAGCCGTCTTTTCTGACGCCACAGGTGCTGCTCGATGTGCGCTTTCGCTGATTCGCCGGCAAAGTGCTGAAGAAATCAGCGAAAAAAGTTTGCACTACTGGATAAACACTGTATATAGTTACTGTATAAATACACAGTTCATTTTTGCGTATATGAGGCGTATCTATGTTAGTGCAATTACAGGTTCGTCAGTTTGCGATAGTTAAAGACCTGAATATCGAATTAAAAGCTGGGATGACTGCTATCACCGGCGAAACCGGCGCTGGTAAATCCATTGCCCTTGATGCACTTGGCTTGTGTCTGGGTGACAGAGCTGAAGCCAGTATGGTTCGACCCGGTGCCGAAAAAGCAGAAATCAGTGCCGTTTTTGATATCAGAAACAATCTCCTTGCCCAACAATGGCTGCAGGAGCATGAACTTGAAGTCGACGACAATCATGACTGCATCTTACGCCGCACCTTGAGTAAAGAAGGCCGCTCTAAAGGCTATATCAATGGAGCCCCCGCGCCTATTAGCCTGCTGAAAGGGCTGGCCCCGTTACTGGTTAATATTCACGGCCAGCACGAGCACCAGTTGCTCAGTCAGCCAGACCACCAGCTGCGCTTATTAGATCACTACGCTGACCATTCCTCATTACTGCAGACAGTGCGCAAACATTGGCGTGAATGGCAGCAACTGCGCAAAGAAAAGAAACAGATTATGGAGCGCTCTGAGCATCTGAGCGCACGTCAGCAATTGATTCGCTACCAGGTTAAAGAGTTGCAGGAGTTCAACCTGCAGGAAGGCGAATTTACGCAAATTGAAACCGACCACCAGCGCCTGGCTCACGCCAGCACCCTGCGCGACGAATCAGCATTTGCCATTAATTGTATGTTCGACGGTGAGCACAATAATGCCTTTTCGCTGGTGCAAACGGTGATCGAACGGCTCAGCGAACAAACCAGTGTCGACGCATCGTTACAGCCAGTGGTGGATTTACTCGCTGAGGCTGGCGTACAAATTGAAGAAGCGGTCCGTGAGTTGCGTCATTACCATGACGACATTGATGTTGATTCAGAGGAACTGGTGCAGCTGGAGAAGCGTATGACATCCGCTATTCAACTGGCGAAAAAACATCAGATCAGTGCTGAACAACTGCCTGAACTGCGCCAGCAACTCGAAGCGGAGTTGGCTGAAATAGAACAGTGCAGCGATAAAGCCGAGCATCTTGACGAAGCTCTGATCGAGGCCAAACAAGCCTTCATAACTGCGGCCAACAGCCTTTCCCAGTCACGTATAAAATCAGCCACCAAACTGGCTAAAAATATCACAGACAGCATGCAGCAGCTGAATATGAAGGCTGCCCAATTTAAGGTCAGCGTTGATAGCAGTATTGAGCATGCCTCTACATTAGGTATTGACCATGTTCTGTTTAATGTCAGTACTAACCCAGGGCAACCATTGCAGCCACTGCAGAAGGTCGCCTCCGGCGGCGAATTGTCACGCATCAGCCTTGCTATTCAGGTGATTACCGCCCACCGCGCCAACACGCCTACGCTGATGTTCGACGAGGTCGATGTTGGTGTGAGTGGCCCCACCGCTGCCACCGTAGGTTCACTGCTACGTCGTCTCGGCGAAACAAACCAGGTTATCTGTGTAACCCACTTACCTCAGGTTGCGGCCAAGGCCCACCAACAAATGCGGGTCGAGAAGACCCATCGCAAAAACTCAACTGAAACCATTATGGTACCGGTACAAGGGGATGAGCGTATTATCGAAGTTGCTCGCTTGTTAGGGGGCGATGAAGTGAGTGAGAAAGCGCTCGCCAATGCCCAGGAACTTTTAGCCAGTTAAGCATAAACTGGCGCGAACTTTTTACCTTCCGCAGAGTCCATCTAATTGCGCCTGATGAATCTCGCCAGCCACTATTGCTAGGCTAGTAAACCTCGGGCGCTTTCGTTATCATCCAGCCATTCATTATAAAATGTGGTACGTCATGAAAGCACTTATTCTAGCCATTGCTGTTGTTAGTCTGTCAGCATGTTCGCTTATTGACCCTTTGGTCTATAAGATCAATATCCCTCAGGGAAACTTTATTGAACAACGCGACGTCGATGAACTGCGTGTAGGAATGAGCCGTGAACAGGTTAAATTTGTTCTCGGAACTCCGGTTGTCGACAATAGTTTTCGTAACGAGGACTGGGTTTATATGTACCGGATGAAACCCGGCCGTGGCGACGTGACTGTGCGCGAATTCCGAGTTCACTTCGACGATGACCTGCTTGCTGATATCAGTGGTGATTTCGACAAGCCGGAACAGTTTGACGTCCCCCTGATTGATTAATGTAAAAAGTAAATCCAGCAGGCACCTTGTTGTCGTATAGTACGAGAGTGGTTTCACAAGCGTTTCCAAAGGCCTGATCCCAACTTCTGAGCAATGCGGCTTAACCAAGGATAGTTAGTTAAGGAAACTATGGTGCCTGAAAATAGCTCTCCGAGCACAAGGTTAGAAAAGAGTCCAAACGACCATCGCCAGTATCAGCTTACTGAACTGGACAATGGCCTGTCCGTATTACTGGTGCACGACGCTGACGCCCTGCACAGCGCCGCCTCTGTTGCCATTAATGCGGGGCATTTTCAGGACCCGCCAGACGTACAGGGGCTGGCTCACTTCCTTGAACATATGCTCTTTATGGGTACAGACGCTTTTCCCGACCCTGATGAATATCCTGATTTTGTTGACCAGCATGGCGGTCAGCACAACGCCTGGACGGGAACCGAACATAGCAACTTTCATTTTGATATTCGGCCGCAGCATTTTGCTCCGGCACTTGAGCGTTTTTCCCGTTTATTCATTGCCCCCGGCTTTTCGCCACAATGGATAGATAAAGAACTGCAAGCGGTTGAGTCTGAGTATCGGATGAAGCTGAATGACGAGCTTCGCCGTCTGTATCAGGTTCATAAAGAGACCGCCAATCCAAACCATCCATTTACTAAGTTCTCGGTCGGCAACGCGCAAACTCTTGTCGGAAACCAGGATGGAAGTCTGCAACAGCATTTACAGGCATTTTTTAAGCGCTGGTACCATGCCGCGAACATGACTCTGGTTCTGGTCGGGCCGCAATCGTTAGATGAACTTCATGAACTGGCTTCCACCTATTTTAGCGACGTTGCTGAGATTACCCCGGATAACACCGCGCAAGTGCCGGAATCCATCAGTGAGCCGCTCTACACCGAGGCGCAAAAAGGGGTCGTTATACATGTGCGGCCATTAAAAAATGCCTGTCGCATGATCCTCACCTTGCCCCTGCCCGGCATCAACGACGACTACCCGTTCAAAAGCACAAGCTTACTGGCTCATATGCTCGGCTACGAGGGACCTGGAAGTCTCTGTTCTGAGCTAAAAACGAAGGGCTGGATTACCGATCTGTCTGCCGGAGGCGGCATCAGCGGCAGTAACTTCAAAGACTTCAATTTTAATATTCAGCTTACCCAGCGTGGCTTAGACAATTATTTGCAGGTAGCGCACTTTATCTTCAATGCGATCGATGCGTTGCGCCAGCAAGGCATTGAAGACTTTCACTATCACGAGCGGCAACAAATGGTGGCGCTGTCTTATCGCTATCAAGACGCTATCCGCAGCATTGATTTAGCGTCGCAGTTATCCATTAACATGATGCATTACGCCCCTGAGCATATTATTTCCGGCGACTATCTGATGCAGGGTATGAACCACAGTAAGCTGTCCAGCCTGCTCGACTACATGCGCCCTGAGCAATGCCGGTTAATGCTTATTCATCATTCACTGCCGGTCAATCAGACGACCTCGCTCTACGATACAGCGTACCGTGCTGAGAAGTTCAGCAGCGAGCAGCTGCGCGCGCTCAATCACGAGCCAGACCAACCGCTGTGCCAGTTCCCTTCGCCTAATCCGTTTATCCCCCAACAGGTTGAACCACAGCCGCTGCGTGAGCCAAGTGCACGATTACCTCGACTTTTAGCCAGTGCCCCGGCATTGCAGTCATGGCACTTGCAGGACGCTGACTTCCGGGTTCCCAAAGGACACATATACCTGTCACTGGTCCTGCCTGAAGCGACAAATAACACCCTGGCATTCGCTCACGCGCGGGTATGGTGTGAACTGGTTCTGGATAAACTAAATGAGCGCTGCTACGACGCAGAAGTGGCTGGCATCCAGTTTAATGTCTATCCACAGCAATCCGGGATCAGCATTCATGTCAGTGGTTTTTCTCAGCGCCAACCAGAGTTGCTGCAGCAAATTATCAAAGCGCTGACTGATTTCGAGTTTGATGAACAGCGTTTCAGCGCCATTCAGCAGCACCTCTACCACAACTGGATCGCTCTCAATCGGCATAAGCCGATTAACCATCTGTTCACGGTTCTTAACCAAACCTTACAGCGCGGTTGCTATATTGGTCCCGACCTCGCCGCTGAGCTGAAAACGATGACCGCGAGTAAGTTTCAGCATCATATGCCGGAAATCTTCAGGCAAATGAACGCGATTATGCTGATCCACGGCGATTGGCCCATCGATACCGCCCAGCAGCTAACCACCATGGTTACCCAGGGGCTGGGCTTACAGAACCGTCCCCAGCAAGGTCCATTGCGCGAAGTGCGGCTACTCGAGCCAGGCCGTGATCAGCGGTTTCATTGCCGTCTGCCTCACCCGGACAACGCCATTGCCTATTTCTGTCAGGGGCAGTCGCTCAACCTCGATGAGAAAGCCCATTTCCTACTGTTAAATCAACTGATCTCGCCGGGCTTCTTTTCTGAACTGCGCACTGAACAGCAACTGGGCTACATGGTAGGAACCAGCTATGTACCTATGAATGGACGCCCTGGCTTGTTGTTTTATGTGCAGTCCCCGCATGCCAGTCTGGATGACATGGAAACTGCTATCCGGGATTTTATTCGCAGTTTCTGTGAGCAGTTGAGCGAGGTGCCGGATGCTGTATGGCAATCCGCCAAGCAAAGCGTCATTGCTCAGCTAACAGACCGTGACCCGAATTTACGGGTTCGTGCGCAGCGGATGTGGACCAGCATTAATATTGATGATACCGACTTTAGCCTGGCTCAGGCTATGGCCGATAAAGTGAGCAGTACGCAATTATCAACGCTGGTCGAGTCTGCCAGTAGTCGGCTACTTACCCAGGCCGCTGCGCTGTGGCTTACTTGCGAAAGCGAAGAGAGTCAGGCTGAAGGCCGGGACCGATAAACTGCTAGCTTCTCCGATACGTTAATCAGGCGTGGAAGCTATCCGGGCTTGGGGTGGCACAGTTGGATGCGCGCAAACCCAGTAGACGTTTATGCGTATTGAACATAGGCAGTAGCAAAGGACCCAGCAAGAGCCCTAACAGACACCAGCGTTTTGCACCCATGGCGTTTTTAAGTGCCTGAATGTAAAAGTAAACTGCGGATAACACACTAATAACGGGTAGAACTAACATACAACCCCCTTTACTTAAGGCCCTTATTGTACAAAAAAAGGGCGGTGAAATCACCGCCCTTTTCAATTCGCTTAATTTGTTAACCCGTGTTGTTAGCTCACATGTTAGCCCACATTGTTAGCCCACATTGTTAGCCATAGAAGCGAGTCTTGTCCTTAGCCATCTGCTGTAACAGCTCACAAGGCGCGTAACGGCTACCCTGCTCTTTTTCCAGGCGGCGTAACGTCTCAACCACCTGCTCGATACCAAGGCTATCCATGTAACGGAATGGGCCACCCAGGAACGGCGGGAAGCCGATACCAAAGATAGCGCCGATATCACCGTCCCGTGGGGAGCGAATAATATCTTCCTGCAGACACCAGGCCGCCTCGTTCAGCATCGGATACATACAACGCTCAACAACTTCATCCTGTGACAAGCGTTTCTGCGGCGAAATTCCCAGTATCTGATACACGCTACTGTCGACTTCCTTGCCTTTTTTGCCGCCCTCGTATTTATAGAAGCCCTTCTTCGTCTTACGGCCCTTACGACCATCTTCCAGTAACTTATCAAACGCATTTGGCGCGGCAAAACGTTCGCCTAACTCGTCCGTCAGAATCGGCGCAACCTTGGCTCCAACGTCAATACCAACCTCATCCAGCAAGGTGATCGGGCCTACCGGGAAGCCGAATTTAACCAGCGATTTATCCAAATGTTCGATCGGCTCTCCGTCAAGCAGCAAACGGGCCGCTTCGTTCATATACGGGGCCAGGATCCGGTTGACATAGAAACCAGCACCGTCCTGCACCACGATAGGTGTTTTACCCTGTGCTTTGGCGAACGCAACCGTAGTGGCGATGGTTTTCGCCGAGGTTCCCGGGTGGGTAATAATTTCCGCCAATGGCATTTTCTCGACCGGCGAGAAGTAATGCAAACCGATCACCTGCTCAGGACGTTCTGCCTTCGCCGCAATCTTGGTGATAGGCAACGACGAGGTATTGGTCGCAAAGATAGTCTCCGTCTTCGCATGCTGCTCAATGTCTGCCACCATTTTTTGTTTCAGATCCAGATCCTCGAATACCGCTTCAACCACCAGATCGACATCTTTAAAACCGGAGTAATCCGTCGTCGCGCTCAGCATCAGCATCTGCTTTTCCAGCTCTGACTGACGTATAATCTTGCGCTTCGCCTTAGGCTTGAGCAGCTTATAGTGGTAGTTCAGTGCGTTCTTAATACCTTCCTGACCAATGTCTTTTAGTCGTACCGGCAGTTTGCCTTTGCTAATCGTGACATGGGCAATACCACCACCCATTAAACCACCACCTAACACTGCAGCTTTCTTCACTTTATCCGGCTGCACGCCATCGGCACCAGTCTCTTTTTTCATTTCCGTAGTGGCAAAGAAGATATTACGCAATTGCTTGCTCTGTGCCGTCATCGCGAGCTCGCCAAAGTTCTTAGCTTCCAGTTCAAGCCCTGCTTTGAAGCCTTTACTCATACCATGACGTACGGTATCGATAATGCGGTCAATCGCCGGGTAGTTGCCCTGCGCTTTTTTCTGCGCCTGTTCCCGTGCTTTGTTGAATAACACTGAACTGAGAGGCCCTTCCAACACCTTTTGCATGGTGCCCTGCTTCGCTTTGGCTTTCTTTGGCTTACCTTTCTTGGCCAGCTCTATCGCCGCATCGAGAAGAATACTCTCCGGCACAACGTCATTCGCTAACGCCAGCTTTTTCGCCTGCTTCGGTCGCAACTGTTTACCCGTCAGCATCATCGTTAAGCCCTGCTGGACGCCGACAATCCGTGGTAACCGCTGGGTGCCGCCAGAACCTGGCAACAGACCCAACTGCACTTCTGGAAGCCCCATTACCGTCTTCGCTGAATCCGAAATAACCCGGCCGTGACAGGCCATCGCCAGCTCAAGACCACCACCGAGACAGGCACCATGAACCGCGGCAATAAACGGAATTCGCTGTCCTTCGATACGGTCAAATAACGCTTGCCCCTGGCGCGCCAGGCTCTCCGCATCGGCTGCCGTCTCACATTCACTGATCATGCGAATATCAGCGCCCGCCACAAACGACCCGGGCTTACCGCTGATAAGGACTACCCCTTTTATTTCACTGTCGTCTTCAATTTTATCCAGCAGCGTCGTTACTTCATCTGCAAAGCTCGACTTCAGCGTGTTCATACTTTCTCCGGGCACATCGATGGTGATAATCGCGATACCATCGTCCCGCTTGGTTAAAGTAAAAGCGCCCTGCTGCGTATCCATTTGCGTTAACTCACTCAT
Organism: Aliidiomarina soli; assembly: GCF_003986975.1. Taxonomy (GTDB): domain Bacteria; phylum Pseudomonadota; class Gammaproteobacteria; order Enterobacterales; family Alteromonadaceae; genus Aliidiomarina; species Aliidiomarina soli. Next base: position 81,944 of record NZ_PIPO01000001.1, on the reverse strand, counting down.
TATTCTGTCTCCAGGATCATCGCTGCACCCAGACCACCTGCTGCACAGGCCGTCGTTAGTGCGGTGCCGCCACCGCGTCGTTGCAGTTCATTCAACGTTTGGGTAATTAAACGGGTGCCGGTCGCGGCAAACGGATGACCATACGCCAGTGACCCGCCCATGACATTGAACTTGTCCATATCAATTTCGCCAATCGCCTGACTGCGGCCAAGCTTCTCTTCAGCGAACTTCTTGCTGGCAAACATTTTCACGTTGGCCAGTGTCTGCGCCGCGAAGGCTTCGTGCATTTCAATTAAATCCAGGTCACTGAGCTGCATTCCGGCGCGTTCCAGTGCCAGCGGGGTGGCGTACGACGGCCCCATCAACATGTCTTCCCAAACGTCGATGGCACTGAATGCATAGCTACGAATATAGCCAAGTGGTTTGTAGCCAAGCTCTTTTGCTTTGCTTTCAGTCATCATGATAACCGCTGAAGCACCATCGGTGAGAGCCGTCGAATTGGCGGCTGTGACAGACCCGTGTTTACGATCAAAGACCGGCCGTAACTTCGCATAGCCATCTTCTTTTGAGTCTGAGCGAACCGTATTATCACGCTCCAGGAAGTCGGTGTACGGCGCAACATGGGCTGCCATCACTTCTCTGCTCAGCTTGCCATCTTCCCAGGATTGGTGGGCTAAGGTATGCGAGCGGTGAGCCAGCTTGTCCTGATCCGCGCGACTGATTTGATGGCTCTTCGCCATTTGTTCAGCCGTTTCGCCCATGCTCAGACCCGTTGAGTACTCAGCAATTGCAGGCGGGACTGGTAACAGGTCTTTAAAGCTCAGACGCTTAAATATTTTCAGCCGCGCACTCAGACTGCGAGCTTTGTTAAGGTCGACCAGCGCATGCGCCAGTTTACGGGATACCCCAATTGGCAATACCGACGATGAGTCTGCACCACCAGCAATACCGACCGAAATGTTACCGGCCATCATCGCTTCAGCAATATTCACTGTCGACTGGAAACTGGTCGCGCAGGCCCGGCTAACACTATACGCGTCTGTGGTGACCGGCAGCGTGGTACCTAACACGATTTCCCGTGCAATGTTCGGCGCAGACGGCATTTGCACGACCTGACCAAATACGACTTGCTCAACCAGCGCTGGATCTAAATCGGAACGGTTGATAAGCTCCTGAACGACCATTTTTCCCATGTCCAAAGCTGGAACGCCGTGGAAATAAGTGGCTTGTTTTGCGAACGGTGTACGCAGACCATCGACGATGGCAATACGCTCCCCGTTCGCGGTCTTAATCGACTGTGCTGAAGCTGACATAGAACTCCCCTATACGGTTACTGGTCAGACCACGAATTATTACCCTGATTCTAACGTCAAATTTAGCAGATTTAAACCATTGATTTTCGGTACACTGACCTTATTACCCGAACTATCCTGGCACTTTAATATCAGAGTGTGTGCATAAGAATAGACGAAGACGCAACAATCACGAGAAGGACATAGCATGGCAGTTCACGCCTTTAGACAATTACGAGACTTTCTCAACAGTCAGGTTATCGGCCAGCCCGAGCTGACTGAGCACCTGCTCATTGCCCTCCTTGCGGACGGTCATTTATTGGTTGAAGGCCCGCCAGGCCTGGCCAAAACCCGAGCAGTCAATGCTTTGGCCAAAGGTATTGAAGGTGACTTCCACCGCATCCAGTTCACCCCGGATTTACTCCCGGCCGACCTCACCGGAACCGACATTTACCGGCCTGAAACTGGTGAGTTTAAGTTCCAGCGCGGTCCGTTATTTCATAACCTGATCCTGGCCGATGAAATTAACCGGGCGCCGGCAAAAGTTCAGTCCGCACTACTTGAAGCAATGGCCGAACGGCAAATCACGGTCGGCAAACGAACCTATAAGTTACCGCCCCTGTTCACCGTTATGGCAACGCAGAACCCGATTGAGCAAGAAGGGACCTACCCGTTACCAGAGGCTCAACTGGACCGTTTTTTATTGCATTTAGTCCTTGATTACCCGGACGCAGAAACCGAGCAGCGTATTTTGCAGCTAACCCGCAATGAATCAATTCAGGGCGAACACAGCATGCCGCAACCGCTTAGTCAGAATGCTATTTTCGCGGCACGTAAAGCCACCCTGAGTCTGCACATGGAAACATCGATAGAAACCTATCTGGTCCAGCTGGTGATGGCCACTCGCCGACCCGCCGCATACAGCGACGAACTGGCCAACTGGATTGAGTATGGTGTCAGTCCACGTGCCTCAATAGCACTTGAGCGTTGTGCCCGGGCGCGTGCCTGGCTGCTGGGCCGGGACTTTGTCACCCCTGATGACGTTGCGGCAGTGGCTCACAATGTACTGCGCCATCGCTTGATCCTTAGCTATCAGGCAGAAGCCGATGGTGTCACCGCGGATAAGGTTCTGGATACCATTTTGCAATTAGTGCCTGCGCCATAAACCGATGTCAATTCAGCGAATTCAGCCTCAACAAACCAGCACAGAGTGGTTAAATGCGTTACAAAGTAGCGGCCATAACCTGTGTCTGGACGAACTTCTCGCCTACCGTCAGTTGCGTACGGTCCAGCTCGGTCGGCAAAACCGGCTACCAGCCCGCGGCCGTGGCGGCAGTAGCCTGAGTAAACTGAAAGGCCGCGGCATGGAATTTGATGAAGTGCGCCACTACCAAAGCGGCGATGACATTCGTGCCATCGACTGGCGGGTCACCGCACGCACCGGTAAAACACACACCAAGTTATTCCGCGAAGAGAAAGAACGCCCCTTGTTCTTTTTTGTCGACTTAGGCCCCAGCATGCAGTTTGGCAGCCAATTATTGTTTAAATCGGTACAGGCCGCCCACGTCTGTGCCGCGCTTGCCTGGCAAGCTGCCTACCGTGGTGATCGCATCGGCGGTCTGGTCTTTAATCAACGCCGCCATGTCGAAGCCAAACCACTGGGGCGCGATAAGGGCGTGTTGCGTTTTTTGCATCATGTCACCGAACTGAATAACGAAGTCGGGCCAATGCCAGTCGCCGGAACGTTTGCCAGCAACCTGAAACGTTTACGCCAGGTGGTTAAAACCGGCGCTCAAGTCTATTTGCTAAGTGACTTTCATCAACTGAACGAGAGCATGATCAGCGACTTGCGAGCCCTTAGTCAGCACAATGCAGTGCAGGCTATTTTGCTTAGTGATCCGCTCGAACACGAATTACCGCAGGTCCAAGCAACCAGGGTTCAGGCAGTAGATGAAGACTTCACCCGCGAGTTCTGGCTAGGCGATAAACGGACCAACGCTATCTATAAACAGCAAAGCAGTACCTGGCTGGACAAACGGGTCCAGCTTCTGGCGCAGGCGCGTATCAGCACCACCTCGATCGATGCCAGCCAGCCACTGTCACTGCAGTGGCAGGAGTTGCAGCGATGAGTTCAGATCTCGGCTTACATGACATTGCCGATACCTATAGCGTCAGTTGGTGGCCTCTGGCCTGGGGTTGGTGGGTACTTATCACTCTATTGATAGTACTTCTCGGCGGTGTGTGTTTCTGGCTTATACAGCGAGCCCGTCAGCGTCGCGGTTTGCGCCTGTTGCGCGCGCAGCTTAAACACCCCTTACCCTCGTTGTCGGCCGTCAATCTGACTCTCAAACAGGCCGCCTTGCTCTATTACCCACGCCAGCAAATAGCGGCGTTGCATTCTGAGCAATGGCAGGCTTTCCTGCTGGAACAGTTGCCGCCGCAAAAACACGCGGCTTTCGCGCCGCGCTTTAATCAGTTTCAGGCACTCCAGTATCAACCGCACGACGCAGCAACGGTTGCCGCGTATCAGCAGCTAATTGCTGACTGGGCGAATGCGGCCTGGCCACCTAAGCATCGCCAAGGAGCTGCGTAATGTTTGAATTTGCCCTTTGGTGGGTCTGGTTTTTGCTCCCGTTACCCTGGATAGTTCGTAAAGTCAGCCCCGAGCAACGTCAGTCACAAATTCCGCTTAGTCTGCCCAGGGCCGCGCGTTTTATTTCGCCGCGGCAGGTTCAGCACCCCGGAAGAATTCGTCTCTGGTTGCTCCCAGGCCTGGTTTGGCTTGCGTTAGTAGCCACCCTCGCCCAACCACAATGGGTTGGCGAACCAGTCCCTATGCAGCAAGAGCGGCGTGAAATGATGATTGCACTCGATTTGTCGGGCAGTATGCAGGCCGACGATATGACGCTTAATGGGCGTCAGGTCACTCGTTTACAAGCCGCTCACCACATTCTTGCTGAATTCATCGAACGTCGCCATGGCGATCGTATTGGCCTTATCGTGTATGCCGACAATGCGTTTGTCTATTCGCCGTTAACCTCTGATCTGACGGCGCTGGCTCAGCTCGCCCGCGAGGCTCAACTGGGACTGGCTGGTCAGCGAACCGCATTGGGTGATGCGGTAGGTTTAGCCATCCGCACCCTGCGTGAACGTGATTCCGAGAACAACGTTATCCTCCTGCTCACCGATGGCATGATCAATTCAGGCGCTATCGATGCCCGTGAAGCTCTGACTCTCGCACGCAATGGCGGCATCCGCGTGCATACCGTTGGTATCGGGTCTGACGAAATGGTGGTGCAAAGCTGGTCTGGAGAGCGACGCATCAACCCCAGTGCCGAACTGGACGAGGGCTTCCTCAATGAGCTTGCGTCTGTTTCTGGCGGTGACTATTTCCGGGCCCGCAACGAGGCTGAAATGCGCCGCGCGTATGACATTATTGACCAGTTAGAACCCGTATTGGGTGACGACCAGTATATGCGCCCGCGCACCGCTCTGGCCCACTGGCCATTATCAGTCGCTTTTACCTTAAGTCTGTTCTTGCTGCTGCAACGAGGCCTGCACCTGCGCCAGTTGCGCGCTCAGCCACGAACGAGGAGACGCTAATGGAAGACTTTCACTTCCTCCGCCCCGGGTGGTTATTCAGTCTAATCGGGCTTGTTGTCCTGCTCCCCTGGCTGTGGTCACAACTGGGTCGTAACAGTGGCTGGCAAAAAGTCATTGCCACTCATTTGCAGCCGGTTCTTTTGGCTCCCAGCGGCGAAAGCAGTCGTCGCACCGCGTCACTGCTGATACTTTGTGCCGCCTGGGTGATTGCCAGCCTGTCCCTGGCCGGCCCAGCATGGGAGAAAGCCCCAGCCCCGGTATATCAAACCGAACGCGGCACAGTGATCGTGATGGATATGAGCATGAATACACGGGCCACCGACATTAGTCCTGACCGGCTTACCCGGTTACGCTTTAAGGCTTTGGACCTTGTCGCTGAGCTGGACAACGCACAGATCGGCCTTATCGCCTATGCCGGCGATGCATTTGCAATATCTCCGTTAACCCACGACCACGGTAATATTCAGGCGATGTTGCCCGCCATGTCACCAGAGATCATGCCAGTGGCTGGCAATTATCCGCTACTGGCAATGCGCGAAGCAGACCGCATGTTGCGCGATGCCGGATTTGAACAGGGCGAAATTTATTGGTTTGCAGCCGGGATGGAACAGGATGATCTGCAGGAACTCACTCAGTTTTTCCGCTCTCGTCAGCATCGGGTCAGCACTATTATCGCCGGCGATGACGAAAGCACGCCCATTCGCTTAAGCAGTGGCGAAATGCTTCGCGATACCCTTGGCCGCATAACCATGGCCCGGCTTAACGCGCGCTTCTTTGAGCGTGTCAGTGTCGCCACCGGAGGTGTGAGTGTGCGGGTAGAAGCCGGTGACAACGACATTCAACGTGTTGTTGACCAGGGGCCACTGAATGAACGTGCCGGCGAGCAGGCTGATGATATGAGCAGTGACCAGTGGATTGACCGCGGCCCTTATCTGGCCTGGCTGTTGCTTCCTCTCGCCTTACTAATGGCACGTCGGGGGGCATTGCTATGTCTGCTTTGCCTTCCTTTCGCAGCGTTCCACAGCCCGGTCTCAGCACAGCAGACGCAAAGCGACGTGCTTGATAACGCCTTTCAAAATCGACAGCAACGTGCTGATGAAGCCTATCAGCAAGGCGATTATGAAAAGGCTGCCTCCCTTTTCCCCGACCCCATGATGCGCGCCAATGCACTGTATCGTGCAGGTGACTACGCAGCGGCCTTAAGCGCTTATTCGGAGACAGGCGATAGCGCCGAGCGCTGGTACAACAGCGGCAACAGCCTCGCCCAGCTTGGTCAGTTCGATGAGGCGATCGAAGCGTACCAGCGCGCCCTGGAAAAGCGTCCCGGATGGTCTGAAGCGGAGCAGAATAAAGCGGCCGTGGAGCAAATGCGCGAACAGCAGCAACAAAACGAGTCGCAAGGTGAGCAACAGAGCGAAACCGATGAGCGGGAACAGTCCGCTCAAAACGAACAGGGGCAGTCTGACGATCAGCAGCAATCTGATGAGCCGGAAACAGGGTCTGATAGCGCACCGTCTCCGCCTTCGGATGAGCAGCCTGAAAATGAAGCCGAAGAAGAAATAGAAAGCGAGCAGTCAGAACAGCAGCAAGCGTCGGAATCCGAACCCGGCGATAGCGATGAGTCAGAGCTGGACGGACAGCCGCCAGCGACTGCAGAAGATCAAGAGAGACTAAACGAGGATGATCTTAGCGATGAAGAGCGTGCTGAGCTTGAACAGCTGTTACGACGGATGGAGAGCGACCCTGCTATTCTACTGCGTAACCGCATGCGGCTGGAGGCAGAGCGCCGCCAGTATAATCAACCACCAAGAGGAGCCCGTCAGCCGTGAGTCACGCTAAATACTGGTTAAGTCTAACCCTGCTCGCGATCGCCCTGCTGCATTCCGGCTCTGCATTTGCGCTCACCGTCAACGCTGAGGTAGATAAAAATCCGGTCATTGTTAATGAGTCATTCACCCTGACCATCACCGCGAGCGATGATTTACCACGCAACGCATTTCGCAATGAGACCTTGCTGCGTGACTTCGTCGTCGGCGCCACCTCAGTTGACCGTTCGACACGACTTATCCAGGGCCAAATGAGCCGGCAAACACGCTGGCAAGTCACCTTAGTCGCCAGACGCCCGGGCAGCTATCGGATCCCCGCATTCGATATAGACGGCCAACGCACCTCACCGATTCAGCTCGAGGTCATTGAAGCCAGCGAGAGCGAGAACGAGCGAGGCCCGGTGTTTGTCACCGCCCGCATCGACGATGACAATCCTTATATTCAGCAGCAAGTCCGTTACACCGTTCGTTTGCACCTGGCACAGGTACTCGAAAGCGGTTCAATAAGCCCGCCGGAAATCGAACACGCCGATATTCAGCAAAGTGGTAATGACGAAGAAACTCAGCAGTTAATCGATGGCACACGCTACCGGGTAATTGAACGAACCTATTTCATTACCCCCCGCCGTAGTGGTGCGATTACCATCGGTGGTAGCCGCTTTGACGGACAAATTCGCGACAGTAGCGAACGTAGCTTTGCCTCGTTTAGCCGTCCACAAAGTGTGACTGCATTGGCGCCCGATATAGAAATCAATGTGCAGCCGCAGGTTGACGGCTTCGATGGTCGCTGGTTACCCAGTAAACAAGTGGTACTGAATGACGAGCTTAATGACCAGCAGCGCTTCATCGTTGGTGAACCCATAACGCGTCATATCACGCTAACAGCCCAAGGGGTACGCGACGAGCAGTTGCCCGACATCAGCACCGACTATCCGACAGGGCTGCGTTACTACGCTGAGCGAACCGAACGGGAAAGCTACAGTCGCGATGGCGAACGTATCGCTCAGGCGACCTTCCGTGGGGTGATTTTACCGTCACAGGCTGGCACCTTTGAATTGCCAGCGGTCGAAGTTAGCTGGTGGGATGTCGACAACGAGCAAGTGCGCACCGCGCGCATTGAAAGTCGGGAAATTACCGTGCACGCCCCGGCAGGTGGAATGCCCTCTCCCTCAGCTCAGCCCGCCGACGGTTCCTCCACTGAAGATCCCGCGGCAACCGATTCTACAACTGGTAGTGCAACTGACAATGCAGCAGAGCACTCTACCGATGTCAGCAGCCCAGATGCGGACCGCACTAGCGCAGACGCTATATGGCAAATTAGCAGTGTCGTACTATTGATTCTATGGCTGCTGACTCTGCTCATCTTTGCCTGGTTCTACTGGCGTACTCGACATCGTCAGCCTTCATCACCGTCGGCTCAGAAAGCCAGTGACAAGGTTCCGGCTGCAAGCCGCAAGCCCCTGCAGCAACTGAAAGTTGCTTGCCGTGCCAATCAGCCTCAGGCCGCACGCCAGGCACTACTCGCCTGGGTCAACAGCACCACGGAGCGTCACTGTGCAACACTCGATGAGGTCAGCAACTATTTCGCCAGTACGCCACTAACCGCCCAGTTGAACGCCTTGCAAGAGGCCCTCTACCGGCCACAAAGCCAGTGGCAGCAGGGTGATGCGCTATGGCAAAGCATTCAGCTGCTACACCGGCGCAACAAACAGCAAACTGATAACCACCGCCTTCCCTCACTTTATCCGACCGGGCGATAGCAGACGATGGAGTCAAGGGAAACAAAAAAGCTCGTGTCATAAGACACGAGCTTTTTTTATTTATTGCTGAAGAAACTAAGTACTAAAGATTACGGGTAATACTCGCGTCTTCTTTCAAGGCTTCCATAATTGCACGGTAAGCAGCGTCTGCGTAACGGTTTTCAAAACGCTGACGCAGTTCACTCGCACCATTGTCACTGACTTCACCTTCGATGACGTCAGTCAGCGCGACAATGGCTAAGTCGCCACCGCGTAACTCAGCGATGTCTGCTGAAACCGCATCGTCAGAGGGCGCTGGTAACCGGAATAACTGGCTAACCACGCCGGCTGGTAACTCTGCGTCGTTGCGCGAAACGTCGCTAAAGCTTTCAGCCTCAACACCCTCAGGCAGTTCGTTAGCACGGTATTGGGCCAGCAACTCATTCGCTGCCCGACGGGCTTCGTCACGCGCTTTACGCATCACCAGAGCTTGTTCGATGTCACTGCGCACGTCATCCAACGGCGTCAGACTCGCAGGTTCATACTCGTTCACACGTACTACGTAGCTGCGTTCATCGACTTCAACCAGTTCACTGTTGAGGTTGTCGCGCAACACGTCGGAATCGAAAATCGCATTTAGTAAACGCTGATCGGCAAATTCATTCACGCCCTCACGATCCATCCATTCGCTGCGCTGGATGTCCAGGCCTGTTTCTTCTGCGGCTGGCTGCAAGCTCTCAGGAGCTTCAAAGCTGACTCGTGATAGGGTCTGTTGCAGCGTAAAGTACTGCTGCTCAGCTTCCTGCTGACGTAAATTTTCTTTAATGGTTTCAGCGACTTCTTCATAGGGGTCAAGCTGAGTTGGGCGTAATGAGGTCAATTTAACCAAATGAAAACCAAACTCTGATTCAACGATATCAGATACATCACCCTCATTGTCCAGGGCAAAACCTGCATCTTCGATATCGGGGTCGATCATACCGCGTTCCAGGCGTCCTAACAGTCCGCCATCCTGTCCACTAAAGGTATCATCCGAATACTCAGCTGCCAGCTCGGCAAAATCTTCACCTGCCTCTAAGCGACTGGCAATGTCTTCAATCCGGCTACGCGCATCGGCGTCATTACCTTCGACCAGAATATGCGCAATCTCGCGACGTTCAGGCGTTCGGAAATTGCCAGGATTCTGCTCATAGAAGTCTCGTGCCTGAGCATCATCAATCGTGACCGACTCAAGCATGTCGTTAAACTCGAGCACAATATAGTCAACGCGAACTCGCTCGTCAGTTTCAAAACGCGCTTCGTTCTCGGCATAAAAGGCTTCGATTTCATCTTCGCTAACGCTCACAACATCGGTGTAGCTCTGTGCGGGTACGCGGATGTACTCACCGCTACGACGTTGATTCTGAAGGCGCTGATACGCTTCTGCCTCGTTCGGGAGCATGAATTCGGACATCAACGCGCCTTGCAGGAAGGTCGTGCGGCCAAGTTCGCGCACCATGTAATCGCGAAATTGCTCAGGCGTAAAACCAGCATTGGTCAGCAACGCTACATAGCGGTCATTGTTGAACTGACCATTAATCTGAAAATCCGACATGTTGCGGATAGCATTACGGATCTGCTGTGGACCAGGGCGAAAACCCTGCTCACTTGCAAACTGAGTCGCCAGACGCTCTTCGATCAAACGTTCAAGCACACCCTGACGGAACTCGCGCATATAAGCTTCGTCGGCGAACAGCGTTTCCACAAAATCGCCAAGTTCTTCTTCCATCTGAGCACGTTCATTCTGATACGCACGGTCAAAATCCGTACGTGAAATCTTTTCGCCATTCACCTCGGCCACATGGTCGTCGGCACTTCCACCCAAATAGCCACTCACCCCGGTCAGGGCAAAGGTAAGGATAATCAGGAAAAGGATAATTTTAGCGACGGGTCCCTTGGAACCTTCACGAATCCTATCGAGCATAATGCAATCTCTTTATCGGGTTAATTACTGTCTGCTATTTGTTAAACTAACTATAAAAAAAGCGCACCGAATCCGGTGCGCTTCTTAAGTCGTCACCTCGCCAGATACTAACACAATTAGTCTCTGCGGGTGCAGTTTTCGCTAACAAAAATGGCGGAGTGGACGGGACTCGAACCCGCGACCCCCGGCGTGACAGGCCGGTATTCTAACCAACTGAACTACCACTCCAAATTAAAGGCACCCTCGCGGGTGCCTTTAATGTATTTCTTTGTTGCCTTGCTTAGTTAACGGCGTCTTTTAACGCTTTACCAGCTTTAAAAGAAGGCACTTTGGCAGCAGAGATCTGGATAGTTTCGCCAGTTTGCGGGTTGCGGCCAGTGCGCGCAGAACGCTCACGAACGCTGAAAGTACCAAAGCCAACCAGAGCAACCTGGTCGTCATTTTTCAAAGCTTCTGTTACTGCATCGATCATCGAGTCTAAAGCACGACCTGCAGCCGCTTTTGAGAGTTCAGCATCTGCTGCAATTTTGTCTATTAGCTGAGACTTGTTCACAGTATCATCCCCTTACATTGTTATTATGGAGTTCCTTGGAACCATCAAAAAAATGGGCCAGAAAAGTTTATAACAAGCTTATATCTTTAGTTCAAGGTACTAGTGCTTTTACTAAAGTATTTGCGAAAGTCCTCTATACCTTGCTCAGCAAGGGCTGGAGTAACTTTCCTAAGGCTATCACAGTCGTTGCGTATGAAAAGCCTTTTTCAGCATTTTTAACAAGTTTTTCGTTAAAAAAGTGCCTCTCGCCTATTTTTTCTTCCCTGCACCCGCCACTTTTACTGCATTTACCGGGTTATTCTCCAATGCCAGCTGTAAAACCTGGTCAATCCATTGCACCGGGTGAATGTCTAAATCACCCTTGATGTTATCTGGAATTTCTTTTAAATCACGTTCATTATCCTTCGGGATCAGGACGCGGGTAATCCCACCACGGTGGGCTGCCAGCAGTTTCTCTTTCAGCCCGCCGATAGCAAGAACTTCACCACGCAGGGTAATTTCACCCGTCATAGCGACATCTGAACGTACCGGATTCGCCGTCAATGACGACACCAACGCGGTTACCATAGCGATACCGGCACTGGGTCCGTCTTTCGGCGTCGCGCCCTCAGGCACATGCACGTGCACGTCACGTTTTTCATAAAAGTCGTCGGCGATGCCAAGCTTGTCTGCACGGCTACGAACCACCGTGATGGCAGTGCTGATCGATTCTTTCATTACATCGCCGAGCGAGCCGGTGAAGGTTGTTTTGCCTTTCCCAGGTACGCTGGTCGCTTCAATCGTCAGTAAATCACCACCAACCTGGGTCCAGGCAAGACCAGTCACCTGACCTATCTGGTTGCTCTCTTCCGCTTTGCCAAAGTCGAAACGCTGCACACCAAGGTAGTCTTCAAGCTCTTTGCCGGTAATGGTTATCGACTTGGTATCTTTCTTAATCAAGATGTTACGAACTGCTTTACGGCATAGTTTAGAAATTTCGCGTTCCAGATTACGCACCCCGGCTTCACGCGTGTAATAGCGAATAATTCCGGTAATAGCGTCATCCGCAATTTTCAGTTCATTCTTGCGTAAGCCATTTCGCTCCATCTGTTTCTCAACTAAATGACGCTTGGCAATGTTGAGCTTTTCATCTTCGGTATACCCGGATAGCCGGATAACTTCCATCCGATCCAGCAATGGCGCTGGAATGTTCATGCTGTTTGATGTGGCCACGAACATAACGTCAGACAAATCGTAATCAACTTCCAGATAATGGTCGTTAAAGCTGCTATTTTGCTCCGGGTCCAGGACCTCAAGCAACGCCGAAGCCGGGTCGCCACGCATATCGGACGACATCTTATCGATTTCATCCAACAGGAAGAGCGGGTTACGTACCCCAACTTTAGCCATTTTCTGGATCAGTTTGCCCGGCATCGAACCAATGTAAGTCCGACGGTGCCCACGGATCTCAGCTTCATCGCGCACCCCACCGAGCGCCATACGAATGTACTTGCGCCCCGTCGCCTTAGCAATCGATTGGCCAAGCGAAGTCTTACCGACGCCGGGAGGACCGACTAAACATAGAATCGGCCCTTTCACTTTACTGGTCCGTTGCTGCACCGCCAGGTACTCGATAATCCGCTCTTTAACTTTCTCCAGACCATAGTGGTCGGCATCCAGAACTTCTTCGGCTTTGGCCAGGTCTTTCTTCACCCGTGAACGTTTTTTCCACGGAATCGATACCATCCAGTCAATATAACCGCGCACCACTGTCGCTTCTGCCGACATCGGCGACATCATTTTCAGTTTCTGCAGCTCGGCTTTGGTTTTGTCGCGGGCTTCCTCCGGCATTTGTGCATCTTCAATCTTCTGTTCAAGCTGCTCAAATTCGTCGACACCGTCCTCGCTCTCACCAAGCTCTTTCTGAATCGCTTTCATTTGCTCATTCAGGTAGTACTCGCGCTGGCTCTTTTCCATCTGCTGCTTCACACGACTGCGGATTTTCTTTTCCACCTGGAGGATATCGATTTCACCCTCCATCATCGCCATCAGATGTTCAATGCGCTCGCGTACATCAATGATTTCCAGAGCATGCTGCTTGTCAGCCAGTTTTAATGGCATATGTGCCGCCATCGTATCGGCCAGGCGATCAGCATCCTCAATGCCCTGCAACGAGGTAATAACTTCAGGAGGAATTTTCTTGTTCAGTTTGACGTACCCTTCAAACTGATTCATCGCTGAACGGACCAGAATTTCTTCTTCTTTCTCATCTAAAGGCGCAACGTCAAGCAGTTCAACGTCACCCTGAAAGAACTCATCGCTGTCTTCAAATTCAACAACTTTACCGCGCTGTTTACCTTCAACCAGCACTTTTACCGTGCCATCGGGTAATTTCAGCATCTGTAAAATAGTGGCAACCGCACCAACCTGATAGATATCCTCAGCGTGTGGCTCATCGACGCTGGCATCTTTTTGCGCGACCAGGAAAACCTGCTTATCACGGTCCATCGCTTCATCAAGGCAGCGAATCGATTTCTCCCGCCCGACAAATAACGGAATCACCATATGCGGGTAAACCACTACATCACGCAGTGGCAGCACAGGAAGGCTTAAGCGCTCGCTGTTCTTATCTGTCATCATTATCTCCATTTCGGCGCTAATAAAGTTACTATGTTAAATATGAGGTCTTGGCTATAAAGTTCAATAGCTAGCACAAAAAAAGGGCCAATAAGGCCCTTTTTTTCATTCAACTGCTGATTTATTCAACTTATTCGCCAGATGCCTTCGCATCTTTCTTGTTGCCATAAATCAAAATCGGGTCAGATTCACCGTTAATTACCGTTTCGTCAATCACCACTTTACTGACATCTTCCTGAGATGGCAGGTCATACATGGTTCCCAACAACACATCCTCAACGATAGAACGCAGACCACGAGCACCGGTATTGCGTGCCAATGCTTTACGCGCTATCGCACGTAAACCGTCATCACGAAACTCCAGTTCAACCTCTTCCATGGCCAGCAACGCTGCATACTGCTTGGTCAGTGAGTTCTTCGGCTCTTTTAAGATTTGCACCAACGCATCTTCATCTAGCTCATTGAGGCTGGCTACCACTGGCAGACGCCCAATAAACTCTGGAATCAGACCGTATTTGACCAAATCTTCCGGTTCAACCTGAGCCAGAATATCGCCACTCGGTTTGCTCTTCTTCGCTTTAACTTCCGCTGAGAAACCAATACCTGCACCAACCGCCAGACGTTGCTCGATCACTTTGTCCAGGCCTGAGAAGGCACCACCACAGACGAACAGAATCTTAGAGGTATCAACCTGCAAGAACTCCTGTTGTGGATGCTTACGTCCGCCCTGCGGAGGAACCGATGCGATGGTTCCTTCAATCAGTTTAAGCAGTGCCTGCTGCACGCCTTCGCCTGATACGTCCCGGGTAATCGAAGGGTTATCTGACTTGCGTGAAATCTTATCGATTTCATCAATATAAACGATACCACGTTCCGCTTTTTTCGGGTCGTAATCGCATTTTTGCAGCAGCTTCTGAATAATATTCTCAACGTCCTCACCCACATAACCGGCTTCGGTCAGGGTGGTGGCATCCGCCATCGTAAAAGGCACATCGAGGAAACGGGCTAAGGTTTCTGCGAGCAGCGTTTTACCACTACCAGTTGGCCCGATCAGCAAAATATTACTTTTGCCAAGCTCTACATTTTCGTACACACCAGAATTGAGCAAACGTTTATAGTGATTATAAACGGCCACCGACAGGACTCGCTTCGCGCGGTCCTGACCAATTACGTAATCATCCAGGTTCTTCCGGATGTCATGCGGCGTCGGTACGTCATCTTCATCACGCTGCGGAGAAATTTCTTTAATTTCCTCGCGCAGAATGTCATTACACAGGTCGACACACTCGTCGCAAATAAACACCGAAGGGCCGGCGATTAACTTGCGTACTTCGTGTTGGCTTTTGCCACAGAAGGTACAGTACAGTGCTTTACCTTCTTTCTCGCCGTCGCCGCTTGTTTTATCTGTCATCTAACTCTCCAGCGCTGATTCTCTGCTGACTGATTCTCCTGACTACTATTTGTTGCCTCGATGAGTCAGTACAGAGTCCACAATACCATATTCCACCGCACTCTGCGCACTCAAAAAGTTGTCACGGTCGGTATCCATAGCGACCCGCTCAACATCCTGACCAGTGTGCTCAGCTAAAATACGGTTTAGTTTATCTTTAATATACAGAATTTCTCTGGCATGGATCTCTATGTCCGATGCCTGGCCCTGGAAACCGCCTAAAGGCTGGTGGATCATCACCCGCGAGTTTGGCAGGCAATAGCGTTTGCCTTTAGTCCCTGCGGCCAGTAAAAATGCGCCCATGCTGGCGGCCTGGCCCATACACACAGTGCTCACATCATTTTTGATGAATTGCATGGTGTCATAAATCGCCATACCGGCCGTAACCGAGCCACCTGGTGAATTAATATAGATATTAATGTCTTTTTCCGGATTCTCAGACTCCAGAAATAGCATTTGCGCCACAATCAGGTTGGCCATATGTTCTTCAACCTGGCCACAAAGGAAAATAACACCCTCTTTCAGCAACCGGGAATAAATGTCAAACGAGCGCTCACCCTTCGAGGTTTGCTCAATGACCATAGGCACCAATGCGCCCATTGGATCAGGGGTAGAATTGTGCATAAAACGAAATGCTCCTTAATAAAAATGGCTCGAGTGAAATCCCACCCGAGCCATTAAACCAATTCCGAACTAATTCAGCAATGCTTATTGCTGTGGCGGATTCATCACCTCGTCAAACTTCATCTGCTTCTCAGTGGTCTGAGCTTTTTCCAGAATCAGTTCAACTGCCTGCTCTTCCAACGCCATATTACGAACCTGCTGCATAAGCTGTTCGTTGGTGTTGTAGTAGTCGATCACTTCTTGCGGATCTTCATACGCAGACGCAGTGGTTTCGATCAGTTCTTTGACCTTAGCGTCATCTACTTTCAGTTCGTTGGTGCGAATAACTTCGCCTAGCAAAATACCAACCTGCGCGCGTTCTTTCGCTTGCTCTTCAAATAGCTCAGCCGGCAGTTCAGGCATGTTCTTGGCGTTGTCGCCAAAACGCTGCAGCGCCTGCTGACGTAAGGTGTTCACTTCCTGCTCTTTCAGTGCAGCCGGAACTTCAACGTCGCTATTCGCAGCCAACAAGCCTTTAATCACCTGTTGCTTAACTTTGTTATTGACCGCGCTTTTCAGTTCGCGCTCCATGTTTTTCTTCACTTCAGCGCGCAGCGCATCGACACCACCTTCGGTGATACCAAACTGAGCCACAAACTCGTCAGTCAGTTCAGGCAATTCCTGCTCTTCAACTTTCTTCACGGTAATCGCGAATTGAGCCTGCTTACCTTTCAGGTTTTCAGCGTGGTAGTCATCCGGGAATGCTACATCGATGGTTTTTTCTTCGCCGGTCTTCATGCCAACGATGCCATCTTCAAACCCTGGAATCATGCTGCCTTTGCCCATTTCCAGTGCGAAGTCTTCAGCTTTACCGCCTTCGAACTCTTCACCGTCAATGCTACCCACGAAGTCGATAGTGACACGGTCATCTGCTTTTGACTTCCGCTTCACTTCTTTCCAGCCAGCGTGTTGTTTACGCAGCGTATCCATCATGGTGTCGACGTCAGCGTCAGTCACGTCCGCGACCGGCTTTTCAACTTCAACTTTTTCCAGATCTTTCAATTCAATTTCTGGATACACTTCAAAAATAGCAACGAACTCAAGGTCTTTACCTTTCTCGTTGGTTTTTGGTTCAAATTTTGGTGCGCCAGCTGGGTTCAGTTTTTCCTGAATCATCGCTTCAACGTAATGCTGCTGCATAGTTTGCATCGCAACATCCTGGCGAATGGCCTGGCCATAACGCTTTTCAATCACGCTTACCGGTACTTTACCCGGGCGGAAGCCATCGATACGGGCACGACGAGCTTCTTGTTGAACCTGCTTCTTAACTTCGTTATCGATTTTTTCTGCCGGCACTGTAATCGTTGCGCGGCGCTCTAAACCTTGAGTTGTTTCTACGGAAACCTGCATTACTAACCTACCTCAACATCACCTGGATGGCTGCTCATCGAGTCGCTTATTTGAATCGCTTGGATGAGCTCACGTTAAAAATTGACGCGACATTATAGCCAGCTGCGCCGCTCACGTCGAGAACTGCGGCCAAATTTCTCAACAAATACTGCTAATTGACAACGAAGTGGACTAAGGTAGTTTTAACAGACTGCTCGGACAGCTGAGTCAACAATAACAATCATAAAGCAGGAATCAATTACCATGCACAACACATTCTCAGACGCCCTTATTGAGCAGTTACCCATAGGCGTTCTCTGGCGCTACCTCGAGCCTGACACGGCAACCCAACGCGTTTATTGCAACCCCGCCGCACAGCGTTTGCTGAAGCTTGATACAGGCGAATTATCAATAGCTGACATCAACGCCCTGGCGCTAACCATGGATACTGAACTTAGCATCAAAAAAACCAGCGAAGCTTTGTTACCCAACCCGATTCAACAGGCTCTGGATGGGGAATTGATTGACCGCCGGGATCTGCTGTTCGGCCAGCTCCCGCTCCATTTGAAATCGCTTCGCTTCAGCGTCAACCAGCAGCAGGTTTGCGCGGCTCTAATACAGCCACGTGATCATCGCCTGTTTATAGAGTCTGCAGAAACCGGTGACATGTCAGGTATTGAGTTATCCCTGCGCGATACCCTGGCATTCGATAAATTGATATCTGAACTCTCTTCGCGGCTGATTAATGCTGAAGGCAGCCAAATCGACCAGCATATAGAAGCCGCATTGGCAGCCATGGGCCAGTTCGGTCTGGCTGACCGCTGCTACGTCTTTCAGTTTAACGCCACCCTGGACCAGATACATAATAGCCACGAATGGGTCCGCGAAGGGGTAAGTGCCCATCTTGACGAGCTACAGCATATTGCGCAGGAGGATCTCCCCTGGTTCTTTGCCAACATGCGCGAAGAAGGGCTAATGGTGGTTCACGATGTCGCCACATTGTCAGCCGAAGCGAGCAACGAACGTGAATTATTCGACAGCGAAGATATTCGCTCAATCGTCTGTGTGGCTATGCAGGCAGGCGGCCAGCTGATCGGCTTTGTTGGTTGCGATATGGTCGCCCGCCAGCGCCATTGGTCAGAAGCGGATATTCGCCGCCTTAAGCTTGTGGGTGAAATCATTGCCCAAGCATTGCAAAGCCAACAATATCTGAAAGCGCTTAGCGCCACCCAGCGTCAACTGATCGAAGCTAACCAGCGATTACATCAACTGGTCGGTGAGGATAGTCTGACGGGTTTAGCCAACCGCCGTCAGTTCGACCATGAACTGGATACCGAAATGCGTCGTTCGATGCGCCAGCAGCAACCGCTAAGCCTGCTGATGATTGATATCGACCACTTTAAATCGTTTAATGACACCTATGGTCATTTAAATGGTGACGATGCCTTGCGTACCGTCGCCAATTTATTACACAGCCACTTTAAACGCAGTGGCGAACTGGTCTGCCGCTTTGGCGGTGAAGAGTTTGCTGTATTATTACCTGGCGCAAATAAAAGCCAGGCGGTGGAAAGCGGCGGCCACCTGCTGGAAAAGATGGCTCAGCTTGGTATTCATCACGCTGCTGCAGAAAGCGGTTTGCTAAGTCTGAGTATTGGCATTGCCTGCGCACCGGAAGACTGCGGAGATGATCCCTCCGCATCGGCAGCGATTCTCGCTAACAACCTCTTACAACAAGCCGACCAGGCTCTCTACCAAGCGAAAAAGGAAGGACGAAATTGCGTTATCAGTACTCTGTTGCAACCGAGCCAGGCGTTGTATGACTCAGATGAGTAATCGCACACATCAAACCACCACTGAGGGGCAGTTTCTGCGCCACTGGCAGGCTGAAATTATTCGTCAGCGTGAACTGCACTGGGGCCCCGTGGCTGACGACGCCGCACGACGGATGGCGGCTACCTGCAGCAACCCGGATGACAAATTACTGACCCGCGCGGCTCGACTTTGCCACGACCTCGCTCTTGATAATGACATTCAGCGCTATCGTCGGCTACTCGCGTTAGCCCTAAGCCTTCTGGCCCTGCTCGCTGTGATCAGCGGAATTACCTTAGCCAGCAGCATCAGCCCCCAGCACGCTCGCACCATTAGTTTATTAGACGCGATGATAGCCTTACTGCTAATTAATACACTGCTCATGATCGCCTGGGCAGCTGGCATACTTATCCGCGGCAAGCCTGGCGGGATAGGCGCCTGGGTACTGCACTATCTGCCTGGTGTGGTGCGTAGTCCGTCGTTACTTCCCATTATGCAGGCGCATACCAGTCTAGCACTTCACCAGGGGTTGATGCGACCCACCTTATCGGCCGTTACTCATGGCTTCTGGTTACTGCTGCTCGCTACCACCTTTGTCACCCTGGTGATTCGCTTTATTGGGTTTGATTATCAGTTTGTATGGCGCACCACCTTACTCAGTGAAACTAACGTGGCCACCCTGGTCGATGTCCTTCATATTGTGCCGGGGCTTTTTGCATTCGAGCAACCTCTGGTCACCTTCGGCGCCACTGGCGATGCAGCAAGTCAGCGCGCAATCGCCATCTGGTTACTCGCCTGCCTGTTCTTTTACGCCATAGTACCAAGAGCCCTGCTCTTCATTGGTTGCGACCTCTACCGCCGCTACCGGTTAGCCCACTTAAAGGTGAACTGGCAGCTTGCTGGCTTCAGTGAGCTGCGCGAGCAACTCGCCAATGTGCCGTCAGCTGATACGGACACCAGTGACAACAGCATCAAGGTACTGCCAACGCAAACTACTCATCACCATTCTGTAATCAACAGCGACCCGGCATGGTTCACCCTCGAATGGCCAGCCAACGAGGCTCCGGAGACACCGCTGGCGGAACTGCCGATAACGCCTTTAGGTAACGTCAGCTCACGCGAAGAACGCCAGCAGCTATTGACCGGGAGTGCCCGCCACCCGCGCCAAATAATCGCAGCTATCAACCCCGACCTTACCCCGGACCGCGGGAGTCTGCGCTTGCTGGCGGAGATCAGTTCACACTGCCCGCTAGCGTTATTTGTACCCCAGGGGGGACGCAC
Organism: Aliidiomarina soli; assembly: GCF_003986975.1. Classification (GTDB taxonomy): domain Bacteria; phylum Pseudomonadota; class Gammaproteobacteria; order Enterobacterales; family Alteromonadaceae; genus Aliidiomarina; species Aliidiomarina soli. Next base: position 61,820 of record NZ_PIPO01000001.1, on the reverse strand, counting down.
TCAGCTATGGCGGGACAGTCTCGACGAGCATCTTAAATTGCCAGTCTTACAAAACAAAGAGGAGGCTGAAGCATGGCTTCGCACCCTTTAAAATTAGCCATTGTTGGTCACACCAACGTGGGCAAAACCTCTTTGCTGCGAACGCTCGCGCGGGACAGTCTGGTCGGTGTGGTCGCAGCAAGCCCGAGCACCACTCAACAGGTGGTGGCCGGTCGCATTCGTACCGACGATGGCGAACAAGTTGAACTATTTGACACTCCGGGGCTGGAAGATGGAATTGGCTTATTTGATTATATGTCACGTTTGCAAACCGCCACCAACCGGCATGACGGCCCTGCCCTGTTGCAGGCATTTTTGAGCAGCCCGGAAGCAAAGGGCCAGTATGCTCAGGAAGCCAAAGTCATTGCTCAGCTGTTAGCCAGCGATGCTGCACTCTATGTCATTGATGCCCGTGACCCGGTTTTACCCAAGTTTCAGGACGAACTGGCCATTCTCAGTAAAAGTGCCCGCCCTATTCTGCCGGTGCTTAACTTTACCGCCAGCACAGCCCATAACGCTGAAGCCTGGCATCAGGCCCTGGCGCGGGTCAATCTGCATGCATGGGTCGAATTTGATAGTGTAACGCCCCAGCTGGATGGCGAAATAACCATTTATCAGCGTCTGCAAACCCTGCTCCCTGCATGGCGCGATCACCTGCACCGCTTTATACATGGCCTTGCCAGCACTCAATCACGTCGTTATCACAATGCCTGCCAGCTTATCGCCGAGTTAATGATTGACTGTGCCGCTTTGCGGGAGCGTATCACGCCGCAGGCAGAAGACGCCTTAAAGCAGCATATCAACAGCTTGCAGCAGCACGTGCGACAGCGTGAACAGAGCTGTGTCCACGGCTTATTGAAGCTTTATAATTTCACTCCTGAAAGTGTCAAAATTGACGCTATTGCGATTCAAAACGGACGCTGGGAACTCGACTTGTTTAGTCCACAGAGCCTGCGTCAATTCGGTATTAAAGCCAGTGGTGGTGCCGCCACTGGTGCTGCGGCCGGCGCTGGCATTGACGTGCTATTGCTGGGTAGCAGCATGGGTGCAGGGACACTGATTGGCGCCGCTGCCGGCGGGCTATGGCAAAGTTGGCGCAATATGGGCAAACGACTGCAACAGAAATGGCGTGGCTATCGTGAGCTCACCGTGGATGATGCAGTGCTCAAATTATTGCTTAGTCGCCAGCTTCAACTGTTGCAGGTACTCACTCAGCGAGCCCATGCCGCCACACAGCCAGACGCGGTCGACAGTGAGCGGCTTTATAGCCGTCTGCAACAACAGGAGCAGCTGTGGGAACTAATACAGCGCGCCCGCAGCCACCCGGAATGGTCGGCCATGCTAGCGCCATCCTTTGTCGATTCGGAAGCTCGTCAGCATTTACACACTAAACTAAGCGAGCAGTTGACAAAGGTGCAAATTCCGTCAAAGTAGGAGTTCACAATCATAATAATAAAAGTGCGTATGGCAAATTGGATAGCAACACTTTCACTTAGTATGCTGTCGCTGACATTAGTGGCGTGCAGCTCGACTCCCTCCTCGTCGCCGCGAAGCTCGGTGGCTGCAGACGGTAATACTCTGATCGTCGACGGTTTTATTAGCCAGAATACAATAAGCCAGATTAAACAGTTTACCGCTCAGCAGCGCTTCACCACTCTGCGTGTTAACAGTGAGGACGGCGAACCCCTGGCAGCACTGCAACTGGGTAACTGGATTCATCGCAATGATTTGGATGTGACCGTTGATGGCGTATGTCTGCGTGCGTGTGCCAATTACATTTTTACTGCGGGCAACGATAAACACTTGCGGCCGGGCAGTATTGTGGCATGGTCCGGTGGTGCGCTTGAGGACTCCTGGACGCAACAGTATCAGAACTACCTGATGCCTGGGGTACGTTACATTTTGGAAAACTACCTCGACCGCCTCTATCGTCGCGAAGCTCGTTTTTTTGAGCGCACTGGTGTCGACCAAAGAATTACTATTTATGGTCACCACCCCGGATCAGGGTGCAGTGAACAACAGGCAAAAAATGGCTTTTATTACTCAGTCCCTCACTTACTGCGCATGGGCGTGACCAAAATCTATACAGACGCTCACTGGAGCGATGCTTTTGCACATTATCCCGAGCAATACTGTAAAGTTGAGCTAAGCTCTGAACTAGAGGTTTTTACTATATAAAACAATAGAGTGAGGTATTAATGGCGGTTCATAAAAGACGTATCAGAATGCCGCAGGTGATGGTCAACCACGAAGGTGGCCCCCGTCATATCGGTGTTGAACTTGAAATGAGCGGTTTGTCCATTGATCAGCTCGCAGAAGAAGTCGCCACTCAGCTAGACCTCACTATCGAAAAAACCAGCCGTTACCAGTATAACCTGCGCGGAGATAAAGACGGCGACTGGCTGGTTGAACTCGACTTTCAGCTGCTCAAAAAAATGGGCGAAGAAGAGCGAGATGAAAAGGACTTCGGCAATGACATCGAAAGCCTCCTTAAGATGGTTTCCAAACCTTTAGTTCCCCATGAGCTGGTCAGTCCGCCATTAGAAATTAAACGCCTCCCCGAAGTTCAAGTACTGATTGAACGCTTACGTAAAGCGGGCGCTAAGGGGACCTCTGAATCGGTGCTGAATGCCTTCAGTATGCAATTGAACCCGGAAACGCCAGCGCTCGACGTGACCACGCTGACAGCCTATCTTAAGTCATTTCTTTGCCTCTACGACTGGTTGTTTGAAGAAGCCTCGATCAATATGACGCGGCGCATCACCACCTATGTCGACCCCTTTCCCCGCAAGTACGTAAAGAAAGTCCTTGCGCCGGACTACTGGCCAGAGAACTGCGACACCCTTATCCGCGATTATCTTGTCGACAACCCAACCCGCAACCGGGCGCTGGACATGTTACCGCTGTTTTCTCATATCAACGCAGACCTGGTCGAAGAATACACCTGCGACCCTTTGATTAAGTCGCGTCCGGCTTTCCATTATCGACTGCCAAACTGCGAAATTCATTTACCTGACTGGGGGATCCATTTGGCCTGGGACGGTTGGTTGCAGGTCGAAGCACTGGCTCAGGATAAACGACGCTTAAATGCCTGTGCCAAAGCCTACACACGCGTTTTGAACGCGCCATGGTGGCGGCGCATACTGAGTGGAAAAGGCCGAGCCTGGCATCGTCAGTTAGACCGTAAGTGGCTGGTTAGTTTGGGCAATTCTGACTGCTGATGGTTTCCAAAACAAACAAACCCGTTATCGCCATTACCGGACCCAGTCGGGGTGCATGGATGCCTCGATTCTGCGTGGCACTCGCTGTGCGCCGTTATGGTGGCCAGCCGCTGCAGTTGCGCCCCGGTGATGATGTAACCACGGTTGCTCCAGATGGGTTGGTTATTACGGGCGGACATGACATCGACCCGGTACTGTACGCCGGCGAACCTGAGGTCCACCCCAACTACGACAAAGAACGTGATGCCTTCGAAGGCGAGGTTATCCGCTACGCGTTACAGCATCGCCTGCCACTGCTCGGTATTTGCCGCGGTGCACAGTTGCTCAATATATGCCGCGGCGGAAGTTTGCATCAGGAACTGAAAAGCCGGCGCCAGCATACGTCGAATCGCTGGACCATACTGCCGTTAAAAACCTTATCTGTGCGTATTCCGAGCCAGCTGCATCAATTGCTCCGCTGCAGTCCGTGTAAAATTAACAGTCTGCATAATCAGGCTATTGCCGAGGTCGGCACCGGGTTTGAAGTCAGTGGCCGTGATTTGGATGGCATCGTTCAGGCTATCGAAGACCCGGACGAGGATTTTCTGATGGGTGTGCAGTGGCATCCGGAACTACTGATTTTTATTCGCCGTCAACGGCACTTATTCAAACGACTGGTCAAGGTCGCCACGTTGCGCCTCAATGCTCGCCCCCAGTGATCCTGTGAGCTCGACAAAGGCTGGGTGCGCGGTATCCGGTATTTCCAGCCGCATCTGCACCCTATCGCTGTATCGAATATCGACGAGTTGCCCCTGATGCTGCTCGAGAAAATGACGCACAACCTGCTCGTGGGCAAAATCGCAGCGAACATCAAGCGCGGTCATCGACTGCTGTTCAGTAGTTGGTAACTGAGACAGCACCCGTTCCGCGGTGCCCGAATACGCCCGCAGCAAACCGCCCGCTCCCAGTTTAATACCACCGAAATAACGAATCGCTATCACCACCACATTGCCGATCCCCTTATGCTGAATGACGTTCAACATCGGTTTTCCGGCAGTTCCCGATGGCTCACCATCATCATTGGCAGCGGCATGCGTTGCAACCTCAGGCCGCCCCAACAGGTAAGCCCAGCAGTGATGGCGCGCATCAGGATAGTCCTGCTGTGCTTTGGCAACCCATTGCAAGGCTTCTTCCCGCGTCGCAGCAGGTGCTGCCCAACCAATAAAGCGGCTCTTTTTAATCACTAATTCGTCAGCCACAAATGCCGCCGCGGTTTTAAACGTCATGCGCTTTTTCTAATGCCTGTTGCAAGTCGTTCAGGAGTTCCTGCGCATCCTCAATCCCTGTCGACAAACGCAGCAAATCAAGCGGTACCGGTGTGTTTTCGCCTTCGATACTGGCCCGGTGTTCAATCAGACTTTCAACACCGCCAAGTGACGTGGCGCGCTTCCATAGCCGCGTATGTGCGGCTGTCTTTATCGCGCTATGTTCGCCACCAGCAACCTGAATTGAGAGCATGCCGCCAAAACCACCGGGCATTTGTTGTTTCGCCAGCTCATGATCCGCGGCACTGGTTAAGCCCGGGTAATGCACCTTACTGACCAAGGGGTGATTATTTAATGTGGTAGCAAGCAGCATGGCTGTTTCACATGACTGACGTACCCGAATATAAAGTGTTCGCATTCCCCGCAACAGCTGGTTAGCATCCTGCGGGCTCAACACCGCACCACCGCCGCGGCGGATACTGCGGATGCGTTGCCAGAACGGCGAATCGCCGGCGCAAATCAGCGCGCCAGCAATGACATCAGAATGACCATTCAGATACTTGGTCGCGGAGTGCATTACGATATCCGCCCCCAGTGTGAGTGGCTTGCTTAACACCGGCGTTGCGCAGGTGGAGTCGACTGCCAGCAGAACATCGTTGCGCTTACACAACGTAGCAATTGCCGCAACATCACTCAGTGTCCACATTGGGTTGGCCGGGGTTTCCAGCCATACTAAGCGGGTTTCGCCCGGGCGAATAGCAGCCTCTACTGCCTCAACGTTAGTACAATCAACCAGCTCAATGTCGAGCCCCCATTCCTTGGCAAACCCAAGCAACCAGTTGCGTAACGACCAGTACATCACCTTGGGTGCTATGACATGATCACCCGGCTTGAGTGCCTGAAACACTGCCACCGCCGCAGCCATACCCGAACCAAAAAGTAACGCATCCTGACCCTGATCGAGTTCAGCCAGCAAACGCTCCACAGGTTTATAGGTTGGATTGTCGTCCCGTGAATAGACATGACCACTGCGATATTGATTATCAGCGTCACGCAAATAGGTCGTCGCGGCATAGGTAGGTAGTACAACCGCACCGGTCTTGTCGTCAGTTAAACCTAAGCCCTGCGCAGTTAATGTCTGCCCTGACCAAGGGGATTTCGAGTTTGCCATGTGTTGCTTCCCTGGTTGCCCCCTGGCCGCTGGCGGCGAATCAGTCGCCGCGCAAGTCGCTCAGGGTCTTTCGTATGTCTTGTAGTTGGGTGGAAATTTCTTCGTGTTCGTCCCCCGGCATATTCTCCGAGCCAGAGGTTAGTAGTCGGTTTGAATCCAGTTCCCAGCTTTCCAGAACGCGGATTTTTTGCTCTAACGAGAGTGCTGGCTCGGTTGCCACTTGCGCCGGTGCCGAGAAATAATCTGACGGACTTTGAACCACTTTATCAATATCCATAACCTGCCTCGATGTCTTAGTTGCTAAACGTATCTATCTATTAGTTAAGCAGAATTCAAGCACTTAGCAACCATCGAAAACAAGTTCCCCCTATTTCTCCCACTAGCTTACTTTACTCGCTACCGATTGCGTAATACTCTCTGCGCCCAACGCCACAAATTTTGCGATTCAGATCTATTTTGCCAAAAATACTATCAAGTTCAGACAGTCAAGCAATAGCGAAAACTCGCCATTGGGTCGAGACATTTATTGTGCCTTTGAATATTTGCCCCTTTGCCAGACGCGAAGTCGAGCGAGCGAGTATTCGTTATCAACCTTTGGCATTTAGCAGTGACAATGAGTTTTATGATGCCCTGCTCGCTGAGCTAAATCTGTTGCAAGATGACAGTGAGCTGGAAACGACGCTGCTAATTTTACCGCAACTGGATGACAGCTTCGACGCTTTCCTTAATACCGCTGGGTATGCAGAACAGATCATAGCGCTTGAAGGTTTTACCGGGACTTATCAGATTGCCCACTTCCACCCTGAGTATATCTTTGCCGATAGTGATCAGTCAGACGCTGCCAATTACACCAACCGCGCGCCTCATGCGTGTCTGCATCTGCTCCGGGAAGCCTCGTTAGAACGGGCAATTCGGGCACATAAACAGGCCGAACAGATCCCGGCAGACAATATCAAAAAATTAAGACAGCTCGGTCTCGACCGAATGCAGCAACAATTTCGAGCTTTATGCGACGCGCCGCAAAAACACAGAGAAGAGAATACCGATTAAGAAACCAGATGGTGAAACACAAGAGGAGGTAGAAAATAGAACGAATAAAGATGGTCGGCGATGCAGGATTTGAACCTGCGACCCCTTGGACCCAAACCAAGTGCGCTACCAAACTGCGCTAATCGCCGACAAATAGGAAATGGGGTGGATGATGGGACTCGAACCCACGACAACCGGAATCACAATCCGGGGCTCTACCAACTGAGCTACACCCACCACAGGGTTGTTCTGATCGCTGAATCGCGTTGCCGTGGCCGCGCAAGTATAGAGTGACTGGCACGCCCGGCAGGATTCGAACCTGCGACCGACGGCTTAGAAGGCCGTTGCTCTATCCAACTGAGCTACGGGCGCGCTGCACGTCCTCCAGCTCACTGAAGAAAGTGGTCGGCGATGCAGGATTTGAACCTGCGACCCCTTGGACCCAAACCAAGTGCGCTACCAAACTGCGCTAATCGCCGTACTTTCTACGCCCGTTATCAGCTTCAGACACTGCTTCCCGAAGGAACAATTCGTGGCTGACAACGGGGGCGAATATTACCGTTAAGCTTAGGAAGCGTCAAACGTTTTTTCCGGAAAACTGTTTGTTAGCCTATTTTTGAAGCAACCTGCTCAGGGTTCCTCCAGTTTTACTCAAAAGTGCTGCCTTTATCTGTCCTTATTGCGGATTTTTTGTAACAATATTCAGCCATCAGCGGCATAGATCTCTCGTCGATACCTTTTAGTGATACCAGGTGGCATCTCAACATGGCAAATTCAGAACACGCAGCATTGATTGATGGCAAAGCCATCGCCCATACCATTCGCCAGGACGTCAAGAAACAAGTAGCAAAACATATCGCCGATGGCCATCGCGCGCCTGGTCTGGCCGTGGTTCTGGTGGGTCAGGATCCGGCGTCACATGTCTATGTAGGCAGTAAACGTAAAGCCTGTGAAGAAGTCGGTTTTGTATCCAAAGCCTATGACCTGCCGGTGACTGTCAGCCAGCAACAGCTCGAAGCGCTTATCGACGAACTCAATGACGCCGCCGATATCGATGGGATTTTAGTCCAGTTGCCGCTGCCTGCAGGGCTCGACACAACCAAAATTATTGAACGGATTAAACCAACTAAAGATGTTGATGGCTTTCATCCATACAATATTGGGCGTCTCGCGCAACGTATACCAGTCCTTCGCCCCTGCACACCAAAAGGGATAATGACCCTGCTTGCTTCGACCGGCGTCGACCTGCACGGGCAACATGCCGTCATCGTCGGTGCCTCCAATATTGTTGGCCGCCCGATGAGCCTGGAACTGCTGCTTGGTGGCGCAACCACCACGGTTTGTCACCGTTTCACCAGTAACCTTGAAAAGCATGTCCGCGAGGCGGATATCGTGGTCGTCGCGGTCGGTCGCCCGGCGTTTATTCCAGGCGACTGGATAAAACCTGGTGCCGTGGTTATCGATGTAGGTATCAACCGTATGCCAGACGGTCGTTTATGTGGTGATGTGGAGTTTGAAATCGCCGCTCAGCGCGCCAGTTTCATTACGCCGGTACCAGGTGGGGTCGGTCCGATGACGGTTGCCAGTCTGATGGAAAACACCCTGCAAGCCTGCGTCGAACTGAACGACCACTAGTCCTGCTCCAGCTCTGTAATTGCAATCCGCAGCGGTGCCTGTAACTGAGCCGCTGCTTTTCCTTTTACCGCCATCATGGGTGCTCGCCCGACCCGTTGCAGATTGCAATATTGCTGATTAATATCCAGCGAGTAACGCAAGAAATAGCCGATCATGTCCGCAACCATAGGTACCTGCAACGGCTGGCACCAGACCAGCTCAATTTGCAATGTCCGCGCCCGAAGCCATAACTGACGCTCATCGAAGGGCATTGAATCCAGTCGGGCCAGAGCAAAGTTGGTGTCTAGTTGGTAATAGCGCCGTCCTTCGTCGGTAATGGGCGTCCCATAACGACGGATCTGAGTGTTACTGGGATGAATCCGCTTAACCAAAGGGACATGAAGCACACGTCCGGGCATGGGTCGCATCCGCTTCTCCACTACTTCATAGGTCCGCAACCGGTTAAAACCATCTAAACTAGCCTGGCGTACCACATGCATAGCGGTGGCCTGCACCAACTGGAAACACAAAAACAGCCATAACAACTGAATACCCCCTAAGCCTATGACCAACACCAGTGGTAACACCCACAGCGTTTCCACCAGGCTTTGCCCCCGCTCAGTCTTCACAGCACGTCTGCGGTGGGCAAAATACGCGGGGTCAGCAAAAGCAAGGTTTCGCTGCGCAGCTGCGTGGTATCACGGCGACCACCAAACAGAAAACTGAACAGGTTACGTTGTTCACGCCAGTGGCGCCGTGAGTTTTGCAGCCCCGATATGAGCAGGGTTTCACCATCTGCGACCATCGCTTTCATGAAAAATTTCTTGCGGTTGGTGTGCGGGGTTTGAATGGTCTTCTCGCCCGAGGTGACCTGGTCAATCGCAATCAGATCAGAAAGACTGGTCGACAGTTGCATCACCACTTGCTGATTGGCCACTTTCGGCAATACGTACAATTCAAAACCGGTCGTAACCACACCGGGGATAAGCAGATCACTACTGCCAACATTGGCGGTGGCTGTACTGCCCGCTGACGCCAGATAGGTCGCATTGTCCTGCAGCACTATTTTGGCGATCTGATTATTCAGGCTGACTACCCGTGGGTGCGTACTCACCTCAACCACACCTTGCTGAGACAACGCGTCGATGAGTACCTGAGATCCGTCAAAGCGGCCACCCTGGCGAGTATAACCGAGCTCAGCGGTATTACTCATGCCACCGTTAGACTGAGCGAAAGAACTGGCAAAGTTGACGATGCCGCTCCCTGACGTCGACTGATAAATCAGATCCCAGTCAATCCCGACTTGCTGACTATCGCTGAATGACACGTCGATGATTTGCACGTCGACCGCTACTTGCCGGGTTAGACGCTGATTTTGCTGCAACAGGTACGCTCGTACCTGCTCCACATACTGCGGATAGTCCCGCACCAGCACCGAGGTCGAACTTTGGTTAATAGCGAGCTCACCTTCAGCAGACAACAACAGGGTCAGCGCCAGCTCAAGATCATTCCAAACCGATAAGGATTCACTGGTAAAGTTGAGATACTGGCTGCTATCTTCGCTCGCAGGAGCAGTCTGCAACACCGACTGCTGAGTGGTATTGCGCTGTGCCGGCGTATCTTCACCGAGGAAGAAATTGGTCGTTCCGGCGAGAAAGGCGACATCAAACTCGGCCATCTCGAAGCGCCGTGCCGTCACCATCTGTGCCCCCTGCTGCAGATAAACCCCGCTGAGCAGACTAATTTGCTGCAAGGCCTCGCTCAACGTGCCCGAAAAAGCAAGAGTCACTGGTTGCTGTGGGTCAATCTGGTCAAGCAAACGCACACTCACCCCTTCCGGTAACAACAGTTCACGCAGTGCCTGCTGCAACGGATAACTATCGAAGGTGAACTCGGTCCACTGCTGTCCCCAGCCGGGTTCAGGCCCATCTATCGGTAACGAAGGCACAAAGAAACCACTATCCAGCTGCACCAGTGAAGGTTTGCTTGTGCGTTGCGGCTCAGCATAGGCCGCAGCGAGCTTGTCTTCAGCATGCGCGTACGCCTGCTGGTAGCCTTTAGAGGCACTGCAGCCTGTGAGTATCACTATCATCACGGCAACCGCGCCTGCGCGCGCCTGGCACAGCGTCGCACCGTTCACAGGGCGTTCTCCATGGCAGGTCTGACTACCGCTATGTGATTCGCGTACAACGACACCTGAAGCTGATAGGGGGTTGCCAACTGCTCAACCAGGGCTAACCCATGCTGACCCGTTAGCCTGTACTCCGATGGCCACTGCTGGTCGCTGGCTGCCTTCCAGACCACCTGCTGAATCTGCAGATGTTCACGCAACAAGCGTTCGAGCTGAGGCCGCAAAGGACCGGCTCGCAACCTGAAGGTCACCAGCGGTTGCTCGGCAACCGTTTTGGCGACCATAGCAGGGATAAGTAACGGAGGGCACACGCTAAGCGCGAGTGCCCGGGGACTCACTACCATTGGGGGGACCACAATCGCTATCCATGCGAACTTGTGCATCAGCAGGCTCCTTGCTGAAAATAATAAGCGGAACCCCAAATTTAGTTAGTGACAGCTAGTCACGCAATCGAACTAGCTGCTTTTCTTCGTACGCTTTGTCGTCTTTGTACTAGTTTTGCGTTTCGTTGTGGCTTTTTTACGCGGACTACTTTTCTTCCCTTCGACCTGTTTCCAGACACCATTCTCATAATGCGCCTGCCAGCCAGTCGGCTTTTTATCCACTTCTGTCATCACATACTGTTTCTTTTCTTTGCGACTGAAACGAACCACAGCATCGTTGCCATCGTTGTCTTCAGTGGGTGCTTCAGCAAGGTAATGAAACTTTTCCGCCAGGCGATCCTTAAAACGCACCAGTTCTTTGACCGTCACCGCCCTGGTTTCACGCGATTTAGGGAAGGTACTGGCCGACAAGAAGATGCCACTGGCACCATCCCGCAACACGAAATAGGCATCCGACTGCTCACATGGCATCTCAGGAAGGTGCACCGGGTCTTCACGTGGTGGCGCAGCTTCACCACTTTTCAATAATTTACGTGTGTTCTTGCATTCATCATTGGTACACCCGAAGTACTTGCCAAAACGGCCACTTTTTAGCTGCATGTCAGAGCCACAGCGATCACACTCGATCAGCGGGCCATCGTACCCTTTGATCTTAAACGTACCCTGTTCGATCAGATGACCATCACAGACCGGATTATTACCACATACATGCAACTTGCGTTTCTCATCCAGCAAATAGCTATCCATTGCAGTTCCACACTGAGGGCAACGTTTCTTCGCCCGCAGAGCCAGCGCTTCAGCTTCTTCGTTGTCTTCATCGACCTTCACTGCTTCATCACCGGAGACCAGATTAAGGGTCTGCGTGCAGCGTTCTTTGGGTGGCAGGTTGTACCCGGAGCAGCCTAGAAAAACCCCAGTCGACGCGGTACGAACACCCATCTTGCGACCACATTTGGGGCAATCAATATCGGTCAGAACCATTTCGTTGCTGCGCATGCCACCGTCTTCCGGCGGTAGCTCAGCCTTATGCAAATTGCCTTTAAAGTCTTCATAAAACTGGTCAAGCGCCTGTTTCCAGTCCGCCTTCCCTTCAGCAATATCATCCAGCCGCTGTTCCATTTCTGCGGTGAAGTTATAACTCATCAATTCAGCAAAGTTTTCAGTTAGCCGATCGGTAACGATCTCGCCCATTTTTTCGGCATAGAAACGTCGTTGTTCGACCCGGACATAGCCCCGATCCTGAATCGTTGAAATAATCGAAGCGTAAGTCGACGGTCGGCCAATGCCGCGCTTTTCCAGTTCTTTAACCAATGAGGCTTCAGAAAAACGCGCTGGTGGCTTGGTAAAGTGCTGCTGCGGATCCAGTGCTTCAAGCGCCAGTGTATCGCCTACTTTTACATCCGGCAGTGACGCATCTTCTTCGCCTTTTCGTTTCCCCGCTGGCTGTACTTTAGTCCAGCCAGGGAAGCGCATCACTCGACCGCGCGCTTTCAGCTCATAATCGCCAGCGGCGACCGTTAACGATGTCGAGTCATACTCGGCAGGCGTCATCTGACAGGCCACAAACTGGCGCCAGATAAGCTCGTACAACCGCTCCGCATCACGGTCCATGCCTTGTAACGTGCCTGATTTAATCATCACATTAGACGGTCGAATGGCCTCATGCGCCTCTTGCGCATTGGCCTTTTTGCCGTAGAAGTTAGGCTTTTCCGGTAAATATTTAGGACCAAATTCATCTTCGATAAACTTGCGTACGCTACTCAGCGCATCCTGACTCAAATGGGTCGAGTCGGTTCGCATATAGGTAATGTAGCCCGCTTCATATAACCGCTGCGCCATGGTCATGGTTTTCTTCACCCCAAAACCCAGTCGGGTACTTGCCGCCTGCTGTAAGGTTGAGGTAATAAACGGGGCAGTAGGACGACTTTTGGTTGGCTTATCATCACGCGCACTGACCGCATAAGACGCCGTTTTTAACGCATCCACGGCGGCCATTGCCATGGCTTCATTGGTCGGTTTGAAAGCCGCGCCGTTAAAGCGCATAACCTGCATCCGCAAGTCCGCTTTTTGCGCCGCAGTTAAGTCCGCATGCACGTCCCAGAATTCTTCTGGAATAAAGGCTTTAATTTCCCGTTCACGTTCCACCACTAAACGTACAGCCACTGACTGCACGCGCCCGGCACTTAGGCCGCGGGCGATTTTTTTCCATAGCAATGGCGAAACCATGAAACCGACCACCCGGTCCAGAAAACGCCGGGTTTGCTGCGCTTCAACACGCGACACATTCAGCTCCGATGGCTGCGCGAATGCGTCCTGAATGGCTTTTTTGGTAATCTCATTAAATACCACCCGCTGATAGCGCTCTTCATCCCCACCAATCAGCTCTTTAAGGTGCCAGGCAATGGCTTCCCCTTCGCGGTCCAAATCCGTTGCCAGATAAACCTTATCGGCTTTTTTAGCCAGACTTTGTAATTCTTTGACCACCTTTTCTTTGCCCGGCAGCACTTCATAGTATGGTTTCCAGCCATGCTCAGGGTCGATCCCCATGCGCCCGACCAGGTTAATATAATCGCGTTCTGCGCGGTATTTAGCTTTCTCATCCGGTGCCATCTTACGCACCTCAGCTGGCGACTTAGTCGGCGCCTTTTCCACACTTCGGGTTGGCAGATCACGCACGTGCCCGACACTCGACTTCACGATGAAGTCGTTGCCAAGGTACTTATTAATAGTTTTTGCTTTTGCCGGAGACTCGACGATAACGAGCGATTTTGCCATGGCGTTATTAAACTCTTTGGTCGGAATAAAGAACAACGAGGTCTTATATAAGCCCTCGTTGCAGGTTATTCAAGCGAATGTGTAAGTTGATTCCTTTTTTAAGATATATCGGTAAACGAGCCGAGTGACAACCCACAGTCTTCACAATAGATGGAAATTCGGCCACTTTGCATACTTATCCAGCTTTGGTTAATCCTGCTACAGGCCTTGGCAAATAAGGCTTTCAAAGCGACTGAAGACACGTATAATGGCCCAGTTGGAAATTTGAATTGTTTTAGGGAGCCGAGCTACATGCAGCATTTTGAAGTCAATTTTGACGGTCTTGTAGGCCCAACTCACAATTATGCGGGTTTGTCCTTTGGCAATGTGGCGTCACTGAGCAATGCTCAGGCAGCCTCAAATCCGCGCTCTGCGGCCAAACAGGGTCTGCGCAAAATGAAAGCGCTGCATGACATGGGCATGGTCCAGGGTGTGCTTGCTCCACAGGAACGGCCGGATGTTGACACCCTGCGGCGCTTAGGGTTTACCGGCAACGATGGTGACGTTCTGGCCAAAGCGGCCAGCCAGGCGCCTGCTATTTATCGCGCTTGCTGCTCAGCATCAAGCATGTGGACAGCCAACGCTGCCACCGTGTCACCCAGTGCCGACACTGCCAATGGCAAAGTCCATTTTACCCCGGCCAACCTGACCAATAAATTCCACCGCTCGCTGGAACCACTAACCACCGGGCGCATTTTAAAGGCGATGTTCAATAACTCACGTTACTTCGAACACCATCTCCATTTACCTGACAATGAGCATTTCGGCGATGAGGGCGCAGCCAACCATACGCGCCTCTGTCAGCAGTATGGCAATGCCGGCGTAGAGGTCTTTGTCTATGGTCGTTACGCCTTTGATAGCAGCAAGCCGGCACCACAGCGCTTCCCTGCCCGGCAAACCTTTGAGGCCTCTCAGGCAGTGGCCCGGTTACATGGACTGAGCGACGACAATACGGTATTTATGCAACAGAACCCGGATGTCATCGATCAGGGTGTATTCCATAACGACGTGATCGCGGTTGGCAATCAGAATGTGTTGTTCTACCACGAACAGGCCTTTGTCGACACCCACAGCAAACTGCACGAAATAGAAAGCAAACTGGGCGCTCAGATGCACTTCATCGAAGTGCCAACATCAGCGGTCAGTGTGCAGGATGCAGTCGATACCTACCTGTTCAATACCCAGTTAATTACGCTACCGGATGGCAAAATGATTATCGTGGCGCCGACCGAATGTGAAGAGCATGCGGGCGTGTCCGCCTACCTGCAGGAACTTGCTGCCGGCAATGGCCCGATCAGCGATGTGCGTTACTTCGACGTTAAACAAAGTATGCGCAATGGCGGCGGACCGGCCTGCCTGCGACTGCGCGTGGCACTGAATGACGAAGAACTGAAGGCCGTCAATCCGCACGTGGTGATGAATGATGCACTCTTTGAACGTTTGAACCAGTGGGTAGATAAACATTATCGCGACGAGTTAGCGGTGGCTGATTTAGCGGATCCTCAGCTGCTGCTTGAGTCGCGTACTGCACTGGACGAACTGACTCAGCTCATGCACCTGGGCTCGGTCTATCCGTTCCAGCAGGACTAGCAACACGCGGATCGGACAATTTAAAAAGGGCCCATAATTATTCCAATTATGGGCCCTTTTTAGTCCTGCTCAATTAGCGATTTTAAATCATCTAATCATCCAGGTTATGCAGCTCCAGGTTCGTCTCTGCCTCGCCTTCTTCGTCCCGCGTCGAGTCATTGCGCGCCGCATCGAGACGATCCAGATAGCCCTGACTCACATCGCCAGTCACATAGTGGCCATTGAACACCGAGGTTTCAAACCGTTTAAGCTTGGTATTTTCACTCGCTACTGCCGCAATCAGGTCGCTTAGATCCTGGTAAATCAGGCCATCTGCTTTGATAATTTTGCACACTTCATCGACTTCACGGCCATAACCAATCAGTTCGTTGGCGCTTGGCATATCGATTCCATATACATTCGGAAAACGAATTTCTGGTGCCGCAGAAGCGAAGTACACTTTCTTAGCGCCAGCATCACGAGCCATCTCAATGATCTGCTCAGACGTGGTCCCACGTACAATAGAATCATCCACCAGCAACACGTTCTTGCCTTTGAATTCGGCGCTAATCGCATTTAGCTTGCGGCGCACCGATTTACGCCGTTGGGTTTGTCCCGGCATGATAAAGGTACGGCCAATGTAGCGGTTCTTAACGAAACCCTGCCGGTAGGGCAGGTTTAGCACGCGCGACATCTCCAGGGCGATATCACAGGCTGTCTCCGGGATAGGAACGATAACGTCGATATCCAGATCTGCATAGTCGCGCTTAATCTTCTCACCCAGCTTGCGGCCCATATTAATGCGGCTCGCATACACTGAGACCCCATCCAAAAATGAATCAGGACGGGCAAAGTAAACATACTCAAAAATACAGGGGTTATGCACCGGGTTATCGGCAACCTGACGGCTGTATAGCTGACCCTGCTCAGTAATGTAAATGGCTTCGCCTGGCTCTACATCACGCATGTAAGTAAAACCGGTGCCGTCTATGGCCACACTTTCAGAGGCTACCATGTACTCGGTACCCTGCTCATTTTCACGCTTCCCGATCGCCAGCGGACGAATGCCGTAGGGGTCACGAAACGCCACCATGCCATGTCCGATAACCATCGCCACTACCGCATAGGCCCCGCGCGTTAAACGATGCACTTCGGCTACCGTCTTAAAGATATGCTCTTCAGTGAGTTGCATCGCATCGGTTTTGGTAAGCTCGTGGGCAAAAATATTGAGCAGGATCTCAGAATCTGAGGTGGTATTGATATGGCGCCGGGCTGAATCAAATAACGACTGTTGCAGTTCCTCAGCGTTGGTCAGATTGCCGTTATGTGCCAGCGCAATGCCAAATGGTGAATTCACATAAAAAGGCTGAGCTTCGGCTGAACTGGACGAGCCCGCAGTCGGATACCGCACGTGACCAATGCCAACGTGGCCTGATAACCGTTTCATATGGCGTGTATGGAATACATCGCGCACCAGACCGTTGCCTTTACGCAAGCGCAAGGTGCCACCGTCAATGGTCATAATACCTGCCGCATCCTGACCACGATGCTGTAACATGGTTAACCCATCATACAAAGCCTGATTGACTGGTTGGTTACCTACTATCCCAACAACACCACACATGCTTTTGTCCTCGCTAAACGTCTTGTTGCAAAAAGCTTGAAGAGTTCTCCAGATAACTGAAGAACCACTGAATATAAATCTTAAAATGAGGGATAAGGCGGGAATCCTGCCACCAGGTTTCATCACTCATGTCGGTAAAGGAGTCGGCAAAGAAGAGCAGCGCACTAATAATCAGCACTCCGCGCAGCGCGCCAAACACCAAGCCTAATACCCGGTCCGTGCCACTCAGGCCTGTTTTAACCACAAGCTGACTAAGCATGAAATTGAGCAGTGCACCGACAATCAACGTCAGCACAAAGAGAATCGCAATGGCGGTTGCATTGCGCACCATGTCATCCTCAATCCGGCCCAGATACAAAGCGAGGTCAGCATAAAAATGTTTGGCGATAAAGAAGGCGCCGATCCAGACTGCCAGCGACATGGCTTCTTTGACGAAACCGCGAACCAGGCTGATCAGCGCAGATAGCGTAATCAACCCTAAAATAAAAAAATCGACCCAGAGCATAGTTATTCCGGTGTTGGCTGATAGGGGACGAGCTGACCTTCGAGGCCTGTCAGTGCGTTTAGTTCCGCCAGTTGGCCACGTAAACGCTCAGGGTCAAAATCGGGGCCGACCATCAACACCTGCAATTCACCATTATTTCCGCGGACGGTTCGGCTAAATGCATTGTAACCCTCGCCCTGCAGTTGGTTGACTAAACGTGTAACATTATCGGTATTGCGAAATGCACCGAGACGAACGACCCAGGCTGGCATGTCGGTGTTCTCGTCACCCCTGTCGTCTACATTGCCGTCTACATTGTCGCCTGAATTCTGGCCGATCGTAACACTGACTGGTTCAGGGGGGCTGGAAAACTCTTCTTCTTGCACAGGTCTTGGCTGAGCCTGATCAACCCGCTCTTCAAAATCATCCGGGAACTCAACGGTGGATTGTTCGACCGTCAATGCAGGACGCAGTGGAATGGTTTCCAACGCCTCGTCGCGTGAACGTTTTTCGCCGTCCAGTAAGTCAGGCAGAAAAATAACGGCTAACGCGACTAAAATAGCGGTACCTACGATGCGATTTTGCAACGGACTTGCCAAGCGCTCAGCCCTCCAGTTCGTATATGGCCTGAATTGTCAAAAACGAGCCGAAGCATAACACGATATCACCCTCTTCGGCATCTGTTAGTGCAGATTGATATGCGCTTGCCACTGTCGCAAAGGTTTTAGCCTGACGGTCCGCCAGTGCAGCAGCCAGCCTTGCAGCAGGTGCCCCGCGCGGCCCCGGTGTCGCGGCAAGATACCAGGTCGACACCTTATCGGTGAGGCAGGCTAATGTCCCTTCTATATCTTTATCTTTCAGCATGGCGCACACACCCAGTACCCGCCTACCTGGCCAGCGCTCACTCAGTTGCGAGGCAAGATAGGCCGCAGCATGAGGATTGTGTGCCACATCAAGAATAACCCAGGGCGACTGGCTGAATACCTCCAGCCGACCAGGCAATCGGGCCTCTGACAGCCCTTTTTCAATCGCTGCACGATCAGGAGTGAGCGGAAGATGCTGCAGCACCGTCAAGGCAGTCGCCGCATTGACCAGCGGTAGCTGAGGAAGCGGGAGTTTATCCATTACCACCTGATGGGACGGATTGACATAGCACCAGTGGTTTTCGGACGTGCGCTCAAAACTGAAATCCGTATTCACGCAGATGAGGTCGGCGCCAATGGTTTCTGCGTGGTCAAGTAGCCGCTGAGGCGGATTAGGATCGGCACATATCGCAGGTTTCCCTGGGCGATACACCCCTGCTTTTTCAAAGCCTATCTGCTCGCGGTCATTGCCTAAAAATTCAACGTGGTCGATACCGACCGTGGTCACCACCGCGACATCAGGTTCAACCAAATTAACCGCATCAAGCCGCCCACCGAGACCGATTTCGAGAATTGCAATATCGACCTGGTGTTGTTCAATCAGCCATAAAGCGGCCAGAGTAGCAAATTCAAAATAGGTCAGGCTGGTGCTGCCCCGGGCTGCTTCAACTGCCGCAAAGGCGCGACAATGATCAGCATCCTCGAGTTCACGACCATTAATACGGACGCGCTCGTTGTAACGCAAAAAATGAGGGGAGGTATAGGTTGCTGTGCGTTGACCAGCAGCTAACAGCATCTGTTCCAGGTAGCGAACCGTCGAGCCTTTGCCGTTGGTGCCAGCGACCGTGACAACAAAAGGCGCAGGTTTAGCAGCAGAAAGCGCATTGGCCACCTGACCAATGCGCTCTAAACCGAGATCTATTTCTTTATGATGCTGCTGTTGCAGATACTCAAGCCAATCGGCCAACTGCCAGTCAGTATGAGCTTCAGGCAGTAAGGAGTCTGTGCTCATACAAGTCAGGACTCAGAGGTATCAACCGGCTCTGCCGGTGCATCCAGTCCCTGCATTTTCGCAAGCAGTGACGCCACCCGGTCACGCATGTCGCGACGATCTACAATCATATCGATAGCGCCATGTTCGAGTAAAAACTCACTGCGCTGAAAACCAGCGGGCAGTGTTTCACGCACGGTCTGTTCGATCACCCGTGGCCCGGCAAACCCGATCAGGGCTTTAGGTTCACCGATATTAACATCCCCAAGCATTGCCAGACTCGCAGACACGCCACCCATAGTCGGGTCAGTCAGTACCGAAATATAAGGTAAGCCTTTCTCGCTCATCCGCGCCAGCGCTGCTGAGGTTTTGGCCATCTGCATGAGCGAGAACAACGCCTCCTGCATACGGGCTCCGCCTGATGCGGCAAAGCACACCAGTGGCATATTCTCTGCCAGGCATAACTCCACCGCTTTGACGAAGCGTGCACCAACCACGGAGGCCATCGAACCGCCCATAAAGTTGAATTCGAACGCAACCGCGGCGACCGGGATGCCTTTCAACTTGCCGCGCATCGCCACCAGTGCATCTTTCTCACCCGTTGCTTTTTGCGCTGCGGCAATCCGATCTTTGTATTTTTTTGAATCGCGAAACTTAAGAACATCCTGAGGTTCCAGGTCAACGCCCAGCTCCTCACGGCCATCCGCATCGAGAAACCCATCCAGGCGCTCGCGAGCCGTGACTCGCATATGATGGCCACACTTCGGACAAACGGATAAGTTACGTTCCAGATCTGCGCGGTATAGAATGGCCTCGCAGCCGGAGCATTTGCTCCACACCCCTTCCGGGATATTGCGGCGCTTATTGGCTTGCGGTTTGGCAAGAATTTTTTCGATCCAGCTCATAAATTGCGTAACCTTACATACTTAATTCTGCGGCAATTAAAGCATACTACGCCGTCAAATTGCAGTAAAAAGTGGTCTTAGTAGTTGCCCGCACGCCCGTTTCGTCGAGTAATGCAGGCGGGTCTACCAGAATAATGGCCCCCACGCCCAGCGCGGCAGCCCAAAGTGTTCAGGGTAAGTAACATCAACCAGATACAAGCCATTTGGCTTTGCCGTGGCTGCGGCCAGGGTCCGGTTTCGTCCTTCCAGCAATTGCGCCAGCCAGTCAACGGGCTGCTCGCCTTGCCCTATCATTATCAACGAACCGACGATATTACGCACCATATGGTGCAAAAATGCATTCGCCTTTACTTCCACCAGAATATAATCGCCGCGTTGCTGAACATCGATTTCCTGCAGGTTGCGATACGGCGTATTGGACTGGCAATGAGCCGCCCGAAACGCACTAAAATCATGTTCACCAAGCAATACCGGGGCCGCTTGCTGCATCCGTCTGACATCGAGCTGGTGATAAATATGAGTCACGCCAGCAGCGAGGATCCCCGGCCGTGTCGGACTGTTGTAAATGACATAGCGATAACGGCGGGCGGTCGCGCTAAAACGCGCATCGAAATCGTCACTAACCGGATGCATCCAGCGCACCGCGATGTCTTTTGGCAGGTTACTATTCACCCCTAACGTCCAGGCCGGTTCGGCCCGGTCCACCTCGACGTCAAAATGAACCACCTGCCCCGTGGCATGGACACCTGCGTCAGTACGTCCGGCGCAGATAACGCCCACCGGATGGGCAGCAATTTTGCTTAGCGCCTTCTCCAGACAACCTTGCACGGTTGGCATGCCTTGCTGGCGTTGCCAACCGTAATACTGCTGGCCACTGTACTCGACCCCTAATGCAATGCGCATACTGATAACGCCCTCATTAAACTACGATTTCGATTGGGCGCACATTATACGCATTTTGCTCCGCGGTTTAACTATCGATACGGGCTAACAACTCTTTCGCTTCATCCAGCAGCTCATCAGACGCCTGAGCAATCACAGCTTCAACGGTCTGCCGTGCTTCTTCTGTTTCTTCCATTTCCAGATAAGCACGTGCTAAATCAAGCTGAGCCGCTAAGTTGTCTTCTTCATCAGCGTGGCGCGAAGACTCTGACTGCTGGTCATCATCTTCCGCACTATCGTCGCCACCCGTGCTATCCGCATCGTCCATGATGTCATCAATTTCGAGGAATTCATCGTCTGTCTGCTCTTCGTCGTCATCAAAATCAAGCGACTCTTCAGCGTCCAGTTGTTCTGATTCTTTGACATCGGCTGGTTGCTCGTCAGCCGTTGCCTGGTCATCTTCTTCGCTATCAGTTTCGGTCGCTGTCGCTGCCTCAGCATCGTCCTGCTGCGACTGTTGAACCATTGCATCTGACTTAGCTAACAGCGATTCGATATCCTCTTCATCGATTTCATCATCCAGATCATCGTCTTCCAGATCTTCCATCATTTTATCGAAGTCGAATTCATCGTCATCGCTTTCGCTATCCAGATCCAGAGGCTCGTCATCGTCGTCACCAGCAGCAAATAATTCACCAGGTGCCGGCTCTTCTTCATCCGTCGACTCACCGTCCGCCTGCTCATCCGGGGCGCTCGCCTCAGTTTCTTTCGCTGGCTCGTCTGCCGCGGTGGCAACTGGTTGTGCTTCGTCGCTGTCCGCCTCCTCGAGGTCGCCGGCATTCTCTGCATCGTCGCTTACCTCGTCGAGAGCGCTCTCATCAGCGGCCTCCTCGTCAAGACCTTCCAGGTCCAGCGAGCCGTCTTCGAGGTCAAGACCGTCAGAATCGCTGTCGTCCTCTTCCGTCGCTGTAAACGGGTCATCGCTAACTAAATCATCAGCGTCATCCTCGTCATCGCCACCGGCAAACAGGTCATCCAGGTCTGACTGGCTCAGTTCGCTATCACCTTCATCCAGGTCATCGCCCGCATCGGTCTTGTTGCTATCGTCTTCAGTGGTGGCCGGCTTGTCATCCGCGGCGTCGTCCTGTGGATAATCCTCTTCCAGCGTATCAAACTCGCTCAGATCAAGATCATCCATATCGTCATCGAGCTGAATGCTGTCGTCATCCTCTTCATCCGGCACCAGCATTTCGTCTTCCAGTGCTGACAGGTCATCCCCGTCATCGTCATCCATGTCATCAAATTCAGCCATCGCCTCGTCCAGCTCGAAGTCATCTTCATCCTCGTCGCTGGTGGCCATCATACTGGCAGCCGTCGCGTTGTCGGTGGTTGCCTTGCTACCGCTCGCAGTCGCTGCTACTGGCGCAATCGCCGGGCCGCGTCGACGCAATACCATTGAGGCAATAATAATCAGCAATAATGCTGGGACAAATGCCAGAAGACCCAGAGCAAGCGGATTACTCATGATGCGGTTGGCGAGATCTTCTTCCTCTGCCACTTCTTCCATCGCCTGCTGTTGCATCCGCAGTTCCTGCTGATCTTCCATCAGCGCCTGCAGTTGTTGCTGGAACTCATTTTCATCAACCATATTGGTTTGAATCTGATCCAAGGCAACGGCTATCGCATCAATGCGCTCGCGCAGTTCTTCGTTGGCAGCGTAAACAGATTCAGTATTTTCAATGGACTGGGCTAACCGCTGGCGGAGGTCGCTGAATTCTTCTGCATAGTTGTCACGAATTTCTTCTAATGCCTGTTGCGCATCTGTGCGGGTTTGCGCTAGCAGACTATTGCGTTGCGCTGCCGTGATATCGGCTTCACGGCGGTTGTTTTGCACCTGCCGGTTACTCTGCTGTAATTGGTCACCGAGCTCAATCTGGCGGCGTGCCGCCTCCGGGTTAACCATCTGGATTTCCTGCAAACTAGGCAGTCGCAGGAAAAATCCGGTTTCCATGGCGTTCGGATTATTATTAATAAAGGCATGCGGGTTCGCCTGCACAATGGCCGCCATCACCTGTTGCACAGTGACAGTCGAATGCGGTCGGGCCTGGCTGGCAATACTCCATAAGGTATCTGCACTGGTGATAGGTCCATAACGTTCGTTGCCGTTGCGGACATCACTTTGTTCCGAGCCTGCTGGCCCTCGAATAACAACCGGGTCGCTTTGCTGCGCAGCAGCGGAAAAAGCGCTCAGGGTAGCTAGAATCATCGGCACGATGAGCAGCACGGATCCAGATTTCATAAGTATTCCCTATGTGTTTTATTTTTATCTAAGGGCCCAATTTCGGACGAAGGCAGTGGGCCGTTACAGAACACACTACGCACCTCATACTATAAACCAGGCACGTACCTGATTCTATAACGGCAGCAGGACAAAAAACTATATGCTGATTTAACTCAGCAAACGCATTTTTTAATGCGCCTAACTACCCCTACCAGTAGTCACGTAGTAAACACTCACCGATTTGCACACTGTTGGTTGCTGCGCCTTTACGGATATTGTCACCAACCACCCAGAGGTTAATTCCATTCGGATGCGAGATATCATTGCGTACGCGGCCGACAAAGACCTCATCGTGTCCGGCCGAGTCGCCGACCTGGGTTGGGAACTGCTCGCGTTCATCCATTAATTTAATGCCTGCAGCACTGCGCAGTAAATCTTTCACCTGCTGCGCATCAATCGGCTGCCGTGTTTCCAGATGGATCGCTTCAGCGTGACCGAAAAATACCGGTACTCTGACCGCTGTTGCGTTAACCCGAATATCAGTATCGGCAAAAATTTTCTGCGTTTCCCACACCATCTTCATCTCTTCTTTGGTGTAGTCATTGTCAAGAAACACATCAATTTGCGGAATGCAGTTAAACGCGATCTGACGACTGAAGGCTTCAATGGTCGGTTGTTTACCATTCAGTAACTCAGCAGTCTGGGTTGCCAGTTCAGTCATTGCTGACGCTCCCGCACCAGACACAGACTGGTATGTCGACACGTTAATACGGTCAATACCAACTGCCTCATGAATAGGTTTTAACGCCACCAGCATCTGAATGGTTGAACAGTTCGGGTTAGCAATGATGTTGCGGTTACGAAAATCCGCCAGTGCGCTGGCGTTGACCTCTGGCACCACCAGCGGAATGTCCGGCTCATAGCGAAAATGTGAGGTGTTATCGATCACCACACATCCAGCTTCTGCTGCAATCGGCGCATACTGTGCACTGACACTGCCACCGGCGGAGAAAAAGGCCATATCAACCTCACTCCAGTCAAAGCTCTCCACATCCTCAACAGTCAGGCTTTCACCACGAAACTCAACTTCCTGCCCTGCCGAGCGGGCACTGGCCAATGGAACCAGTTTGTTAACCGGAAATTTACGCTCTTCCAGACATTCCATCATTTGTTTACCAACCAGGCCAGTTGCACCTAATACTGCTACATTCACCGACAAAGACATCGTGATTCCTCAATTCAAAATAAAAAACCTAACTCCTGCAAACGCTGCTTTGTTGCATCGTCTACACCGTCACCGCACAGCAGGCGATGACTTTTCAATTCATAACGTACCGCATAATCGCGCCGCAACTGGTCGAAACCCTGTGCATTATGACCATAACGCCGCATCAGGCTGTCATCCTGCCATATCGGGTAGTTGCTTAAAAGCCACTGGGTTAAGGTCGTTTGTTCTGGCATCTGCTGACAGTGCCAGTTTACCATGGGTGGCTTTGGCATCAGCGCCGTCCACTCAGGTTGATGCTCGCTCCAGCCAAACTGTTCGGCGCAGGCATCATACAACATCCGGGTCCCATTCACCTTGCCGTTTAGACTGTGCCCGGCAATATGCGGCGTAGCAATATCAACCAGCGCCAGCAATCCGCTGTCGATGCTGGGCTCTCCTTCCCATACATCGAGGACCAGCCTTACCCTGCCGGGCGCAGGCCCCTGCAATTGTTGACGCAATGCGGTATTATCGATCACAGCGCCACGCGAGGCATTGATCAAAACCTGCGGAGCAGACAAGCGGGCAAGTTCTGCTGCACCGAACATATGATAGGTTGGGTCATCGGTGCCCTTCTCCATCGGCACATGCAGGCTGATAACGTTTGCCTGCAACACCTGCTCGAAGCTGGCACTGTCAAAGCTGGCCTCACGTCTGGCTCTGGGCGGATCGTAATACACTACATTTAAACCCAGCGCCTGCAATCGGCGTCCGGTCGCGCTACCCGTATTCCCTGCGCCAACAATAGCAGCAGTGAGCCCGGTCAGCGCCAGTGCATATTTTTGCGCCAGCGCCAGCAACGCGGTCAGAACATACTCAGCCACCGACTCAGCATTCGCCCCCGGGCTACTGGCAAAGGCAATATCACGTGCCTGCAGTGCATCGGTATCAATATGTTCAGTGCCGATGGTCGCAGTGCCAACAAATTTCAGCGCCGCCGCTTTATCAAGAAGATTGTCATCCACTCGGGTGATCGAGCGAACCAGCAGCACCTCAGCATCCTGCAATTCGTCTGCCGCAGGCTCACGCCCGCTAAACGTTACCACCTCACCATGCGCAGAAAACACCTGCGGAGCGTAAGGAATATTGTCCGCGATTAGAAATTTCATAATGACCGTTCGATACTCCCCATCGTTAGCGCTGCACCTGAGTTCACAAAAAAAGGCAGCCATGGCTGCCCTTTTACTATATAAAAAATCGTCTTAATTAGCTGTTAAATTCCAGCGGTCACGCTTAGCTGGTAAATTTGCGAAATACCAGACTTGCATTAGTGCCGCCGAAACCGAAGCTGTTTGACATAACCAGGTTCAGGTCAGCCGCTTTGCTTTCGCGCACAATGTCCATGCCAGCCGCTTCGTCGTCCAGCTCGTCAATATTAATTGACGGGGCAACAAAGCCATCACGCATCATTAACAACGAGAAAATCGCTTCATGCACGCCAGCCGCACCTAACGAGTGGCCGGTCATTGCTTTGGTTGCACTCAGCATTGGTGTCTTGTCACCGAAAACCTGGCGAATCGCTTCCAGCTCTTTAACGTCACCTACCGGCGTACTGGTACCATGGGTGTTTACGTAATCAACTGGCGCATCTAAGTCCTGCATTGCCATTTTCATACAACGCACAGCGCCTTCACCTGACGGGGCGACCATGTCGTAACCATCGGAGGTAGCACCATAACCCACGATCTCAGCGTAAATCTTTGCCCCACGCGCCAGCGCAGTTTCAAGCTCTTCAACCACCAGAATGCCGCCACCACCCGCAGGAACAAACCCATCACGGCTTTTGTCGTAGGTTCGCGATGCTTTTTCAGGGGTGTCATTGTACTTCGTACTCAACGCACCCATCGCGTCGAACTCCATACCCAGCGTCCAGTGCAACTCTTCACCACCACCGGCGAAAACACGATCCTGTTTACCTAACTGAATAAGCTCCAGCGCGTGGCCAATGCAGTGAGCACTGGTCGCACAGGCTGAACTAATCGAGTAGTTAACACCTTTAATTTTTTTCGGTGTCGCCAGACATGCCGAGGTCGATGACGCCATGCAGCGTGGCACCATGTAAGGGCCTACACGCTTAACGCCTTTTTCGCGAAGAATATCCGCGGCTCCAACCTGGTGCTCGCCGGAGGCGCCACCTGAACCAACCACTAAACCGGTTCGCTCATTGGAAATCTCTTCATCGCTTAAGCCAGCATCGGCTAATGCCTGCTCCAGCGCAATGTATGCATAAGCTGCGGCATCACCCATAAACCGCTTAGCTTTGCGGTCAATAAGTTCGTTCACATCCAGTTTCACGTCGCCCCAAACCTGACAACGTAAGCCCATTTCAGCAAAGCTTTCCGAGCGGGTAATGCCCGAGCGGCCTGTTCTCAATGATTCAAGAACTTCTTCTTGGTTGTTACCAATGCTTGATACCACACCAAGGCCAGTAATAACTGCACGTCTCATTCTATTGTCCTATCTTACAATTTGTCGGTATCATAGCGCGTTCAGTAGCAAACGAAAATGGTCGCGTTGAGTGGTCAGCTTAGCTGAGCTTTCCGACGCTGTCTTCTGCGTTTCTGTAACGCTGACATTTACTGGATTTTCGCCTAACCGCAGGGGCTATATTTTGAGTCATTCTATTCAGCCTGCCGCCATCCATTTCAATCAATCAGGCATGCCAATATCCGATCTCTTTGATGATATTTATTTTTCCAATCAAGATGGTCTGGCCGAAAGTCATTACGTTTTCCTGCAAGGCAACCGGCTACCGGAACGTTTTCGCAATCTGCCCGCCAGCACACCGTTCGTGGTCGCCGAAACTGGTTTTGGCAGCGGCCTCAATATGCTGCTGACCGCCTTTGAGTTTTTACGCCATGCGCCAGCCGATGCTCATTTGCATTTAGTCAGCTTCGAACGTTACCCCATGACCAGCGCCAGCATCCGCCAGGCATTGCAACATTGGCCGCAACTGCGAACCCTGGTAGAGCAACTCGTTGCCTGCTACCCGCCGCTGGTCAGAGGCTGTCACCGACTGAATTTACACCCGCGTATTACCCTGGATTTGCATTTCGGTGAAATCCTGGACGCCCTGCCAGCCTGGCAGGTTGCGAATCCGAAGGTGGTCAACGCCTGGTATCTGGACGGGTTTGCGCCCAGTAAAAACCCACAAATGTGGCAACCCGACTTGTATCAGGCAATGGCGGCGGCCGCCGCGGACACCTGTACACTGGCTACCTTCACGTCAGTCGGCCAGGTCCGCCGAGGCTTGCAGGATGCGGGCTTTGCAATGCGCAAACAGAAAGGATTCGGCCATAAACGGGAAATGCTGGTTGGCAGTCGGGTGCAACCTCAGTCGCCAAAACCGCGGGCAGTACAAAAAAAATCAGCGCCGCAAACCATCGCCGTTATCGGTGGTGGTATCGCCGCAGCAAGCATGGTTCAGCAGCTTAAAGCATACCGCCAACGGTTCGGCCGCGGCGACAAAGACAGTCTTAAAATTATTCTGTTGTGCCAGGACACCACCCTGGCTGCAGGCGCATCCGGCAATGCCCAGGGGGCGGTCTATCCGTTACTGCAGGCGGACTTTACCCCGACCACTGAGTTCTACACCCAGGCATTTGTGTACGCACGCCAGTTTTATCAACAGCATGCACCCTCGTTATGCCACTGGAGCGGCGTACTGCAGCTTGCCTTCAATGATAAAATGGCAACCCGCCAGCACCATAGTATGCAACGTAGCTATTATCCCGCCGACTTCGCTACCCTGGTGGATGCCACTCAGGCGTCTGCTATCAGTGGCATACAATGCTGCCACGGTGGGCTCTGGCTGCCCTCGGCTGGTTGGCTCAACCCTGCCCGCCTGGTCGAACAGCTTATTTCTGAAGCCGTCGACGAATTGCACCTGAATACCCGGGTAGAGCATGTTGAAAAACAGCAGGCTGGATTTTCCATCGAAACCAGTCAAGGCACTATGCACGCTGACCAGGTGATCTGGGCGAGCGGGGCTAACCTTCAGCAATTAAACGACAATCAACTTGATATCAGACCCGCCGCCGGACAGGTTACCCAGATCAAGGCAACGGTCGCGACGGCCCCACTAAAAGCCGTGATTTGCCACAAAGGCTACCTGACCCCTGCGGATTCAGGGCAACATTGCCTCGGCGCTACCTTCACCAAATTAGCCAGCGGCGAAACAGACTACCAACCGCACGCGGATCACGATGCGGAAAACATTGCTCTAAGCGAACGTTATTTACCTTTAGCGATAACCGAGAGTGACTGTGTTGCAGCGCGAGCCAGTGTTCGCGCCACCACTGCCGATCACCTGCCGCTGGTCGGCCCGCTGCCCTACGCACCACCCGGGGTCTGGGTACTCGGCGGATTAGGTTCGCGCGGCTTTACTAGCGCGCCCTGGTGCGCGCGCCATTTGGTTGACCGTATCTTTGGCCTGCCGGGCGCCACGACTAACCGCGTTCAACGCGCTATTGACAGTAACCGCTTACTGCATCGGGCTCAGGCAAGTCCTGCGCGAGCGCGCAGCTTGAGATAGAGATTTTCGACGTGAATCTGATCCGCTGGTGTCAGCTCGTGACTGGCATCGGCAATTGCTTTCTCCAGTGCAGGCCATAACGAGTCGCCTTGTTGTTCACCCTGCAAGCTCAGTTGCGCCGCCACCAAATCGAAGTGACCACGCAAATAGCCGCTGGCAAACAATTCATCGTCGCTGCCGTCTATCACCACATCGTCAAAAACGGGTTCAATTTGCTCTAAAAGTTCATCCAGGTTTCGTGCATTAGATTCTGGTAAGGCTTGGCTCATGGCTACTGCGTTCCTATGTTAAGCATTGCGCGGGCAGCTTTCAGGCTGCATCGAACGTGGCGCCAGTATACGCAGTCGAAAACAGGCTGTCATCCATCGCCTCTGCAGCAGAAAGTTTGTTAAACTACGCCGAGTAACCCAAGCCTATCAACCCAAGCCCTGTCAGTACCGAGGTCAGCATGAGTTTTAAAATCGGATTGTTTTACGGGTCAACGACCTGCTACACCGAAATCGCAGCGGAAAAAATCCGCGATTTCATTGGCGATGACATCGTCAATCTGCATAACATCAAGGACGAACCGCTGGCCCTGACCGCTGAGTACGATATTCTTATTTTCGGTATCTCAACCTGGGACTTTGGCGAGCTTCAGGAAGACTGGGAAAGTCAGTGGAGTGACGTCGGCGAACTGGATCTGAGCGGCAAAACCATTGCTTTGTTTGGTATGGGCGACCAGAACGGCTACGCCGAGTGGTTTCAGGACGCGCTTGGCATGCTGCACGAGCATATTGCTGCGCCCGACATTACCCGGATTGGCTTCTGGCCGAACCAGGGCTACGACTTTATCGCCTCTAAAGCACTGAATAGCGACCAGTCACATTTTGTTGGGCTGGCTTTGGATGAAGATTGCCAGTATGAATTAAGCGACCAGCGCATTGCCGACTGGTCAACTCAGGTACTGAATGAAATTGCGGACAGTATCTAACCGTTATTTTACTGGCTGGTGAGTTGCAACGCCTGGCGGATCCGCTCTACCAGTTTATCTGCTTCGTCGTCAGTGTAAGGTTTCGCCGGGTACTTACCCCATACCGGATCAGGCCACGCCGGGTCCTCCGTGTAACGCACAATATGATGGATATGCAGCTGTGCAACCACGTTGCCCAGCGCCGCCACATTCAGCTTATCGCCCTGAAAGGCATCCATCAATGCGCGACCTAAGGTTCTCGACTCAAGTTGCAGTTGCCCATAGTCGGCTTCGCTGAGTTGATACAACTCACGAATATCAGCGCGCCGCGGCACCAGAATGCACCACGGGTAGTGCGTATCATTCATCAGCAATACGGTAGACAACGGCAGCTCAGCGACCACCCGGCAATCACGCTGCAAGCGCGGATCCAATGTAAAGGAGTCGGTCATAACTGCGTCCTTGTAAAAACTAAAAATAAGACTTAGAAGAAGTAGTAGGCAATACCTAAACCCTGCTGCCGTTCACCAGAGCTGAGCAGGTTGAAATTGAGCGATACGGAGAGTCGTTGCAACACTCTGTACTCTGCTTTTATCCCGAGCATAGCGTTGTGCTCGACCGTTCGCGATGAGTTCAGCGTCGGCTCAGAAAAATCCGGACTGCGGATCCCGCGTTGCATATAGCCAACCGTAGTCACCCAGGAGAAGTATTCACTGACCCAGAAGCGTTTGCCAGCGCCAACTGACCACCCGTAAGTTCGTCCCTGGCGGGTTTCGTACTCAGTCGCTCCATCGTCGTTGCTACCCGTTTCACGCAGATAACGCAACTGGCCACCACGACTGAGCGTAGCTTCCACTAACCAGTCGTTGTGCCATTGCCAACGCAGTGCCAGACCAACTTCATTAAACTTATCGTCAGCAATCCAGTCGCCCTCGGCGGCAATATCGGTATATCTGGATTGCAGCCCCTGAACTTCAAGAGCGAGCCCGGCCGCCGGTTGAGCGGCCGCTGCTGTGCCGGGCAACCAGGCCCAGCACAGCAGACAGCAAGCAAGAATCGAATGGACCGCTTTCACCGACAGCAGACTCCTAGTGGCGCTGACGCTGGTCGTCATCACGGAATAAATTACCGAAATAGCTGTCATCAAGCCAGTACGGGCGCTCCGACGTATTGGCGATCTCCTCGCCAATCGCGTAGTTAATCTGCGCGAATAGCGCGCCAAAGTCGTAACGGATTTCTCCGTAAGCTTCAGTCAAACTAGGGATGTCATCCATTGGTCTGTGGTATTGCTCAGCGAAAAACTGGCCCCACACAGCACCACCGTCCTCCTCTTCATCCTGCGAAGTAAACCCAGTCATCAGGAAAACCGCTGGAATACCGCGCTTGACCAGCATGTAGTGGTCAGAACGGGTAAAGATCGCCTGCTCAGGCATTGGATCAGGACTGGACTCAATCCCATAACGGCCGGCCGCGCGTTCAACTACATCACCCAGACTTGAGTGAGCCGAGCCGAAGGCGACAACATCCGCAAACGGGTACAGCAACACTGGCATATCCAGGTTAACGTTGGCTACCATCTGCGATGCTGGTACCGGCGGGTTCTCGGCAAAGTAATCGGCGCCTAAAAGTCCTTTCTCTTCGGCCGTCAGGGCGACAAACATCACCGAACGGCGCGGACCCTCACCCCGTGCTTTCGCATCCGCAAACATGCGCGCGGTTTCGAGCATAATGGCTACACCCGAGGCGTTATCCAGCAGACCATTGAAGACTTTATTATCGGTACTCATATCGCGGGCCAGACCGAGGTGGTCAGAGTGCGCGGTGTAAACTACATACTCATCTTTCAACTCCGGATCGGACCCTTCCAGCACTGCAATCACATTTGGACTTTGCAAGTCTTCATGCGTTGACTGCCGGGCTAAGGTCGCCTGTCCTGGCAGCGCGAAGCCCTGCGGGCTTTCTTTTTGCTCTAGCGTAGCAAGGACGTCCTGCCAGCTTTGCGCAGCCCCTTCGAATAATACATCAGCCGCTTCGTAATGCAGATACGCACTGCCTTCAATACTGGTATGCCCCTGTACTTCCCCAGCCTCGTTTAACCAACGGACACTTGGCGCATTCAGGTACATCAGCGATGTTTCATAAGGCCGCACAGCTTCACGCTCTGGCGTATGCAAGGTAACAATCCCCACCGCCCCACGGTCTGCAGCCAGTTCCGTTTTCAGGCGGCTCAAATGCGCCGCTTCCTCACTTGGTAAATGCTCCGGGCGACCATTTAGCATCACCACAATTTTTCCATCCACATCCAGCCCTGCGTAGTCATCAATCGCAAAAGTGTCAGACACCAGGCCGTAGCCGACAAATACCATCTCGGCCGTTATGCTCTGTTCAGTGGCGGCAGCGCTTGGCCCGGTAAAGAACGCTTTCGGATACTCCAACTCGATCTCATTGCCCTCTTTATGCACCACAAAACTGGCACTGTTGGCGACCAGACGGGTCTGCCGCGCCGGCATCCACTGGTAGTAGTCATCCTCACCATAAGCGGCTAAGCCAAGCGCCTCAAAATGAGCTGCAATATACGCCGAAGCAATATCGTGCCCGCGACTTCCGGTATCTCGTCCTTCCAACAGATCGTCGGCCAGAAATTTCATATGCGCACGCACCGCTTCTTCGCGCGCTTGTGGTTCTGCCGAATTAGCATAGCCACCGCTATACCCGGCACAGGCTGTCAGTGAGGCAGCTAACAGACCTGCTGCAATAAACTTCGCTCGAAACATAACTAGAGAGTCCCTAATAGCTAAAAAAACTGAATGCACCCAGTGTACCGTCTTTAACAAAAGACCACCATGATCGGTTGCACTGCCTCCCATTTAAATGTAATGTTATATTATCACACGGAAAAATCCGCTACGAAATCAGTTTATAAAAGCCCCAGATAGAGAGTGAAACGATGAAGTTGTTAAAAAAGCACCCGGTCCATGTTTTAGTTAGCGCCTTATTAATCAGTCCCGCCGCGTTGGCTCAGGACGAGGCGTCTGATAGTCATGAAGCTCTAGAGCGCATTGTAATCACAGCAAATCCGCTCGACCGCACAGCGATTGAATCGACCCAGCCTGTCTACGTACTCGCCGGCGACGCATTACGCGAAGTCCAGGCACCTACGTTGGGCGAAACACTGCGCAACTTACCCGGTGTTCAAAGCACCTATTACAGCCCTACGGCCAGTAGTCCGGTGATCCGTGGGCTGGACGGCCCCCGTGTGCGCATTCTGCAAAACGGGCTGGATGTCGGAGATGTCTCTCGTGGCGGACCCGACCATGCAGTCTCTACAGAAACCAGTACCGCCGAACAAATCGAAGTCCTGCGCGGCCCGGCTACGTTACTCTATGGAAGTGGGGCAAGCGGTGGTGTGGTCAACGTGGTTGATAACCGCATTCCACGGCAGCAACTACAAGGCACCGAAGGGCAAGTTTCGGCTGGTGTAGGCAGCGCAGCAAATGAACGCTCTGCCAGTGCCTCGCTACGTCAGGGTAATGGTCCTTTCGTTATGCATATTGATGGTTTCAAGCGGGACTCAGACGACTATCGAGTACCAGGCTTTACTAACCCGGATGGCGAAACAGGCGAGCTGATTGAAAACAGTTTCACCGACGACATGGGGGCAACCCTGGGTGCCAGCTTTATTGGCAACCGCGGTTTTATCGGCGCCAGCTACGGACGCATCGAACGTGACTATGGCATTCCAGGACATAGCCACGACGAGGGCGAAGAACATGATCACGACCATGCTGATGAGCATGCGGACGAACATGGCGACGACCATGACAATGTTATTGCTAGCATGACCCAGGACCGGGTTCAGGTCCTCGGCCAATTGGACAACCCATGGCGTGGTATCGACCGGATTAATGCAAATTTGGGTTATACCGAGTTAACCCACGAAGAACTTGCTGGCGAATACGTAGAATCAGCATTCAGTAAAAAGCAGACGGAAGCACGTATCACTGCCCGTTATGCTGAAATCGCGGGCTGGGGTGGAGCCTTTGGCGTTCAGTTAAAGCAGGAAGACTACGATGCATACGGAGTAGAAGCCTTTACCCCGGCCTCCTCCACCGATCTTGCTGGTGTTTTCTGGCTCACAGAGCGTCGCTTTGGCGACCTTACTTACGAACTTGGTGCTCGCGTCGAGTACGTGGAGCTCAGCACTGACGCGATTGAGAAGCTGGACTACACCCCAGTGAGTGGGTCTGCAGGTGTTAATTACCGGGTCAATGAAATGCTCAGCCTTACCGCCAACCTTGCATACAGCGAGCGCGCTCCTCAAGCTGGTGAACTATTTTCCAACGGCGCACATTTTGCTACCCGCACCTATGATGTAGGTGGCATTTATGAAATCCACGAGGAACACGCTGAAGACGAAGAAGGGGCGGATGACCACGATCATGGGCACGAGGCATATCACCTGGCCTATGCAGACAACGCGCTGGACAAAGAGCGCTCAGCCAACCTTGATCTTGGCATGCACTATGATGGCGTCAAATGGCACTTCGATGCGAACCTGTTCTACAACCGCATTAATGACTTCATTTATACCCGTAACACCGGTATTTTAAGCGCCGATCTTGAGGGTGACTTTGCTGACGACCATGACCACGGCGATGATCATGGTCATGACCACGAACACGACACTTCTGGCCTGGCGGTCTATCAGTACACTCAGGAGAACGCTGAACTCTTTGGTTACGAGCTGTCTGCGCATTATCTGTTAGATGAAAACTGGAAGTTCGGTGCATTTTCAGACTACACCCGTGCCCGCCTTCGCGACGGTGGTAACGTACCCCGTATCCCTGCTCAGCGAGTTGGCGCAGATATAACCTTCGCCCAGCCAAGCTGGGACGCGAAGTTAGCGTACACCTACTATCTGAAGCAAAGCGATACGGCCGCCAATGAAGAGGAAACAGAGGGTTTTGGCGTCCTTAGTGCCTATCTGAACTTTTATCCGCAGCTGTCAGGCACCCGGGATATCGCCTTTTACGTTAAAGCGGAAAACCTGACCAATCGTTTAGGCTATGTACATAATTCGTTCATTCGTGATTATGCTCCGCTGCCCGGCACCAATATAGGTGCAGGCGTGCGCGTTCGCTTCTAATTACTACACGCAGTCAAGGCCGGCTACCATAGCCGGCCTTTTTGTTTATATTCAACTGGTTAAAACCACGAAATTTTAAAAAAACCCTGCTCCGATATCCGTTATACTAAACACGTATTCAGCTTAAACAGGAGTGTTTTCATGCGTTTTCTATCTCGTCGACTGGTCATGCCGAACGATCTTAACTTCGCAGGTTCTTTATTCGGGGGGCGCATTCTGGAATGGATTGATGAAGAAGCCTATATCTTTGCCAGTTGTCAGCTTGATGCAAAAAGCCTGGTAACTAAGCATATTGGCGCGATTAGCTTCGAAGCCTCAGCCTTTCAGGGCGACGTAGTCGAGTTTGGCCTGGCGATAAAAAGTGTTGGCCGCAGTTCACTGACCGTGACCTGCCTGGTCCGTAACAAAATAACCAAACAGAACATTTGCGTGGCTGATGATATTGTATTTGTCCATATTGACAGTGAAAGCCGCACACCAACGGCGCATGGACGAACCAAGCAGGAACTCGAATCGATCAAATTCGATATCTGAACCCGGCTGACTGCACTAATAAAGGGCTCCAGGCGAAAGCATCAGGAGCCCTGGAGGCTTAATCTATGAAAAAGCTATTGATGGTAGTACTTCCGCTGCTACTGGTTGCCTGTGGCAACCCAAAAGTGACCCGTACCAATTACAATTTGCTTGATGTGGGCATGCACTATAGCGAAGTGAAACACATGTTGGGCGAGCCCGACTGGTGTGACGATTTTGACCGCCCCAACGAATGCCGCTGGGGAAGTGAAGACAAGTATATTGAAGTGAATTTTGCCGCACGCCGGGTGGTCAACACCAGCAGTGCGGGCTTGTAACGGTCTGAGGCCAGCTTACCTTACTTAGGGGGCATTAGTGCCGGGCGAGAAAATGTCCGGCCAATGCCAGGACCGGTGTTGAGGTCGGCTTACCATGTTGCCAGTCGCCAGTATCAACGCCACTACCGGCGATATCCAGATGAATATAAGGTAGTGGTTGCTGACTATTTTTACCGTGCTTATCAAGACCCGCACTAATAGTCAGGAACGCCATAGGGAACTGGTGACCACGTTTGGTCATCGCCGACGGTCCATTGTTGGACGACAGCACGTCATCGGCTTTGGTCCGCCCCTGCACGAAATCGAAATCTTCGCGCCGACTCGGGGATAGTTCAGCCGGGTCACCCCAGAGCTCACTGGCTTGCAGTAAACCACTGATCACCCCATTGCTTTGCGCCTGAGTATTAGGCACCAGCGCAGTATAAGGCCCTTTGCTTAGTGCGGCATGGCCGGTCAGCGTAGCGACTGTGTAAAGGCTAGGATTCACTGCCTGCAACGCTTCTTCGCGTAAATGCGACAAACAGTCCGCCATCACCAGGCGACCTTCTGCATCCGTATTTCCGATACGTACCCGCACCCCGGCGTGGCTGGTAATAATTTCATCGGACACAAACGCATCGGAACCAATGCTGTTTCGCGCGGCACCAATTTCTGCTACCACTTTCAGATTATTTGGCTTAAGTTCAGCCACTGCTTTGACAAAGCCGGCAACCCCCGCAGCTCCACCTTTATCGCGGCTCATCCCGGCCATATGGCCGCCAGTTTTCAGATCAGCGCCACCGGTATCATAGGTAATTGCTTTACCCACCATAAACAGGCTATCCGTGATCTCACCCGAGCCCGTATATTCAAGACGGATCACACAGGGACGCTGGCGAGGTGTACTAAATGACGCGCGACCGACCGCGGCCAATAGTGGATATTCATGTTCCAGCTGCATCCGATCATCAATCACCGTGACTTTGACATCGGTGCCGAGGAACATGTTTTTACAGTATTCAGCAAAACGAATCGGTGCCATACGCTCCGGCTCAGTCCCGCACAAGTCTCGTCCGGCGCGGCGCCCTTCTTCAACCGCCAGCAAGTACCCGACATCGAGTTGCCCGCTAACGAAGGTCACTTTTTCAATGGTTTCAATAGCTTCATCACCGAAATGCTCGCGTGCTTCTAACGGCTCATAGAGCTCCTGGCACAAGCCGAAGAAACTCACTGCTTCCGCGTTATTGAATTCCGACGTAGCTGGCACATCGACCACCCACACCGCTGGTTTAGTGGCGCCCGCTTGTTGCGCAATCCGAATACCCTTTCTTGCCGCATCATAGAAACGACGAACATCGTCATAGTCGCGATCAAGTGGTCCGGTCGGCGCTACGATCAGGCGCTGGCCTGGTGCATGGTCTGAAATTAATAGCTGAGCCGACTGACCGACCCGTTTGTCATGTGCCTGAGCGGCTGCAATCGCCTCCGCCAACGGGGCTGACAGACTTGAAAACGTGCTTCCAATAATAATCAACGCATCTGCATCACCCTCTTGCAGCGACGTGATATCACTAATTTGTTGTAGTAATGGTGTAGCCATTCGGCTTCTCCCTAGTCCTGATGTTGTTTCTACTAATTTTTTTACTGACGGCGCCAGGTTGTGCCACCCGCACCGTCTTCTAAAACAATACCCATAGCAGTTAATTTATCGCGGGCATCGTCTGCCAGTGCCCAGTCTTTTGCTGCACGCGCATCGTTACGCTGAGTAATCAAGGCTTCAATAGCGGCCACGTCGTCCTGTCCCTGTTGAAAAAACTGCTCTGGGTCCTGCTGTAAGATACCCAGTACCTGACCATATTCCTGCATCAGTGTGACAAGTTGCGCCGCCTGAGCTGAGTCACTTTCACTTAAACGGTTTACTTCGCGTGCCAGCTCAAACACCACCGACATTGCTTCCGGCACGTTAAAATCGTCATCTAAGGCGTCTTTAAAACGGCTGTCAAATGGCTTCCGGACCGCGTCGCCCGCCGCAGCCGGTGCCACCCCACGCATCGCAGTATATAAACGTTCAAGCGAGGCGCGAGCCTGTTGCAGATGGTCTTCTGAATAATTTAACTGGCTGCGGTAATGGCCCGACAAAAGGAAAAAGCGAACCGTTTCAGCGTCATATTGCGCCAGCACTTCGCGGATAGTAAAAAAGTTACCCAACGACTTCGACATTTTCTCTTCATTAACCTGAACCATGCCGCTGTGCATCCAGTAATTCACATAGGGTGTGTCATGGGCGCAGCACGACTGGGCCACTTCGTTCTCGTGGTGCGGGAACATTAAGTCTGAGCCGCCGCCGTGAATATCGAAGTGCTTACCTAAGTGCTTGCCGTTCATTGCCGAGCACTCAATATGCCAGCCCGGACGCCCCTGCCCCCAGGGGGATGACCAGCTC
Organism: Aliidiomarina soli; assembly: GCF_003986975.1. Lineage (GTDB taxonomy): Bacteria > Pseudomonadota > Gammaproteobacteria > Enterobacterales > Alteromonadaceae > Aliidiomarina > Aliidiomarina soli. The sequence goes on along the minus strand of NZ_PIPO01000001.1, from coordinate 23,403 downwards.
GGTTCATCAGGCTTGGCGTGCTTCCAGAGCACAAAATCGAGCGGGCTTTGCTTGTCCTGATCGCCACTGACTCGCGTGCCCACCTGCAGCTGTTCGAGGTTCTGCCGACTTAACTGCCCATACTCAGCAAAACTGGACACATCAAACAGGACATCACCATCCGCCGATTCATAGGCGTGCTTTTTAGCCACCAGGGTTTCAATCAACTCGATGATTTCGTCCATGTGCGTGGTCACCCGCGGCTCAATATCCGGCGGGGTCAGGTTCAGTGCCGCGAAATCCTCATGCATATAACCGATAAAGCGCTCCGTCAGCGCCTGAAAATCTTCCCCGTTCTCATTCGCACGCTGGATAATTTTGTCATCCAGATCGGTCACATTGCGCACAAATGTCACCTTATAACCGAGGTAGCGCAGGTAACGCACCACCACATCGAAAGCCACGTAGGTTCTGGCGTGGCCGATGTGACAATAGTCGTAAGTGGTGACACCACATACATACAGCTTAACCTCACCTTCTTTAAGCGGCTTAAAGGTTTCCTTTTGGCGGGTCAGTGAGTTAAAAAGCTTGAGCATGTGATGCAACTCCATTTTAAAGCGCAAAATAAGTGATATAGTCAAAATTGTCGCAAAGCATAGCATTTTCAAGCGTTACGAGGAATATGAATGACCGTAAAAGCAATGCCCACCCCCGAGTTTTTGAAGCTCGCCGAGACCGCCTCTGATGAAGACATTGACCGCGCTCAGCGTCTCGCTCATGAATGGCTGTTAGTCGAGGATGCCCTGGATCAGGCTGATATTCGCCACACCATTCCAATTTTTGGCAGTGCCCGGATCCCTGCGCCCGACAACATCAGTGACTACGATCTGAAAGAACGTCGCTGCCAGAACCTCAGTCACTACTATGCAGAAGCCCGAGAAGTAGCTCGCCGTCTCGGTCAGCTCATCGAGCAACGTCAGCTGACTCACACCAAACTGGTCACAGGGGGTGGCCCGGGCGTGATGGAAGCGGCCAACCGGGGGGCGCACGATGTCGACCATCAAAGTATCGGGCTCAACATTGTGCTCCCCCGGGAACAACATGTGAATCCGTTCATTGCAGCCAAGCATTCGTTCGAATTTCAATACTTTGCCATGCGCAAAATGCACTTTCTTAAGCGTGCCAAGGCAATTATTGTCTTTCCTGGTGGCTTCGGCACCATGGACGAGCTGTTTGAAACCCTGACCCTTATCCAGACCAAAAAAATGCCACGCGTGCCCATTTTGCTCTACGGCAAGGATTTCTGGCAAAAGGTGATAAACCTCGAAGTTATGGCTGAGCATGGTCTTATAGACCCGGCCGATATTGAGCTCTACCACCCGGTCGACAGTGTCGAAGAGTGCTGGCAGTTGGTCGCACCTATTATCGAAACGTTGGCCCAGACCCACGAGTAGCTTTTGCCAGCACGCTGCTTGAGTTAAACTGGCAGACTGTTTATTCCCAAGCATGCACCAGTAGCATGTACCAGTCACTAATAGAGAGAGAACATTATGCAGGTCACCCTAACCACTAACCATGGCGACATTAAAATCCGGCTGTTCGATGAAAAAGCGCCAAACACCGTAGCGAACTTTCTTCAATATGTTGAAAGTGGCTTCTATGACAACACCATTTTTCACCGGGTAATTGATGGCTTCATGGTTCAGGGCGGTGGGTTCGAGCCAGGTATGGAACAAAAAGAACCTCAGGACCCAATTAAGAATGAAGCCAATAATGGTCTCTCTAACAAACGCGGCACCCTGGCAATGGCTCGCACCAATGACCCGCATTCTGCAACTGCGCAGTTTTTTATCAACGTTAAAGACAACGACTTCCTCGACTTTCAGGCCGAGAACATGCACGGCTGGGGCTATTGCGTATTTGCTGAAGTCATCGAAGGTATGGATGTGGTTGACGCTATCAAAGGGGTTAAAACTGGCAGCGCAGGTTTCCATCAGGACGTGCCTGTTGAAGACGTGGTACTTGAGAGCGCTCGTAAAGACGCATGAGTACGCTGTTTATCTCGGATTTGCATTTAAGTGCGGAACGCCCGGATATTACCGGGCTTTTCATTCACTTTTTGCAACACGAAGCGCGTCAGGCGGATGCACTCTATATTCTCGGTGACTTATTTGACGCCTGGATAGGTGACGACGACCTGACGCCGTTTCATTGCCGGGTAATTAATGCGTTACGTGCGCTGACAGACAGTGGCGTTGCCGTTTATTTTATTGCTGGAAATCGCGACTTCCTGATTGGCCGCCGTTTTGCACGCATGACTGGGGTTACCCTGCTCCCTGAATCCGCGGTAATCGACCTCTACGGCAGCGCAACTCTGATCATGCATGGGGACACTCTATGTACGCTGGACACTGGTTATCTGCGTTTTCGAAAAGTGATCCGCAACCGGGTCTTGCTGGCCTTGTTAACTCGCCTCCCTTTAGCCTGGCGTCGCGCGCTCGCTGCTAAGTTGCGTTCCGGCAGCGCCAGTCAGCAGCCGCTGAGCCACGAGCAACTACGCCGTATGGACGCCACCGAAGAGGCGGTGCAGGCGGCGCTGGTTAAATCTGCTGCCACGCGTATTATTCATGGTCATACCCATCGCCCTGATATTCACCAACATCAGCTGCCTGACGGCCAGCAGGCGACTCGCATCGTGCTCGGTGACTGGTATGAACAAGGCAGTATTTTAGCCGTGCACCCTGATAACACCTTTGAGCTTCGTAACGAGCCCTTAAGCTAACTACCCGGCCACAACGTTGGCAGGCTTACCACTGTGAAAACGAAATTCGTTATCCTGAGTTTTGATCAGCTCAGCCTCAACCTCTCCAAAATACTGAATACGGTCGTCCACAGCCCGTTGCGGTGTGCCGGCCTGCTCCGCAATCATCCGTGCCAATTGCAGGTAGTCCTGATAATGACGCGCTTCTGAGCGCAGTAGCGAGGTGTAAAATCGCGCCAGTTCATCATCCAGCATCGGCGCCAGTGCCGCAAAACGCTCACAGGAACGTGCTTCGATATAAGCGCCGACAATTAACTTATCAATAAATGCAGCAGGTTCATGGGTCCGAATATGGGTGCGCAGACCTGCCGCGTAGCGCGCCGCACTGATCGGCTCCAGCTCAATATTACGCCGTTGCATGATCTCCAGCACCTGCTCAAAATGATGCAACTCTTCTTTGATAAGTAATACCATTTTACCAATCAATTCGTTCACCACCGTGTCATCACCACGCACCTGAGACTCTGAACGCGACACCCCGGTCCCTCCCTGGAAGCGACCATCGCCTTCTCCCCGGTAAAGGAAATCTTCATATGGCTTGAGCCAGATCAAAACATGCTTCGCCAGTAAACTGTCCGGTGCGTAACGACGAATTAAGAACGCTGCGCTTTGCGCCGCCTTCAGTTCACAGTGCAGGTGGTCAAGTAGCAACGCCTGCTGGTTCTCTGCTTGCGCTGCCATACGTAGCCATGCAGCGGGCGTTGTGCAATGCAGGAACTGAGTAACGGGTTGGATCAGTGTGCGAATCTTCTCGTCCATCTATCTTCTCTAATTCAGTTGGTAACAGGTCAGCCAGTAACAGCTTTATAACAAAAAAATTATGAAGTCTATTGGTTCAGAATTTTTAGGTCTTGATAACTTGCGGCAATCCGGCACTATAGGTGCATAAGTGAATCTATTCTCTTAATAACTATCTATAATACATAGAGCTACACTACTTGAGGTAGCCATCGTTGTAAGCAAGACTGCTTTAGGGGGTCGTATGATACTAAATCACATCTGGGGACTCTATGCTCATCCGGTGGATGAGTGGAAAACCATTGATCAACGACATGAAAGCCTGCGCTTTTCATTGTCGCACATTTTACTTGTCGCTTTAATTCCTTGTGCGTTCGCCTATTACTCAGCGGCCCATGCCGGGTTCAGTATTGGCGCCCGTGAATCCATCGTGTTAACGGAACAAAGCGCATTAACCTTAGCTATTACCATGTATGTCGGTATTGTGCTCGGAGTGCTTGCGCTGTCCTATCTGATTCATTCGATGGCGAAAATATTTGGCGCAGCTCCCACCTTTACCCAGTCTCTGGAACTTGCAGCCTATACCGCCACCCCTGTTTTAATGTCCGGTATCGCTGCTATCTATCCTGAATTGTGGTTCGTTTCCATGGCATTTCTGGCTGGCATTGCCTATTCAGTTTACCTGCTCTATGCGGGTGTTCCTATTCTCATGCATATTCCCGAAGAACGCGGCTTTATGTACTCAAGCTCGGTGGTAACAGCCGGACTGGTGCTAATGGTTATCCTGATGGTACTCACCGCGATGGCGTGGACCAACGGCTTTGCGCCAACCTTCCTGTAAAGAGTAAGCGTCAGCATTCATTGTAAAGGGGCCCTTCGGCCCCTTTTTTATGCTCTCTTGTCGCATTCAGAGCCTCGAACTACTTTGGCCCGGGGCGCAACTCTGCTAGTCTAACAACCTTTCTATATTCAGCATTAGAATAATCAGGATCAATTATGGCATCGAAGAAGTTAAGCCTGACTCATAAAATCGTCATTGGTATGGTGTCGGGCATTTTGCTTGGCGTCCTGCTGCAACTGACTATTGCAGATCACCCCTGGGTTGACGCATTCCTGGTCAACGGTTTGTTCACCGTGGTTGGGGAGATTTTTATCAGCAGTTTGATGATGCTGGTGGTCCCGCTGGTATTCGTCTCGCTGGTATTGGGTACCAGTGCCCTGAGTGACCCGGCCAAGCTAGGCCGCCTTGGGGGTAAGGCCATTGCCTTGTACCTGTTCACCACCGCTGTCGCCATTTCATTCGCTATTGGCGCCGCCTTGCTGGTGCAGCCAGGTGAAGGTATGGATCTTTCCAGTGATGCCAGCTTCGATGCCGAGGAAGCCCCCTCTTTTGGTCAGGTACTGATCGACATGGTACCGCGTAACCCAATTGACGCTATGGCCGAAGGCAACATGCTTCAAATCATTGTCTTTGCCCTGCTGTTTGGTATTGCGCTGACCCTGGTGGGGAAACCCGGAGAACGACTAAAGAACGTTTTCGAGGACTTCAACAGTGTCATTATGAAGCTGGTCATGATCCTCATGAGCGTCGCTCCGTATGGTGTATTTGCGCTGATGGCACGGCTCTTCGCTGATATGGGCTTTGCCACCATCGGCAGCCTGGCCAAGTACTTTGTGCTGGTTTTTGTAGTCCTCATATTGCATGCGTTGGTGACCTACCCAACCATGCTCAAGCTACTAACCGGATTAAACCCCATGATCTTCCTGCGCAAACTGCGCAATGCTCAGTTATTTGGTTTCTCCACCGCAAGCAGTAACGCTACCATTCCGATCACCCTGGAAACGGCGACTCGTAAGCTCGGGGTGAGTAATTCAGTGTCTTCGTTCACTGTGCCGCTGGGGGCGACCATTAATATGGACGGCACTGCAATTATGCAGGGCGTTGCAACAGTCTTTATCGCCCAGGTCTATGGTATCGATCTCACCCTGGTTGACTACCTGACCGTAATCGCTACTGCCACCCTGGCCTCAGTAGGCACTGCCGGCGTTCCTGGTGTCGGCTTAATTATGCTGGCGATGGTCTTGCAGCAGGTTGGTTTACCGGTCGAAGGTATCGCGCTGATCATCGGTGTTGACCGTTTATTAGACATGACCCGCACCGCGGTTAATATTACTGGTGACTGTATGGTCACCACTATTATTGGTAAGAGCGAAGGTCAGTTTGACGAGCAGGTTTACAATAACCCGGATGCAGACCTTAGCAACGAAACCAGTGCCACCGCCAGTATCAACGATACGCCAACAAAAGGTAGCACTGGCGGCAGTTAACCCAACGCCAGCCGGTATAAAAAAGGGGCCATTCAGGCCCCTTTTTTGTTGCTCGTGTTTGCACTAACCCTAGTCGTTTAGCGGTGCCAGAAACTCGCTCGTTGCAGCCATTTCAAGAGGACACCTTCAAGGGCTCCCGCTGCACTGTGAGTCAAGCGGTGAGCGACGTTTTGCTTAGGCTTATAGCTAACTTTAATAACATCCGCATTTTTAGCCGCATCCAGCAACAGGTCATCGCTGGTTGAAATCTTATCGACTAATTTCAAATCCAGTGCTTGCGAGCCATACCAGATTTCCCCGGTAGCAACCCGGTCAATATCGACTTCAGGGCGACGCTCTGCCACGTGACGTTTAAACAACTCATGCACATCGTCAATGTCTTCCTGAAACTTGCGGCGTCCCTCGTCGGTGTTTTCACCAAATAAAGTCAAAGTACGCTTGTACTCGCCGGCAGTGATTTGCTCGAAATCAACTTTATTGTCTTTTAACAGACGATGAAAATTAGGGATCTGCGCTAACACCCCAATCGAACCAACCACAGCAAACGGGGCCGCGACAATATGATTCGCCACACAGGCCATCATGTAGCCGCCACTCGCCGCTACTTTATCCACGGTCACCGTCAACGACAGGCCATGATCCCGCAAGCGTTGCAGTTGTGAAGCGGCCAGACCGTAACCGTGGACCACACCACCACCACTTTCGACCCGGACCATCACCTCGTCCTTGTCACTGGCGACCGCCAGCACTGCGCTGACTTCACGACGCAGTGATTCGACTTCTTTGGCATCCATAGAGCCTTTGAAATCGATCAGGAAGACTTTATTGGCCGCATCGACTTCGTGGGCGTCTTCTTTCTTAGCCTCTTTCTCAGCGCGTTTACGGGCCTTTTTTGAGAGTAAACTGTGCTTGATCTGCCGCGTGGTTTTTCGCAGCTCTTTCGACAGATTTTCAACCCGCAGTTCACCTTTGTTTTCTTTCTGCTTTGATGCAGCAGAAACGACAATGCTGACAATAAGGAAAACAGCCACAACGACTATCAATGCCTTACCGACAAATAAACCCAATTCTATTAAAAAATCCACAAAAACCTCATGTAAACAGCTGGTTGAATGCTAAGTGTAGCCTAGTTGCTGCCCAGGCTTAAACACACTCGTCCGCATAGCCATAAAAAAAGCCAGCATTGTAACAATGCTGGCTTTACGTTCGTTTCATGCAATCAGGTAATTCGCTTACTCATCGTTATCTAAGTTGATAACCGTGCCCTGGCTCTCGAGCCAGGTTGCAATCATAAGCTGAATGGCCTGGGTTGTGCCTTCCTCATCATCTTCGCCCTGTTGCAGTAGCGAACCGTGCGAGGCGCCTTCAACCTTGATAAAGCCTGATTGAGGCTCTTCGCCCATCACTGTTTCAGTGACTTCGTCTAAGCCCAATACAACTGCCAGCGGCTCTGTACCAGAAAGCGGTACTGAAGCCTGGTTAGGAATAACTGCATCGTCATTTGCCTGAATTAACAAGCGTGGCGTTTCAGTCTCAACCAAATGACCGGCATAGTTCAATGGGTCAGCGGAATCGATAACCGTTTGTGCAGCAAAGGTAAACTGCTGAATTAACGCTTCCAGCTGAGCACCCTGCAGACCACCAGACTGAGCAGCAAGCTGTTCACGGATCAGCGGGCCAAAGCTTTCGCTGTCAATCAGGAATGGTGCAATACCGCCACCCGCCATCGCAAAGACAGCCTGGTCAATACCGAAGTAGTCACCCAAGGCAAAGCCTTCTGGCATTTGCGGGAACGGTGTATTCGCAATTGCAGTCATGTTAACGCCTGCAATACCACCCAGTGAATGACCAACAAACTTAACGGTATTACCGTCAATTTGTGCACCACCAAACGTCGAATCAGGACGCGACAACGCAAAGCGTAAGGACAGCAAATCAGCCGTGCTCTGACGCACGTTATCACGCGCCGTCAGCAAGCTGCCGAGGTTCAGATACGCCGTCGGATCGCCCTGAGCCGGGTCACCATTAGCATCGGTATACTGAGAGGACGCGTTAATTGGTCCAAAACCACGCTCACCATGCAGCGGGTGATCAATAGCAATTGCAGCATGGCCTGATACCGACAAGGCACCGGCGATAGCCAGGAATTGCTCTTTGTTACCGGTAATACCATGCTGGAAGATCACGACAGGCCAACCGCCAGCTGGCTCGCTGATAGCAGGCAGACCTAGAGTCGCACGCACGCCATTAACCTGGGCTTCAACCGGTACCGACATCCACAGAGGCACTTCAACCGAAGCACGAACCAATGGTAGCGGGTTGTATTTGGTCAGGTGGCGACCATCGTCCAGTACCGCACACGCGTCAGTTGCTGGTAAGTCAGCATAAGCCAGCTCACCTAAGAACACCGCAGGGTTCTCAGTAGCACCAAACTCACCAACCGTCGCTTGCGGCATACCGCAACCAATCAGGTTTTCCGCACTGATACGCCCTTCAGAAAGCGCCAGTCCAACCGTTGCAGGGCTGACAAACTCAGCTTCCCAACGCTCGCTTAGTGGTGCGGTTTGATTTTCAGCAGTAGGTAAGCCACTGAAGTATGGCAGTTCGAAGTTACCGGAATGCAATTCAGCTGTATTCGATACCGCATACTCGAAAAAGAAAGGTTCGCCAGGTGCAGGCTGAGTCGCAGGGAAACCCTCAACATTTTGTGACAGCGCCTGAGCAACAGTCATAGTAGTAAAGGTCGTCTGAATACCTGAAGTCAGTGTTGGCTGACCAGCACCCAGCGCTGCTAAATCGCTCGCCAGATATGACTGCACAACCTGAAGTACCGTATCGATTGACTGAGTAGTGTACAGGGACGTGTAAATCACGTTTTCCGGGTTCACTCCAGCACCATCAAGAACAGCATGATTCTGGCGGACGATGGCCTGAACCTGAGCACCTTGGCCTTCAAGTTCAATATCATCCTGACTGGCTGCGAAATACGTTTGCGATGGACGCACCGCACGACCACGGTCATCTTCGATGCCATCGGTCAACGCGATCATGTAACTGGCTTCAGGCTCAAGCGGACGCAACGGAACAACACTTAACGCGCCACTAACCGAATTGAATGAGGTAGCAAAATCAGTACCGAATTCGAGTTCAGACTGAACTGCACAGGCCACCACGGGCTGCAATGCTGCACATTGCTCGTTTACCGCGTTACCGCCTTCGATCACTTTAAATACACGGACAGCACCTGCCGCTTCCGCTGTCGACGCATCGACAGTTACAGAACGGCTGCCATACTGGCCAGTTGGGTAGTTGAAGCTAAAAACAGCTGGGAAAGTGGTTGACCATCCGTCTAGCGCATCAAGCGCATTGGCCGGGTCATCTGGGCCTTCATTCGGAACTTCCAGAGTACCGTCCTGGGTACCCAGATACAGGAAGTTACTTGGAACTGAAATATCACCTGCAGCCGGATCAAAAGCAACGCGCACGTATGGAACGCCCGCCTGCTCCTGTGACACTGGTGCATCTTCACCATCTGCCAGACAGCCAGTGAGGCCGAGAACGGAGCCAACGGCCACGGAAAGCAATAATTTTTTCATGAGGTATCCCCAATCCTTGTTGTTCTAATGTTAAGCAGCCACCTGGCCGCTTAATATGGGCTTACTCTATTACTGAGTATTTACAGAATTTATACACCCCAATGGGCGAATATTAAAGGTTTTTCTAACAAATTCTTGGCAACTACTGAGTTAGAATTCATAAACAGGTACACTATCGCATATCTTTAACCATGAAGCAGTGATTATGCAAAATTATCAGACTTTTCAGCCCGCTCAGGGCGCTTTCAACGACAAAATCATTCTTGTAACCGGGGCTGGTGACGGCATCGGCCGCGAAGCGGCGCTCAGCTATGCCCGCCATGGTGCTACGATTATTCTACTGGGTCGCACCGTGGCTAAACTAGAGGCCGTGTACGACGAGATCGAAGCAGCCGGCGGCGCCACACCGGCTATTATCCCGCTTGATATGAAAGGCGCTACCGAAGCCAATTACCGCGACATGGCTGCAACCATTATGAACCAGTTTGGTCGCCTTGACGGCCTGTTGCATAATGCGGGCATGTTAGGAGTGCTGTCGCCGTTCGCTCATATTGACCTGGCAACCTGGGAAGACATCATGAAGGTCAATGTAACGGCCCAGTTTATGATGACCAAAGCTTTGTTACCAGTGCTCATGGCAGCGCCAAACCCATCGGTTGTATTCACCTCATCAGGTGTTGGCCGGACCGGCCGGGCCCACTGGGGACCTTATGCGGTCTCCAAGTTCGCCACCGAAGGCATGGCGCAGGTGCTGGCTGACGAATACGACAACAGTCATTTACGGGTCAACGTCATTAATCCTGGTGCGACCCGTACGGCGATGCGTTCAAAAGCCTACCCTGCCGAAGATAAAAGCAAGCTCAAAACAGCAGCTGAAATTATGCCAGTTTATTTATACCTGATGAGCGATGACAGTCTTGGCGTCAGCGGAGAGTCTCTTGATGCACAAACTCGCTAGTCTTATTCTCGCCGCCTGTTTACTGCTTCCGGCAAACGTCCATGCCTGGGGTTTCACCGGCCACGAGTATATCGGAGCCACTGCCTATGAGTATTTAACCCCACAGGCACGTCGTTGGGTCGACAGCCATCTGCAGCGACTTGACGAAACTTCACTGGCATCAGCGACCACCTGGGCGGACCGTGTTCGTGGCACTGAAGAGGGTCGCTTCCTCGGTCCGCTTCACTTCGCTAACATTCCACCAGATGAACAACAGATCGACATGCAACGCCACTGCCCTAACCGTCGCTGTGTGGTGGGTGCGGCAATGAACGCACTGGATGTGATGTTTGACCCGCAGGCAAACCCGACCGCACAAGCCGATGAACTGCGTAAATTCAGTCATTGGATTACCGACTTGCATCAGCCCTTGCATCTTGGTTTTGCTCGGGACCGAGGGGGCAATGACACCTATGTGACCGTAGACGGAGAGCGGATCAATTTACACCGGGTATGGGACTCGCTGATCATTGAGCGCAAAGAGCTCCCGGCTCCGGCTCAACTGGCTGCGCAGAACCCGTTGCCAGAGTCCACCGAGGACTGGTATGAGGCGTTGCAGCTGTGGGCGGAGGAAGCCAACCACCTGGCCCGGGAATATGCCTACGCTGATTTGGAGCCAGGTGATGAATTGGATTCGGCCTATCTTATTCAAGCCAAACAGGTAGTTAAAGAACAACTTACCCGCTCAGCTCAGCGTATGGCAATGATTATAAACGCGGCAGCCGCAGCAAATCAGTAGTGAACAGCCGGTCGCGCCTGCGCCATCGCACTCAATCAGAGCGACTGGCACGAGGGGTTAGTTCGATTTTCAGATAATCTGATTGGTACTCGATCACATCATTCACCGCTACATGTTCCTGATGAACAGTTTCCATCCCATTCAGGTCATATAAAGCGAACTCTGCCTGTTCACCGCCCGTTGTAACAGCAAACTGATAACGCAGCTCCTGCTGTTGCTCGGACAAGCGAATGCCAACGCGCGCACCTTGATTATGCAGCACACCGATTAACTCTGCCTGCCGCCAGCGATCCGTGCCCGGGGCGCGGTACTCAACTTGCGCGTCATAATATTGCATCCGCGCATAGTGGTGGGTGCCAGCAAGATCGCTACGGAGTAACGGCGTATTCGTTGCAAGAAATGCCTGCTCAGTGATTGTCAGAGCGTTTTCACTGAGGCGTAACTGGCTTGACAGGCTCACCTTCTGACCATCACTGCTGCGGTAAAAATAACAGCGTTGGTGATTACGCTCACCTTCAAACTCGCCATTTCGCCAGCGCCAGTTTACCTCACAGCCATATGAGGCTTGCCAGTTCGAGGGGTCGGCTAATTCAGCGGCGCCCAGTTCAGTTTCAACGTTGAATACAGCCTGCCGCCAGCCGCCCCGAACACGCTCAAGCAGATAAATCTGACGACGTATCACCTGGTCCGGTTCAAACAGGTAGGCCTGCTCACTCAAAAATGCATGACCTTGCTCTGCATAATCCAGCGGCTCAATACGTTTAATCACCGGGGTCAGCGATTGCTCCGGCTGGTGGATAGTCTGCTGATAATTAGTAAAATCGCCGGCAAACCACGCGAGGAGTTTTTGGGTGTCTCCTTCCGCAGCAGAGGCTGAAATTGCCAGCCCACTGAGGATGGTCATCAGCACGGTGGCACGCCCTGTTGCTGCTGCTCTTCGAAACATAATCACCCTTGTCAGCACAGCAAAGCTGCGCGCATTTAGTTGCTTTAGAATATGGTCGTGCGACACTATAGCATAAGCTTGAGTTCCTTTTGGTGCTTATAACTTTCCTTAATCAACGAGGTATTCATGACGCTACGCCGGATTTCTGTTGCACTCGGCCTTTCTTTTCTAGCTACAAATGCCGCTGCTGATACGGCGGTAACCCAACTGAATTTACCGCAAGCTGGTGAAGAAACGAGATGGCAAGCTGTGGCCAGCAATACTGCACAAACCCTGTGGCTGGGCAGTACCAACGGGCACGTGGCATATTCTGAGGATGGCGGTAACAGCTGGACGCTTTCGCAACCCGTGGGTCGCGACGGAACCCTTCCCATTACTCAAATCAAAGCCAAGGGAGACCGCGAAGCTTATGTACTTACCTCAGGACGAGGTTCAGACTCAAGGCTTTACCATAGCCGCAACAGCGGCTATAGCTGGAACCAGTTGCACCGTGCCGATGGCGACCGAACACTGCGATGTTTCGACCACGACTCCAATGGTGAAACCTGGATACTGGGCTCTGGCAGAAGCGAGGAATGGCATGCGGTACGCAGTACCAACGGGCGTACCTGGCTTAGTGCCCGTAGTGGCTTTAACCAGCCTGCTCAGGCTAACGAAAGTGGTTTTAATGAGTCAGGCAGCTGTGTTCGCTACGCCAACAATACATGGGCCATGGGCAGCGCTTACGCGGAGCAGGCCCGGTTGATGTACAAATCGAGTACAGGGTTACGTTTCCGGGTCGTTGCTACACCGATTTCAGGTGCCGAGGGCGCCGCGGTGACCTCCGTATGGCCTCTTGGTAACGACGATATCTTGTTTACCGGGGGACTCACCGGAGCAGACACTGAAACGGACAGTGATGCCAGCCAGGTATTCCGCTATCACAACAATGAATTCAGCAACCTGCCAGTACCACCACTTTCCGGGGTCCTTACCAGTTTAACGACGTATCAGGATTATATCTTAGTGGGCAATGCCACGGGTGTCGCCTGGTCGGCGGACTGGGGACAGAACTGGGAAGTGATCGACACCCCTGCCCGACAGCTAAGCTGCACCTTTGAGCAAGGGTGTTATGCCATAGGTCAAAATGGTTTAGTCCACTTTGACCCGGCACGTTAATTAATCTGGTTTTTCTGCCACTCTTTGATTTTTTCACGGCGCTCGTGCTTAGCCATGTGCGCCTTTTTTTCGTCACACGGATTATCACAGTCACAGGCTTTTTCGATCCCCATGGCGCCGAGGCCACCACAACTACCTGAGATAGACTTACGTTGCACCATGTAACCAATAGCCATTGCTGCAAAACCAATAACCATCATGATGAACACCAACAAAAACGTCTGCATTACTACTCCGCGCTTTAAAGAATCTGTGCGTATTATACGCAATAATTTACCCGGCTTCACCCTTTACCGTCGCCAGCCTTGCATTACCAGCGAGCAAATAAAAAGGCCGCCCTTAGTGGGGCGGCCTTGTACTATCATATTAACAAGCTGGTGAATTAACCACCGAAGTCATCCAACATGATATTTTCATCTTCGACACCAAGATCTTTCAGCATGTTGATCACAGCCGCGTTCATAACCGGCGGTCCACACATGTAGAATTCACAGTCTTCTGGTGCAGGGTGATCTTTCAGGTAATTTTCCATCAACACATTGTGAATGAAACCTGTGAAACCTTCCCAGTTGTCTTCTTCGGTTGGATCAGACAGCGCTACGTGCCACTCGAAGTTTTCATTCTCGTCGGCCAGCATATCGAAATCTTCAACGTAGAACATTTCACGCTTAGATCGAGCACCGTACCAGAACGAAATTTTACGCTTAGAGTTGAGTCGGCGTAACTGGTCAAAAATATGTGACCGCATCGGCGCCATACCAGCACCACCACCGACAAAGATCATTTCAGCTTCAGTTTCTTTGGCGAAGAACTCACCAAATGGTCCTGAAATGGTCGCTTTATCACCGGCTTTGAGGCTGAAAATGTACGATGACATTTTACCTGGTGGCAACGTCATGTCATTTGGCGGTGGCGTAGCGATACGCACGTTGAGCATGATGATGCCTTCTTCGTCCGGGTAGTTTGCCATTGAGTAGGCACGAATCACTTCATCGTCTACCTTCGACTCAAGGTCAAAGAACTTAAAGCGTTCCCAGTCACCACGGTACTCTTCAGCCACGTCGAAGTCTTTAAACTTAACGTGATGCGCAGGCGCTTCGATCTGAATATAACCACCAGCACGGAACGGAACAGACTCGCTATCCGGAATTTCCAGCACCAGCTCTTTAATGAAGGTCGCTACGTTGTCATTTGAACGAACAGTACAATCCCATTTCTTGATCCCGAAAACTTCTTCAGGCAATTCAATTTTCATGTTCTGTTTAACATTCACCTGACACGACAGGCGCGCACCGTCCCGCGCTTCACCACGAGAAATATGGTCACGCTCAGTTGGCAGAATCTCACCGCCGCCTTCTTTAATTTTAACGATACACTGGCCACACGACCCACCGCCACCACAGGCTGAGGATACGAAGATACCTGCGTTAGCCAAGGCGCCTAATAGTTTAGAGCCGGGCTGCGTCGTGATTTTCTTATCTGGATCATCATTGATGATGATTTCTACGTCACCAGAAGGTACCAGCTTTGATTTTGCGAACAAAATCACTACAACCAAAGCTAATACAATAATGGTGAACAGGCCTACGCCAAGATATATTTCTTGCATCGACTTGTTCCTTTTATTCCTGATTCATTACAACAAGGGCCTACAGAGACACGCCAGAGAACGACATGAAGCCCAAACCAATTAAGCCGGTGCTGATAAAGGTAATACCCAGACCACGTAAACCGTCAGGAATATCAGCATACTTCAACTTCTCACGCACAGCCGCCAGCAAGACGATTGCCAGTGCCCAGCCCACACCACTACCTACACCGTAGACTACGGACTCGGTAAAGTTGTAATCACGCTCAACCATGAACAGCACACCACCAAAGATAGCGCAGTTAACGGTAATCAATGGTAGGAAGATACCCAAAGCGTTATACAGCGCGGGCAGAAACTTATCCAAAGCCATTTCCAGGATCTGAACCAACGCTGCAATAACGCCGATAAAGGTCAGGAAGCGCAGGAAGCTTAAGTCCGCGTCCGGGAAGCCAGCCCAGCCAAGTGCGCCAGGAGAAAGAACAAAGGTGTTCACCAGGTTATTAATCGGTACGGCAAGACCCAGCACCACAATAACTGCTACCCCAAGGCCCATAGCCGTAGTAACTTTCTTCGATACCGCAAGGAAAGTACACATGCCAAGGAAGAATGAAAGCGCTAAGTTTTCGATGAAAACGGCGCGAACAAACATTGTTAAATAATGTTCCATTGTTTACTCCTTCGCCTCAACTTGCTCGGTGCGGAAGGTACGCAGTACCCAAATGAAACCACCGATAATAAAGAACGCACTTGGTGGCAATACCAGCAGACCCACTGGGGTATACCAGCCGCCTTCGGTTGCCAATGGCAGAATTTGTAAACCAAATAAGCTACCTGAACCAAACAGTTCGCGGAAAAACGCAACCGTTAGCAGAACGATGGAATAGCCTAAGCCATTCCCGATACCATCCAGTAACGCCATGCCTGGTGGCTCTTTCATCGCAAATGCTTCGGCACGTCCCATAACGATACAGTTGGTAATAATCAAACCAACGAAGACCGATAGTTCTTGTGCAATATCGTACGCATAGGCCTGCAGAACCTGATCAACCACGATAACCAGACTCGCAATGATGGTCATCTGGACGATAATCCGCACACTCGATGGAATGTGATTACGAATCAACGAAATCGAAAAGTTCGACACGGCGACTACAAAGGTCAACGCCAGGCACATTACCAGGGTGTTATCCATGCTACCGGTAACGGCAAGCGCAGAACACACACCGAGAATTTGCAATGCAATTGGGTTGTTGGCAAAGATAGGGCCAAACAACACCTGCTTCATTTCTTTTGCACTAGCCATTACAACACCTCTCCTTCACGCAGTTTTTGCAGGAACGGGCCATATGCCGTGTCACTCAGCCAGAACTGGAACGTGTTGTCCACGCCGTTACTGGTGATAGTAGCACCCGACAATGCATCCACTTCGTTATCCTGTGGGTTTGCGCCTTTGGTGACGCGAATTTCCACGTTCCCCTCGCTATCCACCGCTTGCTTGCCTTCGAAGTTGCTAACCCAGCGTGGATTCTGAATTTCGCCACCAAGACCTGGAGTCTCAGAGTGGTCGTAGAAGTTCAGCCCAGCGATGGTTTGACCGTCGCTCTCCAGTGCCAGTAGTGCATACATCATGCCCCACAAGCCTGCACCGCGAATGGGTAAAATATAAGATTCAACTGACTCGCCGTCTTCACCCAGTGCTACATAGAACATCGTGTACTGTTCAAGGTCTCGAACACCAGCAACATCTTCGTCAGCACTTAAGCGACGGGCAACTTCACCCTGGCTTTCAGTGTCAGCTGCTGCTGCGAGTTCTTCTTCACTGGCTGAAGTGAGTTCGTAAGTCTCCATATTCAGGCGATACTCACGAATACGCTCGGCATAGATGCTAGCGGCTTCCCCACTAGGAAAGTCGATTCGCGCTGCTTGCAACACGTTGCGCTGCATTGCCAACGCGGCGTTAGCTTCCTGACGGTCTTTAAGGCCAACGGCCGCGCCAGATACGATGATGGAACACACCAGACATAGTGCGATCACCACGATAAATGTTTTACTGGTGCTCTCATTCTTTTTAGACATGGCGTAACTTCCTCCGCTTCATATTTGCCTGCACCACGAAATGGTCGAAAAGTGGTGCAAATACGTTGGCAAACAGAATGGCTAGCATGATGCCTTCAGGGAAGGCTGGGTTGATAACGCGAATCATCACCGTCATGAAACCAATCAAAATACCGTAGGCCCATTTACCTCTGTTGGTAAAGGATGCTGATACCGGGTCGGTCGCCATGAACATCATACCGAAGGCAAAGCCACCGACAACCAGATGCCAGTACCAAGGCATTGCGAACATCGCGTTACTGTCACTACCCAGTAGGTTCAGCAAGCTTGAGAACAACACCATACCGACAAATACACCACCAACAATGCGCCATGAAGCGATGCGGAAGTAAATTAGAGCCAAACCACCGATAAGAATCATCAGGGTTGAAACTTCACCGACTGAACCAGGGATTTTACCCAGGAAGGCGTTCACCCACAGAGCCATATCTGAATAGTCCAGGTCGCCCTGGAAAGCCTGAGTCAGTTTAGTCGCACCGGCATACCCGTCTACTGCGGTCCACACCTGGTCACCAGTAATGGCAGCCGGGAATGAGAAGTAGAGGAATGCACGACCAGTAAGGGCCGGGTTAAGGAAGTTACGACCTGTGCCGCCAAATATTTCCTTACCAATCACGATACCGAAGGTGATACCCAGTGCTACCTGCCACAATGGAATAGTTGCTGGCAGAATCAATGCGAAAAGAACAGAGGAAACGAAGAAACCTTCGTTTACTTCATGCTTGCGAATTGATGCAAACAGTACTTCCCAGAAGCCACCGACAAAAAAGGTCACCGCGTAGATAGGCAGGAAGAAACAGGCGCCGTACCACATCATAGTGGCCCAACCCGCATCACCGCCCAGTTCGCCACCTAACGCCTGGAACAAGCCCACTTGCCAGATATCAGCAAGTTGGTAACCGTCCATTACCGCCAGGTTTGCCTGAAAACCAACGTTCCACATACCCCAGAACATCGCTGGAAAGGTCATCATCCATACAAAGATCATGATCCGTTTCAGGTCAATGCTGTCACGTACGTGCGTAGTCGCTTTAGTAGTCATACCAGGGGTATACAGAATGGTCGCAACTGCTTCATACAGTGCATACCACTTTTCGTGCTTTCCACCCGGTTCAAAGTTCGGTTCAATACGTTCTAAGTAATTCTTGATGCTCATGATTAGCCTTCTTTCTCAATGGTCGTGAGAACCTTACGAAGAGCTGTGCCATATTCATACTTGCCTGGGCAAACATAAGTACACAGAGCCAAATCTTCTTCGTCCAACTCCAGACAGCCTAACTCCTGAGCGGTCTCGATGTCGCCAGACACAATTGCACGCAGCAACAGTGTCGGAATCACATCCAGCGGCATAACACGCTCATAGTTGCCAATTGGCACCATTGCACGCTCAGAACCATTGGTTGACGCATTCATATCAAACTTCTTCTTAGGAATGATATGCCCTAAGTAAGCACGGGTAATCGAATGCATCTCTTTGCCAGGCCAGATCCAGCCAAACAACTGTTTCTCGTCGCCTTCACCCAATAGTGATACCTGGTTATGGAAGCGGCCTAAAAAGGCATGTGAGCCATCGGCTTTGTGACCATTAAGCACAGAGCCCGAGACCACGCGTTGGTTGCCCTCTTTAACTTCACCGGCAAGCAAATCATCCAGGCTTGCGCCCATACGAGTACGCAGTAAACGCGGTTTAGTTGCTGCAGGACCTGCTACAGACACCACTCGATTGGTGAACAGTTCACCCGTGGTAAATAACTTACCGAAAGCGATAACGTCCTGGTAACCAAGGTGCCAAACGCTGTATTTGAAATCAGCGCCTTCAATGAAGTGAATATGAGTACCGACGTTACCTGCAGGATGAGGTCCTTTAAAGGTCTCGTGATTTACCGGTGCATCACCGAAATCGATGTTGGCGTCAGGCGCAGTGGCAACATGAAGTTTACCTTCCGTTAAACGGCTAACGACTTTTAGACCATCGATAAATGCCTGCTTTTCTTCATTGATAATCAAAGCAGGATCAGCGGCCAGTGGATTGGTATCCATCGCATTCACAAAAATAGCTTTTGCTTCAGCATCCAGGGCTGGTGAGCGCGAGTACGGGCGGGTGCGCAACGCAACCCACATGCCTGACTCAACCAGGTTTTCCTGAACTTTTTCGCGGCTTAAGTTAAGTAGCTCTTTCGAGTCATACTTGGCAAAGGTTTCCTGCTCGTCGCCATCGATATCGATAACAACAGATTGCAGAACACGCTTGGCACCACGATTGATGGCTTTGACTACACCAGCTGCAGGAGCCGTGAACTTAACACCCGGATTCTTTTTATCTTCAAAAAGAACCTGACCTTTTTTGACCCGGTCTTCGACCTGGACTTGCATGGTCGGGCGCATTCCCACGTACTCTTCACCTAGCGTAGCGACTGATTTGACGGTTTTACCGTCTTCAATAGTTTGTTGTGGAGCGCCTGAGATAGGAACGTCCAAACCTTTCTTTATCGTAATCATACGCGTTAGCACTACTCAATTTAGGGAAGATTGAAACTTTATTTCGGCCTGACGACCAAATTCCTTATAAAAACATGCTCGCGCCCATACCTGACACAGTCGAGTGCCAGCATGAGCGCGTATAAATTCTTCTTACACCTAAGGCCGCGATTTTAGCATTTTTTTACATTACCTTTCTACGCTATTTAGAAAGCCAATATATTCCAAGCTAAAACCTCGGCGCCATAGTTTACCAGTTTACGAGCGGATCTACATCCTGTTCGTAGTCAACATTGTCAAATCCGAAGCCGAAAAGGTGCAGAAAATCCTGATGATACCCTTCGTAATCAGCCAACTGATGGAAGTTGTCCTGATTTACCTGATGCCACAAGGTTTCAATTTTGGCCTGAGTCTGGTCATTGGTCTCATGGCCATCCATACGCAGGCGATGCGCATCATCCAGGCTCGGGTTGGCCGCGTACAGTCCCTCTGAGAGCAGCCGATAGGTCTGTTCAATGCAGCCTTCATGGGTGCCCTCTTCTTTCATCACCCCATACATCAGCGAAATATACAACGGCATAACCGGGATAGCAGAACTCGCCTGCGTCACTAACGCTTTTAGCGACGACACGTAAGCTTCCAGTTGCACATCGGTGTACTGGGTGCGTAACGCATCTGCAGCCCGATCCAGATCTTCTTTCGCTTTACCGATAGTCGCATGACCGTATATAGGCCAGGTGAGCTTCTTGCCAATGTAAGTGTAAGCAGTGGTTTTGGCCCCTTTCGCCAGTACGCCTGCATCGTGCAATGCTTTAATCCAGCGCTCCCAGTCTTCACCGCCCATCACTTTAACGGTATTATTAATCTCATCATCCGTTGCAGGCTCGAGGCTGATTTCATGTACCTTGTCTTTGTCAGTGTCATAGGTCTTCGTGGTATAGGATTGACCTACTGGCTTGAGTGTTGAACTGAATACGTCGCCGCTCTCCGGATCTTTGCGCTTTGGTGATGCGAGACTATAAATCACCAGATCAACCTCACCCAGATCCGCTTTAATCGCTTCAATCACTTCAGTTTTAAGCTCGTCTGAAAATGCATCCCCATTGATAGTTTTTGCATATAAGCCAGCTTCACCGGCCTGCTGATGAAAAGCCGCTGTGTTGTACCAGCCTGCAGTCCCGGTTTTTCGTTCAGATGGTTCTTTCTCAAAACAAACACCCAGAGTTTTAGCACCACCGCCGAACGCGGCCACAATGCGGGTCGCCAGGCCATATCCGGTCGAGCTTCCGATAACCAGAACACGTTTTGGCGCGTCGTTAACGGCTGGCTGTCGTTTCACATACTCAATTTGACGTTTTACGTTCTCTGCACAGCCAACTGGATGTGCGTTAGTGCAAATGAATCCGCGAATTTTAGGTTTTATGACCATGGTCTTTCCTTGCAAAAGTAAATTAAACAGTATGTTTTAACTCAACAAATGTCAGCTAGTGTACTTGAAACCAGCGCTCCAACACATCTGAGTTGCTAATCGGTTTTACTGCCACCCCTACAGGCTGGTGATAACGGCGCATTGCCCTTTTCTACCCATTCTTCCGGGGTGTAGGTATGTAGCGCAAGCGCGTGAATATGCTCAGCCAGCTCTTCTGCTAGAACCTCATTCACCGAACGGTGACGATTGAGTAAGCGCTCACCTTTGAAGCCAGAGCTGACGATGACCACTTTAAAGTGAGACTCAGTCGCCGGGCCCGAATGCATATGGCTTTCGTTCAACACATCAAGATACTCGGGGGTAAATACCCTCTCTAGTTTTTGCTCTATAAGCTGCTGCATACTCATCTCACTTACCTCTTTCTACTTCAGGCCGTTTGCTCTGATTGTACGACCATTAACCTGCCTGAAAGTAAGATTAATTCGACCATCCAGACAGCGTTTACGCGTTGGAAGGCCATGTTGCCAATGCTGTTGTAACTGCCCACCCATGATTAACAGGCTACCGTTTTCGAGCTCGATATCAATGCGTTGCCGGCTACCTTTATGGCGCAACTGAAAGCACCGTGTCGCCCCTAAAGAAATCGAGGCTATGGTGGGTGCAGGGCCCAGCTCAGGTTCGTTGTCACTGTGCCAGCCCATACGATCCTCACCATTGCGATAGCAGTTGGCCAGCACAGAGTTACTCGCCATCCCGCTCTCGCTAAGCTTGTTGCGCAATACCGCCAGTTCAGGTGTCCAGGGATTAGGGGTCAAAGTACGTCCCGAATACTGGTAGTTGGCATCGGCATCACCATACCACGCCTGCAACCGGGGAATTAAATGCCACTTACCAAATACCTGAATGCGATCTTGTTGCCACTCAAGTGTTTGCGACAGTTTGCTATAGTACCTATTGGATTCATCTCTGGTCAGCCAACCAGGAATATAGAAAAGGTCACCGTCGGTAATGTCGACCCGATAAGGTTGCAGTTCGTTTGCGATGTAAAGTCGTCTCGATGCTACGGCGAAATGTGACATAGTGATCTCACCTGGTGACTACAACAAGGAACAGCGTTTATGCCAAACAGCATTCTGCTCACTCTAATGCATGGGATGGGTATTCTAACACTTTTAACGACCGCTTCTGCAAATGCCGCAAGCGTCGATCTTGAATGGCAACGCCTTGGTTCCGGCAGTGATGAGAACTTTGCAGTGTCGGATAGTTGGAGCCTGACAGGTGAACATCAGGCTTTGCTTTTTTCGGCAGAGCAACGCTTGTATCACTTTAGTCAGAATTCAAGCATTTACACCCATATTAACCCCGGTGTCCAGTACCTTGCTTCACTCAATGACGAGTGGTCACTATGGCCTAGCCTCCGGGTTCGGCTGGGCTTTCGTGATTCAATTAATTCGCAGGCTATTACCTATAATCCTCAGTTCGCGCTTATCCGCCAGGGGAAGGGCAATATCGCCTGGGTCGGTGGTGTCGGGATGCTCCTGCATGATACTGAGAATGTTCTTTACCCCGTTATCGGCCTTGTGTTTACCGAAGAGGATGCAAGCCGATGGTCAGGCAACCTGACCATCCCTCAGGCAAAAATAAGCTATCGACTGAATGACACCTGGTATCTGGATGCCGGGCTGAAGTGGCAAACTCGCTTCTATTCGCAGCAGGACAGCAACGTACCGGTAATCAAGCATCAGGATATCTTACCCTCGTTCGGGGTTCGCTATGCGCTTGCTGACGAGGTTAGCTTCAGTGCACAGGTTACTTACAGTCTTGAGCGTGAGGTTCGTCTTTATGATCAGTCCCAGCAACGTGTCGCTACACTTGAGCCTGCCAGTAAGGCGGGTTTGATGGTTGGAGTGCATTGGGTTTTTTAAATCTGGATGAGTGCTCGGTTTGGGGATTGGCTGTCGATGGTAGATGGTGCTCGGTGTGGGGATGGGCTGTCGGTGGTAGATGGGCAACCCAGGCGCGGGGCTTGAATCTTGAATGGGTCTGCAGGTGCCAGCAACGTTCACCATCTCGTTCCCATTCAAGATTCAAGGCCCGTGTGCGGCCGGCGAGGCCTGCTTTTAAACAACCATAAGCAAAAAGGCCACCCAGATGGGTGGCCTTTTTGACTTATATGGATGCCTGGCGGTGTCCTACTCTCACATGGGGAAGCCCCACACTACCATCGGCGCTGACATGTTTCACTACTGAGTTCGGAATGGATTCAGGTGGTTCCACGTCGCTATGGCCGCCAGACAAATTTGGTTCAACTTCAACAAGCTGTTGCAACATCAACGTCATCATCTCGATAGACGCTGCGTTAAAAAAATCTCTGTCAGTAATACCCTCAACACGCACTCGTGCAGAGTCATACGTCTTTGGTGTTGTATGGTTAAGCCTCACGGGCAATTAGTACAGGTTAGCTCAACACATTACTGCGCTTCCACAC